>NZ_CP045399.1:0-3799380 GCF_009363675.1 Halomonas sp. THAF12 | reverse complement strand
GCGACCTCACCATTCGGTTGAAGAACGACCGGACATTGTATCGCGCCACCGCCGGGTTATCCACATGGATGACCGCTGCGGACAACGCTGTGGAAAACCTGCCCGGGGAAACGGGAGGAAGCTGGGCGGAATCTGGGCACCATCCAGGTCCTGTGGATGAGTGGCACATCCATGCACCGCTCGTCCACCGCCTGTCTCGACCTTCCCAAGAGGCTATCCACACGATTGTGATAACGACAAGAATCTGATATGGAAAAGGTTGTCCAGGTTATCCACAGAAACCTTCCCCATCTATAATCACAGGGTGTAATAGAAAACCAATACTAGTAATGGTAGTGGATTCGCCATCGACGGGGAGAGAACGCCCCGGCGAAAAGTCGCAAGGAAAAATTGCGCCCGAGGCCCGATATCACTACAATTTCCGGTCCTGAGCCGAATCTACCCGGATTCCCCACCGGAACCCGGGCGCCTCTATTCGCCGATTTGTTCCAAAAACCACGTGGGAATAACGAGTTATGAAACGCACATTTCAACCCAGCGTTCTCAAGCGCAAGCGCGCGCATGGCTTCCGTGCTCGCATGGCCACCAAAAACGGTCGTGCCGTCCTGGCGCGTCGTCGCGCCAAGGGCCGCAAGCGCCTGAGCGCCTGATCGCGGACCTCCCGTGTCCAGTCAGGGCTTTCCCCGGCAGCTGCGCCTGCTGACTGCCGGGGACTACCGACGCGTCTTCGACAGCGCTGCCTTCAAGGTCCATGGCAAGGGATTGATGGCCCTGGCCTCCCCCAATGATCTGGGGCATCCCCGCCTCGGACTGATCTTCAGCAAGAAGAACGTGCGTCGGGCCGTCGACCGCAACCGCCTCAAGCGCATCGCGCGCGACTCCATTCGTCTTCGCCAACACCGACTTCCCCCTGTGGATATCGTGCTGCTCGCCCGACGCGGCGTTCAGGATCTGGACAACGCCACCGTCCACCGCCAGCTGCACGGCATGTGGAAGCGTCTGGAACGCGAAGCGAACAAGGCGACCGCCGGCGACGCATCTGCGGCAGAGCGTCGATGACGCTCCCTGCCCGTCGCCGTTGGCACCGCCCGGAGCCTGCATTCGCGTGATCACGCCAGACGCCATCCCGCTTGACCTCGTCGCGTTCCCAAGGGACGCTCTGCGAGCCAACGCTAGCCTGCCCCCGGCAGGCTTTCGCGTATGTCGGGCCGGCGAGCGGCATCGCGCCACCGGATTGTTCACCACCCATCGAGCAGACCCCTCATGGATGTAAAACGACTACTACTGCTGATTCCCCTGGCGGTCCTCGCCTACCTGATCGTCGTGCAGTGGAATCAGGATTACGGTCAGGTGGCCACCGCCCCCCAGGCCCCGACCATCTCCAACGAGAGCCAGACGTCCTCCTCCGGGGACAGCGGCGGTGACGACCTCTCGGTGCCGACCCAGAACCGCTCGGCGGACGACATGGCCAGCGAGATGCCCGGCCAGGCATCCGGCAACAGCCGCGACCTGGTGGCCGTCTCCACCGACGTGCTGGACGTGCGTATCGACCCGCAGGGCGGCGACATCGTCTACGCCGCCCTCCCCCAGCACCAGTACGCGCTCGACTCCGGTCAGCCCTTCGTGCTGCTCTCCAACGACCGGACGCGCAGCTACGTGGCACGCTCCGGCCTGCAGCTGGAAGGCCACCAGGGCCGCCTGACCTTCTCTCCCGAGCAGACCGAGTACCGGCTCGCCGAGGGCGAGGACGCGCTGCAGGTGGACCTCTCGGCCAGCGTCGACGGCGTGGACGTCATCAAGCGCTTCACCTTCGACCGCGACAGCTATGCGGTGAAGGTCGACTACCTGCTGGACAACCAGGGCGAGACCCCGGTGACCGCCCGCTTCATCGGCCAGTTGGTGCGCGATGACAGCGCCGATCCGTCGAGCGGTCCGAAGATGGGCATGCGCTCCTACCTGGGCGCCGCCTACTCCACGCCGGAGGACAACTACCTCAAGGTCGACTTCGAGGAGATCCAGGAAGGCAACTTCGACAATCGCGACGTCGAGGGCGGCTGGGTCGCCATGATCCAGCACTACTTCACGTCCGCCTGGGCGCCGCCCCAGGACCAGCAGAACCTGTACTACGCCACCACCGACTCCCAGGGCCGCAACGTGGCCGCCTTCGCCGGCGCCAACCAGAGCGTCGCCGCGGGCGGCACCGCCGCCCTGGGCGCCACGCTCTACGTGGGCCCGAAGGTCCAGGAGCGCCTCGAGGCCGTGGCGCCGCACCTGGAACTGACCGTCGACTTCGGCTGGCTGTGGTTCATCGCCAACCCGCTGTTCTGGCTGCTGGATCATATCCAGGACGTGATCGGCAACTGGGGCTGGTCGATCGTCATCCTGACCCTGCTGGTCAAGGCCGCGCTGCTGCCGCTCTCCGCCAAGGCTTACAAGTCCATGGCGCGGATGCGCAAGCTCGGCCCGGAGATGCAGCGTCTCAAGGAACAGTACGGCGACGACCGCCAGAAGATGTCCCAGGAGATGATGAAGTTCTACCAGAAGGAGAAGATCAATCCTCTGGGTGGCTGTCTGCCGATCCTGGTGCAGATGCCGGTCTTCATCGCCCTCTACTGGATGCTGCTCGAGTCCGTGGAGCTGCGCCACGCGCCCTTCATGTTCTGGATTCAGGACCTGTCGGTGAAGGATCCGTTCTTCGTGCTGCCGATCCTGATGGGCGCCTCGATGTTCGTGCAGCAGCTGCTCAACCCGACGCCGCCGGACCCGACCCAGGCGAAGATCATGAAGCTGCTGCCGGTGGTCTTCACCTTCTTCTTCCTGTGGTTCCCGGCCGGCCTGGTGATCTACTGGGTGGTGAACAACATCACCTCGATCGCCCAGCAGTACTTCATCACGCGCAAGATCGAGGCCGATCCCAGCGTCGGCAAGGGCATGAAGACCAAGTAACGGCTCGCCGTCACAGGTCTTCCCCCCCGCTCCAGACCCCCGCCTCGGCGGGGGTCTGGCGTTTGCGGGGCCGGAACCGGACAATAGCCACGTCTCACCGAGGAGCCACCGATGGCCGAAAGCCTCTATTCCCAGGACACCATCGCCGCCCTGGCCACGCCCCCGGGGCGTGGCGGCGTCGGCATCATTCGCGTCTCAGGGCCCGCCTGCCGGACGATCGCCGGCAGCCTGCTGGGCCACTGCCCTGCCCCGCGCTTCGCCCTCTACGGGCCGTTCAGGGGCGAGCAGGGCATGATCGACGAGGGCATCGCGCTGTTCTTCGAGGGCCCGAACTCCTTCACCGGCGAGGACGTGCTGGAGCTCCAGGGCCACGGCGGCCCGGTGCTCATGGACCTGCTGCTGGAGCGCTGCGTGCGGCTCGGCGCCCGCCTGGCTCGCCCCGGCGAGTTCTCCGAGCGCGCCTTCCTCAACGACAAGCTCGATCTGGCCCAGGCCGAGGCCATCGCCGACCTGATCGAGGCCAGCTCCCGGGGCGCCGCCGAGAACGCCCTGCGCTCGCTGCAGGGCGAGTTCTCGCGACGGGTCGAGGGACTGGTGCAGCGCCTGATCGAGCTGCGCATGTACGTCGAGGCGGCCATCGACTTCCCCGAGGAGGAGATCGACTTCCTGGCCGACGGCCACGTGGCGGCCAAGCTGGCCGAGGTCCGCGGCGAGCTTTCCGAGGTGCGGGCGGCGGCGGCCCAGGGCGCGCTGATGCGCGAGGGCATGAGCGTGGTGATCGCCGGGCGCCCCAACGCCGGCAAGTCCAGCCTGCTCAACGCCCTCACCGAGCAGGAGACCGCCATCGTCACCGACATCGAGGGCACCACCCGGGACGTGCTGCGCGAGCACATCCATCTGGACGGCATGCCGCTGCACGTGATCGATACCGCCGGCCTGCGCGACACCCCGGACGCGGTGGAGCAGATCGGCGTGGCCCGGGCCTGGAGCGAGATCGAGAAGGCCGACCGGGTGCTGCTGATGGTCGATGCCGCCACCACGGATGCCCTCGACCCCATGGCGATCTGGCCGGAATTCGTCGAGCGCCTGGCCGATCCATCGCGGCTGACCCTGGTGCGCAACAAGGTCGACACCAGCCAGGAAACGCCGGGGCTCGACTTGTCCACAGCCACCCCGGTGGTGCGGCTGTCGGCGAAGACCGGCGAGGGTGTGGATAACCTCAAGGAGCATCTCAAGGCGGTGATGGGGTTCTCGGCCACCACCGAGGGCCGCTTCTCGGCCCGGCGCCGCCATCTGGACGCCCTGGATCGCGCCGAGCAGGCGCTCGGCAACGGCGAGGCCCAGCTGGCCGGCTACGGCGCCGGCGAGCTGCTCGCCGAGGACCTGCGCGACGCCCAGCAGGCGCTGGGCGAGATCACCGGCGAGTTCAGCGCCGACGACCTCCTGGGCGAGATCTTCGGCAGTTTCTGTATCGGCAAATAGCCGCGAGCAAGGCTCCCTTGGGCCCTTGTCTACTCGCCCACCCACCAGTCGCCACGATGGCGGGCGGTGGGCCCCCACAGCGGCAGCAGCGCCGCCATGGCCTCGTTGATCCGCTCGTCGAGGCCCCAGGGCGGATTCACCACCAACATGCCGCTGCCGTACATGCCATGGCCCTCACCGGGGTCGCCCAGCGTCAGTTCGCTGCGCCAGATCTTGCGCAACCCGCCGTCACGTAGGCCCTCCAGCAGCGCCTGATGACGCCCGGCGGGCAGCATCGGATACCAGATCATGACCACCCCGTGGCGCGCCTTGCGCATGGCCGACAGCACGGTGTCGGCCACCTCGCTGTATTCCGCCTTGCGCTCGTAGCTGGGATCGACCAGCACGCAAAGACGCGGCGTCTTCACCGGCAGCGCCTTCAGCAGCCCGGCCAGGCCATCGCCCTGGATGCGCTTCACCGCCTGGGGCAAGGCCTGATCGGCCAGGTGGCCATGCTCGCCCGGGTGCAGCTCGAACAGCCGTAGCCGATCCTGCTCGCGCAGGCGATGCGACAGCCACCAGGGCGAACCGGGATAGTGGTCGAGCCCGCCGCCCTGCTGGACCTCAGCGATCGCCGTCAGCCAGTCGCCCAGCAGCGGCGAGGCCTCCGACAGCCTCGCCCTCTTCGCCCACAGCCTGGCCACGCCCTCCTGGTATTCCTGCAGCCGCGCCGTCTCGGCCGCGGCCAGCGGATAGAGGCCTCGACCGGCGTGAGTGTCGATATACGTAATGGATGATTTTTTACGTAACAAGTGGTCGACGACGGCGTAAAGCGTCAGATGCTTGTGAACGTCGGCGAAGTTGCCCGCATGATAGGCGTGCTGATAGGAAAGCATGGCGGTGGTCGCGTCATCGGAAAGAAAAAGGGCCCGCCCCCTGACGGGGACGGGCCCGGCGAGCGTGGGAACCCGATCAGCCCTGGGAGGTGGGCGTCAGGGTGATCTCCACGCGACGGTTCTGGGCACGGCCGGCTTCGGTCTCGTTGCTGGCCACCGGCTGATTCTCGCCGTAGCCGTTCATGTAGAGACGGTTGGAAGCCACACCGCTCTGCGAGAGATAGTTGCCGACCGCCTGGGCACGACGCTCTGAGAGCTGCTGGTTGTAGCCGGCGTCGCCGGTGCTGTCGGTGTGACCGGCGATGTTGACGCGTGTCTCGGGATACTGGGTCAGTACCGAGGAGACGTCATTCAGGGCGTTGCGCGCCTGCATGGTCAGATCGCTGGAATCGAAGCCGAAGGTCACGCTGCTGGGCATGTTGAGAATGATGTCGTTGCCCTGACGTTCGACCCCGATGCCGGTGCCTTCCATGCTCTGGCGCAGTTCCTCTTCCTGCTTGTCCATGTAGGCGCCGATGCCGCCACCGGCGGCGGCCCCCACGGCGGCGCCGATCAGCGCGCGGTCACGACGACTGGTGCTGCCGTCGCCGCTGAGCGCGCCTGCGGCGGCGCCGACCAGCGCACCGATGGTGGCGCCGGTGCCGGTCTGGCTGCGCTGGGTCTCACCGGTGTTCGGGTTGGTCGTGGTGCAGCCCACCAGCAGGGCGGCGGCCGCGAGCGGCGCGATCATGCGAACGGTCTTGGTCATAGCGTCGTCGACTCCATGTTGACGAATGGCATTCCGGCCGGCCCCTCTCTTACCCGGCGACTCCCCCGGGGCTTCACTCAGGCGTCGATCAGGGCCAGCAGCTCGTTCAAGAATAATAGACCCTGGGGGGAGGCTTGAAGCCTTTCGCCATCTTCCACCAGAAGTCCTTTTTTCCTCGCCGCTTCGAGACTTGCCTGCAGCCGGCCGAGCGGTCGGCCGGTGTGGGCCGACCAGGTCGACAGCGGCACGCCCTCGACGAGACGCAGCGCATTCATGGCGAACTCGAGCGGCAGCTCCTCGGGCGAGATCGGCTCGCGGCCGGCCACGAAGCCGCGCGGGTCATCATGCCGGCGCAGGTAGGCCTCGGGCTGGCGGGTCTTCCAGCGGCGCTCGACATGAAAGCCGTGATCATCGTGAGCGCTGAGCTTGCCATGGGCGCCGGCCCCGATGCCCAGATAGTCACCGAATCGCCAGTAGTTGAGATTGTGGCGCGCGGCGCGGCCTGGCCGGGCATAGGCGGAAATCTCGTAGCGCGCGAAGCCGGCGGCCTCCAGCCGCTCGTGGCCGAGCTCCTGGATGTCCCAGAGGGCCTCCTCCTCGGGCAGCACGGGCGGGCGCGAGTGAAACTCGGTGTTGGGCTCGAGGGTGAGCTGGTACCAGGACAGATGCTCGGGGGAGAGTGCCAGGGCCTGGTCGAGATCGTCGAGGGCCAGCGCCGGCGTCTGGCCCGGCAGGCCATGCATCAGATCCAGGTTGAGGTTATCGAACCCGGCCTGGCGGGCCTCGGCCACGGCCAGCCGGGCCTCGTCACCGCTGTGGATGCGGCCCAGCTCGGACAGCTGGGCATCCTGAAAGCTCTGCACGCCGATCGACAGCCGGTTGATGCCCGCGGCGCGATAGCCGGCGAAGCGCCCTCGCTCCACGGTGCCGGGATTGGCCTCCAGGGTGATCTCGATGTCATCGGCGAACGGCAGCCGTGCCGAGATGGCGCCGAGCAGGCGGCCATAGAAGTCGGCCGACATCAGGCTCGGCGTGCCGCCGCCGATGAAGATGCTGACCAGCTCCCGCCCCGCGGCCAGCGGCAGATCGGCGTCCAGATCGGCGATCAGCGCCGCCAGATAGGCCTCCTCGGGCAGGCTGGCCCCGGACCCGACCCCGTGGGAATTGAAGTCGCAGTAGGGGCACTTGCGCACGCACCAGGGCACGTGGATATAGAGCGCCAGGGGCGGCAGTGAATGGCTCATGAGGCGAAGGACTCGCCGCCGAGCTGCGCGACCAGGGCTTTCAGGGCGCGACCGCGATGGCTCAGCCGATTCTTCTCGTCGGCCGGGAGCTCGGCGGCCGTCCTGCCGAATTCCGGCACCCAGAACAGCGGGTCATAGCCGAAGCCACCTTCGCCGCGAGCCTCGGTGAGGATCTCGCCGTCCCAGCTTTGCTGCACGATCAGCGGCACCGGGTCCTCCGCGTGACGCAGCATCACCAGCACGCACCAGTAGCGGGCCGTCCGTCGTGCCGCCGGCACATCCGCCAGGGACTCGAGCAGGTAAGCGTTGTTACGACCATCGTCCTTGGGCTCTCCGGAGAAGCGCGCGGAATATATGCCGGGGCGCCCCTGAAGCGCATCCACGGCCAGCCCCGAGTCATCCGCCATGGCCGGCAAGCCGCTGACGCGGCTCGCCTCGCGCGCCTTGAGCAGGGCGTTCTCGACGAAGGTCAGCCCGGTCTCCTCGACCTCCGTCACGTCGAAGTCCGACTGCGGGCGAACGTCCATGCCCATGGGAGCGAGCAGCTGGTTGAATTCGCGCAGCTTGCCGGCGTTGCCGCTGGCCAGCACAACAGTTGTCGTCATCTCGTCATCCGGTTGTTCATGATCATTGCGGCGGCATTCTAAGCGCCTCATGAAGTGAATGAAACACGCTGCGCTAGCGACGAATCTACCGCGCCCAAACATGAGAAAAAAACACAGCCAAACCAGAAATCGATCAGTCTTTCGACTGATTTTATTCATCAATAGCGAGAGAAGAAATAACAACAGAATAATCTAATTCTCTAACTACTTGATAAATAATGAGGATTTTAAAAGGTCAAAAGGAAATATATAGAGTATTTTTTTATACCTTTTTGTTAGTTACATTTTCTTACAATCAGGACGAGACTTGATAAGGCCTTACTCTCATCCTATTACTCGTAAGGAATAAGGGGTCGAGTATGTCAGACATTCTTTCGAGGTCCGGTTATGGAAAGCAATGATCGCCTTATACAGCTGGTGACCGCGAACACGCCCCAGTCTCAGCTGTTCGCTGACTACCTGCGCCAGCAGCTCGACTGCCAGGTCGCCATCGTGCCGCCATCCAGCATACGGAAACCCAAGGTGGCCAATGCCGATGAGGAAACCCTCATCCTGCTCGATGCCGACCATATGGACGATGCCGCGATGCAGGCCTGGCAATCTCATGTCGCGGAACGGCCTGAGACCTCCCTGGCGAGCTTCAACCTCAGGGACGAGGATCATGCCGTCGAGATATTGTCCTGTATGCATGTCAGGGGGATTTTCTACCGTGACGACAGCCTGCCACTCATCTGTAAAGGGCTTCGAACCCTCCAGGAAGGGCAGCTATGGATGTCACGCTCCCTGATGGGACGAATGCTGGAATTCTATCGGCGCCACCAGATCAACGCCTATCGACCGGCCTGTGGACTGACCCAGAGAGAGCTCGAGATCATCGGCCTGCTGGGCACCGGTGCTTCCAATATGGAAATCGCCGACCGGCTCTTTGTCAGCGAGCATACGGTCAAGTCACATCTCTATAATATCTTCAAGAAAATCGATGTCCATAACCGGCTACAGGCGGTCAATTGGGCACGGCATAACCTCGGCGCCCCACCTCCTATCCCTCAGAAATCTCATCACAGCTAGGTCGCCGAGACTAGAAAATTCATGAGCATTTTTCTCGAACCGAATGCTAGATTTCACGCCGGTAGAATGGTGCTTCGCCTCATTTTTTCGCAAACGATCGTTCTATAAAATATCAGGGATGTGCGATGAATCCTAACAAGAAGCTACTCTTCATTAGCCAGCCCATTGAAGATGGCGAAAGACTCATCGGGGAACTCGAAGCATATGGCTGGGATGTCACGCACATTCAAGAACTGGACAGCATCCCCTTCACAGAAACCTACGCGGATTATGGCGTCGGCGTCGTGTTCCTGACACAAGGCGATCTCGATAATATCAAGAGTTTCGAGAATGCGGCCAACAGGCTCGACACCAGGCTGATAGCCATCTGCCGCCAGGATGTCTTCGATAACCTTCGTCACCATCAGGGTATCGGTCGCCTGTTCTTCGGTTATCATATTATTCCGGTCGAAACGGAGAGGCTACATCACGCACTCGAAAATCTCCTGTCGGTCATCAACCTGGATAAAGACATCCTTGAGGAGGGTAGCCACAGGGGAAGGCATGAATGCCAGATGGTCGGTGAAAGCCCTGTCATAAAGACACTATTCAAGACCATTCAAAAGGTGGGTGCCGTCGATGCCCCCGTTCTGATTCAGGGAGAGTCCGGTACGGGCAAGGAGTTGGCGGCCAAGGCCATTCACCGTTCCTCCGCTCGTGCGGAGTCTCCCTTCAATGCCATCAACTGCGGCGCCTTGCCGAGCAACCTGATCCAGTCGGAACTTTTCGGCCACGAGAAGGGATCCTTTACCGGTGCTTCACAGAGAAAGATCGGCATCATCGAGAACACGGATGGTGGAACACTCTTCCTGGATGAAATCGGCGATCTCCCCTTGGACATGCAGGTCAACCTGCTTCGCTTCCTGGAAAACCATACGATCCAGAGGGTAGGGGGGCTCAAGGAAATCGAGGTCGATGTTCGCGTTCTGGCTGCGACGCACGTGGATCTGGAAAAGGCGGTAAAGGAAGGGAAGTTCAGAGAGGATCTTTATCACCGCCTTAATGTTCTTCAGATTCGAGTTCCCCCCCTGCGTGAAAGAGGGGATGACATCGCGACGCTGGCCCATTACTTCTTCAACAAGTTCTCCAGCGAAAAGTCTTCCATTGTGAACGGCTTCAGCAAGGACAGCCTGTCCGTCATGCAGCTTTATGAGTGGCCGGGCAACATCCGAGAACTGATCAATCGCGTGAGAAGGGCGATGGTCATGAGCGAGCACCCACTGATTCGCCCCGGGGATCTTGGCCTGGAGCGTCGAGTGCTGAACTCTCGTCACGCGGCGAGTCTCGAGGAGGCGAGAGACCTGGCAGAACGGGGGGTCGTCCTGGCCTCTCTCACACGCCATTCCTTCAATATCCTACATGCCGCACGCGATCTGGGCATTTCCCGGGTCACTCTCTATCGCCTGATGGAAAAACACCAGATACACCGTGAAGATCAAGGGGGTGATGATTCGAGTCATGGGGAATCGGCGAGTTCGAAAAAACCTAACATACTGAATTTCAAGAGAGTGAAGTGATATTACACCTCGCCTGAACAAGCCGTTGGCGAACCCTTCGGCAGGCCGGGCCGCTGCAGGCAGTCACACAGCGTTAGCCGATAGCACCACGCTTACACTCAACAGAATGACATGTTGATCTATGCTCTCCATGAGCAGCACAAGAAAAGGCCCGATGACTTGAAAGCCGTTAGGCTCTTACAGCGCAAGGCCTTGAACCAAGGGATAAAAGGGATAACGTCATGAAACTGATCCAAAGAGGTTTCACGCTAGCCTGCGGCCTGGCACCGCTCGCCATGGCCGGACATGCCTGGGCTCAGACGGACAGTAACGGTGCCATCGACCCCGTGGGGCAGCGTCCGCCCCCGGTGGAAGAAGCGCCAGAGATTCAGGCCATCCCGGACATCGGTGGGGTTCTGACCCCCAAGGGGCGCCTCGTCATCGAGCCCGAGTTCCAGTACTCCCACGCCAGCGTCAATCGGTTGACCTTCCGCGGCGTCGAGATACTCAGCACGCTGCAGGTCGGCGTGCTGGCCGCCGAGGATGTCGATCGCGATACCTTCACCACCTCCGTCACCGGCCGACTCGGGGTGACCGACCGGCTCGAACTGGAACTGCGCGTGCCTTACCTGCACCGGGACGATACGGCCAGCTTCAGCGTCAATGAGGCCAACGAACCCTTCGATCTCGATAGAAGCCAATCGGGGGATGGGCTGGGTGATATCGAGCTGGCCGCCCACTACCAGATGAACAGCGGCCAGGGGGGCGGCCCCTTCTTCGTGGGTAACCTGCGCTACAAGTCGACCACCGGGACGGGGCCCTTCGACGTCGACCGCGACAGCAATGGCATCGAGCGCGAACTGGCCACCGGTTCGGGCTTCCACTCGATAGAGCCCAGCCTGACCGTGCTGCTCCCCTCCGCGCCGGCGGTCTACTTCGCCAACCTGGGCTACCTGTTCAACCTCGAGGACGATGTCAACGAAACGATCGGCGAGGTCAGAGTCAAGGAGGTCGATCCGGGGGATGCCGTAAGGATGAGCCTCGGCATGTCGTACTCGATCAACCCACGCTCCTCCTTTACGCTGGGCTACAAGAACGACTTCATCCAGGAGACCGATACCACCTTCGTCAATACGGAAACCGGCAGTACCGTCACTCAGAGCGGCCGCTCGCTGAATGTGGGCTCCATGCTGCTCGGCTGGTCCTACCAGATGTCCGACGATTCGGTGTTCAACCTGGGGCTGGAATTCGGCGTGACCGAAGACGCCCCGGATACCACTCTCACCCTGCGGACTCCCTTCGGCCTGAATGTCTTCTGATCGACAATGACTCACGAGAAAGGCTGCCCGAAGAGGCAGCCTTTTTTTGTTTGTTTCGTGATATCGTTCAGCGAGGAAGCATGCCCTGCAGCGAGTTGAGAATCGCCCCTCTCTGGCGGGAAGAGCGCATCTCGCCGATATTCATGACCTGCACGCTGACGTCGATCTCGTTACTGATGCTTTGCCCGCTGGCCGTGGTCGACAGGCTGCTGACGATCGCATCGCGCGTGATGTTGTGCAGCGCTGCCGTCATCCCCCCCTGCCCATCGCTCATCAGGACACCGGAAAAGTCGGAAAGCCCGGTGAGGTCGATCTTGCCGCCGATACTCGCCGCATCGACGCCCCCCGGCCCACCCACCTGGGTGACGGACTCGGACCCCGATTGCTCCAGTGTGCTGGACAGCACCCTGGCACCGGCATTGTCGAAGGCCACCTGGGTGATGTAACGAACCCGTTCATTGATGGCCGTGGTCAGCTTGGCGCCGAAGTTGAGATCCATGCCCGCCAGTCGAAAGCCGCCACGAAGCTCTGCCATGCCTTCGTCAGGCAGCACTACCCCTCGGTAGTAGATATCGTGCGTTCCCGCCGACAGGATGCCCGAGGGTGATGTCGCGGCCGGGGATGCCGACGCCATCGCCAGGGAAACCGACGCGACCAGGAGGCCGATACTCCGCCGGCAGCTTCTCCACCGGCTCACCGCCATTGCGTGTCCTGCATGCTGCATGCTCATGGTTGATCACTCCTGCGAGATCATCACCTACCCAGCTCGTTGGCGCCTGGCAGTGTCAGCAGATACGATCCCACGCTGGTGCGTCGAACCCCCGACTCGATCGGCGAGGGGGGCCGTACGCGCCAGTCCCGTTCACTGTTGAAGTTCGCTCGTGCCACCTCGATTTCGTTGCGCACACCGAGCACCTTGTTGCTCCATAACGTCTCGAAGATATCCTTGGGCACCACGACCGTTCCGGCCGCCGGATCGCCCACCAGCACGTTGTCGGCATCCATTCCCTTGACGACGACGAAGTGCTTGTAGCCGCCGGTATTGACCAGCGTTATGGCCGGAACGCCGATGCGAATGAAGTCATCCAATGCGATATCGAAGCCGTCGGCGTTGAGCCCTCTGTCATCCAGGAAGCGCTTCATGTCCAGCATGGAGAAGCCGTAGGTCTCGATCTGCTCACGATCCCCGCGACGGATCATGGCCTCGAAGACCTCGCCCTCGCTGGTGGGGCGGTCATAGTGATAGGTCATCAGGGTGGCGACGGCCGCCGATCCACAGCTGTAGTCGTACTGCTGGCGCACGACACCCTCCCAGCTGAGTTCCGCCAGGCTCTTGGCTTCGACCTCGAAGTGGCCGAAAGGATTGGAGATTCTCACCGTTCCCGCCTCGGCAGGCGGAATGAACGATTCGGACGCCGGCAACATCATGACGGCGAACAGGGCAGCGCCTTTCAGCTGCTTACGCATGATCGAGCCCCCTGACACCGAACGGCGACTATGGCCGCTCGCGGTGTCGTTCATGGGTTAGCGATATAGACACTGATACCGATGGCGTTGTTGATCGCATTGGCATTCCCGGTCACGTTGTTGAAGATGCCGGTACCGCTGTAATGGCCCATCGAACCGCCCTCGAAGGTGATATTGCCTGTGACCATGTCGCCATTGATCACCTTGAAGCTCGATCCGACACTGATGGCCTGCATGTCCTGAATGCTCTGAACCGTTACCTGGTCGAGCTGCACGTTGACGTCTCGACCCCATGCCTGCTCCAGTACATCCGTCGAGACTTCCTGCATCGATCCGAAGCCATCGGCCATTCCGGCATCGTCGGCCTGCAGGCTCGATGCCATGCCGGCAGACAATATGATGGCACCCGCGGCGAGCCACTGCACTGAACCTTTCATCGCTCTGCCTCCACTGACTATAAACGGACAGTGAGGGAACTGGCGGCGCCTCGTCCGCCAGTTCCCGAATGGGCAAACGGGCCTCTCTCGAGGCCCGAGCCATCAGTTGCCGATGCTCACGCCGCTGTGGGCGGAGATGCTGGTACCAGACAGCTGCGAGTTGTAGAACCCGCTGGAGCTGTTCATGTTGGCGACGCCGCCGTAGACGCCACCGGCCGCCACGGAGATGCTGGAAGCGCCGGTGCGCAGGACGGCCGCGCCGCCGTTGCCACCATTGCCACCGGCTGCGCCATGGGCGCCTGCGGCATAGGCATCACCACCGACGCCTTTGCCGCCGCCACCGCCGCCGCCGTAGCCGCTGCCGCCATGACCGGCCACTGCCCCGGCCCAGCCACTGCCTTTGCCGTCACCACCGGTGCCGGAACCCGCACCGGTGCCGGTGCCAGTGCCATGGCCTGCGGTGGAGTTGGCCTGGGTGGGACCGGCCCCTGCCTTCTGATCGCCGGAATCGTCGGCGTTGCCCAGGCCGAGGCCGAGCAGCGCACCGATCCCGGTTCCGGCGGCACTGCCATCATTGTTGCCGGCTCCGGAGATGGCCCCGGCCCCGGAATCGCCACCTTCACCGGCACCCAGCCCGATGCCGGCGCCGGCCCCGGTGCCACCCAGGCCTGCGCCCAGGCTTCCCGCCCCGGCATCACCACCGTCGTCACCTTCACCCTCTCCACCAGCGCCACCGAGGCCGGCGCCGATGCTGACGGCTGCGTTGATGCCGCCATGCCCACCAGCACCACCTTGTGCCCCTGCGCCACCGATGACGACAATTCCAGTACCGACCACGGTGGAACTCATATTCTGTTCGGAGATCACGCTGACGGCGGTGTTATAGGACTCGCTCATCGCCCAGGCATCGCCACCGTCACCGGCCGGTCCGCCGTTACCACCGGAGCCATAGCCGAGCCCGGTAGCGCTCGCAGTCCCGCCTTTCCCCTTGCCTTCGCCATAGCCCAGGAGGGCGCCTACGCCGCTACCTGTGCCGTTGGCGCTGGAAGCACCACCAGCACCGGTACCGGTGCCGGCGCCACCAGCACTGGAGCCCCCGGCGCCGCCAACGGCCTGTGCATCGGAGTCGACCGCCTGGAAGGCAAAGTCTCCGTTATTGGTCGGATTGGCCTGAGCGGTGGAAATCGCCATGACCAGCGCCAGCAGGGAAGTTCCCGCGATTGCATATGCTTTGGTACTCATGATCACACTCCCGTTCGATTCGACAGAATCCCTTGCGTCTTGCCGGACGATCTTCGGATCGTTGCCGGCGTCGGTGTCACGTCCTGCTGAGCCGGTGGTCTCTCTTGAACCCTTGAAGATCCCACTCGCAGGCATGAAACCTAGAGCACGGGGCGTGCCAGTTTTCGGTAACCTTTTGATAGTTCGGCTGAAGAAACCCGTCGACGTCGGGTCGCGGGCGGGGCAGGCAGGACAGGAGCGGGATATCGCCGAGCGGAGTGTCAGGCTGATGAAACAGTGGCTTCGATCGTGGCGCGGGAATGCGTGATTAAGATCTTTAAAAACAATTATTTAACATAATGAAACATATTAGGTACAAACCTGTTTCAGTCTTGACACTTTCGTCACGCCTCAACACTTTCATTTAATTTTCAATATCTTATGTAGTAACAGCCGACGCCGAACCGCAGGGCAGGGTGCCAAGCCGATGTAACACTCGGCCACGCGTGAAAGAGAGGCTACAGGGGAGACGGCATGGAGAGACCGGCCTCGGCGGCCGGTCTCGGCGGGCACCTCAGCTCCAGTGCATATGCTCCTGGATCAGCCCGGCCAGGGTCTCGCCGGCGTTGTCCGCCGTGGTGTCCAGCCGCACGAGGTGGAAGCGTTCCTCGTCGGAGAAGGGTTCGAAGGCCGCCTGCTGATGCGACAGCACTGCCAGGCCTTCCTCGGCGGTCACCCCGTGGCGACCGGCCCGCTTGGTGATGCGACGGGTCAGGGTCGCCTGATCCGCCTCGAAGCTGACCATCAGCACCGGCAGGCCACGGCTCTCGGCCTGATGCCGCAGCCAGTCGCGCTGTGCCCGGGTCAGGCAGGTCGCGTCGATGCAGGCCGGCAGGCCGGCATCCAGCAGATGGCCGGCACACTGCGCCAGGCGCTGGTAGGTGCGCTCGGTGGCCGCCTCGCCGAAGATATCCACAGCCGCCTCGCCCTCCACGGCCTGTGGAGAAAGTCCATGCAGGCGACGGCGCTCGGCATAGGAGCTGACGCGCACGGCGCCCAGCCGCGTGACCAGGTTGCGGGTGAAGCGGCTCTTGCCGCTGCCCGACACGCCCACCCCGATCACCAGCGGGGGGAAGCGGAACTCCGCATGGCGCTCCGCCAGTTCCAGGTAGCGCCGGCAGGCGGCCATGGTCTCCGCTCGCAGGGCAGGGCGCTCGTCGTCGCCCTCGGCCGCCTCCAGCCGGCGCAGGGCCCGCCGTGCGCCGGCCAGGCACTCGAGCACCCGGAACACCGACAGCAGCCGGGCGGCCTGATAGTCGCCGCTCAGCCGCAGGTAGGCATCCAGCGCCTGGCGCGCCAGCCGGGCCTCGTCGCGTACCTCGAGCCCCACCAGCAGCGAGGCCAGATCCGCGGCGGGATCCTGCACGACCTCGGCGCCGTGGCCCTGAAGGTCGCGGTCGATGGCGTTGGCCATCACCACGCGTCCCTCGTCCAGCAGGCGGCTGTCATGCTGCTCGCAGGCCCAGCTGCGCGCGACCACATGGGCCTCTCGCGCCTCGAGCACGGGTGCCAGGCGGGCGAGGTTCTCGTCCAGCCAGCGGCTCAGGGCCCGCAGCCGCTGGCAGTCTTCGGCGGCGGCGATCAGCGACGTCAGGGCCTGCGTCTCGGCGCCCACCCGCTGGTGCACGGCCTGCTGCAGGGAATCAGCCGCCTCGATGGCGTGATCGGCATGCCAGGCGCTCAGGCTCTCGACCAGCGTCTCGAGGGTGAAATCGCGGGCCGGACTTCCGGGGGCGTGTCGCTGGTTCATCGTTCTTCTCCGTTCACGCGGTCTTGTCGGGTGCCGTCAGTCCTGGCGCATGGCGGCAAAGGCCACCTCGGCCGCGTCCAGGGTCAGCTGGATGTCCTCGGGCGCATGGGCGCTGGACATGAAGCCGGCCTCGAAGGCGGAGGGCGCCATGTAGACGCCCTGCTCGAGCATGGCGGCAAAGAAGCGGCGGAAGGCGTCGCCATCGCAGGCGGTGGCCTGGGCAAAGTTGTCGACCCGGCTCTGGCCGGTGAAGAAGATGCCGAACATGCCGCCGGCCTGCTGGGTGATCATGTCGATGCCGGCGGCATCGGCCCGCTCCTGGAGGCCGTGGCACAGGGTCTCGACGCGCTGGCTGAGGGCGTCGTGGAAGCCCGGTTCGCGCAGCTTGGTGAGCAGGGCGATGCCCGCCGCCATGGCCAGCGGATTGCCGGCCAGGGTGCCGGCCTGATAGACGGGACCCAGCGGCGAGATGTTCTCCATGATGCCGCGGCGGCCGCCGAAGGCACCCACGGGCATGCCGCCGCCGACGATCTTGCCCAGGCAGGTCAGGTCGGGCTGGACGCCGTAGTGCGCCTGGGCACCGCCCATGGCGACGCGGAAGCCGGTCATCACCTCGTCGAAGATCAGCACGCTCTCGTGACGATCGCAGACCCGGCGCAGGGTCTCGAGGAAGCCGGGCTGCGGCGGGATGCAGTTCATGTTGCCGGCCACCGGCTCGACGATGATGCAGGCCACCTGGTCGCCGATCTCCTCGAAGCACTGCTCGACCGCGTCCGGATCGTTGTACGGCAGGGTCACGGTGTGCTCGGCCAGGGCCGCCGGCACGCCCGGCGAGCTGGGCTCGCCGTGGGTCAGGGCGCCGGAGCCGGCCTTGACCAGCAGCGAGTCGGAGTGGCCGTGGTAGTTGCCCTCGAACTTCACGATCTTGTCGCGCCCGGTATAGCCGCGAGCCAGGCGGATCGCCGACATGGTGGCCTCGGTGCCGGAGTTGACCATGCGCACCATCTCGATGCTGGGGATCATCTCGCAGATCAGGTCGGCCATGGTGGTCTCGATGGCCGTGGGCGTGCCGAAGGAGAGGCCGCTGTCGAGCCGCTCGCGCACCGCGCCGAGCACTTCCGGGTCGGCATGACCGGTGATCATCGGCCCCCAGGAGCCGACGTAATCCACATAGCGCTTGCCCTCGACGTCGAACAGATAGGCGCCCTGCGCCCGCTCCATGAACACCGGCGGAAGTTCCAGGCCCTTGAAGGCGCGCACCGGCGAATTGACGCCTCCGGGGATGTGGCGGCAGGCCCGTTCGAAGAGCTGAGCGGATGTGGTCATGTCAACCTCATTTGCTGTTGAAAGTAAGCGTCGTATCGCGCCGGAGCCGCGCGGTCACGGCCTTCGGCCTGTGGATAATTCTCTGGACAAACTCTTGGCGAGCGGTGATTCCCCGGTGAACGTCGCCCATTGCCATCGAAGATGTCTCCGTCATGGCTCATTCTCGATGTTGAGACCGTGGATGACCAGCCCGGCGCCTAGGCGCCCTGCTCGAAGCGGGCCACCGGCAGCCGCCACAGGCGCCTCGGCAGCCACTGGACGGCGGCGTCATCGGCCTCGTTTTCATCCCCCGGGCGCCAGCCATGGGCCAGGGTCTGCCAGGTGTAGTCCTGGGCCTGCTCACAGGCGACCACCAGCGATTCGCCCTGGGCCAGCCGGGAGGCCAGCGCCGAGGCCAGGGTGCAGCCGGAGCCGTGGAAGGTGCCGGACAGTCGCGGCCAGCGCCACTGGCGATCCCCGTCCGGCACGTGCAGCGTGTGCACCACCTGGTCCACCGGCGCCCGCGCCTCGGGCTCGTCGGTGCCGGTGACCAGCACCGCCTGGCAGCCCAGATGCATCAGTTCGACGACCCGCTCGGTGTCGTCGCCGCAGTCGGGGCCGGCCAGGCGGGCCAGCTCGCGGCGGTTGGGGGTGAGGATATCCACAAGGGGCAGCAGCCGTCGGCGAAAGGCTTCGACCAGAGCGGGGGTGGACAACTCATGCCCGCCGCCGGCCCTGAGTACCGGGTCGACCACCACCGGCACGCCCGGGCGGCGCTTGATGATCTCCACCACCGCATCGAGGGCCGCCTCGGAGGTCAGCAGGCCGACCTTGATGGCGGCGATCTCGATGTCCTCCAGCGCGGCGGCGGCCTCGCGGATCAGCGCGGCGTCTACCGGCTGCACGGTCGCGACGTCGCGGCAGTTCTGCACCGTCAGTGCCGTGGGCACGGTCAGCGCCCAGCCGCCGCAGGCGGCCACCGCCTCGCTGTCGGCCACCAGGCCGGCGCCGCCGGTGGGATCGTGGCCGGCCAGCACCAGTACCGCCGGCAGGTGAGGGTGGGTCTGCGCCTCCCCAGCCATCAGAACGGCTTCAGCACGGCGAGCAGGACGACCAGCAGCAGGGCGACCACCGGCAGCTCGTTGAAGATCCGGAAATAGCGATGGCTGCGGGTACAGCGAGCGTCGGCGAACTGCTTCAGATAGATCAGGCACACGTGGTGATAGGCCACCAGCGCCGCCACCAGGGTCAGCTTGGCGTGCATCCAGCCCTGGGACAGCCAGCCGGGATTCAGCGCCAGCAGCCCGCCGCCGAACACCAGCACGGCGATCATCGAGGGCGTCATGATGCCCCGGTAGAGCTTGCGCTCCATGGTCTTGAAATACTCGATGGCCTGCGACTCACCGCGGTCCCGGGCCATGGCGTGATAGACGTAGAGGCGCGGCAGATAGAACAGCGCGGCGAACCAGGTCACCACGGCCACCAGGTGCAGGGCCTTGATCCAGAGGTACATGTCGACTCCTAGCCGGGGGATGCATCGCTGTAGCGATAGTAACGCTCGATGGCGTCGCGGGTGATGATACCGGAAATCCGCTTCTGCTTCGGCCGATGCCCGTGCTCCACGTAGAGCGCATCGGCGTGCTTGGTATTGAGCCGCGAGAAGGCTTCGGAGAGCGTCGCCTGCAGGTGGATCGGCGCCAGGTCGAGGCGCTGGCCGGGAATCTCCAGCAGGTCCAGGCGGCCCTCCTTGTCGATCAGCTTGTCGGTCTCGTCGTGCTCGAGCATCCAGCGCGCCAGGTCGGCCGCCTTCAGCGCCAGGGTCGGCTTGGCGTCGCTGGAGCGTTCGATCATGATCCACACGGGGTTGGCCTCGAGCAGCGTGCTGGCCTGATCGAGCGTCACCCGGCGCCGCGTGCGCACCAGCGCACGCTCCATCACCGCCGGCACCGAGACCCGGTTGAGGGCCTGCATCAGTGGCTGCTGCAGCGGATGCAGGCCGTGGCGCGTCACACTGATGAAGAAGCCGTCGCAGCCGCACAGCTGGCGCGAGGTCAGGCATGCCACCACCACCGCCAGCATGCCGGGCAGGATCAGGTTGGGATTGTGGGTCAGCTCCAGCAGCGCCATCAGCGCCGCCAGCGGCGCCTGCAGCACCGCCCCCATCATCGCGGCCATGCCCAGCATGGCGTAGACGGCCGGGCCGGCGGCGAGCTCGGGCATCAGCTGAGCGCCCAGCAGGCCGCACAGCGCGCCGGCCGCCCCGCCGGCCACCAGCACCGGGCCGATGATGCTCACCGGGATGCCGCAGGCCACGGCGAAGGCGGTGATCAGCAGCTTGCCGATGGCCACCGCCAGCAGCACGTCGAGGCTCAGCGAGCCGCCGATGGTCAGCCCCAGGGTGTCGTAGCCCATGCCCTGCACCTGGGGATACCACCAGGCCAGGACGCCGACCACGCCCCCGGCCAGGGCGAAGCGCGCGGCGAAGGGCACCCGCTTGAGGCGATCGCCGGCGCGGGCCACGCGCACGAAGCCGCCGGCCAGCAGGCCGATGCCCAGCGCGCTCAGCACGATCCAGGGCAGGTTGAGCAGCGATCCCAGGGCGATGCCGGTGCCCTCGAAGGGCAGCTCGAAGCCGAACACCGCCTGGGACACCACCGCCCCCATGGTCGAGGCCAGGATCACCGGCATGAAGCCGGTGATGGTGTATTCCATCATCACCACTTCCATGGCGAAGATCACGCCGGCGACCGGCGTGTGAAACGAGGCCGAGATGCCCGCCGCGGTGCCGCAGGCCACCAGCACGCGCAGGCTGTTGTGGGGCAGGCGCAGGCGTTGGCCGAGCCCGCTGCAGGCCGCCGCGCCCAGGTGGATGGCGGGCCCCTCGCGGCCCGCCGAGAGCCCGCCCAGCACCGAGATCAGCCCCACCCACCACTGGGTGAACCAGTTGCGTACCGGGAAGCGTCCCTGATGGTAGGTCAGCCGCTCGATCACGTGGGCGATGCCGATCTGCCGGCCGGCGGGCCGCAGCCACCACAGCCAGGCGCCGATCAGCGTTACCGCCAGCATCGGCAGCAGGGCACGGGTCAGCGGCGGCAGCGCCTCGAAGTTTTCGGGATTGTCATCCGGCAGGAAGGCCATGGCACCCAGCAACAGCGCCAGGCGAAACAGCACCATCAGGCCCCCGGTGATCAGGCCGGACACCAGCCCCAGCACGCAGAGCTGGGGCAGGGCATCCACGCTGGCCAGCTGGCGGCGGAAACGGTCGAGACTAAAGCGGGGGAGTGGCAGACGCGGCAAGGTATCCTTCCTGTTCGGCCCCGGCCCCTATTTCAACCCGGGCCCGGCGAGGCTGGGTGGGAGCCCTTTCTCTTGTGTATCATATCCTCCCACCCAGGTCCCAGCGTCCACCATTGAGGAGCCCCATCGTGATCAAGGTCGGAATCGTCGGCGGCACCGGTTATACCGGCGTCGAACTGCTCAGGTTGCTGGCTCGCCATCCGGAGGTCAGCGTCGAGGCCATCACCTCGCGCAGCGAGGCCGGACTCGGTGTCAGCGAGCTGTACCCCAACCTGCGCGGCCACTATGACGAGCTGCGCTTCAGCGAGCCCGACCCGGAGCGTCTGGCGGCCTGCGATGCGGTGTTCTTCGCCACGCCCCACGGCGTGGCCCACGCCCTGGCCGGGGAGCTGCTCGAGCGCGGCACCCGGGTCATCGACCTGTCGGCCGACTTCCGCCTGCGCGACGCCGACGAGTGGGCCGCCTGGTACGGCCAGCCCCACGGCGCGCCCGAGCTGCTCGAGGAAGCCGTCTATGGCCTGCCCGAGGTCAATCGCGAGCGTATCCGCCAGGCGCGCCTGATCGCCGTGCCCGGCTGCTACCCGACCGCCGTCCAGCTCGGCCTGCTGCCGCTGCTGGAGGCCGGCCTGATCGACGCCGGGCGCGTGATCGCCGACTGCAAGTCCGGCGTCACCGGCGCCGGCCGCGGCGCCAAGGTGCCGTCGCTGCTGGCCGAGGCCAGCGAATCGATGAAGGCCTACGGCGCCTCCGGCCACCGCCACCTGCCCGAGATTCGTCAGGGCCTGGGCGACGCCGCCAACGGCCCGGTGGGCCTGACCTTCGTGCCGCACCTGACGCCGATGATCCGCGGCATCCATGCCACCCTCTACGGGCGCCTCACCGGCGAGCCGGACGACCTGCAAGCGCTGTTCGAGCAGCGCTTCGGCGACGAGCCCTTCGTCGACGTCATGCCCGCGGGCAGCCACCCGGAGACGCGCAGCGTCAAGGGCGCCAACGTCTGCCGGATGGCCGTGCATCGCCCCGGCGACGGCGACACCGTGGTGGTGCTCTCGGTGATCGACAACCTGGTCAAGGGCGCCTCCGGTCAGGCCGTGCACAACCTCAACCTCATGTTCGGCCTCGACGAGTTCGCCGGCCTCGACGCCCCGGCGATGATGCCCTGATACCACCGCTCCCCACACTGGCGGAGCCCGGGGCCGGGCGCAGCGAGGGTCTTTTTCCAGGGGTGAGGCGG
The DNA here is from genome assembly GCF_009363675.1 of Halomonas sp. THAF12. NCBI lineage: Bacteria > Pseudomonadati > Pseudomonadota > Gammaproteobacteria > Oceanospirillales > Halomonadaceae > Halomonas > Halomonas sp. THAF12. Next base: position 3,776,787 of record NZ_CP045399.1, on the reverse strand, counting down.
AAGGAGAAGAACATCCGCTGGATGTTCTTCCCGCCGAACGGGTTGGCCATGGATGGCCAGCACCGGTCCTGCAAGCGAAGCAGGAAGCGAGAGCGCCGCAGGAAAAAGTAGCGTACAGGGACGTATTCACAGCGCCCTCGCGGAGGCCGGTCCCCGGGATACTTCCGCCCGGACCTCCCCAATAGTTGACCCTTTTGCTAAGGGTTATGATAATCGTCGTCCTGCACGACATTCATCGATTTCCGGGGAGGTCACCCATGAGCGGTGCCGCATCCTTCGTTCCTACCCCTCTGCTGCTCTCCGACAGCGCCAAGGCCCGTCTCAAGGCCCTCGGCGAGGCGGAGGGCAAGTCCGGGCTCACGCTGAGGGTCTACGTGACCGGCGGCGGCTGCTCCGGCTTCCAGTACGGCTTCGACCTCGCCGAAGACACCGCCGACGACGACACCCTGATCGAGTTCGGCGACGTGGCGCTGGTGGTCGACCCGCTCTCTTACCAGTACCTGGTCGGCTCCACGGTCGACTACGAGGAAGGCCTGGCCGGCGCGCGCTTCCTGATCCAGAATCCCAACGCCACCACCACCTGCGGCTGTGGCGCCTCCTTCATGGTCTGATCGCGAGCGTTGACGACCAGCCCCGCCGCAACATTTACCGAGACTTGACGCTCTCACGGCAACTCGCCATGGTTGATTTGTACTCCACAACAAATCACTCCAATGGAGAAGCACATGAAGCGTCAATTCACGGTCGCCTCACTGGCGTCCTGTCTCGCCCTGGGCCTCGCCACCTCGGCCCACGCCCAGGAGACCCTGGACGTCGTCACCGATCCGAGCTTCGTGCCCTTCGAGATGATGGACCAGGAAACCGGCCAGATGGTCGGCTTCGACATGGACATCGTCGCCGAAGTCGCCGAGCGGGCCGGGTTCGAGTACAACCTGCGCACCATGGACTTCAACGGCATCATCCCCGCCGTCCAGACCGGTAACGTCGACATCGCCATCGCCGGCATCACCATCACCGACGAACGCGCCGAGATCGTCGACTTCTCCGATCCCTACTACGACAGCGGCCTGCGCCTGCTGGTCAACGCCGGCGACGACAGCATCCAGTCCATCGAGGACCTGGCAGGCAAGTCGGTCGGTACCAAGATCGGCTCCACCAGCTACGACTACCTCCAGGCAAACCTGGGCGACGACGCCGACATCACCCCCTATCCGGGCTCCAGCGACATGTACATGGCGCTGCTCGGCGGCAGCGTCGATGCGGTCTTCTACGACGCCCCCAACGTCGGCTACTTCTCCCAGACCCAGGGCGAGGGCCGGGCCAAGGTCGTCGGCCCGCTCTACGAGGGCCAGCAGTACGGCATCGTGCTGGTCAAGGGCAGCGACTGGGTCGAGCCCGTCAACGAGGCCCTGGCCTCGATGAAGGAAGACGGCACCTACGACGAGATTCACAGCAAGTGGTTCGGCAGCGCCAGCGGCGAGTAATCGTCGCCTCACGCCGGAACGGGGTCGGGTCACATGACCCGACCCCGTTGCATTTCGGCGCGTCACTCTCCCGCGTACCCTGACGGAGTTCCCACGTGGACGTCACCTTTCAATTCGACTGGCAGGCGGCCTTCGCCTCCATCCCCCATCTGCTGACGGGGATTCCCTATACGCTGCTGATCTCCTTCGCCGGCCTGGCGATCGGTTTCCTGATCGGCATCCTGTTCGGCCTGCTGCGCATCAGCCCGTCGCGCTGGCTGCGGGTACCCGCCGTGGCCTACATCGAGGTCTTCCGCGGTACCCCGGTGCTGGTGCAGGTGCTGTTCATCTTCTACGGCCTGCCACAGCTGCTCGGCGGTCCCATCAACGCCCTGGTGGCCGGCATCGCCGCCATCGCGGTCAACTCCGGGGCCTATATCTCGGAGATCGTCCGCGGCGGCGTGCAGTCCATCGAACGCGGCCAGCGCGAGGCGGGGCTGTCGCTGGGCCTGTCTCGGCAACAGACCTTCCGCTACATCATCTGGCCCCAGGCCCTGCGGCGCATGATCCCGTCGCTCGGCAACCAGGGCATCATCAGCATCAAGGACACCTCGCTGTTCTCGGTGATCGGCGTGGGCGAGCTGGTCCGCCAGGGCCAGGTCTACATCGCCACCACCTTCAACGCCCTGGAGGTCTATCTGATGGTGGCCATGCTGTACCTGGTGGTCACCCTGTCGCTCTCCGCGGCGCTGCGCCTGCTCGAGCGCAAGGGCCTGGTCGGACAATGAAGGAAGACACGCACATGAACCAACCGACGTCCCCCTCCGGCGGCGAGCGCATCGTCCGCATGGAGAAGCTCAACAAGTCCTTCGGCGACCTGCACGTGCTGAAGAACATCGACCTCGAGGTCACCCCCGGCGAGGTGGTGGTGATCATCGGTGCCAGCGGCTCCGGCAAGTCGACCCTGATCCGCTGCATCAACGGCCTGGAGGAGTTCCAGCAGGGCGAGCTGGAGGTCGATGGCAATCCCCTCAAGCCCTACGGCAAGGCCACCCAGGCGCTGCAGAAGATCCGCACCGAGGTCGGCATGGTGTTCCAGCAGTTCAACCTGTTCCCGCATCTGAGCGTGCTGGACAACGTCACCCTGGCGCCGATGAAGGTGCGTGGCATGGACCACCGTGAGGCCACCGAGACCGCCGAGCGCCTGCTCGACCGGGTCGGCATCGCCGACCAGGCCGCCAAGTATCCGACCCAGCTCTCCGGCGGCCAGCAGCAGCGCGTGGCCCTGGCCCGGGCGCTGGCCATGGAGCCGCGGCTGATGCTGTTCGACGAGCCGACCTCGGCGCTGGACCCGGAGATGATCGGCGAGGTGCTCGACGCCATGCGCGAGCTCGCCAACGAGGGCATGACCATGCTGATCGTCACCCACGAGATGGGCTTCGCCCGCGAGGTGGCCGACCGGGTGATCTTCATTCACAAGGGCGAGATCGCCGAGGAAGGCCCGCCCGAGACGATCTTCGATTCGCCTCAGGCCGAGCCCACCCGGCAGTTCCTGTCCCGGGTGCTCAAGCACTGACGAGCGCCGTTCATCCCGGCCTCAACGGCCCCTGTCGTCCTCGACAGGGGCTTTTTTTTGGCCGTTTTCGGCCTGTGGACAAGATTTTCCGCGATGGGCGGTCCAGCCTTGCCATGGCGGGGCTGGGGACAGATCGGGGTGGCTGTTCACAGCCGCGGTGACAAGCCCGGAAGAACTCCGTGGACAACCCGTGTCCGAGCCGGCTTGTGGGTAACCCGAGGGGTTACCCACAGCCCCCGAACATGCCCTCCGCAGGCGGTCCGCGCCTTGTCCTTGTTTCAGTCAACATTACAAGCTGTTGATAGATAAGCTGTAAAACCGGTTATCCACGGAAAATGTCCACACCAGTAATCACTACCACAACAGAACTTCTTCTTTATCTATATGTTTTTTTATTTAAGTCTCCGCGGACGGAAAGCGGATTGGCCTGGAGGGTGTGGAAAACCCTGACGATTACCCACAAGAGGGTTATACTGGCGGGCTGATTCGACCCCTGAACCGCAACATTCGGCGCGACGGCGCCGATCGAGGTGAACCTTGGAGTACCCCGACCGCTTCGACGTCATCGTCATCGGCGGTGGCCATGCCGGGACCGAAGCCGCCCTGGCCTCGGCTCGCATGGGCTGCCGGACCCTGCTGCTGACCCACAACATCGAGACCCTCGGCCAGATGTCCTGCAATCCCGCCATCGGCGGGATCGGCAAGAGCCATCTGGTCAAGGAGATCGATGCGCTGGGCGGCGCCATGGGACTCGCCACCGACATGGGCGGCATCCAGTTCCGGGTACTCAATTCCCGCAAGGGTCCCGCCGTTCGCGCCACCCGCGCCCAGGCCGATCGTGTGCGCTACAAGGCGGCGATCCGCGGCATGCTGGAAAACCAGGCCAACCTGACGATCTTCCAGCAGGCCGCCGGCGACCTGATCGTCGACGGCGACACCGTGCGCGGTGTGGTCACCGAGACCGGCGTGCGCTTCATGGGCGAGACCGTGGTGCTGTGCACGGGCACCTTCCTCGGCGGGGTTATCCACATCGGGCTGGACAACAGCCGCGGTGGCCGGGCCGGCGATCCGCCCTCCAACGCCCTGGCCAAGCGCCTGCGCGCGCTGCCGTTCCGCGTCGATCGCCTGAAGACCGGCACCCCGCCGCGCATCGATGCCAAGAGCGTGGACTTCTCGATGCTCGAGGAGCAGCCGGGCGATACCCCGACGCCGGTGATGTCCTATCTCGGCAGCCGCGAGATGCACCCGCGCCAGATCAGCTGCCATATCGCCCAGACCAACGAGCGCAGCCACGAGATCATCCGCGCCAACCTCGATCGTTCGCCGATGTTCTCCGGCAGCATCGAGAGCGTCGGGCCGCGCTACTGCCCGTCCATCGAGGACAAGGTGCATCGCTTCGCCGACAAGGCGAGCCACCAGATCTTCATCGAGCCGGAAGGCCTGGATACCCACGAGCTGTATCCCAACGGCATCTCGACCTCGCTGCCGTTCGACGTCCAGCTGCAGGTCGTGCGCTCGATGAAGGGCCTGGAAAACGCCCACATCACCCGTCCGGGCTACGCCATCGAGTACGATTTCTTCGATCCGCGAGACCTCAAGCACTCGCTGGAGACGAAATTTATCCACAACCTGTTCTTCGCCGGGCAGATCAACGGCACCACCGGCTACGAGGAGGCCGGCGCCCAGGGGCTGCTGGCCGGCCTCAACGCGGCCCGTCGAGCCAGCGGGCTCGAGGCCTGGTGGCCGCGGCGCGACGAGGCCTACCTCGGCGTGCTGGTCGACGACCTGATCACCCTGGGCACCAAGGAGCCCTACCGGATGTTCACCTCGCGGGCGGAATATCGCCTGCTGCTGCGCGAGGACAACGCCGACCTGCGACTCACCGAGGCCGGCCGTGGCCTGGGCCTGATCGATGACCGCCGCTGGGCCGCCTTCAGCGCCAAGCGCGAGGGCATCGAGGCCGAGAGCGCGCGCCTCAAGGCCAGCTGGGTGCAGCCCGGCACCGAGGCCGCCGGTCGCGTGGCCGAGAAGACCGGCCAGCCCCTGGCCCGCGAATACAACCTGCTGGACCTGCTCAAGCGTCCGGAGCTCGGCTACGGCGACGTGGCGGGCCTGGTCGGCGAGCCGGTCGAGGACGATCGCGTCGCCGAACAGGTGCAGATCCAGGCCAAGTACCAGGGCTACATCGATCGTCAGCAGGACGAGATCGACAAGCTAAAGCGACACGAGGCCACCCGGCTGCCCGACGACTTCGACTACGAGCAGGTCGAGGGGCTGTCCAACGAGATCCGCCAGAAGCTCATCGAGACGCGCCCCGAGACCCTGGCCCAGGCCGGTCGTATCTCCGGCGTGACCCCGGCGGCGGTCTCGATCCTGCTGATCCACCTCAAGAAGCGACGCCTGCTGGACGACACCCGAGTGGCCAACGGATGACCCCGAACGATACGATCCTGAACGACCGCCTCGAGCGCGGCCTGGCCGAGCTCGGCCTCGACGTGGCGGCGGATCGCCGCGAGCGGCTGGTGGCCCTGGTGGGCCTGTTGCACAAGTGGAATCGCGCCTATAACCTCACCGCGGTACGCGATCCCGAGGAGATGGTCGCTCGGCACGTGCTCGACAGCGCCGCCGTGCTGCCCTTCGTGACCGGTCCGAGCCTGCTCGATGTAGGCGCCGGCCCGGGCCTGCCGGGGCTGGTGCTGGCGATTCTCGCGCCCGAGCTCGACGTCACGCTGCTCGACAGCAACGGCAAGAAGGTGCGCTTCCAGCGTCAGGCGGTGATGGAGCTGGGCCTTGCGCGGGTCACGCCCGTGCAGGCCCGGGTGGAGGCCTTCGAGGCCCCCGCCGGCGGCTTCGATCAGGTCATCTCGCGGGCCTTCGCCAGCCTCGAGGACTTCCTCGCCCTCAGCCGGGAGCTGCCGGGGGAGGGCGGTCAGTGGCTGGCGATGAAGGGGCCCGCCGTGGAGGACGAGCTCGCCGGCCTGCCGGAAGGGATCGCGGCGGTGGCCCGCCATACGCTGAGGGTGCCCTTCTCGGTCGGCGATCGCCGCCTGGTGATCCTCGAGCGCGCCCCCGGCGAGCGCTGAGCCGCCCCCGGGGAGCCCGCCGGGCGCCGCCGTGAACCCTGTCTCCCAACGCAAGGATGTCGTCGTGACCAAGATTATCGCCTTGACCAACCAGAAGGGTGGCGTGGGCAAGACCACCTCCGCCGTCAATCTGGCCGCCAGCCTGGCCTCCCTGGAGCGCCGCGTGCTGCTGGTCGATCTGGATCCCCAGGGCCACGCCACCATGGGCAGCGGCGTCGACAAGCACTCCCTCGACGGCAGCGTGCTCGACGTGCTGCTGGGCGAGAAGCGTGCCACCGAGGTGATCCTGGACTGCCCCGAGGCCGGCTACGCGCTGCTGCCCGGCAACGGCGACCTGACCGCCGCCGAGGTCGAGCTGCTCGACCGCGAGGAAGGGCGCGAGCAGGGCCTGGTCAAGGCGCTGGGCGAGGTCGCCGGCGAATACGACGTGGTGCTGATCGACTGCCCGCCGTCGCTCAACATGCTGACCGTCAACGGCCTGACCGCTGCCGACGGCGTGCTGATCCCGCTGCAGTGCGAGTTCTACGCCCTCGAAGGGCTCTCGGCGCTGCTCGATACCGTTGAGCAGATCAAGGCCAGTGTGAACCCCGGCCTCGAGATCCATGGCATCCTGCGGACCATGTTCGACGGCCGCAACAGCCTGACCCGCGACGTCAGCAAGCAGCTGCGCGACTACTTCGGCGATGCCCTGCTCAAGACCACCATCCCGCGCAACGTGCGGGTCGCCGAGGCGCCCAGCCACGGCCTGCCGGTCACCAAGTACGCCCGCTTCTCGCGGGGCAGCCAGGCACACCGGGTGCTGGCCAAGGAACTGATTCGCCGCCTGTCGCTGTAGCCGACACCGTTTGGTGCTTACCGATGAGGGGAACTCGATGACGCGCAAACAACGCGCTCTGGGACGCGGGCTGGATGCCCTGATCGGCGCCGGCGCCCGCCGCCGCGAAAGCCTGGATCTGCCCGGGGCAGAAGAGGCGCCGGAGGAGGGCGAGCTCAACGGCGCCGAGCCGATGGCCCCCGCCGCCGACGAGCGGCTCGAGCGCCTGCCGCTGGGCCAGCTGTCCCGCGGCAAGTACCAGCCGCGCCGCGACATCCAGCCCGAGGCCCTCGAAGAGCTGGCCGACTCGATTCGCGCCCAGGGCGTGATGCAGCCGATCGTGGTGCGGCCGATCGGCGAGCAGCGCTACGAGATCATCGCCGGCGAACGGCGCTGGCGGGCCGCGCAGCTGGCCGAGCTCGACGTCATTCCGGCGGTGATCCGCGAGGTCACCGACGAGGTCGCCCTGGCCCTGGCCCTGATCGAGAACATCCAGCGCGAGAACCTCAATCCCATCGAGGAGGCGCTGGCGCTCAAGCGGCTGCTCGACGAGTTCGAACTGACCCAGCAGCAGGCCGCCGACGCGGTAGGCCGTTCCCGGGCCCAGGTGGCCAACCTGCTGAGGCTGCTGGCGCTGGACCCCGAGGTGCAGACGCTGCTCGAGCGCGGCGATCTGGACATGGGTCATGCCCGGGCACTGCTGGCGCTGTCCGGCCCGAAGCAGCGCCAGGCCGCCCACGAGGTGGTCAACAAGGACCTCACGGTGCGCGCCACCGAGGCGCTGGTGAAGCGACTCGCGGAGGGACAGCCGGCCAAGGCCGAGGCGCCGGCCGCGAGCCCCGATGTGGCACGCCTGGAATCGCGCCTCGGGGACCTGCTGGGCGCGCCGGTGAAGATCCAGCACGGCCGCGGCGGCAAGGGGCGAGTGACCATTCGCTATTCGAGCCTCGATGAGCTGGACGGCATCCTCGGCCATATCAAGTAGCCCCAATTAGGGTGCTAAACGGTTTGTCGAAACTTATCGACTTTTAGTCGTAAGCTGGGGCGTTTTCGCGCGATATCGGCCCGCGATCGGTTGAAGGCATCGAGGGGGTTCCCTATAATCGCGCCGGGCTCGCCATTGGCTACCGCGAACGGCGGCGCGAGGAAACGGGACGCCGACGTCGGCCCCAATGTCGGCAACGTGCACGGAGATCCCATGGCAGCCAGGTACAGGCGCCCGATTCTCGGATGGTTGATGGCCGCGCAGGTTGCTATGCTCGGTGCGCTGTCCGGCCTGGGATGGCTCCTGGGGAGCCCGGGAGACGCGGTCTCGATCCTGCTGGGTGGCGGTGTGGCGCTGATCGCCAACGGCTACTTCGCCTGGCGAATGTTTCGTCATCGGGGCGGCCGCCAGGCGCGCCGGATGGTGAGCGGCCTCTATCGTGCGGAGGCGGGAAAGTTTGGTTTGACGGTGGCTCTGTTCGCGATGGTGTTCATCGCAGTGCCCCCCTCAAATCATGCTTTATTCTTTGGCGTTTATGTGGTGATGCTGTTCGTTCACTGGCTGGCCGCCTGGCTGGGCACGCGACCATTACCCCACTGAAATCGAGGCAGCTCATGGCAGGCAATAACCCGACTCCTGTGGAGTATATCCAGCACCATCTGCAAAACCTGACATATGGCTACCACCCCGAGAACGGCTGGTCCATCGCGCACTCCGCTGGCGAGGCTCAGGAGATGGGGTTCTGGGCCATTCACCTGGATACCATGGGCTGGTCGCTGGCCATGGGCGCGCTGTTCATCTGGCTGTTCCGCAAGGTCGGCAAGGCCGCGACCACCGGCGTGCCCGGCAAGCTGCAGAACGCCATCGAAATGGTCTTCGAGTTCATCGAATCCACCGTGCGCGGCGCCTTCAAGGGCAAGAACCCGCTGATCGCGCCGATCGCGCTGACGCTGTTCGTGTGGATCTTCCTGATGAACCTGCTCAAGCTGGTGCCGGTCGATTTCGCCCCCGCCCTGTTCGCCCGCTTCGGGGTCGAGTACATGAAGCTCGTACCGACCACCGATCCCAATGCCACCCTGGGCATGGCGCTGGGCGTGTTCTGCCTGATCATCTACTACAGCATCAAGGTCAAGGGCCTCGGAGGGTTCGCCAAGGAACTGTCGCTGACGCCTTTCAACCACTGGCTGCTGATCCCCTTCAACCTGGTGATGGAAATCATCGGCCTGCTCGTCAAGCCGCTCAGCCTTGGCCTGCGTCTCTTCGGTAACATGTTTGCCGGCGAGGTGATCTTCATCCTGATCGCCCTGCTGCCGTTCTGGGTGTCCTGGACCCTCAACGTTCCCTGGGCCATCTTCCACATCCTGGTCATCACCTTGCAGGCGTTCATCTTCACCGTCCTGACGGTGGTCTACCTGAACGCTGCTCACGAGCATCACTGAATCGCGTAATACCCGATAAACCCTTGAAACTTAACCTCAACTCGTAAGGAGTATCATCATGGAACTCGTCTACATCGCCGCTTCCCTCATGATCGGCCTGGGCGCTCTGGGTACTGGTATCGGCTTCGCTCTGCTGGGCGGCAAGCTGCTCGAGACCACCGCTCGCCAGCCGGAGCTGGGCAACCAGCTGCAGACCAAGACCTTCCTGATGGCCGGCCTGCTGGACGCCGTGCCGATGATCGGCGTTGGTATCGCGATGTACCTGATCTTCGTCGTCGCCGGCTAACGATTGGCATACCGAGCGCGCTGCGCTCGGTTTGCTTGTTTCCGGTCGCCACGAATCTGTCAGAGGTACGCCCCTGTGAATATCAACATGACGCTTATCGGACAGATGATCGCCTTCGCGATCTTCGTCTGGTTTTGCACCAAGTACGTGTGGCCGCCGATCAGCAACGCGCTCCATGAGCGCCAGAAGAAGATCGCCGATGGCCTGGATGCTGCCAGCCGTGCTTCTCGCGACCTCGAACTGGCCGAACAGCAGGCCAGCGAGACGCTGCGTGAAAGCAAGGAGCAAGCGGCCGAGATCCTGGAACAGGCCCACAAGCGGTCCACCCAGATGATCGACGAGGCGCGCGATCAGGCCCGCCAGGAAGGCGAGCGCATGATCGCCCAGGCCAAGTCCGAGATCGACCAGGAAGTGAACCGCGCGAAGGAAGAGCTGCGTGGTCAGGTCTCGCGGCTCGCCATCGTCGGTGCCGAGCGAGTCCTGGAAGCCTCCATCGACGAGAAGCAGCACGGCAAGCTCGTTGACCAACTTGCCGAAGAGCTTTGAGGAGGAGGTGACCCATGGCGGAACTGTCTACCGTCGCTCGCCCCTACGCCAAGGCGGCCTTCGAACACGCCGTCGGACGTAAGGCGCTCGAGGACTGGTCCGGCATGCTCACCACCGTGGCGCATGTCGTCGAAGACGACGACATGCGCCGTCGAGTGCTGGGCAACCCGCGACTCTCCAGCGCACAGAAGGTGGATGCGATCGTCGAGATCTGCGGCGATGCCGTCGACGACGACGTGCGCAACTTCCTGCGTCTGGTCGGACAGCAGGGTCGCCTGACGGCCCTGCCGGTCATCGCCGAGCAATTCGAGCTGCTCAAGGCCCAGCAGGAGAAGCGCATGGACGTCGACATCGTCTCTGCCTTCCCGCTGGACGAAGCGCAGCAGGACAAGCTCGCGAGCGCGCTGGCCAAGCGTCTGAACCGCGAAATCTCCATTACCACTCAGGTGGATTCCACCCTCCTGGGAGGCGTCATCCTGCGCGCCGGCGACACCGTCATCGACGGGTCGGTGCGCGGTCGACTGAACCGCCTCCACGAGGCCCTTTCCGCCTGAGTCTGAGGGACATGGCATGCAGCAACTGAATCCTTCCGAGATCAGCGACATCATCAAGCAGCGTATCGAGAAGCTGGATGTCGCGACCGAAGCCCGCAACCAGGGCACCATCGTCAGCGTGTCTGACGGTATCGTGCAGATCCACGGCCTCACCGACGCGATGTTCGGCGAGATGATCGAGTTCCCCGGCGGCATCTACGGCATGACGCTGAACCTCGAGCGCGACAGCGTCGGCGCCGTGGTGCTGGGCGACTACCTGCAGCTCGAAGAGGGCATGACCGCCCAGTGCACCGGCCGCATCCTCGAGGTGCCGGTGGGCCCCGAGCTGCGCGGTCGCGTGGTCGATGCCCTGGGTAACCCGATCGACGGCAAGGGCGAGCTCGGCACCGACAAGACCGACGCGGTGGAAAAGGTCGCCCCGGGCGTCATCACCCGTCAGTCCGTCGACCAGCCGATCCAGACCGGCTTCAAGTCCATCGACGCCATGGTGCCGATCGGCCGCGGCCAGCGTGAGCTGATCATCGGCGACCGCCAGATCGGCAAGACCGCGATCGCCATCGACGCGATCATCAACCAGAAAGGCACCGGCGTCACCTGTGTCTACGTGGCCATCGGTCAGAAGCAGTCGACCATCGCCAACGTGGTGCGCAAGCTCGAAGAGCACGGCGCCATGGAGCACACCATCGTGGTCGCCGCCGGCGCCGCCGACCCGGCCCCGATGCAGTTCCTGGCCGCCTACTCCGGCTGCACCATGGGCGAGTACTTCCGCGATCGCGGTGAAGACGCCATGATCGTCTATGACGATCTGTCCAAGCAGGCCGTGGCCTATCGTCAGGTCTCGCTGCTGCTGCGTCGTCCGCCGGGCCGTGAAGCCTTCCCGGGTGACGTCTTCTATCTCCACTCCCGTCTGCTCGAGCGCGCCGCGCGCGTCAACGCCGACTACGTCGAGAAGTTCACCGACGGCGAAGTCAAGGGCAAGACCGGCTCGCTGACCGCGCTGCCGATCATCGAGACCCAGGGTGGCGACGTCTCCGCGTTCGTGCCGACCAACGTGATCTCCATCACCGACGGTCAGATCTTCCTCGAGACCGATCTGTTCAACTCGGGCATCCGTCCGGCCATCAACGCCGGTCTCTCGGTGTCTCGTGTCGGCGGCTCCGCCCAGACCAAGATCGTCAAGAAGCTCGGCGGCAGCGTGCGTCTGGCCCTGGCCCAGTACCGCGAGCTGGCGGCCTTCGCCCAGTTCGCCTCCGACCTGGACGAGGCCACCCGCAAGCAACTGGAGCACGGTCAGCGCGTCACCGAGCTGATGAAGCAGAACCAGTACGCGCCGATGTCCGTGGCCGAGATGGCCGTCTCCCTGTATGCCGCCAACGAGGGCTACCTGGAAGACGTCGAGGTCAACAAGGTGCTGGACTTCGAACGTGCCCTGCAGGACTACATGAAGGCCGAGCACGCCGAGCTGCTCGACAAGATCAATGAGTCCGGCGACTACAGCGACGACATCAAGAGCGGCCTCAAGGCCGGTCTCGACAAGTTCAAGGCCACTCAGAGCTGGTGACCCCGCCGGCCCGCTCCTCCCGGGGAGCGGGCCCTGGAGCTTTCTGAGGGCCACGAACGGAGTAGATCGCTATGGCAGCTGCAAAAGAGATACGCACCAAGATCGGCAGCATCAAGAACACGCAGAAGATCACCAGTGCCATGGAGATGGTCGCTGCGTCGAAGATGCGCAAGGCGCAGGACCGGATGAAGGCCAGCCAGCCCTACGCCCAGCAGATCCGCAAGGTGGTCGGCCACGTCGCCGACGCCAACCCCGAGTACAAGCATCCGTGGATGCTGGATCGCGAGGTCAAGCGGGTCGGCTACATCGTGGTGTCGAGTGACCGCGGCCTGTGCGGTGGCCTGAACGTCAACATGTTCAAGGCCGTCGTCAAGGAGGCCAAGGCCTGGCGCGACAACGGCGCCGAGCTGGATTTCTGCGCATTGGGCAGCAAGGCCACCAGCTTCTTCCGCAAGTACGGCGGCAGCCTGGTCGCGGCCAAGAGCGGCCTGGGCGAGGCGCCGGAAGCCGACGAGCTGATCGGCAGCGTGAAGGTGATGCTGGACGCCTACGACGAGGGCAAGCTGGATCGTCTGTACGTGGTGTTCAACGAATTCGTCAACACCATGACGCAGAAGCCGGTGGTTCGCCAACTGCTGCCCCTGTCGCCCGAGATGGGTGCCGAAGAGCAGAACGAAGAAAACAAGCGTCCCGGAAGCTGGGACTACCTGTATGAGCCGGATGCCAAGGAGCTGCTGGACAGCTTGCTCGTGCGTTTCGTCGAGGCGCAGGTCTATCAGGCGGTGGTCGAGAACGTGGCCTGCGAACAGGCCGCGCGGATGATCGCCATGAAGAGTGCCACCGACAATGCCGGCAATCTGATCGACGACCTGGAGCTGGTGTACAACAAGGCCCGTCAGGCGGCCATTACCCAGGAAATCTCCGAGATCGTCGGTGGCGCCGCCGCCGTATAACGCCGAGGAAGGGCGAATCCCTTCCGGCAACCGGGTTTCATTTGCAGGTATTTGAGAGGAACCAAGATGAGCGGACGTATCGTACAAATCATCGGCGCGGTGATTGACGTAGAGTTTCCGCGGGACGATGTTCCCAAGGTCTACGACGCGCTGAAGGTCTCGGATGCCGAGACCGTTCTCGAAGTCCAGCAGCAGCTGGGCGACGGCGTGGTGCGCACCATCGCCATGGGCTCCACCGAGGGCCTCAAGCGTGGCATGGACGTCACCAACACCCAGGCCGCCATCTCCGTGCCGGTCGGCAAGGAGACCCTGGGTCGGATCATGAACGTGCTCGGCGAGCCCATCGACGAGGCGGGCGAGATCGGCGAAGAAGAGCGCATGCCGATCCACCGCAAGGCACCGGGCTACGCCGACCAGGCCGCCACCAGCGAGCTGCTGGAGACCGGCATCAAGGTCATCGACCTGGTGTGCCCGTTCGCCAAGGGCGGCAAGGTCGGCCTGTTCGGCGGCGCCGGCGTCGGCAAGACCGTCAACATGATGGAGCTGATCCGCAACATCGCCACCGAGCACAGCGGTTACTCCGTGTTCGCCGGTGTCGGTGAGCGTACCCGTGAGGGCAACGACTTCTATCACGAGATGCAGGAGTCCAACGTTCTCGACAAGGTGTCGCTGGTCTACGGCCAGATGAACGAGCCGCCCGGGAACCGTCTGCGCGTGGCCCTGACCGGCCTGACCATCGCCGAGAAGTTCCGCGATGAAGGCCGCGACGTGCTGCTGTTCGTCGACAACATCTACCGCTACACCCTGGCCGGTACCGAGGTGTCTGCCCTGCTGGGCCGCATGCCCTCCGCGGTGGGTTACCAGCCGACCCTGGCCGAGGAGATGGGCGTCCTGCAGGAGCGCATCACCTCCACCAAGACCGGCTCCATCACCTCCGTGCAGGCGGTGTACGTGCCCGCGGACGACCTGACCGACCCGTCCCCGGCCACCACCTTCTCGCACCTCGACGCGACCGTGGTACTGGCGCGTTCCATCGCCGAGCTGGGTATCTACCCGGCCATCGACCCGCTGGATTCCACCTCTCGTCAGCTGGATCCGCTGGTCGTCGGCGAGGAGCACTACAAGACCGCCCGCGGCGTGCAGGGCGTGCTGCAGCGCTACAAGGAGCTCAAGGACATCATCGCCATCCTGGGCATGGACGAGCTGTCCGACGAGGACAAGCTGGCCGTGTCTCGGGCGCGTAAGATCCAGCGCTTCCTGTCGCAGCCGTTCTTCGTCGCCGAGGTCTTCACCGGCGCTCCCGGCAAGTACGTGTCGCTGAAGGAAACCATCCGTGGCTTCCAGGGCATCCTCGACGGCGAGTACGACGAGCTGCCGGAGCAGGCCTTCTACATGGTCGGCACCATCGACGAGGCCGTCGAGAAAGCCAACCAGATGAAGTAATCCCTCCACCTGGGAGACGTCATCATGACGAAAACCTTCAAGTGCGAGATCGTCAGCGCCGAGGCGTCGATCTTCTCCGGCGAAGCCGAGCATGTCGTGGCAGCCGGTCGCGCGGGGGATCTCGGGGTATTGGCGGGGCATACGCCGCTGCTCACCGAACTGGCCCCCGGCCCGGTGCGCATCGTCCGTGGCGGAGGTGAAGAGGATCACTTCTATGTCTCGGGCGGCTTCCTCGAGGTCCAGCCCGAGGTCGTCACCGTGCTCGCCGATACCGCCGTGCGCGCCGACGACCTGGACGAGGCCGCCGCCGAGGAGGCCCGCCAGCAGGCCCTCAAGGCGATGCAGGACAAGTCCGCCGAGATGGACTACACCCGCGCCACGGCCGAACTGGCCGAGGCCGCGGCCCAGCTGCGGACCATCCAGCAGCTGCGTCGCAAGGTGGGTCGCAGCGGCTAAGGTCGCGCCACGCCCCGTGCGATGACAGCGCCCCCCGACTCAGTCGGGGGGCGCTTTTTTTGGTCGGCAGGCGGGGCGATGGCCGCGGGAAGGCTCTGCGAGGCTCAGCCGTCGGCGTCGGTATGGATGGTCGTCTCGACCGAGAGGCCGACCTTGAGCCGGTCGAGCCCGGGCTGATCCGGTTCGATGGCGATGCGCACCGGCAGGCGCTGGACGATCTTGGTGAAGTTCCCCGAGGCATCGTCGTGGGAGATCGGCGAGAAGGTGGTGCCGGTGGCCGGGGCGAGGCTGTCGACGTGGCCCTCGAGCGTCATCCCGGGATAGGCATCCACCGAGATCGTCACCGGCTGGCCGACGCGAACCTCGGTGATCTCGACCTCCCGATAGTTGGCGGTGACGTAGATCGCATCGGTCGGCACGATCGCCATCAGCGCCCCGCCGGCCTCGGTCCAGGCGCCGACGCGACCGGCCTGTTCGGCCACGATGCCGTCTCGAGGCGCCGTCACCCGGGTATGAGACAGCGAGAGACGAGCCTGCTCACGCTCGGCCCGGGCCTGGGCCAGCGTCGCCTGCGCACTCGCCCGCCGCGCTTCCAGGACCTGAGTCTGATGACGCACGTCGTCCAGGCTGGCCTGGTCCGCCTGGCGGCGGGCGTCCAGCGCCGAAGCGTTGGCGGTGGCCTGCTGGGCGTTCTGCTGCGAGGCATTGCCGTCATGACGCAGGCGGCGGTAGCGCTCGGCGTCGAGGCGGGCGTAGTCGACGTTGGCGATGTCCTCGTCCACCACGGCTTGGGCGTGGCGAATTCGAGACGGCTGCCTGGCCAGTTCGGCCTCGATCTCCGCCAGCCTGGCCTGCGCCGACGCCACCCGGGCCTCGGCGGCATCGACGGCGGCACGATAGTCGCGCGGGTCGATGTCGATCAGGGCGTCGCCTCGCGACACCGTCTCGTGATCCTCGACGTGCACGGCGACGATATCGCCGGCGACGCGCGGCGAGATGACCGTATAGTCGGCATCCAGCTTGGCATTGTTGGTCCAGGCTCGGCCGTCGTTCATCCACCAGGGGGCGGTCAGGAAGGCACCCCCCAGGGCCACGCACAGCAGCGCGGCGGCGCCGATGAGGCGTGGGGCGAGGGAGCGGGAAGGGGCTTGGGGCGTCTGGGTATCGGTCATATCGGTCGGGGGCGGTTGAACCGCGGTGCGTGGGTGCGTTTGGGCAGCAGGCAGAGCGGCACCAGCAGCAGGGCCAGCAGCGCCATCAGGCGCCAGGCATCGGCATAGGCCAGGACCGTCGCCTGCGCATCGATTCGTTCATGAAGCTGCAGCAAGGCCTCGCCGCCTGGGCCTCCCATGGGCCAGCTCAACGCCTCGCGGCCGTGGCCGCTCAGCGGCGCCGACTGCATCAGCGAGAAGCGCATCGTGCCCAGCCGTTCCATCAGGGCATGGGCGTGGCGATCGATGGCGACCGCGAGGTAGTGCCCGATGAGGCCGCCGGCCACCGGCCCGGCCAGCGCCCGGGAGGTGTTGATCGTCGCCGAGGCGAAGGGGCCTTCCATGGGATCGACGACCGCCGTGGCGGTCATCAGCAGGCCGACCACGACCATGGACTGTCCGATCGCGAAGACCACCTGGGCGACGTAGAACTGCTCCCGCATCCACGCCAGGGTGACGTGGCTGTTCGACCAGCTGGCCGCCGCCATCAGCAGCAGCCCGGATGCCATGATCCAGCGCGAGTCGATGCGCTCGACATTCAACACCAAGGCCGCGAGCGGCAGGATCATCAGCGGCGGCAGCGCGACGGCCAGCGTCACCGGCAGGCTCTGCAGCGGGCGATAGCCCTGGACCTCGGCGAGAAACTCGGCGGGCAGGGAGGCGCTGGA
Organism: Halomonas sp. THAF12; assembly: GCF_009363675.1. Taxonomy (NCBI): domain Bacteria; kingdom Pseudomonadati; phylum Pseudomonadota; class Gammaproteobacteria; order Oceanospirillales; family Halomonadaceae; genus Halomonas; species Halomonas sp. THAF12. Next base: position 3,759,749 of record NZ_CP045399.1, on the reverse strand, counting down.
GGCGCTCAGGGTGATCACCCCGACCAGCATGCAGACGCCGAAGCCGAAATTGACGCGTCTGAGCAGTTGCGGACGGATCAGCGGCGCAGGCCCGAACGCACAGCGCCACAGGAACAGGGGCAGCAGCACCAGGCTGGCCAGGGCCAGCCCGCGGATCAGCGGCGAGTGAAGCCAGTCCAGGCGCTCGCCCTGGGCAAACAGGGTCACGACGCTGGCACACAGTGCCCAGCCCAGCCCCCAGCCGAGCCAGTCGAACTGCCGCCAGCGCGCCAGGCGCGGCGGATCCTGCGGCAGGCCATGGAGGATCAGTCCCGACGCCACCAGGCACAGCGGCAGGACCGCCCAGAACACGAAGCCGATGCCCGGACCGTGGTGGGCCCAGGCGACCACGGGCATGGCGATGTTGGGCGCGAAGGTGGCCGTCAGGCCGTAGGCGGCGAGGCCGAACAGCTTGAGCGCCGGGGGCAGGAAGCGCAGGGCCACCATCATCAGCAGCGGGATGAGAAAGCCCGTGGTGAGCCCCTGGCACCAGCGCAGCATCAGCAGCAGCGAGCGCGACTCGGTGGTGGCGCAGGCCAGGCCGAGCAGGCCCAGCGAGACGGCAGCCACGGCGGCGAAGCGGCGCACCGAGAAGGTCATGGCCAGCCACGGCGCGACCAACATGCCCATGGCGGCACCGATACTGTAGAGGGTGGTAAACCAGCTGCCTTGATCGACACTGTATCCGAAGGCGCCGCGAACATCCGCCAGGGCCAGCGAGGTCGCTTCCTGGTTGATATCCGCGCCGATACAGGCCAGCAGCATGCCTACCAGCCCGAGGACAAGTCGCAGGGACATCGAACGCTCTGGCGGTGGGGGGAGTGGCGCGGTGAGGGGGCCGCGAAGGAGCGCACACGCTACCGGCACAAGTTGACTATGTCAACTTGTGCCGGGAGAAGGATCCGAGAGTCCCACGTGTGCAGGGGCGGGCGCGCTCAGTCGGCGGTGCGCTCCACGTTCTCCAGCATGCGCTGCAGCAGGGCGTTGAGCTGCGTGACTTCCTCGGGCGCGAAGCCCGACAGCGCCTGGCTCGCCAGTTCGCCACGGGCCGCCTCCAGCCGCGAGAAGAGGCGCTGGCCTTCCTCGGTCAGCGCCGCCTGGGTGATGCGCCGCGGGGTAGAACTGCCGCTGCGGCGGATCAGTGCCTGCTGCTCGAGCTGCTTGAAGGCGCGTGCCACCTGGCCCTTGTCATGTCCCCGTCGCTGCAGCAGCTGCTGCTGGTTGTGCGTCGGGAACCGGCCCACGATGGACAGCACCCGCAACAGGAATGGCGGCAGCTCGATGCCTTCGCTGCGCGCCAGTTCGCTCAGGCGGGCGCGGCTGGTGAAGCCGAGTTCGGCCAGCGTGTCGAGAATCCTGCGTTCCATTCCTGTCGTTCTCCCTGCATCGATGCCAGGCCGATCGGCCTGCGTCGGTCAAGGATACAGCGATCCGTGTCCCGGCCTCATCCCTTCCCGGCGGCGCCTCCGGGGGAGCCGCCGAAGCTGACGCCCTCCACGCCCTGTGCGATCATGTTGCCCCCTGGCCCGGCCGGGGGGCGTTTTCGTTCGCGCCGGCACAGGGAGGACAAGATCATGCCGCTCAGCGATGCCCTGAATCGCCACAAGGAAGGCCTGCTCGCCGCCCTCGAGGCGGATGATCGCGCGCGGCTGAGCGCCCAGCTGCCGGAGCTGCGCTCCGCGGACATCGCCGAGATCCTCCAGGACCTGCTCGAACGCGAGCAGGAGCTGCGCGCCCGCGCGCTGCTGGACCGCCTGCCGCTGGAGCGGCGTGCCAACGTGATGGGCTATCTGCATGGCGAGGAGCAGCTGGCGATCGTCGCGGGCATGGGCGACGACCGCCTTCAGGCGGTGCTCGAGGAGATGGGGGGCGACGAGCGTGCCGACCTGTTCAAGGTTCTCGACGACGATCGCCGCGAGGCGCTGCTCAGGCGCATGGCGCATCAGGAGCGCGAGGAGCTCAAGCGCCTGGCCAGCTACGAGGAAGGCACCGCCGGCGCGCTGATGACCTCCGACTACGTGGCCATTCCCGCCGGGATGACGGTGTCCCGGGCGATGATGCGGGTGCGCCAGACCGCGCCGGACGCGGAGACGGTCTACCAGCTCTACGTGATCGACCCCGAGGGTCGCCTGGCCGGCACCATGTCGCTGCGCCAGCTGATGGTGGCGCGGCCCGGGGCCCGGGTCGACGACATGATGATCCATGACGTCATCCATACCTCGGTGGACACGCCTCAGGAGGAGGTCGCCCGGATCGTGGCCCGCTACGACCTGCTGGCCCTGCCGGTGGTCGACGAGATGCGTCGGCTGGTCGGCATCGTCACCCACGATGATGCCCTCGACGTGGTGGAATCCGAGGCCACCGAGGATTTCCACAAGGGGATGTCGATCGGCGCGCTGGAGGGCGGCGTCAGCCGGGTGCCGCTGCTGAGCCTGTATCGCAAGCGGGTGACCTGGCTGGTGCTGCTGGTGTTCGGCAACCTGCTCTCCGGGGCCGGTATCGCCCACTACGAGGCGACCATCTCGGCCCAGGTGGCGCTGGTGTTCTTCCTGCCGCTGCTGATCGGCAGCGGCGGCAACGCCGGCGCCCAGGCGGCCACCCTGACGGTGCGCGGCATGGCCACCGGCGACGTCGGGGTGCGCGACTGGGGCAAGCTGTTCGGCCGCGAGCTGCTGGTGGCCGGCTCGCTGGGGCTGACCATGGCGCTCGCCGTGGCGCCGATCGGCGTGTTCCGCGGCGGCGAGGCGGTGGCCATGGTGGTCGCGGTCAGCATGATCGTCATCGTGCTGGTCGGCAGCCTGCTGGGCCTGTGCCTGCCCTTCGTGCTCGACCGCCTGGGCTGGGACCCGGCCACGGCCTCGGCGCCGTTGGTCACGACCCTGATCGATGCCACCGGGGTGCTGATCTACTTCGGCATCGCCACCATGGTGCTGCCCGTCGGGTAAGGGAACGCCAACACGAAGGGCGGGTCAGTATGCCCTCGTGACGTTTATATCTCCTTGAATTCGCTTGATTGAGACCGACCATGGATTGGCTACAGATCGTTGTGCTTTCTCTCGTCCAGGGGCTGACCGAGTTCCTGCCCGTTTCCAGCTCCGCACACCTGATCCTGGTGCCGGTCTTCTCCGACTGGCCCGATCAGGGGCTGGCCTTCGACGTGGCCCTGCACCTGGGCAGCCTGATGGCGGTGGTGCTCTACTTCCGCCACGAGCTGGTGACCATGACGGCCAGCTGGGGGCGCAGCGTCGCCGGCCGCGGCACCGACGATGACGCCCGCCTGGCCTGGTGGGTGATCCTGGCGACGATACCGGTGTGCGTGGTGGGGCTGGCCTTCCAGGACGTCATCTCGGAGGTGATGCGCTCGCCGCTGGTGCTGGCCGGTGGCCTGATCGTCTTCGGCGTGGTGCTGGGCATCGCCGACTGGCGCCATCGCGGCACCCGCAGCGAGTATCGCATGAGCGGCCGCGATGCCCTGTGGATCGGCCTGGCCCAGGCGCTGGCGCTGATTCCCGGCACCTCGCGCTCGGGCATCACCATGACCGCGGCGCTGGTGCTCGGCCTGTCGCGGGAGGCGGCGGCACGCTTCTCCTTCCTGCTGTCGATTCCGGTGATCGTGCTGGCCGGCGGTCTGGAGGCCCTGGAACTGGCTCAGGCGTCGGTGCCGGTGGCCTGGGGCGATCTGGCGGCGGGCACCGTGCTCTCCGGTATCAGCGCCTACCTGTGCATTCATTTCTTCCTGGTCTTCATCCGCCGCATCGGCATGCAGCCCTTCGTGGCCTATCGGCTGATCCTGGGTATTGCCCTGATCTGGCTGTTCGGCTGAGGAAGCACTGATTGATTGCTGCGCTTGATATCCTGGTCGCCGGCGGTGCCGGGGCGCCGGTCCGATCGGAATCCTCATGTAGCAGGCTACACTCCGGTTCCTGCGCTCCGGCGGCAACCAGCCTCTCTTCGCTCGCGACATAAATCAGCGCATCCTTTTTGTTTATTTGTTGGAGGACTCATGCCACTCCCACGTCTTCGCTTCGCCTTTGTGACGCTGATGCTGATCGTCCTCCTGGCCGGCTGCTCCGAGCGGACCCTCGAGACGCCGGTCACGCTCGAGGGCGATATCTTCGGCACCTTCTACCAGGTGACGCTGGCCGACCCGATCACCGCCGAGCGCCGCGACGAGCTCGAGGCGGGCATCCTCGACGAGCTCGAGGGCGTCGATGCCTCGATGTCCACCTACCGCGACGACGCCGAGCTGGTGGCCTTCGATCACGCCCCTCTGGGCGAGTGGCAGACGCTCTCCGCGCCCTTGATCGAGGTGCTGTCGATCGCCCGACGGGTGGGCGAGGCCAGCAACGGCGCCTTCGACGTCACCGTCGGCGGGCTGGTCAACCTGTGGAGCTTCGGCCCCGAGGCGAGGCCGCGCGAGGTGCCGGGAGACGCCCTGATCGAGCAGCGCCTCGCCGAGGTCGGCATGGACACCCTGGAGATCGATGCGGATCAGCGGCGGGCGCGTCGCCTCAAGGACGTGTTCGTGGACCTCTCCGGCGTGGCCAAGGGCTACGCCACCGATCGGGTGGCGGCCTATCTGGCCTCCCAGGGCCTCGACAACTATCTGGTCAACATCGGTGGCGAGCTCGAGGTGGCCGGCCATCGCGACGGCGAGGCCGAGCCCTGGCGCATCGGCGTCGAGATTCCCCGCGACGGCCGGCCCCGGGCCAAGTACGTGCTGCCGCTGGAGGACACCTCGGTGGCCACCTCCGGCGACTATCGCAACTACTTCGAGGAAGACGGCCGGCGCTACTCTCATACCATCGATCCGCGCACCGGCCGCCCGATCCGGCATCGCATGGCCTCGGTGACGGTGGTGGACGATTCCAATGCCCGTGCCGACGCCTGGGCGACCGCCATGTCGGTACTCGGCGAGGACGAGGGCATGGCCCTGGCCGTCGAACATGACCTGGCGGTGATGATGCTGGTGCGCAACGCCGCCGACGACGACTGGGTCAGCCTGGCGAGCCCGGCCTTCGCGGCCCGCTTCGGCCGCGACCGGCTCGAGGAGATGGGCATCGAGGTGATGGACGAGCCGGTGGCCGGCGTGGCGGCCGAGGCGCCCTAGGCACTAGAATGGCCTGATTCAACGATGGATCGACAAGGAGTCACGATGAGTCTCGACGTGGTGATACTGGCGGCCGGGCAGGGGACCCGGATGCGTTCGACCCTGCCCAAGGTGCTGCATCGCCTGGCCGGCCGGCCCCTAGTGCGGCACGTGATCGACACCGCCGCCGGTCTCGAGGCCGATCGGACCCACGTGGTGGTGGGCCACGGCGCCGATCGCGTGCGCGAGGCGCTGGCCGACTGCCCGGTGCGGTTCGCCCGCCAGACCGAGCAGAAGGGCACCGGCCACGCCGTGGCCCAGACGCTCGATCATCTCGGCGAGGGCAAGGTGCTGGTGCTCTACGGCGACGTGCCGCTGACCCGGCGCGAGACCCTGCGCGACCTGCTGGCGCGGGTCGACGAGCAGCACATGGCCCTGCTCACCGTGACCCTCGATGACCCCAGCGGCTATGGCCGCATCCTGCGCAACGAGGCCGGCGAGGCGGTGGCCATCGTCGAGCACAAGGACGCCTCCGAGAGCGAGCGCGCGGTGCGCGAGTGCAACACCGGCATCATGGCCATGACCGCCGCCCAGCTGCGCCGCTGGCTGCCGCAGCTGTCCGCCGACAACGCCCAGGGCGAGTACTACCTGACCGATGTCATCGCCATGGCCGCCGCCGAGGGCGTGAGGATCGCCACCGCCCAGCCGTCCCGGGCGCTGGAGGTCGAGGGCGTCAACAATCGTCTGCAGATGGCGCAGCTGGAGCGTGCCCACCAGCGCGACATCGCCGAGTCGCTGATGACCGCCGGCGTGGCCCTGGCCGATCCCTCGCGCCTCGATGTGCGCGGCACCCTGACCTGCGGCCACGACGTCGAGATCGACGTGGGCTGCGTGTTCGAGGGCCACGTCGAGCTGGGCGAGGGCGTGCGCATCGGCCCCTACTGCGTGATCCGCGACAGCCACGTGGGCGCCGAGAGCGAGATCGACTCCCACAGCGTGCTCGAGGGCGCCGTGGTGGCCGGCCACAACCGCATCGGGCCCTTCGCCCGGCTGCGACCCGGCTCGCGCCTGGCGGTGGGGGCCAAGGTCGGCAACTTCGTCGAGACCAAGAACGCCGAGGTGGGCGAGGGCAGCAAGATCAACCATCTCAGCTATGTGGGCGATGCCCGGCTCGGGCGCGACGTCAACGTCGGCGCCGGCACCATCACCTGCAACTACGACGGCGCCAACAAGCACCGCACCGAGATCGACGACGGGGCCTTCATCGGCTCCAATACCGCCCTGGTGGCGCCGATGCGCGTCGGCAAGGGGGCCACCGTGGGCGCCGGCTCCACGCTGAGCCGCGACGTGGCGGACGATACCCTGGCGGTGAGCCGCGGACGCCTGATCAGCAAGGACGACTGGCAGCGGCCGGTCAAGCAAGACGACCTCTAAGGAGCGAACCATGTGTGGCATCGTCGGCGCTGTCGCCCAGCGCAACGTACAGGGCATCCTGCTGGAAGGGCTCAAGCGGCTCGAATATCGCGGCTACGACTCCGCCGGCATGGCCGTGCCGGGGCGTGACGGCCGGCTCGAGCGTCGTCGTGCCCTGGGCAAGGTCGCGGCCCTGGAGGAGGCGCTGGTCGCCGCGCCCCTGGCCGGCCACAGCGGCATCGCCCACACCCGCTGGGCCACCCACGGCAAGCCCAGCGAGGCAAACGCCCATCCCCACCAGTCCGGCGAGCGCCTGGCGCTGGTGCATAACGGCATCATCGAGAACCATGAGGCGCTGAAGGCCGAGCTCGAGGCCGAGGGCTATGCCTTCAGCTCCGAGACCGATACCGAGGCGATGGCCCACCTGATCGCCCGCGAGGCGCAGGGCGGCGACCTGCTGGCCGCCGTGCAGCGGGTGCTGGCGCGCCTCGACGGGGCCTATGCGCTGGGCGTGGTCCACGTCGACGAGCCGGGCGTGGTGATCGGCGCCCGCCAGGGCAGCCCGCTGGTGGTCGGCGTCGGCATCGAGGAGGCCTTCCTGGCCTCCGATCCGCTGGCGCTGCTGCAGGTCACCGACCGCTTCATCTATCTGGAAGAGGGCGACGTGGTGCGCCTCTCCGGTGCCGGCAGGATCGAGATCTTCGATGCCGGCGGCGACGCCGTGGAGCGTCCGGTGCAGACCTTCGAGCACGGCGACGGCGCGGCCAGCAAGGGCGGCTATCGCCACTTCATGCTCAAGGAGATCCACGAGCAGCCGGCGGTGATTGCCGCGGCCCTGGAGGGCCGGCTCGGCGATCGCAGCGTGCTGGTGGAGAGCTTCGGCCCCGAGGCCGAGGCGCTGTTCGGTGAGGTCCGCCAGATCCACCTGGTGGCCTGCGGCACCAGCTATCACGCCGGCATGGTGGCGCGCTACTGGCTGGAGCGTTATGCCGGCGTGCCGGTGCAGGTCGAAGTGGCCTCCGAATTCCGCTATCGCCGCGTGGTGGTGCCCGAGGGCACGCTGTTCGTGACGCTGTCCCAGTCCGGCGAGACCGCCGACACCCTGGCCGCGCTGCGCTTCGCCAAGCGGCTCGGCTATCTGGGCAGCCTGGCGATCTGCAACGTGCCGGGCAGCTCGCTGGTGCGCGAGTCGGACCTGACGCTGATGACCCAGGCCGGTCCCGAGATCGGCGTGGCCTCGACCAAGGCCTTCACCACCCAGCTCACCGCGCTGATGCTGCTGACCCTGGCGCTGGGCCGGGTGCGTGGCCAGGACGCCGACGAGCAGGCGACGCTGGTCGAGGCGCTGCGTCGGCTGCCGGCCCGGGTCGGCGAGGTGCTGGCGCTGGATCCGGCCGTCGAGGCGCTGTCCGCGGCCTTCGCCGAGAAGCATCACGCCCTGTTTTTGGGGCGCGGGCCCGAGTTCCCGGTGGCGCTGGAGGGCGCGCTGAAGCTCAAGGAGATCTCCTACATCCATGCCGAGGCCTATCCCGCCGGCGAGCTCAAGCACGGGCCGCTGGCGCTGGTCGACGCCGAGATGCCGGTGATCGCGGTGGCCCCCAACGACGCCCTGCTCGACAAGCTCAAGTCCAACCTCCAGGAGGTCCGGGCCCGCGGCGGCGAGCTGTTCGTGTTTGCCGACGAGGGCGTGGCACTGGAGGACGGCGAGGGTATCCGGGTGTTGCGTCTGCCCAAGGTGGAGGAGGCCCTGGCGCCGATCCTCTATACCGTGCCGCTGCAGCTGCTCTCCTATCATGTCGCCGTGCTCAAGGGCACCGACGTCGACCAGCCGCGTAACCTGGCCAAGTCCGTCACCGTGGAATGAGGGACGAGGCCACCATGGCCGCCAGTGAGCCGCCGCGACTGCACCTTGGCCTGCCGATGTGGGCCAACCCCGACTGGCGCGGCGGGCTCTATCCGCCCCACGGCGGCAGCGACGATCTGCTGGGCGACTATGCCCGGGTGTTCTCCTCGGTGGAGGGCAACACCACCTTCTACAGCGGCGCGCCCCGCGCCGAGACGGTGGCGGCCTGGGCGCGCCAGGCGCCGGCCGGCTTCCGCTTCTGCTTCAAGCTCCCGTCGTCGCTGACCCACGAGCGGCGCCTGGTGGACGTCGAGGCGGGCTTCGATGACTTCCTGGCGGCCCTGGCGCCGCTGCACGATCGCCTGGGGCCCATCATGGTCCAGCTGCCGCGGGACTTCGGCGCCGAGGAGCTGCCCCGCCTCGAGGCCCTGCTGGACCGCTGGCCGAGCTGGTTGCCCTGCGCGGTCGAGGTGCGCCACAGCGAGTTTTTCCACAAGGGGGTGGCCGAGACGGCCCTCAACAGGCTGTTGATAAGTCACGGCGCCAACCGGGTCATGCTCGACGTGCGGCCGCTGTTCTCCACCGCCGCCGGCGATCATCCGGGCATGCAGAAGGCTCAGCACGAGAAGCCGAAACGGCCGTTACATGTGATTTCCACAGGGGAATTTCCCGTGGTGCGCTTCATCGGCAATGTTGACGAGTCGATCAATATCGACTACTTCACGCCCTGGATCGAACGCCTTGTCTTGTGGATAAAACAGGGGAAAACCCCTTTCCTGTTTGTGCATACCGCCGATAACCGCCGCGCCCCGCAGCTGGCGCGTCGGCTCTATTCGTCGGTGGCGGCACGGGCCGGACTGCCGCCGACGGCGGACTTTCCGGGCGAGCGCCAGGCCGCGCTGTTCTGAGCCGCGGGGCGGCTCGTTTCGAACGCCAGGGCGCGCGCTGCGTGGTTTTGCCGCCATGGGTGGCCTCCGGGCAGACGATCGGATATGTTACCCCTCGCTCGTCACTTGCCATCGAATATCGTCGACCCTCACGCCTAACCCCTGTGGGGTGTCGCGATACCTCCTTGCGGTTTCCACCCTTCACCCCACCGGTGGAAACGTAGCCCTGGTAGTGATCCTGCTTGGCATGCGTTTTATGCCCTTGAATGCGCCGTACCGAGATCCGGCACGGCGTGGACGTGGCGACAACAATCAGAACGTCATCGCATCCGATCGATCGATGGCGACACGACCCTTCAAGGTGAATTATGTCCCTCAAGCAACAGCAACACGCGCACTGGTCGTCCCGGCTGGGCTTCATCCTCGCGGCCACCGGCTCGGCGGTCGGCCTGGGCAATATCTGGAAGTTCCCCTACATGGTGGGCGAGAGCGGCGGCGCGGCCTTCGTGCTGGTCTACCTGCTGTGCATCGCGCTGATCGGCCTGCCGATCCTGGTCACCGAGTGGATGATCGGCCGCCGCGGCCAGAACAATCCCGCCAACGCCATGGCCGACCTGGCCGAGGCCTCCGGCCGCACCCGGGCCTGGATGATCGTCGGCATCAGCGGCATCCTCGGCGCCTTCCTGATCCTGTCCTTCTACAGCGTGATCGGCGGCTGGTCGCTGTACTACACCCTGAACTCCGTCACCGGCGCCTTCAGCGGCCAGGATGCCGACGGCATCGGCGCGCTGTTCAATGCCATGCTGGGGAGCCCGGGCCTGCTGCTGGCCGGCCACTCGGTGTTCATGCTGCTGGTCATCGGCATCGTCGCCCGCGGCGTGACCAAGGGCATCGAGAGTGCCGCCCGCATCCTGATGCCGGCGCTGGGCGTGCTGATGGTGGTGCTGGTCGGCTATGGCATGACCACCGGCCACTTCGGTGAGGCCGTCTCCTACCTGTTCAATCCGGACTGGAGCAAGCTCTCCGGCGAGACCGTGCTGGCGGCCCTGGGCCATGCCTTCTTCACCCTGTCGCTGGGCATGGGCATCATGATGGCCTACGGCTCCTACCTGGGCGAAGAGGTCGACCTGCTCAAGACCGCGCGCACCGTGGTGATCATGGACACCGTGATCGCGCTGGGCGCCGGCCTGGCGATCTTCCCGCTGGTGTTCGCCAACGACCTCGACGTGGCCTCCGGCCCGGGGCTGATCTTCGTCACCCTGCCGCTGGCGTTCGGCCAGATGGGCGGCGGCATCGTGGTCGGCCTGCTGTTCTTCCTGCTGCTGACCTTCGCCGCCCTGACCTCGGCCATCTCGCTGCTCGAGCCGGTGGTGGAATTCGTCGAGGAGCGCACGCCGCTGCCGCGCGTGGGTTCCGCCCTGGTGGCCGGGGTGGCGGCCTGGGCGCTGGGCATCGCCGCGCTGCTGTCGTTCAACCTGTGGAGCGACCCGGTGCTGTTCGGCCTGAACGTCTTCGACCTGCTGGACCGGGTGACCAGCAAGTTCATGCTGCCGCTCACCGGCCTGGGCGCCATCGTCTTCACCGCCTGGTATCTCGACAAGGAGAGCGTGCGGCGCGAACTCGGCATGGACATCTACGACTTCAGCCTGTGGAGCCTGATCACGCGCTTCATCGCGCCGATCGGCGTGGCGGTGGTGTTCTTCACCAGCCTCTGAGGTCGAAGCCGTGGCGATACCGGGGCCGACCCCGACGCGAGAGCCCCGCCCCGTGCGGGGCTCTTCGCGTTCGGGGCCTGCGGTCGCGGGAGTCGGGATCAGTGCATCTCGTCGGCGTCGTCCTCGGGCAGGTCGGCGATGTCCTGGCTGAGACGCTTGAACTCCTCGTGGAGCTCGATGCCGCGGCGGGCGCGCAGGTTGCGCTGGGCGGCGGTACGGGAGCGTTCTTCGTGCTCGACGACTTCCATGCTCATGAAGATGTCGAGGAGTTCGCTCTTGACGGAGGATAAGCGTTCGACATTACGCATGATCGACTCTCCTGTCTGCAGTGGGGGTGTCGGCATCGGCGTGGGGCGCTGCGCGACACTGCAATTCTTACTATACCCCTCTTGACAGAATGATGAAGATCGGAGTGTCAACGATCCTTTCGGCGCCTTGCTGCCCATGGGGGCGTCGGTTGGGGCATACTGTGGGCATTGCCCTCGAATCCGCCGACCCAGGAGTGCCGCGTGAGCCTTGGCCTGTTCGATGAAATGAGACGCCGCATGACGCACTTCCGCCGCTCCGAGCAGAAGGTGGCGAGGTTCGTGCTGCGCAATCCCGATGAGGTGATCCACATGCGGATCGTCGACCTGGCCACCGAGGCCAAGGTCAGCGAGCCCACCGTGGTGCGCTTCTGCCGCGCCCTGGGCTGCAACGGTTTCCAGGACTTCAAGCTCAAGCTGGCCCAGATGCTGGCCACCGGCAGCCAGTTCGCCCAGTTCTCGATGAACGACAGCGACTCGGTGGCGGAATTCTCCCAGAGCATCTTCGACTCCACGGTGGGTACCCTGCTGTCGGTGCGCGACCGGCTGGACAACGATGCGCTGAGCCAGGCGATCAATGCCCTGGGCATGGCCAATCGGGTCGAGTTCTACGGCTTCGGTGCCTCCGGCGCGGTGGCCTTCGATGCCCAGCACAAGTTCTTCCGCCTGCAGATCTCCACCGCCGCCTACACCGACCCGCACATGCAGAACATGTCGGCGGTGACCCTCAAGGAGGGCGATGTGGTGGTGGCGATCTCCCAGACCGGGCGCACCCGGGCGCTGGTGGCCAGCGTGCGCCTGGCCCGCGAGGCCGGCGCCACGGTGATCGGCCTGTGCCCCAGCGGCTCGCCGCTGGCCGAGGAGGTGACCCTGCCGCTGTACATCGACGTCCACGAGGACACCGAGATCTACACCCCGATGAGCTCGCGGATCGCCCATCTGGTGATGATCGACGTGCTGGCGGTGGGCGTGGCCAAGTCCCGTGGGCCCAGGCTCGCCGAGCAGCTCAAGTCGGTGAAGAAGAGCCTCAACTCGCTGCGCTATCCGGAGCCCGACGAGTCCTGAGAGCGTCTGAGGCAAAGTAAGCGTTGTCGGGACGCCGCTGGACATGGCTGTCATCGAGGATCAGCCCCTCCGGGCCGACTTCCGCGAGCTTGTTCAGGTGTGGCTGCCAGTTCGTGGTGATGCCCAGGAAGTGCAGGAAGTAGCCGTGACGGCTGGTCATGCGCTCTGGCCGATTGCGCCGCATCACATGCCAGAAGGGGATGGGAAGGGTGCTCCAGGTATTGTGCTGGGAGATCACGTCCACGGCTTCGGTCTGACAGATGAACTTGCGCGCCGTCTGACGTCGCTGCGCATGGCGCCAGACGAAGTCGAAGTGGGTGTAATCGTCTCGCTCGGGAGGCACGAAGGGCACGTTGTAGCTTTCGAAGTACAGGGTGCTGTTGCCTGAGAGCTCGTGCTCGAGCCGATCCTTTTCCGCGATCAACAGTTCATCGATGTCGAAATTGAACAGGCGGCCCCGACGGGCGAACTTGCTCAGGCAGTGATTGAGGGCACCCGGCTGAGCGAACTTGTTGTGCCGCCTTCCTGGGGGGCCATAGGGGAAGTTCCAGCGGATCACGGTCGCGCGGCCGCGAAGGCATGCCTCCAGGGCGTCGATGTTGTCGCTGCCGTTGTCGTAGAGGACGACATCGTCGATGCCGTAGTTGTCCCGGTGGAAGTCGACCCAGGTGGAGATCCACTCCGGCCGATTGTTCTTGGAGATCGCGGCCAGCACCGTGCGTCCTCCGGGGAGTTGCTCCTCGGTGAGCTGCAGCCTTGCCGTGAAGCCATCCAGCTCGAAGGCGATGTCATGTGACGCCCCAGGAGTGACGCCTGCCTCCAGCATCACGAGTTTCTGCTCGGGAAGCTCGCGCAGGCGATAGCGGACCCGAGAACCGTTGACCTTCAAGCTCATCCCGTCCAGTGCAGGCTTGAGATTGAGCGCGGGCGGTCCGATGGCACGCAGCATGGAGCTCTCGGCATCGATGAAGACATCGTAGAACAGGGTCCTGTCATCGAAGTGCTCGAGCTCGTTCGATGATATGGCATTCCTAAGGTTGGGGCGCCGCCGCAGGGAAGAGTCATCGGGCAGTCGAACGGGGTTCAGGGCGGCGAGGTCGGCCATGGTGGGGTCCAATAACATTAAGCACTACGGTGAATCCTAACTGGCTGCCCGATCCCATGTCAGCAATGTCGGTGGCCGGCCGTGACCGACGCGATATGGTAAGCTGTCGGGCCATTTTCCGAGCAGCGATGCCTTCCCGCTATGGACGACGTCACGGCGATTCTCGACCACATGAACCCGGCCCAGCGCGAGGCCGTCAGCGCGCCCCAGGGCAACATGCTGGTGCTGGCCGGCGCCGGCTCCGGCAAGACCCGGGTGCTGGTGCATCGCATCGCCTGGCTGATGCAGGCCGAGGGGCTCTCGCCCTACGCCGTGCTGGCGGTGACCTTCACCAACAAGGCGGCCCGCGAGATGCGCACCCGCCTGGAGGCGCTGCTCGGCATCTCGCTGCGCCACGTCTGGGTCGGCACCTTCCACTCCATCGCCCACCGCCTGCTGCGCACCCACTGGCAGGACGCGCGGCTGCCCCAGCACTTCCAGATCATCGACGGCGACGACCAGCTGCGCCTGATCAAGCGGCTGCTCAAGGACAACAACGTCGATGACGAGCGCTTCCCGCCGCGCCAGGTGCAGTCGTTCATCTCCGGCTGCAAGGAGGAGGGGCTGCGCCCGCACCAGGTGGACGCCCACGGCGACGCCTACATGACCCAGATGGTCGAGCTCTACGAGCGCTACCAGCTGACCTGCGAGCGCGGTGGCCTGGTCGACTTCGGCGAGCTGCTGCTCAGGAGCCTCGAGCTGTTGCGTGACAATCCCGCCCTGCTCGCCCACTACCAGGAGCGCTTCGCCCACGTGCTGGTCGATGAGTTCCAGGATACCAACACCCTGCAGTACGCCTGGCTGAAGCTGCTCACCGGCAAGACCACGCCGATGACCGTGGTCGGCGACGACGACCAGTCGATCTACGGCTGGCGTGGCGCGCGAATCGAGAACATCCGCCGCTTCGAGGACGAGTTCCCCGCCACCAAGACGGTGCGCCTGGAGCAGAACTACCGTTCCACCAGCGCCATCCTCGACGCCGCCAACGCCCTGATCCGCCACAACTCGGAGCGCATGGGCAAGGAGCTGTGGACCGCCGGCGACCGCGGCGAGCCGATCTCGCTGTACGGCGGCTTCAACGACCTGGACGAGGCGCGCTTCATCGTCGATACCATCCGTGAGAAGGTCGAGGAGGGCATGACGCGCCGCGAGATCGCCATCCTCTATCGCTCCAACGCCCAGTCGCGGGTGATCGAGGAGACGCTGATCCGCCAGGGCGTGCCCTACCGCATCTACGGCGGCCAGCGCTTCTACGAGCGCCTGGAGATCAAGAATGCCCTGGCCTACCTGCGGCTGCTGCTCAACCGCGACGACGACGCCTCGCTGGAGCGGGTGATCAACGTGCCGGCACGCGGCATCGGCACCCGCACCGTCGAGGTGCTGCGCGAGCGCGCCCGCCACGTCGGCATCTCGCTGTGGCAGGCGCTGCACGACGCCCAGCTCGACGGCTCGCTCAAGGGGCGCGCGGTGTCCTCGGTGAAGGCCTTCGCCGACCTGATCGAGCGGCTCGACGACGAGACCTCCGGCATGGCGCTCCACGAGATCATCGATCACGTCAACGAGCGCACCGGGCTGGTCGAGCACCACCGCAACGAGAAGGGCGAGAAGGGCCAGGCCCGGGTCGAGAACCTCGAGGAGCTGGTCACCGCCGCCAAGGCCTTCAGCCAGGGCGAGACCCTGGACACCGTGGAGGCCGGCGAGGGCATGGCCGCGCTGGAGGCGTTCCTCGCCGAGGCCGCGCTCAACGCCGGCGAGCACGAGGCCGACGAGTTCGAGGACTGCGTGCAGCTGATGACCCTGCACTCGGCCAAGGGCCTGGAGTTCCCGGTGGTGTTCGTGGCCGGCGTCGAGGAGGGCCTGTTCCCGCACAAGATGTCGATGGAGGAACCCGGCCGCCTCGAGGAGGAGCGCCGGCTGTGCTACGTGGGCCTGACCCGGGCGATGCAGAAGCTCTACCTGACCCACGCCGAGCTGCGCCGGCTGCACGGCAAGGAGACCTTCCAGCGGCCGTCGCGCTTCCTGCGCGAGCTGCCCGAGGATTGCCTCGAGGAGGTGCGGCTGCGCGGCCAGGTCTCGCGGCCGGTCACCGCCTCGCGCCCCGGCCCGCGCCAGGAGAGCGTCGACGGCGGCGCCGAGCTGCCCTCGCTGGCGCTGGGCCAGCGGGTCAGCCACCCGATCTTCGGCGAGGGCGTGATCCTCAACGCCGAGGGCGAGGGCGAGCGCGCCCGGGTGCAGGTCAGCTTCGAGGGCGAGGGCGACAAGTGGCTGGTGCTGGGCTTCGCCAAGTTGACGCCTCTCTAGCGAGCACACACCAAGAAACCAGGTCCTCGATGTGGTGAGGGTCGCCGGATCGGCCCCCAACTATCCTGGGCAGTCGTTCGCTTGCTGATAAATGCCGCTTTCGCGATACTGCCCGGCGGACACCGGTATGCCGCTCGGCATGCGATACGAAAAGAACCGCAAGGAGCCGCCCTCCCCATGGAGCGTCGCAACTTTCTCAAGACCAGCCTCAAGACCCTGGGGGCCGGCACCGCCGGTGCCGTCGCCGCCCCCTTCGTCAACACCGCCAGCGCCCAGGAGACCATCACCTGGAACATGGTGACCTCCTGGCCCAAGAACTTCCCGGCCCTGGGCACCGGCGCCAACGACCTCGCCGAGCGCATCGAACGCATGTCCGGCGGCCGCATGCGGGTCCGGGTCCACGGCGCCGGTGAACTGGTACCGGCCCTGGAGGTGTTCGACGCGGTCTCGGCCGGCACCGCCGAGATGGGCCACTCCGCCTCCTACTACTGGCGCGGCAAGGTCGCCGCGGCCCAGTTCTTCACCGCCGTGCCCTTCGGCATGACCACCACCGAGACCAACGCCTGGCTGTACCACGGCGGCGGTCAGGCGCTGTGGGACGAGCTCTACGCCGAGCACAACCTCAAGCCCTTCGCGGTGGGCAACACCGGCACCCAGATGGGCGGCTGGTTCAAGAAGGAAATCCACTCGCTGGACGACATGCAGGGCCTCAAGCTGCGTCTGCCGGGCCTGGCCGGCGAGGCCATGAGCGGCATCGGCGTGACCACCCTGACGATCCCGGGCAGCGAGATCTTCACCTCCATGGAGACCGGCGTGCTGGACGCCGCCGATTGGGTCGGCCCCTACAACGATCTGGCCTTCGGCCTGCATCAGGTGGCCGACTACTACTACACCTCGGCCTGGAACGAGCCCAGCGCGATCCTCGAGGGCACCATCAACCTGGAGGCGTGGAACGCGCTGCCGGACGACCTCAAGGTGGTGGTCACCGAGGCCGCCCGCGCCTCCAACCTGGCGATGATCAGCGAGTTCGCCTTCCGCAACGCCGAGGCGCTGCGCAGCCTGGTCGACGAGCACGGCATCCAGCTGCGTCAGTTCCCCGACGACGTCATGGCGGCGCTGCACGAGTCGTCGCAGCGGGTCCTCCAGCAGCAGGTCGAGAACGACGAGGCCTCGAAGCGGATCTTCGAGGCCTATCGCGACTTCCAGCAGCGGGTCAGTGCCTTCACCGATATCGGCGAGCTGGCCTACCTGAAGTCGCGGGAGACGCTCGTCGGCTGAAGGAAGATCGGGGCGGCTCAGCCGCCCTGACGCACCGCGCGGATGCGGCCGTTGTCGTCCAGCGCCACCGTCACGAAGCGGGCCTCGGTGACCTTGTGCAGTTCGTCGGGGTCGCGCTCGTGGGGCGAGCGGCTCCACACCTCGACGTCGATTTTGATCGAGCTGTGGCCGATCTCGCGGACGTCGGTGAAGATGTTGACCATCGAGCCGACCCGTACCGGACACAGGAAGTCCATGGCCTCGACGGCCACGGTGGCGGTTCGCCCCCCGGCCTCGCGGCCGGCGGCGAGCTCGGCGGCCTGGTCCATGTGGCCGATCAGCCAGCCGGCGGGAATGTCGCCGTGGAAGTTGGTGTCCTGGCGGCGGGCGACCAGCTTGAGGGTCAGATGGCCGCGCGGGGTCGGGATGTCATCGAGTTCGCTCATGGCACGGGTTCGCCTGGCTTGTTGTTGTAAGGGATCGCATCGCGGTGCGAGGCCGAAGGATCGGTGAGTCATGATAAACGTCGAGGGCGCGGCTGCTCTACCCTGTGGGGGAGAGAGCCGCGCCCGATCCGTATGAGCTGGAGGAGAGTCATGATAGCGGTCCTACGACGCGGCCTGACGGCCTGGCTGCTGGTGGTCGCCGGGCTGTGGGGCGCGCCGGCCTCGGCCGATCACCATGTCGGCACCCTCGATACCGTCGGTTCCGACACCATGGCGGGGCTGATGCTGCGCTGGGGCGAGCTGCTGAGCCAGCGCTATCCGGGGCTTAGGGTGCAGCTTCAGGCGGCTGGGTCGGCCAGTGCGCCGCCGGCGCTGACCGCCGGCACCACGCTGCTGGGGCCCATGTCGCGGCCGATGGACGACGAGGAGCGCGCGGCCTTCGTCGAGCGCCACGGCTACCCGCCGCGGGAGGTGGTGGTGGCGCTGGATGCGCTGGTGGTGGTGGTGAATCGCCACAACCCGCTGAAGAGCCTGTCGCAGCGCGAGTTCGATGCGATCTTCTCCGAGACGCGGCGCTGCGGGGCCGAGCGGGCCATCCAGCGCTGGGAAGCGCTGGGCCTCGCGTCTCCCGCCGGCCCCATCGTGATGCATGGCCGCAACGCCGTGTCCGGCACCCACGGCCTCTTTCGCCGCGAGGGGCTGTGCGGCGGCAGCTTCCGCCCCGACGTCAACGAGTATCCCGGTTCGGCCGCGGTGGTGGAGGCGGTGGCCGGCGATCCGCTGGCCATCGGCTATGCCGGCCTCAATCACCTGACGCCCGGGGTGCGGGCGGTGCCGCTGCGCGATACCGAGGGGCGAATCCACCGGCCCGATCCGCTGGCGGTGCGGGGCGACGATTATCCGCTGGCCCGGGCGCTGCGCATCTACGTCAATCAGCCGCCGGGCACATCGCTGCCCGTCGCCGAGCGAACCTTCCTCGAGCTGGTGCTCTCGGCCGAGGGCCAGGCCATCGTCGAGGAGCTCGGCTTCGTGTCGCTGCCCACAGCGACCCTGGCCCGCCAGCGCCGGATACTGGAGCTCGACGATGGGGCGTGACAGTGTCACCGCTTTGTCATGAGAATGTCGTAACCTTCCGTTAACCCCTCGACGCCCGTGCGCTGACGATGCCCGACTCCTCCTCTTCACCGCTGCTGCGCCGTCGCCTGCGACAGGGGCGCGATCGCCTTGCCACGGCGCTGATCACCGCCGGTGGCATCGGCGTGATCGCCGCGGTGATGGCGATCGGCGTGTTCCTGGCGGTCGAGGTCCTGCCGCTGTTCTGGCCCGATGCGTCCGGCGAGTCGTCGCTGAGCCTCTCCTCGCTGTGGCTGCCCCAGCCCTATCCCGGCCTCGACGAACCCGTCTACCGCTGGCAGCCCGCGCTGCCGGAGGGCGATCCCGGGCCGCGCTTCAGCCTGGCGCCGCTGGCCTGGGGCACGCTGGAGGCCGCGGCCTGGGCGCTCGCGATCGCCGTGCCGCTGGCGCTGGGCGCGGCGGCGCACTCGGCGCTGTTCATGTCGCGGCGCCTGCGGGCCCACCTCAAGCCCACCCTGGAGCTGATGGAGGCCCTGCCCGGGGTGGTGATCGGTTTCCTCGCCGGCCTGGTGCTGGCGCCCTGGCTGGAGCGCCACCTCGGGCTGGGGCTGACCCTGCTGCTGTTGCTGCCGCCGGGCGTGGTGCTGGGCGGCGCCCTGTGGAGCCGGCTGCCCGGGCGGCTGCGCCAGCGCCTGCCGCTGGGCTGGTCGGCGCTGTGGCTGGTGCCCTGGCTGCTGCTGCTGTGGGCGCTGGCGGCCTGGCTGGCGCCGTGGCTGGAGGGCTGGTGGTTCGGCGGCGACCTGCGCACCTGGCTCGCCGCCCATCTGGGGCTCGACTACGCCAGCCGCAATGCCATCATCGTCGGCATGGCGATGGGCTTCGCGGTGATGCCGACCATCTATGCGCTGGCCGAGGATGCCCTGTCCGGCGTGCCGAAGAGCCTGGGCGAGGGCGCCCTGGCGCTGGGCGCGACGCGCTGGCAGACCCTGTGGCGCGTGGTGCTGCCCGCCGCCGCGCCGGGGGTGTTCTCGGCGGTGATGATCGGCGCCGGGCGCGCCGTGGGCGAGACCATGATCGTGCTGATCGCCAGCGGCAACACCGCCCTGATGAACCTCAATCCGCTGGACGGCCTGCGCTCCATGGCCGCCAGCATTGCCATCGAGCTGCCCGAGGCCGCCCCCGGCGGCAGCCACTATCGCCTGCTGCTGCTGGCGGCGCTGCTGCTGTTCCTCTTCACCTTCCTGGTCAACACCCTCGCCGAGGTGATCCGGACCCGCCTGCGTCGCCGCTACCGGCGCCTGGGAGACACGGCATGAGCTGGACGTGGCGACGCCCGGGGCGCGCCCGCCTGCCCCGGGGCGAGGGTCCCTGGGCCTGGCTGGCCGCCGGCAGCATCTCGCTGTCGCTGCTGCTGCTGGCCCTGCTGCTGGTGCTGCTGGCCGCGCGGGGGCTCGGTCATTTCTGGCCCAGCGACGTGGCCCAGCTCACCCTCAGCGACGGCCGCACCCTCGCCGGCCGGGCGGTGAAGCAGACGCCGCTGCCCGACGGCGAGGGCGAGGAGCGCCTCTACCGCACCGGCAACCGCGATCTGGACGGCGATATCTGGGCCTGGGTGGCGGTGGCCGATATCGCGACCGAAGCCTATCCCGCCGACCTGGTGGTGCTGGAGCGGCGCCGCTGGGGCGACTTCATCGGCCGCCTGGTGGCCTGGAGGCCGGCCGAGGGCGAGCGCCTCGAGGGGCCGGAGGCCTGGGAGGCCCTGAGGGCGCGGCTGGCCGATCACGGGCGCCAGCGCGAGGCGATCGCCCGGCTGCGCGACCGGGTGCTGCTGCCGCTGGCCGGCGAGCTCGAGGGGCGCGGTGAGGACCCCGAGGCGGCGCGGGCGATGTCGGAGGTCGAGGCGCGCATGCGGGCCATGCACGAGGCGATGGCGGGCGACCTGGTGGTGATGGAGAGCGCCGACGGGCGCCGTATCCGCCTGCCCGTCGAGGAGATCGTCAGGGCCCGGCAGCCCAACGACATGGGCGTCGCGGCCAAGCTGATCGCCTGGGGCGACGGCGTGTGGCGCTTCCTCTCCGAGGGGCCGCGCTCGGGCAACGTCGAGGGTGGGGTCTGGCCGGCGATCTTCGGCACCGTCCTGATGGTGATGCTGATGTCGCTGCTGGTCACGCCCTTCGGCGTGCTGGCGGCGGTCTATCTCAACGAGGTGGCCCACCAGGGCCGGCTGACCCGGCTGGTGCGGATCGGCGTGCGCAACCTGGCCGGCGTGCCCTCCATCGTCTACGGCGTGTTCGGCCTCGGGGTGTTCGTCTACGGCCTCGGGGGCCGCCTCGATCAATGGTTCTTCGAGGCATCGCTGCCGTCGCCGACCTTCGGCACCGGCGGCCTGCTGTGGGCCTCGCTGACCCTGGCGCTGCTGACGCTGCCGGTGGTGATCGTGGCCACCGAGGAGGGGCTGTCGCGGATTCCCGATCGCCAGCGCGAGGGCGCCCTGGCGCTGGGCGCGACGCGCCTCGAGATGCTGAGCCGGGTGGTGCTGCCGATGGCCGCCCCGGCGATGCTCACCGGGATGATCCTGGCGGTGGCGCGGGCCGCCGGCGAGGTGGCGCCGCTGATGCTGGTGGGCGTGGCCAAGCTGGCGCCCCAGGTGCCGCTGGATGGCGATTTCCCCTTCCTCCACCTCGAGCGCAAGTTCATGCACCTGGGCTACCACATCTTCGACACCGCCTTTCACAGCAACGATGTCCAGGCGGCGATGCCGCTGGTCTATGCCACGGCGCTACTGCTGGTGCTGGTGATCCTGGTGCTTAACCTGACTGCAATATTTCTGCGCCATCATCTGAGATCACGCCATGGTGGCCTCTCGCGATTCTGAGGGCGACCATGGTGCCAAGGGGTATGTGATGCCGGTCAAGCAGGACCCGGCTCCGCGACGCGGGGCCTTCGTCGATTTCGCGCCCGAGGCCTCCTGCCTGGAGGTCTCGGGCTTCGGGCTGCGCTATGGCGGCAAGCCGGCGCTGCGCGACCTGACCCTGCGGGTGCCGCGCAACCGTGTCACCGCCTTCATCGGGCCCTCGGGCTGCGGCAAGTCGACGCTGCTGCGGGCCCTCAATCGCCTGCACGATCTCAACGAGGACGTGCGACGGGAGGGCGAGATCCGCCTCGAGGGCCAGGAGATACACGCGCCCGAGGTGGCGGTGGCCGAGCTGCGCCGTCGGGTCGGCATGGTGTTCCAGGCGCCCAACCCCTTCCCGATGTCGATCTACGACAACGTGGCCTTCGGGCTGCGGCTGCAGGGCGGGCTGCGCAAGCGGCGCATCGACGACATCGTCGAGTGGTCGCTGCGCTCGGCGGCGCTGTGGGAAGAGGTGAAGGACCGCCTCCAGGCCTCGGCCTGGGCGCTGTCCGGCGGCCAGCAGCAGCGCCTGGTGATCGCCCGGACGCTGGCGGTGGAGCCCGAGGTGCTGCTGCTCGACGAGCCGGCCTCGGCGCTGGACCCGATCTCGACGCTCAAGGTGGAGGAGCTGATCCGCAACCTGAAGTCGAGCCTGACCCTGGTGCTGGTCACGCACAACATGCAGCAGGCGGCGCGGGTGTCGGACTACACCGCCTTCCTGCAGGACGGCGAGCTGGTGGAATACGCCCCCACCGATACCCTGTTCACCAATCCGCGCCTCGCGCGCACCGAGAACTACATTACCGGACGCATGGCCTGACGCCGGCGCCCTCAGGAGAGTCTCATGGACATCACCAGCGATATCCACAGCCAGCATATCTCGCGCCAGTTCAATCATGAGCTCGAGGAGCTCAAGACCCACCTGATGGCCATGGGCGGGCTGGTCGAGAAGCAGGTGCAGGACGCCGTCCGCGCCCTGCTCGACGGCGATTCCGCCCTGGCCGAGCGCGTGGTCGACAACGATCGTGCCGTCAACGACATGCAGATCAAGATCGACGACGAGTGCACCCAGATCCTGGCCCGCCGCCAGCCGGCGGCCTCCGACCTGCGCCTGGTGCTGGCGGTGATCCGCGCCGCCTCCGACCTGGAGCGCATCGGCGACGAGGCCAGCAAGATCGCCCGCAACGCCGTGGACCTGGTCGAGAACCAGAGCGGCACCCGCGGCTTCGTCGAGGTGCGCGTGATCAGCGAGCACGTGCGCAAGATGATGCGCGACGCCCTGACCGCCTTCGCCCGCTTCGACACCGAGCTGGCGCTCAAGGTGGTGCAGGAGGACGAGCAGGTCGACAGCGAGTACCAGAGCGCCATGCGCTCGCTGATGACCTTCATGATGGAAGACGCCCGGGCGATCTCGCCGGTGCTCGGCATCATGTGGATCCTGCGCGCCCTGGAGCGCGTCGGCGACCACTCCAACAACCTGGCCGAATACGTGGTCTATCTGGTCAAGGGCCTCGACATCCGCCACACGGCACCGGATGATCTCGGCGATGAGGTGCTCGGCGACGAGGGCTGAACCCCGCTCGACCGGCACTGTCCATGAAGCGGCCGTCGCCCCTGGCGACGGCCGCCGTCGTCGTGATGGAGGAAATGACACCGATGCTGGATGCCTTCTCGGCGCTGTCCCGGGGGACGCGCCTGGTCTACACCCCCGGCCTGCGCCGTTACGTGTTCCTGCCGATCCTGGCCAACCTGGTGGTCTACGCCGCCATGCTGAGCTACGTGCTGACCCACTTCGGCGGCTGGCTCGACGGCTGGATGGCCATGGTGCCGGGCTGGCTCGACTGGCTGTCGTGGCTGATCTGGCCGCTGTTCGTGGTGAGCCTTACGCTGATCGTGTTCTTCAGCTTCACCCTGGTGACCCAGCTGATCGCCGCCCCCTTCTACGGCCTGCTGGCCGAGAAGGTCGAGCGCGAGGTCACCGGGCGCCCGCCGCTGGACGACCGCGGCCTGGCGCGCACCGCCATCGATGCCCTGGGCCGCGAGCTGGTCAAGCTGGGCTACATCCTGCCGCGCATGCTGCTGCTGTTCGTGATCGGCTGGATACCGGTGATCAACCTGATCGCGCCGCTGCTGTGGCTGCTGTTCTCGGCCTGGATGATGGCGGTCACCTACCTCGACTATCCGATGGACAACAACAAGGTGCCCTTCGCCGACATGCGCCGCCGCCTCGCCGCGCGCCGCTGGCCGACGCTGACCTACGGCGGCTGGGTGATGCTGATCACCTGGCTGCCGCTGGCCAACCTGTTCCTGCTGCCCGGCGCCGTGGCCGGCGCGGTGCTGATGTGGGAAGACCACTATCGGGCGCTCGCGCCCGATACCGCCCCGGCGAGGCGCTGACGCCCGGGCGTCGTGATCACGTGACACCCCTCCGCCCGGCCTGCGTCGGGCGGAGTCGCGTCTGGCGGCGGAATCAGGCGCGCCGCGAGGCCGGCGCGGCGTCGGTGAGGCGCGCGGCGGGGAAGATGCAGCGGAAGGTGGCGCCCTCGCCGAGCCGGGAGTCGATCTCCAGCTGGGCGTCGTGGCGCAGCAGCACGTGCTTGACGATGGCCAGCCCCAGGCCGGTGCCGCCGGTGGCGGTGCTGCGACCCTTGTCGACCCGGTAGAAGCGCTCGGTCAGGCGCGGGATGTGCAGCGGGTCGATGCCCTCGCCGTCGTCCTCGACCTCCAGGCAGGCGCCGTCGCCCCAGGGACGCCAGCGCAGCACGATGCGGCTGTCCTCGCCGGCGTAGCGCACGGCATTGAAGGCCAGGTTGGAGACGGCGCTGTGCAGCTCCTTCTCCGAGCCGAGCAGGGCGCGGGGCTCGTCGATCTCCACCTCCAGCCGATGATGGCTCTCGGACAGCGCCTCGGCGTCGCGGCGCACGGCCTCGAGCAGGCTGGGCGGGTCGAGGCGGACATCGTCGTGGCCGCCCTGGTCGTTCTCCAGCCGCGACAGCAGCAGCAGGTCGTTGACCAGGTTCTGCATGCGCCGGGTCTGGCTCTGCATCTGGCCGATGCCGCGGCCGAGGCGCTCGGGCAGCATCTCGGCCATGTCGCCGTAGGTCTCGAGGTAGCCCGCCAGCACGGTGAGCGGGGTGCGCAGCTCGTGGGAGACATTGGCCACGAAGTCGCGACGCATCTGCTCGAGGCGGTGCAGGCGGGTGATGTCGCGGGCCATCACCAGGCGTTCGTCGTCGCCGTAGAGGGTGATCTGGAACTGCAGGATCAGGTTCTCGTCGATCGGCGAGCACAGCGTCAGCGGCTCGCGGTAGTCGCGGGCGTGGAAGTAGTCGACGAAGCTCGGGTCGCGGAGCAGGTTGGTGATGTGCTGGCCGCGGTCCAGGGTCGGCTTGAGGCCCAGCATGCGCTCGGCGGCGCTGTTCCACCACTCCATGTCGCCGTGGCGGTCGAGCATCACCACGCTGTCGCGCATCGCCTCGGAGGATTCCTGGATGCGGCTCAGGGTGTCGCGCAGCCGCCGCTGGGTGATGCGCTGGCCCTTCTGATAGCGGTAGAGGCGGTCGAACAGTTCCCCCCACAGCCCCACCGCCGAGGGCGGCTCGTCATGGGGGTGATGGGTCAGCCATTCCTGCAGCGCGTGGAGCTGGCGCATCTGGTAGAAGAGATAGATGGCGAGCCCCACGGCGAGGCCGAGGCCGCTCAGGGCGAAGGGCCAGCCGATCAGCGCGCCGGCGGCCACCAGGGCCGCCAGCCGCCACCATTCGCGTCGCCACAGCCGGCCCATGTCAGGCCTTGGCGGAGAAGCGGTAGCCGGTGCCGCGCACGGTCTGGATCAGCTGCTGGTGCGGCTCGCCCAGCGCCTTGCGCAGGCGGCGGATATGCACGTCCACGGTGCGCTCCTCGACGTAGACGTTGCCGCCCCAGACCTGGTCGAGCAGCTGGCCGCGGGTGTAGGCGCGCTCCTGGTGGGTCATGAAGAACTGCAGCAGGCGGTACTCGGTGGGGCCGATCTCCAGCGACTGGCCGTCGATGCTGACGCGGTGGCTGACCGGGTCGAGCATCAGGCCCTCGACCTGGACCGGATCCTCGACGCCGCGCGGCGTGGCCCGACGCAGCACCGCCTTGAGGCGCGCCACCAGCTCGCGGGGCGAGAAGGGCTTGGTGATGTAGTCGTCGGCCCCGGACTCGAGGCCCTGGATCTTGTTGTCCTCTTCGCCCTTGGCGGTGAGCATGATGATCGGCAGCTCCGAGGTGCCTTCCTCGCGCTTGAGCCGGCGGGCGAGCTCGACGCCGCTGGTGCCGGGCATCATCCAGTCCAGCAGCACCAGGTCGGGCTGGTGATCGACGACCATGGCGTGGGCGCTCTGGGCATTGTCCGCCTCGAGCACGCGATAGTCGGCCATCTCCAGCGCCACGGCGATCATCTCGCGGATGGGCGCTTCATCATCGACGATCAGTACGGTCTTGGCGGTCATCCCGGGGCCTCATGGTCGAGAGCAGTGACATATTGGTGACGATGACAGCATGTCCTTGTGACAATACCGTGACAGCCTCGTCCTGTCGCCCCCGCTCAGCGCCGCGGTTTTTTCCCGCCCGGCGTCACGCGCCGGCGCCCGGCCACAGCGACAGCGCGATGCCGGCGAACACCAAGAGCCCCGACCAGTGATTGTTGAGGAAGGCCTGGAAGCAGCGATCGCGATCGCGGTGGCGGATCAGCCGCTGCTGGTGGACGAAGGTCGCCGCCATGGCGGCCAGGCCGAGCCAGAAGAAGCCGGTGAGGCCGAGGCGCTCGCCGGCCCAGGCCAGCAGGGCGAGCGTGGCCAGCTGCAGCAGGCCGATGATCCGCTTGTCGGCGCGGCCGAACAGCACCGCCGTGGACTTGATGCCGATGCGCAGGTCGTCGTCGCGGTCGACCATGGCGTACTCGGTGTCGTAGGCCACGGTCCACAGCACGTTGGCGGCGAACAGCAGCCAGGCCTCCAGCGGCACATGGCCGAGCACCGCGCCGAAGGCCATGGGAATGGCCCACGAGAAGGCCGCGCCCAGCACCACCTGGGGCAGGTGGGTGTAGCGCTTCATGAAGGGATAGACGAAGGCCAGGATCACGCCGCCCACCGACAGCATCACGGTGAAGGCATTGGTGAAGCACACCAGCACGAAGGCCGCCAGCACCAGGCCGGCGAACAGCCCCTTGGCCTCGCCTTCGCCGATGCGCCCGGTGGCCAGCGGACGCGACTTCGTCCGCTTCACGTGGCCGTCGAAGTGGCGGTCGGCGTAGTCGTTGACCACGCAGCCCGCGGCCCGCATCAGGTAGACCCCGGCGACGAAGATCAGCAGCAGCCGGCGCTCGGGAACGCCCTCGGCCGCCGTCCACAGCGCCCACAGCGTCGGCCACATCAGCAGCCAGGTGCCGATGGGGCGGTCGAGGCGCGTCAGGTGCAGGAAGTCGGGCAGCCGGGCCAGCCCCTTGGGGCGCATCAGGGAACGTTCCATGTGGGTCTCTCGGTTGAATCGGACGACGCGGGTTTCGGGCGATGCCAGACGCAGCCTATCGCGCCGGCAGGGCCAGGTCATCCGCCATGGCGTCGAGGAAGAACTCCTGGACCAGCACCGCGAAGCGGCCGTGGCGCAGCACCGAGCGGCGACCCCAGGGGCCGGGCGCGTCGTGGAAGGGCGCCGGGTCGGCGCTGACCTCGATGGGGCCGCGCTCGAGGCCGGGCTGGCGGAACAGCCAGTGCCCCAGCGAGCGCTCGCCGAGGCCCGCCAGCCGCTGGCCGTGCAGGCCGTGGAGCGGGGCCACCGAGCGCGCCATCACCCAGGGACGGTCGCCGAGACACAGCGCGACCTCGCGCCGCCAGACCAGGCGGTCCGGCGCCGTGCCCAGCGCCATGGCCTCGTCGCGGCGCGGCCGGCCCAGGCGCTGGTCGAGCAGCCTGACCCGGAAGCGGCGAGGCGCGCCGGCCTCGATCAGCCGCTGGGTCAGCGAGCCCCGGGTGGCGATCCAGCGCCACCAGGCCGGGCTCATGGCGGGGCGTGCCGCCGCCAGGGGGCGCCAGCGGGGCGAAAGGGCCGGTGCGTGATTCACTGCGCGACTCCGCGTCCAATGCAAGGGGCGGCTAGTGTACCATGGCGGCCCGTCGCGCCCCCTGCAGCGAGGAGCCCCATGAGCGCACCCCTGACCATCATCGGCTCCGGCATGGCCGGGCTGGGCCTGGCGCGCCAGGTCCGGACCCGGCAGCCCGAGCGCCCCATCACCCTGATCACCGCCGACGGCGGCGAGGACTACTCCAAGCCGCTGCTCTCCACCGGCTTCGCCAAGCGCCTGCCGCCGGATCGCCTGGCCTCGTGCAGCGCCCTGGAGGCGGCCGACCGGCTCGGCGTGACGATGCGCACGCACACCCGGGTCGAGGCCATCGATCCGGCCGCGCGCACCCTGGCCCTCGGCGCCGAGCGGCTGCCCTGGGGCGAGCTGGTGCTGGCCACCGGCGCGGCGCCGGCGCCGCCCTTCGCCATTCCCGAGGCGCTGGCCGGCCGGGTCCATACCGTCAACGACCTCGACGACTACCGCGCCTTCCACGCCGCCCTGGCGGCGCTGGGCCGCCCGGCCCGGGTCGCCGTGGTCGGCATCGGCCTGGTGGGCTGCGAGTTCGCCAACGACCTGGCCGCCGGCGGCCATGCGGTCGAGCTGATCGCCCCGGAGGCGGCGCCGCTGCCGCGGCTGCTGCCCGAGCCGCTGGGCCGGGCGCTGGGCGAGGCCTTCGTCGAGGCGGGCATCGCCCTGCACACCGGGCGCACGGTCGACGCGCTCTCGCCCGAGGGCGAGCGGGTGGCGCTGGGCCTGGACGACGGCACCGCCCTCGAGGCCGATCTGGTGCTGGTGGCCACCGGGCTGCGGCCGCGCAGCGCCCTGGCCGAGGCCGCGGGGCTGGCCGTGGGGCCGGCCGGCATCCTCGTCGATCGCCGGCTTTCGACCTCGGCGCCCGGCATCCATGCGCTGGGCGACGTGGCCTGCGTCGATGGCGTCAATGCCATGTACGTCCAGCCGCTGCAGGCCGGGGCCAAGGCGCTGGCGGCGACGCTTGCCGGCACGCCCACCGAGGTGCGCTACGGCCCCTGGCCGGTGCTGGTGAAGACGCCGCTGCTGCCGGTGGTCTCGCTGCCGCCGACCCGTGCGCCCGCCCGCTGGCGCATCGAGGGCGAGGGGGCGGATCTGACCGCCCTGGCCGAGGATGAAGACGGACGTTTGATCGGATTTGCGTTGACAGGCGCCTGCGTGCGTCGGAAAGTCGAACTGGCGCGCGCTGCACCGCCGTTGCTAGGCTAGTGACGTCAACGACGGCGCCCCCGGAGTTCCGGACCCGGCAGCGGCGTTGCCACACGGCGTCATGCGTCTGCCTCACATGGCATGGCAGGCGGGTGGTGCATGAATCAGCGCGAACAACAACGCGGCCGATGGGATCATCGGCAGGATGTCAAACCAGGAGGGCTGTATGCGCAAACCAGAACTCGCCGCGGCGATCGCCGAGCGTGCCGATCTGTCCAAGGACAAGGCCAGCCAGGTGCTGAACGTCATTCTCGACGAGATCACCGGCAGCGTGTCCGACGGCAAGGATGTCTCGCTGATCGGTTTCGGTACCTTCACCGTGCGCGAGCGTGCCGCCCGCACCGGCAAGAACCCCCAGACCGGCGAATCCCTGACCATCCCGGCCAGCAAGACCGTGGCCTTCAAGCCCGGCAAGGGCCTCAAGGACGCCGTCGCCAAATAAGGCGCGACGCGCGGCTCGATCCCCGGGCCGCGCGGCCTCATCCCCTCATTTCCGCTTTCCGGCCAACGGTGTACCGATGAAGCTACGCTTGATGCTGTGGGTGCTCGGCGTGCTGCTCAAGCGTGCGCTGCGGCGCAAGCCCGCCTTTCGCGATCGCCTGGGTGACCTGAAACGCCTCGACTGGGGCATCGGCACCGAGGATCTCGCCATCGCCCGCCACTACCGGATGACGCCCCGGGGCATCGAGACCGGCAGTGGCCTGCCGGTGGATCTCGACCTGGAGCTGCGCTTCGAGGACGCGGACACGGCGCTCCGGGTGCTCAGGAAGCCGACCCAGAAGGCCTTCCTCGACGGCATGATGGCCGGCCGCGTTCGGCTGGTCGGCGACGCCAGGGACCTCGACCGCCTGCAGGGCCTGCTCAAGCACCTGTAGCGCCGAGCCACAAGCGCCGAGCGACAAGAAACCCCGAAGGCTTCCACCCTCGGGGTTTTCTTTTGCTTCCGGCGATTTCACGCTGCTGGCTTGCAGCTTGCAGCTTGCAGCTTGCAGCTTGCAGCTTGCAGCTTGCAGCTTGCAGCTTGCCGCTTGCCGCTTGCCGCTTGCCGCTTGCCGCTTGCCGCTTGCCGCTTGCCGCTTGCCGCTTGCCGCTTGCCGCTTGCCGCTGTCAGACCTGCCCGTAGCGCCCGGCTTCCTCGCCCAGCCAGCGGCGGATCAGCGGCCGGCTGGCCTCGGGGTGCTCGGCCAGCAGCGCCTCGGCCAGCGGCGAGATGCGCGGCAGCAGGTCGGCGTCGCGTTCCAGATCGGCGATCTTCATCTGTGCCAGGCCGGTCTGGCGGGTGCCCAGCACCTCGCCGGGGCCGCGGATCTCCAGGTCCTGCTCGGCGATGCGGAAGCCGTCGTTGGTCTCGCGCATCACCGTCAGCCGCTTGCGCGAGTGATCCGACAGCGGCGGGTGATAGAGCAGCACGCAGAAGCTCGCGGTGGCCCCGCGCCCGACCCGGCCGCGCAGCTGGTGCAGCTGGGAGAGGCCCAGCCGCTCGGGGTTCTCGATGATCATCAGGCTGGCATTGGGCACGTCGACGCCGACCTCGATCACCGTGGTGGCCACCAGCAGGTCCAGCTCGCCGGCCTTGAAGGCGGCCATCACCTCGGCCTTCTCGGTGGCCTTCATGCGGCCGTGGACCAGGCCCACGGCGAGCTCCGGCAGCGCCTCGACCAGCTCGTCGCGGCTGGCCTCGGCGGCCTGGCACTGCAGCGCCTCGGACTCCTCGATCAGGGTGCAGACCCAGTAGGCCTGGCGGCCCTCGGCGCAGGCGTGGCGGATGCGCTCGACCACCTCGGGGCGGCGCTCGTCGGGCACCACCACCGTCTTCACCGGGGTACGCCCGGGCGGCAGCTCGTCGATCACCGAGACGTCCAGGTCGGCGTAGGCGCTCATCGCCAGGGTGCGCGGGATCGGCGTGGCGGTCATCACCATCTGGTGGGGCGTCAGGCCGCCGGCCTCGCCCTTCTCGCGCAGCGCCAGGCGCTGGTGGACGCCGAAGCGGTGCTGCTCGTCGATGATCGCCAGGCCCAGGCGCTGGAAGTGGACATCGCCCTGGAACAGCGCATGGGTGCCGACCACCATCTGCGCCCGGCCGTCGTGGATCGCCGCCTTGGCGTCGAGCCGCGCCTTGCCCTTGAGCTTGCCCGCCAGCCAGGCCACCTCGATGCCGAGCGGCTCGAACCAGGCCTTGAAGGCCCGATAGTGCTGCTCGGCGAGGATCTCGGTGGGCGCCATCATGGCCGCCTGGCAGCCGCCGGCGATGGCGGACAGCGCCGCCATGGCGGCGACCACGGTCTTGCCCGAGCCCACGTCGCCCTGCACCAGGCGCAGCATGGGCCGCTCCTCGGCCAGGTCGGCGCGGATCTCGTCGAGCACCCGGCGCTGGGCGCCGGTCAGCGAGAAGGGCAGCTGGGTCAGGAAGCGGGCCTGCAGGCCGCGGCCGTCGGACAGCGCCGGCGCGCCGTCCTCCTGGATGCGCAGGCGTACCTCGCGCAGGCTCAGCCGGTGGGCCAAGAGCTCCTCCAGGGCCAGTCGGCGCGCGGCCGGGTGGCGGCCCTCGGCCAGCGCATCCGGGTCGGCCTCCGGCGGCGGATGGTGCAGCTCGCGCAGGCAGTCATGCAGCTCGGGCAGGGCGTACTGGTGGCGCAGCGACTCGGGCAGCCATTCCGGCAGCGCCGCGGGGGCCTGGGCGAGCCGGGCCAGGGCCTGGTCGATCAGCGCCCGCAGGCGCGTCTGGTGCAGCCCCTCGGTGGTCGGGTAGATGGGCGTGAGGTGGTCCTCCACCGCCGGCGCGCCCTCGCCGATCAGGCGATATTCCGGGTGGTAGATCTCGAGCCCGGTGGCGCCGGCCCGGGCCTCGCCGAAGGCGCGCACCCGGGCGCCGGGACGGAACTGCTGCTGCTGGGCCGGCGAGAAGTGGAAGAAGCGCAGGCTGAGGATGCCGGAGCCGTCGCGCAGCCGCACCAGCAGGCTGCGGCGCCGGCCGCGCACCACGTCGGCGGCCATCACCTCGCCCTCGACCACGGCCTCGTCGCCGGAGCGGAGGCCGGCGACGGGGGTGATGCGGGTGCGGTCCTGGTAGCGCAGCGGCAGGTGGAACAGCAGGTCGGCGACGGCATCGATGCGCAGGCGGCCCAGCTTCTGGGCCAGCGCCTCGCCGACGCCCTTGAGGTCCGTGACGGGGGCGTCGAGGCCGCTCATGCCGGCTCGGTCGTGGCCGCGCGGCAGTGGGCGATGGCGTCGGTCACCGCGTCGATGGCCTGGGGCCGCGGGAAGCTGGCGCGCCAGGCGATGGCCACGGTGCGCCCGGGGCCGGGCGGCGTGAAGGGTCGGCTGGTGAGCAGGCCGCTCTCGTAGTGGCCGGTGCCGATCGCCGAGCGCGGCAGCACGGTGATGCCGAGCCGCGAGGCGACCATGTGGCGGATGGTCTCCAGCGAGCCGCCCTCGGCGGTCAGGGTGTTGTTGGGGCTGTTGAGCTTCTGGCTGATCGCCGGGCAGGCCTCGAGGATCTGGTCGCGGAAGCAGTGGCCCTCGCCGAGCAGCAGCAGGCGCTCCTGCAGCAGGTTCTCCTTGTCGATGCTCTCGCGCTCGGCCCAGGCGTGGTCGGCCGGCATCAGCACGTCGAAGGCCTCCTCGTAGAGGGGCTTGGTGACCACGTCGGTCTCGGTGAAGGGCAGCGCGACGATGATGGCGTCGAGCTCGCCGCTGCGCAGCTTGCGTCGCAGCTCGCCGGTGAAGCCCTCCTCGATGTAGAGCGGCATCTGCGGCGCGCGGCGGGTCAGCTCCGGGATCAGGTGCGGGAACAGGTAGGGGCCGACGGTATAGATGGCACCGATGCGCAGCGGGCTGGCCAGCTGGTCGCGGCCGGCGCTGGCGAGCTCCTTGATCACGCTGCTCTGTTCCAGCACGCGCTGGGCCTGCTCGACGATCTTCTCGCCCAGCGGCGTGACCTGTACGGTGGACTTGGAACGCTCGAACAGTGCCACGCCCAGTTCTTCCTCCAGCTTCTTGACCGCCACCGAGAGGGTCGGCTGGGACACGAAGCAGTGTTCGGCGGCGCGGCCGAAGTGGCGTTCCTGGGCCAGGGTTACGATGTAACGGAGTTCTGTTAGAGTCATTTCGGTGCCGGGGCTTCCTCGATTGTCGATGTGTCGCGGGCCCCACCCATAGGGCACCCCGAGGTCGTCATAGGGACTTTTTATCAGGGGGCGAGGGAAAGGTGAAGACAACGACGCTGATTCTGGGTTGTGGTGATATCGGCACGACGCTGGGCCGGGAGCTCAAGGCGGACGGCCACAAGGTCATCGGGGTGCGCCGCGATGCCGCCAAGCTGGCCGACAGCGGCCTGAAGGCGGTGTCGGCGGATCTCGGCGACGCCGCGGCGCTGGCCGAGCTGCCGGACGCGGAGGTGCTGGTCTACGTGGTCAGCGCCGACCGCTTCGAGGAGGAGGCCTATCGGGCGGCCTATCCGGACGGGCTCAAGGCGGTGCTGGCCGAGTTCGGCGCCCGCCGGCACCCGCCGAAGCACGTCTTTTTCGTCTCCTCCACCAGCGTCTACGCCCAGCAGGGCGGCGAGACGGTGGACGAGGCAAGCCCCACCGAGCCGGGCGGCTTCTCCGGCGCGCTGATGCGCGAGGCCGAGCAGGCGCTGATCGATCACGACCTGCCGGGCACGGTGGTGCGCTTCTCCGGCATCTACGGCCCGGGGCGCGACCGCCTGATCCGCCAGGTCGGCGAGGGGCGCATCGCCGCCGCCACGCCGCCGATGTACTCCAACCGCATCCATCGCGACGACTGCGCCGGGGTGCTGGCCCATCTCATCGGGCGGGCGCAGGCCGGCGAGTCGCTGCATGAGCTGTATCTGGCCAGCGACTGCGAGCCGGCGCCGCTCCACGAGGTGATGGCCTGGCTGGCCAAGCAGCTCAAGGTAGAGGCCACCGAGACCATCCAGTCGCCGCTGCGCCGCCGGGCCAGCAAGCGCTGCGACAACGCCCGCCTGATCGAGAGCGGCTATCGCTTCCGCTTCCCCACCTTCCGCGAGGGCTATCTGCAGGTGCTGCGCGAGGGCGGCTACCTGCCCGAGGCCACCACCTAGCGCCCCTCCTCCCCCCGGCCGTCGGCCGACACGCCCGGGTGCGGCCCGGGCGTGCGGGCCAGGCACGCATAGTGGCTGCCCCGCGGGGTGACGGTCGAGCGGATCAACTCGATGCGCGAATACGTCCAGTCCAGCGACACGGCCGGCAGGTCCTGGCCGGGCGGCCTTGCGGCCCGGCGCAGCAGGGTGACATGCGGCACGAAGCGCTCGGGGCGCCCCTCGACGCCGAGCCGCTCGAGCCCCTCCCACAGCTGGTGCTGCAGGCCGACGAGTGCCGGATCGGGCTCGGCGCCGCCGACCCAGACGATGCCCGGACGGCGGAACTGGCCCCAGCGGTCGAGTCGCCAGCGGCCGGGAAGCAGGGTGAAACGCGTCAGCCAGTCGGCGATGGCCGTGGCCCGGGCGTCGGGCTGCTCGCCGAGGAAGGCGAGCGTGAGGTGAACGCTGTCGTCCGGCATGCGCCGGCCGCCGCAGCGGGACTGGGCGGTATCGGCCAGAACGCCGAGCCGCCGGCGCAGGGCCGGCGGCGGTACCAGGGCCAGAAACAGGCGCATGGTGCGTCAGACAGCGTGCCCGGCCTCGAGAGTCTGATGGCCGGCGGCAAGGTGTAGCGAGGGTCCTACGCCAGGGATGGGTTCACAGCGCCCTCGCGATGGTCCGGCACTCCGGGGCTTGTCGCCGGCCTTGCTCTGTTCTTGGCCGGGGTAGCGCTATCAGTCGCCGATGACCAGCACGGCTTCCGCCTCGACCTGGCTGCCCTTGGGCAGGGCCTTGACGCCGACGGCGGCGCGGGCCGGGTAGGGCGCGTCGAAGAACTCTTCCATGATGCCGTTGACGATGGCGAAGTTGTCCAGGTCCACCAGGTAGAGGTTCAGCTTGACCACGTCCTTGAGGCCGCCGGCGGCTTCCTCGGCCACGGCCTTCAGGTTGGCGAAGACCTGACGGGCCTGGGCCTCGAAGTCGTCGGAGACAATCTCCATGGTGGCCGGGTCCAGCGGGATCTGGCCGGACATGTAGACGGTGTTGCCGGCCTTGATGGCCTGGGAGTAGGGGCCGATGGCGGCGGGTGCCTGGTCGGTGTTGATGACGGCCTTGTTGCTCATGGTGTGCTCCATGTGTTGTTGGCGATGATGGGGGTGTCCAATGACAGCGCCCCCGTCCGCCGCGACCGCGACGGACGGGGGCGCTGAGACTCAATTGCCCAGGCGGGTGATCTTGCCGACGTGGGACAGGTTGCGCAGGCGCTTGATGATGCGCGCCAGGTGCACGCGGTTGCGCACCGACAGGGTCAGGTTGACGATCGACAGCCGGGCGTCGCGCTCCTCGATACCGATGCGCTCGATGTTGGCTTCGGCGTCGGTGACCAGGCTGGCCAGCTCCGCCACCAGCCCGCGGCGGCTCTCGATCTCCAGGCGCAGCGGCACCGGGAAATCTTCGTCGGCCTGATCGGACCACTCGAGGGCGAACAGCTTGTCCGGGTCGCTCTTGAGCTCGGCCAGGTTGCGGCACTCGGTGCGGTGGACGACGATGCCCTTGCCCACCGAGAGGTGGCCGATGACCGGGTCGCCGGGCAGCGGATGGCAGCAGCGGGCGAACTTGATCACCATGCCCTCGGCGCCGCTGATCACGATCGGCCCCTCCTGGGGCGAGCTCTCCACGGTCGGCAGCTGCTCGCCGTGATGCAGGTCGACCAGGCGTCGGGCGGCCACGTGGGCGACCCGGGCGCCGAGGCCGATCGATTCCAGCAGGGCGTCCTGACTCTTCAGTTCGAGCTCGGCCAGCAGCGTGGCCATCGGCCCGCCGGGCAGCTCCTCGAGGCTGGTCTCGAACTCCGCCAGCGCCTTGTTGAGCAGGCGGCGGCCGAGCTGCACGGCCTCGGTGTGCTGCTGGTGCTTGAGCGCGTGGCGAATGGCCGAGCGCGCCTTGGCGGTGACCACCACGTTGAGCCAGGCCAGGCTGGGCCTGGCGGCAGGGGCGGTGATGATCTCCAGCGTCTGGCCGCTCTCGAGCCGGGTGGAGAGCGGTGCCAGATGGCGGTCGATGCGGCAGGCGATGCAGCTGTTGCCGATGTCGGTGTGCACGCTGTAGGCGAAGTCGATCACCGTGGCGCCCTGGGGCAGCTCCATGATGTCGCCCTTGGGCGTGAACACGTAGATATCGTCCGGGAACAGGTCGTTCTTGACGTGCTCGATGAACTCCAGCGAATCCCCGGCGTGGCGCTGCATCTCGAGCAGCCCCTTGATCCAGGAGCGGGCCCGGGCGTGGCTGCCCTCGGCGATCGGATGATCGGTCTGGCCGGCCTTGTACAGCCAGTGGGCGGCGATGCCGTTGTTGGCCATGGCCTCCATCTCGCGGGTGCGGATCTGCACCTCGATGGGCATGCCGCCGCTGCCGAACAGCGTGGTATGCAGGCTCTGGTAGCCGTTGGCCTTGGGGATGGCGATGTAGTCCTTGAAGCGTCCGGGCACCGGCTTGTAGAGGTTGTGCACCATGCCGAGGATGCGATAGCAGCTGTCGACGTCGTCGGTGATGATGCGGAAGCCGAACACGTCCATGATCTCGGCGAACGACTTCTTCTGGTCGCGCATCTTCTTGTAGATCGACAGCAGGTGCTTCTGACGGCCCATCACCGAGCCGCTCAGGCCTTCCTCGTCGAGGCTGTTCTGCAGGGTGTCCTGGACCTGGCGGATCGCCGAGCGGCGGTGGCCGCGGGCGCTGGCCACGGCGCGCTTGATACGCTCGGCCCGCATCGGGTGGATGGCCTGGAACGAGAGGTCCTCGAGCTCGACGCGGATGGTGTTGATGCCCAGCCGGTTGGCGATGCGGGCGTAGATCTCCAGCGTCTCGCGGGCGATGCGGCGCTTCTTCTCCGGGCGCAGCGCGCCCAGGGTGCGCATGTTGTGCAGCCGGTCGGCCAGCTTGACGATGATCACCCGGATGTCCCGGGACATCGCCATCACCATCTTCTGGAAGTTCTCGGCCTGGGCGACGGCCTTGTCCTCGAAGGTGATCTGGGTCAGCTTCGAGACGCCGTCGACCAGCTCCGCCACGGCCTCGCCGAACTGTGCGCCCAGGGCCTGCTTGGAAACGCCGGTGTCCTCGATGACGTCATGCAGCATGGCGGCCATCAGGCTCTGATGGTCCATGTGCATGTTGGCCAGGATGTTGGCCACCGCCAGGGGATGGGTCACATAGGGCTCGCCGGAGCGACGGCGCTGGCCGTCGTGGGCCTGCTCGGCGTAGTAGAAGGCACGCTTGACCTGCTGGATCTCGTCCTGGGGGAGGTAGCCGCCGAGGCGGTCGGCCAGGTCATCGATGGTGAACATGCGGCGTGCCCTGAAGGTTACGTGATGGCCGTGCGGATGGCGGCGACGCCGGCATCACTCCTCGGCGGGGATGCCCGGTTCGCCTTCGGGGCGCGGACGCGCCGGGGCGGCTTCGATCGGCTCGTCCAGCACGCTGGAGTCGACCAGGCCGTCGGCGATCTCGCGCAGCGCCATCACGGTGGGCTTGTCGTTTTCCCAGGGCAGCAGGGCATCGCGGGAGCCGCGGGCCAGCTGGCGAGCGCGCTGGGTGGAGATCATCACCAGCTTGAAGCGATTTTCGACGTTTTCCAGACAGTCTTCGACGGTAACACGCGCCATGGATGCCTTCCTGAATGCTGACGGGCGAAGCCCCGGCCGGCGCCGCTGCGCCCCGGGGATTCACCGATGAATAGAGGGGTTAGATTACTCGACGCCCGGCTCGCCTGACAAGCGCCGCGGCCGCGCTCAGGAGAGCAGCGCGGCCAGCAGCGGCGCGTGGCGTTCGCGGGTGCGTTCGGCGCTCAGGCGCCGGGCGATGACCAGCGACTGAAGCTCGCGCTCGGCGGTGGTGAAGTCGTCGTTGATCACCACGTAGTCGTACTCGTCATAGTGCGACATCTCGCTGACCGCCTCGCGCATGCGCCCGGCGATCACGGCGTGCTCGTCGGTGCCGCGGCCGGACAGGCGACGCTCCAGCTCCTCCCGCGAGGGCGGCAGGATGAAGATCGAGACCGCCTGGGGCAGCTGCTCGCGGACCTGACGGGCGCCCTGCCAGTCGATCTCCAGGATCACGTCCTGGCCGGCGGCCAGCAGTTCCTCCACGGCGCGCCGCGAGGTGCCGTAGTAGTTGTCGAACACCCGGGCATGCTCGAAGAAGTCGCCCTCGGCGATCATGCGCTCGAACTCGGCCCGGTCGACGAAGTGATAGTTCACGCCGTCAACCTCGCCTTCGCGGCGCGGCCGGGTGGTGTGCGACACCGAGACCTGGATGCCGTCGAGGCGTTCGATCAGCTCTCGTACCAGGCTGGTCTTGCCGGCGCCGGAGGGGGCGGAGACGATGAAGAGCGTACCTTGGGGCATGGCGGGTCCTGCGATATCGACGGCTGCGGAGGAGGGCGCGAAGTATCGCACACTTCGTGCCCGTGCCCCAGCCTTGGCCTCAGGCCGCGGCGGCCCTGATCTCGCGGCGCTCCAGATAGCGGCCGGTGAAGAACATCGCCAGCCCGCCGAGGGCCAGCACGGCGCCGACCAGGCCGCTGGACGACCAGGGCGCGCCGCCCTTGATCACCACCGCGGCCAGCCAGGCGCCCAGGGCGTTGGCGCAGTTGAAGGCGGCGTGGTTCATCGAGGCGGCCATGGTCTGGGCATCGCCGGCGACGTCCATCAGCCGGGTCTGCAGCGCCGGCCCCAGCGCCATGCTGGTGCCCACCAGGCCGACGAACAGCAGGCCGGCGATCAGATGGTTGGCGGCGAAGAAGAAGCCGGCCTGCACCACCAGGCACCACACCAGGATGCGGGGGATGGCCTTGAGCAGATGCTTGTCGGCCAGCCGTGCGCCGACCAGGTTGCCGACGATGGTGCCGACGCCGAAGATCGTCAGCACCCAGGGCCCGATGGCTTCGCGCATGCCGGCCTGAGCGGAGAGGGTCGGCACCACGTAGCTGAACACCGCGAACATGCCGCCGAAGCCGATGCTGGCCACGCCCAGGGTGAACAGCACGCGCTGCTTGGCCAGCGCGGTGAGCTCGCGCTTGGGGCTGGCATGGGGATCGGGCGCCTGGCTCGGCACCCACAGGCGGATCAGCGCGGCGGTGGTCAGGGCGATGGCGCCGACGCCGAGGAAGGCGCTCTGCCAGCCCAGCCACTGGCCGGCCCAGGTGGCCAGCGGCGCGCCGACCAGGATGGCGGTGGTCAGGCCCAGCATCACCCGGCTGACCGCCTGGGCACGCTGCTCGATGGGCACCGCGGCGGCCGCGACCAATGCGGCAACGCCGAAGTAGGCGCCGTGGGGCAGGCCGGCCAGGAAGCGCAGCCCGACGAACGGCCAGAACGAGGTGGCCATGGCGCTGGCGACGTTGCCGACGGCGAACACCAGCATCAGCACGATCAGCAGGGTGCGGCGCGGCACCCGGGCGGCCAGCGCGGAGATCAGCGGTGCGCCGACCACCACGCCCAGGGCGTAGCTGGAGATGGCGTAGCCGACATCGGCGGCGGCGACCTGAAGATCGCCGGCGACCCGCTCCAGCAGGCCCATGATCACGAACTCGCTGGTGCCGATGCCGAAGCCGCCGAGGGCCAGCGCGAGCTCGGCCAGGCGGGGGTGGCGCGCGGTGGCGCCGGCAGAGGGTGTCGACATGGTAGACCTCGGGAAATAAAAAAGACCCTGACGGAGTCAGGGTCGCGTAAAATTACTACAAAAGTATAACGCAGATGTCGTTAGGAAGCGAAGAGGCCCGGAGGGCGGGCGCGGTGTCGCCTCACTCGATGTTCTGGATCTTAAGGTTGATTTTCTTAAAAAATATATTATTAATCAATTGCTTGAAGAATGTGAGTGGTGAATTTTCATGAGGGACTACCCGGTATACTACCCGGTTGGCTGATGACTCCCAATCGCCATCCCTTCGTGGTGGGTCGAGAGTACTGGCTGTTCAACCTCACTCAGAGCGATGCGCGGTCAAGCGCGGCTCTCTACAGCCTGATCGAGACGGCCGAGACCAGTAGCCTCTTGCCCTACGAGTACCTGCAGTTCGTGTTCGAGACGCTGCCGACCTTCGGCGAGGAAGCTGGACTCAGCTCCCTGCTCCTGGCACTGGAAGGAGATCCTACCGGCTTGAGAGGGGCTGATACAGATGAAGTTTCTGGATCGCATAGGAGCGGGCGGCCTGACGGTAAATCAGGCTGTACCACTCTCGCCGAGCCAGTCCGCGGCATATTCAAGGCGATCTACTACCGCATGTCGCTGGTGCTGGACACCGAGAACCTCTCGCCCTGGCTCGGTTCCACGCTCCACCACGTCGCTCATTACCTGCCCGCCTAGCGGATCATCCACTGGCCGGTGAGAATGAGGGTAAATCGACCTATTAGGACGATGCGGAACTATCGAGTCCGTCGACTATGCGCCCTAAATATTCGTCAGGCTCTATATATAATGCTGTTAGCCTTCTATGGGTGACAACTCATCACTCGTACCGGTCACCGCAACCGTTCGACTGCGCAACCTTGTCAAAGCAGGCAGCTTGACCTTTGGGTTGCACAATGGTTCTAGCCTATTGACTTTATCAGGGTCATGGCCGAAGTGCTTGGCTGTGAATGCCACATTCGCGAATGCCTTTCAGGCACTGAAGGAGGTGAAAGCCTATGAGTAGCGTTGCGTCGGCGTCTGCTGCACCGCACAAGACGGCCCGTGTCTACCGTATGAAGACGGAAGAGCACCTCTGCCCGTTTGGCCTGAAGACCGTGGATCTTCTCAAGCGCAAGGGCTATCGAGTCGATGATCACACCCTCACCTCGCGGGAGGCGATCGAGGCGTTCAAGGAGCAGGCCGGTGTCGATACCACGCCTCAGGTCTACATCGGCGAGGAGCGCGTGGGGGGCTATGAGGAGGTTCGCGCCCACCTGGGCATGAGCGTGCCCGGCGAGAAGGAGACCACCTATCAGCCGGTCATCGCCATCTTCGCGACATCCTTGCTGATCGGCCTGGCGGTGAGCTGGGCGGCCAGCGGCACGCTCGTGTCTCTGCGTATGCCGGAATATGCGGTCGCCACCGCCATGACCCTGCTGGGGCTCCAGAAGCTGCAGGATATCGAGAGCTTCAGCACCATGTTTCTCAACTATGACCTGCTCGCCCAGAGACATGTGCCTTACGGCTACGTCTACCCCTTCGCCGAGACCCTGGCCGGTATCCTGATGCTGGCGGGGGCCCTGATCTGGCTCGCGGCGCCACTGGCGCTGTTCATCGGCACGGTAGGGGCCGTGTCGGTCTTCAAGGCCGTCTATATCGACAAGCGGGAGCTCAAGTGCGCCTGCGTGGGTGGCAACAGCAACGTGCCCCTGGGCTTCGTCTCCTTGACCGAGAACCTAGTCATGATGGGCATGGGGCTCTGGATGCCGCTGAAACAACTCATTCTTTGAGGAAACGGAGGCAGGGATGAACGACTCCTCGGATCGTGCACCCGAATACGAGGAGGGTAGCCTGACCCTGGCGGGCGCGGTTGCCCTAGGCACGGGGGTCATGATCGGGGCCGGTATCTTCGCCCTGACCGGCCAGATGGCACAGATGACGGGGTGGCTGTTCCCCCTGGCGTTTCTGTCGGCGGCCGTGATCGTCTCCTTCAGTGCCTACTCCTATGTCCGAATGTCCAGCACCTACCCCTCCGCCGGGGGGATCGGCATGTATCTGCAGAAGGCCTATGGCTCGACATTGCCGACCGCCTTTCATGCCTTGCTGATGTACTGTTCCATGGTGATCGCCCAGAGCTTTCTGGCCAGAACCTTCGGGTCCTATACCCTGCAGCTGTTCGACGTCGAGAACCGCTCCCTGCTGGTGCCGTTACTGGGGGTAGGGCTGCTGTTGGCGGCCTTCCTGATCAACCTGTCGGCCAATCGGCTGATCGAGGGAGTCGCCTCCGTGCTGGGTGTCATCAAGATCGGGGGAATCGTCGTGTTCGGCGTGGTCGGGGTCTTCGTCGCCGACTCGCTGAAGATGGACGTGTCATCATCAACAGCGCCCCAGGCTTCCCTGTCAGGCTTTCTGGGGGCCACGGCCCTGGGTATCCTGGCCTTCAAGGGGTTCACCACCATTACCAACAGTGGGTCGGAGCTCAAGGACCCCCACCGCAATGTAGGCAGGGCGATCATGATCTCGATCGCTCTGTGCGTGGTGATCTACGCGCTGGTGGGCTTCGCCGTCGCCAGCAACCTGTCACTCCAGGAGATCATCAAGACCCAGGATTATTCCCTGGCGGCTGCCGCCAGGCCGGCACTGGGCGAGGCGGCGGTCTGGTTTACCGTCATCCTGGCGATGCTGGCGACGGCGGGTGGTATCATCGCCAGTGTCTTCGCCGTATCCCGCATGCTGGCCATGCTGACCGAGATGCGGCTGGTGCCTCACCGCCATTTTCATATGCCCGGCAGTATCCAGAAGCACACCCTGGTCTACACGATCGTGCTGGGCTTGCTGCTGACCGCGTTCTTCGACCTCAGCCGCATCGCCGCGCTGGGCATCATCTTCTACCTGATCATGGACATCGCGATTCACTGGGGGGTATTTCGCCACCTCAGGCACAAGGTCAGCGCCAGGCCCGCGATACCGATCATTGCCATCCTGCTGGATATCGTCGTGCTGGGAGGCTTCGTCTGGGTGAAGGCTACCTCCGATCCGCTGGTATTGATCGTCGCCGCCGTGGTGATGGGCCTTATCCTGGTGGGGGAGAGGCTGTTCCTGTCAAAACGTGAACCGCCGGCCGGCGATGATCACTCGCATACTCATTGACCCCGGTCGGATATACCATTTGCTGCTTGGCGCATGTCGTCGTGCCGTTCGGGAACGGGCACTGGCAGAGCATGATGCCGGGGACCATGCCATCCACCATCATGTTCGGCTCCGTATTGTCTGCTCGTCATTCCGGGAGCATCTTCCGCTGTATGGCTATTGGTCTCGAGCCTGGTTGGATTGCTGAGCCAGCTGTATAGCTTCGTGCTCTCCGAGCTTGAGAAGTTCGCGAACCAGATCGCGAACCTCCGGGAACTTGGCCCGCCCCTCCAGGTATCGGTACAGATCGACTCCCTGATCACAGAGGTTTTTGGCATGAAGATTGACAACGATTGGCCTGGCCTCACAGGAGTGAGTCAGGCTCTGCGTTGGCTGCAGGCTGCGATGGTACTGCTGGCCGCTGGGAGTGCCGCCCTCCAGGCGGCTGAGGTGCCATCCGACTGGCCCAAGGGCCAGTACCCATTGCCCAGGGGGGGGCGACCTCATTGGGCAGGACTACACCGTCGAAGCGGATACCGGGGAGACGTTGCTCGATCTCGCCCGCGAGCATAATTTGGGTTACGAGGAGATTCGTCGCGCAAATCCCGATCTCAGCGTCTGGATGCCTGGGGAGGGTATCGAAGTACTGATTCCAGCGCAGCGCCTGCTGCCGCCGGTACCCCGCGAGGGCATCGTGATCAACCTCGCCGAACTCCGCCTCTACTATTATCCGGAAGTGGAGGAAGGCGAATCGCCGCGGGTCGAGACCTACCCCATCGGCATCGGTCGTGAAGGTTTCGACACCCCGCTTGGCAAGACCGAGACCACCATGCGCATCGAGAACCCAGCCTGGTACCCTCCCGAGTCGGTGCGACAGGAAGCGGCGGCGCGTGGCGAGGAGGCACCCGCAGTGGTCCCCCCAGGGCCGGATAACCCCCTCGGCGACTACGCGATCCTGCTCGGCTTCGACGGTTATCTCATCCACGGCACCAACCGGCCAGACGGCATCGGCATGCGTGCCAGCCGTGGCTGTATCCGAATGTTCCCCGAAGACATTCAATCGCTCTTCGAGCGGGTTCCCGAAGGCACTCCGGTCAACATCATCGATCAACCGATCAAGGCTGGCTGGCATGAGTTATTGTCAAATCTGGTGGATGACGGTCAGGCCGCATTCCTGTCTGACTGATCGGCTACCTGCTCCCCGTCCTGGAACTTGACGTTGCTGACGACCAGCTCCAACTTCTGGAAGTGCTTGATCCGCCTCCAGCGTTTCTGGGCGGTCTGGAGCAGTTTGAAGACCATCGCCAGGGTCGTGTCCCGAGAGCCGCAGTTCCGGCTGCG
Organism: Halomonas sp. THAF12; assembly: GCF_009363675.1. NCBI lineage: Bacteria > Pseudomonadati > Pseudomonadota > Gammaproteobacteria > Oceanospirillales > Halomonadaceae > Halomonas > Halomonas sp. THAF12. Next base: position 3,715,752 of record NZ_CP045399.1, on the reverse strand, counting down.
CTTGGTCCTCAGGCGGACCGTGGCGAAGGTCGACTCGATCGGGTTGGTGGTGCGGATGTGCACCCAATGCTCTGCCGGGAAGTCATAGAACGCCAGCAGCTCGTCCCGATCCTTGGCCAGGCATTCCATCGCCTGGGGGTATTTGGCGCCGAAGCGCTTCAGCGTGCGGTCGAAGGCCTGATGGGCCGCCTCGCGCGTCTCGGCCATCCAGATCTCGTGAAGGTCGGCCTTGATCTTGGGCTGCACCGACTTGGGCAGCTTGTTCAGCACATTGGCCGTCTTGTGGACCCAGCAACGTTGGTGCGCCGTGGTCGGATAGACCTTGCTCAGCGCCTTCCAGAAACCGAGCGCACCATCACCGATCGCCAGCCTGGGGGCCTCTGTCAGGCCACGCTCTCGCAGGCCCGTGAGCAGTTCTTTCCAACTGGCTTCCGACTCGCGATGGCCATCCTCGACGGCGACCAGTTCCTTGCGGCCATGCGCCGTGACGCCGATGATCACCAGCAGACAGAGGCGGTCATCCAACCGCACATTGCTGTAGACGCCATCGGCCCACCAGTACACATAGCGGCGGTCCGCCAGGTCCCGCTGACACCAGACCTTGTGCTCGTCGAGCCACTGGGCCTTCAGTCGCGAGACCGTGTTGGCCGACAGCCCCTTCGCCTGGTCACCCAGCAGGGCCGACAGGGCCTCCTGATAGTCGCCGGTGGAGACGCCCTTGAGATAGAGCCAGGGAATCAGCTCCTCGACGCTACGGGCCCGTTTCAAGTAGGGCGGCAACAGGGTGCTGTTGAAGCAGGCCTGGCCGCCACTTCGGTCCCGCACCTTGGGCACCTTGACGGTGACGTCACCGATGCCAGTCTGCACGGTGCGCTCCGGCAGATAGCCGTTGCGTACCACCGCCTGCCGACCGTCCTCCAGAGTCGTGTCGGCATACTGAGCCAGGAAGGTGGCCAACTCGGCCTCCACGGCCTTGGCGATCAGGTCTCGTGCCCCTTGGCGCAACAATTCGTGCAACGGGTCAGAGGTCTCGGGTTCTGGCTGCGACAGGGCTCGGAGAGTAGAATCGGTCATGGCGTATCCGCTCTTGTTGATTGAGATCTTGGTCGTGATCAATCAACAGGATACGCCACCCTTCCTACCTCCTCCCGTACACCAGAAATCACCATAGCTCCGCAGCGAGTGGCCAGGGCCACACGCCTGAACGGCGCCAAAAAAGCAGGCGTCAAGCTTACAAGCTCTAGCTGGTACAGGTTCAACACCTGCTTCCCGCGCATCTCCGCAAGGCGTCCGGCAAAGCCGTTGCCTCGGATCACCTGCCAACTGAGCAGGTGCGTGAGCACCACTCTCACCCGTAGCTAACTACGGATACAAACATCATGCAGCGACATGCCGCTAGCGTGACGGACACCATGACCAACGGCGGTCTGGCGTGAGCAGCTGGCGTCCATGTCGTGACCATCCGTTATTACCAGCGACGCGGGATATTGCTGGAGCTGGAGCGGCCTCCCGGCAGTATCCGTCGCTATGGCACGGCCGACGTGGCGCGGAGCTATGGTGATTTCTGGTGTACGGGAGGAGGTAGGAAGGGTGGCGTATCCTGTTGATTGATCACGACCAAGATCTCAATCAACAAGAGCGGATACGCCATGACCGATTCTACTCTCCGAGCCCTGTCGCAGCCAGAACCCGAGACCTCTGACCCGTTGCACGAATTGTTGCGCCAAGGGGCACGAGACCTGATCGCCAAGGCCGTGGAGGCCGAGTTGGCCACCTTCCTGGCTCAGTATGCCGACACGACTCTGGAGGACGGTCGGCAGGCGGTGGTACGCAACGGCTATCTGCCGGAGCGCACCGTGCAGACTGGCATCGGTGACGTCACCGTCAAGGTGCCCAAGGTGCGGGACCGAAGTGGCGGCCAGGCCTGCTTCAACAGCACCCTGTTGCCGCCCTACTTGAAACGGGCCCGTAGCGTCGAGGAGCTGATTCCCTGGCTCTATCTCAAGGGCGTCTCCACCGGCGACTATCAGGAGGCCCTGTCGGCCCTGCTGGGTGACCAGGCGAAGGGGCTGTCGGCCAACACGGTCTCGCGACTGAAGGCCCAGTGGCTCGACGAGCACAAGGTCTGGTGTCAGCGGGACCTGGCGGACCGCCGCTATGTGTACTGGTGGGCCGATGGCGTCTACAGCAATGTGCGGTTGGATGACCGCCTCTGTCTGCTGGTGATCATCGGCGTCACGGCGCATGGCCGCAAGGAACTGGTCGCCGTCGAGGATGGCCATCGCGAGTCGGAAGCCAGTTGGAAAGAACTGCTCACGGGCCTGCGAGAGCGTGGCCTGACAGAGGCCCCCAGGCTGGCGATCGGTGATGGTGCGCTCGGTTTCTGGAAGGCGCTGAGCAAGGTCTATCCGACCACGGCGCACCAACGTTGCTGGGTCCACAAGACGGCCAATGTGCTGAACAAGCTGCCCAAGTCGGTGCAGCCCAAGATCAAGGCCGACCTTCACGAGATCTGGATGGCCGAGACGCGCGAGGCGGCCCATCAGGCCTTCGACCGCACGCTGAAGCGCTTCGGCGCCAAATACCCCCAGGCGATGGAATGCCTGGCCAAGGATCGGGACGAGCTGCTGGCGTTCTATGACTTCCCGGCAGAGCATTGGGTGCACATCCGCACCACCAACCCGATCGAGTCGACCTTCGCCACGGTCCGCCTGAGGACCAAGCGCAGCCGGAACTGCGGCTCTCGGGACACGACCCTGGCGATGGTCTTCAAACTGCTCCAGACCGCCCAGAAACGCTGGAGGCGGATCAAGCACTTCCAGAAGTTGGAGCTGGTCGTCAGCAACGTCAAGTTCCAGGACGGGGAGCAGGTAGCCGATCAGTCAGACAGGAATGCGGCCTGACCGTCATCCACCAGATTTGACAATAACTCCTCGCTGCGCGCCGAGGTTCGTGGGTTAATCCGGTCATCTCGTGAGGAAATAAGATGATACGACGTGCGGCTGTTATCTTGGTGGGCGCGCTGGTCCTGGTGGCCATTATCGTTGCCGTTTCGAATCCCTCGTTGGTTGGAGCCGCATCGGAGTCGGCGAGTCGAGAGGCCGATAACATCCTCGTCCGCTCTCATTCGCCGATCCTGGGGCCCGATGACGCGCCGGTCACCATCGTCGAGTTCTTCGATCCGGCCTGTGAGGCCTGTCGCGCCTTCTATCCGCTCACCAAGAAAATCCTGGACACCTACCCCGACCAGGTACGCTTGGTGGTGCGCTATACCCCCTTCCATGGCGAGGTGTCAGAAACGGCCATTCGCGTGCTGGAAGCCGCCAGGCTGCAGGGGCGCTTCGCGCCGGTGCTGGAGGCACTGCTGGCTCGCCAGAACCAGTGGGCGGCCCACGGCAGCTTCGATGAAGCCGCCATCCTGGAGATCGCCAGCCAGGCCGGGCTGGACAGCGCCCAGGCGCAGGAGCAACTCGACTCTCCCGAGATTCAGGCGGTATTCGAGCAGGATAAGGAAGACGTCAAGGCCAATCAGATCAGTCAGACACCGACCTTCTTCGTCAACGGCGAATTGCTGGCTCCCTTCGGCATGCAGGAATTGGTCGACGCCGTACAGCGCCAAGTCGCTGAGCTGTCCAATGACGATGGCGGGACATCATGAAGGGGTGGTGGCTGTTGGTAGGGCTGATGGGTATCGGCCCCATGCTGGCCGAAGCCAATTGGCGAGGGAGCGTTTTATCGTCACCCGTGAAGACCCGAGCCGTCGAGAAATCGTCCGTGGAACGGGGACTATCATTGCCTCGGCTTGCTCAAGCGCTCGATAGCAACACCCAGAGGCTCACCGTGGCTCCGGGCGACACCCTGGATCGCCTGCTGCGGCGTCTTGGTTTGGATGTCGCGACCCGTGCCGCGGTAGTGGCGGCGATGAGAGGCGAGTTCGATCCGACCAGACTGCAGCCCGGTCAGCGCGTATCGGTGGCCTCATCGGCGGCTGGGAAACCGGTGTCGGTCGCCATCGAGCGTGAGTCGGGTGTCCGACACGTCGTGACGCTGGGGCAACGACCGGAGGCGCGCACGGTGCGGCCACGAGCCGACACCCTGGCGTTCGCCCGCAAGGTCGAGGTCGAGACTTCCCTATCTGCCTCGTTGGCGGCGGCGGAGGTGCCCAAACATTTCGCTGCAGATCTCGAAAGCCTGCTGGGCGACATCCTGGATACCGGTCATGACGTCAGGGACGGAGAACGACTGCGACTGCTATGGGAGGAGAGGCGGCGGCAGGATGGTTCACGGGTGGGACGACCACGCCTGACCTATGCGGGATTTGGTGGGCTTGGGTGGCGCCTGGAGCTGGTTTGGCCGGCGGATCAGCCAGGCATGGTGATGTTGTTCCAGGATGGCGAACTCCAGCGCGTCTTGCGCTTCCCGGTCGAGGGGGCACGCCTGACGTCATCATTCGGCAATCGACGCCATCCCGTGTATGGGGACATTCGGCGGCATGACGGAATCGACCTTGCCGCTCCTAGAGGCACGCCCGTGGTGGCGACTGGCCCTGGCCGCGTGACCTTTATCGGTTGGCGGGGCGGCTATGGGCGTGTCGTCGAGATCGATCATGATTCCGGTGCCGTCAGTCGCTACACGCATCTTAGCCAGTTTGCCGAAGGGCTCGAGGTCGGTGATGGGGTGGAGGCCGGGGATAACCTCGGTGCCGTAGGGGCGACGGGGCTGACCACGGGGCCCAACCTTCACTATGAGATCAGGCTGGATGATCGTCCGATCGATCCTCTGGCAGAGGGACAGCGGATCATTCGAGGGAAGAATACGTCGGGTGACGACAAGATGTCAGCGCTCGTGGAGGCACGAACGCGCCTGCTGCGCGTGATGGAGACTTCGATTTCCCCCGAACTGGCGGCGCTCGTCTCCCCTTGAGTCCGTCGCCCGACGAGGCCTGGTCGGCAGAGTCAGCCGGCGTTATCGGAGGTCGGCGGCCCCGCCATGCTCTGCCTTGCGCCGGCAGAGCCGATGGTCACCGAGCACCTCGATGATCCGGCAGTTCTCGACCCTGCCGCCGGCACATTGGCCCACCATCCTCCTGAGCTCTTCACGTAGTGCGGAGAGCCGCTGAAGACGTGACTCGACCTCTTCCAGGTGATGCTTGGCGATGGCATCGACCTCGTGGCAGGGCATCTGCGGATGGTCCGCCATCTCCAGCAGCTCACGCACCGCCTCCACCGAGAAGCCGAAGTCACGGGCATGGCGAATGAACGTCAGCCGCTTGACAGCTGCGTCACCGTAGCGGCGCTGACCGCCCTCGGTGCGCGGGGCGTCGCGAAGTAGCCCGATGCTCTCGTAGTAGCGCACCGTTTCGGGCTTGCAGCCGGCGCGTCGGGCCAGCTCACCGATGCCTAGCGCGGGGCAATCGATAGGCGCTGACGTAGTATCACCGGACATGGCTTGAACCTCTAGTCGCTCCAAGGTTTATGCTCCAGACGATAGATTATTCGAAGGAGTCACACCATGGGCAAATCGACGCACCCGGCGTCTTCCTCGGCCTTCTCCTTGCGCGTCGAGGGCATGGACTGCGGCGGCTGCGAGCGCAAGGTCGAGTCCGCGCTGGGCCGCCTGGATGGCATCGCGGAAGTGTCGGCCAGCTCGGTCACCGGCTCGGTAAAGGTCCACCCCAGGCAAGGCACGACGCCTTCCCGAGAGGCGATCGAGCGAGCCCTCAACACGCTCGGCTACCGCCTGGTCGATGAGGAGGCGACGAGTGACACTGCCACCACATCGGCCTCCTGGTGGCGGACCGCCAAGGGGCGCCTGGTGCTCGTCACCGGATGTCTACTGGTACTGGCTTTCGTCCTCCGCCTGGCCTGGCCGGCCTTGGGCAACTGGCCCTTCGTCGCAGCCACCCTGGTGGGGCTGGTGCCCATCGTGCAGGCCGCCTGGGGCGCGCTGAAGCAGCGCAACCCCTTCACCATCGAGATGCTGATGAGCATCGCCGCCCTAGGCGCCCTGGCCATCGATGCCGCCGCCGAGGCGGCGGTGGTGGTCTTCCTGTTCGCCGTGGGCGAATTGCTGGAAGGCGTGGCCGCATCACGGGCGCGGCGCAGCATCTCGGCCCTGGCGGACCTGACCCCGTCCACGGCGAGGCTGATGGAGGATGGGGATACCCGAGAGGTCTCGGCTGCCTCGCTCACGCCCGGGCAGCGAGTCCTGGTGCGGCCGGGCGACCGTGTGCCCTGCGATGGGCGTATCCTGACCGGCGAATCCGATCTGGACGAGTCACCAATCAACGGGGAGTCGGTGCCCCGCTCGCGTGCACCGGGCGATGACGTCTTTGCCGGCACGGTCAACCTCGATGCCGCCCTGGAGGTGGAGGTAACACGCGGCGCCGAGGACAACACCATCGCCCGTGTCATCCGCCTGGTGGAGGAGGCCCAGGCTGCCAAGGCCCCCGTGGCACGCTTCATCGACCGCTTCGCTCGCTACTACATGCCAGCGGTGGTGGGGCTCGCCCTCCTGATGGCGGTGGTGCCACCGCTGGTCTCGACCATGGCCTGGTCGGAATCGGTCTATCGCGCCTTGGCCCTGCTGTTGATCGCCTGTCCCTGCGCCCTGGTGATCTCGACCCCCGCGGCGATCGCTGCCGGCCTCTCGGCGGGCGCCCGGCGGGGCCTGCTGATCAAGGGCGGCGCTGTGCTTGAACAGTTGGGCAAGCTCCGAACGGTAGCGTTGGACAAGACCGGCACCCTCACCGCCGGCACCCCCAAGGTCACCGACGTGGAGGACTGGGCCAGCGGCCAGGGCACGCAAGAGATCCTGAGGCTGGCGGCCGCGATGGAGCGTGACTCCAGCCACCCCATCGCCACGGCCATCCTCGCCCATGCGCAGCAGCAGGGCCTGTCGTTACCCCAGGCGAGTGACAACCGAGCCCTGGCGGGTCGAGGTGTCGCTGGTCGGGTCGAGGGGCGTGAGCTGAGTCTGGTCACGCCTCGCTACCTGGCAGAGCAGGCCGCGCTCGATGACGATCTGACCGCCCGGGTCGCCGAGCTGGAAGAGGCTGGCAAGAGCCTCGCCGTGCTGATAGAAGGCGAGCGTCCGCTGGGGCTGATCGCCGTTCGCGATGAGCCGCGCGAAGATGCCATCGAGGGGCTCGCCGCCCTGTCACGCCTAGGCGTCGAGGCGGTGATGCTCAGCGGCGACAATGCGCGCACGGCGGTGGCTATCGGTGGCTCGCTGGGCATCGAGGCACATGGCGAGCTGATGCCCGAGGACAAGGCACAGCGCGTGCAGGAATGGCAGGCCGCCGGACGCGGCCCGGTCGGCAAGGTGGGCGACGGTATCAACGACGCCCCGGCGTTGGCCGCGGCCGAAGTGGGCATCGCCATGGGCGGCGGTACGGATGTGGCACTGGAAACCGCGGATGCGGCGCTGCTCAAGAACCGCGTCGGCGGCATCGCCGAGCTGATCGACCTGTCCCGGGCCACGCTGCGCAACGTCAAGACCAACGTCGCCCTGGCGCTGGGCCTGAAGGCCATTTTCCTGGTGACCACGGCGCTGGGCATCACCGGCATGTGGATCGCGGTGATGGCAGATACCGGCGCCACCGTGCTGGTGACCCTGAACGCCATGCGGCTGCTGGGCTATCGCTTCTCGCCAGGCAATGCCACGACTCGTTCGGAAAGCCCGCGCTACCAGGAAGCCACGTCATGAGGACAGAGCGGATACCGATAGTGCCGCGCCGCTGGTACTGGTTGGCACTGGCCGTCATGGTCGGCCTGGCCGACCAGGCCATCAAGGGGCTGGTGCAGGCGCTGATGCCGTATGGCCAGACCATCCCGCTAGCCCCGTTCTTCAACTGGGGCCACTGGTGGAACACGGGAGCAGCCTTCAGCTTCCTCGCCGATGCAGGCGGCTGGCAGCGCTATCTCTTCCTGGGCCTGACGGGGATGGTGACCATCGTCCTGACGATGCTGCTGTGCCGGCCCAGACCCCGACTGGAGGCGCTGGGGTACAGCTTGATGCTGGGTGGCGCGCTGGGCAATGGCATCGACCGCCTAGCACGAGGGTATGTCGTAGACTATCTGGACGTCTACTGGCGTGAGTGGCACTGGCCCGCCTTCAACCTGGCGGATATCGCCCTGTTCCTGGGTGTCTTCGCCTTTGCGATTGCGGCCTTGCGTGAGCGTCCTTCCTCCAGAGCGTCTGAGTAACGGCATGGATGCAGAGAACCTGCCAGTCCGGTATATGACGCTTGCCGGCCGGATCTCTCCGGCCCTCGGCTGTTTGCTGGCTCTGACCGCCGGGGGACTGACCACCCTCAGCGCCGCGCCCTTCGCGCTGTGGTGGCTGGGCCCGGTGGCGGTGGCACTGGTCTATTTCGGCATCCATTCTTTGACACCCGCCCAGGCCGGCCTCCGTGGCTGGTGCTACGGCGTGGGCCTGTTCGGCTCCGGTGTCTCCTGGGTCTTCGTCGCGATCCACGACTATGGCGGTACGGGGGCGCCCCTGGCGCTTTTCCTCACCGGTTTGTTCGTGGCCAGCCTGGCGCTGTTCTTCGCCGTGTCCTTCTGGCTCTATCGCTGCGTCACGGGCCCGCGGCTGGCCTTCCTCAGCTTCGCCGGCGTCTGGGTGCTCAGCGAATGGTTGCGCACCTGGCTGTTTACCGGGTTTCCCTGGCTGCTGCTGGGCACCTCCCAGGTAGATTCTCCTCTGGCGCCCTGGGCCCCGGTGGGTGGGGTCTATCTGCTGTCACTGATCACCGCGCTGACCGGCACCCTAGGCGCCGAACTGCTGCGCCGCCGCTGGTGGGCCGCGGCGCCCATCACCGCTCTCTGGCTCACCACCTTGGCCCTGCCGGCCCAGTGGACCTTCCCGGCCGGTGAGCCGCTGCGGGTCGCCCTGCTGCAGGGCAACCTGGATCAGGCGATCAAGTGGACGCCCGAGGGTCAGCGCGAGGCGGCCAGTATCTACACGGCGTTGACCCTTGCACAGTCCAACGACCTCGACCTGGTTATCTGGCCCGAGGTAGCGCTGCCCATGTTCGAAGAGGAGGCCCGGCCAATACTGGAACGAGCGCAGTCCAACCTCGCGTCCGACACCGCCCTGCTCACCGGCATCCTGCGGCGCGACGGTGGCGACTACTACAACAGCGTGATCGGCCTGGGTGCCGCCGAGGGCGAGTATCGCAAGGCTCGCCTGGTGCCCTTCGGCGAATACTTGCCGCTTGAACGTCTGCTCGCCGGCACCATCGCCTTCTTCGACCTGCCCATGCCAATCATGTCGCCCGGGGCCGAGGCTCAGGGGCCGATCCACGCCGCTGGGACCACCATCGGCAACGCCATCTGTTACGAGATCATCTATGCCGACCGGGTCGCCGAGCAGGCGCGCGATGCTGAGCTGCTGCTGACGGTTTCCAACGACACCTGGTTTGGCCGTTCCATCGGCCCCCTGCAGCATCTGCAGATGGCCCGCCTGCGCGCCCTGGAGAACGGCCGCTATCTTATCCGAGCCACCAGCAACGGCGTGACCGCCATCGTCGATCCTCAGGGCCGCCTCACGGCCCGCGCATCGCCGTTCCAGACGACGAGCCTGCGCGGCGAGGCCCTGCCCATGGCGGGGTACACACCGTTCACCCGTACCGGTAGCTGGCCGACCTGGCTGTTGGCCGCATTACTGGTGCTGCTTGGATCGAAACTCAACACACATCGGTCTGGATGATAATGGTCCAGTCGAAAAGGGGAGAATGATGGCTTTATCGAAACCTCACTCTGATACAGCGAGGGAGGCACCATTGTGGCAGCTCCGAACACGCACAGCGGTGGGGATGCTGGTCGGTTGGCTGGCACTCATCGGCGTTGCCCAGGCCGAAGAGGAGGGCGAGTGGCCCCGCGGCCACTATCCGCTGCCTGAGGAAGGCAATGTGATCGGCGATACCTATACCGTCACCGTGGAGAATTACGACGATACCCTGCTCGATATCGCCAGGCGACACAACGTGGGGTACAGGGAGATCGTGCGCGCCAATCCGGATGTGAGCATCTGGATTCCCGGCGAGGGTACCGAGGTGACCATACCCGGGCGCTTCATCCTGCCCGATGCGGAGCGCACCGGGATCGTCATCAACATCGCCGAGCTGCGCCTCTACTACTATCCAAAGGTTGACGATAGTGAAACGCCACGCGTCGAGACCTATCCCATCGGCATCGGTCGCGAAGGCTTCGGTACGCCCCTCGGTGTCACCGAAACCACCATGAACATCAAGAATCCTGCCTGGTACCCACCCGAGTCGGTCCAGCGTGAAGCCAGGGCGCGCGGAGAGGAGGCGCCTAGCGTGGTGCCTCCGGGCCCAGACAATCCGCTGGGAGACCATGCCATTATTCTGGGTTTCGACGGCTACTTGATTCATGGCACCAACCAGCCGGATGGTATCGGCATGCGTGCCAGCCGTGGCTGTATTCGCATGTTTCCTGGGGACATCGAGTCGATTTTCGATCGCGTGCCCGCCGGCACCCAGGTCCATATCGTCAACCAGCCCATCAAGATCGGCTGGGATCAAGAGCAGCCGCTGGTTCAGGCATTCCCGCCTCTGGAAGAAGAAGGGCACAGTAAGTCCGCGTTGGAAGACACCGTCACACGCCTCAACCAACGCAGTGTCGAGGGCTTGAGCTTCGATTATGAACAGCTTCGCGGCCTGCTGGATGACCCCAGCGGTCGCATGATATCCCTAAACCCCAAGCCGGAGCCGGATAGAAAGCACGACACTATCTATAAAGGTATCTACGCAGAAATCGCGCTGCGTAGGTCATGACGACGACAACAACATGGCGAGTCTTGTCAGCCTTATGACGCTAATTCGGTCGTGGCTCATCCCGGGTCTATCGCCATTTGCAAGGCCGCTGGCGGTGCGTTGGCGGTGTGCCCAACCACCGAACAAGTGCAGTGCGTTGGGGCTCGGCCTTCCTCGCACCCCAGGCACCGAGGTGCGGGCTCTGGGTTCGCCTGCGTTTATAGGCCCACCTTGCCGCATGATGCGGTGGGCTCCTAAGGTCACCATTGGCGTGCCGATTCTGGGGAGGGAAGGGCTATCGACCTCGACGTCGCTCTGGGCTACCTGCTGCCGTGGGAGTTCTCACCGACTTGGTTTGCGAGCTGCCTGCTGGCCATCGTGCTCTACCTGCGAGGCCTGCAGCAGCGCCGACAGCGCGGCGAGGTCACCGGCGTGGGCCGAAACCTGGCCTATCTGCTGGGTGTCGCAACCATCTATGGCGTGACCCAGACCCATTACGACTACCTCGCCCAGTACATGTTCTTTACCCATCGGGCCCAGCATCTGGTGCTGCATCACGCCGGCCCCTTCCTGATCGCCCTGGCCGCTCCCCTGCCGGTACTGGCCGATGGCTTACCGACGCGAATCAGGCACTTCCCCGGGTGGAGCCTAGCCGCGCGCCTGCTGCGCCCCGTCTATCGGACCCTGCAGCATCCACTGATCGCCCCTGTGCTGTTCGTCGGGCTGATCTATTTCTGGCTGATTCCCGAGATCCACTTCGACGCCATGCTCAGCGCTGATCTCTATCAGGTGATGAACTGGAGCATGGCGCTGGATGGCCTGCTGTTCTGGTGGCTGATCCTGGATCGCCGCTCGCCGCAACAAGGCGGTCTCGGTTATGGCAAGCGCATCGCCATTCTGCTGGCGGTGATCCCCCCGCAGATTCTCCTGGGCGCCTATATCACCTTCAGTCGCGACGTGATCTTCGATGTCTACGAGGTCTGCGGTCGCGCCTGGCCGCTGGATCCTCTGACTGACCAACTCCTCGGCGGCCTGCTGACCTGGATTCCGGCCACGATGATGAGTGCCATCGGGGTTCTGATCATTCTCAGCTTTCTGTTCCGTGACGCCCGCAAGGAGGATGCCGCTGATGTCTCTCACGCCACACCCTAGTCTGCCGCGCCTGGCGAAAAGCTGGTGCTGGGCCATCCTGCTGCTGATCGCGACGCCCGGCACGCTGGCTGCTGCCGACCTGCAGGTCAACGAGGCACGCATACGACTGCTGCCGGGAGACCTTCCCGCGGCGGGCTATTTCACCCTCACGAATACCAGTGAGGCAGATATCACCCTGGAAGGGGCGGATAGCCCCGCCTTCGGTAAGGTCATGATGCATCGCACTGTCAATCAGGATGGCATCACCAGTATGCAACCCGTCGGCCAATTAGAACTGGCAGCGGGGGAGCAGATCGAGTTCGCACCGGGGGGCTATCATCTCATGCTCATGAAACGGACTCGCCCCCTCGTCGTTGGTGACGACATCGAAGTGACCCTTATCTTCGCCAACGGGCAGCAACAACCCGGCACCTTCCGCACCGTGGCACCCACAACACAGTAGGGGGAGCAGGATGCACCGATGGATCATGGCACTATTCGTGACGCTATGGCTGGCGGGCTGCAGCGAGCCGTCTTGGCAGACCAAGGATATCTCGGGGCTGATGCCGCCCTTGGCGTTCGAGCTTGTCGACGAGAACGGCAATGACATCAACGCCGATCAGTTCCTCGGCAAGAGCACACTGCTGTTCTTCGGCTTCACCCACTGCCCCGATGTCTGTCCCACCACACTCGCGCGCCTCGACGCCGCCACCCAACGCATGGATGAGTCGGCGCGCGACGACATTCAGGTGCTCTTCGTCTCGGTCGACCCCCGCCGCGATGACGCCGAGACGTTGCGAGAGTACACGGATGCCTTCGGCCCCCAGTTCATCGGCCTCACGGGTGATAAAGCGGCCCTCGATGAACTGACACGCCGCTATCGGGTGACCTACGGGTATGGCGAAGAAGACAGCAACGGCAACTACGATGTGTCGCACTCCAGCGCTGTCTTCGCCTTCGATGACCAGGGAGAGGTCCGCCTGTTGATCCGTGACAGCGACCCCATGGATGCCGTGGTTGCCGACCTCGAAAGGCTTGCCGGCGGTGCCTGAGTAGTCACCGTCCAGCGCTCGGTCATCCGTCGAGGTCAGGAGCGCGTGACAGCAGGTGCCCACCTGTTCATAAGGGGGCACCTACTATGACCATCGCAGTCACTGATTGTGAGGCTCGCCGGCGTAGTCGGCACGCTCGGCAAGATCGTCACCATCTGTAGCAGCCCGAGACCTCCATCGCCCGTCTGGCTCTGGCACGTGTGGCCTGAATGCCGTCCCCGATGCGTTAACCCCCTGGGTTTCCTGCCCTCCTGATCCCTGCATGCAATGAATCAATCAGGGGACAGGCAATATCGCCTCTCTCAGCATGACAGCGGTGGATCAGCTCGGTCAGCACCGTCTCGATACGCTGCAGCCTGTCGATCTTCTCTCGCACGTCCTGCAACTTGTGCTCGGCCAGAGCGCTGGCTTCCCGACAGTGGGTGCCATCCTCAAGGCGAAGCAGGTCGCTGATCTCGTTCAGGCTGAAGCCCAACTGTTGCGCGGTTTTCACGAACGTCAACCTTGCCACATCGGCGGCACCGTAACGCCGGATGCCGCCGGGAGGGCGCTCGGGCTCCGGTAGCAACCCACGGCGCTGATAGTACCGTATCGTCTCGATATGGACGCCAGTCGCTTTCGCCAGGCCGCCAATGGTCATGGTGCTAGTTTCCCTTTGCATGGCCCTTGACTCCGTAGTCAGCTACGGAAGTAACCTTATCTCAGTTACTACCGACACGAAAGGAGAGCCTGCGATGCCGCAACCGAAAACGGGGCGGGGGCCCCTGGCCGCCGGAGGGATCGCGGCGCTTCTGGCCTCGACCTGCTGTCTCGGCCCCCTGGTGCTGATCACGCTGGGCGTTTCCGGCGCCTGGATCGGCAACCTGACGGCCCTGGAAGCCTACCGCCCGCTGTTCATCGGCGTGGCGCTGGTGGCGCTGTTCTTCGCCTGGCGCCGAATCTTTCGGCCAGTGGAACAGTGCCAGCCGGGGGAAGTGTGCGCCGTCCCCCGAGTCCACTTGGCCTACAAGCTGATCTTCTGGCTCGTGACGCTGCTGGTACTGATCGCCCTGGTGTTCCCCTACGTCCTGCCCCTGTTCTATTGAGAGGATGCTCCCATGAGAATGCGTTTCGCCCTGACCGCGATCGTCGCCCTCCTCAGCACGCCTACTCTGGCGGCCCCGCAGACCGTGACGCTCTCGGTGCCGGGCATGACCTGCGCCGCCTGCCCGATCACGGTCAAGGCCGCGCTCAACAAGGTGGACGGCGTCGCGCGGGTCGACGTGAGCTACCCGGATCGTGAGGCCGTGGTCACCTTCGACGACACCCGGACGTCCGTGGAAGCGTTGACCCAGGCGACGACCAACGCCGGTTATCCCTCCACCCCGACATCCTCGGAAGCGGATCGGGAGTGACCATGAAGAACCCCAAGTCCCTGCTGCGCGTGAGCGTGATCGGCACCGTCCTGGTGGCGCTGTGCTGCTTCACGCCGATCCTGGTGATCCTGCTCGGCACCCTCGGCTTGGCGGCACTCACCGGTTATCTGGATTATGTATTGCTGCCAGCACTGGCCTTTTTTATCGGCCTGACCCTCTATGCGCTATGGCGCAAGAAGCAATACGACGCCTGTGGCGACAACGCTTCTACCGATTCAAGGAATCCCCCTCATGAGTGATGACATGAACCTGCATATCGCCGTGATCGGCAGCGGCGGCGCGGCCATGGCGGCCGCCCTGAAGGCCGCCGAGCGTGGGGCCCGCATCACCCTGATCGAACGCGGAACCCTCGGTGGCACCTGCGTCAATACCGGCTGCGTACCCTCGAAGATCATGATTCGCGCGGCCCATATTGCCCACTTGCGCACGGAAAGCCCCTTCGATGCAGGCCTGAGCGTCCAGGCGCCGGTGGTGGATCGGGCGAAGCTACTCGAGCAACAGCAGGGGCGTGTCGAGGAGCTGCGTGATGCCAAGTACGCGGGGATTCTGCGCGACCACCCGGCCATCACGGTCCTGCGTGGCGAGGCGCGGTTTGTCGATGAGCGGACCCTGACCGTTGCCCTCAGTGAAGGCGGCGAGCAAACCGTCCGCTTCGATCGCGTCTTCATCGGCACCGGTGCTCGTCCGGCCATTCCGCCGGTGCCGGGCCTAGCCGATACCCCGTACCTGACCTCCACCAGCGCACTGGCTCTGGACCATATTCCCGAAAGGATGGTGGTGATCGGGGCCTCGGTGGTGGCCTTGGAATTGGCCCAGGCCTTCGCCCGTCTGGGAAGCCGGGTGACCCTGCTGGCCCGCAGCCGCCTGCTCTCCCAGGAGGACCCGGCGGTGGGGGACGCGGTGGAGGCGGCGTTTCGCCGCGAGGGCATCGAGGTGCTCAAGCAGACCCAGGCCAACGAAGTGACCCACGACGGCCAGCTGTTCACCCTGCAGACCAACGCTGGCACTCTGCAGGCGGAGCAATTGCTGGTGGCTAGCGGCCGCACACCCAACACCGAGGCCCTGAACCTGGCGAGTATCGGCGTGGAAACCGCGCGTGGCGCGATTCTGGTGGATGAGCACCTGCAAACCACGGTGCCGGGCATCTACGCCGCCGGTGACTGCACCGATCAGCCGGAGTTTGTCTATGTCGCTGCCGCCGGGGGCAGTCGGGCCGCCGTCAACATGACGGGAGGCGACGCCACCCTGGACCTCAGCGCCATGCCGGCGGTGATCTTCACCGCCCCCCAGGTGGCCACCGTCGGCCTGACGGAGGCCGAGGCACTCAAGCAGGGCTTCAGCGTGGATACCCGCGTGCTTGATCTGGAAAACGTGCCGCGTGCGCTGGTGAATTTCGACACCGGTGGGTTCATCAAGCTGGTGGCCGAACGCGACTCGGGGCGGTTGCTGGGCGTCCAGGCGGTAGCAGGGGAGGCCGGTGAGCTGATCCAGACCGCCGTGATGGCGCTGCGTGCCCGCATGACGGTGCAGGCCATCGGCGATGAGCTGTTTCCCTACCTGACCATGGTGGAAGGCCTCAAGCTCTGCGCCCAGACCTTCACCAAGGACGTGACGCAGCTGTCCTGCTGTGCGGGGTGAGCGACAGCGTAGCCTACACGACTGCGTCCCTTGCCCCCGTACCATAGTACGGCCATTAATCTATTCCCAGAAACTGCGCGGGGGCGCCATGAGTGACATGACCATCGGCAAAGTCGCCCAAGTGGTGGGCGTTGGGGTCGAGACGATTCGCTTCTACGAGCGACGCGGGCTCATCGAACAGCCGCCTCGACCAGAGGGCGGAGGGTATCGCGTCTATTCGGATGAGACGGTGCGGCGGGTGCTGTTCATTCGCCGCGCCCAGGAGCTCGGTTTCTCCCTGCGTGAGATCGCCGAGCTGCTCTCGCTGCGTACCGACCACGACACCGATGCCGGAGAGGTGCGGCGGCGAGCCACCGACAAACTCCAGGATGTGGATCTCAAGATCGAGCGGCTCCAGCGTATCCGCCGAGGGCTGATGACGCTGCTCGACCGTTGTCCCGGAGAAGGACCATTGCGCTGCTGCTCCATCATCGACGCCCTGGAGCACGACCAGAGGCTGACCAGCGATACAGCCAAGCGAAAGGAGAATGGCATGCAGACAGTAAGACTCACGATCACGGGCATGCATTGCAACGGCTGTGCGGAGATCATCCGCCACGTTCTCGAACAGCAGCCGGGCGTCAAGGGGTGCTCGGTCTCTCATGAGAACGGCGAGGCCAAGGTGGCGATTGACACCGGGCAGATCTCCGGTGAGCGGCTTGCCGAGGCGGTACGCGGTGCCGGGTATTCAGCACGCATCGTGAAAGCGGCAGACTAGCGCCTTGGAAATTGCCGTTGCCCTGCCGCTGGCCGCCGGCCTGGGACTGCTGGGCTTCGTCGAGCCCTGTTCGGTCGGTAGCCACCTGCTGTTCATCCGCCATCTTGAACGGCTGCCTCGCCGGATGCAGGCCATCCAGACGCTGCTGTTCACCCTGACCCGGGCCGCGTTGATGGCCGGGCTCGGGGTGCTCGCGGCACTGATCGGCAGTGCGTTCACGGGGCTTCAGTACACTCTCTGGGCCGTGCTGGGGAGCCTCTATGTGGGCGTGGGGCTGCTGTACCTCAGTGGCGGCGCGCCCTGGCTCCTGGCCCGCGTGGACCGCCTCCTGCCACGCCTGGCCGGTACCCCGGGCAGCCTGGGGCTGGGCGTGCTGTTCGGCCTGAATGTGCCGGCCTGTGCCGCCCCTCTGCTGGCGGTCCTGCTCGGGGATACGGCCGCGCGGGCCGCGGCCGGTGGGGGTGTCATCTTCGGCGCCGCCACGTTACTGGTGTTCGGCCTGGCGCTCTCCAGCCCCCTGGTGCTTGCTGTCTATACCGCCCGTGGCCGGCGCTGGCTCGAGGCCCTCGCGCGACTCGCCGGGCGCATGCCGCGCTGGACGGGTGCCGTCCTGGTGGGACTGGGGGCCTGGACCCTGTGGTTGGCCTTCTCCTCGACATGAGGGCTCGATCGGCTCGACCACTGCGGTGCCTCTGTGCCTTCCCGTATTGATCCCCACCGGCGCTTGACCCCGTAGCAACGTACGGCCCCTATGCTTGACGCATGACCGCATCTTCACCAAGGGGCAGGTAATGAGCACGGCAACGTCGGCATCAACCGAGGAAGGTCTCCACCCCTGGAGCCTGGAAGCCACCGGGGAGTCGGAGATCCAGCGGGTGAGAGCCCATATCGGCGGGCTGCACTGCTCGCTGTGCACCGGCACCATCGAGCAGGCCTTGGGGCAGAAACCGGGGGTACGCCGCGTGGCGGTCAGCCTCACCCACGAGCAAGCCCTGGTCGAATACGACACGCGCGAGACTAGCGCCGAGACGCTGATGGGCACACTTCAGGCCATCGGCTACACCCTCAGCGACCCCCGCAAGATCGAACCCTACGCGAACCAGGAGCGCGAGCTAGCCCGCGAGCGTAACCGCTTCCTGGTCGCGCTGACCGCCAGCCTGGCGGCGGTGGGCCTGATCGTCGATCCCACCTCGCCCTGGACCCTGGGGCTCTCCACCCTGGTCTATGTCAGCCTGGTGATCTTCGGCTATGCCGTCCTGCGTGGCCAGGGCACCCGAGCCGCCCTGGGCGGTAGCGCCCTGTTGGCGCTGGGCGGCCTGGTCCTGTTCGCGCTACGTGCCGGGAGCCTGCTAGCAGGCCAGGAGGCGACCGTGGTTGCAATCCTGGCGCTCGCCATGGTGTTCGGTATCGCCCGGCAGATGCTGGTCATGGCCTATCAGGCCCTGCGCCGGGGCATTCTCAACCAACACGTGCTGGTGGAGATCGGGGCCTTTGCGGGCCTGGTCGGTGGCGGCATCGGTCTGGCACTGCGGCCCGACAGCTACCCCACCGCCGCCTTCTTCGCCGTCTCGGTCATGGTGCTGACCTACCACCTGTTCTCCGAGTGGCTCTCGCTGATCGTCAAGACCCGCAGCTCCCAGTCGGTGCGCCGCCTGCTCGACCTTCAGCCAGAGACCGCCCACGTCATCGGTGGGGATGGCGAACGTGAACTGCCGGTGGCGCAGGTGGAAACCGGCATGCGGGTGCGTATCCGCCCCGGAGAGCGCATCCCGGTGGACGGCGAGGTCAGCGAGGGCGACTCGGCCGTGGATCAGTCCCTGGTCACCGGCGAACCCCTACCGGTCGAGAAAGGCGTGGGCGATGCGGTGGTCGGCGGCGCCATCAATGGCAACGGCACGCTGGTGGTGCGGGTGACGGCCACCGGCGAGGCGAGCTTCCTGCAGCAGGTGGTCCGCAGCCTGGAGGATGCGCGGGCGCTCAAGCCGGGTCTGCTACATCTGGTCGACCGGGTGCTGCGGGTCTATACCCCCACGGTACTGATCGTCTCCGCGCTGGCCTTCGTGTTCTGGATGAGTGCGCCGCTACTCTGGGGAGCCGGGGCCGACCTGGAACGGGCCGTGTTCGCCGCGCTAACCGTGCTGGTGATGGGCTATCCCTGTGCAGTGGGCATCTCCGCGCCGCTCTCCATCGTACGGGGCGCCGGTGAGGCCGCCGACCAGGGGGTGCTGATGCGCACCGGCGAATCCTTCCAGGCCCTGCGGCGCGTCACCACCGTGGTATTCGACAAGACCGGCACCCTGACCGAAGGTCGCCCCGCGGTACGCGAGGTTACCCGTGTCGAGGGTGACGAAGGCACGCTGCTGTCGCTGGCCGCCGCCGTCGAGTCCGCCTCGGAACATCCCCTAGGGCGTGCCGTGGTCGAAGCGGCCCTGGCTCGGGACCTAGCGATTCCCGACGTCACCGAGTTCCAGGCGCACTCCGGTCGCGGCGTCACCGCCCAGGTGGACGACGAAACGGTGTGGGTCGGCAGCCCGACCTTTCTCGTCGAGCAGGGCATCGACCTGGCACCGGTGAGCGATGGCATCGAGACCGACGAGCATCAGGGCCAGACGGTCATCGTCGTCGCCCGAGGCGAACGGCTGCTGGGGGCCATCGCCCTGGGCGACGGCCTGCGGGCCGATGCAGCGGAGACCGTGCAACAGTTGCGTGGGCTGGGCATCCGTACCGCCCTCATGACCGGCGATAACGCGCGCACCGCCCGACATATTGCGCAACAGCTAGGCATCGACACCGTCCACGCCGGCGTACTGCCGGAGCAGAAGGCTGACCTGTTGCGAGGGATGCAGCACGAGGGACGGGTGGCCATGGTCGGCGACGGCATCAATGACGCCCCGGCGCTGATGCAGGCGGACGTGGGCATCGCCATGGGCAGCGGCACCGATATCGCCATTGACGCCGCCGACATCATCATCCTCAACGCTCGGGTGAGCAGCGTGGTGACCGCCTGGCGGATCAGCCACTGGGGGTATCGCAAGATGCTGCAGAACGTCTCGCTGGCCTTCCTGTTCAACGGGGTGGGGATTCCGCTTGCGTCTACCGGACTGATCTATCCCGTCTGGGCCATGGTGGCCATGGCCGCCAGTGTGACTGCCATCTTCATCAACTCACTGTGGCAGCGGCCATCGCTGCTCTTCGATGCCGTGGCCAGCGTGCGCTCGAATGACCCGTGAAGCCTTGTCCTCAGCTACCTGCTGAAGAGCCCCTCAAGCGACTGGTACTGGGTTCCAGGTGGTTGAATACCTTTAACCCTGTATTTAGAGACGAGCTAAGTTTACGGGGGCCTATCACGTATCTTGAGAAACCTTGGGGATCACCGTTAGCCAAGGGGTAGGACGAGGAGGATGTCAAAGGTCTGTGTGATAGGCTTTGCAAGATATGCGATGGCGAAAAGGCACGAGGTAGGGAATGACGGATCATGATCAGGATAACCATGAGAATCATCCGGTGGGCCACGAGGGGGCCAGTACCAAGCATCAGCGGCGGGGGCTTCGCCTGAGTGAGCATTGGCGTGAGCAAGCTCGGAAGATAGCTGCTGATGAGTTTGATGATACCGCAGAGGTTTTGCCTACGCCTGATACAGGACCCTCTTCCTCGTTTCCCAAGGCATCACACGATGAAGAGCCACCGATCACTGTGAAGTCCCTCTTTCGTGATCCTGACCTGCTCTCTTCCCTCAATGCTTCTTGGCCCTCCTGGCCGGAATCGGCTGATGAGAAGCATCAGTTTAGCACTGGGGGTATGGATTTTTTTGGGAGGAGCCAAGCGCCAAAGCAATCCCGTCGCGATAAGCAAGTGGCAGATGTTATGTTCATGATAAGCGGTCAGTATTATCTCACTCAAAATGAATCGAGAAGCCCATTACTGACCGATAAGTCTACGGGGGAGACCTTGCCGTATATGGATCCGGTCATCCTTGAGCGAGTGAAGGGGGCGTATTGGCGTGGATCCTTTGGAAGTCAGAAGGATGTCTCCTACGGCGTCATCAAGTCTGCTATAAGCAATTTTGTTGATGGCGCTTCTCCCGAGCTTTGTTTGCCAGTTTATGGTCGTTCGGGAGTCGAGTTGAACGGTGGTCGACGCGCACTGGTGCTAGGGCACCATTGTCTGATTTTTTCATCGGGCTTGTCGAGCTATGAACAATATACAGGGGTTCCACATGTCATGCCTCGCGAAAGTTTGCCAATGGTGGTTTCCGATAACGTTGGTAATGTGAGTCCTCAATCGATGTCTACATTGTTCGATGTAACTTCGCTGCCGAAAGATAGTGACCTGTTGGTGATTGCCTGGATGGTCATGGCTTGGCGTTCAGATAGTGCACCTGTATTGCTTGAGTTGTTAGGCGAACCGACCCCTGGCTTGATCGCTTCACAGAAGACGCTAAAGAGAGTGATAGATCCGGCGAGCAATCTGCTTGAGAGTGAGGTTCCCAAGACGATTAAGCAGCTTGAAATTCGGGCTCAATGCCATTATCTGATGAGCTTCCATCAGGTGGGCTCGTTGTCTGAAACTCAGCAAAGAGGCCTGCTTTCGATCATGCAGGGAAAGGCAGTGGAGTGGCGAACTAAAACGAAGCGATCTGGGGTCGATATCACCGTCCGTTGTGCTGCCATGCTGAACAGTAGTGAGAGTGTGGTGACATATTCACCGCTATCCGACGCTACCCTGAGTATAGAGTTGGATGATGCAGGAGGGGGTGATTCTCAAAACTCAGTGAAGGATCGCAGCATGGCAGAGGCAACCATCACCCACGGCCTGCTGCGGGTGTTTGGCCATGTTAATCAATTTTGGGGCCATGTTGAAAATGATCGCCAATTCGACCGCTATGGTGGTTTGCGAGACCTATGCCGAATCGGTGTGCTGGTGGCTGATGCTTTGGGTCGAGATACTGCCGAATTCTGGCAACAATTCGACGCCAACCAGCAAAGCCGTCGCGATTATGAGCTGGAGGAGAATCCTGTCGCGATGGCCGTGAAGCTTGCCATTCATGCGTCGGAGGATGGACTGATAGAGGCCACGGTTAAGGATTGGCTTGTGCTGCTTGATGGGTATCGTCCTGAGCCTGATACGTTAGGTGCTTGGCCTGTCACGTCCCGAGGCTTGGCGGCCAAGTTTAAGCAGAGTAGAGCCTTGCTTGCGACGTTCGGGATTCAGCTTGTTCCTCTCGAAAGGCGTGGCCCCTATGGGCGCTGGCGTGCCTCATTTGATGCCTCTCGCTACCAGTAGCGATGGGCTACCTAGAGCGTGAAAACTGTCGACGGCCTTAGACATTGTGACTTAAAAATCTCAAAATACATGACAAAACGGGGATTTGTCCACGATTTTTTGTTAAAAAATACATTCCAATGTCTCAACCTCCGTCACTTTGTTGGGTTTCTACCCACTGTTTGAGCAAGGAATGGCCGACCCCCGAGGGCAATCGTCGACCCTGCTCCCACTCCTGCAAGGTCCGCACGCTGATCCCCAGTTGAGCCGCCAAAGCCGTCTGACTCATGCCACGAATCCGGCGCAGGGCCATGACGTCACGTAGCAGTCGACGAGTGGGTTCCTTGCATTCCATCCTGGCAAGACGACGATCTCCTCTGGGGTCGTGGGATGACGGTACTTGCTGGCTGTCACGGGTATTGTGTGGGGTAGAGAAGGAAGGAAACATCGAAGTCGGGAACATGGCAGGCACCTTGTTGAGGGAGACAGAACGGGGCCGCAGAAGACGGCCCCATACCATGTCATTCAGTGATCAAAGACGGCTTCCATCGAAGACGTGTGCCTTCTGACCGAATGGTTTGCTGTAGGCCTTGCACAGGTAGCTGGCCATGTAGACCGCTTCATTCATGGCCATCCAATCATCCCGGTGCATGATGCAGGACCAAGGTTCTTTCTTGACCGGGTCTTTGCAGACATGGATCAGCTGATGGAAGCGGGGATCGTTTGGGGCGAATCCCATCGCCTTCAGCCAGGAGCGCATCATGCGGTGGTAGAGATTGTTGAATGAGTAGATACCACGCCAATCTGCCGTGAACGCCCCCAGGCTGTCGTAGGCGTTCCTGTTGAGCATGATCATCAGGTGGTAGTGAGGCTTGTCGCTGTTGATCTGCTCGCGTGCCCACAGGTAGTGCAGCTGGGTCGGGTACTTGGTTTGCCTCTGCTTGAGTTCGTTGCGGAAATTTTCAAAGAACCTTGCCAGAACGACATTGGTCTCGTGCATGGGTAGGCGCGACATCTCATCCGGGAAGTGAAGGTCTACGCGGAAGACGAAGGTGGAATGATTGATCCATGTCACGGCATTGAGCGTCTTCAAGACTCGCTCCAGGTAGTTCGCGACCAGTGGGCCATCTGTCCAATGCTGAACGTCAAAGCCTCGATAGGTGTCGTCGTAGTGAAGACGCAGCTTGTCGTTGAGCGGATGACGAAGAGGGTGATGTTGAAACATGAGGAGTTACCTCGCTGTGGGAATGATGAAGGACTCCGCAGCGATTGTCTTGTCGGTCGATAGGGTGGGTAGGGAACGGTAGGCGTTGACATGGGCATGATGCTGACGATCATCTGAGGTTCACATCAGGCGTTCTCCAGACGCCTGTCAGGTCAATCCCTAGAAAGGGGTGTCATGAATGATGACGGCACCATGGGGAGTGGTCTGTGGGGGACCACTCCTTGGATGGCCTCTCATGCTCTTGGATGGGCTTTCACAAGTGAGCCCATTATGGCCTAGTGCCTATCCCTGTAGATCCTGTTAGGTGTCTAGTGAGTATACCCATACTACTTACCCGTCACTGACGCATATCAGAACCCCAGGAAACGCCTATCCCTGGACATGCCAATCGCCCCAGTTTCCTGACGAATGAGGTGTCACTCACCTTTCCGGGAAATTCCGTTATCGATCCGTACAAGACGCCGTGACGTGATGACGTCACGGTTTCGCTGCATCCCATCTCACAGCGCTGTAAAATATTACGTCGTCTTGACTCATCATCCCGGCACTCATCGGATGGATGCTCTGGAACATGCTCAGGAAGCCGGTGGAGGCCGGAAACCCCGGCTTTTTCCCGTGGCTGACGTACACCCCGACGATGTGTTCGGTCTGATAGGCAAGAGCTTGCGCCTTGTCGATTTAACCGAATCTCAAACCTGTACTACCTCCTTGAAGCTCCAGACGGATGGCTTCGTTCTCATGTCTTTCCCTGCTTAGGAGGCAGTGCAATGCCAATGTCATGTCCCAGCTGCGGCGCGTCTCGGGTCGTGTCGCGCCATCATGGTCGGAAGGTGGGTGGCACCACGGGTGCCGTGGCCGGCACAGCCAGTGGGGCGGCCGGTGCCTGGAGTGGCGCCGAGGCCGGCGCGTTGGTTGGCGCAGTAGGCGGTCCGGTAGGGATCGCCGTCGGCAGTATCGCTGGAGCCGTATTTGGTGGGTTGGTCGGTGGTACGGCGGGCGGCGTCGCCGGGGCACGGCTGGGTAGTCAGCTGGATGATCAGGTGCTCGACAATCTCGAGTGCCGTGCCTGCGGCCACACCTTTCGTCCCCATATCGATTGACCCCTAAAGATCCGTCTCACGAGTCCATCGCTGCTCAGCGATGATCCCGCGACTCCCTTTATCAACATGCTCACGGTCGGCCTGCTTCCTTGGGGAGCGGGCTGTTATGCAGTGCTCGACTCTCAAGGAGCTTTCCCCATGGCACACCTGATCGAACAAATGGCCTACGTTGGCGATACCCCCTGGCATGGCCTGGGCCAGCAGCTGTCTCGTCATCAGCCGCTGGAAGTCTGGCGACAGCAGGCCGGCATGGACTGGCACATCGAGGAATCCCTGGTGCGCTTCATTGCCGACGGCGCTGGCCACCTGGGCAGCATCCATTCCTTCCCCGAGCAGAAAGTGCTCTACCGCTCCGATACCAAGGATCCACTGTCGGTGGTCTCCCAGCGTTACAAGGTGGTGCAACCGGAGGAGGTGTTGGAGTTCTACCGTGATCTCACGGAATACGCGGGATACGAATTGGAGACGGCCGGGGTGCTCAAGGGTGGCCGCAAGTTCTGGGCCCTGGCGCGCAGCGGCCTGGGCGGGGCATTGAAGGGCCAGGATCAGGTCAACGACTACCTGCTGCTGGCCACTTCCTGCGACGGCTCGTTGGCCACCGTCGCCACCCCGACGTCCGTGCGGGTGGTCTGCAACAACACCCTGACCATCGCGGTGGATGGCACCTCCCAGGGCGTGAAAGTGCCACATAGCACCGAGTTTCGCCCTCAGCTGGTCAAGCAGCAGCTGGGGATCTCCGTGTCCCAGTGGGACGACTTCATGTACCGCTTGAAGACCCTGGCTGAGCGCAAGGTCAGCCAGGAGGAAGCGAGAACCTACTTCCAGTCGGTGGTCTGCAACGCCGAGGCGCCGATGGACGATCCGTCCAAGCTGCCCAACGTTCGCGCCCTCAATCGCGTCCAGAAGCTCTATCAGGGTGAGGGGCGCGGCTCTCAGCTGTGCACGGCGCAAGGCACCGCCTGGGGCTTACTCAATGCGGTCACCGAGTACGTGGATCACGAGAAGCGCGCCCGCAGCAACGACTACCGCATGGACTCCGCCTGGTTCGGCCAGGGCGCCGGCCTCAAGGACAAGGCGCTGGAGTCTGCCCTTGCGCTGGTGGGCTGATCATCACTCAGCAAAACATCCACCCAGCCTTTCCCTCATCGCGGCAGAGCGCCCGGCCCCTTCAAAGGCCGGGCGCTACTGTTTCAGGAGATACCAATGCAATCGCCCATGACGTTCGAGATATGCCGGGCCCTGACCCAGCTGACCCGTCAGCTGCTGGAGGCCGGCGAACAGGCAACCGAAACCCACGTTCTGGCCAAGGGGCAGGTCTATCGCGTGGCCGTGTCCCTGGAGCCGGTCCCGATCGAGCAGCTCCCTGACGTCATCCAACGCTATCGATAACGGAGGCCATCATGGCAACCCCTATTCATCCCAAGACCGCCAACCAGGCACCGGTCGCACAGGCCACCCAGGACAGCACCGCGATCATCCAGGTGATCGAGCGGGCCGCACTCAATCCCGAGGTCGACATCGACAAGATGGAGCGTCTGCTCCAGATGCAGGAGCGTGTGCTCGACCGCCAGGCGCTGATGGCCTACAGCGCCGCGATGGCGGCCATGCAGACCGAACTGCCGAGCATCGCCGAGCGTGGCAAGACCAACAACGGTCACTACGCCACCTTGGAGGACATCGTCGATACCGTGCGCCCGATCATGAAAAAGTACGGCTTCGCGGTGAGCTTCCGCATTCAGACCCAGGAACGCGGCATCCAGGTCACCGGCGTGCTGATGCACCAGGACGGCCATCGGGAAGAGACCAGCATGCTGTTGCCGGCCGATACCAGCGGCAGCAAGAACGCCGTTCAGGCCTTCGGCTCCTCTACCAGCTACGGCAAGCGCTACGTGCTCTGCGCACTGCTCAACATCACCACCCGCGGCCAGGACGACAACGGTCAGGCCGCCGCCCCGGTCAAACTCGTCACCCCTTTCCAGGCCGGGCAGATCCGGCAGCTGATCGCCGCCTGTCCTCCTGCGACCCAGGAGTGGTTCGTCGGCAAGTACGGCGACGCTGAGCAGGTGCCGCGCGGCGACTTCGACAGATTGCGTGCCTCCCTGCAGAAGCGGGCGCAGCCCAACCATCAACATCACTGATCGGGCGGCGAAGGGACCTCCCCTCGCGGCCTATGCCGTGTCATCGAGAAGGAGAACGTCATGCAGATACTGGCGCTGGACCAGGGCACGCCCGAGTGGCATGCCGCCCGTCTGGGTATCGTCACCATGTCCGAGCTGAAGACTCTGCTGGTCAAGGGCAAGGGACCGGGCGGCTTCGGTGCCGGGGCCCTCAGCTACATGCATCAACTGATCGGAGAGCGCATCACCGGCGAGCCGTCCGATGCCTTTCAGGGCAATGCCCACACCCAGCGCGGCCATGAGCTGGAGCCCGTGGCCCGGGAGCTCTATCACGAGGCCACCGGTCTGCCCCGCCTGGCGCAGGTCGGCATCATCCTCAACCACGGTGTGGGCTATTCGCCGGACTGCCTGGTGGATACCAATGGCTTGGTGGAGATCAAGACCAAGCTGCCCAAGTACCAGATCGAGCTGCTGCTGGCCGACGAGCTACCTCAAGAGCACGTCGCTCAGTGCCAGGGCGGCCTGTGGGTCAGCGAGCGGGAATGGATCGACTTCGTTAGCTACTGGCCGGGGATGCCGCTGTTCGTGAAGCGGGCCTACCGGGACGAGGTGATGATTCGCACCATCGCCGAGCGGGTCGAGGCCTTCTACGAGGAGCTTGATCGTCGCATGGCCATGGTCATGGCGGCCTGATGCCTGATGAAAACCTGGTGGATTTACACGCCTAGTGGTTGGCAGTGAGGAGGTGGTGTCCTTCGCTGAGAGGGGATGCCTTTGAAAAAATAACATGATAATGCCGACACAGCTTCCTGCTTAGGAAGCTGTGTCGGCTGGTGGAGCGGTATTTTTTTAGTCGGCGGGAATGTTGCGGCTAGGTGGAATGACGAGCGTGTTTTTTTACCCTATTTATGCAAGGTCTCTTTCGGCTATTTTTTCTAGGATCCAGTCCTGAATTTCTTCCTCTACCCAGGCGACATTTCTTTCTCCCAAGGATACTGGTTTTGGGAATCTTTCTTCGGAAATGTATTTGTAAATGGTGGAGCGTGCAAGACCTGTAAGGCTGGTGACATCTTTAAGCTTGATTAGTCTCATGGCGCTTTCTCCAGAATTGGCTCATGAGATGTTGTTGGTGTGTAGAAATTTACGTTGTGAGTTAGGGCAGATTTATTGCAGGGCCAAGAAGGTTTGCGACCTTGATAATCGCTTCTTTTCGCTCGTCGAAGTAGTCGTAACGGTCGTAGATGCCTTCGACGCCCTTGAGCTTGTGATTCAAGCAACGCTCCGCGACATGCCCCGGTACACCAACCGCAGCGAGTAAGCTGCGGCAGGTGCGGCGCAGATCATGCACAGTAAACTCGGTGATATCGCCCATCCGGTTCTCTGGTTGCGGCTTCTTGCCAGGCTCCTTGCCAAATAGCTTGGCAATGGCACGATTCAGCGTGTCTTTGCCCATGTGGGCCCGCTTACTGCTGCGGCGATTAGGAAAGACATAGTCCGAGCCGCAGGCACGGATCTTGAGCTCTTCCAGCCAGCCGATGGTTTGCGGTGGGAGGGGAATGACGATCCCGGCGCCTGTCTTGCTGCGCTCACCGCTCAGGTTCCACCGGCCGTTCTTCAGGTCGAATTCTGACCACTGGGCTTCGGTAAGTTCGGTCTTACGTACTCCCAGGACGAGCAGTAGCGCGCAGGCGAGGTAGTTGTCGCGGCTGAAGCTGTCGCTATTGTCTCTGAATGCTTGGAAAACGTTGCGAATCTCATCGAGGCTCAAAACCCTATCGCGGCTTTTCTCAATACCGCCTGCGTCGTTGACGTTGAAGGCTGATGCTGGGTTGTAAGTTAAAATTCCCAGTTTTATGGCGTGGTTGAACATCTGTTTAAGATACATCAGTGTGTCATTAGCTATTGTCGGCCTACCACTATTTGTTACTCGTCTAATTATTTCACGGATATCAATTGGGGTGACAGCATCCAGCGATCTACCCCCGATGAGGGGCGCCACTTCTTTTTTGTATATCCGCTTTGGAATAGCTGGGTGCTTGAGTCTTCTCTCTAGCTCCGGGTACCAGTCAGCAAACAGGTCCTCCACTGTCCTGATCAAGGCTTGGCTATCGCGTTTGCGTTCCTCGATGGGGTCAAGGCCTTTGCGGATAGACTTCTGGTTTTCAACCGCTTTCGTCCGAGCCTCGGCGAGAGAGAGGTGGGCATGTTTGCCCAGTGTCATCTCACGCCGCTTGCCAAACAGCGTGTATCGCAACATCCAGTAAGGAGTTCCTTTCCTCGGTATCATCAGGTACAGGCCGTTGCCGTCGCTGTAGCGCCCTGCTTTACCCTCCTTGACAAGCGACTGGCTCTTCTTGGCGGTAAGGCTTCCCATTATTTCCTCTCGTCCCCCGTGGAAAATAAAACAAACGACCGTTTGATAGCTGCTCGGGCTAGGCTTGGGCTAGATAGGCGGCTCAATGTCATATGAGCTCGTCACTGGCGCCCAGTGGGCCTTTTTGCAACGGCATTTAGAGTGCCAGCGGGCACCTCCCCCACTTTCTCCCGGTCATGCACTCGGATCGACATGGTTGGGGAGTATCTTCAAGGGTATGTGTCTGAGGGAGGAGAGGCAATGCTTTTTCTCCCCGGTTTACTCCCCGATATGATCTGGATTTCCGGGGATGCTGGTGGGTCTTGGTGGATTTCTTATGTCTTTGTTTCTTTGAAAAACAGTAGTTTAATGGTTTTTGATGGCCTTTGGTGGATGCTACTCGATGTTCTGGATCTGTTCGCGCATCTGCTCGATCAGCACCTTGAGCTCCACCGCGCAGCGGGTGGTCTCGGCGACCACCGACTTCGATGACAGGGTGTTGGCCTCGCGGTTGAGCTCCTGCATCAGGAAGTCCAGGCGGCGGCCGATCGGGCCCCTCTGCTTGAGCTGGCGCTCGACCTCGCCGACGTGGGTCTCCAGCCGGTCGAGTTCCTCGGCCACGTCGGCCTTCTGGGCCAGCAGCACCAGCTCGGCCTCCAGGCGCTGGGGGTCGAGCTCGGTGCGCATCTCGGCCAGCCGGTCGAGCAGCTGGCCGCGCTGGCGCTCGAGGATCGTCGGCAGCAGGCCGCGGACCTCGTCGACCTGGGCGCGGATGCCGACCAGCCGCTCGCGGATCAGCTCGGCGAGCTGCTCGCCCTCCCGCGCGCGGCCGGCGACCAGGTCGGCCAGGGCGGCGTCGAACAGGGCGTTGGCCTCGGCCTTGATCGCCTCGAGATCGAGCCCGGGCGCCTCGAGCACGCCGGGATGGTCGAGCAGCGCCAGGGCGTCGGGCATCGGCGCCTCGGGCACGGCCTCGCGCACCTCGCCCAGCGCCGCGCCCAGGGCGCGCAGCTTGGCATGATCGACGCTGGCCTCGGCGCGGCGCTCGGCGGGCTCGAAGCGCAGCGTGCACTCGACCTTGCCACGGGCCAGGCGGCTTCTCAGGCCGTCGCGGAAGCCGGGCTCGAGATCGCGCAGGGCCTCGGGCAGGCGGAAGTGAGGGTCGAGATAGCGCTGGTTGACCGACCGCAGTTCCAGTTGCAGCCGGCCCCAGTCGGCGTCGCGATCCTGCCGTGAGAAGGCGGTCATGCTGTGCACCATGGCGGGCTCCTTGTGGGTTGGTCGGGGTCGGGGCGAGTCAGTGTAACCGATTCCCCCTTCAGGCCGTGTAGAATGGCGGGCCATCCATTTCCGACTGCGAGAGAGCTGACATGGCCGAGGACTTCCGGCGCCCCAGCGGGCGCGCCGCTGACGAGCCCCGCGAGATCCGCCTGACCCGCGACTACACCCGCCACGCCGAGGGCTCGGTGCTGGTCGAGTTCGGCGATACCAAGGTGCTGTGCAACGCCAGCGTCGAGGCCGGCGTGCCGCGCTGGCTGCGCGGCAAGAAGCAGGGCTGGGTGACCGCCGAGTACGGCATGCTGCCCCGTGCCACCCACACCCGCGGCGGCCGCGAGGCGACCCGCGGCAAGCAGGGCGGCCGCACGCTGGAGATCCAGCGGCTGATTGGCCGCTCGCTGCGCGCGGCGGTGAACCTGAAGAAGCTCGGCGAGTACACCATCACCGTGGACTGCGACGTCATCCAGGCCGACGGCGGGACCCGTACCGCGTCGATCACCGGCGGCTGCGTGGCGCTGATCGACGCCGTGCGCTATCTGCAGCGCGAGAAGCTGATCAAGGCCGACCCCTTCCATCAGCTGATCGGCTCGGTCTCGGTGGGCATCTACAACGGCGTGCCGGTGGTCGACCTGGACTACCCCGAGGACTCCCGCGCCGGCACCGACATGAACGTGGTGATGGCCGAGGGCGGCGGGCTGATCGAGGTGCAGGGCACCGCCGAGTCCGGCACCTACAGCCGCGCCGAGCTCGACGCCATGCTCGACCTGGCGGAGCAGGCCGGGGCCTCGCTGTTCGCGCATCAGCGCGAGGCGCTGGGCATCCGCGGCTGAGGCAGCCTTCATTCCGGGAACGCGGAGTGTCGTCGCGAGCGTTGCAGGCCATCCGCGGTTCCCTAACGCAGCACGCCGGCCATCAGGCCGGCGTGCTGCGTCATGCCCGGGGCATGACGGCGACGAAGGGAGACGCGTTACAGCGGCAGGTCGTACTCGACGATCAGCGGCGCGTACTCGGAGAAGGTCGCGTCGTAGTCGATCCAGGCGTCCACCACGTGGCGGCGGAAGTTGGGGCCGACCAGCTGGTAGTCGATGCGCCAGCCTTCCTGGCGTTCGCGGGGCTGGTCCTGATCCAGCGCCGGCCACCAGGTGTACTCGCCGGCATCGCGGTTGATCTCGCGGAAGGTGTCGATGAAGCCGGTCGGGCCGAGCACCTGATCCATCCAGGCGCGCTCCTCGGGCTTGAAGCCGGGGGTCGTCTGGTTATCGGCCCAGTTCTCCAGGTCGATGGTCTTGTGGGCGATGTGCCAGGTGCCGGCGATGATGTACTCGCGGCGCTTGCGGGCCATCTTCGACAGGTATTCCTGGTACTGGGCCATGAAGGCCTGCTTGGCGGCCGGATCGCTGCCGTCGGGCATCAGGAAGCTGGCGATGCTGAAGCGGTCGTAGTCGGCCTGCAGGAAGCGTGCCTCGTGGTCGCACTGCGGGAAGCCGAGGCCATACATGATCGCCTTGGGGATCTTGCGGCAGTACAGGCCGACGCCCGAGAAGCCGTCCTGCTCGGCATCGAGGAAGTAGCCCTCGTAGCCTTCCGGATAGAGGATGCTGTCGTCGAGCTCGAAGCTCTTGGCCTTGAGATTCTGCACGCAGACGACATCGGCATCCTGGTTGGCCAGCCAGTCGAGAAAGCCCCGACCCACCGCCTCTCGGATGCCATTCACATTGATGGTGGCGATTTTCATACATGGTCCCTTTTGCGTCGCGCGTGTATGATACCCGACGTTTCGACGTTTGGGTAAATGGCGTCCGCCAATAGACGTGATAGGAGGCTCCGTGGCCGCATCGACCCTGCAACCCTATCAGCAGGCCTTCATCGAGTTCGCCATCGAGCAGGGCGTTCTGCGCTTCGGCGAGTTCACCCTCAAGTCCGGGCGTACCAGCCCCTACTTCTTCAACGCCGGCCTGTTCAGGAGCGGCCGCGCCCTGGCGAAGCTGGGCCGTTTCTATGCCCAGGCCATCGCCGACAGCGGCCTCGAGGCCGACGTGCTGTTCGGCCCGGCCTACAAGGGCATTCCCCTGGCCGCGACCACCGCGGTGGCGCTGGCGGATCATCATGACCGCGACCTGCCCTATGCGTTCAATCGCAAGGAGGCCAAGGCCCACGGCGAAGGCGGCCACATCGTCGGCGCGGCGCTGGCCGGCCGCATCCTGATCATCGATGACGTCATCACCGCCGGCACCGCGATCCGCGAGGTGATGGGGCTGATCGGGGACGCCGGCGCCGAGGCTGCCGGCGTGGTGGTGGCGCTGGACCGCCAGGAGCGCGGCGGCGACGACAGCGACCCGCGCAGCGCCATCCAGCAGGTCGAGGCCGCCTACGGCATGCCGGTGGTAAGCATCGTCACCCTGGACATGGTGCTCGAGTACCTCGAGGTCCATGCCGGCGACGAACTGCGCGGCCACGCCGAAGCGATCCGCGCCTATCGCGACCGCTACGGCATCGCGGGCGACTGAGCCCGCCCGCCAGGGCGCCGAGACCGGCCGCCCGCTCGCTGCCTCGGGCCCCGTTTCGGGGCCCGAGTGCGTTGGCGGCCCTGTCCTCCCCGCCGTCTACAGGAGTCATCGATGCTCGACGTGGTGCTCTACCAGCCCGAGATCCCGCCCAACACCGGCAACCTGATCCGCCTGTGCGCCAACACCGGCTTCCGGCTGCACCTGATCGAGCCGCTGGGCTTCACCCTCGACGACAAGCGGCTGCGCCGCGCCGGCCTCGACTATCATGAGTGGGCCCGGGTGCGGGTGCATGCCGACTGGGCGGCCTTCCTCGCCGAGGTGGCGCCGACGCGGGTGTTCGCGGTCTCGACCCGGGGCCGCACCGGCTACCACGAGGCCGCCTATCGCGAGGGCGACGCCCTGGTATTCGGCCCCGAGACCCGCGGCCTGCCCCAGGCGATGCTCGACGCCCTGCCCGAATCGCAGCGCCTGCGCATTCCCATGCTGGCCGAGAGCCGCAGCCTGAACCTGTCCAACGCCGCCGCGGTGCTGGTCTTCGAGGCCTGGCGCCAGCTGGAGTTCGTGGGGGCCGGCCTTCCGGGGGCCGGCCTTCCGGGGGCCGGGCAAACCGTGGCCGCGCCGAGGAGTGACGCATGACCGAGAGCATCGCCAGTCGCATCGCCAAGCTCAACCCGCGCCAGCAGGAGGCGGTGCGTGCCATCGACGGGCCCTGCCTGGTGCTGGCCGGCGCCGGCTCGGGCAAGACCAGCGTGATCACCACCAAGATCGCCTACCTGGTGCAGGAGTGCGGCATGAGCGCCCGGCGCATCGCCGCGGTGACCTTCACCAACAAGGCCGCCCGCGAGATGAAGGAGCGGGTCGGCAAGATGCTCCAGGGCCGCCAGGGTCACGGCCTGACGGTGTCGACCTTCCACACCCTCGGCCTCAACATCATCCGCGGCGAGCTCAAGGCGCTGGGCTACAAGCCGGGCTTCTCGCTGTTCGACCCCGAGGATGCCAAGGCGCTGCTGCGCGACCTGATGAACAAGGACGCCCAGGTCGACGCCGAGGCGATCAACCAGGTCCAGGCGACCATCTCCAACTGGAAGAACGACCTGGTGCTGCCCGGCCAGGCGCTCTCTCATGCCAACAGCGAGGACGAGCTGTTCGCCGCCCGGGTCTACGAGGCCTACGGCCGTCACCTCAAGGCCTACAATGCGGTCGACTTCGACGACCTGATCCTGCTGCCGGTGACCCTGCTGCGCGACGACCCCGAGGCCCTCTCGCGGTGGCGCAAACGCATCCACTACATGCTGGTGGACGAGTATCAGGACACCAACGTCAGCCAGTACCAGCTGGTGCAGCTGCTGATGGCCGAGCGCCAGACCTTCACCGTGGTCGGCGACGACGACCAGTCGATCTATGCCTGGCGCGGCGCGCGGCCCGAGAACCTGGTGACCCTGGGCGAGGACTTCCCGCGCCTGAACGTGATCAAGCTGGAGCAGAACTACCGCTCCACCGGCACCATCCTGCGCGCGGCCAACACCCTGATCGCCAACAACCCCCACGTCTACGAGAAGACCCTGTGGTCGGACATGGGGCAGGGCGCGGCGATCCGGGTGGTGGTCAACCGCCACGAGGAGGCCGAGGCCGAGCGGGTGGCCAGCGAGATCCTCACCCGGCGTATCAAGGAGCGCGCCGAATGGCGCGACTTCGCGGTGCTCTACCGCGGCAACTTCCAGGCCCGGCTGCTGGAGCTGAAGCTGCAGCACTACCAGATTCCCTACAAGCTCTCCGGCGGCACCTCCTTCTTCTCGCGCAACGAGATCAAGGACGCCATGGCCTACCTGCGGCTGTTGATCAATCCGGCCGACGACAACGCCTTCCTGCGCATCGTCAACGTGCCGCGCCGCGAGATCGGCCCCAGCACCCTGGAGAAGCTCGCCAACTACGCCACCGAGCGTGGCGGCTCGTTGTTCGCCGCCTGCCAGGAGCTGGGGCTGGCCGAGCTGCTGCCGGTGAGAGCCGTCGAAAGGCTGGGGAGATTTACCCACTTCATCGAGGGCGTGCGCCGGCGCATGGACGGCGGCGATGCCATCGAGGCCATCCGCGACATGCTGCGCGAGATGGACTACGAGGCCTGGCTCTACCAGAACGCCAGCGCGCCGACCATCGCCGAGCGGCGCATGGCCAACGTCTGGACGCTGATCGACCAGCTCGAGAAGTCGATGGGCGCCGACCCCGACGAGGACACCGCCAGCACGGCCACCGAGACCGACGGCGTGGAGGCGGCGATCTCGCGGCTGGTGCTGCGCGACATCCTCGAGCAGCAGGCCGAGGAGGACGACTCCGACCGCGTGCAGCTCTTGACCATGCACGCCTCCAAGGGCCTCGAGTTTCCCCACGTCTATCTGATGGGGCTGGAGGAGGAGCTGCTGCCGCACCGCAACGCCATCGAGGTGGGCACCGTCGAGGAGGAGCGGCGCCTGGCCTACGTGGGCATCACCCGGGCGCGGCGCACCCTGACCATGACCCTGGCGCGCCAGCGCAAGGCCTACGGCGAGCTGATGGACTGCACGCCGAGCCGCTTCCTCGACGAGCTGCCGGAAGACGCCCTGGAGTGGGAAGGCCGGGCCGACCGCGAGGACCCGGAGAAGAAGCAGGCCCGCGGCAAGGACGCCATCGCCGGGCTGCGTTCGCTGCTGAACTGACGGCGATCCAGACCAGCGGAACGACGAGCGGGGCGCCACCGGGCGCCCCGCTTTTTTATGTCTACCGTTTCCGTCGTTGCCGGCCTGGCGCGAGCGTCACTGTGCCTCGCCGACCATGTAGTCGACGATGGCCTTGATCTCCTCGTCGGGCAGGCCGGCGCCGCCCTTGGGCGGCATGGTGCCGATGCCGTTGATGGCGCTGGCGTAGAGGGTCTCGATGCCCTTGTCGATGCGCGGTGCCCAGGCCTCGGTGTCGCCGAGCTTGGGCGCCCCGGCGATGCCGGCGGCATGGCAGGCGGCGCAGGGCGCGCTGGCGTAGAGGGCCTCGCCGTCCGCGCCGCTCTCGGCCGGCGCCGCGTCACTGGCGGTGGCGCTGGCGTCTTCGTCGGGCGCGGCCGCGGTGTCATCGGCGGCCGGCACGTCCATCACCGGCTCGACCAGATAGGCCACCGCGGCGCGCACCTCCGCATCGGAGAGGTTGGGATTGCCGCCGCGGGCCGGCATGGCGTTGAAGCCGTTGAGGGCGTGGTCGAGCAGGGTGGCGAAGCCCTTGCCGGTACGCTCGGCCCAGGCCGCCTCGTCACCGCGGACCGGGGAGCCGGCGGCACCGGTCTCGTGGCAGGCCATGCAGATGCTGCCATAGATGCCCTCGCCGTCGATGGCATCGCCGGCGGTGCCGGTGTCGCCGGCGCCGGCCGAGGCCATGGCGGTGCCGCAGTCCTCGCCCTCCAGGCACAGCTGGCCCACCGGCGCCAGGCGCTCGGCGAGGGCCTCGCGGTCCACCTCCTGCTGGGCATGGGCCGAGGCCACGGTCATCAGGCCGAGCAACGTCAGGCATCCCAGGATCAGCTTGCTGGCATTCACTCTCACCACCTCTCATTGACGGTCTTGTTATCGGATCACGGACGGCGGCGTGATGGGCGCAGTATAGCGACAGTCCCCGGCCCGGAAAATGTCGCCGATCAACTGCGCGGTGAACGAGGCCGGTGAGGGAAGCCGGCGGGGGGAGCCGCGGAGGCCAACGCAGCAGCGGCGACCCGAGGGCCGCCGCTGATGGACCTGGTTCGGGGCATCGCCCGGGATGCCCCGTGGGGGCCGCGGCCTACCGCGGCGCCGATATCGGCACTTACACCGGCTCCATGGCGTAGCGCAGGATGGCCGCCGCGCCGCTGTTGCCGGGCATCAGCTCGCTGGGCACGAAGACCACGTCGCCGTCGGTGTCGATGACGTGCCGCGCGACCGCGTCGAGCACGTCCTCCGAGCCGGTGCGATCGTAGTCGACCCTGCCGCCTTCGCTATCGACGGTGCCCTCGATGCGGGCCTCCTCGTCGATCAGCAGCGTGCCGACCTGGCCGATGGTGGCCGAGTAGGCGATCTGCTCGAGATCGCTCTCGCCTTCGCCCTGGGCGGCCTTCTGCTGGTACTGCTCGATGAGGCGTTCGAGGTCGGTGCGCGTGGCGCGCTGGGCCACCTCGCGGGAGAGTTCGCTCAGCCGGTGCTGGCGAATCGCCTCGAAGGGCTCCTGATCCACGCCCTGCTCGAGCAGCTGGGGATGCTCGCTGACCTCGCGGAACAGGCCCTGATGTTCGGCGACCATGGCCAGCACCAGAGGGCGCTGCCGGGGATCGGCGTGATGGTCGCGGATGGCCTTGTCGACGGCCTGGAAGTACTGCTTGAGGTCCGTGCTGTCGTCGCCGCTGCGGTCGCCGTCCTTGCGGTTGGCGGAGGTCTCGGTCTTGCCCAGCGCCTCGCCCATGCCCCGCGGCACGTTGCTGTGCAGCGCCACCTCGGTCAGCTGGTCCTGGTTGCCGTCGTACAGCGCCACGTCATGCAGGCTGACGCACAGCACGCGATACTGCATCCAGTGGGAGGCCTCGCGCAGTGCCGGGCGCAGGTGGAAGGCATCGCCCACGATGGCCTGGGCCTTCTCGGGGCGGGTCATCATCTTCCTGACCTCGAAGCGCTCGGGCGAGACGAAGACCGCCAGGCCGTTCTGCTGGTGGGTCCAGAAGGCCTCGTCCGTGCCGACGCTTTCCAGTCGTTCGATCAGCTCGGCGCGCAGCGACTTGTCGATGTCCTGACGCTCGAGCTCGTGTGCCGCCTCCTTGATCTGATCCTTGTAGAGGATGCGGTTTTCCTCGCGATAGTTGGAGACGGGGGTGGTGGGAACGTAGAGACTGATGCACGGCGATTCCTTCGCCTCGAGCAGCCCGTCGATGTCCTGCCATTGAAGTACCGGTGCCTGAGTCTCGTTTGCCGTCGCTGTTGCGTTAGCCATGGAGCACTCCTGAGTTCTCGGTTGATGTCATCCTTGTCCTCCATGACCTGACGATGAGCACCGGGGAATTCAAGGCGTCGGTATCGTTTGCACATTTCGCGCACGCGTCTCTCGCCCCGCCGGCGCCGAGAGACGCCGTCTGCCGACCGGCCAGGGCCGCGTCACGGCTAGACAGTCGACAGGCGGCAAGGTAGGATGTGGCTCGCTCGATGGCGCCAGCCCTCGTGCACCGCGCGCCCTTAGCTCAGCTGGATAGAGCGTCGCCCTCCGGAGGCGAAGGTCAAAGGTTCGAATCCTTTAGGGCGCGCCAAGAAATTCAAGGGCTTACGGTTATCCGTGAGCCCTTTTCTTTTGCCTTCCGTCTGTTGGTAACCACTCTGGTAACCAGCCACTGCAGCTCTGCCATTCTCTTTTTTCGCTCAGGATACGGTTGAAGGGGATAGATGCTTACAGCTACCCCCGCGCCTTACTCGAATCCATTGGGTAACAGAGATGCACGCCTGCTGTGGATTCACCCTTCCATGATTGGCAAGCGTCAGGGGCGAGGCTACGTTGAGCCAAGAGACTCTCCCTGGCGGCGCCTGTAGTTCATTGGTATTCCGCCGCCTCCTAAGGAGGATGCTGGGCCGACCAAGTGATCCTCGCCCCAGGTGATAGCCATCCAGAGTGAAGCCAACGATGGGAGGATGTGGTGGAGAAGCTACTGTACACACCCGATGAAATCGCCGACCAGCGCATCATCCCCTACTGCGCCGAGGGGGGCCGGCGGCTGGTCCGACGGGGGAGGATTCCCGCTGTACGCCGCCAGGGGCGCTGAATCCTAATCCACTACATGGACTCGAGGCCTATGCCGAACGGTTCCGAGGGCAAAGCTAGGACGTCGCAGAGCCGCATGTGCGAAACAAGAAGGGCAGCGTACGTAAGGCAGCATCTGCCCGTACTGGTGGGCTTCCTATGTCGACGGACGCGGAGCGCGAGTTAGGCGCTCGACTCGGGTTCTGGTAGAAGCGAGGCTGCTGTATCTCGGTGGCACCATGGTCCAAGACTTCATCGAGCCTTGAAACGCTGGCGTGGGCTGAAAACTTGAAATGCGAAAAGGGCTGGTCGCTATACTGACACAAGCTATCGGCTGGGCCGAGCCGTGGCCCGGCAGTGACGTAATGGGAACAGCAACAACAGGGATCTGTTATGGGGTTTCGCTTCCGTAAGTCCGTCAAGATCGCGCCAGGCATTCGTCTCAGCGCCTCTCATCGTGGCCTTGGCGTCCGGATGGGTGGGCCAGGCGCCGGAATATCCTTCTCTCCCTCTGGCACGCGCGCCAGTGCAGGGATTCCAGGATCAGGCCTTTCTTGGTCACAGAAGGTCGGCAAATCGTCCCGCAAGCCCGCCAGGCAGGCGGCACCCAAGCCGGCCTCCGTGCCGGTCACCATGAAGATCAACATCAAGGTCGATGAGGAGAGCGGCGAGCTCTCTATCACCGATGAGCACGGCGCCCAGCTAGAGCCAAAGATCGAGCGCATCGTAAAGCGAGACTACCGAGAGCAGATTCAGGAAGTCATCCAGAAGGCCGCTGACAACGTGAATCGCGCTACTGAGTCACTCACGACCCTCCACACTGGCACACCACACCCTGATGGGGGAGCAACTGAATACCAGCCTTTCGATGAGCCGGAGCCAACTCGGCCCATCATGCCGGCGAAATCATGGCTGCATCGAATCTGGCCCCCAGCCGAAAACAAGCGCCAAGAAGAGTGTCAGCGCCTCGCTATGCGATACGCAGAGGCTTGTCGGGACTGGGAATCGGCCTGGAAAGCTCATGCAGATCGAGAGAAGCGCAGGCTCGAGATTCAGCGTCAGGTCGCAGAAGGTACGCTGCCAGCTATGGAGCAGGCTCTGGGAGACGCCCTGTCGGCCCTCGAGTGGCCCTATGAGACGCTGATCAACTATGAGCTGCGCTCCCCTGAGCATTTGGTCCTGGACGTGGATCTACCCGAGATCGAGATGCTGCCCATTCAGCAGGCCAGTGTGCCGGCAAAGGCGCTGAAACTCAGCATCAAGTCCTTGTCTCAGTCGAACCAGCGCCAACAGTACGCCCGGCATATTCACTCCATCGGTGTGCGACTTCTGGGAGAGTGCTTCAAGACTCTGCCGACCATCCAAGCGATCACCTTGTCCGGATATTCCCAGCGTCTCGATAAGAGCAGTGGGCACGAGCGAGACGATTACCTGTATAGCGTGAAGGTTGACCGTGGTTCGTGGAGCGGTCTCAACTTCCGGGAACTCGATAAGGTGGATCCGGTGGAGTGTCTTGGGCAGTTCGAGATTCGCCGGCAGATGACGAAGACCGGCATCTTCCGCCCGGTGGAGCCCCTGGAGACATAGTAGCTGCGCACCTCTGACTGCGTACCAATTGCGCGCACCGCACTGCGCACCAAAACTGCCTCGTGAAAGATGGGCCGTCCTTGGGCCGAGTGCAGGACGTGCACAACTGGGCGACGTCGGCATGCCTCCTTGGCAGCGGACTCCTCCTGGAGCACGCTCGCGCCTGACGTCACACAACGCATATTAGCGCTGGTGCTGGGTGGCGCCCGTAGGCAATCATTGATGCCCAGCGTCGGCCGGTTCGATCAGGCTGGGGTCGTCGTTGGCAGGGCGATTGATCCGAGTGCTCACGGCCCAATGCGTGAACATCTGAGCATCAAGGTGGTGAACTGCTGATCGAATGGTGTCGCGTTCGTGAAGCTCCGGATCGAGCCAGGTGTTGAAGCTGTCATCAGCGAGGACGAGCGGCATACGATCATGGATGTCCCGGGCGCAGCCTCTGGCAGGCTCGCTGATGATGGCGCAACAGGCTGAGCCATCCCCGTAATCTGCCCAGATACCGGCTAGCCAGAGCATCTGGCGATCGGCACGGCACAGGTAGTGCGGCAACTTGCCATCGGGTTGGGGAAACCACTCATACCAGCCGTCCGCAGGGATCACGCAACGGTGGTGCTTGAACGCGCCTTGGAAGTAGCGGCTGGAGGCCAGCTTCTCGACGCGGGCATTGATCGGCTGGGGAGCGTCGGGACTTGCCCAAGATGGCCGATATCCCCACCACAGCCGGGTGAGCGACGGCTCGGCTTCATCGCCTTTCCTTCGAACGCCAGCAATCCACGTGCCGGGCGCCACGTTGTAGCGCCCGGTGAGCATCTCCCACGTCTCACGCGGCGTGAGCCGCTGCAGGGGAGGTGGTGGGTCGGAGTAGATCGCAAAGCGTCCGCACATGCTGAAAGCATAGTGTCGCTGGCGCTCGGGCTCGACCGGCGTTCAGGGAATTAGCCGCAGAGCAGCCCGCTATCCTGGATCTCCTGCATGCGGGCGGGGCCGATACCGTCAATCCCCACCAGCTCATCCGCTGATCCCCATGAGCGACCATCAATGATGTCCTCGGCTCTAGCGGGCCCAACATTCGGGAGCTCATCGAGCTGTGAGGCGCTGGCGCTGTTGAGGTCGATGCAGTCGCTACTTCTGGTGCTGGCCACATCGGCATCTGACAGTGCGAGTGAGACAAAGCGGGCGCTGGCATCGCCCAGGGTGATGTAAACGGGGGCGTGGTCAGACACAACGTCTCGTGCCTGCTCGTGGGTCATATTGAGCAGGTTAGGGAATCGAACGACGCTTTGGCTGGTCACGTCGAGAGTGCTCGGGTCGAACCACAGGTTGTCATAGAGATTGGCGTATTGGCCGTCTGTCTTGCTCAGGGTAGAAGCCCCGGAGGTGATCGCTGGACCGGCGCCAGCATCGCGCAGCGGCTGCCATGCCGCTTCATCTGGCTCCAGATTGTAGTCCCCGGCGATGATCCGCGGCGTGTCAGGATAGACCTCCGACATCCAGTCCCAGATTTCAGCGAGCTCACGAATCTCGGGAGTCCGATCGGCCCGGCTGTCACCGTAGATGATGTGAACGGTGGCCAGTGCGATCTCCTGATCGCTCTCAATGTCGCGGAACTCTGCCAGGAATGGCTCTCGTGCGAACTCGTCGCCCGGATCGAGGTAGACCACAGCGCCTTGGGTGTACTCGACTGCAGCGTCGCGCCAGAGGTAGGTGTAGCTCTCCTGGTAGGTGCTGCGCCCCACTTCATGTGAGGTCATCGAGCTCCAGGACTCTCCTGTTTGGGCCTCTAGCTGGCGCTCGAGCTGTGTGACGGCTTCGCCATCCATCACTTCCTGAAGCGCCCATAAGTCGGCTCCCTGAGCCACATAAGCGACGTCATCCAGCTGTTTGCCGTTGTTCCACCCCAGATGCTTGAGGTTCCAGCTGCCGATGGTGATATCGGCCTGGGCGGCCTGTGCCACGCCCAATGCCACGGCTGCCAGGGTGACCGTCCTTGCGAGCTTCATCGTTCCTTCGACTCCATGTCCGTGATCGAAACATCTGCATGGTATCGATCAGGGGCGAGGGAATCGAATGGAAGTCGGGGGAGGCGCCGCCTTCATCCTTCATCGGCTCTCCACTGGGCCACGATGCCTCGCGCAGCGTCGAAAACAGGGTCCCTCTTCAGTGCCGACATGACGAGTTTCAGCTTGGCTTCGTCCGCCAGGCCGAACTTGCATCGCCGGAAGTAGGCGCCCAGCTTCTGTTGATCAGCCTTGGGAGGCCGGCGGGCGGTGGCCATGTAGTACATCATATGGACCAGCGCCTGATCGTGGCGTCCCTCCATACGCAGGATATTCGCCATTGGCTTGTGGATGCTGCCCGCTAGCGCCAGCGTCTGTGGGCCGGTGAATCCGGACTTGGCGGCATGTGCCAGGTAGTGCTCCTGCTGCTCATGGAGGTGTCGCCAGGCGTCATCGAACCTCTTCTCCTTGATCGCCTGCTTGGCCGCGTGGCCGGCAGTTGCGGCGAGCCCAAGGTGATCACCAGGAAGGGGCTTCTCAGACCAGTGCGGCTCTTCTCGAGGTGCTGGCGCTGGCTTGGCGCGAGGGGTAGGACGCACGAGCTCCTCTCCCCCGGGGATGTGTCCGCCTGGGCGCCGGATATCCGTGCTGCGGCGCTCTTCGGTAGTTGGGGATGGTGTATCGGGAGGGACGTCACGCCGGGTGGCAGGCTTGGACTTGGGCCGTACTGGCTCGACAGGAGGCACCAGGTCGGAGAAGTTCTGGTAGTCCTCTTTGTCCTTGCCGGACAGCAGTCCGTAAGAGCTTCTTGAGCATGCTTCCCTCCCTGGCAGCGCTTTGCTCAAGCATAGCGTCTGCCGCCGGAGCGTCGAGCTGGCTGCAAGCTCGACGGTGTCCGCTACTGCCGCCCGTACCAGACCCGCCACAAAATAAAAAACGCCCCATTGGGGGGCGTTTTTTCTTAACTTACTGAACGGTCAGGCATTCGCCACATTGGAGGAAAACTGCCGTTTAATCAGCTCAGGCACGTATCCAGTCTTGGCAGGCTGGTCTTTGAGCCCAAGAAGCTGATAAACCTGACCACCGATACCTGGATAAACTTCTCTGCCTGCTTTCTGATGATCCAGCGCAAAGTAAGCAAAATCGAACTTTTCGGAGATCGAAATAGGAAATTCTGACTTAAGCTTATCTTCTGCATCAACATGCATAACCGGTGATGCAACGTGCACATTTTGCAGCAGATTCGCATTTTGCGACATCAGGCGCAGCAGGTTTGTTTTTACCACACAGCTCCCTGAAATCACGGACTTAACGATCACTAGAGCATCAGCATCTTCGTAGCCTTCCTGGTAATAACTGTTAACCACCGGAGCGATGCTTTCGCTGTTCGACAGGGCAGAATGGTTATTCCAGAAAACGGCATAGCGAACATCATGTGAGTCACGAAGAGCTGCCATGACGCCACTCGTCAAGAAGTCGGCATCTTCCGCAGTAGATACGACAAGCACCGTTTTGGCAGACTCCAAGCTTTTACGCTGTGAAAGGGCTCCGCCCAGCAGGCGTCCAAGGGTATACATAGCAGTCTGATAACCCTGGATATCGCTGCTGTCGCTAGCGTATAGCAGATCCTGCAGAGCCGCGCGCGCAGCGGGCTCAGCGATATCGCTGTAGCTCCGTCCTTCACGCGTTGAGTTTTTCATATGAAACTCCTTGTCTACAGCTGCGCCTGGCTGG
Source organism: Halomonas sp. THAF12 (assembly GCF_009363675.1). Classification (NCBI taxonomy): domain Bacteria; kingdom Pseudomonadati; phylum Pseudomonadota; class Gammaproteobacteria; order Oceanospirillales; family Halomonadaceae; genus Halomonas; species Halomonas sp. THAF12. The sequence continues at coordinate 3,672,053 of NZ_CP045399.1, read as the reverse complement.
ATAGCCAAAACAGTAGCGCTATCAGCTCCTGCTCGCCACCGACCTCACCATCGTATTCAGGGGCGTCACCCTCAGCCAGCGCCCCTGGCAACCTAACTGTGAGACCTTTGATGCTCACCATAAAATCGCCAGATTGTACCTTTATGCTAGCAGAAGGGAAGGGGGCGATGAGATCAACTAACCACCCAGGCTTCTCAGGTTCGTCCAACTCCTTGAAAACATTGGGTCTTGCCTCTTCTTTGGCGGCCTGGATTAGGTCGCAAACCCCGATAGGGGTAGCAGCTGGTTGGTTCGCCCACTGGGCCATGATTGCCTTCATGGCGGTTTGCATGTCATCTAAGCTCGGCTCCGCACAGAGACCGGAGAAGACCTGGATGGTTGGCTGGTGGTAGAACAAAATGTGTGTAGCAGGTTCAGCAAAGGGATAGAATTCGCAGCTGGCAAAGTCAGCCATCTCGTCTTCTATTTTTTCTTTATTTTTCAGATGCTTATTCTCGCAGCTCACCAGCAGCACCTGTTGAGCTTCGTCGAACCGATGATGATCAGTATCGATGACCTGCTGCTTCGCAAATCGCGCCGAGATTTCTGGATCCCAGTTAGCAGCATCGCCTGCTGAGTTCTTAGCCTGATAGTTGATTTTTCGTTTTCCGCCAATGCGAACGCATACATCATCTACCCAAGCGAGCTCCTGAGCGCTCACCTGAACATCGCGCCCCCTATCTTCTAAAGCATGCTTAGCGATCAGGTAGGTCGTAAATAAAGCCTCGTACCTGCCACCTTTGTCATTGTTATCGCCACCTGTTCTCACTCTGGCTATTCGAGCGACATCATCATCACCCCATGTCGCCTTGATAAAATCTTGCAAAGAATCCGGCACAGAACACGCTCCAGAAGAAGGCAGGGCTAAAACCGAATATCTTATAATACTTAGCAAGTGACGATTGAAAAACCCATCGTCAAGATTTATTTGTAACATATTGATAATAAAGGATATTTATCCTGAGGCGCCCCGTGTCTCGTAGACACCTCCAGGCCTTATGCTGAAGGCGCCAAGGAGGTCCCATGAGCCGCCAGCGATATACCGAAGTCAAGATCGAAGCCGTCTAGCAGGTGACAGAACGAGGCCATCCTGTCACGAGAAGTGGTTGCTCGACTTGGCGTCTCCGGCTACAGCCTTTATCAGTGGATGAAGCGCTACGCCAAGCCTACCGAGCGGCTACTATGCTTGGCGGCGTAACGCCCTGTCCGAGCGGGCACGAGATGACCAGCGTTTGCTGGGCCTGATCAAGCATGCCTGGCTCGAGAGCGGCGGCGTCTACGGCTACCGCAAGATTCACTAGGACTTCAGAGAGGCCGGTGAAACCTGCGGCAAGCACCGTGTGGAGCAGAGAAGGGCTGCGCTCTCAGTCTGGTTACCGGCGGCGTCCTGGCGCCTATGGTGGCAAGCCGGCGGTGGTGTCGCCCAATCGTCTGGATCACCAATTCGACGTAACGGCACCCAATGTCGCCTGGGTCACCGACATCACCTACAACTGCACCCACGAAGGCTGGCTCTACCTGTCGGTGGTTATCGACTTGTTTTCGCGTCAGGTCGTGGGCTGGTCGATGAAGCCGCGTGTGACCACCGACCTGGCCTTGGATGCCTTGCTGTCAGCTGTCTGGCGCCGCAAGCCCCAAGGGGTTTTCATCGTGCATTCGGACCAGGGGAGCCAGTTCAGTAGCGCGGACTGGCAAAGCTTCCTGAAGTCCAATCAACTGGAGGGTAGCATGGGCTGACGAGGTAACTGCCATGACAACGCCGTTGCTGAAAGTTTCTTCCAGTTGCTCAAACGACAAACGAGAACGCATCAAGCGCCGGATCTATTCGACCCGAGAGCCGCCAGAAGCGATGTGTTCGATTACATCGAGATGTTCAACAACCCAAGGCGCCGTCACGGCACGAGCGATGGCCTGTCCCCCGTCGAGTACGAACGGCGTTATACCCCGAGCCTGACGGGTGTCTAGAATACCCGGGGCGATTCAGCTAGATCGGCCCGAACCAGACCAAATCCGGCTCGAGAAAAGCCGCCTGACCCAACCAGGAACTATCAGCTGTTCTCAGGGCCTCGCGATGGTCCGGAGATAGATGGTGCTTGATTTGGCATAGTCGGCTCTGCCCTTCCGGCAGCCGGATCCGTTAAGCGGCACCCCTTGGAGCTCAGGTGACCGCCATGCTCAAACAGCCCGCTTTCGGCCATGCGATCGGCGGCCTCCTCTAGATCAGGTCGACTGAACAGCAGGCGCCAGCACTCACGGCGAAGCTCTAATCCCGCCTTGGCCAACTCCTCCGGGCTCGACCTGCGCAACTTGCTGGCGAGCCTTTCCTCTCGGTCCTGCTTCGCCTGACACTCGGCCTTGAGGCGTTGCTGCTCCCGACGGTTGCGTTCAACCTCTGCGGTCGCTCGGCGTTGACGCTCTTCCTGGGCTGCGCGCTCATTGGCCTGTCGGCACTGGGTTGCCTGGCGCTCCAAGGCTGCCCGCTGCTCCGGGCTTAGCCCAAAGGTCAGGCGTGCCAGGGCGGCATGGGTCTCGGCGTGAGCAGTGCGCTCGCGACGGTAGCGGTCTCGATGGCGTCGGGCTGTTTCGACCATTTGACGTGCTCGACGGCGGTCATGCTCTGCTGTGGCGGCCCGGGCCACGGTAGGAGCGTAATGCTCACGCATCGCGGCGGACAGCCGACGCGCTTGCTCCTCCGGGCTCTCGCGGCGCCACAGACGACCCCGGCGCTCTAGTTCCTCGGGTGCCAGGTCTACATGGCCGGCCATCGCGCGAGTAAGCGCCGTATGGTGGGCCTGGTTTGTGGTGTGCGTTGCGGCGGACATCTCCAGCCCACGCACCAGCCCATGCCGAGAGGCCACTCGCGTGGCGAACTCGGACTGCAGGCTGGCCAGCTTGGCTGGTGTGCCGTTGTAGTGGTCAGAGGACAACGCTACCTCAGCGGGCTTGGGAAATTCTCGCACCTCTCGATGCTGGCGGCCGTACTCGTCACGGCCAGGCGCGAACACACTACGGCGCACGGTGCGGGCCGGGCGCTCTACCAGGGGCACCACATAAGCCACCAGATGGGGGGCGATCTCGTCGTGCTGGACGTTTACCGCCACTACATTCTCGGCACCGTGGCGCTCCTCAAGGAAAGAGACGGCATCACGAAAGTACTCAGTGGCGTCAGTCTCACCACCGTGCTGGATGAATGCCTCGCGCCGGGCAGTGATCAGGTACTCGAGCGCCAGCACTGCCTCTTTGGACGGTGGCGTAGTCACGGCGGCAAGGCGTTCCTCAATGGCTACTCGCAGCCTCTTGGGGGTATCTGCAGGTCGCCAATCCTCATTGAGGTGGTATCGCTCCGGATCCGCGTGAGGAACGGGCGCCGTGCGCCAGGTATGGCCGCCGCTGGTGGCGATGGCGCTCCAGGTACTGAGCTTGGCCACGCGCAGGATCGCCGGCGGCTGAGAGCTAGTCATCGTTATGTTTCCCCTGTTCTGTCGACTGGTGTTGCTCCCGATAAGGGGCACAGGCCCATTGCTTGGGCGCTTACTCAGATACAGGGGTCAAGCAGGGAGGTATTGCGGGAGAGCTCCGCAATATTTATAGAGCCGTTCCACGGCGTCTCAGCTGTTTCACGGTGTATCAGGGTGTTTCACCCGTTCCATGGCGTCTCAGCTGTTTCACGGTGTATCAGGGTGTTTCACCCGTTCCATGGCGTCTCAGCTGTTTCACGGTGTATCAGGGTGTTTCACCCGTTCCATGGCGTCTCAGCTGTTTCACGGTGTATCAGGGTGTTTCACCCGTTCCATGGCGTCTCAGCTGTTTCACGGTGTATCAGGGTGTTTCACCCGTTCCATGGCGTCTCAGCTGTTTCACGGTGTATCAGGGTGTTTCACCCGTTTCACGGCGTCTCAGCTGTTTCACCCGTTTCACGCTGTTGCACGTGTTTCACGGCTTTGTGCTGGAGATTGTCTCAAGAGAGTGGATAGCTCTGGGCGAGTGGTTGCCGATTGCAGCGTCCATAGTTACTCAGCCCCCGTAACACACTAAGGGAGCTGGGCATGTATTACTGTCGGTTGTCGGCGCCGTAGCTTTCGAGCTGGTCATTGCACGTCGCCACGCGGGCGTGCCAACCGCGTGGGCTGTCGCGATACCAGATGTCATCGCAGCGTCAGGCGCTGCCGACGTAGGTGTTCACGTCGTCCGGGCGCCCCAAGATGTGCTCGACATCTTGCCGGCTCATGCCGAGCAGGAGGATGCCACGGTTGCGGGCGCGCACCAGCTCGTTACGCTCGACTCTGACGATGAGGCGTTTCGGATCCATCAGCTGGCGTGGGTTCTTGCTCATCGCTCAGGCCCTCCAGGTTGATCGGGGTGTCGAGGTCAATGGCCGGCAGTGTCAGGTCGATGCTGGGCATTTCGTCCAGATCGGGAATCTCGTCGTTTGATAGTCGGGAAAATCCATCACTCGCATCGGAGTCTGCCTCATCCTTGGGCTTGGCATCCTCCAGCAGGCGGCGATAAGCGTCCTGAGCAGCCTTGCTGGGCTTGGTCCTGGGGGAGCGTCGCTTCATGGCGTATCACCTCTCAGAGATCGGTTGGCGGCTCGCCTGCCGGCGTTGTCTTTGCGGTGTGGGGTAGGCTCGGCTTCGGCAACCGCCTGCCAGGTCGCCACATATTGCTCAGCAGTCTCAGTCATCTCCGCCTGGGCCAAGGGCGCCAGATGTCTGCCCAGGAAACTCTTGTCATCTCGGGCCAACTCACAGCGCGCATCGATCCAGGACAGGGCGTTGCTGAGATTGCCCGGAGCCTCGCTGCTAGGAATGGCCTGCCTCACCAGCGTTTCGGCTTGCTGGCGCCCTGAGTGGCTGCTCTGGGCATGTTCAAAGCAGTCGTCGATCGAGACTGCCAGCTCGGCACGCTCTTGCTGACCCATTCCGTGCATGGCCTGGCGCATCAGCTGCATCAACTCCTCGCCCAACGGCCTACCGACTTGCCGCGCCAGCACATCGATGATCACGTCGATGTCACGGGCTGGGCCCGGGGGATTTCCCCGAGCTTGGGATGCAACTTGTTCCTCTGATTTCAGGGGCGAAAGTTGCATTGGCTCAGGGGCTGAAGTTTCCCTCTGGTTGCATGGCTGGTTGCACGCCTCTTGATTCAAGTACGCGTCAGCTAAGGCTTTTAGGCCACCGGTTGCACCAGCGGTTGCATGCCCGGTTGCATCTAGCTGATTGGTGGTTGCAGGTTGCGTCCCCCTAGGGGGTGCAACCTGCAACTTTTCGGCTGTGCTCATGCTGACTGTCCCCCTTTTGCCTGCTTCCGCGGCGTGAAGAGCCCTTCACGCTCGGCGCGCTTTTGGTGCCGGTGAGCCGTCGATTTGTTGATATCGAGCTCACGGGCAGCCTCTGCCGCGGTCAGGCCCTCGTGCAGCAGAGCCACCACACGCTGATAGGTGCTGTCGGTCAGGGTCTGCCAATTCCAAGTGATGCGCCCATCCGGTGCCGAGACCAGGGTGATCTCCCGAGGGCGGGCGTCGTCGCCATAGAAACCCCGATTTTTCTCGAAGTGCAGCTCGAACTTGGCTCCCTGGGCTTCGTCATCGCCTTTGCAATGCTTGAGGGCTATGACGGTATCGAGGACGTCCTCTCGACGGCTGGTGCCCCGCTGCTGGCCCCCTTTGCCAGCGTGATGGATGAACAGCACTGTCTTGCCCTGAGCCCGCATGCGTAGCGCCCACTCCTGGACCATCAGCCAGCTCTCGCCCTCGTTCTCTTTGCCGGTTCGGCAGAGGGTGGCGATGTTGTCCACCACGATCAGCTCGGCATCATTGGTGAACGGTTCCACGGCTGCCTGGCCTTCCACAGTGGAGAGGTCGGGCATGCCGCGGGGCTGTAGATCGGGTGTGAGGATGCTGACAGCCTCCGGCGAGGCATCGCGATCACTGCTGTGAGCAACGCATGCGAACCGCTCCTGCAGGGCTCGGCCGGGCATCTCCCCGTCGAGATACAGGACGCGTCGTGGAGTCTCAGCAGACCACCCCATTAGTTCGCCACCAGAAGCACAGGCCATAGCCACTGACAGGGCGATCCACGTTTTACCGATGCCTCGGGGCGCATAGATCATGGCGAGCCCGCTGCTGGGAAGCCAGGGAGCCAGCAGGAGCTCTCGCTCGGGCAGCTTCATCTGAAGGAAGTCACCCAGCGTCACGGCCTTGAGGCTCATCTCGTCTGCAGTCTGCTCGACCTCCCGGCGGATATTCTCGACTACTGAGGGTGTGCTCATGCCACCTCCTCACCCAGCTGCGCCAGGTCGTTGTAGTCGGTCGCTCCTGCGATGCCGTCCAGGGCTGGCCAGATCGCCCTACCTCCAACCGCTTCAGCCGCGGCTTTTCCCTTGGTAATACCGGGATTGCCTGGCGTGGCGTGATCGTTATCGCAAGCCACGATGATGCTGGCGCCGGGGTAGCGATTGCGCAGGTAGCGAGCGACAGGAAGCAGGTTGCCGGCATCCATGGCACAGGCCACGGCGGAGCCGGTCGCCTCGTGCAGCGTCATGCCGGTTGCCCAGCCTTCGCAGATCAGCAGCGGTTTGCTGGTGTCGAATGAACCGATGGGGTGATAGCAGCCCTTTTTACGGCCGCCGTTCAGGAAGCGCTTTGTGCCATCGCCGGCGATGGTCTGGACGTTTACCAGGCCAGAGCCATCGGTCAGCGGCACCAGCAGCAGGTGACCAAGCTGGCGCGTCCACCCTGTCGAGACGCCTTTGCGCAACGGGTAGGGATGCCCCTGTGACTGCATCGCTCTGGCCCACAGAGCTCGAGCGCGTTCAGCGGTCTCGGCATGCTGGTGAGCGAGAGCCGCTTGCCGGAGCTCTCGAGCCTCCATTGCTGCCTGTCGGGCCCGCTCCCGCCGCTGATCACGTTCGGCATCGGAGGCCTCTTCATCGGCCAGCACGACCAGGTGCTGCTCGCCACTATCCCAACGGCCGAACAGCGCGACCTCGGGGCTGAGGATCGCCGCATAGCCGTCCGGATCGCGTTTCCCGGGCGGCTGGAAGCGCTGCCACTGGCCATTGCCCCTTAGCGTGATACCGCTGCCGTACAGGTCGCTGAGCGCCAGCGCCAGGGCGCTATCGATGCTATGATGGAGCTGATCAACCTCGATGATGCTGTCGAATCGCGCCCGGCTCCCCCAGCCGGGCGTTTTCGTTGGTGTGCTCATGAGCGCGCCTCCTCGGTGGCAGTGGCCATCCAGGAGTCCAGGGTGCTCAGCTCATAACGGACATTGCGGCCCAGCTTGATGTGTTGCGGCGGCTCTATGCCTGCAAGCTTACCGCTCCAACGGCTCTGACGTAGTGTGTGTGGAGAAAACCCAAGATAATCAGCGGCTTGTCGCTCTGACAGATAGCGTCGGGTGGGGATGTCGGACATGGCCGGTCTCCTGTTTCAGGAGCCAGCAGAGAGGGAGGGGGGCGGTTGTGAAAGCCGCGACATGCCTGGGTCGGCGTCAACATAGTTGCGTCTTCAGGCTAGTGCTAGCTAAACTCACAACCGTTGCTTGTACGCTTCTAGAAACGTACCGCACATGCTCTTTTACATGACGGCGCACTACCTCTGCCGATGTTGGCGCATCGGGCTTACGGGGGTGGTGCGTCTTCATGTTGAGCATCCGCAATCTCCCTGCCTGCTGGCGGGTGGTAGGCCTCAATTCCCGAAGGTTGGTAGCCGGGTAGGGAATTGAGGCCCCTCTTTTCACTGGTTGTCTAACCAGTATCTAAAACGATATCACATAAGATATTGGCCTTTGGGAAAGCCAGCAAGTGGATAACTTTGCTGATGAACTGTGACCTTCCTGGGAATGAGTTTCCATCTCCTCTTAATCCCCCATGGTTGACCCTTCTGCGCGGGATTTTCAGGTGTCCGACAAGCTAATGAGGTGCAATTTTCAAGCGAAAGCCTGCGTGTTCGGGCATCCCTTTGCTTGAGGAAAACTAAGCTTACCCTGCGGCTCTGTCTCGCCACATTCATATTGATTGGTGAGGAAATCTTCTCCCGTTGGCGACGATGGGCTGTCATCTGGTCGACGAGATCCTGACCTCTCGACCATATGCCTCGAGCGATGGCGCGATGGCTAGAGGCACACCCACATGTGAGGGCCGTGTTCTGATCATCGAGGATGATGAGCGGCTGGCCAGCTTGTTGATTCTCGGCCTGATGCTGCCCCTGAGTGCCAGTCATTCCGTGGCCCTCCTCATGGGGACTACGTTCTGCCGAGTCCGGGCCACTTGGTTATCAATCAGCTCTCCCCATGCCTGCCAGGCGGCTCGTTGCTCAGCCTCGTAGGTACTCCGCTGATAGGTATCGACCAGCCGGTTCTCGTTCGCATGGTTCAGCATGCGCTCGATGACGTGCGGCTGGACGGCACAGTACTCCCCAAGGCCGGTGGCGACGCTACGGCGCAGGTCGTGCACTGAAAACGGATTCATATCTCCCAGGGGAGCTTCGAGATCACGCTCTTTGGTCTTTCGGCCCTGGAGGCGGAGTGTGGCCGTAGTGAGGGACTGGGCGCCGATTGGCTGACTCTCCACGCGACCGGGAAAAACATACTCCCGGTGCCTGTCGAGAGATCGAAGAAGGCCAATAGCAGGCGCAGAGAGGTAGACCGTGTGCGCCTTGTGGCTTTTGGTGGTGTGTGCCGGCAAGGCCCAGACACCTTTCTCAAGGTCGATGTCAGCCCATCGGGCTTGCAGGAGCTCTCCGCGCCGCTGCCCGGTCAGGATTAGCAGCTTCAAAGCTGCGGCAGTAGAGGTCGCTAGGCGTGCCTGGTCAATGGCTGCCCAAAGACGCCTCAACTCCTCAAGATCGAGATGCCGCTCCCGCGGGCGAGCGGGCAGAGCACCGACTTTGCTGGGCTGAATACCAGTCGCTGGGTTGTCTTCTATCTGCCCGCGCGCTTCGGCATATTCCAACATGGCTTTGAGAAGGCTGAGACATTTGCGTGCCTGCTCACGGCTCTTCTCGCTGGCAGTCTCTGCGATGGCATTGGAGAGATGGGAGCGCTCGATAGACTTAACGAGGAAGTCACCGAGTCTGCCCGCTAGGTAGTGCGACCAGCGCCAGCGGGTCTGTTCCACCACCGTTGCTGAAGGTGGGCGCTTAGTGCGGACTGTCGGTGTGGTGGCATAATGAGCAACCCAGCGATCAAACAACGAGTTATTGTCAAATCTGGTGGATGACGGTCAGGCCGCATTCCTGTCTGACTGATCGGCTACCTGCTCCCCGTCCTGGAACTTGACGTTGCTGACGACCAGCTCCAACTTCTGGAAGTGCTTGATCCGCCTCCAGCGTTTCTGGGCGGTCTGGAGCAGTTTGAAGACCATCGCCAGGGTCGTGTCCCGAGAGCCGCAGTTCCGGCTGCGCTTGGTCCTCAGGCGGACCGTGGCGAAGGTCGACTCGATCGGGTTGGTGGTGCGGATGTGCACCCAATGCTCTGCCGGGAAGTCATAGAACGCCAGCAGCTCGTCCCGATCCTTGGCCAGGCATTCCATCGCCTGGGGGTATTTGGCGCCGAAGCGCTTCAGCGTGCGGTCGAAGGCCTGATGGGCCGCCTCGCGCGTCTCGGCCATCCAGATCTCGTGAAGGTCGGCCTTGATCTTGGGCTGCACCGACTTGGGCAGCTTGTTCAGCACATTGGCCGTCTTGTGGACCCAGCAACGTTGGTGCGCCGTGGTCGGATAGACCTTGCTCAGCGCCTTCCAGAAACCGAGCGCACCATCACCGATCGCCAGCCTGGGGGCCTCTGTCAGGCCACGCTCTCGCAGGCCCGTGAGCAGTTCTTTCCAACTGGCTTCCGACTCGCGATGGCCATCCTCGACGGCGACCAGTTCCTTGCGGCCATGCGCCGTGACGCCGATGATCACCAGCAGACAGAGGCGGTCATCCAACCGCACATTGCTGTAGACGCCATCGGCCCACCAGTACACATAGCGGCGGTCCGCCAGGTCCCGCTGACACCAGACCTTGTGCTCGTCGAGCCACTGGGCCTTCAGTCGCGAGACCGTGTTGGCCGACAGCCCCTTCGCCTGGTCACCCAGCAGGGCCGACAGGGCCTCCTGATAGTCGCCGGTGGAGACGCCCTTGAGATAGAGCCAGGGAATCAGCTCCTCGACGCTACGGGCCCGTTTCAAGTAGGGCGGCAACAGGGTGCTGTTGAAGCAGGCCTGGCCGCCACTTCGGTCCCGCACCTTGGGCACCTTGACGGTGACGTCACCGATGCCAGTCTGCACGGTGCGCTCCGGCAGATAGCCGTTGCGTACCACCGCCTGCCGACCGTCCTCCAGAGTCGTGTCGGCATACTGAGCCAGGAAGGTGGCCAACTCGGCCTCCACGGCCTTGGCGATCAGGTCTCGTGCCCCTTGGCGCAACAATTCGTGCAACGGGTCAGAGGTCTCGGGTTCTGGCTGCGACAGGGCTCGGAGAGTAGAATCGGTCATGGCGTATCCGCTCTTGTTGATTGAGATCTTGGTCGTGATCAATCAACAGGATACGCCACCCTTCCTACCTCCTCCCGTACACCAGAAATCACCATAGCTCTCAAACAACTGGTCCATGCTCCAGGCCTCTAGATTGGCTGCCTTTTGCTGGCGCTGGATTCGCTTGGGGTCGAGGTTGTCAGCTACGAGCTGGCGAATCTCGTAGTGACGATCTCTTGCGGCTTGAAGCTTCATGCCTGGGTAATGCCCGATGCAGATAGCATCCTGCCGACCATCGTGGCGGTAACGCACGTACCAGGAGCGCGTGCCTCGGGTAGAGACGCGGATGGCCAACCCGCCGCCGTGCGGTGACCGCACGCTCTGCCAGTAGACTCGCTCTCCTGGCTTGAGTGATTGGATCTGGCGGTCGGTGGTGATCATCATGCGCTCCCTGCTGTTACCACGATAGTAACCACATTGAGAGCATATAACCACATCTTTCAAAAGACAAACTTAGATGAAGGATGTTGTATTATTCTAGGATAAACAGTTACTTGTATGTGGGTTGTCGTATATTCCTGTGTGTGAGTTTTGCCCTCCGGAGGCGAAGGTCAAAGGTTCGAATCCTTTAGGGCGCGCCACCGAATCTCGAAAGGGCCCACGGTTATCCGTGGGCCCTTTTTCGTTCGCCTCGCCTTTGTCCACAGCGCCTCGTTATCCACACCCCCTTTGCCGGCCGCGCGAGATGAAAGAGACGTGCTCGGCCCGGTATGCTCTCCGACTGGCTCACCGCAATGAGAACCCGCCGACCGATGCGGGGCACAAGGATGCGCACATGACTCTGCCCGACTACTCCTGGCTCGCCTGGACGCTGATCGTGCTCTCCACCTATCTCACCGGTATCTCCAAGGGCGGTTTCGCCGGCGGCTTCGGCACCCTCTCGGTCCCGCTGATGGCGCTGGCCATCGGGCCCATCGAGGCGGCGGGCCTGCTGCTGCCGCTGCTGCTGGTGATGGATGCGCTGGCGGTGAAGGCCTGGTGGGGGCATCAGGACATGGCCGAGGTGAAGCGTCTGCTGCCGGGGCTGGCCATCGGGGTGGCGGCGGCGAGCCTGGTGGCGGGCAGCCTGAACGAGGATCACGTGCGCCTGCTGCTGGGCGTGATCTCGTTGCTGTTCGTCGCCTACATGATTGCCAAGCCCGCCTCATCGCGGCCGATCCGCGCCTTCTGGGCCTGGCCGGCGGGGATCGCCACCGGGATCACCAGCTTCATCGCCCATGCCGGGGCGCCGCCGATGAACCTCTATCTGGTGCCGCGTCACCTGCCCAAGATGACCTTCATCGCCACCACGACCCTGATGTTCGCCTCCGTCAATCTGATGAAGCTGCCGCCCTACCTGGTGCTCGGCGAGATCAACCTGACCAGCATCTGGGCCTCACTGGTGCTGGTGCCGGTAGCCTGGGCGGGGGTGCGCAGCGGCCTGTGGCTGCAGCACCGCGTCAACGAGCGGCTGTTCTACCGGCTGGTGGTGCTGGCCATGGCGATCGTCGGCGTGCAGCTGATCGTCAAGGCGCTGGGGTAGGTCGGGCGCTTCGGGTCGGCAGCACGGAGCCGCGTTCCGCGCTAGGTCTTTCCGCCATAAACCGCTTCAGTTCGTGGCCGGACAGTGCCTTGCTGCACAGGTAGCCCTGATATTCGTGGCTCTGAAGCTGGCGGATCAGCTGCAGCTGGTCTTCGTTCTCGATGCCTTCGGCGACCACCTGCAGGTCCAGGCTCTGGGCCATGGCCACCACGGCCTTCACGATGGCCGCGTCCTGAAGGCTGGTGACCGCCTCGGACATGAAGGTGCGGTCGATCTTCAGCCGGTCGATGGGGAAGCGTCGCAGCTGGGCCAGGTTCGAGTAGCCGGTGCCGAAGTCGTCGATGGAGAGCGCCACGCCGAGGGCGCGCAGCTCGTTGAGAACCTCCAGGGCGTGATCCGGGTTCTGGATCAGCGCGCTCTCGGTCAGCTCGAGTTCCAGGTAGTGCGGCGCCAGGCCGCTATCGGCCAGCACGCGCTTGATCGTGTCGACGAAATGCCGGCTGTTGAGCTGGACGGCCGAGATGTTGACCGCCATGGCGAGGGGGTGACCGGTGTCGCGTTCCCATTCCCGGGCATAGCGGCAGGCGGTGTACAGCACCCATTCCCCGATCGGCAGGATCAGCCCGGAATCCTCGGCCAGGGGGATCACCTCGTCGGGCGCCACCGTGCCGAGCTCGGCATCCTGCCAGCGCAGCAGCGCCTCCACCCCGGTGATGCGTCCCGTCTCGACGTGAACCTTGGGCTGATAGGCCAGGCTCAGGCCGTCGTGTTCGATGGCCAGGCGCAGGCGCCTTTCCAGCTGGACGCGGCGCTCCTCGTGCAGCGTCATGTCCGGTTCGTAGAACTGGAAAGTGTTGCGGCCCTTCTGCTTGGCGCCGTACATGGCAGCATCGGCGTGGACCATCAGCTCATGCTTGTCGCGACCGTGCTCGGGATAGAGGCTGACGCCGACGCTGGTCGAGACCTTCACCACGCCGTTGCCGATCTGGAACGGCTTGTCGAGGGTGCTGACGAGGCGTCGAGCGAGGGCGGCGGCATCATCGTGCGCCGCGGCGCTTTCCATCAGCACCATGAACTCGTCACCGCCGACCCGGGCCACGGTATCGGTCTCACGTACCGCGGCCTGCAGCCGGGCCGCGGCATGCTGGATCAGCTCGTCGCCGACATGATGTCCCAGCGAGTCGTTGACGTGCTTGAAGCGGTCCAGATCGACGAAGAATACCGCGAAGGTCGTCCGCCTGGCATCGGAGAGCAGGCCATCCAGGCGCTCCTCCAGCAGCAGCCGGTTGGGCAGCTGCGTCAGCGCATCGCGATAGACCATGCCCTTGAGCTCCCGGTTGGCCTCGCGCAGCGAGGCGGCGAGCCGGGCGTTGCGCGATGACAGGTGTGCGTCGAACAGCGAGATCAGCAGGGCGGAGAGCATGATGCAGGTCGAGATCAGGGCCACCGTGATGGCCAGCTGATAGGTCGACAGCCCGTCTGTCGCCGGCTGCATGCCGCCCTCGGGGTAGAGCGCCGCTGCCATCCCGGTGTAATGCATGCCGGAGATGCCCAGGGCCATGATCAGAGCGGCCAGCCCCTTCTGCCAGAAGGGCGCACGGCGGTCGTTCGTCGGGTTGAGATGAAACGCGAGCCACAGGGCCAGTGCCGAGGCGGATACCGCGATGCCCACCGAGAGCATGAACAGCCCCGGCCGATAGCGCAGCGTCCCCTGAGTCTCCATGGCTTCCATGCCCACGTAGTGCATCAGGCAGATGCCAAGCCCCATGACCAGGGCACCGATGCCCAGGCGTCGGCGTCTCAGGCGTCCGGTCTGGACGATGGCCAGAGCGAGCGCGGAGGCCAGAATCGCCGCCATCAGCGACAGCGCCGTCAGAGGAATGCCGTAGGCCAGGTTGGCCGTCATGTTCATGGCCAGCATGCCGATGAAGTGCATCGCCCAGATGCCCGTGCCCATGGCGAAGGCGCCACCGGCGAGCCAGGCATGGCTGACAATGCCGGAACCGGCGCGCACCCGCCCGGCGAGGTCCAGGGCAGTCAGGGACGCAATGGCGGCAATGCCGAAGGACAGGGCGACCAGGGCGAGATTGTAGGGGGCGCTCATGGGATGGACCACGGAAATGACAGGGGAGGGAAGTCTGCTGAAGCCATCAGTTGAAGGCAAGCGGATGGGTTTCGCACCGAGTGCGCGGGCGGACGCGCACGATGACGTCGGGAATAGCAAGGTTTTGCGAGGCTTTTTGCGACGAGGCGTTCACAAACCGTTGTTACACTGAAGCGAGGGATGTCGGGCCGGGACGGCTTTCGCCTATGGGCGGAAGCGACGATCGCAGCCATGCGTGGCCGATGCCGATGACGCGCTCAAGAACGCGCCGATTCGGCCGACATCCATGGATGTGACGTGAACAGACACTTCGGGACGACGGCGATGACAGGCGATGGCGTTGGGGCCCCTGCGCAGGACAACGGCAAGCAGGCGCAGGTACATGCCCTGCCGGCGGCGCTGTCGCGCCTGGTCGTCGAGCAGGCGCCGTTCGGGCTGGTGCTGGTGGATGACGAGGGCCGCATCCGCTGGGCCAATGACGGCTTCCGGGCGTTGCTCGAGAGCGAAGATGACGAGCTGGCGGGGCGTTCGATCGATGGTCTGATCCGCTATTCCGGCTTTCTCTGCGACTGGCGCGATGAGTGGGTCGCACTGGAGGAAGGCTGGGAGCCGGCGCGCCTCGCCGCCGATTCGCATGCCGACGGCCGCCTGGTGCTGGTGAGCGCGACGCCGGTCGAGCAGGAGCACGGAGGGCGGCTGCGCCTGCTGAGCGTCATCGATCCCGGAGAATCTCCCGCCGCCCTTGAGCCGGATGCCTGGCGGCAGCTGCCCGCTCGCCTGCCGAATATGTGGCTGTTCGAGGATCGCCTGAGACACGCCCTGGAGCGGGCCGATCGCGCCGAGGGGCACGTCGGGATGATGGTGTTGCGGCTCGATGATCATGCGGCGCTGCGCGAGTCCCTGAGCGTCGCGGCGTTCGAGGCCCTGGTCGCCCGCGTCGAGCAGCGCCTCGCGCGCACCCTGCGGCGGGAAGACAGCCTCATCAAGCTGCGGCCCGGCTGCTGGGGGGTGCTGATCGAGCCGCCGCTCACGCTTGGCGGGCTGCAGGTCACGGTGATGCGCTGTCTCGAGGCCATGGAGCCCCCCTTCTGGCAGGAGATGCATCCGACCCTGCTGACCCTCTCCGCCGGGGTGTCCATCTATCCCGAAGATGGAGAGCTCCCCTCGCAGCTGCTGGCCAGTGCCGAAACGGCGCTGGAGCGTGCCGGTCCGTCCGGGCATGCCTTCTTCGACGAGGCGCTGCGTCACCATCTGGACGAGCAACTGGCGTTTCGCCAGCTGCTGCAGGACGCCGTGCTGGCGCCGGAGGGGCATTTCCAGCTGCTCTATCAGCCGCAGCTCGAGCTGGCCACGGGCCGCTGCGTGGGGCTGGAGGCGTTGCTGCGCTGGCAGCATCCGCGCGATGGCCTGCTGGCCCCCGCCGACTTCCTGCCGGTGGTGGCCGAGCTGGGCGAGCAGGTGCGTCTGGATCGCTGGGTCATCGCCACGGTGATCGCCCAGCATGCCGCCTGGCGGGAGGCGGGATCGCCGCTGGCCGAGCTGGACGTGGCGGTAAACGTCGACGGTGATCTGCTCGATCAGGCCACCTTCGATCGGCGCCCGCTGGATCTCTTCCTGCGACAGCAGGGGCTAGAGCCCGGCTGGCTGTCGCTCGAGTTCGGGCAGCAGGGGCTGATCGATCACGCCGCCGGGCAGGCCCATCTGCTGCGACGGCTAGGGAAGCTCGGTATCGGTCTGGTGGCCAACGATATCGGCGCCTCTCCTGTGGACCTGCCAAGGCTGGCGAGCCTGCCGGTGTCGCGGGTCAAGCTGAGCCCGGCGCTGATGGCGCCGCTCGCCCGGGAGGGCGTGCTCGAGGCGCTGCTGCGCTGCTTCCAGGCGCTGGGTATCGAGGTCGTGCTGGTGGGCATCGAGACGCCGGGCCAGCTCGAGGCCGTGCGGGCGCTCGGTGCGTCGCTGGGGCAGGGGCATCTGCTGGGAGCGCCGCAGGCGCCGGACGATCTGGCCGGCTGGTGGGAGGCCCGGCCGGCGACCGGCTGAGCCAGGGGTCAGGCCCGCGCGTCGAGGCGGCGCGGCTGAAGGCCGGTGCGGCCGTCGGCGGAATAGGTGTCGGGATCGGCGAGGCGGTGGATATAGTCGAGCATCTGCTGGTTGTGGCGCATGCGCAGCGCCAGCAGTCGCCCGTTGCGTTCGTTGAGCCGGGCAATCTGCCGGGCGTGATCCAGCATGGTCTGCCAGCCGTCGAGGCAGCCGGCGTCGGCCGCGGCCTGACGGGCGCCCTCGATGCCCTCGGCGTAGCCCAGCTGGCGCTGGACCCGGGCACGGGTTTCCTCGGTCTCCTCCAGCGCCTGCTGGAGCGCCGTCTTCTCGTCGGCCAGGGCGTTGAGCCGCCGGCCATCGATCTCGCCGGCCACCAGCAGTGACTGCTCTTCCTCGAGCAGCCGCCCCAGACCCGCCAGGCGCTCGGCCTGACCGCCGAGGAGTCGCTGCAGGCTCACTGAGCGTCGCCCTCGTCGGTCAGCAGGTCCTGCACGCTGGCGATCAGGCCGTCGGCGATGCGCTCGGGCTTGATCTCCAGCTGGCCGTCGCGAATGGCCTCGCGCAGCTCGTTGACCCGGGTGGCGTCGATGTCCTGGCTCGGATCGGTGGCGCCCTGGCGCAGATGCGTCGTGGTCGCCGATTCCGGCGTGTCCTGGCCCGCCGCGGGCGTTTCCCGGGTCTGGCGCGTCGTGTCGCGTGACTCGATCTGCCCGGGGCGCAGGGGATGGTGATTGTCGACTTTCACGTTGAAGTGCCTCGTGAGCGGTGCGTTATTCGAGCTATCGGCACTCGAGGCCGTTACTTTAATGCGCGGCCGGGGGTGGCGGCCAGTCCGGGTCAGTCATCCACGGCCAGCCGATTGCGACCGATGACGCGCCCCTCGAGGATGCGGCGATCGTCCAGCCGTACCCGGATGCGTTCGCCGCGTCCGCCGGCGCCGAGCGCCTCGGCCCGACGGGTGACGCGAAAGCCCTGTCCGCCGGCCTCCAGGATCACGCTGGCGCCGCGTTCCACCAGCCGTGGCGCACGCACCTGATGAGACTGGATCGCCCGTCCCGCCGCCAGCGAGCGGCGCGCCTCCTGGCCGACGATCGCCTCGACGGTTCGCAGTGCCCGCCTGGGCAGCCGGTCGAGCTCCCCCCGCCGTTCCTCCAGATCGTCGCGCGTCAGCCGCGTGCCGGCCTCGATGGCATGCGCCGTGACCGGATAGCGGCCGATCACGCTGACCTCGGCCTGCAGGTAGCGCGTCCGGCGGTCTTCGCCCGAGCAGCGTACGCCCACCGACAGCCGCCCCAGCGGCGCGCGAGACGTGTCCCTCAGGAAGGGGGTCGGCTGCTGGCAGGCCGGGAAGTGCGCGGCGGGCGGATAGAGCGTCACGCTGACCTCGTCGCCCAGCGGGGCGGCCTCGGCGGTCAGGAAGGCGCGCACGGCGTCGAGCATCGCCGTGTCCTCCGCCGACGTCGGAAGGGCGGCCAGCAGCAACAGCGGGAGCAGGCAGCGACGGAGCAATCGGGACATGGGCACGCTCGGAGGAAGTTCCTGACGGCAGTCTAGCGCTCGCCTCGACGGGGGATGCCGTGAAATGGCCCGGCTATCGAGGGCTGTTCGGTCCTTTGGGCTGACAGCACCGTGGCTATTCTCCATCGTCGACGAATTTCCTTTTCCGGAGCGTGCCGGATGATCGATCAGCTCGAAGCCTCCCTCAACTTCTCCCAGCAGGCCCTGAGCCTGCGCCATGAGCGACAGAAGGTGCTGGCCAGCAACATCGCCAACGCCGATACCCCGGGCTACAAGGCCCGCGACATGGACTTCGGTGCCGAACTGGCCAGGGCGACCCGTCAGGGCGGTGCCGGCGCGGGCGGTGGGCTGTCGCTCGCGCGCACCGACGGCGGCCACATGGCCGGCCAAGGCATGCCGTCGCCGCGCGGGGAGCTGCTCTATCGGGTGCCGGACCAGCCGAGCCTCGACGGCAACACCGTCGACATGGACCGCGAGCGCACCGCCTTCGCGGACAACTCGGTGCGCTATCAGGCCTCCCTGACGCTCCTCAACAGTCGTATCCAGGGCCTCAAGAAGGCCATGCAACCCGAATAAGGAGCGGTGGCATGTCGATGTTTTCCGTGTTCGATATCTCCGGCTCGGCGATGAGCGCCCAGTCGCAGCGCATGAACGTCACCGCCAGCAACCTGGCCAACGCCGACAGCGTGGCCGGCCCGGACGGCGAGGCCTACCGCGCCAAGCAGGTGATGTTCGAGAGCCAGGCCGCCTCGCGCCATGGCGTGGGCGGCGTCGGCGTGCGCGAGGTGGTCGAGGATCCGGCGCCGCTGCGCCGGGAGTATCGCCCCGAGCACCCGCTGGCCGATGAGCAGGGCTACGTGAGCCTGCCCAACGTCGATCCCGTGGCGGAGATGGCCAACATGATCTCCGCCTCCCGTTCCTACCAGGCCAACGTCGAGGTCATGAACACCAACAAGCAGTTGATGCTCAAGACCCTGACGCTGGGCGAGGGCTGATCCCATGGCTTCCACCATCGATTCCGGCGTGCTCAACGGCCTCAACGGCGGCGCTGCCGGCGCCTCCGGTGCCGGCGGGCTGACCTCCGGTCAGTCGGACGAGCTGCGCAACAACTTCATGACCATGCTGGTGACCCAGCTGCAGAACCAGGATCCGATGGATCCGATGAAGAACGAGGAGATGACCTCGCAGCTGGCGCAGATCAATACCGTCAGCGGCATCGAGGAGCTCAACGACTCGCTGTCCGAGATCACCAGCCAGATCGACGCCGGGCGCACGCTGCAGGCCACCTCGCTGATCGGTCAGGGCGTGATGGTGCCGGGCAATCGCGTGCTGCTCGACCAGAACGAGAACGGCGACGTGACCACCACGCCCATGGGCGTCGAGCTGGCCGCGCCGGCCGACCGGGTCACGGTGACCGTCACCAGCGGCTCCGGTGAAGTGCTCAACACCTATGACCTGGGGGCCCTGGATGCCGGCGTGCAGTCCTTCAACTGGGACGGCAAGACCCGCGATGGCCAGATCGCCGCCGACGGCGCCTACCAGTTCCGCATCGAGGCCATGCAGGGCGACAGCCCGGTGTCGGTCGAGGCGCTCAACTACGCCATGGTCAACCGTGTCACGCCGTCCCCGGACGGTGACGTCCAGCTCGACCTCGGCGCCGTCTACGGCCAGGTGGGGCTCTCGGATATCAAGCAGGTTCTGTGATGCGTCGGGGCCGGTTCGAGGGGCGAGGCGGCTCAGCACCTTTCATGATTCGATAACGCAGGGATAACACGACATGGGCTTCTCACAAGCGCTCAGCGGCCTGAATGCCGCCTCCTCCAGCCTCGACGTGCTGGGCAACAATATCGCCAACTCCCAGACCGTGGGCTACAAGAGCTCCGGCGCCCAGTTCGCCGATATCTATGCCGGCTCCACCGGCCTCGGCACCCAGGTCTCCGCCGTGCTGCAGGACTTCAGCGACGGCAATATCGAGAACACCGGCCGCAACCTGGACCTGGCGATCAGCGGCGATGGCTTCTATCGCTTCGAGCAGGAAGGCGAGGTGGTCTACTCGCGCAACGGCCAGCTTAGCATGACGGCGGACGGCTATCTGGAGAACGCCCAGGGGGCGAGGATCATGGGCTACGGGCTCAACGCGGCGAATGAAGTGCAGGCCGGCGGCCAGCCGCAGGTGATCCAGGTGCCGGCCGACGATATGCCGGCCAGCGCGACGGCCAATGTCGCGACCTCCTTCAACCTGGATGCGCGCGAGGTCGCGGGTGAGGGGCTCAGCCAGGCCACGGTATCGACCGACGTGTCCACGCCGGCCCAAACGACGGCCACCGAGCAGACCATCGACTATCACTTCTCTAACAACTTCTCGGTCTACGACTCACTGGGCAATCCGCGCAACGTCACCGTCTATTACCAGAAAGATAATGCCGCGGCCAATACCTGGAACGCCCAGGTCGCCATGGATGGTCACTACAATGCCGCCAACGACTTCCAGGTGACCTTTGATGCCAACGGCCAGCTGACGGCTCCTGCCGCACCACCGGTCATTAACGTGGCCGCCGCCAATACCACGCCGCTCGGTGCCGGCCCGGTCGCTATGCAGTTCAATCTCGATCTCGCCGGTTCCACCCAGTTCGGCAATACTTCCGCGACCAACTCCCTGACCCAGGATGGCTATACCTCCGGCGCCCTGGTGGGCATCTCCATCCAGGACGACGGCACCGTGATGCGCAACTACGCCAACGAGCAGTCGGTGCCGGCGGGGCAGATCGCCCTGGCCAACTTCCGCAATCCGGAAGGCCTCGAGGCGGTGGGCGACAACGCCTGGGCGGCCACCGCGGCCTCCGGACAGGAACTGGTCGGCGAGGCCGGCACCGGCGTGCTGGGCACCATCACCTCCGGGGCCGTCGAGACCTCCAACGTGGACCTGGCCAGCGAGCTGGTCGACATGATCGTCACCCAGCGCGCCTACCAGGCCAACTCCCAGACCATCTCGACCCAGGATGAGGTCCTGCAGGCCGCCATCAACCTGAGCCGCTAAGCCGGGAGCTGAGTCATGGATCGCATCCTCTATACCGCCATGAGCGGCGCGCGCCAGAGCATGGAGCAGCAGGCGGTGGTCAGCCATAACCTGGCCAACGCCTCCACCACCGGCTTTCGCGCCCAGCTGCACGCCATGCGCGCGGTGCCGGTGGAGGGCGACGGCCGCCTGGACACCCGCGCCTCGGTGGCGGCGTCCACGCCGGGCGCCGATACCTCGCCTGGCCCGATGACCCGCACCGGCCGGACCCTGGACGTGGCGATGAAGGGCGATGCCTGGCTCGCCGTCCAGGCGCCCGACGGCACCGAGGCCTATACCCGCCGCGGTGACCTCCAGGTCGACGGCGACGGCCTGCTGCGCAGCGCCGGCAACCCGGTGATCGGCGAGGGCGGCCCCGTCCAGGTGCCGCTGGGCGCGCAGGTCTCGCTGGGCGCCGACGGCACGATCAGCGCCATCGCTCCCGGCCAGGATCCCGATGCCCTGGTGCCCGTGGGGCGCCTCAAGCTGGCCACGCCCGGCCCCGGCGGCCTCGAACGCGGCACCGACGGCCTGTTCCGCGCGCCCGGCGAGGACGGCCAGCCCGGCCTGCTGCCGGCCGATGACGACGCCAGGCTGATCAGTGGTGCGCTGGAAGGCAGCAACGTCAATCCGGTGGAGACCATGGTGTCGATGATCGACGTGGCGCGGCGCTACGAGATGCAGACCAAGGTCATGAGCACCGCCGACGAGAACGATCAGCGGGCCAACAGCCTGCTCTCCTTGAGCTGAGCCGCATGAACATGAGGGAACCAGAATGATCAAGTCACTATGGACGGCCAAGACCGGCCTGGAGGCCCAGCAGACCAAGCTGGACGTCATCTCCAACAACCTGGCCAACGTCAACACCAACGGCTTCAAGCAGTCCCGGGCGGTGTTCGAGGACCTGCTGTACCAGAACCTGCGCCAGCCCGGCGCCCAGACCAACGCCCAGGATCGGCTGCCGTCGGGCATGCAGGTCGGTACCGGCGTGCGCCCGGTGGCCACCGAGCGTCTGCACACCCAGGGCGGGCTCGAGCAGACCGGCAACAGCCGCGACCTGGCCATCGAGGGCCGGGGCTTCTTCCAGGTGATGATGCCGGACGGCACCACCGCCTACACCCGCGACGGCAGCTTCCAGCTGGACCAGAACGGCCAGATGGTCACCGCCAACGGCTATCCGCTGGAGCCGGGCATCGTCATCCCGCCCAACGCCCTGTCGGTGAACATCGGCGAGGACGGCATTGTCTCGGTCAAGGTGCCCGGCGACAGCGAGCTGCAGGAAGTCGGGCAGGTCACGCTCTCGACCTTCGTCAATCCCACCGGGCTGGAGAGCCTGGGCGGCAACCTGTATGCCGAGACTACCGCCTCCGGGCCGCGCACCGAGGACATCCCCGGCATGAACGGCACCGGCAGCATCATGCAGAACTACGTCGAGACCTCGAACGTGAGCGTGGTCAAGGAGATGGTCAGCATGATCCAGACCCAGCGCGCCTACGAGATCAACAGCAAGGCCGTGCAGACCAGCGACGAGATGCTCTCGCGCCTGGCCCAGCTGTGAGGCGAGTGATGGACCGGAGGGCGAGGGCATGAGCGGGACGATTGTGGGCGGCGCATGGCGCTGGCTGCTGGTCGCGGCATTAGTGGTGCTGGGGGGCTGCGCGCAGATTCCCCACGCCTCGGTGGTCGGCGAGCAGGAGAGGATCGAGATTCCGGAGCGGCCGATGGCGCGCGCCAACGGCGCCATCTACCAGCCGCGCAGCGGCTACCAGCCGCTGTTCGAGGATCGCCGGCCGCGGATGATCGGCGACATCCTGACCATCGTGCTGGACGAGGACGTCAGCGCCAGCAAGAACTCCCAGTCCAGCGCCGACCGCAGCGGCTCGTCGAGCCTCGATCTGGCGCAGCTGCCGGATGCCCTGGACACGCTCGCCGAGTACGGCTTCGATGTCTCCGGGGAGAACGACTTCGAGGGCGGCGGCGGCTCCCAGGCCAACAACTCCTTCACCGGGACCATCACCGTCACCGTGATCGACGTGCTGGGCAACGGCAACCTGCGGGTGCGCGGCGAGAAGCAGATCGCCATCAACCAGGGCACCGAGTTCATCCGCTTCGGCGGCGTGGTCAATCCGCGCGACATCACCGGCGAGAACACCGTGCCCTCGACCTCGGTGGCCGACGCGCGCATCGAGTACGTCGGCGACGGCTACATCAACGAGGCGCAGCACATGGGCTGGCTGCAGCGCTTCTTCCTCAACGTCTCGCCCTTCTAGGAGAGTGGCATGATGACCGGCACTCGACGCGCGATGGGCGCACTCCCGCGGCTGGCCTCCGGGCTGGCCTTCGTCGCCATGATCCTGCTGGCGCTGCCGGCCCAGGCCGAACGGCTGCGTGACCTGGCGAGCTTCGCCGGGGTCCGCGACAACGCCCTGGTCGGCTACGGCCTGGTGGTCGGGCTCGACGGCACCGGCGACCGCACCACCCAGGCGCCCTTCACCGGCCAGAGCCTGACCAACATGCTCTCCCAGCTCGGCATCACCGTGCCCGCCGGCACCAACATGCAGCTGCGCAACGTGGCGGCGGTGATGGTCACCGCCGAGATGCCAGCCTTCGCCCGCCCGGGGCAGAACCTCGATGTGGTGGTGTCCTCGGTGGGCAACGCCGACAGCCTGCGCGGCGGCACCCTGCTGATGACCCCACTGAAGGGCGCCGACGGCAGCGTCTACGCCCTGGCCCAGGGCAACCTGCTGGTCGGGGGAGCGGGTGCGGCGGCCGGCGGTTCCAGCGTGCAGGTCAACCAGCAGGGCGGCGGACGGATCGCCAACGGCGCCACCGTGGAGCGCGAGGTGCCCCTCGACCTGGGCGCCAACGGCGGCCTGCTCGAGCTGCAGCTCGAGACCGACGACTTCGGCACCGCCCAGCGGGCGGTCAGCGCCATCAACCAGGCCTTCGGCCGCGTGGTGGCCTCGGCGCGCAACGCCCGGGTGATCGCCCTGGATGGCCCACGCGATCCCAATGCCCGGGTCAACTTCATGGCCCGGGTCGAGAACGTCCAGGTCACGCCCACCGAGGAACCGGCCCGCGTGGTGCTCAACTCCCGCACCGGCTCGGTGGTGCTCAACGGCCAGGTGACCCTGCGCCGGGCGGCGGTGGCCCAGGGCAACCTGTCGATCGTCATCGACAGCGACGTGGACGTCAGCCAGCCCAACCCGTTCGGCAACGGCCAGACCGTGGTGACGCAGAACGCCGAGATCAGCATCCAGCAGCAGCCCGGCACCCTCAAGGTGGTCGAGGGCGCCGACCTGATGGAGGTGGTCGACGCCCTCAACTCCCTGGGCGCCACGCCCAACGACCTGATGTCGATCCTCGAGGCGCTCAAGGAAGCGGGCTCGCTGCGCGCCGAACTGGAGATCATCTGATGAGCCTGGATTCCCCCGACACCGCCCGCGGCCAGTTCGCCCTGGACATCCAGGGCCTCGAGCGACTCAAGCACAACGATTCCGGCGAGGGCCTGAAGGGCGCCGCCCAGCAGTTCGAGGCCCTGTTCGTGCAGATGATGGTCAAGAGCATGCGCGAGGCGGTGCCGAGCTCGGGGCTGCTGCAGAGCCAGGCCGGCGACATGTATCAGGAGATGCTCGACAAGCAGTGGTCCCAGAGCGTGGCCGAGCGCGGCCTGGGGCTGGCCGACCAGCTGGTGGCCCAGCTCGAGGGCACGGTCGGCGGGCGGGATGCTGCGGCCGCGGGCGGTCGTGACATCGAGGCGCTGATCGCCGGGATTCCCCGCGGCACGCCGCGGCCGCTGACCGATGCGCTGATGGTCGAGCCGGACGCTGGCGCGCGGGCCGAGGAAGAAGCGTCATCGGCGCCGGCCTCCTTCCTCGAGGCGATCCAGACCGGCGTGGATGAGCCGGCGCCCGACGTGGCGGATTCGGCCGCGATGGCGGATCGGCCCGCGCACGTTCAGGCCTTCCTGGAAAGGCTCGCCGGCCCGGCCCGCGCGGCCAGCCGCGAGAGCGGCGTGCCGGCCGAGCTGATCCTCGCCCAGGCGGCGCTGGAGACCGGCTGGGGGCGCCGCGAGATTCCCACCGCCGGCGGTGGCAACAGCCATAACCTGTTCGGCATCAAGGCCGGCAGCCGCTGGCAGGGCGAGACCACCGAGATCCTGACCCACGAGGTGATCGACGGCCGCCGCCAGCCGGTGCGCGACCGCTTCCGCGTCTATGACTCCTTCGAGCAGGCCTTCACCGACTATGCCCGCCTGATCGGCGACAATCCGCGCTATTCGGGCGTCGGCGCGGCCGCGACGCCCGACCAGGCGGCGCGCGCGCTACAGCGTGGCGGCTATGCCACCGACCCGGCCTACGCCGACAAGCTGATCGCGGTGATGGACAGCCTGGGGCCGCTGCCCGAGGGCCCGCATCTGGCGTCGCGTTAATCGGCGCCTGGCAGGGCGTCTTCACGATCTTTCAGGGATATCCGACCTCAAGTCCGGCCCGCCGCGGCCGATAGCCTGAGAATCGGCAACAGGGAACCATCGTCATGAGCATCTTCTCCACCGGCTTGAGCGGCCTCAACGCCGCCCAGAACGCCCTGGCGTCCACCAGCAACAACATCAGCAACGTCTACACGCCCGGTTACAACCGGGAGGTGACCGTGCTGGGGGAGAGCAGCACCGGTACGGGGGGAGTGCGGGTCAACGATATCCAGCGCCAGTTCAACCGCTATGTCGCCGACCAGCTGAACGACGCCACCAGCAAGACCAGCGCGCTGCAGACCTACGGCACCCAGGTGGAGCAGATCGACAACCTGCTGGCCGACGAGGCGGCCGGGCTCTCGCCGCTGATGCAGGACTTCTTCTCCTCGATGGAGGACCTGGCCAGCGCGCCCTCCGACCCGGCCGCCCGACAGGGCGTACTCGGCGCGGCGGATACCCTGAGCGCCCAGTTCCGCTCCTTCGACGGCTACCTGCAGGACATGCAGGACGGCATCAACGGCCAGATCGAGGACGAGGTCACCCAGATCAACAACACCACCGAGCAGCTGGGCTCGATCAACCGCGAGATCGCCCTGGCCCGTGCCAAGCAGGGCGAGGCGCCCAACGCGCTGCTCAACCAGCGTGACCAGCTGGTCCACGAGCTCAGCGAGCGCATGGACCTGCGGCTCGATATCCAGGACGGCAAGTCCTATAACGTCAGCCTGCCCAATGGCCAGCCGCTGGTGATGGGCGATCGCAGCTTCAAGCTGGAAGCCATGGCCTCGCTGGAGGAACCCCAGCGCACCGTGGTCGGCTATCCGGATTCCAGCGGCAATGTGCGTGCGCTGGACGAGGATGCCGTCACGGGCGGCGCCCTGGGCGGGCTGATGAGCTTCCGCAGCGAGACCCTGGACAAGACCCAGAACCAGATCGGCCAGATGGCCGCGTCGCTGGCGGTGGCACTCAATCAGCAGCATGCCCAGGGCGTCGACATGAACGATGAGCAGGGCGGCGATTTCTTTACCATCGGTGAGCCACGGGCCTTCTCGGCAGAGGGCAATGCGGGTACCGCCGGGATTTCCGGTGTGGCCTTCGACGCCGATAACATCGCCCAGCTCAAGGCCAGCGATTACACGGTACGCGTCACCGATGCCGCGGCCTCGCCGGCGACCTTCGAGATCACGCGCAAGGACACCGGCGAGACGTTCGACGCGGCACTGTCGGATGCCGATGGTGACGGCAGCATCAACGATCTCGGCTTCGGCGGGATCACCCTGACCTTCGATGATCCCGCCAGCCTGGCCGACAACGATCGCTTCGAGATTCAGCCGGTTCGCCGTGCAGCCGGTGGCCTCGAGTCCGCCATCGGCGACGCCGACAAGATCGCTGCGGCCGGCCCGGGAGGCGGTTCGGGCAACAACGAGAATGCTTTGGCGCTGCAGGATCTCCAGCAGGCCAGCGTGGTGGGCGGATCGGCCTCGCTGAGCGAAGCCTATGCCTCCATGGTCAGCGACGTCGGCAACCGGACCAAGATCGTGCAGGTCAATCTGGAGGCCCAGCAGGGGCTGAGCGAACAGCTGGAAGCCGTCCAGCAGTCCGAATCCGGGGTCAACCTGGACGAGGAGGCGGCCAACCTGATCCGCTACCAGCAGTACTACCAGGCCAACGCCAAGGTCATCGATACCGCCTCCTCGGTGCTCGACACCGTGCTGGGCCTGCGCGGTTGATAGGGAGAGCTTTTCGAGATGCGCATCAGTACCCTCACCATCTTCAATCAGAGCGTTGGCTCGCTGAATCAGCAGCAGTCCCGGTTCAACGACGTCAGCATGCAGATCGCCAGCGGGCGCCGGGTGGTCAACCCGTCCGACGATCCCCAGGCGGCCTCGCGGGCCGTGGGCGTCAGCCAGTCGCTGGCCGTCACCGAGCAGTATGCCGACTCCCGGGTCAGCGCTCGCAACTCGCTGTCACAGGGCGAGAGCGTGCTCAACAGCGTCAGCGATGCGATCACCAGTGCCAAGACGCTGCTGGTCCAGGCATCGAACGGCACCCTCAGCGATGCGGATCGCCAGTCCGTGGCCTCCGAGCTGCGCGGGACCTACGAGACCCTGCTCGGCCAGGCCAATGCCACCGATGGCAACGGCACCTACCTGTTCGGCGGCTACAGTGACAGCAGTGCGCCCTTCATCAAGGGCGACGATGGGGCGGTCGAGTACGTGGGCGACAGCGAGGTGCGGCGCCAGCGTATCGATGCCTCACGCCTGATGGAGGTCAGCGACAGCGGGCAGGCGATCTTCCAGAGCGTGCCCAGTGGCGCCGGCCATGTGGCCACCGCCGAGCAGGACAACGCCGGCAGCGTGACCTTTTCAGGCCCTCAGATCGTGGACGACGAGGCCCTGGAGGCCGGGCAGTCCTATACCATCAACTTCGCCGGTGACGAGGCCTCGGGATTCAGCTACGAGGTGCTGAACGATGATGGCGACAGGGTGGACGATGGCGCCTATTCGCCCGGTGAAGACGGGATGAGGATTGCCTTCGACGGGCTGTCCATGAAGCTGGATGGCCAGCCCGTTGCCGGTGACAGCATCGCGGTGAATCCTGCCGATCAGGGCAATACCGACCTGTTCACCACCCTCGAGAATGCGATCTCCGTGCTGGAGAACCCATCCGGTACCGAAGCGGGGCAGGCCGCGCTCGCCAATACCCTGGGCACCTCCATGCGCGAGCTGGACAACAGCCTGGACAACGTACTGACGGTGCGCGCCTCCATGGGGGCGCGGCTCAACGAGCTGGACGTGGTGGATGGCGTCAGCGGCAACCGCACCCTCAACTACGAGCAGACGCTCTCCGATCTGGTCGATCTCGACTATGCCGAGGCGATCTCCGAATACAGCCTGCGTCAGGTCGGTCTGCAGGCCTCTCAGCAGACCTTCGCCAACATGAAGGGCATGTCGCTTTTCCAGTACCTCTGATCCCTTTTCCCTGCCGGTCATGGTCCGTCCTGCCCCGTCCATGACCCCTTGTTCCGCCCTGTTCATCCCGACAGGGCGGTTTTTTTGTGCCTGATGCGGCTCAGCCTCCCAGCGGTGCCAGCACCTCGAGAAACTCCCTGAGGAAGGCGAGGCCCTGACCAAACAACCGTTCCAGCACTCTTCCCAGGTCGGTCATCAGTACCATCAGCAGTACCACGCCGACGGTCAGCGAGGCCGGGAAGCCGATATTGAACACGGTGAGCTGAGGCGCCGAGCGGTTGAGGATGCCCAGCCCCAGGTTGATGATCAGCAGCGCGGCTACCAGCGGAAGGGCCAGCAGCATGCCGGACGAGAAGATGGTACCGCCGTAGCGGGCCAGCATCTCGAAGGCCGCGGGGTCATAGCGCCCCAGGCCGATGGGCAGCGTCTCGAAGCTCGAGGCCAGCAGCTCGAGCACCATCAGATGGCCGTTGAAGGCCAGGAACATCAGCAGCGTGATCGTGTAGAGAATGCGCGACAGCACCATCATGTTGGTGCCGCTGGAAGGATCGAAGAAGGTGGCGAAGGCCAGGCCCATCTGCAGGCCGATGAACTCGCCGGTGGCCTGTATCACCACCAGGGTCACGCGCATCACCAGGCCCATGGCGGCGCCGATCAGCAGCTGCTCGATGACGATGCCGAGCCCGGCCCAGGAGAACAGCGGCAGGTCCGGCATAGGTGGCAGGACTGGCGCCATCACCACGGTCAGCGAGGCGGCCAGGGCGATCTTGGCCTGGCGCGGGATGCTGGAATGCCCCCAGATCGGCGAGGTCAGCATCAGCCCGGTGATGCGGCAGAAGGGCCACAGGAAGGCGACCAGCCAGCCGTGCAGCTGGGCGAAGGTGATCTCGACCATGGCGGCCTCTACATCACCATGTTGGGGATGTTGCCGAACAGCTCGCGGGTGAAGGTGGTGATCAGGCCCAGCAGCCAGGGGCCGGCGAGGACCAGCACGGCGAACACTGCCAGGATCTTGGGGATGAACGACAGGGTCATCTCGTTGATCTGGGTGGCGGCCTGGAACAGGCTGACCAGCAGGCCGGTGAGCAGCGCGGTGAGCAGCAGTGGTCCGGCCAGCAGCAGGGTCACGCGCATGCCCTGGTAGGCGATGGTCATTACCGTCTCGGGGGTCATGGCAGCCTCCTCGGGCTCACACGTAGAAGCTCTCCGCCAGCGAGCCGATGATCAGCTGCCAGCCGTCGACCAGCACGAACAGCATCAGCTTGAAGGGCAGCGAGATGGTGATCGGCGGCACCATCATCATGCCCAGGCCCATCAGCGTGCTGGCGACCACCAGGTCGATGATCAGGAAGGGGATGAAGATGGTGAAGCCGATCTGGAAGGCGGTCTTCAGCTCGCTGGTCACGAAGGACGGCACCAGCACGCGCAGCGGCACGTCCTCCGGGCCCTGCATCGGGCCGATGTCGGCCAGGCGCGCGAACAGCGCCAGGTCCGGCTCGCGGGTCTGGGCCATCATGAACTCGCGGAAGGGGCCCTGGGCCTGGGTCAGGAACTCGGGAAAGGCGATGCTGCCGTTGGACAGCGGCACCCAGGCCTGGTCGTACACCTCGCCGAACACCGGGGCCATGATGAAGAAGGTCAGGAACAGCGCCAGGCCCAGCAGGATCTGATTGGGCGGCGTGGCCTGGGTGCCCATGGCGGTGCGCAGCAGGCCCAGCACGATGATGATGCGGGTGAAGCTGGTCATCATCAGCACGCCGGCCGGCAGGAAGGCCAGCGAGCTGAGCAGCAGCAGGGTCTGCAGCGACAGCGACCAGCGCTGGCCGCCGTCCTCCATCGGCTGGCTGATCAGCCCGGGGACCTGCTGGGCCAGGGCCAGACCCGGCACCAGCAGCAGGGCCAGCAGCCACCAGCGGGCGTGACGCGTGGCGAGTCGGTTCATGAGCGGTTCCGGTCGTTTCGGCCCAGGCCGGCGTTGTGGCGCAGCGCCTGGGCGAAGCGGGCAGCGAAGCCGTCGTCCGCATCGATCGGCGACGAGGCCTCGGGGGCCGGCGTGTCGGGGGCGGGGAGTTCGTGAAGCTTGCTGACCTGACCGCCGCCGACGCCCAGCACCAGCCAGGTATCCTCGACCTCGACGATCACCACCCGCTCGCGCTGGCCGATGCTGGTGCTGCCGACCAGGCGCGGGCGGTGGCCCTGGCCGCGCCCGCTGCCGTTGAGTCGGCGCAGCAGCAGGCTGCAGCCGACGATGATCGCCACCACCAGCGCCAGGGCCGCGGCCGTCTTGCCGAGGGTGGCCATGCCGATCAGCGCCTCGCCGCCGCCCAGGCCCTCGGCGACGGCGGCCGCATTCGAGGCGGTCTCGCTCATCGATTCAGCTTCTGGACGCGCTCGGAGGGCGTGATGATCTCGGTGATGCGGATGCCGTACTTGTCATCCACCACCACGACCTCGCCCTGGGCGATCAGGTAGCCGTTGATCAGGATGTCCATCGGCTCGCCGGCCAGCCCCTCGAGCTCGATCACCGAGCCCTGGGCGAGCTCCAGCAGCTGCTTGATGGTCAGCTTGGTGCGGCCCAGCTCCACGGTCAGCTTGACCGGGATGTCCATGATCATCTCGAGGTCGCGGGGCACGGCCCTGCTCTGTGCGCCCTCGAGCGGCTGGAAGACGCTGCCGCTGGCCGGCTGCGCCTCGGCACCGCCGTCCGGTTCGGGCGTCTCGTCGCCCTCGGCCTCCTCGGCGGCGGCCTGTTCGGCCATGGCGGCGGCCCAGGGGTCGTCGTCCTCGCTCGGCGTGGCGCTCCCTTCCTGTTCGGACATGGCGGCCGCCCACTCGTCGTCGAGGTTCTGATCGTCGGGCTTGTTGGGATCAGTCATGCTTGGCTTCCTTGGATGTCGGCTGAGCCCCCTTGACGAAGGCGCTGGACGGCGCGTGGCCCGCCGCGTGATCGAACAGTCGCTGCACCCGCAGGGCGCGCTGCTCGTGCTGGCTGCCGTATTCGCACTCCATCACCGGCACGCCGTCCACGCTGGCGGTCACCGTCTCGGGCAGTTCCAGCGGCAGCACGTCGCCGGCCTTGAGGGCCAGCACCTGGGAGATGCGGGTGGGAATGTCGGCGAAGTTGGCCACCAGCTCGACCTCGGACTGTCGCAGCTCGCCGGCCATGCGCTTCGACCAGCTGCCGTCCTGGTCCTGATGGCCCTCGTTGAGCGGATTGGTCAGCAGGTCGCGCAGCGGCTCGATCATCGAGTAGGGCATGCAGATCTGGAAGCTGCTGGCCAGGTTGCCCACCTCGAGATTGAAGCTGGTGTTGACCACGATCTCGTTGGGCGAATTGGTGATGTTGGCGAACTTCGACTGCATCTCGCTGCGCAGGAAGCTGATCTCCAGTGGATAGACCGATTTCCAGGAGTCGCCGTAGGCCTCGATGGCCAGCTGCAGCAGGCGCTGGATGATGCGCTGCTCGGTGTTGGTGAACTCGCGCCCCTCTGACTTGGTGAGGAAGCGGCCGTCGCCGCCGAACAGGTTGTCCACCACCATGAACACCAGGTTCGGCGGAAACACGATCAGCGCCGAGCCCTTGAGCGGCTTCATGGCGATCATGTTGATGTTGGTGGGCACCGGCACGTTGCGCGAGAAGTCGCTGTAGCTCTGGTACTTCACCGAGTCCACGGTGATGTCCGCGCTGCGCCGGATCAGGTTGAACAGGCCCATGCGGAAGTAGCGCGCGAAGCGCTCGTTGATCATGTCCAGGGCATGCAGGCGTTCGCGGATGATCCGGTGCTGGTTGGCCGGATCGAAGGGGCGCACCTGCGGCTGGCCATCCTGGCTTTCCGCGGGTTCATCGTCCCCGCTGACGCCCTTGAGCAGGGCGTCGATCTCGTCCTGAGAGAGCAGATCTTCTTGAGACATGGTCGCTGCGAGCCCGGCGTTATTGGACGATGAATTCGGTGAACAGCACGCTGTCGATGGCCAGTTCCGGTTGCGGCTCCACCATCGGCGCCTCGAGGCTGGTCTTCACCTGGTCGGCGAGGCGCTGCTTGTCCTCCGGCGAGGCCAGATCGGCGGCCTGCTTCCCGGAGAGCAGCATCAGCAGGCGGCTGCGCACCTCGGGCATGTGCTCGGTCAGCAGCGTCTTGCTCCGCTCGTCGGCGACCTTGAGCGAGATGCCCGCATAGAGCAGCCGGGAACCGTAGTCGTCGTCGGCCAGGTTGACGGTGAAGGGCTCGATCTCGACGAAGATCGGCGACTGGGGTTCGACGGTCTCGGGTTCCCGGGCCTGTGCCTGGCCGTCGTCATCGCCGCTCATGACCATGAACAGGGCCGTGGCCGCCGCCGAGGAGGCGAGCACCACCAGTACCACCAGTATCCACAGCAGTTTCCTGGAGCCTCCGCTGGATGTCGCCATTACCGTTCCTATGATGAATATTCTGCCGATAGCGAGGGATTATGCCGCCCGCGAGGGTGGCACGATGGTGTGAACAGGCCCGATGAACGGGGCCATCTCCGGATTTTGCGCCGCGCCGTGTCAGGCGTAGAGATCGACGCGGCCGTCCAGGCGCATGCTGCCGGGCACCGCCGCGGGCGTGACGGCCTCGGCGGGTGCATCGACCTCGCCGCCGCTGGTGCCGCCGGCCGCACCGGCGAACCGATGGCCCTCGCCCTCGGTGCCGCCCTGGCGCTGCTCGCCCACCGAGGTCTCGCCCAGGGAGATGCCCTGTTCGGCCAGCGCCTCACGCAGCTGCGGTATCGCCTGCTCGAGGGCGTGGCGGACCTGGCCGTGGGCGGACAGGAAGTGCGCCTGGGCGCCCTGGTCGACGACCCTGAGCGTCACGGAGAGCGGGCCGAGCTCGGCCGGATGCAGCTTCATCTCGATGCGCTGCTCGCCGCCCTGGCGGGTAAACGGCAGCAGCTGCTGGCCGAGCTGGCGCGGCCAGGCCTGGCTGCCCACCGGTGCGCTCAGGCTGGCCTGCTGCGCCGTGGCGGTCGCGGATCCGGGGCTCATCGAGGCCGGTGAGGCGTTCGGCGCCATGCTTCCCTGGCCGCCCGGCGCCGCGCTGCCCGCGAGCAGCGGCGCATCCTGAGCGTTGCCACCCTGGGCCGGCTGGCGGGAGGCCAAGGCCTCGATCATGGCCTGCGGCGAGGTCGCGGCGGAGGACCGGCCGCCGGCGGCCTGGCGAACGGCCTCGGCGGCGGCCAGCGCGGCCGAGGTCACCGCATTGGGGGCGCCGTCGGCGCGGGGCCGGGCGGCCTCGAGCAAGGGATTGGTCGACGGGGCCGCGACGCCCGGTGCGAGGCCGGGCAGAGGCGACGGTGCGCCGCTGGCAGGGGTCTGGAGAGTCGCGGCGGCCGTGGTTCCGGCCTGACCGGTTCCCTGTCCCGGGGTGGGCTGAGCCATCAGCGTCTGCAGGGCGGCGGTGAGCTCGGGAGACACGGCCGCCTGGGATGCGTCCGCGGCGGCCTTCCATTCCTGAAGCGCGATGGCGGGATCCTGGCCGTCGGCCACTGAGGCCAGCAGGGTCTGGAGTTTTTCGGCAAGGCCATCGTCATTGGCGAGCGAGGCCAGCGTCTGGCGCAGCGATGCCGAGGCCTCTGCGCCGTCACCCGCCGAGGCCAGCAGCGCTTCCAGTTCCTTCGCGACGTCTTCACCCTCGGCGTCCAGCAGACGCTGGAGGCGATCGGGCAGGGCCTCGCCGTCGGCAGTGGCCGTCGGCAGCCGCGAGGCCGGCGTTGACGACTCCGCACCGCTGCCCGGGGCGGGCCGAGCGCCGGCCCGGGGCGACAGCGACGCCAGCGCCCTGGCGAAATCGTCGCCGGTCAGGGCGTCGGCCTTGCCCGGGCCGCCGCCGTTCGAGGCTGATGGCTTGCCGGTGCCGGCGGTGAGGATCTGCTGAATGTCCATGAGGTCTCCTTGACGGCCGCCTAGTAGCCGCTCGGTACGCCGTCCCGGCGCTGCCAGCGCTGGGTCACCAGTTCATCGGTGGCGCGTTGCTCGCGCCGCTGTTCGGCCTGGCGCTCGGCATCGGCCCGGCGCTCGGCGAGGGTGTCGTAGGCGCTCAGCCGGCGCTGTTCCTGCTGCCAGTGGCGCTGGCTGCGCTCGACGCGGCGCTGCTGTTCGGCCAGCGCCTGGCGCGCGCGCCCCAAGGCGTCGTCCAGCGAGGCCAGGAAGCGCTGATAGTTGTGCATGCTGGCCGGGTCGATGCCGTCGCGCAGGGCCGTCTGCAGGCGGGCGGCGTATTCCGCCCGGTAGCGTTGCAGCGACTCCAGCTGGGCGACGATCTGATCGGCGCTGCGACGGTCGCCGGCGAGCTTCTGGCCGGCCTGGTCGCGGGCCTCGCGGGCCAGCTCGGTGAGGTTGTCGAGTGCGGTGCGGCTCATGGCCTGCCTCCCAGGGCGCCGAGCAGTGCCTGACGCGAGGCATCGAGGTCGGCGCACTCCCCGATGCCCTGTTGCAGGAAGCCCTCCAGGGCCGGGTAGCGATTCACCGCCTCGTCCAGCTGCGGGTCGTGGCCCGGGTGGTAGGCGCCGACGCTGATCAGGTCGCGGTTGCGCTGGTAGCGCGAGAACAGGCCCTTGAAGCGACGGGCCTGCTCGAGCTGCGGGGCGTCGACGATGGCGGTCATCGCGCGGCTGATCGAGGCCTCGATGTCGATGGCCGGGTAGTGGCCGGCCTCGGCCAGGGGGCGCGACAGCACCACGTGGCCGTCGAGGATGGCGCGGGCCGAGTCGGCGATCGGGTCCTGCTGGTCGTCGCCCTCGGTCAGCACCGTGTAGAAGGCGGTGATCGAGCCGCCGCCGCGCTCGGCGTTGCCGGCGCGCTCCACCAGGCTCGGCAGCTTGGCGAACACCGAGGGCGGATAGCCCTTGGTGGCGGGCGGCTCGCCGATGGCCAGGGCGATCTCGCGCTGGGCCATGGCGTAGCGGGTCAGCGAGTCCATGATCAGCAGCACGTTCTTGCCCTGATCGCGGAAGCCCTCGGCCAGGCGGGTAGCGTAGGCGGCGCCCTGCAGGCGCTGCAGCGGCGAGGTGTCGGCCGGGGCCGCC
The DNA here is from genome assembly GCF_009363675.1 of Halomonas sp. THAF12. Classification (NCBI taxonomy): domain Bacteria; kingdom Pseudomonadati; phylum Pseudomonadota; class Gammaproteobacteria; order Oceanospirillales; family Halomonadaceae; genus Halomonas; species Halomonas sp. THAF12. The sequence continues at coordinate 3,636,773 of NZ_CP045399.1, read as the reverse complement.
ACCACCACGGCGCGCCGGCGGCCCTCCGGGCCGAGGATGTTGTCGATGAAGTCCTGGACCTCGCGGCCGCGCTCGCCGATCAGCCCCACCACGATCACGTCGGCCCGGGTGTAGCGGGCCATCATGCCGAGCAGCACCGACTTGCCGACGCCGGAGCCGGCGAACAGGCCCATGCGCTGGCCGCGGCCGACGCTGAGCAGGGCATTGATGGCGCGGATGCCGACGTCGATCTGGGTGTCGATGGGTGCCCGCGACAGCGGGTTGAGCGGCGGCGTGGCCAGCGGCGCCCGGGGCGCCTCGTCCAGCGAGCCCTGATCGTCCAGCGGCGCGCCGTTGCCGTCCACGACCCGGCCCAGCAGCGACTCGCCGAGGGGGAAGCGGCGGGCGGCGCCGTCGCTGCCGTCGCCCAGCGGCAGCACCCGGGCGCCGGGGCGCAGGCCGCTGATCTCGGCCAGCGGCATCAGGTACAGGCGCTCGCCATCGAAGCCCACCACCTCGGCCTCGGCGTAGTGGCGGCCCAGCCGGCCGCGGGCGTCGGGCAGCTCGATGCGACAGGCGTTGCCCAGCGCTACCTGCAGGCCCACCACCTCGATCACCAGGCCGGTCGCCCGCACCACCCGGCCGCTGGCGCGGCTGGTCGGCAGCGGCTCGATGCGTTGGCGCACGCCGCGGAGGGCGCGCTGCCAGCTGGCCTGGTGGCGGTTGGTGGGAGCGGTGTCGTTCATCGCGGTCGACTCACGCCTCGTCTTCGTCGGTGTCGGTCGACGGCTGGCGCCGGCGCAGCTGATCCTGGATCGCCTGCCAGCGGGTCTCCCAGGTGGCGTCCAGCTCGCCGCGTTGGCTGGTCACCCGGCAGCCGCCGCGGCTGAGCTGATCGTCGGGCTGCAGCCGCCAGCCGGCGGCCTCCAGCTCCCCGCCCAGGTGTCGGGTGACCAGCTCGAGGTCGCGGGGATGCAGCCACAGGCGCTGCTGGCCGATCAGTGGCGGCTCGCTGTGAAGCAGCTCGCGGATCAGCGTCAGCACCTGCTCGGGGCGCGCCTCGAGGGCCTCGCCGGCGAGCTGGCGGCCGGTGGCCAGGGCCAGGTCGACCAGGTCCTCGGACAGGGCCTCGTCCAGGTCGGCCAGGGCCTCCTCGAAGTGGCGGGCCAGCGGCAGCAGCGGCGCGAGCGTCTCCTCGAGGCGCCGTTCGAGCTCCTCTCGGGCCTGCCGGCGGCCTTCCTCGAGGCCCTGGGCCAGGCCCTCGGCGTGGCCGGCCTCGCGGCCCTCGCGCAGGCCTTCCTCGCGCGCTTCCTGCCGGGCCTGTTCGCGCAGCTGATCGAGGGCCCGCTGCTGGCGGCGGGCCTCGGCCTCGCGGGCCTGGCGGGCGGCGGTCCGCGGGTCGGGCGTCGAGGCGGCCTTCGGCTCGGGCCGGTGCAGCTCGCCCATGCGCCAGCGGCGCCAGGGCGTCTCGTCGTCCCAGCCGGGCGCCCGGTCGGTCTCAGACATAGGTGTCGTCTCCGCCGCTCAGCACGATCTCGCCGGAGTCGGCCAGGCGGCGCACCACCTGGAGGATGGCCTTCTGCTCGGCCTCCACCTGGGAGACACGGATCGGCCCGCGGCCCTCCATGTCCTCGCGCAGCAGGTCGGCGGCGCGCTGGGACATGTTGCGCAGGAACTTGTCCATGAGCGTCTCGGGCGAGCCCTTGAGGGCCACCACCAGCGAGTTGGTGTCGATCTCCTTGAGCACCATCTGGATGCTGCGGTCGTCGAGGTCGACCATGTTCTCGAACAGGAACATCTCGTCGATGATCTTCTGCGCCAGGTCCTCGCTGTGCGAGCGAACGGTCTCGATGGCGGCCTCTTCCTGGTGGCTGTTCATCAGGTTGAGGATCTCGGCCGCGGTGCGGGCGCCGCCCATCTTGCTGCGCTTGAGGTTCTGGCCGTCGAGCATGCCGGTGAGCACCTCGGTGAGCTCCTGCAGCGCCGCCGGCTGCACGCCGCTGAAGGTGGCGATGCGCAGCACCACGTCATTGCGCAGCTTGTCATCGAACGTTTCCAGCACGTCGGAGGCCTGATGGCGCTCCAGGTGAATCAGGATAGTGGCGATGATCTGCGGGTGCTCGTCGCGGATCAGCTCGGCCACCATCGAGGCTTCCATCAGGTTGAGCGCGTCGATGCCGGAGTTGTTGCCGGCGCTCTCCATCACGTCTTCCATCAGGCTGGAGGCGCGCTCGCTGCCCAGCGCCTTGGTCAGCACCGAGCGGATGTGGTCGCTGGAGTTGAGGTTCAGCGCGATGAATTCCTCGGTCTCGTTGCTGAAGTCCTGCAACACCTGGCGCATCTCGTCATGGGAGACCTGGCTCATGGTGGCCATCTCCATGCTCAGCGCCTGCACTTCCTTGTTGGACATGTGCTTGAAGACCTCGGCGGCGCTGTCCTCGTCGAGGGCCAGCAGCAGGATGGCGCTGCGGCGCAGGCCGGTCATCGCATTACTCGTCATGTTGGTTCATCCAGCCGCGGACGATCATGGCCACCATGCTCGGGTCCTCCTGGGCCATCTCGCGCAGATCATTGAGGTTGGCTTCGTAGGTCGTGGCACGACGCTTGCGACGGCGCGCGGCGGAGCTCTCGTCGCTCGCCGCCTGGTCGTCCCGGTCGTCGTCGGCCGCCTCGTCTTCGTCCTCGTCGCCGCCCACGCGGGCCTGGAAGCCGGGTGATGCCGGAAGGCTGGCCGTGGCCGGCTGTTCGGTGTAGCGGCGGATGAAGGGCCGCAGGATCAGCAGGTAGAGCAGCAGCAGGGCGATGCCCACCAGCAGATAACGGCCCAGGGCGAAGGCCAGCTGCTGGACGTCGCTGCGCTGCCACCAGGCCGGTTCGCCGGCCGCGCTGTCCTCGGCGGCGAAGGCGCTGTTGACCACCGCGATCTGGTCGCCGCGGGCGTCGGAGTAGCCCATGGCCTGACGCACCAGGCGCTCGATCTGCGCCATTTCCTGCTCGTCGAGCGGTGCGGGGGCGAGCTCACCGGTCTCCTCGTCGAGGCGTTCGCGATAGTTGACCACCACCGCCGCCGACAGGCGCTCGACCTGGCCGCGGCGATGCTGGACGTGGGACACCTGACGGTCGACCTCGTAGTTGACCACGTCGTCGCGGCTCAGGCGCTGCTCGGACGTGGTGCCGTCTTCTTCCTCGTTCGCCTGGGCCTGGTCGCCGCCGTCGTCCTCGCCCTGGGTGTCGATCGGGGAGGGCGCCGCGCCGGGCGGGGTGTTGCTCAGCGCGCCGGGAATGCCCTGGGCCAGAGCGCCATCGCCGTTGACGTTGAGGCTGGTCTGGCGGCTGCGCACCGCGGCCTCGTTGGGCGGCTGGTTGGGGCCGTAGCGCTCGGAGGTCTCCTCGCGGCGGGAGAAGTCGACCTGGGCGGTGACCTGGGCCTTGACGTTAGCGCGGCCGAGGATTGGCGCCAGGATGGTCTCGATGCGGCGCCGGTAGGCGCGTTCCACCTCGGCGACGTAGTCGAGCTGGGTGCCGTCGAGCCCCGAGCCTCCGCCGTCGGGCGTGGAGAGCAGCCGGCCGCTCTGGTCGACCACGGTGACCGCGTCGGCGGCCAGTTCGGGCACGCTGCTGGAGACCAGATGCACGATGGAGGCCACCTGACCCTCGCCGAGGGTGCGGCCGGGCTGCAGGGTCAGCACCACCGAGGCCTTGGCCGGCTCGCGCTGGCGCACGAACACCGAGTCCTTGGCCAGCGCCAGGTGCACCCGGGCGCCGGCCACCGGGCCGAGCGATTCCATGGAGCGGGCCAGCTCGCCCTCGAGGCCGCGCTGGTAGTTGACCTGTTCGGCGAACTGGCTGATGCCGAAGGCCTGGTTCTCCATCAGCTCGAGGCCGACATTGCCGCCGCGCGGCAGGCCCTGCTCGGCCAGTTGCAGGCGCAGGCTGTGGACCTGGTCGCCAGGCACCATCAGCGCCTGGCCGCCGGCGCTGAACTCGTAGGGAATGCCGCGGCTGTCGAGCTCGCCGATGATGCTGCCGCCGTCGGCTTCGCTGAGATTGCTGAACAGCACCCGGTAGTCGGGGCTGCGCGCCCACAGCAGCAGCGCTACCGCGATGGCGATCACGGCCGCGCCGACGATCAGCAGGGCGATCAGGGGGCTGCCGCGCAGCTGCCGGGACAGCTGGGCGAAGGGAGAGGTCTGGCCCTGTTGGCCGCCGGTGGCGGAGGCGCCACTGCTCATGCGGGCCTCCCGTCGGAGATGACGCCTGGACCCTGGGCTCTAGATGAAGGCATCGACTGCGTTCCCGTCCGTCGCGATTCGCCGCCCGTCCGGGGCGGAACTGTGATGACGGCCATTATCCGCAGGGGGTGTCACGCCAAAGGTATGAAAAACCCGAGTTTTGCGCGTCAATTGCCGGCATGGTGGCCGAGGACGCGCTGCTAGCCTTGGCTTCCATCGATCACCATGTCCATCACAGGGGTTCCCGATGAGTTCACCCGCTCTCGCTTCGGCACTCGCCCAGATGCAGTCGCTGGCCACCCAGGCCGGCGGCGAGGTCGCCAAGGGCCAGCGGCTCGATACCGCCGTGGGCAACGGCGGCTTCGCCGGCGAGCTGCAGTCCTCGATTCAGCGCATCAACGAGCTCAAGCTCCAGGCCGCCGACTCGGCCCAGGCCTTCCAGGCCGGCGAGCCGGGCGTCGAGCTCAACGACGTCATGGTCGACATGCAGAAGGCCAGCGTCGCCTCCGAGATGGGACTCCAGGTCCGCAACCGCCTGGTGACGGCCTACAAGGACATCATGAACATGCAGGTCTAGGAAAACGTTGATTTATTACTGCGCTCGACATCCTGACCGCCGGCGGTACTCGCTATCCTCATTTACGGGCATGTAAACTCCGGTACCTCCGTTCCGGCGGCGGTCAGCCTGTCTTCGCTCGCAACATAACTCAACGCTTCCCTTAGTCTGTCGAGATTCGTCAGACACCGGATCAGGCCTCCAGATCGATCAGGCTGCCCTGAAGCTCCTCCAGGTGCTCGGCGATGCGCATCACTTCCTCTGCGGGGATCTGGCGGATCAGCTCGCCGGTGTCCCGGTCCACCAGCCGGGTGACGACTCGGGTGGTGGTCTCGCGGAGCTCGAACTCCACGCCATAGGGGCGCATGACCTCGTTGATGCGCTGCACCGGGCCGACCAGCTCGCCCTGATGCACCGCCGCCGCTTCGTCGTCGACGGCCTCCTCGGGCGGCAGCCAGCCGGCCAACAGCTGCTCCACCCGCCGGGGCGGCGTGCCGCCGTCGGCGGCCCGGGGCGCGCGACTCGCGCCGATCTCGTTAACGGCATCTGGCATGGACGAGGCTCCTTCTTCTTGTTGCTGCGTTTTTCAGGATCGACTCGGTACCAGTCATCGGCCGATGTCGCGCTATCTTGAATGACTCCGATGGCGTTCGGTGGCCATGATTTCGCCGCCATTCGAGAGATTTGTCGTCGAAACCGAAATGTCATGAATCGCTGATATAACGCCGGGCATGCCTTCTCGCGGGCCCGGTGCCCGCCCCTTCCTCAGCGACAGGTTTCCCGATGCGCTTCCTCGATCGAATGACCATCCGGTTCAGCTGGTTCCTGGTACTGGTCGCCTTCACCGCGATGATCCTCGGCACCGGGGCCCTCGGCCTCTACGCCAATCACCACGGCCGCAGCGCCTTCGATACGCTGCGCGACGTCCAGGCCGCACAGTCCCGGGCGCTGAATCGTGCCTATATCGCCACCCTGCGCGCCCAGGTGGCGATGGATCGCGCCGCCCACCTGGTGCGGGTGCCTTCCTTCGATCGTCCGGGGCCGATCCTCGAGCAGGCCGAGTCGCATATGGCGGAGGCCCGAGCGGCCTTCGAACGTTTCCAGGCGCTGCCGGTGGTCGAGCCGCAGCAGGAGGCACGAGAGGCCCTGGCGTCGCGCTTCCAGTCGCTCTACAGCACCGGGCTTTCGCTGCAGCTGATGCTGCTGCAGGAGGGCGACGCGGGCGGCTACGACTCCGGTCAGTCGCGGGTCAGCGGCTTGAGCCAGGCCTTCATGGACGATGCCGACGCCTTCTTCGCCGGCGCCGTCGAGCGCAGCGACGGCCTGGCCGCGCGTTTCTCGACGGTGGCCGGCTGGCTGAACCTGGCCCTGGTGGCGGCGCTGAGCGGCGCCCTGGCCATCGTGCTGGTAGTGATCTGGGGCGTGCGGGCCAACGTGCTGCGGCCGCTGTCGCGGATGATCGAGCACTTCCGGCGCATCGCCGACGGCGACCTGGCCACCCCGGTGGCATCGCGCAGCGACAGCGAGATCGGCCGGCTGTATCGCGAGCTCGACGGCATGCGCCGGGCGCTCGCCACCACCGTGGCGGGGGTGCGTCACGGCAGTGATCGGGTGCTGGAGGGCGCCGCCGGCATGAGTGAGGGCAACCAGGAACTGGCGGCCCGGACCCGCCAGCAGGCCGCGTCCCTGGAGCAGACCACCGCTAGCCTCGACGAGATGACCGCCTCGGTGGCCGACAACACCGCCCACGTGGGCGAGGCCAGTCAGCTGGCCGAGCAGGCCACCGGCCGGGCGCGCCAGGGCCGCGAGGTGGTGACCGACTTCGTCGCCACCATGGACGAGATCCACACTCGCTCGCGCCGGATCGGCGAGATCGTCGGCCTGATCGACGACATCGCCTTCCAGACCAACCTGCTGGCGCTCAACGCCTCGGTGGAGGCGGCGCGTGCCGGCGAACACGGCCGCGGCTTCGCGGTGGTGGCCGGGGAGGTGCGCTCGCTGGCCTCCCGCTCGGCGGACGCCGCCCGCGAGATCCGCACCCTGATCGAGGCCTCGAGCAGCAGCGTGGAGCGCGGCAACGGCCTGTCTCGCCGCGTCGGCGAGGACATGGCCGGCATCGTCGCCGCCATCCAGGGCGTCGGCGAGCGCATCGAGCAGATCGCCCACGCCTCCGCCGAGCAGCAGCGCGGCCTCGAGCAGGTCAATCAGGCGATGCACCAGATGGGCGGCGTGACCCAGCGCAACCGCGACATGGTCGAGTGCGCCGAGCTGACCGCCTCGACGCTGGAGGAGGAAGCCGAGCGCATGCGCGCGTTCACCGCCGGCTTCACCCTGGCGACGACGGCGGCATCCTCCCAGGCGAGCGACGCGCAGGAAGCGCCGGCGCACGAGGACCCCGCGCTGGCGGCCATGCCGGCCTGAGGAGGGCGAATCGCATGCAGGATGATCACGACGCGTCACCGGCGGTGACGGCACACCATGAGACGGCCGGGCAGTTCGACGAGCTGGGGCGGATTCTCGACGAGGACGCGATCACGCCGCTGTTCCAGCCCATCGTCGATGCCGGCTGTCAGGGCATCTTCGGCTACGAGGCGCTGGCACGCGGCCCCGAGGGATCGCCGCTGCACTCGCCGGTGGCGCTGTTCGACTGCGCCCGCCAGGCGGGGCGGCTGCTGGAGCTGGACCTGCTGTGCCGCCGGCGGGCCATCGAGGCCTTCGCCCAGGGCGGGCTGCCCGGGCGGCTGTTTCTCAACGTGATGCCGGCCTCGCTGCTCGAGCACGACTTCCGCGAGGGCCTGACCCGCGCCTACCTGGACGGCGTGGGGCTGTCGCCGGAGCGGGTGGTGATCGAGCTCACCGAGCACCTGCCGATCCACGACTATGCGCTGATGCGCCAGGCCGTGGATCACTACCGGCGCATGGGCTTCCAGGTGGCGCTGGACGACCTGGGGGCCGGCTATTCGAGCCTGCGTCACTGGGCCGAGCTGCGTCCGGATTTCGTCAAGGTGGATCGTCACTTCGCCCATGGCATCGATCGCGATCCGGGCAAGCGACAGTTCCTGAGCTCGCTGCTCGATGTGTCGAAGAGCCTCGGCTGCCAGGTCATCGCCGAGGGCATCGAGACCGACGGCGAGCAGCGCTGCCTGTGGGAGATGAACTGCACCCTGATGCAGGGCTATCACTTCGCCCGGCCGTCGCGGCATCCGCCGACCCGGCTCGAGCCCACTCTGCCGGCGCGCCAGGAGGTGTCCGGCTCCTTCGGCACCACGGCCGCCATGCTGTGCCGGCATCTGGAGCCGGTGCGCCAGGGCACGCCGGTGCCCGAGGTGGTGGAGCGTTTCCGCCACGATCCGGAACTGCGCTGCCTGGCGGTGCTGGACGACGACGATCGCCCGGTGGGCGTGGTGCGCCAGCACGCGTTCCTGGGCGTGTTCGCCAACCCCTTCAGCCACTCGCTGCATGCCCGGCGGGCCATCGACGAGCTGATGGATCGCCGCATGCTGGTGGCCGAGGCCTCGATGCCGCTGGAGGCGTTGAGCCGGCGCATCACCGGTTCGCCCAAGGCGGGTCGCGACGACTTCGTGATCGTCGACGAGGCGGGCCGCTATCGCGGCCTGGGGCAGATCATCGATCTGCTGCGCGAGATCACCGCGATCCAGGTGCGCACGGCGCGCCAGGCCAACCCACTCACCGGCCTGCCCGGCAACGAGGCGATCCACGACACCCTGGCCGCCTGCCTGGCCCGGGGGCGCGCCTTCGTCGCCGTCTATGCCGACCTCGATGCCTTCAAGGCCTACAACGATGCCTACGGCTATGCCCGGGGCGACCAGGTCATCCTCTCGCTGGGACGGATGCTGCAGGAGGAAGTCGGCGAGGAGGGCTTCGTCGGCCACGTGGGTGGCGACGACTTCATGCTGGTGCTGCCGGAGACATCGGCCCGGGAGCGCTGCGAGGCGATCCTGTCGCGCTTCGCACACTTCGCGCCAGAGTTCTATTCGTCGGTGCATCGCGAGGCCGGCGGCTTTCCGGGCCACGATCGCGAGGGGCGTGAGCGCTTCGTGCCGCTGATGTCGCTGTCGCTGGCCTATCACGCCGTCGCACCCGGGGCAGAGAAGACCGCCATGGACATCGGCAATGTGCTCGCCGAGCTGAAGGGGCAGGCCAAGCGTCAGCCGGGCAACAGCCTGTTCATCGATCGTCGCCAACCGGGCCCGGGTAAGCCTGTCGCCGAGAAGTGACTTGGCGCCAGGTTGGCCGGATGCGGTAGCGAATGGACCCGGATCGGCTGCCCAGCACCCACGCCTTCTCCGTCGCACGGATCATGCACACCGGCCTGCTCAGCTGCGGGCCTGACACGCCGCTGTGCGAGGCCGCCATGTGCTTGAGCCCGCGATCCTGGTGGTCGGGGAGGGGCGGACCCCGAGCTTCAGCGTCTATCCGACGACGGCGACGCGCCCGTTCGCCTCAGCGCCGCTTGAGGCGGCTCAGGAAGTCGTCGAGATCCAGCAGCGAGTCCTGCTGCGAGCCGTCCCGTCGCTCGGTGGCCTCGACCGGCGGGGCCCGGCGCGGCTCGGAGGCGGGCCGTGTCCGACCGGGCGAAGGCGGCCTCGAGCGGGCGACCTCCAGCCCGGTGGCGATCAGCGAGACCCGCAGTCGCCCCGCCATGTCGGGATCGAGGGCGGTGCCGACCACCCGCATGGCGTCTTCGCCGGCCAGTTCGGCGACCTGGCGCCCCACCTCGTCGAAGTCGGCCAGGCTCAGATCGGCGCCGGCAGTGATGCTGACCAGCACGCCGGCGGCCTCGGCCAGGTCGGTGGCCTCCAGCAGCGGGTGCTCCAGGGCCGCGCGCACCGCCGCGCCGGCGCGATCCTCGCCCGTGCCCTCGCCGGTGCCGATGCGCGCCCGGCCGGGCCGGCGCATCACCGCGGCCACGTCGGCGAAGTCGATGTTGATCAGCCCCGGCCGGGTGATGACCTCGGCGATGCCGGTCACCGCCTCGCGCAGCACGTCGTTGACGGCGGCGAAGGCGCGCATCATCGAGGCACCGTGGCCGAGGGTCGGCAGCAGGCGGTCGTTGGGCACCACGGCCAGGCAGTCGACCCGGCCGTCGAGCGCGGCGATGGCCTCGTCGGCGGCCTGCTGGCGCCGCTGGCCCTCGAAGCCGAAGGGGCGCGTCACCACGGCCACGGTCAGCAGGCCCATCTCGCGGGCCAGGTCGGCGATGGCCGGGATCGCGCCGCTGCCGGTGCCGCCGCCCATGCCGGCCATCAGGAACACCAGGTCGGCGCCGGCCAGCCGGGCGCGCAGGCCGTCGCGACTCTCCTCGGCGGCCTGCCGACCGGCCTCGGGGTCGGCCCCGGCGCCGAGGCCGCGGGTGGTGGCGCTGCCGATGGGCATCGCCACGCCCTGGGGCAGCAGCTCGAGGGCCTGACGGTCGGTGTTCACGGCGATGGCGTCGATGCCGTCGAGATCGGTGGTGTCGATCAGGTGGCGGACGGCATTGCCGCCGCCGCCGCCGATGCCGACCACCTTGAGGGCGGCGGGATATTCCTGGGGAAGCTGTGGGTCGCTCATGCGTCCTGTCGCGGGGTCGGTGAGGAAGTGGGCGTCTCCCCATCATCGGCCAAAGTGCCGCCTCCTTGAAAGGTCTGAAGTGCGCCTCGCAGGGCGCGGGGAGATCGGCGGCACGCGCCGACGGCTAAAGTCGGCGCGTGCCGTGGCCGATAGCAGGGGAGCTCCCGGTTCCTGGCAGCCGTGGACCGGTACAAGACCAACTCCCCATGACCCATGAGAGTGACCATGCTGACTTCCCTGCGCTTGCGTATCCTGCTCGCCGCCCTGGCGGTGATCGTCGCGGCCCTGATCCTCAACGGAGCGATCAGCTACTTCACCGTCCGCTCCCACAACGACGACCAGATCGCCCAGAACCTGCGCGCGGTGGCCGAGGGCAACGCCCAGGCCATCGAGGAATGGGTCGATGCCCGCAGCGGCATGCTCGAGGCCCTGGATGCCGTGGCCGTGTCCGACGAACCGCTGGCCGCCCTGGAGCAGCTGCGCGTGTCCGGCGACTTCATGAACACCTACCTCGGCGATACCGAGGGCGGCGTGGTGTTCTCGGCCAGCGACACGCCGGAGGGTTACGATCCGCGCCAGCGCCCCTGGTACAGGCAGGCCGTGGAGGCCGGTCACGTCGTGGTCACTGCGCCTTACGAGGATGCCACCTCCGATGGGCTGGTGGTGACCTTCGCCGCGCCCTTCTATCGCGGCGGTGAGCTGGTGGCGGTGGCCGGCGGCGACGTGGCGATCGACGCCATCGCCGACATCGTCGGCCGGATCGCGCCCACGCCTTCGAGCCTGGCCTTTCTGGCCAGCGCCGATGGTACCCTGGTGGCCCACCCCGATCCGGCGCTGAGCCTCGAACCGGTCGAGCGTCTCTCGCCCGCCCTCGATCGGACCGGCCTCGCCGCGCTGGCCGAGCGTGACACGCCGAAGCACCTCGATCTCGGCGGCGCCGACAAGCGTCTGCTCGCCGGCCCCATCGCCGGCACCGACTGGCAGCTGGTGGTGGCCCTCGACGACCACGAGGCGACCGCCGGGCTGCGCGGCATCATGAGCGCCTCGAGCATCACCCTGGTGCTGGTGGCGCTGGGCGCCGCCGCGATCCTCGGCGCGCTGCTCAAGGTCGCCTTCCGCCGCCTGCTGGCGACCCGCGACGCCATGGAGCACGTGGCCAGCGGCCACGCCGACCTGACCCGCCGACTGCCCGAGGAGGGCAACGACGAGGTCACCCAGCTCGCCAACGCCTTCAACCGTTTCGTGGCGCGCATGGAGTCGGTGATGCTGACCATCCGCGACAGCAGCGAGTCGGTCAACGTGGCGGCCACCGAGATCGCCCAGGGCGGCCAGGACCTGTCGCGGCGCACCGAGAACGCCGCCTCCAGCCTGCAGCAGACCTCGGCCTCGATGGAGGAGATCACCGGCACCGTGGAACACACCGCGGATGCCTCGCGGCAGGCCAGCGGCCTGGCGAGTTCGGCCAGCGAGGTGGCACGCCGCGGCGGCGAGGCCATGGGCCAGGTGCGCGAGACCATGCAGGGCATCACCGAGTCGTCGCGCCAGATCGCCGAGATCGTGAAGATGATGGACAGCATCGCCTTCCAGACCAACCTGCTGGCGCTCAACGCCTCGGTGGAGGCGGCCCGGGCCGGCGAGCAGGGCCGCGGTTTCGCCGTGGTGGCCGGCGAGGTGCGCCAGCTGGCCAGCCGCAGCGCCGAGTCGGCCAAGCAGATCCGCGCGCTGATCGATACCTCGGCGACCCGCACCGAGGAGGGCGAGCGCCAGGTGCAGGCCGCCGGCGAGACCATGGAGGAGCTGGTCGAGAGCGTGACCCGCGTGGCCGACGTGCTGGGCGAGATCACCAGCGCCACCGGCGAGCAGAGCGATGGCATCGGCCAGGTCAACGTGGCGGTCTCGGAGCTGGACAACATGACCCAGCAGAACGCCGCCCTGGTGGAGGAATCGACCACCGCCGCCGAGCGGCTCAAGGAGCAGGCCGAGCGGCTGGCCGAGGCCGTGGGGGGCTTCACCCTGAGCCGGCACGCCGCCGCCGCGGCGCTGCCGGATGCGTGGGCCCGCCGCGGCGAGCCCGCCTGATCACGGGCAGCGTCTCGCCCCGCCTTCAGGACTGGTGGGGCAGGTCGATCTCGTCGCTGCAGCGGATGCCTTCGGTCATCTGCCGGCACAGCTTGAGGAATTCGCGCATGCCGGGGGCCAGGTACTTGTGGCGATGCCAGATGAAGGCGAACTGGCGGCTCAGGTCCAGGTCGGGGGTGGGAATCGGCACCAGGCTGCCGCGACGGAAGGCGTCGCGCAGCGCCAGGCGCGAGACGCAGCCGATCCCCAGCCCCGACTCCACGGCGCGCTTGATGCCTTCGGTGTGCTCCAGCTCGAGCAGGGTGTTGAAGCGCCCGCGCCGGTGCCGGGCGGCCTGCTCCAGGGTCAGCCGGGTGCCGGAGCCTTCCTCGCGCATGATCCAGTCCTCGCGCAGCAGCCGGTCGAGCTCCACCGGGCCCTGGCCGGCCAGCGGATGGCCCGGGGCGCAGAACACCGCCAGCTCGTCCTCCACCCAGGGCTGGGTGATCACTTCCTCGTCCTCGCACTGGCCCTCGATCAGGCCCAGGTCCAGCTCGTGGTGGCGCACGCCGTCGATGATGGTGCGGGTGTTGCGTACCTGCAGGCGGATGCGGCTGCCCGGATGCTGCTGCATGAAGTCGCTGATCAGCAGCGTGGCCAGGTAGTTGCCGATGGTCAGGGTGGCGCCCACATCGAGGGTGCCGACGCCCTGCTGGCCGCGCAGCAGTTCCTCGACCTCCTCGGCACGGTCGAGCAGCGCCACGGCCTTGGGCAGCAGCTGGAAGCCCAGGGCGTTGAGCTTGAGGCGCTTGCCGATGCGGTCGAGCAGGCGGCAGTCGAACTGGCGTTCCAGCTCGGCCAGGGCGGTGCTGGCCGCCGACTGGGACAGCGCCAGGGCGCGGGCGGCGTGGGAGACGCTCTCGTGCTGGGCCACGGCCACGAACACCTCGAGCTGGCGCAGGGTATAGCGCATGGGGAGGGCTCCGGATCAGTATATCTGGAGTATAGATAAGCTTTATCCATACAACCCATTTAACAGATATCCTGCCGTCTCTTAGAATCCTCTGCAAAGATCAATCGGCGCAATTATGAGTTTTCGGTATATGCGCTCTCGCGAAACATAGGAGTCGGCATGAGCAAGTTCGCCCTGGAAGAAGTCCTCAGCGTTCATCACTGGAACGACACCCTGTTCAGCTTCAAGACCACCCGCGAGCGCAGCCTGCGCTTCAAGAACGGTCAGTTCGTGATGATCGGCCTGGAAGTCGACGGCAAGCCGCTGATGCGCGCCTACTCCGTGGCCAGCCCCAACTACGAGGATCACCTGGAGTTCTTCTCCATCAAGGTGCCGGACGGCCCGCTGACCTCACGCCTGCAGCACCTCAAGGTCGGCGACCAGATCATGGTCAGCCGCAAGCCCACCGGTACCCTGGTCACCGACGACCTGCTGCCGGGCCGCAACCTCTACCTGCTGTCCACCGGCACCGGCCTGGCGCCGTTCATGAGCCTGATCCAGGATCCGGAGGCCTACGAGCGCTTCGAGAAGATCGTGCTGATCCACGGCGTGCGCACCGTCAGCGAGCTGGCCTATGCCGACTTCATCACCAAGGAACTGCCGGCCCACGAGTACCTGGGCGAGGAGATCAGCGAGAAGCTGGTCTACTACCCGACCGTGACCCGTGAGGAGTTCCACACCATGGGCCGCCTGACCGACCATATCCGCAGCGGCAAGCTGGCCGAGGACACCGGCCTGCCGCCGCTGGACCCGAAGCAGGACCGCGCCATGATCTGCGGCAGCCCGGCCATGCTCGACGAGACCAGTGCGCTGCTGGACGAGCTGGGCTTCAACATCTCGCCGCGCCTCGGCGAGCCCGGCGACTACGTCATCGAGCGCGCCTTCGTCGAGAAGTAAGCGGCCAGCGCCGAGCTACAAGAAAACCCCGAAGGTTGAGCCTTCGGGGTTTTCTTTTGCTTCCGGCGATTTCAGCTTGCCGCTTAGACGGCGTCTTTATCCGTCTCGCCGGTGCGAATGCGGCGGTGCGGCGTTCCGCTGACCTGCTCCAGGGCGGTGACGAAGATCTTGCCATCGCCGATCTTGCTGCAGGGTTAAGCGCGACCTGGGTAATCAGACGGCGTCTTTATCCGTCTCGCCGGTGCGAATGCGGATGACCTGCTCCAGGGCGGTGACGAAGATCTTGCCATCGCCGATCTTGCCGGTGTTCGCGACCTGGGTGATGGCGTCGATCACCTGCTCGGTCATCGGCTCGTCCACGGCCACCTCGAGCTTCACCTTGGGCAGGAAGTCGACGACGTACTCGGCGCCGCGATAGAGCTCGGTGTGGCCCTTCTGACGGCCGAAGCCCTTGACCTCGGTGACGGTGATGCCCTGGACGCCGATGTCGGAGAGCGCCTCGCGGACGTCGTCGAGCTTGAACGGTTTGATGATGGCGGTCACCAGCTTCATGGTCATCTCCTCGATGGTTCGTATCCGATGGCGCCACTCGCCATCCCTGACGGAATCATTGTGCCAGAGCATACACCCACGGCGTGAAGAACAAAAAAATGGCCCCGCGAGGGGCCATTTCGTGTTGCCGTCAGGACGGGGCGATCAGGAGCGCGCGGCCATGTGCGACTGGCCGGCGCTTTCGCTGCGGGCACGACCGGAGGAGCCGCCGCCACCGTGCACCTTGGAGACGGTGAACTCGGGGTAGGCCTCGAGACCGCACTCGGCCAGGTCGACGCCCTCGTATTCCTCTTCCTCGCTGACGCGGACGCCCATGATCGCCTTGATGATCAGCCACACCACCAGGCTGGCGAGGAAGACCCAGGCGAAGATGCCGAGGATGCCGATGATCTGGGCGCCGAAGGAGGCACCGTCGTTGGTCAGCGGCACGGCGAGCACGCCCCAGATGCCGACCACGCCGTGGGCGGAGATGGCACCGACCGGGTCATCGAGCTTCAGCTTGTCGAGGCTGATGATGGAGACCACCACCAGCAGGCCACCGACGGCACCGATCAGGGTGGCGCCCAGGGCGCTGGGCGACAGCGGATCGGCGGTGATGGACACCAGGCCGGCGATGGCGCCGTTCAGGGCCATGGTCAGGTCGGCCTTGCGGAACCAGGCCTTGGCCAGGATCAGCGCGGCGATCACGCCGCCGGCGGCCGCGGCGTTGGTGTTCACCAGCACCTGGGCCATGTTGTTGGCGGAGCTCACGTCGGACACCTTCAGCTCGGAGCCGCCGTTGAAGCCGAACCAGCCCATCCACAGGATGAAGGTACCCAGGGTGGCCAGCGGCATGTTGGCGCCGGGGATGGCGAAGATGCTGCCGTCCTTGCCGTACTTGCCCTTGCGCGGACCGAGCACCAGCACGCCGGCCAGCGCCGCGGCCGCACCGGCCATGTGCACGATGCCGGAACCGGCATAGTCGGAGAAGCCGAGCTCGGAGAGCCAGCCGCCGCCCCAGGTCCAGTAGCCGGAGACCGGGTAGATGACGCCGGTCATCACCACGGCGAAGGCCAGGAAGGCCCACAGCTTCATGCGCTCGGCCACGGCACCGGAGACGATGGACATGGCGGTGGCCACGAACACGACCTGGAAGAAGAAGTCGGCGCGCATGGAGTAGTAGGGAGCGTCGTCGCCGCCGGCGGTGACCGCGGCCACGGTGTTGTCGTCACCCAGCAGGAAGCCCAGGTTGGGCAGGATGCCGCCCGCGTCGCCGGAGTACATCAGGTAGTAGCCCAGCAGCAGGTACATGGTGCAGGCGATGGCGAACAGGGCGATGTTCTTGGTCAGGATCTCGGCGGTGTTCTTGGACCGCACCAGGCCGGCCTCGAGCATCGAGAAGCCCGCGGCCATCCACATCACCAGGACGCCGCAGATCAGGAAGTAGAAGGTATCGAGCGCATAGCTCAGCTCGGTAATCTCGTTCATGGCTGTCACTCCAGACGGAAAGGGAGAGAGGCGGTCGGGTTAGACGGCGTCGGCACCGCGCTCGCCGGTACGGATGCGGATGACATCCTCGAGCGGAGTCACGAAGACCTTGCCGTCGCCGATCTTGCCGCTGTTGGCGGCGCTGCAGATGGCGTCCAGCACGGTGTCGAGGCGGCCATCATCGACGGCGATCTCGACCTTGACCTTGGGCAGGAAGTCGACGACGTACTCGGCGCCGCGATAGAGCTCGGTGTGGCCCTTCTGGCGGCCGAAGCCCTTGACCTCGGTGACGGTGATGCCCTGAACGCCGTTGTCGGCGAGCGCCTCGCGCACGTCGTCGAGCTTGAAGGGCTTGATAATGGCGGTAATCAGCTTCATCCCGGATCTCCCCATTGGATGAGCGCGGGCTGCTCCGCGCGGTGTGTGTGCAGGTTTTCCTGTCATTGCTTAAAACGTGCCACTAAACCGAATTTGCCATGGTTTTCATGATCTTGTTTTTCCAACCTGACCCGATGGTGAGATTCTGGTGCAGGCGGGGCAGGGCGCCGTGCACTGATTTGATGCCGGTGAGCGATCGCTTCGCACCATCCGGGGGCGAAGCCCGCGGCACGCGGGAATGCGCCCGTCGAACGGCTTGCGTATCCTTGGAGTCAGCCCCATTCCACTCAGGAGAGAGATCATGGTCAGCCAAGACCGCATCGGCCGCCTGGCCCAGCAGATCGGCGAGCGCCTGCAGGGCGCCTCACAGGCGCCGGAAGACGTGCAGAAAGGCATTCAGCAGGTGGTGCGCGGCGCCTTCGACCGGCTCGAGCTGGTGTCGCGGGAGGACTTCGACATCCTGATGGACGTGCTGCAGCGCACCCGCGGCCGGGTCGAGGCGCTGGAGCAGCAGGTCGCCGCCCTGGAAGAGGCGCTGGACGCCAGCCGCTCGGGCGGCGAGGTGCCGGCCGTGGCGGACGAGGCCTCGATCGATGCTGCGGCAGCCGACGCTGCGGCAGCCGATGCTGCGGCAGCCGGTGCTGCGGCGGACGAGGAGCCCCCGTCCTCCCCCGAGGAGGGCGCCGGCGAGTCCGGCCGCTGATCCCGAGCCGCCACCGGGCGGTCCCCGCCGTGCTGAACTAGCCTTAAGGGCAGAATCAGCGCGAGGGACCGCCGATGACCCTGTCGATCGTTCGCACCCGGGCCGGTCTCGGCCTCGAGGCCCCCGAGGTGCTGGTGGAAGTGCATCTGGCCAACGGCCTGCCCGGCATCACCCTGGTCGGGCTGCCGGAGACGGCCGTCAGGGAGAGCCGCGAGCGGGTGCGCAGTGCGCTCGTCAACGCCGGCTTCGACTTCCCGCTGCGTCGCATCACCCTCAACCTCGCGCCCGCCGACCTGCCCAAGGAAGGCGGGCGCTTCGACCTGCCCATCGCCCTGGGGATATTGGTGGCCTCGGGGCAGATTCCCGCCGCGGCGCTGGCCGAGACCGAATGCGCGGGCGAGCTCGCCCTGGACGGGGCGCTGCGCCCGGTGGCCGGGGTGCTGCCGCTGGCGCTGGCCACGCGCCGTGCCGGGCGGCGGCTGATCGTGCCCCGGGCCAACGCCGATGAGGCGGCGCTGGCCGGCGGCCTCGAGGTGCTGCCCGCCGATCATCTGCTCGAGGTGGTGGCGCACCTGCTGGGGCAGGCGCCGATCGCACCCCATCGGGCGTCGCGTCCCGCCGAGGCCCCGTTGGCGGGGGCCGACCTCGCCGAGGTGCGGGGCCAGCATCAGGCCCGGCGGGCCCTGGAGGTCGCCGCCAGCGGCGGCCACAACCTGCTGCTGGCCGGCCCGCCCGGCACCGGCAAGACCATGCTGGCCAGTCGCCTGCCCGGCATCCTGCCGCCGCTGACCGAGGACGAGACCCTGGAGGTGGCGGCGGTGCGCTCGGTGTGCGGGCTGCCGCTCGACGAGGGCTGGGGGCGCCGGCCCTTCCGGGCGCCCCACCACACCGCCAGCGCGGTGGCGCTGGTCGGCGGCGGGTCGCGGCCCAGGCCCGGCGAGATCTCGCTGGCCCACCGCGGCGTGCTGTTTCTCGACGAGCTGCCCGAATTCCCCCGCCAGGTGCTCGAGGTGATGCGCGAGCCCATGGAATCCGGGCGCATCCATATCGCCCGCGCCAGCCACGAGCGGCGCTATCCGGCGCGCTTCCAGCTGGTGGCGGCGATGAACCCCTGCCCCTGCGGCCATCTCGGCGATCCACGCCGGGCCTGCCACTGCACCGCCGCCCAGATCCAGCGCTATCAGGCGCGACTCTCCGGCCCGCTGCTCGACCGCATCGACCTGCAGGTGGAGGTGCCGGCGCTGCCGCCGGAGCAGCTGACCGCCCATGAGCGAGGCGAGCCCTCGGAGGCGGTGCGCGAGCGGGTGCTGGCGGCCCGCGAGCGCCAGTGGGCGCGCGGCGCGCTCAACGCCCATCTGGCCAGCCGCGAGCTGGAGGACGCCTGCGCGCTGAACGGGGCGGATCGGGCCTGGCTGGCCGGGGTGCTGGAACGGCTGAACCTCTCGGCGCGGGCCTATCACCGGGTGCTGCGGGTGGCGCTGACCCTGGCCGACCTGGCCGGCGAGGCACGCCCCGGGCGCGAGCAGCTGATCGAGGCGATCGGCTATCGCCAGCTCGATCGGCTGCTGCAGGGGCGCTGAAGGGAAGAGGTGTCGGCCTTGTCCGGAGGCTGGTCCAGGCCTCGCCTAGAGCGCGCTGGCGTCCAGGGCGCCATCCAGCTGCGCCTGCCACAGCGGCGTGTCGCTGCCGGGGCGGCGCAGGGTCAGCTGCAGGCGATAGGGCAGCAGGGTGCGGTCGGACAGCGCGAGACGCGGGCCGGCCGCGATCAGCCGGCTGTCCAGTCGCCACTGATTGGCCTCGGCACCCCGTGACAGCGCGGGCTGCCAGTCCAGCACCTGGGGGCTCTGCTCGAGTCCCAGCAGGGCGCGGGTCAGGCTCTCGAGCAGGCGATCGCTGCCGACGCCGAGGCCGGCATCGACCTCCGGCGTGGCCAGCAGCAGCACCTCGTCGGTCAGGGGGCTCGGCAGCGGCGGCGCCTCGCCCACCCGCTCCGCGGCCCGTTCGCCGAGGCCGAACAGCGCCTGGCGGACCGTCTGGGGGTGCTCCGGGCCACCGGTGGCGCAGCCGGTGAGCAGCAGCACCGTCATCACAAGCGTCAGCAGGGGCGGCAGCAGGGCGAAGCGGCGACGGCTCATCGGCGGGAGGCCCTCCGGGCGGTGGGCGAGGGAGCGTCGGCTTCCTCGAGGTTGGCGATGAAGCGCGTGAGCTCCTCGAACAGCACCCGGCGGATCGGCTCGGCCTCGTTGACCAGGTGATGGCGGGCCTCGGGGTGGCGATGGACCTCGGCCCGCGGGAACTTGCGCGTCAGCACCTCCAGGTTCCACTCCCAGTCCACCGTCAGGTCCTGCTCGCCCTGCAGGATCAGCGTCGGCAGCGGGCTGGCCGGCATGGCCAGCAGCCGCGGCATCCAGCGGCGCATGGCGTCCACCCACTCCATGGCCAGCCGGTCCGGCTGCAGCGGGTCGCTCTCGCGCAGGAAGGTGGCGAAGTCGCTGTCGGTGGAGTTCTCGCGGAAGCGGCGCGGCACCGAGCGCACGAAGGGGCCCAGCAGGCGGTGCAGCCAGCTCGACTGGTTCCAGCCCCAGGGGCGTACCAGCGGGGCCAGCAGCGCCAGGCCGCTCCAGTGGCCGTCGTCGCCCCGGCGCAGGGCGTCGGTGGCGAGGATCGCCGCGCCGGTGCTCTGGCCGATGCCGACCCAGGGGCGGGGCGCCAGGTCGCGGGCGGTCAACTGGGTCTGCAGGTTGTCCAGGCAGCTGCCATAGTCATCGAAGTCGGCGATGGTGGCGCGGGGGCCGCTGGACAGCCCGTGACCCGGCAGGTCCCACAGCACCACCTGCCAGCCGCGCTCGAGCAGGCACTCGAGCAGGTGGCGGTAGAGGCCGAGGTGATCGTAGTAGCCGTGCACCACGAACACGGTGCCGCGGGGCGACGGCGGGCGCCAGATCTGGGTCCACAGGCGGAAGCCGTGAGCGTCCACGTATCCCACGTGCAGGCCCACCCGCTCGGCGAGCAGCGGCGCCAGGCCGTAGTGGCCCAGATAGCCCTTGAGCGGGCGGCCGGACGGATCGGCCGGGGCGATGGGGCCGAGCGCCTGCAGGGGAGTGAAGTCGGTCATCGAGTCCTCCGTGGTGGCTGACCATGCTAGCGCTCCGTCGGTACGGTCACCAGCGTCGGTTTCCAACGCCTCCGGCCTCGTCTATTGGTCGAGTCTCGGGGGTGGTTCGCGGGCGCCGGGTTTACATGTGGAAGTATTTTCCACAATACTGAGTGCACGCAGTCACCCTTGCCTGTCCGGCCGCTTGGCGCTTGGGGAGCGCCGAAACGCCTCGCATAGGAGAACGACCCATGACCCAACGCATCACTCGCCATCGCCTGCAGGTGGCCGCCGAGCTGGACCGCTTCGTCAACGAGCAGGCCCTGCCGGGCTCCGGCGTCGACCCCGAGGCCTTCTGGGCCGGCATCGACGCCCTCTTTCATGATCTGACACCGCAGAACCGCGAACTGCTCGCCGAGCGTGACGCCATGCAGGCCGAGCTCGACGCCTGGCACCGCGAGAACCGCGGCCCGGTGCGCGACATGGCCGCCTACCGCGGCTTCCTCGAGCGCATCGGCTACCTGCAGCCGGCGCCGGCCGAGGTCAAGGTCACCACCACCAACGTCGACCGCGAGATCGCCGTCCAGGCCGGCCCGCAGCTGGTGGTGCCGGTGAACAATGCCCGCTACGCGCTGAATGCCGCCAATGCCCGCTGGGGCAGCCTCTACGACGCGCTCTACGGCACCGACGCCATCGCCGACGAAGACGGCGCCGAGCGCGGCGACGGCTTCAACCCCAAGCGCGCCGAGAAGGTCATCGCCTACGCCCGCGGCGTGCTCGATCGCGCCGCGCCGCTGGCCACCGGCTCCCACGCCGAGGCCGTGAAGTACGCGCTGCGCGACGGCCACCTGGTGGTGAGCCTGGCAGGCGGGCGCGAGACCGGCCTCAAGGAGCCGGGCAAGCTGGTCGGCTACCTGGGTGAGGCCGACGCGCCGACCTCGGTGCTGCTGGCCAACAACGACCTGCACCTGGAGATCCAGATCGACGCCACCCACCCGATCGGCAAGACCGATGCGGCGGGCGTCAAGGACGTGGTGGTCGAGGCCGCGCTGACCTCGATCATGGACTGCGAGGACTCGGTCGCGGCGGTGGACGCCGAGGACAAGGTCGGCGTCTACGCCAACTGGCTAGGCCTGATGGCTGGCGACCTCGAGGAGCCGATCGAGAAGGGCGGCAAGCGCTTCACCCGCAAGCTGGCGGCGGATCGCACCTGGACCGCGCCGGACGGCGGCGAGGTGACCCTGCCCGGCCGCTCGCTGCTGTTCGTGCGCAACGTCGGCCACCTGATGACCACCCCGGCGGTGCTGGACGCCGACGGCAACGAGCTGCCGGAAGGCATCCTCGACGCGGTCATGACCAGCCTGCTGTCGATCCGCGATCTGCAGAAGGGCGAGGGCGAGGCCCGCAACTCCCGCGAGGGCTCGGTCTACATCGTCAAGCCGAAGATGCACGGCCCGAAGGAAGTGGCCTTCACCAACGAGCTGTTCGGCCGCGTCGAGGACCTGCTGGGCCTCGCGCGTGACACCCTCAAGATGGGCATCATGGACGAGGAGCGCCGCACCTCGGTCAACCTCAAGGCCTGCATCGCCGAGGCGACCTCGCGGGTGGTGTTCATCAACACCGGCTTCCTCGACCGCACCGGCGACGAGATGCATACCGCCATGCAGGCCGGCCCCATGGTGCGCAAGGGCGACATGAAGGGCGCCGCCTGGATCGGCGCCTACGAGCGCAACAACGTTCAGGTCGGCCTGGCCTGCGGGCTGCGCGGCCACGCCCAGATCGGCAAGGGCATGTGGGCCATGCCGGACCTGATGGCGGCCATGCTCGAGCAGAAGATCGGCCATCCCAAGGCCGGCGCCAACACCGCCTGGGTGCCGTCGCCGACCGCCGCTACCCTGCACGCCCTGCACTATCACCAGGTCAGCGTGACCGAGGTGCAGCGCGAGCTGGAGGCCCAGGGCGAGCCGGACCTGCTCGACGAGCTGCTGACCGTGCCGGTGGCCGAGAACACCGACTGGTCCGAGGACGAGCTGCAGCAGGAGCTGGACAACAACTGCCAGGGCATCCTCGGCTACGTGGTGCGCTGGGTCGAACAGGGCGTCGGTTGCTCCAAGGTGCCGGACATCCACGACGTGGGCCTGATGGAAGACCGCGCCACCCTGCGCATCTCCAGCCAGCACGTGGCCAACTGGCTGTACCACGGCGTGGTCGACGAGGACCGCGTGCGTGCCACCCTGGAACGCATGGCCAAGGTGGTCGACGAGCAGAACGCCGGTGACCCGGCCTACTCGCCGATGAGCGCCGACTTCGCCGGCTCCCACGCCTTCCAGGCCGCCTCGGACCTGATCTTCAAGGGCATCGAGCAGCCCTCCGGCTACACCGAGCCGCTGCTGCACCACTGGCGCGCCGTCCACAAGGCCGGCTGATCGCCAAACGCGCCGTTCGCCGCCCCCTTCATGGGGGCGGCGTTCGTTGGGGGCGAGAACAATGAGAGAAGGGAAAAGGGAGATGCCCCGGGTGTGCGTCGCGCGCGGGCTGGGCTATCTTGTGGCCATCGTTCAGCCGCAGGGAGCGCGCCCATGACCGTGATGACCGCCGCCGCCATCGAGGAATTCCTCGACGAGGTGTTTCCCCAGCGTGCCGGCACCATCGAGGGCGTCGGCGAGGGCCGCGCCACCATGAGCCTGGCCATCGAGGACGAGCACCTGCGCCCCGGCGCCAGCGTTTCCGGCCCGACCCTGATGGGCCTGGCCGACGTCTGCCTCTATGTGGCGATCCTGGCCCAGATCGGCCCCGAGCCGATGGCGGTCACCAGCGACCTGCACTGCCGCTTCCTGCGTCGCCCGCGAAGCGATCGCGACCTGATCGCCAATGCCCGGCTGCTCAAGCTGGGCCGGCGGCTGGCGGTGGGCGAGGTACAGCTGTTCTCCGACGGCGAGGAGGCGCCGGTGGCGCTGGTCACCGCGACCTATGCCTTGCCCGATAATGACTGACCCCGCCAGGCCGTCACGGCCAGTGCCAGCCAGCCGAGGATCAGCAGCCCGCCGCCGATCGGCGTGACGGCGCCGAGCATCTTCGCGCCGCCGATCGCCAGCGCGTAGAGCGAGCCCGAGAACAGCGCCATGCCGGCCAGCCACAGGCCGAGGACCCAGCGCTGGCCGGCCAGCGGCCGCGCGGCGCGCCAGGCCAGCACGCCGAGCATCGCCAGGGTATGCCAGGCCTGGTAGCGCACCCCGGTCTCGAACACCGTCATCAGCCTCGGCGGCAGCGTGCCGTTCAGGGCATGGGCGCCGAAGGCCCCGGCCATCACCGTCAGGGCGCCGCACAGCGCCACCGCCATCCACCAGCCGCGATCCTGCATGCTGTCTTTCTCCCGTTGGGGTGTGTTCCGTGATGTCTGAGCAGGGGGCCGGGGACAGGCCAGAGCGGGGTCTTTGCCAGGGACGGCAAAAGGTAGCGCCCAGGGATGGGGTCACAGCGCCCCGCGGCGGCCTGTTGCCAGGCCGGCCCCGCCAGGTCTGCGCCATACCGTACCCGGGGGCGCCCCGAGGCGCTACAATATGGGCCCGCGAAATCGCAGCCCGGAGGATGCCATGCAGATCCAGCTCAACGGCGAGGCGCGCACCCTGGAGGCCGAGGCCTCCGTGGCCCAGCTGGTCGAGACCCTCGGCCTGGCCGGACGGCGCATCGCCGTGGAGGTCAACGAGGAGATCGTGCCCCGAAGCGCCCACGGCGAGACGCGCCTGGCCGACGGTGACCGGGTGGAAATTGTCCATGCCATCGGTGGCGGCTGAAGGAAAACACTGATTTATCGCTGCGCTCGACGACCCATAGGGAAGTGGGAAGTGCGTTGGTTCGTCGGGAACGAACCTAGCCATCTTGGCCGCCGGAGGTACTCGAGCGCGAGCCCGGCCAATATCCTCATTTACTGGCGTGTAAACTCCGGTATTTCCGTTCCGGCGTCGCCCAACCTATCTTCGCTCGCAAGAAAAATCAGCGCTTTCCCCTGAGCCATAGGAGAAATATACGCATGACCGACTTCTTCCAGGACGCGCCGCTGCGCGTCGCCGGCCGTGAATTCGCCTCGCGCCTGCTGGTGGGCACCGGCAAGTACCGGGATGTCGACGAGACCGGCGAGGCCATCGCCGCCAGCGGGGCCGAGGTGGTGACCTTCGCCGTGCGTCGCACCAATCTGGGGCAGGATGCCTCGGCGCCCAATCTGCTCGACGTGGTGTCCCCGGAGCGCTATACCCTGCTGCCCAACACCGCCGGCTGCTACACCGCCCAGGACGCGGTGCGCACCTGCCGGCTGGCCCGCGAGCTGCTCGACGGCCACAACCTGGTCAAGCTCGAGGTGCTGGGCGACGACACCACCCTGTATCCCAACGTGGTGGAGACCCTGGCCGCCGCCGAGACCCTGGTCAACGACGGCTTCCACGTCATGGTCTACACCAGCGACGATCCCATCGTCGCCCGCGAGCTGGAGCGCCTCGGCTGCTGCGCCGTGATGCCGCTGGGCTCGCTGATCGGCTCCGGCCACGGCATCCAGAACCCGCACAACATCCGCCTGATCATCGAGCAGGCCAGCGTGCCGGTGCTGGTGGATGCCGGCATCGGCACCGCCTCCGAGGCCGCCCAGGCCATGGAGCTGGGCTGCGACGGGGTGCTGATGAACTCCGCCATCGCCCACGCCCGCCAGCCGGTGCGGATGGCCGGCGCCATGAAGCAGGCGGTGCAGGCCGGCCGCGAGGCCTTCCTCGCCGGACGCATGCCGCGCCGCCAGGGCGCCGAGCCCTCCTCGCCGCTGGCCGGGCGCATCAACGCCTGATCCTGACCTTTCGACCTTCACGAGTTTCGACGCCGCGCATGAACGACGAACAACGCCCCGACACGCCCTCGACCGAGGGTCCCGAGAGCCCCGACGCCCCGCTGCATCGCCGCGGGATCAAGAGCTACGTGCTGCGTGCCGGGCGCATGACCGCCGCCCAGACCCGCGGCCTCGAGGAGGTGTGGCCGCGTCTGGGGCTGACCCTCGAGGACGGCCGCCAGGACCTCGAGACGCTGTTCGGGCGTCGCGCCCCGGTGGTGCTGGAGATCGGCTTCGGCATGGGCGGTTCGCTGATCGAGCAGGCCGAGACCCATCCCGATACCGACTTCATCGGCATCGAGGTGCATGCGCCCGGCGTCGGCAAGCTGCTCGACGAGGCCGACAAGCGCGGCCTCACCAACCTCCGCGTCTATCGCGAGGACGCCCTGCTGGTGCTCGAGCGGTGCCTGCCCGAGGGCAGCCTCGACACCCTGCAGCTGTTCTTCCCCGACCCCTGGACCAAGAAGAAGCACCACAAGCGGCGCATCGTCCAGCCGGCCTTCGTCGAGCTGGTGCGCACCCGCCTCAAGCCAGGCGGCACCCTGCACATGGCCACCGACTGGGAGGCCTACGCCGAATGGATGGCCGAGGTGATGGCCGAGGCCCCGGGCTATCGGAACACCGCCACCGACGACACGGCGCCCTACGTGCCGCGCCCCGAGTTCCGCCCGCTGACCAAGTTCGAGCAGCGCGGCGAGAAGCTCGGCCACGGCGTCTGGGACCTGATCTTCCGCCGCGTCGACTGAGCTCGCCCGAGCCCACGCTTCCTCCTGCGCCCCGGCCCTCGTGCCGGGGCGCTCGCGTTTGGCGGCGGCCGGCGAGGCGCGCGTGCATAAAAAAGGCCGCCGTGACGGCGGCCGAGGCACTTCCCCTGCGGGGTCGCAGAAGCCTGGACGATCTCGAACGAACGCGAGCGCAAAAGAAAGCCGCCCTGGGCGGGGCGGCGAAAGACCGTGACTAGCAATGAGGAGGAGAATCCCCGCGGAGGACTGGCAAGGCTCCGTGGGGTCTGACACGCACCTCGGCGATGTCATGGATATAGAGTAAATCATTCTCATTTGTGTGGTCAACACTAACGAGAATCTTTTTTATTTGAAGGGGGCGGCCCTGCTCAGGCGACGAGGCGCAGCCACAGCGGCAGGCTGATCATGGCCAGCAGGGTCTGGGCGGTGATCAGTGCCGCCATCAGCTCGGCATCGCCGCCCAGCTGCCGCGACAGGATATAGGCCGAGGTGGCGGTGGGCAGGGCGGCGAAGAGCAGCACCACGTCGCGGCTCACCGGCCCCAGGCCGAGCAGGGTGGCCAGGCCCAGCACCAGCGCCGGCAGCAGCGCCAGCTTGATCAGGGTCGAGGTCCAGAGGCCGCCGTCGCGGCGCAGCATCGCCTGGGGGCGCAGCGCCACGCCCACCGCCACCAGGCCCAGCGGCAGCGCCGCCCGGCCGAGCAGGGCCACCGCCTCGTGGCTCCAGCCGGGCAGGCCGACCCCCGTGAGGTTGAGTCCGGCGCCGGCCAGGCAGGCCAGGATCAGGGGGTTGCGGGCCAGGGCCCTCAGGCTGGCGCCCACGCCGCCCTTGCCCAGGGTGCCGGCGGCGAGGAAGGTCAGCACGCACAGCACGTTGACCAGCGGCACCATCAGCGCCACGGCGACCGCCGCCACGGTGGCGCCCGCCGAGCCGTGCAGGGCGGCGGCGCCGGCCACGCCGACGTAGGTGTTGAAGCGCAGCGCGCCCTGGAAGACCGAGGTGAAGGCCGGCATGTCGAGCCCCAGCCGCGGGCGCAGCGTCCACAGGCCGACGGCCAGCAGCAGCAGGCTGCCGAGCAGCACCAGGGCCAGGCGGGCGACCGGCACCGCGCGGATGTCGGCCTCGGCCAGGGTGGCCACCAGCATCGCCGGGAACAGCAGGTAGTAGATCAGGCCCTCGAGGCGTGCCCAGAAGTCGCCGCCGGGCCAGGGGCCGCGGCCGAGCAGGGCGCCGAGCAGGATCAGCAGGAACAGTGGCCCGAGGGCGCCGATGATGCTTTCCATGACGATGCCATTCCCTGGTCAGTGGTGAGCGCGGCGCGTCGGGCCGCACAACGCAAGGCGGCCGGCCCCGAGGGAGGCCGGCCGCCGGTCACGCCATCGAGGCGCGCTCGCCGCGGGCGATCAGCCTTCGGCGTTGTCCGGGTTCACGTCGAGCAGCTCGACCTTGAACACCAGGGTCTCGTTGGGACCGATCGGGCCCTGACCGCGGCTGCCGTAGGCGAGGTCGGCCGGGATCACGACCTCCCAGGTGTCGCCGACGTTCATCATCTTCAGGGCCTCCTGCCAGCCCTCGATGACCTGGCCGACCTGGAAGCTGACCGGCTCGCCGCGCTCGTAGGAGCTGTCGAAGACGGTGCCGTCGATCAGCTTGCCTTCGTAGTTGACCTGGACGGTGTCGCCGTCGCTGGGCGAGGCGCCGTCGCCGGCCTCGATCTCGCGATACTGCAGGCCGGAGTCGGTGACGGTCACGCCATCCTTCTCGGCGTTCTCGGCCTGGTAGGCCTCGCCCGCGGACCGGTTCTCCTCGGCGAGCTGCTGGGCCTCGGCGGCACGCTGCTGCATGGCCTGCTGCTGGAAGGCCTGCATGGTGGCGTTCATCTCGTCCTCGGTCATCTCCAGCTCGTTGTCGTCGAAGACGTCCTGCACGGCCTGGGTGAAGGCGTCGACGTCGAGGTCGGAGACGTCCTGCTGGATGCTCTTGCCCAGGGTCACGCCGAGGCTGTAGCCGAGCTTCTCGCCGTCGGTATCGGGGGCGGCCAGTGCCAGGGGGGCAGCGGTCAGCAGCGCCGTCAGGGATGCGGTAGTCAGCAGTCGCTTCATGAAAATGCCTTGTACTCCGGCGCCTTGGCGCCATCGGTGAATGGG
The DNA here is from genome assembly GCF_009363675.1 of Halomonas sp. THAF12. Taxonomy (NCBI): domain Bacteria; kingdom Pseudomonadati; phylum Pseudomonadota; class Gammaproteobacteria; order Oceanospirillales; family Halomonadaceae; genus Halomonas; species Halomonas sp. THAF12. The sequence goes on along the minus strand of NZ_CP045399.1, from coordinate 3,608,514 downwards.
ACCCTTGGGACTCTAACAGGGCCGGGTCGGTTCCGCACCCGTCGCTACGGCGCGCGGACCGACCCGGCACAGGGGAGTCTTGGCGGTGTCAGACGACCAGCGTCGGGCAGTGCGCGGAGCCCGCCACCCGCTGCGACACGCTGCCCAGCAGCAGGCCCTTGTCGCCGTTGGTGCCCTGGGCACCGATCACGATCAGGTCGCAGTCGCGCTTGCGGGCGAAGCGCACGATGGTGCGCGAGGGGCGCCCGCCCTTGACGAAGGCGCGCACCCGATCGGCGGGCACGCCGAGCTCGGCGGCATGGGCCTTGGCCTGCACGGCGATCTCGGTGGCGTATTCCTTGAGGGCATCGTCGGGGATGTCGAGCCGTTCGGGCCGGATCATGGACAGCGAGGCCTCGAGCAGGCTGTGATGCTTGAACACGCACAGGATGTAGAGTTCGGCACCGGTGAGCCGCTGCAGCGCGACCGCCTTGTCCAGCGCCTTGATGGCGCCCTTGGAGCCGTCCACCGGTACCATGATCCGTTTGAACATCATGAGCTCTCCTCTTCAATCCCGATCAGTCGCTGAAGGCCAGGTCGCGCAGGAACAGGGCGATCTGCGGGAAGATGATCAGCAGGGCGGCAGCGAGGATCAGCAGGAACACGAACGGCGGCGTGCCCTTGATCACGTCCAGATAGGGCCGCTTGAAGATCGCGATGGCGGTGAAGATATCGCAGCCGAAGGGCGGCGTCGCCGAGCCGATGGCCACCTGCAGGGTGATCAGGATGCCGACCAGCACCGGGTCCAGGCCGGTGGCCTCGATGGCGGGCGCGAAGATCGGCGTCAGCACCAGGATCACCACGATGGGGTCGACGAACATGCAGGCCACGAAGAAGGCCACACAGATCGCGATCAGCACCCCGGTGGGGCCGGCCTCGTTGATGCCCACCGCCTCGAGGATGGTCTGAGGAATCTGGGCGAAGGAGATGATCCAGGAGAAGCCGTTGCCGACGGCGACCAGGATGAACACCACGGCGGTGATCAGGCCGGTGGACTTGGCGATGGCGTAGATGTCGTTGATCTTCAGCGAGCGGAAGATCACGAACTCGAGCAGGATGGCGTACAGCACGCAGGCCGCGGCGGCCTCGGTGGGGCTGAAGATGCCGCCGTAGATGCCGCCGACGATGATCACCGGGAAGCCCAGCGGCCACAGCGCCATGCGTACCGCGCCGAGCCGCTCGCCCCAGCTCGCCTTGGGCTCGGTGGGCACCTTGCGGATCACGGCGTAGGCCACGCAGTAGGCGGAGAACATGGCGAGAATCAGCAGGCCGGGCCCGATGCCGGCGATGAACAGCTCGCCGATGGAGGTGCCGGAGATGACCCCGTAGATGATCATGCCGATACTGGGCGGGATCAGGAAGGCGATGTCGCTGGAGTTGATGATCAGCGCCAGGGTGAAGGAGTCCGAGTAGCCGGCCTTGAGCATGCGCGGGCGCAGCGGCGAGCCCACCGCCACCACCGTGGCCTGGGTCGAGCCGGAGACCGCGCCGAACAGGGTGCAGGAGGCGGCGGTGCTGACCGCCAGGCCGCCCTTCACGTGGCCGATGAAGGACATCACCATGTTGATCAGCCGTTCCGCCGACTGCCCCCGCGTCATGATGTCGGCGGCGAGGATGAACATCGGCACCGCGATCAGCGAGGCCGGCCGGATGCCCGCCATCATCTGCTGGATCAGCGTCTCCATCTGGCCCAGGCCGTTGAACATCATGAAGAAGCCGATCACCGCCGCGGTGATCAGCGGAATCATCATCGGAAAGCCCAGCAGCAGCAGGGCGATCATGGTCACCACCATAATGGTCGTCATTTTGCGTTCCCCCGGGTCGTGCCCATCATCGTCAGACTTCCGTTTCCGTATCCTTGTAGCCGTCGAGCACCGAGGTCGACAGGTAGACGTCGCGCGACGTCAGGTTCTTGATGGCGGTGAGCAGGTACTGGATGCCGGTGATCAGAAAGCCCAGCGGCACCCAGATGTAGATCAGATAGATGGGGAAGCCGAGCGCCGGCAGGATGCGTCCCTTGTCGTACAGGTCGAGGATGTAGAGCACCGAGAAGTAGAGCAGGAAGAACATCACCAGCGAGGTGAACAGCGAGATCACGATCATCAGCGCCCGTCGTCCGCCCACCGGCAGGGCATCGTAGATCGCCGACATGCGGATGTGGCGGCCGTGGCGTGCCGCATAGCCGATGCCGGCGAAGGTGATCATGATGATCAGGATGCGGTTGATCTCGCCGGAGAAGAAGATGCTCTCGCCGAACGCGAAGCGGCCGATGACGTTGGCGATGGTGTTGGCGGCCATCAGCAGCACGCCGAGGGCCAGGATCACCGCCTCGACCCTGCTGATGAAGGTGTCGATGACGCCGAGAAAGCCCGGCAGTCCGGAGCGATAGCGTTTTTCGGAATCTTCGTCGGTCATGGGCGTATTTCCCTGGAATCGTGGCGAACGGCATGACGCGAGAGCGACGTCCCTGTCGAGCAGCGTAACGGCTGGAGGCCATGCCGGGAGCCTCGCGGATCAACGTTGGGTGAACGTTGCCCGGACGGAAACAAAACGGGGGCAGCCAGGCTGCCCCCCGTCGTACCGATCAGGTGATCGCGATCACTCTTCGGCTTGTTGCACGGCCTCGAGGTCGGCCTTGAACTGGTCGAGCAGCGCGGCGCCGTCGTCGCCGGTCATTTCGAGGAAGGCTTCCTCGACCTGGGGGGCGCGCTCCTTGAAGGCCGCGATCTGCTCGTCGTCCAGACGGGTCACGGTGCACTCGTCGCAGGCTTCCATGATCTTGTCGAGCGAGTCCTCGGCGAGGCCCTTGATGTGCTCGATGGTGTGGTCATAGGCCGCGTCGGTGGCGTCCTGCACCAGCTGCTGGTCCTCGTCGGACAGGCCTTCGTAGAAGTCCTGGTTGGCCATCATGGCGGTGGTGAACCAGCCGTGGCTGGTGAAGGTCAGGTTCGGGGACACCTCGTAGAGGCCGCCGGACTCGATCCAGAAGATCGGGTTCTCCTGGCCGTCGATGATGCCGGTCTGCAGGCCGCCGTAGACCTCGCCCCAGGGCAGCGGGGTCGGGGTGGCGCCGAAGGCGTTGTAGGTCTCGGCCAGCAGCGGGTTGGTCATCACCCGGATCTTCTTGTTGTCGAAGTCCTCCGGCGAGGTGATCGGCTCGTCGGCGGTGACCACCATTTCCCCCTCGGGGAACATCTGCAGCAGCTTCAGGCCGTGCTCGGCGTAGAGCTCGGGGAACATCTCGTTGATGGCCTTGCTCTCGTCGAAGAACTCGAGCACGGTGTCCATGTCGGTCGGCATCAGATACGGGATGAAGAAGATCTGGGCCGCCGGGATCAGGGCGCCGGTGAAGCCGGGCGACTGGTCGACGAACTGCAGGATGCCGTTCTGGGTCTGCTCCATGATGTCGTCGGACTCGCCGAGCTCACCGAAGCGATAGACCTGAACGTTGTGGTCGGAGTTCTCTTCCACGTAGCGCTTGAATTCCTGGGCGAAGACGTCCTGTACGTCGCCCTCGTATTCCTCGTGGGCATAGCGCCAGTTATCCGAGTAGGCGGCCGTCGACATGCCCAGCATCAGGGCGCCGATACCCGCGGTGGCCAGCAGCTTGTGTGACTTCATTGATATGCTTCCTCTGCAGATTCAGTCAGCGACGCGACCAGCAGGATCACGGTGAATTCGCTAACGAAAGAACGTTTTGTTTTTGCAGTGTTTATTCAGGCTAGTGGGGCGATCATTGAGGGTCAAGTTGGTCATTCAACCTTTCCAGCGCCGTCCGATGAGACGCTTTTGTCAGCCTGGCGTGAAAAGGTAGTGCATCCTTCAGGCCGTCGGCGGAGGTGAGAGAACGATGCGTGACATCGCCGCGGCGGCTGTGCGCCTCGAGCCGGGCCAGGGCCTCGCGCTCGGCGTCGAGCTCGGCGGCCTTGAGCCGCTGGCGCAGCGCGGCGACGCTCTCGCGCTCGGCGGCCTCGGCCTTGAGCGACCGCCGCAGCCGGCGCAGCGGCGCGGTCACCTCGGCCTGCCAGCGGGCCACCGAGTCGGGCATGGGGCCGGCGGCCAGGCCATGGTGGAACAGCCACAGCCGCCACAGCAGCTCGATCACCTCGAGGCCGGCGTCGTCCTGCAGGTGCAGGCAGGCCGCTTCCGCCCCGGGGCGGGCGTAGAGCGCCAGGGCGAAGTCCCATAGCGGATCGGCGGCGAGCCGGGCCCGCAGAGCGGCCGGCAATTCGGTAGAATCGGGCGTCATGATTCGGCTGTCGTCACGGCGGCGGCCCTATGCCTTCCTGTGGAGCCTTCATGATTGCACTGCGCCAAGTTTCCCTGCAACGCGGCACCCAAGCGCTGCTCGAGGACGCCGACCTGACCCTGCACGCCGGCCACAAGGCGGGCATCGTCGGGCCCAACGGCGCCGGCAAGTCGAGCCTGTTCGGCCTGTTGCGCGGCGAGTTCGCCCCCGATCGCGGCGAGCTCGAGATGAGCGGCGGCCAGCGCATCGCCCACATGGCCCAGGAGGTCGAGGCGCTGGAGCGCAGCATCCAGGACTACGTGCTCGACGGCGACCGGGCCCTGCGCGAGGCGGAAGCCGCGCTGGCCAGGGCCCAGGCCAGCGGCGACGCCCACCGCGAGGCCGAGCTGCACGGCACCATCGAGGCGCTGGACGGCTACAGCGCCCCGGCCCGCGCCGCCCAGCTGCTGGTCGGGCTCGGCTTCGACCAGGGCGACCTCGCGCGCCCGCTGTCGGACTTCTCCGGTGGCTGGCGGATGCGCGTCAACCTGGCGCGCACCCTGTTCATGCCCTCCGACCTGCTGCTGCTCGACGAGCCCACCAACCACCTGGATCTCGATGCCCTGCTGTGGCTCGAGCAGTGGCTGACCCGCTATCCGGGCACCCTGCTGCTGATCTCCCACGACCGCGACTTCCTCGATGCCGTGTGCGATCACATCGTGCACTTCGATCGCCGCTCGCTGGTGCTGTACCGCGGCAACTACTCCACCTTCGAGCGCACCCGGGCCGAGAAGCTGGCCCTGCAGCAGGCCGAGGCGGCCAAGCAGCAGGCGCGCAAGGAGGAGATCGAGCGCTTCGTGGCCCGCTTCCGCTACAAGGCCACCAAGGCCCGCCAGGCCCAGAGCCGGCTGAAGATGCTCGAGCGCATGGGCGAGATCGCCGTGGCCCACGTCGATTCGCCCTTCCACTTCACGCTGCCGTCCGCCGACCGCACCTCGCATCCGCTGCTGGTGCTGGACGAGGCGCGGCTCGGCTATCGCGGCGAGGACGGCGATACCGTCCAGCTCGAGGGCGTCGACATGACCCTGCAGCCGGGCCAGCGCATCGGCCTGCTGGGCCCCAACGGCGCCGGCAAGTCGACGCTGATCAAGTCGCTGACCGGCGAGCTGGCGCTGCTCGGCGGGCGCCGGGTGCCCGGCGAGCACCTGGCCATCGGCTACTTCGCCCAGCATCAGCTCGAGGGGCTCGACCTCGCGGCCACGCCCTTCATCCACGTGCAGCGGCTGTCGCCGCGGGCCGCCGACCTGGACATCCGCAACTTCCTGGGCGGCTTCGGCTTCAAGGGCGACGACGCCTTCGCCGAGGTGCGGCGCTTCTCCGGCGGCGAGAAGGCGCGGCTGGCGCTGGCGCTGGTGGCCTGGCAGAAGCCCAACCTGCTGCTGCTCGACGAGCCGACCAACCACCTGGACCTGGAGATGCGCGAGGCGCTCACCGAGGCGCTGGCGAGCTTCGAGGGCACGGTGATCGTGGTCTCCCACGACCGCCACCTGCTGCGCGCCACCGTGGACGAGTTCTGGCGGGTCGCCGACCACCGGGTCACGCCCTTCGACGGCGACCTCGACGACTATCGCGCCTGGCTCAAGACGCGGCTCGAGAACGAGCGCCGCGAGGCCCGGGCCCAGAAGGTCGAGCGCCAGGAGGCCGCCGAGGCGCCGAAGGAGGATCGCAAGGCCGCGCGCCGCGCCGCCGCCGAGCTGCGCGAGAAGCTGCGCCCGCTCAAGCGCGAGCGCGACCGCGCCGAGCGCGAGATGGAGAAGGTGCAGGCCTCGCTCGGCAGGGTGGAGGATGCCCTGGGCGACGCCGAGCTCTACACCGACGAGGCGCGCAAGGAGGAGCTCTCCAAGCGGCTCGCCGAGCAGGCCGAGCTGGCGTCGCGGCTCGGCGAGCTGGAGCAGGCCTGGCTGGCCGCGGAGGAATCGCTGGAGGCGATGGAAGCGGAGCTGCGCGAGGCGACCTGAGGCGCCGGCTCAGCCCTCGAGCAGGAAGGTCACCGGGCCGTCGTTGACCAGCGCCACCTGCATGTCGGCGCCGAACTCGCCGGTGGCGACCCGCGGCCAGGCGGCCCGGGCGCGCTCGACCAGGGCATCGAACAGCCGCTGGCCCTCGGCGGGCGGCGCGGCGCTGGAGAAGCTGGGACGCAGCCCCTTGCGGGTGTCGGCGGCCAGGGTGAACTGCGACACCAGCAGCAGGCCGCCCTCGGCCTGCTGCAGGTTGAGGTTCATCTTGCCGTCCCGGTCGGAGAACACCCGGTAGTGCAGCAGCTTGTGCAGCAGCCGCTCGACGCTCTGCTCGTCGTCTTCCTGCTCGACGCCGATCAGCGCCAGCAGGCCGTGGTCGATGGCGCCGGTCTCGCGGTCGTCGACGGTGACGCTGGCGTGGCGAACGCGCTGGATCAGGGCTTTCATGGCACTTTCCCTCTCTTCCCGCCCTCGGCGGCTGGCAAAAGCCGGCAGCCTAGCACGCCCGCGTTCAGCGCCCCAGCAGGTCGTCCCGGAAGCCGTCGCCCAGCGGCGCCTCGCCGAGCCAGATGCCGAACAGGGCATCGGCCAGCGCCGGCTCGGGTCGTGCATAGAGCGACTCGCCGTTCAGCGCCAGGCTCAGGGTCTCGCCGTCCCAGGTCAGGGCATAGCGGTCGCCCGGCGAGACATCGCGGTAGCGGGCGTTGAAGGCCGACAGCGCCGGCTCGAGCGAGCGGAAGTCGGCCGCACCGAGCTGGTCGCGCAGGGTATCGCGGGTGACCTCGGCGAAGTCGCCGGCCTCGATGGCGTGGAAGTACTCGAGCTCCAGGCGCCGCGGCACGTTGGCCGACTGGGGCGCGGGCCGCGGAAAGCCCTCGGCCTGGTAGTAGGCGCCGGCGTAGGCGTCCCAGATCATGTAGCGGAACAGCCCGTGGCCGATCATCCGGAAGGGACGACCGTCGACCCGCTGGACGGTGTCGAAGCGGGCGTTCTTGACCACGACCTCCGCGCCGGCGGGCATGGCGGCGAGGCCCGTGGCCAGCGCCAGGGCAAGCATCAGCGCGGCGAAGGGCAGGCGCAGCATCGGCATGACGGCATCCTCCTGATGGGAATCTCCTATGCAGACACTATTTTATTGTAATGGTTCTGTACAGCTTTGCGCTGGCCTTGCGCGGAGGCCGCCCTCGGTCACGGCCCGCCTGAAAGGTCGGCGCGCGCAGGCACTCCTCGGGGATGGCCTACCAGCTGCGGCACAGCATGATGTCACAGTGCGGCTCGGCCAGGAGCCGCTCGGTGATCTGCCCGTGGCGGCCGAGCTGGCCGCGGCTGCCCAGCGCCAGCAGCTGGGGCGGCTGGCGGCGCAGGCGGGTCATCAGGACCTCCAGCGGGTCGCCCTGCTCGAGCTCCAGCTCCACCTCGGGCACGCGCTCGAGCTCGCTCATCAGCTGCTCGGTCTCCTGCTCCAGGTGGCGGCGCAGCGTGGCGACCTCGCGGTCACGCCAGCGGGCGTAGTCGCTCGACGAGCCCAGCTCCCGCTCGCCGGGGATGTTCCAGGCGTGCAGCAGGGTCAGCCGGCTCTCGGGGAAGCGCTTGAGGGTCTCGCGCAGGGTGCGGCGGCAGGTCAGCGAGAAGTCCACCGGCACCAGGATGTCCTGCCACGGCTGGGTGGCGGGATGGCTCACCGAGAGCACCGGACAGGGCGCGCCGCGCAGCACCCGCGCCAGGGTGGTGCCGGTGACCAGGTCCGGCTGGCCGCGCTTGCGGTGGGCGCCGAGGATGATCATGTCGGCCTCGCGCTCGTGGGCCTCGCGGATGATCTCGGCGTAGGGCGCGCCGGCCACGGTTTGGATCAGGCTGGCCGGCTCGTCGAGGGCGTAGTCCTCGCGGAGGTCGGTGAGGGTGGCGGCGATGTCGGCCACCACCGCCTCCTCCAGATCGTGCAGGACCCGGCGGGGCAGGTAGGGGTCGAGCACGTGGACGATGTCGAGCCGGGCGCCGGACTCGTTCGCCAGCCGGATGGCCCGGGCGAAGGCGGCGCGGTTCTCGGCGGAGAGATCGCAGGCGAACAGCAGGGTGCGGGACATGGCACAACCCTCGTACGGCCGGAAGATGGCCGTTTCAGGATGGGCGCCCCCCGCGGCCCCTGCAAGGTGGGTTTTCCGGTACCGCCCGCTCGGGCGTCGTCACCACAGGGCGTGGAAGTGGTGCACCGGCCCGCGGCCCTGGCCCACCGCCAGCTGCGGGCTGGCGTCGAGGGCGGCATGCAGCCAGCGCTTGGCCTCGCCGATGGCGTTGACGATGGCCTCGCCGTCGGCCCCCGGCGGCAGGTGGGCGAGATGCGCGGCGATGGCCGAGGACAGCGCGCAGCCGGTGCCGTGCAGGTTCTCGGTGGCGATGCGCGGCGCCGGCAGCCACTGGCTGCGCTCGGGCGTGGCCAGCAGGTCGGGGCAGGTCTCGCCGCTCAGGTGGCCGCCCTTGAGCAGCACGTAGGGCGCCTCCAGGGCCTGCAGGGCGGGCAGCATGGCCTCCATGGCGTCCGGGCTGCGCGGCGTTTCGGCGTCGAGCAGCACCGCGGCCTCGGGCAGGTTGGGCGTGATGACATCGGCCAGCGGCACCAGCACGTCGCGCACCGCGGCGATGCCGGCGGCGTCGACCAGGATATCGCCGCTCTTGGCCACCATCACCGGGTCGAGTACGATCCAGCGCGGCCGGCGGCGGCCGAGCACCTCGGCCAGCGTCTCGGCCACGGCGCGGTCGGCGACCATGCCGATCTTCACCGCGTCGATGCGCACGTCGTCGAGCAGGTTCTCGAGCTGCTCGCCGATCACCGGTGCCGGCACCGGGTGAACGGCGGCCACGCCCCGGGTGTTCTGGGCGATCACCGCGGTGATCACGTTGGTGGCATAGGTGCCCAGCGCCGAGAGCGTCTTGAGGTCGCCCTGCAGGCCTGCGCCTCCGGAAGGGTCGGAGCCGGCGATGGTGAGAGTATGAGGAATGGAGGACATCGTGTGTCGTCTCGTGGCGTGAATCCGGCGCCTAGCATACGCCAGCGGCCGGGCAGGCGGCCATGCTGAGCCTGTTCCTTGTTGCCCTGGCCAGCGCCACCCTGCTGCCGGGCGGCTCCGAGGCGTGGCTGGCCCGGCAGTGGTGCCAGGGCGGGGCGCTGCCGGCGCTGTGGGCGGCGGCCACCGCGGGCAACGTGCTGGGCAGCCTGATCAACGTGGCGCTGGGCCGCTATGCCCGGCACTTTCAGGATCGCCGCTGGTTTCCGGCCTCGCCGCGAGGCCTGGCACGGGCGGAGCGCGGCTACCGGCGCTTCGGCGAGGCCAGCCTGCTGCTCTCGTGGGCCCCGGTGATCGGCGATCCGCTGACCGTGCTGGCGGGCATCTTCCGGCTGCCCTGGTGGCGGGCCACGCTGTGGATCCTGGTCGCCAAGGGCGGGCGCTACGCGCTGGTGCTGGCGCTGGCCGAGGCCTGGCTGGCGCCCTACTGCGGATAGGCGGGCCCCTGCAAACGCAACAGGGCCGCCCGGAGGCGGCCCTGTTGACGGTTGACCCGTGGTCTTACTCGGCGTCGCCGGTGGTGTCGCCTTCCGGGTTGCGGGCGTTGTAGTAGGCCTGCTCGGAGATGGCGTGGTAGTTCTCCACCTTCTCCTGGAAGGCGCGGTAGGACTCGTGGATCTTGCCGGCCATCTCGCTGGACTCGGCCAGCTCGGCGACCACGTCCTCGGAGTGCGCCTTGGCCTGGGCCAGCACGTCGTCCGGCAGGCGACGCAGCTCGACGTCGTGCTCGTTGATCAGCGTCTCCAGGGCGTCGTTGTTGCGGGCGGTGTACTCGTCGAGCACGTCGGCGTTCACGTCGCGGATGGCGGTGCGCAGGATCGCCTGGAGGTCGTCCGGCAACTCGGCAAGAGCCTCGTCGTTGACGATCGCCTCGAACATCACGGTCGGTTCGTGCCAGCCCGGATAGTAGTAGTAGTCCGCGGCCTGGTGGAGGCCGAAGGCCAGGTCGTTGTAGGGGCCGATCCACTCGGTGGCATCGATGGCGCCGGACTGCAGCGAGGTGAAGATCTCGCCGCCGGGCATGTTGACGATGGCCACGCCCATGCGGTTCATGACCTCGCCGCCGAGGCCCGGCATGCGCATCTTCAGGCCGTCCAGGTCGTCGACCGAGTTGATCTCCTCGTTGTACCAGCCGCCCATCTGCACGCCGGAGGCACCGGCGGCCATGACGTCGACCCCGAACGGCTCGTAGAGCTCGTTCCACAGCTCCAGGCCGCCGCCGTAGTGCAGCCAGGCGTTCATCTCCTGGGCGTTCATGCCGAACGGCACGGCGGCGAAGAACTGGGCCGCCGGGGCCTTGCCCTTCCAGTAGTAGGAGGCGGAGTGGCCCAGCTCGGCGGTGCCCTCGGACACGGCGTCGAAGACCTCGAAGCCGGGCACCAGCTGGCCGGCGCCGAACACCTCGATGGTCAGCCGGCCGTCGGACATCTGGTCGACCAGCTCGGCGAGGCGCTCGGGGCCCTGGCCGACGCCGGGGAAGTTCTTCGGCCAGGAGGTCACCATCTTCCACTCGAAGGTGTCCTGGGCCTGGGCCTGGGCCCCGACGAGCAGCAGGCCGGTGGCGGCAGCGGCGAGGGTAATCGCGTTGGCGAGTGACGTGCGTTGCATGCTTGCTCCCTAGATCTGTTATGGCGTTGTTGAACCGGGGGTTCCGGCAGGCCAGGGCTTGCATCAGGCTCGGCCGGGCCGAGCCGTCGTGGGAAGGACGATGAGTCGCTTCCGACACTGTAGCCGTCGGCGCCCGCGTCTCGTCCACGGGGCGCCAACGCTGCGCTGGGCCGGCGCCGCTAGAACTGCTGCGGCAGCCAGGTGGCCAGCTGCGGGAAGAACGACAGCGCGATCAGCATCGCCAGCTGCAGGACGATGAACGGTATCACGCCGCGGTAGATGGCCGAGGTCGGCACCGACTCCGGGGCCACCCCGCGCAGGTAGAACAGCGCGAAGCCGAAGGGCGGCGTCAGGAACGAGGTCTGCAGGTTGATGGCGATCATGATGCCCAGCCACACCGGATCGAGGCCCATGGCCAGCAGGATCGGGCCGACGATCGGCACCACCACGAAGGTGATCTCGATGAAGTCGAGGATGAAGCCGAGCAGGAAGATCACCAGCATCACGATGAGGGTGGCGCCGACCACGCCGCCGGGCATGCTCTCGAACAGGTGGGTGACCAGTTCCTCGCCGCCGTAGGCGCGGAACACCAGCGAGAACAGCGCTGCGCCGATCAGGATCAGGAACACCATGGTGGTGACGTCCACGGTGGAGCGCAGCACCTCCTTGAGGGTGGCCATGTCCAGGCGGCGATAGGCCAGGGCCAGCATCAGCGCGCCGAAGGCGCCGACCGCGGAGGCCTCGGTGGGGGTGGCGAAACCGCCGAGGATCGAGCCCAGCACCACCACGATCAGCACGATCGGCGGCACCAGCCCCTTGAGCAGCAGCAGGCCGAGGCCGCCCTCGTGGCCGAGCTCATCCATCAGGTCGCGGCGATCCACGGCCGGTGCGGAGGCGGGCTTGATCCAGGCGGTCACGGCGACGTAGGCGATATACAGCCCCACCAGGATCAGGCCGGGCACCAGCGCGCCCATGAACAGGTCGCCCACCGAGACGGTCTTGGGGCTGAAGATGCCCATCGACAGCTGGGCCTGCTGATAGGCGGAGGACAGCACGTCGCCCAGCAGCACCAGGGCGATGGAGGGCGGGATGATCTGGCCCAGGGTGCCGGTGGCGCAGATGGTGCCGGTGGCCAGCGGCATGCTGTAGCCGCGCTTGAGCATGGTCGGCAGCGACATCAGGCCCATGGTGACCACGGTGGCGCCGACGATGCCGGTGGAGGCGGCCAGCAGCATGCCGACCACGGTGACCGAGATGCCGAGGCCGCCGCGCAGCGAGCCGAACAGCAGCGCCATGGCCTCGAGCAGCGTCTCCGCGACCCGGGATTTCTCCAGCAGCACCCCCATCAACACGAACAGCGGCACCGCGAGCAGCGTCTGGTTGCTCATGATGCCGTAGAGGCGGTTGGGGAAGGCGGCCAGGTAGCCGCCGTCGAAATTGGCATCGACGCCCAGCGCCTCGAGGCCGAAGCCCAGGCCGGCGAAGGCCAGGGCGGTGCCGGCCAGCGACAGGGCGACCGGATAGCCGAACATCAGGACGGTGCAGATCACGGCGAACAGCACCAGCGGCATGAACTCCAGCATCACAGGTGCTCCTCGTGGTGGTCGGGGACGTCGGCCTCGGGATCGATGCGGCCGGTCAGGATCAGCAGGTTACGCGAGGCTTCGACCACGCCCTGCAGGATCATCAGCCCGGCGAACACCGGGATCAGCGTCTTGAGCAGGAAGACGCCGGGAATGCCGCCGGTGTCCGGAGAGGTCTCGAGGATCGCCCAGGACTTGCCGACATAGCCCAGGCTGGACAGGATCACGAAGAGCATGAAGGGCAGCAGCAGCAGCAGCGTGCCCAGCAGGTCGACCAGCGCCTTGCGCTTCGCCGTCATGGCCCGATAGAAGATGTCCACCCGCACGTGGCCGCCGTGGCGCAGGGTGTAGCCGGCGGCCAGCATGAATACCGTGGCGTGCATGTACATCACCGATTCCTGCATGGGGATGCTGTTGATGCTGAAGGCATAGCGCAGCACCACGATCAGGAACTGGATCAGCATCATCAGCAGGATCAGCCAGGACAGGCTGCGGCCGAGCCACTCGGAGAAGCGGTCGAGCCGGGCCAGGAGGCTCGGTAGCTCGTGGGTGGGAGGCATGGGCGATCGCTCGAGGTTGCAAGGATGTCGAGATAGTAGCGCCGTGCGTTGAAACGGCCCAGCCGACTATACGGGAATTGATCAACGCCTGTCAGGACGACGGGTGGGACATTGGTCTTACCCTTGGCTCGCCGGCTGCGGCCCTAGGCTCGCGCCAGGCTGGCGCGGCAGGCGTCAGGCAGCCGGATCTCGATCGCCACCGGCAGGTGGTCGGAGAATAGGTGCTCCAGTACCTCGACGCGGTCGGCCTCCAGCGAGTCGGAGAGCAGGATGTGATCCAGGGCGCGGCGGGGCTGCCAGGAGGGATAGCTGAGCGGCGGGCGCACCGGATGCAGCGGCAGCGCCTCGCGGAAGCGCGAGTGGGCGTGGATCTGGTCCGGCGTGCAGTTGAGATCGCCCATCACCACCACGTGGCGCAGGGGCCGGATCAGCTCGCTGAGATAGTCGAGCTGGCGCACGCGGCCGCGATGGCTCAGCGCCAGGTGGGCGACGAACACGTGCAGGGCGTCGGGGCCGTCGCCGAAGCGGGCGTGGATGGCGCCGCGCCCGGGCAGGGTGCCGGGCAGGCGGTGCTCCTCGATGCGCGCCGGCGGCAGCTTCGACAGCAGGCCGTTGCTGTGCTGGGCGACGCGCCCCAGGTTGCGGTTGAGCTGCTGGTAGTGGTGGGGGAAGCCGCCGTGGCTGGCCAGATAGTCGACCTGATTGACGTGGCCGGAGCGGAAGCTGCCGCCGTCCACCTCCTGCAGGCCGACGATGTCGAAGCCGCTGAGCACCTCGCCCATGGCGTCGAGGCGCTCGCCGCGGCGGGGGTGGGGCAGCAGGTGCTGCCAGCCCCGGGTCAGGTAGTGATGATAGGCCGAGGTCTGGATGCCCACCTGCAGGTTGAAGGTCAGCAGCTTCAGGGGCTTCGCGTGCGGGGCCAGGCCCCTGTCCTCGGCCTGATGACTCATGTTATTCGGCCCGCTCCTCGCGCACCTGCTCGACCAGGGCATCGGCGATCTGCGGCATGTTGTCGAGGCTGCCGGCGGTGCTCGGGGTCACCACGAAGCGGCCGTCGACGACCAGCGCCGGCACGCCCATCAGCTGCATGTTGCGCATCCGCGCGTGGGCGCGGTTGACCTGGGACTTCACGCCGAAGGCGTCCAGGGCGTCGAGGGCCTCGTCCTCGCTGACGCCGTACTGGCCGAAGAAGGCCGCGATGTCCTCGTTGTCGGTCAGCTGGGCGCCCTGCTCGTGGATGGCGTCGAAGAAGTCGCTGTGCATCTCCTGCTGGATGCCCAGCTGCTGGGCGGCATAGAAGGCGGTGGCGTGGCGGTTCCAGGCGCCGCCCATGGTGGCCGGCATGCGCTGGAACTCGACGTCCTCGGGCAGCTCGTCGACCCAGGCGTTGAGGGGTTCTTCCAGGGCGTAGCAGTGCGGGCAGCCGTACCAGAAGGCCTCGGTGACCTCGATCTTGCCGTCGGCGACCTGGGTCTGGACCGGCTCGTCGAGCACGGTGTAGTCCTGTCCGGCGACCGGGGCGGCGGAGGCGAGGGTGGACAGGCCGAGGCCGGCCACGGCGACCATCAGTGACTTGAACATGCGGGGAGTCTCTCCTTGATTTGACGTGATCCGGACGCCGTCATTCGGGAACGGCGTTCGCGGCCTTGGAGTCGCCGCCGGGCCGTGGGTTCCCTGAAGGCGTCGAGCGCGGCGCGCGGCCGCGCTCGCGGGGCCCGGCTCAGTGCAGGCCGTGCACGTAGTTGGCCACCGCCTCCATGTCGCGGTCGCTCATCTTGGCGGCGATGTCGCGCATGATAGCGCTTGGATCGTTGGCACGCTCGCCGGCGGCGAAGGCCTGCAGGGTGGTGACGACATAGTCGCGCTGCTGGCCCGAGAGGGCGGGATAGACGGCGCTGCCGATGCCCGCGCCGGTGGGCGTGTGGCAGGCCGCACAGGCCGGCAGGCCCTTCTCCATGTCGCCGGCGCGGTACAGCTCGCGGCCACGCTCGACCAGGGCGGGATCGGGGTCGGCCTGGCCCAGCGCCGGTTCCATGCCGGCGTAGTAGGCGGCCACGTCCCAGGCGTCCTGATCGGAGAAGCCGTCCACCTGGCCGGCCATCTGCGGCACCTGACGGTTGCCGTCGCGGATGTCCATGATCTGCTTGGCCAGGTAGGAGGCCTGCTGGCCGGCCAGGTTAGGGAAGGCCGGGGTGATGCCGACGCCCTGCTGGCCGTGGCAGGCGGCGCAGGCCGCGGCCTTGTCGCCTCCGGCGGCGGCATCGGCCTCCGCCAGGGACGCGGCATGGGCGGCGCCGGTGGCGCCCAGGAAAATGACCAGGCTTGCCAGAAGCTTTCTCATCGCGAATCCACACTGCCGTTAGTGGTGGAGCGGGCCGGGCCGCCGGTCGCTGGCGTTGGGTGCACGGTGTATACTGCCGTCCCCGGCCGCAGACAAAATCGACTGCAGTATAAAAGGAACACCGGAATCGCGGAAATGCAACCCGCGACGCCCTTGATCGACGTCAGGAACCCCGCCATGTCGCGCCTCAATTACCAGGCAGCCAGCTTCATCACCAGTGCGCCGACGCTGGCGAAATGTCCCGCCGATGCCGGGGCCGAGGTCGCCTTCGCCGGCCGTTCCAACGCCGGCAAGTCCAGCGCCATCAACGCCCTGACGCGCCAGAAGGCGCTGGCGCGCACCTCCAAGACGCCGGGTCGGACCCAGCTGATCAACTTCTTCTCGCTGGACGAGGGCGACGCGCATCGCCTGGTCGACCTGCCGGGCTACGGCTATGCCAAGGTCCCCGAGCAGGTGAAGCTGGAGTGGCAGCGCCACCTCTCGGACTACCTGCGCCGGCGTTCCTCGCTGCGGGGACTGGTGCTGCTGATGGACGTGCGCCATCCGCTCACCGAGTTCGACCAGACCCTGCTCGGCTGGGCCGACGAGGCCGACATGCCGGTGCATATCCTGCTGACCAAGGCCGACAAGCTGAAGCGCGGCGCGGCCAAGAACGCCCTGCAGCAGGTGCGCTCGCGGCTGCGCGAGTGGGAGGATCTGGTGAGCGTGCAGCTGTTCTCGTCGCTCAAGAAGGACGGCATCGAGGAGGTGCATCAGCGCCTCGACGACTGGCTGCTCTCCGAACCCCAGTAAGCCTCGGCGTCGCTCGGCCGGTCGGCACCTTCCCCCGGTGCCCGGCCGAGTGCTTCACATCATTCCTTACCCAGCCTCTCCAGCAGCGCCGGCAGCTCGCGGATATGCGAGAGCCGGTGCACGCCCGCCGGCATCGCCTCGCCGTGGGGCGTGTCGCCGGCGATCCAGGCCGCCTGCATGCCCAGCCGCACCGCCGGCAGGATGTCCTCCTGCCAGGAATCGCCGATATGCATCGCCCGCTCCGGCGGGGTGCCGAGCTTGGCCAGCGTCATCAAAAAGCAGCGCGGGTCCGGCT
The DNA here is from genome assembly GCF_009363675.1 of Halomonas sp. THAF12. NCBI lineage: Bacteria > Pseudomonadati > Pseudomonadota > Gammaproteobacteria > Oceanospirillales > Halomonadaceae > Halomonas > Halomonas sp. THAF12. The sequence continues at coordinate 3,591,988 of NZ_CP045399.1, read as the reverse complement.
TGGGGGCGTGCATCTCGCCGGCGGCGATCGAGACCTCGAAGTGGCGCGACAGCTCGAGCCGGTGGAAGGCCAGGTTGCCGTTGGTGATCGAGGCCAGCCGGTAGCGCCGGCGCAGGTCCTCGAGCATCGGCTCCACCTCCGGATAGGGCGAGACGCGCAGGCGCAGGTGGTGGAAGTGTTCCATGGCCGCCAGCGCCCACATCCAGGCCGCCGAGCGGGGCAGGCCGAATTCCTCCAGCAGCGCACACAGCGCCTGCTCGCGAATCCAGGTGAAGTCGCCGCGGCGCAGCGGATGGCGCTCGGCCAGCTCGCGCCGGCGGCGCTGGTAGGCCTCGATCGGCTGCCGCTCGGCGAAGCGGCCCAGGGCGTGTTCGCCGCGCTCGGCGAGCCAGGCGGCGAGAGACGCGTCGAGCCAGGCGTAGTGGCCCTCCTCGGTGAGGGTCATCACGCCCTGGTTGTCCCACAGGGTATCGTCGAGATCGAAGGTCAGGGCCTGGAGGGGGCGCTGGCCGGGGGGAGAGAGGGGGCGTCGGGTCATGGGGAAGTGTCGCTGTCGTCGGGGCGGCGTCGCGCCCGGGGATGTGCCGCGTCGTATCCGGCGGCCAGGTGCTGCCAGTCCAGCCGGGTGTAGACCTGAGTGGTCGACAGGTGGGCATGGCCCAGGAGTTCCTGGACCGCGCGCAGGTCCTGGCTGGATTCGAGCAGGTGGCTGGCGAAGGAGTGGCGCAGGCGGTGCGGATGCAGGTGTTCGTCGAGGCCGCGACGCCGGGCCAGCTGGGCCAGGCGCTGCTGGATCGCCCGGTGCCCGAGGCGCCCGCCCCGGGCGCCGACGAACAGCGCGCCCTCGCCGTCGCCCGCCAGGGCGACGCGCACGCTCAGCCAGGCGTCCAGGGCCTGGCGGGCGCGTCCGCCCACCGGCACCTGACGCGGCTTGCCGCCCTTGCCCAGCACTCGCACCCGCTGGGGCTGGAGGTCGGTCAGGTCCAGGGCGGCCAGCTCGGCCAGGCGCAGGCCGCTCGAGTAGAACAGCTCGAGCATGGCCTGGTCGCGCACCGACAGCGGCGAGCCGTCGTGGGGCGTGTCGAGGAAGCGCGCCAGGGCGTCCACGTCCACCGGACGCGGCAGGTCCTTCGGCGCCTTGGGCGTGCGCACCAGCTCCGTCGGGTTGTGGGCCAGCCGGCCGTCGCGCCGCAGCCATTCGGCGAAGCGTGCCGCGGCCGCGCGGCGCCGGGCCAGGCTGCGCGGCGCCAGGCCGCGGGCCCGCTCACCGCCGAGGAAGCGGCGCATCAGGGCCACGTCCAGCGCGCCGCCGTCGTCCACGCCCTGGGCCTCGAGGAAGGCGGTCAGCGCCGCCAGGTCCTGCCGATAGGCGCTCACCGTGGCCGGGCTGGCCGTGCGGGCGAGTTCGGCGAGACAGGCCTCGACCTGGCGCGCCAGCGGTGTGTCCTCAGCCATGGCGGGGGGGCGTCAGCCGCTCCAGCAGCCGGGCCACCACGTCGCCGACGTATTCGGTGAACAGGGTGTCCATGCTGGCGCGGAAGTGGTCCGGGTCGGGATTGGCCAGCACCAGATAGCCCATGGGCTCGCCCAGGGTCAGCCGCGCCAGGGCGCAGGAGCCGGCCTGGTCGGGCGCCGGGGCATGGGGCAGCAGGCGCTTCCAGTCGGTGGGCGTGAGCCGTGCGCAGCGGCTGGCCCGGCCGTCGAGCAGCGCGTTGAGGCGCTGGGCCGCGTGGTCGTCGAGCACCTGGCGAGGCGCCTGGGGCGGCGTCGGCTCGTCGTCGGTCAGCGAGGACGGGCACCACAGCGCCAGCGCCGGCACCTGGAAGCGCTCGCTGAACTGGGTCGCCAGCGCCTGGCCGAGGGCATCGCGGTCCTCGGCCTCGAGCAGCGCCAGCACCAGCTCGCGGGTGCGCCGGTACTGGGCCTCGTTGTGACGGGCCGACTCGAGCAGCTGCTCGAGCCGCCATTCGGATTGCTCGGCGCGGCCGCGCAGGTCGTGCACCAGGCGCTCCAGCAGGGAGGTGGCGCCCCGGGCCTCGGGGTGCGGCACCCGGAGCTGTTGCAGCAGCCCCTCGCGGCCGACGAAGAAGTCCGGGTGGCGGGCCAGCCACTGGGCGACGACGTCGGGGTCCAGGGTCTTGCGCGGCTCGGGGGCGGCTTGGCTCATGGGCGATCTCTCCTCTGCGTTGGGCGCGCGGTGTTGTCGGTCTTTATGCCAGGGGTACGCGTCCCTCGAAGACCCGCGTGGCGGGTCCGGTCATGGTCAGGTGGGCCTCGCCGCCGGGCCAGGCGATCTCCAGGTCGCCGCCGGGCAGGTGCACGGTGACCGGGCTCTCGAGCCAGCCCAGGCGGATGCCGGTGGCCACCGCGGCGCAGGCGCCGGTGCCGCAGGCCAGGGTCTCGCCGCTGCCGCGCTCGAAGACGCGCAGGCGAATCTCGTGCGGCGACACCACCTGCATGAAGCCGGCGTTGACCCGCTTCGGGAAGCGCGGGTGATGCTCGATCAGCGGGCCCAGGCGCTCCACCGGGGCGGTGTCGACGTCGTCCACCCGCAGCACCGCGTGAGGATTGCCCATCGACACCACGCCGACCTCGAGGGTCTCGTCCTCGACGGTGAGCGCGTGCCGCGGGCGGTCCTCGTCGGCCTCGAAGGGCAGCGCCTCGGGGGCGAAGCGCGGGGTGCCCATGTCGACGCGTACCCGCTCGTCCTCCTCGACCACCAGGGTCAGGGGGCCGCCGGCGGTCTCGACGCGGATCTCGTGCTTGTGGGTCAGGCGCTGGTCACGCACGAAGCGGGCGAAGCAGCGGGCACCGTTGCCGCAGTTCTCGACCTCGCTGCCGTCGGCGTTGTAGATCCGGTAGCGGAAGTCCATGTCGGGGTCGCGCGGCGGCTCGACCACCAGCAGCTGGTCGAAGCCGATGCCGAAGCGGCGGTCGGCCAGCTCGCGGATCTGCTCGTCGCGCAGCCGCGCCCGCTGGCTGATCAGGTCGACCACCATGAAGTCGTTGCCCAGCCCGTGCATCTTGGTGAACTGCAGCAGCATCAAGGCGTCTCCGCGCTGTCGTCCGGCAGCACCGCCTCGCCGGCCCACAGGTCCTCGAGCCGCTCGCGGCGGCGCACCAGGTGGGCACGATCGCCGTCGACCATCACCTCGGCCGGGCGCGGGCGGCTGTTGTAGTTGGAGGCCATGACGAAGCCGTAGGCGCCGGCGGAGCGCACCGCCAGCAGGTCGCCCGGGGCGATGGCGAGTTCGCGGTCCTTGCCGAGGAAGTCGCCGGTCTCGCACACCGGGCCGACCACGTCGTAGGTGTCGCTGGCGCGTTCGGCGCCGGTGTCGACCGCCAGGATCGCCTGCCAGGCCTGGTAGAGCGAGGGCCGGATCAGGTCGTTCATGGCCGCGTCGACGATGGCGAAGTTCTTGGTCTCGCCGGGCTTGAGGAACTCGACGCGGGTCAGCAGCACGCCGGCGTTGGCGGCGATCGAGCGGCCCGGCTCGAACAGCAGCGTCAAACGCTCGCTGCCCGGCCAGCACGACAGCCGCTCGAGCAGCGCGGTGGCGTAGTCGAACGGCTGCGGCGGACGCTCGTCCTGATAGGTCACGCCGAGGCCGCCGCCGAGGTCGAGGTGTTCGATCTCGATGCCGTCCTCGCGCAGCTTCTCGAGCAGCACCAGCAGCCGGTCGAGGGCGTCGAGGAAGGGCGTGGTGTCGGTCAGCTGGGAGCCGATGTGGCAGTCCAGCCCGGTGACGCGGACGTGTTCCATGGCCGCGGCCCGACGGTAGACCTCATGGGCCTCGTCGACCGGGATACCGAACTTGTTGTCCTTGAGCCCGGTGGAGATGTAGGGGTGGGTGCCGGCGTCGACGTCGGGATTGACCCGCAGCGAGACCGCGGCGACCTTGCCCATGCCCCGGGCCACGGCGTCGAGGCGCTCGAGCTCGGCCCGGGACTCGACGTTGAAGCACTTGATGCCCACGGAGAGCGCGCGCTCGAGCTCGTTCTCCTCCTTGGCCACGCCGGAGAACACGATCCTGGCCGGATCGCCTCCGGCCACCAGCACCCGCTCCAGCTCGCCCACCGAGACGATGTCGAAGCCGGCCCCGAGCCGCGCCAGCAGGTTGAGCACCGCCAGGTTGGAGTTGGCCTTCACCGCGTAGCAGATCAGGTGCGGGTGGCTGCCCAGGGCCTCGGTGTAGGCGCGGAAGTGGCGCGCCAGGGTGGCCTTGGAGTAGACGTAGCAGGGGGTGCCGAACTCCTCGGCCAGCCGCGGCAGGGCCACGTCTTCCGCGTGAAGCACGCCGTCGCGATATTCGAAATGGTCCATCAGTCTTCCTCGGCGCTGCGTGTGTCGTCGGCGTTGGCGTCGTTGTCCTGGGTGGCGTCGCTCTGCTGGGCATCGCGGGGGCCATAGCGCTCCGCCGCGGCCTCGTCGCCGGGCAGGTAGAGCGGGCCCTTCTGGCCGCAGCCGGCCAGCAGGGCGAGCGTCAGCAGGGCGAGGGGGGCGAGGCGGCGCATCAGCCCTCGCCTCCCTGGGTGCGATCGGCGCTCAGCGCGGCCAGGGCCTCGCGGGCGCGCTGGGCGGCGGCGCGCACCTGGTCCGGGGCGGTGCCGCCGATGTGGTTGCGGGCGGCCACCGAGCCCTCGAGGGTCAGCACCTCGAACACGTCCTGCTCGATCACGTCGGAGAACTGGCGCAGCTCCTCGAGGCTCATGTCGGAAAGGTCCTTGCCCTCGCGCAGCCCATAGGCCACGGACTGGCCGACGATCTCGTGGGCGTCGCGGAAGGCCACGCCGCGGCACACCAGGTAGTCCGCCAGGTCGGTGGCGGTGGAGAAGCCCTTGCGCGCGGCCTCGCGCATGCTGTCGGCCTTGGCCTCGATGGCCGGCACCATGTCGGCGAACGCCTTGAGGCAGTCCTGCACGGTGGTCAGGGCGTCGAACAGCGGCTCCTTGTCCTCCTGGTTGTCCTTGTTGTAGGCCAGCGGCTGAGACTTCATCAGCGTCAGCATGCCCATCAGGTGGCCGTAGACGCGGCCGGTCTTGCCGCGCACCAGCTCCGGCACGTCCGGGTTCTTCTTCTGCGGCATGATCGAGGAGCCGGTGCAGAAGCGGTCGGGCAGGTCGATGAAGTCGAACTGGGCGCTGGTCCACAGCACCAGCTCCTCGCTCATGCGCGACAGGTGCATCAGCAGGGTGCTGGCGAAGGCGGTGAACTCGATGGCGAAGTCGCGATCGCTGACCGCGTCGAGGCTGTTCTCGGCGGGGCGGTCGAAGCCCAGCAGCTCGGCGGTCACGTGGCGGTCGATCGGGTAGGTGGTGCCGGCCAGGGCGGCGGCGCCGAGCGGCAGCACGTTGACCCGCTTGCGGCAGTCGAGCAGGCGCTCGTGGTCGCGGGCGAGCATCTCCTGCCAGGCCAGCAGGTGGTGGCCGAAGGTCACCGGCTGGGCGGTCTGCAGGTGGGTGAAGCCGGGCATGATGGTGTCGGCCTCGCGCTCGGCCAGCGCGATCAGGCCCTGGCGCAGGCGGGCGAGCTCGGCGCCCACGGTGTCGATCTCGTCGCGCAGGAACAGGCGGATGTCGGTGGCGACCTGGTCGTTGCGCGAGCGGCCGGTGTGCAGCTTCTTGCCGGTGATGCCGATCTTGTCGGTGAGCCGCGCCTCGATGTTCATGTGCACGTCCTCGAGGTCCACCGACCACTCGAAGGTGCCGGCCTCGATCTCCGCCTGGACCTCGTCGAGGCCTGCCAGGATGGCGTCGCGTTCGTCCTCGGTGAGCACCCCGACCCGTGCCAGCATGGTGGCGTGGGCGCGGGACCCCTGGATATCGTGGTGGGCCAGGCGCTGGTCGAAGTCGACCGAGGCGGTGAAGCGGGCGACGAAGGCGTCGGTGGGCTCGCTGAAGCGGCCGCCCCAGGACTGGTTGGTGCTATCGTTCGTCGGGGTCTGGCTCATCGGGCTGACATCCTGCATGACGGTGAGAGGAGGCGGCGAGCGGCGGGCCGTGCCGGCTTGACATGGCGGAAAGTGTACCAGAGTCCGCGGGTCAGGCGAGGGGGCGGGGCGCTTCCGCGGCCGCCGCCCCGGCGCCCGCTCATGCCTGGCGGCGACGGATTCGGAGGGCGTCCTGGCAGGGCGGCGATTTTCCTGGCCTGCCGGGTCCTTTATGATGAAGCTATATCAGAGATCACCGGGCGCCCGCGTGAACAGGCGCCGGCGCTATGAACCGGGACGGAGAGAAGCCTGTGCAAGCCATGACAACGTTGCGTATCGCCACCCGCAAGAGCCAGCTGGCCCTGTGGCAGGCCGAGCACGTCCGTGACCGCCTGATGGCGACGCACCCCGAGCTCAAGGTGGAGCTGGTGCCGATGTCCACCCGCGGCGACAAGATCCTCGACACGCCGCTGGCCAAGGTCGGCGGCAAGGGGCTGTTCGTCAAGGAGCTGGAGGAGGCGATGCTCGACGGCCGCGCCGACATCGCGGTGCACTCGATGAAGGACGTGCCGATGCATTTCCCCGAGAGCCTGGGACTGTCGGTGATCCTCGAGGGCGCCGAGCCCACCGACGCCTTCGTTTCCAACCACTATGCCTCCCTGGACGAGCTGCCCGAGGGCGCGCGCATCGGCACCTCCAGCCTGCGCCGCGGCCTGCAGATGCGCGAGGCGCGCCCCGACCTCGAGGTGCTGAGCCTGCGCGGCAACGTCCAGACCCGCCTCGGCAAGCTCGACGACGGCGAGTTCGACGCCATCCTGCTGGCCACCTCCGGGCTCAAGCGCCTGGGGCTGGGCGATCGCATCACCATGGAGCTGCCGCCGGAGGTCTGCCTGCCGGCCTGCGGCCAGGGGGCGCTGGGCATCGAGTGCCGCATGCACGATGCCGAGCTGATCTCGCTGCTGGCGCCGCTCGACGATCCGGCCACGGCCACGCGGGTGCGCGCCGAGCGCGCCATGAACACGCGCCTCGAGGGCGGCTGCCAGGTGCCGATCGGCGGTCACGCCGTGTTCGAGGACGACGGCCAGACCCTGTGGCTGCGCGCCCTGGTCGGCAATCCCGAGGGCACCGAGGTGCTGCGCGCCGAGGGCCGCGGCTCGATCCACGAGCCCGAGGCGCTGGGCATCCGCGTCGCCGAGGAGCTGCTGGACCTGGGCGCCGGCGATATCCTCGCCGAGGTCTACGGCGGCGGCTGATGGCGACAGCGCCGGTCCTGATCTGCCGTCCCGGGCCCCGGGCCGCGGCGCTGGCCGAGGCCATCGCCGCGCGCGGCTTCGCCGTCGAGCACGGCGAGGCCATGGCCCTCGAGGCCCTGCCGGAGACCCAGGCGCAGCGAAACGCCTGGCTGGACTTCGATCAGTTCCGGCGGGTGGTGGTGGTCAGCCCCTTCGCCGCCGAATGCCTGGTTGATGCGCTGGACCGCTACTGGCCGCAGCTGCCGGTGGGCCTCGACTACTATGCCGTGGGCGCGGCCACCGCCGAGGTGCTGCACCGCGAGCTGGGCGTGCGGGTGCACCTGGCGCCGGCCGGCGACGGCGACACCAGCGAGGCGCTGCTCGGCCTGGGGTCGCTAAAGCGCCTCGACGAGCAGAAGGTGCTGCTGGCGGCGGGCGAGGGCGGCCGGGCGCTGCTGGGCGAGACGCTCGCCGCGCGCGGCGCCGAGCTGACCCGGCTGGCGCTCTATCGCCGCCGCCTGCTCGACCCCGACGCGGCCTTCGCGCGGCGGCTCGCCACGGGCGACTATCGCGCCCTGGTGGTGACCAGCGGAGAAATTCTCGAACATCTGGCAAGATGGTGTTCGCGCGCCGCCTTGCACCAACCGCTAATCGTGTCCAGTACCCGGTTGGCTACACTGGCCGGCACGCTGGGGTTTCGTCGCCCCGCGGTGGCGGCGGGAGCCACGCCCGCCGCGCTGGCGAAGGCCGTGGCCGAGGGAGACCCGGAGAGGGCCGATGTCGATCATGACGATCTCGAAAAGGGCTAGCGACAGATGAGTAAGCAATACAACGATCAGGACGAACAACAGACGCCCTCCGGCGCCGGGAATGGCGCCGACTCGTCGCCCCAGGTCGAGGCCGAGGCGACCCCGAGCGGCGGCACTTCATCACGCCGGTCCCGGCGTCGCGGCAAGGGCGGCGGCGCGGCCAAGGCCGGCGAGTCGAGCGGCGACAAGGCCTCTCCCCAGTCGTCGTCCGCCAAGGGCGGCGTGTCGAGCGGCGGCAAGGCCTCTCCCCAGCCGCCGTCCGCCAAGGGCGGCGAGTCGAGCGGCGGCAAGGCCTCTTCCCAGTCGTCGTCCGCCAAGGCCGACGCTTCTGCCGGTAGCAAGGCCGATGCCGCCTCCGGCGGCAAGAGCGGCGCCGCGGCCGCCTCTGGCAGTGCGGCGACATCGCGCGGGGCGAGCCAGCCGGCGTCGGGCAAGTCCGGCGGCAGCGGCGGTACCGCCGCCTCCGGCGGCAATGACGGTTCCGGCAAGGGCGGCAGCAAGGCCGGCGCCGTGGCGCTGGGGCTGGTGATCCTGCTCGGCGCCGGCGGCGCCTATTTCGGCTGGCAGGTCTGGCAGCGGCTCGACGCCCAGCAGCAGAGCCTGGCCGCGCTGCCCGAGCAGCCCGCGACCCAGGGCGAGCTGGACGACCTGGCCTCGCGGCTGGAGAGCGGCCAGAGCGAGCGCGAATCCGCCATCAGCGACCTGCGCAGCGAGTTCTCCGACTACCGCGGCAGCGTCGACGACGCCCTCGACCGGGTGCTCGAGGACCTGGCCAGCGAGCAGCAGACCGACGAGCGCGACTGGCTCCACGCCGAGGCCGCCTACCTGCTGCGCCTGGCCAACCAGCGCCTGCAGCTCGAGCGCGACGTCGAGGGTGCCATGGCGCTGCTGCGCACCGCCGACGCCCGGCTGCGCGAGGCGGACAACCCGGCGCTGCTGCCGATCCGCCGCGATATCGCCTCCGAGCTGGCCGAGCTGGAAGCCGTGCCCCGGGTCGACCGCACCGGCCTCTACCTGGCGCTCAACGCCCAGCAGGAGCAGATCGCCGGCCTGCCGCTGGCCCAGGACATCGAGGAGATCGCCGCCAACTCCACCATCGAGGAGGCGCCGAGCGGCGGCTGGCAGCAGCAGCTCTCGCGCTTCGGCGAGGAGCTCCAGGAGCTGGTCACCGTGCGCCAGCATGACGAGGCCCTGGAGGCGCTGATCACGCCGGAGCAGGAGTCCTACCTGCGCCAGAGCGTGCGGCTGATCCTCGAGCAGGCCCAGCTGGCGCTGCTCAAGGAGGAGCAGGAACTCTTCGATGCCAGCCTCGACAAGGCGCTGACCCTGATCGACGGCTACTACGACACCGACGACGAGGGCGTGCAGTCGGTGATGAGCCGGCTCGAGGAGCTCCAGGGCCGCACCATCCGCCCCGAGCTGCCCGACATCAGCGCGTCCCAGCAGGCGCTGGCCGAGTTCATCGATCGTCGCTTTGAGGCCGGCGGCAACGGCCAGGGAGGCGCATCATGAGAAAGCTGATCCTGCTCATCGTCGTCGGGCTCGCGGTCGGGGCCCTGTTCGGCCAGCTGATGATGTCGGTGCCCGGCTACTGGCTGGTGCGCGTCGGCGACACCTCCTACCAGACCTCCTTCTGGTTCGGCCTGGTGCTGCTGCTGGCCGCCTTCATCGTGCTGCACTTCGCGCTGCGCCTGCTGATGCGCCTGTCGCGGCCGGTGTCGCGCTTCAAGGTGTGGAACAGCCGCTCGCGCAACCGCACCGCCATGAAGCGCACCGTGCGCGGCCTGGTGGCGCTGGCCGAGGGCCGCTGGAAACGCGCCGAGAAGTCGCTGGTCAAGGCCGCCGACGACTCCAGCACGCCGCTGGTCAACTACCTCTCCGCGGCGCTGGCGGCCCACTACCAGGGTCGCTACGAGCAGGCCGATACCCTGCTCAAGCGCGCGCACCTCAGCACCGAGGGCGCCGACACCGCGGTGGGCATGATGCAGGCCCAGCTGATGCTGGATCGCCAGCAGTACGAGGAGGCCCTGGCCATCCTCACCCGCCTGGATCGCCATCTGCCCAATCACCCGCAGGTGCTCAAGCAGCTCAAGCAGGCCTACATCAGCCTCAGCGACTGGGACGGCCTGCGCCGCCTGATGCCGCGGCTGGGGGCTCAGCAGCTGATCTCCCCGGAGGAGCGCGAGCAGCTCGAGCGGCAGGCCTATCGCGAGCTGATCGGCCGCGAGGCGCGTCAGCCGGGCGACATCGAGCGCGTCCGCAACCTGTGGGCCGACATGCCCGAGCCGCTGCGCAACAACGTCGAGCTGATCGTGCTCTACGCCGAGGCGCTGGTGCGGGGCAACGAGCAGGGCATCGCCGAGCGGCTGCTGCGCCACTCGCTCAAGGAGCAGTGGGACAGCCGCCTGGTGCTGCGCTACGGCCTGCTCGAGGTCGACGCCGCCCGCCAGCTGGTGGTGGCCGAGAAGTGGCTGCAGGAGCGTCCCAACGACCCGGACCTGCTGCTGTCCCTGGGTCGCCTGTCGCTGCGCAACGCCTACTGGGGCAAGGCCCAGGAGTACTTCGAGGCCAGTCAGCGTCAGCGCCCGAGCGGCGTGGTGTGCGCCGAACTGGCGCGGCTCTATGCCAACCTGGGCGAGCACAACAAGAGCCAGCTCTACTACCGCCAGAGCGTCGAGATGCTCGACAAGTCGCTTCCCTCGCTGCCTCAGCCCACCGAGCCCGAGGACACCCTGTCCCGCGGCAACGCCCGTCGGGCGTCCTGAGCAGGCCGCCCGCCGGCCGATGCCGGTGGGGCAGGCAACAGGAGAGCAGGAAACGGAAACAAGAGAAGGGGCTGCCGATCGGCAGCCCCTTCTTCGTGGTGCGTTCTCCCCCATGGAGGAGGGCGTGAAAGGGTCCGGGCGGCGTTCGTGGACGCCGCCCGGGAGCGAGCTCAGTCCACGTCGTCCTGGTTGTGCACCTCGCGGCGGGCCGAGGTGTCGGCCGGGTTGAAACGATCGTCGACATGGTTGCCGTCCTGCCGCGGCTGGCCGGCCGGGCTGCCGTCGATCGAGAAGTTCTGCTGCATGACGCGCAGGTTGGCCGGCGGCGCACCGCCCTCCTTGTCGGCCCCGAAGTAGAGCGTGGTGTGGGGGAAGGGGATCTCGATGCCGGCGGCGTCGAAGTGCAGCTTGACCAGCCGGTTGTAGGCGCGGCCCACGGCCCACTGATCGCCCGGCGTGGTCATCAGGCGCACGCGGATGTTCACCGAGCTGTCGGCCAGCGCGATCACCCCGGCCACTTCCAGCGGCTCGAGCAGGCAGGGCTTGATCTCCTCGTCGTTGGAGAGGTCGTCGAAGGCATCGCGCAGCGCCTGGATCGCCTCGTCGATGCTCTCGCGGTAGGCGATGCCGTACTCGCCGACGTGGTAGGCGAAGTCGCGCATGTAGTTGGAGACGGTGTCGACGCTGGAGAAGGGCACCACGTGATAGGTGCCCGAGAGGTCACGGATGCCCACCGAGCGGATGCTCAGCTTCTCGGCCACCCCGGTGATGCCGCCCACCGTGATCACGTCGCCGGTGTTCATGGCGTTCTCGATCTGGATGAAGACGCCGGTGATGATGTCCTGCACCAGCTTCTGGGCGCCGAAACCGATGGCCAGGCCCAGCACCCCGGCGCCGGCGATCAGCGGGCCGATGTTGATGCCGATCTCGGACAGCACGATCATCGCCGTCAGCGTGACCAGGGCGATGGCCAGGGCGTTGCGGAACAGCGCCAGCAGCGTCTGGGCGCGGGCCGAGGGCACGCCGCCGGTCTCGGGGTTCAGCTTGTGCTCGATCAGACTGGCCAGCCCCAGCCAGGCGGCGGCGGCCACGATCAGGATCATGAACACGCTGAGCAGCTTGCCGAGCAGGTCGCGGCCCGCCTCGGAGGCGTACCAGGCGGCGAGATCGAAGGCGCCCCAGGCGTTCAGCACCAGCATCACCACGGCGATCAGGATCCCCGCCCGTATCACCCGCAGCGCGGTAGGCACGTAGCTGTTGAGGCGCGCCTCGAGCAGCGGCAGCTTGCGGCGCAGCTCGTCGCTGAGCCGGATGCGGCGGCCGATGGTCTGGGTCAGGAAGGAGGAGATCAGCATGCCCGCCAGCACGGTCACCAGCGTCTTGAGCGTCGCCAGCATGACGAAGGGCAGGGCGGTCTCCGGCTTGGTCAGGGTCAGCACCAGCACCACGGTGAAGTAGGCCAGGGCGAACAGGTGCCAGGTACGGGCGAACAGCTGCAGCGAGACCCGGCTGGCGGTCATGGTGGTCTGCCCGGCCTTGTGGTTCAGCGCCCGGCGCAGGTTCTGGCGATTGCGCATCACCACGGCCACGGCGTAGACGTAGGCGCCGAGCATGATCAGGGTGCCCACGGCGCTGCCCAGCGAGGGCGACAGGTAGGCGTTGACCAGCGGCACCACCACCATCAGCCCGTAGCCGGCCAGGCCGATCAGCCGGGCGATCCAGCGGTTCCAGTAGCGAGCGCTGTCGGCCCCGATGGGCAGCAGGCGCAGCCCCTCGTAGTGCGAGGCGAACAGCATCCGCACCGCGGCCTTGAGCAGCTCGATGACCAGGAAGGCGTTGAGGAACAGCGAGGCGCGGGTCGAGAGCTCGCCGCTCTCGCCCACCGCGAAGGTGGCCACCAGATTGCCGCCGACATAGGCCAGCGCCACCACCAGGGCATCGATCAGCGCCGCGATCCCGACGCACAGCAGCAGGCGCAGCATGGGCTGGAGGCCCTGGCCGTTCAGCGAGTACTGGCTGAGGCGGGTGAAGAGCGGGCGGACCAGGCGGCGAATGGCGACGAACAGCACGAGGGTCGCCAGGATCACCATGCCCAGGTTCAGGGCGGCGCTGGTGAAGGCGCTCATGTCGAAGCCGCCCTCATCGGCCAGGCCGCCGCCGAACAGGCCGACCAGGGTGTCGGCGGCCTGGCCGAGCTGGCCGCCCAGCTCATCGACGACGTGGCTGGTGGCTTCGGCCAGCTGGCGCGGCAGCGAGGGCTCGCTGGCGACTTCCTGCGCCGCCTCGGTGGCGGCGTCGGTCGGGACCCGGGCCTCGTCGCGCAGCTGGTCGATCAGCTGCTGGCGGGTCTCGGGGTTCTCCAGCAGGCTGGCCAGGGTGGCGTTGGCCGCCTGCTGGCCGTCGGCGCCCTGCTGCGCCTGCAGCGGCCCCGAGGCCAGCAGCAGGCAGGCCAGCAGCCAGCTGCCGAAGAGGAATAGGGTTCGTCTGGGGAGCGTCACGCGATGGGCCTCCTTGTCGTGGCGTGGATGTGTAGCGAAGACGGGGGATCGTCCGCATCTTCCCAGTCTGCGTGGAAGGCGTCGAGCCCCGAAGGTCCTACAATGGTGTACGAGAGTTGTACATCTGTCGAAGTCTATGTCATCTTTGATGCCAAGCATCCATGACGATGTTCCCTGCAAGGCAAGCATGTCTTTCCGCCACCCCTCCCCGGGGTGGCGTTTTTTTGTCGGGTCCCCGCGGCTTCGCTAGCATGGTCGCGAACTCACGCGGAGACGGATCATGAGCGGCGGCATCGTCGGCCTGGGGCTGGTGGCAGTGGGGGGCGCGCTGGGTGGCATGGCGCGCCTGGCGGTGGGTGACCTGGCGGCGCGCTGGCTGGGGCGTGGCTTCCCCTGGGGCACCCTGGCGGTGAACGTGCTGGGCTGTCTGGCGATCGGCGCCCTGGCTCCGGCGCTGGGCTGGCCGGTGACGGCGTCGCCCGCCTGGTCGCTGCTGGCGGTCGGCGGTCTGGGGGGCTTCACCACGGTGTCGTCCTTCAGCCTGCAGACCCTGACCCTGTGGCAGGAGGGCCGCCCCGGCCCGGCCGTGGCCAACGTGCTGATCACCCTGGTGGCGGGGGTGGCCGCCGTGGCGCTGGGTTGGTGGCTGGCCGGAGGCGGCGCATGACGGGCTGGCGGAGCTATCTGGCGGTGGGCCTCGGCAGCGGCCTGGGGGCGCTGTCGCGCCATCTGGTGGGGCTCGGCGTGATGAAAGCGCTGGGCAGCGCCTTCCTGTGGGGCACCCTGGCGGTCAACCTGGTCGGCTCCTGGCTGATCGCCGCCTTCGCCGCCCGGGCGGCCCACCGCATCACCGGCCATGCCGCCCGCTGGCAGCCCTTCCTGGTGGCCGGCTTCTGTGGCGGTTTCACCACCTTCTCGCTGTTCGGCCTGGAGACGCTCTATCTGCTCGAGACGTCGCGCCCCTGGCTGGCGCTGGCCTATGGCGTCGGCAGCGTGCCGCTGTGGCTGGCCGCGGCCTGGTGGGGGCAGAGGGTCGGGCGTGGCTCTCTATAGGCGCCCGACCCCGCGCCTGAGGGCACAGGCGCCCGACTCAGCGCCTGAGGGTATAGGCGCCCGACTCAGCGCCTGAGGGCATAGGCGCCCGACCCCGCGCCTGAGGGCACAGGCGCCAACGCCACGCCTCGGCTCATCGGGCGCCCTCTTCCTTGAATCAGCTCGAGGCCTTGCTGCGCTTGGGTTTCGGTTCCGACTTGGCCTTGGGCGCCTGGTCGGCGGCCGTCTGGCGCTTCTGGCTCGGGAAGCGCTCGCGCACCAGGGTCAGCAGGCCCTGGGTGGAGCCGTCGAAGTCCTGGCTGTGCTCGTCGATGCGCTCGCTGATCTCGCCGGCGATGCGCTTGCCGAGCTGCACGCCCCACTGGTCGAAGGAGTTGATGTTCCAGATCACGCCCTGGACGAAGACCTTGTGCTCGTACAGGGCGATCAGGGCGCCGAGGTTCTTCGGCGTCAGCTCGTCGAGCAGCAGGGTGCTGGAGGGGCGGTTGCCCGGGCAGCTGTAGGGGTCCAGTTCGCTGCCCTTCTGGCTGCCCTCCATGAAGGCGTTGGCCTGGGCCAGCATGTTGGTCAGCAGCGCGAAGTGGTGGTCCTCCATGCCGGGCTCGGGCTTGAGCGAGGCGATGAAGTCGATCGGCACGTAGCGGGTGCCCTGGTGCAGCAGCTGGAAGAAGGCGTGCTGACCGTTGGAGCCGGTCTGGCCCCAGACGATCGGGCCGGTCTTGTAGTCGACCGGGTGGCCGAAGATGTCCACCGACTTGCCGTTGGACTCCATGTCGAGCTGCTGCAGGAAGGACGGCAGCTGATGCAGCGCCTGGTCGTAGGGCACGATGGCGTGGGTCTCGGCGCCGGCGAAGTTGATGTACCAGATCCCGATCAGCGCCATCAGCACCGGCATGTTGGCGTCGTTGGGCGCGTTGAGGAAGTGCTGGTCCATCTCGTAGGCGCCTTCGAGCATCTCCATGAAGCCCTCGAAGCCCACGGCCAGCGCGATCGGCAGGCCGATCGACGACCACATGGAGTAGCGCCCGCCGACCCAGGCCCAGAATTCGAAGACGTTCTCCTCGCGGATGCCGAACGCCATCGCCGCCTTGCGGTTGGTGGAGGCGGCGACGAAGTGCGCGCCCACGTCGGCGTCCTCGCCGGCGTGCTCCAGGAACCAGCGCCGCGCGGTCTTGGCGTTGAGCAGCGTCTCCTGGGTGGAGAAGGTCTTGGTGGAGACGATGAACAGCGTGGTGGCCGGATCGAGTCCGTTGAGTACCTTCTGGATGTGGGCGCCGTCGACGTTGGAAACGAAGTGGAAGTTGAGGTCCGGGTGGCGGTACTTGAGCAGCGCCCGGCAGGCCATGTTGGGGCCCAGGTCGGAGCCGCCGATGCCGATGTTGACCACGTCCTTGATGCGCTCGCCGCTGTAGCCCTTCCACTCGCCGCTGCGCACCGCCTCGGAGAAGCGCTGGATCTGCTCGCGGGTGCGCTGGATCTCCGGCATCACGTCCTGGCCGTCGACCATCAGCGGCCCTTCGCCGACGTTGCGCAGCGCGGTGTGCAGCACCGGGCGGTTCTCGGTGACGTTGATGATGTCGCCGGAGAACATCTGGGCGCGACGCTGGACCAGCGCCGAGTGATCGACCAGCTCGAGCAGCTTCTCCAGCACCGCGTCCGAGATGTGGTGCTTGGAGTAGTCGAGGAACAGGCCGCCGACGCGCAGGCTCATCTTGTCGAAGCGCTTCGGGTCGGCGGTGAAGTAGTCGGCGATGCGGTCACTGGCGGTGTCGGCGTTCAGGCGCTTGAGGGCCTGCCAGGTGACGCTGCGGGTGAGCTGGAACATGCGGGGTGTCCTCGTTGAAGGCTTTCTTTATGTCTTCTTGTCGCGGCGATCAGTCGGTGCGGGCCGAGATCCAGCCGCCAGCATCGGGGATATCGATCTCGACGTCGTGGTCGAGCAGGGGCGAGCTGAGCAGGAAGTCCGCGCTGGCGGGATTGCAGGCCACCGGCACGTTCCACAGCGCGGCCAGGCGCAGCAGCGCCTTGACGTCGGGGTCGTGGGGCTGGGGCGCGAAGGGGTCCCAGAAGAACACCAGCAGGTCGAGGCCCTGCTCGGCGATGCGGGCGCCGATCTGCTGGTCGCCGCCCAGCGGGCCGCTCATCAGCGGCTCGATCTCGAGCCCCAGCTGTTTGGCCAGCCGGGTCGCGGTGGTGCCGGTGCCGACCAGTTCGTGGCGGGCCAGGGTGTCCTGCCAGCGCTCGGCCCAGGCCAGCATCTCCGGCTTCTTGCCATCGTGGGCGATCAGCGCGATGCGCTTGCGGGCCGGCAGGGTGCGGCGGATGTCCCGCCGCGGACGTGTCTCACTCATGCTGGGCTTCCACCTCGAGGATCCTCAGGGTATTGGTGCCGCCGTGGGCGTTCATGTGATCGCCGCGGGTGAGGATCACGTGGTCTCCCTGAACGGCGATGCCCTGAGCCACCACCCGGGCCAGGGCCTGGTCGTTGAGCTCGTCGGCCGACATCTCGCTGGTGTCGAAGGGCAGCGAGATGACACCACGATACAACGCCATGCGCCGCTGGGCGACGGGGCTGTGTGCCAGCCCGACGATCGGCAGCCCGGAACGGATGCGCGAGGCGATCAGCGGGGTGTAGCCGGTGGAGGTCATGCAGGCGATGGCGGCCACGCCCGACAGGTGGTTGGCGGCGTACATCGCCGACAGCGCGATGGTCTCGTCGATCTTCGAGAAGCCCTCGTGGATGCGGTGGCCGGAGGACTGGGCGATGCGCTCGCGCTCGGCGCCCAGGCAGACCCGGGCCATGGCCTCCACGGTCTCGACCGGGAAGTCGCCGGCGGCGGTCTCGGCCGAGAGCATCACCGCGTCGGTGGCGTCGAGCACCGCGTTGGCCACGTCGAACACCTCGGCGCGGGTCGGCAAGGGCGAGTCGATCATCGACTCCATCATCTGGGTGGCGGTGATCACCGCGCGGTTGTGGCTGCGGGCGTGCTTGATGATGCGCTTCTGGGTGCCGATCAGCGCCTCGTCGCCGATCTCCACGCCGAGATCGCCGCGTGCCACCATCACCGCCTCGCTGGCCTCGATGATGCCGTCGAGGGTTTCGTCGTCGGCCACCGCCTCGGCGCGCTCGAGCTTGGCCACCAGGCCGATCTCGCGACCGGCCTCGCCCAGCAGCGCGCGGGCCTCCTGCATGTCGGCGGCGCTGCGCGGGAAGGACACGGCCAGATAGTCGACGCCGATGGCCATGGCGGTCTCGAGGTCGGCCTTGTCCTTGTCGGTCAGCGCCGGGGCGGAGAGCCCGCCGCCCTGCTTGTTGATGCCCTTGTTGTTGGACAGCTCGCCGCCCACCGCCACGGTGGTGTGGATGGCGCTGCCGTCGACGCGGTCGACGTCGAGCACCACCCGGCCGTCGTCGAGCAGCAGGCGGTCGCCGGCGCTCACGTCGTCGGCCAGCTCGCGATAGTCGCAGCCGACGCGGCTGGCGTCGCCGGCCTGGCCGTCGAGGGCCACGTCGATGACGAAGGGTGCGCCTTCCTCGAGCACGACCTTGCCCTCGGTGAAGCGGGCGATGCGGATCTTGGGCCCCTGCAGGTCGCCCAGGGCGGCGACGCTGCGACCCTGTCGGGCGGCGATCTCGCGCACCGCGCTCAGCCGGCGGCGATGGTCGTCCGCCGAGCCGTGGGAGAAGTTGAGGCGCACCACGTCGACGCCGGCGGCGATCATCTGCTCCAGCACGCCCTCCCGGTCGCTGGCGGGGCCGAGAGTGGCGACGATCTTGGTGCGGCGGAGGGGGGTGGGGCGATCAGACATGCCGATTCTCCTGTGGGCGCGGCCGGTGCGGCGGGCGAGAAATGAGAGGGTCAAGATAGCGTAGCGGTAGTGATATTACGAAACAAAGCGCCTGCGACCAAAGTCGATCCGGGGGCGGTCTCGGCGGCCTTTTTTCCTTTAAACCCTTATGGGGAGAGATTTTAACTGGGTGCCGGGAGAGTGACGAGAGGCTTTGTGTTGTAAAATTACGAAAAACCACTTGTCTCGGACGCCATCCTGTTCCACATTGGGCGGCAGACGAGCCTTCGGGTCGCCCGCGAGGCGGTGAGTGCCGCTTCTCCGGCTCGACACGCTCCCATCCGACAAGTCGGTCACAGGTTTCGAGAGGATCCCGCCATGACGCTCAAGATCGCCATCAACGGTTTCGGTCGTATCGGTCGCAACGTGTTTCGTGCCCTGTACGAGGGTGGCTATCGCGACCGGGTGCAGGTCGTCGCCATCAACGACCTGGGTGATCCGGCCCTCAACGCCCACCTGCTGCGCCACGACACCGTGCACGGCCACTTCCCGTTCGAGGTCTCCCACGACGAGAGCAGCCTGACGGTCGACGGCGATCGCATCGAGATCAGCTCCGAGCGTGACCCGGCCCAGCTGCCCTGGGAGCGTCTGGGCGTGGACCTGGTGATGGAGTGCACCGGCCTGTTCACCAAGCGCGCCGATGCCGGCAAGCACCTCGAGGCCGGCGCCGGCCGTGTGCTGGTGTCCGCCCCGAGCCCGGACGCCGACGCCACCGTGGTCTTCGGTGTCAACGAGAGCGTGCTGACCGCGGAGCACAAGGTGGTGTCCAACGCCTCCTGCACCACCAACTGCCTGGCCCCGGTGGCCAAGGTGCTGAACGAGACGGTGGGCATCGAGAACGGCCTGATGACCACGGTGCACGCCTACACCAACGATCAGAACCTGTCCGACGTCTACCACACGGACCCCTACCGGGCCCGCAGCGCCACGCATTCCATGATTCCGACCAAGACCGGTGCCGCCGCGGCGGTGGGACTGGTGCTGCCGGAACTGGATGGCAAGCTCGACGGCCTGGCGGTGCGCGTGCCGGTGATCAACGTCTCGCTGGTGGACCTGACCTTCACCGCGGGCCGCGATACCACCAAGGAAGAGATCAACGCCATCGTCGCCGAGGCGGCCCAGGCGTCACCGGTGCTGGCGGTCAACGCCCAGCCGCTGGTGTCCATCGACTTCAACCATGACGCCAACTCCTCCACCTTCGACAGCAATCACACCCGCGTGACCAACGGTCGCCTGGTGAAGGTCATGGCCTGGTACGACAACGAGTGGGGCTTTTCCAACCGCATGCTGGATACCGCCCTGGCGATGCACGCCGCGGCCTGATCCCGCCAGCGTAAGCGCCGCGCCGAACGACGCCGGGCCACGCGAGTGGCCCGGCGTCGTCGTGTCTGGCCGTGGGAAGGCGGGGTGGCGCTAGACGCCGCGCCGCCAGCGGCTCTCCAGCGTTACCGGCCGGGTGGCGCCGTAGCGGGCGGCGGGATGGTCGCCGTAGTGGGCCCACAGCGGATCGCCGAGGTCGAAGTGCCACCACTCGCTCGGCAGGTTGGTGAAGCCCTCGGCGGCCATGGCGTGATACAGCAGGCGGCGATGGTCGCGGGCGCGGCGCTCGGCGTCGTCGGGTGCGCCCAGGCGTTCCAGCGCGGCGCTGTGGGAGGCCGGCACGGCCTCGTCGAACAGCGTGCCCATCTCCAGCGGCAGGCCGTCGGCATCGCACAGGGTGACGTCCACGGCGCCGCCGGTCAGGTGCGGGCTCGGCGCCTCCGGCGACTGGCTCGGCAGGGCGACGAATTCCCGGGTGCGCGCCGCCAGGGTCTCGGCATCGAGTTCCGGGTGGCGCGCCCGGATCGTCTCCTGCAGCGTGTCGAAGAGGTACTGCTGCACCCGCCACGGGCGCCAGCCGTCCATCACCAGCAGGCTGAGGCCCTCCGGCAGGGCGCGGGCCACCGCCAGCAGTCGGCGATACACGCCCTCGCGCACGTAGCATTCGTGGACGGCGCCGGGAATGCCGAGGCGGGCGTAGACGGGATAGGCACGCAGCGGCGCGGGCGCCAGGCTGACCGGCACCAGCGGCTCATCGCACTCGACGATCGGGCGGCGCTCGACGGCGGCCCAGTCGGGCTCGGGGCGTTCGGGGATGGGCGGAAGATGATCGGCCATGCGGGGCTCGCGTCCGGCGGGGGAGGCTTCATCATATCGCAGCGGATCGTGCCGTCAGCAAGCCGAGATCTATACGCGATATCCCGTCAGCACTGGCCCGCTGGAACGGCATCGTATGAGTCGGCAGGTTATGGAGATGCCCAAACGAAAAACGCCACCCGTGGAGGGAGGCCTTTCTCTGAGCTTGGTAGAGGCGGCGGGGATCGACTCGGGTCGTCGAGAGAGGGCCGACACCGTGTCGGCGACGCCTGGCTCTTCTAAAACGCAAAACGCCGCCCGGGTGGGTGGCTCTTCTCTGGTGTTGGTGGAGGCGGCGGGATCGACTCCGGGGCGTCGAGAGAGGGCCGACACCGTGTCGGCGGGCTGGGGATACGCAAACGAAAAAGGCCACCCGTGGAGGGTGGCCTTTCTCTGAGTTTGGTGGAGGCGGCGTCTCTATAAAAGTTATCGTTATGCATTGTTTTTATTGATAAAAAATGGGTCATTTTATTTTTATGCCCCCAAAAATGCCCCCATTGAAGGGGCCTTGCCCTGATTATCAACAAGGCGGTGAGACCTCTAAAAACAGCCCGCTCACATAGGGCTGAGTATAGAAGCATCACGCCGATGCTCGCTCCCGCCCCGCCAACAGCTTGAGGATCAGCAGCGCGAACTCCCGCCCGGTCTTCTCGTCCTCCAACAGCGGCGTCGAGAGCTTCTCCTGGTCACTCATGGCATCCATGACCGCGTCTTCGACTTTCTTGGGGAAGAGGCCGTGCATGATCTGAGCCTCGTCGTGATGGCGGATCTGGGCCATCACCGATTCGTCGCGCTCGATGCGATCGGCGATGCCGTTGGCGAAGTGCAGCTTGTCGTCGTCGCTGACCTCGGCGCCGAAGAGGTCGTTCAGCTTGTCGATGATCTCGTCCAGGCGCTTCTTCTCGGGGTCGTGGGGCTTGCCGGAGCCGACCTCGCTGATCGGCTGCAGGCCGTAGTCGCCCTGCTCCTCTTCCAGGCGCAGCTGGTGTTCGGCGCGCTTGGTCAGACGGTAGTGGGTCAGCTCCAGCTCGCTGACGTCGATGGTGTCCTCATCGAGGCGTTCCATCTTCAGCAGTGGTTGCAGGTGCCGGGCGAACACGCACAGCTGCTCCAGTTCGCGGTCGTCGAAGTGCACGATCTGCGACAGGAACTCATAGGTGCGCACGAAGCTCGCGAGGTTCTTGCGGAACAGGTCGAGCTCGTCGCGCGTGGTGCCGGCGTCCTTCAGCTCCTGATCGGCGCGGTGCACGCCGGCCTGATCGCCGTGCTGCTCGGCCTGCGTCCTTGCCGCCTGCCAGGTCTGGATCTGATCGACGATAGCCTTGTAGCGCGTGGTGAAGCGCTCCTTGGCCGGCTTGCAGTAGAAGCTCAGCTTGCTGGCCGGGGCCTTGGGATCGAAGAAGCCGGTGGCGAAGGCCTCGACTTCCTCCCAGTGGTAGATCCCGCTGGCGTCCAGGGCCTGCTGCAGGTCATAGACCACGTTGGCGTCGGAGACGTCGGCCAGCTCGGCCTTGCGGTAGTAGGGGGCGAATGCGGCCAGGATCTCCTCGGGATCGTTGAAGAAGTCGAGGATAAAGGTCTCCTTGCCCGGGAAGATGCGGTTGAGCCGTGACAGGGTCTGCACGCAGTCCACGCCCTGCAGCTTCTTGTCCACGTACATGGCACACAGCTTGGGCTGGTCGAAGCCGGTCTGGTACTTGTTGGCCGCGATCATGACGTTGTAATCGTCGGTGTCGAAGGCCTCGGCCAGGTCGCGCCCCTTGAGCCCCGGGTTGAGCTTGGCACTGGTCTCGGTGACCTCCTCCTCGATCACGCCATCCGGCAGCACGCTGCCCGAGAAGGCGACCAGCGGGTGTACGTCCCGGTAGCCCTTCTCCTTCACGTACTGTCGCATCGCGAGGGCATAGCGCACCGCCTCCTGGCGGCTGGCGGTGACCACCATGGCCTTGGCCTGGCCGTCCAGCAGATGCTTCACGTTGGCCCGGTAGTGCTCGACGATCACCTCGACCTTCTGGCCGATGTTGTGGGGGTGTAGCCGCACCCACTTGGCCAGGGTGCGCGAGGCCTTCTTGGCGTCCACCTCCTGGTCGTCGCCGTCCGGGTGGGCGAGCTTCCAGGCGGTGCTGTAGGTGGTATAGCGCTCCAGTACGTCGAGGATGAAGCCCTCCTCGATGGCCTGGCGCATCGAGTACAGGTGGAAGGGTTCGGGCCTGTTATCGCTGCTGGGCGGCAGCTCGGGATCGGGCGTTCGACCGAACAGCTCCAGGGTCTTGGCCTTTGGGGTGGCGGTGAAGGCGTAGTAGCTGATCTTCTCGCTTGGCTTGCGCGCGCTCACGGCGGCGTCCATCAGCGCCTCGGCACTCACTTCCTCGTCGTCGCCTTCGGTAGCCTCACCGGCCGCCGCCAGCAGCGCCTTGAGCTTGCTGGCCGAGGAGCCGGTCTGGGAGGAGTGCGCCTCGTCGGCGATCACTGCATAGCTGCCCTCGGCCAGCTGGGGGCGCTTGTCGAGGGCATCGAACAGCGCCGGGAAGGTCTGGATGGTGACGATGATGATGCGGGTGTTCGAGGCCAGTGCCGCCGCCAGCTGCTCGGACTTGCTCTGGTTGCCAATGTCGCGGGTGATGGGGCACACCACCCCATGGGCATGCTCGAACTGGTAGATGGTGTCCTGCAGCTGGCTGTCGAGCACGGTGCGGTCGGTGACCACGATCACCGAGTTGAACTGCTTCTGGCCATCCTCGTCGTAGAGGTTGGCCAGCTGGTGGGCCGCCCAGGCGATGGAGTTAGACTTGCCCGACCCGGCGCTGTGCTGCACCAGGTAGCGGCGCCCCGGCCCCTCGTGACGGGTGGTCTCGACCAGCCGGTTGACCACGTCCCACTGGTGGAAGCGGGGGAAGATCAGCGTCTCCTTGGTCTGGCGGCGGCCATCAAAGTCCTCCTTGATGACCTGCTCCAGGTGCAGGAAGCGCCCGAGGATCTTCAGCCAGGCATCGGGCTGGAAGACCCGGTCCCACAGGTAGGCGGTGGCGTAGGTGGCGTCATCGGGCGCCGGTGGGTTGCCGGCTCCGCCCTCCTCGGTGCCCTGGTTGAAGGGCAGGAAAAAGGTGTCCTTGCCGGCAAGCCGGGTGGTCATCGCCACCTCGTCCTGGCTGACCGCGAAGTGCACCAGGGCGCCGCGTTTGAAGGTCAGCAGCGGCTCGGGCTTGCGGGTCACGGGGTCCTTGATCGGCCGATCGTCGCGGTACTGCCGCTTGGCGTTCTCGACCGACTGCTTGAAGGCGCTCTTGAGCTCCAGGGTGGCCACCGGCAGGCCGTTGACGAACAGCACCAGGTCGAGGCGCGGGTTATAGCTCTTCCCTGCCCCCTGTGCCGCCTCAGAGCCGCTCTCACGGGCATGGGGCGAATAGGAGACCTCGGGTACCACCCGCAACCGGTTCGCCCGGTAGCGGGCCTGGGCGTCCGGGTTCATGCCGTGATCGGGCTTGAAGCTGCACAGCTCGATCCGATTGCCCGGCACCTTGAAGCCATGGCGCAACACCTCGAGGGTGCCGACGCGCTCCAGCTGGCGCACTACCGCCTTGATCAGCGTCGTCTCGGGGTCCTTGGGGTGGGCCTTGGCGAACTTGTCCCAGCGCTCTGGGTAGGCCTCCTGGAAGTAGCCGACCAGGTCATCGGGATAGACGGCATTGACCCGGTCATAGCCGCTGGCCTGGCCCACTCGCCAGCCACCGACCGCCATGGCATCGATGATGTCCTGCTGAAACTGCGCTTCCCTGCTGTCCGCCATGCTTGCTCCCTGCTGTTGGCTATGCTTTTTCCCCAAGCCTACAGCGGCGAGTATGAAACCAGAAGATCAGATGGAGCGCGGCTGCCACAGGCGAAGGGTACGCCAATCATCGGGAAACCCCATCGCAGAGGTATCCACGGCATGCTGATCAATCAGCTGAATCAGCCGCTCTCGCCAGTGATGATGTGGGTTGATCGCGTCCATCAGATACACCATCAGGGTGAGGGTGTTGTAGATGTTCCTGTTGTCGCCGTCGTACAGGCTGTCGACCAGGGCCTGGGGGCGTTTCTTGGGTAGCTTGGGGAGCAGGGTGAACTCCCGGTTCCACAGTCGGGCATGGTGGGCGCAGAGGTTGCGCACCGTGCTCAGGTGATGCAATACCGAGCAGAGGACGCTCTCGTCGAAGTCATACTCACGCGCCACGGCATTGCGATCCCGGCGCCGGCGCGTGTTGGCATACCACTGCGAGAGCTGGCCGAAGGTCATCACCTCCACCAGCGCCCAGATCGGCGGCAGGGGCTCGTCGTATTTCTCGCGCAGGTGGCGAATGAAGGTCTCCTGACTGCGCTGCACCTCTTTTTCCAGCGAATGGCAGCGCTCGTCGTAGCGCCAGGCCGGCTTGAACAGCGACCTGTCGAGATGGCAATGCGGGCCATGGGTATGAGCCATGTGATAGGCCCAGTCGGTCCTGATCGAGACTTCGATCCGCTCGATGGCATCCATGACCAGCAGCCGGAACTCCCGATCGAAGATGTAGAGGTTCAGGACGTCGTCCAGGGTGGTGCCGGGCTTGAAGCGATGCGTCTGATGGTCGGCCTCGAAGGGGAGCCAGTAGGCGCCGAGGCGATAGTAGTTGAGGTGTCGCAGGTAGTGGAGGGCCCGCTGGCGATCCGGGACCGTCAGGCCGCGCTGGATCATCAGGTCGAGCTGGGCATCGTGGGTCAGCGGGGGCTTGTCGAACCGCAAGGCCAGGCTCCAGAAAAAAGTAACCCCCCAAGGTGCGCTTCAGTGAGAGGCGTGGGGGGTGTTGTTACGAAGTAGTATAGAGAGACGAACGGCGGTCGCCAAGCCCCTCTGGGGCGTCAGCCACCGTCGTATCCTGATCGCCGGCGGCGGCACTGACCTGCTGATCCTGCCAGGCGGCGTAGGTCTGGCCATTACCCTCGACCTTCCAGTGCTCTCGGCCATTGGCACTGCGACCGGAGACGACGGCGGCCGCGGCGCTAGGGCTCGAGAAGGCGTAGTCGGTGGCGAAACGTCTCAGCCCCTGTTCGGCCTCCACGAGCACCCCATCGTCACAGAGCTGATGGAAAAGGCTCTGGTAGCCACCATCTTTTCCCGTCCAGCTGCCCCGGGCCAGGGAGCCCTGCAGCACGTAGAACTCGCCGTCGATCTCCTGGCCATGGGCCTTGATGCCAAACCGGGGCACCTCGGCCACGAAGCGCGGCGAGGGCTGGCGCTTGGGCTCGGCTGGCTCGGGTGCCGCGCTGGAAGGCATCGGCCGATCACGCAGGAAATCGAGCCCCAGCACCGGCAGCACGGTGCGGATCTGTTCCAGGAAGAAGGCCATGTCGGCGCGGTCGGCCTCGGGCAGGCCGATGTATTCGTGAGCGGTGCCGTTGATCAGCCGGCTGCGGCCGACCTCGCCGGCGTTCTGGATCAGCAGGCTCTCCAGGTACTTTACATGGGCCTTGGTCAGGTTCTGGTCCTTGCTGGTGACTAGGCAGACCTTCTCCCAGAAGTCCTTGCCGCCCTTCTCCTCGGGGCGGTTGTGCTGCTTCAGGCGCGTCGCCACGTCGTCGCTCTCGCCGATGTAGACCAGCGGGCGCAGGCTGTTCTCGGGGTCCGGCCCGATCAGGAAGTAGATCCCGGTGCGGCCGCACTCCGGGCGCTGCACCAGCTCACTCAGTTTGCTGCGTGGCCCGGTGAGCACATGTCCAGTCCAGTTCATGATCTCGGCGGTGAGCAGGCCGTTGGGCGTGCCGTCCACCAGGAACAGCCGGATGCTGCGTCCCTGCGTCATACCGCCTCCATGCGGGCTTCTTGATCAGCTGGCGCCGAATCGGCTGGCGGCGTCCAGCCCCGCACGTCGATCTTGCCGGTGACGGCGGCCGAGATCAGGGCAGAGCGGCGTTCTTGGAGAAGCTTGATAAGATTTTTTGCTTGATCAGTAAGAGTATCAAGTTTTAATGATTCTCTCTCGCAGAAGTCAGCAATATCTTTCTGCTCTCTAAAAGGAGGAACAACCACTTGGTACGGAGACATCTGATCTGCAGAAAGCTGAGCTATTGCAGATTTCCCCTCGGAAAAAGCAAGCAAAGAATTGATCAAGTATGTGTAATATTTGGATGAAACACCCTTCTCAGGAACAAGAACCAAAAGGCGAATAATTGCCTCGAACTCCTCATCTCTAAAAATGGCGAACCCAACATCTCCTCTACCTGTAACCGTCAAAGATCCAGCCGGAAACGAGGGGCTGCTTGTATAGCCATAAACATAGCTACTGTCTGTTGCATTAGTGTATATTGGGAACTGAAAATCACCGTGCTTTTCTACTGAAAACAACTCAGCTTTCAGGTCTCCACCTGCTTTTATATGAAAAAGTCTAGCAATTTTCGTAATAGCCCAGTGGTGTGGTATCCGTCCAAACCACTCCACCCCGGAGTCCTTCATCGGCACATCGGGGTCAAGACCCTTGGTCACGGCATGAGAGATCACCGCCTGGCGTTTCTCCTTGAGCAGCGCGATCAGGCGCTGCTGCTCCTCCACCAATGCATCGATGCGGGCTGTCTCGTGGTCAAGGAAGGCTGAGATTTTCTTCTGCTCATTGAGAGGCGGCATGCATAAGTAAAATCCAGCAATCTGCTCGAAATTCAAACCTTCCCGAGCAGCTCCCGTTTGGCTGACTTTCACCTGTTCCTTTGTTGAAGGGGCCTTCATCGACCAAGCAGCCCAACTAGAAAATTCCGCTGCCTTATCCAGCCTTATTACGCAGACATGCTGGTTTACGTTTGCTCTGCCAAAGCCAGCAGGGACTAGGCAGCTTCGACCAATCGAGGCTCCAGTAATGTTGATCAAGACATCAAGTGGCCTCACACGAGACCAAGCCATTTCTCTATCAGTTTCTTCATCAATGTAAACGATGTCATCCAACCACAAGCCATTATCATGGACATTTTGGCTGCGAATGAAAGGCACGCCTTTGGAGACATACGCTGTAGCGCCTCCAGAAGGCGTCTTACCGCTACCTATCCGGTTTGTGATGTACGATAGTTTCGTAACCTCCCAATGCGTAGGCACTTCGCCTAACCATTCGACGCCGGAGTCCCTGTACTCGGGGTATTGCGGAAAGCTCATGCCGACAGCTCCTCGATCATCTGCTTGATCCTGTCGGTGCAGGCCTTGAGGTCGGCGTCGATGGCCTCCAAGGGGCGCGGCGGCTCGAACGTGTAGAAGTGACGGTTGAAGGGGATCTCGAAGCCGACGATGCCGATGCGGCCGTCCAGTTCGTCGCGCTTGTCCTCGTCGATCCAGGCATCGGGCACGTGGGGCTTCACCTCGCGCGCGAAGTAGTCGAACACCGACTCGTCCAGCGGCACGTTCTCGTTATCACGCAGGCCGCCGTCGGGCTCGGGTTTGCCCTTCTTGTCGGTGCAGATGTCGGCCTCACTGTCGCGCTCGGAGAGGGCGCTGAGGATGGCCTTGAGGACCGGTGCGCCAACCTTGAGGCCGGTGGGCTTAAGCGCGGCCTTCAGATCCTTCGTGAAGGCGTCCCGGTTGGTGTAGCAGTGCTCGGCGTCCAAGCTGGCGCAGGCGGCGCGGAGGGCCACTCTGTCGGCCTCAGGGAGCTTCTGCAGGGCCTTCTCGTCGTCGAGCCTGGCCAAACGCTCGGAACTCGCCTGGAAGTTGAGGCGCAGGGGGCGCTCGACGGTGATGCGCCGGTAGCCGAAGGCCTCTACCGGGAAGATCTTGCTCTCCTCGGTCTCCTGAAAGGCGCCGTAGCACCGCACGATCTCGTCGATGTCGCGGTCGGTCACGTACTGGCGCTTGCTGCCCAGCGACTTGCGCATCTTGGCGTAGCGCGCGATGGCGTTGATCAGCTGCACCTTGCCGCGGCGCTCGGCCGGCTTGTGGTTGGAGAGCACCCACACGTAGGTGGCGATGCCGGTGTTGTAGAACATGTCCGTGGGCAGGGCGACGATCGCCTCGACCAGGTCGTGCTGCAGCAGGTAGCGACGGATCTCGGACTCGCCGCTGCCGGCCCCGCCGGTGAACAGCGGCGAGCCGTTGAGGATGATGCCGATCCGCGAGCCGCCGTCCTTGGGGCTGCGCATCTTGCTGACCAGGTGCATCAGGAACAGCAGCGAGCCGTCGGAGACGCGCGGCAGGCCCGGGCCGAAGCGGCCGTCGAAGCCCTTCTGCTTGTGCTCGTCGGTGACCTGTTTCTGGACCTTCTTCCACTCGACCCCGAACGGCGGGTTGGCGAGCATGAAGTCGAAGCGCTCGGCGGGCAGCTGGTCGTCGGAGAGGGTGTTGCCGAGCTTGATCTGGGCCACGTCCTGGCCCTTGATCAGCATGTCGGCCTTGCAGATGGCGTAGGACTCCGGGTTCAGCTCCTGGCCGTGCAGCGACACCGTGACCCGGTCGCTGACCTGCTGGATGTACTCGTCGCTCTCGGAGAGGAAGCCGCCGGTGCCCGCCGTGGGGTCGTAGACGGTGGCGATGCGGTGCGGGCGCAGGGTCTCGTCCTGGCCGGTCAGCACCAGCGAGGTGGTCAGGTGCACGATGTCGCGGGGCGTGAAGTGTTCCCCGGCGGTCTCGTTGGAGCTCTCGGCGAACTTGCGGATCAGCTCCTCGAAGATCACCCCCATGCCGTGGTTGCTGATTCGCGCCGGGCTCAGGTCGATGCTGGCGACCCGCTGCACCACCTGGTAGAGCAGGTCGTTGGCGGCCAGCTGCTGGACGAAGTCCTCGAAG
Source organism: Halomonas sp. THAF12 (assembly GCF_009363675.1). Taxonomy (NCBI): domain Bacteria; kingdom Pseudomonadati; phylum Pseudomonadota; class Gammaproteobacteria; order Oceanospirillales; family Halomonadaceae; genus Halomonas; species Halomonas sp. THAF12. The sequence continues at coordinate 3,562,913 of NZ_CP045399.1, read as the reverse complement.
TGGAAGTGATCGAAGATCTCGCGGGCGTCCTGGCTGAAGGCCTGCACGTAGCTCATCAGGTCGTCGGCGGTCTGGGTATCGGACAGCGTGCCCAGCGTCAGCGGGGAGGCGTTGAAGAACTGCTGCTCGGACGCCCGCAACAACAGCTTCTCACGCACCGCCTCGGGCTTGGCCTGGTGCTCCTGAGCACCGGCCAGCACCGCCGCCTTGGTCGGCGCCAGCACGCACTCCAGGCGCCGCAACAGGGTGAACGGCAGGATCACCCGCCCATACTGGGACTGCTTGAAATCGCCGCGCAGCAGGTCCGCGACGGACCAGATGAAGGCCGCCGTCTGAGAATGGCTGTCCGTGTTCACGATGCTTCCCCGCGTTGGTGAATCCGATAGTGTTGATTGCGGCCATCATACACAGCGAAGCGGAGTGAGGGGCAGGGGCAGGCCACCACCATTCCGGCCTGCCCTCCCTTTCATCGACAGCGGGTATCAATACCCCTCGGGGGCAACCTCGGCCATCAGCTCAGCGAAGCTCTTCAGCTCATCGCTAGGGGCATCGTTCAGGTTATAGGCCTGCCGCTCCAGGCGGATGGCCTTGGCCAGGGCCTCGAGGCCGCTGTTGAGACTGCGCCCGAACCGATCGAAGTTCTCCTCAGTAATGGGCATCATCGCCAAGGAATTCGCCAGGCGCTCGGAGATCGCTCGCCATCTGGCAATGGCCTGACGATGCTCGAGCAGGAGCAAGACCGCTTCGTCACTGGCCGCCTCGATGACGTCGCAATCCTCGGACTGCGCGATTCCACTGCGCGAAGGCTCGCGACTTAGCTTAATACGCGTAGCCTCGCGCACGGGCTCGGTCAGGTCACGCTGCCAGCCCTCGGCCTTAGCCTTGCTACGGATGGTCGATTCGGGGATGCCGTGCTTGGCGGCGAGATGGCGGATGGAGAGCTGGCCGACGCGGTAGTCGCGCTGGCAGGCCTCCCAATCGTGCTTGCTCATGATGCGATCCTCCCGGATGGCGTGATGAGAATGTCCAAAGTTACCGTAGGACTGAAGGTGCACCGACATGAGCGTAACTGTCGGGGAGCATCATCAGCCATCAGTCATCAATAGGCGTAACGAATAGCTGTTGGCAGACAGCTCTCAGGGTTGCTCTAGTTTACATTGTCGCCCCTCTCAGCATCGCATTAGCAGCCCTCCTGCCGGCATTGGCGCGGCGGTGGGCCTGGGGCTCGGCATATGCCGCTGCCGCCCATGCTTCGACATACTGGCGGGCCAGTTTGTCGGCCTCGACTTCGGGCCGGCCCGTCAGACGGTGCAGCAGGTAACACCAGTCATCCGGCACCAGCTCGCAGTGGCGGGCAACATAGGTCATCCAGGGCGGCTCAACGTCGCTTGATGCTGCCGCCAGGGCTTCGATTGGCGGTGGCGCGGGGTAAGCCGGCCAAACCGCCTTGGCAGCCTCCACAGCAGCGGAATCCCCCAGCAGGTGACCAGCATGCCGGCGGGCGTCATCAACATCGAGTGCTACTTCGAAGGCGTCATCTACCACGGTCAACAGCTCGGCCCGCACCTGCTGACTCAGAGGCACTAGTGTCTCGCGTAGGAGATGCGTAAGCTTGGGCCCAAGGTCGCGCCCCGCATCGGCCAGGGCGGCAAGCAGCATCTCGATCTCACGCTCTTGTCCTACTTCGCGTTGCTCTGCCTGCTTGTCGTGCTGTCCCACCTGTCCCATGCGTCCCGACGGCTCAACCGCGGGGGTGTGTGGCGGGACGCGTGGGGGACAGGGGGTGTCCCGCGGCGTCCCAGCGAAGGCGCGATAAACGTCTTCCAGGCTCATGCCAGTCCCTCCTCACTCTCACTTGGGCGGACCGCATATAGGCGGCGGCGGTTGCCGTTGATCCGCACGCGCACGGACCGCGCGCCAGCATCGCGTTCGACGAGCCAGCCGGCCGTCTCAAGGGCTTCGGTACCGCGCTTAAGGTCGAAGCCACCCAGCGCCTCGATCAGCCCCTCGCTATTGAACAGGTAGGTGCGACCCTTAGTATCTTCACGCCACCAGCCGGCCCGGTTGTAGACCGTCGGGGTACGGGCCGGGTCGCTCTCGACGCTGCTGAAACGGGAATCGCCATGTCGCTCGATGAAGCCGGACACGTTGGCCAAAATCTGCTCATGCTCGGACCTGACGCCGCCCTGCCCGGCAGCCCAGGCGTGGAATGCCTGGATAGCGGCGGCCATCGCCTCGCCTTCCTGCCATCCCGTCAATCCGAACTCAGTGGCCAGCTCACCGGCCAGGCCGATCAGCGCCAGCACCTTGGCGGCCCGACCGTGGAGTGATCGCGTTGTGGCGAAGCCAGGTAGTTGTGCGAAGCGATCCACTTCAGCTGCCAGGTCGCGTTTCTCGGCCACCAGCCGCTCGATGAACGCCGGCCCAAGGTGGCCATAATGGCGAGTCACCTCGCTTTTCAGGTGATCCGCGAAGGCGCGACCATTGGCCAGGTGGTGCAGGTAGTCGAACGCCCCGTGGCGACGCCTGGCGGGGATGTCTAGCAGCCGGACGGCCTGCCCGGCATGAGGGCGCTTTCCGGACTCTGTCATGTGGGCAGCCAGGGTGCGCTCGCCGCTGCTTAGCAGCGCGACGCGCCAGCGATTGGGGAGACGGGCACTGCCACTGCGGTTGGCGCGGGCCTTGCCAGTGCCGTTGCCCAAGGCATAGACGGTGGCGCCAATCTCGCGGCCATCGGCCTCGCCGATCTCGTCGAGTATCAACGCCGTATCGCTCAGGGCGGCGGCTACACCCTCCAACCCATTGCTGGTGGCGCGCCAGGTGCGCTTGAAGTCGGGCCCGCCCCACACGCTCGCCGCGACCTCCAGCAGAGTGGTCTTGCCGTTGGATGAATCGCCCACCAGATGAATGCCGGCGGCCTGGCGGTGCGTCAGGTTCAGCAGCGGACCTGCCAGGGCCGTGGACACGGCTAGCACCATCAGCGGGTTGCCGCTGCAAAGTCGTCCAATTTGCTCTTGCCAGCTCGCCAGACTGCCGGCGGTGGTGAAGTGATCCTGAGTGGAGCTCTCGCTCTGGAAGATGATGCGGTTCGCCAACTCGCCCTGGGCAATGGTGCACCGGGGCATGACGAATGCCCGCCTCTCATCCATCTGATGCCAGCCCACGCGCGTCGCCGCCACCACTACCTCATCAGGCACCTGCTTCGCCGCCCACTGATTCAGCTCCTTGAAAGCATCGGGCTCGATGCGAACGCCCATGTCCAGCAGCTCGCCGCGCATCTCTTCACCGCTACCCTTCAGCAGCCGCAACGGCATCGCCCACTGACGCCACGGGCCATACAACGGCTTGAGGCGAAGCAGAAGCCCGTGGTTGTTGCCGCGTTCATCGTGGGTGGCGGCCAGGCACTCAATGGGGGTGCATACGCGCTTTTCGAAGGGCTCGGCGTCTCCACCACCCCGGGGGTAGCGCTGCCCGTGAAAGTAAATCCCCGGCGGCCCGAACTGGGTAGGGGTCAGATAGCAGGCGAAAGAAGGCCTGCTGGGCGCCTTGGCCTGGGTTGGCTCGGCCGCGCTAGGGTCCTCCTCGCGGGCGATGGGACACAACGGGACTAAAGGCGTCTCGGTAGTGTCCCGGTTGGAAGCCGCGTCATTGCTGGGCTGGGACACTGGGGTCAAGTGGGACACGTCCGGCGGCGTATTGGCAGACTCAGGCGAGTCCGGCTGCCAGATGGCGGTCTCGGAGTCGCGGTACTCACTCACCATGGTCACCTCCCAGCCGGCAAAGGCGCACGTCGGCAAAGTCGGTGCAGGTCTTGCAGCCCTGGCAGAACCTCGGCATCAGCAACCTGGCGTCGATGGCCAGTGCAGCATGTCGGGCAGCGACTCTTCCCTTGTTGGTGAGCCCCCGGGCCGGCAGATGGCGATCATCATCACCACAGATGGTGATGTCAGCATCGGGGAGCCGCTGGCGCAGGTGACGAGCGACCGGGGTCAGGTTGTCGGCGTTGCGCGCGACCACGACCGGGCAGCCCATGGCGTCATGCAAGACGGCGGCGGTACTCCAGCCCTCGGCCACCAGCAGGCGCTCGGCGCCAGCCAGGCGGCCGATCAGGCTTGCCACGCCTCTTACGCGACCTCCCGCCAGGGTGCGCTTGCTGCCGTCGGGGAAAATGCGCTCCAGGTTGACCAGCTCCCCATCGTGGTACATCGGCATCAGCAGCATCTCGCCGCGCTGGCGCAGGTTGTGGGACGGCAGCCGCTTGCGCTCCAGGTAGGGGTGGGCCGGATCAGCGGGGCGGGCCTCGGTCCACCAGCGACGTGCCTTATCGGCTACCTGCGCCTCTCGCTGCTGGCGCTCACGATCACGTCGATCGCGGTCGCGCATGGCGTCCAGACGAGCCCGGGCTGCGGCCTCGGGATCAGCGGGGCCATGCAGCGTCACAAACTCAGAAATGCCCGAGTGCCAAAAGCCAAAGCTCGCCGCCTGAGGGCTATGGATGCGATACCAGCCGTTGGCGTTGCCCTTGGGCTTATCGGGCGCGTCGAACCGCTCAAAACGACCTGAAGCCTTGGGCACCAAGATCACGCCATGGGCAGCCAATGCGTCAGCCAATGCGGCCTCGATGGTGCTATACACTGGGCGCTTTGCGGTATGGGGCCGGCCCTTTGCTGGCGGCTGGGCCTTTCTCGTTTCGGGCTGCATGGATTACTACTCCTTCGCCTCACGGCGATGGTGAGTGGGAGAGCGCTTTAGTAGGTCTTCCCTAGTCAGCTCACGCCTGGGCCCCTTCCTGGACTCAATACGCTCCTCGATCCAATCATTGATCTCGGACTCGATCCAGGCGACGGCGCGAGGGCCCACCGGTACCGGGGCTGGGAAGTTGCCAGCGTTAATAAGGCGGTGGAGGGTGGAATTCGAGATGGCGCAGCGGCGCAGCACCTCGGGGCGGCGGAGTAGAATGGTCTTGGTCATGCTTGGTTCCTCGCGGAAGGATTGCACGACCAAGGCTAGGAGGAGGCAAATGCCCGAAAAATGGGCGCCCGTACGAAAAAGGGGGGTTTCCGTACGGGAGGAGTTATTTTCTGGGTGGGCGCCCCGGCTTTACAGCGTAGTCCGGCGCCACTTCACGAATCAGCTCCCTGATCTTAGGGGCTGAACTAGGCCAATACCTCCGTGGACCTTCATTACCTTGGTTCTGCTGTCTCTTGACCTCTTTCCTGACAGTATCGAGTACCCGTTTGACCACCTCTCCAATACGGAGCTCCTTGGCATGGTCCTGCTCCCATACCTGGCGGGCGCAATTCTTTATCCATTGGCGTCCACGTTCGCGCTCTGCCCCGACCTTCCTCAAGGGTATCTGCCGTTCCTCATTGGAAATGTAATGCCTGTAAAGCTCCTTGTAGTCCCTTGAGTCCGGCATGGTCAGCTTGCCGTACAGGTATCCAAGTGCCAGTAGGAAGTGGCCTTTGCTCATTGGAGCAAGCTCTTCCTTGGAAACTTGTGCTTGGACTTTTCGCACCATCTCCATGCACATGTCGGTGGCATACCCGGCAGCTGTCGAGGTGCTGTCATCGCTGGATGCCAACACCTTTTGGAGCTCATCTATCATCTGGTTGAGTAGGTCTTTGCCATTGAGCATGTCTCCCTCGCTATTGACGAGGCGAAGTTGGGGAACGGTGCTTGTATGTTGTTCTGGCACTTTCAGCCCAAGCCGCTGGTCATCGTTTGGCATAAGCGTGACTCCTTGCGCGCTCAAGAAAAGATGGCTGACGGGTATGGTGGATTTGCCATGCTTTCGGGTGATCCACCGGAGTCAGCACAATGGGGTGTGGCGTTTTCCGCGTATCTCAGTCGGAGCGGATCGGCGCCACGCTATCGGCGCCTTCTCGAAGGGCGTCCAAGTAATTGGCCCAGCTTTGCAGCATCTCTCGGCGCTGTTCCAGATGTGAGGTCCGATTGTAGGCACGACCGTTACTGTCCTTCACGGCGTGCGCCAGTTGCTGCTCGATGTAGTGCTCTGGGTAATTCAGCCGCTCGGCCAGGATCGTGCGGGCCATTGCCCTAAAGCCGTGTGCTGTCATCTTGCCCTTGAATCCCATCTGGTCCAGCGCGGCCTTGATGGTGTTGTTGCTCATCGGGCGCTTGCTGCTACGGACGCCGGGAAAGACGTACTCGGCTCGTCCGGTCAGTCCATGAAGGTAGTGTAGGATCGCCACGGCCTGAGTCGACAGTGGCACGATGTGGGCTTGCCCCGTCTTGCTGGCATGGAAGGTCCATGTGGCTTCCTCCAGGTCGATGTCGCTCCATCGGGCCTGGCGCAGCTCGCCGGGACGGGTGAAGACCAGGGGCGCCAGCTTCAGCGCGGCGATGGTGACGGGCTGGCCGCCATAGCCCTCGATTGCTCGCAGTAGGCCGACGACCTCCTTGGGGTCAGTTACGGCGGCATAGTGCTTGGTCTTGTGGGGGCGCAGGGCACCGCGCAGATCGGGCGTTGGGTCGCGCTCGACGCGCCCGGTGGAGATGCCATAGCGGAATACCTGGCCGCACAGCGTCTTCACGCGGTGGGCGGTCTCGATGTGGCCGCGCTCCTCGATGCGGCGCAGGCACCCCAGTAGCTCGGGCGGAGTGATCTCGGAGATGGGCCGCTTGCCGATGGACGGGAAGGCGTCACGCTCCAGGCGCCGCTTGTTTCGCTGGTAGTGGGCGGGCACCACGTTGTGCTGGTGAACCTTCTCCAGCCACTCGATGGCCACGGCCATGAAGGTATTGGCGGCGGCCTCCTCGCCTTGCTGGCGGGCGATGCGCTTGGCGGCGCTCGGGTCGATGCCTTGGGCAAGCTGGCGCTTGGCCTCGTCGCGGGCCTCACGCGCAGCCACCAGGGAGGTGTCGGGATAGACGCCGATGGCCAGCCGCTTCTCCTTGCCGGCGTGGCGATACTTCAGCCTCCAGTATTTGCTCCCGCTGGGGGATACCTCCAGGTACAGGCCGCCGCCATCGGCCATCTTGAATGCCTTGTCTCTCGGCTTGGCCATCTTCACGGCGGTAGCGGACAGCTTATTGAACTGGCGGCTCATTGGGGGCACCTCGGGGCGGTGATCGCCTTATGCCCCCTTTCGGCGGCGCCAGATGCCCCCAAGGGTAGGGGTAGACTGTCGGCCAGCCAGGCGCCGGATGGCGCGGTTTCTGGCAGGTTTGGGGGCATCAGGGTATCGGCTTCAGCGATGTGCCCCCAGATATGCCCCCTTCAGTGGGGGCATGTCAAGGAATGCTATGGAACGTCCTGAAACAAGAAAGGGGCCCGGAGGCCCCTGTTCATGCGGTTTCTGGCGTGTTGCGGAATGTCCTGAAACCTAGATTTGGTGGAGGCGGCGGGAATCGAACCCGCGTCCGCCGACACTCGCCCATCGGCTCTACATGCTTAGTTCCGTCATTTGATTTAACGTCGCTGGCTCCGACGGGCAGGATCCAGAAACGCGATTCCTCTAAGATTTAACGGTTGACGCGAGGACAAGGCCAACCGCGATCCCATCAATCTGAGCTCGTGCCCTTTGGTGATGAATGGGCACATCACCGCCGGGTAGGACTAGAAGCTAGCGGCGTTTAAGCTGCCAGCGCGCCCTGAGCGTAGTTGTCGTCGTTTGCGACTATTTAATCGTGATGTTGGATTTACGAGATACATCACGCTCTCGGCATGCACCTCAGGGGTTGTCATCGGCGTCGAAGCCATGTCGCCCCCAAAACGTGGCCATCTTATCAGGATGGTCGAAGTTATGACACCTCAGCCGCGGTTTTGTTCGCGCATGATGCGGCCCTTCTGGCGCTGCCAGTCGCGGTCCTTCTCGGTGGCTCGCTTGTCGTGCAGCTTCTTGCCCGAGACCAGCGCCAGCTCGCACTTCACCTTGTTGCCCTTCCAGTACAGCTTGAGCGGCACGCAGGTGTGCCCCTTGTCCTGGGTGCGCGAGAAGATCCTGGCGATCTCCTTCTTGTGCAGCAGCAGCTTGCGCGTGCGGGTCGGGTCGGCGACCTCGTGGGTGCTGGTGGTGTTGAGCGGCGTCACGTGGCTGCCCAGCAGCCAGGCCTCGCCGTTCTTGACCAGGATGTAGGTGTCGGTGAGCTGTGCCTTGCCGGCACGCAGGCTCTTCACCTCCCAGCCGGCCAGCGACAGGCCGGCCTCGAAGGTCTCGTTGATGTGGTACTCGAAGCGCGCCTTCTTGTTCAGCGCGATGGCGTTGCTGCCAGGACCCTTGCCTTTACCTTTATTGCTGGCCATGGAACCTCGTGTCTGTGCTTGCCGGTGGCGGCCTGCCCCCTCCGATATGGGGGGAAGCGTGATACCATTCAAGGCCGAAATAACCGCTCATGATACGCCCTGGGCCCCTTGAAGTCAGCGGAGAGGTCAATGCCAACGGTCAATCGGTCCGCCCTGGTGCGGCACACCCCCCAGGAGATGTTCGATCTGGTCAACGATTTCGAACGCTACCCGGAATTCCTGCCGGGTTGTCGTCGGGCGCGTCTGATCGAACGGGATGACGCGCACCTGGTCGGCGAGATGACCCTGGGGCGCGCCGGCATCGAGCAGAGCTTCACCACCCGCAACGACCTGCACGAGCCCGACCGCATCGAGCTGTCGCTGGTCGACGGCCCCTTCAAGCGGCTGCGCGGTCGCTGGCAGTTCCTGCCGATGGGCGACGGCGCCTGCAAGGTGAGCCTGGAGATGGAGTTCGAGTTCGCCAACCGCCTGCTGGGCATGGCCTTCGGCAAGCTCTTCCAGCAGGTCGCGGGCCAGCTGGTGGACTCCTTCACCCGTCGCGCCGACGATCTCTACGGTCGGGGCCGTTACTGAGATGCTGCGCGTCGAGGTGGCCTTCGCCCTGCCGCAGCGTCAGCGCATCGTCGAGCTGACGGTGCCCGAGGGGACCACGGCCCGGGAGGCCGTGGCCCGGGCCGGGCTCGAGGCGCTCTTTCCCGAGGTGTCGGCCGAGACCTTCCGTGAGGCCGATCTCGGCATCTTCGGCAAGGCGCTGCGCGACCCCGAGGCCCGCGTGCTCGAGGAGGGCGACCGCGTGGAGGTCTATCGTCCGCTCGAGCTCGACCCCAAGGCAGCGCGGGCGGCCAGGGCCGCCCGCGCATCGCGCTCTTCCTGAGGCCTTTCTCGGCTATTCCTCGTTCGGCACCACATTGAAGAGGTTGCCGCGCGAGCCGTCGGCCTCGCCGGACGGGCCGATGCCCTGCTTGGAGATCAGCGCCGGCGGTTGGGAGAAATCGCCCTCGTGCTCGACGGAGGCCAGGCGATTTCCCTCGAAGGTCAGCGTCAGGCGGCGCTGTTCGATGTCGCCGTAGGCCTCGTCCAGGCGATAGACGTAGTCCCACTGGTTGGCATCGAAGGGCGCCTCGAGCAGCGGGCTGCCCATCAGGTCGATGACCTGCTGGCGCGTCATGCCGGCGTGCAGCTGTTCGGTCATTGCCGGGGTCACCAGGTTGCCCTGGGCCAGGTCGCGCTTGTAGACGCCGAAGTAGCTGCAGCCGCTGACCAGCGTCAGGGCGACGGAAAGGGTGACAATTCTGCTCAGCTTTTGCATTTGCGGCCGTTCTTCACTATCGTGGTTTCGGTCGATCATAACCGACCCTACCCGATACTGCGAAGAGCAACCATGGCCGACCAGAACCATGAACTGCGCAAGGCCGGTCTCAAAGTGACCCTGCCGCGCGTCAAGATCCTGCATATCCTCGAGAATGCCACCAATCAGCATCATCTGAGCGCCGAGGACGTCTACAAGACGCTGCTCGACTCCGGTGAGGACGTGGGTCTCGCGACCGTCTATCGGGTGCTGACTCAGTTCGAGTCCGCGGGCCTGGTGACGCGCCACAACTTCGATGGCGGCCACGCGGTCTTCGAGCTGACCCAGGAAGAGCACCACGATCACATGGTGTGCCTGGACAGCGGCGAGATCGTCGAGTTCTTCGACGAGACCATCGAGCGCCGCCAGCAGGAGATCGCCGAGGAGAACGGCTACGAGCTCGTCGATCACGCGCTGGTGCTCTACGTTCGCCCGAAGGGGTCCAAGGCGACCCGCCAGGAGCTGAACCTGAAGAAGTAAGCGCCGGCGACCGCCACCGAACAGCGAACGGCCCCGATCCATCGGATCGGGGCCGTTTTCGTTTGCGGCATTGTGTGCAAGGAGAGGGGTGCCTCAGTGGCGGGCGCGCTGGCTGGCGTCGAGCATCTCCCGGGCGTGGGCCAGGGTCTGGTCGGTCAGCGTCATGCCGCCGAGCATGCGCGCCAGCTCGCCGACGCGGCCGGCCTCGTCGAGCAGCGCCATGCGGGTCAGGGTGGTGTCGTCCTCGGCCTGCTTGGCGATGTGCAGATGCTGATGAGCCTGGGCCGCGACCTGGGGCAGGTGGGTCACGGTCATCACCTGGCCGTTGCCGCCCAGCCGGCGCAGCAGCTGGCCGACGATCTCGGCGGTGGCGCCGGACACGCCCACGTCGACTTCGTCGAACACCAGGCTGGGGATGGTGGAGTGCTGGGCCGCCACCACCTGGATCGCCAGGCTGACGCGGGACAGCTCGCCGCCGGAGGCCACCTTGGCCAGCGGGCGGGCTGGCTGGCCGGGGTTGGCGCTGATCAAGAAGCGCACCCGGTCGAGCCCCTCCGGGGCCGGCGCCTCGCGCTCGCTGACCTCGACCTCGAAGCGGGCCTTGCCCATGGCCAGGAAGGCCAGCTGGTCCTGCACGGCGGTGCCGAAGCGCGCGGCGGCGGCGCGGCGGGTGGCGCTGACGGCCTCGGCCTGTTCGCGCCAGCGGGCCTCCAGGGCGTCGACCTCGGCGGCGAGCGCCTCCAGGTCGTCGCCGCCGTCTTCCAGCTCGGCCAGCTCGGCGGCCAGGCGCTGGTGCAGCTCGGTCAGCTCCTCGGGGGAGACGTGGTGCTTGCGGGCGATGCGATGAACCTCGCCGAGGCGCTCCTCGACCCAGGCCAGGCGTTCGGGGTCGAGCTCGACCCCGGCGGCGAAGTGGTTGAGCTCGCGCCCGGCCTCCTCGACCTGGATGCAGGCGTCGCTGAGCATCGTCAGCGCCTCGGCCAGGGCGCCGCGGTCGCTGCCGGGCAGCGCGGAGAGATGGTTCACGGCCTGCTGCAGCAGCGGCAGGGCGCCGCCCTCCTCGCCGTCGCAGCAGGTGGCGGCGAACTGGGCCTCGCGCAGGCGCTCCTCGGCGTGGGCCAGCTCCTCCTGCTCGGTCTCCAGGCCGGTCAGCTCGTCGTCGGCCAGCGCCAGCTGGTCGAGCTCCTCGACCTGATAGCGCAGCAGCTGGCGGCGGGCGCGCAGTTCATCGCCGTCCTCGGCCAGCCGCTTGAGGCGACGCTTCGCCTCGCGCCACTCGCGGAAGGTCTCGCCCAGGGCGGCCACCGCCTCGTCGTGGCCGGCGAAGTCGTCGAGCAGCCGCAGGTGGGTCTCTTCACCGAGCAGCGCCTGGTGGGCGTGCTGGCCGTGGATCTCGATCAGGTGGCCGCCCAGCGCCTTGAGATCGGCGACGGTGGCCGGCTGGCCGTTGATCCAGGCCTTGGAGCGCCCGCCCCGGGTCACCACGCGGCGCAGCAGGCAGTCGTCCTCGGGCAGCTCGCGGCCGGCCAGCCATTCCCGGGCCGCGGGCAGGGCGGCGATGTCGAAGCGCGCGCTGAGATCGGCGCGCTCGGCGCCGTGACGCACGCTGCCGGCATCGGCGCGCTCGCCGAGGCACAGCCCCAGGGCGCCGAGCAGGATCGACTTGCCGGCCCCGGTCTCGCCGGTGATGGCGGTCATGCCGCCGCCGAGCTCGAGCTCCAGATGGTCGACGATGGCGAAGTCACGAATGGCGAGCTCTGTCAGCATGATGCCTCCCGGGGCCGGTTTCGGAACGACTGGCGAAACTACTGGTTATTCATCCACTGGCTTGTGCGTTTATACAGTAGTTCAGCGGGGGGAACAACGCACGCCCCGATTCCCGTGTCTTCTCTCCCTTGAGATCGAGGCGGCCAGCCCCATATAGCTGGCAACGATATTTTTCACCGACATATCAGTCTCGCCGGCGGCTACGGCCGCCGGCCGGCATTCAGGAGAGACGCATGGCTAAAGATCCGCAGACCCCGCTGGACGACGAGCTGGCCCGCCAGCAGGACGAGGCCGATACCCAGACTCAGGTCGAGCCGGAGCCCGTCGAGGGCGAGCTGGAAGGCGCCGCCGAGGCCGCCGCAGAGGACGCCGAGGCGGCCTCCGACAACCCGGAGGCCGAGATGCTGGCGGCCAAGGTCGAGGAGCTCGAGCAGGCGCTGGAAGAGGCCAAGGACCAGTCGATGCGCACCGCCGCCGAGGCCCAGAACGTGCGCCGCCGCGCCGAGCAGGAGGCCGAGAAGGCGCGCAAGTTCGCGCTGGAGAAGTTCGTCAAGGAGCTGCTGCCGGTGGTCGACAGCCTCGAGAAGGCGCTCGAGGCCATGGGCGAGGATGCCACCGAGGCGCACCGCGAGGGCGTCTCCATGACCCTGAAGATGCAGATCGACGTGCTGAACAAGTTCGGCGTCGAGCAGGTCGAGCCGTCCGGCGAGCCCTTCGACCCGCAGTACCACGAGGCCATGGCCATGGTGCCGAACCCCGAGCTCGAGCCCAACACCGTGATGGACGTGATGCAGAAGGGTTACCTGCTCAACGGTCGCCTGGTGCGCCCGGCGATGGTGGTGGTCAGCCAGGCCGCCGGCTGAGACGAGGCGAAATCGGTGCGGGGCCCTTGAAATGGCGTCGAGGGCCCCCAGATAGACAGCATCCCGCGGTGAACGCCGCGAACGAACGAATCACGTAACACCTAATTTTCGAGGATTTCCTATGGGACGCATCATCGGTATTGACCTGGGGACCACCAACTCTTGCGTGGCCGTGCTCGACGGCGACAGCCCCAAGGTGATCGAGAACGCCGAAGGCGCACGCACGACTCCGTCCATCATCGCCTATACCGACGACGGCGAGACGCTGGTGGGTCAGGCGGCCAAGCGCCAGGCAGTGACCAACCCGCAGAACACCCTGTTCGCCATCAAGCGTCTTATCGGTCGTCGCTTCGCCGACGACGTGGTCCAGAAGGACATCAAGATGGTGCCCTACACCATCGCCGAGGCCGACAACGGCGACGCCTGGGTCGAGGTCAAGGGCAACAAGCTGGCACCGCCGCAGGTCAGCGCCGAAGTGCTGAAGAAGATGAAGAAGACCGCCGAAGACTACCTCGGCGAGTCCGTGACCGAAGCGGTGATCACCGTGCCGGCCTACTTCAACGACAGCCAGCGCCAGGCCACCAAGGACGCCGGCCGCATCGCCGGTCTCGAGGTCAAGCGCATCATCAACGAGCCGACCGCGGCCGCGCTGGCCTACGGCATGGACAAGTCCCGCGGCGACAAGACCATCGCGGTCTATGACCTGGGTGGCGGCACCTTCGATATCTCCATCATCGAAGTGGCCGACGTCGACGGGGAGACCCAGTTCGAGGTGCTGGCCACCAACGGCGACACCTTCCTCGGCGGCGAGGACTTCGACCTGGCGCTGATCAACTACCTGGTCGACCAGTTCAAGGCCGACAGCGGCATCGACCTGTCCGGCGACAACCTGGCCATGCAGCGCCTCAAGGAAGCCGCCGAGAAGGCCAAGATCGAGCTGTCCAGCGCGCAGCAGACCGAGGTCAACCTGCCGTACATCACCGCCGACAACACCGGTCCCAAGCACCTCAACGTGAAGGTGACCCGGGCCAAGCTGGAGTCGCTGGTGGAAGAGCTGGTGACCCGCTCGCTGGCACCCTGCAAGACCGCGCTGGCCGACGCCGGCCTGTCCGCCTCCGAGATCGACGACGTCATCCTGGTCGGCGGCCAGACCCGCATGCCGATGGTCCAGTCCAAGGTCGCCGAGTTCTTCGGCAAGGACGCCCGCAAGGACGTCAACCCGGACGAGGCCGTGGCCGTGGGCGCCGCGATCCAGGGCGGCGTGCTGGGCGGCGACGTCAAGGACGTGCTGCTGCTCGACGTCACCCCGCTGACGCTCGGCATCGAGACCCTCGGCGGCGTGATGACTCCGCTGATCGAGAAGAACACCACCATCCCGACCAAGAAGACCCAGACCTTCTCGACCGCGGATGACAACCAGACGGCCGTGACCATCCACGTGCTGCAGGGTGAGCGCAAGCAGTCCAGCGGCAACAAGTCGCTCGGTCGCTTCGACCTGGCCGACATTCCGCCGGCGCCGCGCGGCGTGCCGCAGATCGAGGTCGCCTTCGACCTGGACGCCAACGGCATCCTCAACGTGTCCGCCAAGGACAAGGCCACCGGCAAGGAACAGTCGATCGTCATCAAGGCCTCCAGCGGCCTGTCCGATGAAGAGATCGATCAGATGGTCCAGGACGCCGAGGCCCACGCCGACGAGGACAAGAAGTTCGAGGAGCTGGTGCAGCTGCGCAACCAGGCCGACGGCATGGTCCACGCCGCTCGCAAGACCCTCGAGGAAGCCGGCGACAAGGCCACCGACGAGGAGAAGCAGGCCATCGAGAGCGCCGCCTCCGAGCTCGAGGAAGCGGTCAAGGGCGACGACCAGGAAGACATCCAGGCCAAGCTCGACAAGCTGACCGAGGCCTCCGGCAACCTGGCCCAGAAGATGTACGCCGAGCAGGGCGAGGCCGCCCAGGGCGCCGACGCCGCCGGCGAGGCCGGTGCCAAGCAGGAAGACGACGTGGTCGACGCCGAGTACGAGGAAGTCAACGACGACCAGAAGAAGCAGTAACCACGACGCCTGACATCGGGTGACGCCAGCGCGGGGGCCAGACTCCCGCGTTGGTGTTTCCGCAACAGCGTCGCGACGGAGGCGGACAGACTCATGTCCAAGCGTGATTACTACGAGGTACTGGGCGTCGAGCGTGGGGCCGATCAGAAAGAGATCAAGAAGGCCTATCGACGCCTGGCCCAGAAATACCATCCGGATCGCAATCCGGACGACGATACCTCGGCGGAGAAATTCCGCGAGGTGTCAGAGGCCTATGAGGTCCTGACCGACAGCGAGAAGCGCGCGGCCTACGACCAGTTCGGCCATGCCGGCGTCGACGGCCAGGCCGGCGGTGGCGGCGGCTTCGGCGGCGCGGGAGCCGGCGGCTTCAGCGACATCTTCGGCGATGTGTTCGGCGACATCTTCGGCGGGGGCGGCGCACGGCGTCATCCCAATGCCCCGCAGCGCGGCAGCGACCTGCGCTACAACCTCGAGCTCGACCTCGAGGACGCGGTGGCCGGCACCAGCGTCGACATCCGCGTGCCGCGTCACGTCGAGTGCGAGCGCTGCGACGGCGACGGCGCCGAGCCGGGCTCCACCAAGGAGACCTGCCCGACCTGTAACGGCATGGGCCAGGTGCGCATGCAGCAGGGCTTCTTCGCCGTGCAGCAGACCTGCCCGACCTGTCACGGCAGCGGCCAGCACATCAAGGTGCCGTGCCACGGCTGTAACGGCGAGGGTCGCGTGCGCGAGACCCGTACCCTGTCGGTGAAGATCCCGGCGGGCGTCGACACCGGCGATCGCATCCGCTTGAACGGTGAGGGCGAGGCCGGGCTCAACGGCGGGCCGGCCGGCGACCTCTACGTGCAGGTGGCCATCAAGGAGCACCCGATCTTCGAGCGCGACGGTCGCCACCTGCAGTGCGAGGTGCCGATCAACTTCGTCGACGCCTCCCTGGGCGGCGAGCTCGAGGTGCCGACCCTGGACGGCCGGGTCAAGCTCAAGATTCCGCCCGAGACCCAGACCGGCAAGCTGTTCCGGCTCAAGGGCAAGGGCGTCAAGCCGGTCCGCGGCGGCCCCGCCGGCGATCTGCTGTGCAAGGTGGTCGTCGAGACCCCGGTCAAGCTCAGCGAAGAGCAGAAGGACCTGCTGCGCCAGTTCCAGGACAGCCTGGAAGGCAGCAACAGCCACCACTCGCCGAAGAAGACCAGCTTCTTCGACGGCGTGAAGAAGTTCTTCGAGGACATGAAGCCGTAAGGCGACGACCTCGGTGGCACGCTCGAGGCCTCGCGCTCCTCAGGGAGGCGGGGCCTCGTCGTGTTCGGGCCGGCGCCATGGGCATCGGATATGGGAATTGTTCCCATCTCCGGTGTACCATGGCCGCCTCTCTCGGGCGCGAGGCTCGTCGTGCCCGCTCGACATGAATGACGCTCAAGGACCCTCATGGACAACGTCACGGATCGGCCGCTGGCCGGCATCGTGCTTCGACTGATGTCGGGCATTCTCTTCACGGGCATGATGGTGTGCGTCAAGGCGGTGAGCGACGCGGTACCGCTGGGCCAGACCGTGTTCTTCCGCTCGGCCTTCGCGCTGCTGCCGATCGTGATCTTCATGACCTGGCGGCGGGAGTTCCCCGGGGCGCTGGTGACGCGCCGGCCGCTGGGGCATCTGGTGCGCTCGGGGCTGGGTGCGGCGGCGATGTTCGCCTCCTTCGCCGCGGTGGCGCGGCTGCCGGTGGCCGAGGCGACGCTGCTGGCGCAGCTGTCGCCGGTGGCCATGGCGGTGGGCGGCGTGCTGCTGCTGGGCGAGCGCTTCACCCTCCACCGGGCGGCGGCCTTCGCCCTGGTGCTGGCGGGGGTGGCGGCGCTGGTGGTGCCCGACCTGGGCGAGTCCCGCGGGCAGGTGATGGGCTACGGCCTGGGCGTGCTGGCCGCGCTGCTGACGGCGGGGGCGCTGGTGACGGTGCGGCGCATCTCGCGCACCGAGACGGCGGCGTCCATCGCCTTCTACTTCGTGCTGGTCACGGCGCTGGCGGGGCTCGCCACCCTGCCGCTGGGCTGGGTGGCGGTGTCGGGGCAGACGCTGGCGCTGCTGGTGCTGGCGGGGCTGTTCGGCGGGGCCGCGCATATCTGCATGACCCTGGCGCTGCGCTATGCCGAGGTCTCGCGCCTGGCGCCGTTCGAGTACGTGGCGCTGATCTGGCCGGTGCTGGCCGACCTGGCGATCTTCGGGCTGGCGCCGTCGAGCGGTTTCCTGGTGGCCCTGCCGCTGGTGCTGGGCGGGGCGGCCCTGGCGGCGCTGGAAGGGCGTCGGCTCAGACGGCCTCTTCGACAATGAGCTGAGGCCGGCCCCTCGAGCAGCGCTCGATGCGCGCGGTCACCCGGTAGACGCGGTGCAGCAGCTCGGGGGTCACCACCTCCTCGGTGGGGCCGCAGGCGATCAGCTCGCCGTGCCGGAGCACCAGCGCCTGGTCGGTGAAGCGCAGCGCATGGCCCAGGTCGTGCAGGGCGGCGATCACCAGCATGCCGCGCTCCTTCGCCAGCCGGCGCAGGATCGACAGCAGCTGGATCTGGCGATGCAGGTCCAGCGCCGAGGTCGGTTCGTCGAGCAGCAGCACCTCCGGATTCTGCACCAGCGCCTGGGCCGCGCTCACCATCTGCCGCTGGCCGCCGCTCAGATCGCCGATGTCGCGCTCGCCGAGCGCGGCGATGCCGAGCGCCTCCAGCGCGCGGTCGACCTCGGCCAGGTCCTCGCTCTGCACGTTCAGGCGCCGCCCCTGCATGCGCGCCAGCAGCACCGACTCGTAGACCGTCAGCACCGCGTTGGCGCCGGTGTCCTGGGGCATGTAGGCCACCGGGCGCTCGCTGGTGGCGCCCTCGAGGCGCACCGTGCCACCGCCGTCGAGCAGCCCGAAGATGCGCCGGAAGAGGGTCGACTTGCCCGCGGCGTTGGGGCCGAGCACGGCCACCACCTGGCCCCCCTCCAGGGGTGGGGTGGTGACCTCGGAGAGGATGCGGCGGCGGCCGTAGCGAGCCGACAGCCCGTCGAGGGTGAGCGTTACCATGAGGCCTTCTTGTTGCTGAGAACGAGGAACAGGAAGAAGGGGATGCCGACCAGCGAGGTGATGATGCCGATCGGGATGACGGTGCCCGGGATCAGCACCTTCGACAGCAGCGAGCCGATGGACAGGATCAGCGCGCCGCACAGCGCCGCGCCGGGCAGGAAGAAGCGCTGATCCTCGCCCAGCAGCAGGCGGGCGATGTGGGGCCCGACCAGGCCGATGAAGCCGATGGTGCCGACGAAGGCCACGGCGATGGCGGCCAGCAGCGAGACCAGCACCAGCACCTCGAGACGCAGCGCGCGGGGCCTCACGCCCAGGCTCTCGGCCTTGGCGTCGCCCAGGCGCATGGCGGTGAGCGCCCAGCCGTGGCGCGCCAGCAGCGGCATGACCACGGCCAGCACGCCCAGCGCGATCCACAGCTTGGGCCAGGTGGCCTTGGTCAGGCTGCCCATGGTCCAGAACACCACCGCGGAGACGGCCTGCTGGCTGGCGAAGAACTGGATCAGCGCCATCAGGGCGTTGAAGATGAACACCATGGCGATGCCCAGCAGCACGATGGTCTCGATGGTCACGCCGCGCCGCATGCTCAGGGCATGGATCGCGAAGGCGGTCAGCATGGCCATGACGAAGGCGTTGATCGGCACCATGTAGTCGACCGCCGCGGGCACGAGCACCACGCCGAAGGCCAGCGCCAGGGCGGCGCCGAAGCTGGCGCCCGCCGAGATGCCGAGCGTGAAGGGGCTGGCCAGCGGGTTGCTGAGGATGGTCTGCATCTGGGCGCCGGCCACCGACAGGCTGGCGCCGACCGTCAGCGCCATCAGCGCCACCGGCATGCGGATCTCCCACAGGATGACGCGGGCCTGCTGGCTCACGTCATCCGGGGTGAACAGCGCGGCGATGACCTCGCCGAGGCCGAAGCGGGCCGGGCCCAGGGCCAGGTCGACGCACAGGCTCGCAAACAGCGCCAGCGACAGGGCGGCGAGGATCAGCTGGCGGCGAACCACCAGGGCGCGGTAGGCGTCGCGCCCCGCCCCGGCGGCGGAGCCGGCCCGCGGAGCGGTAGAGGCGTTCGTGCCGGCCGGCATATCAGTCATCCTTCAGCGAGACCCAGTAGCCCGGGGCGTAGTCCACCGGCAGGAAGCGCTCGTGCAGCGTCTGCAGCGTCGCCTCGGGGTCGAGGTCTGCGAACAGTTCGGGGTGGAACCACTTGGCCAGCCGCTGCACGGCGACGAAGTAGTAGGGGCTGTTGTAGAACTGGTGCCAGATGGCGTGGAAGTCGTCGTTGTCCACGGCCGCGATGCCGGTCATGGCGGTGCGTTCGGTCAGGCCCTCGAGCTTGGCCCGGGCGGCCGCCATGTCGGCGCCGGGGCCCACGCCCACCCAGGCGCCGTCGGGCACGTAGGCGTCCCAGTTGCCGCCGGTCACCACCACCTGCTGCGGGTCGGCGGCGAGGATCTGTTCCGGGTTCAGGGTGCCGAAGGTGTTGGGGATGATGCCGTCGGCGATGTTGCTGCCGCCGGCGAGCTCGACGTACTCGCCGAAGTTGCCCGGGCCGAAGCTCATGCAGCATTCCTCGGAGTAGCCGCCGGCGCGGTCGATCAGCACTCGCGGGCGCTCGGGGTCGGCGGCGGCGATGGTCTCGGTGACCCGCGCCATCTGCGCCTCGGAGAAGTCGATGAAGGCCTCGGCGGCGGCTTCCTCGCCGAGCAGCTCGCCCATCAGCCGCATGGAGGGCGTGGTGTGCGCGAGCGGGTCCTCGCGGAAGTCCACGTAGACGATCGGGATGCCCAGCTGGGCCAGCTTGTCGTCGTAGGCGGCATCCTCGGTGGCGGCCTTGGCCTCGAGGTTCATCAGCACCACGTCCGGCGTGAGCGCGGCGGCCTGCTCGACGTCGAAGGTGCCGTCCTTGAAGCCGCCGAAGGTCGGGATGTCCTTCAGTGCCGGGAACCTCGCCGCGTAGCGGGCGTAGTTGTCCGGATCGGCCTGGGAGAAGTCCTCGCGCCAGCCCACCACGTGCTCGAACGGGTTCTCCGGCTGCAGTGCGCCCAGCAGGTAGATCTGGCGCCCCTCGCCGAGGATCACGCGATCCACGGGCGCATCGACGGTGACCTCGCGGCCGGCGACGTCGGTCACGGTGATCTCCTCGGCCAGGGCGGCGGTGGAGCCGAGGGCGAGGGCCGTGCCGGCGACGGCTTTCAACAGTGGGCTGGGCATGGGCGGTGTCGGGCTCGTGGTCATGGGGGGGGAGGGCGAGGGTGCTTCTCCGTCTCGCCGGCGTTTGCGACTCATTCCTGTTCGCGGGCGGCCAGTATGCCCGCATCCCCGGGCGCCGTCGAGGCAGGCGGAACGCGGCGTTCCGCCATGCGGGTGCCGGTCGGCGGGGGAGTCCCGCCTGGTCGAACGCGAGGTTGCCGATGCGGGGGCTGGCGCCGGCGGGGGAGCTCGTCATAGGCTGGGGGTTCACCTTCCTGGAACGCGGAGAGCAGAGATGCCGATTTCACGTGCCGAGATCGTCACCGAGTCCGGTGACAAGCTGATCAACCGGCTGTGCAAGCACTGGGCCCACAAGCTGGAAGTGGAGCATGACGAGCACCAGGGCCGGGTGACCTTCGACGTGGGCAGCTGCCTGATGACCAGCGAGCCGGGCCGGCTGCACGTGGCCGTCGAGGCGCTGGACGAGGAGGGGCTGGACCGGCTCGAGGGCGTGGTGGCCAGCCATCTCGAGCGCATGGCCGGCAAGGAACCGCTGGAGATCGTCTGGGAAAACTGAGCATCGCCGCCTCGCCGGCGCGGGGCGCCCATCTCGGCATGCTGGCCTGGGCGCTGCTGGTGGGGCTGTCCTTCCCGCTCGTGAAGCAGCTCGGCGAGCTGCCGCCGCTCTCGCTCACCGCGTTGCGCTTCGTCATCGCCTGCCTGGGGCTCTGGGCGCTGGTGCGCCGTGCTCCGCAGGCCTGGCCCGAGCGGCGCGCCTGGCCGTGGTTCGCCGCCATGGGGGCCTGCCTGGCGGGCTTCTTCGGCGCCATGTTCTGGGCCGCCCACCATGCCACGGCGCTCTCCATGTCGACGCTGCACGTCAGCGTGCCGCTGCTGGCCTACGGCATGGGGCTGGCGGCCGGCGTGGAGCGCCTGGCCTGGCGGCTGCCGGCGATCCTCGCCCTCGGCGCGCTCGGCGCCCTGGGGCTGGCCGCGGCGGAGGCCTGGCAGCGCGGCGGGGCGTGGCGCTTCGGCGTCGGCGAGGCGGTGTTCTTCCTCGGCTGCCTGTGCTCGGCGCTCTATCCGGTGCTGTCGCGCCGCGGGCTTGTGTCCGGGCGGCTGCCCGCCTCGGCGGCGGTGCGCACCTTCTGGAGCCTGGCGCTGGGTGGCGTGCTGGTCGGGGCGCTGGGGGTCGCGCTGGAGCCGGTGGCCAGGCTCGCGACCATGAGCGGGCGCGACGCCCTGCTGATCGTCTATCTGGGGCTCGGCTCCAGCGCCCTGACCTTCTGGCTGATGCAGCGCGCCACGGCGGTGCTCGGTCCGGCCAGCATCACTGCCTACGGCTATCTGGTGCCCTTCGTCTCCATGCTGTGGCTGTTCGTCGAGACGCCGTCGCGCCTCGGCTGGGCGTGGCTGCCGGGCGGCGTCCTGGTGGTGCTGGCCATCGGGTTGCTGCTGATCCGGGGGGATGGCGGCGACGCGTCCGGGGAGGGCGCGCGGCGCGGCTGACGGCGCGGCGGCCCCGTGGCCTCTGATATACTCCGGCCATCTTTCGATCCGCCAACGTCAGGAGTCTCCGCATGACCCGTATCGCCATCGTCGGTGTCGCCGGCCGCATGGGCCGCACCCTGGTCAACGCCGTGCAGCAGGATGCCGAAGCCACCCTGGCCGGCGGCATCGTCGAGCCGGGCAGCTCGCTCGTCGGCGCCGATCTCGGCGAGCTGTCCGGTCAGGGCAAGCTGGGGGTCGCCGCGGTCGATTCGCTGGCGCGTATCGTCGACGACTTCGACGTGCTGATCGACTTCACCGCGCCGCAGGTGACGCTTGCCAACCTGGCGTTCTGCGCCGAGCACGGCAAGCGCATCGTGATCGGCACCACCGGCCTGTCCGACGACGAACTGGCCGAACTGGACGGCTACGGCGATCGGGTGCCGATGGTCTTCGCCCCCAACATGAGCGTCGGCGTGAACCTGACCCTCAAGCTGCTCGAGACCGCCGCCAGGGCGCTGGGCGACGAGGGCTACGACATCGAGGTGATCGAGTCCCACCACCGCCACAAGGTCGACGCGCCCTCCGGCACCGCGCTGAAGATGGGCGAGGTGATGGCCGAGGCCCTGGAGCGTCCGCTCAAGGAATACGGCGTGTTCGAACGCGTCGGCCAGTGCGGGCCGCGCACCGACAAGGAGATCGGCTTCGCCACCGTGCGCGCCGGCGACATCGTCGGCGAGCACACCGTGATGTTCGCCACCGAGGGCGAGCGCATCGAGATCACCCACAAGGCCTCGAGCCGCATGACCTTCGCCAAGGGCGCGGTGCGTGCGTCGCGCTGGGTGTCCGAGCGTCCGGCCGGCCGCTATGACATGCAGGACGTCATCGGCCTGAATTGAGCCATCGGTGTGCCGAGGGGGTAGTCGAACGAGCGCGGATGCTTTAAAATCCTCCAAATTTTGGCCGGGCGACGGCCCCTAGCCGCGCAAGCGCTTGTTGCGTCGGCCCAGCATTCCGAGCGAATGACAACAAGCGGGATGAAACCGGTCTTCCATGTCGGGTTTCGTCCCGCTTTTTTACGGGCCTAAGGGCGGTGGGGCGTTTTACCCGTCGGGTGCCTGCCGAGCCTATCCTTGACGAGCTGTCTTTGAAGCTGTCTGTGAACCTATGGGAGGACGTTGCATTGAACAAACCCGCGATACTGGCCTTGGAAGATGGCAGTGTGTTTCATGGCACCGCCATCGGCGCCGATGGGCAAACCAGCGGTGAGGTGGTGTTCAATACGGCCATGACCGGCTATCAGGAAATTCTCACCGACCCCTCCTATACCCGTCAGATCGTCACCCTGACCTATCCCCATATCGGCAACACCGGCATCAACCCCGAAGACGTCGAATCCGGTGCCATCGCCGCCGCCGGCCTGGTGATCCGCGACCTGCCGCTGCTGGCCAGCAACTTCCGCTCCGAACAGTCGCTCTCCGACTACCTGGCCGGCCAGAACGTGCTGGGCATCGCCGACATCGACACCCGCCGCCTGACCCGCATCCTGCGCGACAAGGGCGCCCAGAACGGCGCCATCCTGGCCGGCGCCGACGCCGAGGGCGAGGACGCCGAGGCGCGCGCCCTGGCCGCGGCCAACGCCTTCCCGGGCCTCAAGGGCATGGACCTGGCCAAGGTGGTGTCCTGCCAGTCCGCCTACGAGTGGAGCGAGGGCGAGTGGGCCCTGGGCGCCGGCTACGCCGATGCCGCCGAGGGTGAGCGTCCCTTCCACGTGGTCGCCTACGACTACGGCGTGAAGCGCAACATCCTGCGCATGCTGGCCTCCCGCGGCTGCCGACTGACCGTGGTGCCGGCCCAGACCCCGGCCAGCGAGGTCATGGCGCTGAATCCGGACGGCGTCTTCCTCTCCAACGGCCCGGGCGACCCCGAGCCCTGCGAGTACGCCATCGCCGCCATCCGCGAGCTGCTCGAGACCGAGCTGCCGATCTTCGGCATCTGCCTCGGCCACCAGCTGCTGGCGCTGGCCAGCGGGGCGACGTCCGAGAAGATGAAGTTCGGCCACCACGGCGCCAACCATCCGGTGCAGGACCTCGATACCGGCCACGTGATGATCACCAGCCAGAACCACGGCTTCGCCGCGGACGAGGCGTCCCTGCCCGAGACCCTGCGCGCGACCCATCGCTCGCTGTTCGACGGCACCCTGCAGGGCATCGAGCGCACCGACCGTCCGGCCTTCAGCTTCCAGGGCCACCCGGAGGCGAGCCCGGGGCCGCGCGATGTCGCGCCGCTGTTCGATCGCTTCATCGAGATGATGAAGGCCAAGCGCTAACCGTCCGATCGCCGCCCCTCGTCCGTCACCTTTTTTGCGGGAAGCACCATGCCAAAACGTACCGACATCCAGAGCATCCTGATCATCGGCGCCGGCCCCATCGTCATCGGCCAGGCCTGCGAGTTCGACTATTCCGGCGCCCAGGCCTGCAAGGCCCTGCGCGAAGAGGGTTACCGGGTCATCCTGGTCAACTCCAACCCGGCCACCATCATGACCGACCCGGTGATGGCCGACGCCACCTACATCGAGCCGATCACCTGGCAGGCGGTGGAGAAGATCATCGAGGCCGAGAAGCCCGATGCCGTGCTGCCGACCATGGGCGGCCAGACCGCGCTCAACTGCGCCCTCGACCTGGACAAGCACGGCGTGCTCGCCAAGCACGGCGTGGAGATGATCGGCGCCAACGCCGATGCCATCAACATGGCCGAGGACCGCGACCTGTTCGACCAGGCCATGAAGCGCATCGGCCTGGAGTGCCCCAAGGCCAAGGTCGCCCACACCATGGACGAGGCCTGGGGCATCCAGGGCGAGCTGGGCTTCCCGGTGATCATCCGTCCGTCCTACACCATGGGCGGCTCCGGCGGCGGCGTGGCCTACAACAAGGAGGAGTTCGAGGAGATCTGCACCCGCGGTTTCGAGCTCTCCAACAACCACGAGCTCCTGATCGACGAGTCGCTGCTGGGGTGGAAGGAATACGAGATGGAGGTCGTTCGCGACAAGAACGACAACTGCATCATCGTCTGTGCCATCGAGAACTTCGATCCCATGGGCGTGCACACCGGTGACTCCATCACCGTGGCCCCGGCCCAGACGCTGACCGACAAGGAATACCAGAACATGCGCGACGCCTCCCTGGCGGTGTTGCGCGAGATCGGCGTCGAGACCGGCGGCTCCAACGTCCAGTTCGGCGTCGACCCGAAGACCGGCCGCGTGGTGGTCATCGAGATGAACCCGCGGGTGTCGCGCTCCTCGGCGCTGGCCTCCAAGGCCACCGGCTTCCCGATCGCCAAGATCGCCGCCAAGCTGGCCGTCGGCTATACCCTGGACGAGCTTTCGAACGACATCACCGGCGGCCGCACCCCGGCGTCCTTCGAGCCGTCCATCGACTACGTCGTGACCAAGATTCCGCGCTTCACCTTCGAGAAGTTCCCCCAGGCCAACGACCGCCTGACCACCCAGATGAAGTCGGTGGGCGAGGTGATGGCGATCGGCCGCACCTTCCAGGAGTCGCTGCAGAAGGCGCTGCGCGGCCTGGAGACCGGCAACGACGGCCTCGATCCCAAGATCACCCGCTTCACCGACGAGGCGATGGCACAGATCAAGGGCGAGCTGCAGGCCGCCGGTGCCGACCGCATCTTCTACGTCGCCGATGCCATGCGCAGCGGCATGAGCGTCGAGGACGTGTTCGCGCTGACCAACATCGACCGCTGGTTCCTGGTCCAGCTCGAGGACCTGATCCTCGCCGAGCAGGCCCTCGCCAAGCGTTCGCTCTCCGAGCTCAGCGCCCGCGAGCTGTTCGGCCTCAAGCGCAAGGGCTTCAGTGATGCCCGCCTGGCGGCGCTGCTCGGCGTGGCCGAGAAGGAATTCCGCAAGACGCGCCAGAAGGCCGGCATCCGCCCGGTCTACAAGCGGGTCGACACCTGTGCGGCCGAGTTCGCCTCCGACACCGCCTACATGTACTCCACCTACGAGGAGGAGTGCGAGGCCGAGGTCAGCGACAAGCAGAAGATCATGGTGCTCGGCGGCGGTCCGAACCGCATCGGCCAGGGCATCGAGTTCGACTACTGCTGCGTCCACGCCGCGCTGGCCATGCGCGACGACGGCTACGAGACCATCATGGTCAACTGCAACCCGGAGACCGTCTCCACCGACTACGACACCTCCGACCGCCTCTACTTCGAGCCGGTGACCCTGGAGGACGTGCTGGAGATCGCCGACAAGGAGCAGCCGGCCGGCGTGATCGTGCAGTTCGGCGGTCAGACCCCGCTCAAGCTGGCCCGCGAGCTCGAGGCCGCCGGCGTGCCGATCATTGGCACCACCCCGGACGCCATCGACCGCGCCGAGGACCGCGAGCGCTTCCAGACCATGATCGACAAGCTGGGCCTCAAGCAGCCGCCCAACGCCACCGCGCGCAGCTTCGACGAGGCCTTCGCCAAGGCCGAGGCGATCGGCTACCCGCTGGTGGTGCGCCCCAGCTACGTGCTCGGCGGCCGGGCCATGGAGATCGTCTACGACGCCTCCGAGCTCGAGAACTACATGACCCACGCGGTGAAGGTCTCCAACGACTCGCCGGTGCTGCTGGACCACTTCCTCAACGCCGCCATCGAGGTCGACATCGACGCCGTCTCCGACGGCCGGCAGGTGGTGATCGGCGGCATCATGCAGCACATCGAGCAGGCCGGCGTGCACTCCGGCGACTCCGCCTGTGCGCTGCCGCCGTACTCGCTGCCGGCCGACGTGCAGGACGAGATGCGCGACCAGGTCAAGCGCATGGCGGTGGAGCTCGGCGTCAACGGCCTGATGAACGTGCAGCTGGCCTGGCAGGACGGCGAGATCTACGTCATCGAGGTCAACCCGCGGGCCTCGCGCACCGTGCCCTTCGTCTCCAAGTGCATCGGCACCTCGCTGGCCCAGGTGGCTGCGCGCTGCATGGCCGGCATCAGCCTGGTCGACCAGGGCTTCGTGGCCGAGATCGTGCCGACGACCTACAGCGTCAAGGAGGCGGTCTTCCCGTTCAACAAGTTCCCGGGCGTCGACCCGATCCTGTCGCCGGAGATGAAGTCCACCGGCGAGGTGATGGGGTCCGGTGAGACCTTCGCCGAGGCCTTCTACAAGGCCCAGCTGGGGGCCGGTGAGGCGATTCCGTCGCTGTCCGGCGAGCGCAAGGCGTTCCTGTCCGTGCGCGAGCCCGACAAGGCGGGTGTTATCGAGGTGGCCCGTTCTCTGTTAACATTGGGCTTCACCCTTTGTGCGACCCGTGGCACGGCGGCGGCCCTTCAAGCGGCCGATCTGCCCGTGGAGATCGTCAACAAGGTCTACGAGGGTCGTCCGCATATCGTCGATCTGCTCAAGAACGACGAGATCGCCTATATCGTCAATACCACCGAGGGCCGTCAGGCCATCAATGATTCCTCGGTGATCCGTCGCACCGCACTCGCCCGCAAGGTTCCCTATGCCACCACCCTGGCAGGGGCCAAGGCCGTTTGTCTGGCGCTCGAGTATGGCAATGCCATCACCGTGCGGCGGCTACAGGAACAGCATGCAGGAGTCAGTCAATGAACAAGGTCCCGATGACCGTCGTCGGTGAGCAGCGTCTTCGCGACGAGCTCGAACACCTCAAGAGCGAGGCCCGTCCTAACGTGATCGCGGCCATCGCCGAGGCGCGCGAGCACGGCGACCTCAAGGAGAACGCCGAGTACCATGCGGCCCGCGAACAGCAGGGCTTCATCGAGGGGCGTATCCAGGAGATCGAGGGCAAGCTCTCCAATGCGCAGGTCATCGACGTCACCCAGCTGCCCCAGACCGGCAAGGTGATCTTCGGTGTGACCGTGGGGCTGATGAACCTGGATACCGACGAGGAGGTGGCCTACCGCATCGTCGGCGAGGACGAGGCCGACATCAAGGCCGGTCAGATCTCCGTGACGTCGCCCATCGCCCGCGCCCTGATCGGCAAGGAAGAGGGCGAGGTGGTGCTGGTGCGTACCCCCGGCGGCGACGTCGAGTACGAGATTTCCAGCGTCGAGCACCTGTGATTCGGCGTGCGGCCCGCGGGCCGCACGCCGCAAGAAAAACGCCCCCGCAGCGTCGGCTGCGGGGGCGTTTCGTTATGGGCCGGGCCCGTCGAGACCGTTGTCGGTCGTCGCGCGTGGCGGCTCAGCGCCGGCCGTGGTGTTCCTCGAAGCGCTTGATGTTGGAGAGCTTCGGGTTGACCCTGGGGTTGTGGCGATAGAAGAGGGCGACCTTGCCGATCTTCTGCACCAGCTCGGCGCCGCTCTCGGCGACCAGGGCCTCCAGCACGGCGGCGCGGTCCTCGCGCTCGGCCAGCGCCAGCTTGACCTTGACCAGTTCGTGATCGGTCAGCGCCCGGTCGAGTTCGGCGAGCACGCCCTCGGTGAGGCCGTTCTCGGAGACCATGACGACGGGGTCGAGATGGTGGCCGATGCTGCGAAATGCTTTCTTTTGTGCCTGTGACAAGCTCATGGTATCTTGCTTCTTCCCGGTTGGCGCGCAGCGCACATGGTACGGTGAATCGCCTCGCGGCGAAAGCGCGGCCGGCTCTCACCGCCTCCTCGACCGGCCCGCAAGGTCAGCTTCCCCATCCCCGGTTTCCGGAATCCGCTCGACCCCCCTGTCATCCAGATTTCTCACAGGTGATGCCGTGGCATCTTCCCATGACGCCCGGGCCAAGGGCTCCAAGCGCGGCGCCAGCAAGAGCAGCGCCGGCTGGCTGAAGGAACACTTCGACGACCGCTACGTCCAGCAGAGCTGGCAGGACGGCTATCGCTCGCGGGCCAGCTACAAGCTGCTGGCGCTGGACGAGAAGGACAGGCTGCTGCGCCCCGGCATGACGATCATCGACCTGGGGGCCGCCCCCGGCGGGTGGAGCCAGATCGCCGCCGAGAAGGTCGGCGACCATGGCGTCGTCATCGCCTCCGACATCCTCGAGATGGACGCCTTGGCCGGCGTCGACTTCGTGCAGGGCGATTTCACCGAGGAGGCCGTGCTCGACGAGATCCTCGGCCGCCTCGGCGATCGCCCCGTGGACCTTGTGATGTCGGACATGGCCCCCAATATGAGTGGGATGGCCGCCATCGATCAGCCCCAGGCCATGTACCTGGTGGAGCTGGCCCTGGACCTGGCGCGTCAGACCCTGTCGCCCGGCGGCACCTTCCTGGCCAAGGTCTTCCAGGGCGAAGGTTTCGATGCCTATCTGAAGGAGCTGCGCGGCAGCTTCAAGCGGGTGGTGACCCGCAAGCCGGAGGCGTCCCGGGCGCGCTCACGCGAGGTCTATCTGCTGGCGGAAGGGTTCCGCGGCTGAGCCGCGCCGCCGGGCGGGTGGCCGATAGTTTCAGGCTAATGCCGCCATGGCCGGACATCATCGCGTGTCTGTGTCACAGTGAGGGCAGGCGCCGTGCCTGGCCTGCTGGCCGAACGGGCGTGGTAGGGTAGTGTCGAAGGGCCAGGCGTATACGGCCGACAGATTCTTGCAATTGAGGGTAGTCCCTTGAACGACATGGCGAAGAACCTGATTCTGTGGTTGGTCATCGCGGCGGTGCTGCTGACGGTGTTCAACAACTTCAGCGTCGAGAATACACCCCAGACGATGAACTATTCCCAGTTCGTCGAAGAGGTGCAGAACGAGCAGGTCCAGAGCGTGACCATCGATGGCTACACCATCAATGGCGAGCGCAACGACGGCTCCCAGTTCCAGACCATCCGGCCGGCGGCGGAAGACCCGAAGCTGATGGATGACCTGCTGGC
Source organism: Halomonas sp. THAF12 (assembly GCF_009363675.1). NCBI lineage: Bacteria > Pseudomonadati > Pseudomonadota > Gammaproteobacteria > Oceanospirillales > Halomonadaceae > Halomonas > Halomonas sp. THAF12. The sequence continues at coordinate 3,533,605 of NZ_CP045399.1, read as the reverse complement.
CCACGATGTCACCGTGATCGGTCAGAAGCCCGAGCAGCAGAGCCTGTGGACGCGGCTTCTGATCGCCAGCTTCCCGATCCTGCTGATCCTCGCCATCTTCATGTTCTTCATGCGCCAGATGCAGGGCGGCGGTGGCGGCAAGGGCGGCCCCATGAGCTTCGGCAAGTCCAAGGCCAAGCTGCTCTCCCAGGACCAGATCAAGACCACCTTCGCCGACGTGGCCGGCTGCGACGAGGCCAAGGAGGAGGTCGAGGAGCTGGTCGACTTCCTGCGTGATCCGACCAAGTTCCAGCGCCTGGGCGGCACCATCCCCCGCGGCGTGCTGATGGTCGGCCCGCCCGGTACCGGCAAGACGCTGCTGGCCAAGTCGATCGCCGGCGAGGCCAAGGTGCCGTTCTTCTCGATCTCCGGCTCCGACTTCGTCGAGATGTTCGTCGGCGTGGGCGCCTCGCGCGTGCGCGACATGTTCGAGCAGGCCAAGAAGCAGGCGCCCTGCATCATCTTCATCGACGAGATCGATGCCGTGGGCCGTTCGCGCGGCGCCGGCATGGGCGGCGGCAACGACGAGCGCGAGCAGACCCTGAACCAGCTGCTGGTCGAGATGGACGGCTTCGAGGCCAACGAGGGCATCATCGTCATCGCCGCCACCAACCGTCCCGACGTGCTCGACCCGGCGCTGCTGCGCCCGGGCCGCTTCGACCGTCAGGTCACCGTGCCGCTGCCCGACATCCGCGGCCGCGAGCACATCCTCAACGTGCACCTGCGCAAGGTGCCGCTGGGCGACGACGTCAAGCCGTCGCTGATCGCCCGCGGCACGCCGGGCTTCTCCGGCGCCGACCTGGCCAACCTGGTCAACGAGGCGGCGCTGTTCTCCGCCCGCCGCAACAAGCGCCTGGTGGGCATGGAGGAGCTGGAGCTGGCCAAGGACAAGATCATGATGGGCGCCGAGCGCCGCTCCATGGTCATGACCGAGAAGGACAAGCTCAACACCGCCTATCACGAGTCGGGCCACGCCATCATCGGCCTGGTGATGCCGGAGCACGACCCGGTCTACAAGGTCACCATCATTCCGCGCGGCCGCGCGCTGGGCGTGACCATGTTCCTCCCCGAGGAGGATCGCTACAGCCTGTCGCGCCAGCAGATCATCAGCCAGATCTGCTCGCTGTACGGCGGCCGCCTGGCCGAGGAGATGACGCTGGGCCCGAACGGCGTGACCACCGGCGCCTCCAACGACATCAAGCGTGCCACCGAGCTGGCCCACAACCTGGTGGCCAAGTGGGGGCTGTCCGAGGAGATGGGGCCGATCATGTACGACGAGGACGAGTCCCACCAGTTCCTCGGCGGTCCGGGCCAGGGCGGCGGCAAGCTCAAGTCCGGCGAGACGGTCACCAAGCTCGACAAGGAAGTGCGCCGGATCATCGACGAGTGCTACGCCCAGGCCAAGCAGATCCTCGAGGACAACCGCGACAAGCTGGACGCCATGGCCGAGGCGCTGGTGCAGTACGAGACCATCGACGCCGACCAGCTCAAGGACATCATGGACGGCCGTACCCCGCGTCCGCCCAAGGGCTGGGACGACGACGGCCCCGGCCCCGGTGCGCCGATCGGCGAGGCGCCTCGGGAGGAGCCCAAGGCCGAGGACGACGGCGACGAGGAGGAATCCTCCGGTCGCCGTCCCTCCGACCCGCTGGGTGGCCCGGCCGGCAACTGACCCCCGCGAGCTAGATGAACACCGGGCGCCCTGCGGGGCGCCCTTGCCGTGGCAGGGGACGCCATTCCCCGATTCCAGAACACGCCCAGGACAACGATGCACAACAGCGCACCCGCCTCTCTTCAGTGTGGCCGGCACCGGCTCGATCTCTCCTTTCCCCGCGTGATGGGAATCCTCAACGTCACGCCCGACTCCTTCTCCGACGGCGGCCGGCACAATGCCCTCGACGACGCCCTGCGGCGCGCCGAGCAGATGCTGGCCGAAGGCGCGGCGATCATCGACGTCGGCGGCGAGTCCACGCGGCCCGGCGCCGAGGCGGTGCCGGTGCAGCAGGAGCTCGACCGGGTGGTGCCGGTGGTCGAGGCGCTGGTGCGCGAGTTCGATGCCCTGGTCTCGGTGGACACCAGTGCCCCCGAGGTGATGGCCGCCTCGGCCGAGGCCGGCGCCGGGCTGCTCAACGACGTGCGCAACCTGCGCCGCGAGGGCGCCCTGCGCGCCGCCGCCGCCAGCGGCCTGCCGGTGTGCGTGATGCACATGCTCGGCGAGCCCGGCGACATGCAGAACGCGCCTCGCTACGACGCGCCGGTGGAGGAGGCGGTGGCCGACTTCCTCGCACAGCGGGTGGCGGACTGCGAGGCCGCCGGCCTGCGCCGCGAGCGGCTGATCCTCGATCCCGGCTTCGGCTTCGCCAAGAGCGTCGAGCACAACCTGCGCCTGCTCCACCGCCTGGAGCGCCTGGAGGCGCTCGGCCTGCCGCTGCTGGTGGGCATGTCGCGCAAGAGCATGATCGGCAAGGTGCTGGACCGGCCGGTGGAGGAGCGCCTGCCCGGCGGGCTGGCGCTGTCGGCGATGGCCGTCGAGCGCGGCGCGCGGATCCTGCGCGTTCACGATGTGGGGCCGCACGTGGATGCGGTGAACATGACCTGGGCCGTGCTCAAGGAGGGCTGCCACCATGACTAGACGCTATTTCGGCACCGACGGCATCCGCGGCACGGTGGGCGAGCCGCCCATCACCGCCGACTTCATGCTCAAGCTGGGCTGGGCCACCGGTCGGGTGCTGGCCGAGAAGGGCGGTCGTCCGCGGGTGGTGATCGGCAAGGACACCCGCATCTCCGGCTACATGTTCGAGTCGGCCCTCGAGGCCGGGCTGTCCGCCGCCGGCGTCGACGTGATCCTGCTCGGCCCGATGCCGACGCCGGGCATCGCCTATCTGACCCGGGCCTTCCGCGCCAGCGCCGGCATCGTCATCTCGGCCTCGCACAATCCCTTCGCCGACAACGGCATCAAGTTCTTCTCCGCCGCCGGCACCAAGCTCGGCGATGCCGTCGAGGAGCGCATCGAGGCCATGCTCGAGGAGCCGCTGACCACGGTGGCGCCGGATGCCCTGGGCAAGGTGCGCCGGGCCGACGACGCCGCCGGCCGCTACATCGAGTTCTGCAAGTCGACCATCCCCGACCGCGTCGACCTGCACGGCCTGAAGATGGTAATCGACTGCGCCCACGGCGCCACCTACCACATCGCGCCCAGCGTGTTCCGCGAGCTGGACGCCAGGGTGGAGGTGATCGGCGCCGAGCCCGACGGCCTCAACATCAACCACGAGGTCGGCTCCACCCACCCCGCCGCGCTGCGGGCCGCGGTGATCCGCAGCGGCGCCGACCTGGGCGTGGCCTTCGACGGCGACGGCGACCGCGTGCTGATGGTCGACGCCGACGGCCGCGAGATCGACGGCGACGACATCCTCTACCTGATCGCCCGCGACCGCCACGGCCGCGGCGAGCTGGGCGGCGGCGTGGTCGGCACCCTGATGAGCAACTTCGGCCTGGCCGCCGCGCTCGAGGCGATGGGCGTGCCCTTCGAGCGGGCCAGGGTCGGCGACCGCTACGTCATGGAGCGTCTGGACGCCAACGACTGGCAGCTCGGCGGCGAGTCCTCCGGCCATATCGTCTGCGGCCACGTCCAGACCACCGGCGACGGCATCGTCTCCGCCCTGCAGGTGCTGGCGATCATGATGCGCGAGGGCAAGCCGCTCGGGCAGCTGCTCGACGGCCTGGAGAAGGCGCCCCAGGCGCTGGTCAACGTGCGGCTGACGCCGGGCACCGACGCCCGGGCGCTGATGGACGAGGCCTCGCTCAAGTCCGCGGTGGCCGCCGTCGAGGCCGAGCTCGGCGACCAGGGGCGGGTGCTGCTGCGCCCCTCCGGCACCGAGCCACTGATCCGGGTCATGGTCGAGGGGCGTCCGCACCTGGACGTGGACGGCCTGGCCCGGCGCCTGGCGGCCGATGTCGAGGGGCTGCTGTCCTAGGTCGGTTGTCTTGACAGGGCCGCTCCTATACCATTTCGCTCCACCTTGAAAGAGGGAAGCTGCATGCCTACGCCGCTGATCGCCGGCAACTGGAAGATGAACGGGTCCCGTGCCCTGGTTGATGACTTCGGCCGGGCCTTTCGCGATGCCGACCTGCCGGAAGGGGTGGCCGTGGCACTGATGGTGCCCTTTCCCTATCTGTCAGCGGCCGGCCGGGCCTTCGAGGCCACGCCGCTGGCCCTCGGCGCCCAGACGCTGAGCGACCGGCCCTCCGGCGCCTTCACCGGCGAGGTCAGCGGCGAGATGCTGCGCGACTGCGGTGTCCGGATGGTGCTGGTCGGCCACTCCGAGCGGCGGACGCTGTTCGGCGAGGACGATGATGCCGTGCTGGCCCGGGTGCGGGCGGCGCTGGGCGTCGGCCTCGTGCCGGTGCTGTGCCTGGGCGAGACCCTCGAGGAGCGCGATGCCGAGCGCACCGAGGCGGTGGTGCTCGGCCAGCTCGAGGCGGTGTTCGATGCCCTCGACGCGGACGAGCGCGCCAGGCTGGTGCTCGCCTACGAGCCGGTGTGGGCCATCGGCACCGGCCGCACCGCGACCCCGGAGCAGGCCCAGGCGGTGCATGGCGCCATCCGTGCGCGGCTCGCGCGCTACGATGCCGGCCTCGCCGCCGCCACCCAGGTGCTCTACGGCGGCAGCATGAAGGCCGCCAATGCCGTCGAGCTGCTCGCCCAGCCGGACATCGACGGCGGTCTCATCGGCGGCGCTTCCCTGAACGTCGACGAATTCCTAGCCATTTGCCAGTCAGCAGGTTGATAACCATGCAAGTTGCCATTCTCATGATCCACGTGGCGATCGCCATCGCCCTGGTCGTCCTGATCCTGCTGCAGCAGGGCAAGGGCGCCGATGCCGGCGCCTCCTTCGGCGGCGGCGCCTCTCAGACCGTGTTCGGCTCCAGCGGCAGCGGCAGCTTCCTGTCGCGCGCCACCGGCCTGCTGGCCGCGGCCTTCTTCGCCACCTCCCTGGCCCTGGCGTATTTCGCCTCCCAGGCCGGCCAGGCGCCGCAGGAAACCGGCATTCCCGATGCCGAACTGATCGAACAGCAGCAAAATGCCGTGCCGTCCCTTGACGAAGGGTCCTCGGACATGGATAATGCTGCGCCAGTGCTGGAGAGCAGCGACGGCAACTGAGTCGCGTATCCGGCCTCCCCTGATGCCGAAGTGGTGGAATTGGTAGACACGCTATCTTGAGGGGGTAGTGACCTTACGGTCGTGCGGGTTCAAGTCCCGCCTTCGGCACCATTCCTGAAGCCGGTCTGACGATCTCATCGTCGTGCATCGGAACTTCATCGCAGGATTGGCGAAACGGTGAGATGCAGCTTGACGCAAGCGCCGAGTCAGCATAGAATCACCGACCTAGATTGATGCGGGGTGGAGCAGTCTGGTAGCTCGTCGGGCTCATAACCCGAAGGTCATCGGTTCAAATCCGGTCCCCGCTACCATCTTCCTGTCGGGCATGCAGGACCTTTATGGGGCATGCCAGGCGCCGAGAAGTGGTATACAGGTTTCTTGAAAAGCCCCTTCCTGTGAAGGGGCTTTTTGTTAGCGGCCAGCTCGCCGGCAAGCATCGGCGGCGCTGTTCCGGGCAACGCCAATCAGCCACCTGACTTTCCTGTTCACTCCCGGCCAGGTGCCTGATGCAACGGCTGTAGGAGCTTTCTTCCGTGGCAACCAAGGATGCTGCGCTGCACGCGCTGATCGAACCGGTGGTCTCGGCCATGGGGTTCGAGCTGTGGGGCATCGAATACCTGTCCCAGGGCAAACACTCTCGTCTGGTGGTCTACATCGATCACGCCGATGGCGTGAACGTGGACGACTGCGCCGATGTCAGCCGCCAGGTCAGTGCGGTGTTCGACGTCGAGGATCCCATCAGTGGTGAATACCGGCTCGAGGTGTCCTCTCCGGGGATGGATCGTCCCCTGTTCACCCTCGAGCAGTTCGCGCGCTATGCCGGCCACAAGGTGGCCGTGAAGCTGCGCGTGCCGTTCGATGGTCGGCGCAAGTTCCAGGGTCTGCTGGCCGGCGTCGAGAACGACGAGGTGCTGTTGCGGCTCGACGACGAGGAATACTGCTTTCCCATCGAGAGCATCGATCAGGCGCGGGTCGTGCCGCAGTTCGAAGACTGAGGTCGGTGCACAAGGACGGGTTTTCTGGCGAGGCTAAGGCATGAGTAAAGAGATTCTGGCGGTCGTCGACGCGATCTCCAACGAAAAGGGTGTCCCCCGCGAGGTGATCTTCGAAGCCGTCGAGGCGGCGCTGGCCAGCGCGTCACGCAAGCGCTTCGAGGACGAGGAAGCCAGCGTACGGGTTCACATCGACCGCGTCAGCGGTGACTACGAGACGTTTCGCCGCTGGGAGGTCGTCGAGGACGATGACTTCGACGGTCCGGACGCCCAGATCAAGCTGACCTACGCCGAGCGCCGCGATCCGCCGCTGGGCCTGGGTGACGTGGTCGAGGAACAGATCGAGAACGCCGCCTTCGGCCGCATCGCGGCCCAGACCGCCAAGCAGGTCATCGTGCAGAAGGTGCGCGAGGCCGAGCGGGCCGAGGTGGTGCGCCTCTACGCCGACCGCGAGGGCGAGCTGGTCGCCGGCATCGTCAAGAAGACGACACGCGATGGCCTGATCATCGACCTCGGCGAGAACGCCGAGGCCTTCCTGCCGCGCAGCGAGATGATCCCGGGCGAGCGCTACCGCATGAACGAGCGCGTCCGTGCGCTGCTGACCAAGGTTGATCCGGAGGCCCGCGGCGCCCAGCTGATCCTGTCCCGCACCTGCCCCGAGCTGATCATCGAACTGTTCAGCATCGAGGTGCCGGAAATCGCCGAGCAGCTCATCGAGATCAAGGGCGCGGCCCGCGATCCGGGCTCGCGGGCCAAGATCGCGGTCAAGACCAACGACCGCCGCATCGATCCGGTCGGCGCCTGCGTGGGCATGCGCGGCTCCCGGGTCCAGGCGGTGTCCACCGAGCTCCAGAACGAGCGCGTGGACATCGTGCTGTGGGACGACAACCCCGCCCAGCTGGTGATCAACGCCATGGCGCCGGCGGATGTCGCCTCGATTCTCGTCGACGAGGATTCCCACGCCATGGACGTGGCGGTCGCCGAGGACAACCTGGCCCAGGCCATCGGCCGTAGCGGCCAGAACGTGCGCCTGGCCTCCGAGCTCACCGGCTGGCGTCTCAACGTCATGACCGAAGCCGACGCCGAGGCCAAGCGCGACCAGGAGGTCGATAGCCTGGTCGAGCATTTCATCCAGCACCTGGACATCGACGACGACGTGGCACGCCTGCTCGTCGAGGAAGGCTTCACCTCCCTGGAGGAGGTCGCCTATGTCCCGGCGGAGGAAATGCTGGAGATCGAAGAGTTCGACGAGGATCTCGTCGAGGAGCTGCGCGCTCGTGCCAAGGACGAGCTGCTGAACCTGGCCATCGCCTCCGAAGAGGAGCTCGATGGTGCCGAACCGGCCGACGACCTGCTTGAAATGGACGGCATGGAGCGTCACCTGGCCTATATCCTGGCCAGCCGGGGCATCAAGACCATGGAGGACCTCGCCGAACAGTCCGTCGACGATTTGACGGATATCGAGGAACTGGACGAGGAGCGCGCCGCGGCACTGATCATGACTGCCCGTGCGCCTTGGTTCGAGAGCGAACAGTAAACGGGTCACGGGCTGAGGAGGGTCGTAATGTCAGAAATGACCGTTAAGGATTTTGCAGTGAAGGTGGGGCGTGAAGTGCCCCGCCTGCTGGAACAGATGAAGGAAGCCGGGCTCGAGCACAAGTCCGAGGGCGACGCCGTGTCCGAAGAGGACAAGCGCAAGCTGCTGGACTACCTCACCAAGAGTCACGGCGGGAGCGCCGAGCAGGCCGCGCCCAAGAACCGTATTACCCTGACCCGCAAGACGCGCAGTCGCATCAAGAGCGGCGACCGCGGCAAGAGCATCGAGGTGCAGGTCCGCAAGAAGCGCACCTACGTCAAGCGCGAGGAAGAGAAGCCCGCCGAGGAGCCGAAGACCCAGGACCACGGTCCGCGTCAGCTGGTCGGTGACATGGCGCAGGCCGAGGCCAAGCGCCAGGCCGAGGAAGCCGAACGTGCCGCCGAGCAGGCCGCGCGTGAAGCCGAGGAGAAGGCTCAGGCCGAGAAGGCCAAGGCCGAGGCCGATGCGGCCGCCAAGGCCGAGCCGCAGATTCCGGTGCCCGAGCTGGACACCCCGGCGCAGGCCGAGCAGCCTCCGGCACCGCCGAAGGAAGGTCGCACCGACCGCCGTGCCGCTCCGGCCGGCAAGAAGGCCGGCAAGAAGGGGCGTCATGAGCGCGAAGACGACCGTGGCGACCGCGAGGAGCGTCGTCGCGGCGGCAAGAAGGCCAAGCGCGCCGAGCGTCGCGGCGGCCGCCGCGGTGGCAGCCAGGGCGGCGGCAAGCACGGCTTCCAGAAGCCGACGCAGCCGATCGTCCGTGAGGTCTCCATCCCCGAGTCGATCAGCGTCGCCGACCTGGCCGACAAGATGTCCATCAAGGCGAACGAGGTCATCAAGACCATGTTCACCATGGGCGCGGCGGTGACCATCAACCAGACCATCGATCAGGACACCGCGGCCATCGTGGTCGAGGAAATGGGCCACAAGCCCAAGCTGGTCAAGGATGATGCGCTGGAGACCGAGGTCCTCGAGAACATCTCCTATGAAGGCGACGAGATCACCCGTTCGCCGGTCGTGACCGTCATGGGTCACGTCGACCACGGCAAGACCTCGCTGCTCGACTACATCCGTCGTGCCAAGGTCGCCACCGGCGAGGCCGGCGGCATCACCCAGCACATCGGCGCCTACCACGTCGAGGACGATCACGGCGGCGTGACCTTCCTCGATACCCCGGGCCACGCGGCGTTCACCGCCATGCGTGCGCGCGGTGCCAAGGCCACCGACGTGGTGGTGCTGGTGGTGGCCGCCGATGACGGCGTCATGCCCCAGACCATCGAGGCCATCGAGCACTCGAAGGCCGCCGGCGTGCCGATGGTCGTCGCGGTCAACAAGATCGACAAGCAGGGCGCCGATCCGGATCGGGTCAAGAACGAGCTGTCCCAGCACGGCGTGATCTCCGAGGAGTGGGGGGGCGACACCCAGTTCGTGCACGTCTCCGCCAAGTCCGGCGACGGCATCGAGGGCCTGCTCGAGTCGATCCAGCTGGTCTCCGAGGTGCTCGAGCTCAAGGCCGTCCCCGAGGCGCCCGGCAAGGGCGTGGTGGTCGAGTCCCGCCTGGACAAGGGCCGCGGCCCGGTGGCCACCGTGCTGGTCCAGAACGGCACCCTGAAGAAGGGCGACATCGTGCTCGCCGGCCTGCACTACGGCCGCGTGCGTGCGCTGATCAACGAGCTCGGCCAGCAGGTCGACGAAGCCGGTCCGGCCATGCCGGTCGAGATCCAGGGCCTGGACGGCACCCCGGAAGCGGGTGACGACTTCATGGTCCTCGACGACGAGAAGAAGGCCCGCGAGGTCGCCAACTTCCGTCAGGGCAAGTACCGCGAGGTGCGCCTGGCTCGCCAGCAGAAGGCCAAGCTGGAGAACATGTTCTCCCAGATGGGCCAGGAAGAGGTCGCCAAGGTCAACATCGTCCTCAAGGCCGACGTCCAGGGCTCCCTGGAGGCCATCAAGGGCGCGCTCGAGGAGCTGTCGACCGACGAAGTGCAGGTCGCCGTGGTGTCCTCCGGCGTGGGCGGTATCACCGGTACCGACGCCAACCTGGCACTCGCCAGTGACGCCATCGTGGTCGGCTTCAACGTGCGTGCCGACGCCGCCGCTCGCGAGATCATCGAGCGCGAGGGTCTCGACCTGCGCTACTACAGCGTCATCTACCAGCTGATCGACGAGGTCAAGCAGGCGATGAGCGGCATGCTCGCGCCGGAGTGGAAGGAAGAGATCGTCGGCGTGGCCGAGGTTCGCGACGTCTTCAAGGCACCGAAGATCGGCGCCGTCGCCGGCTGCATGGTGGTCGAGGGCACCGTCTATCGCCACAAGAAGATCCGCGTGCTGCGCGAGAACGTGGTGATCTACGAGGGCGAGCTCGAGTCCCTGCGTCGCTACAAGGACGACGTCAACGAGGTTCGCAGCGGTATCGAATGCGGTATCGGCGTGAAGAACTACAACGACGTCCAGGTCGGCGACAAGATCGAGGTCTTCGATCAGGTCAAGGTCGAGCGGACGCTCTGACCGCGAGGAGCCGATCATGCGCGAGTTCAAGCGTACCGACCGGGTAGCCGACCAGCTCCAGAAGGAGCTGGCGGTACTCATCCAGCGCGAGATCAAGGATCCGCGCCTGGGCATGGTCACCGTCAGCGGGGTCACGGTCAGCCGTGACCTCGGCTATGCCGACGTCTACGTGACGCTGCTCGGCGAGCAGGATGCCGAGCGCATCAAGGAAAACCTCGGCGTGCTCAAGCGCGCCGCCGGCTTCCTGCGCGGGCAGATCGCCCGTCGCATCAAGCTGCGTCACGTGCCGGAGCTGCGCTTCCACTTCGACGAGAGCGTGGTGCGCGGTCAGCAGCTGTCCTCGCTGATCGACGAGGCGGTGGCGAGCGATCGCGACCGTCACGACGACGAGGCCGAGGGTGACGACGGCGAGCGCGGCGAGGGAGAGCGCGACTGATGGCGCGTCGCCGTCGCGGACTGCCGGTGAACGGCGTGCTGCTGCTGGACAAGCCCCAGGGCGCGTCCAGCAACCACGCGCTGCAGCGGGCCCGGCGCCTGTTCCAGGCGCAGAAGGCCGGCCACACCGGCACCCTCGATCCGATGGCCACCGGGCTGTTGCCGGTGTGCTTCGGCGAGGCGACCAAGTTCTCGGCCTTCCTGCTCGACGCCGACAAGACGTATCGCACCCGGGTCGAGCTCGGGACGATCACCGACTCCGGCGACGCCGAGGGCGAGGTGGTCGAGCGCCGCGAGGTGCCGCGCCTCGAGGAGGCCGACCTGCGCGGCGTGCTCGAGCGCTTCACCGGCGAGATCGATCAGCTGCCACCGATGTATTCGGCGCTCAAGCACCAGGGGCGCAAGCTCTACGAGCTGGCCCGCGAGGGCAAGAGCGTCGAGCGTGCAGTGCGTCGCGTGACGGTGTATGATGCGCGCCTTCTCTCGTTCGAGGGCACGGCCTTCGAACTCGAGGTGCGGGTCAGCAAGGGCACCTACATCCGGACCCTGGCCGAGGACATCGGCGAGGCGCTCGGCTGCGGTGCCCATATCAGCGTCCTGCGACGACTGGCCACCGGCCCCTTCGGCGCCGACGGCATGCTGACGCCGGAGGCCCTCGAGGCGCTGCCGGACCAGGCCGCACGCGAAGGCGTGCTGCTGCCGGTGGACGTGCTGGTGGCCGACCTGCCCGGGCTGGCCCTGGACGAGGCGGCGGCCAGCCGCCTGCTGCATGGCCAGAGCGCCAGGTGTGACACCGGTGAACTGCCGGTCGACGGCCTGGCCAGACTCTATCGCGACGAGACCTTTCTGGGGCTCGGCGTGGTGAGAGCGGCGGGGGAGATCGCCCCGCGCCGCCTGCTGAGCACCGCCGAGGCGGACTCGGCATGAACCGACCCTTCGGGGCCGGCGTGGAGACTGCAAATATGCGTGGTCTCCGACATTCACATCATTCAGGCATATTGCTGAACTGGAGAGACAGATGGCACTGACAGCCGAGCAGAAGGCCGAGATCGTCAACGAATACGGCCGTGGCGACAACGACACCGGTTCCCCCGAGGTGCAGGTGGCCCTGCTGACCGCCAACATCGACGGCCTGCAGGATCACTTCAAGACCAACAAGCAGGATCACCACTCCCGTCGTGGCCTGATCCGCATGGTCAACCAGCGCCGCAAGCTGCTGGACTACCTGAAGCGCAAGGACTTCGAGCGCTATCAGTCCCTGATCCAGCGTCTGGGTCTGCGTCGCTAAGCGACGCCGTCCAGGACGACGCGAAACGGGCAGCCCTCCGGGGCTGCCCGTTTCGCGTTTATGGGGCAGGCATGGCCGCTTTCATCGAGGCGCCGGGGGCAGGTCTCAGCGAGGGTTTTTGCCATGGGTGAGGCGACCCTCGCCGAACGGGCTGGCCATGGATGGCCAGCACCGGTCCTGCAAGCGAAGCAGGATGCGAGAGCGCCGCAGGGCAAAAGTAGCGCCCAGGGATGGGTTCACAGCGCCTCGCGGAGGCCTGTCCCCGGGTCAGCCTCGGATACGCCTGAGTTAGCACAAGCCGTCGATGGGGAAATCTCACCCCCTGGTGGCCGCGCCGGGCGACACCCCCTAAAATGGTCGCCGAGTCGAAACGACCCGAACATGAATCGAAAAGCTGAAGGAAGTCGCCGTGAACCCGGTCAAGAAAACGTTTGAGTACGGTCGCAGCACCGTCACCCTGGAAACCGGGCGCATCGCCCGCCAGGCCTCCGGTGCCGTGATGGTCACCATGGACGACACCGTGGTGCTGTGCACTGTGGTGGCGAAGAAGGACGTCAATCCCGCCCAGCCGTTCTTCCCGCTGTCCGTCCACTACCAGGAGAAGACCTACTCTGTCGGCAAGATTCCCGGCGGCTTCTTCAAGCGCGAGGGGCGCCCCACCGAGAAGGAAACCCTCACCTCGCGGCTGATCGATCGCCCGATCCGCCCGCTGTTCCCGAAGGGCTTCATGAACGAGGTCCAGGTCATCTGCACGGTGCTCTCCGCCGACCGTAACCAGGACCCGGACATCGCCGCCATGATCGGCACCTCCGCGGCCCTGGCCGTCTCCGGCGTGCCCTTCAACGGCCCGATCGGCGCCGCCCGCGTCGGCTTCACCGAGGACAAGGGCTACTTCCTCAACCCCAGCGTCGAGGAGCTCGCCGGCTCCGAGCTGAACATGGTCGTCGCCGGCACCGAGAAGGCCGTGCTGATGGTCGAGTCCGAGGCCAGCGAGCTGCTCGAGGATGAGATGCTGGGCGCCGTGCTCTACGGCCATCAGGAGATGCAGGTCGCCGTCTCCGCCATCAACGAGCTGGCCGCCGAGGCCGGCAAGCCGCGCTGGGACTGGCAACCGGCCGCCGAGAACACCGCCCTCAAGGACGCCGTGGCGCTGGGCTTCGAGGCCAAGGTCGGCGAGGCCTACCGCATCACCGACAAGATGGCCCGCCAGGACGCCCTGTCCGCGCTGAAGGACGAGGCCGTGGCCCAGCTGGCCGGTGAGCAGGAAGGCCAGTTCACCGCCGACGAGGTCAAGGGCGCCTTCGCCGGCCTCGAGAAGCGCGTCGTGCGCTCCCGCGTCATCAAGGGCGAGCCGCGCATCGACGGCCGCGACCACAAGACCGTGCGTCCGCTGGACATCGAGGTCGGCAGCCTGCCCAAGACCCACGGCTCCGCCGTCTTCACCCGCGGCGAGACCCAGGCCGTGGTCGTGGCCACCCTCGGCACCCTGCGCGACGCCCAGCTGATCGAGTCGCTGGAAGGCGAGCGCAAGGACCGCTTCCTGCTGCACTACAACTTCCCTCCCTACAGCGTGGGCGAGGCCGGCTTCATGGGCGGTCCCAAGCGGCGCGAGATCGGCCACGGCCGTCTGGCCCGCCGCGGCGTCCAGGCCATGCTGCCGAACGAGGACGACTTCCCCTACACCATCCGCGTGGTGTCCGAGATCACCGAGTCCAACGGCTCCAGCTCCATGGCCTCCGTGTGCGGCTCCTCGCTGGCCCTGATGGACGCCGGCGTGCCGATGAAGGCCCCGGTGGCCGGCATCGCCATGGGCCTGGTCAAGGACGATGACGGCTACGCCGTGCTGACCGACATCCTCGGCGACGAGGACCACCTCGGCGACATGGACTTCAAGGTGGCCGGTTCCGCCGAGGGCGTCACCGCCCTGCAGATGGACATCAAGATCGAGGGCATCAACGAGGAGATCATGGAGCAGGCGCTCCAGCAGGCCAACGAGGCCCGCCTGAGCATCCTCGAGCAGATGAACACCGTGATCGCCAAGAGCCGCGAGGAGGTCTCCGACAACGCGCCCTCCATGGCCACCATCAAGATCGACCCGGAGAAGATCCGCGACGTCATCGGCAAGGGCGGCGCCACCATCCGCAAGATCTGCGACGACACCGGCGCCTCCATCGACCTGGACGACGATGGCACCGTGCGCATCTACGCCGAGGAGAAGTCGGCGGCCAAGGCGGCCATCGACACCGTGCTGGCGATCACCGCCGAGCCGGAAATCGGCAAGCTGTATCGCGGCAAGGTGGTGCGCATCGCCGACTTCGGCGCCTTCGTCAACATCATGCCCGGCACCGACGGCCTGGTGCACATCTCCCAGATCGTGCCCGAGCGCGTCAACGACGTGCGTGACTTCCTCAACGAGGGAGACGAGGCCGTGGTTAAGGTGCTCGACATCGACAACCGCAACCGGGTGAAGCTGACCATCAAGGAGATCACCCCGGAAGAGAAGGCCGCCTTCGAGGCCGAGGAAGCCGAGACCGACGAGCTCTAAGCGAGCGGTCATGAGCCGAACGCCCCCGTGGCTCACGCCGCGGGGGCGTTCTCGTTTCGGGGCACCGGCCCCGCCATCGATCAGGGACGACCCATGACGCGCCACGATTCCCCCCCGTCATCCCCCGCCCCCAGGACCGTCACCCAGCGCCGCGACTGGCTGGGCGTGGGCGCGGTGATGATCGGCATCTTCCTGCTGGTCACCGCCGAGCAGCTGCCCATCGGGCTGCTGTCCCAGGTGGCCGACTCGCTGTCCGTGACCTCCGGCACCGCCGGGCTCTTGATCACCGTGCCCGGGGTGGTGGCGGCCTTCGCCGCGCCGCTGCTGCCGGTGGCGGTGGGGCGGCTCGACCGGCGCTGGCTGTTGACCGGGCTGATGACGCTGATGACCCTGGCCAGCCTGCTGGGTGCCGTGGCCGACAGTTTTACGACGCTACTGGCCACACGGGTGCTGGTGGGCGTGTGCATCGGCGGCTTCTGGGCCATCGCCGGCGGCCTGGCCTCGCGGCTGGTGGCCCTGGAGCAGGTGCCGCGTGCCATGTCGCTGATCTTCAGCGGCGTGGCCGGCGCCTCGGTGCTGGGCGTGCCGGCGGGGACCTGGCTCGGCGAGCACACCGACTGGCGCATCGCCTTCGGCTCGCTGGCCGGGCTGAGCCTGCTGGTCACCCTTGCCCTGTGGCGGCTGCTGCCGCGCCTGCCGGCGCAGCAGCCGGTGCGGCTGTCCAACCTGGCCGGCCAGTTCGCCAGTCGCGGGGTGCGGGTCGGCGTGGCCGCCACCGCGCTGATCGTGATGGGCCACTTCGCCGCCTACACCTTCGTCAGCCCGATCCTGCAGGACATCGCCGGCATTCCGCTGGCGAGCGTCAGCGCCCTGCTGCTGTGCTATGGCGGGGCCGGGCTGCTGGGCAACTTCCTCGCCGGCACCGCCGCCGGGCGCCGGCCCTACGCCACGGTGCTGGTGATTCCGCTGCTGCTGGCGGTCGCGACGCTGGCCTTCCCCTGGCTGGGGCGCGAGCCGGCGGCCGCGATCGGGCTGTTGATGCTGTGGGGCGCGGTGTTCGGCAGCATCTCGGTGAGCCTGCAGACCTGGATCCTCAAGAGCGCCCTGAATACCGAGGCCGCCACCGCGCTGATGGCCTTCGTGTTCAACCTGTCCATCGGCATCGGCGCCATGGCCGGCGGCCGGGTGGTGGACGCCATCGGCCTGAGCGGCGTGCTGCTCGGCGCCGGCGGGCTGTTCGTGCTGGCCGCGGCGCTGGTGGCGCGCACGCCCTCGCGGGTGGTCGGGCCGCCCCGGGGCTGAGGCCCGGAGGCGCGCGGCAGAACGTAAAAGCCCCCGCTCATCGAGCGGGGGCTTTCTTTCGTGGTGAGGCGTCGTGGCGGTCGCTTAACGTTCGATCGCCAGTGCCACCCCCTGTCCGCCGCCGATACACAGCGTCGCCAGGCCCTTCTTGGCGTCGCGGGCGATCATCTCGTGCACCAGGGTCACCAGGATGCGGCAGCCGGAGGCGCCGATCGGGTGGCCCAGCGCGATGGCGCCGCCGTTGACGTTGATCATCGAGGTGTCCCAGCCGAGCTCCTTGTTCACCGCCAGCGCCTGGGCGGCGAAGGCCTCGTTGGCCTCGACCAGGTCCAGATCGTCGAGGCTCCAGCCGGCCTTCTCGAGGCAGCGGCGGGTGGCCGGAGCGGGGCCGATGCCCATGATCGCCGGGTCGACGCCGGCGTTGGAGTAGGCCTTGATGCGGGCCAGCGGTTCGAGGCCCAGGGCCTTGGCCTTCTCGGCGGAGCACAGCATCACCACGGCGGCGCCGTCGTTGATGGAGGAGGCGTTGCCGGCGGTCACGCTGCCGTCCTTCTTGAACGCCGGGCGCATGCCGCCGAGCTTCTCGGCGCTGACCTCGCGCGGGTTCTCGTCGGTGTCGAAGACCAGCGGGTCGCCCTTGCGCTGGGGAATCTCCACCGGGACGATCTGGCCCTTGAACTTGCCTTCCTTGATCGCGGCGGAGGCCTTCTGCTGGGAGCCGGCGGCGAACTCGTCCATCGCCTCGCGGCTGATGTCGTACTTCTCGGCCAGGTTCTCGGCGGTGATGCCCATGTGGAAGTCGTTGAAGGCATCCCACAGGCCGTCGTGGACCATCGAGTCGATGGCCTTCCAGTCGCCCATGCGCTGGCCGTTGCGGGAATTGGGCAGCACGTGCGGAGATAGCGACATGTTCTCCTGGCCGCCGGCCAGGATCAGCTCGGCGTCGCCGCAGCGAATCGCCTGGGTGGCCAGGTGCAGGGCCTTGAGGCCCGAGCCGCAGACCTTGTTGATGGTCATGGCCGGCACCGCGTCGGGTAGCCCGCCCTTGATGGCGGCCTGGCGAGCGGGGTTCTGGCCGGTGCCGGCGGTCAGCACCTGGCCGAGCAGCACTTCATCGACCTGGTCCGGGGCCACGCCGGTGCCGGCGAGGATGTCCTTGATCACATGGGCACCGAGGTCGCTGGCGGGAATGCCGGCGAGGGAACCGCCGAAGGCACCGACGGCGGTACGACGAGCGGCAACGATCACCACTTCTTGCATGAGGCTTACTCCTGAAGATTCGCGGACGAGCGTCCGCTCAGCATAGGGGACTCTTGTGCGCTGCGGCAATCCCGCCGGGGCGGTTCGGCTAGAACTTCAGTATAGGCAAGCGCAAGGGGGAGGGCCGGAGCGGGCGCCCCGGCTGTACCGGAATGGCGGTGGTGAGCAGGGAAGGGACACGCCTTCGCGGCGTGGCCGGGCCCTCAGCGGGGGAGTGTCAGCGACAGGTTGTCGATCAGTCGCGTCGAGCCCAGGCGCGCCGCGGTGAGCAGCACGGCCTCGCGCGTGGTGTCGTCGATCGGGCCCAGGTCGGCGGCACGCAGTTCCAGATAGTCGGGCACGAAGCCCGCCTCGCGCAGCCGTTCGAGGCCGCGGGTCAGGCCGGCGTCGATCGCTTCGCCGGCCTCCAGCGCCTCGCGCAGGGCACACAGGGTGCGATACAGCTCGGGCGCCGCGGCACGCTGCGCCGCGTCCAGATAGCCGTTGCGCGAGGACAGCGCCAGGCCGTCCTCGGCGCGCTCGATCGGCACGCCGACGATCTCGAGCGGCAGGTGCAGATCGGCCACCAGGCGGCGGATCACCGCCAGCTGCTGGTAGTCCTTCTCGCCGAAGCAGGCGAGGTCCGGCTGCACCAGGTTGAACAGCATGGTGACCACGGTCGCCACGCCGTCGAAGTGGCCGGGGCGATCGCCGCCGCACAGCCCCTCGGAGACCTCGGGCACGCTGACCCGGGTCTGAGCGTCCAGGCCGCGCGGATAGACCGTGGTCACGTCGGGGGCGAACAGCAGGTCGCAGCCGGCGGCCTCGAGGTGGGCCTGGTCGTCGGCCAGGGTGCGCGGATAGGCGTCGAGGTCCTCGTTCGGCCCGAACTGCATCGGATTGACGAAGATGGTCGCCACCACCACGTCGGCGCGGCGCCGGGCCTCGGCGACCAGCGCCAGATGGCCGGCGTGCAGGTTGCCCATGGTCGGCACCAGGCCGATGGTGCGGCCGGCGCGGCGATGCGCGGCCAGCGTCTCGCGCAGCGTGGCGACGTCGTTCAGGGTCTGCATCAGAATCCGTGCTCCTCGGCGGGGAAGCGCCGGGCCTTGACGTCCTCGTGGTAGCGGCGGAAGGCGCCCTGGATATCGTCGGCCTCGGCCAGGAAGTTCTTCACGAAGCGCGGCTGGCGCCCGGCGGTGACGCCGAGCACGTCGTGCATCACCAGGATCTGGCCGTCGGTGTCGGCGCCGGCGCCGATGCCGATCACCGGCACGTCCAGGGCCTCGGTCACGGCGCGGCCGAGGCTCGTCGGCACGCACTCGAGCAGGATCACCGAGGCGCCGGCCTCGGCCAGGGTGCGGGCATCCTCGAGGATGCGCTCGGCCTGGTCGGCGTCGCGTCCCTGCACCTTGTAGCCGCCCAGCTGGTGGACGGTCTGCGGGGTCAGGCCCAGGTGGGCGCACACCGGCACGCCACGGCGGCTCAGTTCGCGGATGCCGTCGGCCATCCAGGCCTCGCCTTCCACCTTGACCATCTCGGCGCCGGCGCGCATCAGCGCCCCGGCGTCCTCGAGCAGGCGTTCGGTGGTGGCGTTGCTCATGAAGGGCAGGTCGACCATCAGCAGGCTCGCGCCCTTGCCGCGGGCCACGCAGCGGGTGTGGTAGCAGACGTCGTCCAGGGTCACCGGCAGGGTGCTGGTGTGGCCCTGCAGGACCATGCCCAGGGAATCGCCGACCAGCAGCACCTCGATGCCGGCCTCGCCGGCGGCATGGGCGAAGGTGGCGTCATAGGCGGTCAGGCAGCTGAAGGTCTCACCGGCGCGCTTGAAGGCCTGCAGCGTGCTCAGGGTGACGGTTTTCATGGCGTGCTCTCGTGTCGTTATCCGGCGCTCGGCGAAGGCCGCGCTCTTGTGTAACCGCGCATTGTTACCCGATCCGGGTGAGAGTGTCGATAGGTAACAAGTTGGGGGTCATTCGGGCGTGTCGGGTAACACTCGGCGCAGGCCGTCCTCGCCCAGGGCGGCGGCCAGGCCGGCCACGTCACGGCCGTTCGGCAGGCGCAGCCCGGGGGCGAGCTCGGCCATCGGCACCAGCACGAAGGCGCGGTGGGTCATCTCCGCGTGCGGGAGCGTCAGCCGCGGCGTCGCCATCTCGCGATCGTCGAACAGCAGCAGGTCGAGGTCCAGGGTGCGCGGCCCCCAGCGGCGGCCACGGACACGGCCGTGGCGCTGCTCGAGCGCCTGCAGCTGGTCGAGCAGCGCCAGCGGCGACAGCCGGGTCGAGAGCTCGGCCACGGCGTTGACGAAGTCGGGCTGGTCGGCCGGGCCCAGCGGGCGGCTGGCGTAGCGCGACGAGGCGCGGCGCCGGCGGGTCAGCGGCAGGGCATCGAGCTCGGCCAGGGCGCGCTCGACGTGACCGTGGGGGTCGTCGAGGTTGCTGCCGAGCCCGATCCAGGCGCGATGCGGCCGGCTCATGACTCGCCGTTGGACGGCTTGCGACGACGGCGGCGCCGCCGGCGCTTGTTGCGCGGCGCGGGGGTGCCGGCCGGGTCGGCGTCGACCTTGCCCAGCAGGCGGCGCTGCTCGTGCTCGTCGGCGTCCTGGAAGGCGGTCCACCAGTCGCCGAGGCCGGGCTCCATCTCGCCGGCGGCCTCGCGCACCAGCAGGAAGTCGTAGGCGGCGCGGAAGCGCGGATGCTCGCGGGTCTGGAACACGCGCTTGCCGCGGCGCAGCGGCAGCCGCTGCTGCAGGTCCCAGATGTCGCGCATCGGCAGGCTGAAGCGCTTGGGAATGGACACGTGCTGCAACTGGCGCGAGATGACCTGCTGGGAGGCGGCCTGCTGCGCCGGGATGGGCGGCATGCCGTCGGCCTCGAGGGCCTGCTGGCGCAGCTGCACCGGGCCCCACAGCAGGGCGGCGAACAGGAAGGCCGGCGTCACCGGTCGCTCGTCGCGGACGCGGCGGTCGGTGCTGGTCAGGGCGCGCTCGATCACCGCCTCGGCCCAGGGCAGCTCTTCCATGGCCTCGTCGGCCTCGGGGAACAGCATGGCGAACAGGCCGAAGTCGCGCAGCAGATGGAAGGTCTCGACGCCGTGGCCGCTCATGAACAGCTTGAGCACTTCATCGAACAGCCGCGCCGGCGGCACCTGGAGCATCAGCTCGGCGAGCTCGGCGATCGGCGCCTCGGTGGCCGGATCGATGTCGAAGTCGAGCTTGGCGGCGAAGCGCACCGCGCGCAGCATGCGCACCGGGTCCTCGCGGTAGCGGGTCGCCGGGTCGCCGATCAGCCGCAGGGTGCGGTCCTCGATGTCCTGGACGCCGCCGGCGAAGTCGTGGATCGAGAAGTCGGCGATGTTGTAGTAGAGGGCGTTGATCGTGAAGTCGCGCCGGAGGGCGTCCTCCTCGATGTTGCCCCAGACGTTGTCGCGCAGCAGCATGCCGTCGTCCGACTGCTGGGCGATGTGGTCGCCGTGGTCGTCGCTGGGCTTGCCGCGGAAGGTGGTGACCTCGATCACCTCACGGCCGAAGCGCACGTGCACGATGCGGAAGCGGCGCCCGACGATGCGCGAGTTGCGGAACAGCTCGCGGACCTGCTCCGGGGTGGCGTCGGTGGCCACGTCGAAGTCCTTGGGCATGCGGCCGAGCAGGGAGTCGCGGATGCAGCCCCCCACCAGGAAGGCCTCATGGCCGGCGTTGTGCAGCCGGTACAGCACCTTGAGGGCGGCGTCGCTGAAGTGCTGGCGGGAGACCGGGTGCTCTTCGCGGGGAATGATGCGCAGCTCGGGGAGGGCGGCCGACGGCTCCTGAGGGCCGAACAGCGACCGGAGGCGCTCGCCCGGGCTCTGCAGAAAGCGGGTAAATCCTTTGATCATGCGGCGTTGTCGACTCGCGGGGGTACAAAAGAGGGTATGAAAGGCGTTGAGTGTAGCGAACACCCGACACCTTGCAAAGCGTGGGGCCGACCGACCCGCCCCCGGAAAATGGAAAGGGGAGGCCCGTGAGCCTCCCCTGAAAGCAGGATGCAGCATCCCTGCTGCTGATTTTTCTTCGTGATGGCGCATCGCCTTGAATACGCACCACAGTCACCAAGGAGCTCAGGCAAGCAATGTTGTTGTCTTTGTGGACGTTCCTGAAAGTGACCGCCTCGTATTCAAAACAATAATCCAACCACGACGGCAGATGATTGCCTCCCCCCGACGTCTTGTTGTTGTTGACGGGGGTGCACCTCTGACGGCCCTTGTTGTTGTTGGTGGCCGGGTCGGGTGCGTCGCGTCCTGATTCCGGACTTCGAGCGTCTTGTTGTTGTTGCCTCGAAGGACTCGCGCCGGCTGCCGCTGTTGTGCTTGTTGTCGGCAATGGCGCTCGTGTGTCTTCGGCCCGTGGTCTTGTTGTTGTGGGGTCGGGCCCGTCACCGCTCGCTGGCCTTGTTGTTGTTCGTGGCCGCGGGTGGCATCCGGCATTGTTTTTCTTGTCCTGTACGTAGCAGGCGGTATGCCACTATTTGAAAAAGCATTTAAAAACATGTGCTTGCTGTTGCGCGTGGCGAGCGTGTCCGATGTGAGCCCGGAAAGTGTTACCCAGGCTGCCCGCTTATGGGGCAAATGCTGTGTGGGAAGGTAACAAATGGTGCGCGCGCGCCGTCGAATGCCGCAAAAACGACGCCCGCGGCCGAGGCCACGGGCGCTAGTGCTTTGGTCGTAGAGAGGGTCGTCGCCCGTCGCCCGTCGCCTCAGCCGGTGCCGCGGCGAGGGCCCTTCTTGCGCGGGATGCCGAGGCGCTGGCGGCGCTCCCACAGGCACTTGCGGCTGATGCCGAGCTTCTGGGCCAGCTCGGTCTCGCTCATCTGGTCCTGGTGCTCGAGCACGAAGTGCTGGAAGTAGTCCTCGAGGGACAGGTCCTCTTCCTCCTCGTCCGCTCGTTCGCCGCCGCCGGAGGCGGGCGGCTCGTCGTCGGGAACGGGCGGTGCCGGCGCGGCCGCACCGGCATGGGGCGCGGGGCCGAGCCCCAGATCGTCGGGATGGATCAGGTGGCCCTCGGCGAGGATCACGCCGCGCTCCAGGGCGTTCTCCAGCTCGCGCACGTTGCCGGGCCAGGGGCAGTCGCGGATCATCCGCCGGGCGGCCCGCGACAGCTTGAGGCCCTCGCGCTCGTGGCGGCGGCAGGCCTTCTCCAGCAACGCGTCGGCGATCTCCAGGATGTCGTCCTCGCGGTCGCGCAGCGGCGGCAGGTCGATCTGCATCACGTTGAGTCGGTAGTAGAGGTCGAGGCGGAAGCCGCCGGTGCGCGACAGCGCGTGCAGGTCGCGGTGGGTGGCGGCGATCAGGCGCACGTCGACGTGGCGGGTCTCGACCGAGCCGATCTTGCGGATCTCGCCCTCCTGCAGCACCCGCAGCAGCCGGGCCTGGGCGTCCAGCGGCAGCTCGCCGATCTCGTCGAGGAACAGGGTGCCGCCGTCGGCGGCCTCGACCAGGCCGGTGCGGGCGGCGCTGGCGCCGGTGAAGGCGCCCTTCTCGTGGCCGAACAGCTCGGACTCGATCAGCGTCTCCGGGATGGCCGCGCAGTTCACGCACACCAGCGGCGCGGCGGCGCGTTTGCTCTGCTGGTGCAGGGCGCGGGCCACCAGCTCCTTGCCGGTGCCGGACTCGCCCTGGATCAGCACCGTGACGTCGGCCGGCGCGGTCTTGCGGATGCGGGTGTAGACCGCCTGCATGGCCGGGCAGTTGCCGATCATCGGCTGGCGCTCGCCGCCGGGGGCGGTGATGTCGGGCGGCTCGCCCTGCCGCAGGGCGCGCTGATGGAGCACCCGGGACACGGTCTCGAGCAGCTCGTCGTGGTCGAAGGGCTTGGCCACGTAGTCCACCGCGCCGAGCTTCAGCGCCTCCACCGCCGAGCGCATGCTGGCGTAGCTGGTCATGATCAGCACCGGCACCGGGGCGGCGCGGGCGATCAGCTCGGTGCCGGGATCGCCGGGCAGACGCAGGTCACTGATCACCAGGTCGAAGCCCTGGGGATCGAGGGCCAGCGCCTCATCCACCGAACCGGCCTCGCTGACCCGGTGCTCGTGGCGCTCCAGCAGGCGCCTCAGGGCGCTGCGGATGATGGCTTCGTCTTCAACGATCAGGATCCGGCTCATCGGTTCTCTCAGCATCCTCTCGGTGGAGGGGCAGCCACAGCAGGATACGGGTGCCATGGGCCTGCCCGGCGGGCGGGGACTCGATGTCGATCTGGCCGCCGTGCTCGGCGACGATGCTGTAGACCAGCGGCAGGCCGAGTCCCGTGCCCTCGCCGGCGGGCTTGGTGGTGGTGAAGGGCTCGAACAGGTGATCACGCACCCGCTCGTCGATGCCGTGGCCCCCGTCGGTGACCGTGACCCTGAGCCGCTCGCCGTCCGGTTCGGCGGCGGCGATCACCCGGCCGCCGGGCTCGCTGGCGTCGCGGGCGTTGCCGAGCAGGTTGATCATCACCTGCTGCAGGCGCTGGGCGTCGCCGGTCACCCGCGGCGTCGGCGGGCAGCGGTTCTCGAAGCGGATATCCTCCCCCGAGCGGGCGAGGTGGATCAAGTTCAGGGCCTCGTCGGTGACCTCGGCCATCGACACCGGCTGAAACGCGGCGCCGGTGACGTGACGCCCGCCGTGGGCGAAGCCGACCAGCGAGCCGACGATGCGCGAGACGCGGTCGGTGAGCTGCTGGATCTGGTCGGCGGTCTCCCGCAGCTCGGGGTCGTCGGTGTCGTAGCGCAGGTTCTGGGCCAGCGAGGAGATGCCGGTGATGGGGTTGCCGATCTCGTGGGCCACGCCGGCGGCCAGCTGGCCGATGGAGGCCAGGCGCGCGGCGTGCACCAGCTCGTCCTCGAGCCACTTCATCTCGCTGTGATCCTCCACCAGGATGACGTTGCCGCCGTGGGTGGCGCGCTCGTCCTGCCGCTCGGCCTTGTGCAGGCTCAGGAAGCGCGGGCCGTTCGCCAGCGTCACCGGCTGCTTGTAGAGCTGGCTGGCCGGCTCGGCGAGGATGCGGCCCAGCAGCTCGTTCCAGGGCGGCGGCAGGGTGTCGCGGTGGGCGCCGATCACCGACTCGCCGGGAATGCCGGAGAGCTCGGCCAGGGCGTCGTTCCACATCAGCAGCTCGCCGTCCTCGCCGAAGGCGCACAGCCCCACCGGCAGCCGGCTCAGGGTGCGGCGGTGGTAGCGGCGCAGGCCGTCGATCTCCCGGGCCAGGCCGTTGAGGCGCGGACGATAGTCCTCCAGGCGGTTCTCGACGAAGTGGATGTCCTCGGTGGCGCCGGGGCCGTCCTGGCGATAGGGCAGGAAGCGGTCGACGATGTCCTGGGCCACCGAGGGCCCCATCAGCCCGGAGAGGTTGGCCTGGATGCGATCGCGCAGCCGGCGCAGGGCATAGGGGCGGCCGTCGAGGGGCGACATCTGCAGCGCCGCCAGGGCGCGTTCCACCTCCCGCTCGGCGACCTCCTGGCCCAGCGCCCGGGCCAGGTGGCGCTTGATCTCCAGGCCGTTGGCGGCCACCAGCGGCAGGCGCATGGGGCGCACCACGGCGTCCACCGAGCAGGCCTCGGCGGCCGCCCGCTCGCCGGCCGAGGTGCGGGTGGCCAGCGAGACCAGGATGAAGCTCAGCACGTTGGCGGCCAGCGAGACCAGCGTGACGAGATACCAGTCGGGCTCGTCGGCCAGTGCCTCCAGCCCCGGGGGAATCGGCGGCAGCCAGGGGGCGCCGCCGAGCAGCGACGGCCACAGCCCGGCCAGCCAGATCGCCACGCCAACCGCCAGGCCGGTCACCATGCCCTTGCGGTTGGCGCCGGGCCAGTAGAGCAGCGCCAGCATGCCGGGCAGGCACTGGGCCATGCCGACGAACGAGGCCATCGCCAGGGTCGAGAGATCGTGATGCACGCCCACGGTGCGATAGAACAGCCAGCCGCCGCCGATCACCGCGGCGATCAGCCCGCGGCGCAGCCAGCGCAGCCAGCGGTAGAGGTCGGGCTGGGCGATGGGCGGATGGGCCACCAGCACCAGGTGGTTGAGGATCATCCCCGACAGTGCCAGAGAGATGATGATCATGGTGCCGCTGGCCGCGGCCAGGCCGGCGAGGAAGGCCAGGGCGCCGACCCACCACGAGGACGACAGGCCGAAGGCCAGGTAGGCGCTGCCGGTGAGCGAGGCGTCGACGCCGAGGCGCTGGGCGCCCCACAGGATCAGCGGTACCGGCAGCGCCATCAGCAGCAGGAACAGCGGCATCACCCAGCCGGCGCGCAGCAGGGTGCGGCGCCCCAGCGGCTCGGCGAAGGTGATATGGAACATGTGCGGCATCAGGAAGGCCGCGGCGAAGAACAGCATCAGCAGGGTGCGCCACTGGGCCGGGGCCAGCGGATGGGTCTCGGCCTGGGCGAGGTGCCCGGGGCCGTCGAGCCAGGCCTGCAGGTCGCCGGGACCGTCGAAGATGCCGAACAGCGCGAAGGCCCCCAATGCCAGCATGGCCCCGAGCTTGACCACCGACTCCAGGGCGATCACCGCCAGCAGGCCGTCCTGGCGTGTGTTGAGATGCGTGTGTCGGGCGCCGAACAGGATCGCGAACAGCGCGATCAGGGCGCTGAAGCCCAGCGCCAGCCACTCCCGGGAGCCGCCGCCTGACAGCAGCCGGATGGCGTTGCCCATGGTCTGCACCTGCAGCGCCAGCAGCGGCAGCACCGCCAGCAGGCTGACCAGGGTGACCAGGGTGCCCACCCAGCGCGAGCGGAAACGGAAGGCGAACAGGTCGGCCAGCGAGGCCAGCTGGTAGGTGTGGGCCATGCGCTGGATCGGCACCAGCAGCATCGGCGCCAGCAGGAAGGCGCCGGCCGCGCCCAGGTAGTAGGCCAGATAGCCGTAGCCGCTGCGGTCGGCCTGCTCGAGGGTGCCGTGGATGGCCCAGGCACTGGCATAGACGCCCAGCGCCAGGGTGTGGGTCGCCGGATGGCGCACCAGGCGCGTCGGCAGCCAGCCGCGATCCACCGCCAGGGCGCACAGGGCGAGCAGCAGCAGGTAGCCGAGGCCCAGCCCCAGCAGGCCGGCGAGGCTCATTCGAGCTCCTCCTGGCGCTGTTCATCGAGCCGGCGCTTGCGCTCCAGCCACACGGTCAGGGCGATCAGCCCGGCCCAGATCAGGAAGGGGCGATACCAGGCGGCGCCGGGGCTGCCCCAGCCGCTCATCAGCAGCGGCGAGAACAGGTAGCCGGCGAAGACCAGGAACAGCACGATGCGATAGACGTACACGGCGTCTCCTCAGCCGGCGATGGCGCCCGTCAGGCGCCGTTCGGGGTCGGCGCGCAGCCGCTCCGGCGCCCAGTGCGCGACGGCGTGCTCGAGCTGTTCGGCCACCGGTGCCTCGGCCAGCCCGGCCGGCGGGGCCTGGTCGAGCAGGGTCAGGGCGCGGTGGAGCAGCGGCCGCGCCCCAGGCTCGGTCTCCGGCAGCGCCGGGGCCAGGTTCTGCTTGGACAGCTTCTGGCCGTCGTCGCCCATCACCAGCGGCAGATGCAGGTAGCGCGGCTCGGGCAGGCCGAGGGCCTGCTGCAGCTGGCGCTGCCAGGGCGTGTTGTCGAGCAGGTCGGCGCCGCGCACCACCTCGTTGATGCCCTGTTCGGCGTCGTCGACCACCACCGCCAGCTGATAGGCCCAGAGGCCGTCCTTGCGCTTGAGCACCACGTCGCCGAGCTCGGCCGGGTCGAAGGCCTGCGGGCCGAACAGCCGATCCTCCCAGCGCACCGGGCGCAGGCCGAGGTCGCTGCGCAGCCGCCAGGCCAGGGGCTTGCCTGGCTCGCGGACGCCGTCGCGGCACCAGCCGGGATAGACGGGATGGTCCCGCCACTGCTTGCGCGAGCAGCTGCAGGGATAGGCCAGGCCCTTCGCCTCGAGGCGCGCCAGGGCGGCGGCATAGGCGTCGTGGCGGGGGCTCTGCCAGGCGACCGGGCCGTCCCAGTGCAGGCCGAAGGCCTCGAGCTGGCGCAGGATGGCGTCAGCGGCGCCGGCCGGGCAGCGCGGCGGATCGACGTCCTCGATGCGCAGGCCCCAGTGGCCTCGCGCGTGGCGCGCGTCCAGGTAACTGGCCAGGGCGGCGACCAGCGAGCCGAAGTGCAGCGGACCCGAGGGGGTCGGGGCGAAGCGGCCACGATAGGCACTCATGGGCGGCTCCGGAGCGGGAAAGACGGGGCGGACGGGCGCCGGCGGCGCCCGTCGCGGAAGCGGTGACGGCCGGGCATCAGCCGCCCAGCTGCTTCTCCTTGAGCTCGGCGAGGGTCTTGCAGTCGACGCACAGGGTCGCGGTGGGACGCGCCTCGAGGCGGCGGATGCCGATCTCGACGCCGCAGGCGTCGCAGAAGCCGTAGTCGTCCTCGTCGATCTTCTCGATGGTCTCGTTGATCTTCTTGAGCAGCTTGCGCTCGCGGTCGCGGGTACGGAGCTCGAGGCTGAAACCTTCCTCCTGGGTGGCGCGATCCGCGGGGTCGGCGTAGTTGTTCGCCTCCTCCTGAAGATGGCGCACCGTGCGATCCACTTCCTCCATGAGCTCCTGTTTCCAGCCCAGCAGGATCTGTCGGAAGTGCTCGAGCTGCTTGTCGTTCATGTACTCTTCACCCGGTGCCGGCTCGTACGGGGTGAATTTCTTGGGCGCTTCCATTTTCTTTTCTGCTACTGGCATGGGACTGCCTCGTGTCTTGTGTAACTGCTGATCAATACCCGATGCGCTGCTCAAGGTATCTCACGCCAAAGGGATGCTTGTTTAGCGAAAAAACGCGGTCTTTGCAATCCCCCTCCCGGTGCTTGACTGCGCCAGCGCAACAAAAGTCGTAACATGCAGGCTTTGACCATGGCAGATCGGAGAGAGGCCTGCCATGGCATGCCGTGCAAAGGAGATGCCCATGTCCTGGAGCTCACGACTCGACGCCGTCGCTCCCTTCCGCGTGATGCGCCTGCTGGAGGCGGCCCAGGCCCGCGAGGCCGCGGGCCACGACGTCATCCACCTGGAGGTGGGCGAGCCGGACTTCCCCACCCCCGAGCCGGTGCAGGCCGCCGGCCAGCGAGCCCTGGCCGAGGGGCATACCCGCTACACGCCGGCCGCGGGCCTGCCGGCGCTGCGCGAGGCGATCGCCGGGCACTACGCGCGCCACTTCGACGCCGAGGTCGATCCGGCGCGGATCATCGTCACCCCCGGCGCCTCCGGCGCGTTGCTGCTGGCCAGCCAGCTGCTGGTCGAGGGCGGCGACCGGGTGCTGATGGCCGATCCCACCTATCCCTGCAATCGTCACTTCATGGCGCTGGCCGGCGCCGAGGTCGATACGGTCCCGGTGGGACCGGCCAGCGGCTGGCAGCTCGACGCCGCGACCGTCGCCCGCCACTGGCGCGACGACACCCGGCTGGCGATGCTGGCCACGCCGTCGAATCCCACCGGGCACATGCTCGATGCCGCGGGGCTCGCGGCGGTGGCCGATACCGTCGCCGCACGCGGCGGTCATCTGCTGGTCGACGAGATCTATCAGGGGCTGTGCTACGACCTCGCGCCGCTCTCCGCCGCCTCGGTGGCGCCGGCGGCCTTCGTGGTCAACAGCTTCTCCAAGTACTTCGGCATGACCGGCTGGCGCCTGGGCTGGCTGGTGGCGCCGGAGGCGGCGGTCGAGCCGCTGACCCGGCTGGCGCAGAACGTCTTCCTGTCGGCGCCGACGCCGGCCCAGCACGCCGCGCTGGCGGCCTTCGAGCCCGAATGCCGCGAGCTCCTCGAGGCGCGTCGCCGGGAGCTGGCGCTGCGTCGCGATGCCCTGCTGGCAGGGCTCGAGCGGCTGGGGCTGGCGCCGGACCGGCCGCCCCAGGGGGCCTTCTACCTGTGGCTCGACGTGTCCCGCTACACCCGCGACAGCGAGGCCTTCTGCCAGCGCCTGCTCGAGGAGGAGAACGTGGCCATCACCCCGGGCACCGACTTCGCCCTCGAGGGCGGCGAATACCACGTGCGCATCGCCTTCACCACCGGCGTCGAGCGGCTGGAGGAGGCCGTGACGCGGCTGGGACGGTTCCTGAGCCGCCAGGAGGGCGCCTGATGGACTATGCCGCGCCACTGGTGCCGGGCGTGCTGCTGCGCCGCTACAAGCGCTTCCTGGCCGATGTGCGCCTGGACGACGGCCGCGAGGTCGTCGCCCACTGCCCCAACACCGGCTCGATGCGTGCGGTCAACGTGCCGGGCTGCCGGGTATGGCTGTCGCCGAGCGACGACCCCAGGCGCAAGCTGGCCTGGACCTGGGAGCTGATCGAGCTGCCCCGGCCGGAGGGCGGCGTCGACCTGGCCTCGGTGCATACCGGCCGGGCCAACCGCATCGTCGAGGAAGCGCTGGTGGCGGGCACGGTCGAGGCGCTGGCCGGGGCCGGTACGCTGAAGCGCGAGGCCAGGGTGGAAGGCGCGGGTCGGAGTCGCGCACGACTCGACTTCCGGCTGGACGGCGAGGCGGGCGCGACCACCTTTATCGAGGTCAAGCAGGTGACCCTGCGCGAGGACGACGGCCACGGCTACTTTCCCGATGCGGTCAGCGAGCGCGGGCGCCGGCACCTCGAGACCCTGGCCGCGCTCGCCGCCGAGGGCCACCGTGCCGTGCTGCTGTTCTGCGTGGCCCACGAGGGCATCCGTTCGGTGGCGCCGGCCGGCCACCTGGACCCGGCCTATGCCGAGGCGCTGCGCCGGGTGGCCGGCGAGGGCGTGGAGGTGATGGCGCGGACCTGCCGCTTCAGGCGGGAAGCGGGGCGTCCGGTGGCCGTGAGCCTGGGCGAGGCGCTGCCGGTCGAGCTCGAGCGCCGCTATCGCTGACGGGCCGGAGCAGGACGGGGCGGCGCCCCGCCCGCTCAGCGCCGGGTGACGCGGAAGATCGCGATCTCGCCGAACAGGTTGGGCCAGCGCCGTGAGGCCCAGTTGCCGCCACGGCTGCCGACGCCCACCGCCCGGTCGACGATCATCAGGCCCTTGTCGCGGCACAGCTGCTCGAAGTCGTTGAAGGTCGAGAGGTGGATGTTGGGGGTGTCGTACCAGGCGTGGGGCAGCGACTTGGACACCGGCATGTAGCCGCGCAGGCCGAGATAGGCCCGGTGGCGCCAGTAGGCGAAGTTGGGGAAGGTGATGATGCACTCGCCGGCCACCCGCAGCATCTCGTCGAGCATGCGGTCCGGGCGGCGCAGCGCCTGGAGGGCCTGGGTCATCACCACCAGGTCGCAGGCGTCGTCCTCGAAGTTGGAAAGCCCCGCATCGAGGTTCTGCTCGATGACGTTGACGCCCTTGGCCAGACAGGCGGTGATGCCGTCGGGGTCGATCTCCAGGCCGTAGCCGGTGACCTTCTTGTGCTCGGCCAGGGCCGCCAGCAGGGTGCCGTCGCCGCAGCCCAGGTCGAGCACTCGGGCACCCTCTGGCACCCAGTCGTGAATCCGTTGCAGGTCGGCGCGCATCATGAGCGGTCCTCCAGTCCCTGGTCGCGGGCCACGCGTTCCATGAAGGCGGCGAACACCGCCTGGTAGCGGGGCTCGGGCAGCAGGAAGGCGTCGTGGCCGTGGGGCGAGTCGATGTTGGCGTAGCTGACCGCCTTGCCGGCGCGCACCAGGGCGTTGGCCAGCTCCTTCGAGCGCGTCGGCGGGAAGCGCCAGTCGCTGGTGAAGCTGACCACCAGGAAGGGGCAGTCGGCCGGTGCCAGCGCCGCGGCCAGGTCGCCGCCGTGGGCCGCCGCCGGATCGAAGTAGTCCAGCGCCTTGGTCATCAGCAGGTAGGTGTTGGCGTCGAACGAGGTCGAGAAGGCGTCGCCCTGGTAGCGCAGGTAGGACTCCACCTGGAACTCGACGTCGTAGCCGAAGTTGAAGTCGTCGCTGCGCAGGTCGCGGCCGAACTTGGTGCCCATGGCGTCTTCGGACAGGTAGGTGATGTGGCCCACCATGCGGGCGAGCTTGAGTCCGCGGCGGGGCAGAGCGTCATGCTCGGCGTAGTGGCCGTCGAAGAACTCGGGGTCGGAGCGGATCGCCTGGCGGGCGACCTCGTTGAAGGCGATGTTCTGCGCCGACAGCTTGGGCGTGGCGGCGATCACCGCGGCATGGGCGACGCGCTCCGGATAGGTCAGCGTCCACTGCAGCGCCTGCATGCCGCCGAGGCTGCCGCCGACCACCGCGGCGAAGCGCGCGATGCCGAGCCGGTCGGCCAGGCGCGCCTGGCTGTGCACCCAGTCGACCACCGTCATCATCGGGAAGTCGGGGCCCCAGGCGGTGCCGGTATCGGCGTTCTCGCTGGTCGGCCCGGTGCTGCCGTGGCAGCCGCCCAGGTTGTTCACCGAGACCACGAAGAAACGATCGGTATCGATCGACTTGCCGGGGCCGATATGGGCGTTCCACCAGCCGGGCTTGCGGTCGTCTTGCGCATGGTAGCCGGCGGCATGGTGATGCCCGGACAGGGCGTGGCAGATCAGCACGGCGTTGGTGCCCTCGGCGTTGAGGGTGCCGTAGGTCTCGTAGACCAGATCGTAGGCCGGCAGCGTTCGGCCGCAGGCCAGGTCCAGGGGGTCGTCGAAGTGCGCCGTCTGCGGCGTCACCAGGCCGACCGAATCGCGGGGCAGCTCGGTCATCTGTCAGCGTGTCCAGTCGTTTTCGTTGGTGGTCGAGGCGTGCCGGGAGGCTCGATCAGCGCCGGGGATGAGCCGGCGCGAGGGGCTTTGGCCATGGGTGAGGCGACCCTCGCCGAACGGGCTGGCCATGGATGGCCAGCACAGGCCCTGCCAACGGAGCAGGACGCGAGAGCGCCGCAGGGCCGAGGCAACGCCCATGGATGGGGTCATGGCGCCCTCGCGACGGCTTGTCGCCGGAAGCGCTCATCGCGATTCCCGGATCGTCGGCGACGTGTCTGCTAGAGTCCCACCAGCACGCCGACGACGCCGGCGGCGCGGATCAGCGAGCCCACCACGACGCCGTCGATCAGGTTGATGGCGATGAACACCACGATCGGCGAGAGATCGATCATGCCCAGCGGCGGGATCACTCTGCGCACCGGCGCCATGATCGGCTCCACCAGCTGCATGACAAGTATCGCCGCCGGATGGCTGGCGCGGGGCGACACCCAGCTGAGGATGATCATCACGATCAGGGCGAAGAAATAGATCTTGAGGATGGCGTTGGCCAGCGCCGCCACGCCGCCGATGGCCAGGTTGGTGATCGGCGCCATGCCGTAGCCGGCCAGCTGCAGGATGGCGACGATGGCGATCAGCTTGACCACGAAGCCGGCCGCCAGGGTGGCCAGGTCGAAGCGGCCCATCACCGGCCCCAGGAAACTCTGGAAGGGGCGCACCACCGGCTGGGTGATCTTCACCACCGACTGGCTGAGCGGGTTGTAGTAATCGGCCCGGGATGCCTGCAGCAGGAAGCGCAGCATCAGCAGGAACAGATAGATATTGACGAGGGTGTTGACCAGCAGCAGGCCGGCGTTTCCCAGTTGACTGCCCATCGGGGCTCCTCCATGTCTTGTGCGATCGGGCGCCGTGGCGCGGCCGTCAGTGCTTGCCGAGTTCCTCGGCCATCTCGCGGGCGCGGGCGGCGCAGGCGTCCAT
This sequence comes from Halomonas sp. THAF12, assembly GCF_009363675.1. NCBI lineage: Bacteria > Pseudomonadati > Pseudomonadota > Gammaproteobacteria > Oceanospirillales > Halomonadaceae > Halomonas > Halomonas sp. THAF12. The sequence goes on along the minus strand of NZ_CP045399.1, from coordinate 3,500,937 downwards.
GGCGTCGGCGACGATGCGGCGCATGCCGGCATCTTCGAAGTGCGAGATGGCGCGCTCGGTGGTGCCGCCGGGCGACATCACGTTGCGCTTGAGCTCGCCCGGGGGCTGGTCGCTGTCCATGGCCATGCGCGCCGCACCGAAGGCGGTCTGCATGGCCAGGCGGCGGGCGGTGTCGGCGGGCAGGCCGAGCCTGGCGCCGGCCTCTTCCATGGCCTCGAACATCAGGAAGAAGTAGGCCGGGGCGCTGCCGGAGACCGCGGTCACGGCTTCCAGCAGGCCTTCCTCCTCGACCCACTCGACCAGACCCACGGCCTCGAGCAGTTCGGTCGCCAGCTCGCGCTGGGCCTCGCTGACCCGCGGATTGGCGTAGAGCCCGGCGGCGCCGGCGCCGACCAGCGAGGGGGTGTTGGGCATGCAGCGCACCACGGCGAGCTCGCCGCCGAGCCAGGCCTCGAGGGTCTCGGCGGACAGGCCGGCCGCCACCGAGAGGATCAGCGGCTTGCGTCCCTGAACGGCGTCGCGCATGCCGGCACAGACGTCCTGCATGATCTGCGGCTTGACCGCCAGCACTACCACATCGGCCTCGGCCACGGCGGCGGCATTGTCGGTGGCGGTGTGAATGCCGTACTTCTCGCGCATCGGGGCGAGCCTGTCGTCGCTGGGCGAGGTGGCGGTGATGGCGTCGCGGGAATAGCCGCTGTCGATCATGCCGCCGATGATGGCGCCGGCCATGTTGCCGGCGCCGATGAAGGTGACTTGGCTTGCCATGCGTTCAGTCCTGTGTGGGTCGGCGAAGGGGCCGCCGGCGGCTTGGCCGGCGGCGCCGTGAGTGATCAAGCGGAGGTGTCCCGTGCGCCGAAGATGGCGGTGCCGAGTCGCACCTGGGTGGCGCCCTCGGCCACGGCGGCCTCCAGGTCGCCGCTCATGCCCATCGAGAGGGTATCGAGCCGTGCCGCGGGGAAGCGCTCGCGCAGGTCCTCAAGCGCCTCGCGCAGTCGTGCGAAGGGCTCGCGCTGGGCGGCGGGGTCGTCGGCCGGGGCCGGTATCGCCATCAGCCCGCGCAGCGCGAGATGCGGCATGGCCAGCACGGCCTCGGCCAGCGCCGGCAGCTCGGCCGGCGACACGCCCGACTTCGAGGGCTCGTCGCTGATGTTGACCTGCAGGCAGACGTTCAGCGGCGGCAGCGTCTCCGGCCGCTGGGCGTCGAGGCGGCGGGCGATCTTCTCGCGCTCCAGGCTGTGCACCCAGGCGAAGTGCTCGGCGACGTCGCGGGTCTTGTTCGATTGCAGCGGGCCGATGAAGTGCCAGACGATATCGTCCAGCGCCGCGAGCTCGGCCTGTTTCTCCAGCGCTTCCTGCAGGTAGTTCTCGCCGAAATCGCGCTGGCCCAGGGCGTGCGCTTCGCGGATCATGGCGGCGGGCTTGGTCTTGCTCACGGCCAGCAGCGTCGCGCCGTCGGGCGCGCGGCCGGCATCGGCCAGTGCCGCCTCGAGGCGGTGGCGTGCGTTGGCCAGGGCATCACAAAGTGCCAGGTCCGTCATGTCGCGAGGTCTACCATACTAAGAACACCTTAATCCCGGGAGCAGGGGAACCGCATGGATATTACCGAACTGCTGGCATTCTCGGCAAAACAGAAGGCCTCGGATCTTCACCTTTCGGCCGGCCTGCCGCCGATGATCCGGGTCGATGGCGATATCCGCCGGCTCAACGTGCCGGCGATGGAGGATCGCGAGGTCCGCAAGCTGATCTACGACATCCTCACCGATCGTCAGCGGCGCGATTTCGAGGAGTCTCTGGAGACCGACTTCTCCTTCGAGGTGCCGGGGGTCTCGCGCTTCCGTGTCAACGCCTTCCACCAGGCGCGCGGCGCCGGGGCGGTGTTCCGCACCATTCCCTCCGAGGTGATGACCATGGAGGACCTGGGGCTGGGCGAGACGTTCCGCCGCCTGGCGATGCTGCCGCGCGGCCTGGTGCTGGTGACCGGCCCCACCGGTTCGGGCAAGAGCACCACGCTGGCGGCGATGATCGATCACATCAACGACAACCGCTTCGAGCATATCCTCACCATCGAGGATCCGGTGGAGTTCGTGCATCGCAGCAAGCGCTGCCTGATCAACCAGCGCGAGGTGCATCGCGACACCCAGGGCTTCGCGCCGGCGCTGCGCAGTGCCCTGCGCGAGGACCCTGACGTGATCCTGGTCGGCGAGATGCGCGACCTGGAGACCATCCGGCTGGCGCTGACCGCGGCCGAGACCGGGCACCTGGTGTTCGGCACCCTGCACACCACCTCGGCGGCCAAGACCGTCGACCGGATCATCGACGTCTTCCCCGGCGACGAGAAGGCCATGGTGCGCTCGATGCTCTCGGAGTCGCTGCAGGCGGTGATCTCCCAGACCCTGCTCAAGCGCCAGGGCGGCGGCCGGGTGGCGGCCCACGAGATCCTGATCGCCACCTCGGCGGTGCGTAACCTGATTCGCGAGGACAAGGTGGCGCAGATCTATTCGTCGCTGCAGACCGGCGGCAACCTGGGCATGCAGACCCTGGACTCGGCGCTGTCGCGGCTGGTGGCGGACAACGTGGTGGCCCGGGACGAGGCCCAGGCCAAGGCGCGGGCCGTACTGGCCGGCTGACGGCGTGATAGCGAAGGAGAGCGACGATGACCGCGAAAGAATGGCTGTATCAGCTGCTCGACATCATGATCGAGCAGGAGGCCTCGGACCTGCTGATCTCGGTGGGGGCGCCGCCGACGCTGAAGATGGCCGGCAAGCTGATGCCCATGGGCGAGGAGGGGCTGTCGGTGGCGCAGGTCGGCGAGCTGGTGGCGGCGGCGATGCCGGAGAATCACCGGGCGCGCTTCGACGATGAACACGAGGCCAACTTCGCCCTCAGCCTGTCGGGGCGGGGGCGCTTCCGCGTCAGCGCCTTCCGCCAGCGCAACCAGCCGGCCATGGTGCTGCGCCGGATCGCCTTCGAGATCCCGCACCTGGAGGAGCTGTCGCTGCCGACGGTGCTGGGCGAGCTGGCCAACATCAAGCGCGGGCTGGTGTTCGTGGTCGGCGGCACCGGCACCGGCAAGTCGACGACCCTGGCGTCGATGATCCAGCGGCGTAACGAGACCCTCGGCGGCCATATCATCAGCATCGAGGATCCGATCGAGTACGTTCACCCGCACAACAAGGCGATCATCAACCAGCGCGAGGTGGGCATCGATACCGAGTCGTTCGAGGTGGCGCTGAAGAACACCCTGCGCCAGGCGCCGGACGTGATCCTGATCGGCGAGATCCGCACCCGGGAGACCATGGAGCATGCCCTGGCCTTCGCCGAGACCGGCCACCTGTGCCTGGCGACCCTGCACGCCAACAACGCCAACCAGGCGCTGGACCGGATCATTCACTTCTTCCCCCACGAGCGGCACGATCAGGTGTGGCTCGACCTGTCGCTCAACCTGCAGGCCATCGTCGCCCAGCAGCTGTTGCCGACGCAGGCAGGGGGCCGCTGCCCGGCCATCGAGATCCTGCTGAAGTCGCCGCTGATCGCCGACCTGGTCCGCAAGGGCGAGGTGTCCGAGATCAAGAACGTCATGGCCCGTTCCCGTGACCTGGGCATGCAGACCTTCGACCAGGCGCTCTATGACCTCTACAGGAAGGGGCAGGTCAGCGAGGAGGTGGTACTGGTGCACGCCGACTCGGCCAACGACCTGCGCATGATGATCAAGTACGGCGACGAGCGCGGCGTGGGGCTGGCCGAGGCCAGGGAGGCGGCCAGCCATCTTTCGCTGCGCGGCGAGGACGACTATTGAGTCATCCCGTTTTGCCTAGCTTTCAGAAGCACGTATCCGGCGACAAAGCATCGCGAGGGCGCTATGAACCCATCCCTGGGCGCTACTTTGGCCATCCATGGCCAAAAACCCCTCGCGCTGCTTCGTCCCCGATGTGTCATTAGTAAGGCATTCGGCGGTGACGACTAAGGTGCGAAGAGTCCGCCGAGCACTCGCGGGCCGGCGGCGCCGGTGACCGAAGGCAGGTTGCCGGGTTGGCCCTCGAGGCGGCACCAGGCCAGCCAGGCGAAGGCCGCGGCCTCGAGCCAGTCGGGCGACCAGCCGAAGGTCTCGGCGCTTTCCAGCCGCGTGTCGGGCATGCGGCGCGCCAGGCGGGCCAGCAGATCCGGGTTGTGGGAACCGCCGCCGCAGGGAATCAGGCATTCGGCGGGCGGCGCGTCGTAGGCGTCGCGGGCCATCTCCACGGCCAGCGCCACGCTGGCGGCGGTCAGCTCGGCCAGGGTGGCCTGCACGTCCTCGGGGCGCTCGCGGCCGTCGAGTTGAGTCGCCAGCCAGTCGAGATGAAAGACCTCGCGCCCGGTGCTGCGCGGCGGCGGGCGATGGAAGAAGGGCTCGGCGAGCAGTCGCTCCAGCAGGGCCTCGTCGACGCGGCCCGAGGCCGCCCAGGCGCCGTCGGCATCGTAGGCGCCGCCGCGGTGGCGCGCGTGCCAGGCGTCCAGCAGGGCGTTGGCCGGGCCGCTGTCGAAGCCCAGCGGGGCGCGATCGTCTTCCCCGGGCGGCAGCAGCGTGAGGTTGGCGAAGCCGCCCAGGTTCAGCACCAGGCGCCACTGGCCGGGGGCGCGGAACAGTGCCTGATGGAAGGCGGGGGCCAGGGGGGCTGCCTGGCCGCCGGCGGCGAGATCGCGGCGGCGGAAGTCGGCGACCACCGGGCAGCCGGTGAGCTCGGCCAGCAGGCTGGGGTTGTCGAGCTGCAGGGTATAGGCCGGCCCCGTGGCGTGGCCCCAGGGCGCATGCTCGATGGTCTGGCCGTGGCTGCCGACGGCGGCGATGTCGGCGGGAGCGAGCCCGGCATCCGCCAGCAGGCCGGCCACCGACCGGGCCTGGGCCTCGCAGAAGCCCTGCTCGGCCGCGGCCAGGTCGGCGAAGCTGGCGCCGTCGGCGTGGCAGAGCGACCACAGGCGATCGCGCAGCGCCGGCGGCATCGGCTCGCCGCGGGTGGCGATCAGGCGTGGCGGATGCGTCGCCGAGCAGTCGACCAGGGCGGCGTCGATGCCGTCGAGGCTGGTGCCGGACATCAGGCCGATGAAGTAGGGCATAAGGGCTCTCTCTGGGGCTCAACCGTCGATGGCTGGCATGGTAACATCCCCGCCCATTGCCAATGTCCCGCGTCGCCCGAACGGGCCGCCCTGCCGAGTGGAGAGGAGAGCATGACCGATGTCGCCGACGCGCTAGCGTTGCTCAAGCGTGGTACCCACGAGATCCTGCTGGAAGACGAGCTGGAGAAGAAGCTGGCCTCCGGTCGCCCGCTGCGCATCAAGGCGGGCTTCGATCCGACCGCGCCGGACCTTCACCTGGGACACAGCGTGCTGCTGACCAAGATGCGTCAGTTCCAGGACCTCGGTCATACGGTCATCTTCCTGATCGGGGACTTCACCGGTCGCATCGGTGATCCCACCGGCAAGAACGTCACCCGCAAGCCGCTCAGCGAGGACGAGGTCAAGACCAACGCCGAGACCTACAAGGCCCAGGTGTTCAAGATCCTCGACCCCGAGAAGACCGAGGTGCGCTTCAACGCCGAGTGGTTCTCTTCACTGAGTGCCGCCGACATGATCGAGCTGGCCGGGAAGAGCACCGTGGCGCGCATGCTCGAGCGCGACGACTTCGAGAAGCGCTACAAGTCCGGCCAGTCGATCTCCATTCACGAGTTCCTGTACCCGCTGGTGCAGGGCTACGACTCCGTGGCCCTGGAGGCCGACGTCGAGCTGGGCGGCACCGACCAGAAATTCAACCTGCTGATGGGCCGCGAGCTGCAGAAGCACTACGGCCAGTCCTCCCAGGTCGTCATCACCATGCCGCTGCTCGAGGGCCTGGACGGCGTGCAGAAGATGTCCAAGTCGCTGGGCAACTATGTCGGCGTCGACGATACGCCGGGCACCATGTTCAACAAGCTGGTGTCGATGCCCGATAGCCTGATGTGGCGCTACTTCGAGCTGCTCTCGCTGAAGAGCAACGAGGAGATCGAGGCGCTCAAGCGCGATGTCGAGGGCGGCGCCAACCCGCGCGACGTGAAGATGGAGCTGGCCCGCGAGCTGATCGCCCGCTACCACGGCGAGGACGCCGCCGCCAGCGCCCATCGCAGCGCCGGCAACCAGCTGGCCGACGGCGAGCTGCCGGAAGACCTGCCGGAAGTGGAGGTCGACTTCGAGGGCAGCGACCAGGCGCCCATCGCCGCGCTGCTCAACCGCGCCGGGCTGACCAAGAACAGCGCCCAGGCCAAGGACATGCTCAAGAACGGTCGGGTCAAGGTCGACGGCGAGGTCGTGGAGCCGAGCGCCATGCTGGACACCGGCAAGAGCTACGTGATCCAGGCCGGCAAGAAACGCTACGCGCGAGTCATCGTCGCCTGATGCGCTGACGAGTGGCGAGACCGACGCCCGCCTCGTGCGGGCGTTGTTGTCTCTGGCCCCTCTCTGGGAGTCGGGCTTCAGCTATCCACAGGCGGTCGGGCGAGCAGGTGGGTGTGGGTAGTTATCTGCGGATGGGTGTCACCCACTGTTCATCCCGCCGTCACGATTCTGGCAAATAGTCCTTGCGTCGCCCCGGGGAAGTCCGTAAAGTACGCATCCGCTGCCGGCGACGGGCAACGTTGCAGGCGGTGATGAGTGGCAGAAGCGCTTGTTTTTCTTGAGGTTTTTCGGCGGTTGTCGGAAACGCACGATTGACAAGGTCAGCGGAATCGGTAAAATGCCCGCCGCTCGCTACGGTAGCCCGCTGAGGGCTCGATCGGACGCCGCTTCAGTCGCTGAAGCTGCACGCTCGGTCATCCGCTTCGCTCTCTCGAGAGCTTGAAGATCACCGGTTGACACGACGCGCCGATCACGTAGAATACGCCTTCCTTGCGAGGCACTGGTCAAGCGGCCGGGAACGCAAGATGCTCTTCTCCAATGCGAGTCGAGCGGCTCTTTAACAATCGATCAGATAATTCATGTGGGCGCTTGTCGGGATGTCGGTGACCAGTCACCAGATATCAAGACAAGCGACTCGTCAAAGAGACGTTTGAATCTTGAACCAGGTTTGGTTCCACCTTAGGAACTATCAGACTTTTAACTGAAGAGTTTGATCATGGCTCAGATTGAACGCTGGCGGCAGGCCTAACACATGCAAGTCGAGCGGAAACGATCCTAGCTTGCTAGGAGGCGTCGAGCGGCGGACGGGTGAGTAATGCATAGGAATCTGCCCGGTAGTGGGGGATAACTTGAGGAAACTCAAGCTAATACCGCATACGCCCCAAGGGGGAAAGCAGGGGATCTTCGGACCTTGCGCTATCGGATGAGCCTATGTCGGATTAGCTAGTTGGTGAGGTAATGGCTCACCAAGGCCGCGATCCGTAGCTGGTCTGAGAGGATGATCAGCCACATCGGGACTGAGACACGGCCCGAACTCCTACGGGAGGCAGCAGTGGGGAATATTGGACAATGGGCGAAAGCCTGATCCAGCCATGCCGCGTGTGTGAAGAAGGCCTTCGGGTTGTAAAGCACTTTCAGCGAGGAAGAACGCTTGTGGGTTAATACCCCGCAAGAAGGACATCACTCGCAGAAGAAGCACCGGCTAACTCCGTGCCAGCAGCCGCGGTAATACGGAGGGTGCAAGCGTTAATCGGAATTACTGGGCGTAAAGCGCGCGTAGGCGGCTTGATAAGCCGGTTGTGAAAGCCCCGGGCTCAACCTGGGAACGGCATCCGGAACTGTCAGGCTAGAGTGCAGGAGAGGAAGGTAGAATTCCCGGTGTAGCGGTGAAATGCGTAGAGATCGGGAGGAATACCAGTGGCGAAGGCGGCCTTCTGGACTGACACTGACGCTGAGGTGCGAAAGCGTGGGTAGCAAACAGGATTAGATACCCTGGTAGTCCACGCCGTAAACGATGTCGACTAGCCGTTGGGGTCCTCGAGACCTTTGTGGCGCAGTTAACGCGATAAGTCGACCGCCTGGGGAGTACGGCCGCAAGGTTAAAACTCAAATGAATTGACGGGGGCCCGCACAAGCGGTGGAGCATGTGGTTTAATTCGATGCAACGCGAAGAACCTTACCTACTCTTGACATCGAGCGAACTTTCCAGAGATGGATTGGTGCCTTCGGGAACGCTCAGACAGGTGCTGCATGGCCGTCGTCAGCTCGTGTTGTGAAATGTTGGGTTAAGTCCCGTAACGAGCGCAACCCTTGTCCCTATTTGCCAGCGATTCGGTCGGGAACTCTAGGGAGACTGCCGGTGACAAACCGGAGGAAGGTGGGGACGACGTCAGGTCATCATGGCCCTTACGAGTAGGGCTACACACGTGCTACAATGGCCGGTACAATGGGCTGCAATCCCGCGAGGGGGAGCTAATCTCATAAAGCCGGTCTCAGTCCGGATCGGAGTCTGCAACTCGACTCCGTGAAGTCGGAATCGCTAGTAATCGTGCATCAGAATGGCACGGTGAATACGTTCCCGGGCCTTGTACACACCGCCCGTCACACCATGGGAGTGGACTGCACCAGAAGTGGTTAGCCTAACTTCGGAGGGCGATCACCACGGTGTGGTTCATGACTGGGGTGAAGTCGTAACAAGGTAGCCGTAGGGGAACCTGCGGCTGGATCACCTCCTTAATCGACGACGTCACCGCCACCCGGCAAGTGTCCACAATGAATTATCTGATCGGCCAGAGCAAAAGACTGTTTGGGTCTGTAGCTCAGTTGGTTAGAGCGCACCCCTGATAAGGGTGAGGTCGGCAGTTCAAGTCTGCCCAGACCCACCAAATACCTTGTCAGAGGGGCCTTAGCTCAGCTGGGAGAGCGCCTGCCTTGCACGCAGGAGGTCAGCGGTTCGATCCCGCTAGGCTCCACCACTCTCCACAGGGTCCTGCAGTCGGTTTTATGTGAATCCACAGTCACAAGCGATCATTCCCCAAGGGGATGACACGTTTGTGACTGTCGATTGACAGTCGCTCTTTAACAATGTGAATCATGCTGACAAAGTCCCTCTCCTACCCGGGAGAGGGCATGAGATACGTCTCAAGCGTATCCGGCAATTGTCGTGGTTGTCATCGCGGATCAGACCCCTTGGGGTTATATGGTCAAGCGATGAAGCGCACACGGTGGATGCCTTGGCAGTCAGAGGCGATGAAAGACGTGGAAGCCTGCGATAAGGTTCGGCGAGGTGGCAAACAACCTGCGACCCGGACATCTCTGAATGGGGAAACCCACCTATCGTCAGATAGGTATCGTGCACTGAATACATAGGTGTACGAGGCGAACCGGGGGAACTGAAACATCTAAGTACCCCGAGGAAAAGAAATCAACCGAGATTCCCCCAGTAGCGGCGAGCGAACGGGGACCAGCCCTTAAGCGGGTGAAAGGTTAGGCGAATGAGTTGGGAAACTCAGCGATACAGGGTGATAGCCCCGTAGTCGAAAGCCTGATCCCGTGAAATCGAGTAGGTCGGGGCACGTGAAACCCTGATTGAAGATGGGGGGACCATCCTCCAAGGCTAAATACTCCTGACTGACCGATAGTGAACCAGTACCGTGAGGGAAAGGCGAAAAGAACCCCGGAGAGGGGAGTGAAATAGACCCTGAAACCGTGTGCGTACAAGCAGTGGGAGCGGGCTCGTCCCGTGACCGCGTACCTTTTGTATAATGGGTCAGCGACTTATATTCAGTGGCGAGCTTAACCGTATAGGGGAGGCGTAGGGAAACCGAGTCTTAACTGGGCGACCAGTCGCTGGATATAGACCCGAAACCGGGCGATCTATCCATGAGCAGGTTGAAGGTTGAGTAACATCAACTGGAGGACCGAACCAGGATCTGTTGAAAAAGATTTGGATGACTTGTGGATCGGAGTGAAAGGCTAATCAAGCCCGGAGATAGCTGGTTCTCCTCGAAAGCTATTTAGGTAGCGCCTCACGTATCACCGCCGGGGGTAGAGCACTGTTTCGGCTAGGGGGTCATCCCGACTTACCAACCCGAGGCAAACTCCGAATACCGGTGAGTGCAGCGTGGGAGACACACAGCGGGTGCTAACGTCCGTTGTGAAAAGGGAAACAACCCAGACCGTCAGCTAAGGTCCCCAAATCCTGGTTAAGTGGGAAACGATGTGGGAAGGCTTAGACAGCTAGGAGGTTGGCTTAGAAGCAGCCATCCTTTAAAGAAAGCGTAATAGCTCACTAGTCGAGTCGGCCTGCGCGGAAGATGTAACGGGGCTCAAACCAGGTACCGAAGCTACGGGTTCATCGAATGATGAGCGGTAGAGGAGCGTCGTGTACGCCGACGAAGGTGTGTTGAGAAGCATGCTGGAGGTATCACGAGTGCGAATGCTGACATGAGTAACGATAAGGGGAGTGAAAAACTCCCCCGCCGGAAGACCAAGGGTTTCTGTTCGACGCTAATCGGAGCAGAGTGAGTCGGCCCCTAAGGCGAGGCCGAAAGGCGTAGTCGATGGGAAACGGGTCAATATTCCCGTACTTCACTGTATTGCGATGGGGGGACGGAGAAGGCTAGGTGAGCCAGGCGTTGGTTGTCCTGGTGAAAGTCAGTAGGCTGGGGAATTAGGCAAATCCGGTTCCCTAAGGCCGAGAGACGAGACGAACAGACTACGGTCTGGAAGTCATCGATGCCACGCTCCCAGGAAAAGCCTCTAAGCTTCAGATACAGTGGAACCGTACCCCAAACCGACACAGGTGGTCAGGTAGAGAATACCAAGGCGCTTGAGAGAACTCGGGTGAAGGAACTAGGCAAAATGGTGCCGTAACTTCGGGAGAAGGCACGCCGGTATTAGGTGAAGCCCCTTGCGGGTGGAGCTGACGCCGGTCGAAGATACCAGGTGGCTGCAACTGTTTATTAAAAACACAGTACTCTGCAAACGCGTAAGCGGACGTATAGGGTATGACGCCTGCCCGGTGCCGGAAGGTTAATTGATGGTGTTAGCTCACGCGAAGCTCCTGATCGAAGCCCCGGTAAACGGCGGCCGTAACTATAACGGTCCTAAGGTAGCGAAATTCCTTGTCGGGTAAGTTCCGACCTGCACGAATGGCGTAATGATGGCCACGCTGTCTCCACCCGAGACTCAGTGAAATTGAAATCGCAGTGAAGATGCTGTGTACCCGCGGCTAGACGGAAAGACCCCGTGAACCTTTACTACAGCTTCACACTGGACGCTGATGTTGCTTGTGTAGGATAGCTGGGAGGCTTGGAAACTCGGTCGCCAGATCGAGTGGAGCCAACCTTGAAATACCAGCCTGGCATCATTGGCGTTCTAACTCCGGTCCGTTATCCGGATCGAGGACCGTGTGTGGTGGGTAGTTTGACTGGGGCGGTCTCCTCCCAAAGCGTAACGGAGGAGCACGAAGGTACCCTCAGCACGGTTGGAAATCGTGCAATGAGTGCAAGAGCATAAGGGTGCTTAACTGCGAGACAGACACGTCGAGCAGGTACGAAAGTAGGTTCTAGTGATCCGGTGGTTCTGTATGGAAGGGCCATCGCTCAACGGATAAAAGGTACTCCGGGGATAACAGGCTGATACCGCCCAAGAGTTCACATCGACGGCGGTGTTTGGCACCTCGATGTCGGCTCATCACATCCTGGGGCTGAAGTCGGTCCCAAGGGTATGGCTGTTCGCCATTTAAAGTGGTACGCGAGCTGGGTTTAGAACGTCGTGAGACAGTTCGGTCCCTATCTGCCGTGGGCGTTGGAGATTTGAGAAGCGCTGCTCCTAGTACGAGAGGACCGGAGTGGACGTACCTCTGGTGTTCCGGTTGTCACGCCAGTGGCATCGCCGGGTAGCTATGTACGGACGGGATAACCGCTGAAAGCATCTAAGCGGGAAGCCCCCTTCAAGATGAGATCTCCCCGAGGCCTCGAGCCTCCTGAAGGGCCCAGCAAGACCAGCTGGTTGATAGGTCGGATGTGGAAGCGCTGCAAGGCGTTGAGCTAACCGATACTAATGGCCCGTGAGGCTTGACCATATAACACCCAAGTGGTCTGTGACTGACAACAGACGACGGCGGATACGCGAGAGACGATCTCGTCAGCATGATTCGCATTGCCTTTTTCGCCTGACGACCATAGCGTGCGGGAACCACCTGATCCCTTGCCGAACTCAGCAGTGAAACCGCTCAGCGCCGATGGTAGTGTGGGAGTTCCCATGCGAGAGTAGGTCATCGTCAGGCACTTATTCCGAGAAAACCCCGAGCCCAAAAGGCTCGGGGTTTTTTCATGTCTGGTCGACAGGCCGCGTGTCGGATCGCGGAGTTCCCATGGAGAGTATCGGAACGCCGACCGAGACATCGTCAGGCACTTATTCCGAGAAAACCCCGAGCCCGAAAGGCTCGGGGTTTTTCATGTCTGGCCAATCGCGCAGGGCGCCGGTTCCTTGTGAGAGTCCGGGGCGCTGCTGTTCTCGGGCTGCGCCGGGTCGGTCCGGGCCTTCGTCGGGGTCGCCGAGGATGCTGGAGGGATGAGGGGCGCGTGTGTCGGTAAGGAGCGACAGACTGGCCTAGCGCGACGCGTTTCGGGGGTGGCCACGGCAATAGTTGGCGGCTAGGCTGGGAGGGTATTGACGCGGAAGCCGACACATCTCAGGAGGAGATACCATGATGACACAGCAGATCCTGCGCAAGATCGCCCTGGCGAGCTTCATCGGCATGACGGCCTTCGGCCTGGCCGCCTGTGAAGAGGAAGGGCCGGCAGAAGAGGCCGGTGAAAACATCGACCAGACCATGGAAGAGGCTGGTGAAAGCGTGGATGAAACCATGGACCAGGCCAGCGACTCCGTCGAGGAGGCGGGCGACAGCATCGCCGCGACCGCCGACGAGGGCATGGAAGAAGCCGGCGAGGCCGCCGACGCGACGGGCGATGCCATCGAAGGCGCCGCCGACGAGGGCATGGAAGAGGCCGGTGAGGCCGCCGACGCGACGGGCGATGCCGTCGAAGGCGCCGCCGACGAGGGCATGGAAGAGGCCGGTGAGGCCGCCGACGCCACGGGCGAGGCCGTCGAAGAGGCGGGTGACAGCGTCGAGGACGCCGCCGACGAGGCCGATTCAAGCTACTGAGTCGGAGTGGCGCTTCTGATGTGAAGCGTGACACGCAAAAGGCCGGGCTTTCGCCCGGCCTTTTGCGTTATGGCGCGAGTCGGAGCCTGTGCCCGGGAATTTCCGGCGCCGCGGCAGTTCCGCTAGAATGAGCGTTTTTCCCGGCAAGGGCGCATGCATGACCATTGGTGACCTGATCCGCCTGTTGAGCGATGGCGAATTTCATTCCGGCGAACAGCTGGGCGAGCGGCTGGGCGTGTCCCGCGCGGCCGTCTGGAAGCAGCTGCGCAAGCTGGAGTCGCTGGGGATTCCCATGGAGGCGGTGAAGGGGCAGGGCTACCGCCTGGCCGAGCCGCTGGAGCTGCTCGACGGCGCCACCATCGTGGCCGGCCTGTCGCGGGAGGTGCGTCAGCACGTCAGTCGCCTGTTCGTCGAGGAGACGCTGCCCTCGAGCAACCTGTTCCTGCGCGAGCGCTTCGCGCAAGGGGCGGGCCACGGCGAAATCTGTCTGGTGGAGCAGCAGAGTGCCGGTCGTGGGCGCCGTGGGCGCACCTGGGTGACGCCCTGGGGGCGGACCCTGATGTTCTCGATCGGCTGGCGGGTGGAGTCCGGGGTGGCCGCTCTCGAAGGGCTCAGCCTGGCCGTCGGTGTCGTGCTGGCCCAGGTGCTGGAGCGCCATGGGGTGCGGCCTCGCCTCAAGTGGCCAAACGACGTGCTGCTGGAGACAGAGTCTGGTGAGCTGGGCAAGCTGGCGGGCATCCTGGTCGAGCTGACGGGGGATGCGACGGGGCCCTGCGAGCTGGTGGTCGGCATGGGGATCAACGTGGATCTGCCGTTGGCGTTCCGGGAAGGGATCGAGCAGCCGGTGGGGGCGGTCCGCGACCAGGCCCCGGGGCTGTCGCGCAACCAGCTGGCCGTGGAGCTGTTCGACGGCCTGATGCCGCTGCTGGCAGAGTTCGAGCATCAGGGCTTCGGTGCCTGGCAGGAAGCCTGGAATGCTCGGCATGCCTTCGCCGGGCGTGAGGTGGACATCATCCGCGGCGAACGCCGCGAGCCGGCGATCGCCGAGGGGGTCGATGCCGCTGGCAACCTCTGGGTGCAAGGGGAGGGCGGTCGCGAGCGTCTCGCCGGGGGCGAGATCAGCGTGCGGGGGCGGTAATGATCCTGGACCTGGATATCGGCAACACCCTGTCCAAGTGGCGGCTGAAGGATGCCGAGAGCAGCGAGATCCGTTCGCGCGGAGCCGTGTGGACGCGCGAGGAATGGCGCCCCGGGGCCGACATCCCCGATCTCGACGTGGTCGAGGCGGTGAGGATCTCCAGCGTGGCGCGCAAGGCGGTGCTGGCCCAGACCGTGGCTCTGCTGCAGCGTCGGGTGCGCAGCGTGCATGTGGCGCGCTCGGAGCCCGAGGCGCTGGGGGTCACCAACGGCTATCAGGAGCCCGGCAAGCTGGGGGTGGATCGCTGGCTGGGCGTACTGGCCGGCTATCAGCTGGCGGGCGGCTGCTGCACGGTCGACTGCGGCAGCGCCATCACCGTGGATTTCGTGCTGCCCGGCGGGCAGCATCTGGGCGGCTACATCCTGCCAGGGCTCCGGCTGATGAAGGAAAGCCTCAAGCTCGGTACGCGCAACGTGGCGATCGATCCCGACAGCGAGGCCGACGCGCTGCTGGTGCCGGGCGAGCGCACGGTGGAGGCCGTCAATCATGGCATCTACATGGCGGCGGTGAGTGCGGTGAACCGGATCTACAGCGAGGTGTGCGACCGCGAGGGGGTGTCGCTGCCGCTGCTGCTGACCGGGGGGGATGCCCGGGTGGTCTCCCGTGGGGTGCAGGTCCCGCATGCCGTCTGGCCGGACATGGTCTACGGCGGGCTGGAGGCCTGCTTTCCGCTCACGGCGGCGGAGCGGGCGGGCCGGATGTCCGGGGCGCCGACGGTGCCGCGTCGGGTGCCGCTGGAAAAGATTCGCGCAGGGCTTGCGTTCTCCATGCTGCTTTGACACAATGCGTCGCGTTCTAGGGGAGCAGGCGAGCCGAGGCCGCCGTGCCATGCTTCAAGAAGATTGGTAAAACAATCACTTGACACCGAGAACGGGAGCGGTAAAATGCTCCGCCAGTTGGAGGGGTTCCCGAGTGGCCAAAGGGAGCAGACTGTAAATCTGCCGCGAAAGCTTCGAAGGTTCGAATCCTTCCCCCTCCACCAGGTTTGGCCGCACTCGTCGAGGCGGGTGGTGGCAGCAAGAGCGGGCAGGCGGGCATAGTTCAATGGTAGAACCTCAGCCTTCCAAGCTGATGATGCGGGTTCGATCCCCGCTGCCCGCTCCAAGCTAAGGTTTTGCTCATGTAGCTCAGGGGTAGAGCACACCCTTGGTAAGGGTGAGGTCGACGGTTCAAATCCGTCCATGAGCTCCAAATTGAAAAGGCGAGCGCGAGCTCGCCTTTTCTCTTTCCCTGGCCGGTGCGAGAGAGGCTGGATCAGGGGTTGTCAGTACGGGCGGCATTCGCTATGATGGCGCCCGCTGTCGCTGAGGCCTCCCGCAAAGGGCGGTCGCGGAAGCAACAGGCCAGTAGCTCAATTGGCAGAGCAGCGGTCTCCAAAACCGCAGGTTGGGGGTTCGATTCCCTCCTGGCCTGCCAGTCTTCCCCAGGCTGGTGAGATTTCTTTTGTCTTTCATGTTTCGATTGCCGCACCTTGAGGAGTCTCGTTTTCATGAAACATAACGCCGAGGTGCAGGAGACGCGCCACGACGGTCTCAAGTGGGCGGTTGTCGTTACCCTGCTGGTTCTTGCCGTGGTCGGCAACACCTATTTTGCCGATCAGGCGCTGCTCTATCGCGTGCTTGGCGTCGTCGCCCTAAGTGTGGTGGCGGCGCTGGTGGCGCTGACCACCACCAAGGGGCGTGAGCTGGTCGAGCTGGCCCGCAGTGCCAAGAAGGAAATTCAGCGCGTCGTCTGGCCCAGCCGTCCCGAGACCGTGCAGACCACCGCCATCGTGCTGGTCGCCGTTCTGGTCGTGGGCCTGGCGCTGTGGCTCATCGACACGCTGCTTGGCTGGGCCATGTCCGGCGTCATTGGTTAGGAGTCTTCATGTCCAAGCGTTGGTACGTCGTTCACGCCTACTCCGGCTTCGAGAAGCATGTCATGCGCTCGCTCATCGAGCGCGTGAAGATGTACGGCATGGAAGATCGCTTCGGCGAGATCCTGGTGCCGACCGAAGAAGTCGTCGAGATGCGTGACGGCAAGCGCCGCAAGAGCGAGCGCAAGTTCTATCCCGGCTACGTGCTGGTCGAGATGGAAATGGATGACGAGACTTGGCACCTGGTCAACGAGACTCCGCGCGTCATGGGGTTCATCGGTGGCACCAAGGAGAAGCCGGCGCCTATCACCCAGCGGGAGGCCGATGCCATCCTCAGCCGGGTCAAGGACGGCACCGACAAGCCGCGCCCCAAGACGATGTTCGAGCCGGGTCAGTCCGTGCGCGTCATCGACGGCCCGTTCGCCGACTTCAACGGCGTTGTCGAGGAAGTCAACTACGACAAGAGCCGTCTGCAGGTCAGCGTGCTGATCTTCGGCCGCGCCACGCCGGTCGAGCTGGAGTTCTCCCAGGTCGAGAAGGAATAACCTTCCTCTCGCCAAGCAGACTTTCGTGACGGCCGCCGAGAGCGGCCGTCTTAACCGGGGAGCCGCAAGGCGCTATCACCCATCTGGAGTAAATCATGGCCAAGAAAGTACAGGCTTACATCAAGCTGCAGGTTGCAGCCGGTAAGGCCAACCCGAGTCCCCCCGTGGGCCCCGCGCTGGGTCAGCACGGCGTGAACATCATGGAGTTCTGCAAGGCGTTCAACGCCGAGACCCAGAACCTCGAGGCCGGTCTGCCGACGCCCGTCGTCATCACCGTCTACTCCGACCGCAGCTTCACCTTCGTCACCAAGACGCCGCCCGCCGCCGTCCTGCTGAAGAAGGCCGCTGGCATCAAGTCCGGCTCCGGTGAGCCGAACAAGAACAAGGTCGGTACCGTGACCCGCGAGCAGCTGGAAGAGATCGCCCAGGCCAAGGAGCCGGATCTGACCGCTGCCGACCTCGACGCCGCGGTGCGTACCATTGCCGGTAGTGCCCGCAGCATGGGCCTCAACGTGGAGGGCCTCTGATCATGGCTAAGCTCACCAAGCGCGCTCAGCAGATTCGCGAGAAGGTCGACCCGAACAAGGCGTACTCCCTCGAGGAGGCCGTGGCCCTGCTCTCCGAGCTGTCCACCGTCAAGTTCAACGAGTCCGTTGACGTCGCCGTCAACCTGGGCGTCGATCCGCGTAAATCCGACCAGGTCGTGCGTGGCGCCACCGTCATGCCGAACGGCACCGGCAAGGACGTGCGCGTTGCCGTCTTCACCCAGGGTGCCAACGAAGAAGCCGCCAAGGAAGCCGGTGCCGACATCGTCGGCATGGACGACCTGGCCGAGCAGGTCAAGAAGGGCCAGCTCGACTTCGACGTGGTCATCGCCTCGCCGGACGCCATGCGCGTCGTCGGCCAGCTGGGTCAGATCCTCGGTCCGCGCGGCCTGATGCCGAACCCGAAGGTCGGTACCGTGACCCCGGACGTGGCCACCGCCGTCAAGAACGCCAAGGCCGGTCAGGTGCGCTTCCGTACCGACAAGAACGGCATCATCCACGCCACCCTCGGCAAGGCCGACTTCGACGCCGACGCCATTCGCGGCAACCTCGAAGCCCTGATCGCCGACCTGAAGAAGCTCAAGCCGAGCACTTCCAAGGGCGTGTATTTCAAGAAGATTTCCCTGTCCACCACCATGGGCCCGGGTCTGACCGTCGATCACGCTGCGTTCGTCTAACGCCGCGATCGACAATCGAGCAAGAACTTTGCGGTCCCCGTGCACGACATCGATGCGAGTCGGCGGGGCATCGTCAAAGACCGCAGGTGCCGCCTCGCTGCCGAGGCGGCTTAATCGTCCCTCGGGGCCGCCTGCGCAGATGGTGTGGCCGCCAGATATCTGGTGAGCACCATCACCCAGGACCCCCGGCCCGCGGCCTCATGGCCCGGCCGGGGGAGATGGTAACCACCGGAATCCTCTGCGGAGATTCCGGCACGAAGGAGTGATCACCGTGCCACTAGCACTCGAAGGCAAGAAGGCCATTGTTGCCGAGGTCAGTGAAGCGGCCAAGGATGCTCTCTCCGTCGTCGTTGCCGACTCTCGTGGCGTCTCGGTCACCAAGATGACCGAACTGCGCAAGCAGGCCCGCGAGAATGGCGTCCAGATCCGTGTTGTCCGCAACACCCTGGCACGCCGCGCCCTCGAAGGCACTCAGTGGGAGTGCCTGAACGAGTCTTTCGTGGGTCCGACTCTGCTGGCCTTCTCCACCGATCATCCGGGCGCCGCCGCCCGTCTGTTCAAGGAGTTCGGCAAGTCCGAGGAAGACTTCGAAGTCAAGGCGCTGGCATACGAAGGCGAGTTCATCCCGGCGAGCGATCTCGACCGCCTGGCAAGCCTGCCGACCTATGACGAGGCCATCGCGAAGCTGATGTCCGTCATGAAGGAGGCTTCTGCCGGCAAGCTGGTTCGTACCCTCGCCGCGCTGCGTGACCAGAAGGAAGGCGAGGCCGCCTGAACGGCGAACTCGACCTCCTCTCGCGAATCGAATATTGAATCACCGAGTCGTCGGCCCGCCGAGACTCCCGCAAAGTTAGGAACGTGAAAATGGCACTGACCAAAGAAGACATCATCAACGCCGTCGCCGACATGTCCGTGATGGAAGTCGCCGAGCTGATCGAAGCGATGGAAGAGAAGTTCGGCGTGACCGCCGCTGCTGCTGTCGTCGCTGGCCCGGGTGGCGGTGAAGCCGCTGCTGCCGAAGAACAGACCGAGTTCGACCTCGTCCTGACCGCCGCTGGTGACAAGAAGGTCAACGTCATCAAGGCCGTCCGCGAGATCACCGGTCTGGGCCTGAAGGAAGCCAAGGGTGCCGTCGACGGCGTCCCGGCTACCCTGAAGGAAGGCATGTCCAAGGAAGACGCCGAAGAAGCCAAGACCAAGCTGGAAGAAGCCGGCGCGAGCGTGGAGCTCAAGTAATCCTTGTGCCCATGGCTTCACGCGCTGCGTAAGCTTCCATGGCTGGTGGCGGGACACCCGCTGCCGGCCTTTTTCTGTTGTCGCTAGGCGGTACGCCCCTCGGGCCTCCGCTAGCCGAATTCCGACGGCGAGCCTCCCTCCGGGGGCTTGCCGTCAGCGCCTGACGGAGCCGCGTCCGTCGGGTGGCGCCGACACGCATCGGTCACCCATGGTGAACAAGCTGGGGAATACAGATGGCTTACTCATACACTGAGAAAAAACGCATCCGCAAGGATTTCGGCAAACTGCCCCAAGTGATGGATGTGCCTTACCTGCTGGCCATCCAGCTTGATTCCTATTACGACTTTCTCCAGCAGGATCGCTCCCCCGAAGAGCGCCTCGACCTGGGCCTGCATGCCGCCTTCCGCTCGGTCTTCCCGATCGAGAGCTTCTCCGGCAATGCTGCGCTGGAATACGTCAGCTACCGTTTTGGCACTCCGGCCTTCGATGTCAAGGAATGCCAGCTGCGTGGCGTCACCTATTCGGCTCCCCTGCGCGTTAAAGTCCGCCTGATCATCTATGACAAGGATTCGTCCAACAAGGCGATCAAGGACATCAAGGAGCAGGAAGTCTACATGGGGGAAATCCCCCTGATGACCGAGAACGGTACCTTCGTCGTGAACGGTACCGAGCGCGTCATCGTTTCCCAGCTGCACCGCTCCCCGGGCGTGTTCTTCGATCACGACAAGGGCAAGAGCCACTCCTCCGGCAAGCTCTTGTATTCCGCTCGGGTGATTCCCTACCGCGGTTCCTGGCTGGACTTCGAGTTCGATCCCAAGGACAACGTCTTCGTGCGTATCGACCGTCGCCGCAAGCTGCCGGCCACGGTGCTGCTGCGCGCGCTGGGCATGAGCGCCGAGGAGATCCTCGACGAGTTCTTCGACACCAGCACCTTCCACATCGAGAAGCGCGGCTTCTCCGTGGAACTGGTGCCGTCTCGCCTGCGCGGCGAGACCGCGACCTTCGACATCAAGGATGGTGACGGCAACGTCATCGTCGAGGAAGGCCGTCGCGTCACCCAGAAGCACATCCGTCAGCTGGAGAAGGCCGGCCTCGAGCGTCTCGAGGTGCCGATGGACTACCTGTTCGGCAAGGTGCTGGCCAAGGACCAGATCGATCCCAACACCGGCGAGCTGATCTGCCCCTGCAACACCGCGATCACCCCGGAAGTGCTGGAGTCCGTGGGCCAGGCCGGCCTGACCCGCCTGGAGACCCTGTACACCAACGACCTGGATTGCGGCCCGTTCGTCTCCGACACCCTCAAGCTGGACACCACCGGTTCCCAGCTCGAGGCGCTGGTCGAGATCTACCGCATGATGCGCCCCGGCGAGCCGCCCACCAAGGAAGCCGCCGAGACGCTGTTCAACAACCTGTTCTTCACCGAAGACCGCTACGACCTGTCCGGCGTCGGTCGCATGAAGTTCAACCGTCGTCTGCGCCGCGAGCAGGACGAGGGCGCCGGCGTCCTCGACCAGCGCGACATCCTCGACGTGCTCGGCGAGCTGATCAACATCCGTAACGGCTTCGGCGACGTCGACGACATCGACCACCTGGGCAACCGCCGCATCCGCTGCGTCGGCGAGATGGCCGAGAACCAGTTCCGCGTCGGCCTGGTGCGCGTCGAGCGTGCGGTCAAGGAACGCCTCTCCATGGCGGAGAGCGAAGGCCTGATGCCGCAGGACCTGATCAACGCCAAGCCGGTGGCCGCGGCGGTGAAGGAGTTCTTCGGCTCCTCCCAGCTGTCGCAGTTCATGGACCAGAACAACCCGCTGTCCGAGGTGACGCACAAGCGCCGCGTCTCCGCCCTCGGCCCGGGCGGCCTGACCCGCGAGCGTGCCGGCTTCGAGGTGCGTGACGTTCACGCCACCCACTACGGCCGCCTGTGCCCGATCGAGACCCCCGAGGGTCCGAACATCGGCCTGATCAACTCGCTGGCCACCTACAGCCACACCAACAGCTACGGCTTCCTCGAGACGCCGTACCGCAAGGTCGTGGACGGTCAGGTGACCGACGACGTGGTGCACCTCTCCGCGATCGAGGAGGGCAACTTCGTCATCGCCCAGGCCTCGGCCACCGTGGACGAGGGCGGCAAGCTGGTCGACGACCTGGTGCAGGTCCGCCACCGCGGCGAGACCACCTTCATGCGCCCCGAGCAGGTCACCCTGATGGACGTCTCGCCGCGTCAGGTGGTGTCCGTGGCCGCGGCCCTGATCCCGTTCCTCGAGCACGATGACGCCAACCGCGCCCTGATGGGGGCGAACATGCAGCGTCAGGCCGTGCCGACCCTGCGCGCCGACAAGCCGCTGGTCGGTACCGGCATGGAGAAGTTCGTCGCCCGCGACTCCGGCGTCTGCGCCGTGGCCCGTCGTGGTGGCACCATCGACTCCGTCGATGCCAAGCGCATCGTGGTGCGGGTCAACGAGGACGAGATCATCGGCGGCGAAGCCGGCGTCGATATCTACAACCTGACCAAGTACCTGCGGTCCAACCAGAACACCTGCCAGAACCAGCGTCCGATCGTGCGCCCCGGCGACAGCGTGTCGAGCGGCGACATCCTGGCCGACGGCCCGTCCGTCGACATGGGTGACCTGGCCCTGGGCCAGAACATGCGCATCGCCTTCATGCCGTGGAACGGCTACAACTTCGAGGACTCCATCCTGCTCTCCGAGCGGGCCGTCCAGGAAGACCGTTTCACCACCATCCACATCCAGGAGCTGACCTGCGTCTCCCGCGACACCAAGCTGGGCGCGGAAGAGATCACCTCCGATATCCCGAACGTCGGCGAGTCCGCGCTCGGCAAGCTGGATGAGGCCGGCGTCGTCTACATCGGTGCCGAGGTCGGCGCGGGCGACATCCTGGTCGGCAAGGTCACGCCCAAGGGCGAGACCCAGCTGACCCCGGAGGAGAAGCTACTGCGTGCGATCTTCGGTGAGAAGGCGTCCGACGTGAAGGACACCTCCCTGCGTGCCCCGACCGGCATGAAGGGCACCGTCATCGACGTGCAGGTGTTCACCCGCGACGGCGTGGAGAAGGACTCCCGTGCGCTCTCCATCGAGCAGCAGCAGCTCGACGAGGTGCGCAAGGATCTCCAGGAGACCTACCGCATCGCCGAGGACGCCACCTTCGAGCGTCTGCAGCGCACCCTGGTCGGTCAGCCGGTCAACGGCGGTCCGAAGCTCAAGAAGGGCGACGTGCTCAGCGACGAGTACCTCGAGGAGCTGCCGCGTCAGCAGTGGTTCAAGCTGCGCATGCAGGACGAGAGCCTCAACGAGCTGCTGGCCCAGGCCGACGAGCAGCTGGAGACCCGTCGCAAGGAGATGGACGAGCGCTTCGAGGACAAGAAGCGCAAGCTCACCCAGGGCGACGACCTCGCGCCGGGCGTGCTCAAGATCGTCAAGGTCTACCTCGCCATCAAGCGTCGCCTGCAGCCGGGTGACAAGATGGCCGGTCGTCACGGTAACAAGGGTGTCATCTCGGCCATCATGCCGATCGAGGACATGCCGTTCGATGACAACGGCGAGCCGATCGACGTGGTGCTGAACCCGCTGGGTGTCCCGTCGCGGATGAACGTCGGCCAGATCCTCGAGACCCACCTGGGCATGGCCGCCCGCGGCCTCGGGGTGAAGATCGAGCACATGCTGCGCGACGCCCGCGACCAGCAGGTCTCGCAGATCCGTGAGTTCCTGGGCAAGGTCTACAATACCGAGTCGAGCACCCGGGTCGAGGACATCGACTCGCTCTCCGACGACGAGGTGATCTCCCTGGCCAAGAACCTCAAGGCGGGTGTGCCCATGGCCACGCCGGTCTTCGACGGTGCTCGCGAGCAGGAGATCAAGCACCTGCTGACCCTGGCCGATCTGCCGGACTCCGGTCAGACGACCCTCTACGACGGGCGTACCGGCGATGCCTTCGATCGCCCGGTCACCGTGGGTTACATGTACATGCTGAAGCTCAACCACCTGGTGGATGACAAGATGCACGCGCGTTCCACCGGCTCCTACTCCCTGGTGACCCAGCAGCCGCTGGGCGGCAAGGCGCAGTTCGGTGGTCAGCGCTTCGGGGAAATGGAGGTCTGGGCCCTGGAAGCCTATGGCGCCGCCTACACCCTTCAGGAAATGCTCACCGTCAAGTCCGATGACGTGGAAGGCCGCACCAAGATGTACAAGAGCATCGTGGATGGCGACCACACCATGCAGGCGGGCATGCCGGAATCCTTCAACGTGCTGGTGAAGGAAATCCGTTCGCTGGGCATCGATATCGAACTGGAGAGCTGAGGCTGCCGCTAGGCGCTTCGCAGTAATGACGGTCCGCGGGGGCGTGCGCGCCCCCGCCCATGACAACTCCGCAACGGAGCCGACCCATGAAAGATTTGGTGAAAGTCCTCAAATCGCAGTCTCAGTCCGACGAGTTCGACGCGATCAAGATCACGCTGGCGTCGCCGGACATGATTCGCAGCTGGTCCTTCGGCGAGGTCAAGAAGCCCGAGACCATCAACTATCGTACCTTCAAGCCGGAACGTGACGGCCTGTTCTGTGCCAAGATCTTCGGCCCGGTGAAGGATTACGAGTGCCTGTGCGGCAAGTACAAGCGGATGAAGCATCGCGGCATCATCTGCGAGAAGTGCGGCGTGGAGGTCACCAAGGCCGCCGTGCGCCGCGAGCGCATGGGTCACATCGAGCTGGCAAGCCCGGTCGCGCACATCTGGTTTTTGAAGTCGCTGCCGTCCCGCATCGGCATGTTCCTGGACATGACCCTGCGCGACATCGAGCGCGTGCTGTACTTCGAGAGCTTCATGGTCGTCGACCCGGGCATGACCACCCTCGAGCGCGGCCAGCTGCTCAACGACGAGCAGTACTTCGAGGCCCTCGAGGAGTTCGGCGACGACTTCGACGCCCGCATGGGTGCCGAGGCCGTCCAGGCCATGCTCAAGGACATCGATCTCGAGGAAGAGATCGAGCGTCTGCGTGAGGAGATCCCGCAGACCAACTCCGAGACCAAGATCAAGAAGCTGTCCAAGCGCCTGAAGCTGCTGGAGGCCTTCCAGGGCTCCGGCAACGATCCGGCGTGGATGGTCATGGAAGTGCTGCCGGTGCTGCCGCCGGACCTGCGTCCGCTGGTGCCGCTGGACGGCGGCCGCTTCGCGACCTCGGACCTGAACGACCTGTACCGCCGCGTGATCAACCGCAACAACCGCCTCAAGCGGCTGCTGGATCTCAACGCGCCGGACATCATCGTGCGCAACGAGAAGCGCATGCTGCAGGAAGCGGTCGACGCCCTGCTCGACAACGGCCGTCGCGGCCGGGCCATCACCGGCTCGAACAAGCGTCCGCTGAAGTCGCTGGCCGACATGATCAAGGGCAAGCAGGGTCGTTTCCGTCAGAACCTGCTGGGCAAGCGCGTCGACTACTCCGGCCGCTCGGTCATCACCGTGGGCCCGACCCTGCGTCTGCACCAGTGCGGCCTGCCGAAGAAGATGGCGCTCGAGCTGTTCAAGCCGTTCATCTACTCCAAGCTGCAGGCCAGCGGCCAGGCGTCCACCATCAAGGCCGCCAAGAAGATGGTCGAGCGCGAGCTGCCGGAGGTGTGGGACATCCTCGCCGACGTCATCCGCGAGCACCCGGTACTGCTGAACCGCGCCCCGACCCTGCACCGTCTCGGCATCCAGGCCTTCGAGCCGCTGCTGATCGAGGGCAAGGCGATCCAGCTGCACCCGCTGGTGTGTGCCGCCTACAACGCCGACTTCGACGGCGACCAGATGGCCGTGCACGTGCCGCTGACCCTGGAGGCCCAGCTCGAGGCCCGCGCGCTGATGATGGCCACCAACAACGTGCTGTCACCGGCCAACGGCGAGCCGATCATCGTGCCGTCCCAGGACGTGGTGCTGGGTCTGTATTACATGACCCGCGAGAAGATCAATGCCAAGGGTGAGGGCATGGTGTTCTCCGACCTCAACGAGGTCGAGCGCGCCTTCGGCACCCAGAGCGTCGACCTGCACGCTCGCGTCAAGGTGCGCCTCGATGAGGTGGCCGTCGACGAAGAGACCGGCGAGAAGACCGAGACCCGCAAGATCTACGACACCACCGTGGGTCGCGCGCTGCTGTTCCGGATCCTGCCCGAAGGCGTGCCCTTCGAGCTGATCGATCAGCCGATGAAGAAGAAGGCGATCTCCCAGCTGATCAACGAGGTGTATCGCTGCTCCGGCCTGAAGCCGGCGGTGATCTTCGCCGACCAGCTGATGTACACCGGCTTCCGCATGGCCACCTGGTCCGGCGCCTCCATCGGCGTCAACGACTTCGTCATCCCGGACGCCAAGGCCGAGATCGTCGAAGCCGCCGAGGAAGAGGTCAAGGAAATCGAGGACCAGTTCTCCTCCGGTCTCGTGACCGCGGGCGAGAAGTACAACAAGGTCATCGATATCTGGGCGCGGGCCAACGACCAGGTCGCCAAGGCGATGATGACGGGCATCTCCAAGGAGAGCGTGATCGACCGCGAGGGCAACGAGGTCGAGCAGGACTCCTTCAACAGCGTCTTCATCATGGCCGACTCCGGCGCCCGGGGTAGTGCCGCCCAGATCCGCCAGCTGGCGGGCATGCGTGGCCTGATGGCCAAGCCGGACGGCTCGATCATCGAGACCCCGATCGTCGCCAACTTCCGTGAGGGTCTGAACGTACTCCAGTACTTCATCTCGACCCACGGCGCGCGTAAGGGTCTGGCGGATACCGCCCTCAAGACGGCCAACTCCGGTTACCTGACCCGTCGCCTGGTCGACGTGGCCCAGGACATGGTCATCACCGAGGCCGACTGCGGCACCGAGAACGGCCTGACCCTGCACCCGGTCATCGAGGGCGGCGACATCATCGTCTCGCTGGCCCAGCGCGTGCTCGGCCGCGTGGTCGCTCAGGACGTCGTCGATCCCGAGAGCGAGGAAGTGCTGATTCCGCGCGGCACCCTGCTCGACGAGGCGTGGTGCGCCGAGCTCGACACCATGGGCGTCGACGAGATCGTGGTGCGCTCCACGATCAGCTGTGACACCAGTCATGGCGTCTGCTCCGCGTGCTACGGCCGCGACCTGGCGCGCGGCCATCAGGTCAACGTCGGCGAGTCCGTGGGCGTCATCGCCGCCCAGTCGATCGGTGAGCCGGGTACCCAGCTGACCATGCGGACCTTCCACATCGGTGGTGCGGCCTCTCGTGCCTCCGCGGTGGACAGCGTCCAGGTCAAGCACGGCGGCAAGGTGCGCCTGCACAACATCAAGCACGTGGAGCGCGGCGACGGCAAGCTGGTCGTGGTCTCCCGCTCCAGCGCCCTGGCCGTCGCCGACGAGCATGGCCGCGAGCGCGAGTACTACAAGCTGCCCTATGGCGCCGAGCTCTCCGTCAAGGACGGCGATGCCGTCGATGCCGGCCAGACCGTGGCCAAGTGGGATCCGCACACCCACCCGATCGTGGCCGAGGCCGAGGGCAAGGTGCAGTACGCGGACATGGACGAGGGCGTCACCATCCACCGCAGCGTGGACGAGATGACCGGCCTGTCCTCCATCGAGGTGATCGAGTCGGCGGCGCGCCCCATGGCCGGTCGCGACAAGCGCCCGATGATCCTGCTGTCCGACGAGGCCGGCAAGCCGGTGACCCTGGCCAACTCCGACACCCCGGTGCAGTACCTGCTGCCCGGCAACGCGATCGTGACCGTCGACGACGGCTCCAAGATCGGCGTCGGCGAGGTGGTGGCCCGTATTCCGGTGGAAGCCACCGGCAACAAGGACATCACCGGTGGTCTGCCGCGCGTGGCCGACCTGTTCGAGGCGCGCAAGCCGAAAGAGCCGGCGATTCTCGCCGAGATCAGCGGCACCATCAGCTTCGGCAAGGAGACCAAGGGTAAGCGTCGTCTGGCGATCACCCCGGAATCCGGCGATCCGTTCGAGATGCTGATCCCGAAATGGCGCCAGATCGCCGTGTTCGAGGGCGAGAGCGTCGAGAAGGGCGAGGTCATCTCCGATGGCCCGAGCAACCCGCACGATATCCTGCGTCTGCTCGGCATCGCCGAACTGGCCAAGTACATCGTCGCCGAGGTGCAGGACGTCTACCGTCTGCAGGGCGTGGGCATCAACGACAAGCACATCGAAGTGATCGTGCGTCAGATGCTGCGCAAGGTCGAGATCACCGACGCCGGCGATTCCGACTTCATCCCGGGCGATCAGGTCGAGCTGGTGCGCGTGCTGGAGCAGAACGCCGCACTCGCCGCCAGCGACAAGTTCCCGGCCAAGTTCCAGCGCCTGCTGCTGGGTATCACCAAGGCCAGCCTGGCCACCGAGTCGTTCATCTCCGCGGCCTCCTTCCAGGAGACCACGCGGGTGCTGACCGAGGCGGCGGTCACCGGCAAGCGCGACTACCTGCGCGGCCTGAAGGAAAACGTGGTGGTGGGTCGTCTGATCCCGGCCGGTACCGGCCTGACCCATCACGCGGAGCGTCGCCGCAAGCGTGAAGACGCCGAACGCGTGCTCCAGCCGTCGGCCCACGACGTCGAGCAGGAGCTGGGCGCTCAGCTCACCGCGCTCGACTCGGACGACGACGAGATCTGACGTCCACGGCCCCAAGTGCGGCGCTCCTCGGGGCGCCGCGCTTGACGGTGCATGGCGTCAGCCATTAGAATGCGCAGCCTTTAACAGTGGGGCGGGTGCGCCCGCGCCATTGGTGAAGAGGAACGCAAGACAGGAAGCGAACGGCTACTCGCTTCCGCCAAGGCAACCCATTTGGAGCGATAAATGGCTACCATCAATCAGCTCGTGCGCAAGCCGCGCAAGCGCCAGGCCGCCAAGAGCGACGTGCCTGCGCTGCAGGCCTGCCCGCAGAAGCGCGGCGTTTGCACCCGCGTCTACACCACCACCCCGAAGAAGCCGAACTCGGCTCTGCGTAAGGTCTGCCGTGTGCGCCTGACCAACGGCTTCGAGGTGTCTTCCTACATCGGCGGTGAAGGCCACAACCTCCAGGAGCACTCCGTGGTCCTGATTCGTGGCGGTCGAGTGAAGGACCTTCCGGGTGTCCGTTACCACACCGTTCGCGGTGCCCTGGATACCTCCGGCGTCCAGAACCGTAAGCAGGGTCGTTCCAAGTACGGTACCAAGCGTCCGAAGGCCTAAGCCTCCGCGCAGCGTTACCGGCTACGGCCACACCAGAACATTGATATTGACACGGTCTGATAAGAGTAAGGTCGAGCGCCCATCCGGTCGTCTCGGGTTTACCTGAAGGACCCTTCGGAAGAGGGCTTATCATGCCTAGAAGAAGAGTTGCGGCCAAGCGCGAGATCCTCCCGGATCCCAAGTTCGGATCCGAGCGCCTGGCGAAGTTCATGAACCACCTGATGATCAGCGGCAAGAAGTCCGTAGCTGAGCGCATCGTCTATGGTGCGCTGGACAGGGTTGCCGATCGTTCCAACGAAGAGCCGCTGGAGATCTTCGACAAGGCGCTGGAAACCATCCAGCCCATGGTCGAGGTGAAGTCTCGCCGCGTCGGCGGTGCGACCTATCAGGTGCCGGTCGAAGTGCGTCCGTCTCGCCGTCAGGCGCTGGCCATGCGTTGGCTGGTGGACGCCGCACGTCGTCGCGGTGAGAAGACCATGGTGCAGCGTCTGGCTGGCGAAATGCTGGATGCCGCCGAAGGCAAGGGTTCGGCCGTCAAGAAGCGTGAAGACGTGCATCGCATGGCAGAGGCCAACAAGGCCTTCTCTCACTACCGCTTCTAAACCGCACCGCCAACCAACGGGAGTTACATCGTGGCTCGCAAGACTCCGCTCAAGCGTTACCGCAATATCGGTATCGTGGCCCACGTCGACGCCGGTAAGACTACCACTACCGAGCGTGTCCTGTTCTACACCGGTCTGTCCCACAAGGTCGGCGAGGTCCATGAGGGCGCCGCCACCATGGACTGGATGCAGCAGGAGCAGGAGCGTGGCATCACGATCACCTCCGCGGCGACCACCTGCTTCTGGCAGGGCATGAACAAGCAGTTCGATGAGCACCGCATCAACATCATCGACACCCCTGGGCACGTTGACTTCACCATCGAGGTCGAGCGTTCCCTGCGTGTGCTCGACGGTGCGGTCGTCGTGCTGTGCGGTTCCTCCGGTGTGCAGCCGCAGACCGAGACCGTCTGGCGTCAGGCCAACAAGTACGAAGTCCCGCGCATGGTGTTCGTCAACAAGATGGACCGTGCCGGTGCCGACTTCTTCATGGTCGTCGACCAGCTGAAAGACAAGCTGGGCGCCAACGTCGTGCCGATCCAGATCAACTGGGGTGCCGAGGACGAGTTCAAGGGCGTGATCGACCTCATCCAGATGAAGGCCATCCAGTGGGATGAAGCCAACTTCGGGATGAACTACGAGCTGGTCGACATTCCTGCCGATCTGCAGGACAAGGCCGCGGAATACCGCGAGCACATGGTCGAGTCCGCCGCCGAGGCCTCCGAAGAGCTGATGGAGAAGTACCTCGAGGAAGGCGACCTCTCCGAGGAGGAGATCAAGGCCGGCCTGCGTCGTCGTACCCTCGACAACGAGATCGTGCTGGTCACCTGTGGCTCCGCGTTCAAGAACAAGGGCGTGCAGGCGGTTCTGGATGGCGTGATCGAGTACATGCCGTCTCCGACCGAGGTCAAGGCCATCGAGGGTGAGCTGGACGACAAGGACGGCACCATCGCCACTCGTGAGGCCGATGACAGCGCGCCGTTCGCGTCTCTGGCGTTCAAGATCGCCACCGACCCGTTCGTCGGCACCCTGACCTTCATCCGCGTCTACTCCGGCGTGCTGAAGTCCGGCGACAGCGTCTACAACTCCGTCAAGCAGAAGAAGGAGCGCGTCGGCCGTATCGTCCAGATGCACTCCAACTCCCGCGAGGAGATCAAGGAAGTGCTGGCCGGCGACATCGCCGCCTGCATCGGCCTGAAGGACGTTACCACCGGTGACACCCTGTGCGACCTGAATGACAAGATCATTCTCGAGCGCATGGAGTTCCCGGATCCGGTGATCTCCGTGGCCGTGGAGCCGAAGTCCAAGGCCGACCAAGAGAAGATGGGCGTCGCCCTCGGCAAGCTGGCCCAGGAGGATCCGTCCTTCCAGGTCAAGACCGACGAGGAAACCGGCCAGACCATCATCTCCGGCATGGGCGAGCTGCACCTGGACATCATCGTCGACCGCATGCGTCGCGAGTTCAAGGTGGAGGCCAACATCGGCAAGCCGCAGGTTGCCTACCGCGAAACCATCCGTCAGAGCGTCGAGCAGGAAGGTAAGTTCGTTCGCCAGTCCGGTGGTCGCGGTCAGTACGGTCACGTTATCCTGCGCATCGAGCCGTTGACGGCCGAGGACAAGGGCGAAGATGAAGAGATGAACTTCAAATTCGCTTCCGAGATCGTCGGCGGTGTGGTTCCGAAGGAATACGTGCCGGCCGTCGAGAAAGGGGCCTATGAGCAGCTCCAGAACGGTGTCATCGCGGGCTACCCGATGATTGACGTCAAGGTCACGCTGTTCGACGGTTCCTACCACGACGTGGACTCTAACGAGACCGCGTTCAAGGTCGCCTCTTCCATGGCGATCAAGGAAGGCGCACCCAAGGCCAAGGCCGTGCTCCTCGAGCCGGTGATGAAGGTCGAAGTCGTGACTCCCGAGGAATTCATGGGGGACGTCATGGGCGACCTGAACCGTCGCCGTGGCCTGGTCCAGGGTATGGACGACTCGCCTGCGGGCAAGGTCATCCGCGCCACCGTTCCGCTGGCTGAGATGTTCGGTTACGCAACCGACCTGCGCTCTCAGACCCAGGGCCGCGCGAGCTACACCATGGAGTTCGCGGATTACGAAGAGGCGCCGAACAGCGTCGTTGAAGCCGTCATCAACCAGAACGGTTAACCGTTAGCTAACGTAAAGAGGTCATAGCAGTGGCTAAGGAAAAATTCGAACGTTCCAAAACGCACGTCAACGTCGGTACCATCGGTCACGTCGACCACGGTAAGACCACGCTGACTGCGGCCCTGACTCGCGTGTCCGCGGAAGTCTTCGGTGGCGACGCTCGTGCGTTCGACTCCATCGACAACGCCCCGGAAGAGCGTGAGCGCGGTATCACCATCGCGACCGCTCACGTCGAGTACCAGTCCGAAGAGCGTCACTACGCTCACGTCGACTGCCCGGGTCACGCCGACTACGTCAAGAACATGATCACCGGTGCCGCCCAGATGGACGGCGCTATCCTGGTCTGCTCTGCCGCCGACGGCCCCATGCCGCAGACTCGCGAGCACATCCTGCTGTCTCGCCAGGTCGGCGTGCCGTACATCGTCGTGTTCCTGAACAAGGCCGACATGGTCGACGACGAAGAGCTGCTCGAGCTGGTCGAGATGGAAGTCCGTGAGCTCCTGAGCGAGTACGACTTCCCGGGCGACGACTGCCCGATCATCACCGGTTCCGCCCTGATGGCTCTGGAAGGCAAGGACGACAACGGCATGGGTACCACCGCCGTTGCCAACCTGATCAAGGCCCTGGACGCGTACATCCCGGAGCCGGAGCGTGCCATCGATCAGCCGTTCCTGATGCCGATCGAGGACGTGTTCTCCATCTCCGGTCGCGGTACCGTGGTGACCGGTCGTGTCGAGCGCGGCATCGTCAAGTCTGGCGAAGAAGTCGAGATCGTCGGCATCAAGGACACCACCAAGACCACCGTTACCGGTGTCGAGATGTTCCGTAAGCTGCTCGACGAAGGTCGTGCCGGCGAGAACATCGGC
Source organism: Halomonas sp. THAF12 (assembly GCF_009363675.1). Classification (NCBI taxonomy): domain Bacteria; kingdom Pseudomonadati; phylum Pseudomonadota; class Gammaproteobacteria; order Oceanospirillales; family Halomonadaceae; genus Halomonas; species Halomonas sp. THAF12. The sequence continues at coordinate 3,469,009 of NZ_CP045399.1, read as the reverse complement.
GCCCTGCTGCGCGGCACCAAGCGTGACGACGTCGAGCGTGGTCAGGTCCTGGCCAAGCCGGGCACCATCACCCCGCACACCAAGTTCGAGGCCGAGGTGTACGTGCTGTCCAAGGACGAGGGTGGTCGTCACACTCCGTTCTTCAAGGGCTACCGTCCGCAGTTCTACTTCCGTACCACCGACATCACCGGTACCTGCGAACTGCCGGAAGGCGTCGAGATGGTCATGCCGGGCGACAACGTCAAGATGGTTGTCAGCCTGATCGCCCCGGTCGCCATGGACGAAGGCCTGCGTTTCGCCGTTCGTGAAGGCGGTCGTACCGTCGGCGCCGGCGTCGTGGCCAAGATCGTCGAGTAAGCATTACGCTGATCGAACGATCGAAGGGGGCTCCTTGCGGAGCCCCCTTTCTGCGCACCGTCACGAGGGGTTTGACTCTCGACGGCGGCGCGCCTATAATGCGCATCCTTTGAATGCGTGGGTTGACGGCTCGCGCCGTCAAGATCCATTGGAGTTTAGGGCAAATGCAGAACCAGAAGATTCGCATTCGGTTGAAGGCCTTCGACCACCGCCTGATCGACCAGTCCGCCGCGGAGATCGTTGATACCGCCAAGCGTACCGGCGCCCAGGTGCGGGGTCCGATTCCTCTGCCGACCAATCGCGAGCGTTACACCGTGCTGATCTCTCCGCACGTGAACAAGGACGCCCGTGATCAGTACGAGATTCGTACTCACAAGCGTGTGCTCGATATCGTCGAGCCGACCGAGAAGACCGTTGATGCACTGATGAAGCTCGACCTCGCCGCCGGCGTGGACGTGCAGATCAAGCTCGACTGATACCACACTAGACACTTGCGGCCCAGCGCCTGTCGGAAGTTCGCATAGGCAGCAGCCGCCGCGCCGGGATGGCGCCATACAACGTGCTAGTGGAATGCTCTGGAAAGGGCAGCCATAGCGGGTGATAGCCCCGTACACTAAAGGAGACGTAGTAATGACTATCGGTTTGGTCGGTACGAAGGCCGGGATGACCCGTGTCTTTACCGAAGACGGCGCCTCAGTGCCCGTGACCGTGATCGAGGTTGATCCGAACCGCGTGACTCGCGTCAAGACCGTCGAGTCCGACGGCTATGCCGCGGTGCAGGTGACAACCGGTTCCCGCAAGGCCAAGCATCTCTCCAAGGCCCAAGCCGGTCAATTCGCGAAAGCCGGCGTTGAGGCTGGTCGTTCGCTGATGGAGTTCCGCCTGGACGAAGGCGTCGAGGCTCCGGAAGTGGGCGGCGAACTCACCGTATCCCTCTTCGAGGCTGGTCAGAAGATCGACGTGACCGGCTCCTCCAAGGGTAAGGGTTTCCAGGGCGCCGTGAAGCGCTGGAACTTCCGTACCCAGGACAACAGCCACGGTAACTCCCTGGCCCACCGTGCACCGGGTTCCATCGGCATGTGCCAGACCCCGGGTCGCGTGTTCAAGGGCAAGAAGATGGCCGGTCAGCTCGGCAACGAGCGTTGCACCGTCCAGAGCCTGGAAGTCGTCCGTGTCGACGCCGAGCGTAATCTGCTGCTGGTCAAGGGTGCCGTGCCCGGTGCCACCGGCAGTGATGTCATCGTGCGCAGCGCCGTCAAAGCAGGCTGAAGGGGAATTTACCGATGAATCTGAATCTTGCAGGTGCTGGCGGCACCGTCGAAGTCGCCGAAGCCACCTTTGGCAAAGAGTTCAACGAAGCACTCGTGCACCAGGTCGTCACCGCCTATCTGGCCGGTGGTCGTCAGGGCACCCGCGCCCAGAAGAACCGTTCCGACGTGCGTGGCGGCGGCAAGAAGCCGTGGCGTCAGAAGGGCACCGGTCGTGCCCGCGCCGGTACCATCCGCTCGCCGATCTGGCGTGCCGGCGGCGTGACCTTCGCGGCTCGTCCGCAGGACTACACCCAGAAGGTCAACCGCAAGATGTACCGTGCGGCCATGCGCTCGATCCTTTCCGAGCTCGTGCGCCAGGAGCGTCTGGTGGCCGTCGACGCCTTCGCCGTCGAGACCCCCAAGACCAAGCAGCTGGTCGCCAAGCTCAACGAGCTGGGCCTCGAGGACAAGGTGCTGATCGTCACCGAAGAGGTCGACGAGAATCTGTACCTCGCCGCCCGCAACATCCCCAACGTGGATGTCGTGGACGTCGCTGCCGCCGACCCGGTGAGCCTGGTTGCCTTCGACAAGGTCCTGGCCACCGTCTCCGCTCTGCGTAAATTCGAGGAGAAGCTGGCATGAACCAGGAACGTGTATTCAAGGTGCTGCTGGGTCCGCACGTGACCGAGAAGGCCGCCATGGCCGCCGAGCGCAACCAGTACGTGTTCAAGGTGGCAAGCGACGCGACCAAGCCCGAGATCAAGACCGCCGTGCAGGAACTGTTCGGCAAGAAGGTCGACAGCGTTCAGGTCCTGAACGTCAAGGGCAAGACCAAGCGCACCGCGCATGGCACCGGTCTCCGTAAAGGCTATCGCAAGGCGTACGTCACCCTGGCCGCCGGCGAGACGCTCGAAGACTTCTCTGGCGCCGAGTAAAGGCAGGAGCACGGATCATGGCAATCGTCAAGACTAAACCTACTTCCGCCGGTCGTCGCCACGTCATCAAGATCGTCGGCGATGAGCTGCACAAGGGCCGCGCGTACGCGCCGCTGCTCGAAAAGCAGTCCAAGTCCGGTGGCCGTAACAACTACGGTCGCATCACCACCCGCCACGTGGGCGGTGGTCACCGTCAGCACTACCGGATCATCGACTTCAAGCGTACCAAGGATGGCATTCCCGCCGTCGTCGAGCGCCTGGAGCACGATCCGAATCGTAGCGCCCACATCGCGCTGCTGAAGTACATGGACGGCGAGCGTCGCTACATCATCGCTCCGCGCGGTGTGAAAGCCGGCGACCGTCTCGAGTCCGGCGTGAATGCAGCGATCAAGAAGGGCAACGCCCTGCCGCTGCGCAACATTCCGCTGGGTTCCACCGTGCACTGCATCGAGCTGAAGCCCGGCAAGGGTGCTCAGATCGCTCGCAGTGCCGGCACCAGCGCCCAGCTGGTGGCCCGTGAAGGCAACTACGCCACCCTGCGTCTGCGCTCCGGCGAGATGCGCAAGGTGCTGGCCGAGTGCCGCGCGACCCTGGGTGAGGTGAGCAACTCCGAGCACAGCCTGCGTCAGCTTGGCAAGGCCGGTGCGAAGCGCTGGAAAGGCGTGCGCCCGACCGTTCGCGGTGTGGCCATGAACCCGGTGGATCACCCGCACGGTGGTGGTGAAGGCCGCACCAGCGGTGGTCGTCATCCGGTGTCTCCGTGGGGTATGCCCACCAAGGGCCACAAGACCCGCAAGAACAAGCGCACCGACAAGCTGATCGTCCGTCGCCGCAAGGCCCGGAAATAAGATCCCACGCCAAGACATTAAGAGGTAACGGCTGTGCCACGTTCACTGAAGAAAGGTCCTTTTATTGACCTTCATCTGCTGAAGAAGGTTGAGACTGCAGTGGAGAAGGGCGAACGCAAACCGATCAAGACCTGGTCGCGTCGCTCCATGATCCTGCCCAACATGGTCGGGCTCACCATTGCGGTCCATAACGGTCGCCAACACGTCCCGGTGCACGTCTCCGAGGAAATGGTTGGCCACAAGCTGGGCGAATTCGCTGCCACCCGCACCTATCGCGGTCACGCGGCGGACAAGAAAGCCAAACGGTAAGCCGAGAGAGGATTAGAGATGGAAGTCACAGCAAAGCTGCGTGGCGCTAGCTTATCCGCCCAGAAGGCCCGTTTGGTGGCTGACCAGGTGCGCGGTAAGCCGGTCGCCGAAGCACTCGACCTGCTGACCTTCTCCCCGAAGAAGGCAGCGAAGCTGGTCAAGAAGGTGCTGCAGTCCGCCATCGCGAACGCGGAAGAAAACAACGGCATGGATATCGACGAGCTGCGTGTCTCGACCATCTGCGTCGATGAGGGCATGACGCTCAAGCGCATCCGTCCGCGCGCCAAGGGCCGTGCGGATCGCATTCTGAAGCGCACCTGCCACATCACCGTCAAGGTAGCCGAGAAGTAGGAGTCGACCAGATGGGTCAGAAAGTCAATCCGACAGGCATTCGCCTGGGTATCGTCAAGGACCATACCTCGGTCTGGTATGCCGAGCGCGGCGCCTATGCCGATAAGCTGAACAACGACCTCGAGGTGCGTAGCTTCCTGGAAGAGCGTCTCAAGAACGCCTCTGTCAGCAAGATCACCATCGAGCGTCCGGCCAACAACGCCCGCGTGACCATTCACACCGCCCGTCCGGGCATCGTGATTGGCAAGAAGGGCGAGGACGTCGACAAGCTGCGTCGCGAAGTCACTCAGATGATGGGCGTGCCCGTTCACGTCAACATCGAGGAAGTTCGCAAGCCGGAGCTGGACGCCCAGCTCGTCGCGCAGAACATCGCCGGCCAGCTCGAGCGTCGCGTCATGTTCCGCCGCGCCATGAAGCGCTCCGTCCAGAACGCCATGCGCCTGGGCGCCGGCGGTATCAAGGTGCAGCTCTCCGGCCGTCTCGGCGGTGCCGAGATCGCCCGCACCGAATGGTATCGCGAAGGTCGCGTGCCGCTGCACACCCTGCGTGCGGACATCGACTACGCCACCTACGAGGCCAAGACCACCTACGGCATCATCGGTGTCAAGGTCTGGGTCTTCAAGGGTGAAATCCTCGGGGGCATCGAGGAGGTCCGCGCCAAGGCCAAGCAGCCGCAGAGCGCGCCCTCCAAGAAGAAAGGTTCCAAGTAAGGGGAGAGCGAGTCGATGTTACAACCCAAGCGTTTGAAATTCCGTAAGGTGCAGAAGGGCCGCAACCGTGGCCTGGCGCAGCGCGGTAGCAAGGTGAGCTTCGGCGAATACGGCCTCAAGGCCACTGGCCGCGGTCGTGTCACCGCCCGTCAGATCGAAGCCGGTCGTCGTGCCATCACGCGTCACGTGAAGCGTGGCGGCAAGATCTGGATCCGTGTCTTCCCCGACAAGCCGATTTCCAAGAAGCCGTTGGAAGTCCGTATGGGTAAGGGTAAGGGCTCCGTCGAGTACTGGGTCGCGCAGATCCAGCCCGGCCGTGTCCTGTACGAGATCGAAGGCGTTTCCGAGGAGCTGGCTCGCGAGGCATTTGGTCTCGCCGCGCAGAAGTTCCCGGTCTCCACCACCTTTGTGAAACGGACGGTGATGTGATGAAAGCCCAGGAAATTCGTGAAAAGTCCGCAGAGCAGCTCAAGGAGCAGCTCCTCGAACTCCTCCGCGAGCAGTTCAACCTGCGCATGCAGAAGGCCACCGGCCAGCTCAGCCAGACGCATCTGCTCAAGCAGGTTCGTCGGGATATCGCCCGGGTGAAGACTGTGCTCAACGAGAAGGCAGGTGTCTGAGATGGCCGAAGAGAAAAAAGCCCGTACGCTCACCGGTAAGGTGGTGAGCGACAAGATGGACAAGTCCATCGTTGTGATGATCGAGCGTCGTGAGCGCCACCCGATCTACGGCAAGTACGTCAAGCGCTCCACCAAGCTGCACGCCCATGACGAGGCGAACCAGGCCAAGGCTGGCGACACGGTCTCCATTCAGGAGAGCCGTCCGCTGTCGAAGAAAAAGGCCTGGGCCCTGGTCGAAGTTCTCGAACAGGCCAAGGGTTGATCGGCAAACGCCAGTCGAACCAGTGCAGTCAGTTTAGGTTTGGAGAAAACCGATGATTCAGACTCAGACAATGCTGGATGTCGCCGACAACAGCGGGGCGCGCCGGGTGCAGTGCATCAAGGTGCTCGGCGGTTCACACCGCCGCTACGCCCGCGTTGGTGACGTCATCAAAGTCACGGTGAAAGAAGCCATCCCGCGTGGCAAGGTCAAGAAAGGCCAGGTCCTCAAAGCGGTGGTCGTTCGCACCCGTAGTGGCGTCCGTCGTAACGACGGTTCGCTGATCCGCTTCGATGGAAATGCGGCCGTTCTGTTGAACAACACCAACGAACAGCCGATTGGTACCCGGATCTTCGGTCCGGTGACCCGTGAGCTTCGTACTGAGAAGTTCATGAAGATCATTTCCTTGGCGCCTGAAGTGCTGTAAGGAGCGAGGCGGATATGCAAAAGATCAAACGTGACGACGAAGTCGTCGTCATCGCCGGGAAAGACAAGGGCAAGCGTGGCACCGTGAAGCGCGTCCTCCAGGACGACCGCTACATCGTGTCCGGTGTGAACATGATCAAGCGTCACACCAAGCCCAATCCCATGGCGGGTAATCAGGGCGGTATCGTCGAGCGCGAGGCTCCGATTCACGCGTCCAACGTGGCCATCTTCAACCAGGAGACCGGTAAGGCAGATCGCGTCGGCGTCCAGGTTCAGGAAGACGGTACCAAGGTACGTATCTACAAGTCGACGCAAGCGCAGATCGACGCCTAACGCGAGTCGGGTAGCAAAATGGCGAACTTGAAAGAACGTTATCAAAACGAGGTGGCGGCTAAGCTCCAAGAGCAGTTCAGCTACGCCAACGTTATGCAGGTGCCCCGGATCACCAAGGTGACCCTGAACATGGGCATCGGCGAAGCGACCAGCGACAAGAAGCTGATCGACAACGCCATCGGTGACCTGGAGAAACTCTCCGGTCAAAAGCCGCTGGTGACCAAGGCGCGCAAGTCCATCGCGGGCTTCAAGGTGCGTGAAGGCTGGCCGATCGGGATCAAGGTGACCCTGCGCTCCGAGCGCATGTGGGACTTCCTCGATCGCCTGGTGAATATCGCGATCCCCCGCGTTCGTGACTTCCGTGGTCTCAACCCGAAGTCCTTCGACGGTCGTGGCAACTATTCCATGGGGGTGCGTGAGCAGATCATCTTCCCGGAGATCGAGTATGATAAGATCGACCGGATCCGTGGTCTGGATGTCACCATCACCACCACCGCCAACACCGATGAAGAAGGTCGTGCGCTGCTGAGCGCATTGAACTTCCCGTTCAAGAAATAAGGGTGGGATCATGGCAAAGAAAAGCATGGTAGAGCGTGAGGCGAAGCGCGCCGAGCTGGTGGAGAAGTATGCCGCCAAGCGCGCCGAGCTCAAGGCGATCATCCAGGACGTGAACGCTTCTGACGAAGAGCGCTTCGATGCGCAGCTCAAGCTGCAGCAGCTGCCGCGTGACTCCAGCCCGGTGCGCCAGCGCAACCGCTGCCGCGTCACTGGCCGTCCGCACGGCTACTACAACAAGTTCGGCCTCGGCCGCAACAAGCTGCGTGAAGCCGCCATGCGTGGCGATGTGCCCGGACTCAAGAAGTCCAGCTGGTAACGTCACGTAGAATCATCAGGAGCGCAACGTAAATGAGCATGCAAGACACTCTGGCGGATATGTTCACCCGTATCCGCAATGCGCAGATGGCCACCAAGGAGACGGTTTCCATGCCGTCCTCCAAGCTCAAGGTCGAGGTGGCCCGCGTGCTGAAGGAAGAGGGTTATGTCACGGACTATGCCGTCAGCGAAGAGGCCAAGCCGTCGCTGACCGTGACCCTCAAGTACTTCGAAGGCAAGCCGGTCATCGAACATCTGCAACGGGCTTCCAAGCCGTCTCTGCGCAGCTACAAGGGCAAGGACTCCCTGCCCAAGGTTGCCGATGGCCTGGGTATCGCGATCGTCACCACCTCCAATGGTGTGATGACCGACCGCGCGGCCCGTCAGGCCGGTGTCGGTGGTGAAGTCATCTGCACCGTATTCTAGGAGTTTGGAATGTCACGCGTAGCCAAATATCCGGTTAAAGTGCCCGCCGGCGTCGAGCTCAAGCTCGACGGCGACCAGCTGTCCGTCAAGGGCAGCCAGGGCGCGCTGTCCATGACCGTTCACCCCGACGTGGCGATCGCTCATGAGGAAGGTCAAGTGACCTTCCAGCCGAGCGAGTCCGCCAAGAGCTGGGCGATGGTCGGCACCACCCGTGCCCTGGTTCAGAACCTGGTCACCGGTGTTTCCGAGGGCTTCACCAAGTCCCTCGAAATTAATGGCGTCGGTTATCGTGCCCAGGCCAAGGGCCAGACGCTGAACCTGACACTGGGCTTCTCACACCCGGTCGACTACGAACTGCCTGAAGGTGTCACGGCGGAAACGCCGAAGAACACCACTATCGTGCTGAAGAGCGCGGACAAGCAGAAGCTCGGCCAGGTTGCCGCGGAAATTCGCGCCTACCGTCCGCCCGAGCCCTATAAGGGCAAGGGTATCCGGTACGGCGACGAGCAAGTCCGCCGCAAAGAAGCCAAGAAGAAGTAAGGCAGGGTTATGAACGCGAAGAAAGAATCTCGTCTCCGTCGTGCCCGCCGCGCTCGCGCCAAGATCCGCGAGCTGGGCGTGTATCGCCTGTGCGTCAACCGTACCCCGCGCCACATCTACGCGCAGATCATCTCGCCGGATGGTGGCAAGGTCCTGGCCAGCGCTTCCACGCTGGACAAGGCCCTGCGCGAGGGTGCGACCGGTAACGTCGACGCCGCCACCAAGGTCGGCGCGCTGATTGCCGAACGGGCCAAGCAGGCAGGCATCACCCAGGTGGCCTTCGACCGTGCCGGTTTCAAGTACCACGGTCGTGTCAAGGCCCTGGCCGACGCCGCTCGTGAAGGCGGCCTGGAATTCTAAAGGGTTTTACGATGGCGAAGAACGAACAGCAAAGCGGCGATCTGCAGGAAAAGCTCGTGCAGGTCAACCGTGTCGCCAAGGTGGTCAAGGGTGGCCGGATCTTCGGCTTCACCGCCCTGACCGTCGTCGGCGACGGTAACGGTCGTGTTGGCTTCGGTCGTGGCAAGGCGCGTGAAGTGCCGGTCGCGATCCAGAAGGCCATGGACCAGGCGCGTCGCAACATGGTCAAGGTCAACCTGAAAGGTGCCACTCTGCAGTACGCCGTCAAGGCCCGTCACGGTGCCTCCAAGGTGTACATGCAGCCGGCTTCCGAGGGTACCGGCATCATCGCCGGCGGCGCCATGCGCTCCGTGCTCGAGCTGGCCGGCGTCCATGACGTCCTGGCCAAGTGCTACGGCTCCACCAATCCGGTGAACGTGGTGCGTGCGACCGTCAACGGTCTGACCGCCCAGCGCTCTCCGGAAGACGTGGCCGCCAAGCGCGGTCTGTCTGTCGAAGCGATCACGGGGTGAGTACCATGGCAGCTACGATCAAGGTTACCCAGACCCGCAGCACCATCGGCGTGCTGGCCAAGCACAAGGCCACCATGAAGGGCCTCGGCCTGCGTCGCATCGGTCACACGGTCGAACTGGAAGACACCCCTGCCGTTCGCGGCATGATCCACAAGGTCAACTACCTTGTGCGTGTTGAGGGAGAGTAATCCATGAAACTCAATAGCCTGAGCCCGGCACCGGGCTCCAAGCACGCCGAAAAGCGCGTCGGTCGCGGCATTGGCTCCGGTCTGGGCAAGACCGGTGGCCGGGGCCACAAGGGCCTCAAGTCGCGCAGCGGCGGCAGCGTGAAGCCCGGCTTCGAAGGCGGCCAGATGCCGCTGCAGCGTCGTCTGCCGAAGTTCGGTTTCACTTCCGCGAAGTCGCTGGTCTCCCAGGAAGTCCGCCTGGCCGAACTCGGCCGGGTCGAGGGTGACGAAGTCACCCTGGACACCCTGAAGCAGGCCAACGTGCTGAAGGATGCCACCCAGTATGCCAAGGTGATCCTTTCCGGCGAACTGAACAAGGCGGTTACCGTCCGCGGCCTCAAGGTCACCAAGGGTGCCCGTGCCGCGATCGAAGCCGCCGGCGGTAAGGTAGAGGACTAAATGGCCAAGTCAGGAAATATGCCGGCGATGGGCAGCGGTCTGAGTGAACTCTGGGCGCGTCTGCGCTTCGTGCTCCTCGCCATCGTGGTCTACCGTATCGGTGCCCACATCCCCGTTCCCGGTATCAATCCTGACCAGCTTGCTGCCTTGTTCAGGGAGCAGCAGGGCACCATCCTGGGCATGTTCAACATGTTCTCGGGCGGTGCCCTGGAGCGCATGAGTATCTTCGCACTCGGCATCATGCCGTACATCTCCGCGTCGATCATCATGCAGCTGCTGACCGCCGTCTCGCCTCAGCTGGAGCAGCTGAAGAAGGAGGGCGAGGCCGGTCGTCGCAAGATCAGCCAGTACACCCGCTACGGCACCGTACTGCTGGCTCTCGTCCAGGCCACCGGCATGTCGGTGGGCCTGGCGAGCCAGGGTATTGCCTACACGGCCGACTTCAGCTTCTATTTCACCGCCGTCGTCACCTTCGTGTGCGGCGCGGTGTTCATGATGTGGCTGGGCGAGCAGATCACCGAGAAGGGCATCGGCAACGGCATCTCGCTGCTGATCTTCGCGGGGATCGTCGCCGGTCTGCCGGGGGCCGTGGGCCAGGCCTTCGAACTGGCCCGTAATGAAGGCGCATGGAACGTGCTGCCGCTGCTGGCCTTGTCCCTTCTGGGCATCGCCACCGTGGCCTTCGTGGTGTTCATCGAGCGCGGTCAACGCCGCATCACGGTGAACTATCCGCGTCGCCAGGTCGGCAACAAGATGTACGCCGGCCAGAGCAGCTATCTGCCGCTCAAGGTCAACATGGCGGGCGTGATTCCGGCGATCTTCGCCTCGAGCATCCTGCTGTTCCCGGCATCGCTGGGTCAGTGGGTCGGTGCCGGGGACGGCATGGAGTGGCTGCAGCGTGCATCCCAGGCTCTTGGCCCGGGTCAGCCGCTGTACATCTTGCTTTTCGCGGCAGCGGTGGTATTCTTCTGCTTCTTTTACACAGCGCTGGTCTTCAATCCCAAGGACGTCGCCGACAACCTCAAGAAGTCGGGGGCCTTCCTTCCGGGCATCCGCCCCGGCGAGCAGACCGCTCGCTACGTCGACAAGGTCATGACCCGTCTGACCCTGTTCGGTGCCCTCTACATCACTGCTGTTTCCCTGATGCCCCAGTTCCTGATCGTGGCCTGGAACGTACCGTTCTTCTTCGGCGGTACTTCGTTGCTGATCGTGGTGGTGGTCATCATGGACTTCATGGCCCAGGTGCAGTCGCACCTCATGTCGCATCAGTACGATTCGGTGATGAAGAAGTCCAACCTGAAAGGCTACGGCAGCGGCGGCATCACGCGCTGAGTGCGCCGCTGGTGAATTGGCGCGCCGCGAGCTGAATTGTTGGCTCGCGACGCGGGCCAACAATGGAGAGGAACGATGAAAGTTCGAGCTTCCGTGAAGAAAATGTGCCGTAACTGCAAGATCATTCGTCGCAATGGCGCCGTGCGCGTCATCTGCAGCGAGCCGCGGCACAAGCAGCGTCAGGGCTGATCCCTGACACTGCACTAAACCGGGTGCCGGCATGCCCCTTGCCCTTCGCAGGGTAAAGGGGTATGCTGTTGCGCCTTTTGTAGATGACTAATCGAGCAAGCCGCTCAAATTTCGGAGTAAGCTGATGGCCCGTATTGCAGGCGTCAATATCCCGGACAACAAGCATGCGGCGATCTCGCTGACCTATATCTTCGGGATTGGCCGCACTCGCGCTCAGGAAATCTGTGTCGCGGCCGGCATTGCGCCGACCACCAAGATCCAGGAGCTGTCTTCTGACGAAGTCGACACCCTGCGTTCCGAAGTCGGTAAGTACACCGTTGAAGGCGATCTTCGTCGTGATGTGACGCTGAACATCAAGCGTCTCATGGACCTGGGTTGCTATCGTGGTCTGCGTCATCGTCGTGGTCTCCCGCTGAAGGGTCAGCGGACCAAGACCAATGCGCGCACCCGTAAGGGTCCGCGTAAGCCGATTCGCAAATAACACGCACGTTCTGCGTAACGACAGGAATTGACATCAACATGGCTAACCCGCGTAGCAACCGTAAAAAGGTTAAAAAGCAGGTCGTGGATGCCGTCGCGCATATCCACGCCTCTTTTAACAACACGATCATTACGATCACAGACCGCCAGGGCAACGCCCTTTCCTGGGCGACTGCCGGTGGTTCGGGTTTTCGTGGTTCTCGCAAGAGCACCCCGTTCGCTGCCCAAGTGGCAAGTGAACGTGCAGCGACCGCTGCAGCCGAGTATGGTGTGAAAAACGTCGACGTGCTGGTCAAAGGCCCCGGTCCGGGCCGTGAATCCGCCGTGCGTGCACTGAATGCCGCCGGCTTCCGCGTGCAAAGCATCACCGACGCGACGCCCATTCCGCACAATGGCTGCCGTCCGCCGAAGAAACGCCGCGTTTAAGGAGACAGATTCATGGCTCGTTATATTGGACCGAAGTGCAAACTGTCTCGTCGTGAAGGCACCGACCTCTTCCTGAAGAGCGGTGTCACTCCCTTCGAGAAGAAGTGCAAATCCGAGCAGATCCCGGGTGTGCACGGCCAGCGTCGTCAGCGGATTTCCGACTACGGCTTGCAGCTTCGCGAGAAGCAGAAAGTACGCCGCATGTACGGCGTGCTCGAGAAGCAGTTCCGCAACTACTACAAGGAAGCGGCCCGTCTGAAGGGCGCGACCGGTGAGCTGTTGCTGCAGCTTCTCGAATCCCGACTGGACAACGTCGTCTACCGCATGGGCTACGGCGCCACTCGCTCCGAGGCCCGCCAGCTGGTGAGCCACAAGGCGATCGCCGTCAACGGCAAGACCGTCAACGTGGCCTCCTACCAGGTCAAGCCGGGTGACGTGGTCTCCGTCCGCGAAAAGGCCAAGAACCAGGCGCGTATCCAGAACGCCCTGAGCATCGCCGCCAACCGTGGCGATGTCGCCTGGGTCGAGGTCGATGCCAAGAAGATGGAAGGCACTTTCAAGGCTCTGCCTGAACGCGGTGACCTGTCTGCCGACATCAATGAGCAACTGATCGTCGAGCTGTACTCGAAGTAAGCGGCGATCGCCGCGCCGCCCTCCCCGCGGGGTGGGCGGCCTTCAGTACCGAGTATCCGTTTGGCAGCCTGAAAGGTATTCATCATGCAGCGTTCAGTGACAGAGTTTCTCCGTCCTCGCGACATCAAGGTCGAAGAGATCAACGCGCACCACGCAAAGATCGTGCTCGAGCCCTTCGAGCGTGGCTTCGGTCACACTCTGGGCAACGCTCTGCGTCGTATCCTGCTCTCGTCCATGCCCGGCTGTGCCGTGGTGGAAGCCGAGATCGCCGGTGTCGACCACGAGTACAGCGCGATCGAGGGCGTCCAGGAAGATGTCATCGAAATCCTCCTGAACCTCAAGGACGTGGCGATCAAGATGCACAGCCGCGACGAGGCGGTGCTCTCGCTGAACAAGCAGGGCCCGGCCATCGTGACCGCGGGTGACATCGCCCTCGACCACGACGTCGAGATCGTCAACCCCGAGCACGTCATCGCGCACGTCAACGAAGGCGCCGAGCTGAAGATGCAGCTCAAGGTGGCCCGCGGCCGCGGCTATGAGCCGGCGGACGTTCGTGGCGACGCCGACGACGAGTCTCGCGCCATCGGCCGCCTGCAGCTGGATGCGACCTTCAGCCCCGTGCGTCGGGTTTCCTATAACGTCGAGGCCGCGCGTGTCGAACAGCGCACCGACCTCGACAAGCTGATTCTCAATCTGGAAACCGACGGCACCCTGGATCCGGAAGAGGCGATCCGTCGCAGCGCGACTATCCTGCAAGAGCAGCTGGCCGCGTTCGTCGACCTGGAAGCCGACAAGGAACAGGAAGTGGAAGAGGAAGAGGATCACATCGATCCGATCCTGCTGCGCCCCGTAGACGATCTCGAGTTGACCGTCCGCAGCGCCAACTGCCTGAAGGCCGAGAACATCTACTACATCGGGGACCTGATCCAGCGCACCGAGGTGGAGCTGCTGAAGACCCCGAATCTCGGCAAGAAGTCCCTGAACGAAATCAAGGACGTGTTGGCCGCCCGTGGTCTGTCCCTGGGTATGCGGCTGGAAAATTGGCCGCCCGCTAGCCTGAAGGACGACAAGGCCTCCGCGTGAGCGTCGACTCGAGTCCCAGTTTGGTAAGGAATCACAACCATGCGTCATCGTAAGAGTGGTCGTCACCTGAATCGCACCAGCTCGCACCGCCAGGCCATGTTCAAGAACATGAGCGTGTCGCTGGTCGAGCACGAGGTGATCAAGACAACCCTGCCCAAGGCCAAAGAGCTGCGTCGTCACATCGAGCCGCTCATCACTCTGGCCAAGCAGGACAGCGTCGCCAACCGTCGTCTGGCCTTCAGCCGCACCCGCTCCAAGGAAGCGGTCGGCAAGCTCTTCAACGAGCTGGGTCCGCGTTACGCCAATCGCCCGGGCGGTTACGTCCGTGTGCTGAAGTGCGGTTTCCGCACCGGCGACAACGCCCCCATGGCCTACGTCGAACTGGTCGACCGTCCGGTCGTTGAGGAAGCCGCCGAGGATTGATCCTCGCGCGCGACCTCAAGGTCCGACACGAAACCGGCTCCCCAGGGAGCCGGTTTTTTTTATGTCTCGGCGATGTGTAACGCTGGTCTGGGCCCCGGCCTCCTTGGCTTCCGGGCGAATCCCGGCTTGCCGAAGGCGGGGCCGAGGCCTCATTGCTTGGAGATGTCCTCTACGCCGATCTCGTAGCTCCGTTGAGTCCGGCCGATATGGTGGTCCAGTAGTGTGCGCAGGGCGGGGATATCCCTGGCCATGATGGTGTCGACGATCTCGCCGTGTTCCTTGAGGGACTTTCGGGTGTGGTCGGGCTTGGTGGCGAGATGCGTTCTGAGGGCGGCGATCTTGCCGGCGTATTGCTCGTAGGCGCTCTTCAGGTAAGGATTGCCACAGTGGGTGAAGAACGCCAGGTGAAACTCCGAATCTAGGTCGAGGTACTCGCTGATGTGCCCGGAACCGTGAGCCACCTGCATCTGGCTCTCGATTCGCCTGAGCTCCTCGGTGAGACCCGAGTGGTCGAACTCGATGGCCAGCTCCACGGCGGCCGATTCGAGAGTACTCCGGAAGGTGCTGATGTTTCTGACCTCGCGGGCACTGAGGGTAAAGACCTGGGCGCCGGATTGCGGCTTGATGATCACCAGGCCCTCATGCTTCAGGCGGGTCAGCGCTTCTCGCACAGGGGTCTTGGACACATTGAGCAGGGCCGAGATGCCTCGCTCGGAGATGGACTCACCAAGGGCCAGCTCGCCTCGCACGATCATGTTGCGTACATGGTCGGTGACCATGGTGCCAAGGGAGGGGGGACGTTCAAAGTCTTGCATCTTGATCCTATCGGCTCGAAGAGTGCGGAGCTGGCCGTCACAGGCAGCGTGTGGCCGCGGGGTATGGGCATCTGGTATACCAGATGCCCATCAGATGGGCAAGACAGGCCACGGCCGTCAGCCGGGTGGCCGCATCCCGAGCCAGTGGCTCGAGCGAGAGCGTAGCGGTGAGCCGGGATGAGACAAGGAATCGAATGCGGGGGAGGGGTCAGTAGCGCCGTGCGTGCTCATCCAGGAAGTCCCGATCAAGGGTCAGGCCCAGCCCAGGCCCGGTGGGTACCTCCACCGAGCCGTCGGTCTGAAGGACCGGATGGGTGACAAGGTCCGAGCGGAAGGGGTGCGCCGAGGTGTCGTATTCGAAGATCGGTCCCCGCGCGCAGAGGGTGGGGTTGACCAGCGGCGTAGACGCGATGGCGTGCAAGGAGGCGTACTGGCCGATAGCGGTGCCCCAGACATGCGGGTTGACCTGAATGCCGTTGGCCAGTGCCAGGGCGGTGATGTGCTGCATGGCGGTCAGGCCCCCGGCCATGGCCACGTCCGGCTGGGCGATGTCGATGCAGCGTCCGGCGAGCAGGTCACGGAAGCCGTACATGGTGAATTCGGCCTCTCCCGCGGCCAGCGGGATCCGGGTCCGCTGCCGCAGCAGGCGATAGCCCTCCTTGTCATCGGGATTCACCGGTTCCTCGAACCAGCGCAGCGAGAAATCCTTGAGGCCTTCCGCCAGCAGTGCCGCCTCGCTGGTCGTATAGGCGTGATTGGCATCGATCATCAGCTCGACGTCGTTCCCCATGGCGTCGTGAATGTCGGTCATGGCCCTGAGGTCGGCGGCTATCCCGAAGCCCAGCTTGATCTTCATGCTGCTAAAGCCCGCGTCTCGATGGCGTCGTGCCTCCTCGACCAGGCCGCTGGTGTCGTCCCCGAGCTCCGTGCGAAAGAAGCCCGTGGCATAGGCGGGGATCCGCTGGCGGAAGCTGCCGCCCAGCAAGGCGGCAACGGGTTGCTGGGTTGCCTGCCCCTTCAGGTCCCACAGTGCGATATCGAGGGCGCTGATGGCGGCGATCACGATGCCTTTGCGACCGTAGTCCCGGGTGTGATTGTAGAGCTCATGCCAGATGACCTCGGTGTCGAACACCGAGCGCCCGATGACCCGTGGCGTGATCACGTGCTTGAGTACCGAGGCGGCCAGTTCCGGCTCCAGCAGCCCGGCGCACAGCGCCTCTCCCCAGCCGCTCTGACCGTCTGCTGTCACGACCTCGACCAGGGTGGCGGAGCGTCGGGTGACCCATTGCTGGGAGAAGGCGAAGGGCCGGGGCAGTTCGGACGTCATGGTATAGACGTTGATGTGCTCGATGATCATGTGAGCCTCCTGGAGGGGGACCTATGGTGGGGCAAGCTATCGACCTAGGTCGGGCGCGGCTCTGGCGCACCACTGACGATAGACATCGAAGAATTCTCGAGCTCGACGGGCCACCTCCTCCGGGGTGAATCCCGGCTGATAGAGGGCGCCGCCGAGACCGAACCCCTGGGCTCCCGCGGCAAGATAGCCTGTCATCGTCGCCGGGGTGATGCCGCCGACGGGGAGCAGCGGCACCTGCCGGGGAAGCACGGCGCGTATCGCCTTGACGGCGTCAGGCGAGATCGCCTCGGCGGGAAACAGCTTGAGGAAGCCGGCATTCGCCTCGATGGCGGCATAGACCTCGCTCACGGTGCCCACGCCGGGGCCGTAGCAGAGGCCACGGCGCGTGGTCTCCGTGGCGACCCTGGGGTCCAGGTTGGGCGCGATGATCAGGCGCCCTCCCGCCTCCTCGATCTCGGCTACCCTGCTTGATGCGATCACCGTGCCCGCCCCCACCAGGGCGCGGTCGCCCACATGGGTCGCCAGCCGCTGAATGCTGTCGATCGGGTTGGGCGAATTCAGAGGCACCTCGATCAGGTGGAATCCCTCGTCGATCAGGGCGTCGGCCACCGGTACGACCTCGTCCGGGGTGATGCCTCGAAGAATGGCGATCAGGGGGCAGGCATCGAAGGCCTGTTGCCAGTTCAGCATGGGAGCAGCTCCGCGGCTCGTGCGATGGCCAGCTGCCCGTGCCGCGACAGGCCGGGTGTGGCAATGGTAGATGGAAGTGCGAGAAATTCGGTGGCGAGACGATAGCGCTCGGCGAGCTCGTGCTGCCCGATGATGGTCACCCCGTCCGGCGTTGGCCGGTGGCGCAGTTGGGCGAGGCATTCCTCGCCGATCAGCAGCCCCGACAGATAGTCTCTGCTCTCGTCTTCCGACAGCCGGTCGAACAGGGTCAGGGACCGCGTGGTGAACAGCGTGGCCAGTAGTTCGCCGGGATATCGTCGGGCGGTCTCCAGGCCGCGTCGAAACGCCTCGGGGGCGAACTCGCCCTCGGCCATGATGCGGCCGAGCAGGGAGTATTGGCGCAGCAGCGCGAAGAGTTCCCCCGTCATGCAGGTGACGAACCGGGTGATTCGGCCGCTCTCGACCGTCAGCCACTTGTTGTGGGTGCCGGGCAGCAGGAAGGTGCCGTCGCGGACGCCATGGGTCGTCAGGTAGCCGAAGATCTCGGTTTCCTCGCCGCGGAGGACGTCCGGCCGCTCGCCCTCCGGGGACAGGGCCGCGCCGGTGATGAAGTGGACCCTGCCCAGGGACGGGATCTCCTTGCTCACCAGCGAGCGGGCCAGCTCGTCGATGCCGAGGGGGAGAGGCTGATAGGGCGTCTCGATCCAGCCATTGCGGCTGGTGATCATGCCCGAGGCGAGTACCGGCAGGCCCGGGTGGGCCTCCAGCCAGGGGGCAAGGGTGCGGGTCAGGAAACCGGCAAAGTCCCGGTCGGGAACCGCGAGAATCCCGTGAGGGCTCTCGCGGCTTTCGAGCGCCTCGCCGTGGTGGGCGACGAGGCTTGCACGAAACGATGAGGTCCCCCAGTCGATGCCGATCATGGCGGGAGACGACATGTCAGATCCTCCCGAACTCGGCCAGCAGGTCCTCGACGGTCTTGCCCTGCTGGACCCATTCACGGGTGGCCTCCTCACGCTCGGCCTGTTCCTGGGCCAGCTTCACGACCTCGGCCGCTCTGGCCAGCGGAATCACGGTCACGCCCATGACATCGGCGACGATGAAGTCACCCGGATTGACCGGCACCCCGCCGCAGGCGATGGGCACGTTGATCGACAGCTCTTCCTTGCGTTCGGAGAACATGGTGTGAGTGCCGCGAGGGGTGATGGCGCGGGTCCAGATCGGCCACTGGATGTCTTCCAGCTCATCGGTGTCGCGGCCGGCGCCGTCCACCACCATGGCGCGGATGCCCCGGTTCTGGGCCAGCGCGCCCATCAGGCCGCCGCAGACCGAGGTGTTGGGGTCGCCGCCGGCGTCGACCACGATGATGTCGCCGGGCTGGCCCATTTCCAGTGCCTTGAGGGGGTCGACCAGGTCGCCCTTGGACAGCTGCACGGTGAGTGCCTGGCCGCAGACCTTGGCGCGGAAGGCGGGCTTGATGCCGCTGTCCATCACCCCGGTGCGGTACTGGGAGTCGGCGAAGACCGCCGTGGCGGAGTAGTAGGACAGCACCTTGTCGAACTTCTCCAGGAGTTCCGGATTGCGCTGAAAATCATGGAATTGCTTGAGCATCTCGGTATTCCTCTGGGTTAGCGGATCGGGGTGTTGACGGGATTGAGAGGGGCCTGCTTCGACAGCACCCGGGCGACTTCCTGGGCGGCGATGGTGCGGGCCGCGCGCAGGGATTCCTCCGAGTAATAGGCGGCGTGGGGAGTCACGATGACGTTGGGCAGGGAGAACAGCGGATTGTCATCCGGGGACCAGTGCTTGCGCTTGGCGGGCTCCTCCTCGGGGTCGTCGAGGCCCGCGCCGGCGATCCAGCCTTCGGACAGCGCCCGGTAGAGCGCGTGATTGTCGATGGTGGGGCCGCGCCCGGTGCACACCACCAGGGCATTGGGCTTCATCGCGCGGAATTCCTGCTCGCTCAGGAAGTGGCGAGTCTCCGAGGTCATCGGCACCTGCATCATCACCACGTCGGCTTCGGCCACCAGCGCTTCCTTGCTGACCGCCGCCACCTTGTGTTCCGCGACGGTGGTCGCGTCGACATAGGGATCATGCACGATCACCTTGACGCCGAAGGCTCGGGCGCGCCGGGCGATGGCCTGGCCGATGGCGCCGAAGGACACGATGCCGATGGTCTGTCCGCGCAGGCGGTGCAGGGGGGCCGCGCTCTGCCAATGCCACTCGCCCCGGTGGGTGGCGCGGTTGTAGGCGAAGAGCCCTCGTGCCAGGGCGAGCCACAGGCTGATGGCGTGGTCGGCCACTTCCTCGGTGCAATAGTCACGGACATTGGTGACCTGGATGCCCTTGGCGGTGGCCGCCGCCACGTCGACGATATCGGTGCCGACACCGTAACGGGCGATGACCCGGCACTGCTGCATGGCGGCGATGGTGGTGGCGCCGATGTAGGCGTACTGGTTGATCATGGCGGCGCAGTCGTGCGCGTGTTCCAGCAGGTCCTGTTCCGACTTGGCCTGCAGCGCCACCACCTCCGCGCCCGCCCGCTCGAGAATCTCCCGCTCCAGCTCGACGTCGGCGAAGTCGTGATCGGTGATGACCACCTTCGGTCTGGCTGACATGGCACTACCTCATCATTGTTTGTCGTCGTGAAGTGTTGTCGCTCAACTGGTGTACCAGGCACCAGATATGAGGAAATATACAAGCTGATTCGTGCCTGTCAAAGACGAATGGTCGGTCGGCCAGTTAGACATTGGTCTCACCGGGAGGGGGCGTGGCATGGCCGCCAAGGGGGCCGGATGAAGGATCCTGCTGGAGTGATGTTGGCCGTATGTTTTCGACAATAATTCAACAAAAACAGAGTTATAGCAGTGTGTCTGTGTGCCCTTTACGGAGCGGAGAGGGGGCGAGGCGAATCAGGCAGGCCATGACGCGATTCCGGCCGCAGTCTGCCCCGGGGGCCAGGCTGCCTTGACAGATCCTTTTGGCATCAATCAATCTTCAAGTCCAAATCTGGAATACCAGTTGGGCGAATTTCTTTCGATAACAACAGCGAGAGTTCGACATGACCAAGAAATGGCTACTTCTCGGTATGCTGGTTGCGGCAGCACCCGCACAGGCCGCTACCGTCATCAAGCTGGGGCACGGCGCCAATGAGAATTTCCATATGTCGCGGGCGATGGTGGAGTTCGAGCGGCTGGTGGAGGAAGGCTCCGATGGCGAGATCGACGTTCAGATCTTTCCATCCTCCCAGATGGGCCCCGACCGAGCCATGATCGAAGGGGTGCAGACCGGCATCCTGGAGATGGCGGTGTCGCCGTCGTCGTTCTTCACCAACTGGGACCCGGCCTTTGGCGTGGTCGAACTGCCTTATATCTACCCGGACAAGACCGCGGCGCTCGCGGTGCTCGACGGCCCCGAGGGCGATGCCCTGCTGGCGCGCCTCGATGCGCTCGGGTTGAAGGGGCTCGGGTGGGTGGAGAGCGGCATGCGGCATATCACCAACAACGTGCGGCCCATCGAATCACCGGAAGATCTCGAAGGAATCAAGCTGCGCACGATGAAGGTGCCGGCCCATGTCGATACCTTCAAGGCGCTGGGCGCCAACCCGACGCCGATGAACTTCGGCGAGGTCTATTCCGCCCTGCAGCAAGGGGTCATCGACGGTCAGGAAAACCCGCTTTCGCTGATCGATACCCAGCGCTTTCATGAGGTGCAGGACTACCTGACCCTGTCCGGGCATATCTTCACCGTCTACACGCCGGTCATCTCCAGGGCCTTCTACGCGTCCCTGCCCGACGACCAGCAGCAGCTGATCCAGCAGTCGATGGACCAGGCCATCGCCTATGACCGCGAACTGGTCGCCGCGGAAGACGCCGGCCATCTGGCGCGTATCCAGGAGCAGGGGGTCGAGGTGTCCGAGCTGTCCGACGAGCAGTACCAGGCCTTCGCCGCCATCGCCGAAGACGTCAACGCCCAGTACCGCGAGCGTATCGGTGCCGAGGTCTTCGATGGCTGGATGGCCGCCATCGATGGCGCCGGCAGCCAGTGATCACGCACTAGACCGGTGCGTCGACCGTGCCGGAGACCTCGCCACGGCGAGCGTCTCTCGGCCGGCCGGCCAAGCCGGCAACCCGAGGACACGCCGATGATTCGTTGGCTGAATGAACGACTGGAAGAGAGCCTGTCGGTGGTGCTGCTGGCGCTGATCGTCGCGCTGGTGTGTGCCAATGTGCTGGCACGTTACGTGCTGAATGCCTCCCTGTCCTGGGGGGAAGAGCTGGTGGGCTGGCTGTTCATCTGGTTCATCTGGATGGCCGTGAGCTATGTCTTTCGCCAGGACCGGCACATCGAGATCGCCTTCTTGAAGGAGCGGCTTCCCGAGGCCGCACAGCGGCGGCTGACCCTGGTGGTGCGGCTGGCGGTCGTGGCGTTTCTGGTCACGATCAGCATCCACTGCATCGAGTTGATGCTCAATCCCATGGTGCGCAGCCAGGTATCGGTGGTCCTGCAGATGCCGGTGCCGCTCTACTACGCGTCGGCGCCCGCCGGCGCCCTGCTATCCGCTTTTCGCATCCTGCAACACTGCTGGTCGTCGTGGCGGGTCTCTCAGGACAGTCTCGAAGGAGGTGCGCCATGATCGCTCTTTCATTGATCGGCATGCTGTTTGCTTTCATCGCCATCAGCATGCCCGTCGCCATGGCCATGGGATTGGCGACCCTGCTGGTCATGCTGTTGGTCGATGGGGCTCCGCCCGTGGTGCTGCTGGCGCGCTCGCTGGTGACGGCAGCGGACTCCTTTCCGCTGATCGCGGTACCGCTGTTCGTGCTGGCCGGCGATCTGATGCAGATGGGGGGCATGTCCCGACGTATCGTCGGCTTCGCCTACTCCCTGGTGGGGCACGTCAAGGGCGGCCTGGCCTACGTCAACGTGCTGGCCTGTTGCTTCTTCGCTGCCATCTCGGGCTCGTCCCCGGCCACCGTCGCGGCGATCGGCTCGAACATGGTGCCGGAGATGGAGAAGGTCGGCTATCCCCGTCGCTTCTCGTCGGCCCTGACCGCGGCCGGCGGCATGGTGGGCGTGATGATCCCGCCGTCCATCCCGTTCATCATCTACGGCGTCTCGGCGGAGGTGTCGATCGGCCAGCTGTTCATGGCGGGAATTGTCCCCGGCGTCTTGTTCGGCGTCGCCTACATGGCGACGGCTCGCTTGATGCTCCGGCACAACCGCAAGCTGCTGGAAGAGCGGACGAGCTTCTCCGGACGGGCGGTATCGACCTCGCTGCGCGAGTCTATCTGGGCGCTGCTGGTGCCTGTGATCATCCTGGGGGGCATCTATGGCGGCATCTTCACGCCGACCGAGGCGGGAGGCGTGGCGGTGATCTATGCGATCATCGTTGGCGTCTTCGTCTACGGCGATATTCGTCTGTCGGAGCTGCCCAGGGTCTTTGCGCGCAGCGCCGCGACCAGCGGTCAAATCCTGATTCTGGTGGTGGTGGCCGGAGGCTTCGGCCAGTTGCTGACCATCGCCCAGGTCCCCAATGACCTGGCCGCCGCCATCACCGACTTCTCGACCAACCCGCTGGTGCTGCTGCTGTTGGTGAACCTGCTGCTGCTGGTGGTGGGGATGTTCATGGAGACCATCGCGGCGATCATCATCCTGACGCCGTTGCTGTTGCCGGTGGCCGCCGCTGCGGGGGTCGACCCGATCCACTTCGGGGTGATCATGACGGTCAACCTGGCCATCGGCTTCTGTACGCCGCCCCTGGGGGTCAACCTGTTCGTCGCCTCTTCGGTGTCCGGCGTCAAGATCATGGAGGTGTCTGCGGCCATTATCCCGTATTTCGTGGCGATGATTGCCCTGCTGCTGGCCATCACCTATCTGCCCGACATCTCGCTGTTGCTCGCGGGGAGATGATGGCGGTCATCCGTTGCCAGCCGGCGTCCTCAGGGCGCCGGTCCTTCGTCTTGGGCCTGTCTGGCGTCGGTCGGCACCGGAGGGGCGTGATGTGAGAGGTGGCGTCGTGCCGAACGAGCGCCGGCACGCGGGGCGCGACCGACGCGGTCTGTGGATGGGGCGGGCAACGCAAGTGATGCCTTTCGGCTTCCCGTTGCGTTGCCCGGTTCATGGCTGGCCTCAGGCGGGTTGACGGTCCTTGTCGCCCTGGCCGGAGGCGGGCGCGACCCGCGCCAACAGCGGCTGGAGGAAGCGCCCGGTGTGGGAGGTCTCCTCACGGGCGACCTGCTCCGGCGTGCCCTCGGCGATGATCCGCCCGCCGCCGGAGCCGCCTTCGGGGCCTAGGTCGATCAGCCAGTCGGCGGTCTTGATCACGTCCAGGTTGTGCTCGATCACCACGATGGTGTTGCCGTGGTCGCGCAGGCGGTGGAGCACCGTCAAGAGCTGGCGGATGTCCTCGAAGTGCAGGCCGGTGGTGGGTTCGTCGAGGATGTAGAGCGTCTTGCCGGTGTCGCGCTTGGCCAGCTCCCGGGCCAGCTTGACGCGCTGGGCCTCGCCGCCGGACAGCGTGGTGGCGCTCTGGCCCAGGCGGATGTAGGACAGTCCCACGTCCATCAGCGTCTGCAGGCGGCGGGCGATGGCCGGGACCGGGCTGAAGAACTCGAGCGCCTCCTCGACGGTCATCTCCAGCACCTCGTGGATGCTCTTGCCCTTGTACTGCACCTCGAGGGTCTCGCGGTTGTAGCGCTTGCCCTTGCACACGTCGCAGGGCACGTAGATGTCCGGCAGGAAGTGCATCTCCACCTTGATCATGCCCTCGCCCTGGCAGGCCTCGCAGCGCCCGCCCTTGACGTTGAACGAGAAGCGGCCGGGCTTGTAGCCGCGGGAGCGCGCCTCCTGGGTGCCGGCGAAGAGTTCGCGGATCGGGGTGAAGATGCCGGTGTAGGTGGCCGGATTGGAGCGCGGCGTGCGGCCGATCGGGCTCTGGTCAATGTCGATCACCTTGTCCAGGTGCTCGAGGCCCTCGATGCGGTCGTGGGCCGCCGGGCTCAGCGCCGTGGCGCGGTTGAGCTCGCGGGCGGCGATCGGCATCAGCGTGGAGTTGATCAGCGTCGACTTGCCGGAGCCGGAGACCCCGGTCACGCACACGAACAGTCCCAGCGGCAGGTTCAGCGTCACGTCCTGCAGGTTGTTGCCCCGGGCGCCGTGCAGTACCACCTGCTTCTCGGGGTTGCCCGGGATGCGCCAGGGCGGCACCTCGATGCGCTTCTCGCCGGACAGGTACTGGCCGGTCAGCGAGTCCGGCGTGGCCATGACCTGCTCGGGCGTGCCCTCGGCCACCACCCGGCCGCCGTGGACGCCGGCGCCGGGGCCGATGTCGAGCACGTGGTCGGCGGCGCGGATGGCGTCCTCGTCGTGCTCGACCACGATCACGGTGTTGCCCAGGTCGCGCAGGTGCTCGAGGGTGTGCAGCAGGCGGTCGTTGTCGCGCTGGTGCAGGCCGATGGAGGGCTCGTCGAGGATGTACATCACCCCGACCAGGCCGGCGCCGATCTGGCTGGCCAGGCGGATGCGCTGGGCCTCGCCGCCGGACAGGGTCTCGGCGCTGCGCTCGAGGTTGAGGTAGTCGAGCCCGACGTTGACCAGGAATTCGAGGCGCGCGCGGATCTCGTTGAGGATCTTCTCGGCGATCTCGCCCTTGCGCCCCGGCAGCGACAGGGCCTGGAAGTAGGACAGCCCCTCGCCGATCGGCAGGCGCACCACGTCGGGCAGGGTCTGGTCGTCGATGTAGACGTGGCGCGACTCCTTGCGCAGCCGAGAGCCGTGGCAGGTCGGGCAGGGCTGCACGGCGATGTGGCGAGCCAGCTCCTCGCGCACCGAGCTCGACTCGGTCTCGCGGTAGCGGCGCTGCATGTTGGGCAGCACGCCCTCGAACGGATGCTCGCGGGTGACCTTGCGGCCGCGGTCGTTGACGTAGTGGAAGGCGATCTCGTCGCTGCCGCTGCCGTGCAGGATGACCTCGCGCTCGTGGCGGGCGAGGTCCTGCCAGGGCGTCTCCAGGGTGAAGCGGTAGTGGTCCGCCACCGCCTGCAGCTGGTTGAAGTAGTAGACGCTGCGACGGTCCCAGCCCTTGATGACGCCCTCGGCCAGCGACAGCTCGGGATGGCTGATCAGCTTGTCCGGGTCGAAGTACTGCTGCACGCCCAGGCCGTCGCAGCTCGAGCAGGCGCCGGCCGGGTTGTTGAACGAGAACATCCGCGGCTCGAGCTCGGAGATCGAGTAGCCGCACACCGGGCAGGCGAAGCGCGAGGAGAAGGCGATGTCGTCGCGCTCGCCGTCCATGAAGTGGATCAGCGCGGTGCCGTCGGCCAGCCCCAGGGCGGTCTCGAAGGACTCGGCCAGGCGCTGCTCCAGGCCCTCGCGGACCTTGATGCGGTCCACCACCACGCTGATGTCGTGCTTCTTGTTCTTGTCGAGCGGGGCGATGTCGTCGAGCTCGAGCACCTGGCCGTCGACCATGGCGCGCACGAAGCCCTGGGCACGCAGTTCGGCCAGCAGCTGCAGGTGCTCGCCCTTGCGGCCGCTGACCACCGGGGCCAGCAGCATCAGCTTGCTGCCCTCGGGCAGTGCCGTCACCTGGTCGACCATCTGCGAGATGGTCTGGGCCTCGAGATCCTCGCCGTGCTCGGGGCAGCGCGGCGTGCCGGCGCGGGCGAACAGCAGGCGCAGGTAGTCGTAGATCTCGGTGATGGTGCCCACGGTGGAGCGCGGGTTGTGGGAGGTCGACTTCTGCTCGATGGAGATCGCCGGCGACAGGCCCTCGATGTGGTCGACGTCGGGCTTCTCCATCATCGACAGGAACTGCCGGGCGTAGGTGGAGAGCGACTCCACGTAGCGCCGCTGGCCCTCGGCATAGAGGGTGTCGAAGGCCAGTGACGACTTGCCGGAGCCCGACAGCCCGGTGACCACGATCAGCTTGTCCCGGGGCAGCTCGACGTCGATCTGCTTGAGGTTGTGGGTGCGAGCACCCCTGACCAGAATCCTGTCCATTCCTACCTCGCGGGCCGCGGCAAAAGATCGATTATACGGGCCCGGCCGGGAGTGCGGCAAAGTCGCTCGGGGAGGCGGCGTTTCGTGTGCCGGAGCGACGCGGTAGAATATGCGGTCCATCATCTCCGGGGCCCCGCGCCCTCCCTCTGGAGGCACTGGAATCGCTATGTCCAAGGCCAGCTTGCTGTTAGCCGCCGAGCGGCGGGCCATCGTCGGCCTGGCCGGGCTCTATGCCACGCGCATGCTCGGCCTGTTCATGGTGCTGCCCGTCCTGGCGCTGAAGGCCGAGGAGCTGATCGGCGCCACGCCGCTGCTGGTCGGGTTCGCACTCGGCATCTACGGCCTCACCCAGGCCGTGCTGCAGATCCCCTTCGGCCTGCTCTCCGACCGCATCGGGCGCAAGCCGGTGATCGCCGGCGGGCTGCTGCTGTTCCTGGTCGGCAGCGTGGTGGCGGCCCAGGCCGACAGCATCGCCGGCATCATCCTGGGCCGCTGCCTGCAGGGCAGCGGCGCCGTGGCCGCCGCCATCATGGCGCTGCTGGCGGACCAGACCCGCGAGCAGGTGCGCACCGCCGCCATGGCCACCATCGGGCTGTCGATCGGCGTCGCCTTCGCCGTGGCCATGGTGCTGGGGCCGCTGGTGTCGGCGCACTTCGGCCTGTCCGGCGTGTTCTGGTTCACCGCGGCCCTGGCCGTGCTGGGGCTCGGCGTGCTGTGGAAGCTGGTGCCCCGGGCGCCGCAGCGGCGCGGGCACCAGGACGTGGGCGTCGACCGTGATCAGCTCAAGGGGCTGGTCGGGCGTCTCGACCTGTGGCGCCTCAATGCCTCCATCTTCGGCCTGCACCTGGTGCTGATGGCGATCTTCGTCGCCGTGCCGTTCCGGCTGGTCGACGCCGGCATCGCCGAGCCGCATCACGGCCTGGTGTACCTCGGCGTGATGGGGCTGTCCTTCGTGGCCATGGTGCCGTTGGTGATCGTGGCCGAGAAGCGGCGCAAGATGAAGCTGATGTGCCTGGGGGCCATCGCCGTCATCGTCGCCAGCCTGCTGGGCCTGGGCCTCGAGGGGCACGGCCTGATGCCGCTGATCGGCTGGCTGTTCGCCTTCTTCACGGCGTTCAACCTGCTCGAGGCGACGCTGCCGTCGATGATCAGCAAGCTCGCCCCGGCCGGCGCCAAGGGCACCGCCATGGGGCTGTATTCCACCAGCCAGTTCCTGGGCGCCTTCCTCGGCGGCGTGCTGGGCGGCTTCCTGTCGCAGCACTTCGGCCTGACGGCGGTTTTCCTCGGGGTGGCCGTGATCGGCCTGGCCTGGTTCGTGTTTATGCTCGGCATGACGCCGCCGCGGCATCTCTCCAGCGAGGTGGTGGCGCTGGCCGAGCAGCAGCAGGACGATGCCCTCGACGCCCTGATGGCCCGCTTCGCCGCCGTGGCCGGCGTCGAGGACGTGCTGGTGGTGCCCGAGGAGCGGCTGGCCTATCTCAAGGTCGACCGCGAGCGGCTGGACACCGAGGCCCTGTCGCGGCTGACCGGGTCGCGCTGACCGGGTCACGTTGACCGGGTCGCGCCGAGCGAGCCGCGACGATCGCCGCTCCGCCGGCGGCGTCGAGGCGGGAACTCGCGTATAGTATCGGGATCGGTCTTTCACGCGCGGGTGCGGCCGGCGCGTCAATCTACCTACATGCATTCGAGCGTTCCGGGAGGCCGGGGCTCTTCGCCCGGGCCTCGCCCGGCGGTCCGCCTTCCGACAGAATCAAGGAGTCAACCATGGCCCGTGGCGTCAACAAGGTCATTCTCATCGGCAACCTCGGACAGGATCCCGAGGTGCGCTTCACCCCGTCCGGCACCGCCGTGGCCAACCTCAACCTCGCCACCACCGATACGTGGATGGATCGCCAGAGCGGCCAGCGTCAGGAACGCACCGAGTGGCACCGGGTGGTGATGTTCAACAAGACCGCCGAGATCGCCCAGCAGTACCTGCGCAAGGGCAGCAAGGTCTACGTCGAGGGCCGCCTGCAGACGCGCAAGTGGCAGGACCAGAACGGCCAGGACAAGTATTCCACCGAGATCGTCGCCAACGACATGCAGATGCTGGATTCGCGTGGCGGCGAGATGGGTGGCGGCCAGCCGGGCGGCTTCGGCGGCGGTCAGCCGCGTCAGCAGGGCGGCAACTATGGTCAGCAGCCCCAGGGCGGTCAGCCGCAGCAGGGCGGCGGCTTCGGCGGCCCGCAGCAGGGCGGCAACTACGGTCAGCCCCCGGGCGGCCAGCCCCAGCAGGGCGGCGGCTTCGGCGGTCAGCAGCAGGGCGGCCAGCGTCCCGCGCCCCAGCCGGCACCCAACCAGGGCGGCGGCCAGCAGCAGGGCGGCAACTTCGGCGCCCCGGATCCGGGCAGCTTCGACGACTTCGACGACGAGATCCCGTTCTGAGGCGAGCCTCGGCGCGTTCCCCGTGCGGCTTCACGACGCCCTGCCTCGGCAGGGCGTTGTCGTCTGTGCGCGCGCGTTCTCCTGCGGTGCCGGTGGCACGGTCGGCGCTGCCATGACGGCGGGCGGTAATGGTATAGTGGCGCGATTGCCGACGTGAGGGGCGTCCTGTTTCAGGATGCCCCTCACGTCATGGTTCCCAAGATTGTCGCCGTCTGTGAGTCGTGGTCGCTGCGATCCCGACGCCCAGCCCCGAGGAGTCATCGTGAAGCTGCTGATCCTGGACGCCGGACACTGTCTGAGCCTCGCCATGGCGCGCGAGGCCAATCGTCGCACCGACGTGGAGCTGGTCATCGAGCCCGGCCTGTCGCTGTCGCGGGAGCGGCTCGACGAGGTGCGCCCCGATGCGCTGCTGATTCCGCCGCTGTCGCGCCCGATCACCGATGCGCCGGCCGCCGTGACCGCCCATGCCGAGGCCGTCGAGGCCTGCGTGACCGCCTGCCGCGAGCGGGAGGTGCCGCTGGTGTGGTGCGTGTCCGACCAGCTCTACGAGGAGGGGTACGAGGAGCCCATCGACGAGCATGTGGTGCCCGCGCCCCGCGACGAGGGGCTGCGGCGCCTGGTCGCCACCGGCGAGCGCATCCGCGCCGAGCTGCCGAGGCACCTGATCGTGCGCCTGGGGCCGCTGTTCGCCCTGGATGGCAGCCATGCCTGGCTCGGCGAGCTGCTCGACACCCTGGTCAGCGGCAACGACCTGCGCGCCGAGGACGACGTGATCTTCTGCCCCACGTCCGCCGACTCGGTGTCCATGGCGCTGATCGGCATGCTCCAGCAGCAGGGCTGCGGCGCCGCTGCCTGGGGCAGCTACCATCTGGCCGGCACCGAGCCGGTCAGCGCCTACACCTTCGTGTCGATGGTGCGCACCCAGCTGGTCACCCGCCTCGAGGGGCGCGGCGAGACGGTCGCGCTGGGCGGCGTCAAGGCGCTCAGCCACCACCACGACCAGCCGCTGCGCCGGGTGCTGAACTGCCGGCGGGTGCTCGACGTCTTCGGCGTTCACCAGAAGCCCTGGCGGCTCGAGGTGGGGCGCATGCTCGACATCTGGTGCCTGGCGCGCGACGACGATGCCCGCCCCGTCGAGGAGACCCGCGAGACATGAGCGTGATCCGCAGCATCATCTTCTATATCGGTTACTTCATCGCCATGCTGGTGTGCGGGGTGCTGTTCCTGCCGCCGGCACCGCTGCTGCCGCTGCGTTCGCGCTATCGCCTGCTCAACCTCTACAACCACTTCATCATCGCCTGGTTCCGGCTGGTCTGCGGGGTGCGCTACGAGATCCGCGGGCTCGAGCGGCTGCCCGATGGCCCCTGCGTGCTGTTGTCCAACCACCAGTGCGAATGGGAGACCGTCTATCTGCAGCTGCTCAAGCCGCCGGTGTGCACGGTGCTCAAGAAGGAGCTGCTCAGCATTCCGATCTTCGGCTGGGGGCTCAGGCTGCTGCATCCCATCGCCCTGGACCGCTCCAAGCCGGCCCGGGCCATGAAGCAGGTGCTGATCCAGGGCAAGACGCGCCTCGAGGAAGGGCTCTCGGTGCTGATCTTCCCCGAGGGCACCCGGGTCGAGCCGGGCAAGCGTCGCCGCTACAACAAGAGCGGGGCGGTGATCGCCTGTCGCGCCGGCAAGCCGGTGGTGCCGGTGGCGCACAATGCCGGCGAGCGCTGGCCGGGGCGTCACTGGGTCAAGCATCCCGGGCGCCTGACGCTGGTGGTGGGCGAGCCGATCGAGACCGTCGGCCGCAGCCCGGAAGAGGTGCTGGCCGAGACCGAGGCCTGGATCGAGGCGCAGCTGGCCGAGATCTCCGAGGTGCCGCGCCCCCGCGACGAGAACGCCGAGGCCGCCCCCCGGGAGACGGCGGCGAGCTGAGCCGACTCGCCACCGGCGCCACCCCGCGCCGCGAGACACAAAAAAGAGAGGCGCCCCGCGGGGCGCCTCTCTTCATTTTTATCGCCGCGGCGCGGGTTCCGGCCGCGGCGATGATCGCGCGTCAGTCGCGATACTTCTCCAGCACCAGGCAGGCGTTGGTGCCGCCGAAGCCGAAGCTGTTGGACAGCACGCGCTCGACCTTGGCCTCGCGGCGCTCGGTGACGATGTCGAAGCCGTCGGCCTGCTCGTCGAGGTTCTCGACGTTGGCGGAGGCGGCGATGAAGTCGTTCTCCATCATCAGCAGCGAGTAGATCGCCTCCTGCACGCCGGTGGCGCCCAGCGAGTGGCCGGTCAGCGACTTGGTCGAGCTCATCGCCGGCGTGGAGTCGCCGAACACCTCGCGCACCGCCTTCAGCTCGGCGACGTCGCCGACCGGGGTGGAGGTACCGTGGGTGTTGATGTAGTCGATGTCGCCGTCGACCGTGGCCATGGCCTGGCGCATGCAGCGCACCGCGCCCTCGCCGGACGGGGCGACCATGTCGACGCCGTCGGAGGTGGCGCCGTAGCCGACCAGCTCGGCGTAGATCTTGGCGCCGCGGGCCTTTGCGTGCTCCAGCTCCTCGAGCACCAGCATGCCGCCGCCGCCGGCGATGACGAAGCCGTCGCGGGCCTGGTCATAGGGGCGGGAGGCCTGCTCGGGCGTCTCGTTGTAGTGGGTCGAGAGCGCGCCCATGGCGTCGAACAGGCAGGACAGCGTCCAGTGCTCCTCCTCGCCGCCGCCGGCGAAGACCACGTCCTGCTTGCCCAGCTGGATCTGCTCCATGGCGCTGCCGATGCAGTGCGCGGAGGTGGCGCAGGCGGAGGAGATGGAGTAGTTCACGCCCTTGATCTTGAACGGCGTGGCCAGGCAGGCGGACACGGTGCTGCCCATGGTGCGGGTGACCCGATAGGGCCCCACGCGGCGCAGGCCCTTCTGGCGCATCACGTCGGCGGCCTCGACCTGGTTGGCGCTGGAGGCGCCGCCGGAGCCGGCGATCAGGCCGGTACGCACGTTGGAGACCTGCTCCGGGGTCAGGCCGGAGTCCTCGACCGCCTGGGCCATGCTGACATAGGCATAGGCCGCGGCGTCGCCCATGAAGCGGCGCAGCTTGCGGTCGACCAGGGCGTCGAGGTCGATATCGACGACGCCCGCCACCTGGCTGCGGAAGCCGAGCTCGGCGTATTCATCCTTGAAGCGAATGCCTGAGCGCCCGGTGCGCAGGGCGTCGAGAACCTGTGTTGCGTCGTTGCCCAGGCAGGACACGATGCCCAGGCCGGTGACTACCACTCGTCGCATGGGAGCCTCCTGATCAGAAATTCGCGGTGGAGGTGAACAGGCCGACCCGCAGGTCGTTGGCCTGATAGATGTCGCGGCCGTCGACGGACACGGTGCCGTCGGCGATGCCCAGAATCAGGCGCCGGGTGATGATGCGCTTGATGTTGATGCGGTAGGTCACCTTCTCGGCATCCGGCAGGATCTGACCGCTGAACTTGACCTCGCCGCAGCCCAGGGCGCGCCCGCGGCCCGGGTGACCCAGCCAGCCGAGATAGAAGCCGACCAGCTGCCACATGGCGTCGAGGCCCAGGCAGCCCGGCATGACCGGATCGCCGGGGAAGTGGCAGTCGAAGAACCACAGGTCCGGGCGGATATCCAGCTCGGCGATCAGTTCGCCCTTGCCGTGTTCGCCACCCTCTTCATGGATGTGCGCGATGCGGTCGAGCATCAGCATGTTGGGTGCCGGCAGTTGGGCGTTGCCGGGGCCGAACAGCTCGCCACGGCTGCATGCCAGCAGTGCTTCGCGATCAAAGGAATGTTGCTTGGTCACTGAATCGTTCCGAGTGTCGAGATGGTGGTATGCCGTATCGAAACGGCATGGGCCGCCCTGGCGGCCACGCCTAGTCTACTGTTCGTGTCTCGCGAATGCACGCCGGCCGGGGTGCCGGAGGGTCATCGCCGTCGTCCGGGGTACAGTTATGTTCGCATCGGCCGATATGGTGACGATATGGCCCGCTCACAAGAGGGGGCAAACATTCATGTCGAAGAGTCGAGAGCGAAGCCATGTGGCCCGTGCTTTCCCTGAATCGCCCGCTGCTGTGGGTCTCGCTGGCTGCGGTTTCGGCCAGCGTCTGGCTGCCCGATGTCGGGCTGCGCGTCGCCGCCGTGCTGATCGCCGCGACCGGTCTGTGGGACGCCTGGCGTCAGGTGCGCCTGGAGCGCCTGCGCTCGCGGCTGGGGCAGGAGGCGCTGACGATGACCGAGGAGGGCGTGATCGTCACCGATGCCGACAACCGCATCC
This sequence comes from Halomonas sp. THAF12, assembly GCF_009363675.1. NCBI lineage: Bacteria > Pseudomonadati > Pseudomonadota > Gammaproteobacteria > Oceanospirillales > Halomonadaceae > Halomonas > Halomonas sp. THAF12. Next base: position 3,436,187 of record NZ_CP045399.1, on the reverse strand, counting down.
TGGTGGTCAATCCCGCCTTCACCCAGATCACCGGCTACGAGCAGGCCGAGGTGAAGGGCCTGAACGTCGCCTCCCTGGCGGCGCCGCGTCATGATTCGGCCTTCTTCGAGCGCTACTGGCAGACCCTGCACAGCACCGGCCGCTGGGAAGGCGAGATCTGGAATCGCCGCAAGCAGGGCGACGAGTATCCCGAATGGCTCAAGGTGCGCGCCGTCAGTGACGACCGGGGCCGGGTGCGCCACTACGTGTGCCTGTTCTCGGACATCTCGCTGCGCAAGGCCCGCGAGCGCGACCTGCGCCGCATCGGCTTCGAGGACCCGTTGACCGGGCTGCCCAACCGGCGTCGCCTGCATGACCTGCTGACCTCGCGGCTGCGCCACCTTCAGGCCGGCGAGAGCCTGGACATGGCGATGATCGATATCGACGCCTTCAAGGAGATCAACGACGGCCTCGGGGTCGAGATCGGCGACCGCCTGCTGGCGCGGGTCGGCGAGCGCCTGGCGCGCCAGGTGGCCGGCGGCGTGGTCGGGCGGCTCGGCGGCGACGAGTACATGGTCATCCGCACCACCACCTTCGACGACCACGAGCAGTGGGTGGCCGGCCTGCAGTCGCACCTGGGCGAACCCTTCGAGCTCGACGGCAACACCCTGCGCCTGGGGCTGACGGTGGGCAGCTGCCGCGCGCCGGAGGACGGCCGCGAGTCGAGCGTGCTGTTCCAGCGTCTGGAGTCGGCGCTCTACGCCGCCAAGCGTCACGGCCGCAACCACTGCCTGCGCTTCAAGCCGGCGCTGGACGTGCAGGAAGGACCGCGGCTGGCGCTGGTCAACGAGCTGCGCAACGCCCTGGCCTCCGGCGGCCAGCTGGAGCTGCACTATCAGCCCCAGTATCGTCTCGCCGACGACGGCCTGGCCGGCCTCGAGGCGCTGCTGCGCTGGCGTCATCCCCGCGACGGCATGGTCTCCCCGGGCGAGTTCATCCCCCTGGCCGAACGCCACGGCCTGATGGCGGCACTGGGTAACTGGGTGATCGACCACGCCCTGGCCCAGCTCGCGCACTGGCGCCGGCTGGGGATGCCCGAGGTGCCGGTGTGGATCAACATCTCGGCCATGCAGCTGTTCCAGGGCGACCTGGAGTCGGCGCTGGCCGCGGGGCTGGCGCGGCACAAGGTGCCGGCACGGCTGCTGGGCCTGGAGCTCACCGAATCGGTGCTGCTCGACGAGCGTGCCGGCGACGTGGCGCCGCGCCTCGAGGCCCTGCGCGAGCGCGGCCATCCGGTGGCCATCGACGACTTCGGCACCGGCTATTCGTCGCTCGGCTATCTCAAGCACCTGCCGCTGGACAAGCTCAAGCTCGATCGCGCCTTCATTCGGGCGCTGCCGGACGATCGCGCCGACACCGCCATCGTCGACGCGGTGCTGGCCATGGCCCGGGGGCTGGCGCTGGAGGTGGTGGCCGAAGGCGTGGAGACCCGCGCCCAGCGGGACTTCCTGCGCTCGGTGGGGTGTGAGCTGGTGCAGGGCTTCTTCTATGACCGGCCGCTGAGCGTGGACGCCCTGGAGACGCGCTGGCGCGAACGGGCCTCAGCCGAAGCGAGCGAGGTCGCCGCGTCGGCCGAGTCGATGGCATAGCCACAGGCACAGCGCCGCCCAGCACAGCGCCTCGACGGCCAGCAGCCAGGGGGCGAGGGTGACGCCGGCGAGCCGGGCGCCGGCATAGTAGGACAGCGGCCCGCTGGTCGCACCGCTGGCCGCCGCCAGCCAGGGGTGGCGCCACAGCCAGGCCAGGGAATGGTGCAGCAGGGTGGCGAACAGCGGCCACAGTAGCCACAGCCACGGTGGCAGCGGGCCGAGCAGGAGGGTCTCCGGCGGGAAGCGAAAGCCCCCGGCCAGCGCCAGGCCGCCGTCGATGGCGAGCCCCAGCCCCGCGAAACCCGCCAGCCAGCGCCATTCCCCCGGCCGTGCCTGCCAGCGCAGATGCGCCGCGATCACCCCGCCCGCCACGACGAGCCCCGCGAGGCTGCCGCCCATCACGCAGGCCAGCCAGCCCAGCTGGAACCCGGCCAGGTTGGCCAGCGCCCGCCAGACCCCTCGCGTCACACCGCCCCCGAGAGCGGCGCCGGCCGCGCGCCGGGCTTGGCCAGCAGCAGCTGGCTGGTGCCGATGGTGCGCTCCAGGAAGCCGCCTTCGCAGTAGCACAGGTAATAGCGCCACATGCGGATGAAGCGCTCGTCGTAGCCGAGCCGGCGCACGGTCTCCAGGTTGGCCTCGAAGCGGTGGCGCCACTCGCGTAGGGTGCGCGCATAGTGCTGGCCGATCTCGTCCAGGCCCACCAGGTTCAGCGAGGTGTGGCGGGTCAGGCCGTCGAGGATGACGCGGTGGGAGGGCAGGAAGCCGCCGGGGAAGATGTAGCGCTTGATGAAGTCCATCTCGCGCTTGGCGGTCTCGTAGCGCTGGTCGCGGATGGTGATGGCCTGCAGCATGGCCATGCCGTCGTCGGTCAGCAGCCGGTCGAGGGTGGTCAGGTAGGTCTCCAGATACTGGTGGCCGACCGCCTCGATCATCTCTACCGAGATCAGCCGGTCGAAGCGGCCCTCCAGTTCGCGGTAGTCGCGCTTGAGCAGGGTGACGCGGTCCTCGAGCCCCTCCTCGGCCAGCCGCCGGGCGGTGTGGGCATACTGCTCGTCGGAGATGGTGGTGGTGGTGACCCGGCAGCCGCGGGTGCGGGCGGCGTGGATGGCCAGCCCGCCCCAGCCGGTGCCGATCTCCAGCAGGTGGTGATGCGGACGCACGTCGAGGCGCTCGAGCATCAGGTCGAGCTTGTGGGTCGAGGCCTCCTCGAGGCTGGCGCCGGCGCGGGGGAAGACGGCGCTGGAGTACATCCAGTGGCGGCGGTCGAGGAAGGTCGCGAACAGGTCGTTGCCGATGTCGTAGTGGGCGGCGATGTTGCGCCGCGAGCCGCTCAGGCTGTTGCGCTGCAGTCGGTAGAGCGCGCCGAGCAGCCAGCGGCCGGCGCCGGCCAGGCCGCCCTCCATCTCGCCGTTGACCCGTTCCAGGTTGGCGGCGAACAGCCGCACCAGCGCCACCGGATCGTCGGCGTCCCAGTCGCCGTCCATGTAGGCCTCGCCGGCGCCCACGGTGCCGCCCAGCGCCATGCGCCGCCAGGCCCGCGAGTCGCGCACCACCAGGGTCACCGAGAGCGGGCCGCCGCGGCCCAGGCGGTGGCGCTGATGGCCCTCGATCAGGGTGACCTCGCCGCCTTCCAGACGATCCAGCTGGGGCAGCAGGCGAGCCTTGAGCCAGCGCGTCAGGCGGTCGCCCTCGGCCGGCTGTGGACGGGCGTTGGCGGTGCGTGTATTCACGGCGAACTCTCCTGATGGCGGGGATGGTCGTGGACGGGGACGCGCTTGAGCCACAGGCGCAGGGCCTCGAAATGGATGCCGGCGAGGGTCTTCAGCGCCATCGCCGGATGGCGGGCCAGGGTGGCCAGCAGCACGCCGCGGGTCGCCGGGCGGGCCTCCAGGCTCAGGCTGGCGTCTAAGTGGCGCTCGTCGCCGCGCCAGGTCTCCATGTTCAGGTTCAGGCGTTCGCCGGGGCTGTCGAAGCGCCAGCGGTAGCGCATGTCCATGGGGTTGAACGGCGAGACGTGCATGGCCTTGTCGAACTCGGCGCGATGGCCGTGGCGCCGCGGCTCGACCCGGCAGGCATAGGTGGTGCGCTCGCCCCAGGGGGTGTTGCTGACCTCGCCGAGCAGCGCGCGCAGCTCGCCGCGGGCGTCGTAGGCGTAGTACAGCGACACCGGATTGAAGCCCACGCCCAGGGTGCGCAGCTGGGTGAGCAGGCAGATGCGGCCGTCCGGGGCGTCGCCCAGCAGCCGCGTCAGCTCGGCGCGCACGGCGTCCTTGAGCGGCCGGTCGTGGGGCGCCAGGTAGTCCTCGCGGCGGAAGCGCGCCAGCGCCGGCCGCCGGGCGCTGAAGCCGGGCACGCCGTCGAACAGCTCCGGCAGCTCGTCGAGGTCGAGCCAGGCCATCCACAGCCGGTAACGGAAGGCGTGGGCCCGGGGCAGGAAGCGACGATGACGCAGCCAGCCGCGGTAGATGCGCGAGCGCGGGGCCTGGATCATGCCGGCACCTCCGTGGCCGCCCGGGCGCCGGCCGGCGCGTCGGGGTCGCAGCCCAGCGCCCGGGCGACCCGCAGCGCGCTCCACACGCCGTCCTCGTGGAAGCCGTTGCGCCAGTAGGCGCCGCAGAAGTGCGTGCGCCGGCCCGGCCCCGAGATCTCGGCGTGGCGGGCCTGGGCGTTCATCCCGGCGAGGCTGAACTGCGGATGGGCGTAGGTGTAGCGCCCGAGCACCCTGGCCGGGTCGACGCTGTCGCCGTCGTTGAGGGTCACGCAGAAGGTGTGCGGCGCCTCGAGGCGCTGCAGGATGTTCATGTCGTAGGTCACCGAGACCCGGGCGTCGTCGCCGCGGCCGTCGAGCCGGTAGTTCCAGCTCGCCCAGGCGCGCCGGCGGCGGGGCAGCAGGCGGGTGTCGGTGTGCAGCACCACCTCGTTGTCGTGGTAGGGCAGGGCGCCGAGGATCTGGCGCTCGGCGGGGCTGGCGTCGTCGAGCATCGCCAGCGCCTGGTCGGCGTGGCAGGCCAGCACCACCTGGTCGAAGCGCTCCTCGCCGGCGTCGCTGCGGACGCGGACTCCGTCGGCCTCGCGGCGCAGGCCGCGCACCGGCGTGGCCAGCCGGATGCGCTCGGCGTAGGGCGCGGTCAGCGCCGGAATGTAGGCCCGCGAGCCCCCGACCAGGGTGTACCACTGGGGGCGCTCGTTGACCGACAGCAGGCCGTGATGATGGAAGAAGCGCACGAAGAAGCGGGCCGGGAAGGCGCGCAGCTGGCCGATGCTGGCCGACCAGATCGCCGCGCCCATGGGCAGCAGGTAGTGGCGCTGGAAGCCCTCGCCGTAGCCGCCGGCGTCCAGGTAGTCGCCCAGGGTCAGGTCCGCCGGCAGGCGGTCGTCGACCATCGCCTGGGTGGCCTCGCGGTTGAAGCGCAGGATGTCGCGCAGCAGGCCATGGAAGCTCGGCCGCAGCAGGTTCGACCACTGGGCGAACAGCCGCGGCAGGCTGTGGCCGTTGTACTCGAAGTCGCGGGCCGTCTCGTGCACCGAGAAGCTCATCTCGGTGGGCTGGCTCTCCACGCCGAGGGTCGCCAGCAGGCGCCGGAAGTGGGGATAGGTCCAGTCATTGAAGACGATGAAGCCGGTGTCGATGGCGTAGTGGCGGCCCTCGAGCTCGACGTCCATGGTCGCGGTGTGGCCGCCGAGGCGGGTGTCGGCCTCGAACAGCGTGACCTCGTGGCGGCGGGACAGATACCAGCCGGCGGCCATGCCGGCGATGCCGCTGCCGATCACCGCGATGCGCTGGCGGCCCTGGGGAGAGGCGGGAGTGGCGAGCGACGTCATGACGAGGCCTCCGTGTCGGCGCCGCGGGCCAGGCGCCGCCCGAGGCGGAAGCGCAGCCCCGGCGGCAGGATGCCCAGCAGCTTGAGCGGCAGGGTGAAGCGGCGCGGGAAGTGGACGTCGAGGCGATGGGCCTCGAGGCCCTTGAGGATCGCCTCGGCGGCCTGATCGACGCCGACCCGCATTGGCATCGGGAAGTCGTTGCGATCGGTCAGCGGCGTCTTCACGAAGCCGGGATGAATGAGGCTGACGTCGATCTCTTCGCCGGCCAGATCGAGGCGCAGCGATTCCAGGAAGTGGCTGAGCGCGGCCTTGGAGGCGCCGTAGGCCTCGGCGCGGGGCAGCGGCAGATAGGCCGAGGCGCTGGAGGTGGCGGCCAGCAGCGGCCGGCCACCCCGGGCCCTGGCCCGGCGCAGCAGCGGCAGCGCCGCTTCCACGCCGTGCAGGGCACCGAAGAAGTTGGTGGCGAAGACTCGCTCGATCAGCGCGGCGTCGAAGGTGCCGGCCTCGAGATATTCGCAGGTGCCGGCGTTGAGGATCGCCAGGTCGAGGTGGCCGAAGCGGGCGGAGATGCGATCGCCGGCGGCCAGCACGGCAGCCCGGTCGCCGACGTCCAGCGGCAGCAGCAGGGCGTTGTCGCGCTCGCCGGCCAGTTCCTGCAGGGCGTCCGAGCGGCGGGCGCTGAGGGCGACCCGATGGCCCTGGTCGAGCAGCCGTGTCGCCAGCGCCCGGCCGATGCCGGATGTCGCGCCGGTCAGCCAGATGCAGCGGGGCGTGTGGGGTGCCGTCATGTCGTCTCCTCGCGTCCTGCGATGTCTCTTGTTAGGGATACGCGGGTCACGGCCTGCGGGTTTCAGCCGTATGGCTCGAGGGGCGGGCCCCTCAGCCTCCCGCGCGGCGCTTGAGCCAGCGGATCACCGTGCCCAGCAGCGGCAGTCGCTCATATAGTAGTTCGCCGGCGTCGAAGTAGTCCCGGTGCTCACTCACCCGCCCCGATCCGTCGTCGGCGAAGACCAGCCGCGAGGCACCCTCCACCGTGATGTCCCTGCCGCCCGCCAGCCGCCGATGGGCCAAGTGCATCGTCCAGGTCACGAAGGCGATGTCGCCGTGACGCTGACGCTCGTGAAAGGTGAAGCGACACGCCGTGACGTTCTCGTACAGGGCGGCGAAGTAGGCTTCCAGGGCCGGCAGGCCGTCGATGCGATGCAGCGGGTCGGTGAATGCAATGTCTGGAGTATATATCTTGTACAGATTTTTTGTACAGGAATTGTCCAGCTTGTTGTAGAAGGCGCAGAAGGCCTCCAGGTCCGGATCGGGTGACATGACGGCCTCCTGGGCGAGGGAAGATGGAGAAGCGGGAGCGGGGCGTGATCGGGGGAACAGGAACCGGGAGACGCGGCCGGGAAGACGCGCCCGCCTCAGGCAGCGGGCAGGTTCTTGAACGCGTCCAGCGCCCGGGCGCGGGCGGCCTTGTGGTCGACGATGGGCGGCGGATAGTCGACGCCGCTCAGCAGGTCGTTGCCCGGGGCGTGACGGGCCTTGGGCGACAGCTCGGCGAGCTCCGGCAGCCATTCGGCGAGGAAGCGGCCTTCCGGGTCGAAGCGCTGGGACTGGGTGGTGGGGTTGAAGATGCGGAAGTAGGGCGCGGCGTCGGTGCCGGTGGAGGCCGCCCATTGCCAGCCGCCGTTGTTGGCGCCGAACTCGCCGTCGACCAGGTGGCGCAGGAAGAAGGCCTCGCCGCGGCGCCAGTCGATTAGCAGATGCTTGGACAGGAACATGGCGGTGACCATGCGCAGTCGGTTGTGCATCCAGCCGGTGGCGACGAGCTGGCGCATGGCGGCATCGACGATGGGGTAGCCGGTGCGCCCCTCGCACCAGGCCCGGAAACCGGCCTCGTCGTCGCGCCACGGCAGCGCCTCGGTGTGACGCTGGAAGGCGCGGTGGCGGCACACCCGCGGGAAGCCGGCGGCGATGTGCTGGTAGAACTCGCGCCAGATCAGCTCGCCGACCCAGGCCGTGAGGCCGGCGTCACCGTCGGCCAGGGCGCCATCGTTCTCGGCCATCACCGCCTGCATGCACTGGCGATGGGAGATCATGCCCAGTGCCAGGTAGGGCGAGAGCTCGCTGGTGCCGCGGATCGCCGGGAAGTCGCGCTGGTCGCCGTAGTGGCGGCCGCGAAAGCGCAGGAAGCGCTCCAGGCGGTCCCCGGCCGGGCCCTCGCCGGCGGGCCACAGGCGGCCGTCGATCGGGGCGTCTTCGAGCTCGGGCAGCTCGGGAATCGGGTCGGGGGCGACGGGCAGGCTGGCCTGGGGCTCGGGCGCGTCGTGCAGCGCCAGCCGCTCGGCGGTGATCGCCTTGTGCCAGGCCTTGGCGAAGGGCGTGAAGACGCCGTAGACGTCGCCCTTGCCGGTCAAGAGCTCGCCCGGGGCGAAGGCCACGGCGTCGCGATGGCCGTGGGCGGCCAGGCCGGCGTCCTCGAAGGCCTCGATCACCGCGGCGTCGCGGCGCGCCTCGTCGAGGGGATACTCGCGGTTGAAGTGCAGGGCCTCGGCGCCGAGCTCCCGGGCCAGGTCGAGCAGCATCGCCGGGGCCTCGTCGAAGCGCTCGATGTCGCGATGCAGCAGCGGAATGTTGAGCCCGGCCAGCGACTCCGACAGCGCGGCGACGCCGCGTCGGGTGAAGTCGAGCTTGTTGGCGCCGTGGCCATGCTGCTGCCACTGGGGCAGGCAGCGCAGGAAGACGCCGATCACCGGGCCACGGCGGGCCGCGGCGGCCAGGGCGGTGTTGTCGTGGATGCGCAGGTCGCTGCGGAACCAGACCAGGGTCGGGGACATCGGCGCCTCCGTTCAGGCGGCTTGGGTCAGGGATTTCAGACGCGTCATGGCGTGGCTCAGGTCGTCGCCGAGCAGCTCCACGCCGGAGGCGTCGAGGTCGGCCGCGCGGATGCGCGCCACCGGCCCGCACAGCGCCACCGGCACCTCGAGCTGCTCGGCCAGGCGCGGCAGCTGGCGGCGGATCAGGTCGGCGCGCTCGGCGCGGCCGCTGGCCAGCAGCAGGGCGGTGGCATGGAAGCGCTCCACGGCCAGCGTCAGCTCCTGGGGCGGCAGCGCGGCGTCGAGCCACTGCACGCGATAGCCGCGATCGGCGGCGGCCAGGGCGGCCAGCAGCCCCCACATCGGGCCGTCGTCGGGCAGCGGCACGATCAGCAGCGTGGCCTCGCCGGCCTGGGCGTTGGCGTGATACAGCCGGGTGCCGATGCGGGTGCGCAGGAAGGCTTCCAGGGTGCGGCGCTGGAGGTCGGCGCCCAGGCGATCGTCCCAGCGCTCCTCCAGCTCGCGCAGCACCGGCTGCCACAGCTCGTCGAGGCAGGTGGCCACCGGATAGAGCGCCAGCGCCTGATTGAACAGCGCTTCCAGGCGTTCGAGGTCCAGCGCCTCGACGGCGGCCAGCAGCTGGCGGCGCTGGCTGTCCCAGTCGCCGGCCGCGGGCGGCGGCGCCTCCACGGCCTCGGGCTGTTCCAGCAGTTCGCGGACCTGGCTGACGGGGACGCCGCGGTTGAGCCATTGCAGGATGCGTTCGACGCGGGCGATGTCGTCCTTGGCATAGAGTCGGTGGCCCTTGGGGGTGCGCTTGGGCTGGATCAGCCCGTAGCGGCGCTCCCAGGCACGCAGGGTCACGGCATTGACGCCGGTCAGGCGCGAGACTTCGCGGATCGGATAGAGCGGCGCATCGGCCGGATGGTTCGCCTGATCGCTCATGCGGTCTCTGCCTCGGTGAGATCGGTGACGGAAGGGGTGTCGCTTCAACCACCAATTTTGTACAAAAGGCGGTCGATGTACAACACGACGATCAGTCGCTCTCGCCGGCTCGTTCGGCGATCACCGCCGCCAGGGCCTCGACGAAGGCCGGATGCTCGCCCACCGGCGGCAGCAGCGTCAGCTGCACCTCGGGGTGCGCCTCGCCGAGGGCCTCGACCTGGCCGGGCACGTCCTTGCGCAGGTGGCGGCCGGCGGCGAAGAACAGCGGCAGGATCTCGGCGCGCTCGACGCCCTCGGCCGCCAGCTCGGCCACGGTGTCCTCCAGCGAGGGGGGGCAGATCTCCATGTAGGCCAGGCGCAGCGGGGTGGAGAGCCGCGCGGAGAGCTGTTCGGCGAGACGCTCGAAGGGCGCGCGCCAGTTGGGGTCGCTGGAGCCGTGGGCCATCAGGATCAGGGCATTGTTCATGTCGGGAAATCTCCAGGGTCGGAAAGGCGATGGCACAGCGCCTCGCCCAGGTGGTGGCCGGACAGCCAGGCGTCCTCGATGCGCCCGCCGCGCCAGCCGTCGCCGCACAGCGCCAGGCCGGTGTCCGTCAGGCGATGGTCATCGCCCGGCGCCACCGCGCCGGGCTCGGCATAGCGCCAGCGATGGGCGCCGCGCGCCTGCACCGCCGGCAGGCCGGCGGCGGGCCGGAGCGTCTCGAGCGCGGCGTTCAGGGCGGCGAGCAGGTCTTCGGCCACGGCATCGGGGGCGTCCTCGAGCCGGCGTTCGCTCCAGTCGAGATCGGCCAGCAGGGTGATGAGCTCGGGCGCATCCTCGCGGCCGGGCTTGGTGCGGTGGCGGACCACGCGCTTCAGCGGGCCCTCGTCGAACTGCAGCAGCGGCCAGCCGGCCTCGGCGCCGGGCAGCGCGAGCGGCGCCTCGAGGCGGGCCCAGGCCGCCCAGCAGGCGCGCTGGGGCAGCTGCCGGCATTCGCTCGCGAGCCCCGGCGCATGGGGTGCGATCAGGCCCTCGGCCTGGGGCGCGGGCAGCGCCAGGCTCACCGTGGCGAAGGGGCCGTGCGTGTTGCCGCGCTCGTCGGCGAGCCGCCAGCCGTCGCCGTCGCCGTCGCCGTCGCGCGCCAGCGACACGATGCGGGTGGCGGCGCGCAGGGTCAGGCCGCGGGCCAGATGGCGCGTGACCGCGCTCATCCGCGGCGTGCCGGTGTAGCGGGGGCGGCCGTCGGCCCGCCGCGTCGCCCGGCCCGCTGCCAGCCGCCACAGGGCGTCGGGCCAGGGCGCGGCCACGCCGGCCTTCACCCAGGCATCCACCTGCCGCCGGAAGGCCGGGTGGGCGGCGCGAAAGCTCTGGGCGCCGAGCTCGATGGCGCCTTCCTCGAGCCGGCGGCTGGACATCCGGCCGCCGGGGCCGCGAGCCTTGTCGAACACGGTGACGTCGTGGCCGGCCTCCGCCAGCGCACGGGCGCAGGCCAGGCCGGCGATGCCGGCCCCGATCACGGCGTGGGAAGAGGGCGTCGAAGTCATGTCGGGCTCATGCAGTCAACGGGGTTTACCGCTAGACTAACAGACCTGTACAAAGCCTGTATAACACTTGCTCGGCGCCATCCAAGGAGCCCGGAATGGAGAGCGGTATGCGCATATTGATCACCGGAGGCAGCGGTTTCGTCGGTCAGGCCCTGTGCCGTCGACTGATCACGGACGGGCATCGGGTACAGGTGGTGTCGCGGGACCCCGCCCAGGCGCGGCTCCGGCTGCCTGAGGGCGTCGACGTGCGGCGCTCGGCACTGGACTTCGTCGATACGCCCCCGGCGGCGCTGGTCAACCTGGCCGGCGAGCCGATCGCCGGCAAGCGCTGGAGCGAGGCGCAGAAGGAGCGGCTGCTGGATTCCCGCCTCGATGCCACCCGCGAGCTGGTGCAGCTCTGCGAGCAGCTCAAGGCGTCGCATGGGCACGCGCCCTCGGTGCTGGTCTCGGCCTCGGCCATGGGCTATTACGGCGACCAGGGCGAGACGGTGGTCACCGAGGAGACGCCGCCCCACGACGAATTCGCCCATCGCCTCTGCCAGCGCTGGGAGGAGGCCGCCGAGGGCGTGACGGCCTTCGGCACCCGGCTGGCGATCCTGCGCCTGGGCCTGGTGCTGGACGCCGGCGGCGGCATGCTGCAGCGCCTGCTGCCGCCCTTCAAGCTGGGGCTCGGCGGGCGCCTGGGCGACGGCACCCAGTTCATGCCCTGGGTGCATCGCCAGGATCTGGTGAACGCCATCCTGCTGCTGCTCGAGCGCGACGACCTGCAGGGGGCCTTCAACGGCAGCGCCCCGCACCCGGTCACCAATGCCGTCTTCACCCGCCTGCTGGCGCGGCATCTGCATCGCCCGGCGCTGCTGCCGGTGCCGGCCAAGGCGCTGGAGATCGGCCTCGGCGAGATGTCGCGGCTGCTGCTGACCGGCGCCGACATGCGCCCGGCGCGCCTGGAGGAGGCGGGCTTCGCGTTCCGCTTCCCGACCCTGGAGGAGGCGCTGACCGATATCCTCGGCTAGGTACACGCTGAAATCAGCGCGTCCCTTTCGTATCGCCATGTCCTGAAACAACGAGCCCCCGCCGGCAGCGTGCCGGCGGGGGCTCTTAATATCGAAAGGCCGATTGCGTCGGGATGAGCTTTCGGCGTCAAGGCGTCACGAGGGCGCTATGAACCCATCCCTGGGCGCTTCTTTGGCCTTCCATGGCCAAAAACCCCTCGTGCCACCTTGTCCCCTGCGCTCATGCTGGCTGGTGTGGCGACGGCTCGAAGGGCTAGGGCCTAGCGGGAGTTCTCGTCGATGGTGACGATGACCCGCACCGCGTCCAGCCGCAGCCGGGTGCCCTCGATGGCGGCGTCCAGGGCGGCGCGCTCCTCGCGCAGCGCCGTCAGCTCGTCCTCGCGCACCGCCGGGTTGCGGCGGGCCAGGGCCTCCAGGCGGGTCAGCTCGGCGTCCAGCGCCTCGCGCATGCGGGTCTGGGCGGCCTCGACGATGGTCGGCAGCTCGCGTTCGGCCTCGGTCTCGGCGCGGTCGAGCAGGTCGCGGAGCTGCTCGTGGCGGCTCTTGATCAGGTCGCGGGCGGCGGCCTTCTTGACCTTCTGCAGGTTCTTCGAGAGCCCGGTGAAGGAGACCTTGGCGGTCAGGTTGGCGCCGGACTCGTCGAGCAGCACGCGCACCGCGGTGGGCGGCAGGAAGCGGTTGAGGTGCAGCCGCTTGGGCGCCGGGCAGTGGGTGCGGAACACCAGCTCGGCCATCAGCCGGCCGCCGGGGATCGACGGATGCTTGAGCAGCGCCAGGGCGGTGTTGCCCATGGTGCCGTCGAGGATGCGGCCCATCATCTCGCGGGTCAGCGGGTGCTCCCAGGACAGGCGCTGAACGTCGTCGCGGCCCAGGGCGCGCTCGCGGGAGAAGGTGGCCGAGAAGCCGTCCTCGCCCTTCACCAGCCCCGGCAGGCCGTCGAGCATCTGCGGGCCGGGCTTGAGGTGCTGGATGTCGTTGCCGATGTCCTTGGCATCCACGCCGAAGATGTCCAGCGCCTGGTCGATGTAGCGGCGCAGGGCGCGGTCCTCGTCGAGCTCGCGGATCGCCTCGATGGTCTGCTCGGCGCGCTCCGGGCGGCAGGCGTTGAGTTCGAGCAGGCGGTTGCGGCCGGCGTCGCGCTCGGCCATGCGGCGGTCGAACAGTTCGCGGGTGTCCGTGATCACCTCGTCGAGGCTCTCCTCGTCGAGCAGGGCGTCGGCCAGGGCGTCGCCGAAGGCGTCGAACAGCTCGCCGCCCAGGCCGTGGGGCGCGCTGAAGGCGTCCATGCCGTCCTGGTACCAGCGCAGCAGCTGCTCGCCGGGGCTGGCGGCGAACACCGGCACGTGCAGCTCGATGGCGTGGCGCTGGCCGATGCGGTCGAGGCGGCCGATGCGCTGCTCGAGCTGGTCCGGGTGCAGCGGCAGGTCGAACATCACCAGGTGGCGGCAGAACTGGAAGTTGCGGCCCTCGGAGCCGATCTCCGAGCACACCAGCACCTGGCAGCCGTCCTCGTCGTCGGCGAAGGCGGCGGCGGCGCGGTCGCGCTCGACCAGGGTCAGGTCCTCGTGGAACACCGGCGCCTGCACGCCGCCCAGCACGCGCAAGCCGTCGGCCAGGCCCTGGGCGGTCTCGCGGTCGTGGGCGATGACCAGGATCTTGTCGTCGCCGAGCTCGGTGATCCGCTCCAGCAGCCAGGTCACGCGCGGGTCGAACTGCCACCAGGGCTCGGCGTTGAGCGGGTCGTTGGCCAGCGCCTGGTACATGGTGTCGAGATAGACCAGCACCTCGGGGTGGTCGAGGCCGGTCTCGATCAGCAGCTCGTCGAGGTAGTCCTCGTCGCGGCCCAGGCGGCGCAGCACCCGGCGGTAGGCGGAGGGCAGCTCGAGGCGGTCGACGTGCAGGCGACGCTCGGGGAAGCCGCCGACGTGGCGGCGGCTGTTGCGGAACATCACCCGGCCGGTGCCGTGGCGGTCGAGCAGCTGCTCGCGCAGCTGGTCGCGGGCGGCGGCCTGCTGGTCGTCGCCGCTCTCGGCATCGGCCAGGGTGGCGAGCAGCGCGGCGCTGTCGGGATCGTCGCTGACGGCGGCCACGGCCTCGCGGTCGGCGGCCTCGCCGGGCAGGCGCTCCAGGGCGTCGATGGCGGCGGCCACCTCGGCGTAGTGGTGCTCTTCCTCCTGGAAGGCCTCCAGGCTGTGGTAGCGATCCGGGTCGAGCAGGCGCAGCCGGGCGAAGTGGCTGGCCTGGCCCATCTGCTCCGGGGTGGCGGTCAGCAGCAGCACGCCGGGAACGCTGGCGGCCAGGCGCTCCACGCAGGCATAGCCGGGGCCGACCTCATCGGCGTTCTCGCTCCACTCCAGGTGGTGGGCCTCGTCGGCGATCAGCAGATCCCAGTCGACGGCCTCGGCCTGGGCCTGGCGGTGCGGGTTGGCGAACAGCCAGTCCTGGCTGGCCAGCACCAGCTGGCCGGACTCGAAGGGGTTGCCGTCGCCCTGGGCCAGGCTCTGCTGCTCGTCGAGCAGGGTGACTTCCAGCGAGAAGCGGCGCAGCAGCTCCACCAGCCACTGGTGGGTGAGGCTCGCCGGCACCAGGATCAGGGCGCGCTCGGCGCGGCCGCTGAGCAGCAGGCGGTGCAGGATCAGGCCGGCCTCGATGGTCTTGCCGAGCCCGACCTCGTCGGCCAGCAGCACGCGCGGCGCCTGGCGCCGGGAGATCTCGTCGGCGATGTAGAGCTGGTGCGGGATCAGGTCGATGCGCGGACCGGCCAGGCCCAGCGCCGGGTTCTGCTCGGTGCGATGGTGGTGGTGCAGGGTGCGAAAGCGCAGGTCGAACCAGTCGTTGCGGTCGACCTGGCCGGTCAGCAGGCGGTCGCGGGCCTGGTCGAACCGCATGGAGTCGGCCAGCCGCGCCTCGGGCAGCTCGCGGGTCTCGCCCTGGTCGTCCTCGCCGATGTAGACGATCAGGCCGCGGGATTCCTTGCTGTCGTCGACGGTCATCTCCCAGCCTTCGGCGCTCTGGATGCGGTCGCCGCTGCCGAAGATCACCCGGGTCAGGGGGGCATGCTGGGTGCTGTAGGTCCGGGTTTCCTGGCTGGCGCCGAAGAGCACGGTGATGCTGCGGGCGTCGCAGTTGAGGATGGTGCCCAGGCCGAGTTCGGCCTCGCCATCGCTGATCCAGCGCTGACCGGGAGAGAAGTCGCTCATGATGCCTCGGGGGATGCTAGGGATCTGGTCTCGTGCCGCGGGCCACACCCGACCCTCGGCGACAGGGCGCGGTATCTTACAGCAATCCCCGGCGCGGCTTAAGAGGCTTCCCGGCGTTTCCCCTAGCGATCTCGGTTCGCCTCGGATGATGTCTCAATCGTCGGCAAGCCTGCGAGCGGGGCCGGCCTTCCGGAAACGCATGAATACTTCCCTGTAGCTCCCGGCGCCCTGCGGCGCTCTCGCGTCCCGCTACGCTTGCAGGACCGGTGCTGGCCCTCCATGGCCAGCCCGTTCGGAGGAATCCTCCTCACCCATGGCGCAGGAGTTCCTCTACGGCTTGCCGACGTGGTCGGAACTGGTGCCTACTCCGCGTCCAGCCAGCCGTCGAGGGTCGCTTGGGTCAGCTCGCCGACGTGGCGCTCCCGGGTGCGGCCCTCGGCGTCGAACAGCAGGGTGGTCGGCAGTCCCGGGGCATCGCTGGCCACCATCAGCGACTGGCGCGGGTCGAGCAGGGCGTGTTCGAAGGTGAGTCCCTGGGCATCGAGATAGCGTGCCACCGGCAGCAGGTCCTCGCCCTGGTTGACCACCACCACGGTGACGTCGTCCCGGGCGTCGGTTTCGGCGAGCAGCGGCAGCTCGCGGCGGCAGGGCGGGCACCAGGTCGCCCACAGGTTGACGATGACCGGCTCGCCCGAGAGCTCGGTCAGGTTCACCGGCTCGCCCTCGAGGTTCTCGAGCGTCAGCTCGGGCAGGGCGCGCGGGGTGACCCCGCTGCCCAGCGGCGCCCAGCTCATCAGCGACAGCCAGGCCAGGGTGGCGCCGATCGTCAGGCCCTGGGCGCCGAGCATGACGGCCAGGCGGTCGCGCAGCACCCAGGCGCTCCAGGCCAGGGCGACGATCAGGCCGGTCAGGGCATGGTAGCCCGGCAGCCACAGCTTCAGGGTGTCCAGCGGGGAGGCCTCGTAGGCGGGCAGGTTCAGCGCCACATGGCCGAGCCGCGCGCCGACCAGCCAGGCGATGATCAGGCCGTTGAACCAGCGCGCTCGGCGGGCGCGCGGCAGGCGCAGCGTCAGGGCGGCCACGACGAGCAGCAGCAGGGCGCAGGCCAGGGCGTAGAGGCGGGGCAGGGGAAGCAGCACGGGCCCGAGGGCGATGGCATCCATGGGGGCTCTCTCGAGGCAGGGTCGGCGCGTGGGGCCGGACCGGGTACACTGGGCGGGTTATCCTCGCCAAGCCTACTGTCGGCGGGCGGGGCTGTCATCCAGCGGGAGCACACATGGCACGACAGGCCTTCGACACCCTGCGGGCCCTGGCCATCGCCAGCCAGGCCCTGGGCTTCATCCTCATCATTACCCTGGAGACCGTGCTCGGTGACGCGGCGCGCGTGTGGCAGGGCTGGACCCTGGCCGCCATGGTGGCGGTCGCACTGTGGATCGCCCTGGTGCGGCTCTATCGGCGCAACAGGGCGCGCAAGGCCATGGCGCGTCGCCTGGGCGACGACGACTGAGCCCGGCCCGCGGCTTGATGTCCGTCAAGCTCGCGGGCGATCCCCGGCCGCCTGCGTCGCCAGCGACTAGGCTGGAAGGACAGCGGGAAGCGGAGCGCTTCCCTCGATCCGCCCGCAGGAGGCCACCATGTATCAGTCCATTCTCGTGCCCGTCGACGGCTCCGAACACTCCGCCAAGGCGCTGGGCGTCGCGGCACAGCTGGCGCGGGGCTCCTCCGCGTCGCTGATCCTGCTGACCGTGGCCGAGTATCCGCCCGGCAACATGGGGCTGTTCACCGGCGGCATGCCCGAGCCCTTCACCACGGACAACTGGAACGAGATCGCCGATGCGCTGAAGGCCGACGCCGACGATGCCCTGCAGAAGGTCCGCGACGCCGTCGACCTGAGCGGCCTCGAGGTCGAGTCGGTGGTGCGTCAGGGCACGCCGGCCGAGACGATCCTCCATGAGGCGTCGCGACGCGGCGTCGATGCCATCGTGATGGGCAGCCGCGGGATCAGCGACATGCACGGCATGATCTTCGGCAGCACCTCGCACAAGGTCAGCCATGTCGCCGAGTGCTCGGTCATTACCGTGGCCTGATGCCCGCCTACACCAGCGACAGCAGGGCCGTGGCCAGCAGGTCGGGATCGTAGTGGGGCGTGCCGCTCTCGCCGATCAGCCGGGTGTCGATCAGGGTGATGCCGAGGTCGGCCAAAAAGGCGTCGGACAGCTCGCCGGGGTAGTCGCCGCGCGCCCGGTCGAGCAGCACGAAGTTCACCAGCTCATGGGCCGGACAGGCCTCGCCGATGTCGCGGCGCAGGGTGTCGAGCAGCAC
The DNA here is from genome assembly GCF_009363675.1 of Halomonas sp. THAF12. NCBI lineage: Bacteria > Pseudomonadati > Pseudomonadota > Gammaproteobacteria > Oceanospirillales > Halomonadaceae > Halomonas > Halomonas sp. THAF12. The sequence continues at coordinate 3,418,923 of NZ_CP045399.1, read as the reverse complement.
GGTGATCTGCTGCTCCAGGCCCAGGCCGGCCTGCTCGGGGTCGGGGCTCGAGTTGGGGATGAACACCTTGGGGCAGCGGTTGGCATGGATCGCCCGGCCGACACCCTCCGGCAGCAGGTTGGCCAGCAGGCTGGAGTAGAAGCTGCCCGGCGGGTAGCAGATCAGCTCGGCGGAGGCGATCAGCCGGCGGTTCTTCTTGCGCAGCCTGGCGGTGATGGGCTCGTCGCGGTCGCGACTGGCCGAGAGCTCGATGCCGGCGATGGGCGAGGTCAGCGGCGCGACCTCCTTGCCGGTGATGCGGTGCTGGCCCAGCACCCGGCGGCCGTCTTCCAGGGTGACCGCCAGGTGGTAGTCCTTGTTGACCACGGCGCGCACCGTGCCGCGCACGTGCACCAGCTTGGAGAACAGGAAGATGATCGGGTCGAGCTGCTGATGGTTGTTCAGGTAGCCGCCGGCGAGGATCAGGTTGCCGATGCTGGCGCCGCGCAGGTCGAAGTCCGCGGGCATGGCCTCGCGGAAGAAGCCGAGCTGGTGGCAGATCAGCCGGCGCATGGGGTTGGAAATGTCGTGGGTCAGCGGGTGGCGCCCGCTCACCAGCTCGTCGAGGGTCGCGCGCAGGGCCGCCGGCTCGCCGTCCTTCGGCAGCCGATGGGTGAACAGCCGGTAGACCTCGGGATGGCCGAGGATGGAGTCGTCGGCCAGCGCCATCAGCCGGCTGCGCAGGTCGCCGATGGCGGGCATGTCGAAGGCCTCGCGCAGCTTGGCGGAGCTGCCGCCGGAGTCGAAGGGCGTCACCAGGTGGATGGAGTTGTGGGTGTAGTGCTGCAGCCGCCGCGACATGCCGTTGAGGGCCGAGCCGCCGCTGAAGAACAGCAGCCGCGGGCCCAGTTCCGGGGCCTTCTGATAGCGCTGGACCCGCAGCGGATCGGGTACCCGGGCGGTGCGGGTGACGCGGACGTCGACCATGCCTTCGATCTTCCCTGTGCTGGAGTTTTCCGCGCTCAGGGTGCCTGTTTTCCGCGGACTTGTCGCCTGGCCGGCGGTCGAGTGCGTTGTCACAAGAATGTCATATCAAGTGTGGCATCCTTGACTCTAGGTAACATTCGAGTGACTCGAACATGGCCGAGCTGATTCCCGGTGTGCGCAATTCGGCCAGAGCGCTGATCCTGCGCGACGACCGCCTGCTCCTGCTGAGGAAGGAGGGCGATGTCTATGCCCTGCCCGGCGGCGGGCAGGACACCGGCGAATCCCTGGAGGCCGCGCTGCAGCGCGAGTGCCGCGAGGAGATCGACACCGAGGTGCTGTCGCCGTCGCTGGTGCGGGTCTGCGACTACTTCAAGCTCAAGCGGACCGAGCCGCCGGTGCGGCGCCATCAGGTCGACTTCCTGTTCCTCGCGACCGTGCCCGACGACTACACGCCGCGCAACGGCATCCGCCCCGACAAGCGCCAGCTCGAGGTGCAGTGGGTCGAGGCCGATGCCCTCGCGCGGCTGGCGTTCTCCCCCTTCTACCTGGCTTCGCTGCTGCCCCGCCTGATCCGCGCCGGAAGCGCCGCGGCCGGGCCCCTCTACACAGGCGTGTTCCATGACTCACCGGATTCCTGAGAGCATTCGGGACAATCTGCGCTTCCTGTGCGTCGAGGTGGATTCCCAGCTGGCCAATCTCCAGGCCTTCTTCGCCACCCCGACCGCGGCCATCGCCCGGCGCGTCTCGGAGCGCGACGGCTACGCCCGCAACCTCAAGATGCGCATCCATGCCGACTGCGTCCGGCGGCTGTCGCGCAAGAAGACCGGCCAGGCGCGGCGGCGCATCCTGCGCAGCCTGGAGCTGGTGGCGACGGACCTGGACCGGCTCACCGAGCTGGCCCGCGAGGGCGTGCGCCAGCTGGTCGACGTCGACGATCCCGCGGTGCTGTCGCCGGAGGACTTCCCGCCGATGCTGGCGCTGGTGCGCTCCGGCGTGGCCCAGGTCGAGGGCGCGGTCGCCGACAGCGACACCCAGCAGGCGCTGCGGATCGGCCGCCTCCAGCAGACGCTGCACAAGCGCGTCCAGCGGCGGGTGAACGACGGCGTCGCCGCCCTCAAGCAGCGTGACAACAGCACCGAGGACCTGACCCGGGCGCTGTTCGTGGCCCAGACGATCCGCCAGATGGGCGACGTGTTGCTGCATCTTAGCGAGGTGATCATCTCGGCCAACCTGGGGCAGTCGATGAACTTCGAGCGCTACCGCTCGCTGCACTCGCTGGTCGAGGAGCTGGCCGACGGCGAGGACGAGGCCTTCAGCATGGCGCCGATCGCCGAGACCCGCTCGGGCAGCAGCATCTCGGGCATCTCCACCGGCGATGACGACGACTACGTGGCCATCTTCAAGGACGGCCTCAAGCGCAAGGTCAAGGAAGAGCGCCAGGGGGTCGAGAGCTGGCACGAGATCTATCCCGGCCTGGCGCCCAGGATCCTGTCCTACAAGAAGCGCGGCCAGTCGGCGGCGCTGCTGATCGAGCACCTGCCCGGCCTCACCTTCGAGCACATCCTGCTCAACGAGCCGCCCGAGCTGCTCGACGAGGCCCTCAAGCGGCTCACCCGCACGTTGAGGTCGGTGTGGCGGGAGACCCATACCGACACTCCGGTCGCCGCCGGCTACATGCAGCAGCTCGAGAAGCGCCTCGGCGAGGTCTACAAGATCCATCCCGAGTTCCGTAGCGGCGGCGCGACGGTGTGCGGCGTCGACCTGCTCGGCTTCGATGCGCTGGTCGAGCGCGCCAGGGCCCGGGAGGCCGAGCTGGACGCGCCGTTCTCGGTCTACATCCACGGCGACTTCAACGTCGACAACATCATCTACGACCCGCTCGAGCGGCGGATCAACTTCATCGACCTGCATCGCTCCAGCTACATGGACTACGTGCAGGACGTCTCGGTGTTCATGGTCTCCAACTATCGGCTGCAGATCATGGACGCCCCGCTGCGTCGGCGCATCATGGGCCTGGCCCAGGACTTCTATCGCACGGCGCGGCGCTATGCGATGTCCCGGGGCGACACCACCTTCGAGCTGAGGCTGGCGCTGGGGCTGGCGCGTTCCTTCGCCACCTCGACCCGTTTCATCCTCGACCAGTCGCTGGCCAGCCGCATGTTCCTGCGCGCGCGCTATCTGCTCGAGCGGGTCCTGGCGGCCGATCTGGAGAAGGCCGACCGTTTTCGCATTCCCATGAAGGAGATTTTCGTTGACTGACCCCAATCCCAGGATCGGCGTGGTGGGCATTCCCGGCAAGTGGTCCACCGAGGTGCTGGCCGACGCCATCGAGGCGCGGACCGGGTTTCGTGCGGTGATCGACCTTCAGCACGTCAGCCTCGACCTGGCCACCGGCCGCCTCGACCACCGGGGCCTGGATCTCGGCGAGCTGGACGCCCTGGTCGTGAAGAAGATCAGCGCCGAGTACAGCCCCGACAGCCTGGACCGCCTGGAGCTGCTGCGGGCGGCGGAGGCCCGGGGCGTGCGGGTATTCAGCGGCGCCGAGAAGATGCTGCGGCTGATCAATCGCCTCAGCTGCACCCTCACCCTGCGCCACGCCGGCATTCCGATGCCGGAGACGATCGTCACCGAGGACGTCGACAGCGCCTGCGAGGCCGTCCGGCGCTTCGGCGAGGCGGTCTTCAAGCCGCTGTTCTCGACCAAGGCCCGGGGCATGTGCGTGATCTCCGCCGACCGGTCGCCGCAGGCGCTGCGCGCCGAGGTCGAGGCCTTCCGCCGCGCCAACCCGATGATGTACCTGCAGCGCAGGGTCGAGCTGCCCGGCCGCGATCTGGGCATGGTGTTCGCCGGCGGGCGCTACCTTGGCACCTATGCCCGGGTGCCCCAGAGCGGCGACAGCTGGAACACCACCATCCACAGCGGCGGCCGCTACGAGGCCTATGCGCCCTCGGAGGAACTGATCGACCTGGCCACCCGGGCCCAGGCGCCCTTCGGCCTGGACTTCACCACCGTGGACGTGGCCGAGACCCCGGACGGCCCGATCGTCTTCGAGGTGTCCGCCTTCGGCGGCTTCCGCGGCGCCCTGGAGGGCGCCGGCATCGACGCCGCCGGCGCCTACCTCGACCACGTGCTGAGCGAACTATGAGTGCGGTGAAGGAATCGCCGGCGGCCCTGGCCGAGGCGCTGATCGGCGAGGCCGAACTGCTCGAGCGCGCGCTGGTGCTCGACATGGGGCGGGCGACGCTGGCGATCCGTTCCAACTCGGCCGCGCTGCTCGAGCGCCTCGGCGACTACTTCGCCCACTGCCTGGCGCCCCAGGCGGCGGCGACGCTCGAGGTGATCGCCATCGAGCGCGAGGCGCCCGCGCTGGACACCGCCTTCGTCGACTGGGCCCGCGAGCCCGGCAAGACCGGTCGCAAGGACAGCGTCCACGACCTGCCCGGCGGCCGGCTGGTGCGCAAGGTGCGCACCGGCATGGTGTTCCTGCAGAGCGCGGCGCACTGCGTCGCGGCCGGCCCCTGCCTGGCCCACGACAACCAGGTGGTGAACTTCGTCATCGCCCAATACATGAACCAGCTGCAGCGGGCGGACTGGCAGGTCTGCCACGCCGCGGCGCTGGTGCGCGGCGGCCGGGCCCTGGCCATCGCCGGCTTCTCCGGCGGCGGCAAGTCCACCGCCATGCTGCACGCCCTGGAGCATCCCGGGAGCGTCTTCCTGACCAACGACCGGCTGTTCCTCAAGCGCGAGGGCGGCGAGGTGCGGGCCGCCGGCGTGCCCAAGCAGCCGCGCATCAATCCCGGCACCGCGCTCCACAATCCCCGCCTCGAGACGCTGATCCCGGCCGCGCGCCGGGCGGCGCTGCGGGAGTTGCCGGCCGACGAGCTCTGGGAGCTGGAAGAGAAGCACGACGTGCCCGTCGCCGCGTGCTACGGCCCCGATCGCCTCATCGACGAGGCGGCTCTGGGAGGCTTCGTGGTCCTCAACTGGCGCCGCGACGACGCGAGCCCGCCGCGGGTCGCCGTCGTGGATCCGACGCGGCGCCGCGACCTGCTGGCGGCGATCATGAAGTCGGCGGGGCCCTTCTATCAGCGCGCGGACGGCAGCTTCCTGACCGACGACGAGCCCCTCGACGAGGCCGCCTACCTCGATGTGCTGGCCGGCGTGCCGGTGTTCGAGGTCAGCGGCGGCGTCGACTTCGACGCCCTGGTCGAGGGGCATCTCATTCCCCTGCTGGAGGGCTAGCCATGTCTCGCGAGCTGCTGCTGCTGCGCCACGGCAAGTCCGACGGGTCGGTGCCGGTCGACGATCTCGCGCGCCCGCTGAAGAAGCGCGGCAAGCTCGGTGCCCAGCGCATGGGCGCCTGGCTGGCCGAGCAGGGGCGGGTGCCGCAGCGCATCCTGACCTCGCCCGCCGAGCGCGCCCGGGCCACCGCCGAGAAGTGCGCCAAGGCCATGGGCCTGACCGTTGAGGCCGTGACGGTGGAGCCGGATCTCTACGAGGGCGACCCCGAGGCGCTGGCGCATGTGGTGGCGCGCTGCCCGGACGATATCTCGCGGCTGATGGTGGTCGGCCACAACCCCGGCCTGGAGGAATTCCTCGACTGGCTCTCGCCCGAACCGCTTCCCGAGCCGGAGAGCGGCAAGCGCCTGCCCACCGCGGCGCTGGCGCGCCTCGGCCTGGACGGCGCCTGGGCGTCGCTCGCCGCCGGCGGGGCGCGGCTGCTCGAGCTAAAGCGCCCGAAGGCGCTGCCCGAGGGCTTTCCCTTCCCGTTTCCCGACGGCGCCGAGCGGCGCGAGCGGCCGGCCTACTACTACACCCAGTCCGCGGTGCTGCCCTATCGCTGGCGCGACGGCGCGCTCGAGGTGCTGCTGATCGGCTCGAGCAGCAACCGCCACTGGAGCCTGCCCAAGGGCATCGTCGAGCCGGGGCTTTCCCCCGAGGCCTCGGCGCTCAAGGAGGCGGGCGAGGAGGCCGGCATCGGCGGCGCGATCGCCGCCGTGGCGCCGGGCCATTATCGCCAGGCCAAGTGGGGCGCGGCCTGCGAGGTGGCGCTGTTCGCCATGCGCGTCGACGCCGAGCAGCCGCAGCATGACCGCGAGGAGCCGCACCGCACCCGGCGCTGGTTCGCGCCCGAGGAGGCCGCCGCGGCGGTCAGGGGCGAGGCGCTGGCGCGCGAGCTGCGTGCGCTGGCGGCGCGTCTCCGGTCGGGCGGTGCGTCATGACGCGCTCGCCCCGCACCATCGCGGCGCTGATCCGCCACGGCGACTATCACCAGCTGGCGGATACGCCGAGCGCCCACCAGCCCTTCCCGCTGACCGAGCGCGGCGAGGCCCAGGCCGGCGAGGCCGGCCGCACGCTGGCCCAGACCCTGGCCGCCGAGGGCTGGCGCCTGGCCGAGACCATCGATGCCTCGCGCCTGCTGCGGGCCTGGCAGACCGCCGAGGGCCTGAAGGCGGCGCTTTCCTCGGCCGGCGTGCCGTGTGCGGCGGCGCCGCGGGTCGAGAGCTTCTCCGCCCTGGCCGAGCGCGGGCTGGGCTGCGCGGCGAACCTGAGCGCGGCACAGATCGCCGAGGTGGTCGCGGCGGATCCGCGCTGCGGCGAGCTGCCGGCGGACTGGAAGTCGAACAGCCACTTCCGGCTGCCGCTGCCCGGGGCGGAGTCGCTGATGGAGGCCGGCGAGCGCGTCGCCGAGCATCTCGAGTCGCGCATGGCCGCGCTGTCGGCGCAGTCTGGGCAGGACACGCTCAAGGTCTTCGTCGGCCACGGGGCGTCCTTCCGCCACGCCGCCCATCGGCTCGGCGTGCTGGCCTTCGACGACATCGCCCGGCTGAGCATGTATCACGCCGCGCCGGTCTACCTGGAGCGCGACGCCCACGGCCGCTGGCATCATGTCGGCGGGCGCTGGAAGGTGAGGGGCGGCGATGGCTATCACGACTAGGTCCGGCGCGGCGGGCCGTCATCGAACCGTCACCTCGAGGCCATAGGCTGGCCCGTTCCCGCTTTCTCCTTTCCTTCTTCCTCCAGGAGCCCGCGCATGGCGAGTGGTCAGGCCCGTTCCGAGACAACCGGTGCGAAAGTCGGCGACGAGGGCCTCGGCCTTCCCCGCGGCTTTCCTCGCTATAAGGGGCCGTCGTGGCTGACCGAGTCGCTGCCGACCACCGTGGAGCCCTGGGTGCCGGGCGGGCGCAACGCCCAGGCCCGGGGCGGCAGTTCGCCGGCGGTGGTCACCCGCCTGCTGCGCCGCGCGGTGTCGCATCGCCCCTGGGCCTGGCCCGAGCGTCGCGTCTTCTTCATCTCCGACCCGCACGCCGATGCCCAGGCCTTCGTGGGCTCGCTGGTGGCCTCGGGCGGCGTGAAGCAGACCGGGGCGGGCCTCGACGAGATCCGCCTGACCAAGCGCGGCCGCAAGGGCGTCTTCGTGATCGGCGGCGACTGCCTGGACAAGGGGCCCAGCAACCTGGCGCTGCTGCGCAGCCTGCGCCGGCTGATGGACAGCGGCGCCCGGGTGACGCTGCTGGCGGGCAACCATGACATGCGCCTGCTGATGGGGCTGATGGCCCTGGAACACGAGCGCTCGCCGCGCACCGAGCACCTCTTCGTGCGCATGGGCGGCAAGGCCATCCCGCTGCTCAAGGAGGTGTACGCCGAGTACCTGGCCGGCAAGAAGAAGCCGCTGGCCGGCGTGCCGGGCCGGAAGGGCTGCCGGCGGCGGCTGTTTCCCGACGAGCACTGGTTCGAGGCCTTCCCGGCCATGGCGCGGGAGCAGATGAGCGACAAGGCCATCGAGCGGGAGCTCGCCCGGCTGCGCAAGAAGGTGGCGAACTTCGAGGCCGCCTGCGAGAAGGCCGGCCTGACGCTGCGCCAGGTCTATGCCGCGTCGCAGGTGCTGTGCGCGCTGTTCCTGCGCCCGGGGGGCGAGTTCGCCTGGTTCTTCGAGGCCATGCGACTCGCCCACCGGGAGGGCTCCTTCCTGTTCGTGCACGCGGGGCTGGACGACAGCACCGCCCGCCTGATCGAGGACGAGGGCGTCGAGGCGTTGAACCGGCGCTTCGCCGAGCAGGTGCTCGAGGATCCCTTCGGGTTCTACTATGGCCCCCTGGCCAACACCCTGCGCACCAAGTATCGCAAGGTCGACTTTCCCCTGACCGAGCACGGCGTCGACCGCGTCTATCGCCAGGGCATCCACGCGGTGGTGCACGGCCACATCAACCTCACCGCCGGGCAGCGCCTGATGATCCGCCGCGGCATGCTGCACATCGAGGGCGACATCACCCTGGACCGCAACTCGCGTCGCAAGGAGGGGCTCGAGGGGCATGGCATGGGCGTGACCATCATCGACCCGGCGGGCCGGGTGATCGGCATCAGCAACGACTATCCGCATGCCAAGGTCTTCGAACCGAAGCGCTACCTCGAGAGGCGGCGTGCGGCCACCCAGAAGAAGGCAAGACCATCATGAAGACCGAGAAGAGCCTCTTCCGGCACGAATCGCTGCAGAGCCTCAAGGGCGCCCAGGAGATCCTCAAGGCGATCACCAAGGGGCTGGCCAAGGGCGTGCTGTCGTTCTCGGACGACGAAGGCGAGATCCGCCTCGCCCCCAAGGGGCTGATCAATCTCAAGATCACCGCGCGCAAGGAAGACGACTACCACCGCCTGGACATCCGCCTCTCCTGGCAGGCCAGCGATGCCAAGGCCAAGAAGTCGACCCTGCAGGTCGGCCACGACGATTGAGCGCGGCCTCACCTCACCGCGGCCCCGCCCCGGGCGAGGCCGCGGCGCGCGCTCAGGCCCCGTCGGCGGTGGCCGCCTCACGCCAGCACGGCATCGGCCAGCCCCGTTGCCTGGCCACCGCCGCCAGGGTGGCGTCCGGGTGAATGGCATGGGGGCGGTCCACGGCCTCGAGCAGCGGCAGGTCGTTGCGGGAATCCGAATAGCCCCAGGACTCGCGCACCGCGGCGCCCTCCAGCCATTCGCCGAGGGCGCGCAGCTTGCCGTCGCGGAAGGTGCGGGTCCCCTGCGCCCGGCCCGTATAGCGGCCGTCGACCACCTCCAGCTCGGTGGCCAGGGCGGCGTCGCAGCCCAGCCGGCGGGCCAGGGGGGCGACCAGCTGGGCCGTCGAGGCGGAGATGATCAGCGTCCGGTGGCCCTGGCGGCGATGCCACTCGAGCCGCGCCTGCCCGCCGGGGAACAGCCGCGGCAGCACCCGGGCCTCCAGGCAGGCGTCCACCTCCCGGGTCACCTCGCCGACCGGGCGGCCGGCCAGGGGCGCCAGCAGGAAGGCCAGGTGCGCCTCGAAGTCCAGGGTGCCGGCGGCGTAGTCGGCCATGTGGGCGTCCCAGGTCGCGCGGTGGCTCGCGGCGTCGACGATCCAGCCGCGCTCGATCAGCCACTCGTTCCATAGGCCGGTGATGTCGCCGTCGAGCAGGGTATCGTCCAGGTCGAACAGGGCCAGGCTCGGCCCTTCGGGTGTCGCGCTCATGCGTCCAGCTCCTGTACCTCGTCCAGATCGGCATGCACCGTCACTCCGGCCTGCTCGGCCAGCAGGTGGCGCGTGCTGCGGTTGAGCTCGTCCACGTTCAGGCGCATCCCCTGGCACTCGACCTCGTAGCGCACGATGCTGCCCAGCAGCCGGCGGCGACGGACGATGCCCGGGCAGCCCGGTCCCGGGCGGTCGGGGAGGTCCCCGCGGGCCGGGCCGTCGTCCTCGTCGGGCACCAGGTAGAGCGCTTCCGGGCGCAGGGCGATCCGTGACGCGGGGCTCGGGCGGCCCAGCAGGGGGCGGGCCCGCTCGGCCTCGAGCAGGTTGTAGTGTCCCATGAAGCCCGCCGCGTGGCGATCGGCCGGCCGGGTGTAGAGGGCCTCGGCGTCGCCCTGCTGGAGGATGCGCCCCTCGTGCATCAGCAGGATCCGGTCGGACATCAGCAGGGCCTCCTCCTGGTCGTGGGTGACGAACAGGGTGGTCAGGCCCAGGCTCTGCTGGATGTCGCGGAGCTGGTCGCGCAGGTGGCGGCGGATGCGCGCGTCCAGCGCCGACAGCGGCTCGTCCATCAGCAGGATGCGTGGCTCGACCACCAGGGCGCGGGCCAGGGCGACGCGCTGGCACTGGCCGCCGGAGAGCTGGTGGGGGTACTTGCGCGCCTGATCGCCGAGCTCCACCAGGCGCAGGGCCTCCTCGACCCGGCGCTGGCGCTCCTCGCGGCGCACCCGCTTCATGCGCAGCCCGAAGGCCACGTTGTCCTCGACCCGCAGGTTGGGGAAGAGGGCATAGTGCTGGAAGACCATGCCGATGCCGCGCTGCTGGGGGGGCAGCGCCGTGATGTCCTGGCCGTCCACCACCAGCCGTCCGCGATCCAGCGGCGTGAGGCCGGCGAGGGCGCGCAGCAGGGTCGACTTGCCGCAGCCGGAGGGGCCGAGCAGGGTGATGAACTCCCCCCGGGCGATCTCGGCGTCGATGCCCTCGAAGACCCGGCTGGTGCCGAAACGCTTGGCCAGCCCCTCGAGGCGCAGGTAGCCCCGGGCGGCCTGCTGGTCGCGCAGCAGGCCCTGCATCAGGCCGTCCGGCGCGTCGTGCGCCGCGTCGCGGGTGAAGGGCATCGACACGGGGGCGCCGGGCAGGGCGCCGGTGGTCATGGAAGGCGTCATGGGGCGGTGTCCTTGGCATGGTCGGCCTGGCGGTTGCCCAGCCAGGTCAGCAGGAGGGTGAAGGCGAACAGGGTGATGACCAGGGCGCTGGTGAAATGGCCGCTCTCGCCGCGCATGTTGTTGAGGTAGACCTGCAGGGTCTCGAAGCGGGTGCCCACCAGCATGTTGGCGAACACGAATTCGCCGGCGAGGAAGGAAAACGACAGGAAAATGGCGATCTGTACCCCGACCCGGATATTGGGCAGCACCACCAGGAAGAAGGCCTGCAGCGGCCCGGCGCCCAGCAGGCGGGCGGCGTCCTGAAGCGCCACCACGTCGATGGCGCGCAGGCTGTTGGCGATGGCCCGGTACATGAAGGGCAGCACGATGGTGAAGTAGGTCGGGATCAGGATCCAGGGCGTGCCCACCAGCGGCAGCGGCCCGCCGGCATAGAGCTGCAGCAGGCCCACCGAGGAGACCACCGGCGGCACGGCGAAGGGCATCAGGATCAGGCCGTTCATCCAGGCATCCAGGCGCGGATAGCGGGTATGGGCCAGCAGGGCCACCGGCACCACCAGGACCAGCGACAGCGCCAGGGCGCCGGCGGCCACCAGCAGCGAGCGGGCGAAGGCGGCCAGGAAGCGCGGCGTGGTCCACAGCTCGGCGAACCACTTCAGGGTCAGGCCGTCGGGCAGCAGGCTGGCGCCCCAGCTCGCCGCCAGGGCATAGCCCAGGGTGGCCACCAGCGGCAGCGCCAGCAGGGTGAACACCGCGATCACCACCAGGCCGTGGGCGGAGGGCAGCGCCAGGCGGCGGGGAGCGGGTCGCGGCAGGGCGAGATCAGCGTTCGGCGACATGATAGCTCCTGCGCAGCAGCCACTGCTGGATCAGGGTGACCACCGCCAGCAGCGCCACCAGTACCAGCGCCAGGGCGCTGGCCAGGTTCGGCTGCAGGAAGAGGTCGCCCGACACCAGGTTGGCGATGCGGATGGTCATCAGGTTGTAGCTGGTGTTGACCAGGGCGTAGACGGTGGCATAGGCGCCCATGGCGTTGGCCAGCAGGATGGTCAGGGTGCCGGCCAACGCCGGCCACAGCACCGGCAGCCCCACGTGCCGCCAGTACCCCAGGCGACCCGCGCCCAGCAGGCTGGCCGCCTCCCGCCAGTCCGGGCGCAGGCCGCCGAAGGCGGGAAACAGCAGCAGGATGCCCAGCGGGATCTGGAACCAGGTGTAGATGACGATCAGCCCGGCCTTCGAATAGAGGTTGAAGTCGTCGATCACCCCCAGCCGCTGCAGGGCCAGGGTCAGCACCCCGTTGGCGCCCAGCAGGATGATGAAGGCGAAGGCCAGGGGAACGCCGGCGAAGTTGCTGGTCATGTTGGTGAAGGCCACCATCAGCCGCCGCAGCCGACCGTCGGTGCGGCTCAGGCTGTGGCAGGTGAGGGTGGCGATGACCAGGCCCAGCAGGCTCGAGACCAGCGAGATCTCCAGGCTGCGCCAGATCGCCTGGCGGAAGAAGGGCGAGCTCGCGATCTCCCGGAAGTGATCCAGGCCCCAGCCCTCGCCGACCCGGAAGGCGCTGACGGCGACCCAGGCCAGCGGCGCCAGCTGGAAGGCCGCGAAGACCACCGCGAAGGGGGCGAGCCACAACAGCGCGGGGGAGAGGCGACTCATGGCGACGCGCTCCCGTCGACCAGCAGCTCGTCGTGACGAGGCTTGTCGTGGACCAGGCCCAGCAGGCAGGCCAGGGTGCCGCACAGGCGGGGCTGCTCCAGGCGCTCCACCGGGCGGTGGGCGAAGGCATCGCCGAAGGTCCACAGCGGTACCCGGCGTTCCTCCTCGAGGGTACCGGAGTGGGAGCGATCGGCATTCATGCCGTGATCGGCGGTGACCATCACCTGGTAGCCCTCGGCCAGCCAGCGGGGCAGGTAGTCGGCCAGGGCGATGTCGGCGTGGCGGGCGGCGTTGCGGTACTGGGGCGTGTCGCCACCGTGACGGTGGCCGGCGTCGTCGATGTTCATGCTGTGGACCAGCAGGAAGTCGGGATCCTGGCGTCGGCGCAGGGTCTCGGCGTCGCTGAACAGGTGATCGTCGGGGTAGTGGTCCTGCCAGTAGAAGAGCCCTGCCTGGATGGCGCTCTCGGGGTCCTCGTGGAAGCGGTGCCGGGTGCGATCGAAGGGGGCGACCAAGTAGAGCTCGCTGATCCAGTGGTAGGCCGCCGCCGCGGTGCGCCGGCCCTGGCGCACCGCCAGGTCGAACAGGCTCGTGCCACGGGAGCGACGCACGACCTGATTATGGACCACCCCGGAATCCACCGGCCGGTCGCCGGTGAGCAGGCACTCGTAGAGCGGCCGCGACATGGCCGGCAGCTCGCAGTCCAGGCTGTGGTAGCTGCCGCGGCCGGCTTCGCACAGGGCGTGCAGGTGCCCCATAGCATGCTGGCCGACGGCATGGTTGAGGCCGTCGAGGACGACCAGGATCACACGGTGTGACATGACGGGCTCCAGGCCGCTTCCCTGAGCGGGAAGCGGCGATGGTGGGTGGGGCGCGGGGTTACTGCTGGTGGATCAGCACCTGGGACTGCCACTGGCGCGGCAGCTCGCGGGCGCTCTGTTCCCAGGCGGCGAAGTCCTGGATCGGCCGAGCATTGGCGTACTGTGCGTTGGGCAGCAGCTTGGCGGCGATCGCCTCGGGCAGGGTCAGGTGCTCGGCGCGGATCGGCCGGGCATAGCCCTCGGCCAGGTTGAACTGGCCCTCGTCGGAGAGGATGTATTCCCGGGCCAGCTTGGCGGCATGGGGATGCGGCGCGTGCCGGTTGATGATGGTGGCGTAGCCGGAGGTCACCGAGGCGTCGGCGGGGATCACCACCTCGAAGGTGTCGCGATCGATCCGGTCACGGTAGTTCAGGGCGTTGAAGTCCCACAGCAGGGCCACCTCGACCTCGCCCTTCTCCAGGTTGGCGATGCTCGGCTCGGCCAGCGAGAGGCGCCCTTGCTCGGCCAGCTCGGCGAACACCGCCAGGCCCGGGGCCAGGTCGCCCTCGTCGCCGCCATTGGCGTAGGCGGCGGCCAGCACGGCGTTGTTGGCCTGGGAGGCCTGGCCCACGGCGCCCACCGCGACCGCGTAGTCGCCCTCGCTCAGGTCGGCGAAGGCGGCGGGGCGCTCTCCCTCGGGCACCAGGTCCTTGTTGATCATCAGCGCGATGGTGCCGGTGTAGCCCAGCATCCAGTGGCCGTCCTCGTCCTTCGCCCAGTCGGGGATCTCGTTCCAGGTGGTGGGCTTGTAGGGCTGGGTGACGCCCTGCTGGACCGCGATCGGGCCGAAGGCGAAGCCCACGTCGCCGATGTCGGCGGTGGCGTTCTCGCCCTCGGCCTTGAACTTGGCGACCTCTTCGGCGGAGCTCATGTCGGTGTCCATGTGGGCGAGGCCGTACTCGGCCTCCAGGTCGGCCCAGGTGTCCTGCCAGTTGGCCCAGGTGTCGGGCATGCCGACGCTGTCGACGCGACCTTCCGCCTGGGCGGCCTCGATCAGGGCGGACAGCTCATGGTCATCGGCCTGGGCCGGGCCGGCGACGAGGGTGCCCAGGGCGCAGCCCAGGGCGAGACGGGTAAACAGCGGACGAGACGGTTTCACGGCGAGGCTCCATGCGGTGAACGGATGTGGCGATACGCGTGTGGCCGGTCATCTGGTCTAGTTCAGTTCGGCCGACAGGGTGCACTCTAGGCGCCGGACATGACGATCCGGTGTCAGTTCGATGGCGGTACCGTGTCCGGTCATGCTCGCCCTTTTTCCCGATATTTTCGTCACGTGGCGGCTGTCATCAGGCTGACATCCGGCCTTCGCTAGACTGACGCCGTTTTGCCATCTCCCTTGTCGTGGCAATATTGATCTAGACCAGTCAGCGAGTCCTTGCCATGCCCTCTTCCGCCGAGTTTCGCCCCTCCGCGCCGGATGCCGCGCTGACGCCCCAGGCGCACGGCCTGCACCAGGCCTTGCTCTCCCTGCTCGAGGAGGGGCAGCCGGCGGCTGGGGGCCGCCTGCCCTCCGAGCGTCAGATGATGGCGCGCTTCGCCACCACCCGGATCACCCTGCGCGAGGCGCTGGCCCAGCTGGAGGCCGAGGGGCGCATCTATCGGGAGAATCGGCGTGGCTGGTTCGTCTCGCCGCCGCGGCTGCGCTACGACCTGCTGGCGTGCCTGCCGTTTCGCGAGATGGTCGAGTCACAGCAGCGCCGCGCCGAGACGACGCTGCTCGAGGCCGGCGAGGTGCCGGCATCGGCGGTGGTGGCGAGGCGGCTGGGACTGGCGCAGGGCGCGCCGGTGCAGCGGATCGTCCGGGCGCGGCGGATCGACGGTCGGCCGGTGCTCTACGTGGAGCACCATCTGAGGCCCGAGTGTTTCCCGGGGATCCTCGCCTTCGACCTGGCGGCCCGCTCGCTCACCGACCTCTATCGCCGCGAGTACGCCATCCGGGTCAGTCGGGTCGGCTTCGAGCTGGGCTCCACCGTGCTCGGCGGGCGGGCCGCCGAGGCGCTGCGTGCCGCGCCCGGCAGCCCGGCGCAGCGCATCACCCGCATCAACCACGACCAGAACGGCCGCGCCGTGGACTGCGACGACGAATACTGGCGCCACGACGCCATCGAGCTGACGCTCAGCGCCGCCCCGCAGAGCCGCGACTAGGGGGAAACGACGCCGCCCCGGCCGAAGGGCCGGGGCGGCGTGTCTTGCGGGCCGGGGGCCGTCAGCCCGCCGGCCCGATCAGGTGCTTGACCTCCAGGTAGCCCGCCAGCCCCCAGGGGCCCAGCTCGCGGCCGATGCCGCTGATGCCGAAGCCGCCCCAGCTCGCCTCCGGCAGCACCAGCTGCTCGCTGTTGAACCAGATGCTGCCGGCCCGCAGCGCGCGGCCGACGCGGCGGGCGCGGTCGGCGTCGCCCGAGATCACCGTGGCGGCGAGGCCGAAGGCGGAGTCGTTGGCCAGCGCGATGGCCTCGGCGTCGCTGTCGACGCTGCGGGCGCACAGCACCGGGCCGAAGACCTCTTCCCGCCACAGTGGGCTGTCGACCGGCACATCGCGATACAGGGTCGGTGCGACGAACTCGCCCCGGGCGGGCAGCTCGCGGTGTCGGGCGTCGCGCACCGCGGTGAGACCCTCCTCGGCGGCGATGGCCAGGTAGCCCTCCACGGCCGCGCGCTGCCGCGCGCTGGTCATCGGGCCCATGTCGGTGTCGTCGGCCAGCGGGTCGCCCAGGCGGATGGCGTCGATGCGCGTGGCCAGCGCCGCATAGAGCGCGTCGGCCAGTGAGGCGTGCACGATCAGCCGCGAGGTGGCCGAGCAGATCTGCCCGCTGTTGAAGTAGATGCCGGCCATCACCCAGTCGGCGGCGGCCTCGACCTCGGCGTCGTCCAGCACCAGGATCGGCGACTTGCCGCCGAGCTCCAGCGACACGCCGCGGGTGCCCGCGGCGGCGGCGCGCATGACCTTCTCGCCCACGGCGTTGCTGCCGGTGAAGGACAGCTTGTCGACGCCGGGATGGGCGCTGAGCGGCGCGCCGATGCCCTCGCCGTCGCCGTGCACCAGGTTGAGCACCCCGGCCGGGAGGCCGATCTCGAGGGCGATCTCGGCCACGGCCTGTTCGGGCAGCGGGGTGACCTCGGAGGGCTTGAACACCACCGTGCAGCCGGCGGCCAGCGCCGGGGCGATCTTCCAGGCGCTGGTGACCAGCGGGAAGTTCCAGGGCGTGATCAGCCCGACCACGCCGGCCGGGTCCTCGTAGGTGCGGGCCTCGATGCCGTCCATGCCATGCTCGACCAGGCGCCCCTGGCGGGCCTCCAGGGCGCGGGCCTGGCCGGCGTAGTAGCGATAGCAGGCGATGGCATCGTCGAGATCGATGGCGGTCTCGGCCAGGGCCTTGCCGTTGTTGGTCGAAGACAGCCGCATCAACGCCTCGCGGCGCTCGGCGAGGGCGTCGGCGAAGGCCTCGAGATAGGCCGCCCGCCGCTCGCCGCCCAGCGCCTGCCAGGCGGGCAGGGCGCGACGCGCGGCGTCCACCGCGGCGTCGACGTCGGCCGGGTCGCCGGCGGTGACCTCGGCGATCGTCTCCTGGCGGTAGGGATCGGTCACCGGCAGGCGGCGCTCGCCGCGGCTCGCGATCCAGTGGTTGTCGATGAACTGCTGGGTGAGTCGTTGCATGTCAGGCTCCGGATGCGGTGTCAGGCGAGGCGGCGCGAGCCCAGGCCGCGGCGTCGATCTCGATCAAAAGCGGGCCGTCGGCGGGACGGCTGGCCAGGGCATGGGCCAGTTCGGCGGCGGTGGCGACGCGGGTGGCCAGGCAGCCGAAGCCGCGAGCCACGGTGAGGAAGTCCGGGGCCTGGAGGTCGACGCCGAGGCGGGTGACGCCGGCGTCGTCCATGAAGCGGCGGATCTCCTCGTAGCCCTGGTTGTGCCACAGCAGGATCACCACCGGCAGGCGCTCCTCCACCGCGCAGGCCAGCTCCGGCAGGGTGAACATCACCCCGCCGTCGCCGACCAGGGCCACCACCGGCAGATCGGGGCGGGCGAGGCTGGCGCCGAGCGCCGCCGGCAGGCCGTAGCCGAGGGTGCCGTAGCCGGTGGAGGCGTTGAAGAAGCGCCGCGGGGCCGGCTGGGCGACCAGATGGTTGGCCGCGTAGGTGGTGGCACAGGAATCGCCGACCAAGATCGCCTCGGGCAGGGCCTCGCGCAGGGTGTCGAACAGCGGCACGTAGGCGGCGAAGGCCGGCTCCTCGGCGAGCCCCATCGCCTCATGGGCGGCCCGGGTGCGCTCGGCGCCGCCGCGGTTCAGCCGGGTGCCGTCGAAGTGCGACGCCAGGGCTATGAGGGCCTGGCCGGCGTCGGCCACCAGGGCCAGGTCGGCGGCCTGGTTGCGGGCCAGCTGCTGGGGGTCCACGTCGATGCGGATCAGTCGTCCCTGGAGCGTGAAGCCGTCGTCGAACACCACGTCGTAGTCGGTCTCGCCGAGCTCGGTGCCGATGGCCAGCACCACGTCGGCGTCCCGTGCCAGCTCGCGCACCGCCGGCAGCGAGGCGTTGGCGCCCAGGTCCAGGGGATGGTCGCGGCCGAGCAGCCCCTTGGCGTTGATGGTGGTGACGGCGGGGGCATCGAGCGCCTCGACCAGCGCGCGAGCGGCCTCGGGGGCAGCGACAGTGCCGCCGCCGAGCAGCACCAGCGGGCGAGCGGCATCTGCCAGCCAGGCGCCTGCCTCGGCGATGGCCACGGGATCCGGCGCGGCCTTGGCCAGTGCCGTTCGCTGCCAGTGCCGCGGCGTGCGGACCGGGGCATCGAACAGGTCGATGGGAACCTCGATATGCACCGGACCGGGGCGGGCGCCCTCGAACACCGCGAAGGCGCGCGCCAGGACCTCGGGCAGGCCGTCGGGGTCGAGCAGGGTATGGCTGAAGCGGGCGACCCCGGCCATCAGCTGTTGCTGGCCGGGCAGCTCGTGGAGCCGGCCCTGGCCGCGACTCAGGGTGTCGCGGCGATTGACGCTGGAGATCACCAGCATCGGTACCGAGTCGGCCAGCGCCTGACCCATGGCGGTGGCGATGTTGGTCATGCCGGGCCCGGTGATGATGAAGCACACCCCGGGCTTGCCGGTGGCGCGGGCGTAGCCGTCGGCCATGAAGCCGGCGCCCTGCTCGTGGCGCGGCGTGACATGGCGGATGCCGCTGCCCTCGCCGCCGGCGAGGCCGCGGTAGAGCTCGACGGTGTGCACGCCGGGGATCCCGAACACGGTGTCCACCCCGTAGGTGTCGCGCAGCAGGCGAATCAGCAGGTCGGCGCAGGTCATGGGCGTTTCTCTCTCAGGATTCAGGCTCTCGCGGTTCATGGGGATCGTCTCAGCCCACCAGCCAGTGGCCCATGACCACGATGATCGGCAGGGTGATGGCGGTGCGCAGCAGGAAGATCACTACCAGCTCCCACAGCTTGAGCGGGATCTTCGATTTCAGCAGTAGGGCGCCGATCTCGGACATGTAGATCAGCTGGGTCAGCGACAGGCAGGCGATCACGAAGCGGGTCAGCTCGCTCTCGATGTCGCTGGCCAGCACCGCCGGCAGGAACATGTCGGCGAAGCCCACCAGGGTGGCGGGGGCGGCGGCCTCGGCCTCGGGGATCCGCATCCATTCCAGCACCGGCACCATGGGTGCGGAGAGCCAGGTGAACAGCGGCGTGAACTCGGCCAGCACCAGCGCCACGGTGCCGATGGCGATCACCAGCGGCAGCAGGCCGAGGAAGATGTCGGCGACGTTGAACAGCGCGATGCGTGCCAGCTTGAGCGGACCCGGGGCGGTCTCGGCACGTGCCACGGCCATGCCGAGGCTGTAGCGCAGCAGGCTCTGGTCGCCGGTGTTTTCCTCCTGGATCTGGCAGCCTACCGGCTCGTGGTAGGCGTTCGACTTGCGCGACAGCGGCGGCAGGCGCGGCACGATGACGGCGGCGACCAGGCCGGCGACCACCACGGTCAGGTAGAAGGGCACGAACAGGTGGTTGATGCCGATGAAGCTGGTCACCAGCAGGGCGAAGGCGATGGAGACGATGGAGAAGTTGGTGGCGATCGCCGAGGCCTCGCGGGCGTTGTAGTAGCCCTGCTCGTACTGCTGGGTGGTGATCAGCACGCCCACGGTGCCGGACCCCATCCAGGAGGCGGTGGCATCGATGGCGCTGCGCCCGGGCAGGCCGAAGATCTTGCGGAAGGGCGTGCGCACCAGGCTGCCGATGAACTCCATGAAGCCGAAGTCGACCAGGAAGGGCAGCAGGATGGCGGCGAAGAAGAAGAAGGTCAGCAGCACCGGGGCCAGGTCGTTGAGCATCACGCCCCCGGTGAAGGAGGCGGTGACCGCCTCCGGGCCGACCTGGAAGTAGGTCATCAGCGCGAACGCCGCGCCCAGCACGCGCATGATCACCCACAGCGGCGCCACGTCGAACAGCTCGTGCAGGGCGCCCTCGCGGGCCCAGGCGGGCCGAGCCAGCTTGACCGTCAGCGTCAGCGCCACGGACAGGCACAGCACGACCGTGGCGATGGTCGGCAGGGCATCGCCGAGCAGCGCCTTGAGGCCGTCGGCCATCAGGCCCATGCCGATGTTGATGGTGTCGCCGGTGGAGAAGGGCACCAGGAACAGGCCGATGCCCAGCAGCGAGGGGATCAGGAACTTCAGCAGTCCGGCGCGGCTCAGCGGAGCCGCGCGACTGGCCAGTTGGGTGTCGAAGGAGTTGGCCATGGGGTTTCCCTATTGATCTTGTAATGGGTAGAACCCGGCCCCGGGGTGCCGGGTCGGGTCGGCTCAGTCGCGGTGTTTCACGCCGGGCAGCACGCAGAGCATCTCGTAGAGCAGGGTGGCGCCCATCAGCGCGGTGTTGCCGCTGGTGTCATAGGGGGGCGAGACCTCGACCAGGTCGCCGCCCACGACATTGAGGCCCGCCGCGCCGCGCACGATCTCCAGCCCCTGCTGGGCGGTGAGGCCGCCCATCTCGACGGTGCCGGTGCCGGGAGCGACCGAGGGGTCCAGGCCGTCGATGTCGAAGGAGATGTACACCGGGCCGTCGCCCATCTGCTCGCGCACTTCGGCCATCAGCGGCGCCAGCGACTTGTACCAGCACTGCTCGGCGGTCACGACGCGGAAACCCTGGTCGCGGCACCAGTCGAAGTCGTCGGCGGCGTAGCCGGTGCCGCGCAGACCGATCTGCACCACGCGGTTGCTGTCCAGCAGGCCCTCTTCCTGGGCGCGGCGGAAGGGGCAGCCGTGGGCGATTTCCTCGCCGAACATGTGCTCGTTGACGTCGGCGTGGGCATCGACATGTATCAGGCCGACCGGGCCGTGCTTCTTGGCGATGGCACGCAGCAGCGGCCAGGTCAGGGTGTGGTCGCCGCCCATCGTCAGCGGCACGCAGTCGTGAGACAGCACCTCGTCGTAGAAGTCGGTGATGATGTCGAGGTTCTTGGGCAGGTTGAAGGTGTTGATCGCCACGTCGCCGATGTCGGCGACCTGCAGGCTGTCGAAGGGCGCGGCGCGGGTGGCCATGTTGTAGGGGCGAAGCATGCGCGACTCGTCGCGGATCTGGCGCGGCCCCAGGCGCGTGCCGGGGCGGTTGGAGGCGCCGATGTCCATGGGCACGCCGATGAAGGCGGCATCGAGCCCGGCGGCGCTGTCCTGGGTGGGCAGGCGCATCATGGTGGCGGGGCCGCCGAAGCGTGGCATCTCGTTGCCGCCGAGGGGCTGATTGAAGTCGCTCATCTAGGGCTCCGTGTCATTGGGGTTATTCATCGCTATAGCAAGCATGAAACGTGCCATCTTTTAGTTCATTGATCTTGAATGGATTTTTGAAATAATCGATTCATTTTTGAATCGCTTTAGCGGCGGCGTGATACATTAATGGATCAAGTGATTCATTCATGCATCGCGGTGCCCTCTCATGAGCGAGCTCGACAGCTGCATCCTGCAGACCATCATCGATACCGCCCACGATCACTTCTTCGTGGTGGATGCCGAGGGGCGGGTCTGCGAGGTCAGTCCGGCCGCGGCGGCGGTCTATGGCATGTCCCGCGAGGAGCTCTGCGCCACGACCGTGCAGCAGCTCGAGGCCGCGGGCGTGCTGAAGCCCTCGATCAGCCTGGAGGTCATCCGCACCGGCAAGCCGGCCCAGCTGATGCAGGAGACCGGCACCGGAAGGCGGGTGATCGCCCAGGCGCATCCGGTGTTTCAGGGTGGCCAGCTGGTGGCGGTGGTCAGCCGGTCGATGGATCTGACCGACCTGCAGATGCTTCAGGAAGAGTATGCGCTGCTTCAGCGTCGCTTCAGCGAGCATCTCATGCGTGGCGGCGTCGCCGAGGAGCCCGGTCTGGACGTCGACCTGGGCGAGCTCGAGGTGCGCAGCCGGGTGATGCGCGAGGTGGCGCTGCTGCTGCAGCGGGTGGCGCCGACCGACGCCACGGTGCTGATGCTCGGCGAGTCGGGCGTCGGTAAGACCGCCTTCGCCCGCCAGCTGCATCGCTGGAGCGCCCGCGGCGATGGGCCCTTCATCGACGTCAACTGCGGCGCCATTCCGGAGAGCCTGTTCGAGTCGGAGATGTTCGGCTATCGGCATGGTGCCTTCAGCGGGGCCGCCCCGGGGGGCAAGGCGGGCCTCCTGGAGCAGGCCGAGGGCGGGACCCTGTTTCTCGATGAAATCGGCGAACTGCCGCTGGCGATGCAGACCAAGCTGCTCAAGACCATCCAGGACGGCAGCGTGACCCGGCTGGGCGATACGCGGGCCAGGCGCATCGACTTCCGGCTGGTGGTGGCGACCAACCAGGACCTGGCCCGGCGGGTCGAGGAAGGGGCGTTCCGCCTCGATCTCTACTATCGCCTCAACGTCATCCCCGTCACCCTGCCGCCGCTGCGCGAGCGCCGCGAGGACATCCCCGGCCTGGTCGAACGCCAGCTGAAGCGTCTCAACGCCCGCTATGGGCGCGACAAGCTGATCGGGCGTGACGTCTGGCAGGAGCTGATGGGGCGGGACTGGCCGGGCAACGTGCGAGAGCTCGAGAACTGGCTGGAGCGGGCCTGGCTGTCGGCCGGGGAGGATATCATTCGTGGCGAGCGGGCGGCCGCGGAATGGCCGGCGGCGCTGCCCGAGACGGAGCCGGAGCGGAGCACCGAGGGGAAGGCCGGCGCCGCGCTGCTCGAAGGGGAGTCGCTCAAGGCCATGCTGGCGCGCACCGAGCGCGCCGTCCTCGCCGAGCTGTGCGGCGAGCTGTCTTCCACCTATGCGATGGCCGAGCGGCTCGGGATCAGTCAGCCCAGCGTGGTGCGCAAGCTGCGTCGGCATGGGCTGCGGATTCGGTCGGCGAGCTAGTGGCAGGCCCGCATCGCCAACGCTTGCAGGCCGCACGGTGACGCTCTCCAGGGCGGCGGGCCTGCCGGTTCAGGCGTGTGCGCTGCAGACCCAGATCAGGGTGGCCGGCCGCTCCCCGCGGTAGGTCACGGCATGGCCCAGGGTGCTGTCGAAGGCGAAGCTGTCGCCGACGCCGAGCTCCACCGGGTCGTATAGCTCTGTCCATACCGTCACCTCGCCGCTGGTGACGATGACCTGTTCCTGTCCGGGGTGCTTCTGCAGCTCGCCGAATTCCTCGAGGCTGCGGTTAAGGATCGTGGTGTCCAGCACCATGTACTCCTTGGCGGCCACGTTGTTACAGAGTGGCCTGAAGCGGTAGTTGGGCGTCTCGATGATGTCGCCTTCCTGGGCACGCGTCAGCGCCCACCAGCCGCGAAAGGCGGCTTGCCCCGAGTGGTAGAACAGCTCGCTGACATCGACCTGCAGCCCCTGGGCGAGGCTGACGATCGCCTCGTAGGTGGGGGAGATGTGGCCGTTCTCGATGCGCGACACGCTGGCCGCCGAGATGCCGGAGGCGCCGGCCATGGCGGCGATGGTCAGCCCTCTGGCCTTGCGCAGGGCGCGGAGGTTGTCGCCGATGGCCCCCGCCTTGCGCTGCCGGTGTTTCAGGATCCTTGACGATTCCGTTGATGTAGTCATGCGCTGGCTCCGTCGGGGGTTGTGCGTCATTGGCAGTGGCCATCCATATTTGACGCAATTTTGCGTATCTGCAATGCTTCATCGGCAAACCGATTACGGCAATATCGCGTGTGATGGCGATTGCCCGATTCTTGGTTTACCAAAAAAATAAGGGAAAACAAAAATGTACAAAGTAAAGAGAGATGTGCTCCATGTCGGTCTCGTGGCGGGCCTGCTGGTCGCCGCCTCCGCCCAGGCGGAAGAGGTCAGCTGGAAGATGGCGACGCCCTGGGGCGGCGGCCCCTGGCTGGAGCGTGACGCCAAGGCCTTCGCCGACTATGCCAGCCAGCTGACCGGCGGCGACGTGAACATCGAGGTCTTCCCCGGGGGGACCCTGGGGGGCGCCCTGCGCGTCACCAATACCGTCAAGTCGGGCGTCGCCGAAGTCAGCCACAACTACATCAATTACGACTATGGTTCCGATCCGACCGCCGCGCTGCTGGCGGGGCACTCCAGCGGGCTGACCCCCGAGGAGTTCATGCTGTGGATGTACGAGGGCGGGGGTGTCGAACTGTACGAGACGTTCCGCCGTGAAGAGTTCGGTGTGGTGGCCTTCCCCTGCTCCATTCTCGGCACCGAGATCTTCCTGCACTCCAACAAGAAGGTGCAGACGCTGGAGGACTTCCAGGGGCTGCGCCTGAGGACGTCCGGGGCCTGGGCGGAAATCGCCTCTCGACTCGGCGCCTCGACCGTGGTGATGGCCGGCAGCGACATCTATACGGCCCTCGATCGCGGCGTGATCGATGCCGCCGAGTGGGGCAGCCCGGAGCTCAACAAGCCCACCGGTTTCCAGGACGTCGCGCAGTACGTCATCCTGCCCGGCGTGCACCAGTCCGGCGGCTTCCTCGAGTGCGAAGTCAACCAGGACGCCTGGGACCAGCTGACCGAGGCGCAGCAGGAGCAGCTGCGCCTGGCCGGCAAGCTGAGCGTCTTCGACTCCTGGCTCGCCAGCTCGTTCGCCGACCTCTCCGCGTTCCAGGAGCTGGAAGAGGGCCCCAACGAGCTCGTGCAGCTGGATCCCTCCTTCGTCGATGCCATCTATGAGGAGACGCGCGCCTGGGAAGACGAGAAGGCGGCCGAGAACGAGTGGTTCGCCCGCGTGCTCGAATCCCAGCGCGCCTTCAAGCAGGAGATGACCACCTGGCAGGACTATCGCCTGCCGATCGGTGCCATGGGCCGCTAGGCGCCCACCCTTCCTACCCGACGGCGACACGGGCGGGCTCCCCGCCCGTGTCGTCTTCATGTCGTTATATCGTTGTTCGGGGCTTTCCCATGAAAACAATTGGTCTCATCGAGCGCCTGACGCGCTGGGCGGGGTATGTCGGTGCCTGGCTGACGTTCCCGCTGGTGGCGTCCCTCGTCTACGAGGTGTTCAGCCGGTACGTGCTGGGCCGGCCCACGCTCTGGGCGTTTGAAATCAGCTACATGGTGATGGGGGCGATCTTCATGCTGGGCATGGCCAATGCCCTGCGGGTCGGCCAGCACGTGAGCGTGGATGTCGTCAGCCAGCGATTCGCGCCTCGCACCAAGGCGCTGGTCAACCTGGTCTGCTATGCCGGCTTCCTGCCGGTGCTGGGCTGGCTGGTCTGGGAGCTCTCCTTCTACGCCCTGGAGGCCTTCGCGTCGAGCGAGCGCTCCGGGCGTTCGGCATGGAACCCGGTCATCTGGCCGGTGTTCAGCGTCTGGCTGCTTGGCTTCCTGCTGCTCGCCCTGCAGGTCATCGCCGAGATGCTGAAGTTTGTCGCGACATTGACCGGTCGCGCGGTCGGGCAGGGAGAAGGCTCATGAGTGACTATCTGGCGCTGATCATGTTTCCCGCCCTGATCGGGCTGATCGTTCTCGGGTTCCCCATCGCGTTCTCGATGATCGTGGTGGCGACCCTCTTCGGCATCGCCCAGTTCGGGGATGCCGCCGCTTACCAGATGTTGACCAAGATCGAGGACACGGCCTCCAACTCCATCCTGGCCGCCGTGCCGCTGTTCATCTTCATGGGGGCGATGCTCGAGAACTCGGGGATCGCCGAGCGGCTGTTCGGGGCCATCCATCTGTGGACGCGCCGCCTGCCGGGCGGGCTCGGCGTGGGCGCCGTCATCATGGGGACCGTCTTCGCGGCCGCCAGCGGCGTGGTCGGTGCCACCGAGGCCGTGATCGGCATGCTGGCCGTGCCGGTGATGCTCAAGCATCGCTACGACAAGTCGCTGATATCGGGCACCATCTGCGCCAGTGGCTCCCTGGGCACGGCGATCCCGCCCTCCATCACCGTGGTCGTGCTCGGCCCCGTGGCCGGGGTGTCGGTCGGTTCGCTGTTCAGTGGCCTGCTGTTCCCCGGCTTCCTGATGGCGGTGCTTTTCCTGCTGTACATCGTGTTCATCGCCGCCATGAAGCCCCGGCTGGCCCCCCGCCTCGATGATGCGCTGGCGCGCCCGAGCTGGGGAGAGATGCTGTGGGTCACCTTCAGCGCCCTGCTGCCGACCATGGGGCTGATCATGATCGTGCTGGGCACCATCCTGATGGGGGTGGCGACGCCCACCGAGGCCGCGGCCTGCGGCGCCCTGGGTTCGGTGCTGCTGGCGCTGGCCTATCGCAACCTGACGGCCGGCGTGCTCTGGCAGGCCGCGATTCGGACGCTCAATATCACCGCGATGATCCTGCTGATCGTGCTGGGCGGCAACATGTTCGCGGGCGTGTTCTTCGCCTCCGGCGGCATGGCAACGGTCCAGTCCATGCTGATGGAGACGGGCATGAGCCCCTGGCTCATCCTCGGCACCATCCTGCTGATCGCCTTCCTGGCGGGGTTCGTGCTCGACATGATCTCCGTGGTGCTGATCGTCATTCCGGTCGCGATGCCGATCGTGGGCGCCCTGGGCTTCGACGAGATCTGGTTCTGCGTCGCCTTCCTGGTGGTCATGCAGACCAGCTACCTGACGCCGCCCCTGGCGCCGTCGATCTTCTACCTGCGGGCCATCACGCCGCCCGAGGTGACGCTCAAGCACATGTACAAGGGCGTCATGCCGTTCATCGGCCTGCAGCTGATCGTGCTGGCGCTGGTGCTGGCGTTCCCCTCGCTGGCGCTGTGGCTGCCGGATGCACTGAGCGGACCATCATGGAAATGACCCCGGGCCACGAGAAAGGAGTGAGATCGAGTGAGTGATGCAACCCAGGGCGGCTCGGATGCCGATGTGACCCTGACGAGAGAAGAGCTCTTCTCCCTCTGCCACCGGGTGCTGAGGCGGCAGGGCTTCAGCGAGCCCCATGTCGAGGCCCTGAGTGACGTCCTGGTGGCGGCGGAGATGGACGGCAGCCGCTCCCACGGGCTCTACCGACTGCTGGGCTTCGTCGACACCCTTCGCCACGGCGGCGTGGTGCCCGATGCCGAGCCGGTGGTGGAGGATACGGCGGCGTCGGTGGTCAAGGTGGATGCCAGGGGAGGCTTTTCTCCCCATGCCTTCCGCGAGGGCCTGCCGGCGCTGGTCGACAAGGCGAGGGCCTCGGGGATCGCGATGCTGGCGATCAATCACTGTGTCCACGGCACCGCGCTGTGGGTGGAGATCGAGCGCCTGACGCGCGAGGGGTTGGTCGCGATCGCCTGCAACCCGACGCAGTCGTACATGGCGCCCTTCGGGGGGCGTGAGCCCCTGCTGGGCACGAACCCGATCGCCTTCGGCTGGCCGCGCCCCGGCGCGGATCCCTACGTCTTCGACTTCGCGACCAGCGCCATCGCCCGCGGCGATATCGAACTCTACCGCCGCCAGGGCAAGGCGATTCCGCCCGGCTGGGGAGTGGGCCGCGACGGCGCGCCGTCCCAGGACCCCGGCGAGGTGCTGGATCACGGTGCCATGCTGCCCTTCGGCGAGCACAAGGGGTCCGCGCTGGCGATCATGATCGAGCTGATCGCCGGGCCCCTGATCGGGGACATGCTGAGCGTCGAGTCGAGCGAGCATGACCGTGGGCGGGGCGGCCTGCCGTACCATGGCGAGCTGATCATCGCCATCGATCCGGCGAGGATCACCGGCGACGAGGCGGCCGTGCACATGTATCGCTCCGAGCGGCTTTTCGAGCTGGTCCAGCAGCAGGGGGCGAGGCTGGCATCCCGGCGGCGCTATGAGGCGCGGCGCCGGCATCTCGCGCAGGGCGTGACCCTGTCACGGAGCCTGTACGACGACATCGTGGATCTAGCATCGTAAGAGGCTTTCGTCACCTGACGGGTGTCGCGCCCGAGAGGCGCGGCGCCGTCTCACGGGCGCATGGTGCTCGGTCGGCTGCCCAACAAAAAACGGCCACCGCTCCGAGGAGCTAAGTGGCCGTTTTTACTGAATTCTGTGGTCGGAGTAGCAGGATTCGAACCTACGACCTCTGCCTCCCGAAGGCAGCGCTCTACCAAGCTGAGCTATACTCCGATGTCTGCCGTGTCTCTCGGCGACGGAGAGGTATTATACGCAGGCGAAGACGGAATGCAAGCCCCTCTTCTGCTTATCCGTCTTCGTCGCCCTCCGGCCTCGGGATCAGTTGCGGCGTTCCACCGCCAGGCGGGCCAGTTCGGCCATGCTCTCGCGGTAGGGGGAGTCGGGCAGAGCGTCCAGCTGGGCCAGGGCCCTGGCGGACATCTCCTCGGCCTTGGCGCGGGTGTACTCCAGGGCACCGGTCTCGCCGACGATGGCCAGCACCTCGTCGAGGCGCTCGAGGCCGCCCTGGCGGATGGCCTGGCGGACCACCTTGGCCTGTTCGGCGGTGCCGGCGGCCATGGCCTGGATCAGCGGCAGGGTCGGCTTGCCCTCGGCCAGGTCGTCGCCGACGTTCTTGCCCATCGCCTCGGCGTCGCCCTGGTAGTCGAGCAGGTCGTCGACCAGCTGGAAGGCCAGGCCCAGGTAGCGGCCGTAGAGGCGCAGCGCGTCTTCCTGCTCGGGGGTGGCCCCGGCGAGCAGGGCGCCGCTGTGGGAGGCCGCCTCGAACAGCATGGCGGTCTTGCCCTGGATGGTCTCGAAGTAGGCGGCCTCGTCCACGTCGGGGTTGCCGACGTTGGTCAGCTGCTGGACCTCGCCCTCGGCGATGGTGCAGGTGGCGGCGGAGAGCACTTCCATGATCCGCATCGAGCCCACGTCGACCATCATCTGGAACGAGCGTGAATAGAGGAAGTCGCCGACCAGCACCGAGGGCGCGTTGCCCCAGGCATCGTTGGCGGTGGCCTTGCCGCGGCGCATGTGGGATTCGTCCACCACGTCGTCATGCAGCAGGGTCGAGGTGTGCATGAACTCGATCAGCGTGGCCAGGGTGATGTGCCGATCGCCCTCGATGCCCAGCGAGCGGGCGGCCAGCAGCACCAGCAGCGGGCGCAGGCGCTTGCCGCCGCTGTCGATGATGTACTGCCCGATGGTCTCCACCAGCGGCACCCTGGAGGCGAGCTGTTCGAGGATGGTGCGGTTGACGGCGGCAAAGTCCTCGGCGACGACGGCGTGGATGGGCGAGGCGGGGACGGCGTTCTCGAGCTGTGGCGACGAAGGCTTGGCTGACATGAAGGCGGTATCGACGAAGTGGTGGGGGCGGCGGGCGGCATCCGTGGCGCAATGCCCCGGGCGCCGGCCTGGGAGTGAGGGTCATGCTATGGGGCCCCCCTTGGGGCGTCAAGGCGCGCGCCGGCGCCGGCGCCCGGGCCGCGCCGGGCGCGGCGTTCG
The DNA here is from genome assembly GCF_009363675.1 of Halomonas sp. THAF12. Classification (NCBI taxonomy): domain Bacteria; kingdom Pseudomonadati; phylum Pseudomonadota; class Gammaproteobacteria; order Oceanospirillales; family Halomonadaceae; genus Halomonas; species Halomonas sp. THAF12. The sequence continues at coordinate 3,390,085 of NZ_CP045399.1, read as the reverse complement.
GGGCGATGGCCGGGTTGTCGTCCTGCGCGCGTGCGGTTATAATCCGCGACCCACTCATCTCGCTCCCTGTCAGATGGTTGCCGGAAGGGGCGCCACTCGAAGCAGGTCGATGAAGAGCCAACCCCGATGAGTACTGGAGAGACAAGCATGTACGCAGTTATCAAGAGCGGCGGCAAGCAGTACCGCGTTCAGGAAGGCCAGACTCTCAAGCTCGAGAAGCTGGAAGTGCCGACCGGCGACACCATCGAGTTCGATGAAGTCCTGCTGGTGGGTGGCGACGAAGACGTCAAGGTCGGCGCGCCGACCGTCGACGGTGCCAAGGTGTCTGCCGAGGTCGTCGCTCATGGCCGTGGCGACAAGGTGAACATCATCAAGTTCCGTCGCCGCAAGCACAGCATGAAGCGTCAGGGCCACCGTCAGTGGTTCACCGAAGTCAAGATCACCGGGATCTCCGCGTAAGCGGTCACTCCCCTGAACGAGCGAGGTATTTGCAATGGCTCATAAGAAGGCAGCGGGCTCTACCCGTAACGGTCGCGATTCCGAATCCAAGCGCCTTGGCGTGAAGCTGTTCGGCGGCCAGTCCGTGGCACCGGGCAACATCATCGTCCGTCAGCGCGGCACCAAGTTCCACGCCGGCGCCGGCGTGGGCATCGGCAAGGATCACACCCTGTTCGCCCTGGACGAAGGCGTGGTCAAGTTCGAGACCAAGGGTCCGAAGAATCGCAAGTTCGTGAGCATCGTCTCCGCCTGAGACCGCCCGGACCTGTAGCGAGAAGGCCCCGCCATGGCGGGGCCTTCTTGTATCATGGCGGTATGCACCGCCGGGAGAATGACAGATGCAGTTCGTCGACGAAGCCTCGATCATCGTGGAAGCCGGCAAGGGCGGCAATGGCTGCCTGAGCTTCCGTCGCGAGAAGTACGTGCCCAAGGGCGGCCCGGACGGGGGCGATGGTGGCCATGGCGGCAGCGTTCACCTGGTCGGTGACGATGCCCTCAACACCCTTATCGACTTCAAGTACCAGCGCTTCTACAAGGCCCAGAACGGCCAGCCCGGCCAGGGCCGGCAGATGAGCGGCCGCGCCGGCGAGGACCTGCTGGTCAAGGTCCCGGTGGGCACCACGGTGATCGACGAGGACACCCTCGAGGTGATCGCCGACGTCACCGAGGTCGGCCAGGTGGTGCTGGTGGGGCAGGGCGGTCGCCGCGGGCTCGGCAACATCCACTTCAAGTCGTCCACCAATCGGGCGCCGCGGCGGACCACGCCGGGCACCGAGGGCGAGCGGCGCAACCTGCGCCTGGAAATGAAGGTGATGGCCGACGTCGGCCTGCTGGGGCTGCCCAATGCCGGCAAGTCGACGCTGATCCGCGCGGTCTCGGCGGCCAAGCCCAAGGTGGCCAACTATCCCTTCACCACCCTGGTGCCGAACCTCGGCGTGGTGAAGCTCGGCCAGCACGAGCACTTCGTGATGGCCGACATCCCGGGGCTGATCGAGGGCGCCTCCGACGGCGCCGGCCTGGGGCTGCGCTTCCTCAAGCACCTGACCCGCTCGCGGCTGCTGTTCCACGTGGTCGACGTGGCGCCCTTCGACGAGTCCGACCCGGTGGAGGCCGCCGAGGCGATCGTCCGCGAGCTGGGCGAGTTCTCGCCGACGCTGGCCGAGCTGCCGCGCTGGCTGGTGCTCAACAAGCTCGACCTGCTGCCCGAGGACGAGCGCGAGGCGGTGGCCGAGGAGATCGTCAGGCGCCTCGACTGGGACGGCCCGGTGTTCCGCGTCTCGGCGATCAGCGGCGACGGTACCGATGCCCTGGTCCAGGCCGCCCACCGCTGGCTCACCGAGCGGCGTCGCCTCGAGCACGAGGACGAGGAAGTCGCCGAGCACGAGCGCGAGATGCGTCGTCGCATGGAAGAAGAGGCCGTGGCCCGCACCGAGGCGCGGCTGGGTCGCAAGCGTTCCCGCGATGACGAGGACGATGACGACGATTTCGATGACGACGACTACGACGTCGAGATCGAATACGCCCCCTGAGGGCCGGCGTAGTAGGCTGAAGGTGCAGCGGGCGGCGCCATCGCGCCTGCCCCTGCGGCAGGCACGAGCCCGGTGAAAGCGAGTCGTATCAAGGACGGCGAAGATGGCGAAAGGTGAAGAGGTCCCCGGTCGCGATGCCCTGAAGGGCATGCGGCGGGTGGTGGTGAAGATCGGCAGTGCCCTGCTGACCAATGACGGTCGTGCCCTCGACGAGGCCGCCATCGGCGGCTGGGTCGACCAGATCGCCGCCCTGCATCGGCGCGGCATCGAGGTGGTGCTGGTGTCCTCCGGCGCCGTGGCCGCCGGCATGGCGCGGCTGGGCTGGCAGGCGCGGCCCGCCGAGGTGCATGCCCTGCAGGCCGCCGCCGCGGTGGGCCAGAACGGCCTCACCGAGTGCTACGAGGGCCATTTCGGGCGTCACCAGCTGACCACCGCCCAGGTGTTGCTGACCCACGACGACCTCTCCAACCGCAAGCGCTATCTCAATGCTCGCTCGGCCCTGCGCACCCTGGTCGAGCTGGGTGTGGTGCCGGTGGTCAACGAGAACGACACCGTGGTCACCGACGAGATCCGCTTCGGCGACAACGACACCCTCGGCGCCCTGGTGGCCAACCTGCTCGAGGCCGATGCCCTGGTCATCCTCACCGATCAGGAAGGGTTGTTTGACGCCGACCCGCGCCACGACCCGACGGCCAGCCTGATCGCCGAGGGACGCGCCGACGATCCGCGCCTGGCCGCGGTGGCCGGCGACGGCGGCGCCCTGGGGCGCGGCGGCATGACCACCAAGGTGCGCGCCGCCCGGCTGGCGGCGCGTTCCGGCGCGCTGACCGTGATCGCCAGCGGGCGTCAGCCCGAGGTGCTGTCCCGGCTGGTCGACGGCGAACGGCTCGGCACCCTGCTGACCCCCGATCAGGCGCCGATCGCCGCGCGCAAGCGCTGGCTGGCCGGTCAGCTCCAGGTGCGCGGCACCCTGACCCTGGATGCCGGGGCGGTCAAGGTGCTGCGCGATAGCGGCTCCAGCCTGCTGCCGGTGGGCGTCAAGGCGATCTCCGGGCGCTTCGTGCGCGGCGAGATGGTGCTGTGCGTCGACGAGGAGGGGCGTCGGGTGGCCAAGGGGCTGGTCAACTACGGCATCGACGAGGCGCAGCGCCTGATCGGTCAGCCGAGCCATCGCATCGAGGCGATTCTCGGCTACATGGAAGCGCCGGAGCTGATTCATCGCGACAACCTGGTGGTGCTCTAAGAGGCGCCGATTTTCTATTGCGCTCGATATCCTGGCCGACGGCGGTACGCGTCATCCTCATTTACTTGTCTCGTAAACTGCGGTGACTGTGTTCCGGCGACGGCCAGCCTCTCTTCGCTCATGACGTAAATCGTCAGCCTCTTGGTCAGGCGTGGCGGGCATTCCAGCTTGACAAGGCTGGCAAGCGGTGTCGCTGCGTGATAGTATGCGCCATCCTCTCAGACACGGCCCGTAATCGACTGCGCCACGTCGCGCGGTCGGCCAGATGGCCAGGCCGGCGGGGAAATTTGTTTTTCCCTGTTGGATCAAAACGTTATCAAAGCCGCCCTCGCAGGCGGTGACAACTTTCTCCAAGGAGACAGTCAGTGGCTAACAGCAAGCAAGCCCGCAAGCGCGCCCGTCAGGCAGAAGGCCGTCGTGTTCTGAAGGCGAGCCAGCGCAGCATGGTTCGCACCTACATCAAGAACGTGATCAAGGCCATCAACGGCGGCGACCACGCCCAGGCCATGGACGCCTTCAAGGCGGCCCAGCCGGTCATCGACCGCATCGCCGACAAGGACGTGCTGTCCAAGAAGAAGGCCGCTCGCCTCAAGAGCCGTCTGAACAAGCGCATCAAGGCCCTGGCCGCGTAAGCTCGCCGGACGCCTCTGGGTGCCCGCCGCGTGCGGGCATGCCATCGAAAAACCGGCTTCGGCCGGTTTTTTTGTGCCTGACGATCTTCGCCCGGACCTCACCGGCAAGGGAGCGCCCCGTGACCGATACTCCTCCTCAGCCCGCCTCCGACGCCCCCCCGGCCCCCAGGGGGGGCGGCCTGCTGCGCTCGGGCATGGTGGTCAGCGCCATGACCATGCTGTCCCGGGTGCTGGGCCTGGCCCGCGACGTGGTGATCGCCGCGCTGCTGGGGGCGGGGCAGGGGGCGGATGCCTTCTTCGTCGCCTTCAAGGTGCCCAACTTCCTGCGCCGGCTGTTCGCCGAAGGCGCCTTCAACCAGGCCTTCGTGCCGGTGCTCTCGGAGTACGCCACCCAGCGCACCCGCGAGGAGGTGCGCGAGCTGCTCGATGCGGTGGCCGGCAGCCTCGCCGCGGTGCTGCTGCTGATCACCGCGCTGGCCATGCTGGCCGCCCCCTGGCTGGTATGGCTGTTCGCGCCCGGCTTCGCCCGGGACCCGGAGAAGCTGGCGTTGACCGCCGACATGCTGCGGCTGACCTTCCCGTACCTGCTGCTGATCTCGCTCACGGCCTTCGCCGGCAGCGTGCTCAACACCTGGAACCGCTTCGCGGTGCCGGCCTTCACGCCGGTGCTGCTCAACCTGTCGCTGATCGGCGCGGCACTGCTGCTGACGCCGCTGATGAGCGAGCCGTCGCTGGCGCTGGCCTGGGGCGTGCTGATCGCCGGCGCCGCCCAGCTGCTGTTCCAGGTGCCCTTCCTGGCGCGGCTGGGGCTGCTGCCCAGGCCCTGGCCGCGCTTCGCCCACGAGGGCGTGCGGCGCATCCTCCGGCTGATGGCGCCGGCGCTGTTCGGGGTCTCGGTGTCCCAGATCAACCTGCTGCTGGACACCGTGCTGGCCTCGCTGCTGGCCGCGGGCAGCGTGTCCTGGCTCTACTACTCGGATCGCCTGGTGGAGCTGCCGCTGGGGGTGTTCGGCATCGCCATCGGCACGGTGATCCTGCCGGCGCTGTCCAAGCGCCACGCCGAGCAGTCCGGCGAGCACTTCTCGCGGATGCTCGACTGGGCGATCCGCGCGGTGCTGCTGCTGGGCATGCCGGCGGCGCTGGCCCTGGCGGTGCTGGCCGAGCCGCTGCTGATCACGCTGTTCCACTACGGCGCCATGACCGACCACGACATCGCCATGGCGGCGATGAGCCTGCGCGCCTATGCGCTGGGCCTGGTGGCCTTCATGCTGGTCAAGGTGCTGGCCCCGGGCTTCTTCGCCCGCCAGGACACCAAGACGCCGGTCAAGGTGGGCATCGTGGCGATGGTCGCCAACATGGTGTTCAACCTGATCCTGATCTGGCCGCTGGCTCACGCCGGCCTGGCGCTGGCCACGGCGCTGTCGGCCTTCCTCAATGCCGGGCTGCTGGGCTTCCTGCTGCGCCGCGAGGGCGTGCTGCGCTTCCAGCCGGGCTGGGGCCGCTACGCGGTGCAGCTGCTCGGCGGCTGCGCGGTGATGGGGCTGGGGCTGGCCTGGCTGATGCCGGACTGGCACGCCTGGCTCGACTGGTCGCTGTGGCACCGGGTCGGCTGGCTGGCCGCGCTGGTGACCCTGGGGGCGTCGGCCTACTTCGCCTGGCTGGCGGCGTTCGGCGTGCGACCGCGGCATTTCCGGATCAACGGCTGATGGTCAAGCCGGCCCGGCTGTCAAGGGGGCCTTGGTCCGTTATAATCGATCCCCTTTCACCTCCAGCGCGATGACGCCCATGCAAGTGATTCGAGGACTGCACAACCTGCGCGACGAACACCGGGGCTGCGTGGCGACCATCGGCAACTTCGATGGCGTGCACCGCGGCCACCAGGCGATCCTCGATCAGCTGCGCGAACGGGCCCGGGCGCTGGGGCTGCCGGTCACGGTGGTGGTCTTCGAGCCCCAGCCCCGCGAGTTCTTCGCCGGCGACCAGGCGCCGACGCGCCTGACCCGGCTGCGCGACAAGGTCGAGCTGCTGGCCGAGCACGGCGCCGACCGGGTGCTGTGCCTGCCGTTCAACGACACGCTGCGCTCGCTGACCGCCCGGGCCTTCATCGAGCGGGTGCTGGTCGAGGGGCTCGGCGTGCGCCATCTGGTGGTGGGCGACGACTTCCGCTTCGGCTGCGACCGCCGCGGCGACTTCGCGCTGCTCGAGGCGGCGGGCGCCGAGCGCGGTTTCGGCGTGGAGCACACCCGCAGCTTCCTGCTCGACTGCGAGCGGGTCTCGAGCACCCGGGTGCGCACCCTGCTGGCCTGCGGCAACTTCGCCCAGGCCGCGCGCCTGCTGGGCCGCCCCTATCGGCTCGCCGGCCGGGTGGTGCGCGACCGCCAGCTCGGCCGCACCATCGGCGTGCCCACCGCCAACCTGCCGCAGTCGGTCCGCGCCCTGGCGCTGCAGGGCGTCTACGCGGTCATCGCCGAGCTGCCCGACGGCCGCCGCGCCGAGGGCGTGGCCAACGTCGGCTGGCGGCCCACGGTGGGCAGCCAGCGGCCGGTGCTCGAGGTCCACCTGTTCGACTTCGACGGCGACCTCTACGACCAGCCCCTGAGCGTGGTGCCCTGCGCCAAGCTGCGCGGCGAGGTGAAATTCGACGGTCTGGACGCCCTCAAGACGCAGATCGGCCTCGACCAGGCGCGTGCCCGGCGCTTCTTCGCCACGGCGGACGATTCTCTTCCTCTGGCATCGGCGCCGTTGGCGCGCGAGGCCGTGACTTCCGATTCCTCGGCGGGCCAGCCCGCCGACCACGACGACGGCTGACCCCCAGGATATGAGCGACTACAAGCACACTCTGAACCTGCCAGAAACCGACTTCCCGATGCGCGGCATGCTGCCCAAGCGCGAGCCCGCGCGGGTCGCCCAGTGGCAGGAGATGGACCTCTACCGGCGCCTGCGCGAGGCGCGTCGCGGCCGCGAGACCTTCGTGCTCCACGATGGCCCTCCCTATGCCAACGGCAGCATCCACATCGGTCACGCCGTCAACAAGATCCTCAAGGACATCATCGTCAAGTCGAAGAACCTGGCCGGCTTCGACGCCCCCTACGTGCCGGGCTGGGACTGCCACGGGCTGCCGATCGAGCACAAGGTGGAGACCACCCACGGCAAGCACCTGGAGGCCGAGCAGGCCCGCGGGCTGTGCCGCGAGTACGCCGCCGAGCAGGTCCAGGGCCAGCTGTCCGACTTCGTGCGCCTGGGCGTGATCGGTGACTGGGACAACCCCTATCGCTCCATGGACTACGCCAACGAGGCCGGCGAGATCCGCGCCCTGGCCGACATGGTCGAGGGCGGCTTCGTGTTCAAGGGCCTGAAGCCGGTCAACTGGTGCTTCGACTGCGGCTCGGCGCTGGCCGAGGCCGAGGTGGAGTACGCCGACAAGAAGTCCGACGCCATCGACGTGGCCTTCGCCTGCGCCGAGGACGACAAGCTGGCCGCGGCCTTCGGCCTCGAGTCGCTGCCGAAGCCGGCCGCCGTGGTGATCTGGACCACCACCCCCTGGACCATCCCGGCCAACCAGGCGCTGAACGTCCATCCGGAGTTCACCTACGCGCTGGTCGACACCGGCGAGCGCCTGCTGCTGCTGGCCGAGGAGCTGGTGGAGTCCTGCCTTGAGCGCTTCGGCCTGGACGGCGAGATCATCGCCACCGCCACCGGCGAGCGCCTGGAGCTGATCGCGTTCGCCCACCCGATCTACGAGCGCCGCGCGCCGATCTACCTGGCCGACTACGTCACCATCGACGAGGGCAGCACCGGCATCGTGCACTCCGCCCCGGTCCACGGCGTCGACGACTTCGACTCCTGCCGCCGCTACGGCATGGACTTCAGCGACTTCATCAGCGTGGTCAAGGGCGACGGCGTCTACGTCGACGACCTGCCGTACTTCGGCGGCCAGCTGATCTGGAAGGCCAACCCGCACATCGTCGACAAGCTGCGCGAGCTCGGCGCGCTGATGGCCCACAAGACCATCAGCCACAGCTATATGCACTGCTGGCGCCACAAGACGCCGGTGATCTACCGCGCCACCGCCCAGTGGTTCGTCGGCATGGACCTGATCGGCCGCGACGGCCGCACCCTGCGCGAGAAGGCGCTGGAGGGCATCGAGGCCACCACCTTCACCCCGGCCTGGGGCAAGGCGCGCCTGCACTCGATGATCGCCAACCGCCCCGACTGGTGCATCTCGCGCCAGCGCAACTGGGGCGTGCCGATCCCGTTCTTCCTGCACAAGCAGACCGGCGAGCTGCACCCGCGCACCGTGGTGCTGATGGAGCTCGTCGCCCAGCGCGTCGAGGCCGAGGGCATCGATGCCTGGTTCCGCCTGGACCCCGCCGAGCTGTTGGGCGACGAGGCCGGCGACTACGAGAAGGTCACCGACACCCTGGACGTGTGGTTCGACTCCGGCACCACACACCGCCACGTGCTGCGCGGCTCGCACCCGCACGGCCACGAGTACGGCCCGCGCGCCGACCTGTACCTGGAGGGCTCCGACCAGCACCGCGGCTGGTTCCACTCCTCGCTGCTGACCGGCTGCGCCATCGACGGCCACCCGCCGTACCGCGGCCTCTTGACCCACGGCTTCACCGTGGACGCCCACGGCCGCAAGATGTCCAAGTCGATGGGCAACGTGGTCGCGCCCCAGGAGGTAATGGACAAGCTCGGCGCCGACATCCTGCGCCTGTGGGTCGCCTCCACCGACTACGGCGGCGAGATGGCGGTCTCCGACGAGATCCTCAAGCGCACCGCCGACGTCTACCGGCGCATCCGCAACACCTCGCGCTTCCTGCTGGCGAACCTCAACGGCTTCGATCCGGCCAAGGACGCCCTGGCCTTCGGCGACATGCTGGCCCTGGACCAGTGGGTCGTCGACCGCGCCGCCCAGCTGCAGGCGCGCATCGAGACCGCCTACGAGGAATACCGCTTCCTCGACGTCTACCAGCAGGTGCACGGCTTCTGCGCCCGCGAGCTCGGCGGCTTCTACCTGGACGTGATCAAGGACCGCCAGTACACCACCCAGGCCGACTCGGTGGCGCGCCGCAGCGCCCAGACCGCGCTCTACCACGTCGTCCAGGCGCTGGTGCGCTGGGTGGCGCCGATCCTCTCCTTCACCGCCGAGGAGATCTACGAGCACATCCCGGGCAAGCGCGGCGAGAGCGTGCTGCTGCAGGAGTACTACACCGGGCTCGAGACCCTGGGCGACGACGCCGAGATGGGCCGCGAGTTCTGGGAGCGGGTGCTCGAGATCAAGCAGGCCGTCAACAAGTGCCTGGAAGACGCGCGCAACGCCAAGACCATCAAGGGCAGCCTGGCCGCCGAGGTCACCCTCTACGTCGACGACGCCCTGCGCGCGACCCTCGACAAGCTGGGCGACGAGCTGCGCTTCGTGATGCTGACCAGCGAGGTGCATCTGGCGCCGCTCGCACAGGGTGAGGGCGCCGAGGCCACCGAGCTCGAGGGCCTCAAGGTTTCGGTGGCCGCCAGTGGCCACGCCAAGTGCGAGCGCTGCTGGCACCATCGCGAGGACGTCGGCACCCACGAGGGCCACGACGACCTCTGCGGCCGCTGCGTGAGCAACCTGCCGGACGGCCCCGGCGAGACCCGTCACTATGCGTGAGGTGGGCAGCATGCCCGAGACCGACCAGGGCGCCCAGGCGGCGCCCATGCACAAGCCGCTGCGCTGGCTGTGGCTGGCCGTGGCCTGGATCATCCTGGACCTCGGCACCAAGGCCCTGGCCTCCGGGATGCTCGACTACGCCCGGCCGCTCGAGGTGCTGCCGTTCTTCAACCTGACGCTGCTGCACAACACCGGCGCGGCCTTCAGCTTCCTGGCCGAGCATCCGGGCTGGCAGCGCTGGCTGTTCGCCGCCATCGCGGTGGCGGCGAGCATCGGCCTGACGCTGTGGATGAAGCGCCTCAGGGTCGGCGAGACCCTGCTGGCGGCCTCGCTGGCGCTGATCATCGGCGGGGCGCTGGGCAATCTCTATGATCGCCTGGTGCACGGCTACGTGGTGGACTTCCTCTCCTTCCACGCCGCCGGCTGGTACTACCCGGCCTTCAACGTCGCCGACATCGGCATCACCCTGGGCGCCATCGGGCTGATCTGGGAGTCGACCATCGGCGAGCGGCGCCGGGCGCGGCGCGCCTGACGCGACCTTCACGACCGTTTCGAGAGAACCTATGAGCGATTCACAAGGCCTGCGCATCGACGAGGGCATGGAAGTCACCCTCCACTTCACCCTCAAGCTGGAGGACGGCACCCAGGTGGACTCCACCCGCGACAAGGCGCCGGCCACCTTCCAGGTGGGCGACGGCAACCTGCCGCCGGGCTTCGAGCAGCCGCTCAAGGGGATGAGCGCCGGCGAGTCCGGCAGCTTCGAGATCTCCCCGGAGCACGCCTTCGGCCAGCACAACCCGCAGAACATCCAGGTGCTCAAGCGCGAGGACTTCTCCACCGACGAGCCGGAGGAGGGCATGGTGATGTCCTTCGCCGATCCGGCCGGCGGCGAGCTGCCCGGCGTGATCAAGAGCGTCGACGACGAGCGGGTGGAAGTGGACTTCAACCATCCCCTGGCGGGGCGTACCCTGACCTTCGAGGTCGAGGTACTGGAGATCAAGCCAGCCACCACGCACTGACCCGGCACTTCAGCGATGCCAACGCATCAAGGCAAGGCAACCCATGCAAGCTAACTCTGTGCAGATCAAGCTGGCCAATCCGCGCGGCTTCTGCGCCGGCGTCGATCGGGCCATCGAGATCGTCAACGGGGCCCTGGACGTCTTCGATCCGCCCATCTACGTGCGCCACGAGGTGGTGCACAACCGCTTCGTGGTCGACAGCCTGCGCGAGCGCGGCGCGGTGTTCGTCGAGGAGCTCGACGAGGTGCCCGATGACACCATCGTCATCTTCTCCGCCCACGGCGTGTCCCGCGCCGTGCAGGAGGAGGCCGAGCGCCGCGGACTCAAGGTCTTCGACGCCACCTGCCCGCTGGTGACCAAGGTGCACATGGAAGTGCTGCGCTACGCGCGCCGCGGCCAGGAGTGCATCCTGATCGGCCACGAGGGGCATCCCGAGGTGGAAGGCACCATGGGCCGCTACGACACCTCCCATGGCGGGCACATCTACCTGGTCGAGGACGAGCAGGACGTCGCCAATCTCGAGGTCAACGACCCGAGCCGGCTGGCGTTCGTCACCCAGACCACGCTCTCCATGGACGATACCGCCCGGGTGATCGACGCCCTGCGCGCCAGGTTCCCGGAGATCGAGGGGCCGCGCAAGGACGACATCTGCTACGCGACCCAGAACCGCCAGGACGCCGTGCGCGAGCTGGCCGCCGGCTGCGACCTGCTGCTGGTCGTCGGCAGCACCAACAGCTCCAACTCCAATCGCCTGCGCGAGCTCTCCGAGCGGGTGGGCACCGCGGCCTACCTGATCGACAACGCCGAGCAGGTCGACCCGGCCTGGCTCGAGGGCGTGAACGCGGTGGGCGTGACCGCCGGCGCCAGCGCCCCCGAGGTGCTGGTGCAGGGCGTGATCGAGCGGCTGCAGGAACTCGGCGCCGCGGCGCCCGAGGAGCTCCCGGGTCGCGAGGAGACCATCACCTTCTCCATGCCGCGCGAGCTGCGCGAGCGGGTGATCGCCAGCGAATAGCCCTGCACGACCTTGACCGTGTTGCTCACCCGGCGTCTCAGTCTTTGGTAGGGCCATGAAAACCGGGCAAGCGCCCGGTTTTTTTGCGACTGTCGACTGTCAGAAACGAAGGTGCTGATACATACTGAAACAAATTATGATGTGAGCAGGGGAGACGCGCTGCGTGACCATGATCCGAGAACGCCGCCGGCCCAAGGGCCCTGAACACCATGCCCGGCACCAGGCCGGCTTCACGCTGATCGAGCTGATGATCGTTGTGGCGATCATCGGCATTCTGGCGGCGATTGCCTATCCAAGCTATACGCAGTACGTCGCCCGAGCGAATACCGCTGAGGCGGAGTCCAGGCTGATGGAGAGCGCCTCGGACATAGAGCGTTGCTACACCGAGAACTACAGCTATGCCGGTTGTGGGCCTGGGCCGGATGATACTGATACTTATAGTTTCACTCTTACTTCCAATTCGTCTTCATATTCACTGACTGCGACGGCAAGTGCTGGGGCGAACGTCGAGGAGCAGTGCCTGGTAGTCGATCAGACCGGAGAAGTGACAACGACTTGTCCTGACTCCGACTCTGAGGACTAACCCATGGGGCAGCGTGGTTTCACCCTCATCGAGCTGCTGGTGGCCATGGCGGTGGCGATTACTTTGGCGACCGTTGCGGTTCCCAATTTCATGGACATGATCAATCGCCAACGCTTTGCGACCGAGTTCAATAGCGTGTTGACCGGTCTGAATCTGGCCAGAAGCGAAGCGATCAAGCGTCGTGAAACCGTCAGTTATGTGATCACTGAGCCAGGTGACACTGCTGATGGTACGAGATGGCAATGGGAGGTGCAGGATGCCAGCGGCGGGGTGATTCGCCAGGCGTCGGGCGGGGGTAATATCGACTTGTCCCTCGAAGGCCCAACCAGCCTTGCCTTCACCTCACTTGGGCGTATTGACGGTGGTGACTGCGATCCCGACGCCTGCCGCATCGCGCTGAATGGTGAAGGAAAGCCCCGTTACTATGGCATCGAGATCAGCGCTTATGGACGAATCGCCAGGCTGAATGAGGCGCCAGAAGAAGAAGGGGGAGCGTAATTGTCTCGGAACCTTTCAGTCCGCTCATGTTGCGCGAGAGGCTTCACGCTTGTGGAGGCGCTTGTGGCTCTTTTGGTGCTATCCGTCGGCTTGCTGGGCGTGGCCAGCATGCAACTGAAGGCGTTGCAGAGTGCCCACTCAGGCTATCAGCGTTCCATTGCCAGCCTTGCCGCAGTCGATGCTCAAGAGCGAACCTGGGCAGAGATGGCGACCCTGGGTGGATGTCCTGACAGCGCTGTGATGTCTAATGTTTCGGATGATTGGAAGGGGCAGTGGTTCGGAATCGGCAAGGCCATGTCGGATGCTGGGAACAGTGATGTTGAAGAAACAGGAAGCTGCCAGTACAAGGTAACCGTCAATTGGGAAGAGAGCCGATTAGAAGCGGGAGACGGAAGCTTCGAATATGTTTACCGCCTGCCTGATCTCTCGGAGTAATGCATGCCGATGGTCTATCCGATAGCGAATGGAAAGGACAAGCAGCAGGGCTTTTCACTGGTCGAACTGATGGTCTCCATGGTTGTCGGTCTGGTGATCATTCTCGGCGCCGGTCAGCTTTTCCTGAACGGCTTTCAAAGCTTTCGTCAGGTGGAAGCGCTTGGCGACAGGCAAGCCGCACTGACTTTCGTGTCAGATGTTGTGATGCGCGAAATTCGTCGTGGTGAGTTCGATATGGATAGGTATGAGCTTACAGAAGCCGAGAATGGAGAGAGTTGCACGCTTTTTGATACCGCCGATGATCAGCCCATTGTTGATGGCCTGTCGAGTGAAAATGGTTGTAGTGGAAAGCTAGATGTCACAGAGAACGCGGAAAGCATTGACGGCTTGTATCGAGTTAGCCTGTCTCTGCAAGGCGAAGCGTCAGTATTTGATTTTTATGCCATGAATCGTAGCGTAGCTGTGGGTGGTAACAGCGATAATGGTGACGGCGGTGACGGCGGTGATGATACCGGCGGGGGCGATAATGAAGGTGGCTCGTGCTGGTGGCCTTTCCCTTTGAGTCTTCTCTTTTGTTAGTAATGTGCTGAGGGCGTGCGTATGGAAAAGCAAAAAGGCGCAGCGCTGATCGTTGTTCTTTCCATGTTGACAGCTTCCCTGATGCTAGGGTTGACCAGCATGCAGTCATCCATGATAGAAGAACGCCTGGCGGGAAACTATAAGGCGGCTGCACAAGCGCAGATGGCCGCTGAAGAAGCCCTTTCTCAAGGATGGAAGCCTATAAGTGATGGTGCTGACCCTATGTGGTCGCCTATCGCTGATTTCTCTGGAAATACAGTAGAAGAACTGACTTGGGCTGATATAAAGGCGGGCAGTGATGGCGGCTGTAAAGGTTCTGTTTCTTGTTTTTATCAATACGTCGAGGTTGCTGGGGGAGAGCGATATATTGTAGCAATGGGTAGTATTTTGGGGAGTGGTTTTGCTACTAGCTCTCCGGTAGTCGCAAGGGTTGTGGGTGATGGTGCGGAGAGGGATGAGAAAGGTATTGTCGGCTGTGAAGCGATAAGCCTTGGCGGCGGGCCCCAAATCGATAGCTATAACTCCAATTTCGGAGGCTATGGAGAAAATGTCAATGTCGATGGTCAGTCATTTATGAATGGTCGGCGGCAAGAGGCAGTGGTGAAGGCCATATCAGAAGGGGCAACACTGGTGTTGAGTGGTAACTCTCCAATATATGGAAAGGTGGAAATTCCTGGGGATATTTCCTTGAGAGGTGGTACTCCTATTTATGGGAGAGTGGCGGCTGATGGTGATGTCTATATGAATGGACGTATTTATGGTGATTTGGTCGCTGGGGGTGGGGTTACATTCGGTTCCGCCTCAACAATGGAAGGTGATGTGACGGCTGGAGGCGATGTTGTAGTTGAGTCGACGGGGAATCCTCCTTCCTCTATTAATGCGTCTGGAAGTGTTTCATACCCTGGCTGGTGGAAGTGGAATGATGCCAAGATGGAAATAGCTGAGGGGTATCATGAATATGAAGATCTCTCGATTCCTTCGGTCTATGAAGCTTCTGATGTCTGCGACACCGTTGGAGTAACTGCTCAAGGCGGAGGCCCAGGAGAGCTGTTCGATGATGCCTGGGGTAACCCCGAAATTTTGAGCGCTTCATCTTGGTTCGATCAGCAAGGCTGTGGGCATTGTTATTCTACGAAACGAGGAGGTTTTTCTTTTTCTGGAGGTTCAGGTAAGCAGGATGCTTCTGTCACACAGCTGGGTGAGGATGGGGAAAGAACTTATCTGAGAATTGATCAAGATGTCACTACTGGTGGAAGGTTGAGGCAGTTGCTGGTTAAAGGTGATGTGACCATGGTGGTTGATGGAGATTTTGATCTTGGCAATAATACCCAATTAGTTGTTGATGAAGGCGCGACACTTGCTATCTTGGTCACAGGAAGAGCAAAGCTGGGGGGAGGATCAAATCTCTTGAGCTCTAGCGCGTTTGTTAGGGACGTAGATGGTGGTGAAAAGCGGGCCGCTGTTTCAATATATAGTTCTTATGACGGGTACGGAGGTGGGCCCAATAGTGCCGGTGTGACTGTTAGTGGTGCCAATAGCTCTTTTGTGGATATTGTTGCTCCTAAGACAGATGTTGTAATTACCGGGAGTGGTTCAATATTTGGTGCTGTCAGAGCGGGGCGGATTGATATGCGGGGGTCGGGGGATATACATTTCGATGAGGCTCTCAAGGAGGTCTCCATGGCGCAAGGGGGAACGGTGAAAAGGTTGGATAGCTGGCGCTAATGATTTAGTTTAATTTTTATTTTTCTTCGAAGCATCGGCTTTCTTGGGTGCAGGTCCGGACCCTGCCAAAGTTGCTCACAACAACATGGGCGCTTTTTTCCTTTTCTCCGCATATGTCGAAAGTGCCATTATGTCCACTGGCTTTTCCCAAGGCTCCATACCGCACGGGCCGATCACTGCGGCTGAAGCTGATCTCGGCATCGCCGGGTGAGGGCAACACCCGCAACACGGTACTATCGCTCAAGTCACCGCCGGTGGCGCGCCCTTCCACGATCACCCAGTCGTGGCTCCAATCATCCAAGGTGCAGTTCGCGTCAGGAGGATTCGGACTTGCGCAGACCGAGATCGTCTTTCTCCTCGTGATCGCAGTATTACGCGCCATCGCCAGCGCGCTCTTGATCCTCATCACCTCGGCGGCGACCTCGTTGCGTGCGGAAAAGCGCTGAAAGCCGGGCACGGCTACGGTGACCATGATCACGATCACGGCGAGGGTCACCAGCAGCTCGATCAGGGTAAAGCCCTTGCCCACGGGCTTTGCCAAGCCGCTTGGCTTCTCGGTAAGGTGTTGCTCTTCGGCGGCGCCGGGTTGCATGTCGTTCTCCCGGGGACATTCCCATGGTTCCTGGAGACTCCCTTTACTATCGGCCGGGCGCCGAACTCTCTCTGTCAGTCAACACGGACACGCCTCGTGAGCGATTTTCTCGTCGTGGGCGGTGGCGTCATCGGCATGATGACGACCCTGCAACTGGCCGATGCCGGCCATTCGGTGACCCTTCTCGAGCGCGGCCGCTGCGGCCGCGAGGCCTCCTGGGCCGGCGGCGGCATCGTCTCGCCGCTGTATCCCTGGCGCTATTCGGCGCCCGTCTCGCGCCTCGCCACCTGGTCGGAGGGGTTCTATCCAGAGTTGGCCCTGCGGCTCTTCGAGGAAACCGGCGTCGACCCGGAATATCGCCAGAGGGGGCTGCTCTACCTGCGGGTCGATGACGAGGCCCAGGCCGAGCGCTGGGCACGGGAGGTGGGCAAGCCGCTGGAGCGGGTGTCGGCCGATTTTCTCTATGCCAAGGAGCCGCAGGCCGCCCCGGGGTTCGAAGACGCGCTGTGGATGCCGACCCTGGGCAGCATCCGCAATCCTCGTCTGGGTCAGGCGCTGCGCTGCCGGCTCGAGGCGATGCCTCGCGTCACGCTGCGCGAAGGCAGCGAGGTCACGGGCTTCCGGCAGTCGGCGGGGCGCGTCACGGGCGTCGAGACCGCGGACGGCACCGTCGAGGGCGATCGCACGATCGTCTGCGGCGGCGCCTGGGCGGCGGCACTGCTCGAGCGGGTCGGGGTGGGGCTGCCGGTGCGTCCGGTGAAGGGGCAGATGATCCTGTTCAAGGCGCCGCCGGGGCTGGTGAATCGCGTGGTGCTGATGGACGGTCGCTATGTGATTCCGCGGGCCGACGGCCGGGTGCTGGCCGGCTCGACCCTCGAGGAGGCCGGCTTCGACAAGACCACGGACGCCGAGGCCAAGGCCTCGTTGCGCGCGTCGGCGATCGGCATCGTGCCGGCGCTGGCCGAGTGCGAGGTGGAGCATCACTGGGCGGGGCTGCGTCCGGGCTCGCCGGACGGCGTGCCGTTCATCGGGGCGGTGCCGGGGCGGGAGGGGCTCTACGTCAACGCCGGCCACTATCGCAATGGCCTGGTCCTGGCGCCGGCCTCGACACACCTGCTGGTCGACGAGCTGCTGGGGCGCGAGCCGATCCTCGATCCGGTGCCGTATCGCCTGGCCGGCCGGGTGGCCGACATCGCCCGCTAGGTCGGAGCGCCTGGCAGCATCCTGCTTGGCGCTTGGCGCTTGGCGCTTGGCGCTTTTGGCCTCAGTCCTCGCGCCGGCGCTCCTCCAGATACTTGTCGCGGTGGTCGGCGGAGCAGAACCATTCGCCCTTCTCGCGCAGGGCATCGTTTTCCGGCAGGTGCACCTGGCACCAGGCGCAGCGGACCATCTGCCCGCCCTGATGGCTCGCCTGCTCGGCGTCCTCGCGGTCGAGTTTC
The DNA here is from genome assembly GCF_009363675.1 of Halomonas sp. THAF12. Taxonomy (NCBI): domain Bacteria; kingdom Pseudomonadati; phylum Pseudomonadota; class Gammaproteobacteria; order Oceanospirillales; family Halomonadaceae; genus Halomonas; species Halomonas sp. THAF12. The sequence goes on along the minus strand of NZ_CP045399.1, from coordinate 3,372,648 downwards.
CATTCGCGGTACATGCGATAGAGCTTGAGGCCGGCGAAGAACAGCACGGCGAAGATGATCAGGCGGATCAGCAAGAGATTCATCCTTAAGCGCTCCCTGTAGCGTATCGGCCGCCTTTGCCACTCGACCGCCCTTGCGGGACAATGCAGGTATCCAAGGATTCTCGAGAGATTTCTACGCCCATGCAAGACCTGACGCTGGTGATGGCTCAGCTGGACCCCCTGGTCGGGGACATTCCCGGCAACACCGACCGGGCCATCGAGACGGTTCGCGAGGCGCGCATCGAGCATGGTGCCGACATCGTGGTGCTGCCCGAGCTGTTCCTGACCGGTTACCCGCCGGAGGATCTGCTGCTGCGCCCCTCCATGGAGACGCGGCTGCGCGAGGCCCGCGCCCGCATGGCCGAGAAGATGTCCCGCGACGTGATGGTGATCGTCGGCTATCCCGGGCGCCGCGAGGGGCAGACCTGGAACCTGGCCGGCGTGCTCTACAATGGCGAGTGGCTCGACGAATACGCCAAGCAGGCGCTGCCCAACTACCAGGTGTTCGACGAGCAGCGCTACTTCGCGGTCGGCACCCGGCCGCTGGTGATCGAGCACAAGGGCGCCAGGCTCGGCATCCTGATCTGCGAGGACATCTGGGCCGAGGCGCCGGTGCAGCAGGCGCGAGACGCCGGCGCCGAGATCCTGGTCACCCTCAACGCCTCGCCCTTCCATCAGGACAAGCCCGCCGAGCGCCTGGCGCTGCTCGAGCAGCGCGCCCGCGAGGTGTCGCTGCCGGTGGTCTACGTCAACCAGATCGGCGGCCAGGACGAGCTGGTGTTCGACGGCGGCTCGGCCTGCGTCGACGCCGACGGCCAGCTGCGCGTTCAGGCGCCGCACTGGGCGGTCGGCCTGATGCCGGTGCAGTTCGTGCGCGAGCAGGAGCGCTGGGTGCCCCAGGCCGGCGAGATCGACGAGTCGGTCGAGCCCGAGGAGGACCTGTACTGCGCGCTGGTCACCGGGCTGCGCGACTACGTCAACAAGAGCGGCTTCAAGGGCGTGGTGCTGGGTCTTTCCGGCGGCATCGACTCGGCGCTGTCGCTGGCCATCGCGGTGGACGCGCTGGGCCCGCAGCGCGTGCATGCGGTGATGATGCCGTACCACTACACCGCCGACATCTCCAAGCAGGACGCCGCCGAGCAGGCCGAGCTGCTCGGCGTCGACTACGAGGTGATGCCGATCGAGCCCATGGTCGAGTCCTTCATGTCGACCCTGGCCGAGAGCTTCGCCGGCACCGAGCGGGACACCACCGAGGAGAACCTGCAGTCGCGCTGCCGCGGCGTGCTGCTGATGGCGATCTCCAACAAGAAGGGCCTGATGGTGCTGACCACCGGCAACAAGAGCGAGATGGCGGTCGGCTACGCCACGCTCTACGGCGACATGGTCGGCGGCTACAACGCCATCAAGGACGTCTACAAGACCTGGGTCTACCGCCTGGCGCGCTGGCGCAACACCCAGGCGCCGGCGATCCCCGAGCGGGTCATCGAGCGTCCGCCGTCCGCCGAGCTGGCGCCGGACCAGCAGGACAGCGATTCGCTGCCGGACTACGACGTCCTGGACGCCATCCTGGTGCGCTACATTGAGGGCGACATGAGCGCCGAGGCGATCATCGACGCCGGCTTCGAGCGCGACGACGTCTACAGGGTGGTGAAGCTGGTCGACCGCTGCGAGTACAAGCGTCGCCAGGCGCCGGTGGGCGTGCGCGTCACCCGCCGCGGCTTCGGTCGCGACCGTCGCTATCCGATCGTCAACGGCTGGCAGCCCGGCGAGTGAGGCCCGCCGCCCTCGGGCGGCGGCCCGCATGAAGGCGACATGAAAAAGCGGCGCTGCCCGGAGGCAGCGCCGCTTTTTTGCTTTTTATCGTCCGCGCGAACCGGTCAGGCGGTGATCGGGTCCGCCTCGACGTACTGCGGATCGAAGGTGCGGCCGTCGAGGCGCTCGTGATCCGGGGCGTTGTCGATCAGCACGCGCAGGGTCTCGCGGGCCCGCTCGGTCATGTCGAGGCCCAGATAGCCCTCGACCATGGTCGCCAGGGCGTCGCGGGTGGCCTGCGCCTCGGGATAGCGCTCGATGACCCAGCGGCCACGCTCGACGGCCGCCAGGTAGGCGCCCTTGCGCAGGTAGAAGTCGGCCACCTGCAGCTCGTGGCGGGCCAGCAGGTTGCGCAGGTAGACGATGCGCTGCTGGGCGTCCGGCGCGTACTGGCTGTCGGGGAAGCGCTGGACCAGCTCGCGGAAGTCGGAGTAGGCGTCGCGGCTGGCGCCCAGGTCGCGCTTGGAGATGTCGATCAGGCGCAGCCCCTCGAGGCTGAAGCGCCCGGCCTGCCAGGCGGAGAGGCCCCGCAGGTAGTAGGCGTAGTCGACCTGGGGATGATCCGGGTGCAGGCGGATGAAGCGGCTGGCCGCGGCCCGGGCCTGCTCCCAGTCGTCGGTCTGGTAGTAGGCGTAGACCAGTTCCAGCTGCGCCTGCTCGGCGGTGTCGCCGAACGGGAAGCGGGTGTCGATGGCTTCGAGCCGGTTGATGGCGGTGGTGTAGCGTCCGCCCTCCAGGGCCGAGCGACCCTCGTCGTACAGCTGGCGTTCCTGCAGGTCAGGCGCTTCCTGCTCGTCGGCGGTGCTGGCACAGCCGGCCAGCAGGGCACTCGCCAGCAGCATGACGGCCAGGCGGGGTCCGGTCGTGATAACGCGCATCGTGATCCTCGTGTCAAACAACCCTGGGTGGCCGTGCTAGAATCGGCCCGAATTCGCCCACTATAAAGCACCTCGTGGCAAAACGCAGTCACCGCGCCGAGCGCGCTGCCGCGGAGCGCTCCACCGCCCAGACGGATGATCATCGAGTCCATGTCCCAGACCTTCGAAGCCCAGCACCGCGTCCCCGAGCACATGGCCGGCCTGCGCCTCGACCAGGCCGCCGCCGACCTCTTCTCCGACTTCTCCCGGGAACGCCTCAAGGCCTGGATCAAGGAGGGCGCGCTGACCCTGGACGGCCGCCCCGCCAAGCCCCGTGACAAGGTCTACGGCGGCGAGGCCGTGGCGCTGACCGCCACCGTCGAGGACGATTCCCGCTTCGAGCCCGAGGACATCCCGCTCGACGTGGTGTACGAGGACGACGAGGTGATGGTGATCGACAAGCCGCCCGGCCTGGTGGTGCACCCGGCCGCCGGCAATCCCGACGGCACCCTGCTCAACGGCCTGCTGCATCACTGCCCCGAGCTGGCCGCGGTGCCGCGGGCCGGCATCGTGCATCGCCTGGACAAGGACACCAGCGGGCTGATGGTGGTGGCCAAGACCCTGGGCGCCCAGACCGCGCTGGTGGAACAGCTCCAGGCGCGCACCGTGTCCCGCGAGTACGACGCCGTGTCGGTCGGGGTGATGACCTCCGGCGGCAAGGTGGACGCGGCCATCGGTCGCCACCCCAAGGACCGCAAGCGCCAGGCGGTGACCGCCTCCGGCAAGCCGGCGGTGACGCACTACCGGGTGGTCGAGCGCTTCCGCGCCCATACCCACGTGCGCTGCAAGCTGGAGACCGGCCGCACCCACCAGATCCGCGTGCACCTGGCGCACCTGCGCTATCCGCTGATCGGCGATCCGGTCTACGGCGGGCGCCTCAAGCTGCCGGCCGGTGCCGGCGAGACGCTCAAGGAGGTGCTGCGCGAGTTTCCGCGCCAGGCGCTGCACGCCCGCAAGCTGGCCTTCGTGCATCCGACCAGCGGCGAGACGCTGACCTTTCGCGCGGCCCTGCCGGATGACATGCTGATGCTGCTGGACTTCCTGCGCGAAGACCGCGAGACCCGCCGCTAAGGAAACCGCGATGAGCGATGCCCTCGACCTGCGCCCGACCCTGATCCGCCCCGACTGGCCGGCGCCGCCCTCGGTGGCGGCCTGCGTCACCACGCGCGAGACCGGGCCCAGCCAGGGGCGCTTCGCCGCCTTCAATCCGGCCCAGCACGTCGGCGACAACTCCGCCCACGTGGCGCTGTGCCGCCGCCAGCTGCAGAAGGAGGTCGGCGACGACCGGCCGCTGCTGTGGCTCGATCAGGTCCACGGCGCCCGGGTGCAGTCGGAATATCTCGAGACCCCGCCCGAGGCCGACGCCTCGGTGGCCCTCGACCGTGGCCACGCCTGCGTGGTGCTGACCGCCGACTGCCTGCCGGTGTTCTTCTGCGACCGCGACGGCCAGCGGGTCGGCGTGGCCCACGCCGGCTGGCGCGGCCTGGCCGGCGGCGTGCTCGAGGCCACGGTGGCCGCCATGGGCGTGCCGCCCGAGTCGCTGATGGCGTGGCTGGGGCCGGCGATCTCCAACGCTCAGTTCGAGGTCGGCCGCGAGGTGCGCGAGGCCTTCGTCGCCGTGCAGCCCGATGCCGCCGAGGCCTTCGTGCCGAGCCCCTATCGGCTGGGCCACTACATGGCCGACCTGTACAAGCTGGCGCGCCTGCGACTGGAACGCCTGGGGCTCGCCCACATCAGCGGCGGCCACTTCTGCACCTCCTGCGAATCCCGCTTCTATTCCTACCGCCGCGACGACGGCGCCACCGGCCGCATGGCCAGCATGATCTGGCTGCGCTAGCTCGGCCTCGCCGGGCGCGAGCTTGACCCATATCAATCCTCCGGCGTTTCCTCCGGCGGCCGACTTGAAAGCCGGCCATCCTGACGCCACTTAAGATGTCAAGACCCATGACATTGGGACAGGCGGCGCGTCCGAATCGCGTCGCTACCCCGACGGAGGACATTCCATGCGAATCGACAAGTTCACCGCCAAGCTGCAGAACGCCGTGGCCGACGCCCAGTCGCTGGCCGTGGGCCACGGCCATAACCAGCTCGAGCCCGGGCACCTGCTGCTGGCGCTGCTCGATGCCACCGACACCGGCGTCAAGGCGCTGGTGCAGAAGGCCGGCGCCGACGCCGCGCGGTTGCGCGACGGCCTGGTCGGCCACCTCGACGACCTGCCCAGGGTCGGCGACTTCGACGGCGAGGTGCAGCCGTCCCGCGACCTGATGAAGCTGTTCAACCTCACCGACCGCGAGGCCCAGAAGCGTGGCGACCAGTACATCGCCAGCGAACTGGTGCTGCTGGCCGCGCTGGAGATGCGCCACGCGGTGAGCAAGCTGCTCGGCCAGGCCGGACTGAGCCGCAGGGCGCTGGAGACCGCCATCGACGACGTGCGCGGCGGCGAGAAGGTCAGCGATCCCAACGCCGAGGAGAGCCGCGAGGCGCTGGAGAAGTACACCCTGGACCTCACCGAGCGGGCGGCCAGCGGCAAGCTCGATCCGGTGATCGGCCGCGACGACGAGATCCGCCGCACCGTGCAGGTGCTGCAGCGCCGGACCAAGAACAACCCGGTGTTGATCGGCGAGCCCGGCGTGGGCAAGACCGCCATCGTCGAGGGCCTGGCCCAGCGCATCGTCGACGGCGAGGTGCCCGAGGGCCTCAAGGACAAGCGCGTGCTGTCGCTGGACATGGGCGCGCTGCTGGCCGGGGCCAAGTTCCGCGGCGAGTTCGAGGAACGCCTCAAGTCGGTGCTCAAGGAGCTGGCCCAGGAGGAGGGCCGGATCATCCTGTTCATCGACGAGCTGCACACCATGGTCGGCGCCGGCAAGGCCGAGGGCGCCATGGACGCCGGCAACATGCTCAAGCCGGCGCTGGCGCGCGGCGAGCTGCACTGCGTGGGTGCCACCACCCTCGACGAGTATCGCCAGCACATCGAGAAGGACGCCGCCCTGGAGCGCCGCTTCCAGAAGGTGCTGGTCGACGAGCCGAGTGAGGAAGACACCGTGGCCATCCTGCGCGGCCTCAAGGAGCGCTACGAGGTGCACCACGGCGTCGACATCACCGACGGCGCCATCATCGCCGCGGCCAAGCTGTCGACCCGCTACATCACCGATCGCCAGCTGCCCGACAAGGCCATCGACCTGATCGACGAGGCCTGCTCGCGGATCCGCATGGAGCTCGACTCCAAGCCCGAGCAGATGGACCGCCTCGACCGCCGGCTGATCCAGCTCAAGATGGAGCGTGAACACCTCAAGAAGGAGACCGATGAGGCCTCCAAGAAGCGCCTCGACGGCCTCGAGGAGCAGATCGAGGAGCTCGAGCGCGAGTACGCCGACCTCGACGAGATCTGGAAGGCCGAGAAGGCCAGCATCCAGGGCGCGGCCCAGTTCAAGGACGAGCTCGACCGCGCCCGCATCGACCTCGAGCAGGCCCGCCGTCAGGGCGACCTGGGGCGGATGTCCGAGCTGCAGTACGGGGTGATCCCCGAGCTCGAGCAGAAGATCGCCGAGTCCAGCGACGCCGAGGCCGATACCGCCAAGCATCAGCTGCTGCGCTCCAACGTCACCGAGGAGGAGATCGCCGAGGTGGTGTCGCGCTGGACCGGCATCCCGGTGTCCAAGATGCTCGAGGGCGAGCGCGACAAGCTGCTGCGCATGGAGGAGGCGCTGCACGAGCGGGTCATCGGCCAGGACGAGGCGGTCACCGCGGTGGCCAACGCCGTGCGCCGCTCAAGGGCCGGGCTCGCCGACCCCAACCGCCCCAACGACTCCTTCCTGTTCCTCGGCCCGACCGGGGTGGGCAAGACCGAGCTGTGCAAGTCGCTGGCCGGCTTTTTGTTCGACACCGAGGAGGCCATGGTGCGCATCGACATGTCCGAGTTCATGGAGAAGCACTCCGTGGCCCGGTTGATCGGCGCGCCCCCGGGCTACGTCGGCTACGAGGAGGGCGGCTATCTGACCGAGGCGGTGCGCCGCAAGCCCTACTCGGTGCTGCTGCTCGACGAGGTCGAGAAGGCCCATGCCGACGTCTTCAACATCCTGCTGCAGGTGCTCGAGGACGGCCGCCTGACCGACGGGCAGGGCCGCACGGTGGACTTCCGCAACACCGTGATCGTGATGACCTCCAACCTGGGCTCCGAGATCATCCAGGGCATGGGGGGCGACGACGGCGGCTACCAGCAGATGAAGTCCGCGGTGATGGACGTGGTCGGCACCCACTTCCGCCCCGAGCTGATCAACCGCATCGACGAGGTGGTGGTGTTCCACGCCCTGCGCCAGGAGCAGATCCAGGCCATCGCCGCCATCCAGCTCGAGCGCCTGCGCGGGCGGCTGGCCGAGCACGACCTGTCGCTCGAGGTCTCCGATGCGGCCATGGCGCAGCTGGCCGAGGTCGGCTTCGATCCGGTGTTCGGCGCGCGGCCGCTCAAGCGGGCGATCCAGAACCGGCTCGAGAACCCGCTGGCCCAGGACCTGCTGGCCGGCGCGTTCTCGCCGGGCGATGTCATCCGCGTCGAGGCCGAGGGCGACCGCCTGGTGTTCCAGAGCTGAGGCGTTCCTCGCCAGGAAACGAGACCGCCCGCGCCGAAAGGCGCGGGCGGTTTTCGTTTCCGGGCCGTCGGTTCGACGGCGGGACGGCGGCGTCGTGTCAGCCGCGCTGGGCGGCGACGCTCGAGGCCTCGCGCTTGCCCTGCGGTTCGCGCACCAGGCGCTTCTGCAGCTCCTCGAGGGAGACGCCCTTGGTCTCCGGCATCAGGAACATCACGAACACCAGCTGCAGCGCCATCATCACGGCGAAGAAGGCGAACACCGGGCCGCCGCTGAAGCTGCCGAGCACCCAGGGCATCAGCAGCGCGATCAGCGCCGCGCATACCCAGTGCACCGAGCTGCCGAAGGACTGGCCGCGGGCGCGCACATGGTTGGGGAACACCTCGGAGATGAACACCCAGATGATCGCGCCCTGGCTCATGGCGTGGGCGGCGATGAACAGGCCCAGCAGCAGCGGCACGTCCAGCCCGCCGAGCTCGCCGCTGAAGAAGGCGCGCGAGATCAGCGCCAGCGAGAAAAGATAGCCGGCCGAGCCGATGTAGAGCAGGGTGCGGCGCCCCAGACGATCGATCAGCGCCATGCCGAGCATGGTGAACACCAGGTTGACCAGGCCGATGCCGGCGGTGGAGAGCAGGGCGGTGTTGGCGCCGAGCTCGGCGGCCTCGAGCACCCGCGGGGCGTAGTAGATGATGAAGTTGATGCCCGAGAGCTGGTTGAAGAAGGCGATCAGGAAGGCCAGCAGGATCGGCAGCCGGTAGCGGCCGGAGAAGAAGCCGGCGTGGGCGCGCTCCTCGCTGTCCTCGGCGGCCTGGATCTCGGCGATCTGGGCGTCGACGTCGGCGTCGGGATCGAGGCGCAGCAGCACCTCGCGGGCGCCCTGGGTGTCGCCGCGATGCAGGATCAGCCAGCGCGGGCTGCGCGGCACCCGGCTGATCAGCAGGGTGTAGAGCAGCGCCGGCACGATCTCGATGCCGAGCATCCAGCGCCAGGCGTTGGTCTCGAACAGCCCGCCCACCACGTAGTTGGAGATGAAGGCCATCAGGATGCCGAACACCACGTTGAACTGGTACAGCGCGACCAGGGTGCCGCGGTGCTTGGCCGGGGCGATCTCGGAGATGTAGGTCGGGGCGGCCACCGAGGAGATGCCGACGCCGATGCCGCCCAGCAGGCGGAACAGCGAGAACCAGTAGGGATCGGTGGCCAGCGCCGAGCCGACCGCGGACACCAGGTAGAGCATGCCGATCAGCAGCAGGGTGGCGCGGCGGCCCAGGCGGTCGGTCGGCCAGTTGCCGCCGATGGCGCCGATCACGGTGCCCCACAGGGCCATGGACATGATCAGCAGGCCGTGCTGGAGGTCGCTGAGCCCCCAGAGCGCCTGGATGGGCTGGTCGGCGCCCGAGATGACCGCGGTGTCGAAGCCGAACAGGAAGCCGGCCAGGGCCACGGTGATGGACCACTGCACGATGCGTAACATGTGCGTCTCCTCGGTGAAGCGGTGTTCCGAATGAAGGTGAATCGATTCACCTGGCGAGCGCCGCCTCGCCGGCATGACGAGGAAACGGGAGGGCACTCGATAAAGGTGAATCGTGTCAGCTGGCGTCATTAAAGCAGCAACGTCGGGCGGTCGCGAGTCGGGAGTTTTAGACTTTCGTCTTAAGTGGCGGCGAGGGGCGGGGCGCGAAAACGCCGAAACGCGCCGATCGGCGTCTGCCGGTGCGGGCGGCGGTTGACACTTTTCGGACGCTATTGGAATCTTGACCCTTCCTGATTATCGGGCGCGGACTCCAGCGGGCGATCCCCGATTTCCGTGCGAAGGGTAGGCCGAAGGGCCTCTACCCGCCGAAGGACTTCCGGGTCCGGGCTAACCGCCCGGCCTGGCCAACGCCCCGACGCGGTGATCCGCCGTGATTAGAGTGCTGGCCCTAACCGGGCCTCAATACGCCAGGGTTTGGCATCAGGTGCCGGCGAGACCGGCAGCGGCATACCGCCGCACTCGACCCCGTGCCCGACGAGGGCGCGGATCGCACTCGAGACCTCCAGGGGAGAAACATCTGTGGAACTGCTTTCCGGCGCGGACATGATCGCCCGCTTCCTGCAAGACGAGGGCGTCGAATACATCTACGGCTATCCCGGCGGCGCTGCGCTACACATCTATGACGCCCTGTTCCGCCAGGACAAGGTCAAGCACATCCTGGTGCGCCACGAACAGGCCGCCACCCATGCCGCCGACGGCTACGCCCGAGCCTCCGGCAAGCCCGGCACGGTGCTGGTGACCTCCGGGCCCGGGGCGACCAACGCCGTCACCGGCATCGCCACCGCCTACATGGACTCGATCCCGATGGTGGTGCTGTGCGGCCAGGTGATGAGCCACCTGATCGGCGACGACGCCTTCCAGGAGACCGACATCGTCGGGGTGACCCGGCCGATCGTGAAGCACAGCTTCTCGATCAAGCACCCGAGCGAGATTCCGGAAGTCCTCAAGAAGGCCTACTACCTGGCCGCGAGCGGGCGTCCCGGCCCGGTGGTGGTGGACATTCCCAAGGACATGACCGCGCCCACCGAACGCTACGAGTACGTCTATCCGAAGAAGGTCAAGCTGCGCTCCTACAACCCGGTGACGCGCGGCCACACCGGCCAGATCAAGAAGGCCGTGGACCTGATGCTCAAGGCGCGCCGTCCGGTCTTCTACACCGGCGGCGGCGTGGTGACCGGCGAGGCCAGCGAGGGGCTGACCGACCTGGTCAAGCGGCTGGGCTTCCCGATCACCACCACCCTGATGGGCATCGGCGCCTTCCCGCAGAGCGACGACCAGTGCCTCGGCTGGCTGGGCATGCATGGCTCCTACGAGTCCAACATGGCCATGCACCATGCCGACCTGATCATCGCCATCGGGGCGCGCTTCGATGACCGGGTGACCAACAACACCTCCAAGTTCTGCCCCACGGCCAAGATCGTCCACGTCGATATCGACCCGAGCTCGATCTCCAAGACGGTGCGCGCCGACGTGCCGATCGTGGGGCCGGCCGGCAGCGTGATCAACGAGATGATCAGCCTGCTGCAGGGCCGCGAGATCGCCAGCCCCGAGGCGCTCACCGAGTGGTGGCAGAGCATCGACGGCTGGCGCGAGGAGCGCCGCGGCAAGCTCTACGAGCCGTCCGCCGAGGGCGAGGTGCTCAAGCCCCAGGAAGTCATCGAGGCGGTGTGTCGCGCGACCCGCGGCCAGGCCTACGTGACCACCGACGTGGGGCAGCACCAGATGTTCGCCGCCCAGTACTACAAGTTCGACAAGCCCAACCGCTTCGTCACCTCCGGCGGGCTCGGCACCATGGGCTTCGGCTTCCCGGCGGCCATGGGCATCAAGCAGAACTTCCCCGACGAGCAGGTGGTCTGCTTCACCGGTGAGGGCAGCTTCCAGATGATGATGCAGGAGCTCTCCACCTGTAAGCAGTTCGGTGGTGGGGTGAAGATCATCAACCTCAACAATGCCTCGCTCGGCATGGTGCGCCAGTGGCAGGACCTGAACTACAAGTCCCGCCATGCGCATTCCTACATGGAGTCGCTGCCCGATTTCCAGAAACTGATCGAGTCCTATGGCTTCACCGCCCTGAAGGTGCGGACGAAAGAGGAACTCGAGTCGGCGTTGGAGAAGACCTTCGCCGACAACGACGAGCTGGTGTTCCTCGACGTCGCCGTGGACCCCCACGAGCACGTCTATCCGATGCAGGTGCCTCTGGGCTCCATGCGTGACATGCTGCTTTCCAAGACGGAGCGGACCTGATGCGCCATATCATCTCGATTCTGATGGAAAACGAACCGGGCGCCCTGTCTCGCGTGGTGGGGCTGTTTTCCCAGCGCAACTTCAACATCGAAACCCTCAACGTGGCCCCCACCGAGGACGAGACCCTGTCGCGTCTGACCGTGACCACCATCGGCGACGACCGGGTGATCGAGCAGATCACCAAGCACCTCAACAAGCTGGTGGACGTGGTCAAGCTGGTGGACCTGACCGAGGGTAGCCACATCGAGCGCGAGCTGATGCTGGTCAAGGTCAAGGCGCTGGGCGCGGCGCGGGACGAGGTGAAGCGCACGGTGGACATCTTCCGCGCGCAGATCGTCGACGTGACGCCGAGCCAGTACACCGTCCAGATCACCGGCGACGCCAGCAAGCTGGATGCCTTCCTCGAGGCGATGTCCCCGGTGGGGCTGCTCGAGGTGGCGCGCACCGGGGTGTCGGGGATCGCCCGCGGCGACAAGGTCCTGTCGCTGTAATCACGTCGTGATCCGCCCGATCGAAGAAGCCGCCCTCCGGGGCGGCTTTCTCGTGTCTGGGGGGAGCGTCAGCCGTGCTCCTCGACCTCGGCCCACAGGGCGTGGATCAGCGGGCTCTTCAGCCGGCGGTTGAGCACGCACAGCCCGACGTCGTAGTGGGGCAGCTCCGGCTTCACCGGCAGTACCCGGACCCGCTCGGCCAGCGGGCTCGCCTCCAGCACGATGCCCGGCACCACGCCGACGCCGAAGCCCAGGCTGACCATGCTGACGATGGCCTCGTGGCCGGAGACCTGGGCGTAGATACGCGGCTTGATGCCCAGCGCCCGGAACCAGGTGTCGCTGACCTCCCGTGACAGCCCCGATTCCGAGAGGATCATCGGCACGTCCCGCCACTGGTCGGGGCTGGCCGCCTCCGGGGTGGCCGGGATCCACGGCTGAGGATCCTTGGGGGCGATGAACATCAGCGACGAGCGGGTCAGCGACTTGAAGGCCAGGGCCTCGGGCAGCCGCCGTGGCCTCAGGGTGATCGCCATGTCCTCGTTGCCGGCCAGCACCCGGGGCATCGACTGGGCGGGATCGCCGGTATGCAGCTTGAGCTCGATGCCCGGATGGCGGGTGCGAAACTCGCTGAGCAGGTCGTAGAGGAAGCTATAGCTGGCGGTCACCGAGCAGTAGATGCTGATCTCCCCGGTCAGCGCCTGGGCCTCGCTCATCATCGACTGGCGTAGCCGTTCCCACTCCTCCAGGGCATCGCGGGCATAGTCGTGGAACTGATGACCCTGGCGGGTCAGCGTCACGTGACGGTTGTCGCGCTCGAACAGGCGCACGCCGAGGCTCTCCTCCAGCTGGCGGATCGAGCGCGAGAGGGTGGAGGGGCTGACGTGGCAGGCCTCGCTGGCGCGGCCGAAGTGCAGGGTGTCGGCCAGGGCGAGGAAGTGTTTCAGGGGGCGCATGTCCATGAGGCCGATATTTCACTTTTCGGGATATGTCGTTGCAAATATAGCGTTTTACGCAACGAAATGCCTGGCGTACAGTCGATGCATCGAACGGGCATACAGACCCGGGCCTGACGCCCAGCGCCGCGACAAGACGGCGCGGGTGGCCATCAACGCTGACACCTCTTTCTCACCCTCGTTTTCAGGAGCCTCACATGCGCGTTTATTACGACAAGGACTGCGATCTCTCCCTCATCCAGGGCAAGCAGGTGGCCATCGTGGGTTACGGCTCCCAGGGCCACGCCCACGCCAACAACCTGAAGGAGTCCGGTGTCGACGTCGTCGTCGCGCTGCGTGAAGGTTCCTCCTCCGCCGCCAAGGCCGAGGCCGCCGGTCTCAAGGTCGCTTCCGTCGAAGAGGCCTCCAAGGCCGCCGACGTGGTGATGGTGCTGGCGCCGGACGAGAACCAGAAGGCCATCTACGAGCAGCAGATCGAGCCGAACCTGAAGCAGGGCGCGACCCTGGCCTTCGCTCACGGCTTCAACATCCACTACAACCAGATCGTGCCGCGCGCCGACCTCGACGTGATCATGATCGCGCCGAAGGCCCCGGGCCACACCGTGCGCTCCGAGTTCGTCAAGGGCGGCGGCATCCCCGACCTGATCGCCATCCATCAGGACGCCACCGGCAGCGCCAAGGAACTCGCGCTGTCCTATGCGGCGGGCGTCGGCGGCGGCCGTACCGGCATCATCGAGACCAGCTTCCGTGACGAGACCGAGACCGACCTGTTCGGCGAGCAGGCGGTGCTGTGCGGCGGCGCGGTCGAGCTGGTCAAGGCCGGCTTCGAGACCCTGACCGAGGCGGGCTACGCCCCGGAAATGGCCTACTTCGAGTGCCTGCACGAGCTCAAGCTGATCGTCGACCTGATGTACGAGGGCGGCATCGCCAACATGAACTACTCCATCTCCAACAACGCGGAGTATGGCGAGTACGTCACCGGCGGCGAGGTCATCAACGACCAGTCTCGCGAAGCCATGCGCAACGCCCTCAAGCGCATCCAGACCGGCGAGTACGCCAAGATGTTCATCAACGAGGGTGAGACCAACTACCCGTCGATGACCGCGCGTCGCCGCCTGAACGCCGAGCATCCGATCGAGCAGGTCGGCGAGAAGCTGCGCGGCATGATGCCGTGGATCGCCGCCAACCAGCTGGTCGACAAGTCCAAGAACTGATCGGACGACATCGATAGCAGCCGAAACGAGGGCGCGGGAAACCGCGCCCTCGTTTGCGTTTACGGGCAATGAGTCTCGCCGGGCTCTATGTGTAGAATGGACCCAACCTCAGTCGCAACGGATGACACCATGAGCCAGGATCCCAGCAATCACGAGCCGCAGACCCCGTCACACGACGACGATGATCTGGCCAAGACCTTCCTGCGTGAGTCGGAGGTCGTCGAGGAAGCGCTGGAGGATGGCAAGAAGGTCCGCCGCAAGGGGATCTACCTGCTGCCCAATCTGTTCACGACTTCGGCACTGTTTTCCGGCTTCTTCGCCGTGGTCGCCGCCATCAACGGCGACTTCACCTCGGCCTCCATCGCCATCTTCATCGCCATGGTGCTCGACGGCCTGGACGGCCGGGTGGCGCGCCTGACCAATACCCAGAGCGCCTTCGGCGCCGAGTTCGACTCGCTGTCCGACATGCTGTCCTTCGGCGTGGCCCCCGGGCTGGTGGCCTTCACCTGGATCCTGCAGGACGTGGGCAAGACCGGCTGGGTGGTGGCCTTCCTCTATGTGGCCTGTGCCGCGCTGCGCCTGGCGCGCTTCAACGTGCAGATCGGCAGCGTCGACAAGCGCTGGTTCATCGGTCTGCCGAGTCCCTCCGCCGCGGCGGTGGTCGCCGCCAGCGTCTGGACCTTCCACAGCTTCGACGCCGATGCCTTCGGCTTCAAGCTGCTGATGCTGTTCCTGGTCGGCGCCGCCGGCGTGCTGATGGTCAGCAACGTTCGTTACTACAGCTTCAAGGACGTCGACCTCAAGGGGCCGGTGCCCTTCGTGGTGCTGCTGGCCATCGTGCTCGGCTTCGTGGTCATCTCCATCGAGCCGTCCGTGATGCTGCTGCTGCTGTTCGGGGCCTATGTTGTTTCCGGCCCGGTGATGGCCCTGCTGCGCAAGATGAAGGGCGGCGCCAAGGGCTGAATCGCGTTATCCTTGCCGGCCATGACGCCCGCCTCGTGCGGGCGTTGTTGTCTCCGGGCGCCGGCTCCGAGCTATCCACAGGTGGTCGAGCAGGTGTGGATAGTTTTCTGCGGATGGATGTCACGCCTTGTTCATCCCGTCGTCACGATTCTGGCAAATAGTCCTTGCGTCGCCCCGGGAGAATCCGTAAAGTACGCATCCGCTGCCGGCGACGGGCAACGTTGCAGGCGGTGATGAGTGGCAGAAGCGCTTGTTTTTCTTGAAGTTTTTCGGCGGTTGCCGGAAGCGCTCGATTGACAAGGTCAGCGGAATCGGTAAAATGCCCGCCACTCGCTACGGTAGCCCGCTGAGGGCTCGATCGGATGTCGCTTCAGTCGTTGAAGTCGCACGCTCGGTCATCCGCTTCGCTCTCTCGAGAGCTTGAAGATCACCGGTTGACACGACGCGCCGATCACGTAGAATACGCCTTCCTTGCGAGGCACTGGCCAAGCGGCCGGGAACGCAAGATGCTCTTCTCCTTATTGAGTCGAGCGGCTCTTTAACAATCGATCAGATAATTCATGTGGGCGCTTGTCGGGATGTCGGTGACCAGTCACTAGATATCAAGACAAGCGACTCGTCAAAGAGACGTTTGAATCTTGAGCCAGGTTTGGTTCCACCTTAGGAACTATCAGACTTTTAACTGAAGAGTTTGATCATGGCTCAGATTGAACGCTGGCGGCAGGCCTAACACATGCAAGTCGAGCGGAAACGATCCTAGCTTGCTAGGAGGCGTCGAGCGGCGGACGGGTGAGTAATGCATAGGAATCTGCCCGGTAGTGGGGGATAACTTGAGGAAACTCAAGCTAATACCGCATACGCCCCAAGGGGGAAAGCAGGGGATCTTCGGACCTTGCGCTATCGGATGAGCCTATGTCGGATTAGCTAGTTGGTGAGGTAATGGCTCACCAAGGCCGCGATCCGTAGCTGGTCTGAGAGGATGATCAGCCACATCGGGACTGAGACACGGCCCGAACTCCTACGGGAGGCAGCAGTGGGGAATATTGGACAATGGGCGAAAGCCTGATCCAGCCATGCCGCGTGTGTGAAGAAGGCCTTCGGGTTGTAAAGCACTTTCAGCGAGGAAGAACGCTTGTGGGTTAATACCCCGCAAGAAGGACATCACTCGCAGAAGAAGCACCGGCTAACTCCGTGCCAGCAGCCGCGGTAATACGGAGGGTGCAAGCGTTAATCGGAATTACTGGGCGTAAAGCGCGCGTAGGCGGCTTGATAAGCCGGTTGTGAAAGCCCCGGGCTCAACCTGGGAACGGCATCCGGAACTGTCAGGCTAGAGTGCAGGAGAGGAAGGTAGAATTCCCGGTGTAGCGGTGAAATGCGTAGAGATCGGGAGGAATACCAGTGGCGAAGGCGGCCTTCTGGACTGACACTGACGCTGAGGTGCGAAAGCGTGGGTAGCAAACAGGATTAGATACCCTGGTAGTCCACGCCGTAAACGATGTCGACTAGCCGTTGGGGTCCTCGAGACCTTTGTGGCGCAGTTAACGCGATAAGTCGACCGCCTGGGGAGTACGGCCGCAAGGTTAAAACTCAAATGAATTGACGGGGGCCCGCACAAGCGGTGGAGCATGTGGTTTAATTCGATGCAACGCGAAGAACCTTACCTACTCTTGACATCGAGCGAACTTTCCAGAGATGGATTGGTGCCTTCGGGAACGCTCAGACAGGTGCTGCATGGCCGTCGTCAGCTCGTGTTGTGAAATGTTGGGTTAAGTCCCGTAACGAGCGCAACCCTTGTCCCTATTTGCCAGCGATTCGGTCGGGAACTCTAGGGAGACTGCCGGTGACAAACCGGAGGAAGGTGGGGACGACGTCAGGTCATCATGGCCCTTACGAGTAGGGCTACACACGTGCTACAATGGCCGGTACAATGGGCTGCAATCCCGCGAGGGGGAGCTAATCTCATAAAGCCGGTCTCAGTCCGGATCGGAGTCTGCAACTCGACTCCGTGAAGTCGGAATCGCTAGTAATCGTGCATCAGAATGGCACGGTGAATACGTTCCCGGGCCTTGTACACACCGCCCGTCACACCATGGGAGTGGACTGCACCAGAAGTGGTTAGCCTAACTTCGGAGGGCGATCACCACGGTGTGGTTCATGACTGGGGTGAAGTCGTAACAAGGTAGCCGTAGGGGAACCTGCGGCTGGATCACCTCCTTAATCGACGACGTCACCGCCACCCGGCAAGTGTCCACAATGAATTATCTGATCGGCCAGAGCAAAAGACTGTTTGGGTCTGTAGCTCAGTTGGTTAGAGCGCACCCCTGATAAGGGTGAGGTCGGCAGTTCAAGTCTGCCCAGACCCACCAAATACCTTGTCAGAGGGGCCTTAGCTCAGCTGGGAGAGCGCCTGCCTTGCACGCAGGAGGTCAGCGGTTCGATCCCGCTAGGCTCCACCACTCTCCACAGGGTCCTACAGTCGGTTTTATGTGAATCCACAGTCACAAGCGATCATTACCCAAGGGGATGACACGTTTGTGACTGTCGATTGACAGTCGCTCTTTAACAATGTGAATCATGCTGACAAAGTCCCTCTCCTACCCGGGAGAGGGCATGAGATACGTCTCAAGCGTATCCGGCAATTGTCGTGGTTGTCATCGCGGATCAGACCCCTTGGGGTTATATGGTCAAGCGATGAAGCGCACACGGTGGATGCCTTGGCAGTCAGAGGCGATGAAAGACGTGGAAGCCTGCGATAAGGTTCGGCGAGGTGGCAAACAACCTGCGACCCGGACATCTCTGAATGGGGAAACCCACCTATCGTCAGATAGGTATCGTGCACTGAATACATAGGTGTACGAGGCGAACCGGGGGAACTGAAACATCTAAGTACCCCGAGGAAAAGAAATCAACCGAGATTCCCCCAGTAGCGGCGAGCGAACGGGGACCAGCCCTTAAGCGGGTGAAAGGTTAGGCGAATGAGTTGGGAAACTCAGCGATACAGGGTGATAGCCCCGTAGTCGAAAGCCTGATCCCGTGAAATCGAGTAGGTCGGGGCACGTGAAACCCTGATTGAAGATGGGGGGACCATCCTCCAAGGCTAAATACTCCTGACTGACCGATAGTGAACCAGTACCGTGAGGGAAAGGCGAAAAGAACCCCGGAGAGGGGAGTGAAATAGACCCTGAAACCGTGTGCGTACAAGCAGTGGGAGCGGGCTCGTCCCGTGACCGCGTACCTTTTGTATAATGGGTCAGCGACTTATATTCAGTGGCGAGCTTAACCGTATAGGGGAGGCGTAGGGAAACCGAGTCTTAACTGGGCGACCAGTCGCTGGATATAGACCCGAAACCGGGCGATCTATCCATGAGCAGGTTGAAGGTTGAGTAACATCAACTGGAGGACCGAACCAGGATCTGTTGAAAAAGATTTGGATGACTTGTGGATCGGAGTGAAAGGCTAATCAAGCCCGGAGATAGCTGGTTCTCCTCGAAAGCTATTTAGGTAGCGCCTCACGTATCACCGCCGGGGGTAGAGCACTGTTTCGGCTAGGGGGTCATCCCGACTTACCAACCCGAGGCAAACTCCGAATACCGGTGAGTGCAGCGTGGGAGACACACAGCGGGTGCTAACGTCCGTTGTGAAAAGGGAAACAACCCAGACCGTCAGCTAAGGTCCCCAAATCCTGGTTAAGTGGGAAACGATGTGGGAAGGCTTAGACAGCTAGGAGGTTGGCTTAGAAGCAGCCATCCTTTAAAGAAAGCGTAATAGCTCACTAGTCGAGTCGGCCTGCGCGGAAGATGTAACGGGGCTCAAACCAGGTACCGAAGCTACGGGTTCATCGAATGATGAGCGGTAGAGGAGCGTCGTGTACGCCGACGAAGGTGTGTTGAGAAGCATGCTGGAGGTATCACGAGTGCGAATGCTGACATGAGTAACGATAAGGGGAGTGAAAAACTCCCCCGCCGGAAGACCAAGGGTTTCTGTTCGACGCTAATCGGAGCAGAGTGAGTCGGCCCCTAAGGCGAGGCCGAAAGGCGTAGTCGATGGGAAACGGGTCAATATTCCCGTACTTCACTGTATTGCGATGGGGGGACGGAGAAGGCTAGGTGAGCCAGGCGTTGGTTGTCCTGGTGAAAGTCAGTAGGCTGGGGAATTAGGCAAATCCGGTTCCCTAAGGCCGAGAGACGAGACGAACAGACTACGGTCTGGAAGTCATCGATGCCACGCTCCCAGGAAAAGCCTCTAAGCTTCAGATACAGTGGAACCGTACCCCAAACCGACACAGGTGGTCAGGTAGAGAATACCAAGGCGCTTGAGAGAACTCGGGTGAAGGAACTAGGCAAAATGGTGCCGTAACTTCGGGAGAAGGCACGCCGGTATTAGGTGAAGCCCCTTGCGGGTGGAGCTGACGCCGGTCGAAGATACCAGGTGGCTGCAACTGTTTATTAAAAACACAGTACTCTGCAAACGCGTAAGCGGACGTATAGGGTATGACGCCTGCCCGGTGCCGGAAGGTTAATTGATGGTGTTAGCTCACGCGAAGCTCCTGATCGAAGCCCCGGTAAACGGCGGCCGTAACTATAACGGTCCTAAGGTAGCGAAATTCCTTGTCGGGTAAGTTCCGACCTGCACGAATGGCGTAATGATGGCCACGCTGTCTCCACCCGAGACTCAGTGAAATTGAAATCGCAGTGAAGATGCTGTGTACCCGCGGCTAGACGGAAAGACCCCGTGAACCTTTACTACAGCTTCACACTGGACGCTGATGTTGCTTGTGTAGGATAGCTGGGAGGCTTGGAAACTCGGTCGCCAGATCGAGTGGAGCCAACCTTGAAATACCAGCCTGGCATCATTGGCGTTCTAACTCCGGTCCGTTATCCGGATCGAGGACCGTGTGTGGTGGGTAGTTTGACTGGGGCGGTCTCCTCCCAAAGCGTAACGGAGGAGCACGAAGGTACCCTCAGCACGGTTGGAAATCGTGCAATGAGTGCAAGAGCATAAGGGTGCTTAACTGCGAGACAGACACGTCGAGCAGGTACGAAAGTAGGTTCTAGTGATCCGGTGGTTCTGTATGGAAGGGCCATCGCTCAACGGATAAAAGGTACTCCGGGGATAACAGGCTGATACCGCCCAAGAGTTCACATCGACGGCGGTGTTTGGCACCTCGATGTCGGCTCATCACATCCTGGGGCTGAAGTCGGTCCCAAGGGTATGGCTGTTCGCCATTTAAAGTGGTACGCGAGCTGGGTTTAGAACGTCGTGAGACAGTTCGGTCCCTATCTGCCGTGGGCGTTGGAGATTTGAGAAGCGCTGCTCCTAGTACGAGAGGACCGGAGTGGACGTACCTCTGGTGTTCCGGTTGTCACGCCAGTGGCATCGCCGGGTAGCTATGTACGGACGGGATAACCGCTGAAAGCATCTAAGCGGGAAGCCCCCTTCAAGATGAGATCTCCCCGAGGCCTCGAGCCTCCTGAAGGGCCCAGCAAGACCAGCTGGTTGATAGGTCGGATGTGGAAGCGCTGCAAGGCGTTGAGCTAACCGATACTAATGGCCCGTGAGGCTTGACCATATAACACCCAAGTGGTCTGTGAATGACAACAGACGACGGCGGATACGCGAGAGACGATCTCGTCAGCATGATTCGCATTGCCCTTTTCGCCTGACGACCATAGCGTGCGGGAACCACCTGATCCCTTGCCGAACTCAGCAGTGAAACCGCTCAGCGCCGATGGTAGTGTGGGAGTTCCCATGCGAGAGTAGGTCATCGTCAGGCACTTATTCCGAGAAAACCCCGAGCCCGAAAGGCTCGGGGTTTTTTCATGTCTGGCCAATCGCGCAAGGCGCCGGCCGAGCCTGGAACGATACTCGAAAAAACGCCCCGTCCTCTTCGAGAGGGCGGGGCGTTGGTCGTCATGTGTCATTGCAGGAGCAAGATGATGCCCAGTGGACGCTTTCGTTGGTGTTGGTGTTGGTGTTGGTGTTGGTGTTGGTGTTGGTGAACCTGGACCCGAAATCAGGGGGCGCTTGGTCATTCCGTGAATTCGGATCGATCGGGCCTGAGTCCGGGAAAAGCGATATCGCCCGAACCTCGTGAAACCCCGCCATCATGGGGCTCGCGCCGAGCGCGCGCCCTGGTGCAACACGGCGCATGAAAAAAGTCCTTGCACCATCCCGGGGAAGTCCGTAAAGTACGCATCCGCTGCCGGCGACGGGCAACGTTGCAGGCGGTGATGAGTGGCAGAAGCGCTTGTTTTTCTTGAGGTTTTTCGGCGGTTGTCGGAAGCGCTCGATTGACAGGGTCAGCGGAATCGGTAAAATGCCCGCCACTCGCTACGGTAGCCCGCTGAGGGCTCGATCGGACGCCGCTTCAGTCGTTGAAGTCGCACGCTCGGTCATCCGCTTCGCTCTCTCGAGAGCTTGAAGATCACCGGTTGACACGACGCGCCGATCACGTAGAATACGCCTTCCTTGCGAGGCACTGGCCAAGCGGCCGGGAACGCAAGATGCTCTTCTCCTTATTGAGTCGAGCTGCTCTTTAACAATCGATCAGATAATTCATGTGGGCGCTTGTCGGGATGTCGGTGACCAGTCACCAGATATCAAGACAAGCGACTCGTCAAAGAGACGTTTGAATCTTGAACCAGGTTTGGTTCCACCTTAGGAACTATCAGACTTTTAACTGAAGAGTTTGATCATGGCTCAGATTGAACGCTGGCGGCAGGCCTAACACATGCAAGTCGAGCGGAAACGATCCTAGCTTGCTAGGAGGCGTCGAGCGGCGGACGGGTGAGTAATGCATAGGAATCTGCCCGGTAGTGGGGGATAACTTGAGGAAACTCAAGCTAATACCGCATACGCCCCAAGGGGGAAAGCAGGGGATCTTCGGACCTTGCGCTATCGGATGAGCCTATGTCGGATTAGCTAGTTGGTGAGGTAATGGCTCACCAAGGCCGCGATCCGTAGCTGGTCTGAGAGGATGATCAGCCACATCGGGACTGAGACACGGCCCGAACTCCTACGGGAGGCAGCAGTGGGGAATATTGGACAATGGGCGAAAGCCTGATCCAGCCATGCCGCGTGTGTGAAGAAGGCCTTCGGGTTGTAAAGCACTTTCAGCGAGGAAGAACGCTTGTGGGTTAATACCCCGCAAGAAGGACATCACTCGCAGAAGAAGCACCGGCTAACTCCGTGCCAGCAGCCGCGGTAATACGGAGGGTGCAAGCGTTAATCGGAATTACTGGGCGTAAAGCGCGCGTAGGCGGCTTGATAAGCCGGTTGTGAAAGCCCCGGGCTCAACCTGGGAACGGCATCCGGAACTGTCAGGCTAGAGTGCAGGAGAGGAAGGTAGAATTCCCGGTGTAGCGGTGAAATGCGTAGAGATCGGGAGGAATACCAGTGGCGAAGGCGGCCTTCTGGACTGACACTGACGCTGAGGTGCGAAAGCGTGGGTAGCAAACAGGATTAGATACCCTGGTAGTCCACGCCGTAAACGATGTCGACTAGCCGTTGGGGTCCTCGAGACCTTTGTGGCGCAGTTAACGCGATAAGTCGACCGCCTGGGGAGTACGGCCGCAAGGTTAAAACTCAAATGAATTGACGGGGGCCCGCACAAGCGGTGGAGCATGTGGTTTAATTCGATGCAACGCGAAGAACCTTACCTACTCTTGACATCGAGCGAACTTTCCAGAGATGGATTGGTGCCTTCGGGAACGCTCAGACAGGTGCTGCATGGCCGTCGTCAGCTCGTGTTGTGAAATGTTGGGTTAAGTCCCGTAACGAGCGCAACCCTTGTCCCTATTTGCCAGCGATTCGGTCGGGAACTCTAGGGAGACTGCCGGTGACAAACCGGAGGAAGGTGGGGACGACGTCAGGTCATCATGGCCCTTACGAGTAGGGCTACACACGTGCTACAATGGCCGGTACAATGGGCTGCAATCCCGCGAGGGGGAGCTAATCTCATAAAGCCGGTCTCAGTCCGGATCGGAGTCTGCAACTCGACTCCGTGAAGTCGGAATCGCTAGTAATCGTGCATCAGAATGGCACGGTGAATACGTTCCCGGGCCTTGTACACACCGCCCGTCACACCATGGGAGTGGACTGCACCAGAAGTGGTTAGCCTAACTTCGGAGGGCGATCACCACGGTGTGGTTCATGACTGGGGTGAAGTCGTAACAAGGTAGCCGTAGGGGAACCTGCGGCTGGATCACCTCCTTAATCGACGACGTCACCGCCACCCGGCAAGTGTCCACAATGAATTATCTGATCGGCCAGAGCAAAAGACTGTTTGGGTCTGTAGCTCAGTTGGTTAGAGCGCACCCCTGATAAGGGTGAGGTCGGCAGTTCAAGTCTGCCCAGACCCACCAAAATTTGCGTAATACGTCGTTGCTTTTACCCTCGTGTAGCAGGCTACACGTCGACCAAAAGCGCCTCGTCTTACTCAAATTTCCATCGATCTTGATGGTGTCAGAGGGGCCTTAGCTCAGCTGGGAGAGCGCCTGCCTTGCACGCAGGAGGTCAGCGGTTCGATCCCGCTAGGCTCCACCACTCTCCACAGGGTCTTGCAGTCGGTTTTATGTGAATCCACAGTCACAAGCGAATCATTACCCAAGGGGATGACACGTTTGTGACTGTCGATTGACAGTCGCTCTTTAACAATGTGAATCATGCTGACAAAGTCCCTTCCCTACCCGGGGAAGGGCATGAGATACGTCTCAAGCGTATCCGGCAATTGTCGTGGTTGTCATCGCGGATCAGACCCCTTGGGGTTATATGGTCAAGCGATGAAGCGCACACGGTGGATGCCTTGGCAGTCAGAGGCGATGAAAGACGTGGAAGCCTGCGATAAGGTTCGGCGAGGTGGCAAACAACCTGCGACCCGGACATCTCTGAATGGGGAAACCCACCTATCGTCAGATAGGTATCGTGCACTGAATACATAGGTGTACGAGGCGAACCGGGGGAACTGAAACATCTAAGTACCCCGAGGAAAAGAAATCAACCGAGATTCCCCCAGTAGCGGCGAGCGAACGGGGACCAGCCCTTAAGCGGGTGAAAGGTTAGGCGAATGAGTTGGGAAACTCAGCGATACAGGGTGATAGCCCCGTAGTCGAAAGCCTGATCCCGTGAAATCGAGTAGGTCGGGGCACGTGAAACCCTGATTGAAGATGGGGGGACCATCCTCCAAGGCTAAATACTCCTGACTGACCGATAGTGAACCAGTACCGTGAGGGAAAGGCGAAAAGAACCCCGGAGAGGGGAGTGAAATAGACCCTGAAACCGTGTGCGTACAAGCAGTGGGAGCGGGCTCGTCCCGTGACCGCGTACCTTTTGTATAATGGGTCAGCGACTTATATTCAGTGGCGAGCTTAACCGTATAGGGGAGGCGTAGGGAAACCGAGTCTTAACTGGGCGACCAGTCGCTGGATATAGACCCGAAACCGGGCGATCTATCCATGAGCAGGTTGAAGGTTGAGTAACATCAACTGGAGGACCGAACCAGGATCTGTTGAAAAAGATTTGGATGACTTGTGGATCGGAGTGAAAGGCTAATCAAGCCCGGAGATAGCTGGTTCTCCTCGAAAGCTATTTAGGTAGCGCCTCACGTATCACCGCCGGGGGTAGAGCACTGTTTCGGCTAGGGGGTCATCCCGACTTACCAACCCGAGGCAAACTCCGAATACCGGTGAGTGCAGCGTGGGAGACACACAGCGGGTGCTAACGTCCGTTGTGAAAAGGGAAACAACCCAGACCGTCAGCTAAGGTCCCCAAATCCTGGTTAAGTGGGAAACGATGTGGGAAGGCTTAGACAGCTAGGAGGTTGGCTTAGAAGCAGCCATCCTTTAAAGAAAGCGTAATAGCTCACTAGTCGAGTCGGCCTGCGCGGAAGATGTAACGGGGCTCAAACCAGGTACCGAAGCTACGGGTTCATCGAATGATGAGCGGTAGAGGAGCGTCGTGTACGCCGACGAAGGTGTGTTGAGAAGCATGCTGGAGGTATCACGAGTGCGAATGCTGACATGAGTAACGATAAGGGGAGTGAAAAACTCCCCCGCCGGAAGACCAAGGGTTTCTGTTCGACGCTAATCGGAGCAGAGTGAGTCGGCCCCTAAGGCGAGGCCGAAAGGCGTAGTCGATGGGAAACGGGTCAATATTCCCGTACTTCACTGTATTGCGATGGGGGGACGGAGAAGGCTAGGTGAGCCAGGCGTTGGTTGTCCTGGTGAAAGTCAGTAGGCTGGGGAATTAGGCAAATCCGGTTCCCTAAGGCCGAGAGACGAGACGAACAGACTACGGTCTGGAAGTCATCGATGCCACGCTCCCAGGAAAAGCCTCTAAGCTTCAGATACAGTGGAACCGTACCCCAAACCGACACAGGTGGTCAGGTAGAGAATACCAAGGCGCTTGAGAGAACTCGGGTGAAGGAACTAGGCAAAATGGTGCCGTAACTTCGGGAGAAGGCACGCCGGTATTAGGTGAAGCCCCTTGCGGGTGGAGCTGACGCCGGTCGAAGATACCAGGTGGCTGCAACTGTTTATTAAAAACACAGTACTCTGCAAACGCGTAAGCGGACGTATAGGGTATGACGCCTGCCCGGTGCCGGAAGGTTAATTGATGGTGTTAGCTCACGCGAAGCTCCTGATCGAAGCCCCGGTAAACGGCGGCCGTAACTATAACGGTCCTAAGGTAGCGAAATTCCTTGTCGGGTAAGTTCCGACCTGCACGAATGGCGTAATGATGGCCACGCTGTCTCCACCCGAGACTCAGTGAAATTGAAATCGCAGTGAAGATGCTGTGTACCCGCGGCTAGACGGAAAGACCCCGTGAACCTTTACTACAGCTTCACACTGGACGCTGATGTTGCTTGTGTAGGATAGCTGGGAGGCTTGGAAACTCGGTCGCCAGATCGAGTGGAGCCAACCTTGAAATACCAGCCTGGCATCATTGGCGTTCTAACTCCGGTCCGTTATCCGGATCGAGGACCGTGTGTGGTGGGTAGTTTGACTGGGGCGGTCTCCTCCCAAAGCGTAACGGAGGAGCACGAAGGTACCCTCAGCACGGTTGGAAATCGTGCAATGAGTGCAAGAGCATAAGGGTGCTTAACTGCGAGACAGACACGTCGAGCAGGTACGAAAGTAGGTTCTAGTGATCCGGTGGTTCTGTATGGAAGGGCCATCGCTCAACGGATAAAAGGTACTCCGGGGATAACAGGCTGATACCGCCCAAGAGTTCACATCGACGGCGGTGTTTGGCACCTCGATGTCGGCTCATCACATCCTGGGGCTGAAGTCGGTCCCAAGGGTATGGCTGTTCGCCATTTAAAGTGGTACGCGAGCTGGGTTTAGAACGTCGTGAGACAGTTCGGTCCCTATCTGCCGTGGGCGTTGGAGATTTGAGAAGCGCTGCTCCTAGTACGAGAGGACCGGAGTGGACGTACCTCTGGTGTTCCGGTTGTCACGCCAGTGGCATCGCCGGGTAGCTATGTACGGACGGGATAACCGCTGAAAGCATCTAAGCGGGAAGCCCCCTTCAAGATGAGATCTCCCCGAGGCCTCGAGCCTCCTGAAGGGCCCAGCAAGACCAGCTGGTTGATAGGTCGGATGTGGAAGCGCTGCAAGGCGTTGAGCTAACCGATACTAATGGCCCGTGAGGCTTGACCATATAACACCCAAGTGGTCTGTGACTGACAACAGACGACGACGGATACGCGAGAGACGATCTCGTCAGCATGATTTGCATTGCCTTTTTCGCCTGACGACCATAGCGTGCGGGAACCACCTGATCCCTTGCCGAACTCAGCAGTGAAACCGCTCAGCGCCGATGGTAGTGTGGGAGTTCCCATGCGAGAGTAGGTCATCGTCAGGCACTTATACCGGAAAAGCCCCGGCCTCGTTGAGGTTGGGGCTTTTCTTATGTATCGAGAAAACCCCGGCTCAATGAGTCGGGGTTTTTTCATGTCCGGGCCTCGGAACGAGAGTTGGCATGACGCCGCACACGCTCGCCAAAAAACGCCCCGTCCTCTTCGAGAGGGCGGGGCGTTCGTGTCAGTAGACAGCGGGAGGTCACGCCCTGGATACCGTTCTGTGGCAGTGGCAGACGCTATGGCCAGTCGGTACCGAGTCGCAGGGGGGGCGAGTCGCAGGGGGATCTAGGCTTGCTCTGAGGGGAATGACGAGCCAGGAGAGGCGTGGTGCGGTGGAGGCGCGAGAGGCTGGCGAAGGCGTCGGACTGCACCGGTGGAGCGGGCTCTGGATGGCAAAAGGCCGGGCAAGATGCCCGGCCTTTCTTGTGCCTGTCGTCGTCTGCGAAAGACGCGTATCAGGCGGGGTTCTGCTCGATGCCCTGAACGTGCCAGGGCGCGCCGTCACGCAGCTCGCGCACCAGGTGCCAGGTCTCGTTGAAGGCGTTCTGCTCGCCGTTCTCGTCGAGGATGCCGTGGAAGAGCACGGTGGCCTCGGCCTGGGTGCCCACTTCCTGGATGCTGCCGAGCTCGGCGAACAGGCGCACGATCTCGGTGCGGTTGTTGGCCGGCTGCTGGTCGCGCTCGCTGCGCAGCAGGTTGTAGAGCTCGGGCGTGACGTAGTCCTGAATCTGGGCGAAGTCGTTGTTGTCCCAGGCGCGCTGCAGGGTCATGAAGTGTTCCTTGGCGCCGCCCAGGAAGCGCTCGCGGTCGAACCACTCGGGCTCCTTGGCGAGACCGCCGCCGAGTGAACCGGTGAAGGCCTGGGGCCGAGCCTGGGCCTGCTCGTGGGACTCGCGGGTCTCCATGCCGGGCCCGCCTGCCGTTGCCGGGCGCCGCTTGCGGGCGAACAGCCTGAACAGCAGGAAGAGCGCGCCGCCGATCAGCAGGATGTCGAAGAAGCGCAGGTCGTCGAAGGCGCCGCCGAAGAACAGCGAGGCCAGCAGGCCGCCGGCCAGCAGGCCGCCGGCCAGCAGGCCGGCGAAGGGCCCGGCGAAGCGCGACAGGCCGGTGGACGGCTTGCGCTGGGTCGAGGCCGCGCCGGCGGTGCTGTTGGTGCGCGAGCTGGTCGCGCTGGGCGAGTCCGCCGAGCGGGAATAGCTGCCGAAGCTCTTGCCGCCGCCCAGGCGGCGAGCGTCGGCATGATCGACGGCGAGGCCGAAGCCCAGCAGGCCGACGACCAGCATGACGAAGAGTTGACGCATCGTGTGTCTCCAATGAATGTGGCGGGAGAGCCGCCGGGAAGAAGTGAAGGCATCATTCTATCGACTCAGCGGGTCACCGGCACCGTCTACCTTAGGGGAGCGTCGATGCGACTTGTTCGAGAGAAGAGCCTGCTGTTGATCGTCGATCTGCAGGCCGGCCTGCTGCCGGTGCTGGACGGCGGCGAGCAGGCCGTCCGTGAGGCGAGCTGGCTGGGTGGCGTGGCCGAGGCGCTGGATGTGCCGGTGTGGCTGACCGAGCAGTATCCGGCGGGGCTGGGTGGCAGCGATCCGCGTCTGGCGTTCGAGGGCGCCCGGTACTGGGAGAAGACCCGCTTCGATGCCCATGGGGAAACGGCCTTCGCCGCGGCGCTGGCCCGGAGCATGCGAGATCAGGTGGTGCTGTGCGGGGCCGAGGCCCACGTCTGCGTGCTGCAGACGGGGCTCGGGCTTCGCGCGGCGGGATACGAGGTCTTCTGGCTGGCGGAGGCCACGGTCAGCCGGCGGCGCGAGGAGGCGTCCCTGGCCCGGCGGCGGATCGAGCGGGCCGGCGCCTGGACGGTGAGCGCCGACATGGCGGCCTATGAGTGGCTGGAGCGCTGCGACGATGCCCGCTTCAGGGACGTGCACCGCCGCTTCCTCAAGCCGCGTTCACCGCGGCCGCTGCGCTTCTTCGATTGAAGCGCGTCAGGGACGGTCCTGCTCGGCGCGGCAGAACACCAGGGTGTTGCCCTCGGACTCGGCGGCGCTGTAGCGATAGCCGGCCACGTCGAATTCCTTGAGGCCTTCCGGATCGTCGAGGCGCTGCCGGATCATCCAGGCCGCCATCAGGCCGCGGGCCTTCTTGGCGTAGAAGCTGATGATCTTGTACTGGCCGTTCTTCTCGTCCTTGAACACCGGGGTGATCACCCGTGCGTCGAGCCTCCTGGCATCGACGGCCTTGAAGTACTCGTTGGACGCCAGGTTGACCAGCACCTTGCTGCCGCTCTCGGCGATGGCTCGCTCGAGGGCCGTGGTCAGGGTCGGCTTCCAGTAGGCGTAGAGATCCTTGCCGGCCGGGTTGGCCAGCTTGGTGCCCATCTCCAGCCGGTAGGGCTGGATCAGGTCCAGCGGCCGCAGCAGGCCGTAGAGGCCGGAGAGGATGCGCAGATGATCCTGGGCGAAGGCGTTGTCGCCCTCGTCGAAGGAGGCGGCCTCCAGCCCCACGTAGACGTCGCCCTGGAAGGCCTGGGCGGCGGGCTTGGCGTTGTCCGGCGTGAAGGGCGTCTGCCACTCGGCGAAGCGGGCCGCGTTGAGGCCGGCGATCTTGTCGCTGACGCCCATCAGCTCGCTGATCTGCTGCGGCGAGAGGTCGCGCAGGATGCCGATCAGCTCGCGGCTGCGGTCGAGGAAGTCGGGCTGGGTGGCCTGGGCCGTGGTCGCCGGGGTCTCGAAGTCCAGCGTCTTGGCGGGCGAGATCACGCTCAGCATGGGGCGCTCCTGTGCCTGGATAGATTCGGTCCGAGTATATCAGGCACGCCCGGGCGCCGGGGCTATCGGGCTCATAGCCCCGGCGCGGGGCCGGAGGCGGGAGGCGAGGCTCAGGGGCTGGGGTTGGGAATGCGCTGGTGCACGGCTTCGATGGCCGCGCGGACCTCGTCGTCGAGGCGCAGCGACTCGCTCGCCAGGTTGCTCTCCAGCTGCGCCATGCTGGTGGCACCGATGATGTTGCTGGTCAGGAAGGAGCGCGAATTGACGTAGGCCAGCGCCATCTGGGCCGGATCGAGGCCGTGTTCGCGGGCGATCTCGACGTAGGCCCGCGTCGCCTCGTCGGCCTGGGGCGTGTTGTAGCGCTGGAAGCGCTCGTACAGCGTCAGGCGTGCCCCCTCCGGCCAGGCGCCGTCGAGGTACTTGCCGGACAGCTTGCCGAAGGCCAGCGGCGAGTAGGCCAGCAGGCCCACGTCCTCGCGATGGGCGATCTCGGCCAGGCCGACCTCGAAGCTGCGGTTGAGCAGGCTGTAGGGGTTCTGTACCGAGGCCACGCGAGGCAGGCCCTGGCGCTCGGCCAGCCGCAGCGCGTGCATCACGCCCCAGGGCGTCTCGTTGGAGAGGCCCACGGCGCGGATCTTGCCGGCCTGCACCAGCTCCTGCAGCGCCGACAGGCTCTCCTCGAGGGCGACGGCGTCCTCTTCGGCGTCGTGCTCGTAGCCGAGGCGGCCGAAGAAGTTGGCGCGGCGGTCGGGCCAGTGCAGCTGGTAGAGGTCGACGTAGTCGGTCTGCAGCCGGGCCAGGCTGGTATCGATGGCCTGGTGGATCTGCTCGCGGGTCAGTCGCGAGCCGCCGCGGATATGGTCGAGGCCCGGGCCGGCGGCCTTGGTGGCGATGATGACGTCGTCACGGGCGCCGCGCGCCTTGAGCCAGCTGCCGACGTAGGCTTCGGTCAGTCCCTGGGTCTCGGCCTTGGGCGGCACCGGGTACATCTCGGCGGTGTCGATGAAGTTGACGCCGAAGGCCACGGCGCGGTCGAGCTGCTCGTGGGCCTCGGCCTCGGTGTTCTGTTCGCCGAAGGTCATGGTGCCGAGGCACAGGCGGCTGACATCAAGGCCGGTACGGCCCAGGGGGCGGGTCTGCATCCGTTTCTCCTCATCAAGAGTTGGCAGTGCGTTGGCATGGTAGCGCCGGGGGAGCGATATCGTAAACGCCGAGGGGTTGAGTCACCGCCGGGGCGGGCGTATGCTGCGCATCCGCTGCCTGGGAGGAGCCCGCAAGGCGGCCGATTGTTTTCCGCACAGGACGCCGGACACAGGGGTGTGCTCGACGTCATCAACCGACCTCCGGACGCAAGGTTGTTTGTCATGCCGCAGGCATCGTCACTGTTCACTCGGCTCGAGTACCATCTGGCGCGCCAGCTGTTCCACACCAGCTGGCTGCCTCGCTCGCCGCGCACGCAGCGCCTGACCATGCACCTCTTTCAGCGCTGCGCGGATGCCGGTCATCCGGCCGCCCTGTCGCTGTACGGCCATATGCTGTTCCGCCGTGCCGTCACGCCGCAGGACAAGGCCCGTGGTGCCCGTTACGTGCTCGAGGCCGCCCAGGGCGGGGATCTGCACGCCCAGTATCAGGCCGGGCAGATCTACGAGCACGGCTGCGCCCAGTACCCGCACCGCGCCGATCGCGCCGTGACCTGGTACGCCCGGGCCGGCGAGGCCGGGCATCGCCTGGCGGCGGAGCGCCTGGCGCGCGCCTACCGCGACGGCGAGCTGGAGCTGCCGGAGGATCCCGAGCGCACCGCGCACTGGACGGCGCTGGCCGAACGCAACGCCGCGCCGGTGGCGTCACTGGACAGCGACGAAGCCGGGACGCGACACTAGGATGATGGCGCCTCCTGCGGGGCAGTGACTTCGGCCGTCAATGACCGGCGGCCCTACATCATCAAGGACTCAGCAGCCCGTGACGTTACCGACACTGCTGGATATCGAAGCGTCCGGATTCGGACGCGGCAGCTACCCCATCGAGGTCGGCCTGGCTCGCGCGGACGGCAGCACCTGCGCCTTCCTGATCCAGCCCCTGGACGAGTGGACGCACTGGGATCCCAAGGCGGAACTCCTGCATGGCATCTCGCGCAATCGCCTGGCGCGCGAGGGCCATCCCGTGCGTCAGGTGGCGTGCTGGCTCAACGACGAGCTGGCCGAGATCGGCGTGGCCTACAGCGACAGCTGGGGCTACGACAACACCTGGCTGTCGCTGCTCTTCCATCACGCCGGCATGCTGCCGGCCTTCCGCCTCGAGGCCCTGCGCCGCCTGCTCAGCGAGGAGCAGATGGCGCGCTGGAGCGACATCAAGGAGGCGATCATCGAGGAGCGCGGCATCCATCGCCACCGCGCCGGGGAAGACGCCCTGCTGCTGCAGCTCACCTACCAGCGCACGCTGGAGATCGCCGACTGAGACGGCGGTGATGCCCCCGTGATGCGCTCGACCGCCCGGCCTTGTGCCGGGCGGTCTGCGTTGTGGGGGATGAAGGCCGGCTCAGGAGGCGGCGAGGCGTGCCTCCAGGGCGTCGAGCAGCGCCTCGGGCGCCTCGTCGGCGAGCAGGTCCCGGCGGGTGTGGGCGTTGAGGAAGCCGTGCTCCACGGTGCTGTCGAGGAAGGTCAGCAGCGGCGAATAGAAGCCGGCGGTGTCGAGCAGGCCGATCGGCTTGTCGTGCAGCCCCAGGTAGCGCCAGGTCCAGGCCTCGAACAGCTCCTCCAGGGTGCCGATGCCGCCGGGCAGGGCGATGAAGGCATCGCAGTGGGCGGCCATGCTGGCCTTGCGCTCGTGCATGTTGCGCACGCGGATCAGCCGCGTCAGCTCCAGGTGCGCCTGCTCGCGCTCCACCAGATGATCCGGCATCACGCCGACCACCTCGCCGCCGGCCGCCAGCACGCTGTTGGCCAGCTCGCCCATCATGCCTACGCGGGCGCCGCCGTAGACCAGCGAGTGGCCGCGGCGGGCCAGCGCCTCGCCCAGGTGCCGGGCGGCGGCGAGAAAGCGCGGGTCGTGGCCGTCCCGCGAGCCCAGGTAGACGCAGAATCTCGACATGGTGTCCTCCTCGATGCGTGATCGTCGGCGGCGCGCCGACGCAAGAAGGGCGCCCTCAGGCGCCCTCGTGTGATGTCTCCATCGCTCGGCCGGCCGCTCAGGGCAGCAGGTCGATGACGCCGTATTCGGCGTCCACCCACTGGCCGATGACGTTGTGGCCGCACAGATGATGGGCGTACTGGGTGTGCAGGCAGCGCACCTGGTCCCAGTTGGCGATGCCGCCGATGCCGCGCTGGCGCAGCACGTCGCCGTAGCCGCGACGCTCGACCTCGGCGCGCTGCGCCTCGTTCATGTGGCGCCAGCGGGCGGCCACGTAGTCCTCGTGGCTCCGGTGATAGGCGGCCATGAACTCGGGGTCTTCCTTGAGCCGCGCCTCGAGGGTCTTGATCACGCCGGCGGCCTCGATGCGCGACAGCTCGATCTTGAGCCGCTCGTCGCTCAGCCAGTAGAGCGTCGGGAAGGGCGTTTCGTCGACGATGGGCGCCATGCGCAGCACCAGCGGCGTGCCCTCGCCGTCGGTGGCGGCCAGGGCCTCGATGCCGCGGGGCGCGCGGCCGAGCTGCGCGGCGATGACGGCGAGCTGGCGCTCGTCGGGCTGGGTGTCAGGTTGAATCACCATCGTCGGGGTCGTCTCGTATGAACTTGGTCGAGCGTCCCACGGCGCGAAAGAAGGTGCGGTTGAGCTGCTCGGGGGTGGGCACGTAGTGCCAGTGCCGTTCGCAGTACTCGCCGCCGCGCGCCATCAGGACATCGTAGAGGCGGTTGAAGGGCGCATCATAATCGTAGGGGTCTGCCCCGAACAAGCGGATATGCGGGTAGTCGGCGAAGCGCTCGAGGAAGAAGTTCTCCAGGTCGGCCTCGACGGCGCGATGGCGGGCGACGTCGTCGGGATCGAGCCAGAGGTCGTAGCGGATGGCCATGGGGACTCCCTTGGGATCGGTGAGGCGATGATGACTGGGACCGCAGGCGGTGGCGTTCGGCTCAGGCGCGGGCCAGGGGCGCGAAGGTCGCCGACAGCAGTCGCGCCAGATCGCCCGGGGCGAGGGCGAGTTCCAGGCCGCGCCGCCCGCCGCTGACGTGGAAGCGTGCCAGCGCCTCGGCGCTGTCGTCGATGAAGGCCGGCAGGCGTTTCTTCTGCCCCAGCGGGCTGATGCCGCCGACCACGTAGCCGGTGGCGCGTTCGGCCTCGACGGGCTCGGCCATCCGTGCCTTGCGGGCGCCGGCCGCCCGGGCCAGGGCCTTGAGATCGAGCTGGCCGGGGACCGGCACGATGGCCATCGCCAGCCGGCCGTCGTCGAGGCGGGCGAGCAGGGTCTTGAACACCGTCTCGGCGGGCAGGCCCAGGGCCTCGGCGGCCTCCTCGCCGTAGGCGGGACGGCGCGGGTCATGCTCGTAGCTGGCCGTCTCGAAGGCCACGCCGGCCTTCTCCAGGGTCTTGATGGCGGGGGTCATGCGTCCTGGGTCTCCGTATCCTGCAGGTGGGCGGCCAGCGCCTCGCGCAGCCCGCCCTCGATGGGCACCGCGCCCTTGGCCTGATGATCGTAGTGGACCAGCACGGTATGGCCCAGGTTGGCCAGCCGGCCCGACTGCCAGGCCTCCTGGGTCACGGTGAAGGAGCTGGTGCCGAGCCGGGTGAGATAGGTGCGGATCTCGATGTCCCGGCCGTAGAACAGTTCGGCCCGGTAGTCGATCTCCATGCGCGCCATGATCAGCCGCCAGCGGCCGGGATCGAGGTCCGGCGTGAAGAGCCTGAACAGGTCGTTGCGGGCCAGCTCGAACCAGGCCGGCAGGCGGGTGTTGTTGATATGCCCCAGGGCATCGGTGTCGTAGAAGGCGGGTTCGATGGTGCGCGTGAACATGGGGGTCCTCGTCGGTCGGGCCGAAGCGCTAGCATCGCCGCCGAGCAAGCGCTTGGTCAATGACGACATGAACCCGGCGTGAACGGCGTCGTCAGCCCCCGGCAAGGTGGGCTCTTCTAGCGTGGCAGGACGCCAGCTCCGATGCCGCGGGACGCGGCCGGAGCCGTGATCGGCCCGACGCCGTCGTCTTTCTGATTCACATGGGATGTGGAGAAAGCTCATGACCCTGTTTCGTTTCCTGTCACGCGATGCCATGGCCTCCGTGGTGGTGTTTCTCGTCGCCCTGCCGCTGTGCATGGGCATCGCCATCGCCTCCGGGGTGCCGCCCGCCAAGGGCCTGATCACCGGCATCGTCGGCGGCCTGGTGGTCGGCCTGCTGGCCGGGGCACCGCTGCAAGTCAGCGGGCCGGCGGCCGGGCTCGCGGTGCTGGTCTTCGAGCTGGTGAACCGCCACGGGCTGGCGGCGCTGGGCCCGGTGCTGCTGCTGGCGGGGGCCCTGCAGTGCCTGGCCGGGGTGCTGCGGCTCGGCTGCTGGTTCCGCATCGTCGCCCCGGCGGTGGTATCCGGCATGCTGGCGGGGATCGGCATCCTGATCGTGCTGTCGCAGCTGCACGTGATGCTCGACGCCGAACCGGCGGCCTCGGGACTGGCCAACCTGATCGCCTTCCCCGGCGCCGCCTGGGACGCCGTGCGGCAGGTGAACGGCAGCGGTGCGCTGATCGCCGGGGCGGTCGGCGTCGCCACCCTCGCCATCATGTGGCTGTGGGAGCGCTTCCGGCCGGCCTCGCTGCGCTTCCTGCCGGGGGCGCTGATCGGCGTGGTGCTGGTCACCCTGGCCAGCATCGGCTGGGCGCTGCCGGTCGATCGAGTCACGCTGCCCGACGATCTCGGCCAGGCCATCGACGGGGTCGGCTGGCAGGACCTCGGTATGCTGGCCGACCCGAGCCTGCTGGTCGCCGCCCTGGCCATGGCCTTCATCGCCAGCGCCGAGACCCTGCTGTCGGCGGCGGCGGTCGATCGCATGCACGCCGGGCGGCGCGCGAAGTTCGACCGCGAGCTGTCGGCCCAGGGCGTCGGCAACATGCTGTGCGGCGCGCTCGGTGCCCTGCCCATGACCGGGGTGATCGTGCGCAGCTCGGCCAACGTCCAGGCCGGGGCGCGCACCCGGCTGTCGGCGATCCTGCATGGCCTGTGGCTGCTGGCGCTGGTGATGCTGCTGCCCGGCGTGCTGCAGAGCATTCCGGTGGCCAGCCTGGGCGGCGTGCTGGTGTATACCGGGGGCAAGCTGGTGGACGTCCGGGCGATCCGCCATCTCGGCCGCTATGGCCGCACCCCGCCGCTGATCTATCTCGCCACGGCGCTGAGCATCGTGGGCACCGACCTGCTGACCGGCGTGCTGGTGGGCTTCGTCCTGACGCTGGTGAAGCTGGCCTGGAGCGCCTCCCGGCTGCGGGCCCGCTGGGAGACCGACGAGGACGGCGGCGTCGAGCTGCGCCTGCGCGGCACCGCGACCTTCCTGAGCGTGCCCAGGCTGGCGCGGCTGCTGGGCGAGGTCGGCCCGGACACCCACCTGCGCGTGTGTATCGGCCGGCTGCACTATATCGATCACGCCTGCGCCGAGCTGCTGGACGACTGGCGGCGCGCCGCACGCCAGCAGGGCGGGGAGCTGGAGATGGTCGGCAACGTGACGATGTCACATCGCGTCGAGGGTCGGCTGAGGCGCCGCGCCGTGGCCGCCTGAGTGGTTGGAAGAAGCGGCGGCCGGGAGGCGATGGCCGCCTCCCGGCCGCGTGGCGTCGCGAGGCGGCATCAGCGAGCCGCCGTCAGGAGCCTGCCGTGGCCGTGCGGCGCTCGCGCCACCAGCGCTGCAGCCGGGTCCAGCCGAGCAGCCATAGCGTGGCCGCGGCGAAGCCCAGCAGCGTGCCCGGCCACAGGCCCAGGCTATCGTAGTTCAGCGAGACCACCAGGGCGTAGCACAGCAGCGAGCCGAGCCCCGCCGGATAGTGCTTGATCACGGTGGCCGTGGGCGCGGCGCCCTGGGTCAGGTGCAGGATCACCAGGAACGGATACATGGTCACCGGGAAGGCCGCCATCACCCCGGCCCAGGCCGAGGGCACCACGTGGGCGAGACCGGTGATCAGGAAGATGATGCCCACGGCGAGGCCGGCGCGCAGCGCCAGGGCGGGCCAGGAGAAGCCGCCCTTGGGGCTGGCCTTGATGTCCGGCACTCGGCGATAGAGCCAGGTGAACACGGCGATGGCGACCAGCGTCGTCAGGGTGCCGGTGACGCGATCGAAGTCGATCCGGGTCAGCACCAGGCTGGTGGCGAGCCAGCAGGCGAGCCCGGTCAGGGTGCCCAGCGCGATGCCCGCCAGGCCATCGCGACGGCCGCCGAGCAGGTAACCGCCGCCCAGGGCCAGGGTCGCGGTGAAGCCGGCCAGGGTATGCACCGCGCTCTCGGCGGCGAAGGCCGGAGAGAGCTCGAGGCCGATGAAGAACAGCGCGATGGCGGTGCCCAGCGGATAGCCGGAGAGCAGCCCGGCGACGCGGGTGCTGACGCGTTCGGCGATCATCGACAGGCCGAGCACCACGCCGATCGAGATCGCGAGCTTGGCCAGCTGCCAGGTGAGCGGAACGTCCATGTGATTTTCCTTATCCTAGAGGTATGTATCGTCGTGGAGAGGGCCATGGCCGAACACGATCTGTCGCCGCCGCCCCGGCCCGAGGGCTGCGAGCTGTGCGGCCGGCCGGCGCCGCTGACCAGGCATCATCTGATTCCCCGCGCCCTGCACGGCAAGGCGCGCTATCGGCGTCGCTTCGATCGCGCCGAGCGGCTGACGGCGATCCTGTGGCTGTGTCACGCCTGCCACAAGCACATCCACGCGGTGCTCGGCGAGCGCGAGCTGGCCGAGCATTATCGCAGCCGAGAGGCGCTGCTGGCGCATCCGGAGGTGCGTGCCTTCGTCGAATGGCTGGCCACCAAGCCGGCGGGCTTCAAGCCCAAGAAGGCCGCGCGCCGGCGCTGAGAGGGCGCGCGGGCGTCACGCCAGCCCGAGGCCCGGGTGGCCCGTCCAGGCCGCCTCCCGAGGGCATCGGCGCGGCGTCATACCAGGCGCAGGCCCTGACGGTCCGTCCAGGCCGCCTTGAGGGCGGCGTCCAGCGGTTCGCGCAGATGCTCGGGCAGGGCGTCGCGGGCGGCCTCGTAGCTGTCCGGATCGCGGTTGCGCAGCCAGCAGTAGGCCCAGGCGCAGGCCTCGTCATCGTCGACCGGCAGCGGCCGGGCCGGCATCTGCACCAGCAGGAACAGCGCGGTGCGCCCGGCCCACAGCGGCACCTCCTCGGGTGCCTCGGGGTCGGCCCAGGCGGTGAGGGTGGCGGCGTCGGGCGTGGCCGCGGGCTGGCCCAGCTTGGCCACCCGGGCGGTCTCGGCCAGGATCAGCGCCAGGCGGTCCGGCGAGTCGCGGCCGATGTCCTGCCAGCGGGCGATGAGGCCGGGCAGGCCGCGGCGTACCTTGGCATAGAAGCCGCCTTGCGGCATGGTTTCAGTCATTGTTCATGGCCTCTGGGAGCAGGAAACGCAATGGAGTTCGATTTTGCCACGCCGGTGGAGCGACGCCACCCGCCCGAGGGCGACTGGCCGTCACAGAAATGGCATCAGTACGGCGAGGACGTGCTGCCGCTGTGGGTCGCCGACATGGATTTCCGCTCGCCGCCGGCGGTGATCGAGGCGCTGCGCGCGCGGGTCGACCACGGCGTCTACGGCTACGGCCGGGTGTCGGACGGCCTGCGCCAGGCGCTGTGCGACTGGAGTGCCGCACACTACGGCTGGGACATCGAGCCCGACTGGCAGCTGTGGCTGCCGGGCGTGGTGCCGGCGCTGCACCTGGCCAGCCTGGCGCTCACCGAGCCGGGCGACGGCCTGCTGACGGTGACGCCGATCTATCCGCCCTTCCTGCAGGTGGCCGAGCGCACCGGCCGCCTGGCCCAGCAGGCCGCGATGCGCCCGCCCGAAGCGCCGGGCGACGACTGGCGGCTGGACCTGGACGCCCTGGAAGCGGCGATCACCCCCGAGACCCGGCTGCTGCTGTGGTGCCAGCCGCACAATCCCACCGGCCGCGTGTGGCGCGACGACGAGCTGGACGGCCTGGCCGAACTGGTCGAGCGCCACGATCTGATCGTGGTCTCCGACGAGCTGCATGCCGACCTGATGCTCGACGAGGGCGCACGGCACCGGCCGCTGGCGGCCGCCTATCCGCAGCTCGCCGAGCGGATCCTGACGCTGTGGGCGCCGTCGAAGACCTTCAACCTGGCCGGGCTGACCGCCGCCTGTGCCGTGATTCCCGACGCCGGCCTGCGGCGCCGTTTCGCGGCGATGGCCAAGGGGCTGCAGCCGGACGGCAACGTGCTCGGCCTGGTGGCCGCCGAGGCCGCCTACCGCCACGGCGATCCCTGGCGCCAGGCGCTGCTCGAGACCCTGCGCGGCCATCGGGCGCGGCTGGTCGAGCGCGTGGCCCGCTGGCCGGGGGTGGCGATGACGCCGCCCGAGGCGACCTATCTGGCCTGGCTCGACCTGCGCGAGGCGCCGGCGCTCAAGGACGTGGCCTCGCCCCAGCGGGCGCTGCTCGACCGCGCCGGGGTGGCGCTGTCCGACGGGGCGCCCTTCGGCCGGCCGGGCTTCGCGCGGCTCAACTTCGGCACCACCGCGGCGCAGCTGGAGGCGGCGCTGGCGCGGCTGGACGGCGTGCTGGGGGCCTGACGCGATGCCGCCGCCCTCCGGAGATGGGCGGCGGCTGGCGATCGGCCCGGTCCCGGCTCAGTAGAGCAGGGCGAACAGCTTGCGGCGGTAGGTGGCGGTCAGCGGATGGTCGTTGCCCAGGGCATCGAAGACCCGCAGCAGGGTCTTGCGCGCGGCATCGTCGCCGTAGGCGCGGTCCTGCTTCATCAGCGTCAGCAGCGCCTCGAGGCCGGCCTCGTACTGGCCGTCGGCCACCTGACGCAGGGCGCGCTGGTACCGGGCCTCGCTGTCGTCGCGGCCTTCCAGGGCGGCCAGCGCCTCGCGGGACGGGGCCTCCTCATCGAACTCGATGCTGGCGCGCACGCCGCGGGCCGGCGCGGCGTCGCGCTCCTCCGGCGGCAGGGCGTCGAGCAGCGCGCGGGCCTCGTCGGGATTGCCGGCGGCCACCAGGGTGCGGGCCAGTTCCACCTTGTAGGGGCCATGGTCGGGCCACTGCTGGGCGAGTTCCGAGTAGATCGCGCGGGCGGTCTCGGCATCGCCGGCCTCCAGCGCGGCGGCGGCCTGCTCCTCGGGGCTCTCCTGCACGCCCTCGGGCTCCGGGAAGTACTTGCCCAGCCACTCGCGGATCTGCTTCTCGGGCAGCGCGCCCTGGAGCTGGTCGACCAGGCCGCCCTGGCTGATCAGCTTGACGTCCGGCACCGAGCGCACGCCCAGCTGGGCGGCGATGTCCTGGTTGTCGTCGATGTTGAGCTTGGCCAGCAGGAAGGCGCCGTTGTACTCGCGGGTCAGCTTCTCCAGCACCGGCATCAGGTTCTTGCACGGCTCGCACCAGGGCGCCCAGCAGTCGAGCAGCACCGGCACCTGCATGGAGGTCTCGAGCAGCTGCTGGATGTTGCTGCGGTCGACGTCGATGATCAGGTCATCGCGCTGCGCGGCCTGGCTTCCGCCCTGGGCGGCACCGGAGGCGGCGTCGGCCTGGCTGTCGGAGGTGAGCGGCTCACCGGTACGGGGATCGACGATCGGCATGGTGATCTGGCCTTGAACGAAGTGTGTTTGGCCTATGTTATGCGGGCGAGGGGGTGGAGATTCAAGGCCGGCCAGCTGGGCCGGGTATGAACCGGTGGCCTTCCTGAGGGGATCAAGCGCCGAGCCCGACGATCGGGCTGATAATATCCGTAAAAACGAAAGAAGGCCGATGTCCTGAGACATCGGCCTTCTTTCTGAAATTTGGCGGCTGGGATCGGGTGTGAGCCGATGGCCTTCCCGGGGTTGTGAAGTGCCAAGACCGACGAGCGGTATGCCGGCATCCAGCACAAACGAAAAAAGCCAGAACCCGTAGGTTCTGGCTTTTCTCTGATGCTGGGTAGCGGGGATCGGGTATGAGCCGATGACCTTCCCAGGATTGTAAAAAGAGCCGAGCCCGACGATCGGGCTGATAATATCCGCAAAAACGGAAAAGGCCGATGTCCTGAGACATCGGCCTTTTTCTGATGTTTGGTAGCGGGGACCGGATTTGAACCGATGACCTTCGGGTTATGAGCCCGACGAGCTACCAGACTGCTCCACCCCGCATCAACGTGAGGCGTATTATACAGAGAACCTGACCTGCGTCAACCCTGCCTCGAGCCGTCGGCGGAGGGGTCGTGTTGTCCGCGGCTCCTGGTCCATACTCGAGGTCGGCTGTCACGAAAATGACAGCCGGACAGACGAGACTATCTCGAGGAGTCGGGATCGCCATCGCGACCCGACTCGCAGGTTTTACACCACCAGGGAGAGTATCAATGACAACATCCGCCACCGTCGCCTGGGTCACTGGAGGAACCGGGGGAATCGGGAGCGCCATCTGCCGCGCGTTGGCCGATGCCGGCTATCAGGTCGTCGCGGGGTATCACAATCCCGAGAAGGCCCAGGCCTGGCTCGAGCAGCAGAAGGCCGATGGCTATGAGAATATCGCCCTGTCCGGTGTGGATCTCGCCGACTTCGATGCCTGCATGGCCGGTGCCAAGGAGATCCGCGAGACCCATGGGCCGATCGGCGTGCTGGTCAACTGCGCCGGCATCACCCGCGACGGCACCCTGAAGAAGATGAGCTCGGAGCAATGGGGCGATGTCATCGACACCAACCTCAACAGCGTCTTCAACACCTGTCGCAGCGTGATCGAGGACATGCTCGAGCATAACTACGGGCGCATCGTGAACATTTCCTCGATCAACGGTCGCAAGGGGCAGTTCGGCCAGGTGAACTATGCGGCGGCCAAGGCGGGCATGCACGGCCTGACCATGTCGCTGGCCCAGGAAACCGCCACCAAGGGCATCACCGTCAATACGGTGTCGCCGGGCTATATCGCCACCGACATGATCATGAAGATTCCCGAGAAGGTGCGCGAGGCGATTCGCGAGACCATTCCGGTCAAGCGCTACGGCACGCCGGAGGAGATCGCCCGCCTGGTGGTGTTCCTGGCCGACCAGCAATCCGGCTTCATCACCGGCGCCAACGTCGACATCAACGGCGGCCAGTTCATGGGCTGAGCCGACTCACCAGGGCGGCCCGACGAGGCCGTGCCCGGCAGAGCAGAAGAGGAACGCGAGGCCAATGGCCTCGCGTTCTCGTTTCGGACGAAAGAATCGCCGACGCGAGGCTCAGGGCGGCGGCAGCCGCGTCAGGCTCTCCAGCGTGTGATCGAGTTCGCCGACCTCGCGTTCCCACAGCGTCGGCGAGACCGGGCCGGTGGCCAGCAGCTCGATCAGCACGCCGCGCAGCTCCTCGACCCGGGAGGGCGTGTGCCCGAGGGTCTCGTTGAGCCGCTCGACCTGGATGGCCAGCCGCAGCGGGTCGTCCTGGCGGTGGCTGGTGTCGCCGGCCAGCAGCGCCAGGTGGACGCGCAGCCGCGCCAGGCGCTCCTCGACCTCGGCGGCGGGAGGAGGATCGCGGCGGGCGGCGTTGCGCGTGTCGTGGGCCTTTCGCAGCGCGGCAGGCAGCTCGTCCGGGGCCGGCACCTCACGGGCGTCGTCGCCGTCCTGCGCGGCCGCATCCGCTTCCAGATGAGCCTCCAGCAGCGGCCGGGCCCGGCGCCAGCGCTCGACCACCTCGGCCAGCGCCAGGCGTGACAGCCGATCGCGGCGGGCGCGCACGATGCCGGACCAGCGGCGGCGCATGCCCTCGCCGCGACGCCCGGCGGGCAGCGGCTCCAGCGCCGCGGCTTCCTGGAGGGCCTCGTCGAGCGGCACCGTGTCGTCGCTGCGTACCGGCTGCCAGGCATCCAGGCGATCGATCAGC
The DNA here is from genome assembly GCF_009363675.1 of Halomonas sp. THAF12. Classification (NCBI taxonomy): domain Bacteria; kingdom Pseudomonadati; phylum Pseudomonadota; class Gammaproteobacteria; order Oceanospirillales; family Halomonadaceae; genus Halomonas; species Halomonas sp. THAF12. Next base: position 3,330,311 of record NZ_CP045399.1, on the reverse strand, counting down.
GCCTGCATGGCGTCGAGCCGGGCGCGGTTGCGCTGGGCCTGGTCGCTGCGGTCGGCGTCACGCTGGGCGAAGATCTCGTCGCACAGGTGGCGGAAGTCCCGCCACAGCGCCTGTTCTTCGCCCTTGGGCGCGCGACCCAGCTCGCGCCAGCGGCGCTGGAGGGCCTTGGCCTGCTCCGCGCGGCGTTTCGGTGGCTGGTCGCCGTCGCGCAGGCGCCGGGCCTCCTCGATCAGCCCGCGCTTGGCCTCGGCGATCTCGCCGGCGCGCTTCTCGATCAGCGCCTGGAGGGCGTGGCGGATGCGGCCGAAGCGGCGGCCGATGGCCTCGGATTCCGCGCGCGGCACCGGCGACAGTCGCCGCCACTGCTGGCGGGCGCGGTCGCGGATCTCGCGCAGCGCGTCCGGGTCGGCCGCGGCGGCGGGCTGGTCGAGCAGGTGCTCGAGCTGGTCGCACAGGGTCTGGCGGGCCGTCAGGTTGGCCTGCCGCTGGCGGTCCTGATGGGTTCGCCACTCGCGCAGGCGTTCGTGGATGCGGTCGGAGGCGGCCCGGAAGGCGGTGGACTGTTCGCGGTTGGCGGCGGCGTCGCCCAGGTCTCGCCATTCCTTGACCAGCCGGCGGTGGCGGCGGTCGAGCTCGGCGTCGTCCAGTTCCTCGTCCTCGGCCAGGGCCTGGATGGCCTCGCACAGCTGGGTGCGCTTGGGCCCGGCGACGAAACCGCGCCAGTCGCGCAGCTCGGCCAGCCGGGCGCCGAGGCGCTTGAGCCGGGCGGCCGGCTCGCCGCGGCGGGCCTCGGGCAGGTGGTCGACCTGCTGGCGCAGGCTCTGGTGGAGCCGGTTCGCGCCCTTGAAGGCGCCGTTGTCGAGCAGCCGCTGCAGGCGGTCCAGGTCATCGCCGACGCGGGTCAGGCGGGCCTCGAGGTCGTCGGGCTCGGCCTCGTCGCCGGCCTCGTCGGCCAGGCGCCAGCCGGCGCGCTGCAGCAGCGGCGAGGGCGGCAGGTCATCGGGCCAGTCGCAGCCCTCGACGAGTTCGGCCAGCCGCTCATCGTCGCCGTCGCGCAGGGCGTGTTCGATGGCCTCGGCGCGCTCGTCGAGGCGCTCCCGGGCCTCGACGATGCGGGCGAAGTCCGCCAGCGCCGCGTCGTAGCGCTGGCGCAGCGCCTCGTCGGCGAGATGCTGTTCGGAGAGCGCCTGCCAGCGGGTCGCCAGCAGCTGCTTCTGGGCGCGCAGGCTGGCGATGTCCTGATCGGCCAGGCGTTCGCCGTGATGCAGGCCGTCGAGGCTTTCTTCCAGGGCGTCGATCAGCGCCTCGCGGGCCTGGTCGGCGTCCTCGCGACGCCGTTCGGCGGCGTCCTGGGCCTGTTCGTGGGCCTCGTGGTCGCTGAGGGTCTTGCGGCAGCGCAGGCAGGCCTCCTGGTAGCGGCGTTCCTGCTCGGCGTCGGGGAGATCGGACAGGCTCGCCCATTCGCGCATCAGGTGGCGGAAGCGAGCGCCGAACATCGGCTCCCAGGTGGCGTGGCCGAGGGTCTCCAGCTTGCCCAGCAGCGCTTCGCGGCGTTCCCGAGCCTCGGCCAGCGAGGCCGCATCGGCACGCCGCCGCTGCAGGCGCTCCCGGGCCTGACGCATCACCTGGCGGTCGCGCCTGGCGCCCTGGATCAGGCGCTGCAGGCCGGCCTCGCTCTCGACCCGGGCCGCGGCCGCCTGGCGCACGGCGGCGATGCCGTTCTCGCAGGCCTGGCGGATCAGCATGTCCTCGTCGTCGAGGCGGGCGAGGGCGGCCAGGCGCAGCTGCTGATTGTCGCCTTCCAGGGCGATGCGCTCGGCCAGGGCGGTGTCGTCCAGGGCCTCGACCAGGGCGATGCGGGCGGGCAGGTCCAGCTCACCGGCGCGGCCGCTCAGTAGCCCCGCCAGCCGCTCGCGCAGTTCCGGGGTCTCGCCCCGTTGCTGGCGCAGGGCCAGCAGCCGCTGTGGGTCCTCGAGCCGGGCCAGCGCCTCGCGACGAACGCCGGGATCGGCGTCCGTCGCGAGGCGCTCGAGGTGGGCGAGCTGGGAGGCGTGTGCGGGGTCGAGGCGGGCAATGGCCTGGCGGCGCACCTCGGGGTCGGGGTGCTGCCAGCGGGGGGCGAACAGGCGGCGAAGGAGTCCTGACATGGGGGGTCCTGAGATAGGCCGGCGAGCCTGGGTTGACGGACCGGCGCGCTGAAACGTGAGACGCCTCGCAATGGCGCGGTATCATTGAATTATCTAAGCATGCGGCGTGCCGCCAGTAAAAGGGCGCGATGCCCGACTGTAGCCGTTACGAGACACTGACAAGTCGCCCGAGCGTGACATATGATCGGTTGCGGGATCGGGGGGACTCGCATAGCTTGTGAGCAGGTCCCCGACCATCATCCGACGTGGAGTTCGGCCATGAGCCTCAAAGTGGACAGGGATGGGATGGCTTTCACCTTCAAGGGCGGCATGCTGCCGATGACGGTCATGGAACTGACCAGCGCCGACCCCGAACGCATTCGCGAACAGCTCGCCGGCAAGCTCAGCCAGTCACCCGCTTTCTTCCAGCACACCCCGGTGGTGCTCAGCGTCGAGCAGCTCGACGAGCCGCATCTGGCGCTCGAGCGCATCTGCGCCGTGTGCCGGGCCCACAAGCTGCTGCCGGTGGCGGTGCGCGGCGGGACGGACCCGGTCAAGCAGTCGTCCTGGGCGCTGGGGCTCGGCTGGTTTCCGCCTCAGGAGGCCGGCCGGCCGCGCACCCTGGAGAGCGTGCCGACCGCCGACGAGCCGGTGGAAGAGGCGCCCGTGGTGGACGAGCCGGCCCCGGCCGCCGGCGCGGTGGGCCGCATCTATCGCGGCACGGTCCGCTCCGGGCAGCAGGTCACCGCGCCGGAGGGCGATCTGGTCGTCGTGGGCGCGGTCAATGCCGGCGCCGAGGTGCTGGCCGGGGGCAGCGTCCATGTCTATGGCGCCCTGCGCGGCAGGGCCCTGGCCGGCATCCACGGCGATGCCGGGGCGGCGATCTTCTGCCGCGAGCTGCGCGCCGAGCTGCTCTCGGTGGCCGGCAACTACAAGCGGCTGGAGGACATCGATCCCCGGTTGCTGGGCACCGGGGTTCAGGTGCGCCTGGACCACGATCAGCTGGGCATCGCCCCGCTGGACTGATGCGCGGGCGACGATTCGGCGGCTCGCCGGTGCGGGTCGCCCTCTCCATTACATGACAGACAGGATGTGACACTTGGCCAAGATCATCGTTGTGACCTCCGGCAAGGGCGGGGTCGGCAAGACAACCAGTGCGGCCGCCATCGCGACGGGCCTGGCGCTGCGGGGCCAGAAGACCGCGGTCATCGACTTCGACGTGGGGCTGCGTAATCTCGACCTGATCATGGGCTGCGAGCGACGCGTGGTCTATGACCTGGTCAACGTCATCCAGGGCGAGGCCGGGCTCAACCAGGCGCTGATCCGCGACAAGCGGGTCGACAACCTGCATATCCTGCCGGCCTCCCAGACCCGCGACAAGGACGCCCTGACGCTGGAAGGCGTCGAGACCGTGCTCAACACGCTGAACAAGGACTTCGACTACATCGTCTGCGATTCGCCGGCGGGCATCGAGCGCGGCGCCCAGCTGGCGATGTACTTCGCCGACGAGGCGATCGTGGTCACCAACCCCGAGGTCTCCTCGGTGCGCGACTCCGACCGCATCCTCGGGCTGCTGTCCTCCAAGACCCGTCGCGCCGAGCGCGGCGAGGAGCCGATCAAGGAGCACCTGCTGATCACCCGCTACAATCCGAACCGGGTCGACAGCGGCGACATGCTCAATCTCGAGGACATTCAGGAGATCCTGGCCATCAAGCTGGTCGGCCTGATTCCCGAGTCCGAGGCGGTGCTGCGGGCCTCGAACCAGGGCGTGCCGGTCACCCATGACGATCAGAGCGATGCGGGCCAGGCCTATTCCGACACCGTGGCCCGCCTGATGGAAGAAGACGTGCCGCTGCGGTTCCACCAGTATCAGAAGAAGGGGCTGCTCAGCCGCATGTTCGGAGGAAATCGCCGGTGAAGCTACTCGAATTCCTGAAGCGCGAGCGCAAGAAATCCGCCTCCGTCGCCAAGGAGCGGTTGCAGATCATCGTCGCGCACGAGCGCAGCCAGCGCGGTCAGCCGGACTACATGCCGATGCTCGAGCAGGAGCTGCTGGAGGTGATTCGCCGCTACGTCCAGGTCGACGACGAGGCGGTCAACATCTCCCTCGACAGCGAGGACAACTGTTCGGTGCTGGAGCTCAACGTCACCCTGCCCAGAGGCTGAGCGGCGGCTGAGTCGTCGTGCCCCCTGTGCTAGGCTTGGGGGCCGTTTTCCTATGCCCGCTCGGAGAGCTCGCCCATGGCGAAGTCGCAAGCCGCCCCCCTGACCTTCCTCTGGCACGACTACGAGACCTTCGGGGCCGACCCGCGCCGCGATCGGCCCTCCCAGTTCGCGGCGATTCGCACCGACGCCGAGTTCAACGAGATCGGCGAGCCCATCGAGCTGTTCTGCAAGCCCGCCGACGACTACCTGCCGCATCCCCAGGCCTGCCTGATCACCGGCATCACGCCCCAGCAGGCGCGCCGCCGCGGGCTTCCCGAGGCCGAGTTCGCCGGCCGCGTGATGGACGCCATGAGCCAGCCCGGCACCTGCGTGGTGGGCTACAACAACGTGCGCTTCGACGACGAGGTCGGCCGGCACCTGTTCTACCGCAACCTGCTCGATCCCTATGCCCGGGAGTGGCAGAACGGCAACTCGCGCTGGGACCTGATCGACGTGGTGCGGGCCTTCCACGCCCTGCGTCCCGAGGGTATCGAGTGGCCGACCCGCGATGACGGTTCGCCGAGCTTCAAGCTCGAGCACCTGACCGCCGCCAACGGCATCGAGCATGCCGGCGCCCACGATGCCCTGGCCGACGTGCGGGCGACCATCGCCCTGGCCAAGCGGCTTCGCGACAGCAACGCCAAGCTCTTCGATTACCTGCTGGCCCAGCGCGGCAAGCGCCAGGTGGCGCGCCAGCTCGACGTGCCGGGCCGCAAGCCGGTGCTGCACGTCTCGCGGCGCTATCCGGCCAGCCGCGGCTGCAGCGCGCTGGTGATGCCGCTGGCCGAGCATCCCACCAATCCCAACGGGGTGATCGTCTACGACCTCTCGGTGGATCCCGAGCCGCTGCTGACGCTCACGCCCGAGCAGATTCGCGAGCGGGTCTTCGTCAGCAACGACGACCTGGCCGAGGGCGAGTCGCGCATCCCGCTCAAGGTCATCCACATCAACAAGTGCCCGGTGGTGCTGCCCGCCAGCGCGCTCAAGGACGTCGCCGGCCCCCGTCAGGGCGAGTACGGCGATATTGTCGAGCGCCTCACCCTGGACATGGCCGCCTGTCGCCGCCACTGGAAGACCCTGGCCGATCATCCCGAGGTGATCGCCCGGGTCAGCGAGGTGTTCGCCGCGCCGCCGCCCGAGCCGCCCCATGATCCCGACCTGATGCTCTACGCCGGCGGCTTCTTCTCGCCCTCGGACCGCCAGCAGATGGAGCGGGTGCGGGCCGCCGATCCCTGGGATCTGGTGGGCGCCGGCTTCGCCTTCCAGGATCCGCGGCTGGAGGAGATGCTGTTCCGCTACCGCGCGCGCAGCTATCCGGACACCCTGACCGGCGAGGAGCAGGCGCGCTGGGAGGCCTTCCGCTGGGAGCGCATGAACGACGCCGCCGTGGCCGGCTTCACGCTCAAGGAGTTCGCCCGCGAGATCGACCGCCTGAACCAGGGCGCGCTCGGCGACCGCGAGCGCCAGATCCTCGAGGAGCTGGTGATGCACGTGGAGGCGATGATGCCGGCCCAGGCCTTCGGCTGACTCGACGCCCCCTTTCGTTGCCCGTGAACGACGACGCCCGGCCAAGCGGCCGGGCGTCGTCGTGTCGGGGAAGAGAACCCTCAGTCGTCGCCGTCGGGCAGCGGCGGCAGGTCGGCCTTGAGCGCCATGACGTCGCTGGCGGCGTCGCCCGGGTCGTGGGTGATCTGCACCGCGGCGCCGTCGACCAGGCTCGGCCACAGCTCGCGCAGCGCCTCGGGCGTCACCGTCAGGGCGCGTTCGGCCAGGCGCCGGCGGCGCTCGAAGTCGCCGTCGCTGACGGCCAGGGCCTGCCACAGCCGGTTGGTGCGGGCCGAGAGGCTGGGGTCGCGGGTCAGCAGGTCGTCGTGGACCGCCTGGCGGTAGGGCGCCAGGGCCGCGTCGTCGAGCCCGCCCAGCCGATCGCCGAAGCCGCTCAGGAAGGCGTCGATGCGCTGCTGGATGGTGGCGCTGTCGGTGCCGGGGGACTGCACCAGGAAGCCGAGACCCGGGGCGTCGAGCAGCGGCCGATAGCCGGCGTTGACCACGTAGCCGAGCTGCTGCTCGGTGCGCAGCTGCTGATAGAAGGGCGTCTCCAGCAGGCGGCCGAGCACCGCCAGGCGGGCCTGGCTGTCCAGCGAGCGGTCCGGCCCCTGGAGATAGCGCATCACCAGGTATTCGTCGCGGGCGGTGTCAGGGGTCAGCGCCGGCAGGCCCTCGCCGACGCGCAGCGGCGTCAGCTCGGGGATCGCCGAGGTCGGCAGTCGCGGCGACAGCGCCTCGGCCACCGCCCGGGCCTGACGGGTCGCGGCCTCGGCCTCCTGGTTGCCCACGGCCATGGCCTCCAGGTGCAGGTCGGCCAGGAAGTCGTCGCGGAAGGCGCGCAGCGCCTCGGCGTCCAGCGCGTCGCTGGCGTCGAGCAGCGCCTCCGGCGACCACTGCGGGCGGATCAGCGCCTCGGTCAGGGTGCGGCCGGCCTGGCGATAGAGATCGTCCTGGGGCGCGTTGCGCCAGCGCTGACGCAGCTGGTGGCGGACCCGGGCGACGTCGGCGGCCTCGATGGTGCCGTGCTGCAGCTGCTCGAGCACCCGCTCGATCAGCGCCTGCTGACCGTCCCGCCAGCCGGAGAACGACAGGGTGATGCCGCGGGCGTGGGCATAGGCCTCGAAGCCGTGGCCGGCCAGGCGGGCGGGGTAGAGCGCCTCGTTGAGGCTGTCGCCGAGCCAGCCGGCGAGCAGGCGCGACAGGGCCGCGTCCCGCGCGTCGCGGCTGGCATCGGGGTGCTGCAGGCTGAAGCGCCACTCGACCCGCGGCGTGTCGAAGCTGTCGTCGCGCATCTGCCAGAAGGCGAACTCGGGCGTGTCGATGCGCTGCACCGGCGCCTCGTCCTTGCCGTCCAGCAGGGTGAGGTCCTCGGCCACGTAGGGGTTGGGCTCGGGCAGCGCGAGGCCGGCCAGGGGCTCGGCCTCGCCGGCGCCGGGGTCGGCCGGCGACCAGCCGACGTCGAACCAGGGCGTCTGCTCGTCGCCCTCGACCTCGGGGCCGCTGTACAGGCGCAGCATGTTGGCGGGGCGCAGCGCGTCCAGCCATTCGTTGATGCGCTCGGCGTCGAAGCCATCCATGCGATAGGGGGCGTAGATGACGTCCTCGAGCGGATAGCGGGACAGGCCGGTGGCCAGGCGCATGGCGGTGTTCAGGGCGCTGCCGTGCTCCTGGAAGCGGAAGTCCTGCTCGGCGAGGCGGGCCTGCTCGTCGTAGCGCCAGGCCTCGACGCCGTGGTCGCGGATCGCGGCGATGGCGGCGAACAGGCTGGCCTGGATGCGGTCGCGGTGCTTCGCGCCCTCCGGCGTCAGGCTGATGTCGACGCTGAACAGCGCGTCGTCGCCGTCGCCGCGGGTGGTGCCGGCGGAGAGGCCATCGGCCCAGCCGGCCTCGCGCAGGGCGTCGAGCAGGCTGCCTTCCCCCTCGTGGCCCAGCAGGTTGGCTAGATAGCTGGCCGGCTTCAGGCGATAGGCCGTCTCGGGATCGGGGGTCGGGAAGTAGAAGGTCAGGCGGCGGTCGTCACGCAGCGAATGCAGCTCGGCGGCGGCGGGCGTCTGCGCCGGCGTCGCCAGCGGGGTGGCGATCTCGGGGCGCGACAGGCCGCGGTCGGGGACGTCGGCGAAGTCCTCGCGCACCAGGCGCTCGATCTCGTCGAGGGGCTGGGGCGCGACCACCGCCAGGTGCATGACGTTGGCGCCGTAGTGCCGCTGGTAGAAGTCGATCACGCGCTGGCGCAGCGGCGGCTCGCCCTCCGGCCGCTCGGCCAGGGTCTCGTTGCTGCCCACCGAGAAGCGGGTCGTCGGGTGTTCCGGGTTCAGCAGCGCCTCGAGCACCGAGGCGTGGCGGCGGCCGGCATTGCGCTTGCGGGCCTGGTACTCGGAGTGCACCACCTGGCGCTCGCTGGCCAGCCGGTCGGCGTTGAACAGCGGGTCGACGAAGAAGTGGCTGAAGCGGTCCAGGGTGCCGTCCAGGGCCTCTGGGTCTACCGAGAAGAAATAGTTGGTGTCCTGGGAGGCGGTGTAGGCGTTGTGCTGGCCGCCGTGGCGCGACAGGTAGCTCTGGTAGGCGTCGGCCTCGGGATAGGCCTCGGTGCCGAGGAACAGCATGTGTTCCAGGTAGTGGGCCAGGCCGGCCAGGTCGTCCGGGTCCTGGGCGCTGCCCACGTCCACGTTCAGCGAGGCGGCGGCCTTGTCCGCCTCGGGGTCGCTGACCAGCAGCACGGTGAGGCCGTTGTCCAGCGTCAGCGTCCGGTAGTCGCGATCGTCCGAGGGGCTGGTGAGCGGGGTGTCGACCGTCGCCGGCGCCTCGTCGGCGGCGGCCGGCGGGGCGGCGAGCGCCGGCAGCAGGGCCGTGGCCAGGGCGAGGGGCAGCGCCAGGCGAGGGCGGAAGTATCGGATCATCATCTCTCCTTGGGAGGGCGGCGCAGCATGGGGCCGGTCGGGTGGGCGCAGGCGGCCTCCTGGCAGCCGGGATCGTTCACACGTCTTGATACCGGAAAGGCGCCCAACAGTTCCCCGGCTGCCGGCGTCAGCATCTCGTGAAGCGTCGCCGCTGGCGTCGCCGGATCGAGCCATTGCTCGGCCCGGGCCGGCGGAATCACCGCCGGCAGGCGATCGGTGAGCGGCGACAGCAGGTCGTTGGCCGGCACCGTGATCAGGGCCAGGGAGTCGTGATGGGCGGTGAGATCGGTATGGAAGCGGCACCACAGCCCGGCCAGCAGCAGCGGGCCGCGATCGGCGCGGGTCACCAGGAAGGGCTGCTTGGCCCGGGGCTGGGGTTTCCAGACGTAGATGCCGCCCGCCGGCACCAGGCAGCGCCGGGCGGCGAAGGCCTCGCGGAACATCGGGCGCGAGGCGATCGACTCGGCCCGGGCACAGTGCGGCGCGTGGTCGAGCACCTCCAGCCAGGGCGGGGTGAGGCCCCAGAAGGCCCGGCCCAGGCGCGGTCGGCCGGCCTCGAGGCGGATCATCGACAGCGGCTGGCGCGGCGCCAGGTTGACGCCGGTGATCGGCGCGTCGTCCACGCCCAGGTCGGGTAGCAGGCGTTTGAGGTCGAGCGGCGGAATGTAGAGACGACCGGCCATGGAACCTCCGCGGACTGGGGGCGTCAGGGTAACCAAGACGTGTCGGCCAGGAAAGCGTCTCGGCGCGGACTTGCGTTGCGCTTCAGGCGCGATATGCTAGCGGAAACAGTGTTTTCATTTCAGATCGTGGCCGGTGTCGCCCCCGGGTGGCACCGGCCCGGCCCGCGAGGATGCCGATGGCCCGTCCCAGACAGCACGCCCCCGAGGCGCTTCATGCCCAGGTGATGTCGGCCTGCGATGCCTGGCTGCAGGAGCGGCCCGTGCATACGCTGTCGCTGCGCTCCCTGGCGCGTGACGTCGGCTGTGCCCCCAGCACGCTGCTCAAGCTCTACGGCAGCTTCGGCAACCTGCTGCAGCACGTGAACATCGAGTCGCTGGCGAGCCTGCGCGCCGCCATCGATCCGCTGCTCGACGAGGCGGCGCCGGACGATCGCATCAAGGCGCTGGCCAGGGCCTACTGGGAGTTCGCCCGCCGCGAACCGTTCCGCTGGCAGCTGATGTTCGACTACCCGCTGGCCCAGGAGGGCGAGCTGGACCAGCGCCAGAACGACATGATCGAGGCGCTGTTCCTGCGCGTCGAGAGCACGCTCAAGGAATACCAGCCGACGCTCGACGACCTCGAGGCGCGCCGGCTGGGGCGGACCCTGTGGGGCAGCGTCCATGGCCTGGTGCAGCTGGGGCTCAACGAGCGCCTCGGCTACTGGCAAAGCGAGCCGCTGGAGGTGGAAGAGCTGCTCGACAAGCTGCTCACGACCCTGCTGGCCGGCCTGAAGGCGGGGTCCGACATCTCTTGACCGCCCTGATGGCCTGGGGGCTTCCCACCCTGGCGGTGGCCGCCGTGCTGGGCTGGTGCCTGCGCTCGCCGCGCCGCGTGCTGCGTCGGCTGGTGTTCCTGATCATCCATCTGCTCTATCGGCTGCGCTTCCGCGGCCGCCGCCACCTTCCCGCCCATGGCCCTGCCCTGGTGGTCTGCAATCACGTCAGCTTCGTCGACGCCCTGGTGGTGGGCGGCGCCAGCCCGCGACCGCTGCGCTTCCTGATGGACCGGCCGATCTACGAGTCGCCCTGGCTGCACTGGCTGTTCAAGCTGGCGGGGGCGATCCCGGTGGACTCCGAGCGCCGCGACCCGGGCGGGCTGCGACGCTCGCTGGATCAGGTCAGCCAGGCGCTGCGCGCCGGCGAGGTGGTGATGGTGTTTCCCGAGGGGCGGCTGACCAAGGACGGCGAGATTCATCCCTTCCGGCGTGGCCTGGACCTGATCCTGGCCCGCGATCCGGTGCCGGTGGTGCCGGCGGGGCTGGCCGGGCTATGGGGCTCCTGGACCTCGCACTGCCACGGCCGGGCCCTGGGCACGCCGCCGCGGCGCTTTCGGGCCCGGGTGGCGCTCTACTTCGGTGCCCCGCTGGCGCCGGCCGAGGCCGATCGCCAGCGGCTGGAGGAGAGGGTCAGGGCGCTGAAGGGCGAGGCCGACGAGTGGGCGGCGGGGCGCTCCCGCCGCTGAGTCAGGCGTTGGCCGCGGCGGGGAGGCGCACCGCCTGCCAGCAGCGCGCCGAGGTGATCAGGTTGTCGCGCACCTCGAGGAGTTCCATGCGCACCGCGCCGATCTGCAGGCAGGTCGGGCCGTCGGGGAAGGACTCCAGGTGCTCGAGGATCAGGCCGTTGAGGGTCTTGGGGCCGTCGGTGGGCAGCTGCCAGCCCAGCGACTTGTTGATGTCGCGAATGTTGGCGGTGCCGTCGATGACGTGGCTGCCGTCGTCCTGGGGGTGAATCTCCTGATCCTGGCCGGCCACGTCGGTGGTGAACTCGCCGACGATCTCCTCGAGGATGTCCTCCAGCGTCACCAGTCCTTCCACGTCGCCGTACTCGTCCACCACGATGCCGATGCGTCGCTTCTGCTTCTGGAAGTTGAGCAGCTGGGTGTGCAGCGGCGTCGACTCGGGAATGAAATAGGGCTCCCGGGCCTCCTGGACGATGGCCGCCTTGGTCACCTCGCCGCGGGACAGGAAGCGCGCCGCGTTGCGCAGGTGCAGCATGCCGATGATGTTGTTGATGTCGCCCTTGTAGACCGGCACGCGGGTGTGCTGGCTGGTGCGGATCTGGGTCAGGATGGCGTCGAGGTCGTCGTCCAGGTCGATGCCCATCACCTCGTGGCGGGGCACCATGATGTCGTTCACCGTGACGTTCTCGAGGTCGAGGATCGACACCAGCATGGCCTGGTGGCGGCGCGGGATCAGCGGCCCCGCCTCGTGGACCACGGTGCGCAGCTCGTCGCGGGTCAGGTTGTCGCCGCCGCCCTCGAGGGTCTTGACCCCGAGCAGCCGCAGCAGGCCGTTGGAGATGGCATTGACCAGCCATACCAGCGGGTAGAGCAGCTTGAGCAGCGGCTCCAGGATCCGCGAGGCCGGGTAGGCGATGCGCTCCGGCTTCACCGCGGCGTAGGTCTTGGGGGTGACCTCGGCGAAGATCAGGATGGCGATGGTCAGCAGGCTGGTGGCGACGGCCGGCCCGGAGACCTCACCGAAGAAGTGAATCGCGATGATGGTGGCAATCGAGGCCGCGAGGTTGTTGACGAAGTTGTTGCCGATCAGGATCACGCCGATCAGGCGGTCGGGGCGACCGAGCAGACGCATCACCCGCCGGGCCCGGCGCTCCCCTTCGTTGGCCCGGTGGCTCAGGCGGTAGCGGTTGATCGACATCATGCCGGTCTCGGAGCTCGAGAAGAAGGCAGAGAGGCAGATGAGCAGCAGCAGCAGGCCGAACAGCAATCCCAGGGGGAAGTCGTCGTTCAAGTCGAAGGGTCCTCAATCGCGTATCAAGGCTTGAGTTGTAGGGACGGGGCCCGATGGTGTCAAGAACGCGCCAGCAGGATCTCGAGCACGAACTTGCTGCCGAAATAGGCCAGCAGCAGCATCAGGTAGCCGCCCAGCGTCCAGCGCACCGCGCGCATGCCGCGCCAGCCCTGGCGATGGTGGCCGATCAGCAGGGCGGCGAAGATCACCCAGGCGGCCAGCGACAGCACCGTCTTGTGCACCAGGTGCTGGGCGAACATGTTGTCGACGAAGACGAAGCCGCTGGCGATCGACAGGGTCAGCAGGATCATGCCGCCCCAGAGCAGCTCGAACAGCACCCGCTCCATGGTGGTGAGCGGCGGCAGCGACTGGACCACGCCGCGGATGTGATGGTGGCGAAGGGCCTGGTTCTGCACCCCGAGCAGCACCGCCTGGACGGCGGCGATGGCCAGCAGGGCGAAAGCCAGCGCCGCGCTGAGGGCGTGAAGGGCGATGCCCGGGGTCATGCCTGCCCCCTTCTCGGGGCTCGGCCATTCGGCGGCCAGCAGCAGCACCGCGCCGGCCAGTGGGAAGAGGCCGGTGGCGACGTTGAGCACCGGCTTGAACAGGCTGACCAGCAGCAGCACCAGCACGGCGAGGGCGCCGGCCAGCACCACGCTGGTCGAGAAGCCCGGCAGCAGGGAGGCGCCCTGGTCGAGCAGGCCCACGGCCAGCGGCAGGTGGCAGAGCAGGCCGGCGGCCCCGAGGCCGCGGACCAGGGTGTCGCGCGGCGCCACGCGTCGAAACAGGGTCAGGCCCTGCCAGGAAGCGGCGGCGATGTAGAAGATGAAGGCCACCAGGGCCAGAGGGAGCGCGTACATCGATGGCTATCCGTGCGCCTTCGCCAGCGTCCAGCGAGAGGAAATGGAGTCGCCACTATACCGAATCCTCCGCGTGCCGCCCAGCCGGGCGCGGGCCGCTGCCATGGAGACTCGCGGCCACAAGGCGTATAATTTTGCCCCATTGTGGGAAAGTCCCGCCCGGACGCGCCATGCCGGGGGCTGATGCGGCTTCCCAGGCCATCGTTTGCGGAGAGGCCCCATGTTTCAGAATCTCAGCGATCGTCTGTCCCAGACGCTCAAATCGATCAAGGGTCAGGCGCGCCTGACCGAAGACAACGTCAAGGACACCCTGCGCGAGGTCCGGCGGGCGCTGCTCGAGGCCGACGTCGCCCTGCCGGTGGTCAAGGCGTTCATCGACCGGGTGCGCGAGCGTGCCGTGGGTCAGGAGGTCTCGAAGAGCCTCTCGCCGGGTCAGCAGTTCGTCAAGATCGTCCAGCAGGAGCTCGAGGCGATCATGGGCGAGGCCAATGAGGGCCTGTCGCTCAAGGGCCGCCCGGCGGTGGTGCTGATGGCCGGCCTGCAGGGCGCGGGCAAGACCACCTCCGTGGCCAAGCTGGCGCGCTACCTGCGCGAGCGCGAGAAGAAGAAGGTGCTGGTGGTCTCCGCGGACGTCTACCGTCCGGCGGCCATCGACCAGCTCGAGACGCTGGCGAAGGAGGTCGAGGTCGACTTCTTCCCGTCGAGCAGCGATCAGCAGCCGGTGGCCATCGCCGAGGCGGCGATCAAGCACGCCAAGATCCAGTTCCACGACGTGGTGCTCGTCGACACCGCCGGCCGCCTGGCCATCGACGAGGCGATGATGGCCGAGATCCAGGCCCTCGAGAACGCCGTGTCGCCGGACGAGACGCTGTTCGTGGTCGACTCCATGACCGGCCAGGACGCCGCCAACACCGCCAAGGCCTTCCACGAGGCGCTGCCGCTGACCGGCGTGATCCTGACCAAGGCCGACGGCGACGCCCGCGGCGGCGCGGCGCTGTCGGTGCGCCACATCACCGGCAAGCCGATCAAGTTCATGGGCGTGGGCGAGAAGGTCGACGCCCTCGAGCCTTTCCACCCGGACCGCGTGGCCTCGCGCATCCTCGGCATGGGCGACGTGCTGTCGCTGATCGAGGAGGCCGAGCGCACCGTCGACAAGGGGCAGGCCGAGAAGCTGGCCAAGAAGGTCAAGAAGGGTGACGGCTTCGACCTCGAGGACTTCCGCGACCAGCTCCAGCAGCTCAAGAAGATGGGCGGCATGGGCGGCCTGCTCGGCAAGCTGCCCGGCATGGGCCAGATGGCCGAGATGGCCCAGGGCCCGGGTCCCGAGAAGGAGATGGGCAAGCTCGAGGCGCTGATCAACTCGATGACGCCCAAGGAGCGCCGCAACCCCGACATCATCAACGGCTCGCGCAAGCGCCGCATCGCCGCCGGTGCCGGCCTGCAGGTGCCGGACCTCAATCGCCTGCTCAAGCAGCACAAGCAGATGCAGAAGATGATGAAGAAGGCCGGCAAGAAGGGCGGCATGCAGAAGATGATGCGCGGCATGTCCGGCATGATGGGAGGCGGCCCGGGAGGCCCCGGCGGCATGGGGGGAATGGGCGGTCCCGGCGGCATGGGCGGCCCGGGCGGTGGCCTGCCGCGGCGCTGAGGCGCCCGGCTCGCGGCCCAAAAAGGTTTCCAAGCCGGGGAGATTTCCGTAGAATGCGGCGTCTTCACTGGCAAGTCCGCGTTTTTCGCGGGCCTTCTCGTGACCGAACACCCGGCGGCGCACCCTCCGGGGTGCGGTCGATCCGACTGTCGAGGGCCTGGCCCCGACCGACAACCTCCGTAACTCAACCGAAGGACAGTCAACGCATGGTTACCATTCGTCTGGCACGTGGTGGCGCCAAGAAGCGTCCCTTCTACCACCTCACCGTGACCGATTCCCGCAAGGCTCGTGACGGCCGTTTCATCGAGCGTCTCGGCTTCTTCAACCCGGTCGCCCGCGGCCAGGAAGAGCGTCTGCGCGTCGACCTCGATCGCATTCAGCACTGGCAGGACCAGGGCGCCCAGCTGTCCGGCCGCGTTGCCGAGCTGGTCAAGGAAGCCCGCAAGCAGGCCTGATCGGCCTGATGTCCCGAATGTCTGAGGCAGGATCGCGATGAGCGCAGGCGTCGAGCCGACACCGGCCAATGAGCACGTGGTGCTGGGCAAGTTGACCAGCCCCTACGGTGTGAAGGGCTGGCTGAGGGTGTATTCGTACACCAGCCCGATGGAAGGCATCCTCGACTATGACGAGTGGGTGCTGCGCCATCAGGGCCGTCTCGTGCGCTATCGTCTCGTCCAGGGACGCCCGCAGGGCAAGGGCCTGGTGGCCCGCCTGGAAGGCGTCGACGGTCGAGATCAGGCCGAGGCCCTGGCCGGCGCCGAAGTGCTGCTGCCCACGGCCGAGCTGCCCGCGCTCGACGGCGACGATGACTTCTACTGGTACCAGCTGGAAGGCCTGCGGGTGGTGACCCGTGACGGCGTCAGGCTGGGCCGCGTCGACTACCTCTTCGAGACCGGCGCCAACGACGTCATGGTCGTGAAGGGGCGTGACGGCGACGCCATCGACGATCGCGAACGACTGCTGCCCTTCCTGCCCGACGAGGTCGTGCAGAAGGTGGATCTTGAGGCCGGCGTGATGACCGTCGACTGGGATCCGGACTTTTGAGTCGCAGCGACGCCTCCATGTGGGTCGGCGTGGTATCGCTGTTCCCCGAGATGTTCGAGGCGCTGACCCGTCAGGGCGTGACGGGCAGAGCGGTGGACAAGGGGCAGATCGCCCTGGAGTTCTGGAATCCCCGGGACTACGCCACCGACCGGCATCGCACCGTGGACGACCGCCCCTACGGCGGCGGACCGGGGATGCTGATGAAGGTCGACACCCTGCGCTCGGCCATCCACGATGCCCGCGAGCGGGCCGAGGACGCCACCGGGCAGCGCCCGAAGGTGATCTATCTTTCGCCCCAGGGGCGTCAGCTGGATCAGCGCGGCGCGCAGGAGCTGGCGGAAGGCCCCCCCCTGGTGGTGGTGGCCGGACGCTACGAAGGCATCGATGAACGGGT
Organism: Halomonas sp. THAF12; assembly: GCF_009363675.1. Lineage (NCBI taxonomy): Bacteria > Pseudomonadati > Pseudomonadota > Gammaproteobacteria > Oceanospirillales > Halomonadaceae > Halomonas > Halomonas sp. THAF12. The sequence goes on along the minus strand of NZ_CP045399.1, from coordinate 3,314,117 downwards.
CGTTGAAGCCGACATCGATGAAGAATGGTCGATCGGCGACTATGTGCTGAGCGGCGGCGAGCTGCCGGCGATGGTGCTGATCGATGCCGCGGCAAGGCTGGTGCCTGGCGTGCTGGGCCATCAGGATTCCGCGGTCGAGGACTCCTTCAACGACGGACTGCTGGACTGTCCGCACTACACGCGCCCCGAGGTGATCGACGGGCGACGGGTGCCGGATGTCCTGCTCAGCGGCCACCATGGCGCCATCCGGCGCTGGCGGCTCAAGCAGTCCCTGGGGCGGACCTGGCTCCGGCGACCCGACCTGCTCGAGGGCAGGACGCTGGACGCCGAGCAGCAGACTCTGCTCAAGGAGTTCATCGAGGAGTACGCGCTGGCCGAAAGCGAGTAGGTCAGGCGGAGGTGCAGGACGCGCCCGCAGCGGCCGTGACCTGCGTCACCAACAGGACTCCCGCGCCTCGAGGCATTCGAGCGCCGGGATCACGATTCGTCGGCCACCCACTGCCGGATCGACGAATCATGTATGTTATCGAGGAGTTATGTCATGAGCAGCAAGAACAAGGTGATCCAGGCGCTCGAAGCCGAGCAGATGAGCAAGGAAGTGCCGGAATTCGCCCCGGGCGACACCGTGACCGTTCAGGTCAAGGTCAAGGAAGGCAGCCGCGAGCGCCTGCAGGCCTTCGAAGGCGTCGTCATCGGCAAGCGTAACCGCGGCCTGAACTCCGCCTTCACCGTGCGCAAGGTGTCTCACGGCGTCGGCGTCGAGCGTACCTTCCAGACCTACAGCCCGCTGGTCGACTCCATCAGCGTCAAGCGTCGCGGCGACGTTCGCCAGGCCAAGCTGTACTACCTCCGCGAGCGCAGCGGCAAGTCCGCCCGCATCAAGGAAAAGCTGGCCTGAGGCAACGCCTCACCGGCCAGTGGTGACGCGGCGTGTCAGTCCGCGTGACATCGAAACCCCGTCACCGCAGCCGCGGGGCGGGGTTTCGTCGTTCAGGGACCGAGGAGCGCCATGACGACCATCGCTGACGAGGCCCTGGCGCTGATCGAGGCCTGCCTCGACGACCTGTGGCTGGGGGAGGGCGCCAGCGACAACACCCTGGCGGCCTACCGCCGCGACCTGACCGCCTGGGCGGCCTGGCTCGACGGGCGCGATGCCGCGCTGCTGGCGCCCGGTGGCGAGGCCCTGCCGGCCTGGCTCGACGTCCGGCGCGAGGACGGCTATAAGCTGCGCAGCAATGCCCGGCTGCTGTCGAGCCTGCGCCGCTTCTATCGCTGGGCGCTGGCCGAGGGGCGCATCGACCACGACCCCATCGCCGAGGTGAAGCTGCCGCCGGCCCGGCCGTCGCTGCCGGACACCCTGGAAGAGGAGGAGGTGGAGCGGCTGCTGGCCGCGCCGGACCTCGGTAGCGACCTGGGCCTGCGCGATCGCACCATGCTCGAGGTGCTCTACGCGGCCGGGCTGCGCGTCAGTGAGCTGGTCGGGCTGACCACCGACGCCGTCAACCTGCGCCAGGGCGTGGTGCGGGTGCGGGGCAAGGGCGACAAGGAGCGCCTGGTGCCGCTCGGCGAGGAGGCGCTGGACTGGCTGTCGCGCTACCTGCGCACCGGGCGTGCGGCGCTGATGGACGATCCGTCGCGGCCGGCGCTGTTCCCCGGCCGCGGCGACGCCTGCCTGACCCGGCAGGCCTTCTGGCATCGCATCAAGGCCCATGCGCTGGTCGCCGGCATCGACCGGCCGCTGTCGCCGCACACCCTGCGCCACGCCTTCGCCACCCATCTGTTGAATCATGGGGCCAACCTGCGTGTCGTACAGCTGCTGCTCGGTCACAGCGACCTGTCGACCACGCAGATCTATACCCATGTCGCGCAGGCCCGGCTCGAGGCCCTGCACGCCGATCATCATCCCCGAGGCTGAATCATGAGACCCATCTCCCGTGTTGTCGCCGGCGGCATGCTCGCCGCCCTGTCACTCCCCGCCCTGGCCCAGGATCCGGCCATCGAGCGGCTGACCGAGCGGCTCGCCGTCGATGGCCAGCAGATGCCGGTGGAGCGCATCGAGGAAACGCCGCTGGAAGGCTTCTACGCGGTGCGCCTGGAGACCGGCGAGCGCTTCTACACCGACGCCGAGGGCGACTACTTCCTGGTCGGCGACCTCTACGAGAACGCCGAGGGCGGGCTGGTGAACCTCTCCGAGCAGTCGCGCAACGCCGAGCGGGCCGCGCGGGTGGCGGCGATCCCCGACGACGAGCGGGTCGTGTTCCGCGGCACCGACGCGCCGAAGGCACGGGTCACGGTGTTCACCGACACCACCTGCCCCTACTGCCGTCGCCTGCACGAGGAGGTGCCGCGCCTCAACGAGATGGGCATCGAGGTCGATTACCTGGCCTTCCCGCGTGGCGGCATGAGCTCGCCGGGCGCCCGCGAGCTGCAGCGGGTATGGTGCGCGGACAATCCCAGCGAGGCGATGTCGGCGGCCAAGCGCGAAGAGGCGCTCGAGGGCAACGCAAGCTGCGACAATCCGGTCGAGGAACAGTATCATCTGGGCATGCAGCTGGGCGTGCAGGGCACCCCGGCCATCGTGCTGCCCGACGGGCGCCTGGTGCCCGGCTACGTGCCGGCCGAACGCCTGGCGACCATGCTGGGCCTGAACGAGCAATAGGCGCCACCGAGCGCGCACCGGCCCTTGAGGCCGACCAACGCTGAGACACTAGCAGTAACGAGGGGAAAGACATTGAAACCGGTGAGAGTGGGAATCTGTGGCCTGGGCACCGTCGGTGGCGGGACCTTCAACGTACTGACGCGCAACGCCGACGAGATCGCTCGTCGGGCGGGGCGCCCGATCGTCATCGAGCAGGTGGCCTACCGCACGCCCAATCCCGAGTGTGACGTCACCGGCATCAAGAGCACCCAGGACATCTTCGAGGTCGCGGCCAACCCCGACATCGACGTCGTCGTCGAGCTGATCGGCGGCTACGACGTGGCCCGCGAGCTGGTGCTGACCGCCATCGACAACGGCAAGCACGTGGTCACCGCCAACAAGGCGCTGATCGCGGTGCACGGCAACGAGATCTTCCAGGCCGCCCACGAGAAGGGCGTGATCGTGGCCTTCGAGGCCGCGGTGGCGGGCGGCATCCCGGTGATCAAGTCGCTGCGCGAGGGCCTCGGCGCCAACCGCATCGAGTGGCTGGCCGGCATCATCAACGGCACCGGCAACTTCATCCTCACCCACATGCGCGACGAAGGCCGCGCCTTCGAGGACGTGCTGGCCGAGGCCCAGGCGCTGGGCTACGCCGAGGCCGACCCGACCTTCGACGTCGAAGGCATCGACGCCGCCCACAAGCTGACCATCCTGGCCTCCATCGCCTACGGCGTGCCGCTGCAGTTCGAGAAGGCCTACACCGAGGGCATCTCCCGGGTCACCGCCGAGGACGTCGAGCAGGCCGACAACCTGGGCTACATCATCAAGCACCTGGGCATCTCCAAGCGCACCGACGAGGGGCTGGAGCTGCGCGTGCACCCGACCCTGATTCCCAAGGAGCGGCTGCTGGCCAACGTGCACGGCGTCAAGAATGCCATCGCCGTGATGGGCGACGCCGTGGGCCCGACCCTCTACTACGGCGCCGGCGCCGGCGCCGAGCCGACCGCCTCCGCGGTGGTCGCCGACGTGCTCGACGTGGCCCGCGACATCGCCACCGATCACCACTACCGCGTGCCCTACCTGGCCTTCAGCGGCATCGGCGAGAACGCCGACCAGCCGCCGATCCTGGCCATGGAAGAGATCAGCACCGCCTACTACCTGCGCCTGCTGGCGGTCGACCGCCCCGGCGTGCTGGCCCGCGTCGCCACCATCCTCTCCGAGGAAGGCATCTCCATCGAGGCGCTGATCCAGAAGGAGGCGACCGAGGGCGAGCTGGTGCCGATCATCCTGATGACCCACCGCACCCGCGAGAAGCATATGAACGAGGCGATCCGCAAGATCGAGGCCATGGCCGACATCGCCGGTTCCGTCACTCGCATTCGCGTCGAGTCGCTGGAAGAGAACTAATCATATCGGCCGCGCGGCTATCGCTGGCAACGCGGGACGCCGGGGATAGGCCGTAGAGGAGGTCCTGCGCCAGGGATGGCGTCGGTAGCGCCCAGGGATGGGGGCTCAGCGCCTCCTCGAAGGCTTGTCGCCGGGTCGGTCCCGAGCGAGCAAAGGAATCGAACAATGCGCTATATCAGTACTCGCGGGCAGGCGCCCGCGCTCTCCTTCGAGGAGGTCGTGCTCACCGGCATGGCCAGCGACGGCGGCCTCTACGTGCCCGAGACCGTCCCCCGGCTGAGCCACGAGCAGCTGGCCGACATGGCCGGCTGCTCCTACGCCGAGATCGCCTTCCGGGTGATGCAGCCCTACGTGGGCGGCGAGATCGACGACGACACCTTCCGCGAGATCGTCCGCGACGCCTACGCCACCTTCAGCCACGACGCCGTGGTGCCGCTGAACCAGCTCGACGCCAACCACTTCCTGCTCGAGCTTTTCCACGGCCCGACGCTGGCGTTCAAGGACGTGGCCCTGCAGCTGCTCGGCCGGCTGCTCGACCACTTCCTCGACAAGCGCGGCGAGCGCGCGGTGATCATGGGCGCCACCTCCGGCGACACCGGTTCGGCCGCCATCGAGGGCTGCCGCCACTGCGACAACCTGGACATCTTCATCCTGCACCCGCACCAGCGGGTGTCCGAGGTCCAGCGTCGCCAGATGACCACCGTGCTGGCGGACAACGTCTTCAACGTCGCCATCGAGGGCAACTTCGACGACGCCCAGGCCATGGTCAAGGCCAGCTTCGCCAACCAGGACTTCCTGAACGGCACCCGGCTGGTGGCGGTGAACTCGATCAACTGGGCGCGCATCATGGCCCAGATCGTCTACTACGTGGCCTCCGCCGTGGCGCTGGGCGCGCCGCACCGCAAGGTGAGCTTCTGCGTGCCGTCGGCCAACTTCGGCAACGTCTTCGCCGGCTACATGGCCTACCGCATGGGCCTGCCGGTCGAGCGCTTCGTGATCGCCACCAACGCCAACGACATCCTGCACCGCACCCTGGCCGACAACGACTTCTCCAAGAAGGAGCTGGTCGCGACCCTGGCGCCGTCCATGGACATCGTGGTGTCGTCCAACTTCGAGCGCCTGCTGTTCGAGGCCTACCAGCGCGACGGCGCCGCCGTGGACGCGCTACTCGAGCGCTTCCAGGACGAGCCCTCGGCGCTGGCCGATGCGCCGCTGGCGCGGCTGCGCGAGATGTTCGCCAGCCACAGCATCGACGATGCCACCATCCTGGAGGTGATCCGCGAGGCGCATCACCGCACCCAGGAGATCCTCGACCCGCACACCGCCACCGGCTATCGCGCCGCCGAGCGCGAGCGCGGCGACGAGAGCGTGCCGATGATCACCCTGGCCACCGCGCACCCGGCCAAGTTCGCCGAGGCGGTGGTCAAGGCCGGCTTCCCGGGCGTGCCGCTGCCGCCGCACATGGACGACCTGCTGGAGCGCGAGGAGCGCTACAGCGTGCTGCCGGCCGAGCTCGCCGAGGTGCAGAAGTTCGTGGCCGACAACCGGCGCTGAGTCGGTCCTGGCTCGCAGGCCGCTCCGGGGGCGCCCGTCCCCGGCGGCTTCCCGGTATCGCCGTTGCACCCATGACGCCCGGTTCGCCGGGCGTCTTGCCGTCATCTCCAGGAGTTTCCGTGGACGCTATCCCGACGCCCGACCCCGACGCTTCGCTGACGCCCCGCATCCTGCCGCGTCCCCGTGACGAGGCCCTGGAGGCCCGCGCCCTGGCGGAGGGGCTGACGCCGCTGCAGGCCCGCGTGCTGGCCGGGCGCCTGCCCGGCCATGCCGGCGAGCTCGCGCCGCTGGTGTCGCCGAGCCTGCGCCACCTGGCGCATCCCGAGCGCCTCAAGGACGCGCGCCCGGCGGCCGAGCGCATCGCCCAGGCGGTGGTCGAGGGCGAGCACATCGGCATCCTCACCGACTACGACGTCGACGGCATCACCTCCCACGTGGTGATCCGCCGGACCCTGAACGAGCTGTTCGGCGTGCCGGAAGACCGGCTGCACAGCCTGATCGGCCATCGCATCCATGATGGCTACGGCATCAGCCTGCCGCTGGTGGAGCGCACCCTGAAGCTCTCGCCGCGGCCTAGCCTGGTGATCACCGCCGACTGCGGCAGCTCCGACGAGCCGCGCATCGCCCGGCTCAAGGCCGCCGGCATCGACGTGGTCGTCAGCGACCACCACGCGCTGCCGGTGGAGGGCCCGCCGGCCTCGGCCTTCGCCACCGTCAACCCGACCCGCGACGACTGCGACTACCCGGACCCGACCATCGCCGGCTGCATGGTCGCCTGGCTGACCATGTCGCTGGCCCGGTCGGTGCTGATCGAGTGGGGCGTGCTGGCGGCCGCCACGCCCAAGCTCTCGCCCTGGCTGTCCTACGTGGCGCTGGGCACCGTGGCCGACTGCGTGTCGCTCGGCGGCAGCGCGGCCAACCGCGCCGTGGTCACCCAGGGCCTGGCGCTGATCAATCGCATGGAGGCGGCCTGCTGGCGGACCATGGCCGAGCGGCTGGGCGCCGACAGCGTGCCCTTCGACGCCGAGACGCTGGCCTTCCAGATGGGCCCGCGGATCAACGCCCGCTCGCGGCTCGACGACCCCTACGCCGCGCTGCATTTCATGCTGGCGGCGGACGACGCGACGGCGGCGCGGCATCTGGAGACGCTCGATCAGGATAACCAGTCGCGCAAGGCCATCGAGGCGGACATGGCCGAGCAGGCGCGGGCGCTGGCCCGGCCGCAGCTGGCCGCGGGCGCGCCGGCGCTGGTGGTCTATCTCGAGGACGGCCATCCCGGCGTGCAGGGCATCGTCGCGTCACGGCTGGTGCAGGCCTTCGGCCGCCCGACCCTGGTGCTGACCCCGGCCGCCCAGGCCGGCATGCTGACCGGTTCGGGGCGCTCCATCGAGGCGCTGCACCTGCGCGACGCCCTGCAGCGCACCTTCGAGCTCGCCCCCGAGGCGCTGCCGCGCTTCGGCGGCCACCGCGGCGCCGCCGGCGTCGGCGTGCCGGTGGAATCCCTCGAGGCCTTCCGCACCGCCTTCCTGCAGGCGGTCGGCGAGCAGCTCGGCGACACCGAGCTGTTTCCCAGGGTCTTCACCGACGGCGAACTGGCACCGGCCCAGCTGAGCCTCGCTACCCTCGACGAGCTGGAGGCGCTCGGCCCCTACGGCCGCGAGTTCGACCCGCCGCTGTTCGAGGGCGAGTTCCTGGTCGAGTCGCTGCGCCCGGTGGGCGCCGAGGGCAATCACCTGATGATGGAGCTCTCGGCCGGCCCGGTGTCGACCAAGGCGATCTGGTTCCGGGCGCTGACCCCGGGCGAGGTGCCGGCCTTCGGCGTCGGCGACCGGCTGCACTGCGCCTACAAGCTCAACCGCAACCGCTGGCGCGGTCGCGAATCGCTGCAGCTGATGGTCGAGCACGCCGCGCCGGTGCGTTAAGTGGTCAATAGGTCGGCCACACCCCAAGGGTCGCCAGCTCCAGCAGATGCCCGTCGGGGGCGCGGCCGAATAAAGGGCACGCTCTCCCGAGAGTGGGCTCAGTAGGTCGGCCATACCCCCGGGGTCGCCAGCTCCAGCAGGTGGCCGTCGGGGTCGCGGAAATACACGCTCTCGCCGCCCCGCGGCCAGTGGGTGCGGCCCTCGATCTCGATGCCGTGCTCGCCCAGTCGGGCCTCCCAGTCGGCCAGCGCCGGCGCGGCGATGGCGAAGGCCATGTGCACCCGGCCGGCGCCGTCGTGGGGCGGGATAGTGCCCATCTCGCCGGGCAGCACCACCGTCTCGGCGGTCTCGCCGTCGAGGAACAGCAGCAGCACCGTGCCGGCGCCGGCGTCATAGGCGGTGAAGCGATGGTCGGCGGTGAAGGGGCTGAGCCCCATCACCGTCTCGAAGAAGCGTCTGGCCCGGGGCATGTCCGTCACGTAGAGGGCCGTTTCCAGCACGCCGTCGAGCTCGGGCATCGGGCGTCCTCCCAGGTGGCTATCTGTCTTCAGCGTAGCCCCGGCGGCCCCGGGCGTCGGTCAACGCTGGCCCCAGAACCACCAGGCGATCAGGGCGATCAGCGCCAGGCCGGCGAGATTGACGATCCAGCTCATGCGGATGCCTCCTGTTGGCCGGAAGATGAGGCCTCGTCGGGCGCGTCGGCCCCCTGAGGGCGGAAGGCGCGCAGGCGGCTGGCGTTGCCGACCACGGTGATCGACGAGGCCGACATGGCGGCGCCGGCGATCACCGGCGACAGCAGGCTGCCCGTCAGCGGATAGAGCGCGCCGGCGGCAATGGGGATGCCGAGCACGTTGTAGCCGAAGGCGCCCACCAGGTTCTGCTTGATGTTGGCAAGCGTCGCGCGGCTGATGGCGATGGCGTCGGCTACGCCGTGCAGCGAGTCGCGCATCAGGGTGATGCCGGCGCTCTCGATGGCCACGTCGGTGCCCTGGCCGATGGCGAAGCCGACGTCGGCGCGGGCCAGGGCCGGGGCGTCGTTGATGCCGTCGCCGACCATGCCCACGACTTCGCCGTCGGCCTGACGCCGCTCGATCTCGGCGTGCTTGTCCTCGGGCAGCAGCCCGGCGCGGACCTCGTCGATGCCGACCTCGTCGGCGATGGCGCGGGCGGTGTGTTCGTTGTCGCCGGTCAGCATCACCAGGGTCAGCCCTTCGCCGCGCAGGCGGGCGACGGCGGCCCTGGCATCGGCGCGCAGCGGGTCGCTGACGCCGAACAGGGCGACGAGCTCGCCGTCGACCGCCAGCTGGACCACGGTGCGCGCCTGGCCCTCGAGCGCGGCGACGCGCGCCTGGCCCGCGCCGAGATCGACGCCGGCCTCCTCGAGCAGCCGGGCGTTGCCGAGCAGCAGCGTCCGGCCGTCGGGCGTGCGGGCGCGCACGCCGCCGCCGGTCACGCTGGTGAAGTCCTGGATCTCGGCCGCCTCGGCGTTCTGTGCTTCGGCGTGGGCGAGCAGGGCCGCGGCCAGCGGGTGCTCGGAGCCGCGCTCCAGCGCCGCCACCCAGCCGAGCGCCGCCTGCTCGTCACCGTTGAGAATCTCGACTTCGGTCAGCCGGGGCTTGCCCTCGGTGAGGGTGCCGGTCTTGTCCACCACCAGGGTGGTGAGATGGCTGGCGGTCTGCAGCGCCTCGCCGCTTCTCACCAGCACGCCGTGCTCGGCGGCCTTGCCGACGCCGATCATGGTGGAGATCGGCGTGGCCAGGCCCAGCGCGCAGGGGCAGGCGATGATCAGCACCGTGCTGGCGGTGACCAGCATGTGCAGCACCCGCGGCTCGGCGCCGACGTTGTACCAGACCAGCGCGGTGAGCACGGCGATGATCATCACCGAGGGCACGAAGATGCCGGAGATGGTGTCGGCGAGCCGGCCGATGGGCGGCCGGGAGGCCTGGGCGCGGGCCACCTGCTCGGTGATGCGGCCGAGGCGGGTGTCGGCGCCCACGCGGGTGGCGCGATAGACCAGCCCCCCCTGGCCGTTGACGGTGCCGGCGCTGACCTCGTCGCCGGCCGCCTTGGCCACCGGGGCGGGCTCGCCGGTGAGCATCGACTCGTCGAGATGGCTCTCGCCCTCGAGCACCTCGCCGTCCACCGGCAGGCGCTCGCCGGGGCGCACGCGCAGCCGGTCGCCCTCGCGCACCTCGTCGATCTCGACCTCCTGCTCCCGGCCGTCGCGGATCACCCGGGCGGTGCGGCTCTGCAGGTCGAGCAGGCGGCGCAGGGCGTCACTGGTGCGGCCCTTGGCCTTCAGCTCCAGGGCGTTGCCCAGCAGCACCAGGCCGATCACCATCGCCGAGGCCTCGAAGTAGAGGCCGCGGGCCATCTCGGGCAGGGCCTCGGCGAAGGCCACCACCGCCATGGAGTAGAGCCAGGCGGTGCCGGTGCCCATGGCGATCAGGGTGTCCATGTTGGCCTGGTGATGGCGCAGGTTCTTCCAGGCGTTGCGGAAGAAGTGGCGGCCGGGGCCGGCCATCACCGCCAGGGTCAAGAGACCCACCACCAGCCAGAACCCGCGGCCGGCGCCGAGCGGCTGGGGGTGATAGACGAACATGCCGACCATCAGCGGCACGGCCAGCGCCAGCGACAGGGCGCTGCCGCGCAGCCGGCGGCGATACTCCTCGGCGTCGCGCTCGGCGCGGACCTTCTCGGCCTGGCGCAGGTCGAGGATCGGCTCGGCGCCGTAGCCGACCGCGTCCACGGCGTCGATCAGTGCCTGGGTGTCGGCGCGGCCGCGCACCTGGGCGGTGTGGTTGCCGAGGTTGACCGTGGCCGCTTCGACCCCCGGGGTGCGCTCCAGCGCCTGCTGCACGCTCTTCACGCAGCCGGCGCAGGTCATGCCGGTGATCGACAGGCGCTGGGTGGCGCCGTCGCTGGCGGATTCCGCTGTCGGCGCCGGCTCGGGCTCGGCGTCGTTCTTGGCGTCGGCGGCCGGCTCGATGGGCGACGTCTCGGTGGACGTCTCGGGCGGATAGCCGGCGTCGGCCAGCACCCGGTCCAGCTCGGCGTCGTCCAGCGAGGTGGTGACGTCCAGCCGATGCTTGGCCGGCGTGCCGCTGACCTCGGCCTCGGCGTCCTGGGCCTCGATGGCCTCGCGCATGCGCCTCACGCAGCCCTGGCAGCTCATGCCGGGCACGGTGCGCTCGCGGCGTGTCGGGGTGCTCATGATGAGGTCTCCTTGGGCTCGGCTGCCCTGGCGTCGGGCGCCAGCGGCTCGGGGAAGCTCTCGATCAGGCGGCACAGGCTGTGGCCGTCCGGGGTGCCGTCGGGCAGGTCCTCCCAGGCGGCCAGCGCCTCCTCCATGCGTCCGGCAAGCGCCTCGAGCTCGCGGATGCGGTGGCGGATCTCCGGCAGGCGTCGCGCCAGCAGGTCGCGCACCAGCGGGCAGGGCGAGTCGCCGTGATCGGACTGTTCGAGGATCTCGCGAATCTCGGCGACGCCGAAGCCCAGGGTGCGGGCGCGCTGGATGAAGCGCAGCCGGCGCAGGTCGGCGTCGTCGAACAGCTGGTAGCCGTTGGCCGGGTTGCGCTCGGGGCGCAGCAGCCCCTCGCGGGTGTAGTGGCGCACGGTCTCGGCGGTGACGCCGGCCTGGCGGGCGAGTTCGCTGACCTTCATGGCTCGCGTCTCCTGATGAGGGAATACCCAGAGTGTAAAACCCTTGGGTGACACAAGGGTCAAGATGGCGGCGCAGGGATCGGCGGGGGAGGGGCGGGAGGAGAGTGCAAGTTATTGTTGCGCTTCATGTTCAAACACTCGTGCCACTAAAGTATTAGTGAAAACTGGATTTAAACGGGCGTTTGTCCTTGATCCTTGCGATGAGTTCTGACGACACTGTCGGTCAGTCGCTGCATCACCATAACAACAGCAATGCCAAGGAGCCGCGCCATGCCCCTGCCCTTCACGTCTCGCAAGCTCGCCGTCGCCGTCGCCCTGGCCTCCGCGGCGCTCGTGTCCGCCCAGGCCGCCGCCACCGGCTTCCAGGTGCGCGAGCAGAGCGCCAAGAGCCTCGCCAACGCCTTCTCCAACGCCGCCGCCGGCGCCGAGGACGTCAGCTTCATGGCCCATAACCCGGCCGCCATCGGCAACATCGACGGCAATCAGGTCGCCGGCGGGGTCGCCTATATCGATGCCACCTTCGAGCTGCACGACGCCGAGGCTTCGAATGTGGCCGGCATTCCTTACACGGCCGGCGCCTCCGGCGAGGGGGGCGAGTCCGCCTGGGTGCCGAGCTTCGCCGCCAAGACGCAGTTGAACGATCAGTGGGACCTGGGCCTGGCGATCTACTCGCCCTATGGGCTTGCCACCAAGTACGACGAGGACTGGATCGGTCGCTACCACGCCGTGGAAACCGAGCTGAAGACGATCGACTTCCAGCCGACCCTCAACTACCGCGCCACCGAGCGGCTCAACCTGGCCGTGGGGCTGCGCGCTCAGTATGCGGACGCGACGTTGTCCAATGCCATCGACTTCGGCTCGGCGGCGGCTCTCCAGGGTAGCCCGCTGGCCACGCCGGGGCAGAACGACGTCATCGGCGAGCTGACCGGGGACGATTGGGGCTACGGCTATACCCTCGGCGCCCTGTTCCAGGCGACGGAGCGCACCCGCTTCGGTGTGAGCTATCGCTCGGAGATCGATCTGACGCTGGAGGGGGATCTCGACGTTTCAGGCACCGACCCGGTCTCCGACGGCGCCATCGCCGCCGGCCAGGTCTCTGACATGGGAGGCAAGGCCGATCTGACCACCCCGGCCAACCTGAATCTGGGCGTCTATCACCAGCTGACCGATCGCCTGGCGCTGATGGCCAACGCCGAGTGGACCGAGTGGAGCAGCTTCGACGAGCTGGTGGTCGAGTTCGAGGACGGTACCAACAGCACCACCACCGAGAACTGGGACGACACCTGGGCCTTCTCGGTGGGTGCGAACTACGCGCTGACGCATCAGTGGACGCTGCGGGCCGGCCTGGGCATCGACGAGACGCCGGTGCCGAGCGCCGAGTTCCGCACCCCCCGGGTGCCGGACGCCGATCGCCGCTGGGCCTCCCTCGGCGCCACCTACCAGCCGACCGAGAACCTGGGCATCACCGCGGGCTATCTGCGCATCTTCGGCGACGACGTCGACATGGATCAGGACGCCACCCCGACCAACGAGAACGCCAGCCGCGGCAACCTGTCCGGCGAGTACGAGGTGGAGGCCGACGTCTTCGCCCTGTCGGTGGACTATCGCTTCTAGCCGCCTGGCGTGATCCGCTTCGCCCCAGAGCCCCGGCCATCGGCCGGGGCTTTGTCATGGCCGCGTCGTTGACGTCAGGCGGCCTCGCCGTCGAGGAAGGCCGCGCGCATCAGCTCGCGGGTATAGGCCTCGCGCGGGGCCTGGAACAGGGTCTCGGTATCGCCCTGTTCGATCACGGCGCCGTCCTTCATCACCACGACGCTGTCGGCCAGGGCGCGGACCACGGCCAGGTCGTGGCTGATGAACAGGTAGGTGAGGCCGTGCCGGGCCTGCAGGTCACGCAGCAGCGCGATCACCGTGGCCTGCACCGAGCGGTCCAGCGCCGAGGTGGGCTCGTCGAGCAGCAGGAACTCGGGCTTGAGGACCAGGGCGCGGGCGATGGCGATGCGCTGTCGCTGCCCGCCGGAGAACTCGTGGGGGTAGCGGCGGCGCATGGCGGGATCCAGCGCCACGTCGCGCAGCGCCTCCTGCACCCGGGCGTCGCGCTCCCGTCGGCCGAGTGTCGGGGCATGCACGCGCAGCCCCTCGCCGATGATCTCGCCCACGGTCATGCGCGGCGACAGCGAGCCGAAGGGATCCTGGAAGACCACCTGCATGCGCGAGCGCAATGGCCGCATGGCGGTGCTGTCCAGGCCGGCCAGCGCCGTGTCGTCGAAGCGGATGTCGCCTTGGCTCTCGAGCAGGCGCAGCAGGGCGCGCCCCAGCGTCGACTTGCCGGAACCGGACTCGCCGACGATGCCCACCGTCTGGCCGCGCCGGATCGAGAGGTCGATGCCGCGCACGGCCTCGAAGACCTCCATCGGGCGGAAGAGACGCTTGCCGAGCGGGAAGCGCACGCGAAGATCGCGGGCCTCCAGCAGCAGCGGCGCGTCCTCGGCCACCGGCGCCTTGCGCCCGCGGGGCTCGGCGTCGATCAGCATCCGCGTGTAGTCGTGCCGGGGGGCGGCGAACAGCGACGCGGTCTCGCCGCTCTCCACCAGCTCGCCCTGGCGCATCACGCAGACCCGATCGGCGAAGTGGCGCACGATGCCGAGGTCGTGGGTGATGAAGAGTATCGCCATGCCGTAGCGCTGTTTCAGGTCCTCGAGCAGGGTCAGGATCTGGGCCTGGACGGTGACGTCCAGGGCGGTGGTCGGCTCGTCGGCGATCAACAGCTTCGGCTCGCAGGCCAGCGCCATGGCGATCATCACCCGCTGGCGCTGGCCGCCGGAGAGCTCGTGGGGATAGCTGTCGATGCGTCGCGCCGGCTCGGGGATGCCGACCTGTTCGAGCAGTTCCAGGGCGCGCGCGCGGGCGGCTTGGCCACGCAGCGAGGTGTGCTTGGCCAGCACCTCGACGATCTGCCGACCCACTCGATGCAGCGGATTCAGCGAGGTCATGGGCTCCTGGAAGATCATCGAGATCTCGTTGCCGCGGAGGCGGCGCAGGCGCCCGGGCGCAACCGTCAGCAGGTCCTCGTCGCCCTCGCCGCCGTGCCAGCGAATGGCGCCGGAGGGGCGGGCCAGGTCCGGGAGCAGGCCCATGGCCGCGGTGGAGGAGACCGACTTGCCCGAGCCGGACTCGCCGACCAGCGCCAGGGTCTCGCCCTCGTGCACGGTGAAGCTGATATCCCGGACGGCGGTGACGGTGCCGCCCGGGAGGCTGAAGTCGACCCGCAGGCGATCGAATTCGAGCAGTGGCTGTTGCATGTTCCTCTCCTGATGGGATTCCGGGGCGCTGTCATCAGCGGGTTTTCGGGTCCAGGGCGTCCCTCAGGCCATCGCCGAGGAAGTTCAGGCACAGCAGGGTCAGGGCGAGGAAGACCGAGGGCACCAGCAGCATCCATGGCGCGGTCTCCATCATGTCCTTGCCCTCGCTGATCAGCACGCCCCAGCTGGTCAGCGGTTCCTGGACGCCGAGCCCCAGGAAGGACAGGAAGCTCTCCAGCAGGATGACCTTGGGCACGGTGAGGGTGACGTAGACGATCACCGGACCGATGGCGTTGGGAATCAGGTGGCGGGTGACGATCTTGTGGCCGCGCACGCCCAGGGCGTGGGCCGCCTCCACGAACTCGCGACGCTTGAGCGCCAGCACCTGGCCGCGCACGATGCGCGACATGTCCAGCCACTCGACGGCGCCGATGGCGGCATAGATCAGCAGGATGTTGCGGCCGAACACCACCATCAGCAGGATCACCAGGAACATGAACGGCAGCGAGTACATGATGTCGACGAAGCGCATCATCAGGTTGTCGACGCGCCCGCCCAAAAAGCCGGCAACGGCGCCGTAGAGCACGCCGATCAGCAGCGAGACGAGGGTGGCCACCAGCGCCACGGACAGCGACACCCGGCCGCCGTGGAGCACGCGGGTCAGCAGGTCGCGACCGTTGGCGTCGGTGCCGGCATAGTGGCCGTCGGCCAGGCTCGGGGCCGTGAGGAAGGCGTTCCAGTCCACCTCGTCGAGGCCCCAGGGCGTCAACCAGGGGCCGATCACGCAGGCCAGGGTGGTCAGGGCCAGCAGCACCAGGCTGAGGGTGGCGGCCTGGTTCTGCCTGAGGCGGCGCCAGGCCTCGCGGGCCAGGCTGTCGCCGGCGAGATCGGGGGTCGAGACAGCGGTATCAGTCGTCATGGCGAATCTGCGGGTCCAGGGCCGAGTAGGTCAGGTCGACGAGCAGGTTGAGCAGCACGATCAGGGCGCCGTAGAACACCACCGTGCCCATCACCAGGGTGTAGTCGCGGTTGAGGGCGGCCTGGACGAAGTAGCGTCCGATGCCGGGAATGCCGAAGATCTGCTCGATCACCACCGAGCCGGTGATGATCCCGGCGACGGCCGGGCCCAGATAGGAGACCACCGGCAGCATCGCCGGGCGCAGGGCGTGGCGCCAGATCACCTCGGCCTCCGTCAGGCCCTTGGCGCGGGCGGTGCGGATGAAGTGGCTGCCGAGGACCTCGATCATGCTGGCGCGCATCATGCGCGCGATGTAGGCGATCTGCTGGATCGACAGCGCCACCACCGGCAGCACCAGGTTCTGCCACTGGCCGTCGTTCCAGCCGCCCACCGGCAGCCAGGCCAGGAAGACGCCGAACACCAGCGCCAGCAGCGGCGCGATGACGAAGTTGGGGATCGCCACCCCGGCCAGCGCCGCGCCCATCACCAGGTAGTCGACGGTGGAGTTGCGCTTCAGCGCGGCGATCACGCCCAGCGGCAGGCCGATCAACAGCGCCAGGCCGATGGCCCACAGCCCCAGCTCCAGACTCACCGGGAAGCCCTGAGCGACCAGCTCGGTGACGCTGAAGTCCTTGTACTTGAACGAGGGGCCGAGATCGCCCTGCAGCAGGTTGCCCATGTAGATCAGGTATTGTTTCCACACCGGCTCGTCCAGATGATAGGTGGCCAGCAGATTGGCCTCGATCTCCGGCGGCAGTTGGCGCTCGCCGTCGAAGGGGCCGCCCGGCGCCAGGTGCATCAGGAAGAACGACAGGGTGATGACGATCCACAGCGTCGGTATCGCCTGCAGCAGGCGCTTGAGGATGTAGCCAGGCATGAGAGTCCCCGCGACCCCGGGGTGTCCCGGGGCCGTTGCCGGTTGGAGGAAGATGGGTTCAGTCGTCGAAGCCGATCCAGCGCGAGCGGTGGATATCCTCGATGTTGGGTTCCCAGCCGGTCAGCGTCGGGCTGACCAGGTTGCGCGAGACATAGTCGTAGATCGGCAGGACGGCGTGGTCATCCAGGGCCAGCCGTTCCGCCTCGGCCATCAGCTCGGCGCGAGCGTCCAGATCCTGGGTCCCGGCGGCCCGGTCCATCAGCTCATCGAAGGCCGGGTTGGCGTAGGCGCCGTAGTTGTTGGCGACGCCGCCCTCCAGCAGGCTGAGGAAGTTCTGGGCGTCGTTGTAGTCACCGATCCAGCCGGCCCGGGCCACGTCGAAGTCGCCCTGGCGGATGTCGGCGTAGTGCACGGCGACCTCCGAGTTGTAGAGCTCCACCTCGACGCCCAGCGGCTTCCACATCGCGGCCACGGCGATCGCCACCTTGCGATGGTCCTCGCTGGTGTTGTAGCGCAGCTGGAGTTCGAGGGGGTTGTCCGGGCCGTAGCCGGCCTCCTGCATCAGCTGCCGGGCCCGCTCGAGGCGCGCCTCCTGGTCGAGGTCGGCGAAATCGAGTTCCGCCCCGTCGTAGTGGGCCACGTCCGGCGGCACGAAGTGGTAGGCCGGCTCTTCCCCGGTGCCGAGGATGCGGCCGGTGATCACCTCGCGGCGCACCGCCAGGCTGAGCGCCTCGCGCACCCGCGGGTCGCTGGTGGCATGGCCGTCCCGCGTGTTGAAGGCGTAATAGTAGATGCCGAGATAGGGCGCGACCCGCACGGCTTCCGGCAGGTTGTCCTGGAGCCAGTCGTACTGCTGGGTGGGAAACTCCCGGGCGATGTCGATCTCGCCGGCGCGGAAGCGGTTCAGGGCGGTGTTGCGCTCCTCGATGGGGAAGTACACCACCTCGTCGAGGGCGACGTCTTCGGCGTCATGGAAGTGTGGGTTGCGCACGGCCTCGATGCGGGTCTGGGACTGCCAGTCTTCCAGCATGAAGGCGCCGTTGGAGACCATGTGCTCGGGCCTGGACCAGTCGTCGCCGTACTGCTCCACCACGTGCTTCGGCACCGGGTAGGCGGTGTAGTGGGCCAGCTGGTCGAGGAAGTAGGGCGTGGAGCGCTCCAGGGTGATGCGCAGGGTCCGCTCGTCCAGGGCCTCGATGCCCAGGGTGTCGGAGTCGGCCTCGCCGGCGTAGACCGCCTCGGCGTTCTTCACCGGGTAGAGCAGGTAGGCATAGCTGGCGGCGGTGGCCGGGTCGAGAATGCGGCGAAAGGCGAAGACGAAGTCATCGGCGGTGACCGGGGTGCCGTCGGACCATTCGGCATCGTCGCGCAGCGAGAAGGTGTACACCGTGCCGTCCTCGGAGACTTCCCAGGATTCGGCCACGCCGGGGATGCGATCGCCGTCCGCGGCCTCGGTCACCAGCCCCTCGAAGAGGTCGCCGACCACATCGTTCTCCCAGGTGCCGCTGATCTTGTGCGGGTCGAGGGAGGCGGGTTCGCCCATGATGGCCAGGCGCAGGGTGTCGGCCTGCAGGGGCGAGGCGGCCAGGCCGGTGGCGAGCAACAGGCTGCCGACGGCAAGACGGGGCTTGCTCATGAATCACTCCTTGAGGCTTGTGCTTGTTGTAGTGTTCGGCCGCGAAGCAGCCATGACTTACCCTCCCTCGTGACCCTGGTCGGGGTCCATTTGAAATTGCGCATGAGTTCATCCACGAATTCGATACCCCGGCTGCGCTGGCCCCTGCGGGATGGCCGCTGGCGGTGCATTTCGCTACAATGCCCGTCTTTTCTCCGCCGTCGGCGCCCGGCGCCGGCGCGCGCCTCATCTCCCTTGGATTCAGGCGAACCCCATGCTGGAAACCAATCCGATCAACCACCTCATCAAGGACCTGTCTGAGCGGACAGACGTCCTGAGGGGGTATCTTTGACTATGCCGAAAAGAAGGATCGGCTAGAGGAAGTCACCCGCGAGCTCGAGGACCCCGACGTCTGGAGCGACCCGGACCACGCCCAGAAGCTGGGCAAGGAGCGGGCGACCCTCGAGGCCATCGTCGCCACCATCGACGAGCTGGATCAGGGGCTGGCGGATAGCCAGGACCTGCTGGAACTGGCCGAGATGGAGGAGGACGAGGGCACCGTCGAGGAGGTTCAGCGCGAGCTGGAGAACCTCCAGGCCAGCCTCGAGAAGCTCGAGTTCCGGCGCATGTTCTCCGGCGAGATGGACGAGAACAACGCCTATCTCGACATCCAGGCCGGCTCCGGCGGCACCGAGGCCCAGGACTGGGCCAACATCCTGCTGCGCATGTACCTGCGCTGGGCCGAGCATCACGGCTTCAAGGCCGAGATCACCGAGCTCTCCGCCGGCGAGGTGGCGGGCATCAAGTCGGCCTCCGTGCATGTCCAGGGCGAGTACGCCTTCGGCTGGCTGCGCACCGAGACCGGCGTGCACCGCCTGGTGCGCAAGAGTCCGTTCGACTCCGGCGGCCGTCGCCACACGTCCTTCGCCTCGGTGTTCCTGTCGCCGGAGGTGGACGACAGCTTCGAGATCGAGATCAATCCCTCGGACCTGCGGACCGATACCTATCGCTCCAGCGGCGCCGGTGGTCAGCACGTCAACACCACCGACTCGGCGGTGCGTATCACCCACGAGCCGACCGGCATCGTGGTGGCCTGCCAGAGCCAGCGCAGCCAGCACGCCAACCGCGACTTCGCCATGAAACAGCTCAAGGCGAAGCTGTGGGAACACGAGATGGAGAAGCGCAACGCGGCCAAGCAGGCCGCCGAGGACTCCAAGGCCGACATCGGCTGGGGCAGCCAGATCCGCTCCTACGTGCTGGACGACCAGCGCATCAAGGATCTGCGCACCGGCGTGCAGTCCAGCAACTGCGACAAGGTGCTGGACGGCGATCTCGACCAGTTCATCGAGGCGAGCCTCAAACAAGGCCTATAGCCTGCTGCGCTCGCCGATACGGCGTTGCCCCTCGGCCAGAGATGCTCATTGACGACTCGTCAACTCCGCGCTCTGTCCGAGGGGCGCCTTGTCTCGGCGTCGCTCGCGCGGCTCTAGGTGAGATGTCTCTGTATTCGACACCATGATTTCAACAGGTAGCGACATGGCTAACCAGGACACTTCCCAGGACGAGAACCACCTGATCGCGGAGCGCCGCGGCAAGCTGGCCGAGCGCCGCGAGCGCGCCGCCACCGACGGCGGCAGTGCCTTCCCCAACGACTTCCGCCGCGACAGCACCGCCGCCGAACTGGCCGCCGAGCTGGGCGACAAGGACAAGCCCGAGCTCGAGGCGCTGGCGCGTCCCGCGGCCGTGGCCGGGCGCATCATGCGCAAGCGCGGGCCGTTCATCGTCATCCAGGACGCCAGCGGCCAGATCCAGCTCTACGTCGACAAGAAGGGCCTGCCGGCGGACGTGCTCGAGGACATCAAGGGCTGGGACATCGGCGACATCGTGGCCGGCCGCGGCCCGGTGCACAAGTCGGGCAAGGGCGACCTCTACGTGATGATGGAAGAGGCGCGCCTGCTGACCAAGAGCCTGCGCCCGCTGCCGGACAAGTTCCACGGCCTGACCGACATGGAAGCCCGCTATCGCCAGCGCTACGTGGACCTGATCATGAACCCGGATTCCCGCGAGGTCTTCCAGACCCGCGCCGGCGTGATCAGCGCCATGCGCCGCTTCTTCGAGGATCACGGCTTCATGGAAGTCGAGACCCCGATGCTGCAGCCGATCCCCGGCGGCGCCACGGCCCGGCCCTTCATCACCCACCACAACGCGCTGGACATCGACATGTACCTGCGCATCGCGCCGGAGCTGTACCTCAAGCGCCTGGTGGTGGGCGGCTTCGAGCGGGTGTTCGAGATCAACCGCAACTTCCGCAACGAGGGGCTGTCGACCCGGCACAACCCCGAGTTCACCATGGTCGAGTTCTACCAGGCCTACGCCGACTACCAGGACCTGATGGATCTGACCGAGGCCATGCTGCGCGAGGTCACCCAGCGGGTGCTGGGGACCACCGTGGTCACCAACACCGTGCGCGACGCCGAGGGCGAGGTGCTGGAGAGCTACGAGTACGACTTCGGCCAGCCGCTGCGCCGGCTGAGCGTGTTCGACGCCATCCTCGAGTACAACCCGGACATCCACGCCGAGTCGCTGGCCGACGAGAGCGCCGCGCGTCAGATCGCCGAGCGCCTGGACATCGACGTCAAGGACGGCTGGGGCCTGGGCAAGGTGCAGATCGAGATCTTCGAGAAGACCGTCGAGCATCGCCTGCAGCAGCCGACCTTCATCACCGACTACCCGACCGAGGTCAGCCCGCTGGCGCGCCGCAAGGACAGCGATCCGTTCGTCACCGAGCGCTTCGAGTTCTTCGTCGGCGGCCGCGAGATCGCCAACGGCTTCTCGGAGCTCAACGACGCCGAGGACCAGGCCGAGCGCTTCGCCGCCCAGGTGGCCGAGAAGGAGGCCGGCGACGACGAGGCCATGTACTACGACGCCGACTACGTGCGCGCGCTGGAGTACGGCCTGCCGCCGACCGCCGGCCAGGGCATCGGCATCGACCGCCTGGTGATGCTGCTGACCGACAGCGCTTCCATCCGCGATGTGCTGCTGTTCCCGGCCATGCGCCCGCAGGTGGACTGAAACGGTTCGACGCTCCAAGGCTGGCACAGGGATAAGCGAACCTCCTTCTTCAGGGATGAAGAAGGGAGCGCCCAGGGAAGGGTTCATAGCGTGTTCGCGTTGCCCTGAGCCAGCCGACGTCGCCTACTCGGGTCTAGCTCGCTTCCTTCCGCGGGCTTCTTGGGTGATCGCTCAGCCCTACATTCGCCAGGTTGATCGGGAAGTGTTGGTAAGGAGCGTCCCTGGCACCCATAATGGCAGCGTTTCGACGTCGAGGAGACCGTGATGAAACTGCTCAACCGTTCCGCCCTGAGCGTCAGGCCGACCCAGCACTTCGTCGACTGGGTCAATGCCCTGGAGCCCACCATGGGTGACGACGACCTCTCGCTCGGCGACGTCGAAAGGGAAAGCACCGTCTATCTGATCCCGGAGATGGATTCTCCTGAGGCCCTCGAGGGCTTCGTCCGCGAGCGCTATCTCGAGATCCTCGAGACCGAGCTGCGCGCCTGGGAAGAAGACGAGCGCCAGTGGCCCGAGACCCTCGACTGGGCGCTGTTCCAGCGCTTCCTGCACTTCGAGTACAGCTACCTGGCCGTCGACCTCGATGACGAGACGGCCCTGGAAGTGGCCGAAGTGGACGATAATCTGCTGCTGGAAACGGATCAGGACTGATTCTGCTTCCATCCGGCAGGCAAACCTCGAGAAAACCGGCTTCGGCCGGTTTTCTTGTCAGCGACGATCCCACATGAGCCGACTCTTCTCGAACCGCCCCGGCGACGATGGCCTGCCGGGGTCCGAACGCCGTCTCGCGGTGCTGGCGCTGATCCTCGGCACCACCATGGCGGTGATGGACAACTCCATGGTCAACCTGGCGCTGCCGTCCATCGCCGCCGATCTCGAGGTGGCGTCGGCCGATGCGGTGTGGGTGACCAACCTCTTCCAGGTGACCTGCGCCGCCTTCCTGCTGGTCTTCGCCGCCGTGAGCGAACTGGTCGGCCGGCGCCGGGTCTACATGGGCGGGCTGGTGCTGTTCGCCCTGGCCGCGCTGGGCTGCGCGCTGTCGCGCAGCCTGGAGGCGCTGCTGGCGTTCCGCGCCCTGCAGGGCGTAGCGGCGGCGGCGACGCTGTCGATCGGGCCCTCGCTGTATCGCGCCATCTTCCCCTCGCGGCTGCTGGGCAGCGCCCTGGGGCTGAGCTCGCTGGTGGTGGGCATCGGCTACGCCGCCGGTCCCGCGCTGGGCGGTTCGATCCTCTCGGTGGCCAGCTGGCCGTGGCTGTTCGCGCTGCCGGCCATGGGCGCGGTCGCGCTGGCCTGGCGGGCGCTGCCCAGGGAGCCGGGCCGCCGCGGCGGCTTCGACGGCTGGGGCGCGCTGCTGGCCATGGCCACGCTGGGCGGCTTCTTCATGGCGCTGGACGGCAACGGCGCCGAGCTGCCCGGGCTCGAGACGCTGGGCTGGCTCGCCCTCAGCCTGGCCACCGGCGCCGCCTTCCTGGCCCGTCAGCGCCGCGCGCCCTATCCCCTGATGGCGCTGTCGATGTTCGAGGAGCGTCGCTTCACCCTGGCCGTCTCCTCCCAGGGGCTGGCCTTCGTCGGTCAGGGCCTGGCCTTCGTCGCGCTGTCCTTCCTCTATCAGCAGGGGATGGGCTTCTCGCCGCTGGAGACCGCCTGGCTGTTCACCCCCTGGCCGCTGACCATCATGGTGGCCGGGCCGCTCGCCGGTCGCCTGGCCGATCGTCTCAATCCCAGCCTGCTGAGTTCGGCCGGCCTGGTGCTGCTGATGGTCGGCCTCGGCAGCCTGGCGAGGCTCGAGGCCGATGCCGAGGTGATCGACTGCCTGTGGCGCACCGCGCTGTGCGGGCTCGGCTTCGGCTTCTTCCAGCCGCCCAACAATCGCGAGCTGATGGGCAGCGTGCCGGCCGAGAAGAGTGCCAATGCCTCCGGCGTGATGAGCACCACGCGCACCGTGGGGCAGTCGCTGGGCGTGGCGCTGGTCGGCGCCTGCCTGGCCGCCGGGGCCCCGGTGCAGGTGGCGCTGTGGGCCGGGGTGATCGCCACCGGGCTGTCGCTGATGGCCAGCCTCGGGCGCGTCTCGCTGGCCGGCGAGGCGCAGCGTGCCCGTCGTCGCGCCGCGGTCGAACGCGTACAATGACCCCGACACTCACCAGCGGAACGCCGAGATGAGCATCCAGTCGACCATCGAGCAAAAGCTCCAGGCCCTCGAGCCCACCTTCCTCAAGGTGGAGAACGAGAGCCACATGCATCACGTGCCGCCCAACTCCGAGACCCACTTCAAGGTGACCGTGGTGTCGCCGCGCTTCGCCGGCATCATGCCGGTCAAGCGTCACCAGCAGATCTACGCCCTGCTGACCGACGAGCTGGCCGGCCCCGTGCACGCCCTGGCGCTGCATCCCTACACCCCCGAGGAGTGGCAGGCCCGCGGTGAAGCGCGTCCGGACTCCCCGAACTGTCGGGGCGGCGGCAACTCGTGACCACCGAGCCCCAGCGGCTGCAGTATCTGGAGGCCATGGGCCTGACGGCCTGGACGGCGCGCTATCGGATGCCCAACGCCCGGCCGACCGAGGCCTGCGAGTGGGAGCTGCCCGTGCCGGACGACGGCGCTCGCCAGGCCCCCGGCGAGCGCCTTCATGCGCTGCTGGACGCGCCGGCCGAGCCGTCTGTCCCGGCGCCGGCCGCCCCCGCGTCGCCCGCGGCGGAGCCCCGCGAGCGTCCGCCGGCGGGCGAGCGCAAGGCGCGCGCGCTGCTCGGCGGCCTGGTGCCCGAGGCGGCCAGCGAAGAGGCCGCCCCGGACGCGGCGCCTGAGCCGGCCAGGAGCGTCGAGTCGGACGAGCCCCGGGAGGCGCTGCGCTTCGCCCTGCAGGTGGCCTGCCTGGACGGGCGCTGGCTGGTGGTGCAGCCCGGCGAGGCGGCGCCCTCGCCGCTGGCGCAGCGGCTGCTGGCCAACCTGCTGCGGGCCGCCGGCGTCACGCCGGAGCATCCGCCGGCCTTCGAGGCCTTCCACTGGCCCCAGATCGAGGGGCTGGACGTGCAGGCGCCGCTGGACGAGGCGCGCCAGGGGCTCGGCGCCTTCCTCGCCGGCCGCGCGCGTCGCGGCTGGGCCCCGGAGCGGCTGCTGGTGTTCGGCGACGAGGCCACCCTGACGCGGGTGCTGGCCATCGACGACGGGCGCTCGACGGCGCTGGACCTGCCGGCCTGGCAGGGGCCGGCGCTGGAGACCCTGGCGGGAAGCGCCGAGGCCAAGCGCGACCTCTGGCCGCGGCTGCTCGACTGGCGTCGTGAGTGGCATGGTGAGGCAAAGGGTGAGGCGAAAGGCGATGCCTGAGCCTCGCCTGCGGGAGCTCGGCGGCGCCGATCTGTCGGCGCTGGTCGCGCTGGAGACAGGCGGCCAGGCGCATCCCTGGTCGGCGACGCGGCTCGAGCAGGCGCTGGCGGCGGAGGAGTACGCGGTGCTGGGGCTGGAGGACGCGGCAGGGTTGGTCGGCCACGCGGTGGTGTCGCGTCAGCCCTTCGACGCCGAGCTCGAGAGCATTCTCATCGCACCGGAGCGGCGCGGCGAGGGGCTGGCGGGAAGGCTGCTGGCCGCGGTCGTCGAGCGCGCCCGCGAAGGGGGCGCCGAGCGGCTGCTGCTGGAGGTGCGGGCGGGGAATGCCCCGGCGATCGCGCTGTACAAGCGGGCGGGATTCGCGGAGGACGGGCGCCGGCGCGGCTACTATCCGCCGCTGGCCGGCACCGAACGCGAGGACGCGCTGCTGATGTCCCGCCCCCTGGCCTGACGCACGACGGGGCGGCCAGGGGCGGCGACGCTCGGCTCGTCAGCCGGCCTGCTGCTCGGCGGTGCTGCCGGTCTCGACATCGTCGAACTTGCCCAGCAGCGCGGACAGGCGGCGTTCCCACTCCTCGCGCTCCTGCTTGAGGCGGGCGTTTTCCTCGCGCAGCTCCTCGGCTTCCAGTTTCATCAATTCCAGTGCCTCGACGGCGCTGGCGACCTTCTGTTCGAGCTGGTTGAAGAGTTCGATGCTCATCCGTTTCTCCTGACGATGTCGGCGGGGCTGGGCCCGTGATTGGCGTCCTGCAGCGGCAGACTAACGCCGTGGACGGGGCTCAGCAAGCGTCTTCGTCGGGCAGCGCGTCGGCCGCGCCCGGGCGGTGATACAGCCGCCCGGTGCTGTCGCCGGCCCGCACCTCGCGATGCAGCCGCCAGCCGTCCGGCACCTCCGGCGCGAGCTCCGACTCCGTCTCCACGTAGATCCAGGCGTCCGCCGCCAGCCAGCCGGCCTCGAGGGCCCGGCAGCAGGGCGCGGCGAGGCCCTGGCGGAAGGGCGGATCGAGGAACACCAGCGAGAAGGGCGATGACGCCTCGGCGAGCCCCGCCTCGAGATAGCCGAGTGCGTCGGCGATGCTGACCTCGGCGGACGCGATGCCAAGCGTGGCCAGGTTGTCGGACAGCACCCGGGCGACCCGCGCGTCGCGCTCCACCAGCGTCGCCTCGGCGGCGCCGCGGGAGAGGGCCTCCAGGCCCAGCGCGCCGGTGCCGGCGAACAGGTCCAGCACCCGGGCGCCGGGCGTGGTCATGCCCAGCCAGTTGAACAGCGTCTCGCGGACGCGGTCCGGCGTGGGGCGCAGGCCCGGGCTGTCCAGCACCGGCAGCCGGCGGCGGCGATGCTCGCCGCCGATGATGCGCAGCTGCCCGGCGGGGCGGGAGGTCGCCTGCTTGCCGCGGCCGCGGGCAGGCGTCGAGGATCGGGAGGAGGGGCGTCGTCGGCTCATGGGCGCCGATTGTAGCGGGCGCCTTGTCCACAGTCATGGTGCGCGATGGTAGGATGTGGCGATTCGTTCACCCGCGAGGCTGAATCCCCCCATGTTCGGTTTTTTCAAGCGCAAGAAGAAGCAGCAAGAGCAGCAGCAGGAGCCCCGGCAGGCCCCCGAGGTCGAGCAGGAGGAGGCGCCGGATGCCGCGACGGCCGAGCCGGAGGCCGAGACGCCGAGCGAGGCGCAGCCCGCCCCGGCGACCGAGTCCGCCCCCGTCGCCGAGCGCGACGATGAATCCGCAGCGTCCACCGCGCCCGAGCCGGCCGTCGAGCCCGAACCGGCCGGGGAGCCCGAGCCCCCCGCGGCAGACGCCGAACCCGCGCCCGTCGAGGCGCCTGAAGCGCCCCGGGCCGCCGACGTCGACCCCGAGGCGTCCGCGCCCGAGACACCCGAGGCGGCAGACGCCGAGCCGGCCGCGGCGTCCGATGCAGAACCCGTCCCGTCGCCAGCCGAGCCGGCATCCGAGCCCGAACCCGAACCCGAACAGGCCGCCGCGCCCGAGCCTGCGGTCGAGCCGGAGCCAGAACCGGAGCCCGAGCCCGAGCCCGCTCCTGCGCCGGTGGAGCAGCCCAGGGCCGAGACCCGCGAGAAGCCCAAGGGCAAGAAGAAGGGCCTGTTCGCGCGCATGCGCGAGGGGCTGGGCAAGACCCGCGCCAACCTGACCGAGGGGCTCGCCGGCCTGTTTATGGGCCGCAAGCAGATCGACGACGATCTGATGGAAGAGCTCGAGACCCAGCTGCTGATGGCGGACGTGGGCATCGAGGCCACCACCGAGATCATCGACCGGCTCACCGACCGCGTCTCGCGCAAGGAGCTCAAGGATCCCGAGGCGCTCTACCAGGCGCTGCAGGAGGAGCTGGCGACCCTGCTCGACGGCGTCACCGCGCCGCTGGCGCTGCCGCCCAAGGGCGAGGGCCCGTTCGTGATCCTGGTGGTCGGCGTCAATGGCGTCGGCAAGACCACCACCATCGGCAAGCTGACCCAGCGCTTCCAGCGCGAGGGCCGCAGCGTGATGCTGGCCGCCGGCGATACCTTTCGCGCCGCCGCGGTGGAGCAGCTCAAGGTCTGGGGCGAGCGCAACGACGTGCCGGTGGTGGCGCAGCACACCGGCGCCGACAGCGCCTCGGTGGTCTACGATGCCCTGGCCGCGGCCCGCTCCCGCGGCGTCGACGTGCTGATCGCCGATACCGCCGGCCGGTTGCACAACAAGGCCCACCTGATGGAAGAGCTCAAGAAGGTGCGCCGGGTGATGGCCAAGCTCGACCAGCAGGCCCCCCACGAGGTGATGCTGGTGCTGGATGCCGGCACCGGCCAGAACGCGCTGTCCCAGGCGTCCACCTTCAACGAGGCGGTGCCGGTCTCCGGCATCACCCTGACCAAGCTCGACGGCACCGCCAAGGGCGGCGTCATCTTCGCCCTGGCCCAGCAGCTGGGCACGCCGATCCGCTTCATCGGCGTCGGCGAGACCCTGGACGATCTGCGTCCCTTCGATGCCCGGGAGTTCGTCGACGCCCTGTTCGACCGCGACGACGCCTCGGCATGATCGCCTTCGAGCACGTCGGCAAGCGCTACGGCGGGCGCTTCGAGGCGCTCGCCAATCTCGACTTCCGCGTGCGCCGCGGCGAGATGGTGTTTCTCACCGGCCACTCCGGGGCCGGCAAGAGCTCGCTGCTGCGGCTGCTGATGCGCCTGGAGCGGCCCAGCCGCGGGCGCATCCTGGTCGCCGGCCATGACATCGACCGCCTGCATCACAGCCAGGTGCCGTTCTACCGGCGCCAGATCGGCGTGGTGTTCCAGGATCACCAGCTGCTGTTCGACCGCTCGATCTATCACAACGTGGCGCTGCCGCTGGAGATCCAGGGCGCCGAGCCGCGCGAGGCGGCCCGCCGGGTGCGCGCCGCGCTGGACAAGGTCGGGCTGCTGCATCGCGAGAAGGCGCTGCCCATCGAGCTCTCCGGCGGTGAACAGCAGCGCGTGGGCATCGCCCGGGCGGTGGTCAACAAGCCGTCCCTGCTGCTCGCCGACGAGCCCACCGGCAACCTGGACCCCCAGCTGTCGGCGGACATCATGCGGCTGTTCGAGGACTTCCACCGCATCGGCACCACGGTGATGATCGCCAGCCACGATCTGGCGCTGATCGCCCGGCTGCGCCACCGTACCCTGCGCCTCAGCGAGGGGCGCCTGGTCGCCGACGAGGAGGCCTCATGAGCCGTGACACGTCCACGCGCCGCGGCGCCCGTGCACAGCGCCCTTCCTCCGGCGGCCGCTGGCGCGGCTGGCTGCGCCACCATCGCGCCATGGCGCTGGACAGCGCTCGCCGGCTGCTGCGCCACTCCCTGAGCAGCCTGCTGACCATGCTGGCCATCGCCATCGCCCTGGTGCTGCCGGCCGGGCTGTGGCTGACCCTGGACGGCGCGCGGCTGCTCGACGCCGAGCTCGACGAGAGCGCGACCCTCACCGTCTATCTGCAAGAGCGCGTCGGCGATGCCGAGGCGGGGCGCATCGTCGAGGCCCTGGCCGCCCATGACGGCGTGGCCGACACGCGACTGATCACCGCCGACGAGGGCATGGCCGAGTTCCAGCAGGCGCTGGGGCTGGAGGATGCCCTGGCGCGGCTGCCGGGCAATCCGCTGCCGGCCAGCGTGGTGATTCGCCCCGACGACCCGTCGCCGGCGGCGGTCAAGCGCCTGGCGGGCGGCCTGGAGGACATGGCCGGGGTCGAGGAGGTGCGCCTGGACCTGGCGTGGCTGGAGCGGCTCGGCCAGCTGGCCGAGCTGGGCCGCCGGGTCGGCCTGGGGCTCGCGGTGCTGTTCGGCCTGGGGGTGCTGCTGGTGGTCGGCAACACCGTTCGCCTGGCGGTGGAGAACCGGCGTCAGGAGATCGAGGTGGTGACCCTGATCGGCGCCACCCACGCCTTCGTGCGTCGCCCCTTCCTCTACAGCGGGGCCTGGTACGGGCTGGGCGGCGGGGCGCTCGCCTGCCTGCTGCTGACCCTCGGCGGCAACTGGCTGGCCACGCCGATCGCCGCACTGGCGGCCAGCTACGGCGCGGGTTTCACGCTGCCGGGGCTGGGGTTCGCGGGGTCGGCAATCCTGCTCGGCTGTAGTACACTGCTGGGCTGGCTGGGCGCCTGGATCGCCGTGAGTCGCCACCTGGCGCAGATCCGGCCCCGCTAGCGAAGCATTTTCGAATCGGGAATACTGCGGAACCAAATCGGTAAGCCGCTATCCAATGCGGCGACTCGGGTTCCAAGTACGGGTTTCCATACGAGGGATTCCACACACGGGCTTCAACGGAGACATTTTGCACATGAGCACCAGTCTTCTGCCGGTGGGCCACCTTTCCCCGGGCCACGACCTCAACGGCTATATCCAGGCGGTGAACGGCATTCCCATGCTGACCGTCGACGAGGAGCGTGACCTGGCCTTCCGTCTGCACGACGAAGGCGACCTCGAGGCGGCTCGCCGTCTGGTAATGTCGCATCTGCGCTTCGTCGTACACATCGCGCGCAGCTATTCCGGTTATGGCCTGGCTCAGTCCGATCTGATCCAGGAAGGCAACGTCGGCCTGATGAAGGCGGTCAAGCGCTTCGACCCGCGCCAGGGCGTGCGCCTGGTGTCCTTCGCCGTGCACTGGATCAAGGCCGAGATCCACGAGTTCGTGCTGCGCAACTGGCGGATCGTCAAGATCGCCACCACCAAGGCCCAGCGCAAGCTGTTCTTCAACCTGCGCAGCGCCAAGAAGCGCCTGGCCTGGCTGAACACCGACGAGGTCGAGGCCATCGCCAAGGACCTCGACGTCAAGCCCGAGGTCGTGCGCGAGATGGAGGGCCGCCTGTCCGCCCACGATGCCGGCTTCGACGCCGCCCCGGGCGAGGACGAGGAGACCGCCTACCAGGCGCCGGTCCACTATCTGGACGACGCCAGCCAGGACCCGGCGACCCAGCTCGAGGACAGCGACTGGGAGGCCGACGCCACCCGCCGCCTTCAGATGGCGCTGGAGGGGCTCGACGAGCGCTCCCGCGACATCCTCCAGCAGCGCTGGCTGAGCGACGACAAGTCGACCCTGCACGAGCTGGCCGACGTCTATGGCGTGTCCGCCGAGCGCATCCGTCAGCTCGAGAAGAACGCCATGAAGAAGATCAAGCAGCAGATCGGCGAGACGCTCGCGGCCTGACAGCGCCAAGCGCCGAGCTACAAGCGCCGAGCTACAAGCAAAACCCCCGAAGGCTTCCACCTTCGGGGGTTTTTGCGTTCATCCTGCTGGAGATCACGCTGCTGACTTGCAGCTTGCAGCTTGCAGCTTGCAGCTTGCAGCTTGCAGCTTGCAGCTTGCAGCTTGCAGCTTGCAGCTTGCAGCTTGCAGCTTGCAGCTTGCAGCTTGCAGCTTGCAGCTTGCCGCTAGGCCGACTGTACCGCCTCGCGCAGCAGCCCTGCCGACAGCACCGGCCACTGGTCGTCCCAGTGCGCGGTGGGCAGGTGGCGGAAGTCGCTGCGCACGTACTGGGCGATGCGCCCCTCGACCTGGGCGACCAGCAGGTTGGCGGCGGCCGGAATCGGCAGCGACGGGCGACGCCCCTCGCGCAGTTCCGCCTCCCGCAGCACCTGCTTGAGCTGGGTCTCGAGGCGTTCGAACAGCTGGTGGATGCGCTGGCGCAGCCGCGCCGTCTCGCCGGTCAGGGCGTCGCCGCCGAGCAGCCGCGACAGGCCCGGGTTCTTCTCGGCGAAGGCCAGCACCAGGGTGAGGATCTGGCCGCAGCGAGGCAGCGCCTCGGGCACTTCCTCGAGGATGCGGCCGATGCGTTCGAACAGCGTCTGTTCGATGAACTCGATGAGCCCCTCGAACATGCGTGCCTTGCTGGGGAAGTGGCGGTAGAGGGCGGCTTCGGAGACGCCGACCTGTCGCGCCAGGGCGGCGATGGTGATGCGCTTGCCGCTGTCTTCCTCCAGCATCAGCGCCAGCCCCTGGAGGATCTGCTCCCGGCGGCTGGGAGTGTGAGTTGCCTGCGTCATGATGTTCTTTTCTTGTCGGTCCTTGATAAGAGGGGCAGCCGGGGCCGAGGCCCCGGCGTCATCATCGGTTCGCGTTGGTGATCAACGTGCCCACTCCCGCGTTGGTGAAGATCTCCAGCAGGGTCGCATGGGGCACCCGGCCGTCGACGATGTGAGCGCTTGCCACGCCGCCCTTCACGGCGTCCAGCGCGCAGCGGATCTTCGGCAGCATGCCGCCATGAATGGTCCCATCGGCGATCAGGGCGTCAACTTGAGCGGTGGTCAGCCCGGTGAGCACCTCGCCCTCGGCGTTCATCAGCCCGGAGACGTTGGTCAGCAGCATCAGCTTCTCGGCGTCCAGCGCCTCGGCCACCTTGCCGGCCACCAGGTCGGCATTGATATTGTAGCTGCGCCCGGCCTCGTCGACGCCGATCGGCGCGATCACCGGAATGAAATCGCGCTCGGCGAGCATCTCGATCAGGTCGGTGGAGATATGCTCCACCTCGCCGACGTGGCCGATGTCGATGATCTCGGAGGCCGCCATGTCCGGCGTCTGCTGTTCGACCCGGAGCTGGCGGGCGCGGATCTGGCCGCCGTCCTTGCCGGTCAGGCCGATGGCCTTGCCGCCGCTCTGGTTGATCAGGTTGACGATGCCCTTGTTGACCAGCCCGCCCAGCACCATCTCGACCACGTCCATGGTCTCGGCGTCGGTGACCCGCATGCCGTTGACGAAGCGCGACTCGATCTTGAGCTTGCCGAGCAGGTCGCCGATCTGCGGGCCGCCGCCGTGGACCACCACCGGATTGATGCCGACCTCCTTCATCAGCACCATGTCGCGGGCGAAGGAGTCGATCAGGGTGTCCTCGGTCATGGCGTTGCCGCCGTACTTGACCACCACGGTCTTGCCGGAGAAGCGCTGGATGTAGGGCAGGGCCTCCGAGAGCACCTCCACTACCTGGCGCGGGTCGCGGTTCTGTTCGCTCATGTCTTCCTTCCTGGTCGTGTCTTTGTCGTGGCTCACAGCGCCAGCTCGAGGTCCGGGGCCACCTGGGCGAGGGCGTCGGCGAAGCGGGCGCGGATGCGCTCGAGCGCCGCGTCGCTCTTGCCCTCGAAGCGCAGCACCAGCACCGGCGTGGTGTTGGAGGCGCGGCACAGGCCCCAGCCGTCCGGATAGTCGACGCGGATGCCGTCGAGGGTGGTCTTGATGCCATCGTCGCCGAAGTCGCCTTCCCGGGCCAGTCGCGCCACCAGCTCGAACTTGGTCTCGTCGGTGACGGCGACGTTGATCTCCGGGGTGCCGATGTCCTGCGGGTAGCGGTCGAAGAAGGCGTCGGCGTCTTCTGCATGACGCGACAGCACCTCCAGCAGCCGGGCGGCGCCGTAGAGGCCGTCGTCGAAGCCGTACCAGCGCTCCTTGAAGAAGATATGGCCGCTCATCTCGCCGGCCAGCTGCGCGCCGGTCTCCTTCATGCGCGCCTTGATCAGCGAGTGGCCGGTGCGCCACATCTCCGGGGTGCCGCCGGCCTCATCGATGACGCGGGCCAGGTTGCCGGTGCACTTGACGTCGAAGATCACCCGCGCGCCGGGGTTGCGCTCGAGCATGTCCTCGGCGAAGGCCATCATCAGGTGGTCGGGGTAGATCAGTCGGCCCCGGGGCGTGATCACGCCCAGGCGGTCGCCGTCGCCGTCGAAGGCCAGGCCGATGTCGGCGTCGTGCTCGCGCACGGCGCGGATCAGGTCCTCGAGGTTCTCGGGCTTGCCCGGGTCCGGATGATGATTGGGGAAGGTGCCGTCGATCTCGGCGAACAGCGGGATCGTCTCGGCGCCCAGGCGCTCGACCAGCTCGGGGCCGAGTTCGCCGGCCACGCCGTTGCCGCAGTCCACCACCGCCTTGAGCGGGCGGGCCAGGGCCACGTCGCCGAGGATGCGCTCGAGATAGGCCTCGCGCACGTCCTGCTCGTGCACCTCGCCGGCGCCCTCGGCCAGCTCGCCTTGCTCGATGCGGCGGTGCAGGTCGGTGATCGCCTCGCCGGACAGCGTCTCGCCGCCGAGCACGATCTTGAAGCCGTTGTAGTCCGGCGGATTGTGGCTGCCGGTGACCATCACGCCGGAGGCGGTGCCGTCCAGCACGTGGGTGGCGAAGTAGAGCGCCGGCGTCGGCACCATGCCGATGTCGATCACGTCGCAGCCGCTGGTGGTCAGGCCGCGGACCAGGGCGTCCTTGAGCCGCGGGCCGGACAGGCGGCCGTCGCGGGCCACCAACACCCGGTGCTCGCCGCGGGCGAGGGCGGCGCTGCCGATGGCCCGGCCGATGCCCTCGACGCCGGCCTCGGTGAGGGTGTCATCGACGATGCCGCGGATGTCGTAGGCGCGGAAGATCGAGGCCGGGGCCTGGCGAGAGCTGTCCTGTGTCATGTCGCTCGTCATCCTGGTGGGGGGAAAGGGCGGCGTCAGTGTCGGCCTTAAGCGTCAGTGGCGACCGGGGGGCGTCAGTGGCGCCCGGAGTGGCCGAAACCGCCGTCGCCGCGCAGGCTCTCGTCGAAGTCGTCGACCAGCTCGAGCTCGGCCTGCACCACCGGCACCAGCACGTACTGGGCCAGGCGCTCGAAGGGCTCGAGGGTGAAGGTGGTGCCGCCGCGGTTCCACACCGAGATCATCAGCTCGCCCTGGTAGTCGGAGTCGATCAGCCCGACCAGGTTGCCGAGCACGATGCCGTGCTTGTGGCCGAGCCCGGAGCGGGGAAGGATCATGCCGGCCAGGCCCGGATCGGCGATGTGGATGGCCAGGCCGGTGCGCACCAGCTGGCAGTCGCCGGGCTCGATGACCAGGGGCTCGTCGAGCAGGGCGCGCAGGTCCATGCCGGCGGAGCCCTGGGTGGCGTAGTGGGGCAGGTGGTCGCGCATCCGCTCGTCGAGCAGCTTGACGGCGAGGCGGGGGCGGTCGGCGGAGGTCGGCATGGTGTGGCTTCCAGAAATATAGAACGGTAAAAGACGAACGGCGTCGGGGATCAGTCGGCGTCGCCGGCCGACGAGGCCAGGCGCGCCAGCGCGCGGCGGATCACGGCCTCGGCAAGCTCGGCCTTGGGCTGGGGCGGCAGGTCGGCCTGGCCGGTGGTGCCGCCCTCGCGCCACAGCAGCAGGGCGGCGTTGTCGTCGGCGCCGAAGCCGAGCCCGGCGCGGGAGACGTCGTTGGCCACCACCATGTCGAGCCCCTTGCGCGCGAGCTTGTCGTGGGCGTAGGCGGCGAGGTCCCGGGTCTCGGCGGCGAAGCCGACGACGAAGGGGCGGTCGGCGCGCGCGGCGACCGCGGCGATGATGTCGGGGTTCTTGACCAGGCGCAGGGTGAGGGTGTCCTCGCCGTCCTGCTTCTTGAGCTTGTGCTCGGCCGGCGCCTCGGCGCGGTAGTCCGCCACCGCGGCGCAGCCGATGAACAGGTCGCAGTCGCCGGCCAGGCGCTGGGCGGCGTCGTGCATCTCCCGGGCGCTTTCCACGTCGACGCGCGTCACGCCCGCCGGGGCGGGCAGCGCCACCGGGCCGCTGATCAGCGTCACCCGGGCGCCGAGGGCGGCGGCGGCGGTGGCCAGGGCGTAGCCCATCTTGCCGGAGCTGTGGTTGGAGAGGTAGCGCACCGGGTCCAGCGGCTCGCGGGTGGGGCCGGCGGTGATCACCACGTGCAGGCCCTCGGCGGGGCGGTCGGCGGGCGCGCTCAGGGCGGCGAGGATGGCGTCGGGCTCGAGCATGCGGCCGGGGCCCACGTCGCCGCAGGCCTGGTCGCCGCTGTCCGGGCCCAGCAGTGTCCAGCCGTCCTCGGCCAGCCGGCGGGCGTTGCGGGCGGTGGCCGGCTGGCGCCACATGGCCTGGTTC
This sequence comes from Halomonas sp. THAF12, assembly GCF_009363675.1. Lineage (NCBI taxonomy): Bacteria > Pseudomonadati > Pseudomonadota > Gammaproteobacteria > Oceanospirillales > Halomonadaceae > Halomonas > Halomonas sp. THAF12. The sequence continues at coordinate 3,279,449 of NZ_CP045399.1, read as the reverse complement.
ATGGCCGGGGCCATGGCCTTGTCGGCGTCGCTCGCCAGGCACAGGGTGGTGAGCAGGTCGTCGGCGTGGCCGTTGGCCAGTCGCGCCATCAGGTCGGCGGTGGCCGGGGCGATCAGGATCAGGTCGGCCCAGCGGGCCAGCTCGATGTGCCCCATGCCGGCCTCGGCCTCGGGGTCGAGCAGCGAGGTGCGCACCGGCTCGCCGGTCAGCGCCTGCAGCGTCAGCGGGGTGATGAAGGCCTGGGCGCCGTCGGTCATCACGACGCGCACCTCGCAGCCGGCCTGCTTGAGCAGGCGGGCGAGCTGGGCGCTCTTGTAGGCGGCAATGCCGGCGCTGATGCCGAGCAGAACGCGGCGTGGAAGGGCTGTCGACATGGTCGTATCCGCGGGTGAATCCGGCCGTCTACCTTACCATTCGGCCGCACCCTTGCGTAGCCGCGCTCCTTTGCTCTCCTCCTCGGTCAAGCGCCACGGGGCTGATCCGTCATCGAGTCTCCGAGGAGGCGCTGTGAACCCATCCCTGGGCGCTACCGATGCCGTCCATGGCATAGGACCTCCTCTTCGACTCGCTGCCGGCGCCCCTGGTGCTGCGGCCGATGCCCGATCGCGCGCCTCGACTACAATGACATCGTGAAAAGGCGGGCAGGGAGGCCGGGATGTCGATTCGTGACTGGCCGGAGGGCGAGCGCCCCCGGGAGAAGCTGCTGGCGCTGGGCTCGGAGGCGCTCTCCGACGCCGAGCTGCTGGCGATCTTCCTGCGCGTGGGCGTGACCGGGCGCTCGGCGGTGGACCTGGCCCGCGACCTGCTGTCGGCCTTCGGCGGCCTGCGGCCGCTGCTGGAGGCCGATCGCAGGCGCTTCTGCGCCGAGCGCGGGCTGGGCGAGGCCAAGTTCGTGCAGCTGCAGGCCACGCTGGAGCTGTCACGGCGCCACCTGGCCAGCCAGCTGGCGCGGGAGGACGCGTTGACCTCGCCGTCGCTGGTGCGTGCCTACCTGGCCTCGCGGCTGCGCCATCTCGGCCACGAGGAGTTCGCGGCGCTGTTCCTCGACAGCCAGCATCGGGTGATCCGCTTCGAGTCGCTGTTCCGCGGCACCCTCGACAGCGCCTCGGTGTATCCCCGCGAGGTGGCGCGCCGCGCCCTGGAGCTGGGCGCCGGGGCGATCATCTTCGCCCACAACCACCCCTCCGGGGTGGCCGAGCCCAGCGATGCCGACCGGCGCATCACCGAGCGTCTCAAGGAGGCGCTCGGGCTGTTCGAGATCCGGGTGCTGGATCATTTCGTGGTCGGCGACGGCGAGGTGGTGTCATTCGCCGAGCGAGGGCTGCTATAATCCGCCGCGATCAAAATCCGCAGACGCAGTCGTGCTCGCCCGAGACTGGCCCCGAGGCCACGTTGGCCGGCGATGTCGCTGCACATTTCTGCACGTCGCTTGTCTGGCAACGTTGACTCTGGTATAAAGTGCAGCCTTTGAATTCCCTTGGGTCAAATGACAGCGGGGTCGTCCCGGTTTTGCCCGACAGGTTTTGAACAATCAGGTATTCGTACCTGGCCAAGCGGTTGGAGGCTCTCATGTCCAAAGTATGTCAGGTTACCGGCAAGCGCCCGGTGACTGGTAACAACGTTTCACACTCCCAGCGCAAGACGCGTCGTCGTTTCGTGCCGAACCTGCACAGCCACCGTTTCTGGGTGGAGTCCGAGAAGCGCTTCGTCAAGCTGCGCGTCTCCTCCAAAGGCATGCGCATCATCGACAAGAAGGGCATCGAAGCGGTGCTCGGCGACATTCGCAAACGCGGCGAAACCGTCTAAGCGTTTCCATAAGGGAGAAGACTCATGCGTGACAAGATTCGTCTGGTGTCCAGCGCCGGTACCGGCCACTTCTACACCACCGACAAGAACAAGCGGAACACTCCTGACAAGATGGAGATGAAGAAATTCGATCCGGTTGTTCGCAAGCACGTGATGTACAAGGAAGCCAAGATCAAGTAAGTCGGGATCCCCGCGGTTCCCGAGATCGCTTCCGCCGCAGGCCTCGGCCTGTCCTCAAGAACCCGGCCCGATGGTCGGGTTCTTGCGTATGATCGCCGCACGCCGCCGATAGCAGGTCGTTCCATGCCCGAGTTGCCCGAAGTCGAGACCACCCGGCGCGGCATTGCCCCGCACGTGGAAGGCCGCGAGATCACCGAGGTGATCGTGCGCCAGTCCCGCCTGCGGGTGCCGGTGCCGGACGACCTGGTCGACCGCCTGGTGGGCGCGCGCATCGGTCCGCTTGCGCGTCGTGCCAAGTACCTGTTGATCCCCGTGGAAGGCGACGGCGGCACGCTGCTGTGGCATCTCGGCATGTCCGGCAGCCTGCGCGTCGCCCGGGTCGGCGAGCTGCCCAAGAAGCACGACCACGTCGACCTGGTGCTCGACGACGGCGCGGTGCTGCGTTACCACGACCCGCGGCGCTTCGGGTTCGTCGACTGGCTGGCCGGCGACGCCGAGCACGACGCGCGTCTCGCGAAGCTGGGCCCGGAGCCGCTCTCCGAGGCCTTCGACGGCGGGCGGCTGTACGAACTGTCGCGCCGGCGGCGCATGGCCGTGAAGCCCTTCCTGATGGACAATGCCGTGGTCGTCGGTGTCGGCAACATCTACGCCGCCGAGGCACTGTTCCTGGCCGGCATCGACCCCCGTCGCGCCGCCGGGCGCATCTCGCGCGAGCGCTACGACCGCCTGGCGGCCGCGGTCAGCGAGGTGCTGGCCGCCGCCATCACCCAGGGCGGCACCACCCTGCGCGACTTCGTCAGCGGCACCGGCGAGCCGGGCTACTTCGCCCAGCGGCTCAACGTCTACGGCCGCGACGGCGAACCCTGCCGGCGCTGCGGCGCCGAGCTGCGCCTGGTGACCCTGGGCCAGCGGGCCAGCGTCTTCTGCGGCGAGTGCCAGACCTGAGCGCCGCCACCCGATTCCGATGACCGGGCCCAAGGCCGGCATCCCCCGAACGTCCCTGCGACGCCCACGAAGCGACGCCCACGACCTCCATGATGAGAGCCACGACATGACCGCCCTACGCTCACTGCGCCTGAAGAAGAACGCCGATCGCCGCCTCAAGGCGGGACATCTCTGGCTGTACTCCAACGAGATCGACACCCGGGCCACGCCGCTCAAGGACTTCGCCCCCGGCGAGCAGGCCCAGGTCGAGGCCGCCAACGGCAAGGCGCTGGGCGTGGCCTACGTCAACGCCCACTCGCTGATCTGCGCGCGCCTGGTGTCCCGCGATCCGGGCATGCAGCTCGACCGCTCGCTGCTGGTTCATCGCCTGAACCAGGCCCTGGCCCTGCGCCAGCGCATGTTCGACAAGCCGTTCTATCGCCTGGTGCACGGCGAGGGCGACCTGCTGCCGGGGCTGATCATCGACCGCTTCGGCGACGTGCTGGTGGTGCAGCTCAACACCGCCGGCATGGAGGCCCAGCTCGAGCCGCTGCTCGACGCCCTGGACAAGGTCGTCTCGCCGAGCGCCGTGGTGCTGCGCAACGACACCTCCGGCCGCCGTCAGGAAGGCCTCGAGAGCCGGATCGAGGTGGTCAAGGGCACGCTGCCGGAGGCGGTGGAGCTCGAGGAGAACGGCGTGCGCTTCGTCGCCCCGGTGCTCGACGGCCAGAAGACCGGCTGGTTCTACGACCACCGCGTCAACCGCGCCTGGCTCAACCAGCAGGTGGCCGGCAAGCGCGTGCTCGACCTGTTCAGCTACGTCGGCGGCTGGGGCGTGCAGGCCGCCGCCAGCGGTGCCAGCGAGGTGCTGTGCGTGGACGCCAGCGCCCCGGCGCTGGAGCGGGTCGCCGACAACGCCGCCCTCAACGGCCTGCACGAGCAGGTGGCGGTGGGCGAGGGCGATGCCTTCGAGGCCATGGCCGCGCTCAAGGCCGACGGCGAACAGTTCGATGTGGTGATCCTGGACCCGCCCGCCTTCATCAAGAAGCGCAAGGACACCACCGCCGGCGAGCGCGCCTACGGCAAGCTCAACCGCGAGGCCATGCGCCTGCTCGGCCGCGACGGCCTGCTGCTGTCGGCCTCCTGCTCGATGCATCTGGCGCCGGAGCGCCTGGTGGACACCGTGCGCGGCGCCGCCCGCCACCAGGATCGCCACGCCCAGATCCTGTTCCAGGGCCACCAGGGCCCGGATCACCCGGTGCACCCGGCGATCCCCGAGACCTCCTACCTCAAGGCCCTCGGCGTGCGCGTCTTCCGCGATTGATCGAGGCCCGATGAAGCGGGGCGCGCCATCCGGCGCGCCCCGTTTTTCCTGACCGCGAGTGCCCATGAACGACTTCGCCTTCGTCCGCGTCTTCTCTCACACCAATCCGCTGCTGGTCGGCCACGTGGCCAACCTGCTGGAGGTCGCCGGCATCCCCGTCGAGCGGCGCAACCTGACCCTGGGCGGCGGCGCCGGCGAGCTGCCGCCGGGGGAGTGCGAGCCCGAGGTCTGGGTCGCCCCCCACAATCGGGTGCGGGCCGAGGCATTGATCCACGAGGCCCTCGACGGCCGCGAAGACCGCCCGGCCTGGACCTGCCCCGGCTGTGGCGAGCGGCTGGAAGGCGCGTTCGACGCCTGCTGGAACTGCGGCGGCTCCCGGCCCTGATGCCGGGCGCCTCGGGCCGAGGTCTGGTCGTCGAGGGAATTGTGGCGTGAACCCCTTCTGGCAGAACGACGTCCTGTGTCGCTCGGCACTTTCCTGAAAATCCTGTCTTTTGAAGCGCGCCCGTCTGCGTGATCGTTCTGCTGTGCTGTAATGAGGTGGTGAGCCATTCTCATCCATCGGCCAACCGCGGAGGATCGTCATGCAGATCGCCGTTCCGAAGGAAATCAAGAACCATGAATACCGCGTCGCCCTGACGCCCAGCGGCGCCCGCGAGCTGATCGGCCGCGGCCACGCGGTGGTCGTTCAGGCCGGCGCCGGCGAGGGCGCGGGCTTTTCCGATGCCGACTACGAGGCCGCCGGGGCGCGCCTCGAGCCCGACGTGGCCCGGGTATGGGCCGAGGCCGAGCTGATCCTCAAGGTCAAGGAGCCCCAGCCGGAGGAGGTCGCACGGCTCTCGAAGGGGCAGACGCTGTTCACCTACCTGCACTTGGCCGCCGAGCAAGAGCTGACCCGTGGGCTGATGGAAAGCGGGGCCACCTGCCTCGCCTACGAGACCATCACCGCGGCCGACGGCGGGCTGCCGCTGCTGGCGCCGATGAGCACCGTGGCGGGCCGCATGGCGGTGCAGGCCGGCGCCCACAGCCTGGAGAAGGCCCAGGGCGGCGCCGGCGTGCTGCTGCCTGGCGTGCCCGGCGTGGCGCCGGCGCGGGTCACCGTGATCGGCGGCGGCGTGGTCGGCGAGAACGCCGCCCGCATGGCGCTGGGACTGGGGGCCGAGGTGACGGTGCTGGACAAGTCCATCCCGCGCCTCGAGACCCTCGACGACCGCTACCAGGGGCGCATGAAGACCGTGTTCTCCACCGCCGACGCCCTCGAGGAGGCGGTGCGCGAGTCCGACCTGATCATCGGCGCCGTGCTGGTGCCCGGCGCCGCCGCGCCCAAGCTGATCACCCGTGCCATGCTGGCGGAGATGAAGCCGGGCAGCGTGCTGGTGGACGTGGCCATCGACCAGGGCGGCTGCTTCGAGACCAGTCGGCCGACCACGCACGCCGAGCCGACCTACGTGGTCGACGGCGTGGTGCACTACTGCGTGGCCAACATGCCCGGCGCGGTGGCGCGCACCTCGACCCAGGCGCTGACCAACGCCACCCTGCCGTTCGTCGTCGCCCTGGCCGACAAGGGCTGGCGGCAGGCGCTGGCCGACGACGCCCACTTCGCCGCGGGGCTCAACGTCCACGACGGCCAGCTGACCTATCGCGCCGTGGCCGAGGCCTTCGGGCTCGACTACGTGGAGGCCGGTCGGCTGATCGGCTGATTCCCGTTACCGAGTCGATGGCTGGCGGGCGCCGGGGATAAGGCGGAGCGAGGGTTTTTGCCATGGACGGCAAAAGTAGCGCCCAGGGAGGGGGTCACAGCGCCTCCTCGTAGACCTGTCGCCGGATCAGCCCGCGGGCGGCCTCAGGCAGGTCGCCTTGGCCGGGGCGCCGCGTTACCATAGCGGGCATTCGAGAGTCAGCTGAGTCCCGCTTTCATGACCGCATCGTCCGACAAGACCCGTGTGCTGACGGGCATCACCACCACCGGCACGCCCCACCTCGGCAACTACGTCGGGGCCATCAAGCCCGCCATCGCGGCGAGCCAGGACCCGAGCGTCCAGTCCTACTACTTCCTCGCCGACCTGCACGCGCTGATCAAGTGCCAGGACCCCAAGCGGGTCCAGCAGTCGCGCCTGGAGATCGCCGCCACCTGGCTGGCGCTGGGGCTCGATACCGACAACGCCATCTTCTATCGCCAGTCGGACATCCCCGAGATCGGCGAGCTGAACTGGATGCTGTCCTGCGTCTGCGCCAAGGGTCTGATGAACCGCGCCCACGCCTACAAGGCGGCGGTGGCGGAGAACGAGGAGGCCGGCAGCCCCGACCCCGATCGCGGCATCACCATGGGCCTGTTCGGCTACCCGGTGCTGATGGCGGCGGACATCCTGATGTTCAACGCCAACAAGGTGCCGGTCGGCCGCGACCAGATCCAGCACATCGAGATGGCGCGTGACATGGGCGGGCGCTTCAACCACCTGTTCAAGGGGCAGTACTTCACCCAGCCCGAGGCGGTGGTGGACGAGCGGGTCCAGGTGCTCAACGGCCTGGACGGTCGCAAGATGTCCAAGAGCTACGAGAACACCATTCCGCTGTTCGTCTCCGAGAAGAAGCTTCTGAAGCTGGTGCGCAAGATCAAGACCAACTCGCTGGAGCCCGGCGAGCCCAAGGACCCGGACACCTGCACCCTGTTCCAGATCTACTCGGCCTTCGCCAGCGCCGAGGAGACCGCGGCCATGCGCACCGAGTACGAGAACGGCATCGGCTGGGGCGACGCCAAGAATCGCGTCTTCGAATACCTGAATGCCCACCTGCGCGAGCCCCGCGAGCGCTACCAGGCGCTGCTGGAAGACCCCGGCCATATCGAGGCCGTGCTGAAGCAGGGCGCCGAGCGCGCTCGGGCCGAGGCCGCGCCCTTCATGGACCGCCTGCGCAAGGCGGTCGGCCTGGGCCAGTTCGTCTAGCCACGGTGCCCCAAGGTTGAGATCCACAACGGCGCCTCCGACCCTGGTCGGGGGCGCCGTTGTGGTAGAGTACGCCCCAAGGCGCCGCAGAGCGCCACGGCCCGCATTCCCGACATGGAAAGAGAGAACTTGATGACCAGCGAAGCCAAGCGCCCCCTCTATGTGCCCTACGCCGGGCCGCCTCTGCTCGAAATGCCCCTGCTCAACAAGGGCAGCGCCTTCACCCGGGAGGAGCGCTTCGAGTTCAACCTCGTCGGCCTGCTGCCGCAGAACGTCGAGACCATCGAGGAGCAGGCGGAGCGGGCCTATCGCCAGTATCGCCAGTGCCAGACCGACCTGGATCGCCACATCTACCTGCGCGCCATCCAGGACGACAACGAGACCCTGTATTTCCGCCTGGTCTCCGAGCATCTCGAGGAGATGCTGCCGATCATCTATACGCCGACGGTCGGTCAGGCCTGCGAAGAGTTCTCCAACATCTACCGCAATCACCGCGGCCTGTTCGTGTCCTACCCCGACCGCGACCGCATGGACGACATCCTGCGCAGCGCGACCAAGGACAACGTCAAGGTGATCGTGGTCACCGACGGCGAGCGCATCCTCGGCCTCGGTGACCAGGGCATCGGCGGCATGGGCATCCCGATCGGCAAGCTGTCGCTGTATACCGCCTGCGGCGGCATCAGCCCGGCCTACACCCTGCCGATCCAGATCGACGTGGGCACCAACAACCAGACCCTGCTCGACGATCCCATGTACATGGGCTGGCGCCATCCGCGTATCTCCCAGGAGGAGTACAACGCCTTCATGGCCGAGTTCATCACCGCCGTGAAGCGTCGCTGGCCGAACGTGCTGCTGCAGTTCGAGGACTTCGCCCAGGCCAATGCCCTGCCGCTGCTCGACCGCTACCGCGACGAGCTGTGCTGCTTCAACGACGACATCCAGGGCACCGCCTCCGTCTGTGTCGGCACCCTGATGGCGGCCTGCAAGGCCCGCGGCGAGACCGTCAGCGACCAGCGCGTGGCGGTGGTCGGTGCCGGTTCGGCCGGTTGCGGCATCGCCGAGCAGATCGTCGTGGCCATGCAGACCGAGGGCCTGTCCGAGGCCGAGGCCCGCGAGCGCATCTACATGGTCGACCGCGAGGGCCTGGTGACCGGCGACCAGGACTGGCTGCGCGACTTCCAGCGTCGCCTGGCCCAGGAAGTGACGCTGGTCGCCGACTGGGACGGCCAGTCGCTGCTGGAGGTGGTCAAGCGGGTCAAGCCGACCGTGCTGCTCGGCGTCAGCGGCCAGCAGGGCATCTTCACCGAAGAGGTGATCCGCACCATGCACGCCGGCTGCGCCTCGCCGCTGGTGATGCCGCTGTCCAACCCGACCTCCCGCGCCGAAGCGGTGCCGGCGGACGTGATCCGCTGGACCGACGGCCAGGCCATGGTCGCCACCGGCAGCCCCTTCGCCCCGGTGGAGCACGACGGTCGCTCCTACCCGATCGCCCAGTGCAACAACGCCTATATCTTCCCCGGCATCGGCCTCGGCGTGGTGGCGTCCGGCGCCAAGCGCATCACCGACACCATGCTGATGGCCGCCTCCCGGGCGCTGGCCGACGCGGCGCCGGTCGCCAGGACCGGTGAGGGCGCGGTGCTGCCGGCGCTGGCCGACATCCGCGAGCTGTCCAAGGCGATCGCCTTCGAGGTGGGGGCCGAGGCCCAGCGCGAGGGCGTGGCGCTGAAGTCCGACGAACAGACCCTGCGCCACGCCATCGAGCGCAACTTCTGGACGCCGGAGTATCGCGCCTATCGTCGCCGCTCCTTCTGAGGCCGCTGGGCGAGCTCAAGAACGAACGCGCACAAGAAAGCCCCCGCCGGTGACCCGGCGGGGGCTTTTTCATGGTGCTGTGGCATCAGCGTATCAGGCCGAACCGCCTAGGCGGCCCCGTCAGGCCGAACCGATCATCTTGCGCAGCACGTAGTGCAGGATGCCGCCGTGGCGGTAGTACTCCAGCTCGTTGGCGGTGTCGATGCGGCACAGCGCCTCGAGGGTCTGCTCGCCCTTGTCGCTCTCGATCGTCACCTCGACCCTGCCGCCCGGGGCGAGATCGTCGAGGCCCTTGATGGAGACGCGCTCGTCGCCGGTCAGGCCCAGGGTCTCGCGGGTCTCGCCCTCGGGGAACTGCAGCGGCACCACGCCCATGCCGATCAGGTTGGAACGGTGGATACGCTCGTAGGACTCCGCCAGCACGGCGCGCACGCCGAGCAGCCGGGTGCCCTTGGCGGCCCAGTCCCGGGAGGAGCCGGTGCCGTATTCCTTGCCGGCGATCACCACCAGGGGCGTGCCTTCCTGCTGGTACTGCATGGCCGCGTCATAGATGGCCATCTGCTGGCCGGAGGGCACGTGGCGGGTCTCGCCGCCGACCACGCCGTCGAGCATCTCGTTCTTGATGCGCACGTTGGCGAAGGTGCCGCGCATCATGATCTCGTGGTTGCCGCGCCGCGAGCCGTAGGAGTTGAAGTCCACCGGCTTGACGCCGCGCTCCTGCAGGTAGCGGCCCGCCGGGCTGTCGGGCTTGATGGCACCGGCCGGCGAGATGTGGTCGGTGGTCACCGAGTCGCCGAGCATGGCCAGCACGTGGGCGCGGTGGACGTCCTCGGTGGGGGCGGGGTCGCGGCCCATGCCGTCGAAGAACGGCGGGTGCTGGATGTAGGTGGAGGCCTCGTCCCACTGGTACACCTCGCTCTCGGGGACGTCGATGGCCTTCCACACCTCGTCGCCCTCGAACACCTCGGCGTACTCCTTGCGGTACATCTCGGTGCGGACCTTCTCCACCGCCTCGGCGATCTCGGCCTGGGAGGGCCAGATGTCCTGCAGGTAGACCGGCTTGCCGTCGCGGTCGATGCCCAGCGGGTCGCGGGCCAGGTCCTTGCGCACGTTGCCGGCCAGGGCATAGGCCACCACCAGGGGCGGCGAGGCCAGCCAGTTGGTCTTCACCTGGGGATGGACGCGGCCCTCGAAGTTGCGGTTGCCGGACAGCACCGAGGCCACGGTCAGGTCGCCGTCGGTGATGGCCTGCTCGATCGGGCCGGGCAGCGGGCCGGAGTTGCCGATGCAGGTGGTGCAGCCGTAGCCGACCAGGTTGAAGCCCAGGGCGTCGAGGTCGTCCTGCACGCCGCCGGCGGCCAGGTAGTCGGTGACCACCTTGGAGCCGGGGGCCAGCGAGGTCTTGACCCAGGGCTTGGTGTCGAGGCCGCGCTCCCGGGCGTTACGCGCCAGCAGGCCGGCGGCCATCATCACGCTGGGGTTGGAGGTGTTGGTGCAGGAGGTGATGGCGGCGATCACCACCGCGCCGGGGTCGAGGCGGAAGGCCTCGCCCTCGAGGTCGACCTGCTGGCTGTCGTGGTGCTCGTAGCTCTCCTCGATGCCGACCGCGGTCTGGCCGCCCTCGGACATCAGCTTGCCCTTCTCGGAGGGCGCCTCGAGCGGCTTGCCGTCGTCTTCCATCACCTTGGCGAAGGCCGTCGGCATGTCGGCCAGGTTGACGCGGTCCTGGGGCCGCTTGGGGCCGGCCAGGCTGGCCTCGACGTCGCCCATGTCGAGCTCGAGGGTATCGCTGAAGACCGGCTCGGCGCCGGGTTCGCGCCACAGGCCCTGGGCCTTGCAGTAGGCCTCGACCAGGGCGATCTGCTCCTCGTCGCGGCCGGTCAGGCGCATGTAGGTGAGGGTCTCGTCGTCGACCGGGAAGAAACCGCAGGTGGCGCCGTATTCCGGGGCCATGTTGGCGATGGTGGCGCGGTCGGCCAGCGGCAGGTCCTTGAGGCCGTCGCCGTAGAACTCGACGAACTTGCCGACCACGCCGCGGCTGCGCAGCATCTGGGTCACCGTCAGCACCAGGTCGGTGGCGGTGATGCCCTCGCGCAGCTTGCCGGTGAGCTTGAAGCCCACCACCTCGGGGATCAGCATCGACACCGGCTGGCCGAGCATGGCCGCCTCGGCCTCGATGCCGCCGACACCCCAGCCGAGCACGCCCAGGCCGTTGATCATGGTGGTGTGGGAGTCGGTGCCGACCAGGGTGTCGGGATAGGCGAAGGTCTTGCCGTCCTCCTCCCTGGTCCACACCGTCTTGCCCAGGTACTCGAGGTTGACCTGGTGGCAGATGCCGGTGCCCGGCGGCACCACGCGGAAGTTGTCGAAGGCCTGCTGGCCCCAGCGCAGGAACTCGTAGCGTTCGCGGTTGCGCTCCATCTCGATGGCGACGTTGTCCTTGAAGGCGCTGGGATCGCCGAAGTGGTCGACCATCACCGAGTGGTCGATCACCAGGTCGACCGGCGACAGTGGGTTGATGCGCGAGGGCTGCTCGCCGAGGGTCTCGACCGCGGCGCGCATCGAGGCCAGGTCGACCACGCCGGGCACGCCGGTGAAGTCCTGCATCAGCACCCGGGCCGGGCGGTAGCCGATCTCGCGATCGGACGAGGCGGTCTTCTGCCAGTCGACCAGCGCCTGCATGTCCTCGCGCTCGACGCCTTCCTGATCGGCGAAGCGCAGCTGGTTCTCGAGCAGGATCTTCAGCGTCATCGGCAAACGCTCGATGTCGCCCAGCGTCTCGGCGGCCTTGGGCAGGCTATGGTAGTGGAAGGTGGTGCCGGCGGCGTCGAGGGTCTGCAGCGTCTCCGGTAGGGACGAAGTGCTCATGGGGTCCTCCTGTCACGGCGGGTAAGATCGAACCATCCTGGTCCGCTATAGATTACATGGTCATGATAGATGGCCTTTTCAACCATCGCGCCGACGCTGACCCCGGCGCCCTTGAAAAGACGGCCGCGGCGCCCCATCTAACGGGGCAGTGATCCGGCCGGGGAGGACATCGTGCACGAGGAAGCACTGGACAGCCACGCGGTGCGCTGCCCCTACTGCGATACCGGCTTCGAGCTGCTGGTCGATCTTTCCCAGGGCAGCCACACGACCTGGGAGGACTGCCCGCAGTGCTGTTCGCCGATCCAGATGCGCATCGAGGTGTCGCTCCTCGGCGGCGAGCTCGAGTCGCTGACCCTGGGGCGCGACGACGAGGTGCTGTGAAACCGGTGCCGTGAGCCGCCATGCCGCGCATGGGCCGCCCCGATGCCGGCCATCGATTTTGACTATCCGTGCCATTGACTCGCTTCAGTGGTGCGGCGAGGATGCCTGACCTAGCGTGGGCATTCCGCTTCTACCCCCGATGAATGTCATCACTCACTCAAGGAGATCTGCATGAGCGTACTGGTTGGACGTCAAGCACCCGATTTCGAAGCCGCCGCCGTCCTTGGCAACGGCGAGATCGTCGACAACTTCAAGCTGTCCGACAGCAACGGCAAGCTCCGCGTGCTGTTCTTCTGGCCGCTGGACTTCACCTTCGTGTGCCCGTCCGAGATCATCGCCCACGACAACCGTCTGGCGCAGTTCAAGGAGCTCGGCGTCGAGGTGATCGGTGTCTCCATCGATTCCCAGTTCACCCACCACGCCTGGCGCCTGACCTCGCCGGAGAAGGGCGGCATCGGTGAAGTCGGCTTCCCGATCGTGGCCGACGTCAAGCACGAGATCACCCAGGCCTACGGCATCGAGCATCCGGAAGCCGGCGTCGCCATGCGCGGCTCCTTCCTGATCGACGAGAACGGCGTCGTCCAGCACCAGGTCGTCAACAACCTGCCGCTGGGCCGCAACGTCGACGAGATGCTGCGCATGGTCAAGGCCCTGCAGTTCCACCAGCAGAACGGTGAAGTCTGCCCGGCCGGCTGGGACGAAGGCCAGGAAGGCATGAAGGACACCGCCGAAGGTGTCGCGAGCTACCTGGGCAACCACGCCGGCGCCCTCTAAGCCCGTGTGATGTCCTCTGGGGCGGCCTGCGGGCCGCCCCTCGCGTCCCCCACAGCGGCCTTCGCGATGCCGACGGCTCGCCGCCATCGCCAAGCCCGTTGCTCCACCCCTTTCGAGAATTGCGAGGTTTCCCATGAGCGAAGCACGCCACGAACGCCTGATCATCCTCGGCTCCGGTCCGGCCGGCTACACCGCCGCCGTCTACGCGGCCCGCGCCAACCTGAAGCCGCTGCTGATCACCGGCATGCAGGCCGGCGGCCAGCTGACCACCACCACCGACGTGGACAACTGGCCGGGCGATGACACCGGCGTGCAGGGCCCCGAGCTGATGGAGCGCATGAAGCGCCATGCCGAGCGCTTCGAGACCGAGGTGCTGTTCGACCATATCCACGAGGTCGAGCTGCGCGAGAAGCCCTACACCCTGAAGGGCGACAACGGCACCTACACCTGCGACGCGCTGATCATCGCCACCGGTGCCAGCGCTCGCTACCTGGGACTGGACTCCGAGCAGCGGTTCATGGGCCAGGGCGTGTCCGCCTGCGCCACCTGCGACGGCTTCTTCTATCGCCAGCAGGAAGTGGTGGTGGTCGGCGGCGGCAACACCGCCGTGGAAGAGGCGCTGTATCTCTCCAACATCGCCTCCAAGGTCACCCTGGTCCATCGCCGTGACAGCCTGCGCGCCGAGAAGATTCTCCAGGACAAGCTGTTCGAGAAGGCCGAGAACGGCAACGTCGAGCTGATCTGGAACCACACCCTGGACGAGGTGCTGGGCGACAACACCGGCGTCACCGGGGCGCGGCTGAAGTCCACCGAGGACGGCAGCACGCGCGAGATCGGCGCGCCGGGCGTGTTCATCGCCATCGGCCACAGCCCCAACACCGGCATCTTCGAGGGCCAGCTGGACATGGCCAACGGCTACATCAAGGTGCAGTCCGGCCTCGAGGGCAACGCCACCGCCACCAGCGTGCCGGGCGTGTTCGCCGCTGGCGACGTCATGGACCACGTCTACCGCCAGGCGGTGACCTCCGCCGGTACCGGCTGCATGGCGGCCCTGGACGCCGAGCGCTATCTGGAAACGCTCTGAGCCTGGGCCCGCCTGGCGGGCCCGAGCCATCGCTAGTAATGCGGCGGCACCTCGTCCTCCGGGCGGGGTGTCGCTGTATCCGCCTCCTGGAGCGCCTGACGCTGCTCGCGCAGCTTGTGCTGCATCAGCTCGTTGAGGCGCTCCAGCTGCATCAGGCGCTTTTCCTGGGCGGCCACCGTGCGGTCCAGCGTATCCAGCCAGTGTTCCTGGTAGGCCAGCCGGCTCTCCAGGGCCTCCAGTCGCGCCGCCGCGTCGGAGGGCGTGTCGTCGTCGTGCATGATAGACTCCTTATGCCGTGTCAAGCTCATCCTGGCGCGGCCTGCCGTGGCCTGTCCGCATCGTTGGCGTTCACCGATGGTTCGCATGGTGCCGACGCAGTCGGGTCGAGGGCGGCCTTCGTGCCGTTCGGTGCCTCGCCCCCATCACATCCGTTCCCTACGACAAGAGAGCATCCGAGGTTTATGAATCGAAAGGTCGTGTTTCGTTGCAGTATCGTCAGTCTGCTGCTGGCCGCGCCGGCGCCGCTGCTGATCGCGCTGTTCGTCCATCTCACCGGCGGTGAGCTGTCCCGCGAGCTGTTTGCCAGCCTCGAGGTCGGCGGCCTGGCGGTGGTCTATGTCGCGGCGGCCCTGGCGGTCTTCCTGCTGATGCTGGTGGCCACCCTGGCGATCAACGCCCTGACGCCCCAGCTGTCCAACATCGCCGAGGTCGAGGACGACGGCCGCGAGATCGGCGAGGTCAAGTGGTTCAACGTCAACAAGGGCTATGGCTTCATCACCCGCGACAGCGGCGAGGATGTCTTCGTCCATTTCCGTGCCATCCGCGGCCGCGGTCATCGCACCCTGGCCGAGGGTCAGAAGGTGAAGTATCACGTCTCGCGCAATGACAGAGGTCTGCAGGCCGACGACGTGACGGTCATCACGTGAAGAGCGTCAGGCTTTAGCCTTCGCCAACGACATCGCCCCGCATCCGCGGGGCGATGTCGTTTCAAGAGCCGCCGTTCTGGCCGCATGATGAGCTGATCCGGTCACAAGCCTGCGCGAGGGCGCTGTAACCCCGTCTTTGGGGGCACCTTTTGCCCTGCAGCGCTCTCGCATCCTGCTTCGCTTGCAGGACCGGTGCTGGCCATCCATGGGCCAGCCCGTTCGTCGAGAATCGCCTCACCCATGGCAAAAAAACCTCGCTCCGCCTTGTCACCGGCGCTCATCGGCCGTCGAGCGATCACTGCCCCGAGTCGGGCCAGTCGATGGTGGCTTCAAAGCCGTCGGGCAGCACCTGCAGGAAGCGGTCCGGGTCGTCGCCGGGCTGCCAGCCGCCCAGCGAGCAGCGCACCTCGCAGCCGAGTCGCGCGGCGGCGGCGCGGGCGAGGTCGCCGTCGGTGGGCCAGGGCGATTCGGCGCTGTCCAGCCACAGGCTGGCGAAGCCGTCGGCGGCCTTCTCGACCAGCAGCACCGGGATCTCGGCCCCGTCGTGGCGGCCCTGGGTGCGCCAGCGGTGCTTGCCGGCCGGCTTCAGCGGCGCGGCGTCGAGGGTCTCGCCGAGCCAGGCGTTCAGGGCGTCGGGCTCGACGCGGGCCAGATAGATCTCGATGTCGGGATAGCGTTCCATGGTGTCCTCAGGGGCGTGACGTGCCGTCGACGAACAGCCGGGTCATGATCGCTTCATAGACCCGGCTGAGGTCGTCCAGGTCGGCGGCGCGGACCCGCTCGTTGACCTTGTGGATGGTGTCGTTGCGCGGGCCGAGCTCGACCACCTGGCTGCCCAGGGTGGCGATGAAGCGGCCGTCGGAGGTGCCGCCGGCGGTGGACAGCTCGGGGCGATGGCCCATCACGTCCTCGACGCCGCCGACCGCGGCCTCCACCAGCGCGCCTTCCGAGGTCAGGAAGGGTTCGCCGTTGAGCGTCCAGTCGATGTGGAAGTCCAGGCCGTGGGCCTCGAGGATCGCCTCGGTGCGCTGGCGCAGCGTCTCGTGGGTCAGGGCGGTGGAGTAGCGGAAGTTGAACACCACTTCCACCTCGCCCGGAATCACGTTGGTGGCGCCGGTGCCGGAGCGGATGTTGGAGACCTGGAAGCTGGTCGCCGGGAAGAAGGCGTTGCCGCCGTCCCAGTGCTCGCGCACCAGGGCGTCCAGCGCCGGGGCGACCTCGTGGATCGGGTTGCGCGCCATGTGCGGGTAGGCCACGTGGCCCTGCACGCCCCTGACGTGCAGCACGCCGCCCAGCGAGCCGCGCCGGCCGTTCTTGATCACGTCGCCTAGCCGGTCGGTGGAGGAGGGCTCGCCGACGATGCAGTAGTCGAGGCGGTCGTGGGACTCGCGCAGGTGCTCGACCACGGCGCGGGTGCCGTCCACCGCCGGGCCTTCCTCGTCGGAGGTGATCAGGAAGGCCAGGCGCCCCGGATGATCGGGGTGGGCGGTCACGAAGCGCTCCACGGCGGTGACCATGGCGGCCAGGCTGCCCTTCATGTCGGCGGCGCCACGGCCGCACAGCATGCCGTCGTCATCGATGCAGGGCGCGAAGGGCGGGTGCTCCCAGTTCACCTCGGGGCCGCTCGGCACCACGTCGGTGTGGCCGGCGAAGGCCAGCACCGGGCCGTGATGGCCGCGCACCGCCCAGAAGTTCTCGACGTCGCCGAACGGCAGGCGCTCGACGGCGAAGCCCAGGCGCTCCAGGCGTTCGATCATCAGGTCCTGGCAGCCCAGGTCGTCGGGGGTCACGGAGGGGCGGCGCATCAGCGCCATGGCGAGTTCGAGGGTCGGGGAGAGCGTGGGGTCGGAGCTGGTCGAGGTCATGCGGGATTCCGGCGGGCCGCACCCCGGCGCCGTGAGGCGCCGGGGCAGGGCTCAGTTGTGGGCGTGCAGGGCTTCGTTGAGTGCGATGGCGCTCTTGTTGGTCAGGCACTCGATGCGGCCGTTCTGGGAGTTGCGGCGCAGCAGCAGGTCGTCCTGGCCGGCCAGTTCGCGGGCGGCCACGACCTCGGCTTCCTGGCCCTGGTCGTCGAGCACGGCGACCTTGGCGCCGGCGGTGATGTAGAGGCCGGCTTCGACGGTGCAGCGGTCGCCCAGCGGGATGCCGATGCCGGCATTAGCGCCGATCAGGCAGCCTTCGCCGACCTTGATGATGATGTTGCCGCCGCCGGACAGGGTGCCCATGGTGGAGCAGCCGCCGCCCAGGTCGGAGCCCTTGCCGACCATCACGCCGGCGGAGATGCGGCCCTCGATCATGCCCGGGCCTTCGGCGCCGGCGTTGAAGTTGACGAAGCCCTCGTGCATCACGGTGGAGCCCTCGCCGAGGTAGGCACCCAGGCGCACGCGGGCGGTGTCGCCGATGCGCACGCCGGTCGGCACCACGTAGTCGGTCATCTTGGGGAACTTGTCGACGCAGTCCACCGACAGGGTGCGGCCCTCGAGGCGCGCCTTGAGGCGGCGGGCCGGCAGCTCCTCGATGTCGATCGGGCCTTCGCTGGACCAGGCGATGTTGCGCAGCAGGCCGAACATGCCGGTCAGGTCGGTGCCGTGGGGCTTGACCAGGCGGTGCGACAGCAGGTGCAGCTTGAGGTAGACCTCCGGGGCGCTCTGCGGCGGCAGGTCCTCGGCGATGAAGGTCGCCACCAGCGGACGCCGGCTGGCGGCCATGGCCTCGGCGAGCTCGGCCTGGTCGGCGTGGCCGGCGGCCTTCAGGGCCTCGGCGAGCGCGGTGCACTGCTCGGGCAGGAAGCTGACGGCGGCGTTGCCGGCGGGGGCGTCGAGCACCTTGGCGGCGGCCTCGACCAGGGCGGCGTCCGGGTTCAGCAGCGGCGCCGGGTAGTAGATCTCCAGCCAGTCGCCCTGGGTGTTCTGGGTGCCGATTCCGAGTGCAAAGCTGAGCATGTGGGGTCCTCTCGATGGGGGGCAGGTCGGCCGCGTGGCCGCCTAGAGATTGTCGTAGTCGCCGTCGCGGAAGCCGACGAGGATGTCGTCGCCGGTGTCGAGCAGCGGGCGCTTGATCAGGGTGGGGTTGGCCATCATCAGCCGGCGGGCCTTGTCGCCATCGATGTCGGCCTTGTCCTCGTCGGGCAGCTGGCGCCAGGTGGTGCTGCGCTTGTTGAGCAGGGTCAGCACCGGCACCCGCTCGAGGATGTCCTCGAGCAGCGGGGCGGACAGGCCGTCCTCGCGCAGGTCGTGGAACTGAAAGGGTTGCCCCTGGCCTTCCAGGGCCTTGCGCGCCTTGCGGCAGGTATCGCAGTTCTTGATGCCGAACAGCGTCATCATGGCGGTCTCTCCTGATCAGGCGTGTCGTTCGACGTGGCGGCGCAGGCGGTGGGCGGCCTCGACGGTGGCGTCGAGCTCGTCCACCAACGCCAGGCGGATGCGGCCGGCGCCGGGGTTCACGCCGTTGGCGCCGGGGCGGCCCATGTAGCTGCCCGGCAGCACGCTGACGTGCTGCTCGGCGAACAGCGAGCGGGTGAAGGCCTCGTCGTCGCCGCCGGGCACCGCCGGCCACAGGTAGAAGCTGGCCTCGGGCGCGGGGAAGTCCATCACCGGGGCGAGAATCTCGGTCACCGCGGCGAACTTCTCGCGATAGGCGTCGCGGTTGGCACGCACGTGGGCCTCGTCGTTCCAGGCGGCGATCGAGGCGTGCTGCAGCGGCAGCGACATGGCGCAGCCGTGATAGGTGCGGTAGCGGCGGAAGGCCGCCAGCAGCGCGGCGTCGCCGGCCACGAACCCCGAGCGCAGCCCCGGCAGGTTGGAGCGCTTGGACAGCGAATGGAACACCAGGCAGCGCCGGTAGTCGTGGCGGCCGAGCTCGGCGCAGGCCTGCAGCAGGCCCGGGGGCGGGGCGCCCTCGTCCAGGTAGAGCTCCGAATAGCACTCGTCGGCGGCGACGATGAAGTCGTGCTCGTCGGCCAGGGCGATCAGCTTCTTGAGCTCGTCGAGCGGCGTCACCGCGCCGGTGGGGTTGCCCGGCGAGCAGGTGAAGACGATCTGCACGTCGCGCCAGGTCTCGGCCGGCACGGCGTCGAGATCGGGACGAAAGCCGTGCTCGGCGCGGCAGTCGAGATAGAGCGGCGTGCCGCCGGCCAGCAGGGTGGCGCCCTCGTAGATCTGGTAGAAGGGGTTGGGCACCGCGACCCGCGCCGGGCGGCTGCGGTCCAGCGCCGCCTGGACGAAGGCGAAGATCGCCTCGCGGGTGCCGTTGACCGGCAGCACCTGGGATTCGGCGTCGAGGCCCTCGAGGGCGAAGCGCCGTCGGGCCCAGTCGGCGATGGCGCCGCGCAGCTCGGGCATGCCGGGGGTGGCCGGATAGCGGGCCATGTCGCCGATGTGCGTGGTCAGCGCTTCGAGGGCGCCGGCATAGGGCGCGTGGCGCGGCTCGCCGATGGTCAGCGGGAGGTGCGCCAGGTCCTCGGGCGTCGTCACGTCGGCCTTGAGAGCGGCGAGCTTCTCGAAGGGATAGGGCTGCAGGGCGTCGAGATCGGGGTTCATGGTGCGTCCAGTGGGGGCCGTTATCGGCGTCGTTATGATGCTTGTGGTTCGATCGAGCGCTGGGCAAGACGCCGATTATAGGGAACCCCCGGTGGGGCCTCAAACGCGAGACGCTGCGCAGGCTGACCCGGCGCCTGGCGCCGTTCAGCCGCGGATATCGAGCGTCTCGATCAGCCGCTCGCGCAGGCGCTGCTGGCGCTCGGGGTCGGTGATCGGATCGCCGGCCCGGTCGGTGATGAAGAACACGTCCTCGACCCGTTCGCCCAGGGTGGCGATCTTGGCCGCCGAGAGGGCGATGTCCTGCTCCATGAAGATGCGCCCGACCCGGGCCAGCAGGCCGGGACGGTCCGGGGCGGTGAGCTCCAGCAGGGTGCGGCCGCCGGTCGGGTCCTGCTCGATGATGACCTGGGTCGGCACCCGGAAGTGCTTGAGCTGGCGCGGGGTGTGACGGCTGACGATCTGCGGGTAGTCGTCCGGGTCGTCGAGCTCTTCCACCAGGTGGCGACGGATCTCCTCCAGCCGCGCCGGTTCGCGGATCGCCAGGTTGTCGTCGTCGAGCACGATGAAGGTGTTGAGCGTCCAGTCGTTGCTCGAGGTGGCGATGCGGGCGTCGTGCACCGAGAGGCCGAGCTGCTCCATGGCCGCCGAGGTGGCGGCGAAGAGGTTGTCCACCGAGCGGGTATGGATGAACACCTTGGTGCCGCCCTCGGCCATGTCGGCGGTGGGGGCGCTGATCATCACCAGCGGCAGCTCGCTGCCCTGGTGGTCGAGGATGCCCTGGGTCTGCCAGGCGATCTCGCTGGGGGCGTACTGCAGGAAGTAGTCTTCGCCCAGCGACTCCCACAGCCGGTCGACCCGGTCCATGTCGGCGCCCACCGTGGCCAGCAGCGAGTGCGCCTCGTCGCGGGTCTCGCGCACCGAGTCGTCGCGCTCCATCGGGTTCTCGAGCCCGCGGCGCAGGGCGCGCTTGGTCTCGGCGTGGAGCTGGCGCAGCAGCGAGGCGCGCCAGCCGTTCCACAGCGTGGGGTTGGTGGCGGTGATGTCGGCCACGGTCAGCACGTAGAGATAGTCGAGGCGTGTCTCGTCGCCGATCTCGCGGGCGAACTCGCTGATCACCTCCGGGTCGCTGATGTCGCGCTTCTGGGCGACCATCGACATCAGCAGATGATGCTCCACCAGCCAGGCCACCAGCCGGGTGTCGCGGACGGAGAGGCCGTGCAGGGCGGCGAAGGCCTCCACGTCGCGGGCGCCGATCATCGAGTGGTCGCCGCCGCGGCCCTTGCCGATGTCGTGGAACAGTCCGGCGATCCACAAGAGCTCCAGCTTGGGCAGCTGCTGGATCAGCACCGCGGCCACCGGGTAGGTCTCGCGGGCCTCGGCCTTGCGGAAGTTGTGGAAGCACTTGAGCAGGCGCAGGGTGTGGGCGTCCACGGTGTAGATGTGGAACAGGTCGTGCTGCATCAGCCCCACGGCCTGGCCGAACACCGGCAGGTACTTGCCGAGCACGCCGTAACGGTTCATGCGCCTGAGCTGACGGGCGACGTTGCCGCTGGAGCGCAGCAGGGCCATGAACAGCCGCTGGTGGCGCGGGTCCTCGCGGTAGCGGTCGTCGATCAGGTGGCGATGATCGCGGATCAGGCGGATGGTGTCGGCGCGCACGCCCTCGATCTCGGGGTGCTCGGCCATCAGCAGGAACAGTTCGAGCAGCGCCGAGGGCGCCTCGCGGAACACCGTCCGCGAACGGGCCTGGATGTAGCCGCCGGTGATCTCGAAGCGGGCATTGAGCGGCACCGTCTCGAGCTCTTCGCCGTCGCGCAGGATGGCCTCGTCGAAGTGCTGCAGCAGCATGTCGTTGAGCCCGGCGAGCGCCGTCACATGCCGGTAGTAGCGCTTCATGAACTGCTCGACGGCGAGGCGCTCCGGGGTGTCCTGATAGCCGAACAGCTCGGCGATGGTGGCCTGGTGGTCGAACAGCAGGCGGTCCTCGGCGCGCCCGGTGAGCATGTGCAGGGCATAGCGGACCTGCCACAGGAAGGCCTGGCCCTGGCTGAGGATGCGCAGCTCGGCGTCGTTCATGAAGCCGATGTCGACGATGTCCTCGTAGCGCTCGGTGGCGAAGTGGCGCTTGGCGACCCAGCCGATCATCTGGATGTCGCGCAGCCCGCCGGGCGAGCTCTTGATGTTGGGCTCGAGGTGATACTCGGAGTTGTTGAAGCGGTAGTGGCGGGCGATCTGCTCCTGCCACTTGGCCTCGAAGAAGCGGTCCGCCGGCCACAGTCGGTCGGTGGCGATGCGCGCCTGCATGGCCTCGCGCAGCCGCTCGGGGCCGGCCAGGGTGCGCGATTCGAGCAGGTTGGTGATCACCGTGACGTCGGCGGCGGCCTCGCGCTCGCAGTCGGAGAGCGAGCGCACGCTGTGGCCGATCTCCAGGCCGATGTCCCACAGGAAGGTGATGAAGGCGGTCAGCGGTTCGCGGAACGGCTCGTCGTCATCGTGCTCGAGCAGCAGCAGCAGGTCGATGTCGGAGCGGGGATGCAGCTCGCCCCGGCCGTAGCCGCCCACGGCGAGCAGGGCGATGCCGTCGGGCCAGTCATGCTGCTGCCAGGCGAGCGCCAGCAGGCGGTCGAGGCACCAGGCGCGGCCGTGCACCAGGTCGCGGATGTCGGCACCGGCGTGGAAGCGTTCGTCGAGGCGCGCCTGGATCGTGGCCAGGGCCGCCTTGAACGGCGCGATCGGCGATCGGCTGCCGGTCAGCTCGGCGCGGAAGTCCTCGACGTCGAACAGGCTCTCGTCGGGCGTGAAGGCGTAGTGGTGCAGCAGCATGGCGGCCGGCTCAGTGGGCGAGGAAGGAGAGGTCTTCGTCGCTGCGCGCGGTCAGCACCTCCACGCCGTTGGCGGTGACCAGCAGGGTGTGTTCCCACTGGGCGGTGAGGCCCTTGTCCTTGGTGACCGCGGTCCAGCCGTCGCGCAGCACCTTGGTGCGGTGGTCGCCCACGTTGATCATCGGCTCGATGGTGAAGCACATGCCTTCCTCGAGGGCGATGTCCGCCTCCGGCGCATAGCCGTCGTAGTGCAGCACCTGCGGGTCCTCGTGGAAGCCGGCGCCGATGCCGTGACCGCAGAAGTCGCGCACCACCGAGTAGCCGCTGGCCTCGGCGTGCTGCTGGATGGCGCGGGCCAGCTCCGAGAGACGCACGCCGGGACGCACCAGGGCGATGCTCCTGTAGAGGCATTCCTGGGTGACGCGGCACAGGCGGCTGCCCTGGATGCTCTCGCCGACGATGAACATCACGCTGGAGTCGCCATGGTAGCCGTCCCGGGTCTTCACCGTGACGTCCAGATTCATGATGTCGCCCTTCTTCAGCTTCTTGCCGTCGTCGGGGATGCCATGGCAGACCACGTGATTGATCGAGGTGCACACGGACTTGGGGAAGCCGTGATAGTTGAGCGGGGCGGGCGTGGAGCCGAGCTCGTCGACGATGTAGTCGTGGCAGCGCCGATCGATCTCGCCGGTGCTGACGCCGGCCTGGACGTAAGGGGCGATCATCTCGAGCACGCTGGCGGCCTGGCGGCCCGCTTCACGCATCTTCTCGATCTCGTCGGGCGTTTTGATGGGTACGTTCATGGAATCTCGGAATCGGAGGTGGTGTCGCCGGGCTCGAGGGCGCGGGAGGCGTCGGGCGACTTCATCTTGGGAGTGATCCATGGTATAAAGCTGCGCGCTTTCCTGCAATCGCGGAGCCTCGCCGAGTCCTCGGCGCCTCGGCGACCCCCAGGGGAGTACGTCAATCAACGCAATGCCTTGAAAACACACATGCACCGGCACATGGTCTCGGGTGCTGTCGTGGCCATCCTCGATGACGCGACGGTCGGATCCATGGGGTGCGTGGAGGCCTAACCCGATTTTTCAGGAGTCATCCATGGCACACGTCAACATGCGTGACCTGCTCAAAGCAGGCGCCCACTTCGGTCACCAGACCAAGTACTGGAACCCGAAGATGAGCAAGTTCATCTTCGGCGCTCGCAACAAGATTCACATCATCAACCTCGAGCACACCCTGCCGGCCCTCAACGAGGCGATCGACGTGGTCGAGAAGATGGCTGCGGCCAACAACAAGATCATGTTCGTCGGCACCAAGCGCAGCGCGAGCAAGATCGTCAAGGAAGAGGCCACCCGCGTCGGTCAGCCGTTCGTCAACCACCGCTGGCTCGGCGGCATGCTGACCAACTACAAGACCATTCGCGTCTCCATCAAGCGTCTGCGCGAGCTCGAGGCCATGCACGAGGATGGCACCTTCGAGAAGCTGACCAAGAAAGAAGTGCTGATGGCGACCCGCGAGCAGGACAAGCTCGAGCGGTCCGTGGGCGGTATCAAGGAAATGGGCGGCCTGCCCGATGCCCTGTTCGTGATCGACGTCGATCACGAGCGCATCGCCATCAACGAAGCGAACAAGCTGGGCATTCCGGTCATCGGCGTGGTGGATACCAATTCCAACCCCGATGGCGTCGACTACGTGATCCCGGGCAACGATGACTCCATCCGCGCCATCCAGATCTACGTCAAGGCCATCGCCGACGCCTGCGGTCGTGCGAAGGAAGGTCGTCCGGACGAGTTCGTCGAGGTGACCGAAGCCGAAGAGAGCCAGGGCGACGCCGCCGAGTGATCGTCGGCCCGCCTGGGTCGGCCCGACTGCCGTCGCTTCGGTGACGGCTCGCCGAGCAGGCGCAAGGGGGCTCAGGCCCCCTTTTCTCTCTTCTTCCCCGCTATTATTTCAGGTCGAACCATTCAGAGGACACTACCATGGCAGCTATCAGCGCCTCTCAGGTCAAGGAACTTCGCGAGCGCACCGGGCTCGGCATGATGGAGTGCAAGAAGGCCCTCACCGAGGCCGGCGGTGACATCGACACCGCGATCGAGAACCTGCGCAAGAACTCCGGTCTCAAGGCCGCCAAGAAGGCCGGCCGTACCGCCGCCGAAGGCGCCGTCGTCACCCGCGTTGCCGAAGACGGCAGCTATGGCGTGATGGTCGAGATCAACTCCGAGACCGACTTCGTCGCCCGCGACGACAACTTCACCGCCTTTGCCGACCGCGTGGCCGATGCCTTCTTCGCCGCCAAGAGCGAAGACGTCGCCGCCATCATGGAAGGCGAGCTGGAAGAAGCCCGCGAGCAGCTGGTGCAGAAGATCGGCGAGAATATCGGCGTGCGTCGCAGCGTCGTCGTCGACGCACCGGAAGGCGGTCTGGTGGGCGCCTACGTCCACGGCGGCCGCATCGGCGTGCTGACCACCCTCAAGGGTGGCACCGCCGAGGCCGCCAAGGACGTGTCCATGCACGTGGCCGCCATCAACCCGGCCGTCGCGCTGCCGGAAAACATGCCGCAGGACAAGCTGGACGCCGAGAAGGCGATCATCCTGGCCCAGCCGGACATGGCCGGCAAGCCGGAGCAGATCGCCGAGAAGATGGTCCAGGGCCGCCTGAAGAAGTACCTGGCCGAGAACAGCCTGACCGAGCAGGCCTTCGTCAAGGACCCGAACCAGACCGTGGCCGAGTACGTCAAGGCCGCCGGTGGCGAGGTCATTGGCTTCACCCGCTTCGAAGTGGGCGAGGGCATCGAGAAGGAAGAGGTCGACTTCGCCAAGGAAGTCATGGAACAGGCGCAGCGCAGCTAAGGCGCCAGCCGGTTCCAGCATGAAGATGGCGTGCGCGAGAGCGCACGCCTTCGCGTATCCGGCCGGTGCATCCGGCCATCCAGATTCCTCGAGTTTCCGGGAGACATGCCATGAGCAGTGCCGAGCCACTTTCCACCAAGACCGACAAGCCTCGCGCCGAGGTCTCTAAGTACAAGCGCATCCTGCTCAAGCTGTCCGGGGAGGCCCTGACCGGCGACGCCGAATTCGGCATCGACCCCAAGGTGCTCGACCGCATGGCGCTGGAGATCGGCCAGCTGGTCGGCATCGGCGTTCAGGTCGGCATCGTGGTCGGCGGCGGCAACCTGTTCCGCGGCGCCGCGCTGCACGAAGCGGGCATGGAAAGGGTCACCGGCGACCACATGGGCATGCTGGCCACGGTGATGAACGCCCTGGCGATGCGTGACGCCCTGGAGCGCTCCAACATCCGTTCGCGGGTGATGTCGGCGATTCCCATGAGCGGCGTGGTCGAGCACTACGACCGCCGCACGGCGATCCGCTACCTGACCTCCGGCGACGTGGTGATGTTCTCCGCGGGAACCGGCAACCCCTTCTTCACCACCGACTCCGCGGCCTGCCTGCGCGGCATCGAGATCGACGCCGACGTGGTGGTCAAGGCCACCAAGGTGGACGGGGTGTACGACAAGGACCCGGTCAAGTATCCCGATGCGGTCAAGTATGAGCAGCTGTCCTACGATGACGCCATCGACCAGAAGCTCGGGGTCATGGATTTGACCGCCATCTGCCTGGTGCGGGACCATGACATGCCGGTACGCGTGTTCAACATGAACAAGCCGGGGGCGCTGCTGAACCTGGTGGTAGGCGGCCGGGAAGGCACGCTGATTGACAGAGGGTGAGAACGTGATTGACGAGATCCAGAAGGACGCAGAAAGTCGCATGAAGAAGAGCCTCGACTCTCTTCATCACAACTTCAACAAGATCCGCACCGGCCGGGCGCATCCCAGCATCCTGGAGGCGGTGACCGTCGATTACTACGGCGGCCAGGTGCCGATCAATCAGGTGGCCTCGGTGAACATCGAGGACGCCCGGACCCTGACCGTGGTGCCCTGGGAGCAGCAGATGGTGCCGAAGGTCGAGAAGGCCATCATGACCGCCGAGCTGGGCCTCAACCCGGCGAGCGCCGGCAACGTGATCCGCGTGCCGATGCCGATGCTCACCGAGGAGACTCGCAAGGGCTACATCAAGCAGGCGCGTCAGGAAGCCGAGAACGCCCGGGTGGCGGTGCGCAACGTGCGCCGCGACGCCAACGGCGACATCAAGGCGCTGCTGAAGGACAAGGACATCACCGAGGACGAGGCGCGTCAGGGTGAGGATGCCATCCAGAAGCTGACCGACAAGGTCGTCGCCGAGATCGACAAGACCCTGGAAACCAAGGAACACGACCTGATGCAGGTCTGACGGACGGGCCGACGGCACCTCCGGGTGCCGTCGTTCATGGAATGCCCCGTCCCACCCGCCATGCGAGACATCATGACGTCACCCCAGTCTCCCCAGCCCCGAGCCGACGGGGACCGCCTGCCGCATCACGTCGCCATCATCATGGATGGCAACAACCGCTGGGCCAAGGCCCGCGGCATGTCCGGCGTGCGCGGCCATCATGCCGGCGTCGAGTCCGTGCGTGCGGTGATCCGCCGGGCCGCCGAGCGCGGCATCGAGACCCTGACGCTGTTCGCCTTCTCCAGCGAGAACTGGAAGCGGCCCGCCGTCGAGGTCAACGCCCTGATGGAGCTGTTCCTGATCGCGCTCAAGCGTGAGGTCAAGAAGCTGCATCAGCACGACATTCGCCTCTCGGTGATCGGCGATCGCAGCGGCTTCTCGTCCTCCATCCAGAAGCACATCGAGCAGGCCGAGGCGCTGACCGGCGACAACCGTGGGCTGCATCTGGTGATCGCCGCCAACTACGGTGGCCAGTGGGACATCGCCCAGGCGGCCCGGCGGCTGGGGGAGCGGGTGGCCGCGGGCGAGCTGGCCCCCGAGGCGATCGACGAGGCGGCGATCGGGGCCGAGCTGAGTCTCACCGCCCCGGTGGACCTGTGCATCCGCACCAGCGACGAGAAGCGCATCTCCAACTTCCTGCTCTGGCAGCTGGCCTACGCCGAGCTCTATTTCTCTCCGCTGCTGTGGCCCGATTTCGACGGCGACGCCTTCGACGCGGCCCTGGCCGACTTCGCCGGGCGCAAGCGCCGCTTCGGCATGACCGACGACCAGGTCGAGGCTCAGCAAGGTGCTTAAACAACGCATTCTCACCGCCGCCTGGCTGGCGCCGCTGGCGCTGGTCGGGCTGTTCGGGCTCGACGGCGTCGCCTTCGCGCTGTTCACCGCGGCCATCGTGCTGCTCGGGGCCTGGGAATGGGCCAATCTGGCCGGCCTCGAGGCCGGCGCCCGCCGGCTGAAGCCGGTGCTGGGCCTCGCCGTCCTGATGGCGCTGCTGGGCCTGACCGGCCAGCACCAGGCGAGCTGGGTGCTGTGGCTCGGCGCCCTGGGCTGGCTGCTCAACCTGCGCTGGGTGGTCGGCTATCCGTCGCGCCTCGCGCAGTGGGGCTCCACCGGCATGCGCCTGGCCATGGGGCTGTGGGTGCTGCTGCCGGCCTGGGTCGGCTTCAACGCGCTGCGCGAGGCCGGCGGCGTGTGGCTGCTGTTCGTGCTGCTGCTGGTGTGGGGCGCCGATGTCGGCGCCTACTTCGTCGGCAAGTCGCTCGGCAAGCGCAAGCTGGCGCCCCGCGTGAGCCCCGGCAAGACCCGCGAGGGCGTGATCGGCGGGCTGGTGGTGACCGAGCTGCTGGCGCTGGTGTTCGCCGACTGGCAGGCCCTGTCGTTCGGCGCGACCCTGGCGCTGCTGGCGGCGACCGCGGTGGTCACCCTGGCCTCGGTGGTCGGCGACCTGCTCGAGAGCATGCTCAAGCGTCACCGCGGCATCAAGGACTCCAGCCAGCTGCTTCCCGGTCACGGTGGGGTGCTGGATCGCATCGACAGCCTGTGCGCCGCGGTGCCGCTGTTCGCGCTGCTGCAGGTCGGAGGGTTCGGCGCATGAGCCAGCCCCAGGCCGTCACCGTTCTCGGCGCCACCGGCTCGATCGGCGCCAGCACCCTGGACGTGCTGGCGCGACACCCCGACCGCTATCGCGTCCATGCCCTGACCGCCCACCGTTCCCGCGAGGCGCTGCTCGCGCAGTGCCGGACCCATGCCCCGGCGCTGGCCGTGCTCGATCGCGAGGAAGACGCCGCCTGGCTGCGCGAGCGGCTGGGCGAGGCGGGGCTCGCCACCGAGGTGCGCTGCGGCCCCGAGGCGCTGGTCGAGGTCAGCGAGGCGTCGGAGGTCGAGGTGGTCATGGCGGCCATCGTCGGCGCCGCCGGGCTGCTGCCGACGCTCGCCGCGGTGCGCGCCGGCAAGCGGGTACTGCTGGCCAACAAGGAAGCGCTGGTGATGTCCGGGTCGCTGTTCATGGACGCCGTGGACCGTCACGGCGCGACCCTGTTGCCGATCGATTCCGAACATAATGCCATCTATCAGTGTCTACCCGTCGAGCATCGCGGCGGGCTCGCGCGCCACGGCGTCACCCAGCTGCTGCTGACCGCCTCCGGCGGCCCCTTCCGCGGCTGGTCGGCCGAGGCGCTGGCCGGGGTCACCCCCGAGCAGGCCTGCGCCCATCCCAACTGGTCGATGGGGCGCAAGATCTCGGTGGACAGCGCCACCCTGATGAACAAGGGCCTCGAGCTGATCGAGGCCTGCTGGCTGTTCGATGCCCGGCCGTCGCAGATTCAGGTAGTGGTGCACCCGCAGAGCGTGATCCACTCGATGGCCGCCTATGCCGATGGCTCGGTGCTGGCCCAGCTGGGCAACCCGGACATGCGCACCCCGATCGCCTACGGGCTGTCGTGGCCGGAGCGCATCGATGCCGGCGTGGAGGCGCTGGATCTGTTCCAGATCGCGCGGCTCGACTTCGAGCCCGCCGACGAGGCCGCCTTCCCCTGCCTGCGGCTGGCCCGCGAGGCCATGGCGGACGGCGGCACGGCGCCGGCGGTGCTCAACGCCGCCAACGAGGTGGCCGTGGAGGCCTTCCTCGACGGCCGGCTGGGCTTCGCCGGGATCGGCGAGCTGGTGGCGCGGGTGCGCGAGGCCTGCCCGCTCGAGCCCGCCGATGCGCTGGAAGGGATTCTCGCCGCCGATGCCCGGGCGCGCCGTGAGGCCGAGGCCTGGCTGGGGCGCCGCTAGCGCCTCCTTTCGTCAACTTTACCGGAGATAGCCATGGGTCTGATCCAGAACGTGCTGGCCGTGATCGTGGTGCTTGGCCTGCTGATCACCTTCCATGAGTTCGGCCACTTCTGGGTCGCCCGGCGCTGTGGCGTCAAGGTGCTGCGCTTCTCCGTGGGCTTCGGCAAGCCGCTGTGGTCGCGGGTCGACCGCCACGGCACCGAATTCGCCGTGGCGGCCATTCCGCTGGGCGGCTACGTCAAGATGCTCGACGAGCGCGAGGCGCCGGTCCCCGACGACGAGCGTCACCTGGCCTTCAACCACAAGGGCGTGTGGCAGCGCATCGCCATCGTCGCCGCCGGCCCGGTGGCCAACTTCCTGCTGGCGCTGGTCGCCTACTGGCTGCTGTTCGTGGCCGGCACCACCACCGTGGTGCCGGTGATCGGCGAGGTCGCGCCCGACTCGCCGGCCGCCCGCGGCGGCCTGGTCGCCGGCCAGGAGATCACCGCGGTGCGAGGCGAAGCGGTCAATTCCTGGGAAGACATCAATCTCGAGCTGGTCGCGGCCATCGGCGCCAGCGGCGAGCTGACGGTCAAGGCCCGCGACGAGGGCGACAGCCGGGCCAGCGAGCATCGCCTGCCGGTGCAGGACTGGCTGGTGCGCCAGGACCCGCCGCGGCCGCTGCAGACCCTCGGCGTGACCCCCTGGCGGCCGACCCTTCCCGCGGTGCTCGGCCAGGTGGTCGAGGGCGAACCGGCCGCCGAGGCCGGTCTCGCGGCCGGCGACGAGATCCTGGCCATCGACGGCGAGCCCGTGGCCGACTGGAGCGACTTCGTCCAGCGCGTCCGCGGCCGCCCCGGCGACACCCTGTCGCTGAGCGTGGACCGCGACGGCGAGCGGCGTTCGCTGTCGCTGACGCCGCGACCCCGGACCCTCGAAGATGGCTCCACCGTCGGCCACGTGGGCGCCGGCGTCGCGTCGGTCTCGTGGCCGGAAGAGTATCGCCGCGAGATCCGCTATGGGCCGCTGGCCGCCGTGGGGCAGGCGGTGTCGCGTACCGGCGAGATGACCGTGCTGACGCTGGACTCGATCCGCAAGATGCTGGTCGGGCTGATCTCGCCGTCCAACCTCTCCGGGCCCATCACCATCGCCCGCATTGCCGGTGATTCCGCCCGTTCGGGGCTGGAGAGCTTCATCAGTTTCCTGGCCTACCTGTCGATCAGCCTCGGTGTGCTCAACCTGCTGCCGATCCCGGTGCTCGATGGTGGCCACCTGCTGTATTACCTGGTGGAGGCGGCCCGGGGGCGGCCGGTGTCGGAGCGGACCCAGGCGATCGGCCTGCGCGTCGGCCTGACGCTGGTCGGGACCCTGATGCTGATGGCGCTGTATTTCGACCTGATGCGGCTCTGGTAGCCGGCCCCTGGCTTGTCAGTTACCCGTGCAAATGTATAAGGTGCCTGTCTGGACAGGTAGGCAGATCAACGCGAGCGAATCGACTGCATGAAGATCAAGACCATCGGACTGGCGGCGCTGCTGCTCGCCGGTGCCGGCAGCGGCACGGCACAGGCGGAAACCTTCGACGTAAAGGACATACGAGTGGAGGGGCTGCAGCGCGTATCGGCGGCCTCCGTCTTCAATGCCTTTCCTGTCAATGCCCCGGACACCGTCGACGACCGAGAGCTGGCCGAGGCGGCCCGACAGCTGTTCGCCACCGGCCTGTTCGAGGACATCCAGCTGGCCCGCGACGGCGACGTGCTGATCATCGAGGTGGAAGAGCGCCCGACCATCACCAGCCTCAACATCGAGGGCAACAGCCAGATTCCCGAGCAGGATCTGCGTGACGGCCTGCGCGAGGCCGGCCTCGACGAGGGGCAGGTGCTGCAGCTCTCCACCCTGGAAGAGATCCAGCGCGAGCTGTCCGGGGTCTATCAGGCCCAGGGCCGCTACAGTGCCAGCATCGACACCGAGGTCCAGGAGCTGGGCCAGGGCCGCGTTCAGGTCAACATCGACATCGATGAAGGGGCGGTGGCCAAGATCCGCCAGATCAACATCGTCGGCAACCGGGACATCGACGACGAGACCCTGCGCGACGTGCTCGAGCTCGAGGACAAGCCGGGCTGGTTCTTCGGCTGGTTCTCCAGCGACGAATATTCGCGCCAGGCGCTGTCCGGTGACCTGGAGCGACTGCGCTCCTATTACCTCGATCGCGGCTACGTCAACTTCGCCATCGAGTCGACCCAGGTCTCCATCGGCCCCGACAAGTCGAAGATCTTCATCACCATCAACGTCAGCGAGGGCGAGCGCTACCGCCTCGGCGACATCGACTTCGCCGGCGACCTGCGCATCCCCGAGCGCGAGGCCCGGGAGCTGCTCGAGGTGCAGAGCGGCGAGGTCTTCTCGCGCAGCGACGTGACCGCCTCTTCCGAGGCGCTGCGCTCGCGGCTCGGCGCCGAAGGCTTCGCCTTCGCCAACGTCGATGGCATCCCCGAGACGCGCAGCGACGGCACCGTCGACCTGACCTTCCGCGTTCAGCCGGGCAACCGCGCCTACGTGCGCCGGATCGAGTTCGTCGGCAACACCACCACCCAGGACGAGGTGCTGCGCCGCGAGATGATCCAGATGGAGGGCGCGCCGGCCTCCACCGAGTCGATCAGCCAGTCCCGCGAGCGCCTGGAGCGGCTGGGCTTCTTCAAGCAGGTCGAGGTGCAGACCGAGCCGGTGGCCGGCTCCGACGACCAGCTCGACGTGACCTACAACGTCGAGGAGCAGCCGTCCGGCTCGATCTCCGCGAGCATCGGCTTCTCCCAGAGCGCCGGCGTGATCTACGGCGCCTCGCTGTCCCAGAACAACTTCCTGGGCACCGGCAACCGGGTCAACATCGGCGCCCAGCGCAGCGACACCTACACCAACCTGAACTTCGGCTTCACCGATCCCTACTGGACCCTCGACGGCATCTCCCGCGGCTACAACCTGTTCTACCGCGAGACCGACTACGAGGACTCCGACATCTCGACCTACTCGACGGATGCCTACGGCGGCGGCATCAACTTCGGCTATCCGATCAACGAGCTGACCCGGCTCAACTTCGGGGCCGACGTCGAGGACCTGACCATCGAGACCTACGACGACACGGCCTCGGAGATCCAGCGCTACGTCGACGAGGAGGGCGACAACGCCCAGGCCTTCAAGCTGACCGCCAGCTGGACCCGCAACGACCTGAACCGCGGCATCATGCCCACCGCCGGCAACTACCAGCGCCTGTCGCTGGAGACCGCGGTGCCCGGCAGCGATTCCGAGTACTACAAGCTGCGCGCCCGCGCCCGGCAGTTCTTCCCGATGAACGAGGAACAGACCTGGTCGTTCAAGCTGCGCGGCGAGGTGGGCTATGCCGACAGCATCGGTGACGGCCCCTATCCGTTCTACGAGAACTTCTACACCGGCGGCCTGGGGTCGGTGCGCGGCTTCACCAGCAACACCCTGGGGCCGAGCACCACGCCGCCCACCGACAGCGACGACGACGAGGACCGCACCCTGGGCGGTAACGTGCTGATCGAGGGCGGCGCCGAGCTGATCTTCCCGATGCCCTTCGTCGAGGACAAGCGCTCGGTGCAGCCCTCGGTGTTCCTGGACGCCGGCAACACCTTCCTCACCGACTGCTACGAGGTGCGCGACGAGGAGGCCGGTCAGTCGAACTGCAGCTCCGGCGTCGACCTGGGCGAGCTGCGCTACAGCGTGGGCCTCGGCGTCTCCTGGCTGACCCCGGTGGGCCCGCTGACCTTCAGCATCGCCGAGCCGCTCAATGCCGAGAGCGACGACGATACCCAGTTCTTCCAGTTCTCGCTGGGTCAGACCTTCTAGTCCGGCCGCCGGCGGGCCGCCTCGTCCGGAACGGGGGAGGCGGCGATGCCACGGCTCCGGGGCCTCGACTCGCGTCATCGACGCCGTCGGGGCCCATCGATATCGAACCGGCGCGGCGGCCGTCGCCAGCGCAGAGTGTTTTCCCAACCGACATCGGGTTCCCATGACACAAGACTCTCCTTCCCTGACGCTGGCCGAGATCGCCACGCAGCTGGGGGCCGGCCTCCAGGGTGACGGCGAGCGCCGCGTGCGTGGCCTGGCCACGCTGCGCGATGCCGGGCCCGATCAGATCGCCTTCCTGGCCAACCGCGCCTACCTCAAGGACCTGCCCGAGACCCGCGCCGCGGCGGTGCTGCTGCACCCTAGCCATGCCGGGGAATCTCCGGTGCCCTGCCTGACCCTCGACAATCCCTATCTGGGCTATGCCCAGCTGTCGCGGCTGTTCGACCCGCTGGCCGGCCGCGAGGCATCGGGCGTGCATCCCTCGGCGACGGTCGCCGAGGATGCCCGGCTGGGCGAGGGCGTGGTGATCGGCCCCCAGGCGGTGATCGAGGCCGGCGTCGAGCTCGGCGACGGCGTGGTGATCGGGCCCGGCTGCGTGGTCGGCGCCGACACCCGGATCGGCGCCGAGTCGCGGCTGCACGCCAACGTGACCGTCTACCATGGGGTCAGCATCGGCGCGCGGGTGATCCTGCACAGCGGCTGCGTGATCGGCGGCGACGGCTTCGGCTTCGCCCATGACGGGGCCGGCTGGCACAAGATCGCCCAGCTCGGCGGCGTGGTGCTGGGCGATGACGTCGAGGTCGGCAGCTGCTCGAGCATCGACCGCGGCGCCCTAGGCGACACCGTGATCGGCGAGGATGTGAAGATCGACAGCCAGGTGCAGATCGCCCACAACGTGCAGGTCGGCGCCCACAGCGCGCTGGCCGGCTGCGTCGGCATCGCCGGCTCGACCCGGGTCGGGCGGCACTGCATGCTGGGCGGCGGCGTGGGGCTGTCCGGCCACCTGACGGTGTGCGACGGCGTCCAGGTCACCGGCATGAGCCTGGTCACCAACTCGATTCACGAGCCGGGGGTCTACTCTTCCGGGACCGGGGCCATGGAGAATGCCCAGTGGCGTCGCAGTGCGGTGCGCTTCAAGCAGCTCGACGACATCGCCCGCCGGCTGAATCGCCTGGAAAAAGCCGGGCGCGATGCTTGAGGCCGCCCCCTCGGGCGGTATAATCCCCGCCCGTCCGTCGCCACGCGCGCGGCGACGGTCGCGCCCGCGATGCGGGGCATTCTGTCATTTCAGAGGTTGCTACGATGGTAATGGACATTAACGAGATTCGTGAGTATCTGCCCCACCGGTATCCCTTCCTGCTGGTGGACCGGGTGACGGAGCTTACCCACGGCGAATCCATCGTTGCCTACAAGAATGTCAGCATCAACGAGCCGTTCTTCAATGGCCACTTCCCGCATCACCCGATCATGCCGGGCGTGCTGGTGGTGGAAGCGCTGGCCCAGGCCTGCGGCATCCTCGGCTTCAAGACGGTCAACAAGCTGCCCGCCGACGGTTACGTCTACTACCTCGTGGGCAGCGACAACGTCCGCTTCAAGCGCCCGGTGATGCCCGGCGATCAGCTGGAACTGCGCGCCGACGTGATCCGCGAGAAGCGCGGTATCTGGAAGTTTCAGTGCAAGGCCAGCGTGGCCGGCGAGGTCGCCTGCGAGGCCGAGATCACCTGTGCCGAGAGGAAGGTCGCTTGATTCATCCCACCGCCATCGTAGATCCGGCCGCGCGCCTGGCCGATGACGTCGAGGTCGGCCCCTTCAGCGTGATCGGCGCCGACGTCGAGATCGGTGCCGGCTCGCGCATCGGCCCCCATGTGGTGATCCAGGGCCCGACGCTGATCGGCGAGCGCAACCGGATCTTCCAGTTCGCCTCGGTCGGCGAGGAGTGCCAGGACAAGAAGTACGCCGGCGAGCCCACCCGCCTGGTGATGGGCGACGACAACGTCGTGCGCGAGGGCGTGACCCTGCACCGCGGCACCGTCCAGGATCGCGGCGAGACCACCATCGGCTCGCGCAACCTGTTCATGGCCTACGTCCACGTCGGCCACGACTGCGTGATCGGCGACGACTGCATCCTGGCCAACCAGGTGACCCTGGCCGGCCACGTCAAGCTGGGCGACTTCGCGATCATCGGCGGCCTGTCGGCGATCCACCAGTTCTGCCACTTCGGCGACCATGCCATGGCCGGCGGCGGCTCGATCATCACCAAGGACACCCCGGCCTACGTGATGATCAACGGCAACCCTGCCGCGGCCCACGGCCTCAACCTCATCGGCCTGCGCCGCCGCGGCTTCTCCAACGAGGCGATCCGCGCCCTGGGCGAGGCCTACAAGCTGGTCTATCGCCAGGGCCTGACCGTGGAGCAGGCGCTGACCGAGATCCGCACCCAGTACGCGCTGCCGGAAACCGAGGCGTTCGTCGCCTCCATCGAGGCCTCGACCCGCGGCATCGTGCGCTGACGCCATGACGATCGCGCGCGTCTACCTGGTGGCCGGCGAGCTCTCCGGCGACATCCTCGGCGCCGGCCTGATGCGCGAGCTCAAGGCCCGCCACCCGGGCGTCGAGTTCCGGGGCATCGGCGGGCCGCGCATGATCGCCGAGGGCATCGACAGCCGCTTCCCGCTCGAGACCCTCTCGGTGATGGGGCTGGTCGAGGTGCTCAAGCACCTGCCGGGCCTGGTGCGCGTGCGCCGCACCCTGCGCCAGGATGCCCTCGACTGGCGGCCCGACATCGTGATCGGCATCGACGCGCCGGACTTCAACCTCGGGCTCGAGCGCCAGCTGCGCGAGGCCGGCCTGACCACCGCCCACTACGTCAGCCCCTCCGTGTGGGCCTGGCGCCAGGGGCGGGTCAAGGGCATCGCCCGCTCGGTGGACGCCATGCTGACCTTCCTGCCCTTCGAGGCCGCCTTCTACGCCCGCCACCGGGTGCCGGTGGCCTTCGTCGGCCATCCGCTGGCCGACGAGCTGCCGCTGGTCAACGACCGCGGCGAGGCTCGCGAGGCGCTCGGCCTGCCCGCCCGGGGCGTGTCCGACGCGGCGCCGCTGCTGGCCGTGCTGCCCGGCTCCCGGGCCAACGAGATCCGCTTCCTGGGCGCGACCTTCCTCGATACCGCCGAACGGCTGTGTCGCGAGCGCGACGCGCTGCGGGTGGTGATTCCCGCCGCGACCCCGTCGCGGCGCGCCGAGCTGGAGGCGCTGCTCGAGGGCCGCGAGACGCTGCGCGAGCGGGTGACCCTGGTCGATGGCCGGTCCCGCGAGGCCATGGTGGCCGCCGATGCCGTGCTGCTGGCCTCCGGCACCGCCGCGCTGGAGGCCATGCTGTGCCACCGCGCCATGGTGGTGGCCTATCGCATGGCACCGATGACCCACTGGCTGGCCAGGCGGCTGGTCAAGACCGAGTGGATCTCGCTGCCCAACCTGATCGCCCGGGAGGCGCTGGTGCCGGAGCTGATCCAGGACGACGCCAGCCCCGAGGGCATCGCCGCCGAGCTCGCCTCACTGCTCGACGACGCCGAGGCGCGCCACGCCCTCGAGGCGCGCTTCGCGGCCATGCACGAAGGCCTGCAGCGCGACGCCAGCCGCCGCGCGGTGGACGCCGTCGAGGCGCTGGTGGCGCGCCGCGCGCTGCCGGCCTCGGTGGCGCCCGAGACGCTGGAGGAGGGCGCATGAAGGCCGAGGACTTCCCGCCGCTGGTCGTCGACTATCGCGGCACGCACCTGGCCGGGGTCGACGAGGTCGGGCGCGGCCCGCTGGTCGGCCCGGTGATGGCCGCCGCGGTGATCCTCGATCCGGCCGCGCCGATCGACGGGCTGACCGACTCCAAGAAGCTGACCGCCAGGCGCCGCGAGGCGCTGGACGCCCGGATCCGCGAGCGGGCGCTGGCCTTCGCCGTGGCCGAGGCCAGCCCCGACGAGATCGATGGCCTGAACATCTATCACGCCACTCACCTGGCCATGCGGCGCGCCATCGATGCGCTGTCGCCGGCCGCGGAATATCTGCTGGTGGACGGTAATCGGCTCCCCGGGCATCATGTGCCGGGCCAGGCGGTGGTGAAGGGCGATGCGCGTCATCCGGCGATCGCCGCGGCCTCGATACTGGCCAAGGTGGCCCGCGACGCCGACATGCTGGCGCTGGACGCGCGCCATCCCGACTACGGCTTCGCCCGCCACAAGGGCTACCCGACGCCCGAGCATCTGGCCGCCCTGACGCGCCTCGGCGCGCTGCCCGAGCACCGTCGCTCCTTCGCGCCCGTCAAGCGCCAGCTGAACCTGCTCTAGATCATCTAGCCTGTTGGACGGGGCGTCGAGACCGGCCGTGCCGGCCGGTCTCCGCTCCCGTGACAGCGTCGACCCATTTCCATCATCAAGCCCGAGTCCGCCATGACCGCTCCCTTCGTTCATCTCCGTGTGCACAGCGAATTCTCCCTGGTCGATGGCCTGGTGCGTCTCAAGCCGCTGATCAAGGCGGCGGGCAGCCAGGGCGTGCCGGCGCTGGCGCTCACCGACGAGGCCAACCTCTTCGCCCTGGTCAAGTTCTACGGCGGCGCCCAGGGGGCCGGCCTCAAGCCGATCATCGGCGGCGACTTCTGGCTCGCCAACCCCCATGACGAGGCCCATCCCTACCGCCTGACGCTGCTGGCCATGAACGATGTGGGCTATCGCAACCTCACCGAGCTGATCTCGCGGGGCTGGGTCGAGGGGCAGAAGGACGGCATGGCGCTGCTGGAGCGGAACTGGGTGCTCGAGCAGAGCGAGGGGCTGATCGCCCTGTCCGGCGGGCGTGAGGGCGACGTCGGCCGTCACCTGCTGACCGATCACCACGCCGAGGCCCGGGCCCTGCTCGACGAATGGCAGGCCGCCTTCCCCGGGCGCTACTACCTGGAGCTGACCCGCACCGGCCGGCCGCTGGAGGAGGAGTGCGTGCACCTCTCGGTGGACCTGGCCGTCGAGACCGGCACCCCGGTGGTGGCCACCAACGACGTGCGCTTCCTCGAGCGCGAGGACTTCTGGGCCCACGAGACCCGGGTCTCGATCGGCGAGGGCAAGGCGCTGGACGACCCGCGCCGCGAGCGTCGCTACACCGAGGAACAGTACTTCAAGAGCCCCGAGGAGATGGCCGAGCTGTTCTCGGACCTCCCCGAGGCGCTGGAAAACAGCGTGATGATCGCCGCGCGCTGCAACGTCGACGTGCGCCTGGGCGAGATCTTCCTGCCGGAATACGGCATCCCCGAGGGCATGACCCAGGACGAGTTCTTCCGCAAGATCTCCCACGACGGCCTGACCGAGCGCCTGGACTTCCTCTACCCGAAGGAAAGGTATCCCCGCGACGGCGACGAGTACGCCGAGATCGATGCCCGCTACCGCCAGCGGCTCGACTTCGAGCTCGACATCATCCTGCAGATGGGCTTCCCGGGCTACTTCCTGATCGTGATGGACTTCATCCAGTGGGCCAAGGACAACGACGTCCCCGTCGGCCCGGGTCGGGGCTCCGGTGCCGGCTCGCTGGTGGCCTACGCGCAGAAGATCACCGACCTGGACCCGCTCGAGTACGACCTGCTGTTCGAGCGCTTCCTCAACCCCGAGCGTGTCTCGATGCCCGACTTCGACGTCGACTTCTGCATGGAGAAGCGCGACCGGGTGATCGACTACGTGGCCGAGCGCTACGGCCGCGACGCCGTCTCGCAGATCGTCACCTTCGGCACCATGGCCGCCAAGGCCGTCGTGCGCGACGTGGCCCGCGCCCAGGGCAAGCCCTACTCGCTGGGCGACAAGCTCTCCAAGCTGATTCCCTTCGAGGTCGGCATGACGCTCGCCAAGGCCATCGAGGACGAGCCCCAGCTCAAGGAGTTCCTCGACGCCGACGAGGAGGCCCAGGAGATCTGGGACATGGCGGTGAAGCTCGAGGGCATCACCCGCGGTACCGGCAAGCACGCCGGCGGCGTGGTGATCGCGCCGACCAAGCTCACCGACTTCTCGCCGCTGATCTGCGACGAGGACGGCAGCGGCCTGCGCGTGCAGTACGACAAGAACGACATCGAGGACGCCGGGCTGGTCAAGTTCGACTTCCTGGGGCTGCGTACCCTGACCATCATCGACTGGGCGCTGGAGATGGTCGACAAGGTGCGCGTCAAGGAAGGGCTGGGGCCGCTCAACATCGACGCCATCCCGCTGGACGACAAGCCGACCTTCGAGATGCTCAAGAAGGCCGAGACCACGGCGGTGTTCCAGCTCGAATCCCGCGGCATGAAGGAGCTGATCAAGCGCCTGCTGCCGGACTCGCTGGAGGACATGATCGCCCTGGTGGCGCTGTTCCGGCCGGGGCCCCTGCAGTCGGGCATGGTCGACGACTTCATCAACCGCAAGCACGGCCGGGCCGAGGTCGCCTATCCGCACCCGGACTACCAGCACGAGCTGCTCAAACCGGTGCTCGAGCCCACCTACGGCATCATCCTGTATCAGGAGCAGGTGATGCAGATCGCCCAGGTGATGGCCGGCTACAGCCTGGGTCAGGCCGACATGCTGCGCCGCGCCATGGGCAAGAAGAAGCCCGAGGAGATGGCCAAGCAGCGCGCCGGCTTCATGGAGGGCTGTGCCGAGAACGGCATCGACAAGGATCTGGCCGGCAACATCTTCGACCTGGTGGAGAAGTTCGCCGGTTACGGCTTCAACAAGTCGCACTCGGCGGCCTACGGCCTGGTGTCCTACCAGACCGCCTGGCTCAAGGCGCACTATCCCGGGCCCTTCATGGCGGCGGTGATGTCCACCGAGATGGACAACCTCGACAAGGTGGTGCCGCTGATCGAGGAGTGCCGCCACATCGGGCTCACGGTGACGCCGCCGGACGTCAACGTCGGCGGCTACAAGTTCACCGTCGATGACGAGGGCCGGGTGGTCTACGGCCTGGGCGCCATCCGCGGCGTCGGCGAGGGCCCCATCGGCGCCATCGTCGAGGCCCGGGAGGAGGGCGGCGCCTTCCGCGACCTGTTCGATTTCTGCAAGCGGGTCGATCCCAAGCGCATGAACAAGCGGACCCTGGAGGCGCTGATCCGCTCCGGGGCGCTGGACAACCTGGGGCCGAGCCGCGCGGTGATGGCCGCCTCGCTGGAAGCCGCGCTCAAGGCCGCGGCCCAGAATCAGGCCAACCAGAACCTGGGCATGATGGACATGTTCGGCGAGGCCTTCGCCGCCTCCGATGAAGAGGAAGACACCGACGTCTATGCCGACTATCGCGGCGCCCGCGACTGGACCGACAAGGAACGCCTGGGCGGCGAGAAGGACACCCTCGGGCTGTATCTGACCGGCCACCCCATCGACGAGTACGAGAAGGAGCTCGAGCGCTTCGTCTCCACCCGTATCGGCGACCTCAAGCCGTCGCGAGAGCCCCAGCGCGTGGCCGGGCTGGTGGTCGGCATGCGCACCATGAAGTCCAAGCGCGGCGACACCATGGCCTTCGTCACCCTGGACGACCGCACCGGCCGCATCGAGGCCTCGCTGTTCGGCGAGCTGTTCGACCAGGTGCGCAGCCGCCTGGACACCGATCAGGTGCTGATCGTCGAGGGCGAGGTACAGAGCGATGACTACTCGGGTGGCCTGCGCCTGCGCGGCAAGGAGATCACGCCGATGGTCGACGCTCGCACCCGCTACGGCCAGGCGGTGGAGCTGGCGCTGGACGGCGAGCGCGCCAACGGCCGGCTGGTGGACAGCCTGCGCGACAGCCTCGCCCCCTACCGCAGCGACGAGGGCCTGCCGGTGCGGCTGCGCTACCGCAGCGCCGCGGCCAGCGGCTGGCTGGAGCTGGCCGAGGAGTGGCGGGTCACGCCCTCCGACGAGCTGCTGATCGCCCTGCGCGAGGTCGAGGGCCAGGACGGTGTGCGCCTGCGCTACCGTTGATTCGCGTCGCTCCGACAATGTGCAGGCACCCTGGCTCGCCTTGCGTGGGCGTGTCAGGGTGCGATAATGAACGCCGTTTGACGCTTCCCCCCGGTCGCCCCTTCGGCCGACGAGACAAGGCTATCCCATGAACCCCAACTACCTAGACTTCGAACAGCCCATCGCCGAGCTTCAGGCCAAGATCGAGGAGCTGCGCCTGGTCGGCAACGACAGCCAGGTCAACCTGAGCGACGAGATCGGTCGGCTCGAGGAGAAGAGTCGCAAGCTCACCGAGTCGATCTTCAAGGATCTGACCGCCTGGCAGGTGTCGCAGCTGTCGCGCCATCCGCAGCGCCCCTACACGCTCGACTACCTCGAGCACGTCTTCACCGACTTCGACGAGCTGCACGGTGATCGCAACTTCGCCGACGACGCCGCCCTGGTCGGCGGCGTGGCGCGGCTGAACGACAAGCCGGTGATGGTCATCGGCCACCAGAAGGGCCGTGACGTCAAGGAGAAGGTGCGTCGCAACTTCGGCATGCCGCGCCCCGAGGGCTACCGCAAGGCCTGCCGCCTGATGGAGATGGCCGAGCGCTTCAGGATGCCGGTGCTGACCTTCATCGACACCCCGGGCGCCTACCCGGGCATCGACGCCGAGGAACGCGGCCAGTCCGAGGCCATCGCCTACAACCTGGCGGTGATGTCGCGGCTCAAGACCCCGATCGTCTCCACCGTGGTGGGCGAGGGCGGCTCCGGCGGCGCGCTGGCCATCGGCGTGTGCGACGAGCTGGCCATGCTGCAGTACTCCACCTACTCGGTGATCTCGCCCGAGGGCTGCGCCTCCATCCTGTGGAAGAGCGCCGAGAAGGCCTCCGAGGCCGCCCAGGCCATGGGCATCACCGCCGAGCGCCTCAAGGAGCTGGGCTTCGTCGATACCCTGATCCCCGAGCCGCTGGGCGGCGCGCACCGCAAGCCGGTGGACACCGCCGAGCGCATCCGCACCGCGCTGACCGAGAGCCTCGAGCGCCTCGAGGGCATGGAGACCGACGACCTGCTCGAGCGGCGGTACAAGCG
Source organism: Halomonas sp. THAF12 (assembly GCF_009363675.1). Taxonomy (NCBI): domain Bacteria; kingdom Pseudomonadati; phylum Pseudomonadota; class Gammaproteobacteria; order Oceanospirillales; family Halomonadaceae; genus Halomonas; species Halomonas sp. THAF12. Next base: position 3,237,132 of record NZ_CP045399.1, on the reverse strand, counting down.
CCTGATGAGCTACGGCGCCCCCGTCTGATATCGGGCCTTTCTGCGCTCGATCTGGCGGTGTTGGAGAAGACCTCATCCTGCTCATTTAGCCGCAAGTAAACTCCGCGGCTTCGGTCTTCTCCGCCTAGCCAGATCGTCGCTCGAAGAGGCCGAGAACTCGGTGGATGCCGTCTCGCCACCTTGGTGGTGGCACACCCTGCTTCCTCTGAGTCATTTTCCTGCCCATGAGCCTCGCGTCTTCTTCCCTGCAAGCCACGATCGACAGCGCCCTGGCCCAGACCCCGCCGGGGCGCGGCGTCTGGGTGGCGCTCTCCGGCGGGCTCGATTCCGCGCTGCTGCTGACCCTGGCCGCCGACGCCTGCCGGCGTCATCCGCGTCCGCTGCGGGCGCTGCACGTGCATCACGGCCTGCAGGCCGCCGCCGACGACTTCGAGCGTCACTGCCGGCGGCTGTGCGCCTGGCTCGGGGTGCCGCTGTTCGTCGAGCGCGTCGCGGTCGATGCCTCGGCGGGGCGGGGGCTCGAGGGCGAGGCGCGGGCCGCGCGCCATGCGGCCTTCGCCCGCCGCGTCGGCGCCGGCGAGACCCTGTGGCTGGCCCAGCATCGCGACGATCAGGCCGAGACCCTCCTGCTGGCCGCGCTTAGAGGCGCCGGCCCCCGCGGCCTAGCGGCCATGCCGCCGATGCGCGACCTCGACGGGCGTCGCCTCGTCCGCCCGCTGCTCGACGCTTCCCGCGCGGCGCTGGAGGCCGAAGCCGGGCGCCTGGCTCTCGCCTGGGTCGAGGACCCGAGCAACGCCGACACCGCCCTGGACCGCAACTTCCTGCGCCACCGGGCGCTGCCGCGGCTGGCCGAGCGCTGGCCGGACGCCGCGGCGGCGCTCTCGCGCAGCGCGGCGCTCGCCGGCGAGGCCGACGGCCTGCTCGAGGAGTTCGCCGCCGAGGACCTGGCGCGACTCGGCGGCGATCCCGCGCGTCTTTCCTGCGAGGCCCTGCTCGGGCTCTCTATCCCGCGCCGTCGGCTGCTGATCCGCCACTGCCTCGAGCGACGGGGGCTGCCGCGGCCGCCGGCCGCCCGGCTGGCGACGCTGCTCGACCAGCTCGAGGCGCGCGGCGACGCCGAGGTGCGCATCGTCTGGGCGGGCGCCGAGGCGCGGGTCTGGCGCGGGCGCCTGTATCTGCTGGCGCCGGTCGTGTCGCTGCCGGCCGAATGGCGGGCCGCCTGGGACGGCCGCGTGCCGTTGTCCACGCCGCTGGGGCCGCTGGCGAGCGGGCTGCTTCGCGAGGACGGGGAGCCGGTCAGGCTGACGCTGGCGCCGCGGCTGGGCGGCGAGCGGCTGCGCCTGACGGGCCGGGGACGCCGCGATCTCAAGCGCCTGCTGCAGGAGTGGGGGCTGCCGCCCTGGGAGCGGGGCGGGCTGATCGTCGCCTGGCGTGGCGATGACGTGGTCGCGGTGGGGCGGACCTCGGGCTGGCTGGCCTGCGCCGAGGGCTGGCGCAGCGGCTGAGCGGGCTCAGCCGGCGTCGAGGATCAGCGTCAGGTCGGCGGCCTGCTGGTAGCCGACCTCCTGCTCCAGATCGGCGAGCAGCAGGCTGGGCTCCTGTTCCTCCGCCAAGCCGAGCCGCAGCGTGGCCTCGTCGTCGGCCGCCAGCGTCGGCGTGTCGGGCGGCTGTTCCGGACGCGAGTGGTTGAGGATCACCGCCAGGCGCAGCAGCCGGGCCAGCCGCGACATGGCGGGGCGCTCGGTGGCGGGCAGCGCCTGCCACTCCTTGAGCGGGAACTTGCGCCGGTGGGCGCGGACCAGGAAGGCCAGCTGGCGCTGGTCGGGGCGCGAGAAGCCGGCCAGGTCGGAGTGCTCCAGCAGGTAGGCGCCGTGGCGATGGAACTGGCTGTGGGAGATCGCCAGGCCGACCTCGTGGAGCCGGCTGGCCCACTCCAGGAAGCGCGCCTGATCCTCGTCCAGCCGCCAGGCCTCGCGCACCTGCGCGAACAGCGCCAGCGCCGTGGCGGCGACGTTGTCGGCCTGACGGGCGTCGACGCCGTAGATGCGCTGGAGGTTGGACAGCGTCTTGAGCCGCGAGTCCTCGGGGCTGTTGCGGCCGGCCAGGTCGTAGAGCACGCCCTCGCGCAGGGCACCGTCGGAATAGCGCATCTCCTCCAGGTCGAAGGCCTCGAAGATGGCGCCGAGGATGGCGATGCCGGCGGGGAAGACCCGGGCGCGGTCGTCCTTGAGGCCGTCCATGGCGACCTTGTCCAGGCGCTTGCACTTGAGCAGCCGCTTGCGCAGGTCGGCGAGGCCCTGGCGGGTGATCACGCCCTCGGGCGACTTGCCGGCGGCGGCGATCACCGCCGCGGCGGCCTTGATGGTGCCGCTGGAGCCGACCGGGTCGCTCCAGCCGAGCTTCTGGAAGGGCTTCTTGATGTTGGCGAGCTCGGACAGCGCGGCCAGTTCGGCGCGGCGCATGCGCTTCTCGGTGATCTCGCCGCCGTCGAAGAAGCGTCGCGTGAAGGTCACGCAGCCCATGCTCAGGCTCTCCAGGGCCTGGGGCTCGAAGTGTTCGCCGATGATGAACTCGGTGGAGCCGCCGCCGATGTCGACGATCAGCCGCCGGCCGTCCTCGGCCACGGCGTGGGCGGCGCCGAGATAGACCAGGCGGGCCTCCTCGCGGCCGGCGATGATCTCGATGCGGGTGCCGAGCAGGGCCTCGGCGCGATCGATGAATGCCTGGCTGTTGTCGGCGTCGCGCAGGGCGTTGGTGCCGACTACCCGCCGGTCCTGCGGGGCGATGCCCTCGAGGAAGGGGGCGAAGCGGGCCAGGCAGTCCAGCGCCCGGGTCATGGCCTCCTCGGTGAGGCAGCCGTCGTCGCCGAGGCCCGCGGCCAGCTGGACCTTGTCGCCCTGGCGGGCGACGACCTGCAGGCGGTCGTCCCGATAGTTGGCCACCAGCAGGTGAAAGCTGTTCGAGCCGAGATCGATGGCGGCGAGTCGGCGGGGGGCGAGCTCGGGCTCGCTGGCATCGGCGTCGTGCCGGTCCGTAGGCGCAGTCATGGCGGGTCCTTCAGGGAGACTGGCCAAAAGGTTGCGGTCGTCCATCGGGCTTGTCAATCGCGCCGGGGCGGGGCCGGCGCGGGTATTGCGTTTCCCGTCACCCTTGACTAGTATCGGGGCGTTCGCCTGTTCCGAATGCTTCCCGACCGCGCATGGCAACCACGCCACGGTCATTTTATCCAAGTCGTCAGATAGCCCTCTGCAATCAGCCCTCTTCCCGGCCCATGGCCTGTTGCGCTGATTTCAGGCGAAAACGAACCTGCTCCCTCGCTCCCGAGACTGGCCCGGCATCCTCAGCGGTTGCCCGCCCGTGGCCATGACCCGCATTCGACGAGAGGCAGCCTGTCCGGGCTCTGAACGCATCCACGCGGCGTTAATGTCTCGCCTCTTTTCCCATACGGCGCACGACTGCCCGGCTTTCACGAGCAACTTCTGAACACACCGATGAATCTTACCGAACTCAAGCAAAAGCCCGTGCCGGAACTCCTGGAGATCGCCCGTGAGATGGGCATCGACAACCTGGCGCGTTCCCGCAAGCAGGACATCATCTTCGCCATCCTCAAGAAGCACGCCAAGAGCGGCGAGGCCATCTACGGCGACGGCGTGCTGGAAATCCTGCAGGACGGGTTCGGCTTCCTGCGCAGTGCCGACAGTTCCTACATGGCCGGCCCCGATGACATCTATGTGTCGCCTTCCCAGATCCGGCGCTTCAACCTGCGCAAGGGCGACTCCATCTCCGGCAAGATTCGTCCGCCCAAGGAAGGGGAGCGTTACTTCGCGCTGTTGAAGGTCAGCGAGATCAACTTCGACAAGCCCGAGAACGCCAAGCACAAGATCCTCTTCGAGAACCTCACGCCGCTGTTCCCCCAGGAACGGCTGCGCATGGAGATCGGCAACGGCTCCACCGAGGATCTCACCGCGCGGATCATCGATCTGACCGCCCCCATCGGCAAGGGCCAGCGCGGCCTGCTCGTCTCGCCGCCCAAGGCGGGCAAGACGCTGATGCTGCAGAACATCGCCACCTCGATCACGCGCAACAATCCCGAGTGTCACCTGATCGTGCTGCTGATCGACGAGCGGCCCGAGGAGGTCACCGAGATGTCGCGCACCGTGCGCGGTGAGGTGGTGGCCTCGACCTTCGACGAGCCGCCGGCCCGCCACGTGCAGGTCGCCGAGATGGTGATCGAGAAGGCCAAGCGCCTGGTCGAGCACAAGAAGGACGTGGTGATCCTGCTCGACTCCATCACCCGCCTGGCGCGCGCCTACAACACCGTGGTGCCGTCCTCCGGCAAGGTGCTGACCGGCGGCGTCGACGCCCACGCCCTCGAGAAGCCCAAGCGCTTCTTCGGCGCGGCGCGCAACATCGAGGAAGGCGGCAGCCTGACCATCATCGCCACGGCGCTGGTCGACACCGGCTCCAAGATGGACGAGGTGATCTTCGAGGAGTTCAAGGGCACCGGCAACATGGAGGCCCACCTGGACCGCAAGCTCGCCGAGAAGCGCGTCTATCCGGCCCTCAACATCCGTCGTTCCGGCACCCGCCGCGAGGACCTGATCGCCTCCGAGGACGAGATGCAGCGCATGTGGATCCTGCGCAAGCTGCTCAACCCGATGGACGATACCGCGGCCACCGAGTTCCTGATCGATCGCCTGAAGGATACCAAGACCAACCTCGAGTTCTTCGAGGCCATGAAGCGGCGTTGACGCTAGGCCGCCTTGGTGGGCGACGAGGACCGCCGCCGGCGCCACGCCGAGCGAAACCCTGATGCGTCGTTTGCGGCCTGCGCGTCGCGGTACAACATAATCCCTCACGGGTACCGCTCGCTCGCCATCCTTGGCGAGCGCCGCGCGCCGCTTCACTCTGCATCAGCGCTCGGCTAAGGGCTTGCGCGTCGGTCCTCGCCGCTCTTTCCCGCCTTCGATTCGTTCGGCCGGGGCGAGGGCTCAGGCGCAGCATCCCGAAGGGGCAGCATGCTATGCTGCCCCTTTTGCGTCGTTCGGGATAACGGGAAGGCCGCATGAAGTACAAGGACCTGCGCGAGTTCATCGCCGCGCTGGAAGAGCAGGGCGAGCTTAAGCGCATCACCGCCGAGGTGGATCCCTATCTGGAGATCACCGAGATCTGCGACCGCACCCTGCGGGCCGGCGGACCGGCGCTGCTGTTCGAGAACGTCAAGGGCCACGACATGCCGCTGCTCGGCAACCTGTTCGGCACGCCGAAGCGGGTCGCCCTGGGCATGGGCCAGGAATCGGTCACCGCGCTGCGCGAGGTCGGCGAGCTGCTGGCCTTCCTCAAGGAGCCGGAGCCGCCCAAGGGCTTCCGCGATGCCCTCGACAAGCTGCCGGTCTACAAGCAGGTGATGAGCATGGGGCCCAAGCGGCTCAAGCGCGCGCCGGTGCAGGAGGTGGTGCTGGAGGGCGACGACGTCGACCTCGACCGCCTGCCGATCCAGCACTGCTGGCCCGGCGACGCCGCGCCGCTGGTCACCTGGCCGCTGGTGATCACCAAGGGGCCGCACAAGTCGCGCCAGAACCTCGGCATCTACCGCCAGCAGAAGCTCTCGCGCAATCGCCTGATCATGCGCTGGCTGTCCCATCGCGGCGGCGCCCTGGACTTCCAGGAATGGTGCCGCGAGCATCCCGGCGAGCCCTTCCCGGTGGCGGTGGCGCTGGGCGCCGACCCGGCGACCATTCTCGGCGCCGTGACGCCGGTGCCGGACTCGCTCTCCGAGTATGCCTTCGCCGGGCTCTTGAGAGGCTCGCGCACCGAGCTGGTCAAGTGCGGCCACGCCGACCTCGAGGTGCCGGCCTCCGCCGAGATCATCCTCGAGGGCTTCCTCTACCCGGACGACACCGCCCCCGAAGGCCCCTACGGCGACCACACCGGCTACTACAACGAGGTGGAGACCTTCCCGGTGTTCACGGTCACGCGCATGACCATGCGCCGCGACGCCATCTATCACTCCACCTACACCGGCCGTCCGCCGGACGAGCCCGCGGTGCTGGGGCTGGCGCTGAACGAGGTGTTCGTGCCGATCCTGCGCCGCCAGTTCCCCGAGATCGTCGACTTCTACCTGCCCCCGGAAGGCTGCTCCTACCGCATGGCGGTGGTGACCATGAAGAAGCAGTATCCCGGCCACGCCAAGCGCGTGATGATGGGGGTGTGGAGCTTCCTGCGACAGTTCATGTACACCAAGTTCGTGGTGGTGCTCGACGACGACGTCAGCGCCCGCGACTGGCAGGACGTGATCTGGGCCATCACCACCCGCATGGACCCGGCGCGGGACACGGTGATGGTGGAGAACACCCCCATCGACTATCTGGACTTCGCCTCGCCGGTGGCGGGGCTGGGCTCCAAGATGGGCCTGGATGCCACCGACAAGTGGCCCGGCGAGACCGATCGCGAGTGGGGCACGCCCATCGTCATGGACGAGGCCGTCAAGGCCCGCGTCAGCGAGCGCTGGGACGAGCTGGGCATCGATACCCCTGATAACCACAAGAGGCATTCATGACGGCAAGGACCCTGACCTGCCAGGTCGTCGAGGTCGAGGACCTCACCCCCGACGTCTTCCGGGTGCGCCTGGGAGGCCGCGCCGAGGCCATGGCCCACGCGCCCGGCCAGTATCTGGAGATGGAGCTCGACCCCGAGACCTGGGTGCCGTTCTCCATCGCCAATGCCCATGAGGGCGACGGCCGGCTGGAGCTGCACATCCAGCACTGGCCGGAGCGCTCCAACTCGGCGCGGCTGCGCGAGCTGCTGGTGGAGGCGCAGCACCTGACCCTGCGGCTGCCGAGCGGCGACTGCGTGCTCGACCCGGACAGCACCCGCCCGTTGCTGCTGGTCGCCGCCGGCACCGGCTTCGCCCAGATGAAGGCGATCGTCGAGGCGGCGCTGCACGCCGACCCGGCGCGCGAGATCGCCCTGTGGTGGGCGGCCAAGGAGCGTCGCGAGTTCTACCTCGAGAGCCTGGCCCGGGAGTGGGCGTCCCAGCACCCGAACCTGACCTTCCACGGCGTCAGCGAGCAGGGCATGGGCGACGATTTCGCCGACGAGCGCGTCCGGGGCCATGCCGGGCGCATCGACGCGGCACTGGGCGCGGCGCTCGACGACGTCGACGTCTCCGGCCATGACGTCTACCTCTCCGGTTCGCCGGGCATGGTCTACGCCTGCGTCGACGTGCTGGCCTCGCTCGGGCTCGAGCCCTCTCGGGTGTTCTCCGACGTCTTCGCCTATGCCCCGCGGGACCCGCTGGTGCCCACCGTGGGCAGCCTGGTGAGGGAAGGCCGGGCATGAGCGCCTCGCCGATCCTGATCACCGGCGGCGCCCAGCGCCTGGGGCGTCACTGTGCCGAGCGGCTGGTCGACGAGGGCCATCCGGTGATCGTCAGCTACCGCCGCGAGCGCGAGGCCCTCGAGGCGCTGCGGCGCCGCGGCGTCGTCACCCTGCAGGCCGACTTCGACAGCCAGGCCGGCATCGAGGACTTCCTCGAGCGCCTCAGGGCCGAGACGTCCTCGCTGCGCGCCATCGTCCACAACGCCAGCGACTGGGCGCCGGACGTCGCCGGGCCCGAGGCCGGCGAGAACTTCGAGCGGCTGTTCCGGGTGCACATGCTGGCGCCGTACCTGATCAACCTCGGCGCCCGCGAGCTGCTCGAGGCCTGCAGCGAGCCGATGCGCGACATCGTGCACATGACCGACTTCGTGGCCGCCAAGGGCTCGCGCAAGCACGCCGCCTACGCCGCCTCCAAGGCCGGGCTCGAGAACCTGACGCTGTCGTTCGCCGCCATGTACGCGCCGTCGATCCAGGTCAACGCCATCGCGCCGGCGATGATCATGCTCAACGAGGACGACGACGAGGCCTATGCCGAGAAGGCCCGGGCCAAGTCGGCCATGGGGCTGATCCCCGGGCCGGGCGTGATCCACCAGAGCCTGCGCTACCTGCTCGACAACCGCTACGTGACCGGCATCACCCTGCCGGTCGATGGCGGGCGCCATCTCCGCTAGCGTCGGGGGAGGGCTCGCCGTCGCACGGCATTCCGCCTAGACTGGCGGTATTCCCGACGAGGCGAGGAGGGTGCCATGTCCGAACACGACGATGACGTCAAGGACGACAGCGGGCTGCTGGCCGTCTTCCTGGGGCTGGCGGTGCTGGTCGGCATGAGCGGCCTGCCGGCCACCATCGCCTGGATCCGGTTCGCCACCGGCTGAGCCTTGCCATCCGGCCCGTTAGCGGGCAGGATGGAGCCTGACATTCAGGATCACCCTCACGCGAACCGTCGCCAAACACCGAGCGCCCCATGACACCGAGCCCGTCCCTGACCCCGCGCCGCCCGATCACCGCCTCCCCGGCGGCGATGGCCGATGGTCACGCGATCGTCGTCGGTGACGCCTATTATTGGCAGGGCTACTGGTTTAGCGCCGGCGTGCCGGCGGCCGTGTCCTGATCGCACAGGACGACGCCGCGAGGCACGCCCGCCAAGGGTTGCCTCCGACACGCAGAACCCCCGGACGGCAACCCCGCCCGGGGGTTCTGCGTTTCTGGCCTGACACGCTGCATTCGAGATTCGAGGAGACACTCATGACCGCATTCGATCGCCACCACGCCGAGTTCCGCACCCTGGGCCGGGACTATTACGGCTATGGCTGGCGATTTATCGACGTGCGGTCGGCTCAGTGCGCCACCTCCGACCGTGGGATTTCCGGTGGCATGACCCTGTCCCGACCTTCACGCTCACGGAGTTGATGCTCATGAATGCCCCCGTTTCCCTCGCCGCCACCGCCGAATCCGCCTCCCGCCGCGACGCCCGCGCGCTGCCCACGCCGGCCGAGCTCCACCACGCTCTGCCGCTCGAGCCGGCCCTGGCCCGCCGCATCGAGGGTCAGCGCCAGGCCATCCGCGATATCCTGGCCGGGCGCGACGACCGCCTGCTGGTGGTCATCGGCCCCTGTTCGATCCACGATCCCGAGTCCGCCCTCGAGTACGCTCGCCGCCTGGCCGAGCTGGCGCCGCGGGTCGAGGATCGCCTGCTGCCGGTGATGCGGGTCTACGTCGAGAAGCCGCGCACCACCGTCGGCTGGAAGGGCCTGGCCTACGACCCGGACCTGGACGGCAGCGGCGACCTGGCCCGCGGCCTCGAGCTCTCCCGCTCGCTGATGCGCGAGATCGCCGGCCTCGGCCTGCCCGTGGCCACCGAGCTGTTGCAGCCGATGCTGGCGCCCTATCTCGACGATCTGCTGAGCTGGGTGGCGATCGGCGCCCGCACCACCGAGTCCCAGCTGCATCGCGAGCTGGCCAGCGGCCTTGAGGCGGTGGTCGGCTTCAAGAACGCCACCAGCGGCGACCTGCAGGTGGCGGTGGACGCCATGCGCGCCGCCGCCCATCCCCACCAGCACTTCGCCATGGGGCCCGACGGTCGCCCCGAGGTGTGCGAGACCCCCGGCAATCCGCATACCCATGCGGTGCTGCGCGGCGGCCACGGCGAGCCCAACTTCCGCGCGCCCCAGGTGGCGGCGGCGCGCCGGACCCTGGAGGACGCCGGACAGAACCCGCGGCTGATGGTCGACTGCAGCCATGCCAATGCGCAGAAGGATCATCGCCGCCAGAGCGAGGTGATGCTCGACGTGCTGAATCAGCGGCTGGCCGGCGACGCCTCGCTGGCGGGGCTGATGCTGGAGAGCCATCTCCACGAGGGCAAGCAGCCGCTGGTGCCGGGCGCGCTGCGCCACGGCGTCTCGGTCACCGATGCCTGCATCGGCTGGGACACCACCGAGCATCTGCTGACCACGGCCGCGGAGCGCCTGCGCGACGCCTGAGCCCGACGCGACACCCGCGCACGCAAAAGCGCCTCCCCGGCCGGGCCGGGGAGGCGCTTTGCATTGTCGCCTCGATCGATCGCGTCAGGCGTGGGCGGCGTAGGCGTAGAGCAGCGTCTCCTGGGCGCTGATCGGCGCGGCGTCGCCGGGGGCCTGCTTGATGTAGGTGCCGTCGGGCTGCAGCAGCCAGCTCTGGCAGTTGTCGACCAGGTAGGTCTCCAGGTCCTTGCGCACCTGGGCCGCCAGCTTCTTGTCGAGCAGCGGGAAGCAGGTCTCGACCCGGTGGAACATGTTGCGGGCCATGAAGTCGGCGCTGGAGCCCCAGGTCTCGGGCTTGCCGTCGTTGTGGAAGTGGAACACCCGGGTGTGCTCCAGGAAGCGGCCGATGATCGAGCGCACCCGGATGGTCTCGGAGATGCCGGGCAGGCCGGGGCGCAGGCAGCACATGCCGCGGATGATCAGGTCGCACTCCACGCCGGCCTGGGAGGCCCGGTAGAGGGCCTGGATCAGCTTGGGCTCGGTCAGCGAGTTGCACTTGATGATCAGGTGGGCGCGCTTGCCCTTGCGGGCGAATTCGGCCTCGCGATCGATCATCGCCACCAGCCGCTCGTGGAGGGTGAAGGGCGCGTGCAGCAGCTTCTCGATCTGGCGCGCCCGGCCCATGCCCGAGAGCTGCTGGAAGACCTTGTGCACGTCGGCGCACAGCACCGGGTTGGCGGTCAGCAGGCTGTAGTCGGTGTAGAGCTTGGCGGTCTTGGAGTGGTAGTTGCCGGTGCCCAGGTGGGCATAGTGGCGTAGCTGGCCCTTCTCGCGGCGCACGATGTGCATCATCTTGGCGTGGGTCTTGTAGGCCATCACGCCGTAGATGACGATGGCGCCGGCCTCCTGCAGCCGCGAGGCCAGGGCCAGGTTGTCGGCCTCGTCGAAGCGCGCCCGCAGCTCGATCACCACCGTGACTTCCTTGCCGTTGCCGGCGGCCTCCACCAGGGCATTGACGATGGGAGAGTCGGCGCCGGTGCGGTAGAGGGTCTGCTTGATGGCCAGCACCTCGGGGTCGCGGGCGGCCTCGCGCAGCATCTCCTCCACCGGGGAGAAGGAGTGGAAGGGGTGGTGCAGCAGGATGTCCTGCTCGGCCATGGCCTGCAGCACGCTGTCGCGCTTGCGCAGCGCCTTGGGCAGGCCGGGGGTGAAGGCGCGGTAGCACAGCTCCGGGCGCTCGACCTCGCCCAGCACCGACATCATGCGGGTCAGGTTCACCGGGCCGTTGACCCGGTAGAGGTCGGCCCCCTCGAGCTTGAACAGCTTGAGCAGGAACTCGGTCAGCTCTTCCGGGCAGTTGTTGGCGACCTCGAGGCGCACGCCGCTGCCGTAGCGGCGCGAGAGCAGCTCGCCGCGCAGCGCCGAGGCCAGGTCGGAGACGTCATCGGGGTCCACCGAGAGGTCGGCGTTGCGGGTCAGGCGGAACTGGTAGCAGCCGTTCACCTTCATGCCGGGGAACACTTCCTCGGCGTGGGCGTGCATCATCGACGACAGGAAGACGTACTCGGTGAAGCCTTCCTCGCAGAGCTCGTCGGGCAGGGCGATCACCCGGGGCAGCGAGCGCGGGGCGGGCAGGATGGCCAGCCCACCCTCGCGGCCGAAGGCGTCCTTGCCCTCGAGCTCGACGATGAAGTTGAGGCTCTTGTTGACCAGGCGCGGGAAGGGGTGCGAGGGATCGAGGCCGATGGGACTGATCACCGGCATGATCTCGCTCTCGAAGTACTCCTTGACCCAGGTGCGCTGGGCCTCGCTCCAGTCGCCGCGGCGGCGGAAGCGCAGGCCCTGGCCCTCGAGGGCGGGCAGCAGGGTGTCGTTGAGGATGCGGTACTGGCGATCGACCTGCTCGTGGGCGATCTGCGAGATCTCGCTCAGCACCGAGCGCGGCGAGCGGCCGTCGGCGCCTGAGGAGGCGTCGCCGACCATGATCTGGTTCTTCAGGCCGGCCACGCGGATCTCGAAGAACTCGTCCATGTTCGAGGAGAAGATCAGCAGGAACATCAGCCGGTTGAGCAGCGGGTGCGCCTCGTCCAGGGCCTGTTCGAGCACCCGCACGTTGAACTGCAGGTGCGAGAGCTCGCGGTTGAAGTAGAGCCCGGGGTCGGCGAGGTCGGCCTCGGGGTCCGGCAGCGCCTTGGGCTTGATCCCCGTGCGCGTCTGGTTGATGCGCGGGGCGGGCGTCTCGCTCTGGGGCTCGCCTGTCGCGGCGGGCTCGGAGGGGATCGAGGTGTCGGGGCTACGTGAATCGTCCATGGAAGTACCCTGTCGTCGGCCCGCGGGCGGCCGCGTCGCTCGCCGGGCGTTATCGTTCATGATGCCGTCCTGCCCGTGGCGCCGGGAGGCGTCATGCATCGCCTGTTGCGGGAGACGATCAGGGGCAGGCGGGGCCGGGCTCGGCCGCCGTGGCAAGTCTGGTGCCCATAAATGACAGAATGATGACAGTCCTCCGCCGGGGGCGATGTCCTGAGTATATCAGCACGCTTCGACGCCGAAAGACGCGCCTTGTCGCGCTTACGGGGACTCTCTAAAGTGGTGGCTTCATGTTCATCGGCCCCGTCGACGACCGGCGGGGGGCGCACAAGGAGACGCATAATGAGCAAGCAGGTGGCGGTCATTCTGTCGGGATGCGGTGTCCAGGATGGCTCTGAGATCTACGAGACCACCCTGACCCTGTTGCGCCTGGACCAGCTGGGCATCGGCTATCGCTGCTTCGCCCCGGACATCGACCAGCATGACGTGGTCGATCACCGCAGCGGCGAGGCGGCCGAGGAGCGCCGCAACGTGCTGGTCGAGTCGGCGCGCCTGGCGCGCGGCGAGATCTCTCCGCTGGCCGAACTGGAGGCCGACGAGTTCGATGCCGTGATCCTGCCCGGCGGCTTCGGGGCGGCCAAGAACCTCTCCAACTTCGCCGAGGCCGGCGCCGACATGGTGATCCACGAGGAGCTGGTGGGGGCCATGGCCGAGTTCCACGAGGATCGCAAGCCGATCGGCCTGATGTGCATCGCGCCGGTGATGGTGCCGCGCCTGCTGGGGCCGGGCATCGCCGTGACCATCGGTCACGACCCGGGCGTGGCGGGCGCCATCAGCAGCATGGGGGGGCTGCATCGCAGCTGCGGCGTGGAGGACATCGTGGTCGACTTCGACAACCGCGTGATCACCACCCCGGCCTACATGCTGGCCACCCGCCTCGGCGAGGCGGCGACCGGCATCTTCAAGCTGGTGGATCGCATCGACGAGATGATGGATCTGTAAGCGCCGAGCCACGAGCGGCAAGCGACGAGAAACCCCGAAGGCCAAGCCTTCGGGGTTTCTTTTGCTCCGGGCGATGTGCGGCTCGCGGCTTATTGCTCGTCGGCGGCGTCCCGGTCGCGCCTGCGACGCACCAGCCGGCCGAACAGCAGGCCGACCTCGTAGAGCAGGTACATCGGCACCGCCAGCAGGCTCTGGGAGACCACGTCCGGCGGGGTCATCAGCATGCCCACCACGAAGCAGCCCAGCACCACGTAGGGGCGCTTCTTCGACAGGCTCTCCACCGTGGTCGCCCCGCTCAGGATCAGCAGGAAGGTGGCGATCGGGATCTCGAAGGCCACGCCGAAGGCGAAGAACAGCTTGAGCACGAAGTTGAGGTACTGGTTGATGTCGGTCATCACCGCCACGTCCTCCGGCCCGGTCTGGGTGAAGAACTGGAACAGCAGCGGGAAGACCACGTAGTAGGCGAAGGCGGCCCCGGCGTAGAACAGCGCCACGCTGGAGGCCAGCAGCGGCAGCGCCAGCGCCTTCTCGTTGTCGTACAGCCCCGGGGCGATGAAGGCCCAGGCCTGATGCAGCACGAAGGGCACGGCGATGAACACCGCCACCACCAGGGTCAGCTTGAAGGGCGCCAGGAACGGCGAGGCCACCTCGGTGGCGATCATCCGCGAGCCTTCCGGCAGCAGCGCCATCAGCGGCTCGGCGACGAAGGCGTAGATGTCGTTGGCGAAGGCGTAGAGGCCGAGGAAGATCACCAGTATCGCGATTACCGCGCGCAGCAGTCGCGAGCGCAGCTCGACCAGATGCTCGATCAGCGGGGCATGGCCCGGCCCCTGGGAGTCGTCGGTTTGGCTCATCGGGAAGAGGCGTCCTCGTGGGCGTCGGCGTCGGAGTCATCGGTCTGACGGCGGGCGCGACCCAGGGCATCGTCGAGGCGACGCTCGGGCGTGGCCTCGGCGCGTTCCCGGGGGGCGGCGCCGGTGCCGCGCTCGCCGGGCGTCTCCACCGAGCGTTCGACGTCGCGCTTGACCCGGTCGAGGCCCTCGTCGAGCTTCTTCTGCTGCTCGTTGAGCTTCTGGCGCAGCTCCTCCGCCTCGAGCTGGGCGTTGATCTCGCGCTGCATGCCGGAGACCGTGCGCTTGATACGACCGATCCACATCCCGGCGGTGCGGGCGGCCCTGGGCAGACGCTCGGGGCCCAGCACCAGCAGGGCGACCACGCCGATGAACAGGAGTTCGAGAAAGCCGATGTCGAACATGGCGGCTTACTTGCGCTCTTCCGATTCCTCGGCCTTGCGCTCGGCGTGGACGTCGTAGGTCCGGCCTTCGTCGTCGTGGCGCACCTGGGCCTGGGGCTTGTCGCCCTCGTCGCTCTTCTCTTCCTCGCCCATGGCCTTCTTGAAGCCCTTGACCGCGCCGCCCAGGTCGCCGCCGACGTTGCGCAGCTTCTTGGTGCCGAAGATCAGGATGATGATGCCGAGGACGATCAGGAGTTGCCAGATACTGATGCCGCCTAACATAGGGTATACCTCAGGTTGCTGCGCCGGAGATCGGCGTCGTTGTCTTATCGGGGCCGCGCGGCCTTTTCGTCGTGGCCGGACAGACCGAAGCGTCGGGACAGCTCGTCGAGGACCTCGCGATGGCTCAGCCCCATGTGCGACAGCATCACCAGGCTGTGGAACCACAGGTCGGTCGTCTCGGCGACCAGCGCCTGGCGCGCCGCCTCGTCGCCCTGTTCGGCGTCCTTGGCCGCCAGCAGCGTCTCGGTGGCTTCCTCGCCGACTTTCTCGAGTATCTTGTTCAGGCCCTTGTGATGCAAGCTGGCCACGTAAGAGTCGTCGGGAGCGGCCTGGCGGCGGCTGGTCAAGACCTCGTCGAGGCGGTCGAGAATATCGCTCATATGAGACGTTTCCGTTGCAGTGGGTGAATCAGTTCCAGGCCAGCAGCGCCGCGCCGATGGCCACCGCCCCCAGCACCGGCCAGGGCTGGCCGTCTGCCCATTGGACCAGCGGCTGCCAGGCGAGTGCCACCGCCACGATCACGAGCCCCAGGCGCAGGCGGCGCTGGCGCCTGCCCTGGCCATCGAGGCGGCGCTGGATGGCACCGATGGCCTCGCTCTGGCGCTGGCGCTGCTGATGGCCGTGTTCGGCCCGGGCCAGGGCCTGGTGCGCGAGCACCGGCAGCTCCGGCAGCTGTCGCGAGAGCTCGGGGGCCTGGCGCTTCATGGACTCCCAGAGCCCGCGGGTGCCGGCGCGCTCCTTCATCCAGTCCTCCAGGTAGGGCTTGGCGGTGGCCCAGAGGTCGAGGTCCGGGTACAGCTGGCGCCCCAGGCCCTCGATGTTGAGCAGGGTCTTCTGCAACAGCACCAGCTGCGGCTGGACCTCCATGTTGAAGCGCCGGGCGGTCTGGAACAGGCCCAGCAGCACCTGGCCGAAGGAGATGTCCTTGAGCGGCTTCTCGAGGATCGGCTCGCACACGGTGCGCACCGCGGCGGCGAACTCGTTGGCCCGGGTGTCCTCGCTGACCCAGCCCGACTCGATGTGCAGCGCCGCCACCTCGTAGTAGTCCTGATGGAAGAAGGCCAGCAGGTTGCGCGCCAGGTAGTCCTGGTCCTCGCGGGTCAGGCTGCCGACGATGCCGCAGTCGATGGCGATGTACTGCGGGTTCCAGGGCGTCTCGCGGGACACGAAGATGTTGCCCGGGTGCATGTCGGCGTGGAAGAAGTTGTCGCGGAACACCTGGGTGAAGAAGATCTCCACGCCGCGCTCGGCCAGCCGGCGCAGGTCGGTGCCCTGGGCCTCGAGGGCCTCGAGATCGGCCACCGGGATGCCGTGGATGCGCTCCTGGACCATCACCCGGCGGCGGGTCAGCGCCCAGTGGATGGTCGGCACGAACAGCAGCGGCGAGCCCTTGAAGTTGCGCTTGAGCTGGGAGGTGTTGGCGGCTTCCTTGGTCAGGTCGAGCTCGTCGAACAGGGTCGACTCGTAGTCGCGGACGACCTCCACCGGGCGCAGCCGGCGGGCCTCGGGAATGCGCGCCAGGCCGGCGGCCAGCCGGTACATCAGCGCCATGTCCTGGCGCATCACGCGTTCGATGCCGGGGCGGATGATCTTGACCACCACCTGCTCGCCGTCGGGCAGCCGGGCGGCGTGGACCTGGGCCACCGAGGCCGAGGCCAGCGGCTCGGACGAGAACTCCGAGAAGGCCTCGTCCAGCGACATGCCGAGCTCTTCCTCGACCAGCCCGCGGGCCAGGTGGCCGGGGAAGGGCGGCACCTGATCCTGCAGCCGGCGCAGCTCGTTGCCGATGTCGTCGGGGAACAGGTCGCGGCGGGTCGACAGCACCTGGCCGAACTTGACGTAGATCGGCCCCAGGGTCTCCAGCGCCAGGCGCAGCCGCTCGCCGCGCGGACGCTGGCCCACCGGCACCAGCCGCAGCGGCGACAAGGCCAGCAGGCCGCGCAGCCACCAGGGCAGCCGCTCGTGGGGGATCAGGGTATCCAGGCGATAGCGGGTGACCACCCAGGCGATGCGCGCGAGCCGCCGGATCATGCGCCGTCTCCCGCAGAGATGAGGCGGCGGCGCAGGCGCTCCAGGCGCGCCTCGAGGCGGTCGGTGGCGACTTCCAGCTCGGTGAGGTGATCGCGCAGCCCCTCGAACTGATGGCGGCCGGGCAGCAGGCGGGCCTCCTCGAAGACGTACTCGGAGACGTCGGCGCACAGCTCCTGGCGGGTGCGCAGGCCCCAGCGGCCGAGGCTGCGCATGCCCTCGGCCAGGCTGTGGGCCGGCACGTCGCCGAGCCAGTGGGCCAGCTCGCCTTCCCAGTCCAGGTCGAGGTCGAGCAGCAGGTCGCGGGTCGCCTCGAGCAGCGGGATATGCCCGCGCACCGCGAGCTTGCCCTGGAACATCAGCCGCTCCACCGAGGCGCCGCCGAGCAGCTCGCCCAGGGTCTCGGGGTCGAGTTCGACGACGGCGTCGAAGGCGTGCTCGGGCTCGTCGTCCGGGCGCATCAGGTCCACGCCCTGGGCGTGGTAGGCCATGGCCACGGCCAGCGGCGAGCCCTCGAGGCGCACCAGCAGGCGCTGGCCGGCGAGGCGGGAGAGCCGCGCGGGCGCGGCGGGGTCGCGGGCCAGCAGGGCGTTGAGGCTGCGTTCGAGGCCGCCCAGCAGCAGGGTCGGTGTCAGCGCCATCTCGTCCTCACAGCTTGATGCCGCGGTGCAGGGCGACGATGCCGCCGGTGAGATTGGTGTACTCGACCCGCTCCAGGCCGGCGGCCTCCATCATGCCCTTCAGGGTCTCCTGATCGGGGTGCATGCGGATCGACTCGGCGAGGTAGCGGTAGCTCTCGGCATCGCCGGCCACCAGCTCGCCCATGCGCGGCAGCAGGCGGAAGGAATACTGGTCGTAGGCCTGGCTCAGCAGCGCGTTGTCGGGCTTGGAGAACTCCAGCACCAGCAGTCGGCCGCCGGGCTTGAGCACCCGCGCCATGGAGCGCAGCGCGGCGTCCTTGTCGGTGACGTTGCGCAGGCCGAAGGCGATGGTGATGCAGTCGAAGGTGTTGTCCGGGAAGGGCAGGGTCTCGGCGTTGGCCTGGACGTACTCGACGTTGCCGCCGACGCCCCGATCGAGCAGCTTGTCGCGGCCGACCCGCAGCATCGATTCGTTGATGTCGGCCAGCACCACGCGCCCCCGGGGACCGACCAGTCGCGAGAACTTCAGCGTCAGGTCGCCGGTGCCGCCGGCGATGTCGAGCACGCTGTGGCCCGGGCGGACGCCGGCGCGTTCGATGGTCAGGCGCTTCCACACCCGATGGATGCCGAACGACATCAGGTCGTTCATCACGTCGTAGCGGGCGGCCACCGAGTGGAAGACGTCGGCCACGCGGGAGGCCTTCTCGTCGACCGGAACTTCCTGGTAACCGAAGTGTGTGGTGCGCTTGTCGCTGGGGGTCATGCGAGGGAGGCTCCCGGGTCAGCTGCACAATGGGGGCGAGGCCGACGGCCCCGCGTGTTGGGCCGCATTGTAGCGCCCCCCGGGGGGCCTTGTCTTGACGGTGGAGGCGGTTGCTCTGGCCCCTGTAACCGGGACGTTGCATGGGGCTGATCCGGCGACGAGTCCACGAGGGGCGCTGTGAACCCATCCATGGGCGCTACTTTTGCCATCCATGGCAAAAACCCCCTCGACGACTCGTCCCCGGCGCCTCCGGAGCGTGCCGATTCCTACAGCTGCTTGATCTCGATGCCCAGCGCCTCCCGCGAGGCCCCGGCGTCTTCGAGTCGCTGCAGGTAGTCGGCCCAGTTGGCCTCCCGGTGCTCGATCAGCTCGTGCAGGTAGTCCCAGCTGTAGAGGCCGCTGTCGTGGCCGTCGTCGAAGTGCAGCTTGAGCGCGTAGCGGCCGGCCTGGGTGATGTTGGCCAGGCCGACGTGCTTCTTGCCGACCTGCAGGGTCTCCTGACCCTGACCGTGACCGCGCACCTCGGCGGAGGGGGAGAAGACACGCAGGTACTCCACCGACAGCCGGTGGCTCTCGCCGCCTTCATAGGTCAGCTCCAGCTCGCGGGCCTGTTTGTGGTAGTGCACTCGGGTGGGGATCGGGGCGGACATGGGCACCTCCGGTGAAATGTCCGAGGGATGCGGGGCGCGAGGGGGAGGGAGGTCGGGCCTCCCTCCCCATGCGATCGCCTTTTCGCGTCGCGCCTAGAGGATGTAGCGCGACAGGTCCTCGTCCAGCGCCAGCTCGCCGAGCTGGGAGTCGACGTAGGCGGCGTCGATGGTCAGCGGGCTGCCCAGGTCGCCGCCCTGGTAGGAGGCCTCCTCGAGCAGGCGCTCCATGACGGTGTGCAGGCGACGGGCGCCGATGTTCTCGGTGCCTTCGTTGACCTTCCAGGCGATCTCGGCGATGCGTGCGATGCCGTCGTCGGTGAAGGTCACGTCCAGGCCCTCGGTGGCCATCAGCGCCCGGTACTGGCGCGTCAGCGCCGCGGACGGCTCGGTGAGGATGCGCTTGAAGTCGTCCGGCGTCAGGGCGTCGAGCTCGACGCGGATCGGCAGGCGGCCCTGCAGCTCGGGGATCAGGTCCGACGGGCGCGACAGGTGGAAGGCACCGGAGGCGATGAACAGGATATGGTCGGTCTTCACCATGCCGTACTTGGTGGACACGGTGGAGCCCTCGATCAGCGGCAGCAAGTCGCGCTGCACGCCCTCGCGGGAGACCTCGCCGCCGCTGGAGTTGGCGCTGCCCTTGGCGACCTTGTCGAGCTCATCGAGGAACACGATGCCGTGCTGCTCGACCGCCTCGATGGCGCGGCTCTTGATGTCGTCCTCGTTGACCAGCTTGCCGGCCTCCTCGTCGCGCAGCAGCGCGAAGGCGTCCTTCACGGCCACCCGGCGGGTCTCGGTCTGCTGCTTGCCCATGCTGGAGAACAGGTTCTGCAGCTGGCTGGTCATCTCCTCCATGCCCGGCGGAGTGTTGATGTCCATGCCCTGGCCCTGGGGCGTGACCTGGATGTCGATTTCCTTGTCGTCGAGCTGACCCTCGCGCAGCTTCTTGCGGAACGACTGGCGGGTGGCGTTCTCGGTGCGCGGCTCGTTCTCCTGGCCGCGGGGCGGCGGCAGCAGGGCGTCGAGGATGCGGTCCTCGGCGGCGTCCTCGGCGCGATGGCCGACCTCTTCCTTGGCCTGCTCGCGGACCAGCTTGATGGCGGCCTCGGTGAGGTCGCGGATGATCGACTCGACGTCGCGGCCGACGTAGCCCACCTCGGTGAACTTGGTGGCCTCGACCTTGATGAAGGGCGCGCGGGCCAGCTTGGCCAGGCGGCGGGCGATCTCGGTCTTGCCCACGCCGGTGGGGCCGATCATCAGGATGTTCTTGGGCGTGACCTCCTGGCGCAGCTCGTCGTCGAGCTGCATGCGGCGCCAGCGGTTGCGCAGCGCCACGGCCACGGCGCGCTTGGCGTCCTGCTGGCCGATGATGTACTGGTCCAGGGCGTGGACGATCTCGCGCGGGGTCATCTGGGTCATGGTCAGAGCTCTTCCAGCGTGACGTTGTGGTTGGTGAACACGCAGATGTCGCCGGCGATCTCCAGCGATTTCTCGGTGATCTCGCGGGGCGACAGCTCGGTGTTCTCGAGCAGGGCGCGGGCCGCGGACAGGGCGAAGTTGCCGCCGGAGCCGATGGCAATGATGCCGCGTTCGGGCTCCACCACGTCGCCGTTGCCGGTGATGATCAGCGAGGCGTTCTTGTCGGCCACGGCCAGCAGCGCCTCGAGGCGGCGCAGGGCGCGGTCGGTGCGCCATTCCTTGGCCAGCTCCACGGCGGCCTTGGTCAGGTGGCCCTGGTATTTCTCGAGCTGGGCCTCGAAGCGCTCGAACAGGGTGAAGGCGTCGGCGGTGCCGCCGGCGAAACCGGCCAGCACCTGGCCGCGGTAGAGGCGACGCACCTTGCTGGCGTTGCCCTTCATCACGGTGTTGCCCAGCGACACCTGGCCGTCGCCGGCCAGCGCCACCTGGTCGCCGCGACGCACGGAAACGATCGTGGTCATGGAGGGGACTCTCCTTGTGGGAGCGTTCGGCTCCCGATGACTTTGGAATGGCGGAACAAGGGGCGCGGGCGAGGCATGTCGCGCCGCTCGCCGGCTCGTGCCGGCGATTCCCCTGCGGCGCCGCGAGAGGCGGCGCCGTGCATGAGCTACTGGGGAGGTGTGGGCGCCGGGCCCGGAATTCAAGCGCGGCGCGTCACTGCAGCTGGATGAGCAGCGGCTCGATGCCCTGGGTGGACATCAGGTCGCGGGCCCGGGACAGCTCGCGACGGTCCTGGTAGGGGCCGACCTGGACGCGGTGCCAGGTCGCGCCGTTGCCGGTCTGGACCTCGCTGATGTTGGCCAGCAGGCCGAAGTCCTTGAGCCGGCCGGCCAGCTGCCGGGCGTCGCCGGCCTGGCGGAAGGAGGCCGCCTGCAGCACGTAGCGCTTGCCGTCCTCGGCGTTGCGCGTCGTGTCCTCGGCCGGTGCGCTGTTGGCGGCGATTACCCGGGCGATGGGGTCGTCGGCCGAGACGGACTCGGCGCTGGAATCGTCCTCCTCGTCATCGTCCTCGGCGGGCCGCGGGGGCGGCGTGGCCGTGGAGGAGGCCGCCTGCTCGCCCGGGGCGATGACCTCGGATTCCGGCAGCAGGGTGTAGAACTCGAAGGTCGGCATCGGCGGCTCGTCGTCCGCCGGCGCCTGGCCGCCGGACCGGCCCTGGGGCTCGCCGGCGGTCAGCGGCGCCGGCGAGGCCGGGCCGTCCTGCCAGGGGGCGGTGCCGTGCTGGTGCTGCGAGATCAAAAAGCCGGCCACCAGGCCGGTCAGGCCCCATAGCCAGCCGGGCACGCCACGCCGCGGCGCCGGTGCCTTGGCGGGGCGCTTCCGGGAGCTGGTGGCGCCTCGCTTGCGGCTGTTGTCGGCGGGCTTGCGGCTGGCCATGGCTTACATCTCCTCGGGGGCGCCGACGCCCATCAGGTCCAGGCCGTTGCGCAGCACCTGGCGGGCGGCCAGGAACAGCGCCATGCGGGCGTTGCGCAGGGCATCGTCCTCGACCATCACCTTGACGGCGTTGTAGCAGGTGTGGAACTCGGCGGCGAGGTCGAGCAGGTACTGGGCGATCTGCTGCGGCTCGCGGCTGGCGGCGGCGTGGGCCACCACCTCCGGGTAGCGGGCCAGGCGGTTCATCAGCGCCTTCTCCTGCTCGGCCTCCAGGCGCGCCAGGTGGTCCATGGCCTGGCCGTGGTCGAACGGCTGCTCGAGCGACTCGGCCTTGCGCAGCATGCTGCACACGCGGGCGTGGGCGTACTGCACGTAGTAGACCGGGTTGTCGTTGGACTGCGAGCGGGCCAGGTCGATGTCGAAGGTCAGCTGGGAGTCGGCGCGGCGCGCGGCGAGGAAGAAGCGCGTGGCGTCGCGGCCGACCTCGTCGATCAGGTCGCGCACGGTGACATAGCTGCCGGCGCGCTTGGAGAGCTTCACCTCCACGCCGGAGCGGGTGACCATCACCATCTGGTGCAGCACGTAGTCGGGCCAGCCCTGGGGGATGTCGGCCTCGAGCGCCTGCAGGCCGGCGCGCACGCGGGTCACGGTGGAGTGGTGGTCGGCGCCCTGCTCGTTGATCACGGTGGTGAAGCCGCGCTGCCACTTGTCGAGGTGATAGGCGACGTCGGGCAGGAAGTAGGTGTAGTGGCCGTCCTGCTTGCGCATCACCCGGTCCTTGTCGTCACCGAAGTCGGTGGTGCGCAGCCAGGTGGCGCCGTCCTGCTCGTAGGTGTGGCCCTTCTCGGCGAGGCGCTCGGCGGTGGCCGCCACCTTGCCGTCGCGGTACAGCGAGGACTCGAGGAAGTAGACGTCGAACTCGACGCCGAAGGCGCGCAGGTCGAGGTCCTGCTCGCGGCGCAGGTAGGCCACGGCGAACTCGCGGATGGCGTCCAGGTCGTCCGGGTCGGCGGCGCCGGTGACGTGGCGGTCGTCGGCGTGGATGGTGTCGCCGGCCAGGTAGCCGTTGGCCACGTCGATGATGTAGCCGCCGCGATAGCCGTCGGCCGGCCAGCCGTCGTCCTCGGGGTCGATGCCCTTGACGCGGGCCTGCACCGAGAGCGCCAGGTTGGAGATCTGGGCGCCGGCGTCGTTGTAGTAGAACTCGCGGGTGACGTCATAGCCCACCGCCTCGAGCAGGCGGCAGATGCTGTCGCCGATGGCCGCGCCGCGGCCGTGGCCGACGTGCAGCGGGCCGGTGGGGTTGGCGGAGACGAACTCCACCTGGACCTTCTGGCCCTGGCCGCTGAGGCTGCGGCCGAAGGTGTCGCCCTGGTCCAGCACCCGACGGATGACCTGGGCCGCGGCGTCGGTGGCGGCGAAGAAGTTGACGAAGCCGGGGCCGGCGATCTCGACCCTCGACACGGCGTCGCTTGCCGGCAGCGCCTCGACCAGCGCCTCGGCCAGCTCGCGGGGCTTCCTGCCGGCGGGCTTGGCCAGCATCAGCGCCAGGTTGGTGGCGTAGTCGCCGTGGGCCTTGTCCTTGGTCGGGTCGACCTTGATGGTCGGGGCGAGCTCGGAGGGCAGGACGTCCTGGCGCTTGAGTTCGTCCAGGGCGCCCTCCAGCAGGGAGATGATGGTGTCTTTCATGGGGAATCTGATGTCCTGTGGCGCGGGCGGGTCGAACGCCCGTCGGCGGGCATTTGGCCGCACATTATCGACAATTGCGCGCGGGCTTTAAACCCCGGGCCGGCCGCGGCGCCGGCGCGCCACGGGCCTTCGATGCCCTCAGCTCAGCGTCAGGGGGTCGATGTCCAGCGACCAGCGCACCCGCCGCGCCGCCGGTTCGGCTTCCAGCCAGGCGGCCAGCCAGGCGCTGGCCTCGTGGAGCCGGCTGCGCTTCTCGGCGGAGAGCATCAGCTGCAGGTGATAGCGGTTCTGGCGGCGCTCCATCGGCGCCGGCACCGGGCCCAGGCAGTCCACGTCCAGCTCGCGCGCCTCGAGGTGCTCGCGCAGCGCCGCGGCGGCGCGGCCGCCGAGCTCGGTGACCGCCGCCTCCTGGGCACCCTCCAGGCGCAGCAGCGCCAGGAAGCGGAACGGCGGCAGGGCGGCGACGCGGCGTTCCTCCAGCAGCTGCTCGGCCAGGGCGTCGTAGCCGCGGGCCGAGAGCAGGCGCAGGTGCGGGTCGTCGGCGTGCATGGTCTGCACCAGCACGCGGCCCGGATGGGCGGCGCGCCCGGCGCGGCCGGCCACCTGCTCGAGCAGCTGGGCGCTGTGTTCCAGGGCGCGGAAGTCGCTGGCATAGAGGCCGGCGTCGGCGTTGACCACCACCACCAGGGTGACGTGGGGCAGGTGATGGCCCTTGGCCAGCATCTGGGTGCCGACCAGCAGGCAGGGCTCGCCGCGGCGCACCTCGGTCAGGGTCTGCTCCAGGGCGTCGCGGCGCCTCGTGCTGTCGCGATCGATGCGGTGCACCGGCACGTCGGGGAAGCGCTCGGCCAGCGTCTCCTCGGTGCGCTCGGTGCCGCTGCCCAGCGGGCGCAGGTCGGCGCTGCCGCAGTCGGGGCAGGCATCGGGCAGGGCGCGGCGCTGGTCGCAGTGGTGGCAGGCCAGCAGCGGCGGCTGGCGATGCAGGGTCAGGCGGGCGTCGCAGTGGTCGCACTCGGCGAGCCAGCCGCAGGCGTGGCAGCTGAGCGTCGGGGCGAAGCCGCGGCGGTTGATGAACACCAGCACCTGATGGCCGGCGGCCAGGGTCTCCTCGACGGCCTCGAGCACCGGCGGAATCAGCCCGCCGCGGCGGGGGCGGCCGCGCAGGTCGACCAGCTCCAGGCGCGCCGGGGCGTGGCGGCTGGCGCGCTGGGTCAGGCGCAGGTGGCGGTAGTCGCCGTTCTGGGCCCGGTGCAGGGTCTCCAGCGACGGCGTGGCGCTGCCCAGCACCAGCGGGATGCCGTGATGGTGGGCGCGGGCCACGGCCAGGTCGCGGGCGTGGTAGCGCAGCCCCTCCTGCTGCTTGAAGGAGCCGTCGTGCTCCTCGTCGACGATGATCGCGCCGGGGGCGGCCAGGGGCGTGAAGATCGCCGAGCGGGTGCCGATGACGATCGGCGCCCGGCCGCTGGCCGCGGCTTCCCAGGCGTCGAGCCGCTCGTGATCGGTGAGCCCCGAGTGCAGCGCCACCACCGGCACCCGGAAGCGGCGCTTGAAGCGCGCCAGGGTCTGCGGCGTCAGGCCGATCTCGGGTACCAGCACCAGGGCCTGGCGGCCGCGGCCGACCACCGCCTCGATCAGCTGCAGGTAGACCTCGGTCTTGCCGCTGCCGGTGACGCCGTGCAGCAGGCAGGGATGATAGGCGTCGAGGCCCTCGTGAAGCGCGGCCAGGGCGGCGGCCTGCTCGCGGTTGAGCGGCAGCACCGGCTCGGCCAGCAGCGGGCCGCCGGCCTCGGCGGGGCCGGTGCGCGGCTCCTCGCGCCGCGTGACCAGCCCCTTCTTCTCCAGGGCCTGCAGCTGGGGGCGGGTGAACGACTGGGCGAGGATGGCCTGGGCGAGCAGTCCTTGAGGATGCTGGCGCAGCATGGTCAGCAGCTCGGCCTGGCGCGGCGCCCGGCCGAGGCTCTCCGGCGTCTCGCCGGCGCCGGCCTCGGTGACCTGCCAGCGCTCCCGGGTGCGGGCCTCCAGGGCGCGGCCCTGGCGCAGCAGCGCGGGCAGCGCCTGATGCAGGGTGTCGCCGGGCGCGTGCTGGTAGTAGCGGGCGGTGAAGCGGCACAGCCACAGCCAGTCCGCCGGCAGGGGTGCGTCGTCGAGGCGGTCCTCGATCGGCTTGAGCCTGGCCAGCGGCAGGTCGCTGTCGTCGCGGCACTCCACCACCACGCCGACCACCCGGCGCGGGCCGAAGGGCACTCGCACGCGCAGCCCCGGCTGCCAGCCGCCCTCCGGCGGGGCGCCGGCGGGGCGATAGTCGAACAGTCGGCGAAGCGGGGAGGGAACGGCGATGCCCAGCACGGCGGGGGAGGAAACGGACAATTGGCCTCCGGAGGCGGCTCTGCTAGAATGCTCGGCCGCCGCGTCACCCTAGGTGGGGCGGCGCCCGGTTTGAACGTTCAGACAACCCGTATGCGGTGCCTGGCATGAGATCAGGTGGCGGCATACAGCGTAGCGAGGCTCAAGATGAAACAAGGTATCCACCCGAATTACAAGACGGTCAACGCCACCTGCTCCTGCGGCGCCACCTTCCAGGTCGGCACCACCAGCGATCAGGACCTGTCCCTGGACGTCTGCTCTCAGTGCCACCCGTTCTACACTGGCAAGCAGAAGCAGGCGACCACCGGTGGTCGCGTCGAGCGCTTCAACAAGCGCTTCGGTGCCGCCGTCAAGCGTTGATGCGTCGCCGGCGCCCGGCGCCGGCTTCGGCAGCATCCGAAAGAACCCGCCCTCGTGGCGGGTTTTTTGCGTGCCCGGCACGCGGCGTCGTCGCCTCGATAAGGGATTCTTTATGGCAGGGCGGTCAAGTATAAGTTGCGATAAATGGTGGTGAACGTCTGCGAAAGCGGTTGCTAGATTGTGTAACTTTACTAAGTTGAGAAGTGGAAGTTTTTTTTATAATCTCGCTGGCCCTCAACATCACTCTGACCGGATCCTGAGCATGACAGACGCGAAGAAACAGGCGGCACTGGACTATCACGCGAAGCCCATTCCCGGGAAGCTGTCGGTGGAGCTGACCAAGCCCACCGCGACCTCCCGGGATCTCGCCCTGGCCTACAGCCCGGGCGTGGCCGAGCCGGTGCGCGAGATCGCTCAGGATCCGGAGAACGCCTATCTCTACACCGGCAAGGGCAACCTGGTGGCGGTGATCTCCGACGGCAGCGCCATCCTGGGGCTCGGCAACCTGGGCGCGCTGGCCAGCAAGCCGGTCATGGAGGGCAAGGGCGTGCTGTTCAAGCGCTTCGCCGGCATCAACTCCACCGACCTGGAGGTCAACGCCGAGAGCCCGCAGGCCTTCATCGACACCGTGGCGCGCATCGCCGATACCTGGGGCGGCATCAACCTCGAGGACATCAAGGCGCCGGAGTGCTTCGAGATCGAGCGCGCGCTGGTCGAGCAGTGCAACATCCCGGTGTTCCATGACGACCAGCACGGCACCGCCATCGTCACCGCGGCGGGCATGCTCAATGCCCTGGACATCGCCGGCAAGTCCCTCGAGGAGGCGAAGATCGTCTGCCTCGGCGCCGGGGCGGCGGCGATCGCCTGCATGAAGCTGCTGGTGTCCTGCGGCGCCCGCGCCGAGAACCTGGTGATGCTGGACCGCAAGGGCGTGATCCACAGCGGCCGCGAGGATCTCAACCAGTACAAGGCGATGTTCGCGGTCGACACCGACAAGCGTACCCTGGACGACGCCATCGACGGTGCCGACGTCTTCATCGGCCTGTCCGGCCCCGGCCTGATGAGCGCCGACCACATCCGCAAGATGGCCGACAATCCGGTGGTGTTCGCCTGCACCAACCCGGATCCGGAGATTCACCCGGACCTGGCCCGCGAGACGCGCCCCGACGTGATCATGGCCACCGGGCGCTCGGACTACCCGAACCAGGTCAACAACGTGCTGGGCTTCCCGTTCATCTTCCGCGGCGCGCTTGACGTGCGGGCGACGCGCATCAACGAGGAGATGAAGGTCGCCGCGGTGCACGCGCTCAAGGACCTGGCCCGCGAGCCGGTGCCCCGGGCGGTGCTGGAGGCCTACGAGGCGGAGAGCATGAGCTTCGGGCGCGACTACATCCTGCCCACGCCGGTGGACGTGCGGCTGCTCGAGCGGGTCTCCTCGGCGGTGGCCCAGGCGGCGGTGGACTCCGGCGTGGCGCGCAAGCCCTATCCCTCGCACTATCCGCTCAAGACCGTGGACGACGTCTACGGCGGCTGATCGCCAAGCGCGGTGCGTGAACGACGACGCCGGCCCTCGGGCCGGCGTCGTTGCGTCTGAGGGGCGCGGGAAGCAGCGCCTCGATGGCCTACCAGTCGTAGAGCAGCGAGACGTTGGTGATGCGGTCGGTGCGCGCCTCGGCGGTGTCGGGCGGACGGGTGTTGTGCTTGATCTCGTAGGAGAGCTTGAGCGCCAGATGCTCGTTGAGGCGCGAGGTCAGGCTCGAGAGCGAGCGGGCGGTCAGGTTGCGGTCGGTGCCTTCCAGCGACAGCTCCTGGGCGAAGGAGGCGGTGTCGGAGAGGTGCCAGCGGTAGTCCATGGCGCCGTAGACCACGCCGAGCCGCTCGGTGCGCTCGTCGGTCACGCTGTCGACCCGGTAGCCGGGGCCGGCTTCCAGCGACAGCACATGGCGGTCGTTATCCAGCACCTGGCGGCCGTAGCCGCCGATCACGGTGGCCTGATAGTCGTAGCCGCTGAAGCGGTCGTCCTCCCAGCGGGCGAAGCCGAACAGATAGTGCGGGCCTTCGATGTCGTAGCGCTCGCGGGCCGCCAGCAGATACTGCTCGGCGCTGGTCTCCTCGTCCTGGGTGACGTGGCGGGCCTCGCCGCGCAGGCTGTGGGTGAAGGCGCCATCCAGCCATACCAGGCGGCCCTTGGCGATCAGGGTCTGGCTGTTGGTGTTGCCCTGCAGATGGGTGAAGCCGAGCTCGGCCTCTCCGGTCAGCGGCGGGGCATCGCCCGTCGGCTCGGGCGGGGCATAGAAGGGGGAGGCCGTGGCATCGCCGGCCAGCATCAGCAGGCCGAGCCCGCAGGCGAACATCACCTTGGAGCGCATGGTGCTTTCTCGCGGTCGGTTCGGGGGTGAGTGTCAAGGAGGACCGGTGCGGCGGCGGGCCGCCGCACCGGCGAAGGGGCGATCTAGAAGATGGCTTCGTAGGCGCCGGTGCCCTCGGAGCCGCTTTCCTGCTCGACGGCCTGATCGACGCGCCGGGGCTGATAGCTGGGCAGATGGTCGGCGCGGAAGATCTCCTCGATGCCGCCGGACTGGTCGTCGTGCAGCAGGCGGCCGGTATCCGGGTCGACCCGGCGGCTGACCACGCCCTCCGGGCGCTCGGGCCAGTGCTCCGGGGTCCCGTCCAGGGCCTTGCCCATGAAGTCGACCCAGATCGGCAGGGCGGCCTGGGAGCCGTATTCCGCGGTCGAGCTGTTGTCGTCCTTGCCGACCCACACGGTGGCGGCGAGCTCGGTGTTGAAGCCGGCGAACCAGGCGTCGCGCTGCTCGTTGGTGGTGCCGGTCTTGCCGACGATGTCGCTGCGGTTGAGGGCCAGGGCGCGGCGAGCGGTGCCGCGCTCGACCACGTCGCGCAGCATGTCGCGGATCAGGTAGGCGGCCTCCGCCTCGACCACGCGCGGCGCGACCCGATAGGACTTGCCGTCACGCTCGACGGTCTCCTGGTCGGCGGCGCACTCGCGGCAGGCCACGATGGGATCGGCTTCCTGCACCACGGTCTGCGCCTCGCCGCTGGTGATCTTCTCGATCAGCCAGGGTTCGATGGCGAAGCCGCCGTTGGACAGCACCGCGTAGCCGCGGGTCATCTCCAGCGGCGTCAGGCTGGTGGTGCCGAGCGCCAGCGACAGGCCATGGGGCAGTCGCTCGGGGTGGAAGCCGAAGTTCTCGAGGAAGCCGATGGTGCGGTCGAGCCCCAGGGTCTGCAGCAGGCGGATGGTGACCAGGTTGCGCGAGCGGGCGAGGCCGACGCGCAGGCGGGTCGGGCCGAGGAAGTCGCCGCTGGAGTTGTTGGGGCGCCACAGTTCGCTGCTGCCGTCCTCCATCACCACCGGGGCGTCGTTGATGATGGTGGCGGGATTCACCTCGCCGCTGTTCAGGCCGGCCAGGTAGATGAAGGGCTTGAAGATCGAGCCCGCCTGGCGGCGCGCCTGGAGCGCGCGATTGAACTTGCTGGCGTCGTAGTCGAAGCCGCCCTGCAGGGCCAGGATGGCGCCGGTGTCGGGGTCGAGCACCACCAGCGAGCCCTGGGCCTCGGGCTGCTGGGAGAGGCGCCAGCTGCCGTCCTCGCGCTGCAGCACGCGGACCAGATCGCCGGGGCTGGCGATGTCGGCGGCGGAGTCCGGCGCCGCGCCGCGGTAGCGGGCGTTGCGATAGGGCTGAGCCCAGTCGAGGCCGTCCCAGGCGATGGTGCGGACCTCGCCGCCGCGGGCCAGCACGCGCATCTCGCGGCCCTCGGTGGAGGCGACGATGGCCGGCTCCAGCGGGCCCAGCACCGGCGTGCGCTCCAGCACCTGCAGCCAGTTGCTGACGTCGCCGTCGATGCCCTCGACCTCGGTCTGGCTGCGCTCGGCGGCCTGGCGAGCGGTGCTCATCACCTCGGGAGACTCGGCCAGCTCTTCCTCGAGCCCCTCGGGGTCGGTGTTCTCCTGGGCTTCCGCCAGGCTGCGCGGAATGTCGCTCTGCTCGGCGCCGCGCCAGCCGTGGCGGGTGTCGTAGGCGATCAGGCCGTTGGCCAGCGCCTGGCGCGCCTGGGGCTGCAGCTCGCTGTCCAGGGTGGTGGTGATGCGATAGCCGCCGGTGTAGGCGTCGTCGAAGCGGTCGACGGCGTACTGGCGGGCCATCTCGGCCACGTAGTCGGCGGTGACCTCGGCCTTGGTCTGATGGCGGCTGGCGGTGATCGGCGCCTGGACGGCCTCGTCGTAGGCGGCCTGGTCGATGTAGCCGAGGTCGCGCATGCGGAACAGGATCCAGTTGCGGCGGATCAGCGCGCGTTCGGCGTTGGCCAGCGGGTTGAAGGCGGAGGGGGCCTTGGGCAGGCCGGCGATCATCGCCTGCTGGGCCAGGCTCAGCTCGTCGAGCGGCTTGTCGTAGTAGACCTCGGCGGCGGCGGCGATGCCGTAGGCGCGATGGCCGAGGAAGATCTTGTTGACGTAGAGCTCGAGGATCTCCTGCTTGCTGAGGATCTGCTCCATCTGCAGCGCCAGCAGGATCTCGCGGATCTTGCGGGTGAAGGTCTGGTCCAGGGTGAGCAGATAGTTGCGAGCCACCTGCATGGTGATGGTGGAGCCCCCGGACTGGATGTTGCCGCCGCTGCCGACCAGTTCCACCGCGGCGCGGGCCAGGCCCTTGGGATCGACGCCGTGGTGGTCGAAGTAGGAGGCGTCCTCGGCGGCCATCAGCGCATCGATCATGCCCTGCGGGATCTCGTCGAAGTCCACCGGCTGACGACGCTCCTCGCCGTACTCGCCGATCAGCTTGCCGTCACGGGTGAAGATGCGCAGCGGCGTCTGCAGTTCGAAATCCTGCAGCTGCCGGACGTCGGGCAGCCCGGGGGCGAAGTAGAGGGCGGCCCCCGCCACGGCCAGCACCGAGGCGGTGGACAGCGAGACCAGCAGCCAGAATGCCGAAAAGGTCAGGGTTCTGATGAACTTCATGAAAACGCGGTATCCATGCTGTGAACGAGTGCGAAGCGGCGGGGGCGAACGAGGGTACAGATGCGCCGGCCATTATAGGAAGCCGTCAGCGCGACCACCAGCGTTGACGTCTGGCGACACCCGTTCGTGTGAGATCAGGAAAATTCATGTAGCCTCGAATTACAGGATAAGCATGATGACAGCTGGTATCAGTTGCTGATGCCGGCGCCATACTATTATGAGCGGTTTAACGCAGGTATTCAGTCGGGAGCATGACCTAGATGCGAATCGGGGCAACCGGCAAGGGGCTCATCGGGGTCGATATCACGTCGGCCACCGTCAAGCTGATCGAACTCAAGTGGGTCGGCGGGACCTATCGCATCGAGAGCTACGCCGTGCGTCCGCTGCGCGAAGGCGCCGTGGTGGAGCGGCGTATCCGCGACATGGATGCGGTGGTCGATGCGCTCAAGCGCGTGGTGGACCACGCCAAGCCGACCAGTCGGCGCGTCTCGGTGGCCGTGCCGGCCAGCGCGGCGATCACCAAGACGCTGATGCTGCCGGCGACGCTCTCCGACGACGAGATCGAGACTCGCATCCAGCTCGACTCCGACAAGCACATTCCCTTTCCGTTCAGTGAAGTGGCCTTCGACTTCCAGCGGCTCGGCCTCAACGATCGCTACGGCGATCAGCAGGACGTGCTGCTCGTCGCCTGTCGTCAGCAGGATGTCAGCCAGCTGACCGAGGCGGTCAGCCAGGTGGGGCTGACGCCGTCCATGGTGGACGTCGAGACCTTCGCCATGGAGCGCGCCTACACCGAGCTGGCGACCCAGTTGCCGGCCGGCGGCGCCGAGGATGGCGGCGTGGCCCTGGTGGATATCGGGGCCAACATGAATGCCTTCCACGTGCTGCGCGACGGGCGGATCACCTACAGCCGCGACACCGTCTTCGGCGGTCGGGCGCTGACCGAGGAGATCCGCAACCGCTACGGGCTGAGCCTCGAGGAGGCCGGCCTGGCCAAGAAGCGCGGCGGGCTGCCGGACGACTATCGCCGCAGCGTGCTCGATCCCTTCCTCGATACCCTGGTGCAACAGGTCGGGCGCTCGCTGCAGCTCTACTACACGGCCGGCCGCAAGCAGGAGGTGCATCGCATGATCCTGGCCGGCGGCACCGGCGTGCTGCCGGGGCTCGCCGACCGCCTGGCGGCGGAAACCGGGATGGAGGTGGTGATCGCCAATCCCTTCCGGCGCATGAAGATGAGCTCGCGGGTCGACGTGCAGACCCTGTCCGGCGATGCGCCGGCCATGCTGACGGCCTGTGGGCTGGCGATGAGGGCGCGCGGATGACCATCGAGATCAATCTTCTGCCCTGGCGCGAGGCGCGGCGCCAGCGGCGCAGCAAGCGCTTCTACCTGGCCCTGGGGCTGGTCGCCCTGGTCGGCCTGGGCGGTGGCTACGCCGTGACCGGGTACTACGCGCAGCAGCTGACGACCCAGCAGCAGCGACACGCGCTGATCCGCCAGCGCACCGCGGAGCTGGATCGCGATATTCGCACCGTCAGCGAATACGAGGCGCGGCTCGAGACCCTGGAACGACGCATCGCGGTGCTGCAGGAACTGCAGGCCGAGCGTCCCCAGACCGTGCACGTCTTCAATGCCCTGACGGCCAGCCTCGAGGAGGGCGTGTACTACGCCGACCTCCAGCGCCAGGGCGACCGCCTGCGCCTGACCGGCCTGGCCGAGGACAATCGCCGCGTCTCGGCCCAGCTGCGGGCCCTCGAGGCCTCGCCGGTGCTCGACGTGCCGGTGCTCTCCGAGGTGGAGGCCGAGGAGGGCGCGCGCCGCTTCGATCTCAGCGTCGGCCAGCACATGCCGGGCACCGCGAACGACACCGGGAGCGACACCGGGAACAAGGAGGTGGCGCCATGAACCTCGCGACCGAATGGCGGCGCCTGAAGGACGTGGAGCCGGGCGAGCTGGACATCAAGGAGGCCGGCGGCTGGCCCTTCCTGCTGCAGCTGATCTGCTGCCTGCTGATGGTCGGGCTGACCTTCGCCGGTCTCTACTGGTATCTAGCGGCGCCCAAGGCCCAGGAGCTGGAGGGCGCGCGGCAGGAAGAGACGCGCCTGCTGCGGGACTATCGCAGCAAGGCGGCTCAGGCGGCCCACCTGCCGATGCTGCGCGAGCAGGTGGAGACGCTGGACGGGCGCCTGGACGTGCTGGTGGGCATGCTGCCGAGCGGCCCCGAGATTCCGTCGCTGATCGACGACATCAGCGAGTCGGCCATCGACAGTCAGCTGGTCATCGACGCCATTCGCCTGCGCACCCCCGTCGAGCGGGAGTTCTACGTCGAGCACCCGTTCGATATCCAGGTCCGCGGCGATTACCACCGTATCGGCTCCTTCCTCGCCGCCGTCGCCGATCTGCCACGCATCGTGACCCAGCACGACTTCACGCTCGAGCCGACCGAGGGCGGGCGGCTCGAGCTGTCGATGCTGGCGCGGACCTACAGCTATCGGCCGCCGGAAGCGGCCTCCGACGAGGAGGAGGCGCCATGAAGAGCTGGGGGCATGGCCTGGCGCTGCTGGGGATGGTGCTGTCGCTCGGCGCCTGCCGGGACGCCGATACCGGCGATCTCGAGCAGCAACTGGCCTCGCTGCGGGCCGATCCCGGCGAGCTGGCGCTCGAGCCGCTGCCGCCGATGCCGGTCTATCACTCCGTGGACTACCGCTTCGCCGACCAGCGCAGTCCCTTTCAGGTGCGGCTGCCGGAGAGTCGCACCCTGCCGGAGGGCGACGTCGACCTGGCGCCGGACACGTCGCGGCCGCGGGAGCCGCTGGAGGCCTATGATCTCGGCCAGCTGGACCTGGTGGGCACGCTCACCGTGGGCGGCGCCCCCTCGGCGCTGGTGCGGGCGCCGGACGGCAACGTGCATCGGCTTCGCGTCGGCGACCACATGGGCTCGGATTTCGGACGCATCGTCGACATCACCGCCGCCTCGGTGCAGCTGGTGGAGATCGTGCCCACCGGACGCGGCGGCTGGATCGAACGCAGCACCCAGCTAGCGCTGGACGGCTAGACAACACGCGCAAGCCCGCCCGGAGACGGCGGGGCCTGGAGGGGAAAGGGAACCATGAAAACGACGATGCGAGCTCTCGCGGCCCTGGCCATGCTGGTGGTGTCCACCTCGGTCATGGCGGCCTCGACGCTAACCGGCCTGGACTACCGTCAGGGGGCCGGCGGTGCCCTGGTGGTCGACCTGTCCTTCGACGGCGGCGTGCCCGAGGTGCGCGGCTATCGCCTCGATGAGCCGGCGCGGCTGACCATCGATCTGATCGAGACCCGCAGCGCCCTGGAGCGCCGTCGCCAGGAGCTGGGCGTCGGGGGTGTCGAGCGGGTCACGGCCCTGGAGGCGGGCAGCCGCACGCGCCTGGTGTTCGACCTGGAAGGGCCGCTGCCCTACGACACCGTCCAGCAGGGCGATCGCCTGCGGCTGTCGATCGGCGGCAGCGTCGCGTCGTCCGCGCCCGAGGCCACCGGCGGCTCGGCCGCGGGCTCGTCCGTCTCCGCGTCGGCGGCGGCCGTGGCCGGCCCGAGCATCACCGACATCGACTTCCGGCGCGGCGAGGACGGCGCCGGGCGCGTGGTGGTGTCCTTCGATCGCGGCGGCGTGGATGCGCGCGTCAGCGAGAGCGGGCGCTCCGACATCGTCGCCCGGCTGAGCGGCGTGCGCCTGCCGGCCTCCCTCGACCAGGTCTATGACGTCACCGATTTCGGCACGCCGCTGCGCCGCATCACGCCGCGGGCCGGCCGTGACGGCGTCACGCTCGACATTCAGGGCAGCGGCGACTTCGCCATGCTGTCGACCCAGAGTGGCCGTCGGCTGACGATCTCGGCCCAGCCGGTCACGCCCCAGCAGCGCGAGCAACAGGCGCGCGAGCAGTTTTCCTACACCGGCGATCGCATCACCCTCAACTTCCAGGACATCGAGGTGCGTTCGGTGCTGGCGATCATCGCCGACTTCACCGGGTTGAACCTAGTGGCCAGCGACAGCGTCACCGGCCGCGTCACCCTCAACCTGCAGGACGTGCCCTGGGATCAGGCGCTGGATCTGGTGCTCAAGAGTCACGGCCTGGCCAGTCGGCAGGAGGGCAACGTCATCGTGGTGGCGCCGGCCGAGGAGCTGGCGGCCCGGGAGCAGCTGGAGCTGCAGACCCGCGAGCAGCTGGAAACGCTGGCGCCGCTGGAGACCGAGTACATCCAGGTCAAGTACGCCAAGGCCGACGATCTGGCGCAGCTGCTGCGCGGCGAGAGCGGCTTCGGGCTTTTGACCGAGCGCGGCCGCGTCGCCGTGGATCCGCGCACCAACACCCTGCTGCTGCAGGATACCGCCGACCAGATCAGCAACATCATGGATACCCTGGAGCGCCTCGACGTGGCGGTGCGTCAGGTGCAGATCGAGGCGCGGATCGTGATCGCCCGAGACAGCGCCACCCGCGAGCTGGGGGTCAGCTGGGGGCTGTCCAACAACGAGGGAGGCTCGCCCAACGGTCTCAACGCCGGCGGCGCCTCGTCCGGGGTCGCCGACAGCGGCGGGCTGTCCGTGGACCTGGGGGACGAGCTGAATCCGTCCACGGCCTTCAGCTTCGGCTATCTCTCCGGCGACGTGCTGCTCGATCTGGAGCTGCGCGCGCTGGAGAGCGAGGGCAAGAGCCAGACCATCTCCCAGCCGCGGGTGATCACCGCCAACCAGAGCACCGCGATCATCAAGCAGGGCACCGAGATTCCCTATCAGGAGTCGACCTCGAGCGGGGCGACCGACACCGAGTTCAAGGAGGCGGTGCTGTCGCTGGAGGTGACGCCGCAGATCACGCCGGACAACCGCATCATCATGGATCTGGCGATCAACAATGACACCGTCGCCGATCAGTCCTTCAACGGCGCCCCGGCCATCGACACCAACGAGATCATGACCCAGGTGCTGGTGGACAACGGCGAAACCGTGGTGCTTGGCGGCATCCTGACCACCGAGCAGGTGCGCAGCCTGTTCAAGACGCCCTTCCTGGGCGACATCCCGGTGCTCGGAAATCTCTTCCGCTATACCGAGGACTCCAACGATAAGGTAGAGTTGCTGGTATTCATCACGCCCCGAATACTGGATGACAACCTGGCCATTCGCTGATGCCGGCATTACCCAATCTGATTTTGATCGGCCCCATGGGGGCCGGAAAGAGCACCATCGGCCGCCTTCTGGCGGCCGAGCTGTCCCGAGACTTCCACGACAGCGATCATGAGATTCAGGATCGCTGCGGCGCCGATATCCCGTGGATCTTCGACGTCGAGGGCGAGGCGGGCTTCCGCGAGCGCGAGACCCAGATGATCGATGAGCTGTCGGCGCTGGAGGGCGTGGTCATCGCCACCGGCGGCGGCGCGGTGCTGCGCGAGGAGAACCGGCGCATGCTGCGCGACAGCGGCACGGTGATCTATCTCTACACCACCGTCGAGCAGCAGCTGCGGCGCACCGCCAAGGATCGCAATCGTCCGCTGCTGCAGCGCGATGACAAGGCCGAGCTGCTGGAGCAGATGTTCGCGCAGCGCGATCCGCTGTACCGGGCCACCGCCGATGTGGTGGTGCGCACCGATCGTCGCGGCCCGCGCGCCGTGGTCAACGAGATCGTGCGCCGCGTGGAGCGCCTGATCGACCCCCTGCACTGCAAGGCATGAACATGACGCGATCCAACGATGCCCGGCGCACCCTGACGGTGTCCCTGGGCGAGCGCAGCTATCCCATTCATATCGGCCCCGGGCTGCTGGGCGATCCGCACTGGCTGCGACCGCATCTCGCCGGCCGCCAGGTGATGATCGTCACCAACGAGACGGTGGCCCCGCTTTATCTGGAACGGCTCAAGGCCGGCCTCGACGACGACCTGACGGTGCGCGAGGTGGTGCTGCCGGACGGCGAGGCGACCAAGACCCTGGCCAGCGTCGAGCGCATCTGGGATGCCCTGCTCGAGGCCGGCTTCAACCGGCGCTGCACCCTGGTGGCGCTGGGCGGTGGCGTGATCGGCGACATGGCGGGTTATGCCGCGGCCTGCTACCAGCGCGGCGTGGCCTTCGTGCAGGTGCCGACCACGCTGCTGTCCCAGGTGGATTCCTCGGTGGGCGGCAAGACCGGCGTCAACCATCCCCGCGGCAAGAACATGATCGGCGCCTTCTGGCAGCCCCGGGCGGTGCTGATCGATACCGACACCCTCTCGACCCTGCCGCCCCGCGAGCTGTCCGCCGGCCTCGCCGAGGTCATCAAGTACGGGCTGATCCGCGACGCCGACTTCCTGGCCTGGCTGGAGGCGAGCATGGCGGCGCTGCGCGCGCTCGATGCCGAGGCCCTGGCCTGGGCCATCGAGCGCAGCTGCGGCCTCAAGGCCGAGATCGTCGCCGAGGACGAGACCGAGCAGGGCGTGAGGGCGCTGCTCAACCTGGGGCATACCTTCGGGCACGCCATCGAGACGCATCAGGGCTATGGCCGCTGGCTGCACGGCGAGGCCGTCGGTACCGGCATGCTGCTGGCCGCCGAGCTGTCGCAGCGGCTGGGCTGGCTGTCCGGCGAGGAGGTGGCGCGGACCCGGGACGTGCTGGCGGCGGCCGAGCTGCCGCTGGCGGCGCCGGCGGACATGGGCGTCGACGATTTCCTGTCGATCATGCGTCTCGATAAGAAGAATCTCGACGACCGGCTGCGGCTGATCCTGCTGCGGCGACTCGGCGACGCCTGCATCCATGACGAAACGCCGCCCGAGACCCTGGCGGCCCTGCTGAAGGCCTTTCCCCGGCAGTGACCGCTCGCTCTCGTCATGTCGCACGATCAACGCCCGCTGCTTCCGGCAGCGGGCGTTGTCGTTTCCGGGGGTGTGGGTGACGCCTTCGCGGGTGAAATGCGTGAATCTGTATGTGGTATGCAGTATCGGTATGGGGTGAAAACGCCATTTAAGACTAAAGTCTAATGCATGGGTCGCGGTGACAATGCCTCGGGTCGGTCGTTTGCAACTCGTTGAGTTAGCGTGGTTTTTTCGTTGATGGTTGCGACAAGTCGCGGATTTGCCGAAGGTTTTTGGCGCCCAGGGGATGGCGTGGCATTGCGCGGTCGAGGGGGGATGGCTATTCTGTGAAGCCTTTTGCCGCGCAGTTTCGATGCCGCGAATCGGGCATCAAATAAGAAGAAAAACCTCTAAGCATACCATAAAAAACTGCGAATAAAACTCTTTCGATACCTGAGGCACGCCCATGAACAGAGGTCTTCATCAACCCGGCGAGTTTCGTGACAACTGCGGGTTCGGTCTGATCGCCCACATGGAAGGGCAGGCCAGTCACGATCTGCTGCAGACGGCCATCGAGTCGCTGACCTGCATGACCCACCGCGGCGGCATCGCCGCCGACGGCAAGACCGGCGACGGCTGCGGCCTGCTGCTGAAGATGCCCGAGGCCTTCATGCGCGCCGTGGCCAAGGAATCGCTCGGCGTGGAGCTGGGCAGCCGCTTCGCGGTGGGCTCGATCTTCCTGCCCGACGACGACGCCCGCGAGGCCGCCGCCCGCGCGACCCTCGAGCGCGAGCTCGAGTCCCGTGGCCTGACCGTTCAGGGCTGGCGCGACGTGCCGGTCGATCCGAGCGTCTGCGGCCCCATGGCGCTGGACTGCCTGCCGCGCATCCGCCAGCTGTTCGTCGAGCCCGGCGACACCGCCGCGGACACCTTCGACGTCGAGCTTTTCATGGCCCGTCGTCGCGCCGAGCAGGCGCTGCGCGACGACGAGGACTTCTACGTCAGTTCGCTGTCCTCCGAGGTCGTCTCCTACAAGGGTCTGGTGATGCCGGTCGACCTGCCGGCCTTCTACCGCGACCTGGGTGACGAGCGGCTGGAGACCGCCATCTGCGTCTTCCACCAGCGCTTCTCCACCAACACCGCGCCGCGCTGGCCGCTGGCCCAGCCGTTCCGCCTGCTGGCCCACAACGGCGAGATCAACACCATCGAGGCCAACCGCGGCTGGGCGAATTCCCGCAAGGAGAACTTCGTCAGCGAGCGCCTGCCCGACATCGCCGAGCTCGACGAGATCGTCAACACCTCCGGCTCCGACTCCTCGAGCATGGACAACATGCTGGAAGTGCTGCTGACCGGCGGCATGGAGCTGCATCGCGCGGTGCGCATGATGGTGCCGCCGGCCTGGCAGAACGTCGAGATCATGGACGGCGACCTGCGCGCCTTCTACGAATACAACTCCATGCACATGGAGCCGTGGGATGGCCCGGCCGGTGTGGTCATGACCGACGGCCGTCAGGCGGTCTGCATGCTCGACCGCAACGGCCTGCGTCCGGCGCGCTGGGTGATCACCAAGAACGGCTACATCACCCTGGCCTCCGAGATCGGCACCTACGACTACAAGCCGGAGGACGTGGTGGCCAAGGGGCGCGTCGGCCCGGGCCAGATCCTGGCCGTGGACACCCAGACCGGCGAGGTCCTGCACACCCAGGACATCGACTCGCGTCTCAAGTCGGCCTACCCCTACAAGCGCTGGCTGAAGCAGGAGGCCAACTATCTGGAGTCCGCGCTGACCGAGCTGGCCCGCTTCCAGAACATGGATGCCGAGACCCTGGCGGTGCGACAGAAGATGTTCCAGGTCAGCTTCGAGGAGCGTGACCAGGTGCTGCGTCCGCTGGCCGAGAGCGGCCAGGAGGCGGTCGGCTCCATGGGCGACGACACCCCCATGGCGGTGCTGTCCGGCAAGCAGCGCCTGCTGACCGACTACTTCCGCCAGAAGTTCGCCCAGGTCACCAACCCGGCCATCGACCCGCTGCGCGAGTCGATCGTGATGTCGCTGGAGAGCTGCATCGGTGCCGAACTCAATGTCTTCGAGGCGACCCCGGATCACGCCCATCGCCTGGTGCTGACCACGCCGGTGCTGTCGCCGCGCAAGTTCACCGCCCTGGTGAACCATGAAGACCCGGCCTTCAACAGCCACACCCTGTCGCTGGCCTACGATCCCGAGACCATCGGGCTCAAGGGGGCGCTGCAGGCGCTGTGCGACGACGCCGCCCAGGCCGCCCGCGACGGCAAGGTGCTGCTAGTGCTGTCCGACGCCGAGGTGGCGAAGGGGCAGCTGCCGATCCACGCCGCCCTGGCGGTCGGTGCCGTGCACCATCATCTCGGCCGGCTGGCGCTGCGCCCGCGGGTCAACCTGATCGTCGAGACCGGCTATGCCCGCGACGCCCACCAGATGGCGGTGCTGTTCGGCGTCGGCGCCACCGCGGTCTATCCATGGCTGGCCTATCAGGTCATGGCCGACATGCATCGTACCGGCGAGCTGGTCGGCAACCCGGCCGACGCCCGCGAGAACTATCGCAAGGGGCTGCAGAAGGGGCTGTTCAAGATCCTGTCCAAGATGGGCATCTCGACCCTGGCCTCCTATCGCGGCTCCCAGCTGTTCGAGGCGGTGGGCCTGGCCTCCGAGGTCATGGACCTGTGCTTCACCGGCATGGCCTCGCGCATCGAGGGCACCGGCTTCGCCGAGCTGCAGTTGCAGCAGGAGCTGCGGGCCAAGGACGCCTGGTCGCCGCGCAAGAGCATCTCCCACGGCGGCCTGATGAAGTACGTCCACGGCCACGAGTACCACGCCTACAACCCGGACGTGGTCAAGGCCCTGCAGGAAGCGGTGCAGGAGGGCGATTACGCCAAGTGGAAGAGGTTCGCGGGCCTGGTCAACGACCGTGAGCCGGCCACCATCCGCGACCTGCTGCGCCTCAAGCCCGCCGAGACGGCGCTGCCGCTGGACGAGGTCGAGCCGGTCGAGGACCTGCTGCCGCGCTTCGACAGCGCCGGCATGTCGCTGGGCGCGCTGTCGCCGGAGGCCCACGAGGCCCTGGCGCAGGCGATGAACGAGGCCGGCGGTCGTTCCAACTCCGGCGAGGGCGGCGAGGATCCGGCGCGCTACGGCACCGTCCGCAGCTCCAAGATCAAGCAGATCGCCTCCGGTCGCTTCGGCGTCACGCCGGCCTATCTGGCCAACGCCGAGGTGCTGCAGATCAAGGTGGCCCAGGGCGCCAAGCCCGGCGAGGGCGGCCAGCTGCCCGGCGGCAAGGTCAACGGCCTGATCGCCCGACTGCGCTACGCGGTGCCCGGCGTGACCCTGATCTCGCCGCCGCCGCACCATGACATCTACTCCATCGAGGACCTGGCGCAGCTGATCTTCGACCTCAAGCAGGTCAATCCGAGCGCCCAGGTGTCGGTGAAGCTGGTCTCCGAGCCCGGTATCGGCACCATCGCCACCGGCGTGGCCAAGGCCTATGCCGACCTGATCACGGTGTCCGGCTATGACGGCGGCACCGCGGCCAGCCCGCTGACCTCGATCAAGCACGCCGGCAGCCCCTGGGAGCTCGGCCTGCCCGAGGTCCATCAGGCGCTGCGCATCAACGGCCTGCGCGACAAGATTCGCCTGCAGACCGACGGCGGCCTGAAGACCGGCCTCGACGTGATCAAGGCGGCGATCCTCGGCGCCGAGAGCTTCGGCTTCGGTACCGCCCCGATGGTCGCCCTGGGCTGCAAGTACCTGCGAATCTGCCACCTCAACAACTGTGCGACCGGCGTGGCCACCCAGCATCAGGCCCTGCGCGACGAGCACTTCCGCGGCACCGTCGACATGGTCAAGCACTACTTCCGCTTCATCGCCGAGGAGGTGCGCGAGCTGATGGCCCTGCTGGGCGTGCGTCAGCTCACCGAGCTGATCGGCCGCACCGATCTGCTCGAGGCGATCGAGGGCGTGACGGACTCCCAGCGTCGTCTGGACCTGTCGCCGCTGATGACCAACGACTTCGTGCCCGCCGAGGCGCCGCAGTTCTGTCAGGTCAGCCGCAACGTGCCCCACGATCCGGGCGCCAAGAACCAGGAGGTGCTCGAGGCGCTCGAGTCGGCCATCGAGCACAAGTCCGGCGGTGAGTTCGACTTCACGATCACCAACTGCGACCGCTCCGTCGGCGCGCTGATCTCCGGCACCATCGCCAAGCAGCACGGGGAGGCGGGCCTCGAGGATGCGCCGCTGACCGTGCGCTTCAACGGCGTGGCCGGCCAGAGCTTCGGCGTGTGGAACGCCCGCGGCCTCAACCTCTACCTCGAGGGCGACGCCAACGACTACGTCGGCAAGGGCATGAACGGCGGCAAGGTGGTCATCGTGCCGCCCCGCGACAGCGGCTTCGAGAGCCACAAGACGGCGATCATCGGCAACACCTGCCTGTACGGGGCCACCGGCGGCACGCTGTACGCCGCGGGGACCGCCGGCGAGCGCTTCGGGGTGCGCAACTCCGGCGCCCGGGCGGTGATCGAGGGGGCCGGCGACCACTGCTGCGAGTACATGACCGGCGGCCTGGTCACCGTGCTCGGCGAGGTCGGCGTCAACTTCGGTGCCGGCATGACCGGCGGCTTCGCCTACGTGCTGGACGAGGACCGCAGCTTCGTCGACAAGTACAACCATGAACTGGTGGAAATCCACCGCGTCAACACCGAGGCCATGGAGGCCCATCGGCGACACCTGAGGGAAATCATCGAGGAATACGTCGCGGAGACCGGCTCCCGGCGCGGTCACGACATCCTCGAGGACTTCAGCGACTTCATCCGTCACTTCTGGCTGGTGAAGCCCAAGGCGGCGAGTCTCGCCAGCCTGCTGGATGAATCCCGTCGGCGTCCCGAGTAAGCCTGGAGAGAGGAGCGAGTAACATGGCCAACCGTTTGAACAACGACTTCCAGTTCATCGACGTGGGTCGCCAGGACCCCGAGAAGAAGGCGGCGTCGACGCGGGCGAAGCAGTTCGCCGAGATCTACGAGCCGTTCCAGCCGCAGGACGCCGCGACCCAGGCGCATCGGTGCCTGCACTGCGGCAACCCCTACTGCGAGTGGAAGTGCCCGGTTCACAACTACATTCCCAACTGGCTGCAGCTGGTCAGTGAGGGCAACATCCTGGAGGCCGCCGAGCTCTCCCACCGCACCAACTCGCTGCCCGAGGTGTGCGGCCGGGTGTGCCCGCAGGATCGCCTGTGCGAGGGCGACTGCACCCTCAATGACGGCTTCGGCGCGGTGACCATCGGTTCGGTGGAGAAGTACATCACCGACACCGCCTTCGCCATGGGCTGGCGCCCGGACATGTCCCGGGTCACCTGGACCGACAAGAAGGTGGCGATCATCGGCGCCGGCCCGGCCGGCCTCGGCTGCGCGGACATCCTGGTGCGCAACGGCGTCAAGCCGGTGGTGTTCGACAAGAACCCCGAGATCGGCGGCCTGCTGACCTTCGGCATCCCCGAGTTCAAGCTCGAGAAGACCGTCATGGAGCGTCGTCGCGCCGTCTTCGAGGAGATGGGCGTCGAGTTCTGCCTGGGCGTGGAGATCGGCCAGGACATGCTGTTCGACAGGCTGCTCGCCGAGTACGACGCGGTGTTCCTCGGCATGGGCACCTACAAGTACATGGAAGGCGGCTTCCCTGGCGAGGATCTGCCGGGCGTGCACAAGGCGCTCGACTACCTGATCGCCAACGTGAACCACTGCCTGGGCTTCGAGAAGGATCCGGCGGACTACGTCTCGCTGGAAGGCCAGAAGGTCGTGGTCCTCGGCGGCGGCGATACCGCCATGGACTGCAACCGCACCGCCATCCGCCAGGGGGCCGAG
Source organism: Halomonas sp. THAF12 (assembly GCF_009363675.1). Lineage (NCBI taxonomy): Bacteria > Pseudomonadati > Pseudomonadota > Gammaproteobacteria > Oceanospirillales > Halomonadaceae > Halomonas > Halomonas sp. THAF12. Next base: position 3,193,476 of record NZ_CP045399.1, on the reverse strand, counting down.
GCGGTGACCTGTGCCTATCGTCGCGACGAGGACAACATGCCCGGGTCGCGCAAGGAAGTGGCCAATGCCCGCGAGGAGGGCGTCGAATTCCTGTTCAACCGCCAGCCGGTGGCGGTGGTCGGCGAGGACAGGGTCGAGGGCGTGAAGGTCGTGCGCACTCGCCTCGGCGAGCCCGACGAGAACGGTCGCCAGCGTCCCGAGGTGGTGCCGGGCTCCGAGGAAGTGGTGCCGGCCGATGCCGTGGTCATCGCCTTCGGCTTCCAGCCGAGCCCGGCGCCCTGGTTCGAGACCGTGGGCATCCAGGTCGACGAGAAGGGTCGGGTCAAGGCGCCGGAGCAGGGGGCCTACGCCTTCCAGACCACCAACGAGAAGATCTTCGCCGGGGGTGACATGGTGCGCGGCTCCGACCTGGTGGTCACCGCCGTGTACGAGGGGCGTCAGGCCGGCGAGGGCATCCTCGACTACCTGGACGTCTAGGCGCCGAGCGACGCTCGACACGCCAGCCCCGAGGCGCCGGCCTCGGGGTTTTTCGTTGCCGGTGGGGCGGGAGGCGGCCGGCGCGCAGCCCAAATTGAGCCGGGGAACGCTCTCTGCTATCCTGTCGTCCCATCCTGGCGCGGCTTCCTGCCGGGCCTACCGATCACGTTTCGACAGGTTCTCCATGACACGATATATCTTCGTGACCGGCGGCGTTGTGTCCTCTCTCGGCAAGGGCATCGCGTCGGCCTCGCTGGCGGCGATTCTCGAGGCACGGGGCCTCAAGGTCACCATGCTCAAGCTCGATCCCTACATCAATGTGGATCCGGGCACCATGAGTCCCTTCCAGCATGGCGAGGTGTTCGTCACCGAGGATGGGGCGGAAACCGACCTGGACCTCGGCCACTACGAGCGTTTCATCCGCACGAAGATGAGCCAGGCCAACAACTTCACCACCGGGCGCGTCTACGAGCACGTGCTGCGCAAGGAGCGCCGCGGCGACTACCTGGGTGGCACCGTGCAGGTGATTCCGCACATCACCGACGAGATCAAGCACCGCGTCTATGAAGGCGGCAAGGACGCCGACGTGGCGCTGGTCGAGATCGGTGGCACCGTGGGCGACATCGAGTCGCTGCCGTTCCTCGAATCGATCCGTCAGATTCGCAGCGAGCTGGGCGCGAGCCGGGCGATCTTCATGCACCTGACCCTGGTGCCCTACATCCAGACCGCCGGCGAGACCAAGACCAAGCCGACCCAGCACAGCGTCAAGGAACTGCGCTCGATCGGCATCCAGCCGGATATCCTGATCTGCCGCAGCGAGGTCGAGCTCGAGGAGACCGAGCGCCGCAAGATCGCGCTGTTCACCAACGTCGAGGAGCGGGCGGTCATTCCGCTGCAGGACGCCGATACCATCTATCGCATTCCGCTGATGCTCCACGAGCATGGCCTCGACGAGTTCGTCTGCGACAAGCTGCGCCTGGAGGCCGGCGAGGCCGACCTGACCGAGTGGATCCGCGTGCTCGACGCCAAGCTCAATCCGCTCAAGTCGATCAACATCGCCATGGTCGGCAAGTACATGGAGCTGCTCGACGCCTACAAGTCGCTCAACGAGGCGCTGGTGCACGCCGGCATCCAGAGCCGCGTGAAGGTCAACATCGACTACATCGACTCCGAGGACATCGAGCGTCATGGCCCGGAGCGCCTGGCCGGCAAGGACGCCATCCTGGTGCCCGGCGGCTTCGGCGAGCGCGGCGTGGAAGGCAAGATCGAAACGGCCCGCTTCGCCCGCGAGAACGACATCCCGTATCTCGGCATCTGCCTCGGCATGCAGGTCGCGGTGATCGAGTTCGCCCGCCACGTGGCCGGCTGGACCGACGCCAACTCCACCGAGTTCACCCACGACACCCAGCACCCGGTGGTGGGCCTGATCACCGAGTGGCTGAGCCCGGAAGGCAAGATCGAGCTGCGCGACGAGGCCTCCGATCTGGGCGGCACCATGCGCCTGGGCGGCCAGGTCTGCCATCTGGCGGCCGGCTCCAGGGCCCGCGAGGCCTATGGCAACGAGGAAATCGTCGAGCGTCACCGTCACCGCTACGAGGTCAACGACCAGTTCGTCGCCGACCTCGAGAAGGCCGGCCTGGTGGTCTCCGGTCGCAGCGTCGACAGCTCGCTGGTGGAGATGGTCGAGCTGCCCGATCATCCCTGGTTCGTGGCCTGCCAGTTCCATCCGGAGTTCACCTCCACGCCGCGTGACGGCCATCCGCTGTTCACCGGCTTCGTGAACGCGGCGCTGGAACACAAGGCGGCGCGCACCCGCGCCCAGAGCACCCCACAGGAGTGAGCGTCATGTCCGTCCCGGAACGCCTGATCGACATTGCCGGCCTCCGGGTCGGCAATGACCAGCCGCTGACGCTGTTCGGCGGCATGAACGTGCTGGAATCCCGCGAGCTGGCCCTCGAGGTGGCCGAGGCCTACGTCGAGGTCACCGGCCGGCTCGGCATGCCGTACGTGTTCAAGGCCAGCTTCGACAAGGCCAACCGCAGCTCCATCCATTCCTTCCGCGGCCCCGGTCTCGACCGGGGGCTCGAGATCCTCGCCGAGGTGAAGGAACGCTTCGGCGTGCCGATCATCACCGACGTGCACGAGCCCTGGCAGGCGGCCCCCGCCGCCGAAGTGGCCGACGTCATCCAGCTGCCGGCCTTCCTCGCCCGCCAGACCGATCTGGTGGTGGCGATGGCCGAGACCGACGCGGCGATCAACATCAAGAAGCCCCAGTTCCTGGCGCCTCATGAGATGCGCCACATCCTGCGCAAGTGCGAGGAGGCCGGCAACGACCGGCTGATCCTGTGCGAGCGCGGCACCAGCTTCGGCTACAACAACCTGGTGGTCGACATGCTCGGCTTCGGCGAGATGAAGGAGACCGGCTACCCGCTGCTGTTCGACGTCACCCACGCCCTGCAGCGCCCGGGCGGTCGTTCCGACAGCGCCGACGGGCGTCGCGCCCAGGTCGCCGAGCTGGCCCGCGCCGGCGTGGCCGTGGGGCTCGCCGGGGTGTTCCTGGAGTCCCACCCGGACCCGGACAACGCCAAGTGCGACGGCCCCTGCGCCCTGCCGCTCGATCGTCTCGAGCCCTTCCTGTCCCAGCTCAAGGCGCTCGACGAGCTGGTCAAGGGCTTCGCGCCGCTCGAGATTTCCTGACCCCAACGCTGACTCACTCACGCTGACTCATTAAGGACGAGACAACATGACCAAGATCGTCGATGTTCGCGCCCTCGAGGTGCTCGATTCCCGCGGCAATCCCACCGTTCAGGCCGAAGTGCGGCTGGAGAGCGGTGCCGTGGGCACGGCCTGTGCCCCCAGCGGAGCCTCCACCGGTTCCCGCGAGGCCCTCGAGCTGCGTGATGGCGACAAGTCCCGCTATCTGGGCAAGGGCGTGTTGAAGGCCGTGGAGGCCGCCAACGGCGTCATCCGCGAGCGTCTGGTCGGCATGGACGCGCGTGACCAGCGTGCCCTGGACGAGGCCATGCTCGAGCTCGACGGCACCGACAACAAGGCCACCCTGGGCGCCAACGCCATCCTCGCGGTGTCGCTGGCCGCCGCCAAGGCCGCGGCCAACGCCAAGGGCACGCCGCTCTACGCCCACATCGCCGAGCTCTACGGTCAGCCGAGCCGGTTCCGCATGCCGGTGCCGATGATGAACATCCTCAACGGCGGCGAGCATGCCGACAACAACGTCGACATCCAGGAGTTCATGATCCAGCCGGTGGGCGCGCCGAGCTTCCGCGAGGGCCTGCGCATGGGCGCCGAGATCTTCCACGCCCTGAAGAAGGTCCTCGCCGGCCGCGGCCTGTCCACCTCCGTGGGCGACGAGGGCGGCTTCGCGCCGAACCTGGCGTCCAACGCCGAGGCCCTGGCGGTGATCAAGCAGGCGGTGTCCGACGCCGGCTACGAGCTGGGTCGCGACATCACCCTGGCGCTGGACTGCGCCTCCTCCGAGTTCTACAAGGACGGCGTCTACGACCTCTCCGGCGAGGGCAAGCAGTACGACGCCGCCGGCTTCGCCGACTACCTGGCCGACCTCAGCGAGCAGTACCCGATCGTCTCCATCGAGGACGGCATGGACGAGTCCGACTGGGCGGGCTGGAAGGCGCTGACCGACAAGATCGGCGACAAGGTCCAGCTGGTCGGCGACGATCTCTTCGTCACCAACACCCGCATCCTCAAGCGCGGCATCGACGAGCAGATCGGCAACTCGATCCTGATCAAGTTCAACCAGATCGGCTCGCTGTCCGAGACCCTGGACGCGATCCGGATGGCCCAGGACGCCGGCTTCACCGCGGTGATCTCCCACCGCAGCGGCGAGACCGAGGACACCACCATCGCCGACCTGGCCGTGGGCACCGCCGCCGGCCAGATCAAGACCGGTTCGCTGTGCCGCTCCGATCGCGTCGCCAAGTACAACCGTCTGCTGGTGATCGAGCAGGAGCTCGGTGAGCGCGTCGACTACCCGGGCCTGAGCGCCATCAAGGGGCAATGAGCGGCGCTCGTCGGTGGCCTTCGTGTAGGAGATCGCCTACACGGCGCTGACGAGATTCGTGACATTTTGCTCGGGAAAACCGGCGCCCATTGGGCGCCGGTTTTTTTATGTCATTGTTATTGAAAGAAATTTTTCCTGTTTGTGCGCGAGAGGATGGTGCCCCGAGCGAGAGGGGGTGGTTGAGAACTCCTTCAGGGCTGACAGAATGGGCAGCGGGACAAGGGAGAGCGGAGCCTCTCTCGGCAGGACGCCACGGGATGCAGTCTCAAGCCGAGCCCGGTGTCGCAGGATGCGGTTTCCGGGCAGGGAAGGCTAGGAGTTCGAGCGGAGGGAGCCGCTCAAGGATGGCTAGGAGCGGGCGGTCTTCGGGCCGCCTTCTTTTGTCTGGATGTTCTCCTTCATCGCAGCACGAAACGACGACGCCGAATGTCGAGAGACATTCGGCGTCGTCGTGTTCGGGCGCGCTACCCGGGCGCGGCGTCCGAGGCTCAGCGCTCCAGCAGCTCGGCCTTGCCGGTCTTGCCGTCCCATTCCTCGGCGTCGGGTAGCGGGTCCTTCTTCTCGGCGATGTTCGGCCACGTCTCCGCCAGTTCGGCGTTGATCTCGATGAACTGTTCCTGTCCTTCCGGCAGCTCATCCTCGGAGAAGATCGCCTCGGCCGGACACTCGGGCTCGCACAGCGCGCAGTCGATGCACTCGTCCGGGTGAATCACCAGGAAGTTGGGCCCCTCGTAGAAGCAGTCCACCGGGCAGACCTCGACACAGTCGGTGTACTTGCACTTGATGCAGTTCTCGGTGACGACGAATGTCATGCCAGTCTCCCTTCCTCGGCCGGGGCGCGCCGCGGCCAGTCGGTCTTGAATGTCGAATTAGGTTATAAAAACTTTTGCTTTTATAATAAGTGGAACTTGATCGAACCATTTTAGTCGGCCGGCCATGCCGCCCGCAAGCCATGGCGTGTCAAGTCGATGACGATCGCCCGTGCTCGCCGTCGGCGCCCCGCCCTACAGGTTCTGCTGCCACTGATACAGCCATTCCAGCGCCTGGCGCGGGCTCAGCTCGTCCAGTGCCAGCCCCGAGAGGCTCTCCACCACCGGATGCGGCGCGCTGGCGAACAGGTCGTTCTGCTGGGGCGCGGTGTCGGCGTCGTTCGATGCGCTCGGCGTGCGCTGGCCCTGGTCGACCTCCTGCTGCTCCAGGGTGGCGAGCTTCTCCCGGGCCCGGGCGATCACGCCCTGGGGCACGCCGGCCAGCTGGGCGACCTGCAGGCCGTAGCTCTGGCTGGCCGGGCCGTCTTCCACCCGGTGCATGAAGACGATGCCGTCGCGATGCTCCGCCGCCGTCAGGTGCACGTTGGCCACCCCGGCGGCCTGCTCGGGCAGCGCGGTCATCTCGAAATAGTGGGTGGCGAACAGCGTGAAGGCGCGGGTGCGGGTCAGGTGCTCGGCGCTGGCCCAGGCCAGCGACAGGCCGTCGAAGGTGCTGGTGCCGCGGCCGATCTCGTCCATCAGCACCAGGCTGTGGTCGGTGGCGTTGTGCAGGATGTTGGCGGTCTCGGTCATCTCCACCATGAAGGTCGAGCGGCCGCCGGCCAGGTCGTCGGAGGAGCCGATGCGGGTGAAGATGCGGTCCACCGGGCCGATGCTCGCGCTGTCGGCCGGCACGAAGCTGCCGGTGTGGGCGAGCAGGGTGATCAGCGCCGCCTGGCGCATGTAGGTGGACTTGCCGCCCATGTTGGGGCCGGTGATCACCAGCATGCGCCGCTCGTCGTCCATCACCATGTCGTTGGGCACGAAGGGCGCCTCGCTGACCCGCTCGACCACCGGGTGGCGGCCGCCGCGGATGTCGAGGCCCGGCGCCTCCGGCAGCGCCGGGCGGACCAGGTCCAGCGAGCGGGCGCGTTCGGCCAGCGCGGCCAGCACGTCCAGCGCGGCCAGCGAGCGGCCGGTGGCCTGCAGCGGCGCCAGTTCGGCGTTGAGGTCGTCGAGCAGGCCGTCGTAGAGCAGCTTCTCCCGGGCCAGGGCGCGGGACTTGGCCGACAGCGCCTTGTCCTCGAACTCCTTGAGCTCGGGGATGATGAAGCGCTCGGCGTTCTTCAGCGTCTGGCGGCGGATGTAGTCCACCGGCGCCTCGCGGGCCTGGGCGCGGGGGATCTCGATGTAGTAGCCGTGGACCCGGTTGTAGCCGACCTTGAGGCCGGAGAGCCCGGTGCGCTCGCGCTCGCGGGTCTCGAGCTGCACCAGGTAGTCGCCGGCGTGCTCGGCCAGGCCGCGATGCTCGTCGAGCTCGGCATCGAAGCCCTCGGCGATCACGCCGCCGTCGCGGATCACCACCGGCGGGTTCTCGACCAGCGCGCGGCTCAGGGTATCGGCGAGCGCGGGATAGGGGCGGATATGGCGCTTGAGCTCGTCCAGGGCGGTGCCGTCGTCGTACTCGGCGAGTTCCGCCTCGAGCTCGGGCAGCGCCGCCAGGGCGTCGCGCAGCCGGGCGAGGTCGCGGGGGCGGGCGCTGTACAGCGCCACCCGGGCCAGGATGCGCTCCACGTCGCCGATCGCCTTGAGCGTCTCGCCCAGCGGCAGGTAGCCGTCGCGGTCGAGCAGGGCGGCCACGGCGGCCTGGCGGGCGCCGACCCGGTCGCGGTCGCGCAGCGGGCGGTTGAGCCAGCGCTTGAGCAGCCGCGAGCCCATGGCGGTGGCGGTGGTGTCGAGCACGCTGGCCAGGGTGTTGTCGCTGCCGCCGCCCAGGTTGATGTCGATCTCCAGGTTACGGCGGCTGGCGGCGTCGATCACCACGGCGTCGTCGCGGCTCTCCACGCCGATGGCGGTGACGTGGGGCAGCTGCGAGCGCTGGGTGTCGCGGGCGTAGTCGATCAGCACCCCGGCGGCGGTGAGCGCGGCCTCCAGGTGGGCGCAGCCGAAGCCGCGCAGGTCCTGCACGGCGAACTGGTCGCACAGGGTGCGGGTGGCCGATTCCAGATCGAACAGCCAGTCGCTCTGGCGGCGCAGGCCGCGACGCTCCTCGAGCGACGGCGGCAGGCTCAGGCCGTCGGCCACCAGCAGCTCGGCCGGATCGAGGCGGGTCAGCTCGGCCAGCATCTCGGACTCGCCTTCCACCTCGAGCACGCTGAAGCGCCCGCTGGAGAGCTCCAGCCAGGCCAGTCCCCAGCGCTCGCCGGTCGGGTGGATCGCCACCACCAGGTTGTCGCGGCGGGCGTCGAGCAGCGCCTCGTCGTAGAGGGTGCCGGGCGTGACGATGCGCACCACCTTGCGCTCCACCGGGCCCTTGGCGGCGGCCGGGTCGCCCATCTGCTCGCAGATGGCCACCGACTCGCCGGCGGCGACCAGGCGCGCCAGATAGCCCTCGGCGCTGTGATAGGGCACGCCGGCCATGGGAATCGGCTGGCCGGCCGACTGGCCGCGCTGGGTCAGGGTGATGTCCAGCAGCGCCGCGGCGCGCTTGGCGTCGTCGAAGAAGAGTTCGTAGAAGTCGCCCATGCGGTAGAACAGCAGCACCTGGGGGTGCTCGCGCTTGATCTTCAGATACTGGGCCATCATCGGCGTGTGCGGCTTGGTGCTGGCCTGTGACATGGGCTTCCCTGACTGGCGGTGGAGACGGTGAGAAACGCGGATATCGGGATGGCGTGAGGTGCCATGCATCTCGCGGACAAAGCCAGTATTCTACGCCCAAGGATGGCCTTCGTCAGGGTCATCAAGACAACCTCGGAGCCAGCGTTGCCGTCGTTGCGGCGGGCTGATCCGGCGACAGATCTGCGAGGGGGCGCTGTGAACCCTTCCGTGAGCGCTACCGATGCCATCCCTGGCATAGGACCCCCTCTGCGATCTGTCCCCGGCGCCCGCGCATCGTGATCCGTGGCGACCGGCCGCATGCGAGAATCTGGAGAAAAGCCGATGTCCGTATCGCCCGAGACGTGCCGTCTCGCCGAGCGCCTCGGCGCGCTGTGCCGGGAGCGCGGCGCGAGCGTCGCCACCGCCGAGTCCTGCACCGGCGGCGGGGTGGCGAATGCCATCACCGAGATCGCCGGCAGCTCGGGCTACTTCGAGACCGGCTATGTGACCTATTCCAACGCCGCCAAGACGCGCCTGCTGGGCGTGCCCGAGCCGCTGCTCGAGCGCTTCGGGGCGGTCAGCCACGAGGTGGTCGAGGCCATGGTGGCCGGCGCCTGCACCGAGAGCGGCGCCGATCTGGCCGTGGCCATCAGCGGCGTGGCCGGCCCCGGCGGCGGCAGCGCCGACAAGCCGGTGGGCACGGTGTGGCTGGCCTGGGGCGCCCCGGGCCGGGTGCGCACCGAGCGTCGCCACTTCGCCGGCGAGCGCGATGCGGTGCGCGACCAGGCCGTGAACGTGGCCCTCCAGGGGCTGATCGCCGAGCTGGAAGACGGCTAGTCCGGCCTCGGTCGACGGGGTCGGTTCGGGGTGGCCGAGCGGCCGCTTTTTCGTCATACTACTGTGCAGTCATACAGTGCTTTCGGCGGCCGCTGCGCCGTCATTCCGCCAATGTTTCGTCATCGCCGTGCGTCACGGCGATCGCTTAGGAGACCCTCATGGCTCAGGACGACAATCGTTCCAAGGCGCTCAACGCCGCGCTTTCCCAGATCGAGCGCCAGTTCGGCAAGGGCACCGTGATGCGCCTGGGCGATACCCCGCGCGTGGTGATGCCGTCGGTGTCCACCGGTTCTTTGGGGCTGGACATCGCCCTGGGCATCGGTGGCCTGCCCTATGGCCGCGTGGTCGAGATCTTCGGCCCGGAATCCTCGGGCAAGACCACCCTGACCCTGTCGGTGATCGCCCAGGCCCAGAAGCAGGGCAAGACCTGCGCCTTCATCGACGCCGAGCACGCCCTGGACCCGAGCTACGCCGAGAAGCTCGGCGTCAACCTCGACGACCTGCTGGTCTCCCAGCCGGACACCGGTGAGCAGGCCCTCGAGATCTGCGACATGCTGGTGCGCTCCGGCGGCGTCGACGTGATCATCATCGACTCGGTGGCGGCGCTGACCCCGCGCGCCGAGATCGAGGGCGAGATGGGCGACTCCCACGTCGGCCTGCAGGCCCGCCTGATGTCCCAGGCGCTGCGCAAGATCACCGGCAACATCAAGAACGCCAACTGCATGGTGGTGTTCATCAACCAGATCCGCATGAAGATCGGCGTGATGTTCGGCAGCCCCGAGACCACCACCGGCGGCAACGCGCTCAAGTTCTACTCCAGCGTGCGCCTCGACATCCGCCGCACCGGCTCGGTCAAGCAGGGCGACGAGGTCACCGGCAACGAGACCCGCGTCAAGGTGGTCAAGAACAAGGTCTCGCCGCCGTTCCGCCAGGCCGAGTTCCAGATCCTCTACGGCAAGGGCATCTACCACGCCGGCGAGGTGGTCGACCTGGGCGTGCAGTGCGGCCTGGTCGACAAGGCCGGCGCCTGGTACAGCTACCAGGGCAGCAAGATCGGCCAGGGCAAGGCCAACGCCGCCCAGTTCCTCGAGGACAACCCGGCGATCATGGAAGAGATCGAGAGCCAGATCCGCGCCCAGCTGCTGTCCACGCCGGAGCCCAAGGAAGAGGACGCCGAGGCCGAGGCGAGCACCGACGCGGGCGGCGAGTCGTCCTGATCCATGGTGGGCCCTGTGCGATCGGAGGACGCCACGCCCCGTGACGACGCCATCCGCCTGCTGGCCCGGCGCGAGTATGCCCGGGCCGAGCTGCGCGACCGCCTGGCCACCAAGGGCCACGCGCCCGAGGCGGTCGAGGCCTGCCTCGACGAGCTGATCGAGCAGGGGCTGCAGTCCGATGCGCGCTTCGCCGAGAGCTTCCTGCGCTCCCGGGTCGCTCGCGGTCAGGGCCCGGTGCGCATCCGCGCCGAGCTCTCCCGGCGCGGCGTCGATGACGCCACCACCCGCGGGGCCTTCGACGAGGCCGGCGGCGAGGTCGACTGGTTCGAGCTCGCCGCCGCGACCCTCGCCCGGCGCTTCTCCGGCCCCGGGAAGGAGCCCCGCGAGCGGGCCCGGCGCGAACGCTTTCTGGCCGGCCGCGGCTTCGATTTCGACCAGCTGCGGCATGCCATGACCCATGCCTGGGACGACCCCTGACCTCCCGCCCCCTTTAGTCGTCCGACCACTGCGCTATAATGGCTCCCTTTGCGGAGAAGACACTGCCTGAATGCCGGCGCGGTTCGATCACCGCGCGTCGCGGCGCTCGCACGCCAGGACGGTCGCCGCCAGGGCATTCTTTTGCCGCCTCGCTGCGCCGTTCGCTTGAGCCAGCTCATTGATTTGTGCAGTGTTTTCCAGTGCCCCGGGTGGCAGTCCGATGATGGCTGCCGTGCCCGTCCTGCGGGCCACCATGCCTATCGCCACGGATACCCCATGAAAAGCGCAGACATCAGACAGGCCTTTCTGAGTTACTTCGAGGAGCAGGGGCATACCATCGTGCCGTCCAGCTCCCTGGTGCCGGGCAACGACCCGACGCTGCTGTTCACCAACGCCGGGATGGTGCCGTTCAAGGACGTCTTCCTCGGCCGCGATCCGCGTCCCTACGTCCGCGCCACCTCGGCCCAGCGCTGCGTGCGCGCCGGCGGCAAGCACAACGACCTCGACAACGTCGGCTACACCGCCCGCCACCACACCTTCTTCGAGATGCTGGGCAACTTCAGCTTCGGCGACTACTTCAAGCGCGACGCCATCGGCTTCGCCTGGACCTTCCTCACCGAGGTGCTGGGCCTGCCGAAGGAGAAGCTGTGGGTCACCGTCCACGTCAGCGACGACGAGGCCGAGCGCATCTGGAAGGACGAGATCGGCGTCGACCCGGAGCGCTTCTCCAAGCTCGACGAGGACAACTTCTGGCAAATGGGCGACACCGGCCCCTGCGGCCCCAGCTCCGAGATCTTCTTCGATCACGGCGCCGAGGTCTGGGGTGGCCCTCCCGGCAGCCCCGAGGAGGACGGCGACCGCTACATCGAGATCTGGAACCTGGTGTTCATGCAGTTCGATCGCGACGCGGCCGGCGAGATGCATCCGCTGCCCAAGCCGTCCATCGACACCGGCATGGGCCTGGAGCGCATCGCCGCGGTGATGCAGGGCGTGCACTCCAACTACGAGATCGACCTGTTCCAGAACCTGCTCGAGGCGGCGGCCCGGGCCACCGGTCATGACGACACCGCCACGCCCTCGCTGCGCGTGATCGCCGACCACATCCGCTCCTGCGCCTTCTTGATCACCGACGGCGTGCTGCCCTCCAACGAGGGACGCGGCTACGTGCTGCGCCGGATCATCCGCCGCGCGGTGCGCCACGGCCACAAGCTGGGCGCCAAGGGCAACTTCTTCCACCAGCTGGTGGGCGCGCTGGACGCCGAGATGGGCGGGGCCTATCCGGAGCTGCGCGAGGCACGCCCTCAGATCGAGCGCGTGCTGCTGAAGGAAGAGGAGCAGTTCGCCCGCACCCTCGATCACGGCATGGGCCTGCTCGAGGAGGCGCTGGCCGGCCTCGAGGGCGACACCCTGCCGGGCGAGACGGTGTTCAAGCTCTACGATACCTACGGCTTCCCCTACGACCTGACCGCCGACGTCTGCCGCGAGCGCGGCGTGACCCTCGACGAGGCCGGCTTCGAGCGCGAGCTGGAGGCCCAGCGCGAGCGCGCCCGGGCGGCCAGCCAGTTCGGCGCCGCCTACGAGGCGTCGCTCGACCTGGAAGGCGAGACCGACTTCACCGGCTACGAGCGCCTCGAGGATCGGGCCGCCGTCACCGCCCTCGTCGACCGCGAGGGCAACCCGCTGGACGGCCTCGAGGTCGAGCAGCGCGGCATGGTGGTGCTGGATCGCACGCCCTTCTACGCCGAGTCCGGCGGCCAGGTGGGCGACACCGGCTATCTGGCATTCGAGGGTGGCCGTTTCCTGGTCACCGATACCCAGAAGCAGGGCGGCCACCACCTGCACCACGGCGTGCTGCTCGAGGGGGCGCTGGCGGTCGGCGACGCGGTGACGCCGCGGGTCGACGCCGGCCTGCGCGCGGCCAGCGTGCGCAACCACTCGGCCACTCACCTGATGCACCAGGCGCTGCGCATGGTGCTCGGCGAGCACGTCGAGCAGAAGGGCTCGCTGGTGACGCCGGAGCGCCTGCGCTTCGACTTCAGCCACTTCGAGCCGATGACCGCCGAGCAGCTGGCCGAGGTCGAGCGCCTGGTCAACGAGCAGGTGCTGGCCAACGCCGATACCGTGATCGAGCACATGACCCTGGACCAGGCCAAGGAGAAGGGCGCCGCGGCGCTGTTCGAGGCCAAGTACGCCGACAGCGTGCGGGTCCTGACCATCGGCGCCGACGACTTCTCGATCGAGCTGTGTGGCGGCACCCACGTGCGCCGCAGCGGCGACATCGGCTGCTTCCATATCGTCAGCGAGGCCGGCGTGGCCTCCGGCGTGCGCCGCATCGAGGCGATCACCGGCGAGGCGGCGCTGAGCTACTTCCGCGAGCAGGAAGCCCGCGTCGAGCGCATCGGCGAGCGCCTCAAGGCCAAGCCCGAGCAGGTCGAGGAGCGCGTCGAGTCGCTGGTCGAGCGCAACCGCGGCCTGGAGAAGGAGCTCGAGCGGCTCAAGGCCAAGCTGGCCAGCGCCGCCGGCAACGACCTGCTCGACGAGGCCCGCGAGATCAAGGGCGTCAAGGTCCTGGCCAAGCGCCTGGAAGGCGTCTCCGGCAAGGAGCTGCGCGGCATGCTCGACCAGCTCAAGAACAAGCTGGGCTCCGGCATCGTGGTGCTCGGCGTGGCCGATGAGGCGGCCGGCAAGGTCAGCCTGATCGCCGGCGTCACCGATGATCTCACCGCCAGGGTCAAGGCCGGGGCGCTGGTCAACCACGTGGCCGGTCAGGTCGGCGGCAAGGGTGGCGGCCGACCCGACATGGCGCAGGCCGGCGGCAGCGACGCCGCGGCCCTGCCGGCGGCGCTGGAGAGCGTTCCGGCCTGGGTCGAGAGCGCGCTCTAGGCGTCACGGGGCCGAAGACGACAGCGTCTTCGGCCCCTCGTGTATCCGGCCTCGCTTACCTTTCATTCATTCCAATGCTAAATCGATAGAGGGACAACGACGCATGGCACTATACGTACAGAAGTTCGGCGGTACCTCGGTGGGCTCCGTGGAGCGCATCAAGGCCGTGGCCGAGAAGGTCAAGGGCTTCCGTGACGCCGGCCATCAGGTCGTGGTCGTGGTTTCCGCCATGAGCGGCGAGACCAACCGCCTGATCGGCCTGGCCAACGACATCAACGACGAGCCGACCCCACGCGAAATGGACATGCTGGTCTCCACCGGCGAGCAGGTGACCATCTCGCTGCTGACCATGGCCCTGCACAAGCTCGGCGTGCCGGCCACCTCCTACACCGGTTCCCAGGTCGGCATCATGACCGACAGCGCCCACACCAAGGCGCGCATCCAGCGCATCGAGACCGACGACATGCGCCAGGACCTGGACGACGGCCAGGTGGCCGTGGTCGCCGGTTTCCAGGGCGTCGACGAGGAGGGCAACATCACCACCCTCGGTCGCGGCGGCTCCGACACCACCGGCGTGGCCCTGGCCGCGGCCCTGAACGCCGACGAGTGCCAGATCTACACCGACGTCGACGGCGTCTACACCACCGACCCGCGCGTCTGCTCCCGCGCCCAGCGCCTGGACTCCATCACCGTGGAGGAGATGCTGGAGCTGGCCAGCCTCGGCTCCAAGGTGCTGCAGATTCGCGCCGTCGAATTCGCCGGCAAGTACAACGTCCCGCTGCGCGTGCTGTCCAGTTTCCAGGACGGCCCCGGCACCCTGATCGTTGCAGACTCCGACAAAGACGAGGACTCCATGGAAGAACCGCTGATCTCCGGTATCGCCTTCACCGCCAACGAGGCCAAGCTGACCCTGCTCAACACCCCGGACGTGCCGGGCGTGGCCTCCAAGATTCTCGGTCCGATCGCCGATGCCAACATCGAGATCGACATGATCGTGCAGAACGTGGCCCCGGCCGGCGACTACACCGACTTCACCTTCACCGTCGCCAAGGGCGACTACAAGCAGACCCTGAAGATCCTCGAGGAGCAGGTGCTGCCCGCCCTGGGCGAGGGCGAGGTGAAGGGCGACGACAAGATCGCCAAGGTCTCGCTGGTCGGGGTCGGCATGCGCTCCCACGCCGGTGTGGCATCGAAGATGTTCCGCGTGCTGTCCGAGGAGAACATCAACATCCGCATGGTCTCCACGTCGGAGATCAAGATCTCGGTGGTGGTCGACGAGAAACACATGGAGCTGGCGGTTCGTGCCCTGCACCAGGCCTTCGGTCTGGACAAGGACGACATCGAAAGCGAATAAGGCCTCGCAGCCTGCCGTCAGCTTCTACGCTTGTAGGAGAGCCCGTGGCAGCGCCTGAATCGCGCTTCCATTCAACGAAGCTTCTGGGGTGTCATGGGCCATGCTTGCGGGCAGGGGGCGGGTGAGCGCCGGCCCCCTGCATCGCACAAGCGCATCCCGCTGTCAGAAGTCTGAGAAGGAGATCAGTCATGCTCATTCTGACCCGCCGTGTCGGCGAAACCCTGATGATCGGTGATGACATCACCGTGACCGTGCTGGGCGTCAAGGGAAACCAGGTCCGTATCGGCGTCAACGCCCCCAAGGACGTTGCCGTGCATCGCGAGGAGATCTATCAGCGCATCCAGCGCGAGAGAACCGACGAGGATGACGACGGCGAGGCGAGGGAGTGACGCGCCCGCGATCCGTCGGTGAGTCCGGAAGGGGAGAAAAATTGCCTGCCCCTATGGACAAACCCCAATCGGATCGGTAGGATACGCACCTGTCGATGAGGGAGAGGTGGCCGAGTGGCTGAAGGCGCTCCCCTGCTAAGGGAGTAAGGGGTTTATAGCCTCTTCGAGGGTTCGAATCCCTCCCTCTCCGCCAGCATCGACAGATGGAAGACAAGCGCCCGTAGCTCAGCTGGATAGAGTACCTGACTACGAATCAGGTGGTCGGAGGTTCGAATCCTCCCGGGCGCGCCATCTTCCTTTGGATGATGACTTCATCATCCCGCGATGAGTCCGCTCATTGCCGAAAGCGCCCGTAGCTCAGCTGGATAGAGTACCTGACTACGAATCAGGTGGTCGGAGGTTCGAATCCTCCCGGGCGCGCCAGATTCCGGACCCGCTCTCCTCGTGAGGGCGGGTCTTCTGTCTTTTGTACCCCGCTTTTTGCTAGCCGGACACCCTGCCCACAGAGGGGTCGGTGTCCGTGATCGTTAAGGCGCCGTCGCAATGCGACGTGCGCCTTTTTTTTGCTTTGCGACTTGTCCCTTCTCTATCTCTCTTCCTGGTTTCTCGCCGCGTGGCGCCTTCAGGCGCTGGCGACGTCGAGCCTGT
This sequence comes from Halomonas sp. THAF12, assembly GCF_009363675.1. Taxonomy (NCBI): domain Bacteria; kingdom Pseudomonadati; phylum Pseudomonadota; class Gammaproteobacteria; order Oceanospirillales; family Halomonadaceae; genus Halomonas; species Halomonas sp. THAF12. The sequence continues at coordinate 3,177,592 of NZ_CP045399.1, read as the reverse complement.
CGCTCGGCACGGCGTCCTCGGCCGACAGTCCCGCGAGGAAGTCGTCCAGGTCGGTGACCCGGCGCAGTGCCTGAAAGCGTCGCGCGGCTTCGGTGTCGCGACTCCGCATGTGGTTCAACCATTGTTTGAGTAGCGAGACCACGATCTTGCTGGGTAACATGGTTCGCTGCGACGCAGCATAGTCGCACAGGACGCGGGCGCGCTCGCTCCAGCGCGTCGCCGGCAGGCGCTCGCCGGTGGCCTGCCAGTGGCGGAGGCGCGGCGCCAGGCCGGGATCGGCGAGGGCGCCGCGGCCGAGCATCACGTCCTGGCAGCCGGAGAGGGTGCGCGCCTTCCAGTAGTCCTCCAGCGTCCAGATGTCGCCGTTGGCGATCACCGGAATCGACAGCCGGGCGCGGATGCGGCCGATCCATTCCCAGTGGGCCGGCGGGCGGTAGCCTTCGCGGCGGGTGCGCGCGTGCACCACCAGCTGGCGGGCGCCGGCGTCCTCGGCGGCGTGGCTGCAGGCCAGCGCCAGGCGGCGGTCGTCGAAGCCCAGGCGGATCTTGGCGGTCACCGGAATGGCGTCGCCCACCGCCTCATGCACGGCGGCCACGGCGGCATGTACCCGGCGTGGGTCGCGCAGCAGCGAGGCGCCGCCGTCGTGACGGTTCACCAGCTTGGCCGGGCAGCCGAAGTTCAGGTCCAGGCTGCCGACGCCGAGCTTCAGCGCCTGGCGGGCATTGGCGGCCAGCGCCGCCGGGTCGGAGCCCAGCAGCTGCAGGTGCACCGGCACGCCGCTCGGCGTCGCCGGATGGCGGTCGGCCAGCTCCGGGCAGTGGCGATGGAAGACCCGCGGCGGCAGCCGCGCGTCGACCACGCGCACGAACTCGGTGACCGTCCAGTCGAATCCCGGCGCCCGCGTCAGCATCTCGCGAGTGACGGCATCGATCACCCCCTCCATGGGGGCTAGGCCGATGCGGCCGGGATGTAGTAATTTAACAACGTCAGCTTCCACCATGGTGCCATCGCGATCCTTTGGGAGTGTGGCAGCTTATACGCTCAGCGTTCATGCGCAACTCGCGCGCCCCATCGGCGGGGCGTGCCGGGGCGCGCGAGGAGGTCAACCATGCAGGATTCGCAGCTATTGAACGAGGGCCTGGCCCTGATGGGCCTCGGCATGGGGTTCGTGTTCGTCTTTCTGACCGTGCTGGTGTTCGTCACCACCCTGATGTCGCGCGTGATCGGGCGCTTCTTCCCCGAGCCCGCGGCCGATGCCACGCCGGCCGCCGCCACGCGCGCGCCGGCCACGCCGGATGAGGACCTGACGGCCGTGATCAGCGCCGCGGTCCACCGCTATCGCCGCGAGCATCGCCGCTAGCCCCGACACCCCCTCACTCCATCAACGACAACGACAAGGAACTCCCATGACGGAGAACGCTCGCCCGCTGGGCATCACCGATGTGGTGCTACGAGACGCCCACCAGTCCCTGTTCGCCACCAGGATGCGTCTCGACGACATGCTGCCGATCGCCGAGAAGCTCGACCGGATCGGTTTCTGGTCGCTGGAATCCTGGGGTGGGGCGACCTTCGACGCCTGCATCCGCTACCTGGGCGAGGATCCCTGGGAACGGATTCGCGCGCTGAAGGCGGCCATGCCCAACACCCGCCAGCAGATGCTGCTGCGCGCCCAGAACCTGCTCGGCTATCGCCACTATGCCGACGACGTGGTCGACCGCTTCGTCGAGCGCGCCCGCACCAACGGCGTCGACGTGTTCCGCGTCTTCGACGCCATGAACGACCCGCGCAACCTGGAGCGCGCCATCCAGGCGGTGCGCGCCAACGAGGGCCACGCCCAGGGCACGCTGTCCTATACCCTGAGCCCGGTGCACACCCTCGACGGCTGGGTCGAGCTCGGCGAGCGCATCGCCGCCATGGGCGCCGATTCCCTGGCGATCAAGGACATGGCCGGCTTGCTCAAGCCCTACGACGCCTACGAGCTGGTCTCGCGCCTGAAGCAGGCCGTGGACATCCCGATCCACATGCAGTGCCACGCCACCACCGGGCTCTCCACCGCCACCGCGCTGAAGGCCATCGAGGCCGGCATCGACAACGTCGACGCCGCCATCTCCTCGATGTCGATGACCTACGGCCACAGCCCCACCGAATCGCTGGTGGCGATGCTGCAGGGCACCGAGCGCGACACCGGCCTCGACCTCGAGGCGCTGGAGGACATCGCCGGCTACTTCCGCGAGGTGCGCAAGAAGTACGCCGCCTTCGAGGGCTCGCTCAAGGGCATCGACTCGCGCATCCTGGTGGCCCAGGTGCCGGGCGGCATGCTCACCAACATGGAGAACCAGCTCAAGGAGCAGGGCGCCGGCGACCGCCTCGATGACGTGCTGCAGGAGATCCCGCGGGTGCGCGAGGATCTCGGCTACATCCCGCTGGTCACGCCGACCTCTCAGATCGTCGGCACCCAGGCGGTGATGAACGTGATGATGGGTGAGCGCTACAAGTCGATCTCCAAGGAGGTCCAGGCGCTGCTCAGGGGCGAGTACGGCGCCGCGCCGGCGCCCTACAACGCCGAGCTCCAGGCCCGCGTGCTGGAAGGCGGCGAGCCGATCACCTGCCGCCCGGCCGATCGCCTCTCCCCGGAAATGGACCGGCTGTCCGCCGAGCTCAAGGAGAAGGCCGGCGCGGAGGGCATCCGCCTCGCCGAGGGCGAGCGCGAGATCGACGACGTGCTGACCTATGCGCTGTTCCCCCAGATCGGCCTCAAGTTCCTCAAGCATCGCGACGACCCCGACGCCTTCGAGCCGGCGCCGAGCGCCCCGGCGGCCCGGTCCGACGCGTCCTCGGCCCAGGCGCCCGCCGGTGGCCCGGAGACCTACACCGTCACCGTCAACGGCAAGTCCTACGTGGTCGAGGTCGCCGAGGGCGGCGAGATCGAGCACATCCAGGAGCAGGGCGGCGGCGCCGTTTCGACCGCCTCCGCGGCGCCGGCGGCCTCCTCGGGCGCCGCGTCGCCCGGCGAGACCATCAGCGCGCCGCTCGCCGGCAACATCTTCAAGGTCAACGTCAAGCCGGGTGACCGGGTCGCCGAGGGCGACGTGGTGATCATCCTCGAGGCCATGAAGATGGAAACCGAAGTGCGCGCGGCCAGCGCCGGCACCGTGTCGGCGGTGAACGTCGGCGAAGGCGACAGCGTGGCCGTGGGCGACGCCCTCGTCGTGCTCTAGAGGACGGACCCATGATCGACAAGATTCTGACCCTGTGGACCGGCTCGGGGCTCTACAACCTGAGCCTCGGCCAGGCGGCGATGATCGCCGTCTGCCTGCTGCTGCTGTGGCTGGCCATGGCCAAGAAGTTCGAACCGCTGCTGCTGGTGCCGATCGGCTTCGGCGGCATCCTGGCCAACATCCCCGAGGCGGGGCTGGCGCTGTCTGCCGCCGAGCAGGCGGCCCATCTGGGGCGCCCGGAGCTGCTTCGCGAGCTGGCGGCGTCGCTGCAGATGACCCTGGCCCCGGGCGGCGACGTCGAGGCCTGGCGCCACGGCCTCGAGGAGGTGCTGCACGGCGATACCGCGCCGGAGCTGATCCGCGCCGCCAACGACGTGGCCCTGGGCGCCGGCTTCGCCCACGGCATGCTGTACCAGTTCTACAGCGTGGCCATCGCCTCCGGCATCGCGCCGCTGGTGATCTTCATGGGCGTCGGCGCCATGACCGACTTCGGGCCGCTGCTGGCCAATCCGCGCACCCTGTTCCTCGGCGCCGCGGCGCAGTTCGGCATCTTCGCGACCCTGATCGGCGCGGTGGGGCTGACCGCCATGGGCGTGATGGACTTCACGCTCAACCAGGCCGCCGCCATCGGCATCATCGGCGGCGCCGACGGCCCCACCTCGATCTACGTCTCGAGCATCCTGGCGCCGGAGCTGCTGGGGGCCATCGCGGTGGCATCCTACTCCTACATGGCGCTGGTGCCGCTGATCCAGCCGCCGATCATGCGCGCCCTGACGTCCAAGGGTGAGCGCGAGATCGCCATGACCCAGCTGCGGCCGGTGTCCAAGCGCGAGAAGATCGTCTTCCCGCTCAGCCTGCTGATCCTGGTGGTGCTGTTCCTGCCGGATGCGGCGCCGCTGCTGGGGATGTTCTGCTTCGGCAACCTGATGCGTGAGTGCGGCGTGGTGGAGCGGCTCTCCGATACCGCCCAGCACGCGCTGATCAACACCGTGACCATCTTCCTCGGCCTCTCGGTGGGCTCCAAGCTGATGGCCGACCGCTTCCTGGCCGTGGAGACCCTGGGGATCCTCGGGCTCGGCATGGTGGCCTTCGCCATCGGCACCGCCTGCGGCGTGCTGATGGCCAAGCTGCTCAACGCGGTCAGCAAGACGCCGATCAACCCGCTGATCGGGTCCGCCGGGGTCTCGGCGGTGCCCATGGCGGCGCGGGTGTCGAACAAGGTGGGGCTGGAGTCCAACCCCCACAACTTCCTGCTGATGCACGCCATGGGGCCCAACGTGGCCGGCGTCATCGGATCGGCGGTGGCCGCGGGCGTGATGATCAAGTATCTCGGCTGAGCCCGTTTCGCCATGAGCCCGCCACACGGCGCCCCTCGGGGCGCCGTGTCGCGTTTCGGGGCGCCATCTTCCTGTCACCTTCCGGCCCTAGCCTGAGCACAACGGCGCCGCGACGGCGTTCGGCGAGGAGGGGACGGCATGATCGATATCGAGCGGGCCCTGCGCGACAAGGCCCCGGGGCTGGCGGCCCGGCCGCCCTGGCTGTTCGGGCCGCTGGTGGCGGGGCTGCGGCGCCTGGTACACGAACGCGAGATCAACGACTTCCTGGCCCGGCACGGCGAGCTCGGCTGGTGCGAGTTCATCGACCGGGTGTTCGAGCATCTCGATGTCGGCTACACGCTGTCGTCGAAGGATCGCGAGCAGATCCCCGAGACCGGGCGGGTGGTGGTGGTCGCCAATCACCCGCTCGGCGCCCTGGACGGCCTGGCGCTGCTGCGGATGGTGGCCGAGGTGCGTCCCGACGTCAGCATCCTGGCCAACGATCTGCTGCTGCAGCTGGCGCCGCTGTCGGACGTGATCGTGCCGGTGGACAACCTCTCGCGGCGCGGGCTGCGCCGCAGCCTCGCGCGCATGACCGAGGCGCTGGAGGCGGAGCGGGCGGTGATCGTCTTTCCCGCCGGCGAGGTCTCCCGGGCCGGGCCGCGCGGGGTGCGCGACGGCAGGTGGCACTCGGGCTTCCTGCACGCCGCGCGGCGCACCAACGCGCCGCTGCTGCCGGTCCACGTTCGCGGCCGCAACTCCTCGCGCTTCTATGCCCTGACCTCGCTGCGCAGCGACGTCGGCACGCTGCTGCTGCCCGGGGAGATGTTCCGCCAGCGCGGCCGACACATCGCCCTGCGGGCCGGCGGGCCGATTCCGCTGGCGCAGTTCGATCGCGACGACCTGGCCACGCCGGTCAAGCTCAGGCTGCTGCGCAAGCACGTCTATCGGCTGGGGCGCGGCAAGCGCGGCGTGTTCGTCGGCGAGACCGGCATCGCCCGCCCCGAGCCCCGGCAGGCGCTGCGCGAGGAGCTGCGCGACGCCGAGTCGCTGGGCGAGACGGCCGACGGCAAGCGCATCCTGCTGGTCGACAGCCATCCCGACTCGGCGGTGATGCGCGAGATCGGCCGGCTGCGTGAGGTCGCCTTCCGCCGGGTGGGGGAGGGCAGCGGCCGCAAGCGCGACCTGGACGAGTTCGATGCCTATTACCGCCACCTGGTGCTGTGGGACGACCGCGACCTGGAGATCGCCGGCGCCTATCGGCTCGGCGAGGTGGGGCGGATCCTCGAGCGCCACGGCATCGAGGGGCTCTACAGCGCGACCATCTTCCATCTGGAGCAGGCGCCCTGGACGCAGTGGCGCCACGGCCTGGAGCTCGGCCGCAGCTTCGTCCAGCCGCGCTACTGGGGGCGGCGCAGCCTGGACTATCTGTGGGTCGGCCTCGGGGCCTACCTGCGTCGCCATCCCGAGGTGCGCTGGCTGTTCGGGCCGGTGACCCTGCCCAACCATCTGCCGCTCCTGGCCAAAGAGCTGCTGGTGAGCTACTACCGCCACTACCACGGGGACGGCGACAGCCGGATACGGCCGCGGGCGCCCTGGCGGCTCTCGCCGGCCGGGGAGCAGGAGGCGGCGCGGCTGTTTCGCGGTGACGATGCCAAGGAGGACTTCCAGCGCCTGCGCCACGGGCTGCAGGCGCTGGGGGCCGGCGTGCCGGCCCTCTACAAGCAGTACACGGAGGTCACCGAGCCCGGCGGCACGCGTTTCCTGGCCTTCGGCGTGGACACCGCCTTCGGCTACTGCACCGACGGCTTGGTGGCGGTGGACCTGGCGCGCCTGAAGCCGGAGAAGCGGGCGCGCTATATCGGCGCGGAGGGTGAGGCGGGCAGCGCCGGGCGGGCGGCCTCAGGCGGCGTCGGGGTCGAGGGCCTCGAGGCGCCCCTTGAGGCGGGAGGTGAGCGCTGAGAGATCACGCTCGGTATCCCGGGGCCAGCCCAGCGTCAGCACCACGCCGTCGGCGGCGTAGTCGGCGGCGTCCACCGGGATGTCGCGCTCGGCGCACCAGGCCCGGGCCTGGGCCTCGCCGGCGAAGTCGACCTTCAGCCGCAGCGGGTCGCGCTCGGTGACCTCGCGGGTCGGCAGGGTCTCCAGCGCCTCGTTCACCGCCTGGCCGTAGGCGCGCGCCAGGCCGCCGGTGCCGAGCTTGGTGCCGCCGAAGTAGCGGGTCACCACGCAGCCCGCCTGGCCGATGCCGGCGCCTTCCAGCACCTGATACATCGGCCGGCCGGCGGTGCCGCCGGGCTCGCCGTCGTCGGAGAAGCCGATGGCGTTCTGTTCGCCGGGCGGGCCGGCGATGAAGGCGCTGCAGTGGTGGCTGGCGTTGGGATGCGCGCGCCGGGCCTCGGCCAGCAGCGCCTCGAAGGCGGCGGTATCCGGGGCATGGCAGACCCAGGCGATGAAGCGGCTCCTCTCCACCTCGAGCTCGGTCTCGCGCCACTCGCCGGCGGGCAGGTCGGGAACGGGGTAGCGCATCAGGCGGCCAGATCCGTCTGGCGCACCACGCCCATCACCAGCCCCAGCACCTGGATGTCGCTGTTCTTCAGGTGAATGGGTGGCATGGCCTCGTTGGCCGGCTGCAGACGCACGCCGGACTTCTCGATGTAGAGCTTCTTCAGGGTGACCTCCTGGTCATTGATCATCACCACCGCGGTCTCGCCGTTCTCGGCGCTCTCGCGACGTTCGATGATGATCACATCCCCGTCGAAGATGTTGCAATCGATCATCGAGTTGCCGCGCACGCGCAGCGCATAGGTGTTGCGCTTGACCATGCGCCTCGGCACCTCGACGCTGCCGGCATCGATGCAGGCGTCGATGGGCACGCCGGCGGCGACGCTGCCCAGCAGCGGCACCTCCACCAGGTCGCGGTCATCGAGCGGAGCCCAGGATTCGGCGATGGGCAGGTTGGGCTGGCGGAGCAGGTACTGGGGGGCGAGTGACATGCGCGGCATCTCCCGTCGGCGGTGACTGTTGATACATACAGTACTTGGCCAGCATAGCAGGCGGTCGATATCTGGCAAGGGCGACCTTTCCACGCGACCGTGATGCAGGTCAGGCGCACCGGCCGTGGCCCGGGCGTCGGCTGGCGATGAAAACCCTTTCCGTGTAGAGTGCCGGCCATGTGATCCGCGCCTGGAGAGTGCCTTGAGCCTGCGCCTGAACGCCCGCCGGCTGGCCTGTGAACGTGACGACCGCTGGCTGTTTCGCGATCTCGATCTGGAGATCCGCGCCGGCGAGATCCTGCGCGTCGAGGGCCCCAACGGCAGCGGCAAGACCACTCTGCTCAAGATCCTCTCCGGCCAGCTGATGGATCACGAGGGCGAGGTGCTGTGGAACGGCATCCCGCTGCGCCGGGCGCGGCGCGACTTCCTCGCCAGCCTGCTGTATCTGGGCCATGCCCCGGGGGTGAAGGCGGCGCTGACGCCGCTGGAGAACCTCGCCTGGTATCAGGCGCTGGCCGGCGAGCACGGCGATGAGGCTGCGCGCCTGGCGGCGCTCGAACGGGTCGGCCTGGCCGGCTTCGAGGACCTGCCCGCCGCCCAGCTGTCCGCGGGGCAGCAGCGTCGCGTGGCCCTGGCGCGGCTGGAGCTGACGCCGCGCCCGCTGTGGGTGCTCGACGAGCCCTTCACGGCCATCGACCGCGACGGCGTGGCCGCCCTCGAGGCGCGCCTCGAGGCGCACACCGCCCGCGGCGGCAGCGTGCTGGTCACCACGCACCACGCGCTGCGGGCCTCGACGCGCCAGCGCCGCCTGACGCTGGGCGAGGGAGGCGGCGATGTCGCGCGCTGACTCGCGGTCGACGCCGTTGCCCGGGGCCGGGGAACCGGCCGGCCGGCTCGCGGTCGCCTGGCGGGCGACGCTGCATCGCGACCTGGTGCTGCGGCTGCGTCGCCCCGGCGAGGTGCTGAACCCGCTGGCGTTCTTCGCCCTGGTGATCACCCTGTTTCCGATCGGCATCTCGCCGGAGGCCCCGCTGCTGGCGACCATCGCCCCGGGCCTGCTGTGGGTGGCGGCGCTGCTGGCGGCGCTGCTGTCGCTGGACGGCGTGTTCCGCGACGATGCCGAGGACGGCAGCCTGGAACAGCTGCTGCTGTCGCCCCAGCCGCTGCCGCTGCTGGCGCTGGCCAAGGTGGCGGCGCACTGGCTGCTGACCGGCCTGCCGCTGGCGCTGATGGCGCCGCTGCTGGGCGTGATGCTGTCGCTGCCGGCGGGCAGCTACGGCGTGCTGGCGCTGTCGCTGGCGCTGGGCAGCGCCAGCCTGAGCCTGATCGGGGCCATCGGCGCCGCGCTCACCGTGGGCGTGGCCCGCGGCGGGGTGCTGCTCTCGCTGCTGGTGCTGCCGCTCTACATCCCGGTGCTGATCTTCGGCGCCGGCGCCGTGCAGTCGGCGATCCTCGGCGGCGGCGTGACGGCCCATCTGGCCATCCTCGGCGCCCTGCTGGCGGCGTCGCTGATCTTCGCGCCCTACGCGATCGCGGCGGCGCTGCGCATCAGTCTCAACGGTTGAGGAATCGACTGCCATGTGGGCCTTCCTTCACAAGCTCGGCTCCCCCAAGGGGTTCTACGCCATCACCGCGCGCTGGCTCACGCCGCTGTGGCTGGCGGCGGTGGCGCTGATCCTGGCCGGTGGCGTCTGGGGGCTGGCCTTCGCCCCCGCCGACTACCAGCAGGGCAACAGCTTCCGCATCATCTACGTCCACGTGCCGGCGGCCTTCCTCGCCCAGTCGATCTTCGTCGCCATGGCCGCGGCCGGGCTGGTGTTCATGGTCTGGAAGATCAAGCTGGCCGACATGGCGGCGGCGATGATGGCGCCGCTGGGCGCCGGCATGACCTTCGTGGCGCTGTTCTCCGGGGCCGTGTGGGGCGTGCCCACCTGGGGCACCTGGTGGCAGTGGGACGCCCGGCTGACCTCGATGCTGATCCTGTTCTTCCTCTATATCGGCGTGATCGCCCTGCGCGGCGCCTTCGTCAGCCGCGACGGCGGCGCCCGGGCGGCCTCGGTGCTGGCCATGGTGGGGGTGATCAACATCCCGATCATCAAGTTCTCGGTGGACTGGTGGTACACCCTCCACCAGCCGGCCAGCTTCTCGATCACCGAGAAGCCGGCCATGCCGGCCGAGATGTGGCTGCCGCTGCTGCTGATGGTGCTGGGCTTCTACGCGTTCTTCATCGCCGTGACCCTGACCCGCACCCGCAGCGAGATCCTGCGCCGCGAGTCGTCCAAGCGCTGGGTGCGCGCGCTGGTCGAGGAGGGGCGCTGATGGCCTTCGAGTCGCTGTCCGCATTGCTCGCCATGGGCGGCCACGCGCCCTATGTCTGGAGCGCCTACGGCGCCACCGCCGCGCTGCTGCTGGGCGTGGGCTGGCACGCCCGTGCCGAGCGCCGCCGGGTGCGGCGCGACCTCGAGCGCCGGGCCCGCCGCGAGCGGCGCCAGGCCGAGGCGGCCGACGCTTCCCACGATGAGAGGCTGTCCCGATGAGAGCCAAGCGCAAGCAGAGACTCTACGCCATCCTGGGGCTGGTCGCGCTGGCCGCCATCGCCGTGGGCCTGACGCTCTACGCCCTGCGCAGCAACATCAACCTGTTCTTCAGCCCGGTGCAGATCGCCGAGGGCCAGGCCCCGCTGGCGCGCTCGATCCGCGCCGGCGGCATGGTCAAGGCAGGCAGCGTGGCCCGGGACCCGGACAGCCTCGACGTCGCCTTCACCGTCACCGACTACGTCGAGGACCTCGAGGTGCGCTACAGCGGCATCCTGCCCGACCTGTTCCGCGAGGGGCAGGGCGTGGTGGTGGTGGGCGAGCTGCAGCCGGCAGGCTGGCTGCGGGCCGACAAGGTGCTGGCCAAGCACGACGAGAACTACATGCCCCCCGAGGTCGCCCAGGCCCTGGAAGACGCCGGCTATGCGCCGGAGGACTATCAGGACAAGGCCGCCGAGACGAGGCAACGGCTCGAGGCCGAGGACTGACCCGGAGACGCCATGCTGACCCCGCTGATCCCCGAAATCGGCCACTTCGCGCTGATCATCGCGCTGCTGATGGCCGCCCTGCAGGCCAGCGTGCCGCTGGCCGGGGCGGCGACGCGTCGGCCGCTGTGGATGGCCTATGCCCGGCCCATGGCCGCCGGCCAGTTCCTGTTCCTGGTCGTCGCCTACGCCTGCCTGACCGCGAGCTTCCTGCTCGACGACTTCAGCGTGTCCACCGTGGCCGAGAACTCCAACTCGCTGCTGCCCTGGTACTACAAGGCCAGCGCGGTGTGGGGCAACCACGAGGGCTCGGTGCTGCTGTGGAGCCTGATCCTCGGCGTCTGGACCTTCGCCGTCAGCCGCTTCTCCCGCGAGCTGCCCCGCGACATGCTGGCCCGGGTGCTGGGCGTGATGGGGCTGGTCTCCACCGGCTTTTTGACCTTCGTGCTGGTGACCTCCAACCCCTTCGCGCGGCTGCTGCCCAACCCGCCCGCCGACGGCGCCGATCTGAATCCGCTGCTGCAGGACATCGGCCTGATCATCCACCCGCCGATGCTCTACATGGGCTACGTGGGCTTCTCGGTGGTGTTCGCCTTCGCCATCGCGGCGCTGCTCGGCGGCCGCCTGGACGCCGCCTGGACCCGCTGGGCGCGGCCCTGGACCAACGTCGCCTGGGCCTTCCTCTCGGTGGGCATCGCGCTCGGTAGCTGGTGGGCCTACTACGAGCTGGGCTGGGGCGGCTGGTGGTTCTGGGATCCGGTGGAGAACGCCTCGCTGCTGCCGTGGCTGGCCGGCACCGCGCTGATCCACTCGCTGGCGGTGACCGAGAAGCGCGGCGCCTTCAAGAGCTGGACGGTGCTGCTGGCGATCTCCACCTTCTCGCTGTCGCTGCTGGGCACCTTCCTGGTGCGCTCCGGGGTGCTGACCTCGGTGCACGCCTTCGCCAACGACCCCTCCCGGGGGCTGTTCATCCTGGCGCTGCTCGGCCTCACCGTGGGCGCCTCGCTGCTGCTGTTCGCGCTGCGCGCCCCCCGGGTCAGCCAGCGGGCCGGCTTCACCTGGCTGTCCCGCGACGCCCTGCTGCTGGTCAACAACATCCTGCTGGTGATCATGACGGTCACCGTGCTGCTCGGCACCGTCTATCCGCTGCTGCTCGATGCCCTCGACCTCGGCAAGATCAGCGTCGGCCCGCCCTACTTCAACGCCCTGTTCGTGCCGCTGACGGTGATCCTGTGCCTGTTCATGGGCATCGGCCCGCTGGCCAACTGGAAGCGCACCCGGCCCCGCGAGCTGGTCCGTCGGGTGTGGCTCGCCGGCGGCGTGGCGCTGATCATCGGCCTGCTGGCGCCGCTGCTCCACGGCGGCGAGTGGAACCTCAAGGTCACGCTGGGGCTGGTGGCGGCGCTGTGGGTGGTGCTGCCGCTGGTGCGCGACCTGTGGACGAAGAGCCACCACAGCGAGGGGCGCCTGGCCGGCCTGCGGCGGCTGTCGCTGGCCCACTGGGGCATGGTGCTGGGCCACCTGGGCCTGGCGGTGACCATCGTCGGCGTCACCGTGGTGTCGAACTACGCCGTGGAGCGCAACGTGCGCATGGCGGTGGGCGACAGCGTCGAGGTGGGCGGCTACACCTTCGCCATGACCGAGCTCGGCCATCGCCGCGGGCCGAACTTCGTCGCCGACACGGCGCGCCTCGAGGTGCGTCGCGGCGACCGCGAGCGCGGCTTCGCCATGACCCCGGAGAAGCGCGTCTACATCGCCCGCGGCATGCCGATGACCGATGTGGCGCTGCGCCCCGGGTTATTTCGCGATCTCTACGTGGCCATGGGCGAGGACCTGGGCGACGGCAGCTGGGCGCTGCGCATCCAGGTCAAGCCCTTCGTGCGCTGGCTGTGGCTGGGCGCGCTGCTGATGGCGCTGGGCGGCGTGCTGGCGGTGGTCGATCGCCGCTACCGGCGCGCCGCCACCGCGCCCGACCCCGAACGCCACGCCCGGGAGGTGAACGCATGACGCGTCGTCTGTTGTTGCTGCTGCCGCTGGCCGGCTTCCTGGTGCTGGCGGTGTTCCTCTACCGCGGGCTGTCGATCGATCCCGCCGAGCGCGACTCGGCGCTGATGGCCGAGCCCTTCCCGGCCTTCACGCTCACCACCCTGGCAGACCCCGAACGGACCCACGACGCGTCGCTGCTGACGGGGCGGGTCACCCTGGTCAACGTCTGGGGCGAGTGGTGCCCGACCTGCAAGCAGGAGATGCCCCAGCTGCTCGAGCTGGCCGAGCGCGGCGTGCGCCTGGTCGGGGTCGACTACAAGGACACCCGCGAGAAGGGCCGCGAGTTCCTGTCCGAGTTCGGCAACCCCTTCGAGGTCAACCTGTTCGATCCCGAGGGCAGCCTGGGCTTCGACCTCGGCGTCTACGGCGCGCCGGAGACCTTCCTGGTCGACGCCGAGGGGGTGATCCGCTATCACCACACCGGCTACATCACGCCCCAGGACGTCGAGCGGGTGATCCTGCCGGAGGTGGCGACATGGCAGGACTGATCCGTGCGCTGCTGATGCTGGCGCTGCTGGCGCCGGCCCTGGCGCAGGCCGCCATCGAGGTGCGCGAGTTCGACGACCCGGTGATGCGCGAGCGCTTCGAGTCGCTCACCGCGACCCTGCGCTGCCCCAAGTGCCAGAACCAGGCGATCGGCGACTCCGACTCGCCGATCGCCGGCGACATGCGCGAGCGCGTCCATGAACAGCTGCAGGCGGGGCGCTCCGACAAGGAGATCCTCGACTTCATGGTGCGCCGCTTCGGCGACTACGTGCTCTACAACCCGCGCCTCGAGGGCCGCACCCTGCTGCTGTGGGGGCTGCCCGCGGCCCTGGTGCTGGGCGGCGGCCTGCTGGTGGCGCTGCTGGTTCGCGCGCGCCGGCGCGCCTCGGCCGGCCGGCTCTCCGACGAGGAACGCGCCCGGCTGGACGCCCTGCTCGAGCGGGAGGATGACCGATGATCGCGCTGTGGATCGCCTTCGCCCTGCTGCTGGTGCCGGCGCTGTGGCTGCTGGTGCTGCCGCTGCGGCGCGCCGGCGCGGTGGCCCGTGCCCTGGCCGATGACGAGGCCAGCGATCGCACCGAACGGCAGAACGTCGCCGTCTACCGCCGTCGCCTGGCCTCCCTCGAGGCCGCCCGCGACCGCGGCGAGATCGATGCGGCGCGCTTCGACGAGGACCGCCTCGAGCTCGAGCGCAGCCTGCTCGACGACACCGCGACCTCGGCCCGCTCGCCGCTGAAGCCCGCCCGCGCGGGGCGCTGGCTGGTGCCGCTGGCGATGGTCGCCCTGGTGGTGGCCAGCGCCAGCTGGTATCGCTGGGAGGGCGCCGAGGGCGACCTGGCGCTGTATCGCCTCCAGCAGCAGGTGATGGCCGACCCCGAGGCCTCGCTGCCCCGACTGCTCCAGCGCCTGGAGGCCGAGGCCGCGCGCCAGCCCGACAACCCCAACGTCTGGCGCTCGCTGTTTCCGCTGTATCGCGACAGCGGCCGCGTCGATCGGGCCGATCACGCCCTGACCCGGCTGCTCGACCTCGAGGGGCGTCGCCCCTGGCTGCTGGCCGAACTGGCCCAGTTGCGGTATTTTGCCGCCGGCCGCGAGCTGACCCCGAACGTGCAGGCGCTGGTCGACGAGGCCCTGGCCGCCGATCCGGCCCAGCCGACGGTGCTCGGCCTGCTCGGCATCGAGGCCTTCGAGAACGCCGACTACGAGACCGCCATCGAGCGCTGGCGCCGGGCCATCGCCGGCATGAACGACGCCGAGTCCGCCGAGGCGCTGCGCCAGGGCATCCGCACCGCCCAGCGCCGCCTGGGGCAGACGCCCGAGGCCGCCGAGGGACCGGGCATCCGCGTGCGCGTGAGCCTGGCGCCCGAGCTGGCCGATCGTCTGGCCCCGGACACCGCGGTGTTCGTGGTGGCCCGCGACACCGCCGGCGAACTGCCGCCCCTGGCGGTGGCGCGCACCACGCTGGGCGCGCTGCCGACCACCCTGACCCTCGACGACGGCGACGCCATGGCGCCCATGGCCCGGCTGTCCCAGGTCGAGGAGGCGCGCCTGGTGGCACGGGTCTCGGCCAGCGGCCGGGCCGATCCGCGGCCCGGCGATCTCGTCGGCCGACGCGCCCCGGCGGCGGTCGGCGAGAACGGCGGCGACCCGGTAGAACTGATCATCGACACCATCGTGGAATAACGCATGCGACTGAAGTCGATACGCCTGGTGGGCTTCAAGTCGTTCGTCGACCCCATCACCGTGCCCTTCGACGGCAACATGACCGCCGTCGTCGGGCCCAATGGCTGTGGCAAGTCCAACATCATCGACGCCGTGCGCTGGGTCATGGGGGAGTCCTCCGCCAAGACCCTGCGCGGCGAGTCGATGACCGACGTCATCTTCAACGGCTCCACCGGCCGCAAGCCGGTGGGCCAGGCCTCCATCGAGCTGCTGTTCGACAACCGCGACGGCACCATGGGCGGCCCCTATGCCCAGTACGCGGAGATCTCGGTCAAGCGCCAGGTCACCCGCGAGGCCCAGTCCACCTACTTCTTCAACGGCCAGAAGTGCCGCCGACGGGACATCTCCGACCTGTTCCTCGGCACCGGCCTGGGACCGCGCTCCTACGCCATCATCGGCCAGGGCATGATCTCGCGGCTGATCGAGTCGCGCCCCGAGGAGCTGCGCGCCACCCTCGAGGAGGCCGCCGGCATCTCCAAGTACAAGGAGCGCCGCCGCGAGACCGAGAACCGCATGCGCCGCACCCAGGAGAACCTGGAGCGCCTGGAGGACATCCGCGAGGAGCTCGACAAGCAGCTCGAGCGCCTCAAGCGCCAGGCCGACGCGGCGCGCCGCTACCAGACCCTCAAGCAGGAGGAGTACCGGCTCAAGGGCGAGCTGGCGCTGCTGCGAGGCCGCGCCCTGCGCGCCAGCCAGGGCGAGGAGGAGAGCCGCGTGCGCGAGCTCGAGACCTCGGTGGAGCGCGAGGTGCTGGGCCTCAGGCAGTGCGAGACGCGCCTCGAGGAGGCCCGCGCCGAGCACGACCGCCTGGCCTCCGAGCTCGAGGGCTACCAGAACCGCTTCCACGAGACGACCACCGCGATCGCCCGGCTCGAGCAGGACCTGGAGCACACCCGCTCCCGGGACCAGCAGCTGGCCCAGGACCTGGAGGCCGCCCGCCGCGAGCTGGCCGACCTCGACCGCCTCGGCGAGGACGACGGCGAGCGCCTGATGCGCCTCGACGAGCGCCTCGAGACGCTCGGCCCCGAGCAGGAAGAGGTCGCCGAGCGTCTGGCCGAGCTGGAGGCCGCCCTCGAGGAGGCCGAGCCGCTGGCCGAGCAGGCCGACGCCGACTGGGAGGCCTTCGGCGAGACCTGGCAGGCCGATACCCGCGAGGCCGAACGCGCCCAGGACCGCCTGCGCGAGCAGGAGGCGACCCTGGAGCGCCTCGAGGGCGACGCCCGCAAGCGCCGCCAGCAGCGCGAGGAGCTGCCGGACATCGCCGGTCTCGAGGCCCAGCGCGGCGAGGTCGCCGAGCGCCTGGCCGGGCTCGAGGAGCGCCTGGCCGAGCGCGAGGCGCAGCGCGAGCAGTGGCAGGCCGAACGCGACACCGCCCGGGAGGCGGTGCGCGAGGCCGAGGCCGCCCGCGAGACCGACCGCCAGCGGCGCAGCACCCTGCAGGGCGAGCTGGCCTCGCTCGAGGCGCTGATCCAGGCCGCCCTGGCCGATCACGACGAGACCCTCGATGCGCACCTGGCGGCCCGGGGACTGGCCGAGGCGCCGCGCCTCGGCGAGCGCCTCGAGGTCGAGGGCGGCTGGGAAGACGTCGTGTCCTGGGTGCTGGCGCCCTGGCTGCGTGCCCGTCTGGCGCCGCTGTCCGAGGGCGATAGCGTGCTGTCTTCCGAGCTGGCCCCGGAGCTGGGGCTGCTGGAGGACGCCGAGCGCGAGGCCCCGGCCGGCAGCCTGGCCGCCCGGGTCAGCGGCGCCGGCGCCGCGGCCCAGTGGCTCGCCGGCGTGCGCTGCGTGGACAGCCGCGAGCAGGCCTGGGCCGAGCGCGACGGCCTGGCCGCCGGCGAGAGCCTGATCACCGCCTGCGGGCTATGGGTCGGCGACGGCTGGGCGCGCCACCGCGGCCAGGACGAGGGCCCGGATGCGCTGCTGGTCAGCCGTCGCCGCGAGGCCGAGGTGCGCGAGGAGCTCGCCGCCGTGGAGGAGCGCCTCGAGGCCCAGGAAACGCGCCTGGCCGAGGCCGGCGAGCGCGTGGAAAAGGCCGAGGAGCGCCTCGAGGCGGTGCGACTCGAGGAGCGCGACCTCGATCAGCAGCGCCAGCAGCTGGCGGTGCAGGACAGCGGCCTGGCCAGCCGGCTCGAGCATCTCCAGGGGCGGGCCGGCGAGCTCGCCGAGGAGCTCGAGGGGCTGGCTGAGTCGGCCGAGGAGACGCGGCTGGCCATCGAGGAGACCCGCGAGCACTGGCAGGCGGCCATGGAGCGCCTGGAGCGCGGCGCCGAGACCCGCGAGCGTCTGGAGCGGGCGCGTCACGAGGCCCGCGAGCGGCTGACCCAGCTGCGCAGCCAGCAGCGGCCGCTGGCCGAGCAGTCCCAGCGGCTGGCGCTGGAGCATCAGCGGCTGACCACCGAGCGCGCCGGCCTGGCCGAGCAGCAGGGCCGCGCCGGCGAGGCCCGGGAGCGCCTCGAGCTGCGCTGCGCCGAGCTCGAGGAGGCCCGCGAGGGGCTGCACGAGCCCGACGAGGAGCGCCGCGAACGCCTCGAGGAGCTGCTGCACCGCCGCGAGCGCGAGGAACGTGAGCTCAACGCGGCGCGCTCACGGGCCGCCGAGCTGGTGGAGCGCCTGCGCGAGGACGAGCAGGCGCGCCAGGGCCACGAGCGACAGCTCGAGGGCATCCGCGAGCGGCTGCAGGAGGCGCGGATGCAGGTCCAGGCGCTGGCGCTCAAGGCCGAGACCCAGGACGAGCAGCTCAAGGAACTGGGGCACGACGCCGAGGCGCTGACCGAGGGGCTCGATCCCAACGCCACCGAATCGGCCTGGCAGACCCGCCTCGAGGAGGTCGGCGAGCGTATCCGCCGGCTGGGCGCCATCAACCTGGCGGCCATCGAGGAGTACGACCAGCAGGCCGAGCGGCGCGACTATCTGGAGGCCCAGCACCGCGAGCTCAGCGAGGCGCTGGAGACCCTCGACCGGGCGATCCGGCGCATCGATCAGGAAACGCGGACCCGCTTCCGCGACACCTTCGAGCGGGTCAACACCGGTCTGCAGACGCTTTTCCCCAAGGTCTTCGGTGGCGGAACCGCATGGTTGACCCTGACCGGCGACGATTTGCTGGAGACCGGGGTAGCCATCATGGCGCGCCCCCCCGGCAAGAAGAACAGCACCATTCATCTGCTCTCCGGGGGAGAAAAGGCGCTGACCGCGTTGTCCATGGTATTCGCGATCTTCCAGCTCAATCCGGCCCCCTTTTGCATGCTCGACGAGGTCGATGCACCACTCGATGATGCGAATGTCGGGCGATATGCCAAGCTGGTGAAGGAGATGTCGGAGTCGGTGCAGTTCATCTACATCACCCACAACAAGATCGCCATGGAAGCCTCCGAACGTCTCATGGGGGTGACCATGCAGGAACCCGGAGTGTCACGCCTGGTGGCGGTCGGGGTCGATGAGGCAGCGGCCCTGGCCGAGGCATGACGGACTTGAACGCCATGGGCAAACGGGTTAACAAGGAACAAAAGCGAGATAGCACCGCATGGTGACGAAGGGATTCTTGAAGGGCGATTGCACAGGACCGATGCAAGTCCGGCCACAAAAAAGCCGGCTTGACAATCAAAATTGTTGGTCCTTTTTTGGGCAATCGCGCTATGCTGTTCACGGAAACCATCAGGCATGGCGCCTTAGCAAAAAGGCATGACGACCCATGGAACTTAG
This sequence comes from Halomonas sp. THAF12, assembly GCF_009363675.1. Classification (NCBI taxonomy): domain Bacteria; kingdom Pseudomonadati; phylum Pseudomonadota; class Gammaproteobacteria; order Oceanospirillales; family Halomonadaceae; genus Halomonas; species Halomonas sp. THAF12. Next base: position 3,159,093 of record NZ_CP045399.1, on the reverse strand, counting down.
AGAGTGGCTGATCATACTGGGACTGGCACTGGTGACGCTCATCGTCATCGACGGCGTGCGTCGCCTGCAGCGCCAGCGCAGCGTGCCGCGCCTTGACCAGGCCGGACAGGATGCCCCGACGGCGGAGAACGTCGAAGACGATCCCGAGGCGGCGGCACGGGAGGCGGAACTCAACTGGGAACTGCCTAATGGAGGGGCGCGCGTCGTCAGGCCTGCGGAAGAGCAGGGCGTGAAGGCCAAGCCCAAGCTCGAACGCCAGGACCATCCCGGCCCGTCCCGCGTGCTGTCGGAATTCCGCCGCCAGCAGGGCGAGGCGTCGTCGCCCGAGCCGACGGCGGCGGTGTCCGCTTCCTCGCGCCGGCCCGAGCCGGCGGCGAGCGCCGAGCCCGAGCGCCGCGAGCCCTCCCTCGGTGACGCCGACCGGCAGGAAGCGGCCGCCGAGCCGCTGGTCGCCGACCCGGCCGACCACGACGGCTACGACGAGGAGCACTATCGCCTGGTCGACCTCGAGGGCATGGGCGATTCGCTGAAGAGCGGCTCCAAGCGGGTAGGCTCCTCGGTGCAGCGCTTCGGCGCCTCGCTGCAGAAGGGCATCTCCGAGCGGCGCGACCAGAAGAAGGCGCGCCGCGAGCAGGAGAAGGCGCGCCGTGAGCAGGAGGAGGCCGAGAAAGCCGAGAAGGCCGAGCAGGCACGCCGCGAGCAGGCCGCCCGCCAACAGCAGGAAGCCGACGAGGCGGCCCGCCGTCAGCGCGAGGCGGAGGCCGAGCGTCGCCAGGCGGCCGCGGCCGACGACAATGACCCGCTGTTCGCGCCCCGTCACGAGGCGGAGTGGTCCGAGGACGCCGCCGAACAGCCGCCCCGGGACGACGTGGTGCGCACGCACCCGGTGCTCGAGAAGGCGCTGCGTCACGACGTTCAGGACGCCCACGCCCGCGACGCCCTCGGCGACGCCGAGGAGCTGATCGTGATCAGCGTGATGGCCCGCGACGAGGACGGCTTCGCCGGCAGCACCCTGCTCGAGCTGATGATGGCCTGCGGCCTGCGCTACGGCCGTGACATGAACATCTTCCATCGCTTCGAGACCGAGGAGCCGGGCAGCGCGCTGCAGTTCTCGATGGTCAACGTGGTCAAGCCGGGCACCTTCCCCCTCGAGGCCATGGACGAGTTCTCCACGCCGGGCGTCACCCTGCTGATGCCGCTGCCGAGCGCCACCGACACCTCGGCGGCCTTCGAGGCCATGGTCGAGACCGCCATGGTCATCGTCCGCCACCTCGGCGGCGAGCTGAAGGACGAGAACATGAGCGTGATGACCGCTCAGACCGTCGAGTTTGCCCGTCAGCGGGTGCAGGAGTTCGAGCGGCGCCATCGCCTGCATCGCCAGGTCAACTGACCCTCGCCTGCCACGCGGCACCCAAACGCCCCCCGACGGTATCCCGTCGGGGGGCGTTGCTTTGGTAAGCTAGCGCCACCCGGCCTCGCGTGACGAGGCCCTCGCTATCGATCGAGAACCAGACATTCCCATGACCCAGCCCGACCCCGCGATTCAGGACGAGGCGGCGCGTCTGCGCGCCGAGCTCGAGGACGCCAACTACCGCTACTACGTGCTCGACGAGCCGCGCATGACCGACGCCGACTACGATCGTCGGCTGCGCCGCCTGCAGGAGATCGAGGCCGAGCATCCCGCGCTGGTGACGCCCGACTCGCCGACCCAGCGGGTCGGTGCCGCGCCCGCGGAAGGCTTTCCCGAGATCCAGCACGCGGTGCCGATGCTGTCGCTGGACAACGCCTTCGACGAGGACGAGCTGGCGGCCTTCGCCAAGCGCGTCGCCGATCGCCTGGAGACCGCCCCCGAGGATCTGGCCTTCTGTTGCGAGCCCAAGCTCGACGGCGCCGCCGTGTCGCTGGTCTATGAGAACGGCGAGCTTGCCGCCGGCGTGACCCGGGGCGACGGCCGCACCGGCGAGGGCATCACCTCCAACCTGCGGACCCTGAAGTCGATTCCGCTGAAGCTGCGCGGTAAGGAGTGGCCCGATCAGTTGGAGGTACGCGGCGAGGTCACGATGCGCCACGCCGAGTTCGAGGCCATGAACGAGCGGGCCCGCGCCGAGGACACCAAGGTGTTCGCCAACCCGCGCAACGCCGCCGCCGGCAGCCTGCGCCAGCTCGATCCGCGCGTCACCGCGACCCGCCCGCTGGAATTCACCGCCTATCAGCTGGTTCGCCAGGATATGGCGAGCCTCGCCAATATCGATACGCCGACCCATAGCGAGCAGATGGCGCTGCTGCGCGAGTGGGGCTTCCGGGTCAATGCCGAGCTCGAGGTCGTCCATGGTGCCAATGGCATCATCGACTACTGCCGCCGCCTCGGCGAGAAGCGCGACGGGCTGGGCTACGACATCGACGGTGCGGTGATCAAGGTCGACGACCTGCGCCTGCAGCGGGAGCTGGGCTTCGTGGCCCGGGCGCCGCGCTGGGCGATCGCCTTCAAGTTTCCCGCCCAGGAGCAGATAACGCGGCTCAACGACGTCGAGTTCCAGGTCGGCCGCACCGGCGCCATCACCCCGGTGGCGCGCCTGGAGCCGGTCTCGGTGGCCGGCGTCACGGTCTCCAACGCCACCCTGCACAATGCCGACGAGATCGAGCGCCTCGGGGTGATGATCGGCGACACCGTGGCCGTGCGCCGGGCCGGCGACGTCATCCCCCAGGTGGTGCGCGTCCAGCTCGACGAGCGCCCCGAGGACGCCCGCGAGATCGTCTTCCCCGAGCGCTGCCCGGTGTGCGACTCGCAGATCGAGCGCCTCGAGGACGAGGCCGTGGCGCGCTGCTCGGGCGGGCTCTACTGCGCCGCCCAGCGCAAGGAGGCGCTCAAGCACTTCGCCAGCCGCCGGGCGCTGGACATCGAGGGCCTCGGCGAGAAGCTGATCGACGGGCTGGTGGAGCGCGACTGGGTGAAGACGCCGGCGGACCTGTTCGCCCTCGAGGCCGAGCGCCTGGCCACGCTGCCGCGCATGGGAGAGAAATCCGCGAACAACCTGGTCGCGGCGCTGGAGAAGGCCAAGGCGACGACGCTTTCGCGCTTCATCTACGCGCTCGGTATCCGCGAGGTGGGCGAGGCCACCGCCGCCAACCTGGCGCGCCACTTCGGCACCCTCGAGGCGCTGATGGCCGCCGAGCGCGAGGCGCTGGAAGCGGTGGACGACGTCGGCCCCATCGTCGCCGCCCACGTGCACACCTTCTTCCAGCAGCCGCACAATCGCGAGACGATCCAGGCGCTGCTGGACGCCGGGCTGCACTGGGAGGAGGCCGAGGTCGAGGCCGGCCCCACGCCGCTGGAGGGCCAGACCTGGGTGCTCACCGGCACCATGGAGGCCATGACCCGCGACCAGGGCAAGGCGCGCCTGCAGGCGCTGGGGGCCAAGGTCTCCGGTAGTGTGTCGAAGAAGACCGCCTGCCTGGTGGCCGGCGAGGCCGCCGGCAGCAAGCTGACCAAGGCCGAGCAGCTCGGCGTCGAGGTAATCGACGAGGCGACCTTCATCGAGCGCCTCGCGAGCTGGGAAAGCGGCCAGACGCCACAGGACACGCAGGAGAACGACGCATGAGCGGAGACCGTTTCATCGAAGTGCCCTATCGCATGCTGCCGGGGGAGACCCTGGACGGCCTGCTGGAGGCCTTCGTCACGCGCCAGGGCTACGACACCACCGACACCGGCGAGGGCATGAGCGGCTGGGTCGGCGAGCTGCGCCGCCAGCTGGAGCGCGGCGAGCTGATCATCGCCCATGACCTGCGCACCGAGACCACCGAGGTGATGACCCTGGCCCAGTGGCGGGCCTTCGGGCGGGATCTGGCCGACGATGAGGAAGAGGGCTAGGCCGGATAAACGCTGCCCGCGCTCGTCGACTTTGCGAACATTGCCTCGAAACGCAAACGGCGCCCCGAGGGGCGCCGTTTGCGTCGGTGGCAGGCTCGCCTCAGGCGAACAGCAGCGGCACGACCACACTGGAAATCAGCAGGATCAGCGCGCCGCCCAGCCGCGAGGAGATCTGCGCGAAGGGCATCAGCGACATGCGGCGCGCCGCGGACAGCACCGCCACGTCACCGGTGCCGCCCATGTTGGCCATGCACAGGCCGGCGGTGATGGCCGACTCGATGGGGTAGAAGCCCACCAGCTTGCCGACCAGGCCGGCGCCGAAGGCCGCCCCGGCGACCACGGCGAACACGATCAGCACGTAGGTCACGGAGATGGCGTCGATCACCTGGCCGAGGTCGGTGTAGGCGATGCCGATGCCGAACAGCAGGGCGAAGGTCCAGTTGCGGGCGACGAACTGGAACCACTGGGCGGCCGATTCGTTGACCGATGCCGGCAGCACGTCGAGCACCTTGAGGGTCGCGACCAGCACGATCATCAGCGCGTAGGGGTGCAGCGGGATGACGGTGCCGAGGATCTGGCCGGCGGTGAACAGCATCAGGGCGGCGACGATGCCCACGCCCAGCTTGCCGAGGTCCAGAGTGTGCTCGGGCTCCTCGACGTCGACGCCGGGCATCATCTGGCCGTTGCCGGTCAGCCCCGGGAAGCGCTTGCCCAGGCCGTTGAGCAGGCCGGCGATGATGATCGCGAAGACGTTGCCCAGCGCCAGGGCCGGCACCAGGATCGAGATATAGTAGCTGGCCGGCTGGCCCAGCAGCTGCTCGTAGATCTGGCTCATCGGCACCGCGCCGGCGCCCATGCCGCCGCCGAGGATCGGCATGGCGATGACGACCACCGCGTCCTGGGCGGAGAAGCCGAGCAGCGCGCCCATGGCCACGGCGAACAGCGAGGCGCCGAGCACCGCGCAGCACAGCGGCAGCGCATAGCGCGAGCCGACCTTGATCAGCACCTTGGAGTCCATGCCGAGGATGCTGCCGGTGATCAGCGCGGCGATGTAGAAGTTGAGGAAGCCGCCGCCCTTCATGAAGGCGGTGACGTTGTCGACCACCGGGGCGGGCAGCCACTCCAGATAGACCATCGCGGCCGCGCCGAAGATCGCCAGGATGGCGCCGCCGCCGAGGTAGGTCTTGACGACCGGCAGGCGGTCGCCGATGAAGCCCATCAGCTCGCCGAGCAGCATCATCACCAGCAGGGCGCCGATCATGCCGGTGGGCAGGCTGTCGGTGGCGATCGCCGCCGCCATCACCGCCAGGGCGAGGGCGAAGAACGGCAGCGGCATGCCGAAGATGCGCTGGGCGAGCCAGGCGCTGGGCGACGCGGACGGTGTCGCGACGGTGTCCGTCAGAGATTGACTCATGGGAGCTCTCCTTGGGGAACGGCCTCGCGCGAGCCGCGCGGGACAGCGTTGTTCGAATCTCGCCCGGGCGGCTCGGCCGCCAGGACGCAGGGCTGGCGACGAGCATAGGCGCGCCATCTCTGGCGCCAAGCTTGCGCAAGTTGTTAAAGCGTTCTGAAACTATTGAAAACGACGGCCTTCTTGACGGCACACCGGCGCCGTGTAGGGAATGCCACCAAGGTCGAATCCCGGCCAACCATTCCCTTCGCCCGATGTCTCTGGAGCCCCCCGCCATGCCTCGTCTTCGTCTGCGCCTGAATACCTGGATCTCGCTGCTGGTCGCGGTGATGGTGGTGCTCTCGCTGGGGCTCGCCTTGTGGCTGTTCACCGTCCAGCTGCGCGATACCCTGGAGGAGGCCCAGGCCACTCGGGTCACCGATCTGGCGCGGACGCTCGCCGCCGATCCGGAGGTGCAGGCGGCACTCCACGAACGCCTCGGGGCGCCCGTCGACGATGGCGCCCTGCAGGCGCGCATCGACGGCCTGAGGCGCGAGCTCGGCGTCGATTTCATCGTGGTGATGGATGCCGGCGCGATCCGCCTGACCCATCCGGACCCCGCGCGCATCGGCCGGCACTTCCAGGGCGGCGACGAGGGGCGGGCGCTGGCCGGTGAGGCCTATCACTCCCGGGCCTTGGGCACCCTGGGCACCAGCATCCGCGGCTTCGCCCCGGTGACGGCCGGCGACGGCGAGGTGGTCGGTGCGGTCTCGGTGGGCGTGACCCTGACCTCGCTGGCGCCGCTGCTGGCCGACAACCGACGCGGCGTTATCCTCGGCGTGCTGGCGCTGATGATCATCGGCGGGCTGGCGGCGCGCTGGCTGTCACGCACCATCAAGCGCGTGCTGCTCGGCCTCGAACCGCACCAGATCGCGCGGCTGGTCGAGGAGCGCCAGGCGATGCTGGCGTCGGTGCACGAGGGCATCCTGGCGGTGGACCGCCAGGCGCGCATCACCCTGGTCAATCCGGCCGCCCGGCGGCTGCTGGCCGAGGCCGGGCTGGGCGAGCCGGCGCCGGGGGCGCCGGTGGTCGACTACCTGCCGCACAGCGGCCTGCCCGAGGTGCTGGATGGCGGCGAGCACGAGGGGCAGGCGCTCGACCGTGAGCTCGATCTCAACCTCAACGGCCAGGTGGTGCTCGCCAATCGCCTGCCGATCCGCCATCGCGGACGGACGATCGGCGCCATCGCCACCTTCCGCGACAAGAGCGAGGTCAACGCCCTGGCCGAGCAGCTCACCGGGGTCAGCCGCTACGCCGAGGCGCTGCGCGCCGCCACTCACGAGTTCAAGAACCAGCGTCACGTGATGCTGGGCTTGGCGCAGATGGGCGATCTCGATAGTCTGCGCGGCTACCTGGACGAACTGGCCGATCATCGCCTGGCGCCGGGCATGGCCGTGGTGGAAGACGTGGCCGATCCGGTGATGGCCGGCTTCCTGCTCGGCAAGCGCAGCGAGGCCCGGGAGCGGGGGGTGGCACTCGAGGTGCGTCTCGAGACGCCGATGCCCGAGCTCGGCGGGGCGACGCTGGCCCACACCCTGGTCACGGTGCTCGGCAACCTGCTGGAGAACGCCTTCGATGCGGTCGAGGGGCGCGACGAGCGGCGAGTGACGCTGACCGTCGAGGCGGACGAGGCGCTGGTCGCCCTGCACGTCCAGGACACCGGCGGCGGCATCGACCCGGACATCCGCGAGCGGGTGTTCGAGGCCGGCGTGTCCACCAAGGGCGAGCGGCGCGGCCTGGGGCTCGCCGCGGTGCGTGAGCGGGTCGAGGCCGCCGGCGGCCGCCTGGCGGTCTACAGCGAGGCGGGGCGTGGCACCCTGTTCGAGGTCGAACTGCCCCTCGGGCAGCAACACGAGAGCGATGCGGAAAGCGAATGATGGGCAAGAGTGGCGAGGGAGAGACATGATGCGCGTGCTGATCGTCGAGGATGACCCCATGGTCATGCGCCTCAACGTCGAGTACCTCAACCGGCTGGACGACACGCGGCTTGTCGCCCAGTGCGAGAGCGTGCCGGCGGCGCTGGAGGTGCTCGAGCGCGAAGACGTGGACCTGGTGCTGCTCGACGTCTACCTACGCAACCGTAGCGGCCTGGAGGTGGCCCGCTACCTGCAGCGCAGCGGCCGCGACGCGGGGGTGGTGCTGATCACCGCCGCCTCGGAGCTCGACACGGTGCGCGAGGCGTGGCGGCTGGGCGTCAGCGACTACCTGGTCAAGCCGTTCGCCTTCGAGCGCTTCCGCGACGCCGTGCTGGCCTGTCGCCAGGCCCGCGATGCGCTGGCCGAGCTGCCCGGCGAGGTGGAACAGCGCGACATCGACAAGCTGTTCCAGCCCGGGACGCCGGCCACGCCGCGCCGCCCGGGCGACCTGCCCAAGGGCCTGACCGTGCCGACCCTGGCCCGGGTGGCCGCGGCGATCCTGGCCCTGGACGAGGAAGCCTTCAGCACCGAGGCGCTGCTGCCCGCCACCGCCATGTCGCGGGTCTCGGTGCGCAAGTACCTGAAGTACCTGGCCGAGGTCGAGCTGCTCGACGAGTCCTTCCACTACGGCCAGGTGGGTCGCCCGTCCTTCACCTACCGCTGCCTCGACCGGGGCGCGCTGCAGGCGCTGGCCGTCTCGGCCTGACGGTTCAGGCCGAGGTCCCGGTCAGGAAGACCTCCACGCAGCGGCGCGCGCGGGCCTCGCGCTGCGATGCGTCGAGCGCCATCGGACGCCCGAGCAGGGCGTCGAAGTGCCACTCGCCGAGCAGCATGCCCATGAACAGGCCGGCCGCCTCGCGCGGGTCCTCGAGGGTCAGCCGGCCGCGCGCGACCTGATCGGCCAGGTAGTCGGCCAGCGCCGCGCGGGTGCGGTCGGGGCCGCGGGTCAGGAACAGCTCGCCGAGCTCGGGCACCCGCTCGGCCTCGAAGGCCAGCCCCCGCACCAGGCGGATCACGCCTGGCTGCAGCACCAGCGACAGCATGCGCCGGCCGAGCTCGAACAGCACCTCCTCCGGGGCCTGACGGTCGCGCTGCCCGGCCTCCAGCACCTCCCAGGCGGTGGCGATGTGGCGCTCCATGGCCGCGGTGAACAGCCCCTCCTTATTGCCGAACTGCTTGTACAGCGTGGCCAGCGAGCCGCCGGCCCGCGCGACCACCTCGTTGACGCTGGCCGCGGCATAGCCCTGCTCGAGGAAGACGTCGCGGGCGGCGTCGAGCAGCCGTTCGCGACGGGCCACGCCGCGTGGCGTGAGGGAGGTATCGGCGTTGTCGGGTGCGTGGCGAGACATCGTGACTCCGGAACGAGTGGGGGAGACGGGCGCAGGGTATCGCAGCCGTGACGCACGGCGCTGGTGGTCATGTAGTGTAGCATTCATTACACTTGTGATTTACCCATCCATCAGGAGGCGTCATGGCAGCCGAGGACAAGCAGGTCGCGAACGCCGGCGAGGCCGGCAGCGAGGGCGGCGGCGCGCGCCGCTCGCGGGGGCGGGTCGTGGCCGGGCTGGTGGCGCTCGTCGCGCTGGCGGCGCTGATCTGGTGGGCGATCGGCTGGTGGCAGGTCGGGCGCTTCGTCGAGGAGACCGACAACGCCTACGTGCGCACCGACAGCGTGGCGGTGCGCGCCGAGCTCTCGGCGCGGGTCGCCGAGGTGCTGGTGGACGACAACCAGCACGTCGAGCGGGGCGAGCTGCTGGTGCGCCTGGACGACGAGAGCCATCGGGATCGGGTGCACCAGGCCGAGGCCCAGCAGGCCGTGGCGGTGGCCTCGCTGACCCAGGCGCAACGTAAGGTAGAGCTGCAGCAGGCCGCCATCGACCAGGCCCGGGCGCAGCGCGACGCGGCCGAGGCCGACGTCGATCAGGCCCGCCAGCACCTCGAGCGCTCCTCGTCGCTGGCGGCCAGCCAGTACGGCTCCCGCCAGCAGCGCGAGGATGACCAGGCCGCGCTGCGCGTCGCCCGGGCCAATCTCGCCGAGAGCGAGGCGGCGCTGGTGTCGGCGCGTCGCCAGCTGGCGGTGGCGGAATCCGAGGTGGGCCAGGCCGAGGCCAACCGCGACGCCGCGGCCGCGGATCTTGCCTATGCCCGCCATCAGCTCGACAAGACCCGCCTGCGCGCGCCCCGCGCCGGCGTGGTCGGCAACCTCACCGTGGAGGCCGGCACCCTGGCGCAGCCGTCGCTGACGCTGCTGCAGCTGGTGCCGATCGAGTCGGCCTACGTGATCGCCAACTTCAAGGAGACCCAGCTTGCGCGCATGCGCGTCGGCCAGCCGGTCGAGGTGAGCCTCGACGCCTATCCGGACGTCACCTATGAGGGTGTGGTCGACAGCCTGGCGCCGGCCACCGGCACCGAGTTCAGCCTGCTGCCCCAGGACAACGCCACCGGCAACTTCAACAAGATCGTCCAGCGGGTGCCGGTGAAGATTCGCGTCGTCGGCCCCGAGGACGCGCTGCCGCGGCTGCGCGCCGGGCTCTCGGCGGTGCCCGGCGTCGATACCCGCGAGCTCGATCCCGAACCTGCCCAGCGGACTGAACGCGAGCCGCGAGTCGCCGATGCCAGCGAGGTGGCCGAGGCCGGGAGCGGCTCGTGAGCGAGGTGGCGGCCGGCGCCGAGGCGCGCCCCGATGACCTGCCGCCCTGGCCGCAGCGGATCGGCTTCATCGCCGCGGTGTTCGGCATGTTCATGGCGATCCTCGACATCCAGATCGTCGCCAGCTCGCTCAACGAGATCCAGTCGGGGCTCTCGGCCAGCGAGGACCAGATCTCCTGGGTGCAGACCTCCTACCTGATCGCCGAGATCGTGATGATCCCGCTGTCGGGCCTGCTGATGCGCATCCTCTCGACCCGGGTCGCCTTCACGCTCTCCTGCGCCGGCTTCACCCTGGCGAGCCTCGGCTGCGCGCTGGCGGGCTCCATCGAGCAGCTGATCGTGCTGCGCGCCATCCAGGGCTTCGCCGGCGGGGCGATGATCCCGATCACCCAGGCGGTGAGCTTCTCGATCTTCCCGCGCCGGGTGATGGGCAGCGTGCAGGCGGTGATCGGCATGGTGGTGACCATGGCGCCCTCGATCGGGCCCACGGTGGGCGGCTTCGTCACCGAGTCGCTGAGCTGGCACTGGCTGTTCCTGGCCAACGTGGTGCCCGGCGTGCTGGTGTGCTGGGCGGCCTGGAACTTCCTCGACATCGACCGCGCCAACCACGCGCTGGCCAGGCGCCTGGACCTGATCGGCCTGGTGCTGATCGCGGTGTTTCTGGGCTCGCTGGAGTTCGTGCTCGAGGAAGGGCCGGGCGACGACTGGTGGACCAGCGACCTGATCCTGGCCATGTCGCTGATCTGCGCCGCGGCCGGGGTGTGGTTCTTCGCCCGCACGCTGCGCCACGACCATCCGATCGTCGACCTGCGCGCCTTCGCCAACCGCAACTTCGCCATCGGCGCCGGCATGGGCTTCATCCTCGGCATCGCGCTCTACGGGCTGGTCTATCTGATGCCGCTGTTCTTCGGCTACGTGCGCCACTTCTCGAGCCTGCAGATCGGCCAGGTGATGTTCGTCACCGGGCTGACGATGTTCCTGTGCGCGCCGGTGGCCGGCCAGCTCTCCAACCACCTCGACCTGCGCGGGCTCTTGTTCCTCGGCCTGCTGCTGGTCGGCATCGGCACCATGATGAACGCCAACCTGACCGTGGAGTCGGGCTTCTGGCAGTTCTTCCTGCCCCAGGTGGTGCGCGGCATGGGGCTGATCCTGTGCATCATCCCGGCCTCGCGCATCGCGCTCGGCACCCTGACGCCCGCCGAGGTGGGCAACGCCAGCGGGCTGTTCAACGTGATGCGCAACCTCGGCGGTGCCATCGGGCTGGCGCTGATCGACACCGTGCGCGACGTGCGCGAGGACTTCCACTGGAACCAGCTGATCCCGGCCATCGACACCGGTCGCGAGGTGGTGGTCGCCGAGATCGCCCGCTACGAGGCGATGCTGGCCGGCTCGGTGCCCGACGCCCACCAGGCCGCGATCGGCATGCTGTCGCGGCGGGTGATGGAGCAGGCCCAGGTGCTGGCCTTCAACGACATCTTCCTGTGGATGGGCGCGATCTACCTGCTCAGCGTGCCGCTGGTGTTCCTGCTGCGGCGGATCGAGGCCTGAGGGGCGAATGACGGCGACGAGCGTCTCGCCTCACAGATGGTGGCGGGCGCTCTCGTCGCCGACGACCGACGGGTCGAAGGCCGGGCGGCTGAAGATGCGTCGCACCATGGGCGCAAAGTGCTCGAGCGACCGGGTCGGGTAGTCCGGATCGAAGGAGGCCTGATCCCAGCGCTCGCAGAAGTCGACGCAGCGCTGGTACCAGGGATGGCCCTTGTAGCGGTCCCGCTCCAGCGGGTCGCCGCCGAAGTGGTGGATGTAGTAGTAGTTCTGGAACAGCCCGTGGTGCTCGATGATCCAGGTCACCTCGGCCCGCACGTAGGGGCGGATGATCGAGGCGGCGTACTGGGAGTGGTTGTGGGGCGCCAGGTCGTCGCCGAGGTCGTGGATCAGCGCCGCCACGATCATCTCCTCGTCCTCGCCGTCGTCCTCGGCGCGGGTGGCGGACTGCAGCACGTGCTCGAGCCGCGAGACCCGGTAGCCGGAGAGGGTGTTCTCCAGCGCCTTGAGGGCCTCGAGGATGCGTTCGGGCAGCGCCTCGACGAAGCGTTCCTCGAGCTCGCCGAGCAGCTCGTAGTCGGCCTTGGTGCCGTCCTTCATCTGGGTGAACGATACGGTAGTCATGCGGCGGTCACGCTCTCGTTGGTCGCGGTGGCTTGTTGGGCGCGCTCCTGCTTGACGATCGCCCGGTAGTGGCCGGTGGGGCCGTCACGGTCGATGTAGCAGCCCTGCAGGTGGCGGAAGCCCTCGTTCTGGTCGTAGGAGGTGCGGCCGTGCAGCACCCGGTTGTTGTCGAACATCATCAGCTCGCCGTCGCCCAGCGGGAACTGGATCTCGTAGTCCGGGTGGGAGAACAGCTCGCCGAGGCGGCGGCGGGCGCGGTGAAAGGCCTTGGTGCTGTGCTCGTCCATCAGCGGCAGGTAGTCCAGGCGCGGACTGTAGTGCACGCCGTCCATCTTGCCCATGGCATCGAGGTGGATCATCGGCCGGCGCTCGATCAGCTCGACCCCGTCGTCGATGAAGCGGAAGCGCACCGGCACGGTGGCCAGCAGGTGATAGCCCTCCGGGTCCTCGGCGCGCAGCCGCTCGGCGACGGCCAGGCTGTCGACCAGCGTCGACAGGCCACCGGTGGTCTCGTTGGTCAGGCAGTGCAGCAGCTGGATACCGGGGACCGGGTCGCGATAGGGATTGTCGGTGTGCGGCGCCAGCGGCACGCTGCGATAGGCCAGGTCGTTGGACTCGGGGCGCGAGCAGACCTCGAAGTACTTGCCGAAGTTGGTCGAGCGCACGTGGCCGAAGGTCTCGCCGACCTCGACCAGGCGCGCGCCGTCGGTGGGCACGTTCCTGAGGATGATCACCCCGTGGCGCAGGTAGGTCTCGAGGGCCTCGCGGAAGGCGTCGTGATCCGAGAGCGCCTGCCAGTCGCGGGTGATGGAGGCGAAGTCGATGTCGCTGGTCCAGGGCCGCGGGGTGGGCAGGCCGTCCTCGTGATCGAAGTCGTCGGCGAAGTGGCGCAGGTCATAGCGCCCGCTGTGGCCGTCGCTGAAGGTCAGCCGCGCCCAGGGGCCGCCGAGAGGCTCGGCCGCCACCAGGGTCAGCTCCGGGTCGAGCCGGTGCGGGTTGAACAGCCGCTGCTGGGTGGGGCCGTCGAGGCTCTCCGGTTCCTGGCAGCGCTCGCGAAGCCACAGGGCCGGCAGCTCGGTGCGGGTGCCGGAGGCATCGGTGGCGAAGACCTTGGCGGGGGATTCTTGGACGTGAAACATGGGGTCTGACATCATCTTGGCCCTGACGAAACGTGTGGGCCGGCATTCTACGCATCGGCCAGGCGCCAGGTAGGCGCGCCCATCTTATGCCTCCCATAGAGTTGCCTTATGGCCGACACCGACGACGCACTGCCCAGCCTCAAGGCGTTGATCGCCTTCGAAACCACCCTGCGCCTCGGCTCGCTGACCGCGGCGGCCAGGGCCCTGGGCGCCACCCAGCCGGCGATCTCCCAGCGCATCCGCGGCCTCGAGGGCCAGGTGGGGCTGGTGCTCTTCGAACGCAGCGGCGCCGGCCTGGCGCCGACCCGGGAGGCGCTGCGCTACTACGACGAGATCGCGCCGGCGCTCAAGCGCCTCACCGGCGCCACCCGCGAGCTGCGGGCGCGGGCGCGCTCGACCCGGCCCCGGGTGCTGATCGCCGCCAACTTCGGCTTCGCCCACCTGTGGCTGCTGCCCAGGCTCGCCCGGCTCGAGGCGGCCTTCCCCCGGGTGGACATCGAGGTGCTGGCGGTCGACCGGGACGATCAGGATCACCTGGCCGATATCGCCATCCACTGCGATCGCGAGAGCGAGCCGGGCGATCTCTTCACCCCCGAGGAGGTGTTTCCGGTCTGCAGCCCCGCCTTCGCCGCCGCGCACGGGATCGAGGCGGGGGATGGCCCGGAACGCTGGATGGCGCTGCCGCTGCTGCACATGGACGAGCGCAATTCGCGCTGGATCGACTGGCGCGAGTGGTGTGCGCTGGCGGGGGTGCCGTTCGAGGAAGAGGGGGCGGTGTTCCGCTACAACAACTATCCGCTGCTGATCAATGCGGCCCAGGCCGGCAAGGGCATCGCGCTTGGCTGGGATCTGCTGGTCGAGGAGGCGCTCGGAGACGGTAGCCTGATCCCGCTGGCGCCGCCGATCCGCCGCGAGAGCCACGGCTATATCCTGCGCACCCGCTATGCCCACAGCGCCCTGATCGGCGAGATCATTCGCTGGGTGACCGCGGAGATCGAGCGCCGCGAGCCGGCCTAGGCCGCGCGCCTTGCCCTGGCGTGACCGCGGCGCCAGGCCGCGGCGGGCGCCACCGTGTCAGCGCCCCTGGCCCCTGATCAGGTCGCGGATCACGCGTCGCCCGGGATGCAGATGGTCGGCCAGCGGTGCCTCCAGCGGCAGCGGTTCGTCGCAGAGGCGCGAGGCGATCAGCTCGGCGGTGAGCGGCGCGCTGGAAAGGCCGCGGGAGCCATGGGCGGCGCTGATCCACAGCCCCGGGTGATGGCGGCCCGGCGTCGCCGGGATCCGGGTGGCGTCCTTGGCCATGGCGGCATAGTCGTGGCGCCAGGCCTCGGCGTCGGGCACCGGGCCGGCGTAGGGCGACTTGTCGGGGCTCGCCGCGCGCACCGCGGCGCGCCCGCCCAGCGCCGCCGGCGAGAGATCGGCGCCGGCCTCGGCCAGCGCGGCGGGATAGCCTGGCAGGGTGCGCTCGAGCTCCTCGAGGTTGAAGGCGTGATCGGCCTCGCGGGCGGTGGCGTCGGCGTCGTTGGGCGCGAAGCTGGCGCCGAAGGTCAGTTGGCCGTTCAGCGGCGGCATGGCGTAGCCGCCGGCGCACACCACCCGCGCCGGCGCGGGGGCGCCTGGCGGCAGCGTCAGCCGCGAGATCTGCCCGCGCACCGGCTGCAGGGGCAGGGCGGCGGTCTGATCGAAGCCGTTGGAGGCGGTGGCCGCGGCGATCACCACCTGATCGACCTCAATCGTGTGCTCTTCGTTTTTACCCCCGCCATCGTCGCCTGACAGCGCCAGCCGCCAGCCGCCGTTCTCGTCGTCTTCCGCGATGGGCGAGAGCCCGCGCACCTCGCCCCGGACGGCGCTCACGCCGTCGCTCGCCGCCAGCCGGCGGCACAGCGCATCCGGACGCACCCAGCCGGCCAGGGGATAGTCGAGACCGCCGTGGGGCAGGTCGAGCCCGGCGAGCCGGCCGGCTTCCCCGGCGTCGACGCCGCGCACCACGCTCGCCGGCAGCGGATGGTTGGCCAGGAAGCGGGCCTGGCGGCGCGCCTCGCGCTCGCCGGTGGCCAGCTGCAGCACGCCGCCGGGCGACCACAGCGCCTGGTCGGGGTCCAGCGCCTCGAGCCAGCGTCGGGCATGCAGCAGCCCGGCCAGGTAGGCGCGGCTCTGCAGGTTGGTGTCGGCGGCGAGCTTCACGTAGAGCGCGCCCTGGGCGTTGCCCGAGGCGCCGGCGCCGGGGCCCTCGCGGTCGATCAGCGTCACCGCCACGCCGCGACGGGCCAGGGCGGCGGCCACGGTGGTGCCGGCGAGCCCGGCGCCGATCACCGCCACGCGGCGGGCCGGTCGCGCCGCGGGCGGCGTGAACCAGGGCGTGGCGCGGCGGCGTTCGTCCGCCGGGGGCGTCTCGATCTCGCCGGCCAGCATCTCGCGCTTGCGGCCGAAGCCCGGCACCTTGCGCCAGGCGAAGCCGGCGGCCCTGAGGCCGCGCTTGACCACCCCGGCGCAGGTGAAGGTGGCGAAGGTGGCGCCCGGGCGCGAGCGCGCGGCCATGGCGGCGAACAGCGCGTCGTGCCACATCTCGGGATTCTTCGACGGCGCGAAGCCGTCCAGGAACCAGGCGTCCACGGCGCCGTCGAGCAGCGCCAGGCGCTCGGTGGTGTCGCCGAAGTGCAGGTCCAGGGTCACGCGCCGGTCGAGCCACAGGCGATGCACGCCGGCCACCGGCTCCGGCCACTGGGCCACCAGCGCGGCGGCGCGCTCGGCCAGGTCCGGCCAGGCGGCGAGCGCCCGGGCCAGGTCATCGCGGGCGAGCGGAAACTTCTCGGTGGAGACCAGGTGCAGCCGGGCGCCGGCCGGGGCGTGGGCGTCGAAGCAGGCCCAGGCGCAGAGCATGTTGAGCCCGGTGCCGAAGCCGGTCTCGCCGATGACGAAGGGGCGCGTCGCCTGCCAGTCGCGGAAGCGCTCGGGCAGGCGATTGGCGGCCAGGAAGACGTGTTCGGTCTCGGCGCGGCCGTCATGGCGCGAGAAATAGACGTCGTCGAAGGCGCTGGAATGCGGGGCGCTTTCGCCGCTGTCGTCCTGGCGCCAGTCGAGGCGGGCGCTCTCCAGGCCGGCCAGCGGCGGCAGATGATCGGGGGCGGCGGTCAAGATCGGCTCCGGACGTGAATCGGCTGGTCAAAAAATGATCGATTTCGCCGCGGCGCCTTTGCGACCGGGCTGGCGCCAGGACTCCGCGGCGTTTCAACAATGTTATCCACAGAAGCTGTGGGGAAAGCCC
Source organism: Halomonas sp. THAF12 (assembly GCF_009363675.1). NCBI lineage: Bacteria > Pseudomonadati > Pseudomonadota > Gammaproteobacteria > Oceanospirillales > Halomonadaceae > Halomonas > Halomonas sp. THAF12. The sequence continues at coordinate 3,142,637 of NZ_CP045399.1, read as the reverse complement.
CTGTTGACAAGTGGCTTCGCGGCCGTTTCCCGGGGACACAAAAAGCGAGCCGGCGACAGCTGCCGCCGGCTCGCTTCGTGGTCAAGGCGGTTCGGCCTAGGGCAGGGCCTTCTTGAAGGGCTTCACCGTCACCTGGGCGTAGACGCCGGCGATGATGTAGGGATCGGCGTCGGCCCAGGCCTGGGCGCTTTCCAGGTCGTCGAACTCGGCGACCACCAGGCTGCCGCTGAAGCCGGCCTCGCCCGGGTCTTCGCTGTCCACGGCGGGATGGGGGCCGGCCAGCACCAGGCGGCCCTCGTCGCGCAGCTGCTCGAGGCGAGCCAGATGATCGGGGCGGGCGGCCAGGCGCCGTTCCAGGCTGTCGTTCACATCTTCACTGATGATGGCGTAGAGCATCTCGGAATATCCTCGGCTGAGCGGCTCGCGCCGCGGGAGCGAGTGGCTCGGTTGACCGGGGTGGGTCGGGCGAGCACCATGGGTGTCTATTCTGTCAAAGACACCTGCCCGCGTCATGCCGAACCCCGCACTTCCCGCGCGCTTCGAGGGAAGCGATGCCCTCACCATCGACCTGCACATGCATTCCACCGCCTCGGACGGCGCCCTGTCGCCCACCGATCTGGTGGCGCTGTGCGTCGAGCGCGGCCTCACCCATATCGCCCTGAGCGACCACGATACCGTGGCCGGGGTGGACGAGGCGGTGAGCGCCGGCGCGGACGCGGGCCTGGCCGTGCTGCCGGCCACCGAGCTCTCGACCCAGTGGCGCGGCATCAACCTGCACGTGGTGGGGCTGCTGCCCGAAGGCGCCAGCGGCGCGCTGGCCGACGGGCTCGTCGCCCAGGCCGAGGCCCGGGAGCGTCGTGCGGTGACCATCGCCGAGCGCATGGAGAAGATCGGCCTCGACGACGCCCTGGCCCGGGCCCGCGAGCAGGCCGGCTCCGACCGCCCGCTGGGGCGCCCGGACTTCGCCAGGGCCCTGGTCGCCGCGGGCCTGGTGCCGGACATGTCCACCGCGTTTTCCAGGCATCTGGGCAACGGCAAGGCCGGCGACATCAAGGCGCTGTGGCCGCATCTCGCCGAGGGCGTGCGCTGGATCCTCGAGTCCGGCGGGGTGGCGGTGCTGGCGCATCCGCTGCGCCACAAGCTGACGCGGCGCAAGCGCGGCCTGCTGCTGGACGATTTCCGCGAGGCCGGCGGCCGCGCCGCCGAGCTGATCAGCGGCTTCCAGAACGCCGACGTCACCCGCGACCTGGCGCGCCAGCTGCACGAGCGCGACCTGATGGCCTCGCTGGGCAGCGACTTCCACTTCCCCGGCGGCCACCTGGCCCCGGGCAGCATGAGCCCGACGCCGCGCACCTCGGTGGCGCCGGTCTGGACCCATCCGCGGCTGGCGGCCTGGATCGAGCGAGCGGCGGCCGCCGCCTGATCCGCCGTTTCGCCGTCCGATTTCCACGAGAACAGGGAGTGCCCATGAGCCAGTTCTTCCAGGTCCACCCGGACAATCCGCAGAAGCGCCTCATCGACCAGGCGGTCGAGATCATCCGCAAGGGCGGCGTGGTCGCCTATCCCACCGATTCCGGCTATGCCCTGGGCTGTCACCTGGGCGACAAGAAGGCCATCGAACGCATCAAGTGGCTGCGCTCGCTGGACGACAAGCACAACTTCACCCTGGTGTGCTCCGATCTCTCCGAGATCGGCACCTACGCCAAGGTCGACAACGCCGTCTTCCGGCTGCTCAAGGCCCATACCCCCGGGGCCTACACCTTCATCCTCAACGCCACCACCGAGGTGCCGCGCCTGCTGCTCCACCCCAAGCGGCGCTCGATCGGCGTGCGGGTGCCCGATCACCACATCACCCGGGCGCTGCTCGATGCCCTCGGCGAGCCGCTGATGAGCGTGACGCTGATTCCCGAGGGCGAGGAGCTGCCGATGACCGACGCCGAGGAGATCCGCGACCGCTTCGGGGCGCATCTGTCGCTGGTGATCGACGGCGGCGCCTGCCACCTGGAGCCGACCAGCGTGATCGACCTGCGCGAGCTGCCGCCCACCGTGGTGCGCGAGGGGCGTGGCGACGTCGCCCCCTTCCAGGACTGACCTTCCAGGACCGACCTTCCAAGACAGGGCAAGCCTCGCTGCCGCATTCGTACCGGCTCGGCCTTCTGGCCGAGCCGGTTTTTTCATGGCCGCCGGCGCCTCCGGTGATTGTTTGAACAGTTGATTAAAATAAAATATGATCGAATCGATTTTCTTCGATAACAAGGCGTAATCGTGTGCGGGTCGATGTCGTGTCCGAGCGCGCCGACGACAAGGAGAACTCCATGCCGATGTCCGCTTACCGTCGTGCCGGCGGTGCCGCCGCCCTGGCCGGCCTGATGGCCCTGCCGCTGGCCGCACCGGTGGCCGCCGATGATTCCATGGTCTGCGCCCAGGCGGCCTATGCGATGGGCCTGCGCTACCAGCAGCAGTCCGCCGAGGTGGCGGCGCTGCAGCGCCAGGGCTTCGCGCTCGCCCGCTATCGCCTAGAGGACCGCCTCGAGGCGCTGGGCGAGGATGCCGCTCCGGCGATCATCACCGACCTCGACGAGACGGTGCTGGACAACAGCGCGCTGCTGGCCCGTGACATGGGCGAGTGCCACGACTTCACCACCTGGGACACCTGGAAGCACTGGGAGCGTGAGGGCGAGCCGCGCCTGATCCCCGGCGCCGAGGCCTTCCTGGACTATGCCGACGAGCACGGCGTGGCCATCTACTACGTCTCCGATCGCTACCAGGAGAACGAGGCCGACACCATCGCGACCCTGGAGGCCCTGGGCCTGCCCCAGGTGTCCGAGGACAGCGTCATGCTGCTGGGGCCGCCCAAGGCCGAGCGTCGCGCCCAGGTGGAAGAGGGGCATACCCTGGTGATGCAGCTCGGCGACTCCCTGCACGACTTTTCCGGCGAGTTCGCCGATGCCGATCTCGCCGCTCAGCGGACCCTCGTCGAGCAGAACGCCGAGCGTTTCGGCCAGGACTGGATCGTGTTCCCCAACGCCGGTTACGGCGACTGTAGCGAGGCCGAGCTGGACGCCTGGGAGGCGCCGCTGGAGACCGAGTGAGTCGGCCGCCTCGAGAACGCGCCCGCGAGACGCCCCGGGATCACTCCCGGGGCGTCTTCGTGTCCGGGGGCTCGTCGTGGGTCTCCTCGCGTGGGTCGGGGGTGTTCTCGTCGAGCCAGGTGCCGCACTTGAGGCAGTAGCGGGCCTTCTTCTCGTGGCGGTCGTAGCCGCAGCCGGGGCAGGCCTCGTCGGAGTAGCGATCGGCGCGGATCGAGCGGATCACCTCGGCGGAGAAGACCCCGGTGGGCACGGCGATGATCGCGTAGCCGATCAGCATCACCATCACCGAGATGGCCTGGCCCAGCGGGGTGACCGGGGTGATGTCGCCGTAGCCCACCGTGGTCAGGGTGACCACGGCCCAGTAGATGGCGGTGGGAATGCTGGTGAAGCCGGCCTCGGGCGGCTCGATCAGGTAGATCAGCGAGGCGAAGATGGTCACCAGCATCAGCACGGTGAACAGGAACAGGAAGATCTGATGGCTGCTGCGCACCAGCGCGCCGATCAGCAGCCGCCCCTCGCCGACGAACTCCATCAGCCGCAGGACCCGGAAGATGCGCAGGGTGCGCAGCAGGCGCACCACCACCAGCGACTGGGCGCCGGGCACCACCAGCGCCAGCCAGGTGGGCAGGATGGCGACGAGGTCGATGACGCCGTAGAAGCTCTTGAGATACTGCCAGGGCCGCTCGAGGCAATAGAGGCGGATGATCAGCTCGGCGGTGAACAGCAGCGTGAAGCCCCACTCGAAGCGCCGGAACCACTCGCCGTGGTCGGCATCCAGCTGCGCCACGCTCTCCAGCATCACCACCAGCACGCTGGCCAGGATGACGCCGATCAGGGCGATGTCGAAGCCCTTGGCCTGCGGCGTGTCGGACTCGAAGATGATCTGGAAGACCCGGGTGCGCAGGGCGCCCGCGGCGGGCTTGAAGCGATCGTGATTCACGGCGTTCCCTCGTGATGTTCGCCCGCGACGGGCGGCGTCCCTGGCGCCGGGGTCAGCCCAGCGCGACCGCCTCGGGCAGGCGTCGCGACAGGGCAAGCAGCTGCCCACCGGTGTCGGCGGTCAGCCAGTCATCGTGGGCCAGCGCCGCGGCCAGCCGGCCGGCGAGCCGGCCCTCCTCGCGGCCGTCGCCGAGCGCGTCGGCCAGCCGCCGGAGTGCCTCGCGGGCGGCCTCGCGGAAGGCCTGGTCGCCGGTATCGGCGTGGGCGTCCAGCGCCACCACGGCGCGGTGCAGCCAGGCGGGCGACGAGCCGCCCTCGGGCAGCGTCCAGCCACCGGCGAGCAGGGCGCCGCCGCGGGCGGCCTTGCTGGTGTCCGAGGGGCGCAGCGGCACGTCCTCGGCCAGGGCCTCGGCGAGCTCGAGCAGTGCCGCGGGCTCGCCGGCCTTGAGCTCGAGCTCCAGTTCGCGGATCGGGGCGGTGCGGTCGTCGCTCTTGATCTCGCCGAGGTCGAGGGCGATCTCGACGCTGGTGCCGTCGCGCTCCCACCACCAGGTCTCGCGTGCGAAATCGGTGGCGAAGCGCGGCACGAGCTCGCCCAGCACGCCTTCACCGAGGGCCTCGATCGGCGGCAGGTCGGCCAGCCGGGCCAGGTCGAGCCCCGGGCCCATCACTTCCCACTCCCATTCGCCTCGGGTCGAGAGGCCGCCGCTGCCCTGGCCGCTGGTCTTCAGCGTCTGCAGGATGCGGCCGTCGGCGTGACGCAGCCGCAGCGCCATGCGCTCGGCTTCCAGGCGCCCGTCGGGGGTGTCGAAGTAGGTGTTGCCGAGGCGCGTGGTGCGGGGTTCGAGGCCGGCCAGTCGCGGATGCCGGCGCAGCGCTTCCGGGCCCGCCGGGGCCAGCGCGAGTTTCAGTTCGATCTCTTTTGCCATCGAAGGACAGCCTTGTTTGCATGTTCGTGAAGATTAGATGATTTTCTCATGACGCCGGCTTAGGCAGTCACTATACTGACGCCGCCATTTCCAAGTGCCTAGATGCCCCATGGTGACATCCAATCCCTTCTCCGCGATGTTCGGTCGCTCGCCATTCCAGCCGCTGCTGGCTCATATCGTCAAGGTCAGCGACTGTTCGGAAGCCCTGCTGCCGTTCTTCGAGGCTACGCTCACGGGAGACTGGCAGGAAGCCGCCCGACAGCGCGAGTCGATCACCCGGCTCGAGCATGAGGCCGACGAGCTCAAGACCGAGCTGCGCCTCAATCTGCCCAATACCATGTTCCTGCCGGTGTCGCGCTCCGACCTGCTGGACCTGATCAGCGTCCAGGATCAGATCGCCAACAAGGCGCGCGACATCACCGGCATCATGCTGGGTCGCAGCATGCAGGTGCCCGAGGTGCTCGCGCAGCCGATGCGCGACTACATCCGCACCTCGGTGGCCTGCGTGGCCCAGGCCCGCGAAGCCCTGGAAGAGCTCAAGGACCTGCTCGAATCCGGCTTCGGTCGCAATGCCTCCGACGTGATGCAGACGCTGATCCGCGAGCTGCACACCCTGGAGCAGCAGACCGACGAGCAGCAGGTCGCCATCCGCCGCCAGCTCTTCACGCTCGAGAGCGAGCTGCCGCCGGTGGACGTGATGTTCCTCTACAAGATCATCGACTGGGTCGGTGAACTGTCCGATCGCGCCGAGCGCGTCGGCAGTCGCCTTCAGATCATGACGGCCAACTGAGCGGGATCCTCCCGCAGCGACAACCGCCACCTTCTGACCCGATACAAGGTTTCCGTCCTATGTCGATCATCGCGCAATACGGCGACATCTTCATCATTCTCGCCTGTGCCTTCGGTTTCTTCATGGCCTGGGGCGTCGGTGCCAACGACGTGGCCAACGCCATGGGCACCTCCGTCGGCTCCAAGGCCATCACCATCAAGCAGGCGATCATCATCGCCGTCATCTTCGAGTTCCTCGGCGCCTGGCTGGCCGGCGGCGAGGTCACTCAGACCATCCGCAAGGGCATCATCGATCCGGCCCTGCTCGAGGACGATCCGCAGCTGCTGGTCTACGGCATGCTGGCCTCGCTGCTGGCGGCCGCGACCTGGCTGCTGATCGCCTCCATGCGCGGCTGGCCGGTGTCCACCACCCACTCCATCGTCGGCGCCATCGTCGGCTTCGCCATGGCCGGTCTCGGCATGCAGGCCGTGGGCTGGGGTAAGGTCGGCCAGATCGCCGCCAGCTGGGTGGTGTCGCCGCTGATGTCGGGCTCGATCGCCTTCATGCTGTTCAAGTCCGTGCAGCACCTGATCTTCGAGAACCGTGATCCCTTCGCCGCGGCCAAGCGCTACGTGCCGATGTACGTGTTCCTGGTCGGCTTCATCGTCGCCATGGTGACCCTGACCAAGGGCCTCAAGCACGTCGGCCTCGATCTCGGCTTCGGCGAGAGCCTGCTCTATGCGGTCCTGCTGGGCATCGCGGTGATGCTGCTCGGCGGCCTGCTCGAGCGCCGCGTGGGCGCCGAGAAGCGCAAGGGCGACGCCTTCGGCTTCGACGGCGTGGAGCGCGTGTTCGGCGTGCTGATGCTGTTCACCGCCTGTGCCATGGCCTTCGCCCACGGCTCCAACGACGTGGCCAACGCCGTCGGCCCGCTGGCCGCGGTGATCGGTGTGATCTACAGCGACGGCGTGATCGGCGGCGATTCGCTGATCCCCTGGTGGGTGCTGGTGCTCGGCGGCGGCGGCATCGTCGTCGGCCTGGTGACCTACGGCCACAAGGTCATCGCCACCGTCGGTACCGGCATCACCGAGCTGACCCCGAGCCGCGGCTTCGCCGCCACGCTCGCGGCCGCCACCACCGTGGTGCTGGCCTCCGGCACCGGCCTGCCGATCTCCACCACCCACACCCTGGTCGGTGCGGTGCTGGGCGTGGGCCTGGCCCGCGGCATGGCGGCGCTCAACCTGCGCGTGATCGGCACCATCGTGATGTCGTGGCTGATCACCCTGCCGGCCGGCGCGATCCTGGCGATCATGTTTTTCTTCATGTTCAAGGGCATGTTCGGCTAAGCGCGGCGATTGGCTGCTGCGCTCGATATCCTGGCCGCCAGCGGTACTGGCGCGCCAGCCCGGTCGGGATCCTCATTTACGATCAAGTAAACTGCGGTTCCTGCGTTCCGGTGGCGGCCAGCCTATCTTCGCTCGCGACGCCAATCCTTCGCGCTTAGCGTGTCTGATTGGCGATGGACGGCGGCACCGCAAGGTGCCGCCGTTTTTTTGCGTCTGGTATAGTCAAGGCTCTCATTTCCCCTCATCTGCTGCCGGAGCGCGGCCCTTGGACACTCGTTTCCCCTTCGTCGACTGGTTCCGCAATTCCTCGCCGTATATCAACGCGCACCGAGGATGTACCTTCGTCATCCTGATCGAGGGCGAGGCCGTGGCGCAGGGCCGAGGCGAGCAGCTGATCCAGGACCTGGCGCTGCTGCATACCCTGGGCGTGCGCCTGGTGGTGGTGCTGGGCATCCGCCCCCAGGTGGAACGGGCCCTGACCGAGGACGGCATCACGCCGCGGCGTCATGACGGGCGCTGGGTGGCCGACGAGGCGATCATGGCCCGGGTCGAGCGGGTGGCCGCCGAGCAGCGTCTGTGGCTGGAGTCACGGCTGTCGCTGGGGCTGCCCAATACCCCGCTGCACGGCGTGGAGATGACGGTGGTCTCGGGCAACCTGGTGATGGCCAAGCCGCTGGGCGTGCGCGACGGCATCGACTTCGATCGCAGCGGCGAGGTGCGTGGCGTTCGCCACGAGGCGATCCGCGGCCTGCTGGACCAGCGTTCGCTGGTGCTGCTGCCGCCGCTGGGGTATTCCAGCACCGGCGAGGTCTTCGACCTGGATGCCGCCGAGGTCGCGCGCCATACCGCCACGGCGCTGTCCGCCGACAAGCTGATCCTGCTCGGTGAGGCCAGCGGCCTGTGCGACGAGGGCGGCCAGCTGCGCCGACAGCTGGCGCCGGTCGAGGCCGAGCCGCAGCTGGCGGCCGCCGAGACCGGCAGCGAGCTGGCCCGCCATCTGGGCGCGGCCATCGGCGCCGCCCGCCACGGCGTGGCGCGCACGCATCTGCTGTCGTGGCAGGATCACGACGCCCTGCTCGGCGAGCTGTTCACCCGCGATGGTGTGGGCACCATGATCACCCAGCATCGCTACGAACAGCTGCGTCGCGCCGGGATCGACGACATCGGTGGCCTGCTGGAGCTGCTCGAGCCGCTGGAGCGACGCGGCATGCTGGTGCCGCGCTCGCGGGAGCGCCTGGAGTATGAAATCGACGACTACGTGGTCATCGAGCGCGACGGCATGGTGATCGGCTGTGCCGCGCTGCACGCCTTTGCCGAGGCGCGCATGGGCGAGCTGGCCTGCGTCGCGGTGCACGGCGACTATCGCGGCGGCGCCCGGGGCGACCTGCTGCTCGGCGAGGTCGAGCGGCTGGCCCGCTCGCGCGGCATCGAGGCGCTGTTCGCGCTGACCACGCACACCGCCCACTGGTTCTTCGAGCACGGCTTCGCCCTGGCCGGCATCGACGACCTGCCGCCTCTCAAGCGCGAGGCCTATAACCAGGCTCGCCAGTCCAAGATCCTGATCAAGTCGCTCATCTGAACGCTATTCGGCCCTTGGTGTCGCCCGATGCCATCACGCCGGACGCCGAATGTCTCCAGATGGAGACGATATAAAGCACTGTTTCGACAGTGCTTTTTGTTTTTCACGGAAAGTGGTGTCGCCATAAGGCAACGAAAATGCCCGCCTGATGCCGCCGTGGAGGAGGCGCCGTCGAGCGTGCCAGCCTTGAGCTTTCTATAACTTTTTGATTTTTATGGATTGAGAGTGTTTGTGGCATGGGTTTGGCAATACTCAGGGCGAGCAAGCGGAAGGCGGTTCAAACGGCTCGAACCGCTTTCCGGTCGCCGGGAGGCAGATGACGACACTGCCCTGTGCCCTGGCCTCACGGCGACCAACGTCTGCTCCAGCGATGTGTGACTTTAGGTTGCGATGAGACGGTACCGACGACCTCGTCATGGACGGGTACCGATAGGGCAAGGATGCCCTGGCAAGGATGCCTCTCCCCCGACAGGGGGACGAATTGCACGGCCGCGCCCCGGCGGGGCCGTCAGAGGAAGCGAGGCGGTGAGCCGCCTCAGGAATCCTCCCTGACTGAATGGGGATTCCGCCGCTTCATGGGCCTTCGGGCTCCGGGAAATGATCGAGCGACGCACCAGTCGTCGGTCGAACGGTTTCCCACCCCTTCAGTTCCCTGCGTATTGGGCCGGCTATGCCGGCCTTTTTTTTGCCTTTTCGGCCCCACTGCAGCAAGGGTGACAGGCCGAACTCTGGTATTCTCGGGTAAACGATAGTGGTTGCCGACTCACTCCTTTTCCGAACGCTGGCCATGACATCTGCCGTTTCACGCCGCTGGCGGCCGCGCTCGCTGCTTCAGCTGGTGTTGCTCGCCTTCCTGATGGTGATGCTGCCGCTGGCCGTGCTGATGTTTCAGGCCGGACAGGCGCTCTCCGAACTCTCGCGCCTAGCCGACCAGAGCGCGCGGCAGGCCGTGGACGAGACTCGCCGCGCCCGCACGCTGGGCGCCCTGGCGCTCGAGATGGAGCGTGGCGCCCGACAGTATGCCGTGCTCGAGCAGGAGAGCCTGCTCGAGATCTTCGACGAGCGCCTGGCGGAATATCGCCGCCTGCTGGCCAAGCAGCGCGAGCTGCTGCCCGATGACCCCGACGTCGAGGCGCTGTCCGGACAGCTCGACCGTCTCGCCGAGCTGCCGGAGCTGCCGCTGGAGGAGTTCCAGCGGCGGCTGACGGACTTCCTGCCCTTCGCCGAGCATACCGAGGCGATGCGTCACGCCACCAACCGGCGCATCGACGACCGCCTGGACGTGATCCGCGAGCGCGCCGAGACCGTACAGTATCGCCTGTGGTGGCAGACCGCGGCGCTGGTCTCGGCCAGCCTGATCCTGATGCTGCTGTTCACGCGTCTGATCGTGCGGCCGGTGCGCCAGCTCGAGCGGCGCATCCTGAGCATCGGCAGCACCGGCAAGACGGCCCAGCCGACGCTCGTGCAGGGGCCCGCCGAACTGGTCAGCCTCGACGAGCGGCTCGACTGGCTGTCCTCGCGGCTCGGCGAGCTGGAGGAGCAGAAGCAGCAGTTCCTGCGCCACATGTCACACGAGCTCAAGACGCCGCTGGCCAGCGTGCGCGAGGGCTCGGCCCTGCTGGCCGACGGCGTGGCCGGTGAGCTCACCCGCCATCAGCGCGAGATCCTCGAGCTGATCGACGCCAGCGGCAGCGAACTGCAGCAGCTGATCGAGCAGCTGCTCGACTACAACCTGCTGCAGCACAGTCAGCGTCTCGAGCTCGAGCGGCTCGACGTCGCCACCGTGGTCAAGGAGGTGCTGGCCAAGCACCATCTGGCGCTGCAGCAGAAGGGCATGGCGGTGCACTGTTTCGACGGTCCGCGGACCTGGCGGCTCGATCGCACCGCCACGGCCCGCGTCCTCGACAACCTGATCTCCAACGCCATCGCCTACGGCGAGGACGGCGGAGAGCTGGAGATTCGCGCCCGTGCCACCCAGGACTGGCTGATCGTCGAGGTGGCCAACAGCGGTGAACCGATTCCCAAAGAAGATCGGAGCCGGCTGTTCGAGGCCTTCTATCAAGGGCGCATTCGCCGCAAGGGCGCGCTCAAGGGCTCCGGTATCGGGCTGTCGGTGGCTGCCGACTGCGCACGGCTGCAGCACGGCCAGCTGACGCTGGTGGAAGACGACCGCCTGGCGGTGTGTTTCCGCCTGTCGCTGCCGCGTCCGGCCCCGGAAGCCGATCAACAGAAAACGCTAGCCGCTCCGGCGGAATAAGCCGACGCAAGGAACGATTCATGATGATCCCACGCCCCCTGCTGCTGTGCCTGCTATCGGCCGGACTGACCGGCTGTCAGTGGCTGCCCGCGCAGCTGTCGGGACAGCCCCGCGAGCCCGCGGTAGAGGAACATGCCGGCTGCTACGCCGAGATCCCCGACTTCGGCGAGCCGGCCTGCCTGCTGGAAGAGTGGGTGGCCCTGGGCCTCGCCTCCCAGCGTGGCGACCGTGAATGGCGCGATGTCACGCTCATGCGCGTCTCCGGCGACTCGCACGATCAGCGCCTGGCCCGGGCCGTGGTGATGGCCTGGGGCAACGAGCGTGAGTGGACCCAGGCCTCCGAACTGTTCAAGGCCGACCTCCACACAGCCCCCTCGCGGCTGCAGCCGCTGCTGCGCTACTGGCTCAACGAGCTGGAAGGGCGTCGCGCCCTGGGCCAGCGCCTGGAAGAGAGCCGTCAGGAACGCCTGGCGGTGGAGGAAGAAAAGGCCGCGCTGGACGAGAAGCTGGACGCTCTCACCGATATCGAGCGAAACATCAACTCGCGACAGCAGACCGAGTAAGCGGGAGACACGAACATGATGCCAAGCGGAAGCCCTCAAGCTCCGAACCAGGGAGCCAACATCCTGCTGGTGGATGACGACCCCAGCCTCCTCAAGCTGCTGGGCATGCGCCTGGAAAGCCGCGGCTATCGGGTGACCACCGCCGAGAGCGGACGCGCGGCCCTCAAGCACCTGGACGCCGGCAGCCCGGACCTGGTGCTCTCCGACATGCGCATGGACGAGATGGACGGCCTGGCGCTGTTCCAGGAGATCCAGCGCCGGCTGCCCGGCCTGCCGGTGATCATCCTCACCGCCCACGGCTCGATCCCCGACGCCGTGAGCGCGACCCGTCAGGGCGTGTTCGGCTTCCTGACCAAGCCGGTGGATCGCGAGGAGCTGTTCACCACCATCGACGAGGCGCTGAGCCAGTCCAGCGCCGCCGGCGGCAGCGACGGCGACGACCGCTGGCGCGAGGCGATCATCACCCGCAGCCCCGAGATGGAGCGGCTGCTCGAGCAGGCGCGGATGGTGGCCACCTCCGACGTCAGCGTGCTGGTCACCGGCCCCTCCGGCTCGGGCAAGGAGCTGATGGCCGAGGCGATCCACAAGGCCAGCCCCCGCGCCGACAAGCCGTTCGTCGCCATCAACTGTGGCGCGCTGCCCGAGCAGCTGCTGGAGAGCGAGCTGTTCGGCCACGCCAAGGGTGCCTTCACCGGCGCGATCAGCGAGCACAAGGGCCTGTTCCAGGCGGCCGACGGCGGCACCCTGTTCCTCGACGAGATCGGCGACATGCCGCTGCCGCTGCAGGTCAAGCTGCTGCGCGCCCTGCAGGAGCGCCAGATCCGCCCGCTGGGCTCCACCACCTCGGTGCCGATCGACGTGCGGCTGATCTCGGCCACCCATCGCGACCTGGGCCAGGCGATGCACGACGGCGAGTTCCGCGAGGACCTCTTCTACCGCCTCAACGTGGTCAACCTCAAGCTGCCGCCGCTCAAGGAGCGCGCCGAGGACGTGCCGCTGCTGGCCAAGCACCTGGTGGCCCAGGCCGCCGAGCGCCACAAGCCGTTCGTGAAGGGCTTCTCGCGCGAGGCCCTCAACCTGCTGGCGGGCTGCGCCTGGCCCGGCAACGTGCGCCAGCTGGTCAACGTGGTCGAGCAGTGCGTGGCCCTGACCAGCGCGCCGATGATCCCCGAGGCGCTGGTCGCCCAGGCGCTGGCCGCCGAGGACAATGCGCTGCCCACCTTCAGCGATGCCCGCGCCGGCTTCGAGCGCAGCTACCTGATCAAGGTGCTCAAGATCACCGAGGGCAACGTGACCCAGGCCGCACGCATCGCCGGGCGCAATCGCACCGACTTCTACAAGTTGCTGGCGCGCCACGAGCTGGAGCCCTCGACCTTCAAGCCGGGCACCGCGCAGAGCGAGGCGTCCTGACGCGAAAGCGTCAGTCGGCGTCCTCGTCGGGCAGCACCTCGAGGGCCAGTCGGCCCTCGCCGAGCCGCGCCGCCAGGCGCTCCCCGGGCCGGGTATCCGCCGCATGGCGGATCACCCGGCCTTCGTCGTTCTCGAGGATGGCATAGCCGCGGCCCAGCACCGCCAGCGGGCTGACCGCCTGCAGCTCGCGGGCGACGGCACCCAGCCGTTCGCGGTGATGGGCCAGCGCCCGGGGCATGGCCTGGTGCAGGCGCTGACGGGCCTGCGTCAGGCGCCGGGTCTCCTGCTCGAGGCGGCGCTCGGGCGAGCGCAGCGCCAGGCGCCGCCCGAGTTCCGCCTGGTGGCGGCGGGCGGCCGCCAGCCGTGCCTGCATGGCCCGCCGTAAACGCCCCTCCAGCTGCTCCAGCTGACGCCGCCGGAAGGCCAGCACCTCGCCGGGGTGGCGCAGCCGTGCGCCCAGGTGATCGAGCCGCTGGGCCTCGGTATCGAGCCGGGCGCGCTGGGCGCGGGTCAGTCGCTGCTCGAGCGCCCGCAGGCGCTGTGCGAGTTCGCGGGCATCGGGCACCAGCTGCTCCGCCGCCGCCGAGGGCGTGGGCGCGCGGCGGTCGGCGGCGAAGTCGGCCAGCGTCGTGTCGACCTCGTGGCCCACCGCCGACATCACCGGCAGCCGCGAATGGAAGATCGCCCGGGCCAGGTGCTCGTCGTTGAAGGCCCACAGGTCCTCGAGGCTGCCGCCGCCGCGGGTGATCAGGATGGCATCGCGCGCCGGGTCCAGCGCCGACTGACGGTTGAGCAGGCCCAGCGCGGCGATCATCGCCGGCGTCGCCTCGCGGCCCTGCACCGGCACCGGAATCAGCGTCACCTGGGCCAGCGGCCAGCGCGCCGCCAGCACCGCCAGCACGTCGCGGATCGCCGCCCCGGTGGGCGAGGAGAGCACCAGCAGGTGGCGTGGCGGATAGGGCAGGGCGCGGGCGTTGGCGAACACCCCCTCGGCATCGAGGCTGGCCTTGAGGCGCTCATAGGCCGCCAGCAGTTCGCCTTCGCCCGTCGCCTGTACCGCCTCGGCGATCAGCTGGTAGTCGCCCCGCGGCTCGAACAGCGACACCCGGCCGCGCACCTTGACCCGGTCGCCGTCGCGCATCGGCGCGGCGACGAAGCGCGCGCGCGTGCGGAACAGCGCGCAGCGCAGCTGGGCCCGCTCGTCCTTGAGGGTGAAGTAGACGTGGCCCGACGAGGGCCGCGACACGCCGGACAGCTCGCCCTCGACCCAGACGTCGCCGACATCCTGTTCCAGCGCCTGGCGGGCGCGGCGGTTGAGTTCGCTGACCGAGAGGGCGGTGTCGTCGCTGGGGGGCATGGGCATCCTGAGTGGGAAAGGGGCGGTGGCAGAGCGCCGGCGCCTCGTACTGTAGCGGATGCCCGAGACTCGCCGCTAGGCGGGCGGCGGCGCCAGGCGCTTCAGCAGCGCCGGCAGGACCAGCACCAGCACGCTGATGCGCAGCAGGTGGTGGGTGGTCACGAAGGCCGGGTCGATGCCCAGCGTCAGCGCCACCAGGCTCAGCTCCGGGGCGCCGCCCGGCATGTAGGCGAGCAGGGCGGCGGCGGGAGAATAGCCGGTCAGCAGATGGCCGATCCAGGCGGCCAGCACGGCGATCGCCAGCAGCACCAGGGCCTGGCCGACGGCCATCACCAGCGTATGGCCGACCCGGGCCAGCGAGGTGCCGGCGAAGCGCACGCCCACCGAGATGCCGATCAGCACCTGGGCCAGGGCCAGCAGCGTCGGCGGCACCGCGGCGTGGGTGACGCCGGAGAGGTGCAGTGCCGCCGACACCAGCGCCGGGCCGAACAGCAGCGCGTTGGGCAGGCGCAGCAGGCGCGCCAGCCAGATGCCGCCGAGGCCGGCGGCCACGAGCCAGGCGGCATCGATGGGGGCGGGCAGCCACAGCCACTGTGCGAGGTCCGGCGTGGCGCCGGCCAGGTCGACGTGGCCGATCGCCTGCAGCACCGGGGGGATCGCCACCAGCAGCACCAGGATGCGCACCGCATGGGTCATGCCCACCACCCGCAGGTCGGCGCCGGAGGCCATGGCCATCACCGTGACCGTGGAGACCCCTCCCGGCACGCCGGCGTACAGCGACGTCTCCCGCGTGTGGCCGGCCACGCGCTGCGAGAACCACACCGAGAAGGCCATCATCACCGCCGTGGCCACCAGCATCACCGCCAGGCTCAGGCTCCACAGGCCCAGGTCGCCGGACAGCTGCGGCGTGAAGGCCGAGCCCAGCATCACCCCGATCACCACCAGCACGCCCTTGCGGCCGCGGCCCGGCGAGCGCAGCCGCACCCCGGCCAGGCTCGTCACGGTGGTGGCGATCATGGCGCCGAGCAGCCACGGCAGCGGCAGGTTGACGGCGAAGGCCAGCGCCCCGCCGGCGATGCCGAGGAAGAGGGTGGGCAGGAAGCGCAGCAGGGCGGCAAGGGCAGGGGGCAGGGCGGAAGGCAAGTCGAGGAATCTCCGTGTCAAACGCATCGGGCCCGCTTGAGCGGGCCCGAGTTCGAGGGTCAGCCGGCGTGGCGGCGGCTGCGGCCGGCGAGCAGCTTCGGCACCAGCCAGGGCAGCACCAGCAACGAGGCCGCGGCGATCCACAGCCCCAGCGAGATGCCGGACTGCCACAGGATACCCACGTCGCCGCCGCTGATCGATAGTGCCCGGCGCAGGTTCTGCTCCATCAGCCCGCCCAGCACGTAGCCGAGGATCACCGGCGCCAGCGAGAAGCCGAGCTTGCGCAGCAGGTAACCGAACACGCCGATGATCAGCATCAGGTAGATGGCGGTCAGGTCCGAGTGCAGCTGGTAGACGCCGACGAAGGCCAGGATGGCGATGGCCGGCACCAGCACCCAGCGCGGGATGGTCAGCACCCGGGCGAACAGTCCGGCCAGTGGCAGGTTGAGCGCCAGCAGCACGATGTTGCCGATATACAGCGAGGCGATCAGGCCGCCGGCCACCTCGGGGCGCTCGGTGAACATCATCGGGCCCGGGGTGATGTTGTAGAGCATCAGCGCGCCGAGCAGCACCGCGGTGGTGCCGGAGCCGGGAATGCCCAGCGTCAGCATCGGCACGAAGGAGCCCGCCGCCGAGGC
Organism: Halomonas sp. THAF12; assembly: GCF_009363675.1. NCBI lineage: Bacteria > Pseudomonadati > Pseudomonadota > Gammaproteobacteria > Oceanospirillales > Halomonadaceae > Halomonas > Halomonas sp. THAF12. The sequence continues at coordinate 3,126,615 of NZ_CP045399.1, read as the reverse complement.
GTTGTTGGCCGCCTCCGGGGCCGCCAGGCCGCGCATGTCGCCCTTGCCGAAGGTGCCGTCCTTGTCGGAGAGGCGCTTCTCGGTGGTGTAGGACACCGCGCCCGCCACCGAGGCGCCGGTGCCCGGCAGCACGCCGATGATGAAGCCGAGCAGCCCCGAGCGGCCCATGGCGCCCTTGCAGTGCAGCACCTCCTTGAGGCTGACGAAGACGCGGCCCAGGGGCGGCATCTCGTCGTCGGCGTCCCGGCGGTGGGCGTGCTCGAGCATCAGCAGGATCTCGCTGATGGCGAACAGGCCGATGATCATCACCACGAAGTCGACGCCGTCATAGAGCTCCGGCATGCCGAAGGTGAAGCGCATCACGCCGGTGCCGGAATCGACGCCCACGGTGGCGATCAGCACGCCCAGCACCGCACCGATGGCGGTCTTGACCGGGTCCTTGCCCATCATCACCGCCATCGACGAGAAGGCGAACACCATCAGCGCGAAGAACTCGGCCGGGCCGAACATCACCGCCACCTCGGCGAGCAGCGGCGCGAACAGCGTCAGGCCGATGATGGCGATGGTGGCGCCGACGAAGGAGCTCACCGCCGACAGGCCCAGCGCCGGGCCGGCCAGGCCCTGCTTGGCCAGCGGATGGCCGTCCAGGGTGGTCATCACCGCGCCGGCGTCGCCGGGCACGTTGAGCAGGATGCTGGACATGCGGCCGCCGTACTCGGCGCCGGTATAGATGCCGGCCAGCAGGATCAGCGCCGACTCGGCGGGCAGGCCCAGGGTGTAGGCCAGCGGCATCAGGATGGCGATGCCGTTGATCGGGCCGATGCCCGGCAGGGCGCCGAACAGGGTGCCGAGCAGGGCGCCGAGGAAGGCCAGCCCAAGGTTCAGGGGGGTCAGCGCGACGCCGAACCCCTCGATCAGGAAATCGAACATCTCGCGGTTCCTCTAGAGGATGTCGGCCAGCCAGGTGCCGTCGGGCAGGCCGATGCCGAGCCCCTCGGTGAACAGGAAGTCGCTGCCCGTGGCCAGCAGCAGGCCGGTCAGCAGGGCCTTGGTCCAGCTGGCGCCGAACAGCCGGGCCAGGGTCGCCACCACCAGGAAGGAGGCGGGAATGAAGCCCAGGCGGGTGAACAGCAGGGCGTAGACCAGCAGCAGGCCGAGCACGCCCAGCAGCCGCAGCGCCAGGCCAGGAGCCGGCCACTCGCCGTCCTCGCCGGGCTTGAACATCAGCACCAGCGACAGGATGGCGAGCAGGGCTGCCAGTCCCAGCGGGAAGGCTTTCGGCCCCACGGGCTCGTAGCTGAAGGGGACCTGCAGCTGAAGGGACTGGACGGCGATGAACGCCGCCAGACCGATCAGGGCGAGGCCCAGCAGTCGGTCGGCGGCGATTCTCATTTCAGACCCACTTCTTCGGCCAGTGACTGGAAGTCGGCGACCTGGCCCTTCACGTAGGCGTCGAAGTCGTCACCGAAGCGAGCCATCGGGAACAGGCCGCGCTCCTCGCGCATCTCGGCGAAACCGGGATCCTCGGTCAAATCCTGCAGGCGCTCGACCCAGGCCTGGTAGGCCTCGTCGCTGACCTCCGGGCCCATGTAATAGCCGCGCCAGATCGGCCATTCGACGTCGTAGCCCTGCTCGGCGGCGGTGGGGATGTCGGCGTAGGGGCCGCCCATGCGCTCCTCGGAGAGCGCGGCCAGCACGCGCACCTTGCCGCTCTCGAGCTGGGACTGCAGTTCGGACAGGTCGCCGGTGAACACCTGGATATGATCGCCCAGCAGCGCGGCCAGCGCCTCGCCGCCGCCCTCGAAGGCCACGTAGCGCAGCTCGCGCGGATCGACGTCGCCGGCCTTGGCGGTCAGCGCGGCCTTCATCCAGTCCTGGCTGCCCACGGTGCCGCCGGCGCCGAAGGCCACCGAGCTCGGGTTCTCCTGCAGATCGGCCATCAGCTCGTCGAGGGTCTGCCAGGGCGCGTCGGCATTGACCACGATGGCGCCATAGTCGACGCCCACGGCGCCCAGCCAGCGCACTTCGCCGGCGTCGTACTGGCCGAACTTGCCCAGCGCCAGGTTGACGGCGGCGCCGGTGCTGGCGGCGACGATCAGGTTGTCGTCGTCGCTGCGCACGCCGTTGACGTGGTTGTAGGCCACCGCGCCGATGCCGCCGGGCATGTAGGTGACCAGCATCGGCTCGTCGATGAGCTCGGCGGCCAGCAGGCCGTTGGCGGCCAGGCGGCAGGTCAGGTCGTAGCCGCCGCCGGGCTTGGCGGGCGCGATGCACTCGGCCTCGTCGGCGGCCTGGGCCTGGCCGGCGAGCAGGGCGCCGCCCAGCAGGGCGATGCCGGAGGCGTGGCGGATGGCCGTGTTGATCTTCATGGCGAACTCCTGTTCTCTTGTTATGCGGCGCGAGGCGCTGCCTCGAGAGCCATCGGTTGTGATGGTCCGAGCGATGCTAGGCCCGCCACCTTTCATCAACCTGTCATCCCGCCCATCACCGTCTGAGACATTGGTCGAATGCGCCTGCTGGTCATCGAGGACGATCCGCTGATCGCCCGCTCCCTGGAACACGCCCTGGCCCCGCTGGGCAACACCATCGACGTCTTCGCCACCCGCGCCGAGGCCCGCGCCGCGCTCAGTCACGATCGCTTCGACCTGATCCTGCTCGACCTCGGCCTGCCCGACGGCGACGGCCTCGAGCTGCTGGCCGAGCTGCGCGGCCGCGGCGACACCACCCCGGTGCTGATCCTCACCGCGCGGGATGCCGTCGACGACCGGGTCTCCGGCCTCGATCTGGGCGCCGACGACTACCTGGCCAAGCCGTTCTCGCTGTCCGAGCTGGAGGCCCGGGTGCGCGCGCTGCTGCGTCGCAGCCAGCAGCGCAGCGACAACCGCCTGCGCCTCGGGCGGCTGGCCTTCGACCCCGAGACCGGCAGCGCCAGCCTCGACGAGGCCCCGCTGGAGCTGCCGCGCCGCGAGCTGCTGCTGCTCGAGGGCCTGCTGCTGCACGCCGGCAGCATCACCCCGCGGGAGACCCTGGAGCGCCGGCTGTTCGGCTTCGACGAGGTGGGCACCAACGCGCTCGAGGTCTACGTCAGCCGGCTGCGCAAGCGGCTCAAGGACAGCGGCCTGCGCATCCGCACCTTCCGCGGGCTCGGCTACCGGCTGGAGGACGACGCCGGTTGATCGAGGTCGCGGGCTCGCTCAAGCGCCGCCTGGCGGTATGGCTGCTGGTCACCGTGACCGGGCTCGGCGCACTGCTGATGGTCGAGGCCTGGTGGAGCAGTCGGCGCGCCGCCGAGCGCGCCTTCGACAGCCAGCTCGAGGCCGCCGCTTTGACCATCGCCGAGGCCGTGCAGTGGCAGCACGGCGAGCCGGTGGTGACGATTCCCGCCGCGGCGCTGCAGATCCTCGCCACCCGTCACCAGGAGCGGGTGTTCTACGCCGTGCTCGACGCCGACGGCGAGGCGGTCTCGACCAACATGGCGCTTTCCATCGCCCCGGGCTGGCGCGAGCGCGCGGCCCGCGAACCCCGGGCGCTGACCACCGGCTTCGACGGCGCCTCCTGGCGGCTCTACGGGCGCGAGGTCGACTCGGCCGGCTGGGTCTCCCAGGAGCCGGTGCAGATCTGGGTCGGCCACACTCGTGAGGGGCGGGCGGCGCTGGCCGACGAGCTGTTCGAGCGCGCCGTCAGCCGCTTCGTGGCCATGGTGCTGCTGGCCGGCGCCCTGATGGCCATGGCGCTGCGCGTGGCGCTCGGCCCCATGCGCCGGCTGCGCCGCCAGCTGCGCCTGCGCGAGGCCGACGACACCCGACCGCTCGACGCGCGGGTGCCGGAAGAGATGCGCGAGCTGGCCCAGACCCTCGACCACCTGTTCGCCCGCCAGCGCGAGAGCCGCGAGGCGCTGCTGCGCTTCACCGCCGACGCCAGCCACCAGCTCAAGACCCCGCTGGCCGGGCTGCAGAGCGTCAGCGAGCTGGCGCTGAAGAGCCCCGAGCCCGCCGACTGGCACGCCGCCCTCGGCGCGGTGCACGACGGCGCGGCGCGCACCAGCCGGCTGGCCGGCCAGCTGCTGAGCCTGGCGCGGCTGCGCCACGTGGCCGAGGCGGGGGAGGTCGCCCCGCTGGATCTCGCCGCGCTGCTGCGCGAGACCCTGCTCGACTGGGCCGGGCGCGAGGCGGCCCGCGATCACGACCTGGGGCTCGACGAGTTGCCGGCCGGGCCCTGCCGGGTGCGCGCCGAGGCCTGGGCGCTGCGCGAGCTGCTCGGCAACCTGATCGACAACGCCCTGCGCTACACCCCCAATGGCAGCACCATCACCCTGGGGCTCGTGCGCGAGGCCGAGGCGGTCGAGCTCTACGTGGAGGACGACGGCCCCGGCGTGCCGGCCGAGGCCCGCGAGCGGCTGCTGCGACCCTTCGAGCGCGGCGGGCGCCAGGACACCGACGGCTCCGGGCTGGGGCTCGCCATCGTCGACTCCATCGCCCGGCGCTTCGACGGCCGGCTGAGCCTCGCCGAGCGTGCGCCCCACGGCCTGATCGTGCGCCTGCGGCTGCCGCGCTGCGGTGACGAAACGGAGGAGGGCGCATGAGAGCAGGGCGTATGAGAGCAGGGCGCATGAAGCGCGTCATGAAGCGGCGGTGGGCGCCGTGCCTGGCCCCGGTATTGAGCCTGGGCCTGAGTCTGATCTTGAGCCTTGGCCTGGCCGGCCCCGCTACGGCCCAGACCGGCACGCCGCTGGTGGTGGAGGCGGCGCTGGATCGCTCGGTGGTGCAGCCGCTGCTCGACGCCTTCCGCGACGCACACCCCGAGATCGCGCTGGATTTCCGCGACCGCTCGACGCTTGAGATCGACGATCTGGTGACGCTGGCCGACCCGTCGCCGGATGTGTTGATCAGCTCGGCGATGCCGTGGCAGATGGCGCAGGTCAACGAGGGCCGGGCGAGGCGGCTGGACTCCGCCGAGGTGCGCGATTGGCCGGCCTGGGCCAAGTGGCGCGACGAGGTGTTCGGCTTCACCTTCGAGCCGATCGTGATGGCCTACCGGCTCGACCTCTCGCGGCGCATGCTGCCGCCGCTGACCCACGCCGACCTGCACACCCTGCTGACCACCGAGCGCGAGGCGCTCGCCGGCAAGGTGACCACCTACTCACCGCTGGGCAGCGGCGTCGGCTACACGCTGTTCCAGCAGGACGCCCGCTACACGCCGCGCTTCTGGGACCTGGTGGCCGGCATGGGCGGCGTCGAGGCGCGGCTCGAGAACAGCACCCGCGCGATGCTCAAAGGGCTCAGCGACGGGCGCTACTGGCTCGGCTACAACCTGCTCGGCTCCTACGCCATGGTCTGGGCCCAGGAGCATCCCGAGGTGATCGTTCAGGTGCCCCAGGACTACGCCCTGGTGCTGATGCGCATGGCCTTCGTGCATCGCGACGCCCCGCATCCCGACGCCGCCGAGGCCTTCGTCGACTTCCTGCTCAGCCACGCCGGGCAGCGGGTGCTGGCCGGCGAGACGCCGCTGTTCAGCGTGCGCCCCGACGTCATCGGCCCCTACACCGCCCAGCGACTGCGCGACCAGGTCGGCGAGCGGCTCTATCCGATCCCGCTCAATGCCTCGCTGCTGGCCTTCGTCGACCCCCAGCGCCGCGACGCCTTCCTCGCCCGCTGGCGCCGAGAGTTCCGGCGCGACGACTGAGGGCGAATCGCTCCCCGGATTGCCGGAAAGCGGCCCGCGGCGTTATAATGGTCGATTAACTTCATCGCCCTCCCTCCACCAGCGCACTGGGTGTTGCCGACTATGCTACGTATGGCCCAAGAAGCTCTTACGTTCGATGACGTATTACTCGTTCCCGGCTATTCGGAGGTCCTGCCCAAGGACGTCAGCCTCCGCACACGCCTGACCCGCGACCTATACCTCAACATCCCGCTCCTCTCCGCCGCCATGGACACCGTGACCGAGGCCCGCCTGGCCATCGCGATGGCGCAGGAAGGGGGCATCGGCATCATCCACAAGAGCATGACCATCGCCCAGCAGGCCACCGAGGTGCGCAAGGTCAAGAAGCACGAGAGCGTGATCGTGAAGGACCCGGTCACCGTCGGCGCCAAGGCCAAGCTGGCCGACCTGCTGGCCATGGCCCGCGAGCACGGCTTCTCCGGCTTCCCGGTGGTGGAAGGCGAGACCCTGGTGGGCATCGTCACCGAGCGTGATATGCGCTTCCAGCCCAACCACGGCGACAGCGTGGCCGACATCATGACCCCGCGCGAGAAGCTGGTCACCGTGGCCGAGGGCACCGAACTCTCCGTGATCAAGGGCAAGATGCAGGAGCACCGCGTCGAGAAGATGCTGGTGGTGGACGACGAGTTCCGCCTGCGTGGCCTGGTCACCTTCCAGGACATCGAGAAGGCCCGCACCTTCCCCAATGCCGCCAAGGACAGCGACGGCCGCCTGCTGGTCGGCGCCGCCGTCGGCACCGGCCCCGAGACGCCTGACCGCATCGCCGCCCTGGCCGAGGCCGGCGTCGACGCCATCATCGTCGATACCGCTCACGGCCACTCCCGCGGCGTGATCGACCGCGTCGCCTGGGTCAAGGAGCACTTCCCGAAGATCCAGGTGATCGGCGGCAACATCGCCACCGCCGAGGCGGCCAAGGCGCTGGCCGAAGCCGGCGCCGACGGCGTCAAGGTCGGCATCGGCCCCGGCTCCATCTGCACCACCCGCGTCGTCGCCGGCGTCGGCGTGCCGCAGATCACCGCCGTCTCCAACGTCGCCGCGGCGCTCAAGCCCTACGACATCCCGCTGATCGCCGACGGCGGCATCCGCTTCTCCGGCGACCTGGCCAAGGCCATCGCGGCCGGCGCCAGCGCGGTGATGGTCGGCGGCCTGCTGGCCGGCACCGAGGAGGCCCCGGGCGAGGTCGAGCTCTACCAGGGCCGCACCTACAAGGCCTACCGCGGCATGGGTTCCATGGGCGCCATGTCCCAGACCCAGGGCTCCAGCGACCGCTACTTCCAGGACAAGGACGCCGGCGTCGAGAAGCTGGTGCCGGAAGGCATCGAAGGCCGCGTGCCCTACAAGGGCGTGATGGGCGCCATCGTCCACCAGATGATGGGCGGCCTGCGTGCCTCCATGGGCTACACCGGCTGCGCCAGCATCGACGAGATGCGCACCAAGCCGGAGTTCGTGAAGATCACCGGCGCCGGCTTCAACGAGTCCCACGTCCACGACGTGCAGATCACCAAGGAAGCCCCGAACTATCGTGCCGGCTGATGCCAGCCTGACGCCGTAGAACGATGAGCTGGAAGCGCGCCGCCGGGCGGCTTCCAGCTTTTCGCTTCCGGCCCGCGAAATTTGCTCCCCGTTTTGCCCGCCTCGTATAGGAATGGCCAGATGACCGACATTCACGCCCACAAGATCCTGATCCTCGACTTCGGCTCCCAGTACACCCAGCTGATCGCCCGCCGGGTCCGCGAGATCGGCGTCTACTCCGAGATCCGCGCCTTCGACATCACCGAGGAAGAGATCCGCGAGTACGCCCCCAACGGCATCATCCTCGCCGGCGGCCCGGAATCCGTCACCGAGCTGGGCTCGCCCCGCGCCCCGCAGTGCGTGTTCGAGATGGGCCTGCCGGTGCTCGGCATCTGCTACGGCATGCAGACCATGGCCGAGCAGCTCGGCGGCGCCGTGGAAGGCTCCAACAAGCGCGAGTTCGGCTACGCCCAGGTGCGCCTCGACGTCGAGACCGCGCTGTTCAAGGACATGGCCGACCACATCGACTCCGAGACCGGCAAGAGCCTGCTCGACGTGTGGATGAGCCACGGGGACAAGGTCGCCCAGGTGCCGGCCGAGTTCAGCGTGACCGCCTCCACCCCGAGCTGCCCGATCGCCGCCATGGCCTGGGAAGAGAAGCGCTTCTACGGCGTGCAGTTCCACCCCGAGGTGACCCACACCCTGCAGGGCCAGCGCATCCTCGAGCACTTCGTGCTGGATATCTGCCAGAGCGAGCGCAACTGGACCCCGGCCCAGATCATCGAGGACCAGATCGCCCGCGTGCGCGAGCAGGTCGGCGACCGACACGTGCTGCTCGGCCTGTCCGGCGGCGTGGACTCCTCCGTGGTCGCCGCGCTGCTGCACAAGGCCATCGGCGACCAGCTCACCTGCGTGTTCGTCGACAACGGCCTGCTGCGCAAGGACGAAGGCAACCAGGTGATGGAGACCTTCTCCCAGCACATGGGCGTGCGCGTGATCCGCTCCGACGCCGAAGACCTGTTCCTCGGCAAGCTCGAGGGCGTGGCCGACCCGGAAGAGAAGCGCAAGATCATCGGCAACACCTTCATCGACGTGTTCGACGAGCAGGCCGCCAAGATCGAAGGCGTGGACTTCCTCGCCCAGGGCACCATCTACCCGGACGTGATCGAGTCCGCTGCCTCAAAGACCGGCAAGGCCCACGTCATCAAGTCGCACCACAACGTCGGCGGCCTGCCCGAGACCATGAAGCTCAAGCTGGTCGAGCCGCTGCGCGAGCTGTTCAAGGACGAGGTGCGCAAGCTCGGCGTCGAGCTCGGCCTGCCCTACGACATGGTCTACCGCCACCCCTTCCCGGGGCCGGGCCTGGGCGTGCGCATCCTCGGCGAGGTGAAGAAGGAATACGCCGACATCCTGCGCGAGGCCGACGCCATCTTCATCGAGGAGCTGCACAACGCCGGCTGGTACCACAAGACCAGCCAGGCCTTCGCCGTCTTCCTGCCGGTGAAGTCCGTGGGCGTGGTCGGCGACGGCCGCCGCTACGAGTGGGTCATCGCCCTGCGCGCCGTGGAGACCATCGACTTCATGACCGCCCGCTGGGCGCACCTGCCCTACGAGCTGCTGGAGAAGGTCTCCAACCGCATCATCAACGAGCTCTCCGGCGTCTCCCGCGTCACCTACGACGTCAGCAGCAAGCCGCCCGCCACCATCGAGTGGGAGTGATCGCCTGACGATCCGCCCTCGCCGAGCTGACGCAGTGTTCCGTCTAGACGGTCTCCTGAACGGATCGAGATGAGAGCGCCGCAGGCGAAGAGCCCTTCTGGCCATTGGCTGGAAGGGCTTTTTCGTGCGCTTCATTCAGCAGTGTCGTGCTCTGCTCACTCCTGCTCGGCTGGCCCTTGCCTGGCCTTGTTCAGGTCGAGCCGGACGCCTTGGGCGGAGTGGAAGAAGCCGAAGTCGGCCATCGGCCGGGTGTTGCCTTCGGGAGTTTGCCATTCGACTTCGGCGCGGTGATTGCGGACTTCGTGCATCACGGCGTCGTATTTCAGCCGCAGGGAGACTGGCGTGGCGCCCTGGTAGGACAGGTTCCACCGGGTGACGACCAGCAGGTAGTCGCCGAGTTGTGGCCGATAGGTGGAGGTGAGGTGCGCATCGGTGAGTGTCAGCGGCAGCGTGTCGCCGTCCCTGGAGAGCGCGAGATGCTGACGGAGATAGTCGCCGAGCCGATCCATCAGCGGCTGCGGCAGGGGATGGCCTGGTGGCTGCTCGCCAAGGGCTGCCAGTTCTGGCGCGGCGATCAGCAGATCTTCCCGGGGGAACTGGAGCGTGAGGAGCAGCGTGTCCTGCGGTTGCTGCTCGAATGTCAGCACGCTGCCGGGCAGGGCGTGGGCCCGAGCCGTCTCGATGAGGCCGCCTCCCGCCCCGCTGGCCCCATTGCCGAGGGAGACCACGGCAAGGGCGAGCAGGGCGGTGCGCCAGGAAGTGCGCCGGCTCATTCGTTCTGGCCGCCGTAGTCGTCGGTGCGGTCACGCCATACCGAGTGCGGATGGTTGCCGACCTTGTCGGTGGACTTGTTCGACTGCAACGAGAATTCGATCCACAGCGACGGGCCGTGTATCCGCACGTAATCATTCTCGGCGCTGACCTGCGGCGTGCCGGAGAAACCGAGGTAGGTGTCCGGCAGCTCTGCGGTGTACTTCTCCATGTAGGCCGCGGCTTCGGGGGCGGAGATGTCGTCCACGTAGGTCGCGATGGCCGTCAGCAGCAGCGCTTGCTGGTCATCATCCAGCTCGGAGACCGGCAGGCCTTCGAAGCGTTCGGGGATGGCATCGTCGGCCTGGGGGCCAGCGAGGATATCGCGGTAGGTGCCTTCCAGCGTGGCCTCGGCCTTTTGATCATCGGAGAGCGAGCTGAGCAGGGTGGCGAAGGCATCGCGTTCCTGGGTCAGCGGCTCGTTCACTCGACCGTTCATCTCGAAATAGGGGAAGGGTTCCACGCCACGGAAGGAGGGCGTGGCACCGGCCAGCTTGCCGTCGGTGTAGGTGTTGGCGAAGGCCATGTGGTGGCCGCCGTAGTACAGCTCCCAGGTGCCGGTCTCGCCGGGCGTGCCGAGGAAGGCAAATTTGGTGTTGTAGGAAGAGTAACCGGCCTTGTAGTCGGTGCTAACGGTGTTGATGTAGTCATCGGCGTTGAGCGTCTGGAGCATCTCGTCGAAGCCTTCATCGGGCGCGTGGCCGGTGGCTTCCAGCATGATGGCCTTGACGAGGCCGCGCTGCTTGATGTTCAGCTCGCCCAGCAGCACGCCGGGGCGTTTCGGGAAGGCGCCCGCGGGCAGGTTGCTCCAGTTCTCGGCCTCTGCGAGGGAGTAGTCCTGCTGCAGGTTCTGCAGGATGTCATCGTCGGAGATATCCGCCTTGAGCAGATCGATCAGGCACAGCATGCGCTCATAACCGGGCGTGTCGCCACACTCGGCGGCGCTCTCGGGGATAGGCACGCTCTGCATCTGGGTGCTGGTGTCTCCCATGCGTGCGCGCAGTGCCTCGCTCAGCGCCTGGTCTTCCGCGGACATCGGCGGCGGGCCACCTTGGCCGGGTGGTGGGCCATCGTGCCCTTGCTGGGCAAGAGTGGGGAGGGAGAGAAGGGCGGCCAGCGCGGCTCCTCCGGTCACTGCGAGACGTCGGGACATCGATGGGCCTATCGCTTGAGAATAGAGATAGGACCATAGCCTGCCTGGCAGTGGGCAGGAAGCCTCCCAGGCTGACTTCCTTGTGCCTGGAGCCGACCGGAGACAGGCCCCAAGTAACGGCGTCGACGCCATCTTCATCGAGGCGCTGCACAACGCCGGCTGGTACCACAAGACCAGCCAGGCCTTTGCCGGCTTCCTGCCGGTGAAGTCCGTCGGCGTGGTCGGCGACGGCCGCCGCTACGAGTGGGTCATCGCCCTGCGCGCCGTGGCGGCCATCGACTTCATGACCGCCCGCTGGGTGCACCTGCCCTACGAGCTGCTGGAGAAGGTCTCCAACCGCATCATCAACGAGCCCTTCGGCGTCTCTCGCGTCACCTACGACGTGAGCAGCAAGCCGCCCGCCACCATCGAGTGGGAGTGATCGCCAGGGCAGGGCGGATGAGCGCCGCCTAGCTAGCCATCACCCGCGTCATACGAAATCCTGCCGTTATCGGCAGGCTTTTTTTGTTGCCGAACGTAAACTGGCTAAGGTTAACTAGGCTTCAGTGGTTGAGGCCGCGGCCGATCGAACGGAGCAGGAGAGCACAACGCGAAAGGAGTCGCTGGGAAAGGATGTGACCCCCGGGCGGTAGCGTGTCTTTCTACGAGGGTTCTCGGTCACTCGTGGGATTCCGACCCCAGAAGGGCTTTCCCACGCCATGGCGAATATTCCTACCCGTGTTATGCCGCCGGCACCATGATTGGTGTTATAACGCCAAGGTATGATTTTTTTGAATTAAAATCAGAGGGTTAGGATTTTTTGGAGCGCGGTATAACACGAATGAGCGTGCCGGCGCGTTCAAGTGGATAAACACGACGGCTATCTAATACCTGTTAGGTGCTTTTAGGGGAAATAAGCATGAATAAAGGGATTTGCTCAATTTCACACAGAATCATCTATTCAGGATGGGACTTTCAGCAAGCACTGTCAGCTTTAACTTTCCTGATGGAAGAGTGTGAGTATGAAAAGAAGTACAGTAGAGTTGATCTTAGAAGATTTAGATGTTTTGAGACTGCATTAGTTGTATCATTCGCTCGGCCTTTCAAAACAGGAAGAGGTCGGGAGCAGCTAGACTTATCAGCGGTTGACTTTGAATTCACTACAGAAGAACGCGAGATAAAAGATAAGCTCATAAGATTAAGAGATAAAGTGGTAAGTCATTCAGATGAGGAGCAAATGGAATATATAACGTATTCCTTTAAACCTTTTGATGATCATGATGTAAGAATGCCTATTGAGAAATTTCAGGAGGCTCTTTATCTTGAAGAAACAGAGATATACAAAATAGAGAAGCTATTGCATAGACTTATCCATGCTATAGCTGAATATAAATTCAAAATAGTTCAATCAAATCCTGACGAATTCAACAGAAATAAAGCACCATACCTAACAAGTTAAGAAAGAAGGGCGCCGCGAGCGGTGACCCTTCTTTAGATGTTATAAAACCAATGGAGATCAAGCCTTGAAAGATAGAATTAAGTTGAATCCAAGCGAAACTTTAAAGCAAGAAAGCCACCGATCAAAAGGTACTTTGGCTGAAACCGATATCTGGACATATGCGGTCTTGGATTCCAGTGGAAATAAAGTTGGTTCTGTAGTCCATACGGATCACACTTCGATCAAAGGTTTCAATCGCACCCAGTCAGTTGAACAGCGCGATGCCAATGGAAAAATCGTAGTAGAAGTAACGTGGTAAGGTTTTCTAACAAGTCAATGCAGCCGACCGCTAAAGCGGCGGCTGAGCCCTGGCTTTAAAAGTAAAAGGAAGCATCAAATGGAATTTGTCGAAATCGAGCTGACCCAAGGCAATATCAACAACGATCATCTTTATTTGTCTTCGGTAATCGAGTTCTTTCCATCAGATTCTATCGGAGGAAGCAATGACAGTAGTCTGGCTCCGAGAGCTCTCGAGGTTCACAGCGGCATCTCGTCTCCAGTGCGCACTGACATTGCGGGCGATAAGAAAATTTTTCGCCGTCGGGCTTGGGTGGGCGAGTTTTTCGAGGTCCACAATTTGGCCGCAGGCGATCGGGTGGTAATCGAGAAAACGGGTACTGACCGTTATCACGTTTACCCAAAGCGGGCCTGATCTTTTAACAAGTCGTTGTAGTACGCGGCCGGGGGACGCCGGACGCCCTTTTCATTGTGGCTTGGAGCCAATCGGGGACAGACCCTGATTCTCTCCAGTCCTATAAACTCCTTGATAACCCGCCGTTGAGCGGGTTCTTTTTTGCCTCGGGCCTGTGCCCCGGCTACTCTGCTCGCTCCCTTTTCCGCCGAATCCCGCCCAGGAGCCCCACCATGCCGACCCTCTCACGCCGCCAGGTCCTCGGGACGATGACCGCGGGCGGCGCCATGCTGGCCGTTGGCCAGCCGGCGTTTGCTAGTGCGTCCACCACGTCCGCCGAGGCGGCCGATCTGGAGCGGCAGTTGGGCGAGCTGGAGCGTTCGGCCGACGACCGCGTGGGCGTGGCGCTGATGAACGTGGCCTCCGGCGCGGTGGCGAGCCATCGCGGCCACGAGCGGTTCCTGTTCAACAGCACCGGCAAGTGCTTCATCGCCGCGGCGGTGCTGAGCCGGGTCGACGAGGGCCGCGAGACGCTGGATCGCCGCATCGTGATCGATGAGGGCGATCTCGTCGGCTGGACGCCGATCACCGAGAAACGGCTGGGAGAGCCCGGCCTCACCGTTGCCGAGCTGTGCCAGGCGGCGGTGGCCTGGAGCGACAACGCGGCGGCGAACGCGCTGATCGAGAGCGTCGGCGGGCCGGAGGCGGTCACCGCCTTCCTGCGCGCCATCGGCGATGACACCACCCGGCTGGATCGCGTCGAGCCCGCGCTGAACACCCACGACCACGCGGGCGACGAGCGCGACACCACCACGCCGCTGGCGATGATGGCGACGCTGCGCACCCTGCTGCTGGGCGATGCCCTGTCGCCGTCGTCGCGGCACCAGCTCGCGTCCTGGATGATCGAGGGCAAGGTGGGTGATGCGCGGCTGCGCGCCGGCCTGCCGTCGTCGTGGCTGGTGGGCGAGAAGACCGGCACCAACGGCGTGGGCAACGCCAGCGATATCGGCATCGCCTGGCCGGGCGATCGCGGCGCGGTGATCGCCGTCGCCTACACCTTCATGCCCAACGCGACCGGGGCCGAGCGCGACGAGACCATCGCCGCCGTCGGACGGCTGGCCGCCCGGGTATAATGTCGCCCGGCGCGCCATCGGGCAGGCCCCGAGGGCGCGACCGTGAACACCGCCGCGGCATGAGCGCGTCATGCCTCGCGGAAGTAACCCAGCAAAGGAAGGGGATGGGCGACCCATGAGCACCACATCGTTCGAGGCGCTGGCCTGCCCGCTGGACGGCGACCCGCTGGAGCGTCGCGACGGCGCCTGGCGCTGCCCGGCCGGGCACAGCTTCGATATCGCCCGCCAGGGCTACGTGCACCTGCTGCCGGTGCAGAACAAGCGCTCCCGCGATCCCGGCGACAGTAAGGCGATGGTGGCGGCGCGGCGGCGCTTCCTCGAGGCCGGCCACTATCGGCCCATCGCCGAGGCGGTCGGCCGCGCCGTGCTGGCGGAAGCGCCCGCCGGCGGCACGCTGAGCTGCCTGGACGCCGGCTGCGGCGAGGGCTTTTATCTACGAGCGCTGCGCGAGCTTGCCGGTGTGGCGGCCGAGAGCGAGACAGCGCAGGGTGGGGCGGCCACGCTGTCGCTGCTGGGCGTGGACATCTCCAAGTGGGCGGTGCTGGCCGCCGCCAAGCGCGAGAAGGCCGCCACCTGGGTGGTGGGCACCAACGCCCAGCTGCCGGTGCAGGCAGAGAGCCTCGACCGCGTGCTGTGCCTGTTCGGCTTCCCCGTCTACCCGGAGTTCGCCCGGGTGCTGAAGCCGGGCGGCGAGCTGCTGCTGGTCGAGGCCGGGCCGGATCACCTGCGCGAGCTGCGCGAGATCATCTACCCCAGCCTGAAGCCGCCCCGCGAGGACGACGAGGTCGCGCCCGAGGGCTTCACGCGGAAGCCCGCCGAGGCGCTGCGCTATCCCATCGCGCTCGAGGGCGCCGAGCCCATCGCCGACCTGCTGGCGATGACGCCGCACCTGCATCGCGCCAGCGCCGAGGGGCGCGAGAGGGCCGCGGCGCTGACCTCGCTCAGCCTCACCGTGGACGTGCGGCTGACGCGGCTGGTGCGAACCTAGGGCGATCCGGCCCACCGCCGGCGCACACCCCCGGGTGGGGCGAAGGGTCGCAGTGGATAGGGCGCTAACCGGGCGCCATGTTAGCGTAGGCGTCTGACCCCACATTCCCTGGCCCTGGCGCGGCGCCCAAGCGCGCCGCGAGGGGCCGACAAGCGGAACCATGAACATGAGCCAACTCGAAGCGTCACCCCTGCGTCGTCCCCGCCGGCTGCGTCAGTCGCCGGCCATGCGTGATCTGGTCCGGGAGCACGACTTCTCCCTCAACGACCTGGTGCATCCGATCTTCATCGAGGAAGGCATCGACGAGCCCAAGGAGGTGTCCGCCATGCCGGGCATCGTCCGCTATCCGGAGGCCATGGTCGAGGCCGAGATCAAGGAGCTGGCCGCGCTGGGCGTGCGCTACGTGATGCCGTTCGGCATCTCCCGCCACAAGGACGAGCTGGGCAGCGACACCTGGAACGACGAGGGCCTGCTGGCCCGCATGATCCGCACCATCAAGCAGGCCTGCCCGGAGATGGTGGTCATCCCGGACATCTGCTTCTGCGAATACACCAGCCACGGCCACTGCGGCGTGGTCGAGGACGGCCACGTCTGCAACGACGCCACGGTGGAGAACCTGGTCAAGCAGAGCGTCGCCGCGGCCCGCGCCGGCGCCGACATGCTCGCGCCCTCGGCGATGATGGACGGCCAAGTGCGCGCCATGCGCGAGGGCCTGGACGCCGCCGGCTTCGAGCAGGTGGCGATCCTCGCCCACTCGGCGAAGTTCGCCTCGTCGTTCTACGGCCCCTTCCGCACCGCGGTGGACAGCGAGCTCCAGGGCGACCGCAAGGGCTACCAGCTCGACATCGCCAACGGCCGCCAGGCGCTGGTCGAGGCGCTGCTGGACGAGGACGAGGGCGCCGACATCCTGATGGTCAAGCCGGGCACGCCCTACCTCGACGTGCTGGCCAACCTGCGCCAGCGCACCGACCTGCCGCTGGCCTCCTACCAGGTCGGCGGCGAATACGCCGGCATCAAGTACGCCGCCATGGCCGGCGCGCTGGACGAGCAGCAGGTGGTGTTCGAGACCCTGGTCGGCTTCAAGCGCGCCGGCGCCGACCTGATCGTCAGCTACTACACCAAGCAGGTGGCGGAGTGGCTGGCGGGGAAATAAGGCCCGACCCGCGCCGCGCCCTGCCGTGAGACGAGAACCACCGCCCGAGAGGGCGGTGGTTTTTTTGTGCGCGCGGGGCGGCCATCAGCCTCGCGGTGGGTGATAAGTGTGCCCTAAGGGGTTGATAGGATGCTAACGTGATCCCACGTGTTAGTCTGTTGCCATCATCCGATAGCCAGGAGGTCCCATGAGCCAAGGTAACGCGTACGTTCCGCCGAAGGTATGGAGCTGGGAAAAGGCCAGCGGCGGTACCTTCGCCAGCGTCAATCGCCCCATCGCCGGGCCGACCCACGACAAGGCGCTGCCGGTCGGGAAGCACCCGTTCCAGCTCTACTCCATGGGCACGCCCAACGGGGTGAAGGTCACAATGCTGTTCGAGGAGCTGCTCGAGCTGGGCTATCAGGACGCCGAGTACGATGCCTGGCTGATCCGCATCGGCGACGGTGACCAGTTCGGCAGCGGCTTCGTCGATATCAACCCGAACTCGAAGATCCCGGCGCTGGTCGATCATGGCCCGGACGAGCCGATCCGGGTGTTCGAGTCCGGCTCGATCATGCTCTACCTGGCCGAGCGCTTCGGCGAGTTCCTGCCGGGCGACCTCGAGGGGCGCACCGAGACCATGAACTGGCTGTTCTGGCAGATGGGCAGCGCGCCCTTCCTCGGCGGCGGGTTCGGCCACTTCTACGCCTACGCGCCGGAGAAGCTGGAGTACCCGATCGACCGCTATGCCATGGAGACCAAGCGTCAGCTCGACGTGCTGAACCGCCGCCTGGCCGAGTCGCCTTATCTGGCCGGCGACGCGTACACCATCGCCGACATGGCCGTGTGGTCGTGGTACGGCCAGCTGGTGCTGGGCCGCCTGTACGACGCCGCCGAGTTCCTGAGCGTGCACGAGTACGAGCACGTGGTGCGCTGGGCCAAGGAGATCGATGCCCGTCCGGCGGTGCAGCGCGGCCGCATGGTCAACCGCACCTTCGGCGAGCCGGAGACGCAGCTGCACGAGCGTCACGACGCCAGCGACTTCCAGTACAAGACGCAGGACGTTATAAGCTCCTAACCATCTGGTCTTTGCACACAAGGCGCCGCGGGCCTAAGGTCCGCGGCGCTTATCGTTTCCGAAGAGGTCAAGATGTCCACTCTCCTGTTTCCCCTGTGGCGCGGCTATCGCGACAGCTCGCTGATCCTGCGCGTCACCATCGCCCTGGTGCTGGGCGCCGTGGTCGGCCTGATCGGCGGCCCGGCCGTCGGCCAGGCGCTGGCCCCGCTGGGCGAGCTGCTGATGCGGCTGTTGAAGTTCATCATCCTGCCCATCGTGCTGTTCACCCTGATGTCCGGCGTCAACCAGGGCCGCGACGGCAGCCTGGGGCGCATCGGGCGCAAGGTGTTCCTCTACTACCTGGTGACCTCGGCGCTGGCGATCGTCGTCGGCCTGGCGGTGGCGAGCCTGCTGTCGCCGGGGGAGGGCATGACGCTCGAGGGCGCCGGCTCGGTGTCGGTACCGGAGAATCCCGGCATCCTCTCGGTGCTGCTCGGCATCGTGCCGACCAACATCGTCGGGGCCTTCGCCGAGCAGAACCTGCTCGGCATCATCTTCACCGCCCTGGTGTTCGGCCTGGCCGTGGCCCGGCTGCGCCAGTCCGAGACCCACGCCGAGCTGGGCGAGCGCCTGCATGGACTGATCGAGGCGCTCAACGCCGCGACCCTCAAGGTGATGAGCGGCATCCTGCACGTGGTGCCGGTGGGCGTGTTCGCCATCGTCGCCGGCACCGTGGCGAAGCAGGGCGTCGGCACGCTGCTGTCGCTGGGCGACATGGTGGTGGTGCTCTACGTGGCACTGGGCGTGCAGCTGCTGGTCTATCTCGGCCTGCTCAAGGGCTTCGGGGTGAGGGCACGCCACTTCTTCCGCGAGGCGCGCACGCCCATGGCCACCGCCTTCGCCACCCAGAGCAGCTCCGGCACCCTGCCGCTGACCCTGGACGCCGCGCGCCGACTGGGGCTGTCCCGCGGGCTCTACGGCTTCAGCCTGCCGCTGGGCGCGACCCTGAACATGGACGGCGCGGCGATTCGCATCGCCATCTCGGCGGTGTTCGCCGCCAACGTGGCGGGCGCGCCGCTGGATCTGGCCAGCATGGCGCAGGTCGTGGTGGTCGGCACGCTGATCTCGGTGGGCACCGCCGGGGTGCCCGGTGCGGGCATCGTGATGATCGCCACGGTGTTCTCCCAGGTCGGCCTGCCGATCGAGGCCGTGGCGCTGTTGACCGCCATCGATGCCCTGGTCGGCATGGGCTGCACGGCGCTGAACGTCACCGGCGACCTGGTCGGCACCGCCGTGATCGGCCGCAGCGAGGGCGAACGCCTGAGCGAGCGGCCCGTCGAGGACGACGAGGCGGCCACGGAAGGCGCCCGCGCGTGAGCGGGGTGGCACGGCACGCTGCCGAGCCGAGTCGCTGAGACGAGAAAACCCGCCATTCGGCGGGTTTTCTCATGCGGCGTCACTCGTCGTCCGGGGCCCGCATGGCGAAAGCGAGGCGAGGGCGCTCGAACGGAACGGAAACGCCACAACGAAAAGGGCCCGCCGAAGCGGGCCCTTTCCTGGTGAACCGAGGCTCACCGGGTCATCGTGATCCGGGGATCAGTCGATGGCCTTGATGTTAGAGGCCTGGAGGCCCTTCTTGCCCTGAGTCACGTCGAAGGAGACCTGTTGGCCTTCCTGCAGGGACTTGAAGCCTTCAGCCTGAATTTCGGAGAAGTGGGCGAACACGTCATCGCTGCCGTCGGACGGAGAAATGAAGCCGAAACCCTTGGAATCGTTGAACCACTTGACGGTACCAGTAGCCATGTATAAATCCTCTCGCGCTAAGCGCCTAGTAAAGTTTCTGGTATTACCCAGGATCAGTAGCGGGTACAACAAGAAATACAATTACAGGCGGTCGAAAGAAATCGATTGCTTCTGGAACCATGCTGCTTGCTCACCAACTGGCGCCACATTGTCACGTCCGGCCGTCCAGGTCAAAGGCTTTCGACGATTATTTTCTCCGCGTGCTCGGCGCACGCCGCCGGTCGGGCTCAGGACGCGATGAGCAGCCTGCCATCGGCGATGCGGCCGGGGGCGCCGTAGCGCCAGGGGCGGTTGTGCAGGCCGTGGCCGCTGGGCAGGCCGGTGTAGAGCGGCAGGCCGAGCGGGGCCAGGGTCTCGGCGACGATGGCCTCGAGCGGCGTGTCGCCGTAGGGCCGGCAGCCCTCGAAGGTGCCCAGGCACACCGCGGCGGCGTGCTCCAGGGCGCCGCCGTGCACCAGCTGCCACAGCGCGCGCTCCAGGCGGTAGTAGGGCTCGCCCACGTCCTCGAGGATCACCAGCGAGCCGGGCGGGGCGCAAAAGCCGGCGGGCGTGCCGATCAGGCTGGCGATGGTGGCGAGGTTGCCGCCGGTGACCGGCCCTTCGAGGCGGGTCGGCGCGTTCGCCCAGGGGGTGAGGGGGTAGTCGAGGGCGGTCGGCCCGGCGATCAGCGCCAGGGTCTCCTCGAACTGGCGGCGCACGATGTCGCGCTCGTCGGCCTCGCCTGTTCCGTCACCCCCGAGCAGGTCGCCGGCGGCCTTGGCCACCGGGCCGTGGATCGCCGGCACGCCGTGGCGGTGGCAGTGGTCCAGCAGCACGGTGACGTCGGAGTAGCCGATCAGCGGCTTGTTCGCCCGGGCCAGGCGGTCCCAGTCGATGCCGTCGACCAGCTGGGCGGCGCCGTAGCCGCCGCGCACCGCCCACACCGCCCGGGTCTCGGGGTCATCGAAGGCGGCATGCAGCCGGGCCAGGCGATGCTCGCGGCTGCCGGCCAGGTAGCGTTCGGGGGCCTGCAGCGGTGCCTCGACGTGAACCTCCACGCCCAGTGTCTCCAGGCCGCGAATGCCGGCATCGATGGCGTCGGGGGCGGTGAAGGACGATGGGGCGATGAGGCTGACGGCGAGCGGCATGCAAGACTCCACGTGGACGATGGGCGCAGCCCGGCATTGTCGGCGGGATGCGGGCGGCTGTCACGGGGCGGCGGCCGTCATGATCGTGGCGTGTGTCGGGGATGAACGCCTCGGAGCCTCAGTCGAGGCGCCTGTCGGGAGGCGTCTCGAGCCGGTCTTCGTGTCGATCTTCGAGCCGATCATCGAGCCGATCTTCGAAAAAGTCGGCCAGGGCCGTCAGGGCGAGGGTCTGGAGCCGAGCGGTGTCGGCCCAGCATTTCAGGACATAGCTGTCGAAGATCGCGGTGGTGGACGGCATGGTGGCGGTCCTCTCGGGGGAGATACCGTCAGTGTAGCTCGTTTTGTTGCAGTGCAGCATGGCGATTCGATGACCGTCGCCGCTCCGCCCATGGCAGGGCGGCGAATCGCGGTCAGGGTTTGGGATCGGTGGCGGCCCGTTCGAAGAGCTCCGCCTTGGCATCGCGCATGATGTCCTCGCAGGCGGCCTGCTGGGTGAGCTCGGTGAGCAGCCCCTGGGCCAGGAGGAAGCCCTTGCCGAGGCAGTCGTCGATGTCTTCCCGGGCCACGGTCGGCTCGGTATGACAGTGGAGCCTGATCGTCCTTCCACCGCCGTCCAGGCGGTCGGCGAGCCGTCTCAGCCGCCAGGCGAGGCGGGTCTTCCAGCTGGCCGATGCTTCCGCGCCTTCGGTCACGCTCAGGGTGCAGCGCCATTCGGGCTTGTAGACCTTCATGCGAACCTCCTTATCGGCTTTGGCTTGGAATGAATGATCGATCGTGGGGCAGGCTCCGTCGGAAGAAGAACACAGCGGCCGGCTCGGGGCCTGGCACCGTCTGCTCAGGTTAGTTGCACCTCGCCCAGCGCGCTCGTCAGTCGTTCCAGCAGCGCGCCGCTGTGGCGCCAGAAGTGCCAGTAGAGCGGCACCTCGAGGCAGTGCGACGGGGCCAGGCTGGCGAGCCGGCCGGCGTCCTCCAGCTCGGCCACCTGGCGCCGCGGCATCATGCCGTAGCCGATGCCGGCGGTGGCCAGGCGCACGAAGCCCTCCGACGAGGGGCAGAGGTGATAGGGAAAGGCGCCGTGATAGCCGCACTGGGCGAGGAAACGGTGCTGCAGCTGGTCGTGGGGGCCGTAGACGATCGCCGGCGCGTGGCGGAAGGCCGCCTCGGTGGGGCCGTCGGGGAAATGGCGGGCGATGTAGGCCGGCGTGGCGAAGGGATGATAGACCATGGTGCCCAGCGGCACGCAGCGGGCCCCGGCGATGGGCTGGTCGCTGGCGCACAGGCAGGCCGCCACCTCGCCGTCGCGCAGCCGCTTGAGGCCCACGTCCTGGTCCTCGATGACCAGGTCGAGCAGCAGCCCTTCCTCGCGGCACAGCTCGGCGACGGTCTCGGCCCACCAGGTGGCCAGGCTGTCGGCGTTGATGGCGATGCGCAGCCGCGGCGAGGCGGCGTCCAGGGTCGGCAGGGCGGTACGCAGGTCGCGCTCCAGCAGCTGCACCTGCTGATAGTGGTTGAGCAGCCGCCGGCCCGCCGGGGTGGGGGCCAGTTGCGGATGGCGGATCAGCACCGGCTGGCCGAGGCGGATCTCCAGCGCCTTGATGCGCTGCGAGACCGCCGACTGGGACAACCCCAGCGTCTCGCCGGCGCGCTCGAAGCCGCCGGTCTCGATCACCGTGGCCAGCGCCTCGAGCAGCTTGTAGTCGATCATAAGAAGAACTGATGCAGTATTAGGAAGATGATTTTTCAGTATAACGCCCCGCGGCTAATCTGGCGCTCACGACGGCCCGGGAATGCCCGGCGCCGTGCCATGTTCATCGGGACGATCGGGAGGATCGATGCTGGAGAGTTATCTGGCCGGGCTGGTGGTGTGCGGCGGGATCATCGTCGCCATCGGTGCACAGAACGCCTACGTGCTGGGGCTTGCCGTGCGGCGCCGCTATCACTGGTGGTCGGCGGGCCTGTGCATGAGCACCGACCTGCTGCTGCTGACCGCGGGCATGTTCGGCATGAGCGCGCTGCTGCTGGCGTTCCCCGGCACCCTGGCGGCGCTGCGCTGGCTGGGCGTGGCCTTCCTCGGCTGGCTGGCCGCCCAGGCGCTGTATCGCGCCGCCGTCGGTCGCGCCGGGCTGGCGGTGGAGCAGGCTCGCGACACCGGCATCGCCCGGGTGCTGCTGGCGACGCTGGCGGTGACGGTGCTCAATCCCCAGGTCTATCTCGATACCCTGCTGCTGATTCCCTCGATCGGCGCCCAGCAGGACAGCGCCGTGGCGTTCGTGGTCGGCGCCGGCAGCGCCTCGATCCTGTGGTTCAGCCTGCTGGCCTGGGGCGGGGCGCTGCTCTCGCCGTGGCTGTCGCGGCCGCTGGCGTGGCGCTGCATCGACGGCGCCATCGGCCTGATGATGGCCGCCATCGCCCTGCAGCTGGTCATCGCCCCGCCCGCGGCCATGGCCTGACGCCGCCGCGCTGTCCCGGCTCGTGCTGGTACACGTTATATAAGCGTTAACTTATTAGATGATGGCGGTCGGTTCGGCGACGTTGCGCGGGTTCCGGCGCGTCGCCACGGCCCGTGTCATGCGCTACAGTGCCCCCTGGTGCCCCGATCGGAGTCGCGGGCGGGGCGGTAACATGACAAGGGGTCGAAGATGGCCGGATGCCAATCGATCGCCCGGTTCGCCGTGCAGCTGGTCGTGCTATGGATGGTGGTGATGCCAGGGGAGTCGGCGCGAGCGGCGAACGACTTCATACGCATCGATGACTACCTGCAGCGCCATCCCGAGCAGCCGGCGCTGATGGCGGACTTCAACGCGCGGGTCCAGGCGCCGGCCCTGCCGCTGACCGCGCCGCCCCGGCGCGAGATCCGCATCGCCGTCATCTATCCCGCCCTGCAGGCCTCGGACTACTGGCGGCGCAGCCTGGCGTCGATGGAGGCCAGGCTGCGCGCGCTGCGCCTTCCCTACCAGCTGAAGATCTACCTGTCGCGGCCGACGGTGGACGTGGACCTGCAGGCCCGGCAGCTGAACACGGCCCTGCAGTGGCGTCCGGACTACCTGATCTTCACCCTCGATACCGTGCCGCATTTGCGCATGATCGAGCGCGTGTTGGCGCTTGGCCGGCCGCGGCTGATCCTGCAGAACATCACCACGCCGCTGGCCGACTGGGAGGACGATCAGCCCTTTCTCTATGTCGGCTTCGACCACGTGCAGGGCACGCGGCTGATCGCCGACTGGATGCTCGAGCGGGCCGGCTACCGGGGCAAGTACATGACGCTGCACTTCTCGTCCGGCTACGTCAGCCGCATGCGCGACGGCACCTTCAACGCCATGGCCGCCCGCCACCCCGAACTGGAGGAGGTGGAGAGCTATGACACCGACGGCGACCCGGAGAAGGCCTATCGGGCCACCCTGCAGACCCTGCAGGAGCATCCCGACCTGAAGATGATCTTCGCCGGCTCTACCGACCTGGCGCTGGCGGCACTGCGGGCGCTGCGCGAGACCGATCGCATGGACGTGCTGCTCAATGGCTGGGGCGGCGGCGCGGCCGAGCTGGAGGCGCTGCAGGACGGTGGCCTGGACGTCACCGCCATGCGCATCAACGACGACAACGGCGTGGCCATGGCCGAGGCGATGCGCCTGGTGATGCTCGATCAGCAGGCCCGGGTGCCGGCGATCTTCGCCGGCGATATCGCGCTGGTGACGCGCGACACGCCGCCCGAGCGCATCGACGAGCTGAGGCGGCGCGCCTTTCGTCTGAGCGAGCCGCCCGACGATGGCTAGCATCGGCCCGCGTGCGTGTCGGTGGTCGGCCCGATGCCTCATGGTTGTTACACTGAAACCGTCACGCTCGCGGATGGCCGCCCGGCAGACATCGGGCGAAGGACCGTCCTGACACTTCAGCCTTCTTCTATCGAGGTATCGCCATGCGTCATTGGTTTGCAGGATGCATCGTCTCGCTGGCCGCCGCGCTGCCGGCCGCCGCCCTGGCCCAGATGGAGCCCATCGCGGCGCCGTCCGACGCCGAGGTCTACTTCATCACGCCCGAGGACGGCGCCACCGTCGAGGGCCCCGTCACCGTGCGCATGGGGCTCGAGGGCATGGGCGTCGCCCCGGCCGGCAACGAGGTGGAGAACACCGGCCACCACCACCTGCTGATCGACACGCCCCTCGACGAGGTGGATCTCACCGCGCCGATGCCTGCCACCGAGCAGACCCGCCACTTCGGCGGCGGCCAGACCCAGACCACGCTGGAGCTGTCGCCCGGCGAGCACACCCTGCAGCTGCTGTTTCTCGACTATCGCCACCTGAGCTTCGAGCCGGTCGTGGCCTCCGAGCCCATCACCATTCACGTGGAGTAGGCGGCGGCGAGGGCGCGCGCGACCCTTCCTCACTGGCCCTGGGGCCGGCGGCTCTTCCGCTTGCCCCGGTGCCGGCCACTTTTTCCCTTGCCCCGAAGCCGGCCACTTTTTCCCTTGCCCCGGGGCCGGCCACTTTTTCCCTTGCCCCGGAGCCGGCAACTGGGTAGCGTCGCCCTCCCGCTTTCATGCCGTTCCAGACAGGTCTCCCTCCGTGACTGATGCCCCTTCCCAGGACGCCGCCACCGGCGCCTTCTCTCGCCTGCCGCTTTCCGCCGAGCTGCTCGCCAACCTCGATTCGCTGGGCTATCGGCAGATGACCCCGGTCCAGGCCGAGAGCCTGCCGGCGATGCTCGACGGACGCGACGTGATCGCCCAGGCCCGGACCGGCTCGGGCAAGACCGCGGCCTTCGGGCTGGGCCTGCTGTCGCGGCTCGTGCCGGCCAGCTTCCGGGTGCAGGGGCTGGTGCTGTGCCCGACCCGAGAGCTCGCCGATCAGGTCGCCGAGGAGCTGCGCCGGCTGGCGCGGGGCCTGCCCAACATCAAGGTGCTGACGCTGTGCGGCGGCGCGCCCCTGGGGCCGCAGCTGGCCTCGCTGGCCCACGGCGCCCATCTCGTCGTCGGTACCCCGGGTCGGGTGGAGGAGCACCTGCGCCGTGGCAGCCTGGCGCTGTCGGACCTCGACACCCTGGTGCTGGACGAGGCCGACCGCATGCTCGACATGGGCTTCCAGGCGACCCTGGAGGCGATCATCGCCGCGACCCCGGAGAGCCGCCGGACCTGGCTGTTCAGCGCCACCTACGGCGACGGCGTGCGCCCGCTGGCCGAGGAGCGCACCCGCGACCCGGTCGCGATCTCGATCGAGGAGCCCCACGACGAGGACACCATCCGCGAGCACTTCTACCGGGTGGCGGACGACGCGGCGCGCTTCGAGGCCCTGCGCCTGCTGCTGCTGCACCGGCGCCCGACCGCCAGCGTGGTGTTCTGCAACACCAAGCAGGAGACCCGCGAGCTGGCCGAGGCGCTGGACCGGGCGGGCATCAGTGCGCTGGCGCTCCACGGCGATCTGGAGCAGAAGGACCGCGACCGGCTGCTGGTGCTGTTCGCCAACCGCAGCGCCTCGGTGCTGGTGGCCACCGACGTGGCGGCCCGGGGGCTGGACATCGCGGCGCTCGACGCGGTGTTCAACTACCGCATCGCCCGGGAGCTCGAGGTGCACGTGCACCGGGTCGGGCGCACCGGCCGGGCCGGCCACCAGGGCGTGGCCTTCACCCTGGTCGGCGAGAACGAGACGCATCGACTGGAACGGCTCGAGGCCTTCCTCGGCCAGACCCTCGAGACCGAGGCGCTGCCGCGCCTGAAGGGCGAGCCGATGCCGCTGCGGGCGCCGATGGCGACCCTGCAGCTCGGCGCCGGCAAGCAGCAGAAGATCCGCCCCGGCGACATCCTCGGCGCCCTCACCGGCGAGGGCGGCCTCGACGGGTCGCGGATCGGCAAGATCAAGGTGCTCGCGCGCAGCACCTATGTCGCCGTCGAGCGCGAGCTGGCCGAGCCCGCCCTGGCGCAGCTGAACGGCGGCCGCCTGAAGGGACGCACCTTCCGCGCCCGCCGCATCAGCGGTTGATGGCCTGACGGCGAACCTTGGGTCATCACGCCGGTCGAAAGCACGCTTTTTGACTCATCAACAGGATGATGGCCCATGAAACGACTCTTTCACTTCTTTTATTTTCTGATCGTGGCGCTGTGGCTGGCAGGATGTGCGGCCGTCGAGCGTTCTCCCCAGGCCGAGGCGGCACTCGGCGAGCTGCCGGCCAGCTATCGCGGCGAGCTGCCCTGTGCCGACTGTGCGGGGATTCGCTACCAGATCTCGCTGTTCCCCGACGGCGTCTACACCCTCTCGTCGGTCTATCTGGGCGACGACGACGGTCGCCGCTTCCATGAGCAGGGCGAGTGGTCGCTGGATGCCAGCGGCGAGACCCTGACGCTGGCGGGCGGCGACGCGGGGCCGCGCCAGTGGCGGGTCGCCGAGGGCGCCGACAGCCTGGAGATGCTCGACCTCGAGGGCAACGCGATCGATTCCTCGCTCAACTACCGCGTGCAGCGCACCGGGCAGTTCGTCAGCGAGACCCTCGAGGACAGCTACTGGAAGCTGATCGAGCTGGGTGGCGAGCCCGTCGACGTGGCCGAGGGCTCGCGCGAACCGCATCTGGTCTTCCACGGCGAGCGGGGCCGGCTGGCCGGCTTCGGCGGCTGCAACCGGCTGACCGGCGAGTACCGTCGCAAGGGCGACGGCATGAGCATCGGCACCGTGGCGAGCACGCGCATGGCCTGCGTGCCGGGCAACGATCTCGAGCCGCGTTTCCTCGCCATGCTCGAACACGTGGCCGGCTATCGGGTGCGGGCCGACCGGCTCGAGCTGCTCGACGCCGAAGGCGAGGTGCTGGCGCGCTTCGAGGTGCGCCATCTGACCTGACGAGCCGTCTCATATTCCGGCTCGCCATGCTCGAACACGTGGCCGGCTATCGGGTGCGGGCCGACCGGCTCGAGCTGCTCGACGCCGAAGGCGAGGTGCTGGCGCGCTTCGAGGTGCGTCACCTGACCTGACGAGCCGTCTCATATTCCGGCTCGCCATGCTCGAGCACGTGGCCGGCTATCGGATGCGGGCCGACCGGCTCGAGCCGCTCGACGCCGAGGGCGAGGTGATCGCCCGCTTCGAGGTGCGCCATCTGACCTGACGCCGGCGTGATCCGCGTCATCAACGACCAGCGGCCGGCTCCCGAGGGAGCCGGCCGCTGTCGTTCCTGCGCTGTCGTGCCTGGCCCTGGGGCCAGGGAGGCTCAGGGCAGCTCGGCGCTGTGGTAGACGTTCTGGACGTCGTCCACGTCGTTGAGCATGTCCAGCAGCTTCTCGAACAGCGCCACGTCGTCGCCTTCCACCGGGGTGGTGACCTGGGGCAGGAACTGGATCTCGTCGGTCTCGAAGTCCAGCTCGCCGAAGGCGTCGATCAGCGCCTGCTTGGCCTTGGCGTACTCGGTGTGCGGCGCGAAGACGGTGATGTGGCCGTCCTCGTTCTCGAGGTCGGTGACGTCGACGTCGGCCTCCATCAGCGCCTCGAGCACGGCCTCCTCGTCGCTGCCCTGGAAGGCCAGGATGGCGCAGTGGTCGAACATGTGGCTGACGCTGCCCGGGGTGCCCAGCTTGCTCTTGGTCTTGGTGAAGCAGGTGCGCACGTCGCCGATGGTGCGGTTCGGGTTGTCGGTCAGGCACTCGACGATGACCATGGCGTTGCCCGGGCCGAAGCCCTCGTAGCGCGCCGGCTCGAAGTCCTCGCCGCCGGCGCCGCTGGCCTTGTCCAGGGCCTTGTCGATCACGTGGGACGGCACCTGGTCCTTCTTGGCGCGCTCGATCAGGCCGCGCAGCGCCAGGTTGCCGTGGGGGTCGACGCCGCCCTGCTTGGCGCAGACGTAGATCTCGCGGCCGTACTTGCTGTAGACCTTGGTCTTGGCGGCGGCCGTCTTGGCCATGGATTCCTTGCGGTTCTGGAAGGCCCTGCCCATTGCGTTTTCCTGTTGCGACTGTTCTCGGCACTGGATTCTACGAGACAGCGGGCGAGGGTGACAGCCCTGATTTTCCCGCCGCCGCCCTGGCGTCTGGCGTCTACACTGGCCCAAGGCCCCCCGCTGGAGTCCGCCGCATGGATCATCACGCCTATCGCCACGCCCTCGCCGAACGCCTGGCCGGCAGCGAACTGCCGGTGCCCGAAGCCGAGCTCGACGCCCGCTGCCGGCGCCTGCGCGAGGCCATGGCCGCGGCCGGCCTGGATGCGCTGCTGCTCACCGATCCCGCCGATCTCTACTATCTCACCGGCTATCACACCTTCGAGGTCTCGGTGCACGCCTGCCTGGTGGTCGATGCCGCGCGCCTGGTGCTGCAGGTGCCGTCCATCGAGACCGGTCCGGCGGTGGTCACCGCCCGGGTCGACGAGGTGCTCGGCTATCGCTGGGAGAGCCCGGAGGAGGTGGTCGCACCGCTGGCCGAGACGCTGGCCCCCCATCGCGCCATCGGCCTCGACCCATTGAGCGCCGGGCTGCGTCACGGCGTGCTGGCGCCGCTGCAGGAGCGGCTCGGCACCGGGCGCTTCCGCGACGACGGCGGGGCGCTGGTCGATGCGCTGCGGCTGGTGAAGAGCCCGTGGGAGCTCGATTGCCTGCGCGAGAGCGCGCGGATCACCGGGCTCGGCATCCGCGCCGCCCGCGAGGTCATCGCCCCCGGCGTCACCGACAACGCGGTGGCGGCGGAGGGCGCCCGGGCGATGCTGGCGGCGGGCAGCGAGTTCATGAGCCTGCAGCCCATCGTCACCGTCGGGCCGCGTTCCGGCACCATCCACGTCAATCACAAGCGGCGCACCATCGGCGCCGGCGAGCCGGTGTTCCTGGAGTTCGGCTCGGCCTTCGAGCGCTACACGGCGCCGATGATGAGCACCGCCGTGGCCGGCCGCGCCGACGATGAGATGCGGGCGCTGCGCGACGCCTGTCGGGCCGCCTTCGAGGCGCTGTGCGCGGCGATGCGGCCGGGCAACACCTTCGACGACGCGGCCCGGGCCGGCGAGGCGGCCATCGCCGGCTTGAACGCGGGGATCGCCGAGCGGGCCTTCTTCTCCGGCGTCTTCGGCTACTCGGTGGGCGCCCAGTTTCCGCCCAGCTGGGTCGAGGGCACCGGCTATCTCGCCCGCGGCCAGGAACGCGAGCTCGAGGCGGACATGGTCTTCCATCTGCCGCTGTGTCTGCGCCTGCCGGGGCGCTTCGGCATCGGCGTGAGCGATACCGTGCGCGTCACCCCGAGCGGGGGCGAGCCGCTCACCGACAATGACTGGCGGCTGCACGAGCGGCCTTGAAGGTCGCGCGGATGCCCCCATTGTGTTTCACGTTAGCAAGCTATTAAACGTATCAGGAGGCAGCATGCAGGTCGTCAATCTCAAGGCCCCGGGCGGGCTCGATCGGCTCGAACTCGGCGAGCAGCCGGCCCCCGGCGAGCCCGGCCCCGGCGAGATCCGCGTGCGCCTGCACGCCAGCTCGCTCAATTTCCACGACTACCTGGTGGTGACCGGCGCGTCGCCCGCCGAGGACGGCCGCATCCCGATGTCGGACGGCGCCGGGGTGGTCGAGGCGGTCGGCGAGGGCGTGAGCGAGTTCGCCGTCGGTGACGCGGTGGTGTCCACCTTCTTCCCCGAGTGGCTGGACGGCCCGGCGCGCCACGGCGACTTCGCCACCGTGCCGGGGGACGGCATCGACGGCTACGCCCGCGAGTCGGTGGTGCGTCCGGCGACCGGCTTCACCCGTCAGCCGGAGGGCTGGTCCCACGCCCAATCGGCGACCCTGACCACCGCCGGCCTGACCGCCTGGCGTGCGCTGGTGGGCGATGGCGGCCTCAAGGCCGGCGATACCGTGCTGGTGCTGGGCACCGGCGGCGTGTCGATCTTCGCCCTGCAGTTCGCCCGCATGATGGGCGCCCGGGTGATCGCCACCTCGTCGTCCGAGGCCAAGATGCAGCGGCTGCGCGAGCTGGGCGCCGAGCATGTGGTCAACTACCGCGAGGACCCCGAGTGGGGCCGCAAGGTGAAGGAGCTGACCGGCGGCAAGGGCGTCGACCACGTGATCGAGGTGGGCGGCCCGGGCACCCTGGCGCAGTCCATCGAGGCGGTGCGCATCGGCGGCCACATCTCGCTGATCGGCGTGCTGACCGGCGTCGGCGGTGAGGTGCCCACGGCCAAGCTGATGGCCAAGCAGGCCCGCCTGCAGGGGCTGATCGTCGGCAGCCGCACCCAGCAGCAGGAGATGGTCCGCGCCATCGAGGCCAACGGCATGATGCCGGTGATCGATCGCGAGTTCCCGCTCGGCGAGATCGCCGACGCCTTCCGCCACCAGGAAACCGGCCGCCACTTCGGCAAGATCTGCCTGACCTGGTGATCCCCCCGCCTGAACCCCGCGGGTAGCCCCATCGCGCCGCCGCGCCCTTGCCGGGTGTCGGCGGCGCGCGCATTCTGGAGGCATGCCCGCTGCCCGGAGGCGCCGATGTTCCGCTTCTTCGAGACCCTGGTCGATCCCTATCCCGAGCGCGAGATGGGCGTGCCGCCGCGCGGGCTGTTCGCCTTCATCCGCTTCTATTCGCGCCCGGTGGCGGGGCTGCTGGTGGCCATGTCGGTGGTCGCGGGGCTGGTCTCGGCGGTGGAGCTGGTGTTCTTCCACAGCATGGGCCAGCTGGTCGACTGGCTCTCCAATGCCGAGCGCGAGGGCTTCTTCGCCGCCCACGGCTGGCGCCTGGCGGGGCTGGCGGCGCTGGTGCTGGTGGGCCTGCCGCTGCTGGTGCTGCTGCGCTCGCTGCTCACCCACCAGGGCATCTTCGGCAACTACCCGATGCTCGGCCGCTGGCTCTCGCACCGCCAGATGCTGGCCCAGAGCATGGCCTTCTTCCAGGACGAGTTCGCCGGCCGTGTCTCGCAGAAGGTGATGCAGACGGCGCTGGCGATCCGCGAGACGGTCATGAAGCTGATGGACCTGCTGGTCTACGTGGCCGTCTACTTCGTCGGCGCCATGTGGCTGCTGGGCAGCGCCGAGCCCTGGCTGGTGGCGCCGCTGGTGCTGTGGCTGGCCGGCTATATCGGCCTGATGCGGATCTTCGTGCCGCGGCTGCGCGCGGTGTCCATGGCCCAGGCCGACGCCCGGGCGCGCATGACCGGGCGCATCGTCGACAGCTACAGCAACATCCAGACCATCAAGCTGTTCGCCGACCGTCGCCGCGAGGAGGCCTACGCCCGCGACGCCATGGAGGGCTTCATGACCACGGTGCACGGCCAGATGCGCCTGGCCACCTGGCTGTCGGTGTCGCTGACCGCGCTCAACTCGCTGCTGCTGGCCTCGGTGGCGACGCTGGCCATCGGCGCCTGGTACCTGGAGATGGTGTCGCTGGGGGTGATCGCGGTGGCCATCGCCCTGGTGATGCGCATCCGCTTCATGTCCGACTGGATCCTGTGGGAGGTGGCGAGCCTGTTCGAGAACATCGGCACCGTGCAGGACGGCATCAACACCATCGCCCGCACGCCGGCGGTGCAGGACGCGCCGGACGCGCGTGAGCTTTCCGTGAGCCGCGGCGGGATCCGCTTCGAGGCGCTGCGCTTCGGCTACGAGCGCCCCGGGGCGGCGCTGGAACGGCCGGTGTTCGACGGCTTCGACCTGACCATCGCCCCGGGCGAGAAGGTCGGGCTGATCGGCCGCTCCGGCGCCGGCAAGTCGACCCTCGCCCACCTGTTGCTGCGCTTCTACGACCTGCAGGGCGGGCGCATCCTGATCGACGATCAGGACATCGCCGGCGTCACCCAGGAATCGCTGCGCCGGCACATCGGCATGGTCACCCAGGACACCTCGCTGCTGCACCGCTCGGTGCGCGACAACATCCGCTATGGCTGCCCGGAGGCCGACGACGAGGCGATCATGCGCGCGGTGCGCCAGGCCCACGCCGACAGCTTCCTCGACGAGCTGGTCGATCCCAGGGGGCGGCGCGGCCTGGACGCCCACGTCGGCGAACGCGGGGTGAAGCTCTCCGGCGGCCAGCGTCAGCGCATCGCCATCGCCCGGGTGCTGCTCAAGAACGCGCCGCTGCTGGTGCTCGACGAGGCCACCTCGGCGCTGGATTCCGAGGTCGAGGCCGCGATCCAGGAGCAGCTCTACGCGCTGATGGCGGGCAAGACGGTGATCGCCATCGCCCACCGGCTGTCGACCATCGCCATGCTCGACCGGCTGGTGGTGGTCGACGAGGGGCGCATCGTCGAGGTCGGCACTCACCAGGAGCTGCTGGCCCGCGACGGCCTCTATGCGGCGCTGTGGCGGCGCCAGTCCGGCGGCTTCCTGGGGCTCGAATGCGAAGACGAGGCGGCGCTGTCGGCATTGACCCCGGAGCGGTGAGCGAGGGGCGTTCGTCTATCCGGGGACCTAGCGATGGCGAAGGTGATGCCACCACTGGGCCAGGCCCTGGAGCATCCCCAGCGGCGGCATGGCCGGCAGATAGAGCTCCGGCATGGTGGAAACCTGCGGCCTTTGCGGCCGGGACTCGACATGACGCATGGGGACCTCCCTGTGGCGAACCGCACCAGCGGCCGCCGAATCGGTTTGGGGCCGGGCAGTGTCGCGACCTCGTGGACAGCATGGAGCGGGGCTTTTGATCAATCCAACGAAAAGAACTACATTGGCTTTTCAGATTTTCTGAAGGGTCACGGCCATGAACCGGATGCCCGAGGCCGGGCAGGCCTCGCCGCCGCTGCTGGACACCGAGGTGCTGCGTACCTTCGTCGCCATCGCCGAAAACGGCAGCTTCACCCGCGCCGCCCGTCAGGTGTGTCGCACGCCTTCGGCGCTGAGCATGCAGATCAAGCGCCTGGAGGAGACCCTGGGACAGTCGCTGTTCGTGCGCGAGGCGCGCCGCGTGAGGCTCACGCCGGAGGGCGAGCTGCTGCTGGGGTACGGGCGTCGGTTGCTCAAGCTCAACGAGGAGGCGGTGACCCAGTTCCTGGCGCCGTCGCTGGAGGGACGGGTGGGCTTCGGCATCACCGACGATGTCGGCACCCATATCCTGCCCGGCGTGCTGGCGCTGTTCGCCCGCTCTCACCCGGCGGTACAGGTCGATGTGGTGGTGGGCACCACCGCCACCATGCGCCAGCGCCTGGAGACCGGCGAGCTGGACCTGATCCTGGTCATCGTGGGCCTGCAAGGGCGATCGGCGCGGGATGAGGTGGTGCACCGAGAGCCCCTGGTCTGGACGGGGTGCGAGGGCGGCGTGGCCGTCCGGCGATCGCCGCTGCCGGTGGCGCTGGCCAACCACGGCTGCCCGTGGCGCCAGACGGCGCTGGACGCCCTGGAACGCGCCGGCCTGAGCTATCGGGTCGCCTATACCTGTGAGCATTGCACCGGGCAGGAGGCGGCCATGCTCGCCGACCTGGCGGTGTCGCCCTTTCCCCTGTCCTTGATCCGTCTGCCGCTGCGTCGCCTCGACAGCGACGTCCTGCCGCCGCTGGGCGACTACCAGCTGGCGCTGGTGCGTCGGGATGGCCTCGGCGAGGCCGGCGAGGCATTGGCGACACGGGTGATCGAGGCCTTCCGCGACCTGCGCGGCTAGGGGGGAGATCTCGCGCCGGCATGCGCCGTGTCAGGGGAAGAGGCGAGCCGGGGCCATGCGTGGGATCGGCGCCGCGCATGGGTCCCGGCGGCCACGCTCTCACTCCGTCTCGCACATGCCCTGGGCATGGCACTCGGCATAGCGGCCG
This sequence comes from Halomonas sp. THAF12, assembly GCF_009363675.1. Lineage (NCBI taxonomy): Bacteria > Pseudomonadati > Pseudomonadota > Gammaproteobacteria > Oceanospirillales > Halomonadaceae > Halomonas > Halomonas sp. THAF12. The sequence continues at coordinate 3,092,694 of NZ_CP045399.1, read as the reverse complement.
AGCCGCCGGGACAGCGGATCGTCGCTGGCGCCCAGCCCGGCCAGCACGCCGGCCCGATCTTCCCGCGAGCGGTGCTGGCCCAGCTTGGCGGTTCCCTCGAGCGTTTCCAGCCGAATCCTGACACCGACCACGCCGCCTTCGGGCTGCTGTTCACCGTGAGCATCCATCGCGACTTCCGCCAGGACGGCGAGCCGCACCTGGACGCGGGCCCCTCGTGCGCGCCGTCACTGCCACCAGGCCACGCCTAACCCGACCAGCAGCGACAGCAGCATCGGCGGTGCGACCCGCTTGCCCAGCGCCGCGCTGCCGAGCCCGGCGGCCATGCCGGCCTTGATCAGGTTGTTGATCGAGGCGGCCAGGATGATGCCGAGCACCGCGGTCGAGGGCGGGATGGCGTCCCGCGAGAGGCGGGTCAGCGACAGGGTGATGGCGTCCACGTCGGCCACGCCGGAGGCCGCCGCCAGCAGGTAGATGCCGGCATCGCCGAGCCAGGCCTGGAGCCACTGGCCGAGCAGCATGATCGCCGCCAGCAGCACGCCGAACAGCAGCGCCATGCGCAGCTCCAGCGGGTTCTGGTGTCGCTCGGGGCGCTCGATGCGCGCCCCCTGGCGATGGCGGCGCCACAGCACCAGGGCCGGCAGATAGAGCAGCAGGGTCATCAGCGCCACCGGCAGGATCAGGCGCGGCAGCAGCGCCGGATGGATCACCAGGCAGTAGAGCAGGATGCGCGGGAACATGGTGCCGCAGGCGATCAGCACCCCGGCCGCCAGCAGCGGCGCGAGGGTCGCCTGCTGGCGCGACAGGCGGCTGAAGTGCAGGGTCAGGGCGGTAGAAGAGCTGAGCCCGGCGAACAGGCTGGTGAACAGGATGCCCTTGGCGGCGCCGCCGAGGCGCATGGCGAAGTAGCCGATGAAGGAGATGCCGGCGATCATCACCACCATCCACCACAGTTCGCGCGGATTGAGCGCCTCGCCGGGGCCCAGGCCGCGGTCGGGCAGCAGCGGCAGCATCACCACCGTGATCAGCAACAGCTTCAGGCCTGCGTCCAGCTCGTGGGCCTGCAGGCGATTCAGCAGGCCGTGGATCTCGCGCTTGTTGTCGAGGATCAGCGCGGTCACCACCGCGCAGGCCGCGGCCAGCGCCAGGTCCACGGCCACCGCCACGGCGCCGAAGCAGAAGGTCAGCAGCAGGCCGACCAGGCCGGTGATGCTGTAGTCCCGACTCTGCGGCAGCCGCGCGCGATAGGCGCTGCCGGCCAGCGCGGCGACGACGACCAGCAGCAGCGGAAAGGCCCATTCGGTGACGGCCTCGGCGAGCAGGGCGGCGAGGCCGCCGAGCAGGCCGACCAGGGCATGGGTGCGCACCCCGGCGATGCGTTCGCCGGCCTTTTGTTCGCGCGCCACCCAGCCGCGCTCGATGCCGATCAGGGCGCCGAGCAGCAGGGCCACGGCCAGCCGGATGGCGGCGTCGTGCCCGGCGAGAAACTGCTGGGTGACCTCTTCCATGCGGCACTCCTGCATGCGATCGAGCCTGTTTCCAGCATAGGCGGTGGCGCCGGTCCGCTCGCGTTGGCCCGGTGCCTTGGCCGTCGATGCTCAGGCCTTGACGGACACCGGGTGACGAGCTCGCCGAGCGCAAGAGGATGGGCTATACCGCAAATGAGGTGACCCTCGAGCCGTCCGGTGGCGGCGCAGCGGCTCTTTCATGCCATAGCGGAGGGAATTGTCATGCCCATGGAGCGCGTCAAACGCTTTCTCGACGAGAACGGCGTGAAGTATGTCATTCATCAGCACTCGACGGCCTACACCGCCCAGGAGGTCGCCGAGGCGGCCCACGTGCCCGGCCGCCACTTCGCCAAGAGCGTGATGGTCGAGATCGACGGCCGATTGGCGCTGGCGGTGCTGCCGGCCACCGACCGGGTCGACCTGCAGCGCTTCGCCGGGGCCGTCGGCGCCAGCCGCGTCGAGCTGGCCAGGGAAGCCGACTTCCAGGACCGCTTTCCCGACTGCGAGCCGGGGGCGATGCCGCCCTTCGGCAACCTGTTCGAGATGGAGGTGTTCGTCTCGCCGCACCTGGCCGAGGCCGATCTGATCGCCTTCAGCGCCGGCAGCCACCACGAGGTGATGCAGCTGGCCTTCGGCGTGTTCGAGGACCTGGTGAAGCCGGCCGAAGTGGCGATGTAGGCGGATCGCGGTATCGCGATACGGGGCGTGGCGGCCGCGATGACCGGCGTGCCCGGCGGCTCAGTCCGCCGGGCGCTGCGGTGGGGCCTCGCGCTGCTTGACCTGCCAGGCCTCCAGCGAGAAGGCCGGCGCCGTGGATGGCGGCAGCGGCTCGCGGCCGAGGACGTGGTCGGCGCCTTTCTCGCCGATCATGATGGTCGGTGCATTGATGTTGCCGTTGGTGACGCTGGGCATGATCGAGGAGTCGATCACCCTGAGGGCCTCGATGCCGTGGACGCGGCACTCGGGGTCGACCACCGCCATGGCGTCGGTGCCCATGCGGCAGGAGCCGCAGGGGTGATAGGCGGTCTCGGCGGTCTCGGCGACCCAGGCGTCGATCTCGGCATCGCTCTGCACCCCGGGGCCGGGGGAGAGTTCCTCGCCGCGATAGGGGTCGAAGGCGGGCTGGGCGAAGATCTCGCGAGTCAGCCGCAGGGCGCGGCGGTAGTCGGCCCGGTCTTCCTCGTCGTTCAGGTAGTTGAAGAACATCGAGGGCGGGGCCTCGGGGTCGGCACAGGCCAGCCGTACGCGCCCGCGGCTGCGAGGCTTGTTGGCGCCCAGGTGGACCTGGAAGCCGTGGCCCTCGGCGGCGCTGGAGCCGTCGTAGGCGATGGCGCCGGCCAGGAAGTGGTACTGGATGTCCGGGTAGCGCAGCCCCTCGCGGCTGCGGATGTAGCCGTTGGACTCGAACTGGTTGCTGGCGCCGAGCCCGGTCTTGAAGAAGAACCAGCGGGCGCCGATCAAGGCCCGGGCCAGCGGGTTGAGCCAGCCGTTGAGGGTGATCTTCTGGGTACAGCTCTGCTGCACCCAGACCTCGAGGTGGTCGTGGAGGTTCTCGCCCACCCCGGGCAGATCGTGGACCACCTCGATGCCGTGCTCGCGGAGGTGATCGGCGGGGCCGATGCCGGACAGCATCAGCAGCTTGGGCGAATTGAGGGCGCTGGCCGAGAGGATCACCTCGCGCCGCGCCCGCACGCGAAGCGTCTTGCCGCGCTGGCGGTATTCGACGCCCACGGCGCGCTTGCCGTCCATCAGTACCCGGGTGGTCAGGGCGTGCATCTCGAGCGACAGGTTGTCGCGTGACAGCGCCGGCTTGAGGTAGGCGTTGGCGGTGGAGCAGCGCACGCCGTCACGCACCGTCATGTCCATGCGGCAGAAGCCTTCCTGGCGATAGCCGTTGTAGTCTTCCGTCTCGCCATAGCCGGCCTGGCGGCCGGCCTCGATGAAGGCGCGGTAGAGCGGGTTGGCCATGTTGTTGCCGTTGCAGACGCCGAGCGGGCCGCCGCTGGCGCGATAGGGATCGGCGCCGTAGAGGCAGTCCTCGGCGCGCTTGAAGTAGGGCAGCACCTCGGCATAGCTCCAGCCCACGGCGCCGCGTTCCACCCACTCGTCGAAGTCGCCGGCGCAGCCGCGCACGTAGGCCATGCCGTTGATCGAGGACGAGCCGCCGATCACCTTGCCTCGCGCCTGATGAATGCGCCGCCCGCCGAGGCCGGGTTCCGGCTCGGTGTGGAACTCCCAGTCGAAGCGGGGCTTGTTGAGCGGGATCGAGAAGGCGATGGGCATCTGGATGTAGATGGAGTCGTCCTTGCCGCCGAACTCCAGTACCAGCACCTGGTGCTGGCCATCGGCGCTCAGCCGGTCGGCCAGCACCGAACCGGCCGAGCCCGAGCCGACGATCACGTAGTCCACGATCCGGTCGAAGGTCTCATCGTTCATGGCGTCGTTCCTCGTCGCGTCATCAGTCGCCGCTGGCGGAGGGGGCGTCGGGCATGGGGGCCTCCCCGCCGGGAAGCTCCCGCTGGGTGTGCAGGAAGAACAGGTGGCGCTCGTACTGGTCGAGGATGTCGGCGATCACCTGCTCCTTGGTGTAGCCGTAGATGTCGTAGCCCTGGCCGCCCTCGCCGATGTGCACCTGCATCCGGTAGTAGTGGGTCCCGGCATGGGTGGCGCGGATCGAGAAGGCGGGCATGGCGCAGCGATGCGGCCAGACCTGGTAGGTGAAGCTCGGCTCGTCGCCGAGGTCGACGTTGAACTCGAGGTGTTCCTCCGCTCCCTCGCCTGCGACCAGGGCCGCGCTGACGCCCTGATCGCCGAGCACCTCGCGGATCTCCTCCATGGCCGGCCGGACCGCCTCGCCGAGGAAGCGCCGGGCCTGCTCGTGATTGGGGAAGTTCATGGCCCGCGAGAGGCGCCGGCGCCAGGAGTGTCCCGCGGCTTCGCCGGGCAGGCGGCCCGACAGGTGGCCGGCCATGCTGCCGCGCAGGCTGTCCTCCTTGAGGCCCTCGACCTTCAGCGCCTTGAACAGGCCGATCATCATCAGGAACAGCACGAAGGCGAAGGGCAGGCCGGTGATCACCACGGCGCTCTGCAGGGCGCCCAGGCCGCCGGCCATCAGCAGTGCCAGGGTCAGGATGCCGATGATCGCCGCCCACAGGATGCGCATCCAGGAGGGCGCGTCGTGGTTGGGGTCGGTGAGCACCGAGGTCAGGTTGGAGAGCACCAGCGAGCCGGAATCCCCGGAGGTGACGAAGAACACGATGGCCAGCACCGTGGTGATGCCGGTGGTCAGCCAGATCCAGGGGTAGTTCTGCAGGAACAGATAGATCGACGAGCCGGGATTGTTCATGGCCTGCTCGCCGAAGTCGGCGATGCTGGCGCTGCCGGCCATCACCAGATCGATGGCGCTGTTACCCATGATCGACATCCACGCCATCATGAAGGTCAGCGGCAGGATCAGGGTGCCGGTGACGAACTGGCGGATGGTGCGGCCCCGGGAGATGCGGGCCAGGAACAGCCCGACGAAGGGGCCCCAGGCGATCCACCAGGCCCAGAAGAACACCGTCCAGGCATTGAGCCAGTCGGCGGGCGGGTCGAAGGCGTAGGTGTCGAACGATAGCCGGACGAAGTGGGCCAAGTAGTCGCCGACGTTCATCACCAGGGCATTGAGCAGGAACAGCGTCTTGCCGGTGAACAGCACGAACAGCATCAGCAGCACCGCCAGCAGCATGTTGAACTCGGACAGCCGGCGGATGCCCTTGTCGACCCCGGTCACCGCCGAGATCGCCGAGAAGACCACGATCAGCACCGCCAGCGCCGCCTGGGTGACGGTGTTCTCCGGCAGGCCGAACATGTAGTGCAGGCCGAAGTTGAGCTGGATGATGCCGATGCCGAGGCTTGTGGCGATGCCGAACACGGTGCCCAGCACCGCGGCGATGTCCACGGTGTGGCCGATGGGGCCGTGAATGCGGCGCCCGAAGAGCGGGTAGAGCGCCGAGCGGATGGTCAGCGGCAGGCCGTGGCGATAGCTGAAGAAGGCCAGCGACATGCCGACCAGGGTGTAGATGCCCCAGCCCGATAGCCCCCAGTGCAGGAAGGTCAGCTCCATGGCGTGGCGGGCGGCCTGCTGGGTGCCGCCCTCGCCGACCGGTGGGGCGAGGAACTGGGTCACCGGCTCGGCGATGCAGAAGAACAGCAGGTCGATGCCGATGCCGGCGGAGAACAGCATCGCGGCCCAGGTGATGACGTTGAAGTCCGGCGTCGAGTGCGCCGGGCCCAGGCGCAGCTTGCCGTAGCGGGACAGTCCGATGCCGATCACGAAGACCAGGTAGGCCACCACCGCGAGGAAGTAGAACCAGCCGAAGCTGTCCGAGATCCAGGCCAGCACGGCATTGATGACGCCGCCGGCCGCCTCGGTGAAGAACATGGTCCACAGCGCGAAGGCAACGATGCCGATGGCCGAGCCGTAGAACACCACGGGGTTGATGCGATCGCGGGGCGATTCGCTGGGAGCGTCGGTATGGGCCATGCGCTGACTCCTTGTGGGCCTCGTCCTGGGCGGTGAGGCTTCGTCCGCAGCCGTGCCCGGGCGGGGCCGCCGGGGCGGAGGCCGAGGGGGCTCGACGGGACGCCTGGGGATATCTGGGTATAGGTAGGTAGCCGCACGGGCGTCAAGTGGCGTCTCGGGGACGGGGCATTCGACTTGCCACTTCGAGGGTGTCGCTTGATACTGTTTATAAATACAGTATCAGAAGGAGGCTGCCATGCCGCTATCAGGAGCGTCGATCGCCGTCGGGACAGGCCGTGCCGGATCGGCGCAGCCGTTGCTGGGATGCCGGGTGCGAGCCGGTTTCCCGAGCCCCGCCGACGATCATCTGGACGTGGAGCTCGACCTGCACGCCCACGTGGTGCGTCGCCCGGCGTCGACCTTCTTCGTGCGCGCCGAGGGCGACTCGATGCTCGGCGACGGCATTCATGACCGCGACCTGCTGGTGGTGGACCGCAGCCTGGAGCCGCGGCCCGGGCGGGTGGTGATCATCGCCGTGGACGGCGAGCCCACGGTCAAGCGGCTGGTTCGGCGCGGCGACGCCCTGGTGCTGGAGGCCAGCAATCCGCGCTTCGCGCCGATCCCGCTGGCCGGCCGCGAGTGCCACGTGTGGGGGGTGGTCACCCATGTGCTGCACGCCCTGCCGGGGGCGGCACCGTGATCGCCCTGGTCGACAGCAACAACTTCTACGTCAGCTGCGAGCGGGTCTTCGACCCGCGCCTGGAGGGCCGGGCGGTGGGCGTGCTCTCCAACAACGATGGCTGCGTGGTGGCGCGCTCGGCGGAGCTCAAGGCGCTGGGCGTGGCGATGGGCATGCCGGCGCACCAGATTCCGCCCGCGCAGCGTCGCCGGATGACGCTGCTGTCCAGCAACTACGCCCTCTACGGCGACATGAGCCGGCGCGTGAACCGGGTGCTGGGCGAGTTTTCGCCGGCGATCGAGACCTATTCCATCGACGAGAGCTTCGTCGGCCTCGACGGCCATGAGCCCGACGACCTCGAGGCCTGGGGCCATCGGGTGCGCGGGCGGGTGCTGCGCGATACCGGCATCCCGACCTGCGTGGGGCTGGCGCCGACCCGGGTGCTGGCCAAGACCGCCAATCGCGTCGCCAAGACGCACCCCGCACTGGGCGGCGTCTGCCGCCTCGAGGCCGACGCGCCCGAGACCCGGCGTGTGCTCGAGGCGCTGCCGGTGCACGCGCTGTGGGGCATCGCCCGGCGCAGCGCCGAGCGGCTGGCGCTGCAGGACATCCACACCGCCTGGCAGCTGCGCCAGGCCGATCCCAAGCAGATCCGGCGCACCTTCTCGGTGGTGATGGAGCGGCTGGTCTGGGAGCTGCGCGGCCGGCCGGCCATCGCCCTGGAGGACGTCACCGAGCCGCGCCAGCGGATCATGGTGTCGCGCTCCTTCGGCCGGTTGACCGGCGAGCAGGCCGAACTACGGGCGGCGATTCGCCAGCACGGCGCCCGGGCCGCCGAGAAGCTGCGCCGCCAGGGCAGCCGCGCCTGCGCGGTGCTGGTGTTCGTGCGCAGCGACCCGCACCGGCTCGGCGAGCGCCAGTACCGCAACGGCCAGGTGGTGGCACTGCCCGGCCCCAGCGACGACACCCGGGAGCTGATCGCCGCCGCCCAGCGCGGCCTGGCGGCGATCTTCCTCGACGGCGTGCGCTATCAGAAGTGCGGGGTGATGCTGCTCGACCTGGTCGACGCCGAGCGTCATCAGCTGTCGCTGCTGCAGGCCGGCGACGGCCCCGAGCGGCGGCGCGGCGAGGCGCTGATGGCCACCCTCGATCGCCTCAACGGCCGCATGGGCCGCGACACCGTGCGCTTCGGCGTGCCCGGCGAGCACGCCGCCTGGCCGCTGCGTTGCGAGCATCGTACCGCGCGCTACACCACCCGCTGGAACGAGTTGATGAGGGTCAAGGTGCGCTGAAGCCTCTCACGGATAGCGGCCGCTGCGGCGGTTTTCCACCAGTACCTCGAGGATGGCGTTGGCCTCGCGCATCACCGGTGAGGGGCTGCAGAGCCTCGACATCGGCGCCTCCTTCTGGGCCCGGGTGCTGGGCGTGTTCATCTCGTGGGTGTTCGAGACCGAGGACTTCGAGTTCATTCGCCGGGACGCCCACGAGCCCAGCGCCTGACACCGGGCCCGCTTCGCGATACCGTCTTCTCCGTTGGTCCGTGGCTGCCTGGCAGCGCACGGGCCTTTTTTCTCTCGCGGTGGCGCCGGCTCGGCGTCTCCGCCCGGATCTCGCCAAGGAACTCGCCATGCGACGCTTCAAGGACTGGTCGATTCCCGCCGTCACCGCCGGTTTCGTGGCGGTGCTGATCTCCTATGCCGGCCCGCTGGCCATCTTCTTCCAGGCCGCCCAGAGCGCCGATGTCTCGCCGGCGATGATGACCTCCTGGGTGTGGGCGATCTCGATCGGCGCCGCCGTGTCCGGCATCGGGCTCAGCCTGTGGCTGCGCGTGCCGGTGGTGACCGCCTGGTCGGCGCCGGGCACGGCGCTGCTGGTGACGCTGTTTCCGGAGCTCTCGCTCAACGAGGCGGTGGGCGCCTATCTCACCGCGGCGGCGGTGATCTTCGTGATCGGCGTGAGCGGCTCCTTCGATCGCATCATCCAGCTCATTCCGGCCGGCATCGCCAGCGCCATGATGGCCGGCATCCTGTTCCAGTTCGGGGTCGGCGTCTTCGAGTCGCTGGCCACGGTGCCGGCGCTGATGATCGGCATGCTGCTGGCCTATCTGGTGTTCAAGCGCCTGACGCCGCGCTATTGCCTGGTGTGGCTGCTGATCGTCGGCGTCGGCCTGGCCGTGGCCCTGGAAGGCGCGAGCCTGGATGGCGTCAGCGTGCAGCTGGCCTCGCCGACCTTCATCGCGCCCGAGTGGACCTGGCAGGGCACCCTCGGCCTGGCGATCCCGCTGGTGCTGGTCAGCCTGACCGGGCAGTTCCTGCCGGGCATGGCCATCCTGCGTACCTCCGGCTACAACACCCCGGCCCGGCCGATCGTCACCGTGGCCGGCCTGACGTCGCTGGCCACCGCCTGCTTCGGCGGCATCACCACGGCGATCGCGGCGATCACCGCGGCGATCTGCACCGGTGAGGAGGCGCACCCGGACCGCGACAAGCGCTACGTGGCGGGGATCGCCAACGGCCTGTTCTATCTGATCGGCGGCACCTTCGCCGGCACCATCGTGCTGCTGTTCACCTCGCTGCCCGGGGAGTTCGTGGCGGTGCTGGCCGGGTTGGCGCTGATCGGCGCCATCGCCAGCAACCTCAGCGACTTCGCCGCGCGCAAGGAGCATCTCGAGGCCTCGGTGATCACCTTCCTGGCCACGGCCTCCGGCGTCAGCTTCCTGGGGCTCGGCTCGGCCTTCTGGGGCGTGGTGATCGGCGCCGTCGCCTATAACGTGCTGCATCGCGGCTTCGCGCGGCGCGAGGAAAGGAAGCAGGTCCCGAAGACGCGCTAGGCCAGGCGTCGCGGGGCGTTGTGGCACTCGGCGGGACCGTGACGGGCAAGGTTTTTAGACTAAAGTCGTTAGACTAAGGTATAGTTTTATCGTCATCCATCGACGCAAGGAGTCACACCATGACGACTGCCACTGCCCGTCCTTCCCTGGCCAAGCGCTTCGGCAAGCGTGCCTACCGCGTACTGGAAGTGATGACCGAGAACGCCTATCGCAACTTCCAGAACCGCATGGCCTACGCCTACATCTAAGGCGCAGGGTTCGACCGGCACCTGATCCTGGCGGTCCGCGACCTCGCGGACGCCGGGTGCCGGCCACCTTTCCCTCGTTCCCGCTCCTGTTCTGCCGTATCTCGCCGAACGTCCATCCCCGATGCAGGGACTCCCCCCGGACGCGGCGCCCCGCTCGAGCCTCTCCCATCCTGGCCGATAACCTTCCGACGCGTCAGGGAGGACGACTCGTGCCGTGAGGGGATGCAAGCCAGATGATCGATCGTGAAACCCGGCGTGGCCGCCGACCCGGCGGGCGTCTGTTCGTCTGCCTGTCGAGCGTGCTGCCGGATCTTTCCATTCGAGACGATGGCGGGCGCACTTTGCCGCCGCCGGAGGGCACCCTGCTGGCGGCCAGCGTCGGGCGCTGAGGCCTCTTGGCAGCGCGGCGTGTCGGGTCGTATGATGCCCGGCACGCCGGCGTAGCTCAGCTGGTAGAGCAACGCACTCGTAATGCGTAGGTCGGTGGTTCGAGTCCACTCGCCGGCACCAGAAAGACCATGAAAAACGGCCACTTGCGATTGTTCGCAGTGGCCGTTTTTGCGTTGGTGCTGGCGCGAGTGTCAGCCAGGTGCCGGTGAGGTGCCGTCAGGCCGGGGTGATCCGTCCGAGCGTGTCGCCGGCGGCGAGCGTGCTGCCGGCCTGGGCCTCGATGACGAGCGTGCCGTCGCGGCCGGCGACGATCTGGGTCTCCATCTTCATCGCCTCCATGATGGCGACGACCTGGCCCTCCTTGACCGAGTGTCCATCCTCGACCTGCCAGGCCAGCAGCGTGCCGCTGATCGGCGCGCTGATACCGCCTTCGTCGGCGTCCGCGGTGTCCTGGCCGGCGACCGCTTCTCCGCCGAGCGAGAGCCCCTGAAGCAGGCCGGTGGGCAGGCCGATGCGATGGCGCTTGCCGTCGATGTCGATCATGGCGTGCAGCATGCCGGGCTCGCTGGCCGGCGGCTGGCGGGGCGCCCACTCCAGGGCGTCGTCGAAGTCGGTCTCGATCCAGCGCGTATGCACACGGAAGGCGTCCTCGCCGGTGAAGTCCGGGTGTGCCATGACGGCGCGGTGGAAGGGCAGTACCGAGGCGACGCCCTCGATCTCGAACTGCGCCAGCGCCCGGCGGGCGCGGGCGATGGCCTGCTCGCGGGTGGCGCCGGTGACGATCAGCTTGGCCATCAGCGAATCGAAGTGGCCGGAGACGCTGTCGCCGCCTTCGACGCCGGTGTCGAGCCGCACGCCGGCCCCGCCGGGGGCACGGAAGGTGGCGATGCGCCCCGGGGTGGGCAGGAAGCCCTTGGCCGCGTCCTCGGCGTTGATGCGGAACTCGAAGCTGTGGCCGCGCGGCGCGGGCGACTCGCTGAAGGATAGCGGCAGCCCCTCGGCGATGCGCAGCTGTTCGAGGACCAGGTCGACGCCGGCGGTCTCCTCGGTAACGGGATGCTCGACCTGCAGCCGGGTGTTGACCTCGAGGAACGACAGGGTGCCGTCGCTGCCGAGCAGGAACTCGACCGTGCCGGCGCCCACGTAGCCGGCCCTGGCGCAGATGTCGCGGGCGGCGCGATGGATCTCGTCGCGCTGCTCATCGCTCAGGTGCGGCGCCGGCGCCTCCTCGACCAGCTTCTGATTGCGCCGCTGCAGCGAGCAGTCGCGAGTGCCGACCACCACGACCGTGCCGTGACGATCGCCCAGCACCTGGGCCTCGATATGACGGGGGCGGTCGAGGAACTGCTCGACGAAGCACTCGCCGCGTCCGAAGGCGGCCTCGGCCTCGCGCACCGCCGAGTGATAGAGCTCGGCGACCTCGTCCATGCGCCAGGCGACCTTGAGCCCGCGCCCGCCGCCGCCGAAGGCGGCCTTGATGGCGATCGGAAGGCCATGCTGCTCGGCGAAGGCCACTACCTCCTCGGCGCTTTCCACCGGATCCTGGGTGCCCTGCACCAGCGGGGCGCCGGCTTCCAGCGCCAGCCGGCGCGCCTCGACCTTGTCGCCGAGAGCCTCGATGGTCTCGGGGTTCGGGCCGATCCACACCAGCCCGGCGGCCTCGACGGCGCGCGCGAAGTCGGCCCGCTCCGAGAGGAAGCCGTAGCCGGGATGCACGGCATCGACGCCGGCGCGATGGGCCGCATCCAGCAGTTTGTCGATCGACAGATAGCTCTCGCCCGGGCGCTCGCCGCCCAGCGCGAAGGCCTCGTCGGCCAGGCGCACGTGCATGGCGTCGAGGTCGCCGTCGGCATAGACGGCCACCGAGGCGGCGCCGTAGTCGCGGCAGGCGTGAATGACGCGCACCGCGATTTCGCCACGGTTGGCGATCAGCACCCTGCGGATGGGCCGATGCGCGATGTGGGTGTCGGAGATGGCGTGATGGTGGTGGGGAGTGTTCATGAGGAGGCCTCGCCGCCGAGCGGTGAAAAGTCGGTGATCGGGTTGAAGCGGATATGGGCATCGGCAGGAATCTGCCCCGCCAGGTCCAGGTGATGGTCAGCCACGCAGGCGATCACCGGGTAGCCGCCCGTCAGAGGATGGTCGGCCAGGAACAGCACCGGCTGCCCGCTGGCGGGCACCTGGATGGCGCCGGTGACCGTGCCTTCGCTGGGCAGCTCGGCGTCGTCGGCGCGCTCGAGCGCTTGCTCGCCCTCCAGGCGCAGGCCGACGCGGTCCGACTGCGGGGTGACCCGCCAGTGCTGGGCGCAGAGCATCTCCCGGCCCCGGGCCGTGAACCAGTCGCTGCGCGGGCCCATGACCACATCCAGCGTCACCGTCTGGCCGGGCCGCGGCAGCTCCCTGCTGGGGGAAGGCTCGAGGGACAGCGCCGTGACCGGCAGGTCGGCCGCCCGCAGCTGGTCGCCGCGGGCCAGTGGTGCGGGCCCCAGCTTGGCCAGGGTGTCGGTGGCGCGGCTGCCGAGCACCGGGGCGACCTCGAAGCCGCCACGCAGGGCGAGATAGCTGCGCAGGCCGGCGCTCGGCGTGCCCAGCGTCAGGACGTCGCCGGCGGCCAGCTCGATGGGCCGGTCGCCGGCGGGGAGTTGCGTCTCGCCGGTCGCGGTGCGGATCGATACCGCCAGCGGCGCGCCGGCCAGGCCGATCAGCACGGGGCGATGGCAGCGCAGCCTGAGCCCGCCGAGTGCGATCTCGAGGGCGGCGGCATCCGAGGGGTTGCCGACGCGTCGGTTGGCGGCGCGCAGGGCGCCCTGGTCCATGGCGCCGGCCGTGGAGACGCCCTGGTCGGTCTGCCCCGGGCGGCCGAGGTCCTGGAACAGGGTCTGGAGGCCGGGCTGGATGACCTCCAGCATCGGCACAGGGAGGGCGCCGCCGTCGGCGCGGGAGGTGTCGCGAGCGGGCGTGTCGATGTCGGGCGCGGGCACGCTGGTGCGCTCGGGCGGGGCGTCGGTGGCGATGAAGCGGACCCGCATGCCGGGCTGCAGCAGGGCCGCCGGCGTGCGCTCGACGTCCCACATCTCCAGCGGCGTGGTGCCGATCAGCTGCCAGCCGCCGGGGCTGGCCGTCGGGTAGATGCCGCTGAAGGTGCCGGCCAGTGCCACGGCGCCGGCGGGAATCCGGGTGCGGGGCGTGGGGCGGCGCGGCACGTCGAAGCCGGCACCGCCCGCGAGATAGGCGAAGCCCGGGGCGAAACCGCAGAAGGCGACGCGATAGTCGTGCTCGCCGTGGCGCCGGATCACCTCGTCGGTGGTGAGGTCCAGCAGCCGTGCGACGTCATCGAGGTCCTCGCCGGCGTAGTGCACGGGAATCTCGATCCGCTCGCCCCGGCGATGGTCGCCGCCGCTCGGCGGCTGGGCGAGCAGGCCCCGGGTCAGCTCGGCGGCCGTGATGCGCTCTGGCGCGAAGTGCACCAGCAGCGTGCGTGCGGCGGGCACCAGCGTGGTGACCCCGGCGATCGGCGCTTGCTGAAGGCGCTCGTGGAGCCCGAGCGTCTGCGCCAGGTCGTCGAGCTCGACCAGCAGGGCGCGCTGGTTGACGGGAAGAATTCTCATGCTGGCTCCCGGGACGTTGCGGAACCGGTTCCGACGAAGGCATGCAGGTTTACGCCGGCGGCGAGCAGGCGCTCACGCACGGCCTGGGCCATGGCGATCGCGCCGGGGCTGTCGCCATGCACGCAGATGGAGTCGGCGGCGATGGCGACCTCGTCGCCTTCCACGCTTTCGAGCGTGCCATGCCGGACCAGGCGCAGCATGCGTTCGGCGACGAGATCGACATCGTGCAGCACCGCGCCGGCCTCGCGGCGCGAGACCAGCCGGCCGTCGCGATGGTAGGCGCGGTCGGCGAAGGCCTCGGCGGCGGTGGCGAGGCCGGCGTCCCGGGCCCAGTCGTTCAGCGGCGAGCCGGCCAGCGTCATCAGTACCAGGGAGGCATCGGCGGCCTGGATGGCCTCGATCACCGCCTCGGCCTGGCGACGGTCGTGAGCGATGGCGTGATAGAGCGCGCCGTGCGGCTTGACGTAGCGCACGGCGGTACCGGCCGCGCCGGCCATGCCCTGCAGGGCGCCGATCTGGTAGATCACATCGGCGCGCAGCTCGTCGCTGGCGATCTCCATCGGGCGGCGGCCGAAGCCGACCAGGTCCGGGTAGCTGACGTGGGCGCCGACGGTCACGCCGCGCTCGGCGGCGGCGGCCAGGGTGCGGGCCATGCCGGCGGGGTCGCCGGCATGGAAGCCGCAGGCGATGTTGGCGCTGGTGACCAGGCCCAGCATGGCGTCGTCGTCACCCATGCGCCACTGGCCGAAGCTCTCGCCGAGATCGCTGTTCAGGTCGATGCGGGACATATGCGGACTCCTCGATCAGGTCGCCGGCGACAGGAAGGCGAAGATGGGGCCGATGGACTGATAGCCCATGTACCAGGTCAGGGCGCAGACCGCGGTACCGGAGACCAGCAGCCAGCGCGGGTAGCGGTGGCCGTGCATGAGGTCGCTGCGACGCCAGGCCACGTACAGGAAGAGCGTCAGGCCGATCGGCAGGACCAGGCCGTTGAAGCCGCCGGCGAAGATCAGCAGGGCGGCTGGCGGCGTGCCCAGCGACAGGAAGACGAGCAGCGAGGCGCCGATGAACACCAGGGTGGCGCGATTGCGCGCCGGCTCGCCGATGCTCGGGCGGAAGGCGCTCAGGAAGGTCATGCAGGTATAGGAGGCGCCGATGACGCTGGTGATGCCGGCGGCCCACAGGATCAGGCCGAAGGCGCGCAGGCCGAGCTCGCCCGCCGCCGCTTGAAAGGCCTGGGCCGCCGGGTTGGCGTTCTGCCCGGAGACGTCGATGATCACGCCGCTGGCGACCACGCCGAGGATGGCCAGGAACAGGATGTAGCGCATCACGCCGGTGACCAGGATGCCGCGCAGGGCCGCCCGGGAGACGGTCTCGACGTTCTCCGCGCCGCCCAGGCCGCGGTCCAGGATGCGGTGCGCCCCGGCATAGGTGATGTAACCGCCGACGGTGCCGCCCACGATGGTGGTGATGGTGGCGAAGTTGATGGTGTCCGGCAGCACGGTCTGGCGCAGGGCCTCGCCGATCGGCGGCTGGGAGGCCAGCGCCACGAACACCGTCATGGCCAGCATCACTACCCCAAGCACGATGATGATGCGGTCGATGGCGATGCCGGCACGGCGCGACGAGAAGATGCCCACCGCGACCAGCGCGCTGATCAGGCCGCCCCACTGGGTATCGAGCCCCATCAGGGCGTTGAGCCCGAGCCCGGCGCCGGCGATGTTGCCGACGTTGAAGGTCAGGCCGCTCACGATGATCAGCACCGCGAGCAGGTAGCCGCTGCCGGGCAGCGCGGCATGGGCGACTTCCGGTGCGCGCAGGCCGGTGACGGTGACCACCCGCCAGATGTTCAGCTGCACGACCAGGTCGATCACGATCGAGGCCAGGATGCCGAAGGCGAAGGCGGCCCCCATCAGCGAGGTGAAGGTGGCGGTCTGGGTGATGAAGCCGGGGCCGACGGCGGAGGTGGCCATCAGGAAGATGGCGCCGATCAGCGAGGCCCGCCGGGAGCGGACGAACCCGGCATCGGTTGCACTAGCCATGTAGAGGAACTCCAGGATGGGGATTGTTATGGCTCGTCGAGGCAAGTTGCATGCCATGTTCCGACGATTTCTTTGTTTTGTAGCCTATGGTTGGTGTGATTGTTCAACAATAGAGATGTTGTCCATGACGGGATATGCGACTTGTGTCTCATGTTGGGGCGACATCCGGGGGCAATGCGCCAAGAGGGTGCGTCGTGCGAGCTTGTCGTATGGGGGCGTAACCGCGAACATGAGCGGCAAAGGCGACGATCGGGACGGGCAGGCATGAACAGGCAAGGAGTAGAGGGCAGGGGCCGGGCGCTGGGAGAAACCGTCGGCGACGAGATACGTCGCCTGCTGGTGGAGGGCGAGCTGGTGCCGGGGCAGCGGCTGTCCGAGAGCGCCCTGGGGGAGCGGCTGGGCGTGTCACGCAATACGCTGCGCGAGGCGTTTCGCGGTCTGGCGCACGAGGGGCTGGTGACGCATCGCCCCAACCGTGGCGTCTTCGTGACCACGCCGAGCCTGGCCTCGCTGGTCGACATCTATCGGCTACGGCGCTTTATCGAGTGTCAGGCGCTGAGGGAGGCCGTGCCGGGCCATCCGGCGGGGCAGCGGATGCGCACGGCCATCGAGCAGGCCCGTGACGGCCGCGAGCGGCAGGACTGGCAGGCGGTGGGATCGTCCAACATGGCCTTTCATGCCGCGATCGTGTCGCTGGCCGACAGCCCGCGGCTGGATGCCTTCTTCCGCCAGGTTTCGGCGGAGCTGCGCTTGGCCTTCGGCATGCTGAGCGACCAGGAGTGGCTTCACGGTCCCTACGTCGAGCGGAACCTGCACGTCCTGGAGGCCTTCGAGGGCGGCGATCCGGCGCAGGCGGCGACGCTGCTCGAGCAGTATCTGTCACAGTCGGAGCGCACGCTGCTGGCGGCCTACGCTCGTGACAATCCTGCCGACTGAGGGCGGCGCGGGCGTTCACTCATCCAGCCGGGTCAGGCCTTCCTGAGTGCTGGAGGCGACCAGGCGGCCCTGGCGGTCGTAGATGCTGCCGCGAGTGAAGGCGCGGGCGCCGCCGGCCCAGGGGCTGTCCATGTCGTAGAGCAGCCAGTCGTTGACCCTGACGTCGCGATGGAACCACAGCGAGTGGTCGAGGCTGGCGATGCGCAGGTCGGGGTCGCCGAAGCGCTTGCCGTGGGGCACCAGCGCGGTGGTCAGCAGGTGGAAATCCGAGCTGTAGGCGAGCAGGTAGCGGTGCAGCGCCGGATCGTCCGGCAGCTCGCCGGCGAGGCGGAACCACAGCCGCTTGCGCGCCGGACGACCGGGAACGGCGTCCTCCTCGACGTGGCAGAACTCGATGGGATGGCCGGGAAAGCGCTCGTGCAGGTTGGCCCGGTCGAGCGCATCCGGGGAGGGCACCTCGGGCATCGTCGGCTGGTGGTCGAGGCCGTGGTCCTGGCCGTGGAAGGAGGCGCTGCAGAAGAAGATCGGCCGGCCCTTCTGGATGGCGGTGATGCGGCGGGTGGTGAAGCTGCGGCCGTCGCGCACCGCGTCGACCTGATAGACCACCGGGCGGCTGGCGTCGCCGGGGCGCAGGAAATAGCCGTGCAGCGAGTGCACCCGCCGGCTGTCATCCACCGTGTGGGTGGCGGCGGAGAGCGCCTGGCCGAGGACCTGGCCGCCGAACAGCTGGGGCAGGCCCAGGTCCTGGCTGCGGCCGCGGAACAGGTTTTCTTCCAGGGGCTCGAGGCGCAGCAGGTCGACCAGATCGTTCAGGGCGTCGCTCATTCCGGGTATCCTCCATGGGCCACGGCATCCGCACATGCCGGGCAGTCATACGAATGTTTCATTGTCAGTAGTCTACGGGAGTCGGCGGCCATGCGCAGTGACGAGTTCTACATGCATCGCGCCCTCGAGCAGGCGCGGCTGGCCGGGGAGGCCGGCGAGGTGCCGGTGGGCGCGGTGGTGGTGGACGCCGAAGGCGAGATCGTGGGCCGTGGCTACAACGCGCCGGTGGCCGGCCACGATCCCAGCGCCCACGCCGAGATCCGCGCCCTGCGCGATGCCGGGGCGCGCCTCGGCAACTACCGTCTCGACGGCTGCACCCTGTTCGTGACCCTGGAACCCTGCCTGATGTGTACCGGGGCGATCATCCACGCGCGGCTGGCGCGGGTGGTCTACGGCGCCGCCGAACCGCGCACCGGCATGGTCGAATCGAAGGCCAACCTGTTCGCCCAGCCCTGGTACAACCACCGGGTGGCGGTGGAGGGCGGCGTGCTGGCCGCCCGGGTCTCGAAGCTGCTGAAGGCCTTCTTCGCCGAGCGTCGCTCGGCCGCCTCCGACGATCGCTGAGCCCGCGGTGCGTCAGCTCGACGGGTCGTGTGGCCCGGCGGCGAGCTCGATCCGGTCGCGCCCCAGCGACTTGGCCCGGTAGAGCGCGTCGTCGGCGGCCTGCAGCAGCTCGTCGGGCTCCAGCGCCCCCTCTTCCAGGGTGGCGATGCCGATGCTCAGCGTCAGCGGCGCGCCGTCCTGGTGGGGCAGCCGAGCCTCGGCGAGGGCTTCCTGCAGGCGTCTCGCCGCCGCTTCCGCGTCTTCCACGCTCGAGCCGGGCAGGCAGGCCACGAACTCCTCGCCGCCGAACCGGGCGAAGGTGCCGCCCACGGCGTCGAACGCCTCCTGCCCCAGGCGGCCCAGCTCGGCCAGGTAGCGATCGCCCACCAGGTGGCCGAGGCGGTCGTTGATCAGCTTGAAGTGATCGATATCGCACAGCAGCACGCTCAGCGGGCGGATGCCGGCATGCTCCTCCAGCACCTGCATGAAGCGGCGACGGTTGGGCAGCCGGGTGAGCTCGTCGTGGGTGGCGAGCCACTCGACTTCCCGCTGCAGCCGGGCGCGGTTGCGGACCTCGCGGCGCAGCTCGCGATTGGAGCGGCGAGTCTCGTGGTGCTGCCTCTGGAGATGACGGCGGGCGAACAGGGCGAGGTAGAGCAGATAGGCCAGCGTCAGCCCGACCGCCAGCGTGACCACGGGCAGGCGTGAGCGCCGGGCCAGCAGGGTATCGAGGCCGGGGCGGGTGACCAGCGTCAGCGATAGCTCGTCGAGCATCAGCGGCGCCGCATGATGCCAGGGGCCGGTCCGCCGGGCGGGCCCCTGGTAGGCGAGCAGCCGCTCGCCGTCGAGCAGCGTCAGGGCGGCGGTGTCGGGCGTGACCTGGCGGAACAGGGTGTCCGCCAGGTCACGCAGGCCGATCACCACGCCCACCGCTCCCCGGATACGGCCGTCGCGGGCCCGGGTCACCGGCAGGTAGTGGATCATGCCGGGCTGGCCCTGCAGCAGCTCGATGACGCCGGTCTGCCCGATCACGCCGCCGTGCAGGGCCCTCTCCAGCACCTCGCGTCCCTCCGGCTGGGCCTCGAACAGCCGGGTGCCGAGCAGCGCCGTGTTGTCGGGGGGCGGGTGGACGCGCAGGATGCGGCTCTGCGGGTCGATGAAGGCGATGTTGAGCAGATACGGGAAGTCGCGGTGATACAGCTCGGCCTGGTAGGCCCACTGGTCGGCCGATGGCGGGCCGTTCATCCAGTGCCACGAGGCGGCGAAGCGGCGCATGGCGGCCAGATGGTCGTCGATCTCGGCCGACAGCCGATGCGCCAGCCGCTGTCCCAGATCGGCGATCTCCTGCTGCTGCCGACGCTCGGTGGCCTGATGCTGTTGATACCACAGCGTCAGCGTCAGCGCCGCCAGCAGCAGCGAGGGCCACAGGGCGCGCAGGATGCTGTGGCGCGAGGTGCGCCAGCCGCCGAGGCTATCGACCAGCTGGGCGAGCAGCAGGCAGGCCTGAGCGGCCAGCATGGCACCGCCGGCGCTCAGGGCCAGCGGCCCCGGAGACGGATGCGGCATGAGCAGCTGGGCGAGCAGCGCCAGGCCGGCGGTGCCCATCAGCAGCGGGGCGCCGAGGTTGGCCCGGGTGCGGGTCAGCAGGCTGAGATTGAGCAGGCTCAGGCACATCAGCGTCAGCAGCGGAGGGCGCCAGTCGTCCACGTGACTGCCCGCGACCAGATGTTCCGCCCAGCGGTTCCAGCCGGCCTGGGAGACCCAGTCCTCCGGCAGCAGGTAGCTGCACAGGCCGAGGGCGAGCCAGGCCAGCGCCGGCCACGCCGCCAGCCGCACCAGGCGCAGGCGCCGCAGATGCCAGGCCAGCTGGCCGGCGGCGGTCAGGCCGATGAGAATCAGGTTCGCGCCGGTGCCGGGAGAAGCGGCCGGCAGCAGGCCGGCCAGCGCCACCAGCGGGGCGACGGCGGACAGCGGCAGGGCGCCGAGCCGGTGTTTCATGAACGGCCCTCAGCCGCTCGGCGGCACGCGGTTGAAGCGGGTGTCGTCCGCGGGCAGGGGGTGGCGGGCGCTGAGGCGATGAAACTGCTGACGGCTACGGTCCACATAGGTGAGGATCTCGTGGTAGCGGCGAATGTTGCGAACGTAGATGACCGGCTCGCCGCCCCTGGCATAGCCGTAGCGGGTCTTGCTGAACCATTCGCGTTCCTGCAGCAGGGGCAAGGCATCGCGCACGTCTTCCCAGGCATCGGGATCGCCGCCGCGCGTCTCGGCGATGCGGCGGGCGTCGTAGAGGTGGCCCAGGCCCACGTTGTAGGCGGCCAGGGCCATGAACAAGCGGTCCTCCCCGGTTATCGACTCGGGCAGCCGATCCTTTAGCGAGCGCAGGTAGCGCGCGCCGCCGTCGATGCTCTGAGCCGGGTCGAGCCGGTTCGACACGTTCATCTCGGCGGCGGTGGCGTTGGTCAGCATCATCAGGCCGCGCACCCCAGTGGGGGAGGTGGCCTGAGGGCGCCAGTGGGATTCCTGGTAGCCCACCGCGGCCAGCAGCTTCCAGTCGAAGCCGCTTTGCCGGGCGGCCTCGCGGAACAGCGTGTCGTACTCGGGCAGCCGTTCGTGGACATGGCCGATGAAGGTCCGTGCGCCGACGTACTCCAGATAGTCGTCGCGGCCCAGGTAGCGGGTCTCGAGGCGGGCCAGCAGGCCGCTGTCCTGCAGCGTCGCGAGGAAACGGTTGGCCTCGCGCAGCAGGCCGAGCCCGCGCTCGCTGGGGAAGGCCCAGGCCAGCGACAGCGGGCGCCCCAGCCGGAACCCGTCCTCCACCTCGGGGAAGAACAGCCGGTTGAGGCGGAACTGGCGCTCGAAGACCACGGCGGCGTCCAGGGTGCCGTCGCTCACCCGGCCGAGCAGCGCCGAGACCTCGATATCATCGGCCTCCTGCCAGCCCAGCCAGGGGTGCTCGGCCTGCAGTTCGCGCATCACCCGATCGGTGCCGGTATTGCTCAGGGTGCCGATCGAAAGCCCCTCGAGGTCGGCGATCTCGGCGGGCGGCGGCAGGCCGCGCCGATACACCAGCAGCGGCTGCAGCGGCATGATCGGCCGGCTGTACATCAGCCCGTCGCGGGTCGGGTCCAGCGGCAGGGCGGCGGCGCCGAGATCGCCCTCGCGGCGCACCGCCTCGAGGGCCTCGGCGATGTTGTGATCGGCATCCAGGTTGAGGCTGACGCCCAGATAGTCGGCGAAGCGGCGCATCAGCTCGTATTCGAAGCCGGTCGGCCCCTGACGGCCCTCGTAGTAGGTCGTGGGGGTGTTGCGGGTCTGGATGTTGAGGAAGTCACGCGCCCGCACGTCCTCGAGCTGAGCCTCGGAGGCGCGGTGGGGGCGATCGGTGATCAGGCCGAGCCCCAGCAGCGCGCACAGGGTCGCGTAGTGGCGCCGCCGCCGGCGCAGATGGTCGAGCAAGGATGCCAGCATAGTGATGTCGGGATGCGATGGGTGATGTCACCTTACCCAGCGCCTCGGAAGCTGTCATCCACGCCGATTTCTCGCCGCCCGCGCTTTCCAGTATCATGTGCGCTCATTGCCGCCGGCCGCGGCCCCGTCTTTACTGCATTCTGCTTGTTTCAGAGGCCCCAGGATATGCTCGAACTGCGTGGCGCGCCCGCCCTCTCCGCCTTCCGTCATGCCAAGCTGCTCGAAGCGCTGCACGCCGTGGCTCCACAGGTCGAGGCGCTCGGCGCCGACTACGTGCACTTCGTCGACCACGACGGCGAGCTGGAGGACGACGACCGCCGCCTGCTCGAGCGCCTGCTCGACTACGGCCCGGCCCACGATACCGGCGACCTTGGCGAGGGGCGCCTGTTCCTGGTGGTACCCCGCATCGGCACCCAGTCGCCCTGGTCCTCGAAGGCCACCGACATCGCCCGCAACTGCGGCCTGAGCCAGATCCGTCGCCTCGAGCGCGGCATCGCCTACCGGGTGCGCTTCGCCGGCGAGCTCTCCGAGGAGGCCTATGAGGCGGTGCTCGCGGCGCTCCACGACCGCATGACCGAGACGGTGCTGTTCGACGCCTCCGATGCCGCCAGGCTGTTCGCCCACCACGAGCCGGCGCCGCTCGGTCAGGTGGACATCCTCGGCGGCGGCCGCCCGGCGCTGGAGGAGGCCAACGTCGAACTGGGCCTGGCGCTGGCCGAGGACGAGATCGACTACCTGTGCGAGGCCTTCGAGGGCCTGGGCCGCAACCCGGCCGACGTCGAGCTGATGATGTTCGCCCAGGCCAACTCCGAGCACTGCCGCCACAAGATCTTCAACGCCGACTGGGTGGTGGATGGCGAGGCGCAGCCGCGCTCGCTGTTCAAGATGATCAAGAACACCTTTGAAGCCTCGCCGGACGACATCCTCTCGGCCTACAGCGACAACGCCGCGGTGATCCGCGGCAGCCGGGCCGGCCGCTTCTTCGCCGCGCCGCTGACCGGCGACGCCGCCGAGCGCGCCGTCTACGCCGCCCATCAGGAGCCGGTCAACATCCTGATGAAGGTGGAGACCCACAACCACCCGACGGCCATCGCGCCGCACCCGGGCGCGGCCACCGGCGCCGGCGGCGAGATCCGCGACGAGGGCGCCACCGGCATCGGCGGCAAGCCCAAGGCGGGCCTGACCGGCTTCACCGTCTCCAACCTGCGCATCCCCGAGTTCGTGCAGCCCTGGGAGGCCTTCGATTACGGCAAGCCCGAGCGCATCGTCAACGCCCTCGAGATCATGCTCGAGGGGCCGATCGGCGGCGCCGCCTTCAACAACGAGTTCGGCCGCCCCAACCTGACCGGCTACTTCCGCAGCTACGAGCAGGACGCCATGGGCGCCAACGGCGTCGAGCGTCGCGGCTTCCACAAGCCGATCATGATCGCCGGCGGCTACGGCAACATCCGCGAGGACCACGTCCAGAAGGGCGAGATCCCGGTCGGCGGCAAGCTGATCGTGATGGGCGGGCCGTCGATGCTGATCGGCCTAGGCGGCGGCGCGGCCTCCTCCATGGCCTCCGGTGCCTCCAGCGCCGACCTGGACTTCGCCTCCGTGCAGCGCGACAACCCCGAGATCGAGCGTCGCGTGCAGGAAGTGATCGACCGCTGCTGGTCGCTGGGCGACGACAACCCGATCTGCTTCATCCACGACGTGGGCGCCGGCGGCCTGTCCAACGCCCTGCCGGAGCTGGTCAAGGACGGCGACCGCGGCGGCCGCTTCGAGCTGCGCGAGGTGCCCAACGCCGAGCCGGGCATGAGCCCGCTGGAGATCTGGTGCAACGAGGCCCAGGAGCGCTACGTGCTCGCCGTGGCCCCGGAGAACCTCGCCGCCTTCGATGCCCTGTGCCAGCGCGAGCGCTGCCCCTACGCCGTGGTCGGCGAGGCCACCGAGGCGCATCATCTGGAGGTCCGCGACGGCCACTTCGACACCAGGCCGGTCGACCTGCCGATGAGCGTGCTGTTCGGCAAGCCGCCCAAGATGACCCGCGAGTTCCGCCGCGAGAGCCGCGAGATGCCGGGCATCATGCTCGACAACCTCGACCTGCGCGAGGCCATGGACCGGGTGCTGCGCCTGCCCACCGTGGCCTCCAAGAACTTCCTGATCACCATCGGCGACCGCTCGATCACCGGCCAGGTGGCCCGCGACCAGATGGTCGGCCCGTGGCAGGTGCCGGTCGCCGACGTGGCGGTGACCACCGCCACCTTCGATACCCATGCCGGCGAAGCCATGGCCATGGGCGAGCGTCCGCCGGTGGCGCTGATCGATCCGGCGGCCAGTGCTCGCCTGGCGGTGGCCGAGACCATCACCAACCTGGCCGCCGCGCCGATCGCCAAGCTCGGCGACATCAAGCTCTCCGCCAACTGGATGAGTGCGGCCAGCCACCCGGGCGAGAACCAGGCGCTGTATGACGCCGTTCACGCCGTGGGCATGGAGCTGTGCCCGGCGCTGGGCATCGCCGTGCCGGTGGGCAAGGACTCCATGTCCATGCGCACCGCCTGGCAGGACGAGGAGGGCGAGGAGAAGAGCATCACCTCGCCGCTGACCCTGGTGAGCACCGGCTTCGCCCCGGTCACCGACGCCATGAAGACGCTGACCCCGCAGATCGACCTGACCCAGGACGAGTCCGACCTGATCCTGATCGATCTCGGCGGCGGCCAGAACCGCCTCGGCGGCTCGGCGCTGGCCCAGGTCTACGGCCAGGTCGGCGACGAGTGCCCGGACCTGGACGACCCCGAGGACCTCAAGGCGTTCTTCACCGTGATCCAGGGCCTCAACGCCGACGGCAAGCTCTTGGCCTACCACGACCGCAGCGATGGCGGCCTGCTGGTGACCCTGCTGGAGATGGCCTTCGCCGCCCACGCCGGCCTCGAGATCAAGCTCGACTGGCTGATCGACGAGCCCGCCGATGCCTTCAACGCGCTGTTCGCCGAGGAGCTCGGCGCGGTGATCCAGGTGCCGCGCGAGCACACCGAGGAAGTGCTGGCGCAGTTCGCCGGCGCCGGCCTCGAGAGCTGCGGCGTGATCGCCCGGCCGCGCTACGACGACCAGGTCCGCGTGACCCTGTTCGAGGAGCCGCTGCTCGAGACCACCCGGCTGCTGGCCCAGCGCACCTGGAGCGAGACCAGCTATCGCATGCAGTCGCTGCGCGACAACGCCGAGTGCGCCAAGAGCGAGTTCGACGGCCTGCTCGACGGCCGCGACCCGGGCCTCTCCGCCCAGCCGAGCTTCGATGTCGACGAGGACATCGCCGCGCCGTTCGTGAACACCGCCAGGCCGGCGGTGGCGGTGCTGCGCGAGCAGGGCGTCAACGGCCACCTGGAGATGGCCTGGTCGTTCGACAACGCCGGCTTCGAGGCCGTCGACGTGCACATGAGCGATATCCTCGAGGGGCGCGTCGGCCTGGAGGAGTTCAAGGGCCTGGTGGCCTGCGGCGGCTTCTCCTACGGCGACGTGCTGGGCGCCGGCGGCGGCTGGGCCAAGTCGGTGCTGTTCAACGAGCGCGCCCGCGAGCAGTTCGCCGGCTTCTTCGGCCGCGACGACAGCTTCGCCCTGGGCGTGTGCAACGGCTGCCAGATGCTGTCCCAGCTCAAGGAGCTGATCCCCGGCGCCGAGGCCTGGCCGCGCTTCGTGCGCAACGAGTCCGAGCAGTTCGAGGCCCGCGTGGCCATGGTGCGCGTCGAGGAGAGCCCGTCGATCCTGCTCTCCGGCATGGAAGGCTCGCTGCTGCCGATCGCCGTGGCCCACGGCGAGGGCCGCGCCGAGTTCCGCGACAGCGCGCACCTGCGCGGCATGCAGGGCTCCAGCCAGGTGGCGCTGCGCTACGTGGACAACTACGGCCAGGTGACCACCCGCTATCCGGCCAACCCCAACGGCTCGCCCTCCGGCATCACCGGCCTGACCACGCCCGACGGCCGCGTCACCGCCATGATGCCGCACCCGGAGCGCGTGGTGCGCGCGGTGACCAACTCCTGGCGCCCGGCCGAGTGGACCCAGGACGGCGCCTGGATGCGCCTGTTCCGCAACGCCCGTCGCTGGCTGGGCTGATGTCCCGCCGCTAGACGCAAGACGCCCGGGCCACTGGCCCGGGCGTCTTCATTGCCAGGCGAGATATCGCGTCAGGACGCCTTGTCGTCCGACTCCTCGTTCTCCTTCAGGTGCGCCTCCACGTCGTCGAGCAGGTGGCGGAACTGGGCCTGCAGGTAGTCATAGCGGCCGAAGTCGTGACCGCAGTCGTCGCAGTAGACGTGATACTGGTCCTGACGCCCCGGCGGCAGGCGCTTGACGCGGCTGCCGCACTTCGGGCACTCGGGACTGGTCTTCACTTGCATGGGCGACTCTCCTGTGTCGAATCGGGGCGATGATGTGCCTCATAGATAGCATGGCAGAGCCTGGCGTGGTCAAGTCTCACGCTGCAACGACGTTTGCGCTGACGCGTTGCGGCGCGCTCGTTAAGATGGCGCCTTCATCGTCGAGAGGCCCGTCATGACCGAAACCGCCCCGCCCAGCCTGCGCCCCTACCAGCGGCAGGCGGTCAGCCGCGTGGTCGAGCACTTCCGCGCCGGCGACGACCCCGCCGTGGTGGTGCTGCCCACCGGCAGCGGCAAGTCGCTGGTGATCGCCGAGCTGGCCCGCCTGGCCCGCGGCCGGGTGCTGGTGCTGGCCCACGTGCGTGAGCTGGTCGAGCAGAACCACGCCAAGTATCAGGCCTATGGGCTCGAGGCCGATATCTTCAGCGCCGGCCTGGGGCGCAAGGAAACCGCGCGCCAGGTGGTGTTCGGCTCGGTGCAGTCGGTGGTGAGGAACCTGGACAGCTTCGACGACGATGCCTTCACGCTGCTGGTGATCGACGAGTGCCACCGGGTGTCGCTGGACGAGGATTCCAGCTATCGGCGGGTCATCGCCCACCTGCGCGAGCGCAATCCGCGGCTCAAGGTGCTGGGCCTGACCGCCACGCCGTACCGGCTGGGCCAGGGCTTCCTCTATCACCGCCACTATCACGGCATGGTGCGCGGCGGCGACGACTGCTTCTTCCGCGACTGCGTGTTCGAGCAGCCGCTGCGGCTGATGGTCAAGCAGGGCTATCTGGCCGAGCCGCGGCTGGTCGATGCCGCCGTCGAGCGCTACGACTTCTCGGCCCTCGAGCCCGGCAGCGGCGGCCTGTTCCAGGAGGCGGAGCTGAACCGGGTGGCGGCCGGCAATCGGGCGACGCCGGCGATCCTCGAGGAGGTGATCGGCCACGCCGCCGAGCGCGCCGGGGTGATGCTGTTCGCCGCCACCGTGGCCCACGCCGAGGAGGTCCTCGGCTATCTGCCCGCCGACGAGGCGGCGCTGATCACCGGCGCCACGCCGGCCGCCGAGCGCGAGGCGATCATCGCCGCCTTTAAGGCCCGCGCGCTCAAGTACCTGGTCAACGTGGCGGTGCTGACCACCGGCTTCGATGCGCCCCACGTGGACCTGATCGCGATCCTGCGGCCCACCGAGTCGGTGGGGCTCTACCAGCAGATCGTCGGGCGCGGCCTGCGCCTGGCGCCGGGCAAGCGCGACTGCCTGATCCTCGACTACGCCGGCAATCCCTGGGATCTCTATGCCCCCGAGGTCGGCAGCCCCAAGCCGGCCGGCGACACCGAGCCGGTGCAGGTCGAGTGCCCGCAGTGTGGCCACGCCAACCTGTTCTGGGGCCGGCTCGACGGCGAGATCGTCATCGAGCACTTCGGCCGCCGCTGCCAGGGCCTGGTGGAGGAAGAGGGTGGGGATGGCGCGGCGTCGGGCGCCGGCAAGAGGCGGCAGTGCAGCTTCCGCTTCCGCTTCAAGGTCTGCGATCAGTGCGGCGCCGAGAACGACACCGCGGCGCGGCGCTGCCACGGCTGCGAGGCGCTGCTGGTGGACGCCGACGACAAGCTGCGCGAGGCGCTGAAGCTGCGCGATGCCCGGGTGCTGCGGGTCTCGGGCATGCAGCTCGAGGCCACCGTCAACGGCCGTGGCCTGCCGCGGCTCAAGGTCGTCTATCACGACGAGGACGGCGCCACCCTGGCCGAATGGTTCGCCCTGGAGACGCCGGCCCAGCGCGGCGCCTTCGCCGCGGCCTTCCTGCGCGAGCACCTGCGTGCCCCCGGCACGCGCTGGTCGCCGACCACGCCGGAGGAGGTGGTCGCCGAGCAGCACCGGCTGCGCGCCCCGGACTTCGTGATCGGCCGCAAGGCCGGCCGCCACTGGCAGGTGCGGCGCAAGCTGTTCGACTACACCGGCCGCTATCGCCTCGCCGCCGAGGCGGGATGAGTCACGGCTTACCCTGATCCTCGCCGCTTGGTAGACTGTGCGGTCGATCATTCGCCGCCCCACCAGCTACCGGAGGCCTGCCCCGCGTGAGCGAGACGCCCCCGTCCACCGAGACACCCGACGACGCCCCGGGGTCCCCCGCCGACCCGACCGTCGCCGAGGGCGCCGGGGCGGGCGACGCCGAGCAGCAGGCGATCAGCCAGAGCGCCGCGGTGCTGGGCCGGCTGTTCGACGAGCCGATCACCGAGCTGCCGGAGGATCTGTATATCCCGCCGGAGGCGCTCAAGGTCTTCCTCGAGGCCTTCGAGGGGCCGCTCGACCTGCTGCTGTACCTGATCCGGCGCCAGAACCTGGACATCCTGGCCATCGACGTGGCCGCCATCACCCACCAGTACATCGAGTACGTGGAGCTGATGAAGGCCATGGAGATCGAGCTGGCCGGCGAGTACCTGCTGATGGCAGCGATGCTGGCCGAGATCAAGTCGCGCACCCTGCTGCCCAAGCCGCCGAAGGAAGGGGGCGACGAGGACGAGGAGGATCCGCGCGCCGAGCTGATCCGCCGCCTGCAGGAGTACGAGCGGCTCAAGAACGCCGCCGAGGCGCTGGCCGAGCTGCCGCGGCTGGGCCGCGACTGGTTCCCGGCCCGGGCGGCGCTGCCGCCGCTGGAGAGCCGGGTGGTGCATCCCGACGTCGAGCTCGACGAACTGCTCGGCGCCCTGGCCGGCATCCTGCGCCGCGCCGAGCTCAACCAGGCGCACCAGGTCAGCCGCGAGACGCTCTCCACCCGGGAGCGCATGCTGGCGATAATGGAACTGCTCGACTTCGAGCGCTACACCGCCTTCGAGGCGCTGTTCACCCTCGAGGAGGGCCGCGCCGGCGTGGTGGTGACCTTCATGGCGATCCTCGAGCTGGCCAAGGAGTCGATGATCGAGATCGTGCAGAACGCCCCGCTGTCGCCGATCCACGTGCGCGCCCGGGGCGGCCCGCAGGACGACGAGGCGCAGGACGCCTACGCTGACGACGAGCCAGAAGGGGAGAGCCCCTTCGCGGATGACGACGACCAAGGGAGCGAGTCGCCATGACCGCCATGGAAATCCCCGATGCCCTGGACGAGATCCTCGAGGCCGCGCTGCTCGCCGCCGGCGAGCCGCTCTCGCTGGAGCGGCTGGAGAACCTGTTCGACGACCACGAGCTGCCGCCCCGGCGCGCCCTGCGCGAGGCCCTGGGGCGCCTCGAGACGCGCCACCAGCGCGGCGCCATGGAGCTGCTGGAAACCGCCTCGGGCTACCAGCTGCGCATCCGGCCGCGGCTCTCGAGCTGGGTCTCGCGGCTGTGGGACGAGCGCCCGCAGCGCTACTCCCGGGCGCTGCTGGAGACCCTGGCGCTGATCGCCTATCGCCAGCCGGTGACCCGCGGCGACATCGAGGAGGTGCGCGGCGTCACCGTCAGCGGCCAGATCATGCGCACCCTGGTCGAGCGCGGCTGGGTGCGGGTGGTGGGGCATCGTGACGTGCCGGGGCGCCCGGCGGTCTATGCCACCACCCGCAGCTTCCTCGACGACTTCGGCCTCAAGACCCTCGACGAGCTGCCGCCGATGCACGAGCTCAAGGGCTTCGAGGAGGCGGAGCAGACCCTCGAGGACACGCCGCCGCCGCCCCAGCACGACCTGCTGGCCCAGGCGGACGAGCCCGTCGACGAGGGCGACGAACGGGAAAAACCCCACGAGGAGGTGGCGGAAACGGACGATCGGACCGACACTGCCACCCGCGACGACACCCGTGAAGAGACGACCGCCGCCGAGGCCACCGCGCCTGCGGCCGGCGAGACGACGGCCGGGACGGCCGACGATGACCACGCCGGGACGGCGTCCGAGCGGACAGGCCTGAGCTTCGCCGATCTCGAGGCCCGCCTGTCCGAACGTGCCCGGGGCCGCGTCGACGATGACGCTGCCCCGGGGGCGGAATCCACTACCAGCGAGACAGACGACTGATGAGCACCACCACCGAGAAACTGCAGAAGGTCCTGGCCCGGGCCGGCATGGGCTCGCGCCGCGAGATGGAAGCGGCCATCGCCGACGGCCGGGTCAAGGTCAACGGCCAGGTGGCGACCCTGGGCGATCGCATCGAGCCCCGCGACAAGGTCGCCCTCGATGATCGCCCGGTCACCCTGCGCGCCGCCGAGGAGGTGCCGCGGCGCGTGATCATGTACAACAAGCCGGAAGGCGAGCTGTGCACCCGCAAGGACCCGGAAGGGCGGCGCACCGTGTTCGACCGCCTGCCGCGCCTCAAGGGCGAGCGCTGGATCGCCATCGGCCGCCTCGACATCAACACCAGCGGCCTGCTGCTGTTCACCACCGACGGCGAGCTGGCCAACCGGCTGATGCATCCCTCGACCCAGATCGAGCGCGAGTACGCCGTGCGCGTGATGGGCGACGTGCAGCAGTCCCACGTCACGGCGATGGTCGAGGGCGTGATGCTCGACGACGGACCGGCACGCTTCACCGACGTGCAGGAGTTCGGCGGCGAGGGCATCAACACCTGGTTCCACGTGGTGATCATGGAGGGCCGCAACCGCGAGGTGCGCCGCCTGTGGGAATCCCAGGGGCTGACCGTCAGCCGCCTCAAGCGCGTGCGCTACGGCAACATCTTCCTCGACAAGCGGGCCAAGGCCAGTGAGTGGGTCGAGCTCTCCCAGGAGGAGATCGACGACCTCGCCGGCATGGCCGGCCTGCCGGCGCGCAAGGTGCCGGAGCTGACGCCGGACGAGAAGAACCGCTGGAGCCGCGACAAGCACAAGCGTCGTCCGGTGCAGGCGATGCGCAAGCCCAAGTCGCGTCGTCAGTAAGGCGCGCATAACGAGGAAGGCTCGCCGGCGAACGGCGCCGCGGGCCTTCCCGCGCCGGCAGGCGAGAAAATTCGCCTGAAGGTGAAAAAGCGCTTGCCATGCCGGGGGCATATCCGTATTATCTGCACCCGTTCGGAAGGGTCGTTAGCTCAGTTGGTAGAGCAGTTGGCTTTTAACCAATTGGTCGTAGGTTCGAATCCTACACGACCCACCAACCGAACCTGGATTCATGGCGACTGAGCCGCCATGCATCAACGGGTCGTTAGCTCAGTTGGTAGAGCAGTTGGCTTTTAACCAATTGGTCGTAGGTTCGAATCCTACACGACCCACCAGATTCGACGCCCCTGCCTCCCCGAGGCAGGGGCGTTTTTCGTGCGCGCCCGGAAATCGGTGCCGCTTGCAAGCGGGACGGGACGACGTCATGCTCCACGCTTGTTCTTTCGTCTTGCAGGACGCGTGTTCGGCGCGGTTTCCGGCTAGAATGAAAGCGGGTTGGCCAGGGCGGAAGACGCCGCGGCTGGCCCACGGTGTGTCGCGGCGTGCGGAGCGCACGCGTGTCGGCACCTGGTGCAATGCAGGGGGAGCCCCTGCCGGTCACAGTGGTAGACACGATGACGATCATGACTTCCCGTGCCGAGCTGCGTGAGCAGCTGGCGCGTACCTATTGCCCCACGCGCATTCCCGCCGAGGACGAGGCCCGCATCGAGGAGATCAAGCGTCTGCTCGAGGCCAACAACGCCGTCCTGGTGGCTCACTACTACACCGATGACGCCATCCAGCAGCTGGCCGAGGAAACCGGCGGCTGCGTGGCGGACTCCCTCGAGATGGCTCGCTTCGGCGCTCGCCATCCGGCCGACACCCTGGTGGTGGCCGGCGTGCGCTTCATGGGCGAGACGGCCAAGATCCTGTCGCCGGAGAAGCGCGTGCTGATGCCGACGCTCGAGGCGACCTGCTCGCTGGACGTGGGTTGCCCGGCCGACGAGTTCAGCGCCTTCTGCGACCAGCATCCCGATCGCACCGTGGTGGTCTACGCCAACACCTCGGCGGCGGTGAAGGCCCGTGCCGACTGGGTGGTGACCTCGTCGATCGCGGTCGAGGTGATCGAGCATCTCCAGGCCCGCGGCGAGAAGATCCTGTGGGCGCCGGACAAGCACCTCGGCGGCTACATCCAGAAGCAGACCGGCGCCGACATGCTGCTGTGGGACGGTGCCTGCATCGTCCACGAGGAGTTCAAGGCCAAGGGCGTCGAGGACCTCAAGGGCCTGTACCCGGACGCCGCGGTGCTGGTGCACCCCGAGTCGCCGTCCACGGTGGTCGAGCTGGCCGACGTGGCGGGCTCCACCTCCCAGCTGATCAAGGCCGCCAAGGAGCTGCCCAACGAGGAGCTGATCGTGGCCACCGACCGCGGCATCTTCTTCAAGATGCAGCAGGCGGTGCCCGAGAAGACCCTGTTCGAGGCGCCCACCGCCGGCAACGGTGCCACCTGTCGCAGCTGCGCCCACTGCCCGTGGATGGCGATGAACGCCCTGGACAACCTGGCCGGCGCGCTGCGCGAGGGCACTGGCGAGATCCAGGTCGGCGACGAGCTGCGCCGGGCCGCGCTCAAGCCGCTGACGCGGATGCTCGAGTTCAACGCCTGACCGGGCCCGCTCTGTCTGGCACCCAAGAGCCCGCGACCGTGTCGCGGGCTCTTCGCGTTTGAGGGGGAGGCGTCACTCGCGGGTGTCCAGCAGCCAGTCGTGCAGCCTGGCCACCGGCTGGGTCGGCGCGTGGTTCAGGTTGAGCCCCAGCCAGTAGTGGCGTCCCGTGCGCAGGCCGATCTCACCGAGGCGCTCGAGGCGTCCCTCCCCGAGCCGGGCATCGATCTGATGACGGGTGCCCAGCGCGACGCCCTGCCCCTGTTCGGCGGCCTCGATCAGTGCGGCGTAGTGGCTGTAATGCGCACTAGGCGTCAACCAGTCGGTGTCGGCCCCCAGCCCCTCCAGCCAGCGTCGCCAGTCCACCCAGTTCGGTTCGATGCGATCGAAGTCCAGCAAGGCATGATCGCGCAGCGCCGACACGCTATCGAGCCTGCGGCCGTGGAGGTCCAGATAGCCCGGGGAGGCCACCGGGAAGAGCTCCTCGGCGAACAGCGGCGTCAGCTGCCAACCGTCATGCTCCCGCACGTCATACAGCACGGCCAGGTCGACCTCGTCGCCGAGCAGCTCCGAGGTGATGTCCGAGGTGAGCAGCCGGATGTTGCCGCCCGGGTCGTCGTGTGCCCGGTCGAAGCGGCGCATCGCGGGCCCCAGCCACAGCTGAGACATGGCCGTGTTGGCCGACAGCACGATGCCCCGAGGCGGCGTGGCGGCGCTGACCGCCTCGACGGCCTCGCAGAGGAACTGCAGGGAGGCCCCGACCTTGGTCTGCAGGTAGTGGCCGTCACCGGTGAGGGCGACCCGACGGCCGTTGCGCACGAACAGCGACACGCCGAGGTGGTGCTCCAGCTCCTTGATCTGCTTGCTGACGGCGGCCTGGGTGACGTGCAGTTCCTGGGCCGCCAGGGTGAAGTTCAGATGCCGGGCGGCGGCTTCGAAGATCAGGAGGCCGTTCAGCGGAGGGAGGCGGTGTCGAAAGCTCTTCATAACCTCAGGTTGTCAAAAAGGGTGAAAAAGGACGGCATATACAGGATCAGGGGAGGTTCCTAGACTCTTTCTCGTTCGAATTCCCCCTTCCTCGACGAGAGATATTCCCATGGCAGACATCGATTGGCATGCCGAACGGCAGGGCCTCGAGCCTCTGGAACTGCTGGACGCCGCCCCGGAAAGTCAGGGCATCAGGCTGAAGGAAGTGCGCCTGTATCGCCTCCAGCGTGTGCGTGAGCAGATGGCTCGGCATCGGGTCGATGCCTTGATCGTGTCCGATCCCGTCAATATCCGCTACGCCACCGGTGCACGCAACATGCAGGTGTTTTCGGCGCGCAATACGCCGGCTCGGTACCTGCTGTTGACCCAGGATCGTTCCATCCTCTTCGAATTCACCGGCTGCGAGCATCTGGCCGCCGGCCTGGAGACCATCGATGAGGTGCGCCCGGCGATGACCGCGAGCTTCGTCGCCGCGGGTGACGACATCGCGTCTCGTGAGGTGCGGTGGGCGACGATGATGGCCGATGAGATCCGCCGCCTGGTGGGAGCCTCGCCGCGGGTGGGCATGGAGCGCATGAATGCCGGAACGGCCATCGCCATGTCGCGGCAGGGCGTCGAGGTGGTCGATGCCCAGCAACCCCTGGAGCTGGCCCGCGCCATCAAGTCGTCGGAAGAGCTCAAGTGTGTGGTCGCCTCGCTTCGCGCCACGGAGCGGGCGGTGCACAAGCTGCGTGATGCCATCCGTCCGGGGATCACAGAGAACGCCCTGTGGTCGGTGCTGCATCAGTCGGTGATCGAGGAAAACGGTGACTATTGCGAGACACGGCTGCTGAATTCCGGGGCGCGCACAAACCCCTGGTTCCAGGAGACGGCGACCAAGCGCCTGGCAGCCAACGAGCTGGTCGCTCTGGATACCGACGTGGTGGGGTGTCACGGCTACTATTCCGATTTCTCCCGAACCTTCCACGTCGGCCCGGACCGTCCCAGTGCGACGCAGCGCGAGCTGTATCGGCTGGCCCATGAGCAGGTACACCACAATCTCGGCATCCTCGAGCCCGGCATGACGTTCCGGGAATACTCCGAGAAGGCCTGGAACATTCCCGCCAAGTATCACGCCAACCGCTATTACCTGTCGGCCCACGGCTGCGGCATGACGGGGGAGTTCCCGTATCTGTACCACCATCACGACTATCAGGATGCCGGCTATGACGGCGTCATCGAGCCCGGAATGGTCCTCTGTGTCGAGAGTTACATCGGTGCCGAAGGCGGTCACGAAGGCGTCAAGCTCGAAGAGCAGGTCGTGGTGACGAATACCGGCATCGAGCTTTTGACCCAGTTTCCCTTCGAGACCGACCTGCTCGGTGAGTAAGGCAGCTTGTTTGGCCCTAGAGGAGATGACGTATTTTTTGCCTTAACCCCATCCCTAACACCAAGAGGTTCCCTGCATGAAGCCAACAATAACAATCGACAGATGCCCCGAGGGCATCTACCGAGGACTGAATCTCCCCGTCACCCTGATCAGCAAGCTCGTGGTGGCCGCCCTGGTCGTTTTCGCCGTGGCATTTCCCGACCAGGCCGTCGGCGTTCTTGGCTCCCTCAATGCGGCGATGCTGTCGTCTTTCAATGCCTACTATATCTATGCCGTCGGGCTGATGCTCTTGTTCTGCCTGATCGTAGGCTTCGGGCCTTGGGGAAGCATTCGCCTGGGGGCCCCGGAAGATCGCCCTGAATTTTCCCGCTTTGCCTGGTTTTCGATGATGTTCGGGGCCGGCATGGGCATCGGGCTCTTGTTCTACTCCATCGGCGAGCCGCTGTCGCATTTCCAGCAGAACCCGGCGCTGATCGAGGAGGGCATTGCCCCGCAGAGTGCCGAAGCCGTATTGAGCTCCATTCGCTATACCTTCCTCCATTGGGGGCTTCATGGGTGGGCGATCTACACCACTGCCGGGCTCGCCATGGCCTTCTTCGCCTACCGCATGGGGCTGCCGTTGACGATTCGCTCGACGCTGTCGCCGCTGTTCGGCGATCGCCTCAATGGTGTGCTGGGGCACCTGATCGACATCATTGCCGTCGTGGCCACCACGCTGGGCATCGCCACGACCATGGGGGCCGGCGTGAGCCAGCTGGTGTCCGGGGTCGAATTCGTGACCGGCATCGACAGCCTGGTCGGCCCTGACGGGGCCCCGGGAGCCCTCCCCTTGATGATCACCCTGCTGGTGGTGATGAGCCTGTCGACGCTGTCGGCGGTCACCGGCGTCAAGCGCGGTGTCAACTGGCTCAGCCAGTTCAACATGGCGCTCTCCATGGTCTTGCTGGCGGTGTTCGTGGCGTTCGGTGCCACCGGCTTCGCCTTCCACCTGATGGGAGAGAGCCTGTTCGACTATCTGGCAGCGCTCCCCGAGATGAGCGTCGAGATATGGCCGGTGACATCCGATCTCGGCCAATGGCAGGTGGACTGGACCATCCTCCAGCGAGCCTGGTTCATCGCCTTCGCACCGTTCGTCGGCCTGTTCCTGGCGCGCATCTCGCGAGGCAGGACCCTGCGTGAATTCGTGCTGGGCTGCGTCGTGGTGCCGAGCCTGATGTGCTTCGTCTGGATCCTCTTCCTGGGCGGGACCAGCCTGCAGCTCGAGGTCTCCGGGGTGGCCGGCGGGCAAGTGATCGAAGCCGTCAACAACAATATCGCCTCGGTGCTGTTCGTCACCATCGACTTCCTGAACCTTTGGGGGCTCGAAACCGCGATCGTGATCATGTCCGTGCTGCTGATCATCACCTACCTGGTGACGTCTGCCGATTCCGGTGTGCTGGTGCTCAACACCATCATGGCGGGAGGAGACAGCGAGCCGGCACCGCGCCATCGGGTGATCTGGGGCGTGCTGATGACGCTGGTGGTCGGCTCCTTGCTCCTGGCGGGTGGCCTGTCGGCGATCCAGAAGGCCATGCTGATCGCGTCGTTGCCCTTCTCGGCACTGATGCTGCTGATGTGCGTCTCCATGCTCAAGGCCCTGCTCGGCGGCCAGGCTCGGCACGCACCGGCCTGACGGGGCATGAACCCTTGGCCGCCGGTTCGACGGTGGCCTTCCCCGTAAGACCTTCCGCCTCATCGATGGAGGCATCGCCAGGCCCCGGCCTAGCGAAACGTCTCCATCGTCTCCCGGTAGCGGACGAAGGCCTCGCGGCGCTGCTCGATGCGCGCCAGGGTATTCGGGTCGCCCTCGTTCTTGGCGATGTCGCTCGCGACCTCCAGCTGTTCGATGCCGCGGTCGATGCGGCCGGTCAGCTGCAGCTGTTCGGCCCGGGCGAGATGCCCCCAGGCGCGGTGGCCGCTGCGTCCGGCGGCCTCGGCCAGCAGGGTGAAGACCTGGGGATTCTCCGGCTGGCGGGCGGCCAGTTCGCGCAGCACGCGATAGGCCTCGCCGGGATCGCGTTGCAGCAGCGCCTCGCCCAGCAGCAGGCTTGCCGGCGCGTAGCCGGGCATCAGCCGCAGCTGGTGGCGGCTGCGGCGGATGGCATTGTCGATCCGGCCGGCGTCGAGGGCGACCTGGGCGGCCGTGGCCGGCAGCAGTGCCAGGTCCGGCAGCTGCGCGGCCAGGGCCTCGAGGGTGGAGAGCGCCGCGTCGGTCCTGCCTTCCTGGGCGTCGATCAGCGCCGTGACGTAGCGCCGGGCCGCGCGTGGCGCGTCGTCACGCTGCAGCCGCGTCAGCGCCTGTCGAGGCGCCTGGTCGTGGATGGCGAGCAGGGCCCGGGCGCGGACCATCTGGTATTCGGTGTCATCGCGGCGGTTGCCCCCGGCCGGCAGCTGGGCGACCCGCGCCTGGGCGTCGCTGATGCGCGACTCGGAGACCGGATGCGTGAGCAGGAATTCCGGCGGATGTCCGCCCTGCAGGGCGGCCATTTGCTGCATGGCGCGGAACATCTCGACCATGGCCTGCGGATCGTAGCCCGCGTTGGCCAGCGTCTGCAGGCCCAGGCGGTCGGCCTCGCGTTCGAAGCGTCGCGAGTAGGCGAGCTGGTCCTGGAACAGCGCGGCCTGGGAGCCCATGGCGGCGGCGATGCCGGCGTCACCGCCGCCGCCGGCGGCGAGCAGCATGCCGGCGAGCATGGCGGCCATGGCCGGCAGGCGGGTCTGCTCGGCGCGCCGCTGGCCGCGGGCGTAGTGGTTCTGCGAGAGATGGCCGAGCTCGTGGGCCAGCACCGAGGCCAGCGGCCCCTCGCCCTGGGCGAAGGCGAACAGCCCGGCATTGACGCCGATCACCCCGCCGGGCACGGCGAAGGCGTTGAGCCGCTCGCTGGCCACCAGGGTGATGACCGGATCGACGCCGCCGACCCGGCTGTAAGGCAGCAGGCGTGCCACCAGCGAGGCCAGGTAGTGCTCGGCGAGCGGATCCTGCCACAGCGGGGCGTGGGCGCGGAACTGGCGCAGCCAGGCGCGGCCGAGTCGCGTTTCCTCGCCGCTGACCGCCTGAGTGTCGCGTTGGGTCAGGCTCGGCAGCTCGAAGGTCGGCGATTCGTCGAGGGTCGAGGGGGTGGTGGCCCGGTCCGGCAGCTCGAGCGACAGCGTTTGGCCGGCGGCCGGGGCGCTCAGTGCCAGACTCAGGGCGATCGCGGTCAGGCGGGGCAGGGGGCGACGCAGCATGGCCATCCTCGGTCGTCGGGCGCACGCTCGGGCGCGCGGGGCTGTTCCCTCCGACATTGATTCAGCGGGGAAAGTGCCTTTAAATCGCAGGCATTCATGCCGTTCGCGACGATGAGCGCGACGGCTTCAGGCATTCTCGCGGGAGACGACATGGCTGTGCAACCCGACGACGTCCTCGATGCCAGAGGGCTTTCCTGTCCGTTGCCTCTGCTCAAGGCCAAGCAGGCGCTGTCGCGCCTGGCCCCCGACCAGGTGCTGGAAGTGATGGCCACCGATGCCGGTTCCTGGCGCGACTTCGAGTCCTTCATCGCCCAGAGTGCCCACGAGATGCCGGCCCGCGAGGAGCGGGGCGAGGTCTATCACTACTGGATCCGCAAGGGTGGGGAGGCCGGCTCATGACGCTGCGTTCGCTGCTGCGCGGCTGGGTCGATCACTATCTCTCCGACGAAGAGGCGGTGATCCTGCTGGTGGTCCTGGTGCTGGGCTTCGCGGTGGTGATCTGGCTGGGCCAGATGCTGGCCCCCTTTCTCACCGCGCTGGTCATCGCCTTTCTGCTGCAGGGCGGGGTGAATGCCCTGACCCGGCGACGGGTGCCGCACTTCCTGGCGGTGATGCTGGTCTACCTGGCCTTCGTCGGCGTGGTGCTGGCCATGGCGCTGGTGCTGCTGCCGCTGATCTGGACCCAGCTGGTCAATCTGCTGCAGGAGGCGCCGCGCATGTTCGCCAGCGGCCAGCAGCTGCTGGCCGATCTCCAGGCGCGCTATCCCGATCTGGTGACGCCGGCCCAGATCCAGGACTGGGTGGGCATGGCCGGTCGCGAGGTGACGCAGCTCGGCCAGCGGGCGTTGTCGCTGTCGCTGGCCTCGCTGGGCAACGTGGTGGGGCTGATCGTCTACCTGGTGCTGGTGCCGATCCTGGTGTTCTTCATGCTCAAGGATCGTGACCTGCTGGTGGGCTTCACGGTCTCGCTGCTGCCGCGCCGCCGCGGGCTGATGACCCGGGTGTGGCAGGAAATGGACGCCCAGATCGCCAACTACGTGCGCGGCAAGGTCACCGAGATCGTGATCGTCGGCACCGTGTCCTTCTTCACCTTCGCCTTCTTCGGGCTGCCCTATTCGGCGCTGCTCGGCGTGCTGGTGGGGCTCTCGGTGCTGGTGCCCTACATCGGCGCCGCCGTGGCGACGGTGCCGGTGGCGGCGGTGGCCGGCTTTCACTTCGGCGTCGGCGACCAGTTCCTCTACGTGCTGGTCGCCTACGGGGTGATCCAGGCGCTGGACGGCAACGTGCTGGTGCCGGTGCTGTTCTCCGAGGCGGTCAACCTGCATCCGGTGTCGATCATCCTGGCGGTGCTGTTCTTCGGTGGGATCTGGGGCTTCTGGGGCATCTTCTTCGCCATCCCGCTGGCGACCCTGCTCAAGGCGCTGGTCTATGCCTGGCCGCGGGGCATCCAGCAGCATCGCCAGGAAGAGGCCGCCCACCGCGCCCCGGACGGCGCCGACGAGGCCTGACGACACCATCGCGCCGGCCCGGCCGGGCCGGCGCGCTCGCCGCGGTTTACGCGCCGGGCATCGGTTCGCCGGCGTGAAGGGCCTGTGCGGCCTGTAGCACCTCGTCCACGTGGCCCTTGACCTTCACCTTGCGCCACTCCCGGGCCAGCTTGCCTTCGGCGTCGATCAGGAAGGTGCTGCGCTCGATCCCGAGATGCTCCTTGCCGTAGAGCTTCTTGAGCTTGATCACGTCGAACAGCCGGCACACCGCCTCGTCCTTGTCGGACAGCAGCGTGAAGTTGAAGTCCTGCTTGGCCTTGAAGTTCTCCTGGGCGCGGATGCCGTCGCGGGAGACGCCGATGATCACGGTGTTGGCGGCGTCGAAGGCGTCCTTGTGGTCGCGGAAGTCGCCGCCCTCGGTGGTGCAGCCCGGGGTGCTGGCCTTGGGGTAGAAGTAGATCACCACCTGGCGGCCGCGCAGCTCCGAGAGGCTCAGGGTGGTATCGCCGGTGGCGGTGGCGGTGAAGTCGGGCACCGGCTGGCCGAGGCTGACGCTCATGACGGGTCTCCAATCGGGGAATGAACGTCATGATTACACGCAACCCGCCGGCGACTGTAAAGTCGCCGCTGTACAGGCTCTCGAGCCCTGAGTACCATTTGGCCCCTGGCATCGCGCCCACGGGCGAGGGCGGGTTTTTCATGGCGACCGAGCCCTGCGGTCGCCGGCAGGCTGCGAGAGGACAAGACGAGGATGATCACGGGTAGCATCGTCGCGCTGGCGACACCGATGAAGGTCAACGGCGATATCGACTGGGAAGCCCTGCGGGCCCTGGTCCACTTCCATCTGGACAATGGCACCGACGCCATCGTCGCGGCGGGCACCACCGGCGAGCCGACCACCATGTCGTTCGCCGAGCACTTCGACGTGATCCGCACGGTGGTGGAAGAAGTCGGCGGCCGGGTGCCGGTCATCGCCGGCACCGGCGCCAACGCCACCTCCGAGGCGGTCGAGCTGGCGCGCTATGCCAGCGAGGTGGGGGCGGACTACTGCCTGTCCGTGTGCCCCT
Source organism: Halomonas sp. THAF12 (assembly GCF_009363675.1). Lineage (NCBI taxonomy): Bacteria > Pseudomonadati > Pseudomonadota > Gammaproteobacteria > Oceanospirillales > Halomonadaceae > Halomonas > Halomonas sp. THAF12. The sequence continues at coordinate 3,052,134 of NZ_CP045399.1, read as the reverse complement.
ACTACAACAAGCCGACCCAGGAAGGCCTCTACCAGCACTTCAAGGCCGTCGCCGAAGGCAGCAACCTGCCGGTGATCCTCTATAACGTGCCGGGTCGCACCTGCTCCGATCTCTACAACGAGACCGTGCTGCGCCTGGCCGAAGTGGACAACATCGTCGGCCTCAAGGATGCCACCGGCAACCTGGAGCGCGCCGAGGACCTGATCGCGCGCCTCAAGGGCAGCGACTTCATGCTCTACTCCGGCGACGACGGCACCGCCTGTGACTTCATGCTGATGGGCGGCCACGGTGACATCTCGGTGACCGCCAACGTCGCCCCGCGCGCCATGCACGACCTGTGCGCCGCGGCGGTGGCCGGCGACTCCGAGAAGGCGCACCAGATCAACACCCGCCTGATGCCGCTGCACACCAATCTCGGCATCGAGGCCAATCCGATTCCCGTCAAGTGGGCACTGAATCGCATGGGCCTGGCGGAAGCGGGCATCCGCCTGCCGCTGACCTGGCTCTCCGAGAAGTACCACTCCACCGTCAGCGAGGCCCTGCAGCTGGCCGGCGTGATCGACGACTGAGGTCGACGAACCGAGAGTGACGACTGACGCGGCGCGATACGCCGCGACCTGGACAACTTGAGCAAGGTGGACGCATGAGCTCTGCGCTGAAATGGATGCCGCTGGTGGCGGCGCTGGCCCTGGCCGGCTGTGCCCGCGACGGCTACTACGACGACCGTGCCGCCGACTACGTCGAGGCCGAGCCGAGCGCGCCGCTGGTGCTGCCCGACGGCCGCGATACCCGTCGCTACGGCGATGCGATGCCGGTTCCCGAGGCGCAGGGCACCTTCGTCTCCCAGGGCGAGGACTTTCGCGTGCCGCCACCCCGCGCCCTGGGCGCCGGCGGTGGCGTGCAGGCCGGCGGCGTGGCGCTGCGCGAGGCCGCCGGTCAGCGCTGGCTGGTGATCGGTGCGGCGCCCAGCGTCGTGTGGTCGGAGCTCGAGGACTTCGTCGCCGAGCGTGGCCTGACGGTGGTCCAGCGCGATGCCAATCGCGGCCTGCTGGTCACCGATCAGGCGAGCCTCAGCGTTCGCCCCGGCCTGCAGCAGGGGGCCAGCGAGCTGCGCTGCGAGCAGGGCGGGGCGACCCAGCAGCGCTGCCTGCGCGCCCTGCAGCGGCATTTCGAGGAGCGCGGTGCCACCGCCAGCGCGTCCTCGCTGGCGGTCCAGCGTCCCGAGGATCAGGCCAGCCCGCTGCTGACCCAGTCCGGCGGCGAGTGGCACCTCGAGGTGCCCTACGCGGCGGACCGCACCTGGGCCGAACTGAGCTATCAGCTCGAGGCGGACTTCGCGGTGGATGAGCGTCGCGAGCTGCTCGAGCAGGACGCCGAGGCCGGCACCTTCCTGGTCGATTACCTGACGCTCAGCGCCCGCAGCGCGGGCATCTGGGACACCCTGACCAGCTTCGGCGGGGCGGACCCCCAGCGCATTCGCCTGTCGCTCGAGGCCTCGGGCCCCGAGAGCACCGTGCTCAAGGCCGATTCCGCCGATGACCGCGAGCTCTCCGACGAGGATCGTCGCGAGCTGCTCGAGCGGCTGGCCGGCCTGCTGGGCTGATGACGGAGGTCGCGACGCGGCGGCTGCACTTCGCTTCGCTCGGCAGCGGCAGCAAGGGCAATGCCACCCTGGTCAGCGACGGCGAGACGCGGCTGCTGATCGACTGCGGCTTCGGTCTCAAGGAGACCGAACGCCGTCTGGCGCGCTTCGACCTCCATCCTCGCCAGCTCGACGCCGTGCTGGTCACCCACGAGCACGGCGACCACATCCGCGGGGTCGGCCCGCTGGCGCGACGACACAAGGTGCCGGTCTACCTCACGCCCGGGACCTGGCTGTCGGGCAAGCTCGGCGAGGTGCCGCACCGGCACTGGATCACGCCCCAGGCGCGCTTCGCCGTGAAGGGGATCGAGATCGACCCGGTCACGGTGCCTCACGATGCCCGCGAGCCGGTGCAGTTCCGCCTGAGCGCCGCCGGCCGACGGCTCGGCCTGCTCACCGACCTGGGCCATCCCAGCGAGCACGTGGTCGAGGCCTTCCGCGGCTGCGACGCCCTGGTGCTGGAGTGCAACCACGACGTCCACCTGCTGGAGGTTGGCCCCTATCCGCCGAGCCTCAAGCGCCGGGTCGGCGGCCAGTGGGGGCACCTGGCCAACGCCCAGTCCGCCTGGCTGCTGCAGCGGCTGGGGCTGGACGGCCTGCAGCGTATCGTCTGCTCGCACCTTTCCGAACACAACAATCGCCCCGAGCTGGCCCTGGAGGCCCTGGTGCCACTGCTCGACGGCGACGAATCTCGCCTGACGGTGGCGGCCCAGGATCAGGGGCTGGACTGGCAGGCGATCACCTGAGATTCCAGAATTCCATCTGACTGTTGCCTGTGGAGGCTCCCATGGAAAAGCGTCAAGAACTCTATGCCGGCAAGGCCAAGTCCGTCTTCGCCACCGATGACCCGGATCGCCTGATCCTGCACTTCCGCGACGACACCAGCGCCTTCGACGGCGAGCGCATGGAGTCGCTGGAGCGCAAGGGCAAGGTCAACAACCGCTTCAATGCCTTCATCATGGGCAAGCTCGAGGAAGCGGGCATCCCGACGCACTTCGAGGGCCTGCTCGGCGACAACGAGTGCGTGGTCAAGAACATGGACATGCTTCCGGTCGAGTGCGTGGTGCGCAACATCGCCGCCGGCGGCCTGGTCAAGCGCCTCGGCGTGGAAGAGGGCAGCGAGCTCAATCCGCCGACCTTCGAGCTGTTCCTCAAGAACGACGCCCTGCATGACCCGATGATCAACGAGTCGCTGGCCGAGACCTTCGGCTGGGCGACCCCGGAGCAGCTGGCCGAGATGAAGGCGCTGACCTTCCGCGTCAACGAGGTGCTCAAGCAGCTGTTCGCCGCCGGCGACCTGCTGCTGGTGGACTACAAGCTCGAGTTCGGCCTGTTCCAGGGTCAGATCGTGCTGGGCGACGAGTTCTCCCCGGACGGCTGCCGCCTGTGGGACGCCGAGACCCGCGAGAAGCTGGACAAGGACCGCTTCCGCCAGGGGCTGGGCGGCGTGATCGAGGCCTACGAAGAGGTGGGCAAGCGGATCGGCGTCGACTTCTCTTGAAGACGCACTGATTCATTGCTGCGCTCGACGACCCACAGGGAGGTGGGAAGTGCGTTGGCCCGTCGGGAACGGGCCTAGCGATCCTGACCGCCGGCGGTGCCGAAGCGTCGGACCGTCGCCATCCTCATGTAGCAGGCTACATTCCGGTGGCTGTGCTCCGGCGACGGCCAGGCTAGGCGCCCCCGCCACTCGTCGCTCGCGACATGAATCAGCACATCCTCTGGCTATGCTGGGCCTTCATTTGACCTGAAGTCCCCAGCGACGACGCCCTCCTCGGAGGGCGTCGTCGTTTGTGTCTGCTGCCTACGCCGCCACGATCTCGACGACCTCCAGCGCTGTCTCGCCGGTCTCACCGGCCAGCGCCCGGAAGCGCACGTCCACGTCGCGCAGCCGCACGCCGTAGATACGCTCCTCCGCACCCTGGCGATAGGCGGGGCGCGGGTCCTGGGCCAAGACCTGATGGATCAGTGCGCGCAGCGAGGCGCCGTCGGGACGCGCCGCCAGCGCCGCCTCGGCCATCGGCGTCAGGCGCACGGGCAGGGCGGCCGGCGCCTCGGGGGCGAAGCCGGCCCGGGCCTCGGGGCGTGATTCCGCCCAGGGCAGGTAGGGCTTGATGTCGAGCACCGGGGTGCCGTCGACCAGGTCGGCGCCGCGCAGCCGCAGGCGCACGTCGTTCTCGACGTCGATGCCCTCGAGCTCGACCAGCGACAACCCCAGGCGGTTGGGGCGGTGGGTGCTGCGGCTGGCGAACACGCCGACCTTCGCGTTGCCGCCCAGGCGTGGCGGGCGCACCAGCGGCGTCCAGCGCTCGGGGCTCAGGTGGAAGACGAAGGTCACCCACAGGTGGCTGAAGGCCTCCAGGCCGCGCACCGCCAGCGGGTCGTCGTGGGGCGGCGTCAGCACCAGGCTGGCCCGGGCGGCGTCGGCGAGCCCCGGCTGGCGGGGGATGCCGAACTTGTCGGGGTAGTCGCTCTCGATGCGCCCGATGGGCGTCAGGGCGAAGGTCTCGGGAGTGTCGTTCATGGGCGCTTCCGCTGGTTGCCGCCGCGATACGCCGCCGTCCTGGTCGGGGGCATTGGCGTGGCGGCATCGCTTCGGTAGTCTCGTGGCGTCTTCATCGTCGCAGGATGCCCTTCATGGGTCAGTTCGATACCCCGCGCGCTACGGCGCCGCGTCTTGTCTATCGTGAGGCCCGCGCCCAGGACGGCGCCGATCAGGCCGAGGTCTTCCATCACGCCGTCATGCAGGGCGCCATGAGCCACTACACGCTGGCCGCCCGGGAGGCCTGGGCGGCGGTGCTGCCCCGCGAGGCCAGCGCCTGGGTCGCCCGTCACGCCCTCTACACCACCCTGGTGGCGGCCTGTGACGGTCGCTGTTTGGCCTTCCTGGAGCTGGACCCGGCCGCGGGACACGTGGAGTCGCTCTACGTCTGGCCGTCGCTGGCTCGCCGCGGCATCGGCAGCGCCCTGCTGGGCCATGCCGAGCGCCTGGTGCGCGAGCGGGGCGCAGAGCGGCTGAGCATCGATGCCAGCCTGGTGATGGCCGATGGACTGGAGCGCAGCGGCTGGCGTCGGGTGCGCGAGGAGTGGGTCGAGCGTGGCGGCGAGCGGCTGCCGCGCCGGCGTCTGGAGAAGCCGCTGGCGCCGCAGCCCGCCTGAGCCTCAGGCCTGCTCGAGGAAGCGCATCGACAGGTCGATCGCCTTGACGTCCTTGGTCAGGGCGCCGCTGGAGATGCGGTCGACGCCGGTCTCGGCGATCGCCTTGAGGGTCGTCTCGTCGACGTTGCCCGAGGCCTCGAGGATGGCGCGCCCGTCGTTGCGGCGCACCGCCTCGCGCATGTCATCGAGCGAGAAGTTGTCGAGCATGATGATGTCGGCCCGGGCGGCCAGCGCCTGGTCGAGCTCCTCGAAGGTCTCCACCTCTACCTCCACCGGCAGGTCGCGGGCGATGCGCCGCGCGGCCTCGACCGCCGCCGCGATGCCGCCGCAGGCCGAGATGTGGTTCTCCTTGATCAGGAAGGCATCATGGAGGCCGATGCGGTGGTTGATGCCGCCGCCGCAGGTCACGGCATACTTCTGCGCCAGGCGCATGCCGGGCAGGGTCTTGCGGGTGTCGAGGATGCCCACGCCGGTGCCGTCCAGCAGGTCGACGTAGTGGCGGGTGCGGGTGGCGGTGGCGGACAGCGTCTGCAGCAGGTTCAGCGCCGCGCGCTCGCCGGTGAGCAGGCTGCGCGCCGGCCCCTCCAGCTCGAGCAGCGGCGCGCCGGCCTCGAGGCGGTCGCCGTCGGCGGCCTGCCAGCGCAGCGCCACCCGTGCGTCGAGGCGGCGGAACAGCTCATCGACCCAGGCCACGCCGCACAGCACCGTCGGCTCGCGGGTGATCACCCGGGCCCGGGCCCATTCCTTCTCGGGGATCAGCTCGGCGGTGATGTCACCGGGACCGACGTCCTCGGCCAGCAGCCGGGCGGCGCTGTTGCGGATCTCTTCGGCGAGGGCATCCTGATAGTGCATGGTGGCGTGATCTCTGTGCTGGGAAGCTCGGGCCATCCATTATAGGGGAAAGGTCAGGACCGACGTCAGGGGGAAAGATGCCGATTCACGAGGGCTGGCTGACCGGGGCCCGCCGGGTGCCGTCACCCAATCACAACGCGCGACCGGAGGGCGAGGTCTCGCTGCTGGTGCTACATTCCATCAGCCTGCCGCCGGGCGAGTTCGGCGGCGATGACATCGAGCGGCTGTTCACCAATCGCCTGGACCCGGACCGGCATCCGTTCTTCGCCGGGATCGCCGGGCTTCGGGTCTCGGCGCATCTGCTGATCCGCCGCGACGGCGAGTGCGTGCAGTTCGTGCCCTTCCACGAGCGGGCCTGGCACGCCGGCCGCTCGCGCTGGCGGGACGGCGAGGTCGAGCGCGAGGGGCTGAACGACTTCTCGGTGGGCATCGAGCTCGAGGGCGACGAGGTCTCGCCCTACACGGCCGCCCAGTACGCGGCGCTGGCCAGGGCGACCCGGGCGCTACTGGCGGGCTATCCGGCGATGACGGCATCGCGCATCACCAGTCATGCCCGTGTCGCGCCGCTACGCAAGACCGACCCCGGGCCGGCCTTCGACTGGGCCTTCTTCCGCCAGCGCCTGGCCGCGACGGACATTTTCTCGTAATAAAACATTTTTGCCGAGCCTGTGGTGAACCGGAGGAACGTGTCGGTGAAGCGGCGTGGGAGGCGTAGATCACCGCCGATCTGTCTCGATACAGCAGGAAACGGCGAATGGAGCCGGGTTTCAATATTTTGAAAAGACTTTCCATGTCTGCTTCAATTGGCAGCCGCCAGCGTTTGCGGTATCGTCGGCGCACCCGCCGACTTTAGTCGTGCTGACTTGTAAAACGACTACAACAGAAACTTCCGGCATGGAGGTGATCCTTCCATGACCGTCATCATGCGCCACACCCCCTTGCTGGGGGCTGTTGCCCCCAACGTCATTCGGAGAGACGTCTATGAGTCTTGAGACAAGAGAAGATCTCGATCCGGTCGAAACCGCGGAATGGTTGGATTCCCTGGAATCGGTACTGGATCGCGAGGGCGAGGAACGTGCCCGGTATCTGATGACCCGCCTGGCGGATCGCTATCGCCATGACGGCATGCAGGTGCCTTTCTCGGTCACGACGCCGCACCGCAACACCATTCCGGTGCACCGCGAGGCGCCGATGCCCGGCGATCTCTTCATGGAACGTCGAATCCGCTCGCTGATCCGCTGGAACATGGCGGCGATGGTGACCCGGGCCAACAAGGCCAACAAGGGCATCGGCGGCCACCTGGCCAGCTTCATGTCCTCGGCGACCCTCTATGACGTGGGCTTCAACCACTTCTTCCGCGCGGCCAACGGCGACTTCAAGGGCGACCTGGTGTTCATCCAGGGCCACAGTGCGCCGGGCATCTACGCGCGCTCCTTCCTGGAAGGACGCCTCACCGAGGCGCAGATGGACAAGTTCCGCCAGGAAGTCGACGGCGACGGCCTGTCCTCCTATCCGCACCCCTGGCTGATGCCGGACTACTGGCAGCTGCCCACCGTGTCCATGGGCCTCGGCCCGATCATGGCCATCTACCAGGCCCACGTCATGAAGTACCTGGACCAGCGTGGCCTGCAGCCGATGCAGGACCGCAAGGTCTGGGCCTTCCTGGGCGACGGCGAGTGCGACGAGCCGGAGACCCTGGGCGCGATCCACCTGGCCAGCCGCGAGAAGCTCGACAACCTCAACTTCGTCATCAACTGCAACCTGCAGCGTCTCGACGGTCCGGTGCGCGGCAACTCCCGCATCATGGACGAGCTCGAGGGCGTGTTCCGCGGTGCCGGCTGGAACGTCATCAAGGTCGTCTGGGGTCGCCACTGGGACACCCTGTTCGAGAAGGACAAGAAGGGCGTCCTGCAGAAGCTGATGGACGAGACCGTCGACGGCGAGTACCAGAACTGCAAGGCCAACGGTGGCGCCTATACCCGGGAGCACTTCTTCGGCAAGTACCCGGAAACCGCCGAGATGGTCAAGGACATGTCCGACGAGGACATCTGGAAGCTCAACCGCGGCGGCCACGACCCGTTCAAGGTCTACGCGGCCTACCACGAGGCCTTCCACAACGACAGCGGTCGTCCCACCGTGATCCTGGCGCACACCGTCAAGGGCTACGGCCTGGGGGCCGCCGGCGGCGAAGCCGACATGGAAGCGCACCAGATCAAGTCCATCGACGATCAGGACGTGCTCAAGAGCTTCCGCGACCGCTTCGGCATCCCGGTGTCCGACGAGGCCATCGAGAACGAGATGCCGTACTACAAGCCGGGCGACGACAGCCCGGAGATGAAGTACATGCATCTCCAGCGCGAACGCCTGGGCGGCTACCTGCCGGCGCGTAACCCGGACTTCGAGGCGCTCGACATCCCGGGTCTCGACGACAAGATCTTCTCGTCGCAGACCGGCGGCTCCAAGGGCCGTGAGGTCTCCACCACCATGGCCTTCGTGCGCATCCTGAACGGCCTGGTCAAGCACAAGGGCTTCGGCAAGCAGGTCGTGCCGATCGTGCCCGACGAGGCGCGTACCTTCGGCATGGAAGGCATGTTCCGTCAGCTCGGCATCTACACCTCCGAGGGCCAGAAGTACGAGCCCATGGACAAGGGCCAGCTGATGTTCTACCGCGAGGACAAGGCCGGCCAGGTGCTCGAAGAGGGCATCACCGAGGCCGGCGCCATGTCCTCCTGGATCGCCGCCGCGACCTCCTACAGCAACCACGGGCTGCCGCTGCTGCCGTTCTACATCTACTACTCGATGTTCGGCTTCCAGCGCATCGGTGACCTGGCCTGGGCCGCCGGCGACATGCAGGCGCGCGGCTTCCTGGTCGGCGGCACCGCCGGTCGTACCACCCTCAATGGCGAGGGCCTGCAGCACCAGGACGGTCACAGCCTGATCCAGGCCTCGACCATCCCCAACTGCCGCAGCTACGACCCGACCTACGCCCACGAGGTCGCGGTCATCGTGCAGGACGGCCTGAAGCGCATGTTCGCCGACAAGGAGAACTGCTTCTACTACCTGACGGTGATGAACGAGAACTACGAGCATCCGGCCCTCGAGGAGGTCCCTGCCGACGACATCATCAAGGGCATGTACCTGCTGCGCGAGACCCAGGGCGACAAGCGCGTCCAGCTGATGGGCTCCGGCACCATCCTGCGCGAGGTCGAGGCCGCCGCCGAGATGCTCGCCGAGGAGTGGGGCGTGGGCGCCGACATCTGGAGCGTCACCAGCTTCAACGAGCTGCGTCGCGAGGCCCTGGAAGTCGACCGTCAGGCGTTCCTGCATCCGGCCGACGAGCCGGGCAAGCCGCACGTCACGCGCTGCCTGGAAGGCCGTGAGGGGCCGGCCATCGTCTCCACCGACTACATGAAACTGTACGCCGACCAGGTCCGCGCCTGGGTGCCGACCGACTATCATGTGCTCGGTACCGACGGTTTCGGTCGCTCCGATACCCGCGAGAAGCTGCGTCACTTCTTCGAGGTCAACCGCTACTTCGTCACCGTGGCCGCGCTCAAGGCGCTGGCCGACCGCGGCGAGATCGATCGCAAGGTCGTCGGCGAGGCCATCGAGAAGTACGGTATCGACCCCAGCAAGCCGAGCCCGCTCTCTGTCTGAGGCGTCGACCGACCGGTGGCATGGCGGGCCTGTCGAAAGGCCCGCCCCGTGAAGAGTTTGAAGGAGCGCGACCTTGAGTAGCGAAATCATCAAAGTGCCCGACATCGGTGGCGACACCGATGTGGAAATCATCGAGATCGCGGTGGCGGTCGGCGACGTCATCGCCGCCGAGGACTCCCTGATCACCCTGGAATCCGACAAGGCTTCCATGGACGTGCCGTCGCCCAAGGGCGGCAAGGTCGTCAAGGTGCTGGTCAAGGAAGGCGACACCGTCTCCGAGGGTGACGACATCGTCGAGCTGGAGGTCGAGGGCGGCGGCGACGCCGAGCCCGAGCAGCCCGCCGAGGCCGCCTCGCAAGCGCCGGCCGAGCCGGCCGCGGAGTCCAAGCCGGCACCGGCCGCCAAGCCCGCGTCCGGCGGCAGCCAGACCGTGGACATCACCGTGCCCGACCTGGGCGGCGCCAGCGACGTCGAGATCATCGAGGTCGCGGTGTCCGAGGGCGACGAGGTGGCCGCCGAGGACACCCTGATCACCCTGGAGTCCGACAAGGCCTCCATGGACGTGCCGAGCCCGCACGCCGGCAAGATCGCCAGCTTCACCGTCAAGGAAGGCGACACCGTCTCCGAGGGCGACGTGATCGGCACCATCCAGATCGCCGGCGGCGGTGACGAGGCGCCGGCCGAGTCCGAGTCCGAGTCCGAGTCCGCCCCCGCCGAGCAGCCGGCCCCGGCCGCCGAGTCCGCTCCGGCCGAGCAGGCCGGCGGCGAGCCCGAGCGTCGCGAGGTTCGCGTGCCGGACCTGTCCGGTGCCAGCGACGTGCCGGTGATCGAGATCGCCGCCAGCGTCGGCGACGAGGTGGCCGAGGAAGACCCGCTGATCACGCTGGAGTCCGACAAGGCCTCCATGGACGTGCCGAGCCCGTTCAAGGGCAAGCTGGTCGAGCTGACCGTCAAGGAAGGCGACACCGTCTCCGAAGGCGACCTGATCGGCTACATCGAGACCGCCGGCGCCGCGCCGAAGGCCGCTCCGCAGCAGCAGAGCGCGCCCAAGGCCGAGGCCCCGGCCGGGTCGGAACAGCCGGCCAAGGCCGCCGCGCCCGCGAGCGCCCCGGCCAGCGCCGAGAAGCCGCGTGACGGCAAGCGCGTGCATGCCGGTCCGGCGGTGCGCATGCTGGCCCGCGAGTTCGGCGTCGATCTCGCCCTGGTCAAGCCCAGCGGTCCCAAGGAGCGGGTGCTCAAGGAAGACGTCCAGGCCTACGTCAAGCAGGTGATGTCGGGCCAGGCCAAGGCACCGGCCGCCGCGCCGGCCGCGGCCGAGGGCGGTTCCGGCATTCCGCCGATCCCGGACCAGGACTTCAGCCAGTTCGGCGAGGTGGAAGAGAAGAAGATGGGCCGCCTGATGAAGATGGGCGCCACCAATCTTCATCGCAGCTGGGTCAACATCCCGCATGTCACCCAGTTCGACGAGGCCGACATCACCGAGCTCGAGGCCTTCCGCAAGTCGATGAAGGCCGAGGCCGAGGCGCAGGGTGCCAAGCTCACGCCGCTGCCGTTCCTGATCAAGGCCTGTGCCGTGGCGCTGCAGAAGTTCCCGCAGTTCAACGTCAGCCTGAAGAGCGACGGCGAGACCGTGGTGCAGAAGAAGTACGTGCACATCGGCATCGCCGTGGACACCCCGGACGGCCTGATGGTCCCGGTGATCCGCGACGCCGACCAGAAGTCGCTGGTCGACCTGGCCAAGGAGTCCGTGGAGCTGGCCAAGAAGGCGCAGTCGAAGAAGCTCAAGCGCGAGGAGATGACCGGTGGCTGCTTCACCATCTCCAGCCTGGGCTCCATCGGCGGCACCGCCTTCACGCCGATCGTCAACCCGCCGGAAGTCGCCATCCTCGGCGTCTCCAAGGCATCGATGAAGCCGGTCTGGGACGGCGCGGCCTTCCAGCCGCGGCTGACCATGCCGCTGTCGCTCTCCTACGACCACCGGGCGGTCAACGGCGCCGACGCGGCGCGCTTCACCGCCTTCCTCGGCCAGGTGCTGACGGACATCCGTCGCCTGCTGCTCTGATCGAGGACGAGTGAGCCACGACCGACGGCGCCGCAAGGCGCCGTCGGCGTTTCCGGACCGGGAAATACCAAAGTGCTAGTCTCGCCAGTCCCTTGATCTCACGGGGTTTTCTGGCGCGTTCGGGGCCGTCGCGGGCGTGTGTCGCTTGTGTGACGTCGGTCGCCCCGGTATGGTTCGCTATTCTTCATTTTCTCCCCTTTCTGAATCCATCACACTTCCAAGGAGCAGTTCGATGCGAGTGATCCTGTTGGGCGCGCCGGGCGCCGGCAAGGGAACCCAGGCCCAGTTCATCTGCGAGCGCTACGGCATTCCGCAGATCTCCACCGGCGACATGCTGCGTGCCGCGGTCAAGGAAGGCAGCGAGCTGGGCCTCAAGGTCCAGGAGATCATGACCACCGGCGGCCTGGTGTCCGACGACATCATCATCGCCCTGGTCAAGGAGCGCATCGCCCAGCCGGACTGCGTCAACGGCTTCCTGTTCGACGGCTTCCCGCGCACCATTCCCCAGGCCGACGCCATGAAGGAAGCGGGCGTGAAGCTCGATCACGTGCTCGAGATCGCCGTGCCCGACGAGGAAATCGTCAACCGCCTGGCCGGCCGCCGCGTGCACCCGGCCTCCGGCCGTGTCTACCACGTCGACTACAACCCGCCGAAGGAAGAGGGCAAGGACGACGTCACCGGCGAGGCGCTGATCCAGCGCGACGACGACAGCGAAGCCACCGTGCGCAACCGCCTGTCCGTCTATCACGAGCAGACCGCGCCGCTGGTCGACTACTACCAGCAGTGGGCCCAGCAGGAGCCCGACGCCGCGCCGGCCTACCACAGGGTGGAAGGCGTGGGCAGCGTCGACGACATCACCGGGCAGGTGATCGCCGCCCTCGAGAGCTGAGTCTTGGGCCGAGGGGGCACTCGCGCCTGGTGATCGCGGACGCGGGGCTGATCCGGTGACAGGTCTTCGAGGGGCGCTGTGAACCCTTCCCTGGGCGCTACTTTGGCCCTGCGGCGCTCTCGCATCCTGCTTCGCTTGCAGGACCGGTGCTGGCCATCCTTGGCCAGCCCGTTCGGCGAGAATCGCCTCACCCATGGCCAAAAACCCCCTCTGCGACCTGTCACCGGCGCCCCGCTCCCTGCACTCAAGACGAGTTGCCGATCGAATGACCACGGCCCGCATTGCGCGGGCCGTTGTCGTATAATGCCCCGACACTTCCCGCATCGTTAGAGACCCATGCCGATCCTGCTGGCCCTGGATGCCTCCTCGAGCGCCTGCTCCGCCGCCCTGCTGCGGCGTCGCGAGGGCGCCGACGACGAGGTGATCTCCCGCTTCGAACTCACTCCCCGAGCCCATACCCGCCGTCTGATGCCGATGGTCGACGAGGTGCTGGCCGAGGCCGGCGTCGCCCCGGCCGAGCTGGACGCGGTGGCCTATGGCCGCGGCCCGGGCTCCTTCACCGGCCTGCGCATCGCCGCCGGCGCCGCCCAGGGGCTGGCCTTCGGCCTCGACCGCCCGCTGCTCGGGGTCTCGACCCTGCAGGCGCTGGCCCTGGGCGCCCATCTCCGCCATCGCTATCGCTACCTGATCACCGCGCTGGATGCGCGCATGGGCGAGATCTACGCCGCCGCCTGGCAGTGCTTCGACGGCCGCGTCGAGTGCCTGGCCGAAGAGGCGGTGCTGCCGCCCGAACGGCTGCGTCTGCCCGAGGCCCAGGCCGATCATGACTGGGTCGGCGTTGGCTCCGGCTGGTCGCTGTGGGACGCCATGCCGGCCGACGTGCAGGCCGGGATGAGCCTGTGCCTGCCCGACCAGGAGGCCGCCGCCGAGGACATGGTGCGCCTGGCCGCCGACGCCTTCGAGGCCGGCGAGGGGCGCCCGGCGGCCGAGGTCCAGCCGGTCTACCTGCGCGACCGGGTCGCCTGGCAGAAGAGCCGATGAGCGCGGTGGCGGCGGACGACGCGGCCCTGGCCGCGCGCTGGGGGCTGCCCGAGGCCGATGCACTGGCGTCGGGCGAAGCGCCGCCGCTCACGCTCGGCCGCGAGGGCGGCCGGCTGGTGCTGGCCGGCGACGCGAAGGTCTACGGCAAGCCGCTGTCGGTGGACTTCGTCGAGGGCAAGGCGGCCCACCGGCGCCGCTTCGGCGGCGGCCGCGGCCAGCTGATCGCCAAGGCCTGCGGACTCGGCAAGGGGGTGACGCCCTCGGTGGTGGACGCCACCGCGGGGCTCGGCCGCGATGCCTTCGTGCTGGCGACCCTCGGCGCCGAGGTGCTGATGGTCGAGCGCGTGGCGGCCATCGCCGCCCTGCTCGAGGACGGCCTGGCGCGTGCCATGGCGGACCCCGACACCGCCGAGATCGCCGCCCGGCTGCGGCTGGCCCACGGCGATGCGAGTGGCGAGCTCGCCGACCTGGTGGCGGCGTCCGGCGTCGCGCCCCAGGTGGTCCATCTGGACCCGATGTTTCCCCATCGCGAGAAGTCGGCGCTGGTGAAGAAGGAGATGCGGCTGTTCCGCGAGCTGGCCGGCGACGACGCCGATGCCCCGCGGCTGCTGGAGGCGGCGCTGGACGTGGCCACCCACCGGGTGGTGGTCAAGCGGCCGCGCAAGGCGCCGCCCATCGAGGGTCCCCCGCCGCGCCACGTGCTGGAGGGCAAGACCAGCCGTTACGACCTCTACGTCCACCGTTCCCTCGGCGACTAGCGCCCGCTAGTCGCCCGTGCGCTCTTCCGGGGCGCCGTTCCGGGCGTCGCTACATCGGACGGCGACTCTTTCCAGCCGATGGCGCAGCGCCGGATCGAACAGCGTCCGGCCGCGCCGGGCCGCCTCGCGCAGCGACTCGTCGTAGTACAGGCGTTCGTCGCGGATCGTCAGCCAGCCCTCGCGTGCCAGGCTCTCCACCAGGCCGTCGAACAGCCGCGCGTCGAAGAACTCCGGCGCGTCGCGGCCGGTGAGCCGTGCCAGGCGCTCGGCGAGCTGGCGGGCGTGATTCGCCAGGCCGGCGTGGTCGAAGTGCCCCGGCGCCTCGCCGAGCAGGGCGGCGACCAGCAGGTAGCCGCGTTCCAGCGTCGGGCGGATCAGCCGTCCCAGCATGCGCAGCTGTTCGGCCTCGGCCAGCCCCTCGGCGCGTCGCCATCCCTGTGCCTCCTCGATCAGCAGCCCGGCCTCGGCGAGCTGGGCGAGGGTGGCGTCCAGCGCCGCCTCGAAGTCGGCCGGCGCCTCGATCGACAGCTCGTGCGCCAGCGCCGGCCAGCCCGGCGCCAGCAGCGCCGCCAGGGCGTCGCGGCGATGGCGGCCCTGATGGCGGAAGGCGAAGGCGACGAGCCCGGCCAGCGCGTAGAGGTGCAGCACGTTGTTGCGATACCAGGCGAGGCGGCCGGCCTGGCGCTCGTCGGCGGTGACCAGATCGCCCAGCGGGTGAGGGCGGTAGTCGAGCAGGCCCAGGGCGCGGGCGTGGTCGATCCAGTCGCGGGGCGCGCCGGCGGGCAGGGGATGGCTCTCGTCGCCGGGGCGGGGGCGCCGGAGCTCGGCCAGCAGCGCCAGCTGGCGTTCGAGCAGCTCGGCCTCGATGGCCCGGTGGGGCGTGGCCAGCAGCCCGAGGGCGACCAGATTTACCGGGTTGAGCGTGGCGGCGGCGTTGATGCGCCGCGCCAGGGTCTCGCCCAGGCGGGAGACCGCGCCGGCGCGCCAGGCCGGACGCGGCTCGCCGAGGTCCGCTCGCCAGCCGGGCTGGTGGGCATCGAGGAAGGCGTCGAGGTCCAGCGGCTCGCCGACGTTCACCGTGACCCGCCCGTAGGGCTCGCGCAGCTTGCCGAGCACGCCGAGCAGTGCCAGCGGTGTCTCCTTGCGCTTGGCGCCGCCGGCCAGCTCGCGCTGGTAGCTGGCCTCCTCGAGGATGCGTTCGTAGCCGATGTAGACCGGCACGAACGACAGCGGGCGACCATTGGCGGGCCGACGCAGGAAGGAGCCCAGCGTCATGGCCAGCATGCCGGGGCGCGGCGCCAGCAGCCGGCCGCTGCGCGAGCGCCCGCCCTCGATGAAGTACTCGAGGCTGTGGCCGCGTGACAGCAGGCGATGCAGATACTCGTCGAAGACCCGCGCGTAGAGCGGCTGGCCGCGAAAGCTGCGACGCAGGAAGAAGGCGCCGCCGCGGCGCAGCAGCGGGCCGATCACCGGCATGTTCAGGTTGCGGCCGGCGGCGATGTGCGGCGGCATCAGCCCCTGTTCGTAGAGCACGTAGGACAGCAGCAGGTAGTCGATGTGGCTGCGGTGGCAGGGCACGTAGACCAGGGTGTGATGCCCGGCCAGCGCCTTGACGCGCTCGATGCCGCGCAGGTCGATGCCATCATAGATCCGGTGCCACAGCCGGCCGAGCAGGCCGTCGAGGAAGCGCAGTACCGGATAGCTCATGCTGGCGGCGATCTCGCGGCCGTAGCGATGTGCGCGCCGACGCAGCCGCTCGCGGCTGGCCTCGTCGTCGCCGGCCTGATGGTCGATCTCGGCCACGACCGCGGGGCTCGCCGCCACGCCGGCGATCAGGGTGCGGCGATGGGACAGGTCCGGTCCCAGCACCCGCTCGCGCACGCGCCGGAAGTGGACGCGCAGCAGGCGGGCGGTCTTGCGCTCGATGAGGGCGGGATCGCGGCCGTCGGCCAGCTCGGAGAGGCGCAGCGGGGCGCCCAGGTGCACCTCCAGGTCGCGGCCGTTGACCAGCACCGCCAGCAGGCGGCGCAGCCGGCCGGTGAGCCGCCAGTCGTCGGCGGCCAGCAGCTGCCAGAGGCCGAAGCGCTTGCCCGGGGCGCGGCCCCAGAACACGCTCACCGGCACCAGCTGCACGTCCTCGCCGCGCTCGATCAGTCGCCGCAGCGGGGTCGGACGGCGGCGGCGCCGTCGCGGATCGGGCAGGGCCAGCAGGGGAGGCGGTGCCTCATCGCCCCGGGCCCGACGCACCGCCGCGGGCGGCAGGCCGTCGCGCTCGGTCAGGCACTCGAGCAGCAGGCGGTCGGAGAGCGACGGGCGGGGCAGCACGTAGACGGTCGGCAGCTCGGGATCGAGGCCCAGCGCCTCGGGAGCGGGTTCGCGCCGGCGCACCCGCACCCAGGCGCTAAGCAGTCGGCGCAGCGGGCGCCAGCGGGAGTCGGCCATCCGGTTGCCTGTGTGGTCGCATGTGCGGCCAGTATACGCATGCCGGCGGCGCCGGGTCAGGCGTTGGCGGCGCCGGCTTTTCCCGCCCCGGCAAACGTGCGTCAATGGCCGCCTGTCATCATGGCCAGGGAGGCGTCATGCACGGCATGTGGCGAGAGGGAAACCGGTTCGAGTTGCTGCCCGAGGCGTCGCGCTTCCTGCCGGCCATGTTCGAGGCAGTGGACGGCGCCCGCCACTCGGTGCTGGTCGAGCTCTACCTGATGGAGTCCGGGCGCCTGGCCAGTGCGGTGATCGAGGCACTGAGCCGCGCCGCGGCGCGCGGCGTGACGGTGCTGCTGCTGCTCGACGGCTATGGCGCCATGGGCCTCGGAGACGAGGACCGCCGGCGTCTCGAGTCGGCCGGGGTGGCGCTGCGCTGGTTCAATCCGCTGGGCTGGCATTCGCTGGCCCGCAACCTGACCCGCGACCATCGCAAGCTGGTGGTGGTGGACGGCGAGATCGCCTTCACCGGGGGCTTCGGCGTCGTCGACGAGTTCCTCGAGGCCTGGTACGAGGTGGCCCTGCGCATCCGCGGCCCGGTGGTGGCCGACTGGGTGCGGCTGTTCTCGAGCCTGTGGGACTCGCCGATGAGCCGCGGCGCGGGCGCGCCGGCGCTGGTGCACGGTCTGGCCAACGACGGCTCCGCCAGCGAGGGCTATCGCGGCATGCGCGGACGCGTGGTCTGGGGCCAGGGCTATCGCTACCAGGCGATTCGCCATTCCCTTCAGCAGCGGGTGAGCGGGGCGCAGCGGCGCATCTGGATCTGCACGCCGTATTTCGTGCCGACGCTGAGCCTGCGGCGACGCCTGGTGCGCGCCTCGCGTCGCGGCGTGGAGGTCTGCCTGCTGCTGCCCGGCGCCAGCCATGATCATCCCGGCGTGCGCTACGCCGGCCAGCGCTTCTACGGGCGCATGCTGCGCGCCGGGGTGCGCATCTTCGAGTTCCAGCCGTCGTTCATCCACGCCAAGTTCACCCTGGCCGACGACTGGGTCAGCCTGGGCTCGTGCAACTTCGATCACTGGAGCCTGCAGTGGAACCTGGAGGCCAATCAGGAGGTGGAGGACCCACGGCTGGCCGACGAGGTGGCCGAGCTGTTTCGGCGCAACTTCGCCGCCAGCCGCGAGATCGACGCCGAGGCCTGGGCGCGTCGGCCGCGGCTTCAGCGCCTCAGGGAATGGCTGTACGGGACCCTCGACGGCTGGCTTACCTTGCTGCGCTGAGCCGTTTACTTCTTGCGCTTCGGCTTGCCCTTGTCCTTCCCCTTGCTCTGGCCGGCGGGCTGCTTGCGGCGCGGCTTGGGCTTGGGCGTCTCGGGCGGCACGCGATAGTGCAGGTAGAGGTCGAGCACCAGCTCGGGCAGCTGGGCGGTCAGGCTCTCGAGGCGGTCGCCGTCCTTGGCCAGCTCGGCCATGTCCGGCTCGTCGCCGAACAGCCCGGAGAGCAGCATGAAGGGCAGCAGCAGGGTGGCGGCGGCCTCCTCGTCCTCGGCGAACCAGGCCGGCTCGTCGAGGAACACGCCTTCCATGAAGCCGGCACACCAGTCGCCGATCGGCGTCTCCTCGGGCGGCACGCCGCCGAGCTCGAGATCGAACGGCAGCTCGGGCAGGCCGCCGCCCTCCAGCACCGAAATGGCGGTGGCGCGCAGCCGCTCCAGCAGCCCCAGCACTTCCTCGCGCTCGGCGTCGTCGGCGAAGGTCGGCTCGCCGTGAAAGAGCTCCGCCACCCAGGTGGCCGGGGGCACGTCGCTGGGCGAGACGGCCAGGGCGACCAGGAAGCCGTGGGCGCCGATCAGATCCAGGGCGTCGGCGTCGACGCCGTCCGACTCGAGAAAGTCGTCCAGGCGGTCCAGGGCCTCGTCGTCGAGGAGCGGCAGGGGCTGGGGCTTGTCGTCTGACATGTCTCTCACTCGCTGGTGTCGGCGGGGCTTTACGCCATCTAAACGGAGCGCCATTCTAGCATCCCATGACGACGCCCGCGCTGCCCGACCCCGACCCGCACTGGCTGGCCGGCCTCGATGCCGAGGCCGGCCGGGCGGCGCTGCGCGAGCGGGTCGAGGCCGCCTACGCGCTGTGTTGCGAGGTGCATCCGGGCCTGCCGCGGCCCGGCGTGTGGCTGGACCTGCGCGGCCGCTCGGCCGGCCAGGCGCATTTCGGCCGCGGCGGGCTGCGCTTCAATCCGGTGCTGTTCGACGAGAATCGCCATGCCTTCCTGGTCGAGGTGGTGCCCCACGAGATGGCCCACTGGCTGGTGCATCACCTGGAGGACGGCCATCGGGCCAAGCCCCACGGCCACGAGTGGCGCACCGTGATGCGCCGGCTGTTCGGGCTCGCGCCCCGCACCACCCATCGCTTCGACACCGGCCGCGCGAGCCCCGCGCCCCATCGCTACCGCTGCGGCTGCCGAGAACATGCCTTCACCGCGCGGCGCCATGCGCTGGCGCGGGCCGGACGCGCCTATCGCTGTCGACACTGCGCCGAGCCCTTGGTCTATCTGGGCCAGGGCTGACCCGGATGAGCGGGCTTAACGTACTGTTATAAAAAAGAAAAACGTTCATACCAATGTCTAAGGGGAAGGCGCCTCGACGGAAGAGTATGCTGAATTCATCTTAATGGCGCCGGTCGCCGCGATCGGCATCGTCAACCTGAAGGGACCACCCCGAGGACAGAGGCAACTCCATGAGTGATCAACCGCACGTCTATCCGGTACCCGATGACTTCGCCGCCAAGGCCTGGGCCGACAAGGCCACCTACCAGGCCATGTACCAGCGTTCGCTGGACGATCCGGAGGGCTTCTGGGCCGAACAGGCCGAGTGCCTCGACTGGTTCAAGGCGCCAAGCAAGATCAAGCACACCGTCTTCGATCCCCAGGACGTCGACATCCGCTGGTTCGAGGACGGCCGCCTCAACGTCAGCAGCAACTGCCTGGACCGTCACCTCGAAACCCGCGGCGACCAGACGGCGATCATCTGGGAAGGCGACGATCCCGAGGATTCCAAGACCCTGACCTATCGCCAGCTGCATGAGCGCACCTGCCAGCTGGCCAATGCCCTCAAGGGCATGGGCGTGAAGCGCGGCGATACCGTCACCCTCTACATGCCGATGATCCCCGAGGCCGCCATGGCGATGCTGGCCTGCGCCCGCATCGGCGCGGTGCACTCGGTGGTGTTCGGCGGCTTCTCGCCGGACGCCCTGGCCCAGCGGGTCAAGGACGCCGGTTCCCGGGTGGTGATCACCGCCGACGAATCCGTGCGCGGCGGCAAGCAGGTGCCGCTCAAGGACAACGTCGACGCCGCCCTGACCCGCGAGGGCAGCGACGTCTGCGAGAAGGTGCTGGTGGTCCAGCGCACCGGCGGCGAGATCGACTGGCACGAGGGCCGCGACCTGTGGTTCCACGAGCAGGTCGATCCGCAGTCCACCGACTGCCCGGCCGAGGAAATGGGCGCCGAGGACCCGCTGTTCATCCTCTACACCTCGGGCTCCACCGGCGCGCCCAAGGGCCTCAAGCACACCACCGGTGGCTACCTGCTGCACGCGGCCCTGACCCATCGCTACGTGTTCGACTACCACGACGGCGACATCTACTGGTGCACCGCCGACGTGGGCTGGGTGACCGGCCACAGCTACATCGTCTACGGCCCGCTGGCCAACGGCGCCACCACCCTGATGTTCGAGGGCGTGCCGAGCTATCCGACCAACGGCCGCATGGGCGAGATCGTCGACAAGCACCGGGTCAACATCCTCTACACCGCGCCCACCGCGGTGCGTGCGCTGATGGCCCACGGCGACGACGTCATGGATTCCAGCTCCCGCGACAGCCTGCGCCTGCTGGGCTCGGTGGGCGAGCCGATCAATCCCGAGGCCTGGGAGTGGTTCCATCGGGTGATCGGCAACGAGCGCTGTCCTATCGTCGACACCTGGTGGCAGACCGAGACCGGCGGCATCATGATCGCGCCGCTGCCCGGCGCCACCGACCTCAAGCCCGGCTCCGCCACCCTGCCGTTCTTCGGCGTGCAGCCGGCGCTGGTCGACAACGAGGGCAACATCCTCGAGGGCGCCACCGAGGGTAACCTGGTGATGCTCGACGCCTGGCCGGGGCAGGCGCGCTCGATCTGGAACAACCACGAGCGCTTCCTGCAGACCTATTTCAGCACCTACAAGGGCATGTACTTCACCGGCGACGGCTGCCGCCGCGACGAGGACGGCTACTACTGGATCACCGGCCGCGTCGACGACGTGCTCAACGTCTCCGGGCACCGCATGGGCACCGCCGAGATCGAGTCCTCGCTGGTGGCCCACGAGTCGGTGGCCGAGGCCGCCGTGGTCGGCTTCCCCCATGACATCAAGGGGCAGGGCATCTACATCTACGTGACCCTGGCCGACGACGTGGAGCCCAGCGACGAGCTCAAGAAGGCGCTCACCCAGTGGGTGCGCAAGGACATCGGGCCGATCGCCTCGCCGGACGTCATCCAGTGGGCGCCGGGGCTGCCCAAGACCCGCTCGGGCAAGATCATGCGCCGCATCCTGCGCAAGATCGCCGCCAACGAGTGCGACGGCCTGGGCGACACCAGCACCCTGGCCGATCCGTCGGTGGTCGACGACCTGATCGAGCATCGCGCCAACCGCTGAGCCCGGATCAGATCGCCGGACTCGTGGGATGAGACCATCAGCGACAGCGAAGCGCGGGGGCCCGGCCCCCGCGCTTTTTCGTGTGCCGCTCTTCCGCCAGCCGGCAGCCGAAAGAGTGGCTATCCATGAGACGCTGCCTTGATAATGGTGCGATGACGCAGGGCGACAGGGGGCAGCGGGGCACCCTCGAGCGCGTCGTCATTCCTTTCATGATCAAGGCCGTTCTCCATGTCAGCAGGCAAGTCGGATGCATTCTCAGAGTCTCAGCCAGCCACTTCCTCACCGGTGTCATCATCCGCCTCCGGCGTGGGCGAGAATCGTCCACGCGCCGTGGTGCTGATGTGCCTGTCGGCGATCTCCTTCGCGCTGATGGGGGCGATGGTCAAGCTGAGCGGTGACTTGCCGCTGTTCGAGAAGGTCTTCGTGCGCAACCTCGTCAGCCTGGGCGTCGCCATCGTGATGGTTCGCCTGGCCGGGGCGCGCCTGTTGGGGCATTGGCATCATCAGCCGCTGCTGCTGGCCCGTTCACTGATCGGGCTCGGCGGCGTGATGAGCTTCTTCTATGCCATCGAGCATCTGTTGCTGGCAGATGCGACCATCCTGAACAAGCTTTCGCCGTTCTTCGTGACGCTGTTTGCCGGCCTCTTCCTGGCCGAGCGTCTGGGGGGATGGCGGCTGGTGGGCATGTTGATCGCCTTCGTCGGG
The DNA here is from genome assembly GCF_009363675.1 of Halomonas sp. THAF12. Classification (NCBI taxonomy): domain Bacteria; kingdom Pseudomonadati; phylum Pseudomonadota; class Gammaproteobacteria; order Oceanospirillales; family Halomonadaceae; genus Halomonas; species Halomonas sp. THAF12. The sequence goes on along the minus strand of NZ_CP045399.1, from coordinate 3,030,263 downwards.
GCGGCGCTGGTCATCAAGCCACAGCTGGCGTTCGCGGAAGGGGGGATGGAGGCGCTCCTGCCGGCGCTGGTCGGGCTGGGGTCCGCCATGCTGGCAGGCGGAGCCTACACGCTGATACGGGCGCTGAGAGGGCGTGAGGCGTCCGCGACCATCGTGCTACATTTCTCGCTGGTCTCCAGCATCGCCACCCTGGTGCCGATGCTGATGAATCCGGTGATGCCCAGTGGGCCTCAGGCATTGGCCTTGCTGGGTATCGGGATCTTCGCGGCCGGCGGCCAGATACTGATGACCAAGGCCTATCGCCTGGCGCCCGCGGGGGAAGTGTCGATCTATTCCTATCTGACCATCGTGTTTTCCGCTCTGGCCGGCTGGGCGATCTGGGGCGAAGTGCCGGATGCCGCCAGTCTCGTCGGCTTCCTGCTGATTGCCGGAGTGGCACTGGCCGGCTGGCAGGCGAGTCGCGTTGCGCCAAGGGCGGCCTGATCCATCCGCAGGAGGATGTCAGAATTCACGTGTGCATTGCTCACTCATTGGTGGGCAATCCGTGCGATACTCGTGTTCCCCGAGCGAAACATCAGTAGGTCTCCCGATGGTGGGCTGCTTTGTTAAACGCGCGTTCCGTGGGGTAACATGCCGTTAATAAATACTGCGTCCCGCAGGCGGCGGTCGGCCCCCGCTGCTCTCGGATCCGGAGGAGAATCCATGGCCTTTGCCCAGAAGTTCATCGTCGCCGACGATCATCCGCTGTTTCGCGCGGCCCTGACCCAGGCGCTGCGCCAGGTCGCCCCCCAGGCCGAGATCGTCGAGTCCGATACCATGGAGGCCACCACCGAGGTCGTCACCCGGCATCCGGACGCCGATCTGATCCTGCTCGACCTGCACATGCCCGGTGCCCACGGCTTTTCCGGGCTGATCCAGCTGCGCGGCCAGACGCCGGATATCCCGGTGGCGGTGGTCTCGGGCAGCGACGAGCTGCACGTGGTGCGCCGTGCCATCGACTACGGCGCCTCCGGCTTCATTCCCAAGTCGTCGTCGCTGGCGCTGATCGCCGAGGCGGTGGGCGAGATCCTCGACGGCGAGGTATGGCTGCCCGAGGAGATGGCCGAGGCGCTGGGCGAGGCCGACGAGGAAGAGGCGCGCTTCGCCGAGGCCATCGCCTCGCTGACGCCCCAGCAGTTCCGGGTGCTCAACATGCTCACCGAGGGCCTGCTCAACAAGCAGATCGCCTATGAGCTCAACGTCTCCGAGGCCACCATCAAGGCCCACGTCACCGCCATCCTGCGCAAGCTCGGCGTTCACTCCCGCACCCAGGCGGTGATCGCCGCCCAGAAGCTCGAGGTCGAGCCGCCCAAGGTCGAGCAGTCCTGAGCCGCCTCCGTGGCCCGGTCCTGACGAAACGCCGCCCCGCTGATTGCGGGGCGGCGTCGTTTCGGGGCTCGCAGGCGTGGCGTCAGTCGTCGGCGGCCTGGCCGAGGAAGCGGCGCATGGCGGCGACCGTCTCGTCGCTGCAGTGATGCTCGATGCCCTCCGAGTCGGCGCGGGCGACCTCCTCCGGCACCCCCAGCCGTCGCAGGGTCGCCAGCACCACCCGGTGGCGGGTGGCGACCCGCTCGGCCATGGCCTCGCCGTCCGGCGTCAGGAAGATGCCGCGATAGGGCCGGGCGATCACCAGGCCGTCGCGGCGTAGCCGGGCCACCACCTTGGAGACGGCGGCGGCGCTGACGCCGAAGCAGGCGGCCAGGTCGCTGGCGCGGGCCTCGCCGTGACGCGCATGCAGGTGGGCGATCTCCTCGACGTAGTCCTCGACCAGCTCGCGCTGGTGGTCCTGGCGCACGCGTTCGAAGGCGGCATGCTTGGGCAGTGCGGGCATGGTGGCTTATCCCTCGCCAAACAGGGTGAAGAACAGCACATAGCCGTTGAGGCCGATGATCAGTGCGCAGATCGCGCCGCCGACGACGGTCACCGTGCGGCTGTTGACCAGGTTGCCCATCAGTCGGCGGTTGGCGGTGAAGCACAGCAGCGGGATCAGCGCGAAGGGGATGCCGAAGCTCAGGATCACCTGGCTGGCCACCAGCGCCTTCTGCTCGGAGATGCCCAGCAGGATCACCGCCAGTGCCGGCCCCATGGTGATCAGGCGGCGCAGCCACAGCGGAATGGTGAAGCGCACGAAGCCCTGCATGATCACCTGACCCGAGAGGGTGCCGACGATCGACGAGGACAGCCCGGCGAGCAACAGCGCAAGCCCGAACAGGCGGCTGGCCAGCTCCTGTCCCATCATCGGCGCGAGCAGCCGGTAGCTGTCGCTGATGGTCGCGACGTCGAGCAGCCCCTGGGCGTGGAACACCGAGGCGGCCAGCGCCAGCATGCTCAGGTTGACCAGCCCGGCGATGGCCATGCCGACGATGACGTCGAGCCGGTAGTAGCGCATCAGCCGCCGGCGTTCGCCGTCGTTGCGTGCCTGGATGCGGTTCTGTGACAGCGCCGAGTGCAGATAGATGACATGGGGCATCACCGTGGCGCCGAGGATGCCGGCGGCGAGATAGAGGGCATAGCCGTCGGGGAAGCCGGGCACCAGCAGGCCCTTGAGCAGCGGGGCGGTCTCGGGCGGCGCGAGGATCATCTCCAGCAGGAAGCCGCTGGCGATGGCCAGGATCATGGCGCCGATGACGATCTCCATCAGCCGGAAGCCGTGCCGATGCATCAGCAGCGCCGCATAGGTGATCGCCCCGGTCAGCAGCGCGCCCTCCACCAGCGACAGGCCGAACAGCAGGTTGAAGGCCAGGGCGGCGCCGAGGAACTCGGCGAGGTCGGTGGCGATGGCGACGATCTCCGCCTGGACCCAGTAGACCCACACCACCGGGCGCGGATAGCGCTCGCGGATCACCTCGGCCAGGTTCTGGCCGGTGGCCAGCCCCAGTCGCGCCGAGAGGGTCTGGATCAGCATCGCCATCAGGTTGGCGCCCAGCACCACCCACAGCAGTGCATAGCCGTAGCGCGAGCCGGCCTCGATGTTGGTGGCGAAGTTGCCGGGGTCGACGTAGGCCACGGCGGCGATCAGCGCCGGCCCGAAGAAGGCCGTCCAGCCCCAGCGGCGGCGCTGGCCGCTGAGGGCGTGGGCCGCCTTGGCCCGAACCGTGTCGTTGGAAATGGCGGGAAGCATCGGCGTGGCTCTTGTTAACCGAGGTTAATAACTGTTCCTCAGGTTAAGGCAGACGCCGTCGCCCGCCCAATAGCGTCTCTGCTCTGGGGCGATCGTCATGGACTATCGCGCCGCGGGGCCGGGCCTTTGATGCCGTGGCGCAGGGCCTCCATCACCACCCGGAAGGCCGCCGTCTGCTGGCGCCGGCTGGGGTAGTAGAGATGATAGCCCTCGAAGGGCTCGGACCAGTCTCCCAGCACCTCCTCGAGCTCGCCGCACGCGAGGTGCGGCGCTACCAGGCCGTCCGGCAGCTGTGCCAGGCCGACCCCGGCGAGGCTGGCATCGAGAATCTGGAACACGCTGTTCAGGATCAGCGGGCCGCTCACCCGCACCCGGAATTCATGCTCGCCGCTGCCGAACTCCCAGGCGAAGAGCCCGCCGTGAGTGGGCAGGCGCAGATTGATGCAGCGGTGTTCGGTCAGGGCCTCGGGCGTCGACGGGATGCCGTGGCGGGCCAGATGGCCGGGCGAGGCCACGGTGACCATGCGCATCCGCGGCCCGATCGGCACGCCGATCATGTCGGCGTCGATGATGCCGCCGAGCCGCACGCCGGCGTCGAAACGCTCGGCGGCGATATCGGTCAGTCCGTAGTCGGTGGTCAGCTCGACGGTGAGCTCGGGGTAGGTCTCCAGCAGCGGCCGCAGCCGCGGCCACAGGAGGTGGCGAGCCGCGAACTCGTCGGCGGTGATGCGCACCGTGCCCGACGGGCGTTCGCGCAGTTCGGTCACGGCGGTGACGTGGGCGTCGAGCTGCTCCAGCAGCGGGGCCACCTCGCGCAGCAGTTTCTCTCCGGCCTCGGTGCGGGTGACGCTGCGCGTGGTCCGCGTCAGCAGGCGCACGCCGAGTCGCTCCTCCAGCCCGCGTATGGTCTGGCTGACCGCCGATGGGGAGACCCCGAGATGCGCCGCCGCGCGGGTGAAGTTGCCTTCGCGTCCGACGGTCACGAAGACCGCCAGGTCGTCCAGTCGCTGCCCTGCCATTGTGAAGCCTCGCTTCATGCTGCATTCAGTATTTGCCACATAGTATATCCAATGGCCGGTTGCTACCTTGGCAGGCGTCAACGCGATCAATCCAGGGAGAGCGTCATGAGCGAATCATCCGAGGACATGCTGATCCAGCGCGCCGGTTCCGTTGAGGCCATCGAGGGGCCGAGCGACTACTTCACCGGGAAGGTCCGCATCGACAGGATCTTCAATGCGCCCGACCCCTCCCGCATCGGCGTCGCGGTGGTGAACTTCGCGCCGGGCGCCCGCACCAACTGGCACACCCATCCGGTCGGCCAGATCCTGCTGGTCACCGACGGCGTGGGCTGGACCCAGTGCGAGGGCGGCCCCAAGACCGAGATCCGCCCCGGCGACCTGATCTGGTGCAACTGCGGCCGTCGCCACTGGCACGGCGCCACCGACACCACCGCCCTGCAGCACGTCGCCATCCAGGAAGCCGAGAACGGCAGCCCGGTGACCTGGATGGAAGCGGTCTCGGACGAGGACTACCTGGCCGGCCCGGTCAAGAAGGACTGATCGCCGATCACCGCCCGCGGGCGCCCTCCCGGCGAGGGCGCCCCGTCCCGCCACACCGCGTCCCCGTCGGGCCGCGCTTCGACACGATTCACGACACGGAGGCCGAGCATGGACGACCATATCTTCACCCTGAGCGATAACGTGACCCGCCAGGCGGTCAGCTACCGCAACCGCTTCGGCGTCGAGCTGGCCGGCGATCTCTATCTGCCGGCGGACTTCGACCAGAGCCGGCGCTATCCGGCCCTTATCATCGGCGCCCCCTACGGCGGCGTGAAGGAGCAGGGCCCGGGCATCTACGCCAACGAGCTGGCGCAGCGCGGCTTCGTGGCGCTGGCCTTCGACCCCGCCTACAACGGCGACTCCAGCGGCACCCCGCGCCGCGTGTCCTCGCCGGAGGTGTTCGTCGAGGACTTCCACGCCGGCGTCGATTACCTCGGCACCCGGGCCTTCGTCGACCGCGACCGGATCGGCGTCATCGGCATCTGCGGCTCCGGCGGCTTCGGCCTCGGCGCCGCCCAGGTCGATCCGCGCATCAAGGCCGTGGCCACCGTCAGCCTGTACGACATCTCGCGCATGCACGCCGAGGGCTTCGCCGGCAGCCTCGACGAAAAGACCCGCAAGGCCAACCTGGCGATGATGGCCGAGCAGCGCTGGGAAGACTTCGCCAGCGGGCGGCCCAAGCTCTCGCCGCGCGGCTCCCCCCTGCAGATCGACGCGGACACCCCGGCGATCGGCTGCGAGTTCGGCGAGTTCTACTCGCGCCCGCGGGGCTATCACCCGAACGCCACGACCCAGTTCACGCTGAGCTCGTCGATGGCCTTCATGAACTTCCCGATCCTGGACAAGCTGACGTGGATCTCGCCGCGTCCGATCCTGCTGGTGATCGGCGAACAGGCGCATTCGCGCTACTTCAGCGAGGACATCCACGAAGCCGCGGCCGAGCCGAAGGAGTGCTACGTGGTGCCGGGCGCCAATCACGTCGATCTCTACGATCGCACCGAGGTGATTCCCTTCGACAAGCTCGAGACCTTCTTCGGCGACGCGCTGAAGTAACGCTTCCCCGAGCGACGAAGGGGGCGATGAAAAACGCCGGCGGGCCCGTTGATTCGGGCCCGCCGGCGTCGTTTCGTGCCCTCGACTGGCGTGTGGCTCAGCCCTGATGAGAGGCGGCGCGGCTGGCCTGCAGGGTGCGGGTCAGCAGCGCGCGCAGGGCGGCGGGACGCACCGGCTTGAGCAGCAGCTGGTAGCCGGCGCGCTTGATCTCCTCGGCGACCTCCTCGGTGCGGTCGGCGGTGATCACGATGCCCGGCACCGCGCCCTCGAGGCGCTCGTCGAGCGCCTCCATGGCCATCAGGCCGGTGACCTCGTTGTCGAGGTGGTAGTCGGCCAGGATCGCATCGGGGTCGGCGTCCAGGTGGCGCAGCACCGACTTGGCGCCGCCGATCGAGGTGGCGGTGAAGACCTCGCAGCCCCAGCCGGACAGCATCGCCTTCATGCCCTCGAGGATCAGCGACTCGTTGTCGATGCACAGGATGCGCTTGCCGGCCAGCTTGTTGCCGGCGCGCTTGGGCCTGGCCTCCTCGCGCTGCTCCTCCTCGCGGGCGGCCACCGTCGGCACGCTGACCGAGAACACGGTGCCGCTGCCCTCCCAGGAGCGCACCCGGATCGGGTGCTCGAGCACGCGGGCCATGCGATCGGCGATGGAGAGCCCCAGGCCCAGCCCCTTCTCGCTTTCCTTGTGGCGCGAGGTCTGATCGAGGCGGCGGAACTCCTGGAAGATCTCGGCCTGCTTGGCCTCGGGGATGCCGGGACCGGAGTCCCAGACCTCGATCGACAGCCGCTCGCCCTGGCGCCGGCAGCCTAGCATCACCCGGCCCTCCTGGGTGTAGCGGATGGCGTTGGAGAGGAAGTTCTGCACGATGCGTCGCAGCATCTGGGCGTCGCTGTCGACCCACTGGTGGGTGGGCACCACCACCAGGTCGAGGCCGCGCTCCTCGGCCATCACCTCGAACTCGGCGCGCAGCGGACGGAAGACGTCGGCCAGGGCGAAGTGGCTGCGCCGAGGGGTCAGCGCCCCGGCATCGAGCTTGGAGATGTCGAGCAGGGTGCCGAGCAGCTCCTCGGCGGCCTGCAGCGAGTTGTCGATATGGCCGATGGTGCGGCGCATCTCGTCGGCCTGCATCTCCTGGGACAGCGCCGAGGTGAACAGCCGCGCGGCGTTGAGCGGCTGCAGCAGGTCGTGGCTGGCCGCGGCCAGGAAGCGGGTCTTGGAGGCGTTGGCGTCCTCGGCGACCTGCTTGGCCTGGCGCAGCGCCTGCTCGGCCTCGGCGCGCACCCGGTTCTCCTGGCGCAGGGCGGCGTTGGCCTCGGACAGCGCCTGGGTGCGCTCGCGCACGCGCTCCTCCAGGGTCTCGTTGGTCTCCTGCAGGGCGATCTCGGCGCGGCGGCGTTCGGTGATGTCCTGGTAGAGGGCGAAGAAGCCCAGGATCGCGCCGCTGTCGCCGAAGTGCGGGGTGTAGGTCACCAGCATGTAGCGGATGCCCTCGGTCAGCGTCAGCGAGACCTCGAAGCTGACCCGCTCGCCGTCCAGGGCGCGCTCGATCCAGGGCGCGCGCTCGCGATGCATGTCCGCCGGCAGCACCTCGTGGAGCGGCTGGCCGATCACCGCGTGGCGATCGATGGAGAAGGCCTGCTCGTAGGCGCGGTTGGTGAAGAGGTAGCGGCAGTCCTTGTCGAAGTAGGCGATCAGCGCCGGCACGTTGTCCGTGTAGATGCGGATGTTGTTCTCCGAGCGGATCAGCGCTTCCTCGGTGCGCTTCTGCTGGGTGATGTCCTGGTAGGTGTAGACGAAGCCGCCGCCGGGCATGGGATTGCCCTGGACCTCGAGCACGCTGCCGTCCTGGCGGTAGCGCACGTAGCGGTGCGGCTGGCCCTCGCGGATGTTGTCGAGCAAGAGCTGCACGTGCTCCTCGGGGTCGCCGGGGCCGTATTCGCCGTTGTGGGCGTTGTAGCGGAAGATGCGGTCGATCGGCGCGCCGACCCGGATCAGGTGATCGGGGAAACGGAACAGCTCCAGATAGCGCTGGTTCCACACCACCAGCCGCAGGTTCTGGTCGACCACGCTGATGCCCTGGTTGATGTTCTCGATGGTGGCCTGGAGCAGGGCGCGGTTGAACTCCAGCACCTGGGAGGCCTCGTCGACGATCGAGATCACGTCGGAGATGCCGATGCCGCGGCCCTGCAGCGCCGAGTTGACCACGATGCGCGCCGAGGAGGCGCCGAGCACCGAGGCCAGGAAGCGCTCGGTGAACTGGATGACGTCGATCGAGGCCCGGGCGTGGTCGTCCAGCGGCGTGCCGGTGCGCCGGGCATAGTCGTCGAAGGCCCGGTCGACCTGGTCGGCGCCGAGGAAGCGCTGGCACAGCACCTTGAGGTCGCCCACCGTGGTGGCGCCGGTCCAGGGGCGGTTGACCGAGGTCTGGCGGGTCTCGACGCTGTCGACGAACAGCGAGGCCTGGATGCGCTCCACCACCCGCTGCGGCGTCATCTGGGAGACGAAGATGTAGCTGACCAGATTGACGCCCAGCGACAGCATCACGCCGTGAGTGAAGCCGTCGCCGACGTTGAGGCCGAACAGCGAGGTGGGCGACAGCCAGCCGATGCCCAGCGGGCCGCCGTCGAGCCAGGCCTGGGGCAGCACGCCGGCGCCGATCATCGCCGGCATCAGCAGGCTGTAGGCCCAGATGGCGAAGCCGGCGTTCATGCCGACGATCACGCCCAGGCGGTTGCCGCGCTTCCAGTAGAGCCCGCCGATCAGCGCCGGCGCGAACTGGCCGGCGGCGGCGAACGACAGCATGCCGATGGAGGCCAGCGAGCTGAAGTCGCCGATCAGGTGATAGGTGCCGTAGGCCAGCGCCAGGATCGCGGCGATGGTGATGCGCCGGGCGCGCAGCACCAGCCGGCCGTAGTCGCGGGCCTTGGTGTCGAACCAGCGCAGGCGGAACAGTGCCGGGATGACGATCTCGTTGGAGATCATGATCGACACCGCCACCGCGGCCACGATCACCATGCCGGTGGCGGCCGAGAAGCCGCCGATGAAGGTCAAAAGCGCCAGCCATTCGCTGCCCGCGGCCATCGGCAGGGCCAGCACGTAGCTGTCCGGGGCCACGCTGCCGTCGGCGAACAGGGTCAGGCCGGCGGCGGCCAGCGGCAGCACGAAGAAGGCGAAGGCCGCCAGATAGAGCGGGAACAGCCAGCGAGCCTTGGCGGCGTCGTCGCGGTGGATGTTCTCCACCACCGCGACGTGGAACTGGCGCGGCAGGCACAGGATCGCCAGCATCGCCAGCAGGGTCTGGGCCCAGAAGCTCTGGCCGAAGTCCTGCTGGGCCAGCTGTTGCTGCAGCTCGAGCTGGATGTCGGCGAAGGCCAGCAGATCGCCGAGGCCGTCGAACATGCCCCAGGTGACATAGGCACCGAGCACCAGGAACGCCACCAGCTTGACCAGCGACTCGAAGGCCACGGCGTGGATCAGCCCCTCGTGGTGCTCGGTGGCGTCGGTGTGGCGGGTGCCGAAGAGGATCGCGAACACCGCCATCACCAGCGCCACGTAGAAGGCCGTGTCGCCGAACAGCGGCGCGCGGGTGATGTCCGTGGCGTCGGTCATCATGCTGAAGGAGGTCGACACCGCCTTCAGCTGCAGCACGATGTAGGGCAGGGTGCCGACCAGCGCCACCAGGCTGGCGAAGGCCGCCAGCGACTGGGTCTTGCCGTAGCGCGAGGCGATGAAGTCGGCGATCGAGGTGACGTTCTGGTGCTTGGCGACGCGGATCATCTTGGCCAGCACCGGCCAGAACAGCAGCAGCGTGAGGATCGGCCCGACGAAGATGCTGGCGAACGACCAGCCCGAGGTGGCCGCCTGGCCGACGGCGCCGTGGAAGGTCCAGGAGGTGCAGTAGATGGCCAGCGCCAGGCTGTAGATCACCGGCCGGCGGCGGCTGGCGCCGTGGCGGCGGGCCATGCGGTCGCCGCGCCAGGCGATGGCGAACAGCACGGCGATATAGAGCAGTGAAACGGCGATCAGCAGCCAGCCAGCGAACATGGTCATCTCCCTCGGGTTCCCGCCCATTCTAAGGCCCGGTGGAAGGCTGTCCATGTTCGATGGAGGAGGCCGGCGGTCAGCTGGCCGGGGAAAGGACGTCTCAGGCGGCGGAGCAGACGGCCCGGCGCAGCGGGTCGCCGTCGTCGAGCCGGCGCAGGGCCTCGGTCTGCGGGCGGCCGCTCGCGTCGTCGAGCGGCACCAGCTCGCCGGAGGCGCAGTTCAGCAGGTGCGGGCGGTGCACCAGCCGGTCGGCGGCGCCCATCTCGAAGCGGTAGAGGATGAACTCGACCAGCGGCTGGTCGTCGGCCCGCGAGCGCGACAGGCCATCCTCGTCGATCACCGTGAAGGCCGTGGTCAGCGGCACCACATAGGTCCAGGGGCGCCAGAAGGCCGGCCGCTGCTCGCTGGCCACCACCCGGCTGTCGTCCGGCAGCTGGGCCTTTTTGTGGTCGAACCAGGTGTATTCGTGGTGGATCTGGTAGGCGATCATGCCCAGGCCGGCGAAGGCCGGCACGATCCAGCGCGGCAGCCGTCTGGCGGTCAGGGTGCGCAGCAGCAGGGCGATGCCCGCCGCGCCGAGTCCGGCGACGAGCGCCGCGATCAAGTGCCAAATCATCGAGGTCGTCCTGATATGCGTCGGGCTTCCCGAAGGAAGCCCGACATGGAAGAGTGGGCCGGCGCCCCGCGGGCGCCGGAAGGATTATGACTCAGTGGTCGACGGCGGTGCCAGCGCCCTTGGGATAGCGCACGCTCTCGACCAGGTCCTGGATCTCCTGGGGCGGCGCGGCGGTCGCCTTGGAGACGGTGAAGGCCACGGCGAAGTTGATGATCGCACCGACCGCGCCGATGGACAGCGGCGAGATGCCCAGCACCCAGTTCTCCGGGGTGTCCGCCAGGTTGTTGGTGCCCGGGATGAAGAACCAGCCCTTGTAGACGAAGATGTAGGCCAGGGTGAAGACCAGGCCGGTGAGCATGCCGGCGATGGCACCGTGGTTGTTCACCCGCTTGGAGAAGATGCCCATCATCAGCGCCGGGAACAGCGAGGCGGCGGCGATGCCGAAGGCCAGTGCCACCACCTGGGCGGCGAAGCCCGGCGGGTTGGCGCCCAGGTAGGTGGCCACGATGATGGCGACCGTCATCGAGATCCGCGCCGCCATCAGCTCGCCCTTCTCGCTGATGCGAGGGTTGATGGCGCCCTTGATCAGGTCGTGGCTGATCGCCGAGGAGATGGCCAGCAGCAGGCCCGCGGCGGTCGACAGCGCGGCCGCGAGACCGCCGGCGGCGATCAGGCCGATGACCCAGCCCGGCAGATTGGCGATCTCGGGGTTGGCCAGCACCAGGATATCGTTGTTGACCGACAGCTCGTTGCCGTTCCAGCCGCGCTGCTCGGCGGTCGAGGCGAAGGCCTCGGTGTCGTTGTAGATCTGGATGCGGCCGTCGTTGTTCTTGTCCTCATACTGGATCAGGCCGGTCTCTTCCCAGGTGCGGATCCATCCGGGGCGCTCCTCGTAGAGGATCGGGTTGGCGGTGGCATCCGCGACGTTCTCGACCTGGCCGCCCATGTCGGGATAGACGGTGGTGGCGATATTGAGGCGCGCCATGGAGGCCACGGCCGGGGCGGTCAGGTACAGCAGGCCGATGAACACCAGGGCCCAGCCGGCGGACCAGCGCGCGTCGGCGACCTTCGGCACGGTGAAGAAGCGGATGATGACGTGGGGCAGACCGGCGGTACCGATCATCAGCGACAGGGTGAACAGCACCATGTTGAGCTTGTTGTCCACGTCCGCCGTGTACTCGTTGAAGCCGAGCGCGGTGACCACCTCGTTGAGCTTGGCCAGCAGCGGCATGCCGGATTCGCTGTGCTCGGAGAACAGGCCCAGCGCCGGAATCGGGTTGCCGGTCAGCTCCAGCGAGATGAACACCGCCGGGATGGTATAGGCGATGATCAGCACGATGTACTGGGCCACCTGGGTATAGGTGATGCCCTTCATGCCGCCCAGCACCGAGTAGAAGAAGATCACCACGGCAGCGATGATCAGGCCGGTGGTGGCGTCGACTTCCAGGAAGCGCGAGAAGGCCACGCCAGCGCCGGCCATCTGGCCGATGACGTAGGTCACCGAGGCCACGATCAGGCACACCACCGCGACCATGCGGGCCTGCTTGCTGTAGAAACGGTCGCCGATGAATTCCGGCACCGTGAACTTGCCGAACTTGCGCAGGTAGGGTGCCAGCAGCATGGCCAGCAGCACGTAACCGCCGGTCCAGCCCATCAGGAAGGTGGAGTTGGCGTAGCCGCCGGCGGCGATCAGGCCGGCCATGGAGATGAAGGAGGCCGCGGACATCCAGTCGGCGCCGATGGCCATGCCGTTGGTGATCGGGTGCACCCCGCCGCCGGCGACGTAGAAGTCCTTGGTCGACCCCGCCTTCGCCCAGATGGCGATGCCGATGTAGAGGGCGAAGGAGGCACCGACGAACAGTACGTTGATGGCAAATTGACTCATGCTGAGTTACTCCCCGAGCCCGAATTGCTTGTCCAGCCGGTTCATCTTCCAGGCGTAGAAGAAGATCAGGCCGATGAAGGTCAGGATGGAGCCCTGCTGGGCAAACCAGAAGCCGAGGTCGGTGCCGCCCACGGCTATGCCCGAGAGCAGCGGGCGCAGCAGGATGGCGCCGCCATAGGAGACGGCTGCCCAGACGACCAGACAGCCGGCGATCAATCGGAGGTTGGCCTTCCAGTAGGCTTCGGCATTGGGGGTCTCTTCAGCCATGATGTTGCTCTCCACTTGTTGTTGGATTCGGGAAGTCGCTCACAGCGTTCATGTGTCGCCACGGTGCCTTCCCGGGGTCTGTCGACCGAACCGCGGCGGCGTGTCGGATGATGAAGTGCCTGTCGAGGAACGGAGCGCTTATCGACGCATTGGCATCACCCGGGGATCATCGACAATGCTGGTCAACAATCCCGAAAAAAACATCGCAGACTTTCGTATCATGAGTGTAAAGCGATCGAAGTGTTTGCCGTCTTTTTGAAGCAAATCAATTTCTTATGTCGGCATTGCGTGTCCAGGCGGTGGCGCCGGCCGGCAGGGGTTGGACGATGGTCTATCCATGCATCCGAATGATGACTAGGACCATGACCATGGTCTAACGCCAGGGCCTTCATCGGGCCGATCGAGCGGAGCATGACTTTGGTATAAGAAGAAGGTTAGACGAGAAGTGTGGCGGCGAATGCCTAACACCATGGTCTAGATTCTGGTAGCGAAAGGGGGTTGCTACTCTGGGTGAAAGCCCTGTCGCTCCCGGTTCGTTCGTCACGCTCCAGGCCTGCCTTCATGCGTACGATCCGGCGGCGGCGATTCCTGGCACGAGGACCCGCTCCCATGGTCGACGTCGATCTCTCCCACGCGCCGTTCAGCCTGCTCGACGAGACCGGGCGGGCGCGCGTGCGCGGCGGGCTCGACCTGGCCTACTTCGATCGCGACGAGATCATCCTCGAGGCCGGGCAGCCCGGCGAGAACGTCTTCCTCATCCACAAGGGCGAGGTCGCCGAGCTGGACACCACCCTGCCCGGCGAGCGTCAGCGCATCGGCCACTACACCGGCGGTGACCTGTTCGGCGCCATCAGCATCCTCAACGGCCAGAGCCGCTACCGCTTCCGCGCCGAGCAGGAATCGCTGTGCTATCTGCTGCCCCGGGCGCTGTTCCTCGAGCTGTGCGCCGCCTATCCCGCCTTCGACGCCTTCTTCCGCCAGCGCCTCGCCGACAAGGCGCGGCTGCTGACCGAGCAGCGCGCGGCCGGCGGGGTGACCATGTCCGGCTTCATGCTGGCCCGCGCCGAGGACTGCATGCGCCCGCCGCGCTGCCTGGCCGGCGAGACGACCATCGCCGAGGCGGTGCGGCGGCTGCATGACGAGGCCGTCGACAGCCTGCTGGTGGAGGGCGAGGACGGGCCGGGCATGGTCACCAAGACCGACCTGCTCGATGCCCTGGTGCTCGAGGGGCTCGGCCAGCAGACGCCGCTGTCGTCGCTGGCGCGGGGCTCGCTGATCACCGCGCGCCCCGATCAGTACCTGTTCGAGGTGCTGGTGCTGATGACCCGGCATCGCATCGAGCGGGTGGTGATCGTCGAGGACGAGGCGCCGGTGGGCGTGGTGGAGCTGACCGACGTGCTCAGCTACTTCTCCAGCCGCAGCCACGTGGTGAGCCTGCAGGTCGAGCAGGCCGGCGACCTGGAACAGCTCGCCGTCGCCAGCCGCCGCACCGCCGAGCTGGCCGGCGCGCTGATGGCCCAGGGGGTCAAGCTGCGCTTCGCCATGGGCCTGCTCGCGGCGCTCAACGGCCGCATCATCCACAAGGCCTGGGGCTTCTCGATGCCCGAGCGGCGGCAGCGCGACAGCTGCCTGATGGTGATGGGCAGCGAGGGGCGCGGCGAGCAGATGCTCAAGACCGACCAGGACAACGGCCTGATCCTCGACGATGCCCTCGACTGGCCGGACTGCATGGAGCGCATGGCCGAGTTCACCGAGACCCTGGTCCGGCTGGGCTATCCGCGCTGCCCGGGCAACATCATGGTCTCCAACCCCGACTGGGTCGGCACCGAGCGCCAGTGGAAGGCGCGCATCGCGCGCTGGGTGGAGGCCCGCGACGGCGACAGCCTGATGAAGCTGGCGATCATGCTCGATGCCCATGCCGTGGCCGGCAATCCGGCGCTGCTCGAGCGGGTGAGGGCGGCGCTGTTCGAGGCGGCGTCGAGGGACGAGCTGCTGCTCTCCTATTTCGCCCGTCCGGTGCTGCGCTTCTCCACGCCGCTGACCCTGTTCGGCTCGCTCAAGAAGCCGCAGCACGGCATCGACATCAAGAAGGGCGGCATCTTCCCCATCGTGCACGGCGTGCGGGTCATGGCGCTGGAGCGCGGCATCCTCGCCACCGGGACCCTGGAGCGGCTCGACGCCCTGGCGGCCGACGGCCGGCTCGAGGAGCGCTTCGCCGAGGACCTGGGCGAGGCGCTGTCGCTGTTCACCGAGCTGCGCCTCGAGCAGCAGCTGGCGCGCCTCGCCGGCGATGGCGAAGACGACGGTGGCGAGCCGGACCGGGTGGTGGTGCAGTCGCTGTCGTCGCTGGAGCGCGACCTGCTCCGGGAGGCGCTGCATATCGTCAAGGACTTCAAGCAGCGCCTCTCTCACCGCTATCACCTCGAATACGCCTGATCACGACAAGGACATCGACATGCTCAAGACCCTGCGCCGCCTGGTCGACCGTCACCGCCACGCCCATGGCCAGTATGGCTGGCTGTTCCGTCCCTATACCGGGGAGGAGCTGGTGGCGCTGGCCGTGCAGTCGACCGGCGGCGACGTGCGCGGCGCCGAGCCGCTGGCCATCGCCGCGGTGCGGCTGCGCGGCGACCGGGTGCTGACCAGCGAGTCGCTGGAGCTCAGGCTGGCGCGCCCGGAGGGCGTGGACGCCGAGACGCTGCGCCGCCACGGCCTGCGCGGCATCGATCTCGACGACGGCGTGTCGATCGACCAGGCGCTGGCGCGGCTGCTCGACTTCGTCGGCAACCGGCCGCTGGTGGGCTGGCGCCTGGACCGCGATCTGGCGCTGCTCAACCGCCAGCTGCGCGCCCGGTTCGGCTTCGAGCTGCCCAATGCCGGCATCGATCTGGTGCAGCGCTACCAGCGCCATCACCACCATTCGCGGCTCGAGGTGGCGCCGGCCTTCGAGCGGGTCGCCGAGCAGCTCGAGGTGCCGTTGATGGGGCGTCACAGCGTGCTGGGCACCGCCGTGACCACCGCCCTGATGCACCTGCGGCTGGACCGCGATGCGGTGCTCGCCCGTCGCAGCGGCTGAGCGGGCACCACGTCGCCAGTCTCGCGGCAGGGTGGTAGGATAGGCGCCCTTTCCCTTTCCCCGATGCCCTGGCAGCGCCCCGACCATGCAAGATGCCGTGACCTTCGATCCCCGTCCCGCCGATGAGGCCGCTTCGGCCGAGCCGTCGACCCCGTCCGCCGAGGCGCCCGACGCCAAGGCCAAGCGTGAGTTCAACAAGCTGCAGAAACGCCTGCGGCGCCAGGTCGGCAATGCGATCATCGACTTCGACATGATCCGCGAGGGCGACAAGGTGATGGTGTGCCTGTCCGGCGGCAAGGACAGCTACACCATGCTGGAGATTCTCCGGAACCTGCAGCGCAACGCGCCGGTGAACTTCTCGCTGGTGGCGGTGAACCTCGACCAGAAGCAGCCCGGCTTCCCCGAGCACGTGCTGCCCGAGTACCTGGACGGCCTCGGCGTGGACTACCACATCCTCGAGCGCGACACCTACTCGGTGGTCAAGGAGAAGACCCCGGAAGGCAAGACCACCTGTGCGCTCTGCTCGCGGCTGCGCCGCGGCTCCCTCTACGGCTACGCCGAGGAGATCGGGGCCACCAAGATCGCCCTCGGGCACCACCGCGAGGACATCCTCGAGACGCTGTTCCTCAACATGTTCTTCGGCGGCAGCCTCAAGTCGATGCCGCCCAAGCTGCTCTCCGACGACGGCAAGAACATCGTCATCCGCCCGCTGGCCTACTGCCGCGAGGCCGACATCGCCGAATTCTCCGAGCGCATGGCCTTCCCGATCATTCCCTGCAACCTGTGCGGCTCGCAGCCCAACCTGCAGCGTCAGGTGGTCAAGGAGATGCTCGCCGAGTGGGAGGCCAAGCATCCCGGCCGCCTGGAGAGCATGTTCAAGGCGGTCACCAACGTCGCGCCCTCGCAGCTGGCCGACCGCGAGCTGTTCGACTTCGCCGGGCTGGAGGACAAGCAGGCCAAGATGCAGGCCGATCGCATCGACCTGCATAACGAGTGAGTAGCGCCTAGCGGCAAGCGCCCGGGTGCTCAGTAACGGGCGGCAGATGTCGAGGAAGCCGATGAGAAACCCACGGGACGTCGAGTCCTGTGGGTTTCTTCGTTGACGTCAACAATGGCCATGACATCATTCTGCCGCGCTTGGCGCTTGGCGCTTGGCGCTTGGCGCTTGGCGCTTGGCGCTTGGCGCTTGGCGCTTGGCGCTTGGCGCTTGGCGCTTGGCGCTTGGCGCTTGGCGCTTGGCGCTTGGCGCTTGGCGCTTGGCGCCGTCAGCGACAGCCCTCTTCCTCGGCCAGCTCGGCCAGGGCGTCCAGGTCGAGGATGTTCACCTCGCGGCCGGACACGGCCACCAGGCCCTGCTGCTGGAAGCGCCCCAGGATGCGGCTGACGGTCTCCACGGCCAGGCCCAGGTAGTTGCCGATGTCGGCCCGGGACATGGAGAGGCGGAAGCTGTAGGCGGAGTAGCCGCGGCGGCGGAAGCGATCGGAGAGGCTGGCGAAGAAGGTGGCCAGGCGCTGGTCGGCGGTCTTGCGCGACAGCAGGCGCATCATGCGGCGGTCGTCGCGCATCTCCTTGCTCATGCTGCGATACAGCTGGGCACGAAGCTCCGGCAGGCGCTCGGAGAGGGCGTCGAGGCGGTCGAACGGGATCTCGCACACGGTGGTGGTCTCGAGCGCGATGACCGAGCCCGGATAGCTCGACTCGTCGATGCCGTCGAGCCCCACCAGTTCGCTGGGCAGGTAGAAGTTGGTCAGCTGATCCGTGCCGCCGCCTTCGCTGGTGACCTGCTTGAGACTGCCGGAGCGCACCGCGTAGACGCTGGTGAAGGGGCTGCCCTGGCGGAACAGCGACTCGCCCTTCTTGAGCGGCGGTCGGCGCCGGATGATGGCATCGAACTCGTCGAGGTCCTCCAGTTCGAGGGCCAGGGGCAGACACAGGGAACTCAGGCTGCAGGTCCGGCAGCGGGTCTCGTGCAGCAGGGAACGGCGCCGGCCGGCTGCGGTGTCGGGCATGCTGTCCTCCTTGATCGGGGCTTGCCTCCCCCATTATGGCGGATAGCCCCGGTTCGGGCATAGCATCCCTTGGGCGAGTCTCAGGTCAGGCCGGGGCCGGGCGGGCGAGCATTCCGCCAGCGCCCCGAGGCGGTGGCGAGCCGACCGTCGTTCAGCGCCGCCGCGTAGTCCCGGGGCGAGGTGGCGTTGCAGGCCACGGCGTCGGGCAGCCGCGAGATGGCGCCGGTGCCGAGCCCCAGTCGGTCGCGCGCCCGTTCGCGACGCGCCTGGGCGAGGGCATCCTCCAGGGCGGCGCCCCGACGGGCGTAGGAACCGTGTCCCAGTGCCCGGTAGCCGGCCTCGGCCAGGCGTTCGTCGACCCGGGCCAGCAGCGCCGTCGGCAGCGTCGATTCGCCCTCCTGCCAGGCGGGCTCCGGGCGCAGGGAGAGGCGCGGCGGCGACATGGGCAGCAGCGCGGCGAGCGCGGCGACGGCCTCCCGCGGCGGGATCGTCGGCGCCACGATCAGCACCAGGTTCAGCGAGTGCCAGCCCATGCGCACGGTCTCGTCGAGCAGCGGCTCGACGCGTGACTGCAGGCGGGGCAGGGCGTCCAGCCGGCCGGCCGCGGGCAGGCGCATGATCAGCTTCAGCCGGTTGAAGCCCAGGGCCTCCAGGTGACGCAGGGTGAGCAGATCCGTGGCGTGGGGGTCGAGCTCGACGGTGAAGTCGCGCGGGCGCCCCGGTTCGAAGGGGAAGCGGGAGGCCAGCCGGTCGACGAGGCCGCTCATCTGCGACAGGGTCAGCGAAGGCGGGAGGCCGCTTCCCCAGTGCAGGGCCTCCAGGCGTCGCTCCGGCGCCAGGCAGCGTCGCACCAGCACCATCTCGCGGTCGAGCCGGGCCAGATCGACCTCGAAGGGATCCATGCCCTTGCCGTCGCCGCGGGCATCCACGTCGTGGCGAAGCGGCAGGCGCAGATGCAGCGACAGCGGGCGGGCCTGGGTATTGCTGGCGGTCAGCGCCGCGGCGTAGTCGTCGGCGCCGAAGTCGGCGGGAAGGGTGACGGACATGGCGGAGTTCCGAGCGTTCATGTCGTCAGGCTAGTGCTCGCGGCCCCCAGGGGTGTTGCGCTGGGTCAAACGTGCGGGCGTTAGCGGCTCAATGATGCCCGGCGTGCCCGGCGTCGTGGGCCATCTCCATCGCGCCCGGCCACAGGCCCCACAGCTGCCACAGGGCGAAGCCGATGATCGCCAGCGCCGCCAGGGTGCGGGTGGCCGGATGACGGATCAGGGCGCCGAGCCGTCGCGCGGCCAGGCCGGTAGCGAGCAGCGCCGGCAGGGTGCCGAGCCCGAAGGCGCCCATCAGCGCCGCGCCTCGCAGCGGGTCGGCGCCGGCCAGGCTCCAGGTCAGCATCGAGTAGACCAGCCCGCAGGGCAGCCAGCCCCAGACCGCGCCCAGGGTCACGGCCTGGGGCAGCGTCACCACCGGCATCAGTCGCCGTCCGAGCGGCTCCAGATGGCGCCACAGGCGCCTGCCGAGCGCCTCGACCCGCAGCAGTCCCTTCCACCAGTCGGCGATGTAGAGCGCCATCAGGATCAGCATCACCGCGGCCAGGACCTGGAGCGCCTGGCGGATCCCCGGGGCCAGGCCGACCAGGGTGCCGAGGCCGGCGGCCAGGGCGCCGGCGGCCATGTAGCTGGCGATGCGTCCCAGGTTGTAGCCCAGCAGCAGCCCGCCGAGCCGCGCCGGATGGCGCAGGCTGGGCGGCACGGCGAAGCTCAGGGCGCTCATGATGCCGCCGCACATGCCGATGCAGTGGGCGCCGCCCAGCAGGCCGAAGACGAAGGCCGCGGCCAGCGGCGGCAGATCGAGTCCAGACGGATTCATTCAGGCTTCCTTGTCGTGTTTCCCGGTCGGCGCGTCGGCGTCGCCGTGCCGGCGGGGCGCCTCCCCGGGCGGGTCGTCATCGTCGAACAGGATGCGGTGGGCCGGGCCTTCCAGGTCCTCGAACTGGTCGTGGCGCACGGCCCAGAAGAAGGCCCAGACGGCCAGGCCGAGCAGGATCAGCGACAGCGGGATCAGCAGGTAGAGAATGCTCATGGGGCGTCCTGGGCGGGGGAATCCACGGGAATGTCGGGCAGCTTTCGGCGCGTGAGGCGCAGGGCGTTGGCGACCACCACCAGCGAGCTCGCCGACATGCCCAGCGCCGCCAGCCAGGGGGGCACCCAGCCCATCGCCGCCGGCGGCAGGGCCAGCAGGTTGTAGGCCAGCGCCCAGCCCAGGTTCTGGCGGATGTTGCGGCGGGTGGCGCGGCCGATGTCGACGGCCTCGACCAGGCGGCCGAGGCGCGGGCCGAGCAGCACGGCGTCGGCCCGGGTGCGGGCGAGGTCGGTGGCGTCGTTCATGGCGATGGCGAGGTCGGCCCCGGCCAGCACCGGCACGTCGTTGATGCCGTCGCCGACCATGGCCACCCGCTGGCCGTCGGCCTGGCACTCGCGCAGCCGGGCGAGCTTGTCCTCGGGGCTGGCGCCGGCGCGCCATGCGTCGATGCCCAGCCGCTCGGCCAGCGCCCGGGTGGGTGCCTCGGCGTCGCCGGACAGCAGTTCCACCGCGATGCCCCGCGCCGCCAGCGCGGCGACGGTGGCGGCGGCGTCCTCCCGGGGCCGGTCGCCCAGGGCGAACCAGGCCCGCGGCTGGCCGTCCTCGGCGAGCAGCAGCCAGTGGCCGTGCTCGGCGTCACCGTCCGGGGGGGCCGGAGGGGCGTCCGGGGCCGCGAAGTCGGGCCGGCCGAGCCGCCAGGGGCGGCCGTCGATGACGCCGGCGAGGCCCCGGCCGGGGCGGGCGATGACGTCGCGGGCGGTGATGTCGGCGCGGCGATAGGGGCGGAAGGCGCGGGCGATGGGATGCTCGGAGTGGGCCTCCAGGGCCGCGGCCACGGCCGCCAGGCGCTCGGGATCGTCGCTGGCAAGCGGGATCGTGTGCTCGAGGGTCATCTCGCCGCGGGTCAGGGTACCGGTCTTGTCGAAGATCATCCGGTCGAGGCGCGGCAGGGTCTCCAGGGCGTCGGCGCGGGTCAGCAGCACGCCGCGCCGATGGAGCCGGCCGTGGGCGGCGGTCAGGGCGGTGGGCGTGGCCAGCGCCAGGGCGCAGGGGCAGCTGACCACCAGCACCGAGAGCGTTACCCAGAAGGCCCGCTCGGGGTCGATGAACGACCAGGCGAGCCCGGTGGCGGCGGCGATCAGCAGCACCTGGAGCACGAAGTGATGCGCCAGCCGGGCGGCCCGGCGCGCGATGCGCGGGCGTTCGGCGAAGGCGCGGTCGGTGAGGTCGAGCAGCTGCGCCGCCCGGGCATCGGGGCCGGCCCGGGTCACGCGCAACGTCAGCGGGCTCTCGACGTTGTGGCTGCCGCCGGTCACGGCGTCGCCCACGCCGCGCGTCACCGGCAGCGCCTCGCCGCTGAGCATCGATTCGTCGAGGCTCGAGGCGCCCTGTTCGATCACGCCGTCGGCGGGCACGCCGTGGCCGGGTCTGACCAGCACCCGGTCGCCGGCGGCCAGCTCGCTGGCGGGCAGGAGGCGCTCCTCGTCGCCCTCGTCGAGGCGGATCGCCGACAGCGGCAGCATCCCGGCCAGGGCATTGCCGCGGCGCCCGCCGCGTCGCCGGGCGCGGACCTCCAGGAAGCGACCGGCCAGCAGGAAGAAGGTGAACATGGCCGCGGAGTCGAAGTAGACGTCGCCGTGGCCGACCAGCAGCGCCCAGGTGCTGGCGAGATAGGCGCCGGCGATGGCCAGCGACACCGGCACGTCCATGCCCAGCCGGCGGTGGCGCAGGTCGCGCCACGCGCCGCCGAAGAACGGCTGGGCCGAATAGAGCACCACCGGCGTGGTCAGGGCGAAGGCCAGCCAGTGGAAGAGGGTATCGAAGTCGCCGCCCAGGCCGTCGTCGCCGGACACGTAGAAGGGGATCGAGAACATCGCCACCTGCATCATGCCCACCGCGGCCACGATCAGCCGGCGGATCTGGCGGCGTTCCTCGCGCTGCAGGCGGCGCTGGGCCTCGTCGGGCTCGTAGGGCTGGGCCGGATAGCCGATGGCGGCCAGCTCGGCGAGCAGCCGCGAGAAGGCGAGGCGCGCCGGATCCCAGGCGACCCGGACCCGGTGATGGGCGAGGTTCACGGCGCTGGTGCGGACGCCGTCCAGGGCGTTGAGGCGATGCTCGATCAGCCAGGCGCAGGCCGCGCAGGTGATGCCCTCCACCGCCAGGGTGGCGTGGACGCCGTCGTCGTCCCGGTGCACGAAGCGGGCCTGCAGGCCCGGGTCGTCGAACACCGCCCAGGTCTCGGACTCGGCGGCGCGACGGTCGTCGGGGCGCGCGGGCAGCTCGCTGCGAAAGCGGTAGTAGCCGGCCAGGCCGCCGTCGACGATGGCATGGGCCACCGCCTCGCAGCCGGGACAGCACAGCGGATGCTCGGCGCCGTCGAGGGTCAGGGTCCAGGGCGCGCCCTTGGGCACACTGGCGCCGCAGTGGTAGCAGGCGGCGGCCTCGGCCCTGGCGGCGGTCGGGGCGGTCGCGGTCATGGCGCCGCTCAGACCCCGGGCGCCAGGTCGATGTCGCCGTCGGCGGGGAAGCAGGCCTCGCCGGTGAGCCGCCAGGCGGGTTCGCCGCCGTCGTCGGGCTCCAGGTGCAGATACCAGCGATGCCGCAGGGGCGCCTCGAGCATGGTGACGTAGCGCCCGGCGCGCACGTGCTCGAGGGTCAGCCGGCGGTCGCGCTGGCTCTCGGTGGGGAAGATCAGCGTCAGGGTCAGCCGCTCCGGGCGGGCCTCGCCGGCCAGGTCGATCACCAGGTCGCCGGTGGTCGGATCGGCGCGCAGGGCGGCCGAGAGCCCCAGCGCCCGGGCCTCTTCCTGCTTGGCGATCTGCTGGTTGATGGCCAGGCCTTCCTTGTAATAGTCCTCCGCCACGGTGCCGTCGAAGTAGTGAATCGAGAGCGCCAGGTAGACCAGGCTGAAGGTCACCGAGGCGCCCAGCAGGCCGATCAGGAACCAGGGCCAGAACTGCTTGTACCAGGGCGGGATGGTCTCGTGTTCCGCCGTCATCAGCGGGTCTCTCCTATGAAGCGGCCGTCGCGCTCGAGGCGGATATCGGGATCGTCGATGGCCTCGAGGCGCAGCCGGATCTCGTGGCTGGGGCGTGCCAGGGCGTCGCGCGGTACGGTGACCTCGACCACCAGCCGGCGCGACTCGCCGGCGGGCACGCTGACCCGGTCGGTGTCGAGGGCCAGGCCCTCGAGGCCCGAGGCCGCGAGGCGGTAGGCGTGGTCCTCGCGGTCCAGGTTGCGCACCGTCAGGGTGTAGACGTTACGGACTCTGCCGTCGTCGGTCATCTGGAACAGCTGCTGGCGGCCGCGCTCCACCTCGAAGCCCAGCGGGGTGCGGTCGCCGACCGCCCAGGCGAACAGCCCGATCATCACCAGCAGCACGGCCAGATAGCCGAGCAGGCGCGGACGCAGCAGGTGCGAGGGCCTGCCCTCGAGGGCGTTCTCGGTGGTATAGCGGATCAGCCCGCGGGGATAGCCCATGCGATCCATGACGCCGTCGCAGGCATCGATGCAGGCCGCGCAGGTGATGCATTCGTATTGCAGGCCGTCGCGGATGTCGATGCCGGTAGGGCAGACCTGCACGCAGAGTTCGCAGTCGATGCAGTCGCCGTGGCCGGCCTCGCGGGCCTCGTCATGGTCGAGGCGCCGGCTGCGCGGGCCGCGCGGCTCGCCGCGATCGGCGTCGTAGGAGACGATCAGGGTGTTGGCGTCGAACATCACCGACTGGAAGCGGGCGTAGGGGCACATGTAGATGCACACCTGCTCGCGCAGCCAGCCGGCGTTGAGGTAGGTGAACAGGGTGAAGAAGCCGACCCAGAAGTACGACCAGCCGTGGGCCTCGAGGGCCGGCAGTTGCACCGCCAGCTCGCGGATCGGCGTGAAGTAGCCGACGAAGGTCAGGCCGGTGGCGGCGGCGATGGCCAGCCAGACGACGTGCTTGCCGAGCTTGCGGCGCAGCTTGTCGGCGTCCCAGCCGCGCTTGTCGAGCTTGATGCGGCGGTTGCGCGGGCCCTCGAGGCGGTGCTCGACCCAGATGAACAGGAAGGTCCAGACGCTCTGCGGGCAGGTGTAGCCGCACCACACGCGGCCGGCGAACACGGTGATGAAGAACAGCCCGAAGGCGCAGATGATCAGCAGCCAGGAGAGCAGCATGAACTCCTGGGGATAGAAGGTGGCGGCGAAGAGGTGGAACTCGCGGCCGGGCAGGTCGAACCATACCGCCGGGCGGTCGCCCCAGGGAATCCACGGGATCAGGAAGTAGGCCAGCATCAGCGCCCAGTTGGCGCTGCGCCGCAGGCGCTGGAAGGCGCCCTTGATCTCGCGCACGTAGAGGTGGCGGCGGCGGGCGTACATCGCCTGGCTGACGGTGTCGCCGGCGTCGGTGATGTCGCGGTGGGGAATCTTGTCGCTCATGGCAGGCTCTCGGCAGGCGGCCTCGCGCGGGAGGATGGCGGCGGGGCGGGGCGCCCCGCCGCCCGGGCTCAGTCGCGGCGGCTGAGGCCGTAGACGTAGGCGGCCACCAGGTGGACCTTGTCCTCGCCGATATAGGCGGCCTGGGCCGGCATGTGGCCGTTGCGGCCGTTGCGCAGGGTCTGGCGGATGGAGGCCGCCAGCGGCTGGCCGGGCCGGCGATACAGCCAGGCGTCGTCGGTCAGGTCGGGGGCTCCCAGGGCCTGGTTGCCGGTGCCGTCGGGGGAGTGGCAGGCCGCGCACACCGAGGCGAACACCGCCGCGCCCTGCTCGGCGCGCTGGGCGTCCTCGGCCCGGCCGGACAGCGACAGCACGTGCTGGGTGAGGTTCTCGATGTTGTCCTCGCCGAGCTGCTGCCAGGCCGGCATCAGGCCGTTGCGCCCGTTGGTGAGGGTCGCGACGATGGCCTCGGGGGTGCCGCCGTAGAGCCAGGCGTCGTCGGTCAGGTCGGGGAAGCCGTAGCCGCCCTGGGCGTTGGCGCCGTGACAGATCGCGCAGTTGTTGAGAAACAGCCGTTCGGCGACCCGCATGGCCTCGCCGTCCTCGGCCAGCGCCGGGATCGGCACCTGCTGGTACTGCTCGAAGATCGGCGCATAGCGCTCCTCGGCGCGGGCCACCTCGGCCTCCCACTGGTTCTCCTGGGTCCAGCCCAGCAGCCCGGCGTAGTTGCCGAGGCCGGGATAGAGCACCAGATAGCCCAGGGCGAAGATCACCGTGCCGACGTAGAGCTGGAACCACCAGCGGGGCAGCGGGTTGTCGTATTCCTCGATCTCGTCGGCCGCATGGCCGGTGGTCTCGACGTTGCCCTCGGCATCGGCGACCTTGTCGGTCTTGCGGTTGGCGAACAGCAGCCAGGCGCTGATGACGATGGTGCCCAGCGTGATGACGATGATCCAGGCGCTCCAGAAGCCGGGCAGGACGTCATTCCAAAGTGAGCTCATGTGTCACGGTCTCCCTGTTCTTGTCGAGCGCGTGCCTGACCGGCGCCGGTGCCGGGGGATGACGGCTCGTCCTCGTCGGCGAAGGGCAGGTTGGCCGCCTCGTCGAAGTCCGGCTTGCGTCGCTTCGAATAGGCCCAGCAGACCAGGCCGATGAAGCCGATCAGCAGCAGGCCGGTGATGATGCCGCGTAGCGTTCCCATGTCCATGTCAGCGCGCGTCCTTCAGCACGGTGCCGAGCTGTTGCAGGTAGGCCACCAGGGCGGTGATCTCGCGCTCGCCGCGGACCTCGTCGCGGGCGCCGGCGATCTGCTCCTCGGTGTAGGGCACGCCCAGGGTGCGCATGGCGCGCATGCGGTCGGCGATTTGTTCGCCGTCGAGGACGTTCTCGAACAGCCAGGGATAGGCCGGCATGATCGATTCCGGCACCACGTCGCGCGGGTTGTAGAGGTGCGCGCGGTGCCAGTCGTCGCTGTAGCGGCCGCCGACCCGGGCCAGGTCCGGGCCGGTGCGCTTGGAGCCCCACAGGAAGTTGTGCTCGTAGACCGATTCGCCGGCCACGCTGTAGTGGCCGTAGCGCTCGGTCTCGGCGCGAAAGGGGCGGATCATCTGCGAATGGCAGCCCACGCAGCCCTCGCGGCGGTAGATGTCGCGCCCGGCGAGCTCCAGCGGTTCGAGCGGCTCGAGCCCTTCCACCGGCTCGGTGGTCTGCTTCTGGAAGAACAGCGGCACGACCTCGGCCAGGCCGCCGAAGCTGATCACCACCAGCACCAGCACGGCGAGCAGGCCCACGTTCTTTTCGACGATCTCGTGTCTCATGGCTGTGTTCTCGTTCCCTGTTGGCTCAGGCCGCGGCCTGGGTCTGCGGCCGCTGCAGACTCTGCTGGCGGCGCACGGTCATGAAGACGTTGAAGGCCATGATCAGCATGCCGACCACCCAGCACAGCCCGCCCACGGTGCGCACGACGTAGCCGGCGCCGCTGGCCTCGACGGATTCGATGAAGGTGTACATCAGGGTGCCGTCGGGGTTCACCGCGCGCCACATCAGGCCCTGCAGGATGCCGTTGACCCACATGGCGGCGATGTAGAGCACGGTGCCGACGGTGGCCAGCCAGAAGTGCACGGCGATCAGCGACACCGAGTACATCTCGGTGCGCCCGTAGAGCCGCGGGATCAGGTGGTACATGGAGCCGATGGTGATCATCGCCACCCAGCCCAGGGCGCCGGCGTGGACGTGACCGATGGTCCAGTCGGTGTAGTGGGAGAGGGCGTTGACGGTCTTCACCGCCATCATCGGGCCCTCGAAGGTCGACATGCCGTAGAACGACAGCGCCACCACCAGGAAGCGCAGGGTGGGGTCGGTGCGCAGCTTATGCCAGGCGCCGGAGAGGGTCATCATGCCGTTGATCATGCCGCCCCAGGAGGGCGCCAGCAGGATGATCGACATCACCATGCCCAGCGACTGGGCCCAGTTGGGCAGGGCGGTATAGTGCAGGTGGTGAGGGCCGGCCCACATGTAGACCATGATCAGCGCCCAGAAATGGACGATCGACAGCCGGTAGGAGTAGACCGGACGCTCGGCCTGCTTGGGCACGAAGTAGTACATCATGCCCAGGAAGCCGGCGGTCAGGAAGAAGCCCACCGCGTTGTGGCCGTACCACCACTGGGTCATGGCATCGACGGCGCCGGAATACAGCGAGATCGAGTACATGGCCGAGACCGGCAGCGCCGCGCTGTTGACGATGTGCAGCACCGCCACGGTGAGGATGAAGGCGGCGTAGAACCAGTTGGCCACGTAGATGTGGGAGGTGCGGCGCTGCTTGATGGTGCCGAGGAAGACGATGGCGTAGGCGATCCACACCACCGCGAGCAGGATGTCGATCGGCCATTCCAGTTCGGCGTATTCCTTGACCTCGGTGTAGCCCAGCGGCAGCGTGATGACCGCCGAGACGATCACCGCCTGCCAGCCCCAGAAGGTGAAGGCGGCAAATCGGTCCGAGATCAGCCGCGTCTGGCAGGTTCGCTGCACCACATAGTAGGAGGTGGCGAACAGCGCCGAACCGCCGAAGGCGAAGATCACGGCGTTGGTGTGCAGCGGGCGAAGCCGGCCGAAGCTGGTCCAGGGCAGTCCCAGGTTCAGCTCCGGCCAGACCAGCTGGGCGGCGATCGTGACACCGAGGACCATGCCCACGATGCCCCATACCACGGTCATGATCGCGAACTGTCGCACGACCTTGTAGTTGTAGGTGGGGTGTTCCAGTGCTGTGCTCATGTCGGGTTCCATCGAACGCGGTGGAGGGAGTCGCGCTTGGGCAGCAGTCTAGACCAAGGCTTTTGCCCACATGATGATGACGGTCAAGTCGGGGGCGGTCAGGGCGCCCAGTGTGAGGCGCCCGACGGGAAGCGTCTTCTTGTACGTTAGGCGAAAAGATTAAATGCATCCAATAAGTGTATACAATGACTGAAGGCGAAAATATTCTCCATCTCGAGGCGCTGGGGCCGCTGGCGATCCGCGGCGAGGCTCGTATCGGTCGCCTGTTGCTGGCGCACGGGGCCGGCGCCGGGCAGGACGCCGACTTCATGCAGCGCCTCCGGCGAGCGCTGGCCGAGCGCGGGGTGCAGACCCTGGCCTTCGAGTTCGCCTACATGCAGCGCATGCGCGAGGAAGGGCGTCGGCGCCCGCCGCCGCGGGTCGATCGCCTGACCGAGGAGTTCGCCGCCTGGCGCGACGCGGTGCAGCGGCGCGAGCCGGGGCCGCTGTGGCTGGGCGGCAAGTCCATGGGCGGTCGAGTGGCCAGCCTGCTGGCGGCCCGCGACGACGCCGACGGCCTGGCGCTCTGCGGCTATCCCTTTCATCCGCCGCGCAAGCCCGAGTCGCTGCGCCTCGAGCACTGGCCGAGCCTGAACTGCCCGACCCTGGTGGTGCAGGGCACCCGCGATCCCTTCGGCACTCGCGAGCAGGTGGCCGGCTATGCGCTGCCGGCCTGCGCCGAACTGCACTGGCTGGAGGACGGCGATCATGACTGGAAGCCGCGCCGTGCCTCCGGGCGCGATCAGGCGGCTTTGATCGAGGAGGGCGCGACGGCCATCGCCGCGGCCATGGCCCCCCGTGCCGTCGGCCATCGGTAGCGGCCAAGTGGATGAATGGCCTGGCGTTATCCGCCGACCGTTCGACACGAAGATGAAAAAAACGCGTTGACAATGAACGCAGTTTCCGTAGAATGCAGCGCCATGTGACCGGGGGTGGTTAGCTCAGCTGGGAGAGCACCAGCCTTACAAGCTGGGGGTCACAGGTTCGATCCCTGTACCACCCACCATCGTCGAAGACGGTGGCCGATTGCATCGCAGAAACGAGTGCGGACCGGTAGTTCAGTTGGTTAGAATGCCGGCCTGTCACGCCGGAGGTCGCGGGTTCGAGTCCCGTCCGGTCCGCCAGCGTTTTCTGTACCGCATCATCACTTGCGGACCGGTAGTTCAGTTGGTTAGAATGCCGGCCTGTCACGCCGGAGGTCGCGGGTTCGAGTCCCGTCCGGTCCGCCACGATGACGCACAATCTAAGCAGTACCGCGTGGGCGATTAGCTCAGTTGGTTAGAGCACCAGCCTCACATGCTGGGGGTCACTGGTTCGAGTCCAGTATCGCCCACCACGCGGACCGGTAGTTCAGTTGGTTAGAATGCCGGCCTGTCACGCCGGAGGTCGCGGGTTCGAGTCCCGTCCGGTCCGCCATCTGCTCAGAATTCCCAAGGCCCCGTGGCTCACGCCACGGGGCTTTTCTGTTGTCTGAAGCCTCGATTTTTCGCCATCAACGCTTCGCCTTTCACCGCTCCTTCCCCTGAAAAAGCCGACGCGATTTTTGCGCTGCCCGCGAGTCTGTCATACAGTTGTTTTAATTTCTGTCGACGGTCCGAGGGTGCTCGAGCGTGGCTGACTTTCCGAATCTTTTTCGCCCCATCGCACTGGGCCCGCTGCGCCTTCCCAATCGGGTGGTGATGGGCTCTATGCACACCAACCTGGAAGAAATGCCCGGCGGTTTCGAACGCCTGGCCGCCTTCTATGCCGAGCGCGCCCGGGCGGGCGTGTCGCTGATCGTCGGGGGCGGCATCGCGCCCAATGCCGAGGGGGCGGTCTTCGCCGGCGGCGCGACCCTGGAGCGGCCCGAACAGGTGGCCGAACACCGCCGCCTGGTCGAGGCGGTCCACGCCGAGGGCGGCCATATCTGCCTGCAGATCCTGCACGCCGGCCGCTACGCCTACACGGACGCGCCGGTGGCGCCCTCGGCGATCCGGGCGCCGATCAATCCGCGCGAGCCGCGTGCCCTCGGCGCCGACGAGATCGAACGCACCCTGGACGACTACGTCCGATGCGCCCGGCTGGCCCGGGAGGCCGGCTACGACGGCGTCGAGGTCATGGGCTCCGAGGGCTATCTGATCAATCAGTTCGTGTGCCGCCGCACCAATCATCGCGAGGACGAATGGGGCGGTGGCTTCGCCAACCGCATCCGCTTCCCGGTGGAGGCGGTGCGGCGGATTCGCCGGGCCCTGGGGCCCGAGGCGCTGATCCTGTTCCGGCTGTCGATGATCGACCTGGTGGAGGAGGGCAGCACCCATGACGAGGTGGTCGCCCTGGGGCGCGCGGTGGCCGAGGCCGGCGCCGATGCCATCGACGGCGGCATCGGCTGGCACGAGGCAAGGGTGCCGACCATCGTCACCAGCGTGCCGCGGGCGCTGTTCGCCGAGGTCTCGCGGCGCATGCGCGATGAGTTGCCGGTGCCGCTGATCGCCACCAATCGCATCAACATGCCCGAGGTGGCCGAGCGGCTGCTGGCCGACGGCGTGGCGGACATGGTCTCCATGGCGCGCCCCTTCCTGGCCGACCCGGCCTGGGTGGCCAAGGCCCGCGAGGGACGGAGCGGCGAGATCAACACCTGCATCGCCTGCAACCAGGCCTGTCTCGACCACACCTTCCAGGGCAAGACGACCTCGTGCCTGGTCAATCCGCGGGCCGGCCACGAGACCGAGCTTGCGATCGCGCCGGCCGGCTCGGTCAGACGCATCGCCGTGGTGGGCGGCGGTCCCGCCGGGCTCGCCGCGGCGGTCACCGCCGCCGAGCGCGGCCACGCGGTCACGCTGTTCGAGCGCCAGGCCGAGCTGGGCGGGCAGTTCAACCATGCCCGGCGGATTCCCGGCAAGGAGGAGTTCGACGAGACGCTGCGCTATTTCCGCACCATGCTCGACCGGCGTGGCGTGAGCGTGCGGCTCGGCGTCGCCCCCGGGCTCCACGAACTTCGCGTCTTCGATGAGGTGGTGCTGGCCACCGGCGTGCGGCCGCGGGCCCTCGCGCTGCCGGGCATCGATCACCCGAAGGTGATGGCCTATCCGCTGGCGATTCAGCAGCCGGAGCGGGTGGGGCCGAGGGTGGCGATCATCGGTGCCGGGGGCATCGGCTTCGACGTGGCGGAACTGCTCACCCATGCCGGCCACCCCGCCCTGGACGCCGAGGCCTGGTGCGCCGAGTGGGGCGTGGACCTCTCGGTGGCCTCGCCGGGCGGGCTGCGGGCGCCGATCAGGCCCTCGGTGCCGCGGCGGGTCACCCTGCTGCAGCGCAAGGCGTCGAAGCTCGGTCGCGGGCTCGGCGCTACCACCGGCTGGGTCCATCGTGCCTCGCTGCGCCACCGCGGCGTCGAGATGCTGGCCGGCTGCGAATACGTCGGCATCGACGACGCCGGCCTGCATGTCCGCGTCGACGGCGAGCCGAGGCTGCTCGAGGTCGACAGCGTCGTGGTGTGCGCCGGTCAGGAGTCGGTGCGCGACATGCTCGAACCGCTGCGAGCGGCCGGCGTGTCGGTCCATGTCATCGGCGGCGCCGACGAGGCCGCCGAGCTCGATGCCCGGCGCGCCATCGACCAGGGCGTGCGGCTGGCCGCCACGCTCTAGGGAGGGGAGCAGGCCGCGTTCGTTGAAAATCTGTCCCTCTCGGGATGAACCGCTTCGGGTTCGTGGGCTCATAGGGAGTGCAGCCCTGCGTTGAAGGTTCCGGGCACCATCGTCCGGTCGAGCTGGCTACGCTGAAGCTACCGACCCGGCCAGCAGGGCGAGGACCGCCAAGCCGGAGTCCCGGGCTTTAAGGAGGCATCGATGAGCATCTTCGATCATGTGCAGAACCGCTTCGAACGAACCCTGCAGGAGGAAATGAGCCTGCAGGAGTACCTGGAACTCTGCCGTGAGGATCCCTCGGCCTACGCCAGTGCGGCCGAACGAATGCTGGAAGCCATCGGCGAGCCCGAGGTGATCGACACGGCCAAGGATCCTCGCCTGTCGCGTATCTTCTCCAACAAGGTCATCCGCCGCTATCCGGCGTTCTCCGAGTTCTACGGCATGGAGGAGGCGATCGAGCAGATCGTCGCCTACTTCCGACATGCCGCCCAGGGGCTCGAGGAGAAGAAGCAGATCCTCTACCTGCTCGGCCCGGTCGGCGGCGGCAAGTCGTCGCTGGCCGAGCGGCTCAAGCTGCTGATGGAGCACGTGCCGTTCTACGCCATCAAGGGCTCGCCGGTGCAGGAATCCCCGCTGGCGCTGTTCTCGCCCGAGCACGACGGCGAGCTGCTCGAGAAGGAATACGGCATCCCGCCGCGCTGCCTGAAGAGCGTGATGTCGCCCTGGGCCGCCAAGCGCCTCAAGGAGGCCGGCGGCGATATCAGCCAGTTCCGGGTGGTGCGGCTCTACCCGTCGCGGCTCAATCAGATCGCCATCGCCAAGACCGAGCCCGGCGACGAGAACAACCAGGACATCTCCTCGCTGGTCGGCAAGGTGGATATCCGCCAGCTCGAGCTCTATTCCCAGGACGATCCTGACGCCTACAGCTTCTCCGGCGGCCTGTGCCGGGCCAACCAGGGCCTGATGGAGTTCGTCGAGATGTTCAAGGCGCCGATCAAGGTGCTGCATCCGCTGCTGACCGCCACCCAGGAGGGCAACTACAACCCCACCGAGGGCATGGGCGCGATCCCGTTCGACGGCATCGTGCTGGCGCACTCCAACGAGAGCGAGTGGCAGGCCTTCCGCAACAACCGCAACAACGAGGCCTTCCTCGACCGGGTCTACATCGTCAAGGTGCCCTACTGCCTGCGGGTGACCGAAGAGATCAACATCTACAAGAAGCTGCTCGAGCACTCCTCGCTCAACGAGGCACCCTGCGCGCCGGACACCCTGCGCATGCTGGCCCAGTTCTCGGTGCTCTCGCGGCTCAAGGAGCCGGAGAACTCCAGCGTCTATTCCAAGATGCGGGTCTACGACGGCGAGAACCTCAAGGACACCGATCCCAAGGCCAAGTCGATCCAGGAGTACCGCGACGCGGCCGGGGTCGACGAGGGCATGGACGGGCTCTCCACGCGCTTCGCCTTCAAGATCCTGTCCAAGGTGTTCAACTTCGACAACCACGAGGTGGCGGCCAACCCGGTGCATCTGCTCTACGTGCTCGAGCAGCGCCTCGAGCAGGAGCAGCTGCCCAAGGAGACCTTCGAGCGCTACCTGCGCTTCATCAAGGAGTTCCTGGCGCCGCGCTACGTGGACTTCATCGGCAAGGAGATTCAGACCGCCTATCTCGAGTCCTACTCCGAGTACGGTCAGAACATCTTCGACCGCTACGTCACCTACGCCGACTTCTGGATCCAGGATCAGGAGTATCGCGACCCGGAGACCGGCGAGCTGTTCGACCGTCAGTCCCTCAACGAGGAGCTGGAGAAGATCGAGAAGCCGGCGGGCATCTCCAATCCCAAGGACTTCCGTCACGAGGTCGTCAACTTCGTGCTGCGGGCCCGGGCCCAGAACAACGGCATGAACCCGAGCTGGCAGTCCTACGAGAAGCTGCGCGGGGTGATCGAGCACAAGATGTTCGCCAACACCGAGGAGCTGCTGCCGGTGATCTCCTTCAACGCCAAGGCGTCCACCGCGGACCAGAAGAAGCACGAGGATTTCGTGGCCCGCATGGTCGACCGCGGCTACACCGAGAAGCAGGTGCGCCTGCTCTCCGAGTGGTATCTGCGGGTGCGCAAGTCGCAGTAGCCGTCGAGGTCCGCGCGGGGCGCCGAGGGAGGGCGCCCCGGGTGGACGCAGGGCAGCCCAGGAGGTCCGCATGACCTACTTCATCGACCGTCGTGCCAATGCCAGGCACAAGAGTGCGGTCAATCGCCAGCGTTTCCTCGATCGCTATCGCACCCATATCAAACGGTCCGTCGAGGAAGCGGTCAACCGCCGCTCCATCACCGACATGGAGCGCGGCGAGAAGGTGTCGATTCCCGCCCGCGACATCTCCGAGCCGGTGTTCCAGCACGGGCCCGGCGGCCAGCGCTCGATCATCGCCCCCGGCAACAAGGAGTTCGTCGAGGGCGACCGCCTGCGGCGTCCCGGCGGGGGAGGCGGCGGCGGGTCCGGCGAGGGCAGCGCCTCCAACCAGGGCGAGGGCATGGACGAGTTCGCCTTCACCCTGTCCCGCGAGGAGTTCCTGGACTTCGTCTTCGATGGCCTGGAGCTGCCGCACCTGGAGCGCAAGAACCTGGTGGACCTCGACGAGGTGCGCCCGGTGCGGGCCGGCTTCACCCGCGACGGGGTGCCGGCGAGGATCAACATCGTGCGCTCGATGCGCGAGGCCCATGCCCGGCGCATCGCCATGCGCGGGCCGATTCGTCGGGCCCTGCGCGAGGCGCAGGAGGCGCTGGAGGCCGAGGAGCGCAAGGATCAGGTGCTGCGCAATCCGGCGCGGATCGCCGAGCTGAAGGCCGAGATCGAGCGGCTCGAGAAGCGCCTCGAGTCGGTGCCCTTCATCGATACCTACGACCTGCGCTACAACAACCTGGTCAACCAGCCACAGCCGTCGAGCAAGGCGGTGATGTTCTGCGTGATGGACGTCTCCGGCTCCATGACCCAGGCCCACAAGGACATCGCCAAGCGCTTCTTCCTGCTGCTCTACCTGTTCCTGGAGCGCAACTACGAGAAGGTCGAGCTGGTCTTCGTGCGTCACCACACCGCCGCCAAGGAGGTCGACGAGGAGGAGTTCTTCTACTCCCGCGAGACCGGCGGCACCATCGTCTCCAGCGCCCTGACCCTGGTCGACGAGATCATCACCGACCGCTATCCGCCGACCCAGTGGAACCTCTACGTGGCCCAGGCCTCGGACGGCGACAACTGGGACGACGACTCCCTGACCTGTCGCGACCAGCTGGCCAACGGCCTGATGCCGCGACTGCAGTACTTCACCTACGTGGAGATCACGCCCCACGCGCATCAGGCGCTGTGGGAGGAGTACGAGAAGGTCGAGGCCGAGTATCCCGAGCGCTTCGCCATGCGTCAGATCGTCGAGGCCGGCGACATCTACCCGGTGTTCCGCGACCTGTTCCGGCGCCGCACGGTCCAGTCCTGAGGCGAGGCCAAGGAGGCAGCATGACCGAACGCAAGCCCATCGCCAGTGGCTCCGACTGGAACTTCGAGGTCCTGGAGCGGTTCGAGACGGAGATCGCCCGGCTGGCCGACGAGTATCGGCTGGATACCTATCCCAACCAGATCGAGATCATCACCACCGAGCAGATGATGGACGCCTACGCCAGCGTGGGCATGCCGGTGGGCTATCATCACTGGTCCTTCGGCAAGCAGTTCCTGGCCGTGGAACAGGCCTATCGGCGCGGCCAGATGGGGCTGGCCTACGAGCTGGTCATCAACTCCGATCCCTGCATCGCCTACCTGATGGAGGAGAATACCCTGATGATGCAGGTGCTGGTGATGGCCCACGCCTGCTATGGCCACAACTCCTTCTTCAAGGGCAACTACCTGTTCCGCACCTGGACCGATGCCAGCTCCATCGTCGACTACCTGCTGTTCGCCCGGCGCTACCTGGCCGAGTGCGAGGAGCGCCACGGGGTGACCGCGGTCGAACAGCTGCTCGATGCCTGTCACGCGCTGCAGAACTACGGGGTCGACCGCTACAAGCGTCCCTCGCCGATCTCCGCCGAGGAGGAGGCGCGTCGCCAGCAGGAGCGCTCCGCCTATCTCCAGGCCCAGGTCAATACCCTGTGGAGCACCATTCCCGGGCGTCCGCCCGAGGAGGGGCATCAAGACGTCGGCGACGAGGAGGACCCCCTCGGCCTGCACGCCGGCGGCCGCTATCCCCCCGAGCCCCAGGAGAACCTGCTCTACTTCATCGAGAAGAACGCGCCGCTGCTGGCACCCTGGCAGCGCGAGGTGGTCCGCATCGTGCGCAAGCTGGCGCAGTACTTCTATCCCCAGCGCCAGACCCAGGTGATGAACGAGGGCTGGGCGACCTTCTGGCACTACACCCTGATGAACCGCCTGTATGACGACGGCCTGGTGGACGAGGGGCTGATCCTGGAGTTCCTGCAGTCGCACACCTCGGTGGTCTATCAGCCGGCCTTCGACAGCCCCCACTACAGCGGCATCAATCCCTACGCCCTGGGCTTCGCCATGTTCACCGACCTGCGGCGGATCTGCGAGCATCCCACCGACGAGGATCGGCGCTGGTTCCCGGATATCGCCGGCAGCGACTGGCTCGAGACGCTGCACTTCGCCATGCGCAACTTCAAGGACGAGTCCTTCATCCAGCAATACCTGTCGCCCAAGGTGATTCGCGACCTGAAGTTGTTCATGGTGCTCGACGACGATCGCGACGAGATGCTCGAGGTGGCCGCCATCCACGACGATCGCGGCTATCAGCGCATTCGCGACGGCCTGGCCGTGCAGTATGCGCTGTCGGTGCGAGAGCCCAACATCCAGGTCTGGTCGGCGGACATCCGCGGCGACCGCTCGCTGACCCTGCGTCACGTCCAGGACAGCCGTCGCCCGCTGGCGCGCAGCGTCTACCCGGTGATGCGTCACCTGCACCAGCTGTGGGGCTTCCCGGTGAGGCTCGAGTCGATGGAGGACGACGAGGTCGTGCGTCGCTATCACTGGCCGCTGCCGGAGGACGAGCAGAAGGAGGCGTAAGCGGCCTCCCGAAAGGACGCGGCCCGCACCGGGGAGGTGCGGGCCGCCTGCGTTGGGAAGGCCGGTTCCCGGCCCGGGTCAGGCCTTGGCGGTCCAGGACTGGCACCAGCCTTCGGGGGCCACGCTGTTCTGCGGGAACAGCTGGCAGCCCTGGGAGTCGGCCTGGTAGAACATGCAGTTGGCGCAGGTCTCGCCCTCGGCATAGGCCGGATGGTCGCTGGCCTCGGCGGCGGTCTCGACGTAGTTCAGCGCCTTGGCCTGATCGCTCTCGGGGTCCAGGGGCGACAGGTCCTGGGCGAAGCTGCGCGTCGACAGCACGCCAATGCCCAGCGGCAGGGCGGCGAGGCCCAGCAGGCTGTGGCGCATGAAATCACGACGGCTAGGGTTGGCCATGATGGCTCCTCCTGAGGGTCACGGTTGAGGTCGCTCGGCGGCCGGTGGTCCGGCTCTTGGCGTCTCGACCCCGCCGCGGTGCGCGGGCATCCGGCGAGGGTCGGTCTCCTCAGCGTAGCCGAGCCCGGCGGGCGCGACGAGCGGCCGGGCCCCCGTCGGTCGAGGACGCTGTTATACTCGCCGCCGTGAACCGCTTTTCGAGGGAGATTGCTCCATGCAGAATGCCGTCATCCTGATCAACACCGAGAAGGGCCAGGTCAAGTCCGTGGCCGAGCGTCTGGCCGAGGTGGAGGGCATTAGCGAGGTGTTCTCCACCTGCGGACGCTACGACCTGGTCGCCATCGCCCGGACCCGTGACTTCGAGGGCCTGGCGGAGCTGGTGACCGGGCGTCTCAACGACGTCGAGGGCATCCGCGAGACCGAGACCCTCAACGCGCTGCAGGTGCATTCGCGCCACGACCTCGAGACCATGTTCGCGCTGGGCTGGTAAGGCCCGCCGGTGCTGCAACGTCTCTTACGCCTGCCGTCATGGCGCGGTTCGCTGCGCCGCCTGGGCATCGCCGCACTGTTCGCGGCGGTGGGCAGCGGGCTCTGGTACATGGAAGAGCGCGAGGTGCGCGAGCGCCTCAGCTGGATGGGCGTGCCGACCTGGGAGCGTCTGACGCCGCTTAGCCTGCATCGGGTGCTGCGCAACGACGGCTTCCTGGTGGGCTGGTCGGACGTGCGCGTCAGTCCGCTGTGGGCCAGCTACGTGCTGAGTGACGATCGCGCGGCCGATGTCGGTGACCGGCCGGGCTTTCGTCGCGACTGGCGCACCCTGTGGCCGGTCACGCCGGACAGCTATTTGCGCAGCGGCTACGATCGCGGCCATCTGGCACCCAACTATGCCATCGCGCGGGTGCATGGCCCCGCCGCCCAGTACGATACCTTCCTGATGAGCAACATGGTGCCCCAGCGGCCGGACCTGAATCGTCGGCTCTGGCAGCGCCTGGAGGAAGTGGTGATCGATCGCTTCGTGCCGCGCCACGGCACCCTGCAGGTGATCGACGGGCCGGTCTTCGACGCGGATGTCACCCGGGGCATGCTGCGCCGGGTCGGCCTGGTGGAAGTGCCCGAGGCGTTCTACAAGATCCTGGTGGTGCCGGGCGAGCGGCCCATGGCGCTGGCCTTCGTGATGCCGCAGAACGTGCGCGGCGACGAGCCGCTGGATCGCTTCGTGGTCAGCATCGATCGCATCGAGGCGCTGACCGGGCTGGATTTCTTCCCGAATCTGCCGGAGGCGGTGGAGCGCGCGCTGGAGGGGCGGGCGAATCCCCGGGGCTGGGGGCTCGAGGCGGTGGCCGATCTGCCGGGGCGCTTCGACTGAGTCGAGGTGGATTGATTCGGCGAAGGTTTGTCTGACGGCCGAACCGGACGTACAGACGCAAAAAACCGCAACGTGTGCGGCCGGGGATATATGAAGCGATATAGCGATGTAAGGTGATCTTTCTCGAGGAGGTGGCCTCGATGTGCTGCTCTGTCTGCATAACGCGATGGTGCCCAGGAGAGGACTTGAACCTCCACGTCCGTAAGGACACTAGCACCTGAAGCTAGCGCGTCTACCAATTCCGCCACCTGGGCGCGTCATGCATATTCGTCGTGTTCCGAGCCATCGCTTGAGCGATGAATGGTGCCCAGGAGAGGACTTGAACCTCCACGTCCGTAAGGACACTAGCACCTGAAGCTAGCGCGTCTACCAATTCCGCCACCTGGGCGAAACACGAGCGAATCGAGCTTTTAAAGAGCGTGATACCTGGCGATGCTGCTGACAGTGTATCGAATTGGTGCCCAGAAGAGGACTTGAACCTCCACGTCCGTAAGGACACTAGCACCTGAAGCTAGCGCGTCTACCAATTCCGCCATCTGGGCAAGTGGCGCGTATATTACCGTATATTTTGGCTGATGCAACCCCTTGCGGGTCGGCCAGCGGCTTTTTTTGCGTATCCACCCGCCTGATAGGTCGTCGCATGGTTGGGTGCGACCCTTGGCGACGCTATACTGCGGCCATGACAAGAGACCCTTATTGCATCACTGCATGCCCGCGGCGCGTGAGCGCCACTCTCCTTCCGTCGTCCCCGACCCTGCCAAGGATGCACTCCGCATGAATCACTGGACGCTCAGCGACGATCTGCACGCCAGCCGCGAGGCCCACAAGTACGACAAGCCGGCGCCCAGCCGCGAATACCTGCTGGCGCGGCTCGAGGAATACGGCAAGCCGATCACCCATGAGGCCATGAGCGAGATGCTGGGCCTCGAGGACGAGGATCTGCAGGAGGCCGTGCGCCGCCGCCTGTCGGCCATGGAGCGCGACGGCCAGGTGCTGCGCAATCGTCGCGGCGCCTATGCGCTAATCGACAAGCTCGACCTGATCAAGGGCCGGGTGCTCGGCCACCGCGACGGCATCGGCTTCCTGCTGCGCGACGACGGCAAGAAGCCCGACCTGGTGCTGCCGCCGCGCCAGATGCGCCGCGTGTTCCATAACGACCACGTACTGGTACGCATCAGCGGCCGCGACCGCCGCGGCCGCGACGAGGCCACCATCGTCGAGGTGCTGGCGCGCAATACCCAGAACATCGTCGGCGTCTATCGCGAGAACACCCCCGAGTTCGGCGTGCTGATTCCCGAGAATCCGCGCATCGCCCAGGAAATCATCATTCCGCATAACGCCAACGGCGGGGCCCGCGACGGCCAGGTGATCTCGGCCGATATCGTCAAGCAGCCGGCCACCCGCGTGCAGCCGGTGGGCCATGTCACCGAGGTGATGGGCGAGCGGATGGATCCGGGGATGGAGATCGACATCGCCATCCGCAGCTACGAGATCCCGTCCGAGTTTCCGCCGGAGGTGCAGGACCAGATCGCCGGCATGTCCGCCGAGGTCGCCGAGGAAGACAAGGCGCACCGCGTCGACCTGCGCCACCTGCCGCTGGTGACCATCGACGACGAGTCCGCCCGTGACTTCGACGACGCCGTCTGCGCCTGGCAGACCAAGTCCGGCAGCTGGAAGCTGCTGGTGGCCATCGCCGACGTCTCCCACTACGTGCGTCCGGGCAGCCCGCTGGATCAGGAGGCGATCAGCCGCGGCAACTCGGTGTACTTCCCGGGCCAGGTCGTGCCGATGCTGCCGGAGCTGCTGTCCAACGGCCTGTGCTCGCTGAACCCGGACGTCGACCGCCTGGCGATGGTCTGCGAGATGAACATCTCCCAGAAGGGCGCCATCAGCCGCTATCGCTTCTACGAGGCGGTGTTCCGTTCCCACGCGCGCCTGACCTACAACAAGGTCGCCTCGATCCTCGACGAGGACGACGAACAGGGCGATGCGCTGCGTGAACAGTACAGCGAGCTGGTCAAGCCGCTGAACGACCTGAACTCCCTCTACAAGGTGCTGCGCGGTGCCCGCGACGAGCGTGGCGCCATCGACTTCGAGACCACCGAGACGGCGATCGTCTTCAACGACGAGCGCAAGATCGAGAAGATCGTGCCGCGCTCGCGCAACGATGCCCACAAGATCATCGAGGAGTGCATGCTGGCGGCCAACGTCGCCACCGCCCGCTTCCTCGACAAGCACGACCTGCCGGCGCTGTACCGCATCCACGAGCGGCCCTCGCCGGAGCGCCTCGACAAGCTGCGGCTGTTCCTCAACGAGCTGGGCCTGACGCTGCCCGGCGGCGACGAGCCGACGCCGCAGGACTACCAGGCCCTGGCCGAGACCATCCGCGGCCGCGAGGACGCCGACATCATCCAGACGGTGATGCTGCGCTCCATGAGTCAGGCGGTCTACTCGCCGCAGAACGAGGGCCACTTCGGCCTGGCCTATCCGGCCTACGCCCACTTCACCTCGCCGATCCGTCGCTACCCCGACCTGATCGTGCACCGGGCGATCCGCTCGGTGATCCGCGGGCCGCGCCAGACCGCGACCGTGCTGCGCGAGGAGGGCGCGCCGGTGGAGCCGCCGAGCAAGTGGTGCCCCTACACCTTCGAGCAGATGCTCGAGCTGGGCGAGCACTGCTCGATGACCGAGCGCCGCGCCGACGACGCCACCCGCGACGTCGAGAGCTGGCTGAAGTGCGAGTTCATGTCCGACAAGCTCGGCGAGACCTACA
This sequence comes from Halomonas sp. THAF12, assembly GCF_009363675.1. Classification (NCBI taxonomy): domain Bacteria; kingdom Pseudomonadati; phylum Pseudomonadota; class Gammaproteobacteria; order Oceanospirillales; family Halomonadaceae; genus Halomonas; species Halomonas sp. THAF12. Next base: position 2,989,591 of record NZ_CP045399.1, on the reverse strand, counting down.
GCGGCACCATCGCCTCGGTGACCCAGTTCGGCATCTTCGTGCGCCTCGACGAGTTCTTCGTCGAGGGCCTGGTGCACGTCACCTCGTTGCCCTCCGACTACTACCACTACGAGGCCGAGAAGCATCGCCTCAAGGGCGAGCGCAGCGGCATGAGCTACCGCCTCGGCGACGGGGTCTCGGTGCAGGTGGCGCGGGTCGACCTGGACGATCGCAAGATCGACTTCGAGCTGGCCGACGACCAGCCCAGGCCGCAGCGCAAGGCGCGCAAGCCGCGTGGCCAGCAGGGCAAGGGCGGCGCTCAGGGCCAGTCCGCGGGCGACGGCGAGAAGGGCGGCGGCAACAAGCGCCGCCGCCGCGGCCCGCGTCGTCGCTGAGGCCGTTGCCGGGATGTCGAGAAAAGCCGAGATGTCGATGAAAGCGAAGAAGAAGCCCGCGCCGCGCCGCGGGCCCAAGACGCCGAACGGCCTGGACGCCGTCTACGGCGTGCACGCGGTGCGGGCGCTGCTCGATCGCGGCGAGGCCCCGCGCGAGCTGTGGCTGCAGGAAGGGGAGGCCGGCGGCCGTCTCGCCGAGCTGGTCGACCTGGCCCGGGCGCGCGGCGCGCGGGTCGGTGCCCATCCCCGTGACGACCTGGATCGCCTCGCCCAGGGCGCCGCCCACCAGGGCATCGTGGCCTTCTGCCCGCCGCTGGCCTTCGAGGCCGAGGCCGCGCTGTGGCATCGCCTGCAGGGCTGGTCCAACGCCGAGGCGCCGCTGCTGCTGGTGCTCGACGGCGTCACCGACGTGCACAACTTCGGCGCCTGCCTGCGCAGCGCCGACGCCGCCGGCGCCCACGGCGTGGTGGTGCCCAAGGACAAGTCGGCGCCGCTCAACGCCACGGTGCGCAAGGTCGCCTGCGGCGCCGCCGAGAGCGTGCCGGTCTATCAGGTCACCAACCTGGCCCGGGCGCTGGGCAAGCTCAAGGAGCTCGGCGTATGGGTCACCGGCACCGCCGGCGAGGCCGAGGCGAGCCTGTTCGAGGCCGATCTGGCCGGGGCCACGGCGCTGGTGATGGGCGCCGAGGGCAAGGGCATGCGCCGGCTGACCCGCGAGGCCTGCGACCAGCTGGTCAAGCTGCCCATGGCCGGCAGCGTCTCCAGCCTCAACGTCTCCGTCGCCACCGGCATCGGCCTGTTCGAGGCGGTGCGGCAGCGGGGCGGCAGCACCTCGTCGGCGTGAGCGGCCCGGAGACGCCGCGAACGATGGCCGGGCGCTTGCGCACCTGGCGTTCACTCTTTAGAATACTGGCGCCCGTTCGTCCGACGAACGGGCATCGTGTATTTCGATAATCACCTCCTTGCTTCCCCTGGGGCCTCATGCCTCTCTGGAAGCTGTCAAACCGCAAGGAGAACCCATGCGTCATTACGAAGTCGTGTTCATGGTCCACCCGGACCAGAGCGAGCAGGTTCCGGCGATGGTCGAGCGCTACACCAGCATCGTCACCGAGAACGGCGGTACCGTGCATCGCCTCGAGGATTGGGGTCGCCGTCACCTGGCCTACCCGATCAACAAGATCCACAAGGCTCACTACGTGCTGATGAACGTCGAGTGCCGCGGCGAGACTCTCGAGGAAATCGAGAACATCTTCCGCTTCAACGACGCCATCATCCGCAGCCTGGTCGTGCGCTGCAAGGAAGCCGTCACCGAGGCTTCCCCGATGATGAAGCCGGCGGAAGAGAAGCGCGCCCGTCGTGACGAGAAGCCGTCACGTCCCGCCCAGTCCGCCTAAGCCACACATCGCACGCTAAGGAGTCTTTCCCATGGCACGCTTTTTCCGTCGCCGCAAGTTCTGCCGTTTCACCGCTGAAGGCGTGAAGCAGATCGATTACAAGGATCTGGACACCCTCAAGGCCTACATCACCGAGACCGGCAAGATCGTTCCCAGCCGCATCACCGGGACCAAGGCCCGTTACCAGCGTCAGCTGTCCACCGCCATCAAGCGGGCTCGCTACCTGGCGCTGCTGCCCTACACCGATAGCCACCAGTAAGACGCAAGCGTGATGCTGCCCGTCGCCCGCTGGATGATGCGCGGTACGCCCCAGGCAGTCGCCGGGGCGGCCGCGGCCACGCTGGTCCCCTGGCTGTTCTGGCTGGGCGCGGCGATCGCCGGACTGGTCACGCTGCGCCGCGGCCTGGCACCGGCCATGCCGGTGATCATCGCCGCCGCCTTGCCGGCGGGCTGGTGGTGGACCCGGGGCGACGTCATCCCGCTGGCCTGCACCCTGCTGGTCACGCTGATGGCGGTGGTGCTGCGCTCGCGCATGCGCTGGAGCGAAACGCTGGTGGTCGGCGCCCTCGCCGGGGCGGCGATGATCCAGCTGGGCATCTTCCTGCCGCCGGGCGGCACGGGGCCCCTGCTGGAGCAGCTGCGCCAGGGCTCGCCGGAGTTCGCCTCGATGCTCGACGAGCTCTCGCGCCAGGGGCTCGAGACCGAACGGCTCGCCGAGATGCTGATCGGTGGCGTCACCGGGCTCATCGTGCTGCTGGCCTCGGTGGCCTGCCTGGCCCTGGCCAGGAACTGGCAGGCGGGGCTCTACAACCCCGGCGGCTTCCGCGAGGAGTTCCACGCCCTGCGCCTGGCTCCCCGCGAACTGCTGGTGCTGATGGCGTTTCTCGTCATCGGCACGCTGCTGGTGCTGCCCGGCCTCGGCCTGATGCTCTGGGTGCCACTGCTGGTGGCCGGCATCGCGCTGGTGCATGGTGTTATCGGATTGAAGGGAATGAACGGGCTGTGGCTGGTCGCCTTCTATGTGTTGCTGATCACCACCTGGCCCATGATTCTCATCGTGCTGCTTGCGGCCCTTATCGACGCGTTCGTGGATATTCGCGGACGACTCGGCCGCAGCGACTGACAAGAGGTTTACGAGATGGAAGTCATTCTGCTCGACAAGATTGGCAAGCTGGGCGGTCTGGGTGACCAGGTCACCGTCAAGCCCGGTTATGGCCGCAACTACCTGGTGCCCTACGGCCTCGCCGTGCCGGCCACCAAGGACAACATCGAGGCCTTCGAGGCCCAGCGTGCCGAGCTCGAAGCTCAGGCCGCCGAGCGCAAGGCCGAAGCCGAAGCCCGCGCCGAACAGCTCAACGACATCGAGCTGTCTCTGGTCGCCAAGGCCGGCGATGAAGGCAAGCTGTTCGGTTCCATCGGTCCGCGCGACCTGGCCGACGCCATCACCTCCGCTGGCTTCGAGGTAGAGAAGAGCGAAGTCCGCATGCCGGAAGGTCCGATCCGTCAGACCGGCGAATACGACATCGCGCTGCACCTGCACGCCGAAGTCGACGCCACCGTGCGCGTGGTGGTCGTGGCCGAATAAGCCCGACTCCCCCGCGGACGCCAGGGGCGCGAGGAGAAATCCTCGCGCCCTTTTTTGCTTGCCTGCGGCACGTCACTCCGCCTGCTGCGTCAGGCGTCCTTCGAGGTAGAATGTGTCGGCCCATGTTGCGGAGGTGCCTGCCCCAATGAACGAATCCCTCGAGCTCGATCAGGAAACTGCGGCGCTGAAGGTGCCGCCCCACTCGCTGGAGGCCGAACAGTCGGTGCTCGGCGGGCTGATGCTCGACAACCAGGCCTGGGACAGCGTGGCCGACCGGCTGGTGGCCAACGACTTCTATCGCTACGAGCATCGCCTGATCTTCAACGTCATGGCGACGCTGGCCGAGGAGGCGCGCCCGCTGGACGTGGTGACCCTGTCCGAGGCGCTGGAGGGGCGCGATCAGCTCGAGACCGTGGGCGGACTGGCCACGCTGGCGGAGCTGGCGCGCAACACGCCGTCGGCCAGCAACATCCGCGCCTACGCCGATATCGTTCGCGAACGGGCCACCCTGCGCAAGCTGATCCACGCCGCCAATCAGGTCGCCGAGAGCGCCTTCGCGCCCCAGGGGCGGCCCGCCGACGAGCTGGTCAACGAGGCCGAGCGGCTGGTGTTCCAGATCAGCGAGGAGCGGCCCAAGGAGGGCGGTCCCGTCGGCATGAGCGACCTGCTGGCCAAGGCGGTGGATCGCATCGACGAGATGTTCAACATGCAGGGCGAGATGACCGGCCTGTCGACCGGCTTCCGCGACCTGGACGACATGACCTCCGGCCTGCAGCCCTCGGACCTGGTGATCGTCGCCGGGCGCCCCTCCATGGGCAAGACCACCTTCGCCATGAACCTGGTCGAGCACGCGGTGATCTCGAGCGACAAGCCGGTGGTGGTGTTCTCCATGGAGATGCCCGGCGAGTCGATCATGCTGCGCATGCTCTCGTCGCTGGGGCGCATCGACCAGACCCGGGTGCGCACCGGCCAGCTCGAGGACGAGGACTGGCCGCGGCTGACCTCGGCGGTCAACCTGCTGAAGGACAAGCAGCTGTTCATCGACGACACCGCGGCGCTGTCGCCCAACGAGATGCGCTCGCGGGTGCGCCGGATCGTGCGCGAACACGGCAACCTGGCGCTGATCATGATCGACTATCTTCAGCTGATGCAGGTGCCGGGCTTCTCCGAGAACCGTACCGGCGAGATCTCGGAGATCTCGCGCTCGCTCAAGGGCCTGGCCAAGGAATTCGGCTGCCCGGTGGTGGCGCTGTCGCAGCTCAACCGCTCGCTGGAGCAGCGCCCCAACAAGCGCCCGGTGATGTCGGACCTGCGCGAGTCCGGCGCCATCGAGCAGGACGCCGACCTGATCGGCTTCGTCTACCGTGACGAGGTCTACAATCCGGATAACCCCGACAATCAGGGGCTGGCCGAATTCATCATCGGCAAGCAGCGTAACGGGCCGATCGGCACGGTGCACATGGCCTTCATCGGCAAGTACACCCGCTTCGAGGACCTGGCGCCCGACAGCTACGGCGACACCTTCGGCGAGTGACCCCTTGAGCGGGGCGGTCGGCGCCGTATAATCCCCACCCCTCGAACAGCAGACACACTGGAGAAGCACCATGGCAGGCGGATTTCAGCGCGGTAATCGGCGTCGTACCCCGAAACTCGAGGCGCGCGGCGAATTGCAGTCCGTGGAACGCGAAGGGCCGTTCAAGGAATGGCTGGGCATGCCGGACCTCTACCGCTATCAGCTGGTGGTGGACGGCGAGGACTACAGCTACCAGACCGAGGACTCGGAGCTGCCGGTGGCGGTCGGCGACCGGGTGGTGTTCCGCTACAAGGAGACCAAGGCCGGCAAGTGGGTCGACCGCAACTCCCTGGGCAAGGCGATCGATCCCTCCGACTACCAGTAACGTCGCCGGACGGCGGGGCGCTCCTCGCCGGGGGGCCTCGCCGGGCGGAACCCTCGGTACCCTCCACCGGTCTCAGGGCGAGTCGACAACGTCATCATCATGTCATCCGACCGCATGAGACTGTGTCAGCATTCACCCTGAAAGATCCCGATGGAGGGACCATGGACTTCAACGACCTCAAGGCCTTCGTGGCCCATCACGACAACTTCGAGATCCGCGTGATCAGTCATGCCGGCAGCCGCGTCTATCAGGTCGAGCTGGAAGACATCGAGGGCCAGCGCCACCTGCTGACCCAGCGCGGCAAGCCGATGCTGTTCCGCGCCCTCGACGACGTCTACCTCGAGCTCAAGCGCGCCGGCATCCACCGCGCCTACCTGGTGCAGTACGTGGCGCACGACGAGATGATCGGTCGCGACGCGCACTACCACGACGCGCTCAGCTCGCGCATGCCGCTGGTGTTCTAAGGCGCGCGTCGCTTCTCTCCTCGACCTTCCACTCACCGACTTCTTCTCGGCTTCAGGCCGCCCACCGACTTGCCACCGCGCGCCCCAGCGCGATCCCTCTTCCTCCAGGTGGCATGTTCTCCGTGCTTCTTCCCCGTTTCGTTCCCGACCTCGCCGTCCCGCGCCTGACATCCGGCTCGGCTAGCGCCCGCTCGCGTTCGACCGACGCCGCCAGGCCCGCCATCGCTCGCCCAGCCTGACCCGGTAACGGGCGAAGAGCGCGTAGCCGCGATCGAAGCCCCAGGCGAGTCCCGGCAGCATCGAGACCGCCACCAGGCGTCGATGCCCCAGCACCGCGTAGAGCGCGCGACTGGCGTCCATGCCGACGAACCAGCGGCCGTCGGCGTCGCGCAGGTGCAGGCGCCCCATCATGCGCTCGAACGAGGGTCCCCGGTCGGCGGCGACATCGGCGGTCTGGATATCGACCAGTCGGATCCGGTCGCGGTGCGGATGGTGCTCGAGCCAGGCGATCTCGCGCTGGCAGAAGGGGCAGTGGCCGTCGTGGAAGAGCGTCACCGGCGCGCTGGCACGACGGGGATCCGGTGAGCGCAGGCGCGGCATCAGCAGGTCTCCCGCTCGTCGGAGGGGGCATCGCGGCTGGCGTCGTGATAGCCGGCCCGGTGCTCGCCCCGGCCATAGGCCGGTTCGGTCTCGAGCCCGGCCAGGAAGGCCTCGGCCTGGGCCCGCATGGCCGCGCGCTTGTCGTCCGACATGCGATCCAGCGAGCCGTAGATCAGCTTCATGCGATGATTGCCCGACAGCGCGTCGCGGTGGGTCTCGAGGAAGCGCCAGTAGAGGCTGTTGAGCGGGCAGGCGTCGTCGCCGACGACCCGCTTCGGATCGAAGCGGCAGTGCCGGCAATGGTCCGACATGCGATCGATGTACTTGCCCGAGGCGCAGTAGGGCTTGGAGCCCATCAGGCCGCCGTCGCCGTGCAGCACCATGCCCAGGGTGTTGGGCAGCTCCACCCACTCGCAGGCGTCGGCGTAGACCGCCAGGTACCAGTCGCACAGCGCCGACGGGGCCACGTCGCACAGCAGCGCGAAGTTGCCGGTGACCATCAGCCGCTGGATGTGATGCGCGTAGGCGTTGTCGCGGGTCATCTCGATGGCGCGCCGGAGGCAGCGAAGCTCGGTGTCGCCGCTCCAGTAGAAGGCCGGCAGGCCGCGATTCGCCCCCAGGGCGTTGGCGCGCTTGTAGTCGGGCATGCGTGTCCAGTAGAGGCCGCGCACGTATTCCCGCCAGCCCAGTATCTGTCGAATGAAGCCCTCCACCGAGTTGAGCGGCGCGCGCCCCTCGCGATACTCGCGCTCGGCGCCCTCGCACGCCTCCCGGGGCGAGAGCAGGCCGAGGTTCAGCGCCGCCGACAGCCGCGAGTGGAACAGGAAGGGGGCCTCGTCGCTGATGGCGTCCTGCCAGCGGCCGAAGTCGGGCAGCAGCTCGGCGAGGAAGTGGCGCAGATCGGCCAGCGCCTGGCGCCGGGTCACCGGCCAGTGGAAGCCCGCGAGGTCGCCGAAGTGATCGCCGAAGTGCTCCTCCACCAGCGTCATGACCTCGCGGGTGACGTCATCCCGACGATGACGGGGCGGGGCGGGTACCTCGAGGCGTTCGGGCAGCGGCTCGCGGTTGTCGTGGTCGTAGTTCCAGCGGCCGCCGGCGGGCTCGTCGCCCTCCATCAGCAGGCCGGTGCGCCGGCGCATCTCGCGGTAGAAATACTCCAGCCGCGGCGACTTGCGTCCCTTCTCCCAGGCGGCGAAATCCTCCGGCGTGGCATAGAAGCGATCGTCCTCCATCAGGCGCCAGGGCAGGGCGGCGTGAGCGCGCTCACCCATGGCCTGCCACAGGCGCCACTCGCCGGGGCGCACGGCGCGGATCTCGTCGCACTCGTAGAGCCGCGCCAGGCGCTCGGCCTCGTCGAGCAGCGTCTGGGCATTGTCCGGGTCGTCCAGGGCGCTGTAGTGCACGCGCAGGCCGCGGCCGCGCAGGTCGGCGGCGAAATGACGCATGGCGGCCAGGATCAGGGCGATCTTCTGCGGGTGATGGGGCACGTAGCGGCCTTCCTCGGCGACCTCGCACAGGGCGATGACCGCCTCCGGGGGGGCCTCACGCAGGCTCGGCAGGTCATGGCTGAGCTGGTCGCCGAGCACCAGGATCAGGGGACGGGACATTGTTCACCATAAGTTGTACAAATAGCTCCAATAGTATAACCATATTTCGCCCGAATGCCCGCAGTGGTAGGCTAGGCCTATCAGTTTCGTCTCATGTCGATCACGGGGAACGCGCGCCATGGCAGCCTTCGAGCACTCATCCGATGCCGAGCAGGACTCACCGGGAGAGGGACGGCTGCGGCACGCGCCCGCCGATCATCCCACGCTGCCTCGGGCGAAGGTCGGCGTGGTGCTGGTCAACCTCGGCACGCCGGATGCCACCGACTACTGGTCGATGCGCCGCTACCTCGGCGAGTTCCTCTCCGATCGCCGGGTCGTCGATTACTCGCGCTGGCTGTGGCAGCCGCTGCTGCAGCTGGTGATCCTCGCCCGTCGGCCGTTCATTTCCGGCGCGGCCTACCGCAGCATCTGGAACCAGGCGCTCGACGAGAGCCCGCTGCTGACCATCACCCGTGAACAGACCGCCCGGGTGGCGGAGCGGCTCGAGGCGGCCTATGGCGACCGGGTCGAGGTGGACTTCTGCATGCGCTACGGCAACCCCTCCACCGACAGCGTGCTGCGCCGCCTCCAGGCGCGCGGCTGCGAGCGCATCCTGTTCTTCCCGCTCTATCCCCAGTACGGCTCGCCGACCACCGCCACCGCCAACGACCAGGCCTTCCGCACCCTGATGCGCCTCAAGTGGCAGCCGGCGATCCGCACCGTGCCCGCCTATTACCGGCATCCGGCCTATCTCGAGGCGCTGTCCGCCTCGGTGCGCGAGGCCTATGAGGCCGCCGAGTCGACCCCGGAGGTGCTGGTGGCCTCCTATCACGGCGTGCCCAGGCGCTACCTCGACGATGGCGATCCCTACTATTGCCACTGCCGTCAGACCACCCGGCTGCTCCAGGAGCGGCTGGCGATGCCCGACGAGGCGATCGAGACCACCTTCCAGTCCAAGTTCGGGCCGGAGGAATGGGTGGGGCCGGCCACCGTCGAGCGCGTCGCCGAGCTGGCCCGCGAGGGGCGCAAGCATATCGCGGTGATCTCGCCGGCCTTCTCCGCCGACTGCGTGGAGACCCTGGAGGAGATCCAGCAGGAGATCCGCGCCGCCTTCCTCGAGGCCGGCGGCGAGACCTTCACCTATGTGCCGTGCCTGAACGCCCGCGAGGATCACGTCGATGCGCTGGAGGCCATCGCCCGTCAGGAGCTCGCGGGCTGGCTGTAGCGCCGCCCCGCGAGGCGTTCGCGCCCTCGTGACATTCGCACAAGAGAAAGGCGGCCCGGTGGGCCGCCTTTCTCGTTGCAGGGCGCGTTGCCGAGAGACGTGTCTCAGTGCCCGTTCGGGCGCTTGTCGAGGGTGATGGGGTCACGCTCGGGGGGGGAGCCGTGGGGCACCGGCGTCTGGCCGACCTCTTCCTCCTGAAGCTCCACGGGATGGCCGCGGGTCTTGTCGACGTACTTGAGCTGCAGGTGCAGGCCGGTCTTGGCCAGCAAGTGAGCGCTTACCGGGGCGGTGATGAACAGGAACAGGGCGATCAGGATTTCCTGCACCACCGGCTCGCTGTCGGCGATGCCGAAGTAGAGCATCGAGGCCACCAGGGTGCAGCCGATGCCCATGGTGGTGGCCTTGGTCGGCCCGTGCAGGCGCATGTAGAAGTCACGCAGGTGCGCCATGCCCAGCGAGCCGATGAAGGCGAAGGCCCCGCCGGCGATCAGCAGCAGCGAGATGACTCCCTCGAGAATCACGTAGAACGTCATGCCGGACCCTCCTATTCGATGATGTCGCCGCGCAGCAGGTACTTGCAGACCGCCACGGTGCTGATGAAACCGAGCATGGCGATCAGCACCGCCGCCTCGAAGTAGGTCTTGGTGCCGAGCCACAGGCCGAGCAGCACGATCAGGGCGATGGAGTTCACGTACATGGTGTCCAGCGCCAGGATGCGGTCGGGCAGGCTGGGCCCCACCGTCAGGCGGAAGGTGTTCAGCAGCAGCGCCAGCATCACCAGCGTCAGGCTGATCTTCAGCGCGATGTCTAGCATTCGTAGATCTCCTTGAGCGGGCGCTCGTAGCGTTCGCGGATCTGTTCGATCAGCGCCTCGTCATCCTCCGCGTCCAGGGCGTGGATCAGCAGCGTCTTGCCGTCCATGCGCACGTTGGCCGACACCGTGCCCGGGGTCAGGCTGATGGTGCTGGCCAGCAGGGTGATGGTGAAGCGCTCCTCCAGCATCAGCGGATACTCCACGAAGTGGGGGCGCGAACGCTGACGCGGGTTGAGGATCAGCCAGGCGACCTGGAAGTTGGCGACCACGATGTCGCCCAGCACCCGCAGCACATAGAGAAGCAGCAGCCCGGGGCGCTTGACGTTGGGCTGCACGTCCCAGAAGCGGTAGGTGAGCAGCGGAATGGCGATGGCCAGGGCGCCGCCCAGCAGGAACTGGCCGAAGGCCAGGCTGCGCACCAGCAGCAGCCACACCACCAGCAGCAGCAGCGACAGCATCGGGATCGGCAGCCAGGAACGAGGACGGATCATGAGGCGTCTCCAGCGTCGGGGAGCAGGGTGCGAACCATGGCATCGGGATCGGCCAGCTGCTCGGCGGCGGCCTGGGTGTAGTCGCTGACCGGTCCGGCCAGCGCCACCAGCAGCGGCGAGGTGGCCAGCAGCAGGGACACGCCGATCCAGTGCTGGCGGGGCAGCGGCTCGCCGTCGCGCTCGCCCTTCTGGCTGCGCCAGAACAGGGTCGAGCCGGCCCGCGAGAGGGCGATGATGGCGCCCAGGCCGCTCGCCAGCAGAAGCGGCCACAGCCACGGCTGCTGCTCGGCGCTGGCGGCGTCGAGCAGCAGCGCCTTGCCGATGGCGCCGGACAGCGGCGGCAGGCCGGCCACCGCCACGGCACCGGCCAGGAACAGCATCGAGAGCGCGCCGCCCTGGGTCAGCGGCCGGCCACGGACGATGCGTGTCCCGGCCTTGCCGCGCTGCAGGCCGATCATCTCGGCCAGCAGGAACAGGCCGCCGGTGACCAGGGTGCTGTGCACCAGGTAGTAGAGCAGCGAGGACGTGGCCTCGACCGTGCCCATGCCGACGCCGGCCAGCAGGGTGCCCACCGAGACCAGCACCAGATAGGCCATCAGCAGGCGCAGGTCGCGGGCGGCCAGCACGCCGAGGGTCGCCACGGCCAGGGTCGCCAGCGCCAGCCACCACACCCAGGGCTGCTGCAGGGCGGCCAGGCTGCCGGCCTGCTCGCCGAAGACCAGCGAATAGACCCGCAGGATGGCGTAGATGCCGACCTTGGTCATGATGGCGAACAGCGCCGCCACCGGGGCCGGCGCCGCCGCGTAGGCCCGCGGCAGCCAGAAGTACAGCGGCAGGATGGCGGCCTTGAGGCCGAACACCACCAGCAGCAGCAGGGCGCCAGCGGTCACCAGGCCGCTGCGCTCGGCGGGCAGCTCGGCGATGCGGGCCGCCATGTCGGCCATGTTCAGGGTGCCGGTGGCGCCGTAGAGGGTGCCGACGGCGATCAGGAACAGCGACGAGCCGGCCAGGTTGAGCACCACGTAGTGCACGGCGGCCTGGGTGCGCGACTTGCCGCCGCCGTGCAGCAGCAGGGCGTAGGAGGCCAGCAGCAGCACCTCGAAGAACACGAACAGGTTGAACAGGTCGCCGGTCAGGAAGGCGCCGTTGATGCCCATCAGCTGCAGCTGGAAGAGGCCGTGGAAGTTGCTGCCCTGCTCGTCGTCGCCGCCGCAGGCGAAGATCACGCAGCCCAGGGCCAGCACCGAGGTCAGCATCACCATCAGCGCCGAGAGGCGGTCGAGCACCAGCACGATGCCGAACGGCGGCTGCCAGTCGCCCAGCGCGTAGTAGGCGATCTCGCCGCCGGCGGCCTGGTCGACCAGCAGCGCCGAGACCGCGACCAGCGCCAGGGTGGCCCCGACGCCGAGCCAGCGCTTGGTGCGCGGGCTGCCGTGGCGCGTGCGCAGCAGCAGCACGCCGGCGATCAGCGGCAGCACCACGGGAAGCACGATCAGGTGGGGACTCATCGACGGTTCTCCTCTCGATCGTCGCGACCGCGGCCGCCGTCGACGTGGTCGTTACCCATGTCGCCCCGGGCGCGCATCGCCAGGATCACCGCGAAGGCGGTCATGGCGAAGCCGATGACGATCGCGGTCAGCACCAGCGCCTGGGGCAGCGGGTCGGCGTAGGACGTCTTGCCGTCGACGATGGCGGCGCCATGGGTGGTCAGCCCGCCCATCGAGAACAGGAACAGGTTGACCGCGTAGGACAGCAGGGTCAGTCCCACCACCACGGGGAAGGTCCGTCCCCGCAGGATCAGATAGAGGCCACAGGCGCTGAGCACGCCGGTGGTGATGGCATAGAGGCTTTCCATCAGCGTTTCTCCTTGCCGCTGGAGGTGGTGGAGGAGGCGTCTTCCTTGCCCGGCCGGTGGGGCGTGGTGACCTTGCCGAGGTTGGCCAGGATCATCAGCGTCGCCCCGACCACGGCCAGATAGACGCCGAGGTCGAAGATCATCGCCGTGGCCAGCTCGAAGTCGCCGATCAGCGGCAGATGGAAGTGACCGAAGGACGAGGTCAGGAAGGGGGAGCCGAACAGCCAGCTGCCTACCCCCGTCAGGGTCGCCAGCCCGACGCCGGCGATGGCCACCGGCTGATAGGGGAAGTCGAGGCGCGCCTGGGCCCATTCCACGCCGCGGGCGATCAGCAGCAGGATCAGCGCCACGGCGGTGATCAGGCCGGCGATGAAGCCGCCGCCGGGCAGGTTGTGGCCGCGCAGGAAGATGAAGGCGGACACCAGCAGCGCCAGCGGCAGCAGCGCCTGGGAGATGGTGGTCAGGATCATCGGGTAGCGATCCGGGCACCACAGCCGGCCCTCGGTGTCACTGTGCGGCATGAACAGGCGCAGGCGATTGAGCAGCTTGAAGATCGCCAGGCCGGCGATGGCCAGCACGGTGATCTCGCCCAGGGTATCGAAGCCGCGGAAGTCGACCAGGATGACGTTGACCACGTTGTGGCCGCCGCCGCCGGAGACGCTGTTGTCGAGGAAGAAGCCCGAGATGCTGGCGTTGTCGCGGGTCAACACCGCGTAGTTGAGACTGGCGATGGTCATGCCGAGGGCGCCGGCCAGGGCGATATCGCGCAGGTTGCGCGGCATCGAGGACTCACGCGGCGTCTTCTGGGGCAGGAAGAACAGCGCCAGCATCAGCAGGATGATGGTCACCACCTCCACCGAGAGCTGGGTCAGGGCCAGGTCGGGGGCGGAGAAGCGGGCGAAGGTCAGCGAGACCAGCAGCCCCACCATCGACAGCATCAGCAGCGAGATCAGGCGGTAGCGATGGGTGACCACGGTGGCCAGGCCGCTGAAGATCAGCAGCGCCGCGCCGGTGAGCAGGATGCCGTCCACCGCCTGCTCGGGCCGGTCGCCGGCCAGGCTCGGCATCTTGCCGAGGCCGAGCGCGATGAACGCCAGCGAGACCAGCAGCAGCAGGCCCACGTAGCGCTGCAGCGAGGCGTTGTCGAGGCGTGACAGCAGCGACTCCGAGCGGTTCGCCGTGCGCTGCACGGCGGCCTCGAACACCAGTCGCGCGTCCACCGGCTTGAAGCCGCGCAGGAAGCGCCGCAGGTGCGAGTGGGCGGCATAGAGCCCCACGCCGACGAGCAGCGCCACGGCGCTCATCGCCAGCGGCAGGTTGAAGCCGTGCCAGATCGCCAGATGGAATTCCAGCGGGGCGAGCAGCACCGCGCGGCTGGCCAGGTCGAGCAGGCCACCGGCCAGCGCCGAGGGGAACAGGCCGACCAGCACGCACAGCATGGCCAGCAGCGCCATCGGAGCGCTCATCAGCCGCGGCGGCTCATGGGGCGCCTTGGGCGGCGCCTGCTTCGGCGTCTTGAAGAACACCGCGTGCACCAGGCGCAGCGAGTAGGCCACCGAGAGCACGCCGCCGGCGGTCGCCAGCAGCGGCATCAGCCCGCTCAGGCCACCGAGGACCGGGGTGTTCAGGGTCTCGGCGAACAGCATCTCCTTGGACAGGAAACCGTTGAACAGCGGCACGCCGGCCATGGCCGCGCCGGTGATCGTGGTCAGCACGGCGGTCAGCGGCATGGCGCGGCGCAGCCCGCCGAGGTGCGACAGCTCACGGGTGCCGGTCTCGTGGTCGATGATGCCCGCCCCCATGAACAGCGCCGCCTTGAAGGTGGCGTGGTTGATAATGTGGAACAGCGCCGCCAGCACCGCCATCGGGCTGCCGATGCCCAGCAGCACCGTGATCAGGCCCAGGTGGCTGACGGTGGAGAACGCCAGGATGCCCTTGAGATCGGTCTTCATCAGCGCGAACCAGGCGCCATAGAGCATGGTGGTCATGCCGACCAGCGAGACCGTCAGGGTCCACAGCTCGCTGCCGGCCAGCGCCGGGTGCAGCCGCGCCATCAGGAAGATGCCGGCCTTGACCATGGTCGCCGAGTGCAGGTAGGCCGAGACCGGCGTCGGCGCGGCCATGGCGTGGGGCAGCCAGAAGTGGAAGGGGAACTGGGCCGACTTGGCGAAGGCGCCGAGCAGCACCAGTGCCAGGGTCAGCGGGTAGCGCGGATCGGCGAGGATGGTCTCGCCGCTGGCCAGCACGGTGTCCAGCTCGTAGCTGCCGACGATATCGCCGATCAGCAGGAAGCCGGCCAGCAGCGCCAGGCCGCCGGCGCCAGTGATCGTCAGCGCCATGCGCGCGCCCTTGCGGGCATCGCTGCGGTGCGACCAGAAACCGATCAGCAGGAAGGACGAGAGGCTGGTCAGTTCCCAGAAGATCCACAGCAGCAGCAGGTTGTCGGACATCGCGATGCCGACCATGGAGGCCATGAACAGGATCAGATAGGCGTAGAAGCGCCCGTAGGGCTCGTCCGGAGCCAGATAGTAATGGGCGTAGAGCAGGATCAGCAGCCCGATCCCCAGGATCAGCAGGTTGAACAGCAGCGACAGGCCGTCCAGCCTGAAGGCCAGCTCCAGGCCCAGGGAGGGGATCCAGTCGACGGCGACGCGCAGCGTCTCGCCGTCGAGCAGGGCGGGGATTTCCGCCAGCATCATCAGCAATGCCAGGGCGGGCAGGGCGGCGGTGGCCAGGGAGCATTCCCGGCGTCTCAGTCCGGCGCCGAAGGCCGGCACCAGCACGCCGAGAAGGGGTAGCAGCGCTATCCACATCAAGGTCATCGATCAGTCATCCTGCTCGGTTGCGTTATGTCGGAGCGTCATCATGCCGAGAGGGCGGCCGCGCGCCTGAGGTCAGGCACCGCCTCCGTCCCAGGGCCGATCGAGCCCCATGAAGTAGTTGAATCGCAATACCTTACCGTATCGGGCGGCGGCTCGCGCCACCTTGCCTTTCAAAATCGGGCTCTTTAAGGTTGAACCACGTTTTCATCCGGTGGGCCCGCGCGGACGCCAGGGAGGAAGGCTCGATGCAACTGGTGGTCTTGGGAGGTTTCTTGCTCGCCGGGATGGCGCCGCTGCTGCATCGCTGGTTCGGCTCGCGCACCCCGCTGCTGATGGCGGCGCTGCCGGCGGGGATCGCCGCCTGGCTGCTGGCCCAGTGGCCGGCGATCGTCGCCGGTGAGGCCCTGCGCCTGGAATGGGCCTGGGCCCCGGGGCTCGATATCAGCCTGACCTTCCTGATCGACGGCCTGTCGCTGATGTTCGCCCTGCTGATCAGCGTGATCGGCGCCCTGGTGCTGGCCTACAGCGGCGAGTACCTGCGTGGCCATCGCGACCTGCCGCGTTTCCTGGTGGTGATCACCGCCTTCATGATGTCGATGCTGGGCCTGGTGCTGGCCGACAACCTGGTGGCGCTGTTCGTGTTCTGGGAGCTCACCAGCGTCACCTCCTACCTGCTGATCGGCTTCAATCACACCGATGCGACGGCCCGCAAGGCCGCCCAGCAGGGCCTGCTGGTGACGGTGGGCGGCGGGCTGGCGCTGCTGGCCGGCGTCGTCATGCTGGCCGTGGCCGGCGACAGCTGGTCGCTGGCGGCCCTGGTCGAGCGCGGCGAGCTGCTGCGCCAGCACGACCTCTATACGCCGCTGCTGATCTGTATCCTGGTCGGGGCCTTCACCAAGTCGGCCCAGTTCCCCTTCCACTTCTGGCTGCCCAATGCCATGGCGGCGCCGACCCCCGTCTCGGCCTATCTGCACTCGGCGACCATGGTCAAGGCCGGGATCTACCTGCTGGCGCGCCTGCATCCGGCGCTGGGCGGCAGCGAGACCTGGACGCTCACCCTGTCGCTGGTCGGCGCCCTGACCATGGCCACCGGGGCCTTCCTGGCGATCCATCACACCAGCATCAAGAAGCTGCTGGCCTATTCCACGGTGATGGCGCTGGGCACCCTGACCCTGCTGCTGGGCATCGGCACGCCCGGGGCCTTGAGCGCCTTCGTGGTTTTCCTGCTGGCGCACTCGCTCTACAAGGGCGCGCTGTTCCTGATCGCCGGCATCCTCGACCACGAGACCGGGACCAAGGACGTCACCGCCATGGGCGGGCTGCGTCGGGTCATGCCGCTGACCGCCACCCTGGCGGTGGTCGCCGGGCTGTCGCTGGCCGGGCTGCCGCCGCTGCTGGGCTTCGTCGGCAAGGAGCTGATGTTCGCCTCGGTGCTGGACGCCACTGCCTGGCGCTGGCTGCTCCTGGCCCTGGCCTTCCCGGCCGCCTTCCTGACCCTGGCGGTGGCGGCGATCGTCACCCTGCGGCCCTTCTTCGGTGCCCGGCGGGAGACGCCCCGCACGCCCCACGAGCCGCCCTTCGCCATGCTCGCCGGCCCGCTGCTGCTGGCGTCATTGTCACTGTGGCTGGGGCTGGCGCCGGGCGGGCTGGACGGCCTGACCAACGCCATCCTGGCGGGCATCGGGGCGCCCGACGCCGGCGTGCACCTGGCGCTGTGGCACGGGGTCAACCTGCCGCTGGTGCTGTCCGTGGCCAGCCTGGTGCTGGGGGGGCTGGTGTATCGCCACTGGGATCGGCTGCGCCTCGCCCTGCGGCGGCTCGACCCGCTGATGGCGCGTGGCCCCGAGGCCGGCTATGCGGCGCTGATGGCGAGCCTGGTGTCGCTGTCGGCCTGGCAGACCCGCTTCCTGCAGAACGGCTACATGCGCAACTATCTGGTGATGACCCTGCTGGTGCTGCTGGGGCTGGTGGGGCATGCCTTCTTCTTCCGTCACGGCCTGGCGATCGAGCTCGGCCTGTCGGTCCACTTCCACGAGGCGGTGGTCGCCGGGCTGATGGTGGCCGGCGCGGTGACCGCCTGCGTGATGCGCGCCCGGCTGGCGGCGGTGGCGGCGGTGGGGGTGATGGGCTTCTCCATCGCCCTGACCTTCGTGTTGTTCAGCGCGCCGGACCTGGCCATCACCCAGCTGCTGGTGGAGACCCTCACCGTGGTGCTGCTGGCGCTGGTGCTGTTCCGCCTGCCGCGCTTCGCGACCCTGTCGACCCCGCTCGAGCGGCTGCGCGATCTGGTGGTGGCGACCCTGACCGGGGGGCTCATCACGCTGCTGATGCTCTCGGTGCTGTCCGGAGAGCGCCTGCCGCGCATCTCCGACTGGATGGTCGCCAACAGCCAGCCGCTGGCGCACGGGCACAACATCGTCAACGTCATCCTGGTGGATTTCCGCGCCCTGGACACCCTGGGCGAGATCTTCGTCCTGGCCCTGGCGGCCGTGGGCGTCTACGCCATGCTGCGGTTCCACGCCGGCGAGTACGAGGCCCGCGATGACGGGCGCTCGGGAGGGCCGCCCGATGGTTAAGTCCGGCACCCTGATCCTCAGCGTCGCCGCCCGCCTGCTGCTGCCGCTGCAGCTGCTGTTCTCGGTGTTCCTGCTGCTGCGCGGTCACGACGAGCCCGGCGGGGGCTTCATCGCCGGCCTGGTGGCGGCAGGGGGCTTCGCGCTCTACCTGTTCGCCTTCGGTCGTCACGCCCTGCGCCGGGTGCTGCGGGTCTCGCCGCGCGATCTGGTGGGCGTGGGGCTGCTGCTCGGCGTGAGCTCGACGCTGCCGGCCTGGTGGAGCGGCGAGCCCTTCTTCACCGCCCACTGGTGGACGATCCCGGTGATCGACTTCAAGGCCTCGACGCCGCTGATCTTCGATATCGGCGTCTACCTGGCGGTCGTGGGCGTGGTGCTCACCGCCATCACCGCCCTGGTGGACACCGATCGACACGATGAGGGATAGCCTATGGAACCCCTGATGGCCGTGACCATCGGCGTGCTGTTCGCCACCGCCATCTACATGATGCTGAGGCGCTCCATCGTCAAGCTGGTGATCGGGCTGATGCTGCTGTCCAATGCCGCCAACCTGCTGATCTTCGCCACCGCCGGCATGCGCCGCGGGGCGCCGCCGCTGGTGCCGGAGGGGCTCGCTGCCCCCGAGTCGGCGGTGGCCGATCCGCTGCCCCAGGCGCTGGTGCTGACCGCCATCGTCATCGCCTTCGGCGTGCTGTCGTTCGCGGTGGTGCTGGTGCGGCGCGCCTGGGAGATCGTGCGCGCCGACGACCTTGACCGGATGAAGGATACCGACACGTGACCCCGCAGATCGCGCTCCCCGTCCTCATCCCGCTGTTCGCCGGGGCCCTGTCGCTGGTGTTCTGGCGCTCCCGCACGATGCAGCGCCTGATCGCGGTGGGCGGCACCGTCGGGCTGCTGGCCACCGGCGTCTGGCTGCTGATGACGGTGAGCCGCGACGGCATCCAGGTGATGCAGATGGGCGGCTGGCCGGCGCCCTTCGGCATCAGCCTGGTCGCCGACCTGCTGGGCGCGCTCATGGTCGTGCTGACCGGCATCATCGGCCTGGCGGTGGCGCTCTTCTCGCTGGCCTCGGTCGGCCGTGGGCACCAGGACTACGGCTATTTCCCACTGATGCACCTGCTGCTGGCCGGCGTGGCCGGGGCCTTCTTGACCGGCGACATCTTCAACCTCTACGTGTGGTTCGAGGTGATGCTGGTGGCGTCCTTCGCGCTGCTGATCCTGGGCAGCGAGAAGCCGCAGATGGAGGGGGCGATCAAGTACGTGACCCTCAATCTGGTGTCGTCGGTGCTGTTCCTGGTCGCCGTGGGCCTGCTGTACGGCATGGTGGGTACCCTCAACATGGCCGACATCGCCCGCCGCCTGACGACCCTGGACGATACCGGCATGGTCGACGTGCTGGCGATGATGTTCATGGTCGCCTTCGGCATCAAGGCGGCGGCCTTCCCGCTGTTCTTCTGGCTGCCGGCCTCGTACCACACGCCGCCGGTCGCGGTCTCGGCGCTGTTCGCCGGCCTGCTGACCAAGGTCGGGGTCTATGCGCTGTTCCGGGTGTTCACGCTGATCTTCCATCACAGCCCCGGCTATACCCACGAGATCCTGCTGTGGGGAGCCGCCCTGACCATGCTGTCCGGTGTCCTGGGGGCGGCGGCGCAGTTCGAGTTCCGGCGCATCCTGTCGTTCCACATCGTCAGCCAGATCGGCTACATGATCCTGGGGCTGGCGCTGTTCACGCCTCTGGCGATCCTCGGCGGGGTGTTCTATATCGCCCACCACATCATCGTGAAGACCAACCTCTTCCTGATCAGCGGCATCGTCCAGCGGCTGCGCGGCAGCTATCGCCTCGAGACGCTGGGTGGCGTCTATCGCCAGCACCCCTGGCTGGCGGTGCTGTTCCTGATATCGGCGCTGTCGCTGGCCGGCATGCCGCCGCTGTCGGGCTTCTTCGCCAAGTTCATCGTGATCCGGGCGGGCCTCGAGGCCGAGGCCTACGGGGTGACGGCGATCGCGCTGCTGGTGGGGCTGCTCACCCTGTACTCGATGATCAAGATCTGGAACGAGGCGTTCTGGAAGGCGCCGCCCGATGACGAGGCCGGGGGCGAGCCCGCCCGGGAGGTCGGGCAGCGCGAACTGTGGCTGATGGGCGCGCCGGCGGTCGGCCTGGCGCTGTGTACCCTGGCGATCGGGCTGCAGCCCGACGCGCTCTATGCGCTGGCCGAGGCCTCCGCGGCGCAGCTGCTGGCGCCCGAGCGTTACATCGAGGCGGTACTCGGCGTGCCGGGAGGGGAGCCATGATCGGCGCGGCCTGGAACCTCATGCTCGGCGTCGCCTGGGTGGTGCTGACCGGCGACTTCAGCGGCGGCAGCCTGTTCGCCGGGCTGGTGTTCGGCTACCTGGTGCTGGCGCTGATCCAGCCCCAGGTCCCGGCGCTGGCCGGTTACGCCCAGCGGCTGCCGCGACTGATCCGCTTCGTCGGCTTCTTCCTCAAGGAGCTGGTGGTCTCCAACCTGCGGGTGTCCTACGACATCGTCACGCCGCCCTGGTACATGAGGCCGGGGGTGATCGCGATGCCGCTGAAGGCCCGCACGGAATTCGAGATCGCCTTCGTCGCCAACCTGATCTCGCTGACCCCGGGGACGCTGAGCCTGGACGTCTCCGACGACCGCCGCGTGCTCTACATCCATGCCATGTTCCTCGACGACGAGCCGGCGCTGACCCGCAGCCTGGCCGAGCTCGAGCGGCGTGCCCTGGAACTCTTCCACTGACGAGGGGAGGCCTGTCCCGTGTCGATCGTGATCCTGTTCAGTCTGGCCGTGATGTCGCTGGCCCTGTGCCTGGCGTTCGCGCGCCTGTTCCGGGGGCCGAGCCTGCCGGATCGGGTCGTGGCGCTGGAGCTGTTCTCCTCGATCCTCGTCGGCATCATCGGCGTGGTGGCCATCGCCACCGACGTGGCGATCCTGCTCGACGTGGCCATCGTCATGGCGCTGATGGCCTTCATGGCCACCATCGGCTTCGCCCGGTTCCTCGAGCGGGGAGGGCCGCGAGATGACTGAGGTGCTCACCGCCGCAGGCCTGCTGACCGGCTCCACCTTCATGCTGCTGGCCGCCCTGGGGGTGGTGCGCCTGCCCGATCTGTTGACCCGCCTGCACGCGACCACCAAGGCGGCCACGCTGGGCGTGTCGCTGATCATGCTGTCGGTGGCGGTGCACTTCGCCGAGACGGCGGTGGTGGCCCGGGCCCTGGGGATCATCCTGTTCCTCATGCTGACGGCACCGGTGGCGGCGCATATCATCGGCCGCGCCGGCTACTTCGTCGGCGCCCGGCTGTGGGACGGCACCGTCAAGGACGAGCTGCGCCCCCACTACGATCCGCTGACCCATCGCCTGCGCAGCGGGCGCGAAGAGGACGACGAGCCGCCCGCCGCGCCGCCCCACCGCGACTGACTCCCCCGCCCGCCAGACGCGCCTCGCCCCGTCGGGGCGTGTCACCCCGAGGCCCGCGACGCCCCCAGGCCGACGAGTCGCTCGCCGCCTTCGGCCCATCCCCCCGCCTGCCGGCCCGCAGGGTGAATCCTGTCGGCGTCGGCCGTGCCGCTTGCGTTCGCGACCATGGGATATAACATGTACATAAATTGTACCATTTTTTTATCCTGTCCATGTCGGGTGAAGCCATGCGTCGCAAGGCCGACCTTCCCTCCAAGCCCTGCCAGTGCTGCGGCCGTCCGTTCCGGTGGCGCCGCAAGTGGACGCGCTGCTGGGAGGAGGTGCGCTATTGCAGCGACCGCTGCCGTCGCGAGGCCAGGCGCCTTTCGCGCAGCGAGGACGGGGCATGAGGAGGCCGTCATGAGCATCGATCTCGTCTGGCTGCGCCAGGACCTGCGCCTGGCCGACAATCCGCTGTTCGCCGCGCCGCTGGGAGAGCACCTGGCCTGCGTCTATGTGCTGGATGAGCGCTGGCTGAAGGAGCGGCGCATCGGCCCGGCACGCCTCGGCTTCCTGTGGCAGAGCCTGATCGAGCTGCGCGGCCGCCTGCTCGCCAGGGGCAGCGACCTGCTGGTGCGGATCGGCGATCCGGCCGAGGAGGTGGCCGCCCTGAGCGCCGAGCTCGGCGCCCGGCGGGTGAGGGTGCGGCGCGATCCCGGCTGGGAGGAGACCCGCGCCGTCGAGCGGCTGGCGACGCGCCTCGCCGCGGGGTGCGAGCTCGAGCGCCTGGAAGGGGGCATGCTGTTCGCCGAGGACGACCTGCCGCGGCCGGTCGCGGCGCTGCCGCCCGGCTTCTCGGGGTTCCGGCGTCGGCTCGAGGGCGTCACGCCGCAGGGCGCCGGCGCGGAGCCGGTGACGCTGCCGCCCTGGCCGCCCGATGCCTCGCGCGGGCTGCCCCCGCTGCGCTGGATCGACGTGCGGGCGGCCGAGTGGAGCGCCTCGTCCCTCGGCGGCTTCTCCTTCGCCGGCGGTGAGAGCGCCGGCCTGGCGCGGCTGGACGATTACCTGTGGGGCAGCGGCGCGGTGGCGCACTACGCCGAGACCCGCAACGGCCTGGTCGGCGCCGACTTTTCCAGCCGGCTGTCGCCCTGGCTGGCGCTGGGCTGCCTCTCGGCCGCCCAGGTCAACGACGCCCTGGACGACTGGGAGGCGGAGCGCGGGGCCAGCGACTCGAGCCGCTGGCTGCGCTTCGAACTGCTGTGGCGGGAGTATTTCCACTGGGCCGCCTGGCAGGATGGCCGGCGACTCTACGGCGGCGCCACGGCGCCCGGCGGGGGCGAGGACTTCGCGGCCTGGTGCCGCGGCGAGACCGGGCTGCCGTTCGTCGACGCCGGGATGCGCGAGCTGGCCGAGACCGGCTGGCTGTCGAACCGCGCCCGCCAGAACGTGGCCAGCCATCTCGTTCACGACCTGGGCGTCGACTGGCGATTGGGGGCGGCCTGGTTCGAGCGCTGCCTGATCGATCATGACGTCGCCAGCAACTGGGGCAACTGGGGCTATATCGCCGGCCGTGGCCGGCATGCCAGGGCGCATCGCTTCGACGTCCTGGACCAGGCCGAGCGCTACGATCCCCGGGGCGACTACGTGGCCCGCTGGTGCCCCGAGCTCGCCGATCTGCCGCCCGGCAGCGCCCGCCATCGCCCCTGGCAGCACGATCCCGCGGTCTTCCTGCCGCCGCCCTCGCTGGCGACGCCGGCTCGGCGGGACGTCGCGCCATGAACGCCGATCGCGATGACCCGGAGCGGGGCGCCCGCCGCCCCGGCATGAACGGACTCGGCGTCGCCGGGCTGGTGCCGTTCGTCGTGACCCTGCCGGCGGCCTACCTGGCATCGCCGCCGGGGCAGGCCCTCGCCATCCAGGCCTTCCTCGCCTACGGCGCGGTGATCCTGTCCTTTCTCGGCGGGGTGCACTGGGGACTGGCGCTGGCCGGCGCCGGCGGGCCCGAACCCGCGGGCCGCCGCCTGGTCGTGGGCGTGCTGCCGAGCCTGGTCGCCTGGCCGGCGCTGCTGCTCGCGCCGCCGGCCGCCGCCGCGACGCTGCTGGCCGGCCTCGTCGCCCTGCGCCTCTACGAGGCGGGCCCCGGCGCCGCGGGACTGCCGGGCGACTATCGGCGGCTTCGCACTCGACTGACCGCCGTCATGGCGGCCTGCCATCTGGCACTGATCGCGAGGCTGCTGCTGGCCTGAACGGGCGTTCTGCGCGATCATCGGGGGCCATTTTCGTCAAGGAACGTCGTCGATGTTGCCCCCGTTACTGCTCCTCGTGCTGCTCTGTGCCGGCCTGGCCGGCTGCCAGGGTCTCACCCCGCCGCGCGCCGAAGCCGCCTCTTCCGCGGCCACTCCCGTTGGCTCTCCCTCGGCCGATGCCGCCGCCACGGCGATGACGGACGAGGCGGCGTCCGCCGAGCGGCCCGAGGCCGTGGGCGACTTCGACGACTGGCGCCGCGACTTCCGCCGCCTGGCGAGTGACGAGGGCCTCGGCGAGGCCGCCCTGGCGCGCATCGACGCGCTGCGCTATCTGCCCCGGGTCATCGAGCTGGATCGGCGTCAGCCGGAGTTCGTGCGCCCGATCTGGGAGTACCTCGACGGGGCGGTGTCGACGAACCGGGTGAGCACCGGTCGCGATCGGCTCGAGGCCTATCGCCGCACGGCCGAACGCGCCGAGGAACGCTACGGCGTGCCGGCCGAGGTGCTGGTGGCGATCTGGGGCATCGAGAGCAGCTACGGCGGCTATCAGGGCGAGGTCTCGACCCTCGATGCCCTGGCGACCCTGGCCCATGACGGCCGCCGCCGCGACTTCGCCCGCGGCGAGCTGCTGGCGGCGCTGCGCATCCTCGAGGCCGGCGACGTGCCGGCCGAGCGCATGGTCGGCTCCTGGGCCGGCGCCATGGGCCATCCGCAGTTCCTGCCGTCGAGCTATCTGGCCCACGCGGTGGACGGCGACGGCGACGGCCGCCGCGATATCTGGGGCAGCGTCCCCGATGCCCTGACCTCGATCGCCGCCTACCTCGCCGAGGCCGGCTGGCGGGCCGACGAACCCTGGGGGCTGGAGGTCGCGCTGCCGGACGACTTCGATTATTCGCTGACGGGCGATACCACCCGCCGCAGCGCCGACGACTGGGCCGCGAGGGGCGTGAGCCCGCGCGCCGGCGAGGCGCTGCCCGCACTGAGCGAGGCCGCGCTGATCGCGCCGGCCGGCGCACGGGGGCCGGCCTTCCTGGTCGGCCACAACTTCCGCGTCATTCGCCGCTACAACAACGCCACCAGCTATGCGCTGGCGGTGGCCACGCTGGGCGACGCCATCGACGGGCGTCCCGCGGTCCAGGGCGACTGGCCCCGCGAGGAGCCGGCGCTCAAGCGCACCCAGGTGCTGGAGCTGCAGCGGCGGCTCAACGCCCGCGGCCACGAGGTCGGCGAGGCCGACGGCATCCTCGGGCCCAATACCCGGCGCGGCCTGCGGGCCTTCCAGCGCGAGATCGGCGTGACGCCGGACGGCTTCGCCACCCTGGGGCTGCTGGAGCGGCTGCGGGAGGTGGGCTCATGAGGCGCGGGGCGTGGTGCCTGGCGGCGGCGCTGTGGTCGGGGCTGGCCCTGGCCGAGGCGCCGGATCGCACCGTGGGCTGGGTCGAGCCGGTGACCCTGATGCCCTGGAACCTGCCCTTCGAGGCCAAGCTGGACAGCGGGGCGCTGACCTCGTCGCTGGACGCGCGGGACATCGAGCGCTTCGAGCGCGACGGCGAATCCTGGGTGCGCTTCCGGCTGCAGTTCGATGACGAGGACAAGGGCGAGACCTTCGCCATGACCCTCGAGCGGCCGCGGGTGCGGCGCCTGACGGTGCGCGGCGCCGGCGGCACCGACGATCGGCCGGTGGTGCTGATGGATGTGTGCGTGGACGGCGTGCGCCACGAGGAGGAGTTCAGCCTGCGCGACCGCTCGGAAATGACCTACCCGATCCTGCTGGGGCGACGCACCATCGGCCACCTGGGGCGACTGGACGTGGCCAGCACCCATCTGACCGAGCCCGGCTGCGACGGCGATGCGCCGCGCAAGCCCCATCGGCCGGACGAGGAGGCGTCCGGCGATGACGGGGCGAGCGAAGCGCACGAGGAGAAGGGGGAGACCGACGGCGCCGAGGCGTCGTCGTCATCGGCCGCCGAGCCCGAGGACGCACCGGCGTCAGAATAACCGTGCCAGCAGGGCGGTGACCGCGGTCTCCACGCGCAGGATGCGCGGGCCCATGTGGACGCCGTGGCAGCCGGCCTCGACCAGCTTCTCCACTTCCCAGGGAATGAAGCCGCCCTCGGGGCCCACCACCAGCAGCGTCGGCGCCTCGACCCCGCGGGGGCAGGCGTCCGGCATGCCGGGATGGGCCAGCAGCCCGCGGCGGCCGGCCAGGAGCCCCGGCAGGTCGTCCTCGACGAAGGGGCGGAAGCCCTTGGCCAGGGTCACGCGCGGCGGGCGGGTGTCCCGGGCCTGCTCCAGGCCCAGCTCCAGATGGCGGCGGATCTTGTCCTCGGACAGCTCCGGCGACTGCCAGTAGCTCTTCTCCACCCGTCTGGTGTTCAGAAGCGTCAGCTCCTTCACCCCGAGCGCGGTCACGTGTTCCAGGGTGCGCGCCAGCATCCGCGGCCGCGGCAGGGCCAGCACCAGATGCACCGGCAGCGGCGCCGGCGGGGCCTGGTCGAGGGCGGAGACGTCGAACACCGCCTCCGTGTCGTTCAGGGTCAAGAGCTCGCCGCGCCCCAGGGCGCCGCCCTCGATGCCCAGCGTCATGGCATCGCCTTCGCGGGCCCGGTGGACCTCGCGCAGATGGGCGAGCCTTCGCGGGTCGCGCACCCGTGCCAGGCGGTCGTTCTCGATGTCGTCGGGCGAGAGCAGGATCAGGTTCATGGGGCCTCGTGGTGCCGGTATGCCTTGCATGAAGGGTGGGGCGGTGCACAATACCTGCATAAGGAGGCATCCGCCCACCCGATTCGAACCGAGGAGAGCGCCGTGCGCGTGATTCGCAAGTATGCCAACCGCAGGCTCTATGATACCGAACAGAGCCGCTACGTGACCCTCGAGGACCTGCGCAAGCTGATCCTCGACGAGGTGCCCTTCCGGGTCGAGGATGCCAAGAGCGGCGAGGACCTGACCCGCACCATCCTGCTGACCATCATCATCGAGCAGGAGCAGGCCGACGGCGACGCCCAGGTGTTCTCCAACGACCTGCTGGCCCAGTTCATCCGCGTCTACAACATGGCCCAGCCGCTGCCGCTGGCGCGCTACCTGGAGCAGGGCACGCAGCTGATGATGGAGCAGCAGAAGCACCTGCAGGACCAGTGGCAGCAGGCCATGCGCCACACGCCGATGGAGATGATGCGCGAGCTGGCCGAGGAGAACATGCGCTTCTGGCAGCAGAACCTCGGCGGCAAGGGCCGCAAGGACGACGACGAGTCCTGATGGCGTGTCGATGCTCTCGGGGCTGATCCGGCGACAGGTCGCCGAGGGGCGCTGTGACCCCTTCCCTGGGCGCTACTTTTGCCATCCATGGCAAAAACCCCCTCTTTGACCTGCCCCCGGCGCCCCGCGTGGCGCTTCGGTAGGCCGGCGTATCGAAGCTGAAGGCGGCGCCGGCGGCCGCTTTCTGGCATAATGCGGCGACGTTTTTCCCGTGTTATCCCCCTGTAAGTGAGGTAGAGCAGCGGATGAAGGTTCTGATCATCGGCGGCGGTGGCCGCGAACATGCCCTGGCCTGGAAGGTCGCCCAGTCGCCCGAGGTCGAGACCGTCCACGTGGCCCCGGGCAACGCCGGGACCGCCCGCGAGCCGGGGCTCGAGAACGTGGCGATCGGCGCCGAGGACCTGGACGGGCTGGTCGCCTTCGCCCGCGAGCAGGCCATCGACCTGACCATCGTCGGCCCCGAGGCGCCGCTGGTGGTCGGCGTGGTCGACCGCTTCCGCGAGGCCGGCCTGGCGATCTTCGGCCCCACCGCCGGCGCCGCCCAGCTCGAGGGCTCCAAGGCCTTCACCAAGGACTTCCTGGCCCGTCACGCCATTCCGTCCGCCGAGTATCGCACCTTCGTGGCGGTGGAGCCGGCGCTCGAGTACCTCGCCGAGAAGGGCGCGCCGATCGTGATCAAGGCCGACGGCCTGGCCGCCGGCAAGGGCGTGATCGTCGCCATGACCCGGGAAGAGGCCGAGGCCGCGGTCCACGACATGCTCGAGGACAACGCCTTCGGCGACGCCGGCGCCCGGGTGGTGATCGAGGACTTCCTGCAGGGCGAGGAGGCCAGCTTCATCGTCATGGTCGACGGCGAGACGGTGCTGCCGATGGCCACCAGCCAGGACCACAAGCGCGCCTACGACGACGACCAGGGTCCCAACACCGGCGGCATGGGCGCCTACTCGCCGGCGCCGGTGGTCACCGACGAGGTCCATGAGCGGGTGATGGAACGGGTGATCCGTCCCACGGTGCGCGGCATGGCCGAGGAAGGCCATCCCTACACCGGTTTCCTGTATGCCGGCCTGATGATCGATCCCGAGGGCAACCCGCGGGTGATCGAGTACAACTGCCGCTTCGGCGACCCCGAGACCCAGCCGATCATGATGCGCCTGCAGTCCGACCTGGCCGAGCTGTGCCTGGCCGGCGCCCGCGGCGAGCTGGCCGGCCACGCCTGCGAGTGGGATTCCCGCGCCGCGGTAGGCGTGGTGATGGCCGCCGGCGGCTATCCCGGCGGCTATCGCAAGGGCGACGCCATCGAGGGGCTCGACGCCGCCGAGGCCACCGGCAGCAAGGTCTTCCACGCCGGCACCGCCACGGGCGACGACGGCGAGGTGCTGACCGCCGGCGGCCGCGTGCTGTGCGTCACCGCACTGGGCGAGGGCGTCTCCGCGGCCCGCGACCTGGCCTACCGGGGCGTGGCCGAGATCCGCTGGCAGGACGCCTTCCACCGTGGCGACATCGCGCATCGCGCCATCGCCCGGGAAGGCGGCGAGGGCTGAGCCCGCGAGCCCGATCCCCCACGACGTCGCACATTCACCACCAGGAGGCGGCATGGAGCGCGTGAAACTGGAGTTCCCCGAGGCGGACATCCTGCACCGGCACCCGCTGTCGGTGCGCATCACCGACATGAACTACGGTCGGCACCTCGGCCATGACGCCGTGGTGTCGCTGATGCACGAGGCCCGCGTCCATGCCCTGGCCGCCCGCTCGCTCGCCGAGGGCGACATGGCCGGCTATCCGTGCGTGGCGGCCGATCTGGCGGTGCAGTATCAGGCCGAGTCGCGCTGGCCCGAGGCGCTGGAGGTGGACACCGCCATTCCGGCGCCGGGGCGCCGCGCGATCGCCGTCTACCATCGCATCCGGCGGCTCGCCGACGATCGCCCCGTGGCCACGGCGCGCATCAACCTGATGCTGGTGGACCCCGCCACCGGCCGCCCGGTGGCGGTGCCCGACCTCGTGCGCGAGCGTCTCGCGGGGGCGAGCTGATGTCGCGCGAGTATCCGATCATCGCCGTGACCGGCTCCTCCGGGGCCGGCACCACCACGGTCAAGCGTACCTTCGAGCGCATGTTCGCCCGCGAGGACCTGCATGCCGCCTTCGTCGACGGCGACGCCTTCCATCGCTACACCCGTCAGGAGCTGGCGCGGATCTTCCGCGAGGAGCCCGAGCGCAAGGACGAGCTGTCGCACTTCGCCGTGGAGGCCAACCTGCTCGAGGAGCTCGAGGCGCTGTTCCAGGAGTACGGCGAGCACGGCACCGGCACCTATCGGCACTATATCCACGCCGAGGACAAGTCGATGATCGAGGCCGGCTACCAGGTCGGCACCTTCACCGAATGGCAGCCGCTGCCCACCGGCACCGACCTGCTGTTCTACGAGGGGCTGCACGGCGGCCTGGTGACGCCCGAGCACGACATCGCGCGCCACGCCGACCTGCTGGTCGGCGTGGCGCCGACCATGAACCTGGAGTGGATCCAGAAGATCGATCGCGACATGCGCTATCGTGGCTACTCCCAGGAGGCGGTGATCGACACCATCCTGGGGCGCATGGACGACTACGTGCGCTACATCCAGCCGCAGTTCTCGCGTACCCACATCAACTTCCAGCGGGTGCCGACGGTGGATACCTCGAACCCCTTCGAGGTGCAGGACATCCCCGCCGACGCCGAGTCCTTCGTGGTGATCCGCTTCCGCGACCCGGCCACGGTGGACTTCCCCTACCTGCTGGCGATGATCCCCGATGCCTTCATGAGCCGCCCGCACACCCTGGTGGTGCCGGGCTCGCGCATGCCGCTGGCCATGGAGCTGATCCTGGGGCCGCTGGTGCGCCACCTGCTGGCCCAGCGCCGCTTTCGCTGATTCGCTTCGTTTCCCGCTGACGGCATCCGCCGTTCGTCATCCGCCGAGGAGCCCGCCATGGACTGCCTGTTCTGCAAGATCATCAATCGCGAGATTCCCGCCGACATCGTCTACGAAGACGACGAGGTGCTGGCCTTCAACGACATCGACCCCAGGGCACCGACGCATCAGCTGATCGTGCCCAAGCGCCATATCGCCACCCTCAACGACATCGAGGAAGACGATCTGGCGCTGGTGGGGCGGCTGCAGTTCACCGCCGCCAAGCTGGCCAGGCAGGCCGGCTTCGACGAGGACGGCTATCGGGTGGTGATGAACTGCAATGAACAGGGCGGCCAGACCGTCTATCATATTCATATGCACCTGATGGGCGGTCGACGCTTTACCTGGCCGGCTGGGTAGTCGGCGCGCGGCGCCTGCCGCGGCTTGCGGTGTTCGACGCATCAGGTGCAGCTCGCCTCGCTCGATACCGTTTCCTCACGACGCCGCCCGCGGGCGGCGTCGTCGCGTCCGGGGAACTGCCGGCCCCGGGGCGACTCGGTTACAATGGGTCATCATCGATTCAGGGGGTGTCATGAACCGTCAGTATTCCCGTGCCGATCAGCTGGTGCGCCAGGGCGATGCCGTGCTGCGCACCCTGCTGCCGGGCGCCGCCCAGCCCTCGCGCCCGTCGCCCGCCACCCCGGAGGTGCGCGACGATGCCATGGACGAGGCGGAACGCCGCCACGCCGAGGGCCTGATGCGCATCAACCATACCGGCGAGGTGTGCGCCCAGGCGCTCTACCAGGGCCAGGGCCTGACTGCCAAGCTGCCCGAGATCCGCGAGCAGATGGAGGAGGCCGCCCAGGAGGAGATCGATCACCTGGCCTGGTGCCAGTCGCGCCTCGACGAGCTCGACGGCCACCCCAGCCGCCTCAATCCGCTGTTCTATGCCGCCTCGTTCGGCATGGGTGCGCTGGCGGGGGCGATCGGCGACCGCATCAGCCTCGGTTTCGTGGCCGCCACCGAGGAGCAGGTGGGCCGCCATCTCGACGCCCACATGGACGAGCTGCCGGGTGGCGATCATCGCTCCCGGGCGGTGCTGCGCCAGATGGCCATCGACGAGGCCCATCACGCCGAGCAGGCGCTGGCGGCCGGCGGCGCCCGCTTCCCGGGGCCGGTCAAGGCCGGCATGACGCTGATGTCCAGGGTGATGACCCGATCGGTCTATAAGCTATAAGCGCCGAGCGACAAGCGCCGAGCTACAAGCGCCGAGCTACAAGCGCCGAGCTACAAGCGCCGAGCTACAAGCGCCGAGCTACAAGCGCCGAGCTACAAGCGCCGAGCTACAAGCGCCGAGCTACAAGCGCCGAGCTACAAGCGCCGAGCTACAAGAAAACCCCGAAGGCTTCCACCTTCGGGGTTTTCTTTTGCGGCGGACGCTTTCGCGCTGCTGGCTTGCAGCCTGCAGCGGCGGGTCAGTCCATGTTGCGCGAGTAGAAGATCTCCAGCATCTCCTTGCGCAGGCGGCCCTCGATGTCGCGGGCCTCCTCGAAGCTGACGTCGCGGCGGGTGATGCCGAACAGGTAGTTGTCCAGCTCGAAGTCCTTGAGCAGCATCTTGGTGTGGAACATGTTCTCCTGATACACGTTCACGTCCACCATCTGGTAGGCCTGCTTGGTGTCGTCGGCCAGATAGTCCTGGATCGAGGTGATGTCGTGGTCGATGAACAGCTTCTTGCCGTCCACGTCGCGGGTGAAGCCGCGGACCCGGTAATCCATGGTCACGATGTCGGAATCGAAGCTGTGGATCAGGTAGTTGAGCGCCTTCAGCGGGCTGATATGACCGCAGGTGGAGACGTCGATGTCCAGGCGGAAGGTGCTGATGCCGTTGTCCGGATGCGACTCGGGGTAGCTGTGCACCGTGACGTGGCTCTTGTCGAGGTGCGCCACCACGGTTTCCGGCAGCGGGCCCGGGCCGGGCTCCAGCTGCTCGGGGGCGGCCTCTTCCAGCTCGTGCTCGGCGATCAGGATGGTCACGCTGGCCCCGTGCGGCTCGTAGTCCTGGCGCGAGATATTGAGCACGTGGGCGCCGATGATGTTGGTGACATCCTTGAGGATCTGGGTCAGGCGCTCGGCGTTGTAGAGCTCATCGATGTAGTCGATGTAGGCCTTTCGCTGATCCTCTGTCTTCGCGTAACAGATGTCATAGATGTTGAAGCTCAGGGAGCTGGTCAGGTTGTTGAACCCGTGGAGTCGGAGATTGTCGGTCACGTCCGCGCCTCCCAAAAGTGGCAGATGTTGTCATCCCGACGGACGGCGCCGGAACCCCTGGCAATCGAGCGCCGTATTATGCACAGCCCACCGTGGCGGCGCACCCGCCGCCACGGTTTTTTTCCTCGCCGTAAGGGCGATTCATGGAGTGAGGGCTCGCTCACTCCTCGACGATGGTGAAGGAGTGGGTCACCTCCACGCCGCCCTTGGCCAGCATGATCGAGGCGCTGCAGTACTTGTCGGCGGAGAGCTCGACGGCGCGCTTGACCTGCTTCTCCTTGAGCCCCTGGCCGCTCACCGTGAAGTGGATGTGGATCTTGGTGAAGACGCTGGGCACGCTGTCGGCGCGTTCGGCCTCGATGCTGGCCACGCAGTCGGCGACCGGGGCCCGGGACTTCTCGAGGATCTCCAGCACGTCGAAGGAGGTGCAGGCGCCCATGCCCATCAGCAGCATTTCCATCGGGCGCGGGCCGGTGTTGCGGCCGCCGTGGTCGGGCGGGCCGTCGATGACCACGCTGTGGCCGCTGCCGGCCTCGGCAACGAACTGGCGGCCGTCTGTCCATTTGACGCTGGCTTTCATGTGCGGTGTTTCCTTGGTCCAGTGTAGAGATGGGAGCAGTGAGAGAGTGGAGTGGCGCCAGCTTAGCAGCTGGCACCGCGCGGCTCAGCCCGAGCGAGCGCGCAGGGCCCGATCCAGGCCCTCGAGGCGGGCCGGGGTGCCGACATCGACCCAGGCGCCGCGATGATGATGGCCGGCGACCCGGCCGTCCGCCATGGCCTCGCGCAGCAGCGGGGGCAGGGCGAAGGCGCCGTCGTCGTGGTCGGCGACCAGCGCCGGGTCGATCAGCGCCAGGCCGGCGTAGGTCAGCCGCGGCTCGCCCTCGGGATGCACTCGACCGGCGGCGTCGAGGTGGAAGTCGCCGGTGGGATGATGATCGGGGTTGTCCACCAGCACCAGGCGCGCCAGGTCGTCGCCGAGCGGGGGCAGCGCGTCGGGGGCCACATCGCACCAGACGTCGCCGTTGACCAGCCAGAACGGCGCCTCGCCCAGCAGCGGCAGGGCGCGGCGGATGCCGCCGCCGGTCTCCAGCGGGGCCTCCTCGCGGCTCCAGGCGATGGTCACGCCGAACTCGCGGCCGTCGCCCAGCGCCTCGATGATCTGCTCGGCCCGGTAGCTGACGTTGATCACCACCTCGCGGATGCCGGCCGCGGCCAGGCGCTCGAGGTGGTGAACGATCAGCGGCTTGCCGGCCACCGGCAGCAGCGGCTTGGGGCAGTGGTCGGTGAGCGGGCGCATGCGCGTGCCGAGCCCGGCGGCCAGGATCATCGCCCTCATGCCGCGCCCTCCCGGTCGATGCCGGCCTCGTCCAGCTTCGCCGCCATGGCGGGGCGGAAGACGTCGGCGAGCCAGGCCTTGACGGCGTCGTGGCCGTCGAGCTCGGCCAGGGCGTCCTCGAGATGGGCGAGGAAGTGGGGCAGGCGGGCGAGATAGCCGTCGCGATGGTCGCGCAGGGTCAGGCGGCAGAAGATGCCCAGCACCTTGAGCGCACGCTGGGCGGCCATGGCGGCCACCCGAGCGTGGAAGTCGGCCGGCTCGACCTCGGCGCCGAGGCGGCCGTCGGCGATGGCCCGGGCGCGGAAGGCCTCGATCCACTCGGCGCGCCGCGCGGCGTCGAAGCGGCAGTAGCGCCCGTGCAGCAGCGAGATCAGGTCGTAGCCGATGGGGCCCGCCACGGCGTCCTGGAAGTCGATCAGGTAGAGCCCCTCGTCGACCACCATCAGGTTCATGGCGTCGTAGTCGCGATGCACGGTGACCACGGGCTGGTCCAGCGCGGACGCGATCAGCGCGTCGCGCAGGGCGTCCCAGCCGGGCGGCGGGGCGATGTCGAGCCAGCGCGACAGGCACCACTCGGGGAAGAGGTCGAGCTCGCGGCCGAGCAGGGCGGCGTCGTAGGCCGGCAGCGCGTCCGGGGCGGCACGGTTCTGAAGCTCATGGATGAGCGCCAGGGCGCGCTCGTGCCAGGCCAGGGTGGCCGGCGCGTTCTCGCCGTCGAAGCGGGTCTGCAGCGGCGTGTCGCCGAGATCGTCGAGCTCCAGGAAACCGGCATCGAGGTCCACGGCATGCAGGTGCGGCACCGGGAGGCCGGCGGCTTCCCAGGCCCGGTCGATGGCCACGAAGGGCGCGCTGTCCTCGCGGTCCGGCGGCGCGTCCATCAGCATGCGCGTGGCGCCGTCGGGCAGGGTCAGCCGATAGTAGCGGCGAAAGCTGGCGTCGCCGGCGGCCAGACGCAGGTCCAGGGCCTGGGGGGCGAGTCCATGGCGCTGCGCGATCCAGCGGCGCAGCGGCGTCTGGCGGGCGAGGGCATCGGCCTCTGGCATCTTCACCTCTCGATGTCCGGTGGCGGGGCGTCGGTTGACGGCCCGGAAGCGTCGCCGCATGCTGAGGCCCGACAGCGTCGGCGTGACAGGGACTCGTCGGCGGGACAGGTCGCATGGGGCCTGTATAATACCGATTCACTCCGCCAAGGACATCGTGGAACATGGCCAATCGACCCTCCCGGACGGCCCTGGCAGGTCTGGCGACCTCGAGCCTGATCATTGCCGTCCCCGTGCTGGCGGCGCCCCCCGAGCCGCTGCCCGCCGATCAACTGGACTGGCAGCCCTGGGGCGCCGACCGGCCGGCCGACGCCGTGTGCCGCGGGCGCTACGTGATGCCCGATTATCGCCTCGCGCCGCCGCCCGAGGGGCAGGTCTCCAGCGAGGCCGACAGCGGCGAATACGGCGCCGAGGGCGAGACCCGGCTCAGCGGCGAGGTGGTGCTGCGCCGCGGCGATACCCAGCTCGAGGCGCCGCGGGTCAATCTGCCGGCGTCCCGCGACCGGGTGCAGGCCGAAGGCCCGGTGGCGCTGCGCGACCGGAACCTGCTGGTGCGCGGCGACGCCGCCGAATTCTCGCTGGAAAGCGATGCGGCGAGCATCGATACCGCCCACTACGTGGCCCACGAACAGCGCCTGCGCGGCGATGCGGTGCGTCTGGCGCGGCTCGAGGACGGCCGCTACCGGCTGCGCGAGGCCAGCTTCACCACCTGCGAGCCCGGCAACGAGCTGTGGCGCCTGGTCGGCAACGACATCCTGCTGGACCGTGAGAGCGGCTTCGGCACCGCCAAGCACGCCCGCCTCGAGGTCGGCCATGTGCCGGTGTTCTACTGGCCCTGGGTGCGCTTCCCCATCGACGACCGCCGCCAGACCGGCTTCCTGTGGCCGACGATCGGTGCGACCGGCAGCGGGCTCGACTATTCCCAGCCCTTCTACTGGAACATCGCCCCCGATCAGGACGCGACCATCACCCCGCGCTGGATCAGCGATCGTGGCCTGCTGATGGGCGGTCAGTATCGCTATCTCTTCCCGTTCGACGCCGGCACCATCGAGGGCGCCTATATCGCCGACGACAAGAGTGCCGGGGACGAGGCCTCGGACTATTCGGACCTCGAGAACGGCGACGAACGCTGGTACCTGGACTTCCGTCATGCCGGCCGTTTCGATGAGCGCACCGACTATCGACTGCGCTACGGCGCGGCCAGTGACGGCGCCTACTTCGACGACTTCGGCCGCGACTTCGCCGAGCAGGACACCGATCACATGTCGCGGCTGGCCCAGCTCGATTACCGTGGCGACGTCTGGCAGCTGCAGGCCAAGGCCCAGGGCTACCAGAAGCTCGACGACCCGCTGGATCAGGACGACAAGCCCTTCTATCGTCTGCCGAGCCTCGATGCCCAGGCGAGCTGGTCCCAGGACGGCGGCTTCTATCAGGAGTGGAGCTCCAACCTGACCTACTTCTGGCGCGACGTGGATACGGACGACGACGGCTGGTATGACTTCAAGGACGGTCGTCGGCAGATCCCGGAACGCGAGGCGGCCAACGGCACCCGGCTCAGGCTGGACCCTGCCGTGGGCTGGCGCTTCGACCAGAGCTGGGGCTACCTCGAGCCCCGCGTCGAGCTGGCCCACCGCTCCTACGACCTGGACTACGACAATCGCGAGACCGATCGCGGCGACACGCCGTCGCTGACCGTGCCGGTGACCTCCGTCGACGGCGGCCTGGTGTTCGAGCGCGACCTGAGCCTCGGCGGCGGCGACTACCGCCAGACCCTGGAGCCGCGGCTCAACTACGCCTACGTGCCGGCCGAGGACCAGACCGACTTCCCGGACTTCGACACCGGCGAGCGCAACTTCTCCTGGAACCAGCTGTGGTCGCCGGACCGCTTCTCCGGCGGCGACCGGGTGGGCGATCTCAATCGCCTGTCCTACGGCGTCGAGAGCCGCCTGCTGGAAGACGAGAGCGGCCGCGAGCGGCTGTCGCTGGGCCTCGGCCAGGCGTTCTACTTCGAGGATCGCCACATCGACATGGACGGCGATCCCGATACCCTGCCGGCGGACGAGGATTCCTACGACTACTACGCCGCCACCCGCGACCGCTCGCCGCTGGTCACGCGCCTGAACTGGCGGCTGAGCGACGAGTGGAGCACGCGCTGGCAGTGGCTCTACGACGATCACCGCTCGCGCACCGAGAGCGCGAGCTGGGATCTGCAGTACCGCTCCGACGCCGGTCACGTGCTCAACCTCGGCTATCGCTGGCAGATCGAGGGCTTCGACGTGTCCGAGGACGACGCCGAAGACAGGCTCGGCTACAACCGCGAGGAGTTCGATGTCTCCGGGGCGCTGAAGATCGGGCCGCAGTTCGACCTGATCGGCCGCTACGTCTACGACAATACCAACGATCGCAGCCTCGAGCAGATGGCGGGTGTGCAGTGGAACGACTGCTGCTATGGTCTGCAGCTGGTGTGGCGCGAGTGGATCGACGACGAGGACACCGCGAACACCATCGACGACGACACCACCGATCGCGGGTTCTTCCTGCGCTTCGTGTTCAAGGGCCTTGGCGGCGTCGGCGGCGAGGCGGCGAGCTACTTCGACGGCGCCGTGCCGGGCTATCGCGGCACCGACTTCAGCGTGCGTTGAGCCGCGGCGACATCCCTGTCCGACGCTCCGTCGCGGCCGCTCGCCGGCCGCGACGAGACATTCGATATTGAACGAGAGGAAACACCGACATGCGCAGCCGACACTTCGCCACCCTGCTGCTGGCCCTGACGCTGGGGGCCGCGCCCCTGACCGGGCTGGCCCAGGCGCGTGAGCCCCTGGACCGTATCGTGGCGGTGGTCAACGACGGCGCCATCATGGCCTCGCAGCTCGAGGATCGCTTCGTCCAGACCAAGCGCCAGCTGAATACCCAGGGCGTCGACCTGCCGCCGGACCGGGTGCTGCGCGAGCAGATCCTCGACCGCCTGGTGGTCGAGGAGATCCAGCTGCAGATGGCCCGCGAGGCCAATCTCAGCGTCGACGACACCGAGCTCAACCGTCAGGTGCGCGCCATCGCCCAGAGCAACAACATGACGCTCGACCAGTTCGCCGATGCCCTGGAGGCCGACGGCCTGTCGCTCGGCGTGGTGCGTGACCAGGTCCGCCGCGAGCTGCTGATGCGCGAGCTCCAGCAGCGTCGCGTCGGCGGCCGGGTCAGCCTCTCCGAGCGCGAGGTCGACCGCTTCATCGAACAGCAGGGCGGCAACATGAGCCGCGACCAGGCGCGCCAGGCGCTGTTCCAGCGCAAGGCCAACGACGAGATGGAAGACTGGGTCCAGGAGATCCGCAGCGACGCCTTCGTCGACGAGCGCCTCGAGCCGAACGCATGAGCGACGCGCCCGTCATCGCCCTGACCACCGGCGAGCCGGCCGGCATCGGCCCCGAGCTCGCGGTGATGCTGGCGACCGACGGCGCCACCGGCGCGGCCCCGGGGCATCGCCGGGTGGCGGTGGGCGACCCCGGACTGATCGCCGAACGGGCCGAGGCCCTGGGGCGGGCGCTCGAGATCGTCGAGCTGGCACCGGGCGAGCCGGTGCCCGAGAGCCGGCCCGGGCGCTTGCCCGTGTGG
Source organism: Halomonas sp. THAF12 (assembly GCF_009363675.1). NCBI lineage: Bacteria > Pseudomonadati > Pseudomonadota > Gammaproteobacteria > Oceanospirillales > Halomonadaceae > Halomonas > Halomonas sp. THAF12. The sequence goes on along the minus strand of NZ_CP045399.1, from coordinate 2,951,855 downwards.
CCGGTGGCGCTCGCCGCCCCCAGCCGGCCCGGGGTGCTCGACGTGCGCAACGGCGACTACGTGCTCGAGACCCTGGACCGCGCCGTCGCCGGCTGCCGGGCGGGCGAGGCCGCGGGGATCGTCACCGCGCCGCTGCACAAGGCGGTGATCCGCGAGGCCGGCCACGCCGATTTCACCGGCCACACCGAATACCTGCGCGACGCCTGCGGCGTCGACGAGGTGGTGATGATGCTCGCCACCGACCGCGCCCTGCACGCCGCCGGCGCCGACTGGCAGGGCCCGCGGGCGCTGCGCGTGGCGCTCGCCACCACCCACCTGCCGCTGCGCGAGGTGAGCGACGCGGTGACGCCCGAGCGGCTGGCGCGCCTCCTGCGCCTCCTCGACGCCGATCTGCGCCGCTGGTTCGGCCTGGCCGCGCCGCGCATCGCCGTCTGCGGCCTCAATCCCCACGCCGGGGAGGGCGGCCACCTCGGCCGCGAGGAGCTCGAGGTGATCGCGCCGACGCTCGAGGCGCTGCGTCGCGAGGGCCTGGCCCTTGACGGGCCGCTGCCGGCGGATACCCTGTTCACCCCGCGCCACCTGGCCGAGGCCGACGCCGTGCTGGCGATGTATCATGACCAAGGCCTGCCGGTGCTCAAGTATGCCGGCTTCGGCCGCGCCGCCAACATCACCCTGGGCCTGCCGCTGGTGCGCACCTCGGTGGACCACGGCACCGCCCTCGACCTGGCCGGCAGCGGCCGCGCCGATCCCGGCAGCCTGGCGGTGGCCGAGGCGCTGGCCGCCGACATGGCCCGCCGCGCCGCTCGTGACTGAGCGCGGCATCCCCGATTCGAACAGAAGGACAGACCGCATGGCATCCCGCCCCCAGGGTCATCGCGCCCGCAAGCGCTTCGGCCAGAACTTCCTGCGCGACCCCGGCATCATCTCGCGGCTGGTACGCGCCATCGGCGCCCGCCCCGGCGAGCGACTGGTGGAGATCGGTCCCGGTCAGGGCGCCCTGACCGAGCCGCTGCTGGACGCGGCGGGCGGCCATCTCGAGGTCATCGAGCTCGACCGCGACCTGATTCCCGGGCTGCGCGTGCAGTTCTTCGACCAGCCGGGCTTCGTGATCCACGAGGGCGACGCGCTCAAGTTCGACTTCCGCGAGCTGCGCGGCGAGGGCCCGGCGCTGCGGGTGGTGGGCAACCTGCCCTACAACATCTCCACGCCGCTGATCTCCCACCTGCTTCAGGCCGGCGACGCCGTGGCCGACATGCACTTCATGCTGCAGAAGGAGGTCGTCGACCGCCTGGCGGCGCCGCCCGGCGGCGGCGATCGCGGTCGCCTCTCGGTGCTGGCCCAGTACTACTGCACGGTCGAGTCGCTGTTCATCGTGCCGCCGGAGTCCTTCGTGCCGCGGCCCAAGGTGGACTCGGCCATCGTGCGCCTGACGCCCCGCGCCGAGCGGCCGGACGTCGCCCGCGACGAGACGCTGCTGTTCGAGGTGGTGCGCGAGGCCTTCGGCCAGCGCCGCAAGACGCTGCGCAACAACCTCAAGGGGCGGATCGACGCCGCGGCCCTCGAGGCGCTCGGCATCGAGCCGAGCCGGCGCCCCCAGACCCTGAGCGTGGCGGAGTTCGTGCGCATCGCCAATCACCTGGCCGAGGAGGGCGGCAGCGCATGACGGCAACGGCCCTGGGCGACGAGATCCGCGTGGACGTGGAGCCGGCCTTCCAGGCGGACGAGTCCGCCCCCGAGGAAGAGCGCTTCGTGTTCAGCTATACCATCACCGTGCACAACCACTCCGGCCACAGCATGCAGCTCCTGGCGCGCCACTGGAAGATCACCCAGAGCAGCGGCGAGACCCAGGAGGTGCGCGGCAAGGGCGTGGTCGGCCAGCAGCCGCTGATCGGCCCCGGCCAGACTTTCCGCTACACCAGCCGGGCGATCCTCGATGGGCCGGTGGGCGTGATGGAAGGCGCCTTCACCTGCGTCGACACCGCCACCCAGCGCCCCTTCGAGGTGGCCGTCGCCCCCTTCCGGCTGGCCGGGCCCAACCAGGTGCACTGAGGCGCTCGGCGAGCGCCGGTGCCCCCCGATGTTTCAACGAGACCGCGAGGACGCGCCATGACCACCTACGCCGTCGGCGATCTCCAGGGCTGTCACGAGGAATTCGTGGCCCTGCTCGAGCGCCTCGACTTCGATCCGCGCCGCGACCGGCTGTGGCTGGCCGGCGATCTGGTCAACCGCGGCCGCGGCTCGCTGGCCTGTCTGCGCGAGGTCATGGCCCTGGGCGACGCCGCCCGGGTGGTGCTGGGCAATCACGACCTGCACCTGCTGGCGGTGGCCCGCGGCGGTGCGCGGATCAAGCGCAAGGACACCCTCGACGCCATCCTCGCCGCGCCGGATCGCGAGCGCGTGCTCGACTGGCTGCAGAGTCGTCCGCTGGTGGTGCGCGACGGCGAGACCCTGATGAGCCACGCCGGCCTGCCGCCCCAGTGGGCGCTGGAGCGGGCCGAACCGCTGGCCGCCGAGGTGGCCGAGCGGCTCGGCGGCCAGCGTGCCGGCGCCTTCCTCGAACAGATGTACGGCAACGAGCCGGCCCGCTGGCGTGACGACCTGGACGGCCTCGATCGGCTGCGGGCGATCGTCAACACCTTCACCCGCATGCGCTTTATCGCCGCCGACGGCCGCCTGGACTTCAGCGCCAAGGAAGGGCTCGACAGCGCGCCGTCGGGCTTCGCGCCCTGGTTCCAGTATCCCCGCGACGACGATCCGCGGCTGCTGTTCGGCCACTGGGCGGCGCTCGAGGGCGAGACCCCGGGCAGCCGGGTGCGGGCCGAGGCGCTGGATACCGGCTGCGTCTGGGGCGGGGCGCTGACCGCCCTCGACCTTGCGAGCGGCGCCCGCATCAGCGTGCCCAGCCGCCACTGACTCTAGCCCTTCCTTCCTCTTTCGTTCCCTGGAGATCCGATGAGCTTCCAGCACCTGGACATTCCGACCCTGGCCGAATGGCTCGACGCCGGCTCGCCGCTGACCCTGGTCGACATCCGCGACCCGGCGAGCTTCGCCGCCGGCCATATCCCCGGCTGCCGCCACCTGGACAACGACAGCGTCACGGCCCTGCTGGCCGAGGCGCCCCGCGAGACGCCGCTGGTGGTGGTCTGCTACCACGGCCACTCCAGCCAGCAGGCCGCGGCCTGGCTGGCCGGCCAGGGCTTCGAGACGGTCTACAGCCTCGACGGCGGCTTCACCGACTGGCAGCACCGCCTGCCCGAGCGGGTGGAGGCCTGAGCATGGCGACCCGCGATGCCCGCCTCGATGGCCTGACCGTCTATCGGGTCGGCGGCGCCGTGCGCGACGCCCGGCTGGGCTGGCCGGTCACCGACGTCGACTGGGTGGTGGTCGGCGCCACGCCCGAGGCCATGACCCGGCGCGGCTTCCGCGCCGTGGGCCGCGACTTCCCGGTGTTCCTGCATCCGAAGACCCAGGAGGAGTTCGCCCTGGCGCGCACCGAGCGCAAGGCCGGCCACGGCTACACCGGCTTCGAGGTGCACGCCAGCCCCGAGGTCAGCCTGGAGCAGGACCTGGTGCGCCGCGACCTGACCATCAACGCCATGGCCGAGACCCCGGAGGGCGAACTGGTCGACCCCTACGGCGGGCTTCACGATCTCGAGGCCCGGGTGCTGCGCCACGTCTCGCCGGCCTTCGTCGAGGACCCGCTGCGGGTGCTGCGCACGGCGCGTTTCCTGGCCCGCTACGCCGGGCTCGGCTTCGTGATCGCCCCGGCCACCCGCGAGCTGATGCGCCGGCTGGCGGAGAGCGGGGAGCTCGGCCACCTGGTGGCCGAGCGCGTCTGGACCGAGACCGAGAAGGCGCTGGGCGAGCCCTGGCCGGACGTCTACTTCCAGGCCCTGCACGACTGCGGCGCCCTGGCGGCGCTGATGCCGGAGCTGGCGGCGGACGCCGCGGCGCTGGACGAGGCGCTGGGGCGGCTGGCGCGGCTGCCCGAAGACATCGCCGACGAGCAGGCGCCGCACTGGCGCTGGGCGCGGCTGGTCGAGCATCTCGAGGCCGAGGCCCGCGAGCGCCTGGCCGAGCGCCTGAAGCTGCCCCGGTTGCCGCGCCGGCTGGGCGGTCAGGCGGCGGCGACGCGCCGGCTGATCGCCGAGGCGCGGTCGGGCGAGCTGGACGGGGCGCGGGTGATGGCCTGGCTCGATGGCATCAATGCCTGGCGACAGGGCGAGCGGGTGGCCTCGCTGATCAGCCTGGTGAGCATGGAAGACGCGCGTCTGGCCGAGGACCTGGCCGTGGCCTGGCGCCTGGCGGGGCAGATCCTGCCCCGCGGGCTCGTCGAGGAGGGCTATCAGGGCCGCGAGCTGGGCGAGGAACTGGCCCGGCGGCGCCGGGCCGCCATCGATGAGGTGCTGGCGGGCTGAGGCCCGGGTGCCGCGGGCCGGCGCGGCTCAGGCGTCGAGCGGCAGGGACTTCCCGCGCCACGGGAAGTCGGCCGGCCACAGGGCCTGGTCGTCGGCCTCGAAGGCCGCCCACAGCTCGGCGTAGCGCCGGCCGTCCTCGGGATGGCGGGCGTCGGGCAGCAGCTCCGCCAGCGGCTTCAGCACGAAGGCGTGATGACGGATCTCGGCCCGCGGCAGCGCGACGCCGTCGTGCTCGCCGGTCAGTTCGCCGACGGTGAGCAGGTCGACGTCCAGGGTGCGGGGGCTGAACTTGGGGCTGTCGGCGCGGCGGCCGTTGGCGAACTCGAGCCGCTTGCACCAGGCCTGAAGCTCGCCCACCGACCAGTCGCTGTCGAAGGCCGCGACCAGGTTGTAGAAGTTGCGGCCGTCCTCGAAGCCCACCGGTTCGCTCTCGTAGACCCGCGACAGGCGCAGGCCGTCGAAGCACTCGGCCAGGGCGTCGAGGCAGGCGGTCAGGTGCGTCTCGCGCTCGATGTTGCTGCCGATGCTGACGGTGACCAGGGCCATCAGGTCGCGCTCCGCTCGCCGCGCTCGATGCGCACGCCGACCGCCTTGGCGGCCGGCACCGCGCCCGGCTTGCGCAGGGTCAGGCGCACCCAGGCGATGCCGTACTCCCGACGCAGGGCGTCGACCAGGCGCTCGGCGAAGGTCTCCACCAGCTCGAAGCTGTGTTCGGCGCCGAAGCGGGCGATGCGTTCGCTGATGGCGGCATAGTCGAGGGTCCGGGCGATATCGTCGTCGGCCGCCGCGGGGCGGATGTCGGTGGCCAGCTCCAGATCCAGAACCAGGGTCTGGGTGAGGGTGCGTTCCCAGTCGTAGACGCCGATGACGGTGTCGACCTTCAGCGCTTCGATCAGTACGAGGTCCATCTTGGGCTCTCCGAGCCGTGGCAAGGGGGGCGGCAGTGCCGGATTGGGCGGCGATTGTACGCGAGGCGACCGGTCGGCGACAGCGCCGACGCTGTTCCTGCGGCATCGAGGCTGGCAGAATCGGGGCACTTTCCGCTTGAGGGTCGGCCGTGCTGAGCCAACTCGAACTCGTGCTGCCGCTGATGGCGCTGGGCTATCTCAGTGGCACCTGGCTGGGGGCGATCACGGTGTGTCGCCTGGCCGGCCGCGGCGACCCGCGCCTGGCCGGCTCCGGCAACCCCGGTTTCTCCAACGTGCTGCGCCTGCATGGGCCGCGGCTGGCCCTGGCCACGCTGCTGGTCGATGCGGTCAAGGGCATGCCGGTGCTGTGGCTGGCCATGCTGCTGGCGCTGCCGCCCTGGGGGCAGGGGCTGGTCGGACTCGGCGTGCTGCTCGGTCACAGCTATCCGGCCTGGTATCGCTTCCGCGGCGGCAAGGCGGTGGCCAGCGCCTTCGGCGTGATGCTGGTGCTGACCCCCTGGGTGGCGCTGTGCTGCGCGACCCTGTGGTGCCTGCTGGCCTGGCGGGTGCGCACCGCGGCGGTGGCGTCGCTGGCCAGCGCCGCGCTGGCCCCGCTGGCCGCGATCTGGCTGGCGCCCGACTACGTGCCGGTGGTGATCGGCTTCACGCTGCTGGTGCTGGGGCGTCATGCGCTCAATATCCGCCAGCTGGGGCGGGGCGACGAGCCGGGGCTCTAGGCATGCCTGAAAAATGTCTGCGCTCGGCTATACGGCGTTAAAAATCAGCTCAAAGTCCTCATTTACACCCCGTAAACTCCGGCTTTTCGCTGATTTTTGCCTTGTCTAGCCTTCGCTCGCCGATTTGTCAGACAAGTCTAGCCATAAGCATGCCTCGGCGGCGCCGTTATCGGGCCTTGGGTTTTCAGGCCTCCGTCGGCGGCTCGAGCCCGTCCATCGGCCAGCGCGGCACGGCCTGCATCCGGCCGATTTCGTCGCGTTCTCCCGCCAGCAGTCGCTGCGCTCCCACATAGGCGATCATCGCCCCGTTGTCGGTGCAGAAGCGTCCGCGCGGATAGAAGACCTCGGCGCTGCGCTTGGCGGCCTCGAGGCCGAGGCGCTCGCGCAGGCGGGCGTTGGCGCTGACGCCGCCGGCCACCACCAGACGCTTGAGGCCGGTCTGGTCGAGGGCGCGACGGCACTTGATCACCAGGGTGTCGACCACGGCCTCCTCGAAGGCGCGGGCCACGTCGGCGCGGGCGGCGTCATCGAGCTCGCCGTCGGCCTCGAGCCTGCGGATCGCGGTCAGGGTGTGGGTCTTGAGTCCGGAGAAGCTGAAATCCAGCCCCGGGCGGTCGGTCATCGGCCGCGGGAAGCGAAAGCGCGACGGATCGCCGGTCTCGGCCAGGCGCGCCACGGCGGGGCCGCCGGGGTAGTCCAGGCCGAGCATCTTGGCGGCCTTGTCGAAGGCCTCGCCGGCGGCGTCGTCCACCGATTCGCCGAGCAGGCGATAGCGGCCGAGGCCCTCGACCTCGACCAGCTGGGTGTGGCCGCCGGAGACCAGCAGCGCCACGAAGGGGAAGGCGGGCGGGGCATCCTCGAGCATCGGCGCCAGCAGATGGCCCTCCATGTGGTGCACGCCGAGCACCGGAATGTCGAGCGCCCGGGCCATGCCGTGGGCGGTGCTGGCGCCGACCATCAGCGCGCCCACCAGGCCGGGCCCGGCGGTGTAGGCGATGGCGTCCAGCTCGCCGCGGCTCACGCCGGCCTCATCGAGCACGGTCTGGATCAGCGGCAGCAGGCGGCGGGTGTGGTCGCGGCTGGCCAGCTCCGGCACCACGCCGCCGTATTCGGCGTGCATGGCGATCTGGCTGTGGAGGGCGTCGGCCGCGAGGCCGCGCTCGGTGTCATAGAGGGCGACGCCGGTCTCGTCGCAGGAGGTCTCGATGCCCAGTACACGCATGGTCATGGCTCGGTACAGCGGAAAGGGCGCCATTCTACGCCTTTTGGTCGTGCCGCGGCAGGGGCGGAGCGCGAAACGGTTTGCATGGCCGTGGTACGACGACTAGAATACTGTGCGCTGCAAGACTGGGTCGTGCGCCCAGGGGCAGGCTCCCTGTTTCTCCCTTCCATCGTTTCGGCCCGCCTCGCGTGGTCGTCGGCGTCAGCGGGACATGGCGAGCGTCCCTGAAGGCGTGCGTTCAAACCGAACTCAAGTTTTTCAAGGTAGGTGAGTGCTTAATGCCTTCTGTTAAAGTACGCGATAACGAGCCGTTTGACGTCGCACTGCGTCGCTTCAAGCGTTCCTGTGAAAAAGCCGGTGTTCTGTCCGAGGTTCGCCGCCGCGAGCAGTACGAGAAGCCGACCGCAGAGCGCAAGCGCAAGGCGGCTGCCGCCGTCAAGCGTCACGCCAAGAAGCTTCAGCGTGAGCGCAAGCGTTTCGAACGGCTCTATTGATCCGTACTTGGGCCGGCCCGCTGGCTAGCGGATCGGCTCGGGAGGAGCGCCAAGCGGCCGCCGTTCGGTGGCCGCTTGTTTTTTCGCCCGTTCTCAGGGGCCTGGCTTTCAAACCCGACTGGATTGCCTGATGGCCGGTCAGATCCCGCAGCGTTTCATCGATGACCTGCTGGCTCGCGTCGACGTGGTCGAGGTGGTCGGCGAGCGGGTCAAGCTCAAGAAGGCCGGACGCAATCATTCCGGTCTCTGTCCCTTCCACCAGGAAAAGTCGCCGTCCTTTACCGTCAGCGCCGACAAGCAGTTCTACCACTGCTTCGGCTGCGGTGCCCACGGTAACGCGCTGCGCTTCCTGATGGAGTACGACAACCTGCGCTTCCCCGAGGCGGTGGAGCATCTCGCCGCCCGGCTGGGGCTCGAGGTGCCGCGCGAGGGCGCCGACGATCCGCGGGCCCAGGCGCGGGAGCGCAAGCGCAAGGAAGGCGTCAACCTGCTCGAGCTCTCGGCGAGCTTCTTCCGCGAGCGCCTGAAGATGCCCGAAGGGCAGGGCGCGCGGGAGTACATCGAGCGGCGCGGGCTGTCGCCGGAAGTCGTGCGCGACTTCGGCATCGGCTATGCCCCGGGCGGCTGGGAGTCGCTCAAGCGGCATCTCGGCGAGCAGGGCGTCGCCGAGCCGGTGCAGATCGAATATGGCCTGCTGGTGCACCGCGAGGACAGCGGGCGCACCTATGATCGCTTCCGCGATCGGGTGATGTTTCCGATCCGCGATATCCGCGGACGCACCATCGCCTTCGGCGGGCGGGTGCTGGGCGATGCCAAGCCCAAGTACCTGAACTCCCCGGAGACGCCGGTCTTTCACAAGGGGCGCGAGCTGTACGGCCTCTACGAGGCGCGTCAGGCCAATCCGCGCCTCGAGCGACTGGTGATCGTCGAGGGCTACATGGACGTGGTGGCGCTCGCCCAGTTCGGCATCCGCAATGCGGTGGCCACCCTGGGCACGGCCACCACCGAGGATCATCTCGGACGGCTGTTCCGCATGGTCGACGAGGTGGTGTTCTGCTTCGACGGCGACCGCGCCGGGCGCCAGGCGGCGAGCCGGGCGCTGGAGACGGTGCTGCCGCAGATGATCGACGGACGCCAGGCGCGCTTCCTGTTCCTGCCCGACGGCGAGGATCCGGATACCCTGGTGCGCCGCGAGGGGGCCGAGGCCTTCGAGGATCGCGTCACCTGTGCCAGTCCGCTGTCGGAGTTCCTCTTCGAGCAGGCCGCCGAAGGGCGCGACCTGGAGCGGCTGGAGGAACGCGAGCGCTTCGCCAGCCGGGTGCTGGGCGCCATCGGCCGGCTGCCCGCCGGGGTGATGAAGTCGCTGCTGCTGACGGAACTCTCGCGTCGCACCGGCGTCGACCAGTCGAGCTTCGAATCGCTGATGTCCCGCGACGAGGCCGTGGTCGACGAGGCGCCGCCCGCGGAAGCGCCGCCGGAGTGGGCGGACTCGGCGCCGCCCCGGGGCGAGGCGCCGGGGCGCGGTCGACCGGCCGCCGGCGCTCAGGCGTCGCTGGGCCAGATGGCCCGGGCGCTGCAGCTGCTGGTGCACGAGCCGACGCTGGTCGAGCGGCTGCCCGAGGATGACGACTGGTGCGACCAGAGTGACCCGGATGCCGGGCTGTGCCGCGAGGTGGTGCGCCTGCTTCGGGCCGGCGGCTACCGCAGTGCCCAGGTGCTGCTGGCCCACTTCCACGGCACGCCGGAGGGCGAGCGCCTGGCGAGCCTGGCGCGCAAGCCGCTGGAGATGCCGCGCGGAGTGCGTGGCACCGAGCTGGATAACTGGGTGGCCTACTTTCAGCGCCATCGGCAGCGGCAGTCGCCGCAGCAGGAATATGACGCCCTGCTGGCGCGGGAGCGCGCCGGGGAGCGGCTGTCCAAGGAGGAGCGCCAGCGGCTGATGGTGCTGCTGACCGAGCTGAAGGGATGAGGGTTCGCGGTGCGTCGCCAACTGGCGCCGGCCTTGAAATCCCGCCTACCATCACCATATAGATAGCGTCCCCTGAGCGGAACGCAACCAGACACGCTAACACACCTGAATGACCGCGCAAATACGCCGAACTGGCAAAACAGCGGTCTTACCCGCTATACTGTTCGGCTTATCGAGTTTTCTCCGCTTCAGTGCTTCAGGTGCTTCATTCTTCTTCGTCGAGATAGGGTTTCTATGGCTGGAAATGCGCAGCAGCAGTCACGTCTGAAGGAGTTGATCGCGCGCGGCAAGGAACAGGGCTTCCTGACCTATGCCGAGGTCAACGACCATCTTCCCGAGGATATCGCCGACCCCGATCAGGTGGAAGACATCATCGGCATGATCAACGACATGGGTATCAATGTCGTCGAGGAAGCGCCTGATGAAGATACCCTGATGATGGCCGATCACTCCACCGATGAATCGGCTGCCGAAGAGGCTGTGGCGGCCCTGGCGGCGGTGGAGAGCGACGTGGGCCGCACCACCGACCCGGTGCGCATGTACATGCGCGAGATGGGCACGGTCGAGCTGCTGACCCGCGAAGGCGAGATCGAGATCGCCAAGCGCATCGAGGAAGGCACCCGCGAGGTGATGTCGGCCCTGGCCTATCTGCCGGGCGCCGTGGACTCCATCCTCGAGGCCTACGATGCCACCCAGGACGAGGAGGCCCCGGGCCGCCTGTCCGACCTGTTTTCCGGCTTCATCGACCCCGACGAGGGGATCCCCGGCGTCGCCGAGGCGGACGTGCCCGAAGAGCCGGTCGTCGCCGAGGGCGAGGCCAGCGAGGATGACGAGGACGCCGAGGACGAGGACGACAGCGGCGGCGGCCCGGACCCGGAAGAGGCCCGTGCCCGCTTCGAGCAGATCCGCGAGCAGAACGAGTCGGCGCGTCAGGCCATCGACGCCAACGGTCGTGCCTCCGCTCAGGCCCAGGCCGAGCTGGCGCGTCTCGCCGAGCTGTTCTCGCCGATCAAGCTGGTGCCCAAGCACTTCGAGCGTCTGGTCGGTCAGGTGCGCATCAGCGTCGAGCAGATCCGGGCCCAGGAAAAGGCCGTGATGCAGCTGTGCGTCAAGAAGGCCAAGGTGCCGCGCAAGACCTTCATCAAGGCCTTCCCCGGCAACGAGTCGCGCCAGGACTGGCTCGACGACTTCATGGCCGAGCAGACCAAGTACGCCGACAAGCTCGCCGTCTTCAAGGGTGACATCCAGCGCTCCCAGCGCAAGATCGCCTTCGAGGAGGAGATGATCCAGCTGCCGGTGACCGACATCAAGGAGGTCAACCGCCGGCTCTCCATCGGCGAGGCCAAGGCCCGCCGCGCCAAGAAGGAGATGGTCGAGGCCAACCTGCGTCTGGTCATCTCGATCGCCAAGAAGTACACCAACCGCGGCCTGCAGTTCCTGGACCTGATCCAGGAGGGCAACATCGGCCTGATGAAGGCGGTGGACAAGTTCGAGTACCGTCGCGGCTACAAGTTCTCGACCTATGCCACCTGGTGGATCCGTCAGGCGATCACCCGCTCCATCGCCGACCAGGCACGCACCATCCGTATCCCGGTGCACATGATCGAGACGATCAACAAGCTCAACCGCGTCTCCCGCCAGATGCTGCAGGAGATGGGGCGCGAGCCGACCCCGGAAGAGCTGGGCGAGCGCCTCGAGATGCCGGAAGACAAGGTGCGCAAGGTGCTGAAGATCGCCAAGGAGCCGATCTCCATGGAGACGCCCATCGGTGACGACGACGATTCTCACCTGGGCGACTTCATCGAGGACGGCACCATGGTGCTGCCGATCGACTCGGCCACCGGCGAAGGCCTGATCGAGGCCACCCGCAACGTGCTCGGCGGCCTGACCGCCCGCGAGGCGAAGGTGCTGCGCATGCGCTTCGGCATCGACATGAACACCGACCACACCCTCGAGGAGGTCGGCAAGCAGTTCGACGTGACCCGTGAGCGGATCCGTCAGATCGAGGCCAAGGCGCTGCGCAAGCTGCGTCATCCGTCCCGCTCCGAGCCGCTGCGCTCCTTCCTCGACGAGTGATCGTCGGGCCGGCCGTGCGCCGGCCCCGGCATGCCCTGCTTGAAATGCCCCGCCTGAAACGACGACGCCCGCGGCCATGGCCGCGGGCGTCGTCGTTTGGGCTGCCGGTCGAGCCCGGTCTGGACCTTACCCCCGGCCCTGAAGCCGCTGCTGCCGCCAGCGGCGTGCCAGCAGCAGCAGCTCGATCATGGCGATGCACAGCAGGGTGTAGCCGAACAGTTCGGTGACCTCCTCGGCGGCGTCCTTGAACACGCGGATGTACTGCTCGCCGAGGACGGCCTCCCACATTTCGCCGCGCCCGTAGAGGCGCGAAAACACGTAGGTGCCGATGAAGCCCGCGGCGAACAGGCCGCCGGAGAAGGTCGCGGCATAGCGCTCGAGCTCGGCGGCGAAGGCGCGGCCGTTGCGGATCACCACGAACAGGATCGGCAGCACCAGCAGGCTCACCAGGATCTGCCAGGCGCCATCGAAGACGAACTCGTCGAGCCAGGCATCCTGCTCGCGGATCAGCGAGGCGCCGAGCAGGCCGATGACCAGCAGGGTGAGGTGAGGCAGGCGGTCGTCCAGGCGGCGGGCGACGATCGCCAGGATCGTGCCGGCGAGCAGCAGCAGCGACTGCAGCGATTCGGTGAGGCCGATTTCGGAGAAGCGCACGTTCGGCATGTACGTGGCTTCGAAGAGCACGGCCTGCATCAGGGCGGCCACCAGCAGCATATAGGCGAAGCCGCGCAGGCACAGGTGTCGGAAGCCGATTCGGTCGGCGGAATGTTCGGGCATGGATGAGGCTTCTATCGGTAGAGATGTTAAGGCGGCTAATTATACGTCTCAAGACGAGGTGTTGTCTGCCACCACCGGATGCCGGGAGGGATGCTGTCGCCGCGCTTCCTCCAGCAGCCAGTCGTGGACCGCGCAGATCCGCCGGTCGTCCAGCGAGCCCGCGGCGTGCACGATGCCGTAGTGCATGCCGGTGGCGACGCGCTGTTCGAAGGGCGCCACCAGGGCGCCGGTGTCCAGCTCGCTGGTGATCAGCGTCTGGCGGGCGATGGCCACGCCCATGCCGGCCAGCGCGGCCTCCATGGTCAGGTGGTTGCGGTTGAAAGTGTAGCCGCGTCGAACGTTGATGTAGGGCGCCTCGGTGGCCTGCAGATAGTGTTCCCATTCGCCATAGTCGTGGCTGCCGCGCCAGGCGGTGACGTCGTGCAGCAGCGGATACCAGGCCAGGTCCTCGGGGCGGCGCAGCGGCGGCCTTCCGCGCATCAGCGAGGGCGCGCAGACCGGGAAGATGGTCTCCTCCATCAGCGGCGTGATCGACATGCCGGGGTAGTGGCCGTCGTTGAGATCCAGCGCCAGGTCGAACTCGCCCTCGCGCAGCGAGATGTTGCTGTCCTCGGAGAGGATGTGCAGTTCGATGTCGGGAAAGCGCGCCTGCAGGCGGGGCAGGCGCGGCATCAGCCACTTGTTGAGGAAGGAGGGCACCACGCGCATGCGGATGATGCCGCTCATCACGCCGCTGCGCAGCCGCTTTACCTCCAGGCCCACCGCCTGATAGGCCTCGTCGACCACCGAGGCCAGCCGCCGGCCCTCTTCGGTCAGCGCCAGGCGACGCGGCAGGCGCCGGAACAGCTTGAACCCGAGGCGCTCCTCGAGCTGCTTGATCTGCTGGCTGACGGCGCCGGTGGTGACGTGCAGTTCCTCCGCCGCGCGGGTGAAGGAGAGGTGGCGCGCGCTGACCGCGAAGACCTTCAGCCAGGCATGGGTCTGGGCGTTGAGGAGTCGGCTCATGGTTTAGTCATTCTATATCGTGGGCGAGATATTCTGGATTGTCGTCATGCCCCAGTGCGGACAACATTAAGGTCCAAGGCAAGCCAAGGCCACCAGGCTTTAGTGTAACTGACAACAAGACGGCGTCGGAACGATCCGGCCCCGCCCGAGGTTCTCCCCATGTCCATCAGCGTCTTCGACTTGTTCAAGATCGGCATCGGCCCTTCCAGCTCCCATACCGTCGGCCCGATGCGCGCAGCCTATGACTTCGTTCAGGAACTGCGTCGCCAGGACCTGCTGGAGCGCGTGGCGCGGGTCGAGGTGCATCTCCACGGGTCGCTGTCGTCCACCGGCCAGGGTCATGGCACCGACCAGGCGACCATCATGGGCCTGATGGGCGAGCGCCCCGAGTCGATCAACCCGGACATCGTCACGCCCTGCATCGAGGAGCTGCTGGAGTCCCAGACCCTGCTGCTCGACGGCCATCTGGCGATTCCCTTCCTGTGGGCGCGTGACCTGCAGTGGCACGACGAGAGCCTGCCCTATCACCCCAACGCCATGACCCTGGTGGCCCACGGCCATTCCCAGGAGCTGTACCGCAACATCTACTACTCCGTGGGCGGCGGCTTCGTGGTCGACGAGGCCCAGGCGGCCAGCGGCGAGCTGGACAGCGATACCACCGCGCTGCCCTACGACTTCAACTCCGCCGGCGAGCTTTTGGCGCTGTGTCGCCTGCATGGCCTGCGCATCAGCGAGCTGATGCTGGAGAACGAGAAGGCCTGGCGCAGCGAGGCCGAGATCCGCGCCGGGCTGTGGCGCATCTGGGAGGCCATGCAGGACTGCGTGCAGAAGGGCTTCGAGGGCGAGGGCGTGCTGCCCGGCGGCCTCAACGTCAAGCGCCGCGCCGGCGCCCTGCATCGCCGCCTCGAGGCCATGGAGGACGACGGCAGCCTGATCGCCTCGACCTTCTCCGCCATGGACTGGGTCAACGTCTTCGCCCTGGCGGTCAACGAGGAAAACGCCGCCGGCGGGCGCATGGTTACCGCGCCGACCAACGGCGCGGCCGGCATCATCCCCGCGGTGCTGCACTACTACATGAAGTTTCAGGCCAGCGCCGACGAGCGCTGCGTGGTCGACTTCCTGCTGACCGCCGGAGCCGTGGGCATCCTGTGCAAGAAGAACGCCTCCATCTCCGGCGCCGAGGTCGGCTGCCAGGGCGAGGTGGGCTCGGCCTGCGCCATGGCCGCCGCCGGCCTCACCGAGGTGCTGGGCGGCACCCCGGGGCAGGTGGAGAACGCCGCCGAGATCGGCCTGGAGCACAACCTGGGCCTGACCTGCGACCCGGTCGGCGGCCTGGTCCAGGTGCCCTGCATCGAGCGCAATGCCATCGCCTCGGTGAAGGCGATCAACGCCACCCAGATGGCCCTGCGCGGCGACGGCGAGCACTTCATCTCGCTGGACAAGGCGATCCGCACCATGCGCGATACCGGCGCCGACATGCAGGAGAAGTACAAGGAAACCTCCAAGGGCGGCCTGGCGGTCAACGCCATCGAATGCTGAACCAGTCTCTTTGTCGGGCGGCGGTTGCCGTCCTTGCCGGCGTGCCACTCGGGTGGCGCGCCTTTTTTTTGCCGGATGCCGGTCAGGCGGCCGCTCAGCCGCGGCGCGCCGGCAGGGTGTCGCCGAGATGGGCGACCAGATAGTCGAGGAAGTGCTGCACCTTGGCCGAGCGGTGGCGGTGCTGGGGGTAGACGGCCCACACCGCGGTGTCGCCGTGGCGATAGGCGTCGAGCACGCTGATCAGCTCGCCCCGGGCCAGGTGCTCCTCGACGTAGTAGTCGGGGAGCTGGGCCAGCCCCAGGCCCTTCAGCGCCGCATCGAGCAGCGCCGGGCCGGAGTTGCCGTTCAGCGGGCCGTCGACGCGGATGTCGCGGCGCACGCCGTCGACGTCGAAGCGCCAGTAGTCCCGCGAGCCGACCAGGCAGCGGTGATGCGACAGCTCCGAGAGGCTGTGGGGCTGGGCGATACGGGTGAAGTAGGCGGGCGCGCCGACCACGTATTCGCGCCGCTCGCACAGGCGCCTGGCGATCAGCGAGGAGTCCTTCAGCCGACCCATGCGGATGGCGATGTCGAAGCCCTCGTCGATGATGTCCACCTGGCGATTGGTGAAGTGCATGCGCGCCTCGAGCCGCGGGTTGGCGCACATGAAGTCATGCACCAGCGGCGCGATGAAGCGTTCGCCGAAGGTGGTGGCGCAGGTCAGGCTCAGCAGGCCGGTGGGCGTGTCCTGCAGTTCCTTGACCGCGGTCTCGGCCTCGCGAAAGCCCTCGAACAGGTGCTGACAGTGCTGGTAGTAGAGCTGCCCCGCCTCGGTGAGGCGAATCCGCCGCGTGGTGCGATAGAGCAGGGTCGTGCCCAGCTGATTCTCCAGCTGGCTGACCAGACGGCTGACATGGGAGCTCGAGACCTTGAGGCGTTCGGCGGCGGCCTTGAAGGCCCCCAGGCGCACGACTTCGATGAAGGCCTCGACGCGGTCCCAGCGTTGCATGCGGGGTGTCCTCCGGTGGCTGGTGCGCTGGATTGTTGTCAGGTGGCAACAATGTCATGCGTTTAATGCAGTTTATCCGAGTATGCGGTCTTGCCTAGACTGTGGGAAGGCCAACCCCATTGAGAGGAGTGAATCATGAAGTCACGCGCCGCCGTTGCCCTGGAAGCGGGCAAGCCGCTCGAGCTGACCGAGATCGACGTCGAGGGCCCGAAGGCCGGCGAGGTGCTGGTACGCATGGCCGCCACCAGCGTCTGCCACACCGATGCCTTCACCCTGTCCGGCGCCGATCCGGAGGGCCTGTTCCCGTCCGTGCTGGGCCACGAGGGGGCCGGCGTCGTCGAGGAAGTGGGCGAGGGGGTCACCGGCCTCAAGCCCGGTGACCACGTCATTCCGCTTTATACCGCCGAATGCGGCAAGTGCAAGTTCTGCCTGTCCGGCAAGACCAACCTGTGCCAGGCGGTCCGCGCCACCCAGGGCAAGGGCGTGATGCCCGACGGCACCAGCCGCTTCTCCCTCGACGGCCAGAAGCTGCACCACTACATGGGCTGCTCCACCTTCAGCGAGTATACCGTGGTGCCCGAGGTGTCCCTGGCCGTGGTCTCCAAGGAAGCGCCGCTGGACAAGATCTGCCTGCTGGGCTGCGGCGTGACCACCGGCATCGGCGCGGTCATGAACACCGCCAAGGTCGAGCCGGGCTCCACCGTGGCCGTGTTCGGCCTCGGCGCCATCGGCCTGGCCGTGATCCAGGGCGCGCAGATGGCCAAGGCCAGTCGCATCATCGCCATCGACGTGAACCCGGAGAAGTTTGAGCTGGCCAAGCAGTTCGGCGCCACCGAATTCGTCAATCCGAAGGACTACAGCGACCCCATCCAGCAGGTCATCGTCGACATGACCGACGGCGGCGTCGACTACTCCTTCGAGTGCATCGGCAATGTCAACGTCATGCGCCAGGCGCTGGAGTGCTGCCACAAGGGCTGGGGCGAATCCGTGATCATCGGCGTCGCCGGCGCCGGCGAGGAGATCTCCACCCGGCCGTTCCAGCTGGTCACCGGCCGGGTCTGGAAAGGCTCCGCCTTCGGCGGCGTCAAGGGCCGCACCGAGCTGCCGGGCTACGTCGATCGCTACATGAAGGGCGAGATCAACATCGACGACTTCATCACCCACGACATGCCGTTCGAGAAGATCAACGAGGCCTTCGAGCTGCTGCACAAGGGCGAGAGCATCCGCACCGTGCTGCACTATTGATACGCGCCCGACCCCGCGCGCAGGACTCGATACCTGCCCGTTGCCGCGCGGGGGATTCGCGCCCGCCGCGCTCGCGGCGGGCGTGAACGATCCGCCTTCGATGTCGGGTGTCGCGAATGCGACGCCCGGCAGCTCTCGAATTCCATGAGGAGTCGCTCATGACCATGACCGAACAGCTCGAACTGGTATCGGCCAACCGCAGCTTCGGCGGCTGGCACAAGCGCTATCGCCATCGCTCCCGGGCGCTGGACTGCGAGATGACCTTCGCCATCTACCTGCCGCCCCAGGCGGAGACCGAGCGGGTGCCGCTGCTGTGGTGGCTGTCGGGGCTGACCTGCACCGACGAGAACTTCATGCAGAAGGCCGGCGCCCAGCGCCTGGCCGCGGAGCTCGGCATCGCCATCGTCTGCCCGGACACCAGCCCCCGCGGGCTGAACCTGCCGGGCGAGGACGACAGCTACGACTTCGGCACCGGCGCGGGCTTCTACGTCAACGCCACCCAGGCGCCGTGGAAGGACCACTACCGGATGTACGACTACGTGGCCGAGGAGCTGCCCTCGGTGGTGCGTCAGCACTTCCCGGTCAACGGCCGCGAGGCCATCAGCGGCCACTCCATGGGCGGTCACGGCGCGCTGATCCTGGCCCTGCGTCGCCCCGGGCACTATCGCTCGGTGTCGGCCTTCGCGCCGGTGGTCAACCCGAGCCAGTGTCCCTGGGGCCGCAAGGCCTTCGGCAACTACCTGGGCGAGGACGTCAGCCAGTGGACCCAGTACGATGCCTGCGAGCTGGTGGCGCGTGGCGCCTCCCGTCAGCCGCTGTTCATCGATCAGGGCGAGGCCGACAATTTCCTCGAGGAGCAGCTCTGCCCCGAGCGCCTGGAAGCGGTGTGCGCCGAGCACGACCATCCGCTGACCCTGCGTCGCCAGCCGGGCTATGACCACAGCTACTTCTTCATCGCCAGCTTCATCGACGATCACCTGCGCTACCACGCCGAGCACCTCCACGCCAAGCACTGAGTCGCGCCAGCCGTGCGCCGATGCGGCTCCGCGAGACGCGGTGCCCCGTGAGGTGCCATGTCGGGCCGCCCTGCGGCCCGCGCCGCGCCGCCTCCTCGCAGGCGGCGCCTGTCGTTCCTGCCTTTCGCGTCCATAGCGACGCCTTCATGCCTATCGGCGACTCATTGTCGCGCTGTACCGGGAAAACGCCTCCCGATAGGCAAATTTGACATGCCAGAAAACGACACAGTCGGTAAATTTCGAGGCGTGCATGCCTGTCCGCGACAGGCGGGCCTCCAGGGCAATGTCCTTGCCTGACTCGACAATAACGATGACAACACCACCGTGCTGGAGTATGGACGATGACAAGCGCTCCTCAGACCTCGCGTCATGCCGCCGGGCCGCAGACGCTCGGTTTCCTGTTGCTGGACAACTTCACCCTCATCTCCCTGGCCTCGGCCATCGAACCCCTGCGCATGGCCAATCAGCTGGCCGGGCGCGAGCTCTACCGCTGGTACACCCTGACCCTGGATGGCGGCCCGGTGCGCGCCAGCGATGGCCTGCAGATCACCCCGGATGCCTCCACCACCGTGCCGCTGGCGCTGGACATGGTGATCGTCTGCGGCGGCGTGGGCCCGCAGCGCAGCGTGCAGCGTGAACACGTCGCCTGGCTGCAGTCCGAGGCGCGCCATTCGCGCCGCCTGGGGGCCGTCTGCACCGGGTCCTGGGCCCTGGCCCGCGCCGGGCTGCTCGACGGCTTCGAGGCCAGCGTGCACTGGGAGTGCCTGGCCGCCATGCAGGAGGCCTTTCCCAAGGTCGCCCTGACCACCCGGCTGTTCTCCATCGACCGCGACCGGGCCACGGCCTCCGGCGGCACGGCGCCGATGGACATGATGCTGACCCTGATCGGCCGCGACCACGGCCGCGAACTGGCCGCCGGCATCTCGGAGATGTTCATCTACGATCGCGTGCGCAACGAGCAGGACCAGCAGCGGGTGCCGCTCAAGCACGTGCTGGGCACCACCCAGCCGCGGCTGCTGGAGATCGTGGCGCTGATGGAGGCCAACCTCGAGGAGCCGATCAGCCTCGACGAGCTGGCCGGCTACGTGAACGTGTCGCGGCGCCAGCTGGAGCGGCTGTTCCAGAAGAACCTGCACTGCTCGCCGTCGCGCTACTACCTCAAGCTGCGCCTGACCCGGGCCCGGCAGCTGCTCAAGCAGACGCCGATGTCGATCATCGAGGTGGCCTCGGCCTGCGGCTTCGTCTCCACGCCGCACTTCTCCAAGTGCTATCGGGAATACTTCGGCATCCCGCCCCGCGACGAGCGTCTGGGCTCCAGCGCCGTCGACCTGGTGCCGGTGCAGCTGGGCCAGGATGCCGCCGTCATGCTACAGTCCGCCTCTTTCGAGTCGGTGCCCGACACGCCGGTGTCCGCGGCCATGAGCGCCCTGGACCAGGCCCGAGGGGAGCCGACCTACGCCAGCGTCAGGCTGAGCTAACGCCTGGCGCCGGGAGGGCGCATCCCCATCCTCGGGGAGTGTGCCCCTGACGGAGTGCCGGGCAGGGAGCGATGGGAAACGGATGGCGATGGCTAGCGCGGGTTCTCGGACTCGCGCTGCTCGGCGGGATCGGGCTGAGCGTACTGGCGGTGCTGATGTTCCGGGTGGTGCCGGTGGGCGGCTCCATGGTGATGCTCGAGCGCAAGGTGCAGGCCTGGCGTGACGGCGATGCGCTGGAGATCCGCCAGGACTGGCGCCCCTGGGGGGAGCTGGCCGACAGCGCCAAGCTGGCGGTGATCGCCGCCGAGGAT
Organism: Halomonas sp. THAF12; assembly: GCF_009363675.1. NCBI lineage: Bacteria > Pseudomonadati > Pseudomonadota > Gammaproteobacteria > Oceanospirillales > Halomonadaceae > Halomonas > Halomonas sp. THAF12. Next base: position 2,931,672 of record NZ_CP045399.1, on the reverse strand, counting down.
CAGCGCTTCCCCGACCATCACGGCTTCGACCTGGTCGAGCTGCGCCGGGCCGTCGAGGCCAGCCTCAGCGGCGGTGACCTGCGCGGCGCCAGCACCCTCAGTCAGCAGACCGCCAAGAACCTCTTCCTGTGGACCGGTCGCAGCTGGGTGCGCAAGGGCCTGGAGGCCTGGTTCACCCTGCTCATCGAGACGCTCTGGCCCAAGGAGCGCATCCTCGAGGTCTATCTCAACATCGCCGAATGGGACGACGGGGTGTTCGGCCTGGAGGCCGCCTCCCGTCACTACTTCGGTGTTCCGGCGTCGCGTCTGAGCAACGCCCAGGCCAGCCGACTGGCCGCCATCCTACCCAATCCCCGCGGCTGGAGCGCCTCGCGCCCCAGCGGCTACGTGCTGCAGCGCAGCGCCTGGATCCGCGGCCAGATGCACAATCTCGGCGGTGCCACCTACCTCGAACGTCTCTGACGCGACACCGAATTCGCGCGTGTCGCGATCGCGACGGGCGTGACGCTTTTGGAATTTTCCCGGTCGTTTCCAGGCGCCGGGGCCCGCGGGGCGGGGGATATGCTGCCGGCGTGACCATGCGCTATTACGGAGCCCCCAGCCATGACCCCTGCCGAGCTGCACCAGGACGCCATCGTCATCGATGGTCTCGTTATCGCCAAGTGGAACCGCGAGCTGTTCGAGGACATGCGCAAGGGCGGCCTCACCGCCGCCAACTGCACCGTGTCCGTCTGGGAAGGCTTCCAGGCCACCGTCGATAACATCGTCAAGACCGACGCCCTGATGGCCGAGTCCAGCGACCTGGTGCGTCCGGTGCGTACCACCGCGGACATCACCCGGGCCAAGGAAGAGGGCAAGACCGGCATCATCTACGGCTTCCAGAACGCCCATGCCTTCGAGGACCAGATCGGCTACGTCGAGATCTTCAAGAAGCTCGGCGTCGGCATCGTGCAGATGTGCTACAACACCCAGAACCTGGTCGGCACCGGCTGCTACGAGCGCGACGGCGGCCTGTCCGGCTTCGGTCGCGAGATCGTCGCCGAGATGAACCGCGTCGGCATCATGTGCGACCTCTCCCACGTCGGCGAGCACACCTCCCGCGAGGTGATCGAGGCCTCCGAGAAGCCGGTGTGCTACTCCCACTGCCTGCCGTCCGGCCTCAAGGAACACCCCCGCAACAAGTCCGACGAGGAACTCAAGTTCATCGCCGACAACGGCGGCTTTGTCGGCGTGACCATGTTCACTCCCTTCCTGCGCGCCGGCGTCGACGCCACCGTCGACGACTACGTCGAGGCCATCGAGTACGTCATGAACATCGTCGGCGAGGATGCCATCGGCATCGGCACCGACTTCACCCAGGGTCACGACAAGCAGTTCTTCGAGTGGCTGACCCACGACAAGGGCTACGCCCGTCGCCTGACCAACTTCGGCAAGATCATCAACCCCGAGGGCATTCGCACCATCGGCGAATTCCCCAACCTCACCGAGGCGCTGCTGAAGCGCGGCATGAGCGAGCGCCAGGTGCGCAAGATCATGGGTGAGAACTGGGTCAATGTCCTGAAGGACGTCTGGGGCGAGTGAGCCCGGTGCGACGGGCCGCGGCCCGTCGCCCTCCCGACCGCGTCACCGCTCGAAGCCGCTTACGCACAGCCAACCACGCCCGAAGCCGCTCCTGCGAGCCCATTGAAGCCCGATAATAATCAGCAAGATTCGAGGAACAAGATCGTGACCAAGATGGCCCCTGAACTGCCGATCGAAGTGGATGCCGACACCGGTATCTGGACCACCGACGCCCTGCCGATGCTCTACGTGCCGCGTCACTTCTTCATCAACAACCACGTCGCCGTGGAAGAGGCCCTGGGGGCCGAGAAGTACGCCGAGATCCTCTACGATGCCGGCTACAAGAGCGCCTGGCACTGGTGCGAGAAGGAGGCCGAATGCCACGGCCTCGAGGGCGTCGACGTCTTCGAACACTACATGAAGCGCCTCTCTCAGCGCGGCTGGGGGCTGTTCATCACCGAGGACATCGACCTCGACGCCGGCACCTGCCGCGTGCGCCTCGAGCACAGCGCCTTCGTCTATCAGATGGGCAAGGTCGGCCGGAAGATCGAATACATGTTCACCGGCTGGTTCGCCGGCGCCATGGACCAGATCCTCGCCGCCCGCGGCAGCGACTTGCGCACCGTCGCCGAGCAGACCCAGAGCGGCGCCGAAGAAGGCTGCGACGTCGGCGTCTTCGTGACCCGTCCGATCGCCGACATCTCGAACAACGCGCAGGGCTGAGGAGGCATCACCCATGGCATTCGACGCGATCTTCCAGCCGATCGAGATCGGCAACCTCACCATTCGCAACCGCGTGGTCAGCACCGCCCACGCCGAGGTCTACGCGACCGACGGCGGCATGACCACCGACCGCTACGTCAAGTACTACGAAGAGAAGGCCAAGGGCGGCTGCGGCCTGTGCATCTGCGGCGGCTCCTCGGTGGTCTCCATCGACAGCCCGCAGGCCTGGTGGAGCTCGGTGAACCTATCCACCGACCGCATCATCCCGCACTTCCAGAATCTGGCCGACGCCGTGCACAAGCACGGCGGCAAGATCATGATCCAGATCACCCACATGGGGCGGCGCTCGCGCTGGGACGGCTTCAACTGGTCGACCCTGCTGTCGCCGTCCGGCATCCGCGAGCCGGTGCACCGCTCCACCTGCAAGACCATCGAGGAGGAGGAGATCTGGCGCATCATCGGTGACTTCGCCCAGGCCGCGCGCCGGGCGAAGGAAGGCGGCCTGGACGGCGTCGAGCTGTCCGCCGTGCACCAGCACCTGATCGACCAGTTCTGGAGCCCGCGCGTCAACAAGCGCACCGACCAGTGGGGCGGCAGCTTCGAGAACCGCATGCGCTTCGGCATGGAAGTGCTCAAGGCCGTGCGCGCCGAGGTCGGCGACGACTTCACGGTCGGCCTGCGCATCTGCGGCGACGAGTTCCACCCGGACGGCCTGTCGCACGACGACATGAAGCAGATCGCCGCCTACTACGATGCCACCGGCCAGGTGGACTTCTTCGGCGTGGTCGGCTCGGGCTGCGACACCCACGATACCCTGGCCAACGTCATCCCCAACATGTCCTTCCCGCCGGAGCCGTTCCTGCACCTGGCGGCGGGCATCAAGGAAGTGGTCTCCAAGCCGGTGATCCACGCCCAGAACATCAAGGACCCGAACCAGGCCAGCCGCATCCTCGAGGGGGGCTACGTCGACCTGGTGGGCATGACCCGCGCGCACATCGCCGACCCGCACCTGATCACCAAGATCAAGATGGACCAGGTCGACCAGATCCGGCAGTGCGTCGGCGCCAACTACTGCATCGACCGCCAGTACCAGGGGCTGGACGTGCTGTGCATCCAGAATGCCGCGACCTCCCGCGAGTACATGGGCCTGCCGCACATCATCGAGCAGACCGAAGGCAGGAAGCGCAAGGTCGTGGTGGTCGGCGGTGGCCCCGGCGGCATGGAAGCGGCCCGCGTGGCCGCCGAGCGCGGCCATGACGTGACCCTGTTCGAGGCCGCCGAGGCCATCGGCGGGCAGATCACCACCGCCGCCAAGGCGCCGCAGCGCGACCAGATCGCCGGCATCACCCGCTGGTACCAGCTCGAGCTGGCCCGCCTCAACGTCGACCAGCGCCTCGGCACCTATGCCGACGAGGCCACCATCAAGGACCTCAAGGCCGACATCGTGGTGCTGGCCACCGGCGGCAAGCCGTACCTGGACCAGCATCCCGAGTGGGGCTACTCCGAGAACCCCGAGGAGAGCCTGATCGTCAGCACCTGGGACGTGCTCAACGGCAAGGTCGAGCCGGGCAAGAACGTGCTGATCTACGACGCCCTGTGCGAGTTCGCCGGCATGTCCGCGGCCGACTACCTGGCCGACAAGGGCGCCAAGGTCGAGATCGTCACCGACGACATCAAGCCCGGTGCGGCGGTCGGCGGCACCACCTTCCCGACCTACTACCGCAGCCTCTACGAGAAGGAGGTGATCATGACCTCCGACCTGATGCTGCATAAGGTCTATCGCGAGGGCGATTCCCTGGTGGCGGTGCTCGAGAACGAGTACACCGGCCAGCAGGAGGAGCGCGTGGTCGATCAGATCGTGGTCGAGAACGGCGTGCGCCCGGACGAGGGGCTCTACTTCGCGCTCAAGCAGGAGTCGCGCAACAAGGGCCAGGTGGATCTCGAGGCGCTGTACGACATCAAGCCGCAGCCCTGCCTGAGCGAGGACGGCGACGGCTTCCTGCTGTTCCGTCTGGGCGACTGCACCGCGCCGCGTAACACCCATGCCGCGATCTACGACGCCCTGCGCCTCTGCAAGGACTTTTAACCCCTCGCTGGAAGTCCGAAGCTTGAAGCTGGAAGGAATCCCCGCGCGTTGCGCCCTTTCTTTCAGCTTCCGGCTTGCCGCTTCCGGCTCGCCGATGAGGTGAGCGTCATGCTCGATATCCTATTGCCGATCCTGATCTTCGCCGCGCTGGGCCTGGCGGCGATCGGCGTCGTCCGGCGCGTGCGCCTGTGGCGCCAGGGGCGTCCCTCACCCGTGCCGCTGGTCAAGGGGCTGGCCTCCGTGCCGCGGCGCTACCTGGTCGACCTGCACCATGTGGTGGCCCGCGACAAGGTCATGTCCAACACCCACGTCGCCACCGCCGGCGGCTTCGTCGCCGCGGCCGTGCTGATGGTCCTGGTGCACGGCCTGGGCCTCGCAGAAGGCGTGCTCGGCTGGGGGCTGCTGGCCGCCAGTGCCACCATGTTCGTCGGCAGCTGCTTCGTGGCACGCCGTCGCCGTAATCCGCCGTCCCGGCTCTCCAGGGGCCCGTGGATGCGCCTGCCCAAGAGCCTGATGGCTTTCTCGCTGAGCGTCTTCGCCATCACCCTGCCCGCCGTGGGCCTGCTGCCCGACAACTTTTTCGAAGGGAGCGTCAGCTGGGTGCTGGCGCTGGCGCTGTCCGCCGCGCTGGTCTGGGGCCTGGGCGAGATGGTCTTCGGCATGGCCTGGGGCGGGCCCATGAAGCACGCCTTTGCCGGGGCCCTGCACCTGGCCTTCCACCGTCGCGCCGAGCGCTTCTCCACGCGTGGGGGCGAGGGCAAACGCTCCACCGGCCTCAAGGCCCTGAACCTGGACGACGAAGACGCCACCCTGGGCGTCGAGAAGCCGAGCGACTTCACCTGGAACCAGCTGCTCGGCTTCGACGCCTGCGTGCAGTGCGGCCGCTGTGAGGCGATGTGCCCGGCCTTCGCCGCCGGCCAGCCGCTCAACCCCAAGAAGCTGATCCAGGACATGGTGGTCGGCATGGCCGGCGGCAGCGACGCCAATTACGCCGGCAGCCCCTATCCCGGCCAGCCGGTGGGCGAACACCAGGGCTCGCCCCAGGGCCCGATCGTGGCCCGCGAGGGCAAGGCCCTGGTGGACGCCGAGACCCTGTGGTCCTGCACCACCTGCCGCGCCTGCGTCGAGGAGTGCCCGATGATGATCGAGCACGTCGATGCCATCGTCGACATGCGTCGCTTCCTGACCCTCGAGCACGGCAACACCCCCAACAAGGGGTCCGAGGTGCTCGACAACCTGATCGCTACCGACAACCCGGGCGGCTTCGCGCCCGACGCCCGCATGCACTGGGCCGCCGACCTCGAGCTGCCGCTGATGGCGGATCGCGGCGAGGCCGAGGTGCTGCTGTGGCTGGGTGACGGCGCCTACGACATGCGCAACCAGCGCACCCTGCGCTCGCTGGTCAAGGTGCTGCGCGCCGCCGACGTCGACTTCGCGGTGCTCGGCAACGAGGAGCGCGACAGCGGCGACGTGGCCCGTCGCCTGGGCGATGAAGCGACCTTCCAGAGCCTGGCCAAGCGCAACATCGCCACCCTGTCGAAGTATCGCTTCCAGCGTATCGTCACCTGTGACCCGCACAGCTTCCATGTGCTCGGCAACGAGTACGGCGAGCTGGGCGGCCCCGGGATGCCGGCCCAGTACGAGGTAAGTCACCACAGCACCTACATCGCCGAGCTGTTTGATGCCGGTCGCCTGCACGTCAAGCCCTGGAAGGGCGGCGGCGTGACCTACCACGATCCCTGCTACCTGGGCCGCTACAACGGCGAGTACGAGGCGCCGCGCAACGTGCTCAAGGCGCTCGGCATCGAGCTCAAAGAGATGGAACGCTCCGGCTTCCGCTCCCGCTGCTGCGGCGGTGGCGGCGGCGCGCCGATCACCGACATCCCCGGCGAGCGCCGGATTCCCGACATGCGCATGGGCGACGTGGGCGAGACCGGCGCCGAGCTGGTGGCCGTGGGCTGCCCGCAGTGCACCGCGATGCTCGAGGGCGTGGTCGATGCCACCGCCGAGGTGCGCGACATCGCCGAACTGGTCGCCAACGCCCTGACCGAGGCGCCCGAGGCGTCCGCCGGCGCGGCCCAGCAATCATCGAACCGGCCCCAGGCCGTGGAGGTGGCGTGATGAGCGATATCGTCCGTCGTGATCCGCGCAAGGCGTGGATCGCCCGTAACCGGCTGCACCCGCAGCATCGGGAAGTCCTGGCCGAGCTTGGACAAAGTGCCGGCCAGGGCGCGGCCAGCGAGTGGATGGGACCGGCGGGCATCGTCCGCCGCAATCCGCATGCCGTGGGCTTCATGGGCCCCAACGGCATCAAGCGCATCGACCGCAGCGGCGTCCAGCAGGGCGCCGGTGGCGGCGCGGCCGCCAAGTCGGCCGCCCAGAGCAAGCCGCTGGTCGAGATCGAATCGCCGGCCTTCCTGGTGGCGGTGGTGCCGGACATGGCCGGCGGCCGCCTCTCCGGCCACGACCGCGACCTGCTCGGTCTGGCCCGGCAGCTGGCCGACGCCGATCCGAACGCCCGGGGCGCGGTGCTGGCGGTGGTCTTCGGCGGGTACAACCGCGAGGGGGGCGGCGAGCTGAAAGAGCACGGCTTCGGCGAGGCCGGCGTCGACCGCCTGCTCACCCTCGACGATCCCCGCTTCGACGGCTTCGCCCCGGAGGCTCGCCTCGGCGCGCTGCTGGCGGTGGAGGAGGCCTGGACGCCGCGCCACTGGCTGGTGCCGGACTCCAGGCTCGGCGGCGCCGACCTGGGTCGCCGCCTGGCGGCGCGGCTCGGCGAGCGCCCGGCCACCGGCGTGTGGCAGCTCGAGCCCGATGCGACTGCCGAGCTCGGCTGGCAGTGCACCGCCCGCGGGGCGGCGGCCACCCTCGACATCCAGCGGCCGCTGCCGCGCATCACCCTCGCGCTCGAGGAATGCGCCGAGCCGGTCGACGACAACCGTCACGCGGCCGAGGCGCTGAGCCTGCCGCAGGAGCTGCCGTCGCCGATCTCGCGCATCGAGGACCTGGGCCAGGTACCCGTCGATCCGGCGGGCGTGGCGCTGGCCGAGGCCGAGTTCATCCTCTCCGCGGGCAACGGCATCCGCGACTGGGACGGCTACCACACCGCCGCCGAGGTGCTCGGCGCCACGGAAGGGGCATCTCGTGTCGCCGTGGATGACGGCTTCATGCCGCGCGATCGTCAGGTCGGGGCCACCGGCACCTGGGTCACCGCCCGGGTCTACGTGGCGGTCGGCATCAGCGGCGCCATCCAGCACCTGCAGGGGATCCAGACCTGCGACAAGGTGGTGGCGATCAACATGGATCCCGGCTGCGACATGATCAAGCGGGCCGACCTGGCGGTCATCGGCGACTCGGCCGAGGTGCTCGCGTCGCTGGTGACCATGGTCAAGCAGCAACGAGAGGAGAAGCGCGATGCGGCCTGAAGCCCGAGTCGATGCCTCGCTGGAGATCACCGTACTGGTCTCCGTGGGACGCCATCCCGTCACCGGCCGCGCGCGCCGCGCCGACCAGGACGCCCGGGCGGTGGAGCTGGCCCGCGGCGTGGCCGACGCCAGCGTCCGGCTGCTGCACGCCGGCGGCAAGGAAGCGGACAGCGAGCCGGCCCTGCGCGGCTACCTGGGCATGGGCTTCGACGCCCTGACCCTGGTCGAGCAGCCCGAGGGCGCCGATGCGCTGCCCGCGCTCGCCGATGCCCTCAATGAGGCGCCGCCGCAGCTGGTGATCACCGGCGAGCGCGCCGAGCAGGGCGAAGGCTCCGGCCTGCTGCCCTATCTGCTGGCCGAGCGCCTGGGCTGGCCGGTGGTCAGCGGCCTGGCGGCGGTGGAAAGCGTCGAGAACGGCGTCGCCACCCTGCTGCAGGCGCTGCCCCGCGGCCAGCGTCGCCGGCTCAAGGTGCGCCTGCCGGCCATCGTCACCGTCGACGGCGCGGCACCGGCGCCGCGACAGAGCGCCTACGGCCCGGCCCGTCGCGGCCACCTGGCCGCGGTGCCGGGCAGCGTGACCGTGGACGAGGCCTGGGCGAGCTGGGAGACCCAGCCGGCCCGCAAGCGGCCCAAGCGCCTGAAGATCGTCAAGGCCGCCTCGGCCCGCGACCGCTTCAAGGCCGCGGCCGCCAAGGCCGAGGGTGGCGGGGGCCAGGTGCTCACCGACGTCACCGCGGAAGAGGGCGCCGAGGCGATTCTCAAGCTGTTGAAGGAAGAGGGCGTGCTGCGCTAGCCGCAGCGTCTCTCGCCAGGCACCAAAGCAAAAGCCCCGGTCGATGACCGGGGCTTTTTTCGTGGCGCGACGCGCGACTCAGATCTGCTGGCTGGCGTTGGTGAAGCCCATCAGCGAGATGTTCAGGTCGCGGCGATTGCCGCGCGGGCCGATCAGGCTCAGGGTGGCGTTGCTGCCCCCGCGCAGCTGCTGCATCAGCGACGGCTCCAGCGGCAGGTCGGCGCGGCAGCCCGGCTGGTCGCAGACCTGGTAGGGGAAGGGCACGCCTTCGCCGCCGTCCACGCTGAGCTGCAGGCCCGGCGCCAGGCGCACGCCCAGCGGCAGCAGGAAGGTCATGATCGGCGCCTCGGCCTGGGGCGGCTGGGCGATGATCACGCGCATCACCGGCTGGTCGTCATCCGGGTTGGTGACCAGCTGGGTCATGCTGCACGGGGCGTTCTGGCCGTCGGTGGGGCAGCGCACCTCCCAGCTCTGGTACTGCTCGCTCTCGAAATTGCCGCCCTGGCCCTGGCCGGACATGCTGGTCTGGGCGAGGGCCGAGGAGGCCAGCGGCAGCAGGCACAGCAGGCCGATCAGGCCCGACACGAGTCGTTTGGACATTGGGGTTCTTTCTCCTGACGGTGTGAGACGGGTTTGACGCTCGTGGCCCCGGGCGCCGAGCGGTGCCCGGGCATGGTGCTACCACCATGCCCGGAACCGGCGGCGAGGTCGAGCCCCGCGGGGCCGGAACGGGGCTCGATAACGCCGACGCCCCCGGCGGGAGGTCCCGGCCGGGGGCATCGAAGGAGAGCGGATCGACGGATCAGGCGGCTCGGGCGGTGCCCAGGGCGCGCTGCTCCTCGCGCAGGCTCTTGACCAGCCCCGCGGCCATCAGCAGCAGCACCAGGGTGAAGGGCAGGCCGGTGGCCACGGCGCCGGCCTGGAGGGCGCCGAGGGCCTTGTCGCCGCCGCCATAGAGCAGCACGCCGGCGATCACGCCTTCCAGGGTGGCCCAGAACACCCGCTGGGTGCGCGGGGCGTCGACCTTGCCGCCGGCGGTGATGTTGTCGATCACCAGCGAGCCGGAGTCCGAGGAGGTGATGAAGAACACCAGCACCAGCACGATGGCCATGGTCGAGGTCAGGGTGGTCAGCGGCAGGTGCTCGAGCATCTGGAACATCGCCAGCGACACCTCGCCGATGCCGTCGGCCAGCGCGCCGACGCCGCCCGCGGACTGGGCCAGGGCGTTGCCGCCGAAGGCGCTCATCCACACGACGGTGACCAGCGTCGGCACCAGCAGCACCGCCATCAGGAATTCCCGCACCGTGCGGCCGCGCGAGACCCGGGCGATGAACATGCCGACGAACGGCGACCAGGAGATCCACCAGGCCCAGTAGAACACGGTCCAGCCGTGGAACCAGGTGTCGTCCTCGCGGCCGATCCAGTTGGACAGCGGCACCAGGTGCGTCAGGTAGGCCACGCCGGTGTCCCACAGGCCGTTGACGAACAGCAGGGTGGAGCCGGTGATGACCACGAACGCCAGCAGCAGCAGGGCGATCACCATGTTGATGTTGGAGAACAGCTTGACCCCGCCGTCGATGCCCCGCCACACGGAGAACAGCGCCACCGCGGTGACCGCCACGATGATGGCGAGCTGGGTGCCGAGGGTGTTGGGCACGTCGAACAGGTAGTTGAGGCCGCCGGCGGCCTGGGAGGCGCCGAAGCCCAGCGAGGTGGCCAGGCCGAAGATGGTGGCCAGCACCGCGAGGATGTCCACCAGATGGCCGAACCAGCCGCGGGTGCGCTCGCCGAGCAGCGGCGTGAAGGCCGAACGCAGGGTCAGCGGCAGGCCGCGGTTGTAGGCGAAGAAGGCCAGCGACAGCCCGACCACGCCGTAGATCGCCCAGGGATGGAGGCCCCAGTGGAACATGGTGGCGCCCATGGCGGCGCTGGCGCCTTCCGGGGTGCGGGCGGCGACGTCGAGCGGGGTGCCGTACCAGTCGGTGTAGTAGGCGACCGGCTCGGCCACGCTCCAGAACATCAGGCCGATGCCCATGCCGGCGGCGAACAGCATGCTGAACCAGGACACCAGCGAGTGATCCGGCCGGGCGCCGGGGCCGCCCAGGCGAATGCGGCCCAGCGGCAGCACGATCAGCGCCAGGCACAGCACCACGAACGCGTTGCCGGCGATCATGAACAGCCAGTCGAAGTGCTCGATGGCGAAGCCGCGCGCCGCCCCCAGCTGGGTGTTGGCGGCGTCGGGGTAGACCAGCGCGTAGAGAATGAAGCCGAGAATGGCCAGCGCAGACAGCGGGAACACGGGGTTGTGGAAGTCCAGTCCCATCATCTGCTTGTTGTCCTGTCCGGCCGACAGGACAGGGTCGTCATCGTGAGTCATGCGTATTCCTCGGTTGTTGTTGTGTGCCGCTCCGGGCGGCGCCGACCATTCTTGTCGTCGGGCCAGTTCGAGGAGTGTCGTGAAAGCGACCTGTAGCTGTGCGTCGACAGCAAGTGGCCTCAGGGGGTCGCGGATGGACATGACGAAGCCGCTCGAGGAGCGTTCCGGCCAGGCGAGAGGGGTAGGGTCGGGAGGACGGTCTTGTACCGTGAGTCCACAAAAACCATGAAGGAAGCCAGCCACATGAGTTCTAACAACCGCGGAGTCGTCTACAAGGGCCCGGGCGAGGTCGCCGTCGAGTCCATCGCCTACCCGGAACTCGCCCTCGGCAATCGCAAGTGCGAACACGGCGTGATCCTCAAGGTCGTCACCACCAACATCTGTGGCAGCGACCAGCACATGGTGCGGGGCCGTACCACCGCCCCGGAAGGCCTGGTGCTGGGGCACGAGATCACCGGCATCGTGGTCGAGTGCGGGCGCGACGTTGAATTCCTGAGCCCGGGCGACATGGTGTCGGTGCCGTTCAACATCGCCTGCGGCCGCTGCCGCAACTGCAAGTCCGGCCAGACCGGCATCTGCCTGAACGTCAACCCGTCGCGTCCGGGCGCGGCCTACGGCTACGTCGACATGGGCGGCTGGGTCGGCGGTCAGACCGAATACGTCATGGTCCCCTACGCCGACTTCAACCTGCTGAAGTTCCCGGATGCCGACCAGGCCATGGAGAAGATCAAGGACCTGACGCTTCTGTCCGACATCTTCCCGACCGGCTTCCACGGCTGCGTCACCGCCGGCGTCGGCCCGGGCTCCACCGTCTACATCGCCGGCGCCGGCCCGGTCGGCCTGGCCGCCGCGGTCTCCGCCCAGCTGCTGGGTGCCGCCTGCGTCATCGTCGGCGACATGATCGAGGACCGCCTGGCCCAGGCCCGCAGTTTCGGCTGCGAGACCATCGACCTGACCGAAGACGGCGACATGGCCGACAAGATCGAGGTCATCCTCGGCGAGCGCGAGGTCGATGCCTTCGTCGACTGCGTCGGCTTCGAGGCCCATGCCTGCGGCTGCAACCACGGTCAGGAAGCGCCGGCCGCGGTGCTGAACTCCGCCATGTCGGTGACCCGCGCCGGCGGCCAGATCGGCATCCCCGGCCTGTACGTGACCGAGGACCCGGGCTCTGCCGACGCCGCCGCCCAGCAGGGCAGCCTGAGCATGCGCTTCGGCCTCGGCTGGGCCAAGTCGCACAGCTTCCACACCGGCCAGTGCCCGGTGATGAAGTATCACCGTCCGCTGATGCAGGCGATCCTGTTCGGCAAGGTGAACATCGCCGACGCGGTCAACGTGCAGATGATCACCCTGGACCAGGCGCCGCAGGGCTACGCCGACTTCGATGGCGGTGCGGCCAAGAAATTCGTCATCGACCCGCATGGCAGCGTGGCCGCCTGAGACCTCCGGGAATAGGACCTCCGGGAGCAAGACGCCCGGGATATAGGATGTCGTGGTACGAGGGCGTCTGACTCTCTCCATGACGGCGCCCCTCGGGGCGCCGTCATGCGTTGGGGGGAGGGGTGGGGAGAGCGGCGGCGACGCTCCCGAGGCGACATCGAACAGCAGGCTCGCCGGCGTTGCGGCGGTCGCCGCGGAGTGCCAATCTTGGCGCTATCCGGGGCGCGCCGAGCCCCGCATCGTCACGATCGGCGGACACCACCGAGCCCGAACACCAACAACAGGGGGAACCCACCATGATGATCGTCGACCTGATCGACGGGGATGACTTCCGCGACCGCCTGGTGGCGCTGGACATTCATGTCCCCAGGGACGCCTGCCCCGAGACCTGTGCCCGTCTGGCGCGGCTCAAGCATGACGAGGCCGGCGTGCCGGGGCTCGAGGCGCTGGTGCGAGAGCTGATGGCCCAGACCGACGTGATGCTGCCCGCGGTGCGCGAGGCCATCGAGCAGCACCTGATGGAGCTGCCGAGCGGAGACGGCGAACCGGCCTGAGGGCCGCGGCCGCTCCCTCGAGCCGTCGAACGAACGCGCCCCGCCCGGAGGTCCGGGCGGGGCGCATTGGTGTTGGCCGCTCGTGTCGGCGCCGACGCGGCGACGATAGAGAGGGACCCGTCGAGGCGGGTCCTTGCGATGGCGAGCGCGAGCGGGGACGAGATCAGCCGTTGGCGAGCTGCAGGTCGGGCCGGCTGTGGCCCAGGTTCTCCAGCATGCGCTCGCTGTACCAGTTGACGAAGTCGATGACGCCATACTCGTAGGTCTCGGAGTACGGGCCCGGCTGGTAGCTCTTGGAGTTGATGCCGCGCTGGTTTTCCTCGGCCAGGCGACGGTCCTGGTCGTTGGTGGCGTCCCACACCTTGCGCATCTGCTCGGGGTGGTAGTCGACGCCTTCCACGGCATCCTTGTGCACCAGCCACTTGGTGGTCACCACCGTCTGCTGCGGGCCGATCGGCATGACCCGGAAGACGAGGGCATGATCGCCCATGAAGTGGTTCCAGGAGTTCGGCAGGTGCAGGATGCGCAGCGAGCCCAGGTCGGCGCTCTGCAGGTTGCCCATCAGCTTCTGGCAGGCGCGCTTGCCGTCCATGGTCATCGATTCCGCGCCGTCCAGCAGCGGGGTGCGGGTCAGGCGGTTGCGACGATCCAGGCGGGTCAGCTTGTAGGGCACGCACTGGGCTTCCCAGTCGGCCTGCTTGCGCGCGACCAGGTCCTTGTAGGCCGGGGTGGCGCGGGGATCGTCGGTGTCGTCGAACTCCTGCAGGGAGTTGAGCAACTCCGGGTGGGCGCCGTTGCAGTGGTAGCACTCGCGGTTGTTCTCGAGCACCAGCTTCCAGTTGCACTGCTCGACGATGCTGGATTCCACGGCGACCTTGAGGTTTTCCATGTCGTAGGGCGCCAGGTAGTGGTCCAGCGTCTCGAGGAAACCGTCGATCGCCGGGGCCTCGTCGGCCAGGCTGACGAAGATGAAGCCGCCGCCGGTGCGCACGTGAACCGGCTTGAGGCCGTGATCGGCGAGGTTGAATGCCTGGCCCATCTCGGTGCCGGCGAACAAAAGGCGGCCGTCCAGCTCGTAGGTCCACTGATGGTAGGGGCAGACCAGCTTGGCGACCTTGCCCTTGTCGGTCACGCACAGGCGCGAGCCGCGGTGGCGGCAGACGTTGTGGAAGGCGTGCACTTCACCGTCGTTGCCGCGCACGATCACCACCGGGTTGTCCCCGACCTCCAGGGTCATGAAATTGCCCTTGGCGGGGATCTCGGAGGTCATGCCCGCGAACAGCCACTCCTTCTCGAAGATTTCCTGCATGTCGAGGGCGAACAGCCGCTCGTCGTTGTAGAAGGGCTGAGGCAGCGAGTAGTTGTGCTGACGCTGCTTCAGCATCTCGGCGGTGGCCTCGCGTGCCGGGGCCAGGGGGTCATCCAGGCGGGCAGGTGACAGTGAATCCATGGTGGGACGCTTCCTCATTGCTGGGCTGCTGTGACAGCCTCGGGATTGTTGAAATGCGGGCCAAGGTCTAGCGAATTCACGCCCCGGTGGGGCCGCGGCGGGTGAGGTGAGTTTGAAACAGCGTCAGCGGGGGGGGTTGTCCACCGGCGACGCGTGATGATGCAACAGCGACCAGGGGGGAGAAGAAATGTCGCACAGGTGGACCTGTCGGGTATGGCCATGTCGCTGACAGGCAAGTGGGGGAGCGCAGGCGTGCGCAGAATTCTGCCAACGGCAGGCGGTGTCTCCGCCGTCGGACCGAGCGCTTCACGCTGCAGCCCCAGGCGACCCCAGGCGATACCATCATGACAATGAACTATCTCAATCCCGTCAATCCCGTCACCACCCAGACCTGGACCAACGGCCGCCACCAGGTGCGTTGCGTCAAGGTGATCCAGGAGACCTGGGATACCCGCACCTTCTGCTTCATGGCCGAGCAGCCGGTGATGTTCTTCTTCAAGCCGGGACAGTTCGTGACCCTGGAGCTGGAGATCGACGGCGAGCAGGTGATGCGCTCCTACACCATCTCCAGCTCCCCGTCGGTGCCCTACAGCTTCTCGATCACCGTCAAGCGCATGCCGGGCGGCGTGGTCTCCAACTGGCTGCACGACAACCTCAAGGTCAACGACGAGCTGGCCGTGCACGGCCCGGTCGGCAAGTTCAACATCATCGACTATCCGGCCGACAAGGTGCTGATGCTGTCCGGCGGCGTGGGCATCACCCCGCTGATGTCGATGGTGCGCTGGCTGTTCGACACCAACGCCACGGTGGACCTGCAGTTCGTGCACAGCTCGCGCACGCCCCAGGACATCATCTTCCACCGCGAGCTGGAGCACATCTTCTCGCGGATCCCCGAGTTCAAGATGCACATCGTCTGTGAGCGCAGCGACGAGCTGGGCGAGGCCTGGTCCGGCTTCCGCGGCTACCTGAGCCAGGCGATGCTGGAGCTGATGGCGCCGGACTTCATGGACCGCGAGATCTTCTGCTGCGGCCCGACGCCGTACATGAACGCGGTCAAGCGCCTGCTCCAGGAAAACGGCTTCGATATGAGCCACTACCACGAGGAGGCCTTCGGCGCCACGCCGCAGGACGTGCAGGAAGACGTCATCGAGAACGTGGAGCAGGCCGAGGCCGAGGCCGAGGAGCTCGACGTTTCCGACATGCTGAGCGTCGAGTTCAGCACCACCGGCAAGAGCGTGCGCATCCAGCCGGGCGAGACCGTGCACACCGCCGCCGCCAAGCTGGGCCTGCATATCCCCAAGGCCTGTGGCATGGGCATCTGCGGGACCTGCCGCGTGGCCGTGACCGAGGGCGAGGTCGAGATGGAGCACAACGGCGGCATCACCGACGAGGACGTCGCCGAGGGCTACATCCTGTCCTGCTGCAGCACGCCCAAGACCAACCTGGTCGTGGACTACTGAGGCGGGTATTTCGAGCTCAAGCCTGAAACGGCATGGCGGCATGGGGCCCGGCGACGCTGGCCTGTCACCGGACCCGCGTTGCGCCCTGTCGTCCCGTGCCGGACACTAGCGGCGATCCGGCGAGAGCGAAGAGTCCCCTTCCCATGCGTCATTCCCACGACAACGAGCCCCTGTCCGTCGGCTTCGTGCTGCTGCGGCGTTTCACCCTGATGCCCTTCGCGGCCTTCGTCGACTGCCTGCGCCTGGCCGCCGACGAGGGCGACCGCTCGCGCCAGCTGCGCTGCCATTGGGTGTTCATGACCAGCGGCGGGCACGACGCCATGTCCAGCTGCGGCGCCGCCATCACGCCCTGCTCGCCGTTTCGCGATCCGCGCGACTTCGACTACATCGTGGTCATCGGCGGCGTGCAGGACGAGCACGACGCGGTGGACGAGGCGGCGCTCCATTACCTGCAGGGCGTGGCCGAGGCCGGCGTGCCGCTGGTGGGGGTATGCACCGGCGTCTTCGCGCTGATTCAGGCGGAGCTGATGAGCGGGCGGCGCTGCTGCGTGAGCTGGTACCACCACGGCGACCTGACCCACCGCTTCCCCGACATCGAGCCGGTGGCGGACCGGCTGTTCATCGACGACGGCGACCGGCTGACCTGCGCCGGCGGCATCGCCTCGGCGGACTTGGCCGCCTACCTGGTCGAGCGCCACCTGGGCAAGGCCTGGGCGATGAAGAGCCTGCACATCATGCTGATCGACGAGGCGCGACGCGGCGAGCATCCCCAGCCCCAGCCGGTGGTCTTCGACAAGGTGGAGGATCGCCTGGTGCGCCGCGCCATCACCATCATCGAGCAGCACCTGGGCGAGGCGATCACGGTGGACGAGCTGGCGCGGCGGGTGGGCTCGTCGCGGCGCAACATCGAGCGCAAGTTCCGCGAGGAACTGGGCATCGGGCCGCAGAAGTTCGCCCGCGACCTGCGCCTGCGCTACGGGCTGTGGCTCCTGCACTACACCGCCAAGAGCGTCACCGAGATCGGCGAGCGCTGCGGTTTCGCCGACACCGCCCATTTCTCGCGCCACTTCCGCGAGGCCTTCGGCGACACGCCCACCGCCCTGCGCAAGGCCGCGCAGCGCGGCGAGACGCCGGTGGATCCGTTCTTCCTGCATATCGCCTCCCGCGAGGGGGCGAGCGGTCAGGCGTAGCTGGGGGATGGCGTTTTTTGCCGAAAATCACCTGCTCTATTCTTTAGAGAAGTCGCTATAAAACAGTCTTCTACATCGTGATGTCGCAGACATCACGGTGAATATGTCGCATTCGTTCAATCTCCTTGAGGCGGGTTGTCGTATCTCTGTATGTGAAGGCCCGGGCGGGCCTTCACGACAACGTCATGACAACAACAAGCCATCATAAGGAGATTTTCCATGTCGTCCTCTCAGGCCGCGAGGCCGGGTCTCGCGCTGGCCCTGCTGCCCATCGTGCTGACGTTCGGCGTGCTGGGCGTTCAGCTGTTCGCGTTCGGGGATTTCACGCCCCACGTGCCGCTGATCATCGGCATCGCCATCACCGCCCTGGTCGGGCGTTATCTCGGGCTGCGCTGGCAGCAGCTGGAAGCGGGCATGCTGCACGTGGTGAGCATCGGCCTGCCCGCGGTGGGCATCCTGATGCTGGTGGGCATGATCACCGGCGTGTGGATCGCCAGCGGCACCGTGCCGACGCTGATCTACTTCGGCCTGGAGCTGCTCAGCCCGCAGGTGTTCCTGGCCGCCGCGGCCCTGCTGTGCGCCGTGGTCTCGGTGTCGCTGGGCACGTCCTGGGGCACCGTGGGCACGGTGGGCCTGGCGCTGATGGGCATCGGCGCCGGCTTCGATATCCCGGCCTACTGGACCGCGGGCGCGGTGGTCTCCGGTGCCTTCTTCGGCGACAAGGTCTCGCCGCTGTCCGATACCACCAACCTGGCCCCCGCCGTGACCGGCGTGAACCTGTTCGATCATATCCGCAACCTGATGCCGACCACGCTGCCGGCGATGGTCATCGCACTGGTGATCTATCTGCTGGCGGGGCAGGGCCTGGTCGGCGAGGAGGCCGCCTCGCTTGAGCGCATCGCCTCGATCACCCAGGGGCTCTCGCAGCATTTCGAGATCAGCGTGCTGTCGCTGCTGCCGGTGCTGGTGGTGATCGGTCTGGCCGTGATGCGCCTGCCGGCGCTGCCGGTGCTGTTCGTCGGCGTGGTCCTCGGCGGGGCGACGGCCTGGCTGCTGCAGGGCGAGGGGGTAAGTGCGCTGTTCGGCTTCGCCTTCTCGGGCTATGCCATCGACACCGGCGTGGCCGAGATCGACGGCCTGCTCAACCGCGGCGGCCTGCAGTCGATGACCTGGGTGATCACGCTGCTGCTGATCGCGCTGTCGTTCGGCGGCATCCTCGAGCGCACCGGCTGCATGCACGCCATCATCGCGGCCATCATGCGCCGGGTGAAGCGCTTCGGCGGCCTGCAGACCTCGGCCATCGTCAGCTCCATGAGCACCAACCTGGTGGCCGGCGACCCCTACCTGGCGATCACCCTCACCGGGCGCATGTTCGGCCCCGTCTATCGCGGCAAGGGCGTCTCGATGCTCAACCTGTCCCGCGCCACGGAGGAGGGCGGCACCCTGATCTCGCCGCTGATTCCCTGGAACGCCGGCGGCGCCGTGGTGATCACCTCGCTGGGGCTGAGTGTCGCCGACGGCAACATGGGCGACCTGATGTACATCCCGCTGGCCTTCGCCTGCTGGCTGTCGCCGCTGATCGGCGTGCTCTATGCCTGGCTGGGCTGGTTCTCGCCGCGCGCGAGCGAGGCCGAGCAGGCCCGGTGGCAGGCCGACGGCGAGCCGATCATGGCGGTCGAGGAGGGCGATCGTCGCTCCCTCGATGGCGTCGGTTCCAGCGTCGCCGGCTAGGGGCGACGAGGCTATTCAACGGGGCCGGTGCATCTGCACCGGCCCTTTGTATAGGGCATGTAGAAATACAAAATCCGCCAAAAAATTAAATGATTAAAAATCAGTTATTTGAAAAATATGGCGGGAATTTGTCGGTAAATCTGTCGCATATATTCAATCTTTGAGCGGCGGGCTTGGCTATCAATGTACCCAAGGTGAAACGAGTGAGACCGCGGTGTCTCGTTCAACGAAGATGATGTCGTTTCCAGAACGCCTCGATCGCCGCCTTCTTTTAACGTTGTGACGCTAACCCCAGGGTGATGACGAATGAATGACAACAACCTGACAATGACCGATCCCCAGATCGCTGCCGCCATCGGTGACGAGGTGGCGCGCCAGGAAGCCCACATCGAGCTGATCGCCTCCGAGAACTACGCCAGCCCCCAGGTGATGGCGGCTCAGGGCAGTCAGCTGACCAACAAGTACGCCGAGGGCTACCCGGGCAAGCGCTACTACGGCGGCTGCGAGCACGTCGACGTGGTCGAGCAGCTGGCCATCGAGCGCGCCTGCGCGCTGTTCGGCGCCGATTACGCCAACGTCCAGCCCCACTCCGGCGCCCAGGCCAACGCCGCGGCCTTCATGGCCATGGTCGCCCCGGGCGACACCGTGCTGGGCATGAGCCTGGCCCACGGCGGTCACCTGACCCACGGCGCCGCGCCGAACTTCTCCGGCAAGCACTACAACGCCGTGCAGTACGGCCTGAACCCGGAGACCGGCGAGATCGACTACGAGGAAGTCGAGCGCCTGGCCCATGAGCACCAGCCGAAGCTGATCATCGCCGGCTTCTCGGCCTACTCGCGGGTCGTCAACTGGCGTCGTTTCCGCGACATCGCCGACGCCGTGGGCGCCTACCTGCTGGTCGACATGGCCCATGTCGCCGGTCTGGTCGCCGCCGGCCACTATCCGAGCCCGCTGCCCCACGCCCACGTGGTGACCACCACCACCCACAAGACCCTGCGCGGTCCGCGTGGCGGCCTGATCCTCTCCGCCAGCGGCGACGAGGCGCTGTACAAGAAGCTCAACGGCGCGGTCTTCCCGGGTCAGCAGGGCGGCCCGCTGATGCACGTCATCGCCGCCAAGGCCGTGGCCTTCCGCGAGGCCATGAGCCAGGACTTCGTGCGCTACCAGGCCCAGGTCATCGACAACGCCCGGGCCATGGCCAGCGTGTTCGTCGAGCGCGGCTTCGAGGTCGTCTCCGGCGGCACCGACGATCACCTGTTCCTGGTCTCGCTGATCAAGCAGGGCGTGACCGGCAAGGACGCGGACGCCGCCCTGGGCCGTTCGCACATCACCGTCAACAAGAACGCCGTGCCGGGCGACCCGCAGAGCCCGTTCGTCACCTCCGGCCTGCGCCTCGGCACGCCGGCCGTGACCACCCGCGGCTTCAGCCAGGCCGACTGCGAGGCCCTGGCCGGCTGGATCTGCGACATCCTCGACGTGCTGGAGACGCAGGAAGACACCTCCGCCATCGAGGCGGAAGTCCGCGGCAAGGTGGCCGAGCTGTGTGCCCGCCACCCCGTCTATGCCAAGGCCGTCGCCGAACAGGCCGATACCGCCACCGCGTGAGCCCGTTCCCCGCCGGTGAACCGGCGGGGCCCTTGAGGAGTAGACCCCTATGCAACGTTATTCAGGTTTCGGGCTGGTCAAGCACGCGCTGAGCCACCACGAGAACTGGCAGCGCCAGTGGCGCAACCCGACGCCCAAGAAGTCCTACGATGTCATCATCGTCGGCGGCGGCGGCCACGGGCTGGCCACGGCCTATTACCTGGCCAAGCAGCACGGCATCACCAACGTCGCCGTGATCGAGAAGGGCTGGCTGGGCGGCGGCAACACCGCGCGCAACACCACCATCGTGCGTTCCAACTATCTGTGGGACGAGGCGGCGGCGCTCTACGAGCATTCCATGAAGCTGTGGGAAGGCCTGTCCCAGGACCTCAACTACAACGTCATGTTCTCCCAGCGCGGCGTGCTCAACCTGGGCCACACCCTGCAGGACATGCGTGACATCCAGCGCCGCGTCAACGCCAACCGCCTGAACGGCGTCGATGGCGAGGTGGTCACCCCGGAGCAGATCAAGGAGATCGAGCCGCTGCTGGACACCTCCAAGCGCGCTCGCTACCCGATCCTCGGCGCCTCCTGGCAGCCCCGCGGCGGCGTGGCCCGTCACGATGCCGTGGCCTGGGGCTTCGCCCGCGGTGCCGACGCCCTGGGCGTGGACATCCTGCAGCAGACCGAGGTCACCGGCTTCAAGATCCGCGACGGCCAGATCTTCGGGGTGCACACCAACCGCGGTGACATCGAGGCCAAGACCGTCGGCTGCGTGACCGCCGGCAACTCCGGCGTGATGGCCAAGATGGCCGGCATCAAGCTGCCGCTGGAATCGCATCCGCTGCAGGCGCTGGTCTCCGAGCCGCTCAAGCCGGTGCTCAACACCGTGACCATGTCCAACCACGTGCACGGCTACGTCAGCCAGTCGGACAAGGGCGACCTGGTCATCGGCGCCGGCATCGACGGCTACAACGGCTACGGCCAGCGCGGCAGCTACCCGACCATCGAGCACACCCTGCAGGCGATCGTCGAGATGTTCCCGATGTTCTCGCGGGTGCGCATGAACCGTCAGTGGGGCGGCATCGTCGACACCTGCCCGGACGCCTGCCCGATCATCTCCAAGACCAAGGTCAAGGGCCTGTACTTCAACTGCGGCTGGGGCACCGGCGGCTTCAAGGCCACGCCGGGCTCGGCCAACGTGTTCGCGGCGAGCCTGGCCAAGGGCGAGATGCATCCGATCGCCGCCCCGTTCTCCATCGACCGCTTCAATACCGGAGCGCTGATCGACGAGCACGGCGCCGCCGGCGTGGCCCACTGATTTCCGCAGAGGAGAGCCGACATGTTCTATATCCATTGCCCCTACTGCGGCGAATACCGCGAGGAAGAGGAATTCCATCCGAAGGGTGAGGCGCACATCGCCCGCCCGGCGGATCCGGAGAACTGCAGCGACGACGAATGGGGCGACTACCTGTTCTTCCGCGACAACCCCCGTGGCATCCACCACGAGCTGTGGGTGCACGCCGTGGGCTGCCGCAAGTTCTTCAACATCACGCGCAACACCGTGAGCTACGAGATCCTCGAGACCTACAAGATGGGCGAGCAGCCGACGTACACCGCCGAGCACCCCGAGGGCCGGCCGTCCGCTGAAGCCGAAACGGCATCGCTTCGTGAAGGAGTCCGCGCATGAGCCAGCCCAACGCTCAAGAGAACCGTCTCGCCCAGGGCGGCCGCATCGACCGCAGCCGTCGGCTGAGCTTCACCTTCAACGGCAAGACGTATCAGGGCCATGCCGGTGACACCCTGGCCTCCGCCCTGCTGGCCAACGGCGTCGACATCGTCAACCGCAGCTTCAAGTACTCGCGTCCCCGCGGCATCTTCGCCGCCGGCGCCGAGGAGCCGAACGCGCTGGTCCAGCTCGGTGTCAGCGAGGCCGGCCAGGTGCCGAACGTGCGCGCCACCCAGCAGGCGCTGTACGACGGCCTGACCGCGCGCAGCACCAACGGCTGGCCGAACGTCCAGCGCGACCTGATGGGGCTGGTCGGCAAGCTGGGCGGTGGCTTCATGCCGCCGGGCTTCTACTACAAGACCTTCATGGCTCCGGCCTCCATGTGGATGACCTACGAGAAGGTCATCCGCAAGGGCGCCGGCCTCGGTCGCAGTCCGCTGGAAAGCGATCCGGACATCTACGATCACATGCACCAGCACTGTGACGTGCTGGTGGTCGGCGCCGGCCCGGCCGGCCTGGCCGCCGCCCTGGCCGCCGCCAGGAGCGGCGCGCGGGTGATCGTCGCCGACGAGCAGGAAGAGATGGGCGGCACGCTGCTCGATTCCCGCGAGCTGCTCGACGACAAGCCGGCCGACCAGTGGGTCGCCGAGACCGTCGAGGCGCTGTCCAACATGGACAACGTCACCCTGCTGCCGCGCACCACCGCCAACGGCTATCACGATCACAACTTCGTGACCCTGCACGAGCGCCGCACCGAGCACCTGGCCGACACCGCGCCGCTCAAGGATGGCCTGCGTCAGGTCCGCTCGCGCCTGCATCGCGTGCGTGCCGGCCGCGTCGTGCTGGCCACCGGCGCCCACGAGCGTCCGCTGGTCTACGGCAACAACGACGTGCCGGGCAACATGCTGGCCGGCGCCGTCTCCACCTATGTCCGCCGCTACGGCGTGGTGCCGGGCAACAAGCTGGTGCTCTCCGTCAGCAACGATCACGCCTACCGCGCCGCCCTGGACTGGGTCGAGGCCGGCCGTGACGTGGTCGCCATCGCCGACGCCCGGGCCAACCCGGACGGCGAGCTGGTCGAACAGGCCCGCGCCAAGGGCATCCGCATCATCGCCGGCGCCGCGGTCGTCGAGGCCAAGGGCGACTCGCGCGTCAGCGCCGCCCGCATCGCCAAGGTCGACCTCCAGGGCTTCCGCGTGGTCGGTGGCGCCGAGACCCTGAGCTGCGACACCATCGCCAGCTCCGGCGGCTACAGCCCGGTCATCCACCTGGCGTCCCACACCGGCAGCCGTCCGACCTGGAACGAGGAGCTGCTCGGCTTCGTCCCGAACACCGTGAAGGGCGTCGCCGCCGCCGGGGGCGCGCGTGGCGTCTATGCCACCGGCGCGGTGCTGGCCGACGGCGCCGAGGCCGGCCTGGACGCGGCCACCGAGGCCGGCTTCTCCGCCGCCTCCGTGAGCCTGCCCCGGGTCGCCGAGCGCCGTGACGGCGCCGCCGTGGCGCTCTATCAGGTGCCCCACGAGAAGGCGACCCTGCGCGCGCCGAAGCAGTTCGTCGACCTGCAGAACGACGTCACCGCGGCCGGCATCGAAGTGGCCACCCGCGAGGGCTTCGAGTCCATCGAGCACGTCAAGCGCTACACCGCCATGGGCTTCGGTACCGACCAGGGCAAGCTCGGCAACATCAACGGCATGGCCATCGCCGCCCGCGTCCTGGGTCGCTCGATCCCCGAGGTCGGCACCACGGTGTTCCGTCCGAACTACACCCCGGTGACCTTCGGCGCCATCGTCGGCCGCCACTGCGGCGAGCTGTTCGATCCCGAGCGTTACACCGCCATGCATCAGTGGCACGTGGAGCAGGGCGCCGCGTTCGAGGAAGTCGGCCAGTGGATGCGTCCGTGGTACTTCCCGCGCAAGATCAACGGCAAGACCGAGACCATGCACGAGGCGGTGGCTCGCGAGTGCCTGGCCGTGCGCGAGAAGGTCGGCATCCTCGACGCCTCCACCCTGGGCAAGATCGACATCCAGGGCCCGGACGCGCGTGAGTTCCTGGGGCGCGTCTACACCAACAAGTGGGCCAAGCTGGCCACCGGCCGCGTCCGCTACGGCCTGATGTGCAAGGACGACGGCATGGTGTTCGACGACGGCACCACCAGCTGCCTCGGCGACAACCACTTCCTGATGACCACCAGCACCGGCGGCGCCGCCACCGTGCTCGAGTGGCTCGAGATCTGGCACCAGACCGAGTGGCCGGAGCTGGACGTCTACTTCAACTCCGTGACCGATCACTGGGCGACCATGACCATCACCGGTCCGGAAGCGCGCAAGCTGATGGAAGAGGTCACCACCGAGGTCGACCTCGACAAGGACAGCTTCAAGTTCATGGACTGGAAGGAAGGCAAGGTGGCCGGCGTGCCGGCGCGCATCTTCCGCATCTCCTTCACCGGTGAGCTGGCCTACGAGATCAACGTCCAGGCCAATTACGCCCTGCACGTCTGGGAGACGCTGTTCGCCCACGGCGACAAGTACGGCCTGACGCCGTACGGCACCGAGACCATGCACGTGCTGCGCGCCGAGAAGGGCTTCATCATCGCCGGTCAGGACACCGACGGCTCGGTGACCCCGGAAGACCTCGGCATGCACTGGGCGATCGGCTACGACAAGCCGTTCTCCTGGATCGGCAAGCGTGCCCTGACGCGGCCGGACACCTCGCGCGAGAACCGCAAGCAGATGGTCGGCCTCAAGCCGAAGGATCCGACGGTGGTGCTGGAGGAGGGCGCGCAGATCGTGCTCGACCCGAACCACTCGATCCCGATGCCGATGGAGGGTCACGTGACCTCCAGCTACTACAGCCCGACCCTGGAATCCGGCTTCGCCCTGGCCGTGGTCAAGGGCGGTCACCAGAAGATGGGCGAGACCGTCTATCTGCCCATGGTCGACGGCCAGGTCCACGAGGCCGAGATCGTCAGCCCCATCTTCCTCGACCCCAAGGGAGAGCGTCAGAATGTCTAACACTGCTGTTGAAACGGTCAGGACCTTCGATACCCGCACCGAGGCCAAGATCCCGGTCGAATCGCCGCTCACCTACAGCTATCGTCGTTCGGGGGCTCCGGCCCCCACCGCCAAGAGCCGGGTGGTGATGCGCGAGAGGGCCTTCCTCGGCCACCTGGTGCTGCGCGGCGGCGCCGTGGTGCTCGACGGCGCGGTGCGCGCGGTGCTCGGCATCTCCCTGCCCGGCGAGCCCCAGGGCCTGGTCCAGGACGACGAGGGCAAGCGCTCGATCCAGTGGGTCTCCCCGGACGAGTGGCTGGTGATCGTGCCCGGCGGCGAGGAGTTCGAGCTCGAGAACCGCCTGCGCGCGGCGCTGGGCGACGCCCACTTCGCGATCAGCAACGTCAGCGGCGGCCAGACCCTGGTCGAGCTCGAGGGCGAGGCCGCCCGCGAGGTGCTGATGAAGTCGGTGGTCTATGACGTCCATCCGAGCCACTTCCCGGTCGGCAAGGGCGTGACCACCATCTTCGCCAAGACCACCGTGGTGCTGCGTCGTCCGAGCGAGGAGCGCTGGGAGCTGGTGGTGCGCCGCAGCTTCGCCGACTACACCTATCGCTGGCTGCTGGATGCCGGCGAGGAATACGCCATCGGCGTCGAGCGCTGAGCGCCCCGCCATCCCGTTGTGCTATCAGGCCGGGGCTTCCCCGGCCTGCTTCGTCAGGAGATTCTCCCATGAGCCACAGCGCCGGCAAGAGCGCCGATACCTGGATTCTCACTGCCCAGTGCCCCAGCCGCCTGGGCACCGTCGACGTGGTGACCCGCTTCCTGAAGGAGAGCCGCTGCTACATCACCGAGCAGCAGTCCTTCGACGACCATCACGGTGAGCGCTTCTTCATCCGCACCGAGTTCCGCCCGCTGGAGCCGGACTTCGATGCCGAGGCCTTCCAGGCCGCCTTCGCCGCCCGCGCCGCCGAGTTCGAGATGGCCTTCGAGCTGACCGCGCCGGACGCGCGGATGCCGGTGGTGATCATGGTGTCCAAGGCGGACCATTGCCTGAACGACCTGCTGTATCGCTATCGCACCGGTCAGCTGCCGATCGAGATTCGCGCGGTGGTCTCCAACCACCCGGACCTCCAGCCGCTGGCCGACTGGCACGGGCTGCCGTACTACCACTTCCCGATCACCGCCGAGACCAAGGCCGAGCAGGAGGCCAGAGTGTGGGAGGTGGTCGAGGAGACCGGCGCCGAGCTGGTGATCCTGGCCCGCTACATGCAGGTGCTCTCCAGCGACATGTGCGAGAAGCTCTCCGGCCGCGCGATCAACATCCATCACTCGCTGCTGCCGGGCTTCAAGGGCGCCAAGCCCTATCACCAGGCCTTCGAGAAGGGCGTCAAGCTGGTCGGCGCCACCGCGCACTACATCAACGACGACCTGGACGAGGGGCCCATCATCACCCAGGGCGTGGAACCGGTCGGCCACGCCGACGATCCCGAGGATCTGGTGGCCAAGGGCCGCGACATCGAATGCCTGACCCTGGCGCGCGCCGTCGACGCCCACGTGGCACGTCGGGTGTTCCTGCACGGCCGCCGCACGGTGGTGTTCTCGCGCTAACCAGGCCAAGGGGGCAGGGGCGCCAGATCGAGTGCCCCTGATGCCTGCCGCACGCGCCGTCGACGCCCACGTGGCGCGTCGGGTGTCACGCATGGCCGCCGCACGGTGGTGTTCTCGCGCTAGCCTTCCGGTTCGCACTTGAGGCCGCTTGCCCGAGCGGCCTTGTACGGCCATCGCCTCCCCGGCGATGGCCGTCGTCTTTTTCCTGCTCCACTTCCTCCCCGCTCTGTCCCGTCCTGGCCTCTCGTCACTCGTTCAATAGTCGTAGGGCGGGTGCTTCGCCTGCGCCGCCCCTGAGCGTGAATTGTTATATATAACAGCGTGTTACTTCGTTATCGGTGCGTATCGTTGAGCGATGTACGTTGAAAGTCGCTGTTGGCCGCGGCCTCCGGGGACACTACGTTTTGATGCGGAAGGTATTTCCAGAGACATGGATCGTGTTGCCCATGTCGTCGGCGTCCCTCGGGCGACGGCGGCATGGGGTCAAACCAGAACAGACAACAACAAGCCCTCCGTCATCGCGCCGTGCGGGACGGACGCAACACCAACGAGGAGTCCTCGCCATGCAAGACGACCAGCAGCCCAAGCGCACTTCGTCCGATCGCGTCGCGACATCGGGCAGCGGTGCCGG
This sequence comes from Halomonas sp. THAF12, assembly GCF_009363675.1. Lineage (NCBI taxonomy): Bacteria > Pseudomonadati > Pseudomonadota > Gammaproteobacteria > Oceanospirillales > Halomonadaceae > Halomonas > Halomonas sp. THAF12. Next base: position 2,904,341 of record NZ_CP045399.1, on the reverse strand, counting down.
CAATCGTCGCAACTTCCTGAAGGCCGCCGCGATCGGCTCCGCGGCGGCGGTCGCGGCCCCCTGGATCGGCAATGTCCAGGCCCAGCAGGGCATCCGCATCCGCATGCAGTCCTCCTGGCAGCCGGGGACCGTCGGCTATCGCACCTTCGAGTCCTGGGCCAACGGCGTGGCCGAGGCCACCAGCGGTGAGGTCAGCATTGAGCCGTTCCCGGCCGGCGCCGTGGCCGGGGCCTTCGAGGTCGCCGATGCGGTGCGCAACGGCGTGCTCGACGGTCAGAACTGGTTCACCGTCTACTGGCCCGGCAAGATGCCGGCCGGCGTCTTCCTCACCGCCTTCCCCATGGGCCTGTCGCTGCCCCACCAGTGGGACATGATGTTCGGCGCCTACGGCGGCTTCGGCATCGCCAAGGAGCTGTACCGCAAGCAGGGCCAGGAGCTGCTGGGCTATGTCCACCATGACCTCAACCTGATCCACTCCAAGATCCCGCTACGCAGCTTCGACGACTTCGACGGGGTCAAGATCCGCATGCCCGGCGGCATCGTGGCCGAGACCTTCGCCGAGATGGGGGCGCGGACCACGCTGCTGCCCGGTTCCGAGGTCTATCCGGCGCTGGAGAAGGGCACCATCGACGCCGCCGACTTCACCGGGGCGGCGGTCAACTACGAGCTCGGCTTCTGGCAGGTGGCCGACTACATCATCATGGGCCCGCCCTCCACGCCGTGCCTGCACCAGGCGGTCGACCTGATGGACATCTCGGTCAACCGCCGCGTCTATGAGCGCATGTCCTCCCAGACCCAGGATCTGATGCACGACCTGGTGGCGGCCTATTCCCGCGAGCACTATGCGGCGATCCAGAAGGCCAACGCCGAGGCCTGGCCCAAGTATCGCGAGAAGGGCGTCGAGATCATCCACCTCTCCGAGGAGGACGCCGATCGCTTCCGCCAGGTGTCCATTCCGCTGTGGTTCAAGTGGGCCAACAAGGACCCGGATGCCGCGCGCATGTTCCGCGCCCACCTCGACACCATGATGGATCCGGCGGTGGCGCTGATCACCGAGGACGACATCAAGGACTTCGAGCTCAACGTCTGATCCCTCTGATCGACCCGCCGGGGGGTGTGGGCCGAGCACCGCAGCCCCCGGCCTGCCTGGGTCACCATGCCCTGATCCTGCATCCCGTCGGCTAGATGATCCGTCGCCATCGCCGGGAAGCGATGGTATCGCGGAGGAGTTTTCATGAATCTCGAGATCAATTTCGTGCTGCCGCACTGGCTCTACTGGTCGGTCCTGTTCTTCCTGCCGCTGCTGGTGATGTGGCTCGTCGACCGCAGCTTCCGGCGCGGCGGGACCATCAGCGGCGGCGACACCGGGGAGATTCCCGGCGAGGCCCCGGTGGAGAGCTACCGGCCCCCGGGCAACGTCTTCACCGCCGTGATCGATCGCATTTCCGGGTTCTTCGGCCGCTACGTGGCCTACTGGGCGCTGATCGCGCCCTTCGTGTTCGCCTATGAAGTGCTGATGCGCTACGCCTTCAATTCGCCGACCAACTGGGCCCACGAGTCGATGACCCTGATGTTCGGCATGCAGTACCTGATCGCCGGGGCCTTCGCCCTGCGCGAGGGCGGGCACGTGCGCGTCGACATCCTCTATCAGCGGGCCAGGCCGATGAACAAGGCTGCGCTCGATCTGGTGACCTCGGTGTTCTTCTTCATCTTCACTGTCGCGCTGCTGGTGACCGGCTGGAAGTTCTTTTCCCAGGCGGTGAGCGACACGCTGTTCTTCGGCTCGAGCTACGCCAACGAGACCTCCTTCACCGAATGGGCGATCCAGTTCTATCCGGTGAAGTTCATGCTGTTCTTCGGCGCGCTGCTGCTGCTGCTGCAGGGCATCGCCCAGCTGATCCGCGATTTCCAGGCCTTCCGTCATCATCGTGCCGCCGAGCATCACGGCCGCGGCTTCGCCCACCTGCTGGTGGCGCTGGGGGCGGTGCTGGCCGCCTGGACGCTGTTCGAGATGGTCAACATCGCGGTCACCGACTACCAGAGCCTGGCCGGCAGCCTCGAGAACATCCTCAGCGGGCTGGGCATCGGCGGCCTGACCCTGGTGATGTTCGGCACCCTGATGGTGGTGCTGGTGGCGGGCCTGCCGCTGGCCTTCGTCACCGGCGGCCTGGGGGTGGCCTTCCTCTACCTGGTGGGCGATCAGCACATGCTCAACCTGATGCCGTCGCGCATCTTCCCGATGATGACCAACTACCAGCTGTCGGCCATTCCGCTGTTCATCTTCATGGCCTCGGTGCTGGAGAAGGCCGGGATCATCGAGGAGCTGTTCGATGTCGTCTACAAGTGGATGGGCGGCCTCAAGGCGGGCCTGGCCATCGCCACCATCATCGCCTCCACGCTGCTCGCCGCCATGGTCGGCGTGATCGGCGCCGCGGTGGTGACCATGGGCCTGATCGCCCTGCCGGCGATGCTCAAGCGCCACTACGACCCGGAGATCGCCATCGGCTCGATCATGGCCGGCGGCACCCTGGGCATCCTGATTCCGCCGTCGATCCTGGCGATCATCTACGGCGTCATCGCCCAGCAGTCGGTGGGCGAGCTGTATCTCGGCTCGCTGATTCCCGGCCTGCTGCTGGCCTTCATGTACGGCTTCTACTGCTGGATGCGCGGCACGCTGAACATCAAGGTGGCACCGCCGATGCCGGTGGAGGACCGCGTCGACATGAAGGAGAAGCTGCGCCTGCTGCGCAACATGCTGGCGCCCATCGTGCTGGTGGTGCTGGTGCTGGGCATCATCTTCACCGGTATCGCCACCCCGGTGGAGGCGGCCGGCATCGGCACCTTCGGCGCGCTGGTGGTGGCGGCGCTGCACAAGCGCCTGACCTGGCCCAATCTGCATGCCGCCTGCATGACCACCCTGGTCGCCTCGGCGATGGTGATGTGGATCATCTTCGGCGCCAGCATCTTCGTCGGCTTCTATATCCTGCAGGGCGGCCAGACCTTCGTGCAGGAGCTGATCTCCGGCGCCGGCCTCGGCCCCTACGCGGTGCTGGCGCTGATGATGGTGCTGCTGGTGGCGCTGGGCATGTTCCTGGACTGGGTCGGCATCCTGCTGCTGGCGGTGCCGATCTTCGTGCCGCTGATCAAGGGACTCTCCTTCGACGGGGTGTTCGGCCTGCCCGGCGTGGCACCCGCCGATGTGTCGCTGTGGTTCGGGGTCATCTACCTGGTGAACATGCAGATGTCCTTCCTCAGCCCGCCGTTCGGCTACGCCCTGTTCTACATCAAGGGGGTGTGTCCGCCGCACATCACCATGGGCCAGATCTTCCGTTCGTCCTTCCCGTTCCTGGGCATCCAGGCGCTGGGGCTGATCCTGGTGATCATGTTCCCGGCACTGGTGACCTGGCTGCCGAATCTCGCCTACGGCTAGGCGACGGCGCAGGCCATCAGCGACGACGCCCCCGATCGGGGGCGTCATCTTTTCAAACTGTTACACGATGGCGGTGAACCCTCGCCGATGATCATCGTCACAGGGGGGCAGCCCACGCATGCATGACAATGTTTTCGGAGGTATCTATGCAACGTATCACCGCCCTGTTCTCCGCCGCCCTGCTCAGTGCCGGCATGATGAGCTCCATGGCGTATGCACAGGACAGCGCCGACGCCACCGCCAGCCAGGGCCAGGCGCAGGCCGCGACCCAGAACTTCTCCGACGCCCAGCTTCAGAAGTTCGCCGACGCCTCCGAGGAAATCGCGGTGATCTCCCAGGATTACACCCAGCAGCTGCAGAACGCCGAGGGTGAGAAGGCCCAGCAGGACGTCCGCCAGGAAGCCAACGACCAGATGGTCGAAGCGGTCCAGGACAGCGGCCTCGAGGTAGAAACCTTCAACGCCATCGGCCAGGCGATCCAGCAGAACCCCGAGCTGATGCAGCGCGTCCAAGGCATGGCGCAGGGCAACGGTGAATCCGCTTCCTGATCCCGTCATCCCGCCACATCCCTGTGCGATGAAAGGCCACCCCTCGGGGTGGCCTTTCTGCGTTTGACCGGCGAGATGACGGCTCTTTACACCGTCCCCGGCGCCTTTCAGACTTGGCTTATCCTCAACGACCGGGTAGGCACTGGGCCATGGATGTGGAACTGCTGGAAATCCGCCAGCATCTCGGGCGCTTCCCGCCCTTCGAGACGCTGTCAGACGAACTGCTCGACGAGGTGGCGAGCAACGTCGAGGTGGCCTATTTCAAGGCCGACACCGACATCCTGACCCTCGACCAGGAGCTCCACGAGCTGTGCTACATCCGTAGCGGCGCGGTGGAGGTCTACCGTCGCGGTGGCGAGCTCTACAACCGCCGAGGCGAGGGCGAGATCTTCGGCCAGTTCAGCCTGCTGCGAAACAACCGGGTCCGCTATCCCGTGCGGGCGATGGAAGACTCGCTGATCTACTTCATTCCCGAGGCGGTCTTCCAGCGTCTCTGCCAGGCCGACGACGACTTCGCCGACTTCGTCGAGCTGCTGCGCCCGCGCCTCGAGAGCGTGGTCGAGGAGCAGAAGAAGAACAACGACATGATGATCACCCGGGTGCGCAAGCTGGTCACGCGCTACCCGCTGATGGTCGATGCCTCGACCACCGTTCAGGAGGCCGCGCGCCAGATCACCGACTTCCAGGCCTCGGCGGTGCTGGTGCTCGACGACCCCGGCGAGGACGACAACCCGCGCTATACCTTCCGCGACATCGAGGAGCGCGCCTGGCAGCTTCGCGGCATCCTCACCGACAGCGACTTCCGCACCCGGGTGGTGGCCGAGGGGCTGTCGCCGGACACGCCGGTCGGCGAGGTGGTGGTCGGCAACGTCATCGCCATCCAGTCCGACGAGTCGGTGCAGGAAGCGATGCTGATCATGCTGCGCCATAACATTCATCACCTGCCGGTGATGTATCGTCGCCGCCCGGTGGGCATCGTGCACCTCTCGGACATCATCCGCTACGAGACCCAGAGCAGCCTTTACCTGGTCAGCAACATCTTCCACCAGCCCAACGCCGAGGGTCTGGCGCGGTTGGCGCCGGACGTCAGTGCGGCCTTCGTGCGCATGGTCGAGGAGGGCGCCGACTCGCGCATGGTGGGCAGTGCCCTGTCGACCATCGGGCGGAGCTTCACCCGTCGGCTGCTGGAACTGGGCGAGGAACGGCTGGGGCCGCCGCCGGTGCCTTACTGCTTCATGGCGCTGGGCTCCATGGCCCGCAACGAGCAGTCGATCGCCACCGATCAGGACAATGCCCTGGTGCTGTCCGACGACTTCGATCCCGAACAGCACGACGCCTACTTCCTCGAGCTGGCCCAGTTCGTCAGCGATGGCCTGGACGCCTGCGGTTATCCCTACTGCAAGGGCGACATCATGGCCACCAACCAGAGCTGGCGGCAGCCCCTGGCCGTCTGGAAACGCTATTTCACCGAGTGGATCGAGCACCCCAATCCCGAGCGGCTGCTGCACAGCTCGATCTTCTTCGATCTCGACGCCGTCTATGGGGAAAACGTGCTGGTGGAGCAGCTTCAGGACCTGGTGGCCTACCAGGCCGCGCGGCATCCGCGCTTCCTGGCGGCGATGGCCCGCAACGCGCTGAATCGCACGCCGCCGCTGGGGTTCTTCCGCACCTTCGTGATGGAGAAGGACGGCAAGCACAACAACTCGATCAACCTGAAGCGCCGCGGCACCGCGCCAATGGTCGACCTGATCCGGGTGCATGCGCTGGCCTGCGGCTCCAGTGCCCAGAACAGCTTCGACCGGCTCGACGACATCGATCGCACCCAGCTGCTGGCCCCGGGGGTCAGCGATCGCCTGCGCTACGCCCTGGAGTTCCTGTCGATGTCGCGGATTCGTCACCAGGTGATCGACATCCAGCACGACCAGACGCCGGACAACAACATCGAGCCGGAGAACGTCTCGAGCAGTGAGCGTCATCACCTCAAGGATGCCTTCCAGGCGCTGAGCCACGCCCAGAAGTTCCTCAAGTTCCGCTACCCGATGCCCTCGCGGTCCAAATGAGCGAGGTGCACGGATGCTGATGCGACGCAGGACTCAGATTCCCGACTGGGCGAACTACCTGGCGCGTCGCGCCGAGGCGGCCCAGGATCCGCGACTGGCACGCTTCTTCGCCGCCGGGACCCCGACGGCGGAGACGCCGATCGGCGAGGCCCCGCTGGTGGCGCTGGACATGGAGACCACCGGCCTCGACGCCCGGCGCAACTCCATCGTCAGCATCGGCCTGGTGCCCTTTACCCTGGGGCGCATCGCCATGACCGAGCGCCGCTACTGGATCGTGCGCCCGCGGCGCACGCTCCACGCCGAGTCGGTGACCTTCCACCACATCACCCATGCCGATATCGCCAACGCGCCGGAGCTGGACGACATCCTGGAGGACCTGCTCGATGCCCTGGCCGGCCGGCTGGCGGTGGTGCACTACCGGCACATCGAGCGTCCCTTCCTCGACGTGGCCGTCAAGGCGCGGCTGGGGGAGGGCGTGGTCTATCCGATGATCGACACCATGTCGCTCGAGGCGCGCATTCATCGGCAGTCGCTGGTGGCGCGCTTCAAGCGCTGGATCGGTCGGCCGCCGGCCTCCATTCGGCTGTTCGACAGCCGTGCCCGCTACGGGCTGCCGCCCTACCAGGGCCACCATGCGCTGACCGATGCGCTGGCGACCGCGGAGCTGCTGCAGGCGCAGATCGCCCACCACTACAGTCCCGAGACCCCGGTGGGCACAATCTGGAGCTAGGCCTGGTGGGCGGCGATGCCGCGCTTTCCTGAACAGGGCCATCCTGCGCCGACCGATGCACTGGCGACCGCGGAGCGGCTGCAGGCGCAGATCGCCCACCACTACAGTCCCGAGACGCCGGTGGGCACGATCTGGAGCTAGGCCTGGTGGGCGGCGATGCCGCGCTTTCCTGAACACGGCCACCATGCGCCGACCGATGCACTGGCGACCGCGGAGCGGCTGCAGGCGCAGATTGCCCACCACTACAGTCCCGAGACCCCGGTGGGCACGATCTGGAGCTAGGCCTGGTGGGCGGCGATGCCGCGCTTTCCTGAACACGGCCACCATGCGCCGACCGATGCACTGGCGACCGCGGAGCTACTGCAGGCGCAGATCGCCCACCACTACAGTCCCGAGACCCCGGTAGGCGCGATCCGGAGCTGATCCGGGCCGGCGCAAGGCGGCATGGGCACCGGCGAGTCGTTAGTAATCGATGCCGCGCCGCGCCTCCAGGCCCGCATTGAAGGCGTGGCGCACCTCCGTCATCTCGGTGATGGTGTCGGCCATGGCCTGCAGCTCGCGGTGGGCGTTGCGTCCGGTGACGATCACCGTCTGCTCGGCGGGGCGGTTCTGTAGCGCCTGCCGGACCGTGTCGATGTCCAGGTAGCCGAACTTGAGCATGTAGGTGATCTCGTCGAGCACCACCAGGTAGACCCCGGGGTCGGCGAGCATCCGCTCGGCCTCGGCCCACACCTCGCGGCAGGCCTCGGTGTCGCTCTCGCGGTTCTGGGTCTCCCAGGTGAAGCCGGTGGCCATGATCGCCACCTCGAGGTTGGGATCGTCCTCGAGCCGGTCGCGCTCGCCGCATTCCCACTGGCCCTTGATGAACTGCACCACGCCGACGCGGTAGCCGTAGCCCAGCGCGCGGGTCACCGTGCCCCAGGCGGCGGTGGTCTTGCCCTTGCCGTTGCCGGTGAACACCAGCAGCTGGCCGCGGCGCTCGTCGGCGGCGGCGACCTTCTCGTCGACGCGGGACTTGAGGGTCTGCATGGCCTTGCGGTGGCGCTCGTCGCGTTCGCTCATCTCGGTTCCTGCTCGTGTCGTGGTGGGAAGGGCAGCCTACCCCAGGCGACGGATGGCGTCAGCCGTCGGCGCCGGGGCACTTGAGCCGGCTATGGCGCGTCGCGGTCGCAGACTGAAAAGATTTCATCGCTGACGCCAAAGACAGCGTCATCCATGGTGCCCAGAATCCTCGAGTAGTGTCCCTGGAAGCCTCGTCATGCCCGCGATCCTTCGTCCGGCGGTTGCCGCCGATCTCGCCGCACTCCATGCCCTCGAGCAGCTGGCCTTCAGCGGTGATCGCTTCACCCGGCGCCAGCTCTGGCACCTGCTCAACCGGGCCAACGCCCTGACGCTGCTGGCCGAGGACGCGGCGGGCCGGCTGCTCGGCTATGGCACCCTGCTGTTTCGTCAGGACAGCGTGCGTACCCGGCTGTACTCGTTCTGCGTGCATCCCGAGGCGCGCGGCGAGGGGCTCGGGCGGCGCATGCTCGAAAGGCTGGAGGCCGAGGCCTGGGAGCGGGGCGGTGACTGGCTGGTGCTCGAGGTGCGGGTCGACAATCAGGCGGCGCTGGCGCTCTACCGGGGCACGGGCTTCGCGCCGTGCGACTGGATGGGTGACTACTACGAGGATGGCTGTGCGGCCTGGCGCATGAGCAAGGCGCTGACGCCGCTCGCCGTTGGCACCGAGGCCCGGGCCGGCTAGGCGCCGTGGCTCGTGATGCTTAGAATGGTGGCATCGTTCATCATCGGGAAATCACCATGCCCTCCTTCGATATCGTCTCCGAGTTCGACAAGCACGAGGCGAGCAACGCCGTCGATCAGGCCAACCGCGAGCTGCAGAGCCGCTTCGACTTCAAGGGCGTGACCGCCTCCTTCGCGCTCGAGGGCGAGACCGTGACCCTCGAGGCCGAGGTCGATTTCCAGCTGCGCCAGATGCTCGACATGCTGCGCAACAAGCTGATCGGCCGAGGCATCGATCCGCGCTGCCTGGAGGTCGACGACCCCGAGCTCTCGGGCGTGCGCGCCCGCCAGACCGTGCGCCTCAAGCAGGGCCTCGAACAGAAGGAGGCCAAGGACATCGTCAAGCGCATCAAGGACACCAAGCTCAAGGTCCAGGCCCAGATCCAGGGCGAGAAGGTGCGCGTCACCGGCAAGAAGCGCGACGACCTGCAGCAGGTCATGGCCCTGCTGCGCGGCGAGGATGGCCCCGACCTGGCGCTGCAGTTCGACAACTTCCGCGACTGAGTCCGCCGCTCGCTGTCATCACCCGTTGCTGTTGCCCCCATTGGCGATGGCGATTGGCAGCGGGAGAGGGCTTGGGCTTCAATGTATCTGTGCCCTGTCGCCAAAGGAGTGAGCGCTCGATGTCCCATGCGCGCCGCATCGTCTACCTGACCATCGCCGGGATCAGCTTCGCCCTGGGCGTGATCGGCGCCTTCCTGCCGCTGATGCCCACCACCTGCTTCATGCTGGTGGCGGTATGGGCGGCGTCCAAGGGCTCGCCGCGCTTCGCCGGCTGGATCCGCTCGCACCCGCGCTTCGGCGCCACCATCGTGGCCTGGGAGTCCGAGCGGGCCATTCCTCGCCATGCCAAGTGGACCGCCGGCGTCATGCTGCTGATCTCGATGGTGATCCTGGCCTTCGTCATCGGCGTGCTGTGGCTGAAGCTGGTGCTGATCCTCGGCCTGGGGGCCCTCACCGGCTGGATACTGACCCGGCCGGAGCCGGTCGCCGACGCCTGAGCCGCTGCGGCGCCGCCGAACCGCCCGGGGTTGAGGGCGGCACTTTGAGGTCGAGGCAGAGAGGGCCGTACAATGGTCGGCAATCTTCACAGGAGCCATCCTCGATGTCCGAACCCCAGCCGATCTACCTGAGCGATTATCGCCCCCCCGCCTACCGCGTCACCCACACCGAGCTGACCTTCGATCTCGATCCCGCGGCCACCCGGGTCAAGGCGCGCCTGCACGTGGAGCGCCATCCCGAGCGCGAGGCCGGCGAGCCGCTGGAGCTCGACGGCGAGCAGCTGGCGCTGAAGGCCATCGCCATCGACGGCCAGCCGCTGGGCGACGACGAGTACGCGCTGACCGAGCGCGGCCTGCGCATCGAGCGGGCCCCGGAGCGCTTCCTGCTGGATACCGAGGTCGAGATCGCCCCCGAGGCCAACACCGCCCTGGAGGGGCTCTACCAGTCCGGCGGCATGTTCTGCACCCAGTGCGAGGCCGAGGGCTTCCGGCGCATCACCTTCTACCCGGATCGCCCCGACGTCATGGCGACCTTCTCCACCACCGTGATCGGCCGCGCCGACCGCGAGCCGGTGCTGCTGTCCAACGGCAACCCGGTGGAGCGCGGCGAGCTGCCGAACGGTCGTCACTTCGTGACCTGGGAAGACCCGCACCCCAAGCCCTGCTACCTGTTCGCGCTGGTGGCCGGTGACCTCGAGAAGGTCGAGGACCGCTTCACCACCCAGAGCGGCCGCGAGGTGACGCTGCAGATCTGGGTCGAGGAGGAGAATCTCGGCAAGACCGATCACGCCATGGCCTCGCTCAAGCGCGCCATGCGCTGGGACGAGGAGGCCTACGGCCGCGAGTACGATCTCGATCTGTTCATGATCGTGGCGGTCAACGACTTCAACATGGGCGCCATGGAGAACAAGGGGCTCAACATCTTCAACTCGGCGGCGGTGCTGACTCACCCGCACACCGCCACCGATGCCGCCTTCCAGCGTGTCGAGGGCATCGTCGCCCATGAGTACTTCCACAACTGGTCCGGCAACCGCGTGACCTGCCGCGACTGGTTCCAGCTGTCGCTGAAGGAGGGCTTCACCGTCTTCCGCGACCAGACCTTCAGCGCCGACACCAACTCCGCGCCGGTCAAGCGCATCGAGGACGTGTCCTTCTTCCGCACCGCCCAGTTCGCCGAGGATGCCGGCCCCACCGCCCACCCCGTGCGGCCGGACCACTACATCGAGATCGGCAACTTCTACACCCTGACCATCTACGAGAAGGGCGCCGAGATCGTGCGTATGCTGCGCAACCTGGTGGGCGGCGAGGCCTTCCGCCGCGGCAGCGACCTGTACTTCTCGCGCTTCGACGGCCAGGCGGTGACCATCGAGGACTTCGTGGCCTGCATGGCGGAGGCCTCCGGCCAGGATCTCGACCAGTTCATGCGCTGGTACTCCCAGGCCGGCACCCCGGAGATCGACGCCCACGGCGAGTACGACTATGCCAACGGCGCCTACCGCCTGCTGCTGCGCCAGCGCACCCCGGCCACGCCGGGCCAGCCCGACAAGGCGCCGCAGCACATCCCGATCCGCCTGGGCCTGGTCGGCACCAAGAGCGGGCGCGACCTGCGCCTGACCCTGGACGGCGAGACCCTCGGCACCGACGGCGTGATCCACCTGCGCGAGGAAGAGCAGGAGTTCCTGTTCACCGACGTGGAGGAGGCCCCGGTGCCGTCGCTGGCGCGCGGCTTCTCGGCGCCGGTCAAGCTCAACTTCCCCTATTCCCGCGAGGATCTGGCCTTCCTGCAGACCCATGACAGCGACGGCTTCAACCGCTGGGACGCCGGCCAGCGCCTGGCGCTGCTGGCGCTGGACGACCTCATCGCTGCCCACCGCAACGGCGTCGAGAAGGTCATGGATCCGCGGGTGGTGGAGGCCTTCCGCGAGCTGCTCAAGCGCCAGACCGACGACAAGGCGGTGCTGGCCGAGATGCTCACCCTGCCCTCCGAGGCCTATATCGCCGAGCAGCAGCCGCTGGTCGACGTGGACGCCATTCACGCCGCCCGCCGGTTCGTGAAGCAGTCGCTGGCCACGGCCCTGCGCGACGACTTCCGGCGCCTCTACGAGGAGAACGTTAGCGACGCCCCCTACGCCCCGGAGCCCGAGCAGATCGCCGCGCGCAGCCTCAAGAACGTGGCGCTGTCGTACCTGGTCAGCATCGAGGACGAGGAGGGCATCGAGCTGGCCCGCCGTCAGTTCGAGGCCGACCACAACATGACCGACGTGCGCACCGCCCTGACGCTGCTGGTGCACTCCAGCCGCGACGACCTGGCCGATCCGGCGCTGCGCGCCTTCGGCGAGAAGTGGGCCCACGACCCGCTGGTCATGGACCAGTGGTTCAGCGTCCAGGTCTCGCGCCCGCAGTCCGATGCCCTGGAGCGGGTCAAGTTCCTGATGGACCACCCGGCCTTCTCGCTGACCAATCCCAACAAGGTCCGCGCGCTGATCGGTGCCTTCGCCCAGAACCGGGTCAACTTCCACCGCCTCGACGGCGAGGGCTACAAGCTGCTGGCCGACGTGGTCATCGAGCTCAACCGCCTGAACCCCGAGATCGCCTCGCGGCTGGTGACCCCGCTGACCCGCTGGCGTCGCTTCGACGAGACCCGCCAGGAACTCATGAAGGGCGAGCTCGAACGCATCCGCGAGGAAAAACTCTCGCCGAACGTGTATGAGGTGATCGAGAAAGCCCTCGCGTAATCGCGACATTCGCTCGCGAGAACGACAAGACGCCGCCCGGAAGGGCGGCGTCCTTGTTTAATCAGCAAGAACCGAACTGGGCATGCAGGCTGTGCGTCGTGAGCGGGGATAGGTGGGGGCGTCGAGCGCAGCAGCTCAGCCACCGCCCAGCTAGTTGATCAGCCAGCCCAGTACGCTGACGCCCAGCAGCACCCAGATCAGGGTGGCGACCACGGCTCGCCGGCGCAGGGCCGAGAAGGCCTTCCACAGCAGCCACAGGCCGAGCACCAGCACCAGCAGGCTGAGCAGGTTGGCGGGAATGCCGAGGCCCCCGGCGATGCCGCCGATCAGGCTGCTGGCGGCGTCGTCCAGGCCGTTCAGGCCGGCGCTGAGCGCATCGACGATGAAGCGGATGACGTGGCCGATGAACTGGCCGATCGCGGTGAGGAAGTCGTTCATGCGCGGGAGATCTCGAGACGAAGGGGCATCGGGGATGGCGCGACATGGTAGCACGCCCGCCGGGGCGGGCGCGGTGGTTGCTGGCTGTCTAGCCGAGCAGGCTGGTGCGTGAGGTCAGCCCGGCCTCCTCGGCGGCGCTGTCGGCCAGCGCGCGGCCGGCCTCGTCGTAGACGTGGAAGACGGCGCTGGCGCCGAGCTCGCGGATCGGCTCGATCTCCTCGGGGTATTCCACCACCGCGGTGATGCGTCCGGAGAAGTGGCGCGAGCGCAGCTGTCGCAGGGCGGCCAGGTTACCGGCGTGGTGCGGCATGGCCAGCACCACCAGGCGCACCTCGGACGACATCAGCAGCTTGTCCCAGAACTCCGAGTCCACGGCGTCGCCCTCCAGGGCGTTGAAGCCCATGGCGGTGAGCCGCTCGATGCTCTTGGGGTTGCTGTCGATGCCCAGCACCTGCAGGCCGTACTCCTTCTGCAGCCGCCGGTAGACGCCCTTGCCGATGCGGCCCATGCCCAGCACCACCGCCTCGGCGTCGCCGACCTCGATGGGACGGTCGCTGGGCGCCAGCTCGTGCTCGTCGATCTCGGGCAGGCGCGGTTCCAGCCAGCGATAGAAGCGCTCGCCGTAGCCGTTGACTACCGCCGAGGCGGCGAAGCTCAGCGCCACCGCCAGCGACAGCACCACCAGGAAGCTCTCCGGCAGCCAGCCCTCGGCGGTGGCGATGGCGCCGACGATCAGCCCGAATTCCGAGTAGTTGGTCAGGCTCAGGGCGCTCAGTACCGAGGTGCGGTGGCGCATGCGGAAACGCATGAACACCAGCTGATAGAGCAGGCCCTTGAGCGGCAGTGCCAGCACCAGCAGCAGCGCGGTGCCGAGCAGCTCCCAGCTGGGCATGGCGGTCAGGCCCAGACTCAGGAAGAAACCCACCAGCAGCAGCTCCTTGAGGCTGAACATCGAGCGCGCCAGGGCCTGGGCGGCGGGGTGGGGGGCCAGCAGCAGACCGATGATCAGGGCGCCGAGGTCGCCCTTGAGCCCCACCGCCGAGAACAGCGCATAGCCCAGCACCAGCGCCAGCAGCATGCCGAACAGCATCTGCATCTCGCCGTGGCCGAGGCGGTCCAGCAGGGCGCGCAGCGCCGGGGCCAGCGGAATCAGCAGCAGCAGGCCCAGCGCCCAGGGGCTCGGCAGGCTGCCGGTGGAGGCGGTGAGGAAGACGACGGCGAAGATGTCCTGCATGATCAGCACGCCGATGGCCAGTCGGCCGTAGGCGGTCTGGCTCTCGCTGCGCTTTTCCAGCACCTTGACCACGAACACCGTGCTGGAGAACGACAGCGCGAAGCCCAGCAGGGCCAGGGTCGACCAGCCGGCCTCGGCCAGCAGCGGCAGGCTCAGCCATTTCAGCAGCCCGAGCAGCGCCACCATGGTCAGGCTGGAGATCAGCATGTGCAGGGTGGCCCCGCCCCAGACGTCGCGGCGCAGCAGGGTGCGGATATCGAGCTTGAGGCCGATGCTGAACAGCAGCAGGGTGACGCCGACATCGGCCACCAGCTCGAGCAGCGGGGTGGGGGTGAAGCCCAGCGCATTGAGCACGAAGCCGCCGGCCAGGAAACCCACCAGGGGCGGCAGGCGCAGGCACATGGCGGCGAGGCCGCCGAGAAAGGCCGCCAGGAGAAAGGCCGGTGCGATCATGACAACTCCCTGTATCGCGATGGTCGAGGAAAGGGGCGGGAAGACAGACAGTGTAAGGAAGTCATAGAGTGAATGGGACTCATCCATCGAGCATGCCCGCCGAGCGTGAAGCGGCCATGACGACGATCAAGGAGAAGGAACGCGAGACCATGGCAACGCTGATCCTGAACGGCAAGTCGGCGCAGCTGCCGGCCGTGCGCCAGGCGGTGGGCGCCTGTCGCGAGGCCGGCGCCGCGCTGCGGGTACAGGTCACCTGGGAGGCGGGGGACGCCGAACGCATGGCCGAGCAGGCCGGGCGCGACGGCGTCGACCGGGTGATCGTCGGCGGCGGCGACGGCTCGATCAACGAGGTGGTCAACGGCCTGATGCGCCTGCCGGCAGAGGATCGCCCGGGGCTCGGCCTGATGCCGCTGGGCAGCGCCAACGACCTGGCCTGCGGCCTGGGGCTGTCCCTGGAGCCGGCGGCCGCGCTGCAGGCGGCGCTGTCGCTGCCGCTGCGGCCGGTCGATGTGCCGAGTCTCGACGGCCAGCACTTCCTCAACATGGCCACCGGCGGCTTCGGCGCCGAGATCAGTTCCTCGACGCCCAAGAGCCTCAAGCGGCTGCTCGGCGGCGGGGCCTATTCGCTGATCGGTGCCCTCAAGGCCTGGCAGTACCGTCCCTACCCGGTGCGGCTGCGCTGGGCGGAGGGCGAGCGGGAGGCGTCGCTGTTCGTGCTGGCGCTGGGCAACGGCACCCGCTCCGGCGGCGGTCAGCATCTGACCCCCGAGGCGCGCATCGACGATGGCCTGCTCGACGTGCTGATCCTGCGCGACTTCGCCTCGCTCGGCGACATGGCGCGGATGCGTCGCGAGCTGCAGCGCCGCCCCGGAGAAGGCACCTTCGTCGAGACCTTCCGCACCGCCTGGCTCAGCGTCGAGGCGGACACCGACCTGCCGCTGACCCTCGACGGCGAGCCCTGCCATCGCCGCGCCTTTCGGGTCGAGGTCGCGCCGGGAGCGCTGTCGCTGGCGCTGCCGGACGAGTGTCCGCTGCTGTCGACGCCGGTGACTGGTCAGCCGGCGTCGGGCCGGGCATCATGACATGATCCTGGCTCATGGAGGTGCATGCATGTTGACTCCCTTTCATCTCGCCATGCCGGTTCGCGATCTGGCAGAGGCGCGGCGTTTCTACGGCGATCTGCTGGGCTGCCCCGAGGGGCGCAGCAGCGACACCTGGATCGACTTCGACCTCTACGGTCATCAGTTCGTCTGCCATCTCGATCCCTCCCTCGGCGAGTCGCCCAGGGACACGCATCGCAATCCGGTCGACGGGCACGGCGTGCCGGTGCCGCACTTCGGCGTGGTGCTGGAGATGGACGACTGGGAGGCGCTGGTCGACCGGCTGACCCATGCCGGCATCCGCTTCGAGATCGAGCCCTACGTGCGCTTCGCCGGCGAGCCCGGCGAGCAGGCCACCATGTTCTTCCGTGATCCCAGCGGCAATGCCATCGAGTTCAAGGCGTTCCGCGACATCGAAGGCCAGCTGTTCGCGCGCTGAGCCGCGCCTTGCGGCGCCGGGCCCCCTTTGGTGCAATGACACGTGACACCCATCGAAGAGAAGGAAGGCCATGATCCCCTGGAAACCGCTCGTTCTGGCGGTCACGCTTGCCTTGGCAGGCTGCGGCAACGATGAGGGCGAGCCGAGCGACGAGACCGCGCCCGCCGGCGACGCCACGAACCCCGCGCCTGCCGTCGAGGAGGGGAGTGCCTCCCAGGCCGACACCGCGATGCCGAGCCAGGCCGACGGCGCCGACGCCGACGCGTCCGTCGAGGGCGAGGCCGCCATGTCGGAGGCCACGGCCGAGGAAGCCGCGCCGGCCGGCGAGCCCGAAACCGCCGACGCCGTGCCCGCGGGCGAGATGGCGCCGCCCTCCGAGCAGGAAACCGAGGCCGAGGTCGAGCAGATCCTGAAGGACACCGAGCGTCGCTTCGAGGAGGCCAAGCAGAACATCGACAGCCAGTACGAGGAGGTCTCGCGGCAGACGCCCGACGAGGCGTCGCTGCCGGAGATGGACGCCACGGACGCGAGCGAGCTGGACGAGGCCCTCGACGCCGAGCCGATGTCGACGGACGGCATCGCGCCGACCTCCGATCCCGAGGTCGAGGCGATCCTCGAGGAGACCGAGCGCCGCTTCGAGGAAGCCAGCCGCCAGATCGACGAGCAGTTCGAGCAGGCCGAGCAGGGCGTGCCGAGCGAGATCCGCGAGTCGACCCGCGCGGAGCAGGAGCGCGTCGCCTCGCCGGACGGCGAGACCGCCGGCGGCGACGCGCCCTGATGTCGCGAGCGCCCACGAAAAAGGCCCGCCGGAAGGCGGGCCTTTTTCTTGTCGAACCGCCGGCGACACCGGCGGTTCGATCGTCGTGTCGGTCGAGGTTACTCGGCGACGCGAACGTTGGAGGCCTGAAGGCCTTTCTTGCCCTGAGTCACTTCGAAGGAGACCTTCTGGCCGTCCTGCAGGGACTTGAAGCCTTCAGCCTGAATCTCGGAGAAGTGGACAAACAGGTCATCACCGCCGTCTTCCGGAGAGATGAAGCCGTAGCCCTTGGTGTCGTTGAACCACTTGACAGTGCCAGTTGCCATTGTCGATTTCCTTAACAAACTAAATATTGATGCTGGGTCGTATTGGCCGTGAGACCACGGCACGAGCCCGTCTTGCGTGGGCAGACAAAGAAGAAGTGCGCACCGGGTGCATCGAAGGAATCGAAGTACAACTGACGACTTTCTACTTGCTAACCTACGCAGCGGATAGTGCATCAGCACCAGGGTTGCGTCAACATCGTGGCGCAGTGAAACTGGTGCCTCCGCCCGCTAGGTCAATGTAGCCACTCCGTTCCCTGGCGTCCAGCGACCTCAAGGGCATCGACGAGACTTTTCCATGGAACACACACGTATCGCTTCGCAGGATACGCACAGCAAGGTGGTCGGCTATCTGCTTTGGCTGTTCGGCTTCCTCGGTGCGCACCGCTTCTATTACGGCAAGCCGGTCACCGGCACGATCTGGTTCTTCACCCTCGGGCTGTTCGGCATCGGCTGGCTGATCGACCTGTTCCTGATTCCGTCCATGGATCGCCAGGCCGACCTGCGCTTCCAGGCCGGGCCCACCAACTACACCCTGGCCTGGCTGCTGCTGACCTTCCTCGGTGCCTTCGGCGTGCACCGTTTCTACCTGGGCAAGTGGGTCAGCGGGCTGATCTATCTGTGCACCCTGGGACTGTTCGGACTGGGCGTGCTCTACGACTTCTGGACGCTCAACGACCAGATCTCCATGCGCCACGCCAAGCGCGGCGTGTTCGGTGGGTGAGGGCGACCTGATGTGGTTCGATGCCCAGTTCTGGCCCTTCCTGGTGGCCATCACCCTGCTCAGCATCACCCCCGGCGTGGACACCCTGCTGGTGATCCGCAATACCGCCCGCGGCGGCGTGCGTGACGGCGTGCTGACCAGCCTGGCGATCTGCGCCGGGCTGTTCGTGCATGCCACCGTCTCGGCGCTGGGGATCTCGCTGATCCTGCTGCAGTCGGCCTGGGCCTTCTCCGCGCTCAAGCTGGCCGGCGCCGCCTATCTGGTCTGGCTGGGGATCGCCAGCCTCGGCGAGGCGCGCCGCGGCCAGGGCCTGCCGGTGGCGGCGGTGGACGGCGAGCGCCAGCGGGTGCCGGCCTGGCGGCCGCTGCGCGAGGGGCTGCTGTCCAACGTGCTCAACCCCAAGACGGTGGTCTTCTACATGGCCTTCCTGCCGCAGTTCATCGCCCCGGGCGATCCGGCCCTGGCCAAGTCGCTGTGGCTCGCCGGGGTGCACTTCGTGATCGCCAACGTCTGGCAGATCGCCGTGGTGCTGCTGGTCGGCCGGGCCGGCCGCTGGCTGGCGAGCCCCGTGCTCGCGCGCTGGCTCAACGGTCTCACCGGCGGCGTGCTGGTGGCCTTCGGGGCCAAGCTGGCGCTGACCCGGGCGCCGGCATAGCGCTGACCCGGGCGCCGGCATAGCGCTGACCCGGGCGCCGGCATAGCGCTGACCCGGGCGCCGGCATAGCGCTGACCCGGGCGCCGGCCTAGCGCTGACCCACCGGTTCGGCATCGCGCCCTTGAATGAGAAGGCCCGCCATTCGGCGGGCCTTCTCGATGACGGGCCGGGCAGGAAGCTCAGCGGCGTGCCAGCAGCGAGCCGTTGTAGTCGTCCTGGCGCTCCGCCGGCGTCAGCATGGCCACGCCGCGGGTGTCGCCGTCGTTGGCCAGGCTCTCGAAGATCACCCGGTAGGCCAGCACCGCTTGCACATAGCGGCGCGTCTCGCGGAAGGGGATCGACTCGACGAACAGGTCGAACTGCTGCGGGGCGTCGCGCAGCCAGCGGTCGACCCGCCCGGGGCCGGCGTTGTAGGCGGCGGTGGCGGCCAGGCGGTTGCCGCGATAGCGCTCGATCATCTCGCCGATATAGGCGCTGCCGAGGCGAATGTTGACCGCGGGCTCGAGCACTCCGAAGCGGCCCGGGTCGGCCATGCCGAGCTTGCGGCTGACCTGGCTGGCGGTGCCCGGCATCAGCTGCATCAGGCCGCGGGCGCCGACCGGCGACAGGGCCTCCGGATTGTAGGCGCTCTCGCGCCGGGCGATGCCCATCAGCAGATAGGGGTCGACGTCGTGGCGCCGGCCCCACTGCAGGAAGTCGTCGCGATAGGCCTCGGGGAAGCGCCATTCCAGGGCGTCCCACAGCTGGGCGGCGATGGTGGTCTGGACCAGCCGGGCGGGCCAGTCGCGGCGCGAGGCGTAGTCGGCCATCGCCATGGCCCGGTCGGGGGAGACGCGAGCCGCGGCGGCATACCACTCGCTGTTGGCCAGGCCCGGCTCGCCGATGCGCAGCAGCGCCTCGGTGCGCTGGACCGCCGGCAGGGCGGCGATCTCCTGGCGACGGGCCTCGTCGACCGAGGTGTCGGCCCGGTTCAGGGCGTAGGGCTGGTCGAGGTGGTCGGCGGCGGCGAAGCCATAGAAGCTGCGCTGTTCGGCGGCGCGGGCGTAGGCCGCGTTTGCGCCGTCGTCGTCGCCGAGCTGTTCCAGGGCGCGGGCCTGCCAGTACTGCCAGCGGGCATCGCTGGCCTCTTCGGCGGGCAGGCGATCGGCCCAGGCCAGCACGCCGCCCCAGTCGCGGTCGGCCAGGGCGA
The DNA here is from genome assembly GCF_009363675.1 of Halomonas sp. THAF12. Classification (NCBI taxonomy): domain Bacteria; kingdom Pseudomonadati; phylum Pseudomonadota; class Gammaproteobacteria; order Oceanospirillales; family Halomonadaceae; genus Halomonas; species Halomonas sp. THAF12. The sequence continues at coordinate 2,884,743 of NZ_CP045399.1, read as the reverse complement.
CCCGGATGCGCAGCACGGTGAGGTCGGTGTCGTCGAGGCGCGGCAGCACGCCGTCGACCCAGTCACGATTGGGGCCGACGTCGCGCACCAGCGAATAGAAGGCCAGGTCATGCTCGATCTCGTGGCGATGGGCCTCGTCGATGCCGAGCTGCGGCGACAGCCGGCGCCAGGCCGCGAGCGCCGCCTCTGTATCGGCGCGGGTGTAGTCGTGCATGGCGGCGGCGAACAGCGCGCCGCTGCCGCGGCAGTCCGGTCCGATGCAGCTCGGCACCCGGGTGATCGCCGACAGGTCGTCGTCGAGGCGTTCCAGGGCGGCCCGGGCGCCGGCCCAGTCGTCGCTCAGCTGGCGGCCGAGGTAGCCGACCATGCCGGTTTCGCCGGCCTGCCAGGCCAGGGTGAGACGCTCCCACACCTGCTCCGGGCCGATCTCCCCGCGGGCGCGCAGGGTGTTGAACAGTGGATCGCAGGCGTCCGGCTGCGAGTGGCCGGCCCGCCACAGCGCGCGGCCGCCCTCGGCGGCGGTGGCCGGATCGCTGCCGAGCAGGGCGGCATAGTAGTGGCACTGGCGCGCGGTGCCGCCGGGCTCGCCATCGGCCACCGCCAGCAGGTCCTGATAGCGGCCGGCCTCGCCGTAGGCCGAGATGGCCTGACCGCGCATCCAGCCGGCCAGCGGCGAGTCGGCGTTGGCGTCGATGAAGGCCTGCACCTCGCGGGTCGTGGCGCCGGGCAGTCGTGCCTTGAGGCGGTGATAATCGACATAGCCGGCCAGCGCGTGGTCGGCGATGGCGGCCCGGTCGATGGCCTGCCAGTCCTTGTCGCGCGCGGCCTGGAGGGCATCGCGCATGGCATCGTCACCGGACTGGGCCTGGCCGGCGGTCGGCAGGCACAGCAGGGCGGCGGTCAGCAGGGGCTTCCAGGGGATGCGGAACGGGGTGCTGGGCATCGTGTCGCCTCTCGAAGGGGGTGCGTTGAGCGGGTTCCCATGGTCGCCCATGGCGCGGCGCTTGAGTAGTGTCGCTCGGGGCCGACGGCTGGCATTCGGCCGGAACTGTCCTCATTCTGTAGTGGTGAATCCGAGACTCGGCAAGGAGAGCGCCCATGGCCCGCCCCGATGGTTCCCCGCCGCTCACGCGCATCAAGCGACGCGCCGGCGTCTTCCTGCGCATGCGCCGCGCCCTGCGCTGGTTCCCGCCGATGCTGGCCGACGTGGTGCGCGGGCGCTATCGGCCGGTGCCCTGGTCGGCGCTGCTGTGGATGCTGGTCGCCCTGATCTACCTGGTCTCGCCGCTGGATCTGATCCCGGACGTGCTGCTGGTGGTCGGGCTGGCCGATGATGCGATGATCGTCGGCTGGCTGCTGACCCGGGTCGACCGGGCGCTGGAGGACTATCGCGCCTGGCGCGAGAAAGACGGTTGAAAAACCTTCGCCGGTCCCCATATCGACGGTATCCAAGCCATGGGTGGCCTCGCCACCGCCGAACCGTCGACAAGGGGTCCGCAAGAGATGACCACTGCTACTCGTGAAGAGACTCTCGGCTTCCAGACCGAGGTCAAGCAACTGCTGCACCTGATGATCCACTCCCTGTATTCCAACAGGGAGATCTTCCTGCGCGAGCTGATCTCCAACGCCGCCGACGCCTGCGACAAGCTGCGCTACGCCGCGCTGGACAATGACGCCCTCTACGAGGGCGACAGCGAGCTGCGTATCGAGATCGAGCACGACGCCGAGGCCGGCACCGTGACCGTGCGCGACAACGGCATCGGCATGAATCGCGACGAGGTGATCGAGAACCTCGGCACCATCGCCCGCAGCGGCACCGCCGAGTTCCTCAAGCAGCTCTCCGGCGAGCAGCAGAAGGACGCCCGCCTGATCGGCCAGTTCGGCGTCGGCTTCTATTCCGGCTTCATCGTCGCCGACGAGGTCACCGTGCGCACCCGCAAGGCGGGCACCGACCAGGGCGAAGGCGTCGAGTGGCACTCCCGCGGCGAGGGCGAGTTCAGCGTCGCCGACATCGAGCGCGAGGTCCACGGCACCGAGATCGTGCTGCACCTCAAGGAAGACGCCGGCGAGTTCGCCGACGACTTCCGCCTGCAGAACCTGGTGCGCAAGTACTCCGACCACATCGAAGTGCCGGTGCGCATGCCCAAGGTCGAGACCGCCCGCGACGAGGACGGCAACGAGATCGAGGGCAGCGAGACCGTCAGCTGGGAGACCGTCAACGAGGCCACCGCGCTGTGGGTGCGCCCCAAGAGCGAGCTCACCGACGACGAGTACAAGGCCTTCTACAAGCACGTGGCCCACGATTTCAGCGATCCGCTGACCTGGAGCCACAACAAGGTCGAGGGCAAGCTCGAGTACACCAGCCTGCTCTATGTGCCGGGCCGCGCCCCGTTCGACCTCTACGAGCGTGACGGCGCCCGCGGCGTGAAGCTCTACGTTCAGCGCGTCTTCATCATGGACGACGCCGAGCAGTTCCTGCCGCTCTACCTGCGCTTCGTGAAGGGCGTGCTGGATACCCGCGACCTGTCGCTGAACGTCTCCCGCGAGCTGCTGCAGCAGGACCCGCAGGTCGAGAAGATCAAGAGCGCGCTGACCAAGCGTTCCCTCGACATGCTCAAGAAGCTGGCCAAGGATCCCGAGGCCTACCAGACCTTCTGGAACACCTTCGGCAGCGTGCTGAAGGAAGGTCCGGCGGAGGATCACGCCAACCGCGAGAAGATCGCCGGCCTGCTGCGCTTCTCCAGCACCCACACCGACAGCGCCACCCAGGACCAGTCGCTGGCCGACTACATCGGGCGCATGAAGGAAGGGCAGGAGAAGATCTACTACATCGTCGCCGACGGCTTCAACGCGACCAAGAACAGCCCGCACCTGGAGATCTTCCGCAAGAAGGGCATCGAGGTCCTGCTGCTCCACGACCGCATCGACGAGTGGCTGATGAGCCACCTCACCGAGTTCGAGGGCAAGCAGTTCGTCGACGTGGCCAAGGGCGACCTGGACCTCGGCGAGGTCGAGGACGAGGACGAGAAGAAGGCCCAGGAAGAGACCGCCAAGGCCAAGGAAGACCTGGTCAAGCGGGTCAAGGAAGCGCTCGGCGACGAGGTCCAGGAGGTCAAGGTGACCCATCGCCTGACCGACTCCCCGGCCTGCGTGGTGCTGCCCGAGCACGAGATGGGCTACCAGATGCGCCGCATCATGGAAGCCGCCGGCCAGCCGCTGCCGGAGGTCAAGCCGATCCTCGAGCTGAATCCCGAGCACGCCCTGGTGGCGCGCCTCGAGGGCGTCGAGGGCGACGGCTTCGCCGATCTGTCGCGGATCCTGCTCGACCAGGCGATCATCGCCGAGGGCGGCCACCTCGACGACCCCGCGGCCTACGTCAAGCGCCTCAACGCCCTGTTGAGCGCCTGATAGCGCCGCCCGAAGCCCGTGCCGTCCGATGGGGCGGCATCCTGCACGCGCCGATCACCTCCGAGGTGGTCGGCGCGTTTTTTTCTGCATGCCGGCTGTTGTGGATCGCCGCCTCCCCGTCATCCGGCGCCCGATCAGCCCTGGCCGAGGGAGGTGCCGTCGTGCCGCGCCCCGTCGCCTTACCTTTACGTCAACGTCACTATGAAACGGCCCATTTTCAACGACATATCGTTTCCGACAGCGACGCTCCCATGGCCGTCATGCGGGTTGAGATTCCGATCTGGCTGGGCAAGACTGCGGTGTTTTGAAAGTTTCAATAACGCCAAAACGGGAGATCCAACGTGAAGATTGGTGCACCCAAGGAGCATGCCTCCGGGGAGGCGCGTGTCGCCCTGACCCCGGAAAGCGCGCAACAGATCCAGAAGCTGGGACACGAATGCCTGATCGAGAGCGGCGCCGGTGCGGCCGCCGGTTTCGATGACGACGCCTACCGGTCGGTCGGCGTCACCGTCGTCGACGGTGCCGAGGCCCTGTGGAACGCCGCCGAGGTGGTGGTCAAGGTCCGCGAGCCCGTCGAGGAGGAGGTCGGCTACCTCGGGAAGGGCAAGACCCTGATCTCGTTCTTCTGGCCGGCCCAGAACGAGTCGTTGCTCGAGCGCTGCCGCGACACCGGCGCCAATGTCATCGCCATGGACATGGTGCCGCGCATCTCGCGGGCCCAGAAGATGGACGCCCTGTCCTCCACCGCCAACATCGCCGGCTATCGCGCGGTGATCGAGGCCGGCAACCAGTTCGGGCGCTTCTTCACCGGCCAGGTGACCGCCGCGGGCAAGGTGCCGCCGGCCAAGGTGCTGATCGTCGGCGCCGGCGTCGCGGGGCTCGCCGCCATCGGCACCGCGACCAGCCTGGGCGCGGTGGTGCGTGCCTTCGACGTGCGCCCCGAAGTGGCCGAGCAGATCGAGTCCATGGGCGCCGAATTCCTGTTCCTCGACTTCGAGGACAGCCAGGACGGCTCCGGCAGCGGCGGCTATGCGGCGCCGTCGAGCCCCGAGTTCCGCGAGAAGCAGCTGGCCCTGTTCCGCGAGCAGGCCCCGGACGTCGACATCGTCATCACCACCGCGCTGATTCCCGGTCGCCCCGCGCCCAAGCTGTGGCTCGAGGACATGGTCAAGGCCATGAAGCCGGGGTCGGTGATCGTCGACCTGGCCGCCGAGAAGGGCGGCAACTGCGACCTGACCGTGCCCGACGAGCGCGTGGTCACCGACAACGGCGTGATCGTGGTCGGCTACACCGACTTCCCGTCGCGCATGGCGACCCAGGCCTCGCTGCTCTACGCCACCAACATCCGCCACATGCTGACCGACCTGACGCCGGAGAAGGATGGCGTCATCGATCACAACATGGACGACGACGTCATCCGCGGCGCCACGGTGGCCTATGAAGGCGACATCACCTTCCCGCCGCCGCCGCCCAAGGTGCAGGCGATCGCCGCGGCCAAGCCCAAGCCGAAGGAGCCGGAGCCCACGCCGGAGGAGAAGAAGGCCGCCGAACACGCCGCCTTCGTCTCCCAGACCAAGCGTCAGGCGACGCTGCTGGGCGTCGGCGGCGCGCTGATGCTGCTGCTCGGCCAGGTGGCGCCGGCGTCGTTCATGTCGCACTTCATCGTCTTCGTGCTGGCCTGCTTCGTCGGCTTCCAGGTGATCTGGGGCGTCAGCCACTCGCTGCATACCCCGCTGATGGCCGTGACCAATGCCATCTCCGGGATCATCGTGCTCGGGGCGGTGCTGCAGATCGGCTCGGGGAGTGTCCTGGTGAGCCTGCTCGCCGGCATCTCGGTGCTGATCGCCACCATCAACATCGTGGGGGGCTTCCAGGTCACGCGCCGTATGCTCGCCATGTTCCAGAAGTCCTGAGGCCGGAGATCAAGAGATGTTGAGTCAAGGATTCGTATCCGCCGCCTCGATCGCGGCAAGCGTACTGTTCATCCTCTCGCTGGGGGGCTTGAGCAACCAGGAGAAGGCCAAGCGTGCCGTCTGGTACGGCATCATCGGCATGGGCGTGGCCGTCTTCTTCACCGGCCTCGGGCCGGGCATCGGCGGCTACTGGTGGATGCTGCCGATGATGGCCATCGGCGCCGTCATCGGCGCCTATCTGGCCAAGAAGGTCGAGATGACCGAGATGCCGCAGCTGGTCGCGGCCCTGCACAGCTTCGTCGGCCTGGCCGCGGTGTTCGTCGGCCTCAACGCCGACCTGGAGCGCCGCCGCGTGCTGGCCAGCCAGCTGGCCGGGGAAGGCGCCGAGGGCTTCTCGGCCTTCGCCGCCCTGGTGGCACACAAGACCCCGGCGGAGCTCACCTTCCTGCAGATCGAGGTGGTGCTCGGGGTGTTCATCGGCGCGGTGACCTTCACCGGTTCGGTGATCGCCTTCGGCAAGCTGGCCGGCAAGGTCGACGGCAAGCCGAAGCAGCTGCCCGGCGGCCACCTGCTGAACGCCGCTGCCGCGGCCGCCTCCGTGGGTCTGGCGGTGCTCTACCTCAACGGAGCGGGCGTCTGGACCCTGCTGCTGCTGGCCCTGCTGGCGTTCTTCATCGGCTACCACCTGATCATGGGCATCGGCGGCGCCGACATGCCGGTGGTGGTGTCGATGCTGAACAGCTACTCCGGCTGGGCCGCGGCGGCCATCGGCTTCACGCTGTCCAATGATCTGTTGATCGTCACCGGCGCCCTGGTGGGCTCCTCGGGCGCGATCCTCTCCTACATCATGTGCAAGGCGATGAACCGCAACTTCGTCAACGTGATCCTGGGCGGCTTCGGCGGCAGCCAGGGCCCGGCGGCGGAGATCGAGGGCGAGCAGGTCGCCATCGACACCGCCGGTGTGGCCAGCGCGCTGAACGACGCCGACAGCGTGGTCATCGTGCCGGGCTACGGCATGGCGGTGGCCCAGGCGCAGAACGCGGTCAGCGAGCTGACCCGCAAGCTGCGCAGCGCCGGCAAGGAAGTGCGCTTCGGCATCCACCCGGTCGCCGGCCGCCTGCCGGGGCACATGAACGTGCTGCTGGCCGAGGCCAAGGTGCCCTACGACATCGTGCTCGAGATGGACGAGATCAACGACGATTTCGCCAGCACAGACGTGGTGATCGTCATCGGCTCCAACGACATCGTCAATCCGGCCGCCCAGGAAGATCCCAACAGCCCGATCGCCGGCATGCCGGTATTGAAGGTCTGGGAAGCCAAGAACGTGTTCGTCTGCAAGCGTGGCCAGGGCACCGGCTACTCCGGCATCGAGAACCCGCTGTTCTTCAAGGAGAACACGCGGATGCTCTACGGCGATGCCCGGTCGAGCATCGACACCCTGGTGCCGCTGATCGACTGATCCGCCCCGGGCCGCTCCGGCGGCCCGACGCCAGGTGCCAAGACGCCCCCACTGGGGGCGTTTTTCGTTACAATCGCCGGACCATTTCCACTCCCGGGGCGACCATGTCCGACGATCGCAGCAATCCTGATCGCAGCAGCGATGATCGCAGTCAGCGGGTGGCGGTGCTCGGTGGCGGCAGCTTCGGCACCGCGCTCGCCAGCATCGCCGCCGACAACGGTTTCGAGGTGCGCCAGTGGCTGCGCGACCCTGCGCTGGTCGAGCAGATCAACCGCGAGCATCGCAACGGCCGCTACCTGCCCGACTATGCCATCAATCCCGCCGTGAAGGCCTCGAACGCCTTCGAGGACGTGCTGCCCGGTGCCGGCCTGGTGCTGGTGGCGATTCCGTCACAGGCCTTCCGTCAGGTGGTCCGTCAGGCGCTGCCCTGGCTGACGCCCTCCCAGATACTGGTCAGCACCACCAAGGGCATCCAGGAGGACGGCTTCAAGCTGATGAGCCAGCTGCTCGAGGAAGAGACCGGCTTCGCGCACATCGGCGTGCTCTCCGGCCCCAACCTCGCCACCGAGGTGGCCGAGCGACAGCTGACCGCCACGGTGATCGCCAGCGATGATCCGCTGACCCGCACCCGGGTGCAGACGGCGCTGGGCTGCGACTACTTCCGCGTCTATGCCAGCAACGACCGCTACGGCGTCGAGCTGGGCGGGGCGCTCAAGAACCTCTATGCCATCGCCGCCGGCATGGCCGCGGCGCTGGGCATGGGCGAGAACACCCGCAGCATGCTGATGACCCGAGCGCTGGCCGAGATGAGCCGCTTCGCCGTGTCCCAGGGCGCCAATCCCATGACCTTCCTCGGCCTGGCCGGGGTCGGCGACCTGATCGTCACCTGCTCCTCCAGCCGCTCGCGCAACTACCGGGTCGGCTTCGCGCTGGGCGAGGGGCGTACCCTCGACGAGGCCGTCGAGGCGCTGGGCCAGGTCGCCGAGGGCGTCAACACCGTGCGCCTGGTGCGCGACAAGTCCCGCGCTGAGGGCGTCTACATGCCGATCGCCGAGGGGCTCTACCAGGTGCTGTTCGAGGGCGTGCCCGCGCGTGAGATGGCGCGGCTGCTGATGCGTGGCGAGCAGAGCAGCGACGTGGAGTTCGTGCTCTCGCGCGAGAACGTCCAGCAGGACCATCGCGACACCGGAGGCCCGCATGGCTAAGCCGCTGCTGATCATGCGCCACGGCGAGGCGGGGGCGGGCAGTCCCGATGCCTGCCGCGAGCTGACCGCCCGCGGCCTCGCCGAGGCCGCCCGCATGGGCATCTGGCTGGCCGGGCGTGAGGATCTCGATCTCGCGCGCCTGCGGCTGGCGGCGAGTCCGTATCGACGGGCGCAGCAGACCGCCGAGCGCGTGGGCGAGGCGCTCGGCGTGCCGGTGGAGACGCTGCCCTGCATCACTCCGGACGATCCGCCTCAGGCGGTGGTCGACTGGCTGCTCGAGCAGGACGACGATTGCCCGCTGCTGCTGGTCAGCCACATGCCGCTGGTCGGCGCGCTCACGGGGCTGCTGGTCGAGGGGCGCGGCGATCGTGGCCTCGGCTTTCCCACCGCCGCCGTCGCCGAGCTCGACGCCGAGGTGCGGGCCGCCGGCTGCGCGCGGCTGCGTCGTTTCACGTCACCCGCCGACATCACCTGAGAGAAGGACGCGCCGAACCATGAGCTACATCGTCAACAACCGCATCCACGTGAATCCGGGCTTCGAGGACGAGTTCGAGGCGCGCTTCCAGGCCCGCGCCGGCGAGATCGACAAGCAGCCGGGGTTCGTCGCCATGCGCGTGCTGCGCCCTCAGGGCAACCAGGCCCCCTACGTGGTGGAGACCGAGTGGGAGAGCCAGGCGGCCTTCCGCGCCTGGGTGGGCAGCGACGACTTCAAGCGTGCCCATGCCAACCCGCTGCCGGCGGAGGCCACCGCCGAGGGCGGCGGGATCGAGCAGTTCGAGGTGGTCGAGGGCACCGTGGCCGGCGCCTGCCGCTGATCCGCTGCTTCCGACCAGGGAAACGACGACGGCGCCCCGCGGGGCGCCGTCGTCGTTTCTGCCGCTTTACCGAGCGCGCGATCCGCTAGATCAGGCCCGTGGCGCGCAGGCTGAAGATCCCCAGCGTCACCGTGACGCTGGCCATCAGCGTCGTCATGGCGATGATGTTGGCGGTCAGGGTCTCGTCGTTGCCCATGGCCTTGGCCATCACGAAGGCGGCCGCCGCGGTGGGGCTGGCGAAGAACAGGAACAGCACGCCCAGGGTGGGGCCGGAGAAGCCCGCCAGCACCGCCAGCAGCGTCGCCACGGCGGGTACCACCACCATCTTGGCCAGGCTGGCGCTGACGGTGGTGCGGTAGCCCTTCTTGAGCGCGCGGGTGGACAGGGTCGCGCCGATGCAGATCAGCGCCAGGGGCAGGGTCAGCGAGGCGAAGTAGTCGCCGGTGGTGGTCAGCCAGGCGGGCAGCGACACCTCGAGGATGGCGAAGGGCACGCCGGCCAGTACGCCGAGAATCAGCGGGTTGGTGACGATGTTGCGCACGATGTTGGTCCAGTCGACGCCCTTGCCGCCTTCCTCACGGGGCTGGTAGGTGGCCAGCACGATCACCGACAGCACGTTGTAGGTCAGGATCACCACGCCCAGCAGCAGGCCGGCCAGCGACAGCCCGGCGTCGCCGTACATGCCGGCCGCCAGGGCCAGTCCCACGATGCCGCAGTTGCCACGGAAGGCGCCCTGGACGTAGACGCCGCGCAGCGGCCGCCGCACCCGCAGCAGCGCCCAGCCCCAGCTGCCGGCGAAGCTCAGCAGGGTGGCCAGGGCGAAGAACACCAGCATCCAGGGATCGAGGGTGGCCTCCAGGTCGGCGCCGGCCATGCCGAAGAACAGCAGGGTCGGCAGGGTACCGCGGAAGACCAGCTTGGAGGCCGTGTTGACGAAGGCCTGGTCGATCCAGTGGAAGCGCTTCAGGCCGATGCCGATGAAGACCATGGCAAACACCGGCAGGGTGATGTTCAGCGTCGAGAGAAAGATGTCGATCAATGACATTGCTGCGTCCAGGGCGGGAAGGGGCGGGGCGGCGTCAAGACGCCTTGGGTGGCGATGCGAACCCGTTGAGGGCCCGCGGTTGGCGGCTGCAACTTTGGTCTAAATCTACCATAGCGGCGGTTGTCAGTCAGTTGGCAGCCCGCTAGCTTGTCATTTGTATGATGTATTACATGAGGCGATGGCCTCGTGTCGTTCCTAGACTGACAAGAGGACAACCAGGTGGGATTCACACGCGAGGATGTCAAACAAGCGATCAGTGACGGGCTGCTGTCCTTCCCGATCACCGATTTCGACGCCGATGGAGGCTTCGATGCCGAGCGCTATCGACAGCGCCTGGCGTGGTTCATCAGCCACGAGATCTCGGCGGTGTTCGTCGCCGGGGGCACCGGGGAGTTCTTCAACCTGTCCCAGGACGAGTTCCGCGAGATCGTGCGCCTGGCGGTGAAGGTCGTCGACGGCAAGCTCCCGGTCATCGCCAGCGCCGGTCTGAGCGTGGCGACTGGCAGCGCCTTCGCCCGTATCGCCGAGGAAGAGGGCGCCGACGGCATCCTGCTGATGCCGCCCTACCTGACCGAGTGCCCCCAGGATGGCCTGGTGGAGTACGCGCGCCGGATCTGCGATTCGACATCGATCAGCGTCATCTACTACAACCGCGGCAACGGCATCATGAAGCCGGACGCGGTGAAGCGCCTGGCCGATGCCTGCCCGAACCTGATCGGGCTGAAGGACGGCAAGGGCGACATGCAGGCCCTGAACCGGATCATCAAGACCGTCGGCGATCGCCTGGCCTACGTCGGCGGGGTGCCGACTGCCGAGATCATGGCCGAGGCCTACCTGGCCGTCGGCGTGAACACCTACTCCAGCGCGGTGTTCAACTTCGTGCCCGACATGGCGGTGACCTTCTACAAGGCGCTGCGGGCCGGCGACACCGATACCGTGCGGCGCATCTCCCGCGAGTTCTTTCTGCCCTTCGTCGATCTGCGCGACCACAAGGCCGGCTACGCCGTCAGCCTGATCAAGGCCGGTGCCGAGATCATCGGGCGTCCCGCCGGCAGCGTGCGTGCGCCGCTCGAGATGCCTTCTGCCAAGGAGCGCCAGTGTCTGGAAAAGCTGATTGCTCTTGGGCGTGCTTATGGGGACGAGGAGAGTCGCCTTGGTCAATAAGGGTGATAGCCGGGTCGATCATTGTAGCCATTGAGAGAGGTTGCTGGAAATAATATCTCGTCAATGATGTGTGCTGGTCACCAAGCTCTCTTTTTCTGGAGTCAAGATGACGCGAATTCTTTTAACCCATGATCCCGCTGATCGTAAGGCATGGTATGGAGAAAAGGCGATCGAGGCGTTAAAGCAGTTGGGTACACTGGTGCTGCGTGAAGAAACCGTACCGTTAAGCGAGAGCCGACTTGCGGCACTGGCGAATGGCTGCGATATCGTCGTATCGGATCGTCAGGTATCCGCTGGACATGATTTCTTCTCTTCTGCGCCATCTCTGAAGGCCTTCGTTCGCTGCGCCATGGACATTCGTAGTGTGGATGTCGAAGCCGCCACACGCCATGGAGTGCTGGTGACGCGCGCCGGACCAGGGTTCGTTCAGGCCGTGAGCGAATGGATTTTGGCGCAGATGATCAATCTATTTCGTGATCTTCCCCAATATGTGCTGGATTATCGTCGTGGCGAGATTCCCCAGGCCAGCATGGGGCGGCAGCTCGCCGGGAAAACCGTCGGAATTCTTGGCTATGGCAATATCGCTCGTCAATTGGTCCCGTTGATGAAAGCGCTGGGTATGCATGTCATGGCACATGACCCTTGGGCCGAGATTCCCTCGGAAATGGCCAGATCTGTCGATCGGGATACGCTGCTAAAGAATTCCGATATCACGGTATGCCTAGTGAGTTACTCCAGTGAGACAGATCGACTATTGAATGCGGAGGCATTCTCCTCCATGCCTCGGGGTGCCTTTTTCGTCAATGCCTCACGCGGAGGCGTCGTGGATGAGTCTGCGCTTCTGGAAGCGCTGGAAAATGGACACCTGGGTGGTGTCGCCCTGGATGTGGGATGTGGGGTCGATAACACCCCAACGCTCGAACTTGCCAGTCATCCACGTGTACTAGCCACACCCCACGTGGGAGGCATGGTTCCCGAGGCCATTGAGTTCCAGGCGATGCAAACGGTTCACCAGGTGCGCGATATCCTGGAGGGACGTTTGCCCGAGGGTAGCGTCAATACCGAAGTGGCCAATCGGCCTGGATGGCCAACCAGGTAATGACGGGTTTATTCACACCTTTTTAGGGCCGCAGATCATGTTTCCCAAGATCACCAAGATGAACATCGTGCCGGTCGCCGGCGAGGACGGTTTCCTGCTCAACCTGAGCGGCGGCCATGCGCCCTGGTTCATCCGCTGCGTGCTGGTGCTGGAGGACGCGTCCGGCAACCGCGGGGTGGGCGAGATTCCCACCAGCGAGGGCATCCAGAAGGGGCTCGACAAGTGTCGCTGCCTGGTGGAAGGCGCGCAGGTCAACGAGGTCAAGCAGGTGCTCAGTCGCTGCCGCGCCCTGCTGGCCCAGGGTGGCCCCGAGGAGCGCGGTCGCCAGACCTTCGACCTGCGCGTAGCCGTGCACGTCATCACCGCCATCGAGTCGGCGCTGTTCGATCTCTTCGGCCAGGCGCTGGGCATGCCGGTCGCCGACCTGCTGGGCCAGTACGGTCGCCAGCGCGACGAGGTGGAGGCCCTGGGCTACCTGTTCCTGCTCGGCGATCCGGACAAGACCGACCTGCCGTACCCGCGCGTGACCGCCCCGAGCGATGCCTGGGACGAGGTCCGCTATCGCGAGGCCATGACGCCGGACGCCGTCGCCAACCTGGCCAAGGCCGCCTACGACCGCTACGGCTTCAGGGACTTCAAGCTCAAGGGCGGCGTGCTGCGCGGCGAGGAAGAAGCCGACTGCATCCGTGCACTGCACGAGGCCTTCCCCGAGGCGCGCCTGACCTTGGACCCCAACGGGGCCTGGAAGCTGGACGAGGCGGTGCGCGTGCTGGAGCCGATCAAGCACCTGCTCAGCTACGCCGAGGATCCCTGCGGCCAGGAAGGCGGCTTCTCCGGCCGCGAGACCATGGCGGAGTTCAAGAAGCGCACCGGACTGCCCACCGCCACCAACATGATTGCCACCGACTACAAGCAGCTGCAGCTGGCCGTGCAGCTCAACTCGGTCGATATCCCGCTGGCCGACTGCCACTTCTGGACCATGCAGGGCGCCGTCGCCGTGGGTGAGCTGTGCAACGAGTGGGGCATGACCTGGGGCTCGCACAGCAACAACCACTTCGACATCTCCCTGGCGATGATGACCCACGTGGCCGCTGCCTGCCCGGGCGAGATCACCGCCATCGATACCCACTGGATCTGGCAGGACGGCCAGCGTATCACCCAGGATCCGCTTCAGATCCGCGACGGCAAGCTGAGCGTGCCGAAGGCACCGGGCCTCGGCATCGAGCTGGACGACGACAGGCTCATGGAGGCCCATGAGAAGTACAAGCGCCTCGACGTCACCCAGCGCAACGACGCCATGGCGATGCAGTACCTGATCAAGGGCTGGGAATTCGATCCCAAGCGCCCGGCCCTGGTGCGTTGAGGCGATCCGCTGAGACATCTCCCCCATTGCCAGGCGATATTCATCGATCGCCTCGCCCGACCGGAACGGCGCCGTGAGTCGGCGCCCCATGACAGGAGTAGCTTCATGACCCTGGAAGGCAAGCAACTCATCGGCCAGCAGGCCGTGACCAGCGACGGCAAGCCGATCCACGCCGTCGATCCCGCCACCGGCGAGACCCTGTCCCCGGCCTATCCCGCCGGCGGCCGGGCCGAGGTGGAACGGGCCTGCGACCTGGCCTGGGCCGCCTTCGATACCTACCGCGAGACCGGCCTCGAGGCCCGCGCCCGCTTCCTCGAGACCGTGGCCGAGGAGATCGAGGCCATCGGCGATGACCTGATCACTCGCGCCATGGCCGAGTCCGGCCTGCCGCGGGCACGGCTGGAGGGCGAGCGCGGCCGCACCTGTGGCCAGCTGCGCCTGTTCGCCAAGGTCGTGCGCGCCGGCGAGTGGCTCGACGTGCGCCTCGATCCGGCCCTGCCGGAGCGTCAGCCGATGCCGCGGGTCGACCTGCGCCAGCGCCACATCGCCCTCGGCCCGGTGGCCGTGTTCGGCGCCTCCAACTTCCCGCTGGCGTTCTCCGTGGCCGGCGGCGACACCGCCTCAAGCTTAGCCGCCGGCTGCCCGGTGGTGGTCAAGGCCCACGCCGCCCACCCCGGCACCTCCGAGCTGGTCGGCCGCGCCGTGCAGCGCGCCGTGGCCCGCTGCGAGCTGCCCGAGGGCGTGTTCTCGCTGCTCTACGGCTCCGGCCGCGAGCTCGGCCAGGCGCTGGTGCGCGACCCGCGCATCAAGGCCGTGGGCTTCACCGGCTCGCGTAGCGGCGGCACCGCGCTGATGCAGGCGGCGCAGTCGCGCCCCGAGCCGATCCCGGTCTACGCCGAGATGAGCTCGATCAACCCGGTGTTCCTGCTGCCGGAAGCGCTCGAGGCACGTGGCCAGGCACTCGGCGAGGCCTTTATCGGCTCGCTGAACATGGGCGCCGGCCAGTTCTGCACCAACCCCGGCCTGGTGATCGCCGTGAAGGGCGAGGCGCTCGACGCCTTCGTGGCGTCCGCCGCCGAGGCGGTGAAGGGCTCCGCGGCACAGACCATGCTCACGCCGGGCATCCATGACGCCTACGTGCAGGGCGTCGACGGCCTGGTCGCCAGCAGCAAGGCCCGCGAGGTCGCCCGCGGCGCCGCCGGCGAGGGCCCCAACGCCTGCCAGACCGGGCTGTTCGTGGCTGCCGCCGAGGACTTCATGAGCGACGAGGCGCTGCAGGCCGAGGTCTTCGGCGCCACCTCGCTGGTGGTCGAGTGCGCCGACCTGGACGAAGTGACGCGCGTGGCCGAGTCCCTGGAAGGCCAGCTCACCGCCACCCTGCAGATGGACGACGCCGATCTGGACGCGGCTCGCAAACTGCTGCCGACCCTGGAGCGCCGCGCCGGCCGGGTGATGGCCAACGGCTGGCCGACCGGCGTCGAGGTGTGCCACGCCATGGTCCACGGCGGGCCCTATCCGGCCACCTCCGACGCACGCACCACCTCGGTGGGCAGCGCGGCGATCCATCGCTTCCTGCGCCCGGTGTGCTACCAGAACCTGCCCCAGGGGCTACTGCCCGAGGCCCTGCGCGACGGCAACCCGGCCGGCGTCAGCCGCCTGGTCGACGGAAAGCGCGAGGTCTGAGGCAGGGCAGCCGGATTGGCAAGCGGTAGGTGTTAGGCGGCTCTCGGGCCGCCTGTCGATGCCGCTGCTGTCGGATAGCACTTTGGTACAAAACTCAGCCGACATCCTTGCCGGTCAAAAAGTGGCTGGCTAGCTCGTTATTCATATTATGTATTACTTAAGGATATTCCACCTGCCAACTCAATCGGTTGCAGCACCCAAAGGCCATCAAGGAGGCCGACAGGAATGCCGGTGAGTTCCAGGGCTCTGCACGGGATGGTCCGGGTGGAATGATTCGGTGGCCGATGATCGCGAAAGCCGTTCTCGGTGAGCCGTTCTACTCCGATCGCCTGGTCGGAAAGCAAGACATCAGCCGATAGGTTGATGAGTGTCACTGGACGCCAGACACGACGCATAACAATCCATAACACCGTTAACCCGGGAGTTTTTCATGCTGACCCACACGTCTATCAAGAGCAGCAATATCCTGAAGGCCATCGCCCTGACGGGGGCGGCATCCGCCGTCTCGATGTCGGCCCATGCTGAGCAATGGCGTGGTTGGAACATTCATCCCCCGTCCTATCCCAACAGTGTGGCCTTGGAAACGTTCGCGAAGGAGGTGAGTGAAAGAACGGAGGGCCGCATCGAGCCCAAGGTCTATCACAACGGTGTGCTTGGTGATCAGCCGGATGCCATCGAGCAGACCCGCAACGGGGCCCTGGACTTCGGCAACTTCAACATGGGGCCCATGGGCCCCATGGTGCCGGCCGCCAACGTGTTGTCTCTACCGTTCATCTTCAAGAGCGAAGAGCACATGTATGAGCTGATGGACGACGAGATCGGTGAACGTTTCGCCAGTGCCATGGAGGAGCGAGGACTGATCGCGCTGGGCTGGTTAGGGGCAGGGTCGAGAAGCCTCTACAACAGTGATCATCCCGTCGAGACGCCCGAGGATGTGGAGGGCATGAAGGTTCGGGTGATGAACAACGACCTCTACGTGGACATGATCGAGGCGCTTGGCGGTAATGCTACCCCCATGGCGGCCAGTGAGGTCTACCAGTCGTTGACGACCGGGGTTATCGATGGTGCCGAGAACAACCTGCCCACCTATGACGCGAGTGGCCACTATGAAGTCGCCGACTATTACTCGCTGACCAACCACCTGGTGATTCCAGAGTGCCTGTGCATGGCACGTAGTAGCTGGGAAGAACTCTCGGAAGAAGATCAAGCGGCCGTCAGCGAGGCTGCCGAGATCGCCTCGACCGAACAGCGGGCATTGTGGGAAGAGCGCACGGTGGCCAGTCGCCAGAAGGTGCTGGATGCCGGCGTCGAGATCAACGAGGTGCCCAACAAGGCGGCCTTTCAGGACCTGATGCAGCCGGTCTACGACGGCTTCCTCGAAGAGCATCCCGACCTCACTTCGTTGGTCGAGGACATCCAGGCGGCCCAGGCCGACTGATGGTATTCACACTTGGCGCCCGCTGTCCGATCGTCGGGGGGCGGGCCGGGAGAAAGGTGAGCGAAAGTGTCCAACGAAGCGTGTGAACAAGACGTCGCCGAGCCCGGGCAAGCCAGCGACGAGCGGCGGGTGGCGCCCGGCGGCGTCGATCGAGCACTCGACGGTATTGCCCATGGCTGCGTTCTGATCGCGGGAGTACTGCTGGTCTTGCTGATCATAACCTTCGGTTGGCTGGTGTTCGGCCGCTATGTGCTCAACGATACCCCGACCTGGGTCGAGCAGTCCGCGCTGTTGAGCGTGGCCTACATTACCTGCCTGGGAACGGCGGCCGGCGTGCGCCACAACAGCCATCTGTCGATCAGCCTGCTCAGGGATAACGTGCCCCAGCCGTTCAAAGGGCTGATGTACCACCTGGCGGATCTTTTCGTGGCGGCCTTCGGGGGCTTCATGACCTGGCAAGGTTCGCTGCTGATGATGACCAACCTGTCACGCCCGATTCCCATGCTGGGCCTGTCGGAAAGCTGGCGCGCCGCGCCGTTGGTGATCTGTGGCGGGCTGATGATGTTGTTCGCCCTGGCCAATATCGTCAAGCGCCTGGGCGTCCACCCGCACCGCATCGAGGAGGCCTGATCATGGGACTGGCAATCGTGTTTGGTCTGTTCGTGCTGGGACTCGCCGTCGGCGCTCCGGTGGCGTTTGCGGTAGGGTTCGCCGCGGTGGGCGGCTTTCTCTATGAGGGCCTGCCATTATTCGTGGCGTTTCAGCGCATTTTGTCTGGGATTTCGGTGTTTTCCCTGCTGGCTATCCCGTTCTTCATCTTCGCTGGCGAGCTGATGCTTCACGGTGGTATCTCCCGGCGCCTGGTGCGACTGGCGTCGGCGGCCGTGGGGCGGGTACGTGGGGGACTCGGCGTGGTCAACGTCACCTCGTCGATGCTGTTCGGTGGCATCTCCGGCTCTGCCGTCGCCGATACCTCGGCGCTCGGCTCGATCCTGATTCCGGTAATGAAGGAGAAAGGTTACGACGCCGATTATGCGGTCAATGTCACCGTGACCTCATCGGTTGCGGGGGTGGTGATCCCGCCGAGCCATAACATGATCCTCTATGCAGTGGCCGCAGGCGGAGGAATCTCCATCACTCAGCTGTTCATGGCGGGCATTCTGCCGGGCATCCTCATGTGTGGGTTACTGGCCCTCGCGGCCTACCTGGTGGCCGTCAAGCGGGGGTACCAGGGGGAGCGCTTTCCCGGCTGGCAGGCCCTGGCCATCAGCTTCGCCGCGGCACTGCCGGGCCTGCTCACGGCGGTGATCATCGTCGGTGGCGTACTGTCGGGCATCCTGACCGTGACCGAGTCGGGGGCCTTCGGGGCCATCTATGCGATTGTCGTGACGGGCCTGGTGTATCGCGAACTGCGCTGGTCGGCATTCAAGCAGGCGGTCTATCAGTCGGTTCGCACCACGGCGCTGGTGATGATCCTGGTGGGCTGTGCCTCGGCCTTCTCCTATCTGCTGGCCCTCTATAGCGTGCCGGAGCTGCTCACCGAGACATTGCTCGGCATCACCGACAATCCCTTCGCCATTCTGCTGATGCTGAACCTGATCCTGCTGGCACTTGGCATGATCATGGACATGGCGGCGTTGATCCTGATCTGCACGCCGATCTTCCTGCCGGTGGCGACGCAGTTCGGCATGGACCCGATCCAGTTCGGCATCATGATGCTGATGAATCTGGGGCTCGGCCTCTGCACCCCTCCCGTGGGGGCCTGCCTGTTTGTCGGTAGCGTGGTCGGCAAGACCAAGATCGAACATGTGGTGCGTACCATGTGGCCCTTCTATCTGGCGCTGTTCGCCGCCCTGATGCTGGTGACCTATGTGCCGTCCCTGTCGATGGCGCTGCCCTCGCTGGTGGAATGAGCAATTTGCCTATCTTGAAGGAGACCCGATCATGGGCGAGATACCCGCCAACACCCGCCCCCTCGAGGGTCAGGCGCCACGGCTCGAGGCGCCGCCGGGGGCGACCGACTGCCATATCCATCTCTACCTGCCGCGGCATTCCGCTCAGCCGGGAGGCCCGGCGATTACCGAGCTGGCCACCGTCGAGGACTACCGCCGCGTGCAGCGCCGCCTGGGGCTCGAGCGAGTGGTGGTCACCCAGTCCAACGCCTACCAGCATGACAATGCTGCCCTGCTCGAGGCGCTCGATGCGCTTGGTACCGAACGCGCGCGCGGGGTGGCGGTGGTGACCCCGGAGACCTCGCCCCGCGAGCTAGAGGCCTGGCATGCCCGGGGCGTGCGTGGCGCGCGCATCATGCAGTTGCCTGGCGGTGCGGTGCCGATCGACCGCATGGCCGAGGTCGAGCGGCGCATCCGGCCGCTGGACTGGCACCTGATGGTGCAGTTCAACGGCCGCCACCTCGACGACTATCGGGACGCACTGCGCCGCCTCGAGGGCGATTACATCATCGATCATATCGGCAAGTTCATGGACCCGGTGCCGGCCGACGACCGGCGCGTCGACGAGATCCTGCGACTGCTCGATCGCGGCAACGCCTGGTTCAAGATCTGCGCCGGCTACGAGGCCAGCCTGGAGGGCGGGCCGCACTATGGCGATGTGGGCGCCATCGCAAGGCGCGTCATCGCTCATGCGCCGGAACGCATCCTGTGGGGAAGCAACTGGCCCCATGTCGGGGTGCCGCGTGCGCAGTATCCCGACGATGCCCAGCAGCTCGACGTGCTGCTGGAGTGGGCGAACCCCGAGGCGCGCCAGAAGATCCTGGTCGACAACCCGGCCGCGCTGTATGGCTTCGGTGCCTGATGCTCCCGTCTGCAGTCGGCCCATATCTTACGGATGCCCCGCCAAGGGGCGACTCGCTACTGAAGGAGACCACTGATGCTGAATCGGATTCTGGTCACCGGCGCCGCCGGTGGCCTGGGCACGGCCATTCGTCCCTATCTGGCGAGGCTGGCACATCGCGTGCGGCTGTCGGATGTCGCCGATTTGGGCGAGGCGGCCGAACATGAGGAGATCGAGCCCTGCGATCTGTCCGATGCCCAGGCCGTCAATGCCCTGGTGGCGGATTGCGACGGCGTCGTCCACCTGGGCGGTGTATCGGTGGAGAAGCCCTGGGAGCACATCCTGCAATCGAACATCATCGGGGTCTATCACCTCTATGAAGCGGCGCGCCGCCTGGGCAAACCGCGCATCGTGTTCGCCAGCTCCAACCATGCCATCGGTTTCTATCCGCGCACCACGAGGATCGACAACCGGGTGCCGCACCGGCCCGACTCCCTCTATGGCGTCTCGAAATGCTTCGGCGAGGACCTGGCGAGCCTCTACCACGACAAGTTCGGCATCGAGACGCTGAGCGTGCGTATCGGCTCGTGCTTCCCCAAGCCGGTGGATACTCGCATGCTGGCGACCTGGATGAGTGTCGAGGATTTCATCGCCCTGCTCGAGCGTGCCTTCATGGCGCCCAAGCTGGCTCATACGGTGGTATATGGGGCTTCCGCCAACGCTGAAAGCTGGTGGGATAACAGCCAGGCGGCGTTTCTCGGTTGGGTGCCCCGCGACAGTTCCGAGCCCTGGCGGGCCGACGTCGAGGCCAAGACCGTCGATATCGATCCGAACGATCCGGAGGTGGTGTATCACGGCGGCAAGTTCACGACCTTCGGACACCCCGACGACTGAAGGTTGAGCTGGTTCGGCAGCACTCGACCCACACGGCGACCCGATGGCCAGGAGACCGATTCGATGGCCGATACCGTCACCCTGACGTTGCAGCCACTGGAAGCGCCGAGTCAGCGAGTGCTGTCACGGCAAGGCTTCGACGCGTCGGCGGGCGGGCAGGCTCCGTTTCTCGGGGCCAACCCCATCGCCTTCTCGTGGGCGCGCCCGGGCAGGGCGCCCCTTCGTCACCACCGATCCGGCCCTTGCGCTTCAGGGGGCGATGCTGACGTTCGGGGGGGGGGACACAAGGGATCGGCGGCGTCGCTCATGGTCGAGCTGCTGGCGGGGCCGCTGATCGGCGATCTGCTGGGGCACGAGACGCGGCCGGCCGACGATGACGGGGCAGGGCGGCCCTGGCACGGGGAGCTGATCGTGGCGATCGATCCGCGCCGGCTGCTCGGTGATGACATGGAGCGCCAGCTAGAGCATGCCGAGGCGCTGTTCGAGGGCGTGCTGGCGCAGGGCGCCCGGCTTCCATCGCGGCGTCGTCACGAGGCCCGTCGGCGTAGCCGGACGCACGGCGTGACGATCTCGGCGTCTCTGTATCGAGAGCTGACACGACTGCGAGAGGCCCCCGAGGGCTGAGCCGGCGGCGATGCGCAGGGGGATTTCGGTATGATGTATTATCAATAGCACGGCCATTCGCCGCCGTGGCAACCCGGCCTGGCAACGTACCTGAGGATCGATGACAAAGGATGCAGCAATGAGGAGTTCTTGGGAGGTTCAGCGCGTCAATCGAGCGGGCAGCCTGTCCCAGGCGGTCGTGGAACAGCTCGAACGTCGCATCGTCTCCGGCGAGGCGCCGGTGGGCAGCAAGCTGCCCACCGAGAGTGAGCTGTGCGAGGCCTTCGGGGTCAGCCGGACGGTGATTCGCGAGGCGATCACGCATCTCAAGTCGCTGGGGCTGGTCGAGACCCGGCGCGGCGTCGGCACCACGGTGCTGCGCAACGAGGCCGCCGAGCCGCGCCCGGCGGTGCACGTCAGCCCGCGTACCGTGGAGGACATCCTCCAGGTGCTGGAGCTGCGCCTGACGCTGGAGCCGCGGGCCGCCGAGCTGGCCGCCCTGCGCCACGACGACGAGGATCGCCGGCGGCTGGAGGCGCGCCACGCCGAATTCGTCGCCGCCCAGGCGGCGCATTCACAGGCGCGCCGCGAGGACTTCGCCTTCCATCACGCGATCATCAAGGCGACCCACAACGACTGCTTCGACCGCCTCTACGAGCCGCTGAGCGACAGCATGATCCCCCGGGCCAAGCTGCTCAGCGCCGACATCGATCCGCGCGGCACGGCGCGCTATCTCGAGCGGGTGAACGAGGAGCACGTGCGCATCCTGGAAGCCATCCTCGAGCGCGACGGCCCGGCGGCCAGGGCGGCCATGCAGCAGCATCTGGAGCGCTCGCGCGACATGTACGCCCGCTATCGCGACAGCTGACGAGGTATGGTGAGGGGCGTTTACAAACGTCACGAACGACGGTCAAGGCTAGGCCCGTTCCCTACGGGCTAACGCATTTCCCACATCCTTGTGGGTCACAAGGCGAAATCAGCCGAAAAACGGACCGGGCTCGCGTGCGAGTTTACGATTGGGTAAATGAGAATTTTGACCGGGCTCGCGGACGAGGCTGATTTCAACGCCGCATGGCCGAGCGCAGTAGTTTGTAAAGCCCCTCTCAGCGGGTCAGCCACAGGCCGACCACGATGGCGGCGATCACGGTGGCGAAGAACAGGCGGTTGCGCAGGCGGGTATCGCGGGGCGGCTTGTGGGGATTCACGCGGGACTCCGTTGGAGGGGGTGGCCGAAAGACGACTTGGCGGCCCATGGTATTCTCGTTAGCCTGCCATCGCCACTCGCGCCCCGCGCCTCGACACGGATGATGCCATGCGCCGACACGCCCCCGATGCCCCCTCACCGCTGGTCTTCGCTCATGCCAACGGCTTCCCGGGCCAGAGCTACCGCAGCCTGCTGGCGCCGCTGGCCGAGCGCTTCGACCTCCATCCCCTGGACCGGCTCGGCCACCACCCCGACTTCCCGGTTGGCCACAACTGGCTGGCGCTGCGCGACGAGCTGCTCGAGCATCTCGCCGAATTCGACGAGCCGGTCATTGGCGTCGGCCACTCCATGGGCGGCGTGCTGATGGCCATGGCCGCGGAGCAGGCGCCGGAGCGCTTCCGCTGCGTGGTGATGCTCGACCCGCCGCTGATGCTGGGCTTCGATGCCCTGGCGATGAAGGCGGTCAAGCGCCTGGGGCTGACCGACCGCTTCACGCCGGCGGGCCGCACCGTCGGCCGCCGCGACAGCTGGTCGAGCCCCCAGGCGATGCGCGATTACCTGCGCCGTCGGCGGCTGTTCCGGCACTTCACCGACCAGGCCCTCGACGACTACGTGGAGGGCGGCACCCGCACCCTGGATGACGGCCGCGTGGTGCTGCTGTTCGACCCCGATATCGAGGTGGCGGTGTTCCGTCATCTGCCCGATCACCTGGACGAACTGCCCGATCTGCTGCGGGTGCCGGTGGGCGTGCTGGCCGGCGGCGAGTCCGACTTGCTGACGCCGCACCGCTGCCGGCGGCTGAAGCGTCGCGGCGTGCGCCTGGCCGAGGTGCCGGGCGGCCACATGTTCCCCATGGAGCATCCCGACGCCACCCGGCGTGCCCTGACGACGATGATCGACGAGATGCTGGAGACCACGCCATGACGGCGCCGGAAGCGCTGCGGCTGGCCGACGGCCGCCTCGCCGCCCTGGCCTGGGGAGACGCATCGGCGCCGACCTGGCTGGCGCTGCACGGCTGGCTCGACAACGCCGCCAGCTTCTCGCGGCTCGCCCCGCCGTTGGTCGAACGCCTGGGCATTCGCCTGGTGGCGCTGGACTTCGCCGGCCATGGCCATTCGTCGCCGCCGCCGGGCGCGGCCGACGTGGCGCTCTGGGACTACTGCCACGACGTGCTCGATGTCATGGAGGCCCTGGGCCTCGAACGGACCACGCTGCTCGGCCACTCCATGGGCGCCGGCGTGGCCTGCCTGCTGGCCGCCGCCATGCCGGAGCGCGTCGCGGCGCTGCGCCTGATCGACGGACTCGGCGTGCTGACCACCGAGGCCGCTGAGGCGCCGACGCAGCTGCGCAAGGGGCTGGGGGCCCATCGGCGGCCGGTGTCGCGGGCGCCGCGCTATCCTGATGAAGAGAGTGCCGTGGCGGCCCGGGTGGCCGGCGGCGTCACCCCAATCGACGCCGAGACCGCCCGCCCGCTGGTGAGGCGCAACCTGGCCGAGGAGGGCGATGGCCATCTTCGCCTGCGCACCGATCCGCGCCTGCTGCGGGCGTCGCCGGTGCGTTTCACGCCCGAGCAGGCGACGGCCATGCTGGCGGCGATCCGCTGCCCGGTGCTCTGCGTGGAGGGGGAGACGGGGATCCTCGGCGAGCGGGAACGGGCGCAGCGGGCCCGCGCCGCGGTGGGCGACCTGCAGCGGCGCGTGCTGCCGGGCGGGCATCACCTGCACCTGGAGCCGGACCGGGTGGCGGCGGTGGCCGAGGCGATCGTGGCCGGCCAGGCGTGACGGGGGGCGAGCGATGAACGCGAGACGGCAAAGCGAGGGTCGGCGGGTCTCGCTGACGCTGGGCAGCGGCGGCGCCCGGGGCTATGCCCATATCGGCGTGATCGAGGAGCTGGAGGCGCGCGGCTACGAGGTGGTGGCGCTGTCGGGGTGCTCCATGGGCGCGCTGGTCGCCGGCGTCTACGCGGCCGGGCAGCTCGACCGCTACAAGGAGTGGGTGTGCCGGCTCGACTACTTCGACGTGCTGCGGCTGGTGGACGTCTCCTGGAGCCCGATGGGGGCCATGAAGGCCAGCAAGGTGATGAACAAGCTCGACGAGCTGATCGGCGATATCCGCCTGGAGGACCTGTCGATCCCGGTGACCACCGTGGCCACCGACCTGACCCGCCAGCGCGAGGTGTGGTTCCAGCACGGCCCGCTGCTCGAGGCGATCCGCGCCTCCATCGCCGTGCCCGGCGTGATCACCCCGGTGCATCGCGGCGACCAGGTGCTGGTCGACGGCGGGCTGCTCAATCCGCTGCCGATCATGCCGACCGTGTCCACGCCCGCCGATCTGGTGATGGCGGTCAACGTCACCGCCCAGAGCTCCCAGCCGATCACCCTGGAGGCGCTGCTGCCGCCGGACGAGGCGGCCGAGGAACAGGCCCGCGAGGTGGCCCGGGACAAGGGCGCGGTCGACTTCGGCGGCTGGATGGAGGGCGTGCGCGGTGCCACCCGACGGCTGTTCGGCAACGGCAGCGAGGGCGAGCCCGCCGAGGCCGTGGAGCCCGAGCCGGGGCGCCGCGCCTGGGGGCGGCTGGACATGATCCTGGCGTCCTTCGACATCGCCCAGGCGGCGCTGGCCAAGTACAAGGTGGCGGGCTATCCGCCGGACGTGCTGATCGAGGTGCCGAAGACCGTGTGCGGGGCCTACGAATTCCATCGCGCCGAGGCGCTGATCGCGCTGGGGCGGCATCTGGCCCGGGAGGCGCTCGACCGCCGCGAGCAGGGGCTCGGCCGGGTCTCCGGGCCGGAGGTGGTGGAGGCGCGGCCGCTGTCCGCGGACGACCGCGGCGAGGAGGAATAGCGCCTCAGCGGCCGTCGCGCTGGCGCCTCAGCATCACGTAGACCGCGCCGGTGCCGCCGTCGGCCTCCGTGGCCGAGCAGAAGGCCAGCACACTGGGCCACTCGCGCAGCCAGGCGTTGACGTGGCTCTTGATCACCGGGTAATCGGCCTGGCCGGTCCAGGCCTTGCCGTGTACCACCAGCACGCAGCGGGCGCGGTTGGCGGCGGCATCGGCGAGGAAGGTCTCCAGCTCGGCGCGCGCTTCCTCCAGGGTGTAGCCGTGCAGGTCGAGCCCCGCCTCCCAGGCGAGCTGGCCGCGCTTGAGCTGCTGGCGGTCGCGATAGGGCATGTCCGGCAGGAAGAAATCCAGATACTCCGAGGGGCGCACCGCCTCCACCCGGCCGTCGGAGGTGCGACCGCTGGCGGCGTCCTCGCCGGCCGAGGTGGCGGCCTCGCGCCGCGCCCGGGCGGCCTCGTCGGCGCGCCGGGGGCGACCCGGGTCGGCACGGTTGCTCGCGAGCGGACGCACGCCGGCGTCGCTCAGGGCCTGGCGGAAGGCGCTGATCTCGTCGTCGTCGGGGCGGTGGCGGCGTCGGCTCATGGGGCTCTCTCGAGGCTCTCTGGCGGTGGCAGGGGAAGCGAGGCGATGGCGACGCGTCGGCCTCGGCGGGCGCGTCGCGAGACTCTCGAGTATACCGGCCCTGACGTGGCTGTGAACCGCCGCCGCGGGTACAATCACGGGCCTTGCCGCTTTCCAACCGTCAACCACAGGATGTCTCGTGGCCGAACCTTCCGCTTCCTCGTCCGCTTCGACCCTGACGCTCACCGATGAGGCCCTCGCCGAGGGGCTGATCACGCTCAGGGACTGCCTGCGCTGGACCGCCAGCGAGTTTCACCTGGCCGGCCTGCACTACGGGCACGGCACCGACTCCGCCTGGGACGAGGCCGTGGCGCTGACGCTCGGCGCCCTTCACCTGCCGTGGGACGTCGACCCCGGCGTGCAGGATGCCCGCCTGCTGCCCATGGAGCGTGCGCGCATCGTGGCCCTGGTGCGCGAGCGCATCACCAGCCGTCGCCCGCTGCCTTACCTGCTCGGCGAGGCCTTCTTCGCCGGCCTGCCGTTCAGCGTCGACGAGCGGGTGCTGATCCCGCGCTCGCCGATCGCCGAGCTGATCGAGCACGGCTTCGGCGCCTGGTTCCCGATGGAGCCGCCGGCGCGGGTGCTCGACCTGTGCACCGGCTCGGGCTGCATCGGTCTGGCCACCGCCCTGTACCTGCCGACCTGCGAGGTCGACCTGGCCGACATCAGCCCCGAGGCGCTGGCGGTGGCGCGGCAGAACATCGCCCGCCATGACGTCGCCGACCGGGTGCGGGCCGTCGAGTCGGACCTGTTCGCCGGTCTCGAGGGCGAGCGCTACGACCTGATCGTCTCCAATCCGCCCTACGTGGACGCGCGCGACCTGGCCACCATGCCCGCCGAGTTCGGCCACGAGCCGGGCCTGGCGCTGGGCGCCGGCGACGACGGCCTGGACATCGTGCGGCGCATCCTGCGCGAGGCCCGCGACCATCTGACCGACGACGGCGTGCTGATCGTCGAGGTCGGCAACTCCGATCGCCACCTGGAGGCCGCCTTCCCCGAGGTGCCCTTCCTGTGGCTGGAATTCGAGCGCGGCGGCCAGGGCGTGTTTGCCCTCACCGCCGCGGAACTCGACGCCCATGCGGCGTCCTTCAGCTGAGCAGTCAAGAGGCACGCCCATGTCCGGCAATACCTTCGGCAAGTTGTTCACCGTCACCACCTTCGGCGAGAGCCACGGCCCGGCGCTCGGCGCCATCGTCGACGGCTGCCCGCCGGGCCTGCCGCTGACCGAGGAGGACCTGCAGCGCGACCTCGACCGTCGCCGTCCCGGCTCGTCGCGCCATACCACCCAGCGTCAGGAGCCGGACCGGGTGCGCATCCTGTCCGGCGTCTTCGAGGGCGTGACCACCGGCACCTCGATCGGCCTGGTGATCGAGAACACCGACCAGCGGTCCAAGGACTACTCGAAGATCAAGGACCAGTTCCGCCCGGCCCACGCCGACTATACCTACCAGCACAAGTACGGCATCCGCGACTATCGCGGCGGCGGACGCTCCAGCGCCCGAGAGACCGCCATGCGCGTGGCGGCCGGGGCCATCGCCAAGAAGTACCTGGCGAGCCAGGGCATCACCATCCGCGGCTACATGAGCCAGCTCGGCCCCATCGCCATCGACTTCAAGCAGTGGGAGGCCGTCGAGCAGAATCCCTTCTTCTGCCCCGATCCGGACCGGGTGCCGGAGCTCGAGGCCTACATGGACCAGCTGCGTCGCGATCAGGACTCGGTGGGTGCCAAGGTCTCGGTGGTCGCCGAAGGCGTGCCGCCGGGGCTCGGCGAGCCGGTGTTCGACCGGTTGGACGCCGAGCTGGCCCACGGGCTGATGAGCATCAACGCGGTCAAGGGCGTGGAGATCGGCGACGGCTTCGCCGCGGTGGCAAGCCGCGGCAGCGAGCATCGCGACGAGATGACCCCGGAGGGCTTCCTCTCCAACCATGCCGGCGGCGTGCTGGGCGGCATCTCCAGCGGCCAGGCGATCGTCGCGCATCTGGCGCTCAAGCCGACCTCCAGCATCACCACCCCGGGGCAGTCCATCGACCTGGACGGCAATCCGGTGGAGGTGGTCACCAAGGGGCGCCACGATCCCTGCGTGGGCATTCGCGCCACGCCGATCGCCGAGGCCATGATGGCCCTGACCCTGCTGGATCATCTGCTGCGCCATCGCGGCCAGAACGCCGACGTCAGCGTGAGCACGCCGCGGCTGTCCTGAGGCCAAGACTGCTACACTGATCGGCACAGCCACCCATCTTCGACAAGGCGGTCATATGAAGATCAACGTCGAGTTCGACCTGACCCCGGACGAGTTTCGCCGCGCCCTGGGCCTGCCCGACGTGGAGGCCTTCCAGCAGGAACTGCTGGCGCGCATCCAGAAGCAGATGGAATCCGGCGTCGAGGGCTACGACCCCATGAGCCTGATGCAGCCCTTCCTGCAGCAGTCGATGTTCCAGCAGCCCGGCTTCCAGCAGGGGCTGTCCCAGGGCCTGGCCAGCTTCGGCAACTACCAGCAGATGATGCTCGACATGCTCAGCAAGGCCGCCGCGGGAAACCGTGGCGGGGAGGGCGGCAGCGCCGGGGGTGACACGAGCGGTGGTGCCGAGGGTGGCTCGGGCGGCGGAGCCTCGGCCGCCAGCGCCCGCTCCCGGGGCAAGCGCGAGGGCTGATGCCGCGCGCGGCTCGCGCGCTTTTCCTGCGAGACTCGACGCCTGTCATGCGCTTGCAACGGCAGGCGTGCAAGACTAGTCTTTGTGCAGTGCAGCACGGCTTTCGTCAGCATTCCCTCGGGAGGAGCGACCATGCAGGACAAGACGTTCGATGCCTTCAACGAACAGACCCGCCAGTTCTTCGAGCCCATGCGCAAGCTGAACTCGTTGATGCTTCAGAACATGGAGCGCGTCAGCGAGTACCAGATGGAGTCCCTCAAGCGCTACAGCCAGATGGGGACCGAGCGCCTGCGCGACGCCACCGAGATCAACGATGCCGAAAGTCTGCGCGACTTCGGTACCCGCCAGGCCGAGATGATGAACGCGCTCTCCCAGCAGATGCTGGAGGATGCCCGCACGCTCGGCGAGATGAGCCTCAAGTTCAAGGCCGAGCTCGAGCAGCTCTACACCGAATCCGGACAGGCCTTTGCCGAGCAGGCCGGCCAGGCCGCCGAGGCGGCCAAGCCTGCCGCGGCGGCCGCCAAGCCCACGGCGACCGAGAAGCCCGCGGCGGCGGAGAAGCCTGCCGCCGAGAAGCCGGCGCCGGCCAAGTCCACCAGCCAGGCCACGCGCAAGCGCAGCAGCGGCGGTAGCGCCAGCTGATCGTACGACCCGCTATGTGATGGCCACCGCCCCGTGGTGCGAGGGGCGGTGGTCGTGCGTTTATGACAGCGCGACAGGAGGTGTCAATGCAGCCAGGGAGTGAAGCATTCTCGCAGGCCGAACTGGAGGCCTGGAGCGCCCAGATCCAGGCGATCGGCGAGGAGTACAAGGCCCTCCTGGAGGACCTGATTCCGCGGATGGTGCCGGATGACGCGGCCCAGTCCGTCCATGCCCACATGCGCGAGGCCTTCCAGGCCGGGGCGGAATCGCTGATGCAGGATCCGACCCTGCTGTGGGAGACCCAGGCGCGCCTGGTGCAGGACCAGTTCCAGCTGTGGCAGAACGGCATGCGCGCCCTGGCCGGCGAGGCCGTGGAGCCGCTGATCACGCCGGCCAGGGGGGATCGCCGCTTCCAGGACGAGGCCTGGACCAGCGACCCGCACTATCTCGCCATCATGCAGCAGTACCTGCTGTTCTCGCGCTGGGTCGAGGAGCTGATCGAGCGCCTCGACGGGCTGTCCGCCGAGCAGAAACGCAACCTGGCCTTCTACGCGCGCCAGCTGGTCAACGCCATGGCGCCGACCAACTTCGTCTCCACCAATCCCGAGGTCATGCGCCGCACCATCGAGACCCGCGGCGAGAATCTGGTCGAGGGGCTGGCCCGGCTGCGCCAGGACCTGCTGGCCTCCGCCGAGGGGCTGAATGTCACCATGACCGACCGCAGCGCCTTCACCGTGGGCGAGAACATCGCCGTCACGCCGGGCTCGGTGGTGTACGAGAACGAGCTGATCCAGCTGATCCAGTACGCGCCGACCACCGAGCAGACGTTCAAGACGCCGCTGTTGATCGTGCCGCCTTGGATCAACAAGTACTACATCCTCGACCTTCGCCAGGACAACTCCCTGGTCAAGTGGCTGGTGGACCAGGGCCACACCGTGTTCCTGATCTCGTGGCGCAATCCCGGCCCCGAACAGGGTGACTTGACCTGGGCCGACTACATGCAGCTGGGCCCGATCAGCGCCATGGAGGCGATCGAGCAGGCTACCGGCGAGAAGTCGGTCAACCTGCTGAGCTATTGCGTCGGCGGCACCCTGGCCGGCTCCACGGTGGCCTACCTGACCAGCACCCGGCGCGGGCGCAAGGTCAAGTCGGCGACCTACATGACCAGCCTGTGGGACTTCCGCGATCCCGGCGAGATCGGTGTCTTCCTCGGCGAGCCGGTGCTCAGCGGCATCGAGGCCAAGCTCGAGCAGGACGGCTACCTGGACGGGCGCATCATGGCCTACTCCTTCAACCTGCTGCGCGAGAACGACCTGTTCTGGTCCTTCTACATCAACAACTACCTCAAGGGCGACATTCCGGCGCCCTTCGACCTGCTGTACTGGAACACCGACGGCACCAACCTGCCGGCGGCCACCCATGGCTGGTATCTGCGCCATCTCTATGCCGAGAACCGCCTGGTCGAGCCCGGCGGCATCGAGCTCGATGGCGTGAAGATCGACCTGCGCAAGATCTCGGTGCCGAGCTACTTCGTCTCCACCCGCGACGATCACATCGCCAAGTGGAACAGCACCTACTACGGGGCCCTGCTGCCCAAGGGGCCGGTGAAGTTCGTGCTGGGCGGGTCCGGCCATATCGCCGGTATCGTCAATCCGCCGCACAAGAACAAGTACGGCTTCTGGACCAACGACGCGCTGCCGCCGACCCCGGAGGAGTGGCTGGAAGGGGCCGAGGCCCACGAAGGCTCGTGGTGGCCGAACTGGCAGGCCTGGATGACCGACAACGGCTACGCCGACGCCGAGAAGATGGTGCCGGCGCGCCAGCCGGGCGACGGCGAGCTGGATATCCTCGAGCCGGCGCCCGGGCGCTTCGTGCGCATGACCATCCCCGAGGTGCTGGGCGAGCCCCAGGCCTGACGCCGCCGCCTTCTGACGCTCGAAACGACGACACCCCGCTGCCTGGCAGCGGGGTGTCGTCGTTCTGGGTTGCTTGGTGGCGTCGAGCCTACGCCTTGCGACGCCTGAGGCCGGGCAGCACCAGCAGCGCGCCGAGCAGCCACACCGGCCAGCTGCCGAGGCGCGCGAAGGGCGTGAGGCCCTGCATCGGCGAGACCTCGCCGGTGAGGGTCGCGACCTCGAACTGCGGCGCACGGTCGATGACCCGGCCCCGGTCATCGATCAGCGCGGTGACGCCGTTGCTGGTGGCACGGATCACCGGACGGCCGTTCTCCAGCGCCCGCAGCCGGGCCATCTGCAGGTGCTGCAGCGGGCCGATGGAGGCGCCGAACCAGGTGTCGTTGGAGACCGTGAGGATCACGTTCGAGTGACGCGCCTGGCGGGCCACCAGGTCGGCGTAGATGATCTCGTAGCAGATGGCGTTGCCGATGCGGGTGCCGGCGGCGTCCAGCGGCGCCTGATGGGCCGGCCCCGGGGTCATGGCCGGCATCGGCAGGTCGAAGAAGGCGATGGCGCCGCGCAGCAGCGGCTCCAGCGGCAGGTACTCGCCGAACGGCACCAGGTGGCGCTTGAGGTAGGTCTCGCCGTCGGCGACGTCGAGCACGCCGTTGTAGTAGCGGCCGTCCTCGCGGGTCAGGATGCCGGTGAGCAGGGTGCTCTGGGGCGGCAGCAGGGTCTGGGCGCGCTCGAGGATCGGCCGGGCCTGGTCGGCGAACATCGGCAGCGCCGCCTCGGGCCAGATCACCAGATCCGGGGCCTCGTCCAGCTCGGCGGTCAGCGACAGATAGGTGTTGGCGGCCTGGCGCTGGCCCTCCGGCGTCCACTTGATCAGCTGGGGCAGGTTGCCCTGCAGCAGGGCGACGCGCAGCGGCTCGCCGGCGGGCGTCGTCCACTGGGTGGGCAGCGCCAGCGGCACCAGCCACAGCATCGCCAGCGGCAGGGCGGCCCACCAGCGCCGGCGCAGCAGCGACACGCCGAGCGCCCCGCTGAGGGCCACGATCAGCGACAGCCAATAGACGCCGCCGACCGGCGCCCAGGGTGCCAGCGGCGAGTCCACCTGGCCGCTGCCCAGCAGCAGCCAGGGGAAGCCGGTGAACAGCCAGGTGCGCAGCGCCTCGCCCAGCACCCAGGCGCCGGCGAAGGTCAGCACCGACAGCCGCGGCCCGCACAGGCGCCGGTAGAGGCCCAGGGTGACGGCGAAGAACAGCGACAGGGCGGCGACGAACAACGCGGTCAGCGCCAGCGCCAGGGGCACGCCGGTATAGCCGTAGTCGTGGATCGAGACATAGACCCAGGACGCGCCGGCGCCGAACAGGCCGAGCCCGTAGCACCAGCCCCGCCAGGCGGCCTGGCGGGCGGAGAGCGATGGCAGCCCGGCATAGAGCAGGCCGGCGGCCACCGGGGCCAGCCACCAGAGATGAAACGGGGCGGCGGAGAGGGTCGTGAGCACGCCGGCGGCGATCGCCGCCAGGGGCCCGAGGAACCGATGAAGGCGAGGGGGCGTCATGGCACCGTCCTTGGTGAAAAAGCCGACGGAAAATGGCCGGGGAAAATCGGTGAGCGGATCAGTCCTCGGCGGACTCCGAGGCCGGCTCGGCTTCCAGCAGGCGGATGCGGCGATTGTCGGCGTTGAGCACGGTGAAGCGCCAGCCGCCGATCTCGGTGTGCTCACCGCGGCCGGGCAGGTGGCCGAAGCGCTGCATCACCAGGCCGCCGAGGGTGTCGAACTCCTCGTCGGAGAAGCGCGTGCCGAAGCGCTCGTTGAAGTCCTCGATGGGGGTCAGGGCACGGATCGCGTAGCGCGACTCGCCGAGGGCGCGGATGTCCTCTTCCTCGTCGGTGTCGTGCTCGTCCTCGATGTCGCCGACGATCTCCTCGAGGATGTCCTCGATGGTGATGATGCCGGCGGTGCCGCCGTATTCGTCCACCACCAGGGCCATGTGGTTGTGGGTGTCGCGGAATTCCTTGAGCAGGCTGTTCAGGCGCTTGGATTCCGGCACGAACATGGCCGGGCGCAGCACCTCCTCGAGCCGGAAGGGGTGGTCGTTGCCCTGGCGCAGCAGCGGCAGCAGGTCCTTGACCAGCAGGATGCCCTTCACCTCGTCGAGATTCTCGCCGACGACCGGGTAGCGCGAGTGGCCGGTCTCGAGGATCAGCGGCAGGTACTCCTCCAGCGGCTGGTCGAGGCCGATGGCGGTGATCTGGGAGCGCGGGATCAGCACCTCGCGCACCTGCTGATCGCTGATGTTCAGGGCGCCCTCGATGATCATCATGGCGTCCTGTTCGAGCTTGAGGCGGGTCGCCGCCTGGCGCAGGAACTCCAGCAGCTCGTCTCGCGAGCTGGGCTCGTCGCTGTCGCTGGACAGCGCGCTGAACAACTTATCGAGCCAGGACCTGTGGCCCTGGCCGGTCGATCGGTCTTCGCTCATGCGTCGGCTCTCTCGTCATCGGGGTCGGAATCGCGATGCGCCGGGCCGGAGGCCCGATAGGGGTCGGCGATGCCGAGGCCGGCGAGGATCTCTCGCTCCAGCGCTTCCATGACCTCGGCTTCGTCGTCCTCGATATGGTCGTAGCCCATCAGGTGCAGGGTGCCGTGAACCACCATATGAGCGTAGTGATCGCCGAGCGCCTTGTCCTGATCGCGGGCCTCGTCGATCACCACCGGATGGCAGATCACCAGATCGCCGAGCAGCGGCAGCGGCACGCCCGGCGGACACTCGAAGGGGAAGGACAGCACGTTGGTGGGCTTGTCCTTGCGGCGGTAGTCGCGGTTGAGCGCCTGGCTCTCCTCGGCGTCGACGAAGCGCACCGTCAGCTCGTGACGTTCCTCGTCGGGCAGCCGGGCGAGCACCGCGCCCACCCAGGCCTCGAGCTCGGCCTGGCTCGGCAGGCCCTCGGCGTCGATGGCCTGCTGGCGGTCGACCTCGGCCAGGCTCATTCCTCGTCCTCGCGGCCGTTCTGTCGCTCGAGGCGCTCCTGGCGGATGGCCTCGCGCTCCTGCTCGCGGGCCTCGCGCTTGGCGCGGGCCTGGGCTTCTTCCTCGGCCTCGAACTGGTCGTAGGCCTCGATGATGCGTTGCACCAGCGGGTGGCGGACCACGTCCTTGGCGGCGAAGTGGGTGACGCCGATGCCCGGGGTGCCGCTGAGCACATCGAGCACCTGGATCAGCCCGGAGGCCTGGCCGCGGGGCAGGTCGACCTGGGTGATGTCGCCGGTGATCACCGCGGTGGAGCCGAAGCCGATGCGGGTCAGGAACATCTTCATCTGCTCGCGGGTGGTGTTCTGGCTCTCGTCGAGGATGATGAAGGCGTTGTTCAGGGTGCGCCCGCGCATGTAGGCCAGCGGCGCGATCTCGATCACCTGGCGCTCGATCAGCTTGGCGACCTGCTCGAAGCCGATCATCTCGTACAGGGCGTCGTAGAGCGGGCGCAGGTAGGGGTCGATCTTCTGCGCCAGGTCGCCGGGCAGGAAGCCGAGCTTCTCGCCGGCCTCGACCGCCGGGCGCACCAGCAGGATGCGACGCACCTGCTGCTGGTTCAGCGCTTCCACCGCGGCGGCGACGGCCAGGTAGGTCTTGCCGGTGCCGGCCGGGCCGATGCCGAAGTTGATGTCGTGGTCGCGGATGCTCGAGACGTAGCTCTGCTGGTTGAGCCCGCGGGGCTTGATCAGCGCCTTGGGCGTGCGCAGCAGCACCTCGCCGTCGCCGCTGCCGCCTTCTTCCTCCTCCAGGGCCTCGAGGCCGGATTCCTGCAGGAACAGGTGCACGGTGTCCGGGGTCAGCTCGCCGGCCTCGGTCTCGCGATAGAGGTGCTCGACGACGTTGGAGGCGGCCTTGACCCGGGGGCCGGGGCCGGCCAGCTGGAAGACGTTGCCCCGGTTGCGCAGGGTGACGCCGAGGCGCTCCTCGATCAGCTTGAGGTGCTCGTCCTGCTGGCCGCAGAGGTTGGCCAGGCGCTGGGGATCGTTGGGCTCGAGATTCAGGGTGATGACGCGGTTGGCCGCGGAGGCTGCTGGCTGGCTCAAGACGGGCAAGTCCGTGAGTTGATGGATGTCGGGGTCAGCTTACTGCCCCGGAAGCTACAAGGGCAATGAAGGGGGCTCGGAAACAGGGCGGGGCTGATCCGGCGACAGGCCTTCGAGGAGGCGCTGTGAACCCATCCCTGGGCGCTACCGACGCCATCCATGGCGTAGGACCTCCTCTTCGGCCTGTCCCCGGCGCCCCTTGTGCCCGTGCATCAGCCCATCGTGTCGTGCCGGCGTTTAGAAACGCTCCGGCGAGGCCAGATCACCGCGCAGCGAGTTGGGCAGCGCCTCGGTGATCTCCACGTCGACGAAGTAGCCGATCAGCTCGGTGGGGTTCGGCGCGCGGAAGTTGACCACCCGGTTGTTCTCGGTGCGGCCGGACAGCTGGCCCGGGTCCTTCGGCGAGAAGCCGGTGACCAGCACGCGCTGGACGGTGCCCACCATGCGGCGGCTGATCTGCATGGCCTGCTGGTTGATGCGCTCCTGCAGGATCGCCAGGCGCTGCTTCTTGACCGCTTCCGGCGTGTCGTCCTCGAGGCCGGCGGCCGGGGTGCCGGGGCGGGCCGAATAGACGAAGCTGAAGGACACGTCGAAGCCGATGCGACCGATCAGGTCCATGGTGTTCGCGAAGTCCTCCTCGGTCTCGCCGGGGAAGCCGATGATGAAGTCCGAGGAGAAGCTGATGTCCGGACGCAGCGCACGGATGCGCTCCATCTTGTCCACATACTCCTCGACGGTGTGGCCGCGCTTCATGGCCGCCAGGATGCGGTCGGAGCCGGCCTGCACCGGCAGGTGCAGGTGGCTGACCAGCTCCGGGATCTCGCCGTAGGCCTCGATCAGGCTGTCGGAGAACTCCACCGGGTGCGAGGTGGTGAAGCGGATGCGGTCGATGCCTTCCACCGCCGCCACGCAGGCGATCAGTTCGGCCAGGTCGATCTCCTCGCCGAGCTGGTTCTCGCCGCGGTAGGCGTTGACGTTCTGGCCCAGCAGATTGATCTCGCGCACGCCCTGATCGGCCAGGTGGATGACCTCGTCCATCACCGCCTCGAAGGGCCGCGAGACCTCCTCGCCGCGGGTGTAGGGCACCACGCAGAAGGTGCAGTACTTGGAGCAGCCTTCCATCACCGAGACGAAGGCGGTGGCGCCGTCGGAGTTCGGCTTGGGCAGGTGGTCGAACTTCTCCACCTCGGGGAAGGTCACGTCGACCACCGAGATCTGGTTGTCCTGGCGGGCGTCGAGCATCGACGGCACCCGGTGCAGGGTCTGGGGGCCGAAGACCATGTCGACCTGGGGCGCGCGCTTGCGCAGCGCCTCGCCTTCCTGACTGGCGACGCAGCCGCCCACGCCGATGACCAGATCCGGGTTGGCGTCCTTGAGCTTCTTCCAGCGGCCGAGCTGGTGGAAGACCTTCTCCTGGGCCTTCTCGCGGATCGAGCAGGTGTTGAGCAGGATGACGTCGGCATCGCGCTCGTCGTCGGTGAGCTCCAGCTGGTGGGATTCTCCGAGCAGATCCGCCATGCGCGCGGAATCGTACTCGTTCATCTGGCAGCCATGCGTCTTGATGAAGAGTTTCTTCGCCATAAGAATAGGTCGTGGCGCCTGGGCCCGACGTTGCACCGGTGGATATTCGTTCGCAGGAGAGGCGGCCGGCAGGGCCGTCCGATTGAGAGCGAAGATTATACGCGCCCAGTCGGGACGGGGCCAGAGTGCGCGGAACGCCCGGCGCGCGGGCCTGTGGTACCCTTGGCGGCTTCGGAGGCGCCGGCGAGGTGGTCAGGAAATGACCGAAATGTTGCCGTATCGGCAGCCATGCCGCCTGGCCGCGGGTTTCCAGCGGTTTTCCCGGCACTTGTCCACAGATGCTGTGGATGATCCGGAGACGCACTCTCATTTCGGCGGACCGGGCAGGGATGGTCCGGTCACGACCGCCATCGCCGCGAGCGGCGGACACAGAGCCTTGGACAGCCAGGACGACGCATGACGATGCAACGATACAAGACACTGATGACGCTGGGCGCACTGCTCGGGGCCCTGGCCCTGCCGGTGCAGGCCCAGCAGGACGACGCCCAGAACGCCGATGCGCGCTGGGTGTCCGGCGACCTCACCACCTTCGTGCGCAGCGGCCCCACCGACGGCTATCGCATCGTCGGTACCCTGACCGCCGGCGACCCGGTCGAGCTGCTCGAGACCCAGGGCGACTACAGCCGCGTGCGCAGCCAGAGCGGCGACGTGGTCTGGGTGCCCTCGAGCGACCTGCAGGGCGAGCCCAGCGCCAAGGTCCGGCTGCCCGAGCTGGAGGCGCGAGTGGAGGAGCTGTCCGAGGAGCTCTCCGGGATCAACGAGACCTGGGAGAGCCGCATGGCCTCGGTCACCGAGACCCTCGACGTGCGCGAGCAGCGCATCGCCGAACTCGAGCAGCGCAATCAGGCGCTGGCCTCGGAGAGCGAGGACGCCGGTGCCCGGGTGCGCCAGCTGCAGGCGCGCCTGGATACCCAGGAGGAAGACCTGCTGATGCGCTACTTCATGTACGGCGGCGGGGTGGCCGGTGCCGGGCTGCTGGTGGGCCTGATCGTGCCGCACCTGCCGCGTCGTCGCCGCAAGCGCGACCGCTGGTTCTGAGGCCGGCCATGGACAACGAGTGGCTCGCGCGCTGGCGCGAGGGACGCATCGGCTTCCATCGCCACGAGGCCCATCCGGCCCTGGTGCGTTACTGGCCGACGCTGGGCGCGGCACCCGGTACCAAGGTGCTGGTGCCGCTGTGCGGCAAGAGCCTGGACATGCGCTGGCTGGCCGGCGAAGGCTATCCGGTGCTGGGCATCGAGCTGGCCGACGAGGCCATCGAGCAGTTTCTGGCGGAGGGCGAGGGGGAGGTCTCCCGCTATCGGGGCGACGGCTTCGACATCAGCCGCCAGGGCAGCGTGGAACTGTGGCGCGGCGACTTCTTCCACTTCCATATCGAGGCCGCCGCCGAGCTGGGGGCCTTCTATGATCGGGCGGCGCTGATCGCGCTGCCCGAGGCGACCCGCCAGCGCTACGCCTTCCACCTGGCCCAGCTGCTGCCGCCCGGCAGCCAGGGACTCCTGATCGGCCTGACCCGAGCCCCCGGCGACGAGGGTGGGCCGCCCTTCAGCGTCGGCGCCGACGAGATTCGCGAGCTGTTCGCCCCCAACTTCGAGGTGGTGCACCTGGAAGAGGGCGAGCCCGAGCCGGGCAGCGGCTTTCGCGAGAGCGTCTGGTCGCTGACGCGCCGCGGCCCTCGGGGCGGCTGATCGCGCCGTTCACCACGCGGGCCCGTCGGCGTCGCGCCGGCGGGGCCGCGTTTCCATCGGGGGCGTGGTGACGCAAGCGTGATCAGCGCGCCAGCAGGCCCGCCAGCTCCGGATCGCGGAAGGCGCGGTCCAGGGCATCGGAGAGCAGCTCCTCGATCATCGCCTGGTTGGCCTCGCGATCCGGCTTCACCGCGTATTGCTGGGTGCGGCGCGCGGTGTAGCTGCCGGTGTAGGTGGTGCCGTCGTTCTGGGCCTCGGCCTCCAGCACCGCCGTCAGGCGCACGCTGCCGACCATCGGCGGGGCGTCGCCGCGGCCGTATTCGAGCCGCTTCAGGGTCAGCGTCAGACCGGGCCGGCCCGGTGCGGCCTCGCCGACCGGCCGGAAGCCCATGTCGCGCACCGCGCGCTCGGCCTCGGCCTGCAGGCGGGGCGTCAGTTCGCCCGGATCGACGATCACCACCGCCGTGGAGCCGGCACTGCCGGAGCGGGTGCCGATCACCGCCTCCTGGCGAGTGTCTCGGGCGGTCACGCTGACCTCCTGGCCCTGACCGGCGGCCGGCACCTGGACGCTGCGCTTGGGATCCGGCGTCAGATAGTGGGGGCCGGCGCAGCCGGCGAGCCCGCTGGTGGCCAGCAGCATCAGGCCGAGGCCGAGAAGGCGTCGAGTCGTCATGGGCGGTCTCCTTGTCGATCGCAAAGGCCCGAGTATAGCGACTTCTCTTGCCGGCGCCGACGCATGAGGCTTTCCGCAGCGGGATGGGAAACACCGGGGAAAGTTGGAGCGAGGGGTTTTTGCCATGGATGGCAAAAGTAGCGCCCATGGAAGGGTTTACAGCGCCCTCGTGTAATCTTTCCCCGGTGCGGCCTGCCACTTTCCGGCCGTCATCGCCTTTCTCAGAGCCCCATCGCCGAGGAGGTGGAGCGGCGCGGGTCGGCGCCGCCGTAGAAGCGGTCGTCGTCGATCACGATCGACTGGGCGGCGCCCATGGCGGACTGCTGGCTGATGGTGTGGCCGCGGGCCTCGAGCAGCGACAGGGTGTCGGGGCTGAAGCCGGCCTCGACGCGCAGCTCGTCGGGCAGCCACTGGTGGTGCAGGCGCGGGGCGCTCACCGCCGACTGAACGTTCATGTCGTGGTCGATGACGTTCATCAGCACCTGCAGGGTGGTGGTGATGATCCGCGAGCCGCCGGGGCTGCCGGTGACCAGGAAGTTCTCGCCGTCGCGCTTGACGATGGTCGGGGTCATCGACGACAGCATGCGCTTGCCGGGCTCGATCTTGTTGGCCTCGCCGCCGATCAGGCCGTAGGCGTTCGGCACGCCGGGCTTGGCGGAGAAGTCGTCCATCTCGTTGTTGAGCAGGAAGCCCGCGCCGTCCACGACGATGCCAGAGCCGTAGCTGAAGTTGATGGTGTAGGTGTTGGAGACCGCCAGGCCGTTGTCGTCGGCGATCGAGAAGTGGGTGGTCTCGTTGGACTCATAGGGCGCCGGGTCGCCGGCGGCGATCTCGTCGCTGGGCGTGGCGCGGTCGATGGCGATCTCGGCGCGCAGCTCGTCGGCGTAGCCTTCGGAGGTCAGCCCCTCGAGCGGCACGTCGACGAAGTCGGTGTCGCCCAGGTACTCGGCGCGGTCGGCATAGGCGCGTTTCATGGCCTCGGCCATCAGGTGCATGGTATCGGCGGCGCCGAAGCCCAGCTCGTCGATGTCGTAGGCCTCGAGGATATTGAGCATCTGCACGATGTGGGCGCCGCCGGAGGAGGGCGGGCTCATGGCGTAGACGTCGTGGCCGCGGTAGGTGCCGTGGCTGGGTTCGCGGATCTCCGCCTGGTAGCCGGCCAGGTCCTCGCGGGTGATCAGGCCGTCGTGGCGCTCCATCTCGGCGACGATCAGCTCGGCGGTCTCGCCCTCGTAGAACTCCCGTGCCCCCTGCTCGGCGATGCGCTTGAGCGTCGCGGCGAGGTCCGGCTGGCGGAAGGTCTCGCCCACGGCGTAGGGGCTGCCGTCCTGCTTGTAGAACATCGCCTCGGTGGCGTCCCATTTCGTCAGGCGTTCGCCGGCCTCGGCCACGCCGTCGACGAACCGCTGGGGCACCACGAAGCCGTCCTCGGCCAGTCGGATCGCCGGTGCCAGCGCCTCGGCCAGGCTCAGGGTGCCGTACTCCTCGAGGGCCAGCGCCAGGCCGGCCACGGTGCCGGGGACCCCGGCTGCGCGGTGGGTGAAGCGCGACCACTCGGCGACGGCGTTGCCGTCCTCGTCCTGGAACATGGTCTCGGTGGCGGCGGCCGGCGCGGTCTCGCGATAGTCGATGGCGATCACCTCGCCGCTGTCCTCGTCGGAGATCAGCATGAAGCCGCCGCCGCCGATGTTGCCCGAGCGCGGCTGGGTCACCGCCAGGGCGAAGCCGGCGGTGACCGCCGCATCCACGGCGTTGCCGCCGTCGGCGAGCACGTCATGGGCGACCTGCGAGGCCAGGAAGTGGCTGGTGGCCACCATGCCCCGTTCGCCCACCTCGGGGTGGAAGCGCTCGCCCTCGAGGATGGCCGACTGGGCCAGGGCGGCGGTCGGGGCGGCGAGCGCGGCGCTCAAGAGGCCGGTGCCGAGGGCACGGCGCAGCTGGGGGAAAGGCATGGACGCCTCCTTGGTCATGAACGGCGGAACCTTCACTATTGTCGCCGAATGCCGATGGTGCAAGGCGGTCGCGCGCGTTCCTGTTAGAATGCCGGCCATCATGACCGTGACCCGACAGGACCCCGTTCCCATGAGCGATTCGACGACCGACTTCCAGATTGCCCCCTCGATTCTCTCCGCCGACTTCGCCCGCCTCGGCGCGGAGGTCGACGACGTCCTCGCCTCCGGCGCCGACATCGTGCACTTCGACGTCATGGACAATCATTACGTGCCGAACCTGACCATCGGCCCGATGGTCTGCGAGGCGCTGCGGAAGCACGGCGTGACCGCCCCCATCGACGCCCACCTGATGGTCAAGCCGGTGGATCGGCTGATCGGCGACTTCATCGATGCCGGCGCCAGCTACATCACCTTCCATCCCGAGGCCTCCGAGCACATCGACCGCTCGCTGCAGCTGATCCGCGACGGCGGCTGCAAGGCCGGCCTGGTGTTCAATCCGGCCACGCCGCTGTCCTATCTCGACTACGTGATGGACAAGGTCGACATGGTGCTGCTGATGAGCGTCAATCCGGGCTTCGGCGGCCAGTCGTTCATTCCCGGCACCCTCGACAAGCTGCGCGAGGCGCGCCGGCGTATCGATGCCTCCGGGCGCCCGATCCGCCTGGAGATCGACGGCGGGGTCAAGGTCGACAACATCGCCGAGATCGCCCGCGCCGGCGCCGATACCTTCGTCGCCGGCTCGGCGGTGTTCAAGGCCAGAAACGAGGCCGACCCGAACCGCTACGACGGCGTCATCGCCGACTTCCGCCGCGCCCTGGCCGAGGCCTGAGCGTGACGGACGAGGCCGTCCCTCGCTGGCATCTCTATGTGATCGAGACGGCCGCCGGGGCCCTCTACACCGGCATCACCACCGACGTGACGCGGCGCCTCGGCGAGCATCGCGCGGGGCGGGGCGCCAAGGCGCTGCGTGGCAAGGGGCCTTTGCATCTGGTATATCACGAATGTATTGGTGAACACGGCGAGGCGCTGCGTCGCGAGGCGGCGATGAAGCGCCTCACCGCCGCGGCCAAGCGCCGCTGGCTGGCCGAGCGGCGAGCCATGCAGGCAAGCGGGGAATCCTTCCCCTAGGCTGTGTCGATAGCGTCGGCCGGGTGCCGGCGCGACCTTCGACACGGCCTCAACACGACAGGGAGCGCCTATGGACCTTCAAGGAATCATCGACTTCGTGCAGTTTCAGGGCACCAGCCTGGCCGTCAATCTGGTGGCGGCGCTGGCCATCTTCGTGGTCGGCCGCTGGGTGGTGAAGCTGCTGCATTCGCTCAGCATCAAGGCCATGCAGCGCGGCAAGCTCGACCCGCTGCTGATCAAGTTCCTGGGCAATATCCTCTATGCGCTGCTGATGGTGTTCGTGGTGCTGGCGGCGATCAGCCAGGTCGGCATCCAGACCACCTCGCTGATCGCGGTGATCGGTGCCGCCGGCCTGGCGGTGGGGCTGGCACTGCAGGGCTCGCTGGCCAACTTCGCCGCCGGCGTGCTGGTGATCATCTTCCGCCCCTACAAGATCGGCGACTACGTGGAGGCCGGCGGCGTGGCCGGCACCATCGACGACGTGCAGATCTTCACCACCGAGCTGAAGACCGCGGACAACCGCAAGATCATCGTGCCCAACGGCCAGATGATGAACGGCGCCATCACCAACTACTCCAGCCACGACACCCGCCGGGTGGACCTGGTGGTCGGCGTCGGCTATGACGATGACATCGACGTCGTGCGCCGGGTGCTGGAGGGCGTGGTGGCCGACGATCCGCGGGTGCTGGCCGACCCCGCGCCCAACATTCGCATGAGCGCCATGGGCGACTCCTCCGTCAGCTGGATCGTGCGCCCCTGGGTCGAGGCCGCGGACTACTGGGACGTCTACTGGGAGATGACCGAGGAGATCAAGCGCCGCTTCGACGCCGAGGGCATCAGCATTCCCTTCCCGCAGCGCGACGTGCACGTCTATCACCATCCCGAGAAGGACGGCGAGGCGAGCCTCGAACGCTGAGCCTGACACTCGGAAACGACACGGGCCCCGGCAAATTGCCGGGGCCCGTGTCGTTTCAGGCGGTGCTCAATGCCTCAGTGCAGCTTGAGGCGCGGCTTGAGGAACTTGTTGAGACCGTCGACGACGACCATCAGGCCGGTCTTCAGCGCGCCGTGGATCGCCCGCTGGTGCATGCGGTAGAGCGAGGCGTAGAAGAACCGGGCCAGGTGGCCCTCGATGAACAGGCTGCGCGCCGAGGCGCCGCGCATCAGGCTGCCGATGGCGTCGAAGTGGGCCAGCGAGATCAGCGAGCCGCGGTCGCGGAACACGAAGGGCTTGAGCGGCTTGCCGTCCAGCCGGGCCAGCAGGTTCCTGTACAGGCGGTCGGCCTGCTGGTGCGCGGCCTGGGCCCGTGGCGGCACCGTGGAGCCGTCCTCCTGGGGGCAGCTGGCGCAGTCGCCGAAGGCGAAGACGTGCTCGTCGTCGAGGCTCTTGAGCGTGGCATCGACCTTGAGCCGATGGTTGCGCTCGGTGGAGAGTCCGAGCTCGGAGAGCAGCGCCGGCGCCTTGATGCCGGCCGCCCAGACGCCGAGGTCGATGTCGATGCGCTCGTCGCCGGCGGTGATGATGGCCTCGTCGTTCACCTCGGTGACCCGGGTGTCGACGTGCACCTTGACACCCAGGCGCTCCAGCTCGGCGTGCACGGCGCCGCTGATGCGCTCCGGCAGGGCCGGCAGCACCTTGGGCGCGGCTTCGATCAGGTGGACCTCGAGGTGGTCGCTGTCCAGGGTGGTGAAGCCGTAGCTGTTGAGCATCTCGGAGGCGCCGTAGAGCTCGGCGGCCAGTTCCACGCCGGTGGCGCCGGCGCCGACGATGCCCACCACCATCTTCGCCGACGGTTCCTGCGGCGCGTTGTAGCGCAAAAAGGCGTTGAGCAT
Source organism: Halomonas sp. THAF12 (assembly GCF_009363675.1). Lineage (NCBI taxonomy): Bacteria > Pseudomonadati > Pseudomonadota > Gammaproteobacteria > Oceanospirillales > Halomonadaceae > Halomonas > Halomonas sp. THAF12. Next base: position 2,841,067 of record NZ_CP045399.1, on the reverse strand, counting down.
GGCCTGGCGGAAGAGTTCGGCCTGATGGGGGCTGTCGAGGAAGTGGCAGTGCTCGGCGACGCCGGGGGTGCCGAAGTCGTTGCTGACGCTGCCCAGCGAGAGCACGAGGTCGTCATAGGGCAGGGTGCGGGCGGGGAGAATCTCCTCGCCGTCGTCGTCCAGCACCGGCGCCAGGGTCAGGGTCTGGCCGTCGCGGTCGAGGTCGGTGAGGGTGCCGAGCTGGAACTGATAGCCGTTGGCGCGGGCGTGGCCCTGGTAGGAGATTTCATCGAGGCCGGAATCCAGCGCGCCGGTGGCGACTTCGTGGAGCAGCGGCTTCCAGATGTGGGTGGGGTTGCGATCGACGAGCACGATCTCGGCGCGCTTGCGCTTGCCGAGCTTGCGGCCGAGCCGGGTGACCAGCTCGAGTCCGCCCGCACCTCCGCCGACCACCACGATGCGTGGTAGTGTCATGGAGACTCCTGACTGAATGCGTGGGAACGTGGCAAAGAGTTGCCCGGGTCAGGGCTCAGCCTCGATACGGCGGTCGGGCGTCACGGCGGGTGTCGTCGGCGTCCGGCCGAGGTAGGGGACATGCCCTGCAGTCGGCAACGGCTGGTTCCAGCATAACGCCGCGTCCCTGGCCTGCCTATGGGCGACAGGAAAAAAAGCGGTATTTTTTCGTAATATTACATGCATAATCATGCCCTCGCTCGCCGATACCGATACGCCCAGGATGGAAGAGAGAAACGCGCCCATGCACCCCTGTCTGGAAAACATCACGCTGGTCACCTTCGACCTGGACGGCACCCTGGTGGACTCGGTGCCCGACCTCGCCGCGGCGGTGGATGCCGCCCTGACCGATCTGGGGCTGCCCGCCCCCGGCGAGGACAAGGTGCGCGACTGGGTCGGCAACGGCTCGCGTTCGCTGGTGGAGCGCGCGCTGACCGATGCCCTGGGCGAGGCGCCGGCCGAGGCGTTCCTGGGCACCGCCCACGAGGGCTTCCTGGCGCGCTACGGCGAGGCGCCCTGCGCGCGGACTCGCCTGTATCCCGGCGTGCGCGAGGCGCTGGAGGGGCTCTCGGCCAGCGGTCGACGGCTGGTGCTGGTGACCAACAAGCCCGAGGCCTTCATCGCACCGATCCTCGAGGCGACCGGCATCGCCGGGCATTTCTCGCTGTGCCTGGGCGGCGACAGCCTGCCGCGCCGCAAGCCCGACCCGCTGCCGCTGATCCACGCCGCCGAGCGCTTCGACGTGGCCCCCGGCCGCTGCCTGATGGTCGGCGATTCGCGCCACGATATCGCCGCGGGCAGGGCGGCGGGCTTCCGCACCCTGGCCGTGCCGTACGGCTATAACCACGGCGAGCCGGTGGCGGCGAGCGGGCCGGATGCGACGGTTGAATCGCTGGCACAACTCGTTTAATGTAAATCGAGTTGCGCTATAACGATGTAACTATTGATTATTTTTCGTTATATACGATTCCGCCCTTGCCGATGGAACCCCGCATCATGCCGGCTTTTTCCGTATCCTCGACCGTCTTCCGCCTTCCCCGTGCCACCGGCATGCTCGGCGGCTGGCGATGGTGACGCTCGCTTCCTGACACGGCGCCTTCCGGGGCGACCGTCGCCGCTTCACCGTCGCACACCCTTCTTCGAGGATACGGGCCCATGATGACCCCCGAACGCTTCCAGTCCCTGGCCGAGGACGGCTACAACCGCATTCCGGTCACCCGCGAGGTGCTGGCCGATCTCGACACGCCGCTGTCCACCTACCTCAAGCTCGCCGACGCGCCCTGGACCTTCCTGCTGGAGTCCGTGCAGGGCGGCGAGAAGTGGGGCCGCTACTCGATCATCGGCCTGCCGTGCCAGGAGCGCATCGAGGTGCGCGGCTTCCAGGTCACGCACGTCATCGACGGCGAGACGGAGGGCGTGACCGAGGTCGAGGACCCGCTGGCCTGGATCGAGACCTTCCAGGCGCGCTTCAAGGTGCCGCGCCTCGACGATCAGCCGCGCTTCGACGGCGGCCTGGTGGGCTACTTCGGCTACGACACCATCCGCTACATCGAGCCGCGCCTGCGCGGGGTGGAGAAGCCCGATCCCATCGGCGTGCCCGACATCCTGCTGATGGTCTGCAACGACCTGGTGGTGTTCGACAACCTGTCCGGGCGCCTGACGCTGTGGACCCACGCCGACCCGGCCGAGCCCGAGGCCTACGAGCGCGCCGTGGCGCGCCTGGCCGCGCTCGAGGAGCAGCTGCGCGGGGCGGTCCTGGACCCCCGCAGCCCCGGCACCGGCGGCCGGGCGGTGGAGGAGGGGCACTTCACCTCCGGCTTCACCGAGGGCGGCTTCAAGTCGGCGGTGGAGACGATCAAGGAATACGTGCTGGCCGGCGACATCATGCAATGCGTGCCCTCCCAGCGGATGTCGATTCCCTATCAGGCGCCGCCGCTGGATCTGTATCGCGCGCTGCGCAGCCTCAACCCCTCGCCCTACATGTTCTACTTCGACCTGGGCGATCATCAGGTGGTGGGCTCCTCGCCGGAGATCCTGACCCGCCTCGAGGAGGGCGAGGTCACCGTGCGGCCGATCGCCGGCACCCGCGTGCGCGGCCGCACCGAGGCCGAGGATCAGGCGCTCGAGGCCGATCTGCTGAACGACCCCAAGGAATGCGCCGAGCACCTGATGCTGATCGACCTGGGGCGCAACGACGTGGGCCGCATCTGCGAGACCGGCTCGGTGACCGTCACCGACAACATGGCCGTCGAGCGCTATTCCCACGTCATGCACATCGTGTCCCAGGTCACCGGCCGGCTGCGGCCCGGGCTGACCGCCATGGACGCCCTGCGCGCCACCTTCCCGGCGGGCACGCTCTCCGGGGCGCCGAAGATCCGCGCCATGGAGATCATCGACGAGCTGGAGCCGGTCAAGCGCGGCGTCTATTCCGGGGCCGTGGGCTATCTGTCCTGGCACGGCAACATGGACACCGCCATCGCCATCCGCACCGCGGTGATCAAGGACGGCGAGCTGCACGTCCAGGCGGGCGCCGGCGTGGTGGCCGATTCCGTGCCCGAGATGGAGTGGCAGGAGACGCTCAACAAGGGGCGCGCGCTGTTCCGCGCCGTGGCCATGGCCGAGCACGGCCTGGACAACCTCGAGTAAGGCTCTCTCGAACGCGCGCGAGGCCCCGTCGCTCCGGGGCCCGGGCATCTTGACACGGTCGGCCGCCGGCGAGCACTATGATGATTATGAACGTACCCGATCAGACATTCGGCCCGATGGCGTGGTGGCGCTCCTGAGCGAAGGGGCGGCACGCTTGCGACCGAACAAAATGCCGCCGTCAGGGCGGCATTTTTGTGTCTATTGATCCCTGCACGGCTGGCAGGCCCGACGCGCCGACCCGGGCAAGATGCTGGGTAACAATCACTGGATCACGAATCCAAGCCAAGGAAATCAGGACTCTATCGCCATGTCCGTGCTGATGATCGATAACTACGACAGCTTCACCTTCAACGTCGTGCAGTACCTCGGCGAACTCGGTGCCGAGGTGGTGACCCATCGCAACGATGCCATCACCCTGGAGGAGATCGAGGCGCTGGCGCCGAGCCACCTGGTGGTGTCGCCGGGGCCCTGCACGCCCAACGAGGCGGGCATCTCCATGGAGGCGATCCGCCACTTCGCCGGCCGCCTGCCGATCCTCGGCATCTGCCTCGGCCATCAGGCCATCGGCCAGGTGTTCGGCGGCCGTGTGGGCCGCGCCCCGCAGGTGATGCACGGCAAGACCTCGCGTATCCGCCACCATGGCCTCGGCGTGTTCGAGGGCCTCGAGGATCCGCTGGAGGTCACCCGCTACCATTCGCTGGTGGTGGATCGCGACAGCCTGCCGGACTGCCTGGAGGTCACCTCCTGGACCGACGAGGACGACGTGACCCCGGGCCTGATCATGGGCATGCGCCACCGCGAGCTCGACATCGAAGGCGTCCAGTTCCACCCGGAATCGATCCTGACCCGCCAGGGCCATGAGCTTCTGGCCAACTTTCTCAAGCGTCGCTGAATCGCTGACACTGCCACAAGGAGACGACGGCCATGCAGATGCGGGAAGCCCTCGGTGCCCTGATGCGCCACGAGAACCTGAGCTTCGACCAGACCCATGCGCTGATGACCGCCATCATGACCGGGGAGGCCAGCGACGCCCAGATCGCCGCCTTCCTGATGGGCATGGCGATGAAGGGCGAGACCCCCGAGGAGATCAGCGCCGCCGCCCAGGTGATGCGCGAGCTGATGTCGCCGGTCACGCTGCACGCCGAGAACGTGGTCGACATCGTCGGCACCGGCGGTGACGGGGCCAACCTGTTCAACGTGTCCACCGCCTCGAGCTTCGTCGCCGCCGCCGCCGGGGCCCACGTGGCCAAGCACGGCAACCGCGGCGTGTCATCGTCGTCGGGCAGCGCCGACCTGTTCGCCGTGGCCGGCATCGGCCTCGACCTGGACGCCGACCAGGTGGCGCGCTGCATCGAGGACGTGGGGGTCGGCTTCATGTTCGCCCCCAACCACCATCCCGCCATGCGCCATGCCATCACCGCGCGGCGCGAGATGGGCGTGCGCACCCTGTTCAACATCCTCGGCCCGCTGACCAACCCGGCCGGGGCCCGTCGCCAGCTGCTCGGCGTCTATTCCGCCGAGCTGGTGCCGCTGATGGCCGAGGTGCTCAAGCGCCTCGGCAGCGAGCACGTGCTGGTGGTGTGCGCCGAGGACGGCCTCGACGAGATCTCGCTGGCCGCACCGACCAAGGTCGCCGAGCTCAAGGACGGCGAGATCCACGAGTACAGCATCGCCCCCGAGGACTTCGGCATCGCCCGCCAGGAGCTCGACGCCCTCAAGGTGAAGACCGCCGAGGACAGCCTGCGGCTGGTGGAGCAGGCGCTGATCGGCGAGGGCCCGGCGGCGGACATCGTGGCGCTCAACGCCGGCGCGGCGCTGTATGCCGCCGACGTCGCCGATACCCTCAAGGAAGGCGTGGCCCTGGCGCAGGACGCCCAGGACTGCAAGCTGGCCCGTGAGAAGCTCAAGGAGCTGGCCAACTTCACTCGCGTCTTCGCCCAGTAGTCACCCGCCCAGGATCCTTTGATGACCGCATCTACCGCTACTCCGACCATCCTGACCCGCATCCTGGCGCGCAAGGACGCCGAGGTCGCCGAGCGCCGCCAGGCCGTGTCCGAGGACGAGCTGCTGCGCCTGGCCGGCCTGCAGTCCGCGCCGCGCGGCTTCGTGGCCGCCCTCGACGCGCGCATGCGTGACGGCGACCCGGCGGTGATCGCCGAGGTCAAGAAGGCGTCGCCCTCCAAGGGCGTGATCCGCGAGGACTTCCGTCCGGCCGAGATCGCCGCCAGCTATGCCGCGGGCGGGGCCGCCTGTTTGTCGGTGCTCACCGACGCCGACTTCTTCCAGGGCCATGAGGACTTCCTGGTCGAGGCCCGGGAGGCCTGCTCGCTGCCGGTGATCCGCAAGGACTTCATCACCCACGGCTATCAGGTCAGCGAGGCGCGGGCCATCGGCGCCGACTGCATCCTGCTGATCGTCGCCGCCCTGGACGACGCCCGGCTGGCCGACCTGCACCGCCAGGCCACCGAGCTCGGCATGGACGTGCTGGTCGAGGTCCACGATGCCGCCGAGCTGGAGCGCGCCCTGGCGCTGGACCTGGCGCTGGTCGGTATCAACAACCGCGACCTGCACACCTTCGCGACCCGGCTCGAGACCACCCTGGACCTGCTGCCGCGCATCCCCGCCGGCGTCACCGTGGTCACCGAGTCCGGCATCCACAGCCGCAACGACGTGCTGCGCATGCGCGAGCACGACGTCCACGGCTTCCTGGTGGGCGAGGCTTTCATGCGCGAGGAGGATCCCGGCGAGGCGCTGCGCCGGCTGTTCTACTAGCGCGTCTTCGACGCAGCACGACGCCCCCGGCGAGCCATCGCCGGGGGCGTCGTCGTTCCAGGGGGGGGGCCGCTGCGTCAGTGGCGGTGCCGGGCCAGGGTGGCGGAGGGCGATTCGCCGAACAGCCGGCGGTAGTCCCGGGCGAACTGCCCCAGATGGTAGAAGCCCCAGTCGGCGGCCGCCTGGCTCACCGTGGTCTCGGCCTCGGGCTCGCACAGGCGACGGCGCACCCGGTTGAGGCGCGTCAGGCGCAGGAACTGGATGGGGCTGACGCCGAGGATGCTGGTGAAGCTGTAGCGCAGGGTGCGCTGGCTGACGTGGGCGATCTCGCACAGTTCCTCGAGGCTGACCGGCGGCGTCGCGCCGCTCTCCAGGTGGTCGCGGACGCGATCCACGACCCGGCGGCGGTGGCGATAGCTGGGCGGGCGCTCGGTGTTGGGCGTCTCCTCGCGCAGGATCTCCTGCAGCGCCAGGCCGAGGATGTCCTGATGCACCCGGGGCTCGAGTCCTTCGCCCTCGAGGCCCAGCAGGCGCTCGATCAGGAAGGTCGTGGCCTGGCGCGTCTGGCGCGGCAGCTGCAGGCGCATCAGCCGCTCCGGGTCGGCGTCCAGCAGCGGGCGCGCCGCCGCGCCGCATGCCCCGGCCAGCCACTCGCGGCCGACCACCAGCCCGTAGATGCCGAACGCATCCGGGGTGACCAGCTCGAAGTCGTGGCCGCCGGGCTGGCACATGATCTCCCGCTCGCCGACCCGGTGGCCGTTGATGCGGCAGTCGCCGGCGGCGGCGGGGATGCCGATCCACAGCGAGTCCGGCCAGACGTTGCACTGCTGGCCCAGCGCATGGCTGGTGTATTCCTTGAACACCTGCATCGCCGGCAGGTGGATCTCGTCGATGCGGCCATAGAAGCCGCCCTGGCCGAACTGGTCGTACTCCTGGGACCAGTCGGTCAGGTTGTGGGCGTGTTCGTTGGCGTCCCATGCCTCCCACATGCACTTCCTTGGTGCACGCTCGGTGGTTCGACCCTCTGATGGCACGCGTCGTCACTCCTTCTGCCCCGGTCCTGGCGGTGATACGTGGGGCAAGATGTTGTTTCAATTTAATTATTCTGTTTTTGCCGGAAAACGATAACGCCCGCGAAGCGTCGTCGTTAGGCTTTTAGAAAGCAAGTTCCGTTCCGGCGCCTCGCGGCGGCCCGAACGCTCGACCAGGAGACGCTCATGGCCCAAGCCTATCACCATACGCTGGGAAGCCGGCACTATCGCTTCGACAGTCTCGCCGAGCTGATGGCCAAGGCCACGCCGGCCCGCTCCGGCGACCGGCTGGCCGGGGTCATCGCCGATTCCGCCGAGGAGCGGGTGGTGGCCCAGATGGCGCTGGCGGAGCTGCCGCTCTCGACCTTCCTCGAGGACCATCTGGTGCCCTACGGCGAGGACGAGATCACCCGCCTGATCGTCGATACCCACGACGCCGATGCCTTCGCGCCGATTCGCCATCTGACGGTGGGTGACTTCCGCAACTGGCTGCTGAGCGATCTCGCCACGCCCGAGTCGATCGCCCGGGCGCGTGCCGGCATCACCCCGGAGATGGCCGCCGCGGTGAGCAAGATCATGCGCAACCAGGACCTCATCCTCGTCGCCCGCAAGTGCCGGGTGACCACCGCCTTTCGCAACACCATCGGCCTGCCCGGGCGGCTCTCCACCCGGCTGCAGCCCAATCACCCCACCGACGACGCCACCGGCATCGCCGCCAGCCTTCTCGACGGCCTGCTGTACGGCAACGGCGACGCGGTGCTCGGCATCAATCCGGCCACCGACAACGTCGCCCAGAGCATCAAGCTGATGACGCTGATGGACGAGGTGATCCAGAAGTACTCGATTCCCACCCAGTCCTGCGTGCTGACCCACGTCACCAACACCCTGGAGGCGATCGAGCAGGGTGCCCCCGTGGACCTGGTGTTCCAGTCCATCGGCGGCACCCAGGCCACCAACGAGAGCTTCGGCTTCGATCTCGCCACCCTCGGCGAGGCGCGGGACGCCGCCCGCAGCCTCAAGCGCGGCACCGTGGGCGACAACGTCATGTACTTCGAGACCGGGCAGGGCAGCTCGCTGTCCGCCAACGCCCATCACGGCCTCGATCAGCAGACCTGCGAGACCCGCGCCTATGCCGTGGCCCGCCACTTCGAGCCGCTGCTGGTCAACACCGTGGTCGGCTTCATCGGCCCCGAGTACCTGTTCGACGGCAAGCAGATCATCCGCGCCGGCCTCGAGGATCACTTCTGCGCCAAGCTGCTCGGCGTGCCCATGGGCTGCGACATCTGCTACACCAACCACGCCGATGCCGACCAGAACGACATGGACAATCTGCTGACGCTGCTGGGCGCGGCGGGTTGCACCTTCATCATGGGCATCCCCGGCTCCGACGACATCATGCTCAACTATCAGACCACCTCCTTCCACGACGCCCTCTACGCGCGCCGGGTGCTCGACCTGTCACCGGCCCCGGAGTTCGAACGCTGGCTCGACGAGATGGCGATCTTCGAGGACGTGGCCCGCCATCGCCCCAGCGGCCGGCTGCCCGACGCCTTCGCCCGTCCGCTGAGCCGCCTGCCCGAGGGAGGTGTCCGATGAGCGATGCGACTCCGGCCCACGGCGTCATCGACAACCCCTGGCATCGGCTGCGCGAGTTCACCGACGCGCGCATCGGCCTCGGCCGCGCCGGCACCAGCCTGCCCACCCGGCGTTCGCTGGAGTTCCAGCTGGCCCATGCCCGCGCCCAGGACGCCGTGCATCTGCCGCTGGACGTCGAGGCGCTGTGCCGCGACCTCGACGGCCTGAAGACCGGCCGGCCGATCCATCGCCTGCACAGCCGGGCGGCCGACCGCGAGACCTACCTGCAGCGTCCGGACCTGGGACGGCGCCTCGACGAGGCCTCCCGCGAGCGGCTGGCCGAGGCCGACGAGGCGCCGCGTCCCGCCGTCGACCTGGCCATCGCCGTGGTCGACGGGCTGTCGTCGCTGGCCGTGCAGCAGAACGCGCCGCCCTTCCTCGAGGCGCTGACCCAGGCACTGGCCGAGGACGACCAGGACTGGTCGCTGGCGCCGCTGACGGTGGTCGAGCAGGGCCGGGTGGCGATCGGCGACGAGATCGGCGAGGGCCTCAACGCCCGCGCCGTGCTGGTGCTGATCGGCGAGCGTCCGGGGCTCAGCTCGCCGGACAGCCTCGGCCTCTACCTGACCTGGGGACCGCGGATCGGGCTGAACGATGCCGCCCGCAACTGCATCTCCAACGTGCGCCCGGCGGGCTTCGTCTTCGACGAGGCCAGCCGCCGGCTGATGTACCTGCTGCGCGAGGCGCGGGCCAAGGGCCTGTCCGGCGTGCAGCTCAAGGATCGTACCCAGGACGACGTCATCGAGTCCTCGGGCGGCGTCCAGAACTTCCTGATCTCCTGATACCGGCGGGTGTCGCACCCGCCATGCTCCATCGCGACCTCCAACGACATTGCATAACAACAGCGCAAAGGTGACTCGATGAACGACGCGAACCTGGACCAGGACTACCTGGCCAAACGACAGCTGAAGAAGGGCAGCGCCGGCTGGCTGCTGCTGGCCGGCCTCGGCGTGTCCTACGTGATCTCCGGCGATTTCGCCGGCTGGAACTTCGGCATCGCCGAGGCGGGCTGGGGCGGCTTCGTCATCGCCGCCGGCCTGATGGGGCTGATGTACTTCGCCCTGGTGCTGTCGCTGGCCGAGATGTCGGCGGCGATTCCCGCCGCCGGTGGCGGCTACAGCTTCGCCCGCCAGGCCATGGGGCCGGCCGGCGGCTACCTGACCGGGCTGGCGGTGCTGATCGAATATGCCCTGGCGCCGGCGGCCATCGTCATCTTCATCGGTGCCGCGGTGGAAGAGCTGCTGGGGCTCAACGGTCCCGCGGTCTATGCGCTGTTCTACGCGGTATTCATCGGCATTCACCTGACCGGTGCCGGCGAGGCGCTCAAGGTGATGATGGTGATCAGCGGCCTGGCGGTGTTCGCCATCCTGGCCACCGCCCTGGCGCTGTTCGGCGTCTTCGATGCGCGCAACCTGTTCGATATCGCGCCCACCGACGCCGCCGGCGCCAGCGCCTTCCTGCCCTTCGGCTGGGCCGGGGTGTGGGCCGCGCTGCCGTTCGGCATGTGGCTGTTCCTGGCGGTGGAGGGCGTGCCGCTGGCCGCCGAGGAAGCCAAGAATCCGGCCCGTGACGTGCCCCGCGGCATCATCGGCGCGATGCTGTTCCTGCTGGTCACGGCGGTGCTGGTGGTGGTGCTGCTGGCAGGGGCCGCCGGGGCCGGCGCCATCGGCGCAAGCGGCGTGCCGCTGGTCGACGCGCTCAAGGCCGCCGATCATCCGACGCTGGCCACCCTGGTCAACGTGCTGGGCCTGGCCGGGCTGGTCGCCTCCTTCTTCTCGATCATCTACGGCTACAGCCGCCTGGTGTTCGCCCTGTCGCGGGCCGGCTATCTGCCGAAGATGCTGTCGCTGACCAGCCGCCGCAAGGCGCCGACCTGGGCGCTGGTGGTGCCGGGGGTGTTCGGCTTCCTGGTCTCGCTGAGCGGCGAGGGCGACCTGATCCTGGGCATGGCCGTGGTCGGCGCCACCGTGTCCTACGCGCTGATGGCGCTGAGCCATATCCTGCTGCGCCTGAAGCGTCCGGAGCTGGCGCGCCCCTACAGGACGCCCGGTGGCATCCTGACCTCCGGCGTGGCGCTGGTGCTGTCGCTGGTGGCGCTGTCCGGCGTGTACGCCTTCGATCCGCGGGCCTTCATCTACACCCTGGGGCTGTTCGCGGTCGGCGCGGCCTACTTCTTCCTGTACAGCAGGAACACCCTGGTGGCGAAGACCGCCGACGAGGAGTTCGCCCTGGTGGCGGACGCCGAGGAGAGCCTCGAGGCCAGCCCTGCCGGCTGAGCGTGAGGACCCGCCGCCAACGCAACGGGGCCGCCCAGATGGGCGGCCCCGTTGCGTGGTGGGCAGCAGAGACGATGGCGCCTAGATCGGACTCGCCACCGTCTGCAGCGAGTGCCTGGGCGAGTCGGCATAGACCAGGCTGATCAGGGTGTCGCCGCGCTTGGGAGACAGGCCGGTCTCGCCGGTCGCAATCCTGAGTCGTCCGCTCGGGCCGATGCACAGCATCGGCAGCCAGCGACCGGCGTGGGCCTGGCGCTGCGGCTCCATGCGGAACTTCTCGCCGCAGCGCTCCAGACGCACCTCGCCGCCTTCCGCCACCAGGCGCGACAGCTTGGCGAAGGTCACGTCGCGGCCGAACAGCAGCGGCAGGTGGTCCAGCGCCTGGCCCTGGGGGCGGTTGCCGCGCCGGCCCTCGTCCACCGCCAGGCGGAAGACCCGGTCACGTCCCAGCAGGTGCTCGAAGTGCAGCGCCGCCAGGTCGTTGAGCTCGCGGTACGGCGAGAGCGGCAGCAGATAGCCGATGCCGCTGAGCTCCAGGTGCTGGGCGGCATGCTCGGAGAGCGGGTCGCCGTAGTAGGTGGTCAGGCCCTCGTTGCGGGCCAGCTGGATGGCGTCCCAGCTGCTGTCGGCCAGCACCACGCTGACGCCGGCGTCGCGCAGGGTGCAGGCCAGCTGACGCGCCACGGCGTTGGCGCCGATGATCAGTACGCCGTTCGGGGAGGGGCGCTGAACGCCCAGCCAGCGGGCCAGGGGGCGCGACAGCAGGCTCTGGCTGACCACGGTGCTGATGATCACCAGGAAGGTCACCGGCACCAGCATCTCGGCGCCGGGCATGCCTTCCTCTTCGAGGCGCAGGGCGAACAGCGAGGCCACGGCGGCGGCCACGATGCCGCGCGGCGAGATGAACGCCAGCAGCGCCTTCTCGCGCCACGCCAGGCCGCTGCCCAGGGTGCACAGCCAGACGGACAGCGGCCGGGCGACGGCCACCAGCACCAGCAGGAAGACCCAGGCCGGCCAGTTCAGCAGCGCCAGCTGTTCCACGGTCAGCCGTGCGGCGAGCAGCAGGAACAGCCCCGAGATCAGCAGCACCGAGAGGGTTTCCTTGAACTCGATGATGGGGCGGGTGGGCACGCCACGCATGTTGGCCATCCACACGCCCATCACCGTCACCGTCAGCAGGCCCGACTCGTGGAACAGCTGGTTGGACACGGTGAACAGCGTCAGCATCAGCATCAGGGTGCCGAAGCTGTGCAGCTGGTGGGGCAGCCAGTGGTGGCGGAGCATGAGGCCCCAGCAGTAGCCGCCGGCGATGCCCAGACCGAAGCCGATCAGCGCCGTCTGGCCGAACAGCGCCAGGGTATGGGTGGCCGCCTCGCCGCCGGCGCCCAGGGCCACGAACTCGTAGACCAGCACCGCGCCGATGGCGCCCATGGGATCGATCAGGATGCCTTCCCAGCGCAGGATCTGGGTCAGGTGCTCGCGGGCGCGAAGCGTCTGCAGCATCGGCAGGATCACCGTGGGACCGGTGACCACCAGCAGCGCACCCAGCACGCTGGCCATCTCCCAGGAGAGGCCCAGCAGCAGCCGTGCCGCGACCGTGGCGATGACGCCGGTGATCAGCGCGCCCCAGGTCACCAGCCGGCGCACCGTGCGGCCGTGGCCGCCCAGCTCGCGGAAGTTCAGCGTCAGGCTGCCCTCGAACAGGATCACCGCCACCGCCAGCGACACCAGCGGGAACAGCAGTTCGTCGAACAGCGCATCGGGGCTCAGCAGGCCCGTGACCGGGCCGGCGGCGATGCCGGCGACCAGCAGCGTCAGGATGGCGGGCAGCTTCAGCTGCCAGGCGAGCCATTGGCAGATCAGCGCCAGCAGGCCGATCATCGCCAGGTCGAAACCGGCATGCTCCATGGTCGTTCGCTCTCTCGTCAGGGTTGGGGTAAAGGGCGCGCAGACTAGCGCTGCCGACCCCGACATGCAATCGATGGAAGCGATGAATCACGTCGATAACGCGTCATCGTCGGAAAAGCCACGGCAGCAGCGTCAGTATGGCGCCGATCAGCAGCATGCCGGTGAGGGGAACGTAGAAGCGGGTGTGGCCGCGGCGGATCAGGATATCGCCGGCAGCTGCCCCAGGGGCAGCCGGCCGAGCCAGGGCCACGGCAGCCCGGCGGCGACCGGCAGCAGGCCGATGACGATCGGCGTGCGTGACATGATCTCGCCTCCGGGCCGGGGTGAGGTGCGGCCGCGCTCAGGTGGCCCGCTTGAGCGCGGTAAGAAGCCCCTGCAGCGGATGGGGCAGGGCGGCATCCGAGAGCCGCCTGGCCTGGCTGCGGCAGGAGTAGCCGCTGGCCAGCAGCCGACCGGCGTTGGCCGGGTCCTCGACCTTGGGCTGCCAGGACTGGGCGTAGATGGTCTTCGAGGTCTCGAGGTTGCGCGCCTCGTGACCGTAGGTGCCGGACATGCCACAGCAGCCGGTGGCGACCACCTCGAGTTCGAGGCCGAAGGCGGCGAACAGCCGCTGCCAGGCCCTGGGCGTGCCCGGGGCATTGGTCTTCTCGGTGCAGTGGGCGAGCAGCCGGTAGCCGGGATCGTCGAGGCGGGCGCCCTGCGGTGCCAGCTCGGGCGCTCGCTCTGCCAACCGCTCACTCAGCCATTCGGGCAGCATCTGCACCTCGGGCACGGCCTCGGCGCCCAGCGCCTTCACGTACTCCTGGCGGTAGGTCAGGGTCATCGCCGGGTCGATGCCGACCAGCGGCACCCCGAAGTCGGCCAGCGTCCGCAGGCGCTCGGCCTGCTTCTCGGCGGTGCGCTCGAAGGCGCCGAGGAAGCCCTGCACGTGCAGCGGCTTGCCGTTGGGTGCGAAGGGCGCGACGAACACCCGCACGTCGAGGCGCTCGAGCAGCTCGACCACGTCCATCACCAGCCGGGACTCGAAGTGGCTGGTGAAGGCGTCCTGCACCAGCACCACGCTGTTGGCCTTCTGGGCCGCGGTGAGTCGGCCAAGCGTGGTCGGCGTGGCCTCGGGCACGCCCCAGGCCTCGAGCTGCTTGTCGAGGCGCGCCCGGGACAACCGGGGGCTGTCGACCATGCCCACGGGGCCTGCCAGCAGGCGGCTGATCCAGCGGTTGTCCAGGGCGGCGTTGTAGAGCGGCGCGACGCGGGACAGCGCCGGCATCATGAACTCCAGCCCGCCGATCAGGTAGTCGCGGGGCGGACGCAGGTAGCGGCCGTGATAGACCTCGAGGAACTGCGAGCGGAAGGTCGGCACGCTGACCTTCACCGGGCACTGGCCGGCGCAGGACTTGCAGGCCAGACAGCCCGCCATGGCGTCGTAGACCTCGTGGGAGAAGTCGTCCTCGCCGCGGCGCTTGGCCAGGGTGTTCTTCAGCTTGCCGGGGAAGGCCTTGAGCGCGCCCCAGGCGCCGCCGCGTCGGGCGTCGCGCGAGGCCTCGAGCACGTCGACGCCGGCCTCGCCCTGCAGGCGCAGCCATTCACGCATCAGGCTGGCGCGGCCCTTGGGCGAATGGATGCGCTGGCGGGTGGCCTTCCACGACGGGCACATGGCGTCGTCGGGGTCGTAGTTGTAGCAGGCGCCGTTGCCGTTGCAGTAGACGGCGTCGCCGTGGGCCTGCCAGACCCGTTCGTCGATCCGGCGGTCGTGCTGGCCGCGGGTCGGCACCCCGTCGATGGCCAGAAGCCCCGGGTCGACCCACTTCACGGCCTGCTCGTCGTCGCTCTCTACTTCGGACGTCTCGCTCTCTGCCGAGGGAGCCGAACCCGCGGTTTCGGGCGGGATTGAGGGTGCCGCGTCTTCGGGCGGGATAGTAGCCCTACCCGCGTCTTCGGGCGGGGGAAATGAAGAGAAAGGCGTGGCGATCTTGCCGGGATTGAGCTGGTTATGCGGGTCGAAGGCGCCCTTGAGCCGCTGCAGGCTCGGGTAGAGCGGGCCGAAGAAGGCCGGGGCGTACTCCGAGCGCACGCCCTTTCCGTGCTCGCCCCACAGCAGGCCGCCGTATTTCTGCGTCAGCGCGGCGACCTCGTCGGAGATCTCGCGGATCATCGCCTCCTGGGCCGGGTCCTTCATGTCCAGCGCCGGGCGCACGTGCAGCACGCCGGCGTCGACGTGGCCGAACATGCCGTAGGCCAGGCCGCGGGCGTCGAGCAGGGCGCGGAACTCGGCGATGTAGTCGGCCAGCTGCGCCGGCGGCACCGCGGTGTCCTCGACGAAGGGCAGCGGGCGCTTCTCGCCCTGGACGTTGCCGAGCAGGCCCACGGCGCGCTTGCGCATGCCGTAGACCCGGGTGATCGCCGCGCGGCCCACGGCCTGGGTGTAGCCCAGCCGGGTGACGCTGTCGTCCCGGGCGAGGTGCTCGCAGAAGGCCGCGACCCGCTCACTCAGGCGCTCGGGATCGTCGTCGTTGAACTCGACCAGGTTGATGCCGTGGGTCGGCGTGTCGCCGGTGTCAGGAAAGAACTCGCCGACGCTGTCCCACACGACGTCCTGCTGGGCCAGGCCCAGCACCTTGTCGTCCACGGTCTCGATGGAGGTGGGTGCGGCGGAGCTCGCCATCAGCGCCTTGGCGTCGCGCAGGGCGTCCATGAAGCCGGCGTAGCGCACGTTGACCAGGGTCGAATGCTTCGGGATCGGCAGCACGTTGAGCACCGCCTCGCTGGTGAAGGCCAGCGAGCCCTCGGCGCCGCACAGCACGCTGTTGAGGTCGAACTTGCCGTCCTCGGTGCGCAGGTGGGCGAGATCGTAGCCGGTCAGGCAGCGGTTGAGCGGCGGGAAGGTGTCGCGGATGCGCTCGCGCTCGGTGTCGATGATCTCGCGGGCCATGCGATGCACCCGGCCCACGGCGTCGTCGCGCTGGCACAGCGCCTCGAGCTCGTCGTCGTCCACCGGGCGGGTGACCAGGCGCTCGCCGCCGAGCAGCACGCTGTCGAGTTCGAGCACATGGTCGCGGGTCTTGCCGTACTCGCAGCTGCCCTGGCCGCTGGCATCGGTGGCGATCATGCCACCGAGGGTGGCGCGGTTGGAGGTGGAGAGCTCGGGGGCGAAGAACAGCCCGTGGGGCTTGAGCGCGGCATTGAGCTGGTCCTTGACCACGCCGGCCTGGACGCGCACCCGGCGCGCCTCGACGTCGATGTCGAGGATGGCGTTCATGTGCTTGGAGACGTCGACCACCAGGCCGTCGGTGAGCGACTGGCCGTTGGTGCCGGTGCCGCCGCCGCGGGGGGCGAGCGCCACCCGGCGGAACTCGTCGCGAGCGGCCAGCCGGGCCAGGCGCTCGAGATCGGTGGCGTTGCTGGGATAGATCACCGCCTGGGGCAGGCGCTGGTAGATCGAGTTGTCGGTGGCCAGCACCGTGCGGTTGGCGTAGTCGGGGGCGATCTCGCCCTCGAAGCCGGCGTCCTTCAGGGCCTCGAGAAAGTGCAGGTAGGGGGCGTCGGAACGGTCGGAGGCGCTGAGGCGCCCGGTGTCCAGTCTGGCGATCATGGCGTTTTTCGGTCGCTGTTGCTGCCGCGCACGGCAGGGGAGAAGGAATTCCCTACTGTACCGCGACGGGCCGCGACACGCATCCTGGCGCGTGGCGCCGGGACGGGCTTTTGCCTACAATGGCCGCCTTGCGTTTGTTGATTTCACCGACTGCGACGGACCGGATTCCATGCTCGATCCCAAACTGCTGCGCGGCGACCTCGAGATGGTCGCCCAACGACTGGCCACCCGGGGCTTTGCCCTCGATACCGCTCGTCTCGCCGACCTCGAATCCCGGCGCCGGGAGCTTCAGGCCGAGACCGAGCGCCTGCAGAACGAGCGCAACACCCGGTCCAAGGCGATCGGCAAGGCCAAGGCCGCCGGCGAGGACATCCAGCCGCTGCTCGACGAGGTCAGCGATCTGGGCGAGCGCCTGGATGCCGCCAAGGCGCGCCTGGCCGAGCTGCAGGCCGAGTGGGACGAGCAGATCAGTGGCCTGCCGAACCTGCCCCACGAGAGTGTCCCTCAGGGCGACAGCGAAGACGACAACGTCGAGCTGCACCGCTGGGGCACGCCGCGGACCTTCGACTTCGAGGTCCGCGACCACGTCGATCTGGGCGCCCGGACCGGCCAGCTCGACTTCGATCTGGCGTCCAAGCTGACCGGTGCCCGCTTCGCGGTGATGCGCGGCACCATCGCCCGCCTGCACCGCGCCCTCACGCAGTTTATGCTCGACAAGCAGACCCTCGAGCACGGCTACGAGGAGTGCTACGTCCCCTACATGGTCAACGACGACTCGCTGTACGGGACCGGCCAGCTGCCCAAGTTCGGTGAGGACCTGTTCCGCCTGGAGGACGAGCGCGGCTATCGCCTGATCCCCACCGCCGAGGTGCCGCTGACCAACTTCGCCCGCGACGAGATCCTCGAGCACAAGCGGCTGCCGATGCGCCTGACCGCGCACACGCCGTGTTTCCGCAGCGAGGCCGGCTCCCACGGCCGCGATACCCGCGGCATGATCCGCCAGCACCAGTTCGACAAGGTCGAGATGGTGCAGCTGGTCGAGCCCGAGACCAGCTACGACACCCTGGAGGAGATGCGCGGCCACGCCGAGGCGCTGCTGCAGGCGCTGGAGCTGCCGTACCGCGTGGTGACCCTGTGCACCGGCGACATGGGCTTCGGTGCCGCCAAGACCTACGACCTGGAGGTGTGGCTGCCGAGCCAGGACACCTACCGCGAGATCTCCTCGGTCTCCAACTGCGAGGACTTCCAGGCGCGTCGCATGCAGGCCCGCTTCCGTCATCCCGACGAGAAGAAGCCGCGGCTGCTGCACACCCTCAACGGCTCCGGCCTGGCCGTGGGCCGCTGCCTGATCGCGGTGATGGAGAACCATCAGAACGCCGACGGCTCGATCACGGTGCCCGAGGCGCTGCGGCCCTACCTGGGTGGCGTCGAGACGGTTAACGTCTAGGCGCCGAGCTAGAAGGTAAGCGCCGAGCGCCGAGCGACAAGAAACCCCGAAGGTTGAGCCTTCGGGGTTTTCTTTTGCTCCAGGGGATTTCAGGCTGTCGACCTGCAGCTTGCAGCTTGCAGCTTGCAGCTTGCAGCTTGCAGCTTGCAGCTTGCAGCTTGCAGCTTGCAGCTTGCAGCTTGCTCCTTACGCCTCACTCCTCACCCTGTGGCCCCTCGATCTCCCAGCTGACGCTGACCGCGGCGTCGATGGAGAGGGTGCCGGGGCGGTACTCGGTGGCGCCGCCGCTTTCCCGGGCGTCGGCACTCATCGCCATCATTCGCGGCTGAAAGACCGGCGCCTGGTTCTCGCTGACCGACAGCACGTCGCCCAGCGTGACGTCGAGGGTGCCGGCCATCAGCTCGGCCTTGTGCTTCGCGCGCTGGAGGGCCTGGCTCAGGGCCTCGTCGGTGGCCGCGTCGCGATCGGCGAGGTCGTAGGTGACGCCGTCGAGGGCGTCGACGCCGGCCTCGGTCAGGGCGTCGAGAATCGTCGGCAGGCGGTCGAGCTCGTGGATCTCGACTTTCATGGGCCGTTCGAGGCGGGTGCGCGCGAGCGTCTCGGTCTCGCCGTCGGGGCCGCTGGATTCGCGAATCCTCTCGGGCTGCACGCGCAGCGAGCCGGCGCTGATGGCGTCGCGCTCGACGCCGGCCGCCTCGAGCGCCTGAATCAGCGTGGCGGCGCGCTCCTCGAGCCGGCTGCGGGCCTGGCTCAGCGCCAGGGCGTCGCCGCCGCTGGCGTCGCGCTGGGCGATCGCCGGCGTGCGCTCCCACAGCCGGGCGCTGAGCGTGGCCTGGTCCGGCACCACCTCGAGTTCGGCGCGGGCCTGGACGTCGAGGCGATGCGGCGCGGGCTGGCCATTGGCCGCGGCGGCCATCGGCAGCGTGGCAAGGGTCAGGGCGAGCAGGCCGCCGGACAGGCGGGCACCAGGGCGAAGCGAATGGCGGTCGAGGCGCATGACGTCTTCCTTGTTGGCGAGGGATTCGTCCGCTTTGAGCCGTCGGACGCGCCCGGGTTCCTGAGCGCCGGCCGATTCCTTCGAGCTTGCACGATGGCGCCACCGCGCCGCGTTGTGTGGCGGGGCGTCAGGCGTCATGATGGCGGTCCTTTCAATGGTGGAGTGGGCGGCATGGCGGCACCCGAGAACGATACCCCGAGCAGTATCCCTCTCAATCTGACGCTGGCGCTGGCTGCCCTGGTGGTGATCGTCGCCGGCATGCGGTTGGGGTCCAGCCTGCTGGTACCGTTGCTGCTGTCGCTGTTCATCGCCGTGGTCTGTACCGGGCCGGTGCACTGGCTGAACCGGCTGGGCCTCGGCCTGCGGCTCTCGGTCTGGCTGACGCTGGTGGTGATCGGCGGGCTGATCTCGCTGCTGGGCCTGCTGCTGGTCAACAGCGTCGGCACCTTCGTCGATGCCCTGCCGGGCATCGAGGAGAAGCTCAATCAGTATTACCTGAGCCTGCTCGATGGCCTGGCCAGCCTGGGGCTGGCCATCGACACCGATCGCCTGGCCGAGCTGATCGACGCCCAGCAGCTCGGCGACTGGCTGCCGACGGTGCTCGGCCAGGTCGGCAACCTGATGATGCAGAGCGTGGTGGTGGCGCTGCTGGTGATGTTCCTGATGTTCGAGACGCTGAACTTCCGCGACAAGGTCTCCCGGGCGCTGGTCAACCCGGCGCCCAGCCTGCGTCGCTTCCAGGAGTTCAGCCTGACCCTGAAGCGCTATCTGGCGGTGAAGACGGTGATCAGCCTGGCCACCGGGGCGCTGATCTGGTTGGCCTGCAGGCTGATCGGTGTGGAGTTCCCGCTGCTGTGGGCGGTGCTGGCCTTCTCCCTCAACTATATCCCCAACATCGGTTCGGCCATCGCCGCGGTGCCGCCGGTGATGCTGCTGCTGGTGTCGCCGGAGGGCGGGGTGGTCAAGGCGGTGATGCTCAGCGGGGCCTATCTGGGCGTGAACTTCGTGCTCGGCAACCTGGTCGAGCCGCGGGTCATGGGGCGTGCCCTGGGGCTTTCCACCTTCGTGGCCTTCCTGTCGCTGGTGGTGTGGGGCTGGATCTTCGGCGCGGTGGGCATGCTGCTGTCGGTGGTGCTGACCATGACCCTGAAGATCGCCCTGGACAGCCATCCCCAGACGCGCTGGATCGCCCACCTGCTGGGATCGGGCAGCGCGCCCCTCGAGACCGCCAATCGTCCTCCCTCCGAGCGTCGTCAGGGCAAGGGCCGGGACCGCGGCGACGACTGACCCCAGACGACGACGCCCCGGCCGGAGCCGGGGCGTCGTGGAGACCGCAGCCTGGGTCGATCGATCAGGCGTTCTGGTCGATGAACTGGGTCAGCTGGGACTTGGACTGGGCGCCGACCAGAGAGGCGACCTTGGCGCCTGACTTGAACAGCATCACGGTGGGCACGCCGCGAACGCCCTGTTCGGCGGCGATTTCCGGGGCGTCATCCACGTTGATGCTGACGATCTTGAGGCTGCCGTCGCGTTCCTCGGCGACCTCGTCGACCACCGGTGCCATGACCTTGCAGGGGCCGCACCAGGGGGCCCAGAACTTCAGCAGCACCGGGGTGTCGGTGTTGAGCACTTCCTGCTCGAAGTTGGCATTGGTGACATCGACGTTGTTGGCCATGGGGATTCTCCAATTACTGCATTGCGCATCATGCGCGGATGGTCTGGGCATGCTCTCGGGCATGCTGGGTGGCTCGATGTTAGCGGTCGGTTAGGATGCTGGCAAATCCCGCGTTTCAGCGTGGTGCCTCGTCCCCGGGCGTGTGTCGGTCGGTCTGCTATGCTATAAAGTAATTATGGATGATATTCTTATTTCACAATGGTCTTTACGCGGCCGGGCGAACCAGGGGGAGAGGCAGGCATGAAGCTTCAGCAGCTGAGATATATCTGGGAAGTCTCGCGTCACAATCTCAACGTCTCGGCCACCGCCCAGAGTCTCTATACCTCGCAGCCGGGCATTTCCAAGCAGATCCGCCTGCTCGAGGACGAGCTGGGCGTGGAGATCTTCGCCCGCAGCGGCAAGCATCTGACCCGGGTCACCCCGGCGGGGCAGGCGATCATCGACCTGGCCGGCCAGGTACTGCGCCTCACCGAGAATATCAAGCACGTCGCCCAGGAGCATAGCGACGAGCGGCGCGGCAGCCTGTCCATCTCCACCACCCATACCCAGGCGCGCTATGCGCTGCCGCCGGTGATCCGCGATTTCACCCGCAAGTATCCCGACGTCGCCCTGCACATGCAGCAGGGCACGCCCAAGCAGATCGCCCAGATGGTCAGCGAAGGGCAGGCCGATTTCGCCATCTGCACCGAGTCGCTGGAGCTGTTCAACGACCTGGTGCTGCTGCCCTGCTATCGCTGGAACCGCTGCCTGCTGGTGCCCCGCGATCATCCGCTGGCGGCGCTGGAGTCGCTGACCCTGGAAGCGCTGGCCGAGTACCCGCTGGTGACCTACGTGTTCGGCTTCACCGGCCGCTCGCAGCTCGACGATGCCTTCCGCGCCGAGGGGCTGACGCCCAATGTGGTACTGACCGCCGCCGACGCCGACGTGATCAAGACCTATGTGCGACTGGGCATGGGCGTGGGCATCGTCGCCCACATGGCGGTGGATCCGGAGCTCGATGGCGATCTGGTGGCGCTGGATGCCAGTCACCTGTTCGAGAGCTCCACCACCAAGATCGCCATCCGCCGCGGCACCTTCATGCGCAGCTTCATGTACGACTTCCTGCAGGGCTTCGCCGGTCATCTGGATCGCGAGCTGGTCGATGCCGCCCTGGCCGCCGGGCCGCGTCACGAGCAGGCGCTGTTCGACGACATCGAGCTGCCGGTGCGCTGAGGGCAGGCTTCCTCGCCGCTTGAGCTCGAGGGTCGAGCCGCGCGTCGGCTGTTCGGCGGAGGCGCGGAGGCCGGCCCTTCACCAGGGCCACGCACCGGTCGGGGGCGTTCGGTCCAATAAAGCGCCGGCGCCCGTCCAGATGGACGGGCGCCGGCGTTGGCGTTCACGGTCGGCTCAGTGCTGCAGGTGCAGGCCGCACTCGCGCTTCTCTTCCACCTTGGTGGGGTCGAAGTAGTCGAACTCGTTGGGCAGGCCGTGGGCTTCCAGGTACTGGTACATGTCGCGGGCGCTCCAGTGCAGCAGCGGGGCGATCTTCAGCAGGCCGTCGGCGTTGCGGCTGACCGGGTCCATCTTGGCGCGCTCCGGGGTGTCCTCGGCGCGCAGCGCGGTGAACCAGACGTCCGGGGCCATCTCGCTCAGGGCACGATGGAACGGCTCGAGCTTGACCTCTTCGGTGAAGGCCTCGTGGCGCGGGTCGTCGATGCCCGGCATGGGGCCCTCGACGGCCTCGCGGTGCGCCCGGGTGCGACGCGGGATGTAGCTGACCAGGTTGAGGCCGAGCTGCTTCACCACCGCATCGGCGAAGCGGTAGGTGGCCTCGGTGTTGTAGCCGTGGTCCATCCATACCACCGGGATGTCCGGGCGCACCCGGCTGACCATGTGCAGGATCACCGCCTCGAAGGGGCGGAAGTTGGTGGTGACGATCGGTCGGGCCCCCTGTTCCAGGGCCCAGCGGATCAGGGCCTCGGGGTCCTGGCCCAGGTCGCGATTGATGGCGTCGAGTTGCGGCTCCATGAGCGCCTCCCAGAATGATGGTGTTCTCGTTGACGCTACCCTAGCAGAGCCGCCATGAGCGGCCCCAATACCGTTTGCTTGGGTGTTTATTCCGCTAAGAATTAAAGGCGGATTTCTTTATTCCATGACGGCTTGTTCCGGCGGGGTGGGCGAGGGCTTCTCGGGAGGCGTCAGTCGGGGTCGCTCAGCGCCGCCATCAGATGGCGGATCTTGTCCAGGGTCTCGGTATATTCCGCCTCGCCCTCGGAGTCCGCCACAAGGCCGCCGCCGCCCCACAGGTGCAGCCGGCCGCGGTCGGCCACGGCGGTGCGGATGGCGATGGAGGTGTCCATGTGGCCGCGCACGTCGACGTAGCCGAGGCTGCCGCAGTAGGCGCTGCGCGCCGAGGGTTCCAGCTCGTCGATGATCTGCATGGCGCGCACCTTGGGGGCCCCGGTGATCGAACCGCCGGGGAAGGCGGCGGCCAGCAGCGCCAGGGGCGAGTGCTGCTCGGCCAGCTCGCCGGTCACCACGCTGACCAGGTGATGGACGTTGGCGTAGCTTTCCAGCCCGCACAGCTGGGGCACTCGCACCGTGCCGGGGCGGCACACCCGCCCCAGATCGTTGCGCAGCAGGTCGACGATCATCACGTTCTCGGCGCGATCCTTGACGCTCGCCGTGAGCTCCTCCGCCAGCCCGCGGTCCTCTTCCTGCGTGGCGCCCCGCGGCCGGGTGCCCTTGATCGGGCGCGTTTCCACCCGGCCCTCGGCGCAGTGCAAGAAGCGCTCCGGCGACATCGACAGGATCGCCCGCTGGCCCCATTCGAAAAAGCCGGAGAAGGGCGTTGGCGTGGCCTGGCGCAGGCGGCGATAGGCCGTCCACAGGTCGCCCTCGTAGGGCGCGCTGAAGCGCTGGGCGAGATTGATCTGGTAGCAGTCCCCGGCGCGGATGTAGCGCTGCACGGCGTCGAAGCGGGCCAGGTAGTCGTCGCGGCTCATCTCCGCCGCGAACTCGCCGGTCAGCCGGAACCCGCCGTCGTGGGCCTGGGGAGCGTCTCGAGCGTCGGCCGCCGCGTCCAGCCAGCTCAGCACCTCGGTGCGGCGTTCCGGCGTGGCGACCAGCCAGGCCTCCCGGCGGTCGTGATCCTGGATCAGCGCCCAGTCATAGAGGCCGACCCGGGCCGCCGGCAGCTCGGCCGCGGGGCGGGCACTGCCGGGAATCGGCTCCAGGCAGCGGCCGAGGTCGTAGCTCCAGTAGCCGATCAGTCCGCCGAGGAAGGGCAGTTCGCTGGCGGGCACGTCGCGCGGCAGCCGCTCGAGCAGGGCTCGCTGGGCGTCGAAGGGCGCCAGGTCCTTGGGCGCATCATCGCCGTGGCAGCGGCCCTCGGCGTCGACCTCCAGCACGCTCAGGGGGTCGCAGGAGAGAATGTCGTAGCGGCCACCCGGGGCGGCGGGGCGGCCGCTGTCGAGCAGCACGGCGCCGGGACGATGGCGCAGGGCGGCGAAGGCGGCCAGGGGAGCGTCCCGATAGGGATGGGGGGTGATCTCGAGTGGTGATGTCATCGATGCGGTTTCCCTCGTCAGGCGGCACATTCTAGGCGCCACGAGGGGCTTTGTCCCGTCGCCGCGTGGTCGCTCGACGACGGGGTGTCCCTGCCGGCGTCGTTGGACGGGGCGACGCGCCGGGTTGTTTACAACCAAAGGGGGATAGGTGCGATCATGGTGCGTATTGACCCCTGAGACGGCACTGGCTAGAGTGCCTACATCCCTTGATTGTCGACAATTAACATGACCAACGCCCAGACACCATCGGTTCAGACGCCCGAGGTCCGCACCCTGGCGGAGCGCGTCTTCCAGCAGCTGCAGGACGCCATCGTCCGCGGCGAGCTGGCGCCGGGCAGCAAGATCACCGAACCCGGCCTGTCGAGTACCTACGGCATTTCCCGTGGGCCCTTGCGCGAGGCGATGCGTCGCCTCGAGGCGCACCGGCTGATCGAACGGGTGCCGCACGTGGGGGCCCGGGTGGTGAAGCTCTCGATTCAGGAGCTGCTCGAGCTGTTCGACGTGCGCGAGGCGCTGGAAAGCATGGCGGCGCGGATCGCCGCCGAGCACATGACGCCCGAGGAGATCGCCGGGCTGCGCGAGGTGCTGGCGCTTCACGAGCGGCAGAGCGACCTGAGCCGCGGCGAGGCCTACTATCAGCGAGAGGGCGACCTGGACTTCCACTACCGCATCGTCCAGGGCAGCCACAACAGGATGCTGATGGGCATGCTGTGCGATGACCTCTACTACCTGGTGCGGCTGTATCGCACCCAGTTCAGCGCCAGCGGCTCGCGTCCCCAGCGGGCCTTCGTCGAGCACCACCGCATCGTCGATGCCATCGAGGCCGGCGACGCCGAGCTCGCCGAGCTGCTGATGCGGCGCCACGTCAGCGCCTCGCGGGAGAACGTCGTCGAGCGCTACGCCGCCGTCCTCGAACAGGAACAGGAGGCCGCTGACCAGGCCTCCGCCACCGACCGGAGAAACCCATGACCCAAGCGACGCCCGGCGCCCGTTTCCGCGCCGCCCTCGAGGCCAGTCGGCCGCTGCCGATCGTCGGCACCATCAATGCCTACACCGCGATGATGGCAGAACGCGTCGGCCATCAGGCGATCTACCTGTCCGGCGGCGGGGTGGCCAACGCCTCCTTCGGCCTGCCGGACCTCGGCATGACCACCATGAATGACGTGGTCGAGGACGCCCACCGCATCTGCGGCGCCACCGACCTGCCGCTGCTGGTGGACATCGACACCGGCTGGGGCGGCGCCTTCAACATCGCCCGCACGGTGAAGGAGATGCAGCGTGCCGGCGTCGCCGCCGTGCATCTGGAGGACCAGGTGGCCCAGAAGCGCTGCGGTCATCGACCCAACAAGGCCATCGTCTCCCAGCAGGAGATGGTCGACCGCATCAAGGCCGCCGCCGATGCGCGCCTCGATCCCGACTTCTACCTGATCGCCCGCACCGATGCCTTCCAGAAGGAAGGGCTCGAGGCCGCCATCGAGCGTGCCAACGCCTGCATCGAGGCGGGCGCCGATGCCATCTTCGCCGAGGCCGTGCATACGCTGGACGACTACCGCGCCTTCTGCGAGCGCCTCGACGCGCCGATACTGGCCAACATCACCGAGTTCGGCGCCACCCCGCTGTTCACCCAGCAGGAACTCGCCGAGGTCGGCTGCCGCATGGTGCTCTATCCGCTGTCGGCCTTCCGCGCCATGAACGCCGCGGCGCTCAGGGTCTATCAGAGCATTCACGATCAGGGCCACCAGCGCGACGTGGTGGACCAGATGCAGACCCGCGAGGAGCTCTACGACTTCCTCAATTACCACGACTTCGAGCGCAAGCTCGATGCGCTCTTTGCCGACAAGGGCGAGGACGCATAAGCGCGTCCCGAACCGTCTTCCAACAACAACACCACGCCAAGCTCACGCAGCAAGAGGAGAGACACCATGGCAGACAAACCGATCGGCGGCGCCGGCCTGCGCGGTCAGAGCGCCGGCTCCACCGCCCTGTGCACCGTCGGCAAGAGCGGTGCCGGCCTGACCTACCGTGGCTTCGACATCAGCGAGCTCGCCGACAAGGCGCGCTTCGAGGAAGTGGCCTACCTGCTGCTCAAGGGCAAGCTGCCCAACCGGGAAGAGCTCGATGCCTACATCGCCAAGCTCCAGGGCCTGCGCGGCCTGCCGCCGGCGCTGAAGACCGTGCTCGAGCAGATTCCGGCCGATGCCCACCCCATGGACGTGATGCGCACCGGCGCCTCGATGCTCGGCAACCTCGAGACCGAAGAGAGCTTCGATCAGCAGCAGGACGTCGCCGACCGCCTGCTGGCGGCGCTGCCTTCGATCATCTGCTACTGGTATCGCTTCAGCCACGATGGCGTGCGTATCGAGACCGAGACCGACGACGCGTCCGTGGGCGGGCACTTCCTGCACCTGCTGCGCGGCGAGCCGGCCTCCGAGCTGCACGCCCGGGTGATGAACGTCTCGCTGATCCTCTACGCCGAGCACGAGTTCAACGCCTCGACCTTCACCGCGCGGGTCTGTGCCTCGACCCTCTCCGACATGCATTCCTGCGTGACCGGGGCCATCGGCTCGCTGCGCGGCCCGCTGCACGGCGGCGCCAACGAGGCCGCCATGGCGATGATCGAGCACTGGCAGTCGCCGGAGGAGGCCGAGCGCGAGATCCTCGGCATGCTCTCCCGCCGCGACAAGATCATGGGCTTCGGCCATGCGATCTATCGCGAGTCCGATCCGCGCAACGCCATCATCAAGAAGTGGTCGAAGCGGCTGGCCGAAGATGTGGGCGACAGCGTGCTCTATCCGGTCTCCGAGCGCGTCGAGGCGGTGATGTGGCGCGAGAAGAAGCTGTTCTGCAACGCCGACTTCTTCCACGCCAGCGCCTATCACTTCATGGGCATTCCCACCAAGCTGTTCACCCCGATCTTCGTCTGCTCGCGGGTCACCGGCTGGTGCGCCCACGTCTTCGAGCAGCGCGAGAACAATCGCATCATCCGCCCGAGCGCCGACTACACCGGGCCGGAGCATAGCGAGTGGGTGCCGATCGAGGAGCGAGACTGACGCTTCAGTTCGATGCCCGGCATGAGCATCGCCGGGGACAAGTCTGCGCGAGGGCGCTGTGAACCCATCCCTGGGCGCTACCGACGCCATTCATGGCGTAGGACCCTCGCTTCGCCTTGTCCCCGGCTTCACTGCTGCTTCCGGCGCGTTCTTTCCTGTCCACGACCCGATCCGAGGGTGGCCACGCCATGAATACCGATTACCGCAAGCCCCTGCCCGGCACCGGGCTGGACTACTTCGATACCCGCGAGGCGGTCGAGGCGATTCGCCCCGGCGCCTACGACACCCTGACCTACACCGCCCGAGTGCTGGCCGAGCAGCTGGTGCGCCGCTGCGAGCCGGGCCTGCGCGACGCCGCCCTCGAGCAGATCATCGACGGCAAGCGCGATCTGGACTTCCCCTGGTACCCGGCCCGGGTGGTCTGTCACGACATCCTCGGCCAGACGGCGCTGGTCGATCTGGCCGGACTGCGCGACGCCATCGCCGAGCGCGGCGGCGACCCGGCCAAGGTCAATCCGGTGGTGCCGACCCAGCTGATCGTCGACCACTCCCTGGCCGTGGAGCATGCCGGCTTCGAGCAGGACGCCTTCGAGCAGAACCGGGCGGTGGAGGATCGCCGCAACGAGGATCGCTTCGACTTCATCGACTGGACGCGCACCGCCTTCGAGAATGTCGACGTCATTCCCGCCGGCAACGGCATCATGCACCAGATCAACCTGGAGAAGATGTCGCCGGTGGTGCAGGCGCGCCCCGATGAGAATGGAAAGCGCATCGCCTTCCCGGATACCTGCGTCGGCACCGACAGCCACACCCCGCATATCGACTGCCTGGGGGTGATCGCCATCGGTGTCGGCGGCCTCGAGGCCGAGACCGTGATGCTGGGCCGCCCCTCGATGATGCGCCTGCCCGACATCGTCGGCGTGCGGCTGACCGGCAAGCGCAAGCCCGGCATCACCGCCACCGATATCGTGCTGTCGATCACCGAGTTCCTGCGCAACGAACGGGTGGTGGGGGCCTATCTGGAGTTCTTCGGCGAGGGGGCGGCGAGCCTGACCATCGGCGACCGTGCCACCATCTCCAACATGACGCCGGAGTACGGCGCCTCCGCGGCGATGTTCTACATCGACGACCAGACTCTCGACTACCTCAAGATCACCGGGCGCGAGCCCGAGCAGGTCGAGCTGGTCGAGACCTACGCCAAGCAGGCCGGCCTGTGGGCGGACGACCTGGCCGGCGCCGAGTACGAGCGGGTGCTGGAATTCGACCTGTCGACCGTGGAGCGCAACCTGGCCGGCCCCTCCAACCCGCATCGCCGCCTGCCGACCAGCGCGCTGCACGACCGTGGCGTCGCGGTCGATTACGCGAAGGCGCAGCAGGAAGAGCGCGAGGGACTGATGCCCGATGGCGCGGTGATCATCGCCGCCATCACCAGCTGCACCAATACCTCCAATCCGCGCAACGTGGTGGCCGCCGGCCTGCTGGCGAAGAAGGCCAACGCGCTGGGCCTCGTGCGCAAGCCCTGGGTGAAGTCGTCCTTCGCGCCGGGGTCCAAGGTCGCACGCCTCTACCTGGAAGAGGCCGGCCTGCTGCCGGAGCTCGAGAGGCTCGGCTTCGGCATCGTCGCCTACGCCTGCACCACCTGTAACGGCATGTCCGGTGCCCTGGACCCGAAGATCCAGCAGGAGATCATCGACCGCGATCTCTATTCCACCGCCGTGCTGTCCGGCAACCGCAACTTCGACGGGCGCATTCATCCCTATGCCAAGCAGGCCTTCCTGGCCTCGCCGCCGCTGGTGGTGGCCTACGCCATCGCCGGCACGGTGCGCTTCGATATCGAGCAGGATGCCCTGGGCTTCGATCCCGACGGCCAGCCGATCACCCTCAAGGACCTGTGGCCCTCGGACGAGGAGATCGACGCCATCGTCGGCGAGTACGTCAAGCCCGAGCAGTTCCGGGAGGTCTATATCCCGATGTTCGATCTCGATGCGGTGGAGGCCGCCGAGAGCCCGCTCTACGACTGGCGCCCGCAGAGCACCTATATCCGCCGGCCGCCCTACTGGGAAGGCACCATGGCCGCCGAGCGCGGGCTCAAGGGCATGCGGCCGTTGGCGATCCTGCCGGACAACATCACCACCGACCATCTGTCGCCGTCCAACGCCATCATGGCCGACAGCGCCGCCGGCGAGTATCTGGCGAAGATGGGCCTGCCGGAAGAGGACTTCAATTCCTACGCCACCCACCGCGGTGACCATCTCACCGCCCAGCGCGCGACGCTGGCCAATCCCAAGCTGTTCAACGAGATGGTGCGCGACGACGCGGGTGAGGTGATCCAGGGCTCGCTGGCGCGGATCGAGCCGGAAGGGAAGGTCACCCGCATGTGGGAGGCCATCGAGGCCTACATGGCGCGTCGTCAGCCGCTGATCATCATCGCCGGCGCCGACTATGGCCAGGGGTCGTCGCGGGACTGGGCGGCCAAGGGCGTGGCGCTCGCCGGCGTGGAGGCGATCGTCGCCGAGGGCTTCGAGCGCATCCACCGCACCAATCTCATCGGCATGGGCGTGATGCCGCTGCAGTTCGAGCCCGGCACGACCCGTCATACGCTGGCGCTCGACGGCACCGAGACCTACGACGTGGAGGGCGACCCCGCCCCGGGCGCGATGCTGACGCTGGTGATCCACCGCAAGAGTGGGGGCATGGAGCGGGTGCCGGTGATCTGCCGTCTGGATACCGCCGAGGAGGTCTCCATCTACAAGGCGGGCGGCGTGCTGCAGCGCTTCGCCGAGGACTTCCTAGAAGGGGAAGAGAGCGAGGAGGCGACCCACGCATGACCCAGATTCGCATTCCCGCCACCTATTTGCGTGGCGGCACCAGCAAGGGCGTGTTCTTCCGCCTGGACGACCTGCCCGAGGCCGCTCGTGCGCCCGGGGCGGCCCGCGATGCGCTGCTGCTGCGGGTGATCGGCAGCCCCGATCCCTATGGCAAGCAGATCGACGGCATGGGCGGGGCGACCTCCAGTACCAGCAAGACGGTGATCCTGTCGAAGAGCGAGCGCCCGGATCACGACGTCGACTATCTGTTCGGCCAGGTGTCCATCGACGCTCCCTTCGTCGACTGGAGCGGCAACTGCGGCAATCTCTCGTCGGCCGTGGGGCCCTTCGCCATCGCCAGCGGCCTGGTCGACCCCGAGCGCCTGCCGCGGGACGGCATCGCCGAGGTGCGCATCTGGCAGGCCAACATCGGCAAGACCATCGTCGGCCACGTGCCGATGCGGGACGGCGAGGTCCTGGAGACCGGCGACTTCGAACTCGATGGGGTCACCTTCCCGGCCGCCGAGGTGGCGGTGGATTTCATGGATCCCGCGGACGGGGAGGGCGCCATGTTCCCTACCGGCAACGTGGTCGATGAGCTCGAGGTGCCGGGCATCGGCACCCTGCAGGCGACCCTGGTCGACGCCGGCATTCCGACCGTCTTCGTCGAGGCGGCGGCCATCGGCTATGCCGGCACCGAACTGCAGGAGGCGATCAACAATGACCCCGAGGCGCTCGCGCGCCTCGAGGCGATTCGCACCCAGGGCGCGCTGCGTATGGGGTTGATCGCCCGGTCCGAGGAAGCGACTCAGCGTCAGCACACGCCCAAGGTGGCCTTCGTGGCGCCGCCGGCCGACTATCTCGCCTCCAGCGGCAAGACCGTCGCCGCCGAGGATATCGACCTGCTGGTGCGGGCGATGTCCATGGGCAAGCTGCATCACGCCATGATGGGCACCGCCGCGGTGGCCATCGCCAGCGCGGCCGCCGTGCCGGGCACCCTGGTCAGCAAGGCCGCCGGCGGCGGCGAGCGTACCTCGGTGTGCTTCGGTCACCCCTCCGGCACGCTGCGGGTGGGGGCAGAGGCCCGCAAGGCCGCCAGCGGCTGGACGGCGCTCAAGGCCACCATGAGTCGAAGCGCGCGGGTGCTGATGGAAGGCTTCGTTCGGGTGCCTGAAGACAGCTTCTAGGGCGGCGGGGCAGGGCGATGCCGAAACGGCATGGGCATCGTCTTGGTCCGCACGGTCGGCCGGACTATATTTGTAGAGAGGGCTTGCGTGACCCCGGGAGAATCCGTAAAGTACGCATCCGCTGCCGGCGACGGGCAACGTTGCAGGCGGTGATGAGTGGCAGAAGCGCTTGTTTTTCTTGAGGTTTTTCGGCGGTTGTCGGAGACGCTCGATTGACAGGGTCAGCGGAATCGGTAAAATGCCCGCCACTCGCTACGGTAGCCCGCTGAGGGCTCGATCGAACGCCGCTTCAGTCGCTGAAGCCGCACGCTCGGTCATCCGCTTCGCTCTCTCGAGAGTTTGAAGATCACCGGTTGACACGACGCGCCGATCACGTAGAATACGCCTTCCTTGCGAGGCACTGGCCAAGTGGCCGGGAACGCAAGATGCTCTTCTCCTTATTGAGTCGAGCTGCTCTTTAACAATCGATCAGATAATTCATGTGGGCGCTTGTCGGGATGTCGGTGACCAGTCACTAGATATCAAGACAAGCGACTCGTCAAAGAGACGTTTGAATCTTGAACCAGGTTTGGTTCCACCTTAGGAACTATCAGACTTTTAACTGAAGAGTTTGATCATGGCTCAGATTGAACGCTGGCGGCAGGCCTAACACATGCAAGTCGAGCGGAAACGATCCTAGCTTGCTAGGAGGCGTCGAGCGGCGGACGGGTGAGTAATGCATAGGAATCTGCCCGGTAGTGGGGGATAACTTGAGGAAACTCAAGCTAATACCGCATACGCCCCAAGGGGGAAAGCAGGGGATCTTCGGACCTTGCGCTATCGGATGAGCCTATGTCGGATTAGCTAGTTGGTGAGGTAATGGCTCACCAAGGCCGCGATCCGTAGCTGGTCTGAGAGGATGATCAGCCACATCGGGACTGAGACACGGCCCGAACTCCTACGGGAGGCAGCAGTGGGGAATATTGGACAATGGGCGAAAGCCTGATCCAGCCATGCCGCGTGTGTGAAGAAGGCCTTCGGGTTGTAAAGCACTTTCAGCGAGGAAGAACGCTTGTGGGTTAATACCCCGCAAGAAGGACATCACTCGCAGAAGAAGCACCGGCTAACTCCGTGCCAGCAGCCGCGGTAATACGGAGGGTGCAAGCGTTAATCGGAATTACTGGGCGTAAAGCGCGCGTAGGCGGCTTGATAAGCCGGTTGTGAAAGCCCCGGGCTCAACCTGGGAACGGCATCCGGAACTGTCAGGCTAGAGTGCAGGAGAGGAAGGTAGAATTCCCGGTGTAGCGGTGAAATGCGTAGAGATCGGGAGGAATACCAGTGGCGAAGGCGGCCTTCTGGACTGACACTGACGCTGAGGTGCGAAAGCGTGGGTAGCAAACAGGATTAGATACCCTGGTAGTCCACGCCGTAAACGATGTCGACTAGCCGTTGGGGTCCTCGAGACCTTTGTGGCGCAGTTAACGCGATAAGTCGACCGCCTGGGGAGTACGGCCGCAAGGTTAAAACTCAAATGAATTGACGGGGGCCCGCACAAGCGGTGGAGCATGTGGTTTAATTCGATGCAACGCGAAGAACCTTACCTACTCTTGACATCGAGCGAACTTTCCAGAGATGGATTGGTGCCTTCGGGAACGCTCAGACAGGTGCTGCATGGCCGTCGTCAGCTCGTGTTGTGAAATGTTGGGTTAAGTCCCGTAACGAGCGCAACCCTTGTCCCTATTTGCCAGCGATTCGGTCGGGAACTCTAGGGAGACTGCCGGTGACAAACCGGAGGAAGGTGGGGACGACGTCAGGTCATCATGGCCCTTACGAGTAGGGCTACACACGTGCTACAATGGCCGGTACAATGGGCTGCAATCCCGCGAGGGGGAGCTAATCTCATAAAGCCGGTCTCAGTCCGGATCGGAGTCTGCAACTCGACTCCGTGAAGTCGGAATCGCTAGTAATCGTGCATCAGAATGGCACGGTGAATACGTTCCCGGGCCTTGTACACACCGCCCGTCACACCATGGGAGTGGACTGCACCAGAAGTGGTTAGCCTAACTTCGGAGGGCGATCACCACGGTGTGGTTCATGACTGGGGTGAAGTCGTAACAAGGTAGCCGTAGGGGAACCTGCGGCTGGATCACCTCCTTAATCGACGACGTCACCGCCACCCGGCAAGTGTCCACAATGAATTATCTGATCGGCCAGAGCAAAAGACTGTTTGGGTCTGTAGCTCAGTTGGTTAGAGCGCACCCCTGATAAGGGTGAGGTCGGCAGTTCAAGTCTGCCCAGACCCACCAAATACCTTGTCAGAGGGGCCTTAGCTCAGCTGGGAGAGCGCCTGCCTTGCACGCAGGAGGTCAGCGGTTCGATCCCGCTAGGCTCCACCACTCTCCACAGGGTCCTGCAGTCGGTTTTATGTGAATCCACAGTCACAAGCGATCATTCCCCAAGGGGATGACACGTTTGTGACTGTCGATTGACAGTCGCTCTTTAACAATGTGAATCATGCTGACAAAGTCCCTCTCCTACCCGGGAGAGGGCATGAGATACGTCTCAAGCGTATCCGGCAATTGTCGTGGTTGTCATCGCGGATCAGACCCCTTGGGGTTATATGGTCAAGCGATGAAGCGCACACGGTGGATGCCTTGGCAGTCAGAGGCGATGAAAGACGTGGAAGCCTGCGATAAGGTTCGGCGAGGTGGCAAACAACCTGCGACCCGGACATCTCTGAATGGGGAAACCCACCTATCGTCAGATAGGTATCGTGCACTGAATACATAGGTGTACGAGGCGAACCGGGGGAACTGAAACATCTAAGTACCCCGAGGAAAAGAAATCAACCGAGATTCCCCCAGTAGCGGCGAGCGAACGGGGACCAGCCCTTAAGCGGGTGAAAGGTTAGGCGAATGAGTTGGGAAACTCAGCGATACAGGGTGATAGCCCCGTAGTCGAAAGCCTGATCCCGTGAAATCGAGTAGGTCGGGGCACGTGAAACCCTGATTGAAGATGGGGGGACCATCCTCCAAGGCTAAATACTCCTGACTGACCGATAGTGAACCAGTACCGTGAGGGAAAGGCGAAAAGAACCCCGGAGAGGGGAGTGAAATAGACCCTGAAACCGTGTGCGTACAAGCAGTGGGAGCGGGCTCGTCCCGTGACCGCGTACCTTTTGTATAATGGGTCAGCGACTTATATTCAGTGGCGAGCTTAACCGTATAGGGGAGGCGTAGGGAAACCGAGTCTTAACTGGGCGACCAGTCGCTGGATATAGACCCGAAACCGGGCGATCTATCCATGAGCAGGTTGAAGGTTGAGTAACATCAACTGGAGGACCGAACCAGGATCTGTTGAAAAAGATTTGGATGACTTGTGGATCGGAGTGAAAGGCTAATCAAGCCCGGAGATAGCTGGTTCTCCTCGAAAGCTATTTAGGTAGCGCCTCACGTATCACCGCCGGGGGTAGAGCACTGTTTCGGCTAGGGGGTCATCCCGACTTACCAACCCGAGGCAAACTCCGAATACCGGTGAGTGCAGCGTGGGAGACACACAGCGGGTGCTAACGTCCGTTGTGAAAAGGGAAACAACCCAGACCGTCAGCTAAGGTCCCCAAATCCTGGTTAAGTGGGAAACGATGTGGGAAGGCTTAGACAGCTAGGAGGTTGGCTTAGAAGCAGCCATCCTTTAAAGAAAGCGTAATAGCTCACTAGTCGAGTCGGCCTGCGCGGAAGATGTAACGGGGCTCAAACCAGGTACCGAAGCTACGGGTTCATCGAATGATGAGCGGTAGAGGAGCGTCGTGTACGCCGACGAAGGTGTGTTGAGAAGCATGCTGGAGGTATCACGAGTGCGAATGCTGACATGAGTAACGATAAGGGGAGTGAAAAACTCCCCCGCCGGAAGACCAAGGGTTTCTGTTCGACGCTAATCGGAGCAGAGTGAGTCGGCCCCTAAGGCGAGGCCGAAAGGCGTAGTCGATGGGAAACGGGTCAATATTCCCGTACTTCACTGTATTGCGATGGGGGGACGGAGAAGGCTAGGTGAGCCAGGCGTTGGTTGTCCTGGTGAAAGTCAGTAGGCTGGGGAATTAGGCAAATCCGGTTCCCTAAGGCCGAGAGACGAGACGAACAGACTACGGTCTGGAAGTCATCGATGCCACGCTCCCAGGAAAAGCCTCTAAGCTTCAGATACAGTGGAACCGTACCCCAAACCGACACAGGTGGTCAGGTAGAGAATACCAAGGCGCTTGAGAGAACTCGGGTGAAGGAACTAGGCAAAATGGTGCCGTAACTTCGGGAGAAGGCACGCCGGTATTAGGTGAAGCCCCTTGCGGGTGGAGCTGACGCCGGTCGAAGATACCAGGTGGCTGCAACTGTTTATTAAAAACACAGTACTCTGCAAACGCGTAAGCGGACGTATAGGGTATGACGCCTGCCCGGTGCCGGAAGGTTAATTGATGGTGTTAGCTCACGCGAAGCTCCTGATCGAAGCCCCGGTAAACGGCGGCCGTAACTATAACGGTCCTAAGGTAGCGAAATTCCTTGTCGGGTAAGTTCCGACCTGCACGAATGGCGTAATGATGGCCACGCTGTCTCCACCCGAGACTCAGTGAAATTGAAATCGCAGTGAAGATGCTGTGTACCCGCGGCTAGACGGAAAGACCCCGTGAACCTTTACTACAGCTTCACACTGGACGCTGATGTTGCTTGTGTAGGATAGCTGGGAGGCTTGGAAACTCGGTCGCCAGATCGAGTGGAGCCAACCTTGAAATACCAGCCTGGCATCATTGGCGTTCTAACTCCGGTCCGTTATCCGGATCGAGGACCGTGTGTGGTGGGTAGTTTGACTGGGGCGGTCTCCTCCCAAAGCGTAACGGAGGAGCACGAAGGTACCCTCAGCACGGTTGGAAATCGTGCAATGAGTGCAAGAGCATAAGGGTGCTTAACTGCGAGACAGACACGTCGAGCAGGTACGAAAGTAGGTTCTAGTGATCCGGTGGTTCTGTATGGAAGGGCCATCGCTCAACGGATAAAAGGTACTCCGGGGATAACAGGCTGATACCGCCCAAGAGTTCACATCGACGGCGGTGTTTGGCACCTCGATGTCGGCTCATCACATCCTGGGGCTGAAGTCGGTCCCAAGGGTATGGCTGTTCGCCATTTAAAGTGGTACGCGAGCTGGGTTTAGAACGTCGTGAGACAGTTCGGTCCCTATCTGCCGTGGGCGTTGGAGATTTGAGAAGCGCTGCTCCTAGTACGAGAGGACCGGAGTGGACGTACCTCTGGTGTTCCGGTTGTCACGCCAGTGGCATCGCCGGGTAGCTATGTACGGACGGGATA
Organism: Halomonas sp. THAF12; assembly: GCF_009363675.1. Classification (NCBI taxonomy): domain Bacteria; kingdom Pseudomonadati; phylum Pseudomonadota; class Gammaproteobacteria; order Oceanospirillales; family Halomonadaceae; genus Halomonas; species Halomonas sp. THAF12. The sequence goes on along the minus strand of NZ_CP045399.1, from coordinate 2,804,683 downwards.
ACCGCTGAAAGCATCTAAGCGGGAAGCCCCCTTCAAGATGAGATCTCCCCGAGGCCTCGAGCCTCCTGAAGGGCCCAGCAAGACCAGCTGGTTGATAGGTCGGATGTGGAAGCGCTGCAAGGCGTTGAGCTAACCGATACTAATGGCCCGTGAGGCTTGACCATATAACACCCAAGTGGTCTGTGACTGACAACAGACGACGGCGGATACGCGAGAGACGATCTCGTCAGCATGATTCGCATTGCCTTTTTCGCCTGACGACCATAGCGTGCGGGAACCACCTGATCCCTTGCCGAACTCAGCAGTGAAACCGCTCAGCGCCGATGGTAGTGTGGGAGTTCCCATGCGAGAGTAGGTCATCGTCAGGCACTTATTCCGGAAAAGCCCCGGCCTCGTTGAGGTCGGGGCTTTTCTTATGTATCGAGAAAAACCCGAGCCCGAAAGGCTCGGGGTTTTTTCATGTCTGGCCAATCGCGCAGGGCGCCGGCCGAGCCAGGATTGAACCCCGAAAAACAAAACGCCCCGTCCTCTTCGAGAGGGCGGGGCGTTGGTCGTCATGTGTCATCGCAGGATCCGGCTGATGCCAGGTCGACGCTTTCGTTGGTGTTGGTGTTGGTGTTGGTGTTGGTGTTGGTGTTGGTGAACCTGGACCCGAAATCAGGGGGCGCTTGGTCATTCCGTGAATTCGGATCGATCGGGCCTGAGTCCGGGAAAAGCGATATCGCCCGAACCTCGTGAAACCCCGCCATCATGGGGCTCGCGCCGAGCGCGCGCCCTGGTGCAACACGGCGCATGAAAAAAGTCCTTGCACCATCCCGGGGAAGTCCGTAAAGTACGCATCCGCTGCCGGCGACGGGCAACGTTGCAGGCGGTGATGAGTGGCAAAAGCGCTTGTTTTTCTTGAGGTTTTTCGGCGGTTGTCGGAAACGCTCGATTGACAGGGTCAGCGAAATCGGTAAAATGCCCGCCACTCACTACGATAGCCCGCTGAGGGCTCGATCGGACGCCGCTTCAGTCGTTGAAGTCGCACGCTCGGTCATCCGCTTCGCTCTCTCGAGAGCTTGAAGATCACCGGTTGACACGACGCGCCGATCACGTAGAATACGCCTTCCTTGCGAGGCACTGGCCAAGTGGCCGGGAACGCAAGATGCTCTTCTCCTTATTGAGTCGAGCGGCTCTTTAACAATCGATCAGATAATTCATGTGGGCGCTTGTCGGGATGTCGGTGACCAGTCACTAGATATCAAGACAAGCGACTCGTCAAAGAGACGTTTGAATCTTGAACCAGGTTTGGTTCCACCTTAGGAACTATCAGACTTTTAACTGAAGAGTTTGATCATGGCTCAGATTGAACGCTGGCGGCAGGCCTAACACATGCAAGTCGAGCGGAAACGATCCTAGCTTGCTAGGAGGCGTCGAGCGGCGGACGGGTGAGTAATGCATAGGAATCTGCCCGGTAGTGGGGGATAACTTGAGGAAACTCAAGCTAATACCGCATACGCCCCAAGGGGGAAAGCAGGGGATCTTCGGACCTTGCGCTATCGGATGAGCCTATGTCGGATTAGCTAGTTGGTGAGGTAATGGCTCACCAAGGCCGCGATCCGTAGCTGGTCTGAGAGGATGATCAGCCACATCGGGACTGAGACACGGCCCGAACTCCTACGGGAGGCAGCAGTGGGGAATATTGGACAATGGGCGAAAGCCTGATCCAGCCATGCCGCGTGTGTGAAGAAGGCCTTCGGGTTGTAAAGCACTTTCAGCGAGGAAGAACGCTTGTGGGTTAATACCCCGCAAGAAGGACATCACTCGCAGAAGAAGCACCGGCTAACTCCGTGCCAGCAGCCGCGGTAATACGGAGGGTGCAAGCGTTAATCGGAATTACTGGGCGTAAAGCGCGCGTAGGCGGCTTGATAAGCCGGTTGTGAAAGCCCCGGGCTCAACCTGGGAACGGCATCCGGAACTGTCAGGCTAGAGTGCAGGAGAGGAAGGTAGAATTCCCGGTGTAGCGGTGAAATGCGTAGAGATCGGGAGGAATACCAGTGGCGAAGGCGGCCTTCTGGACTGACACTGACGCTGAGGTGCGAAAGCGTGGGTAGCAAACAGGATTAGATACCCTGGTAGTCCACGCCGTAAACGATGTCGACTAGCCGTTGGGGTCCTCGAGACCTTTGTGGCGCAGTTAACGCGATAAGTCGACCGCCTGGGGAGTACGGCCGCAAGGTTAAAACTCAAATGAATTGACGGGGGCCCGCACAAGCGGTGGAGCATGTGGTTTAATTCGATGCAACGCGAAGAACCTTACCTACTCTTGACATCGAGCGAACTTTCCAGAGATGGATTGGTGCCTTCGGGAACGCTCAGACAGGTGCTGCATGGCCGTCGTCAGCTCGTGTTGTGAAATGTTGGGTTAAGTCCCGTAACGAGCGCAACCCTTGTCCCTATTTGCCAGCGATTCGGTCGGGAACTCTAGGGAGACTGCCGGTGACAAACCGGAGGAAGGTGGGGACGACGTCAGGTCATCATGGCCCTTACGAGTAGGGCTACACACGTGCTACAATGGCCGGTACAATGGGCTGCAATCCCGCGAGGGGGAGCTAATCTCATAAAGCCGGTCTCAGTCCGGATCGGAGTCTGCAACTCGACTCCGTGAAGTCGGAATCGCTAGTAATCGTGCATCAGAATGGCACGGTGAATACGTTCCCGGGCCTTGTACACACCGCCCGTCACACCATGGGAGTGGACTGCACCAGAAGTGGTTAGCCTAACTTCGGAGGGCGATCACCACGGTGTGGTTCATGACTGGGGTGAAGTCGTAACAAGGTAGCCGTAGGGGAACCTGCGGCTGGATCACCTCCTTAATCGACGACGTCACCGTCACCCGGCAAGTGTCCACAATGAATTATCTGATCGGCCAGAGCAAAAGACTGTTTGGGTCTGTAGCTCAGTTGGTTAGAGCGCACCCCTGATAAGGGTGAGGTCGGCAGTTCAAGTCTGCCCAGACCCACCAAATACCTTGTCAGAGGGGCCTTAGCTCAGCTGGGAGAGCGCCTGCCTTGCACGCAGGAGGTCAGCGGTTCGATCCCGCTAGGCTCCACCACTCTCCACAGGGTCCTACAGTCGGTTTTATGTGAATCCACAGTCACAAGCGATCATTACCCAGGGTGATGACACGTTTGTGACTGTCGATTGACAGTCGCTCTTTAACAATGTGAATCATGCTGACAAAGTCCCTCTCCTACCCGGGAGAGGGCATGAGATACGTCTCAAGCGTATCCGGCAATTGTCGTGGTTGTCATCGCGGATCAGACCCCTTGGGGTTATATGGTCAAGCGATGAAGCGCACACGGTGGATGCCTTGGCAGTCAGAGGCGATGAAAGACGTGGAAGCCTGCGATAAGGTTCGGCGAGGTGGCAAACAACCTGCGACCCGGACATCTCTGAATGGGGAAACCCACCTATCGTCAGATAGGTATCGTGCACTGAATACATAGGTGTACGAGGCGAACCGGGGGAACTGAAACATCTAAGTACCCCGAGGAAAAGAAATCAACCGAGATTCCCCCAGTAGCGGCGAGCGAACGGGGACCAGCCCTTAAGCGGGTGAAAGGTTAGGCGAATGAGTTGGGAAACTCAGCGATACAGGGTGATAGCCCCGTAGTCGAAAGCCTGATCCCGTGAAATCGAGTAGGTCGGGGCACGTGAAACCCTGATTGAAGATGGGGGGACCATCCTCCAAGGCTAAATACTCCTGACTGACCGATAGTGAACCAGTACCGTGAGGGAAAGGCGAAAAGAACCCCGGAGAGGGGAGTGAAATAGACCCTGAAACCGTGTGCGTACAAGCAGTGGGAGCGGGCTCGTCCCGTGACCGCGTACCTTTTGTATAATGGGTCAGCGACTTATATTCAGTGGCGAGCTTAACCGTATAGGGGAGGCGTAGGGAAACCGAGTCTTAACTGGGCGACCAGTCGCTGGATATAGACCCGAAACCGGGCGATCTATCCATGAGCAGGTTGAAGGTTGAGTAACATCAACTGGAGGACCGAACCAGGATCTGTTGAAAAAGATTTGGATGACTTGTGGATCGGAGTGAAAGGCTAATCAAGCCCGGAGATAGCTGGTTCTCCTCGAAAGCTATTTAGGTAGCGCCTCACGTATCACCGCCGGGGGTAGAGCACTGTTTCGGCTAGGGGGTCATCCCGACTTACCAACCCGAGGCAAACTCCGAATACCGGTGAGTGCAGCGTGGGAGACACACAGCGGGTGCTAACGTCCGTTGTGAAAAGGGAAACAACCCAGACCGTCAGCTAAGGTCCCCAAATCCTGGTTAAGTGGGAAACGATGTGGGAAGGCTTAGACAGCTAGGAGGTTGGCTTAGAAGCAGCCATCCTTTAAAGAAAGCGTAATAGCTCACTAGTCGAGTCGGCCTGCGCGGAAGATGTAACGGGGCTCAAACCAGGTACCGAAGCTACGGGTTCATCGAATGATGAGCGGTAGAGGAGCGTCGTGTACGCCGACGAAGGTGTGTTGAGAAGCATGCTGGAGGTATCACGAGTGCGAATGCTGACATGAGTAACGATAAGGGGAGTGAAAAACTCCCCCGCCGGAAGACCAAGGGTTTCTGTTCGACGCTAATCGGAGCAGAGTGAGTCGGCCCCTAAGGCGAGGCCGAAAGGCGTAGTCGATGGGAAACGGGTCAATATTCCCGTACTTCACTGTATTGCGATGGGGGGACGGAGAAGGCTAGGTGAGCCAGGCGTTGGTTGTCCTGGTGAAAGTCAGTAGGCTGGGGAATTAGGCAAATCCGGTTCCCTAAGGCCGAGAGACGAGACGAACAGACTACGGTCTGGAAGTCATCGATGCCACGCTCCCAGGAAAAGCCTCTAAGCTTCAGATACAGTGGAACCGTACCCCAAACCGACACAGGTGGTCAGGTAGAGAATACCAAGGCGCTTGAGAGAACTCGGGTGAAGGAACTAGGCAAAATGGTGCCGTAACTTCGGGAGAAGGCACGCCGGTATTAGGTGAAGCCCCTTGCGGGTGGAGCTGACGCCGGTCGAAGATACCAGGTGGCTGCAACTGTTTATTAAAAACACAGTACTCTGCAAACGCGTAAGCGGACGTATAGGGTATGACGCCTGCCCGGTGCCGGAAGGTTAATTGATGGTGTTAGCTCACGCGAAGCTCCTGATCGAAGCCCCGGTAAACGGCGGCCGTAACTATAACGGTCCTAAGGTAGCGAAATTCCTTGTCGGGTAAGTTCCGACCTGCACGAATGGCGTAATGATGGCCACGCTGTCTCCACCCGAGACTCAGTGAAATTGAAATCGCAGTGAAGATGCTGTGTACCCGCGGCTAGACGGAAAGACCCCGTGAACCTTTACTACAGCTTCACACTGGACGCTGATGTTGCTTGTGTAGGATAGCTGGGAGGCTTGGAAACTCGGTCGCCAGATCGAGTGGAGCCAACCTTGAAATACCAGCCTGGCATCATTGGCGTTCTAACTCCGGTCCGTTATCCGGATCGAGGACCGTGTGTGGTGGGTAGTTTGACTGGGGCGGTCTCCTCCCAAAGCGTAACGGAGGAGCACGAAGGTACCCTCAGCACGGTTGGAAATCGTGCAATGAGTGCAAGAGCATAAGGGTGCTTAACTGCGAGACAGACACGTCGAGCAGGTACGAAAGTAGGTTCTAGTGATCCGGTGGTTCTGTATGGAAGGGCCATCGCTCAACGGATAAAAGGTACTCCGGGGATAACAGGCTGATACCGCCCAAGAGTTCACATCGACGGCGGTGTTTGGCACCTCGATGTCGGCTCATCACATCCTGGGGCTGAAGTCGGTCCCAAGGGTATGGCTGTTCGCCATTTAAAGTGGTACGCGAGCTGGGTTTAGAACGTCGTGAGACAGTTCGGTCCCTATCTGCCGTGGGCGTTGGAGATTTGAGAAGCGCTGCTCCTAGTACGAGAGGACCGGAGTGGACGTACCTCTGGTGTTCCGGTTGTCACGCCAGTGGCATCGCCGGGTAGCTATGTACGGACGGGATAACCGCTGAAAGCATCTAAGCGGGAAGCCCCCTTCAAGATGAGATCTCCCCGAGGCCTCGAGCCTCCTGAAGGGCCCAGCAAGACCAGCTGGTTGATAGGTCGGATGTGGAAGCGCTGCAAGGCGTTGAGCTAACCGATACTAATGGCCCGTGAGGCTTGACCATATAACACCCAAGTGGTCTGTGACTGATAACAGACGACACGGATACGCGAGAGACGATCTCGTCAGCATGATTCGCATTGCCTTTTTCGCCTGACGACCATAGCGTGCGGGAACCACCTGATCCCTTGCCGAACTCAGCAGTGAAACCGCTCAGCGCCGATGGTAGTGTGGGAGTTCCCATGCGAGAGTAGGTCATCGTCAGGCACTTATTCCGAGAAAACCCCGAGCCCGAAAGGCTCGGGGTTTTTCTCATTACCCCCCGTTCCCTTCGGTGAGCGCTTCCCACCATTTCGCCGCTCTGCCATGCGCATGTTGGCGCCGAGGTATTGCCTCGTTTCCAGAAAGGGCGTCGACGTCTCGATGCATCTCGATATGACATCAACGCCTTCGCAGGCGGCGATCCCGTTATCCACAGCCCTCCGGTCCAGACGGGGCCAACGTTTCCACAAGCCCTTTTTCGATGCATGTCCTTCACTGTGAAGACGTCCATCGGGCTTTCGGCACACTGCCGACACATCCTGTTTCGACACACCATAGAGGAGAGAGCGGCCCACTTCGGCCGACAGCATTGCATGAGTGAATCTCAAGCCTACGCGACGAGTTCCACGCCTTCTGCCGCCAAGCAGCGGCTGGGAGATCCGGTCGTGCTCGGCGTCAGCATCGGCTTCATCCTGGGCTTCATCGCCCTCTCGCTGTATGACGTCAACATGGTGGCCGATAGCATTGCCGCCGGCTTCGCCTGGACCGCCAGCACCTTGGGCAGCTATTTCCAGTGGCTGCTGCTGCTGACCTTCCTGGTGGCGATGGGGCTGGTGGTCTCACCGGCGGCCAGCGCCAAGGTCGGTAACCTGGACGCACCCGAGATGAGCACCTTCAAGTGGCTGTCGATCATCATGTGCACGCTGCTGGCCGGGGGAGGGGTGTTCTTCGCCGCCGGCGAGCCGGTCTATCATTTCGTGGTCACGCCGCCGGCCTTCGACACCGAAGCCGGCACCGCCGAGGCGATCGCCGGTGCCCTGGCGCAGTCCTTCATGCACTGGGGCTTTCTGGCCTGGGCGGTGCTGGGTTCGCTGACCGCCGTGGTCCTGGCTCATGCCCACTACGTACGCGGCCTGCCCCTGCAGCCACGCACCCTGCTGACCCCGGTGCTCGGCGAGCGCGTCATGCACGGCTCGTTCGGCGGCGTGGTGGATGGCCTGTGCGTGATCGCCGTGGTGGCGGGCACCGTGGGGCCGATCGGCTTCCTGGCGACTCAGGTGAGCTATGGCCTGCACGAGCTGTTCGGACTGCCGGAAGGCTATGGCACCCAGCTGGTGATCCTGATCGGCCTGGGGGTGGTCTACGTGAGCTCGGCCATGACGGGCGTCCATCGCGGCATTCAGTGGCTGAGCCGATTCAACGTGATCCTGGCGCTGGTCATCGCGGCGGTCATCTTCCTGTTCGGCCCGACCCAGTTCCTGGTCAATGCCTTCACCCAGGGCTTCGGCGAGTATCTGAACTCGTTCTTCCCCATGGCCACCATGACGTCCCAGACCGCGCCGGCCTGGTGGATGCAGTGGTGGACGGTGTTCTTCTTCGCCTGGTTCATCGGCTACGGTCCGCTGATGGCGATCTTCGTGGCGCGTATCTCGCGCGGCCGCACCATCCGGCAGATGATCCTGGCCGTGGCCGTGATGGCCCCCATCGCCACCACGATCTGGTTCACCCTGCTGGGCGGCTCGGGCATTCACTACCAGCTGACCGGAGTCATTGATCTGACGTCGGCGCTCAACGACTTCCAGTTCGACGTCGCCACCCTGACCGTGGCCCAGGCGTTGCCGGGCGGTCCGCTGATGGCGTTGGCGATCCTGGTGCTGACGACCATCTTCGTGGCCACCACCGGCGATTCCATGAGCTATGCGATCTCGGTGGTCGGCGCCGGTCATGACGCGCCGAACGTGTTGGTGCGGGCCTTCTGGGGCATCGCCATGGCGCTGATGGCGGCTATCCTGCTGTACATGGGCGCCGGCCAGATCAGCGCGTTGCAGCAGTTCATCGTCATTACCGCGATTCCGGTCTCGCTGGTGCTGCTGCCTTCGCTGTGGACGGGCCCGCGGGCCGCCATGGCCATGGCCCGGGAGCAGGGCATCGTCGCCGAGCCGCGGCGCAGCTGACACCCGTCGCGCTGCTGCCGCCCGATCCACCGGCCCCCGAATGATGCATTCGGGGGCCGGTGCGCTTTCAGGGGTCGGCCGGGCGCCCTGACTGACGTATAATGCGACTAAAGTCTAATAATGATGGAGCCTGTTCCTTGACGCTGACCACACCGGCCCTGCTGTTCCCGGCCATTTCCCTGCTGCTGCTGGCTTATACCAATCGCTTCCTGACCCTGGCCCAGCTGATCCGCAAGCTGGCCGAGGAGAATCGAGATACCCATCACGAGGTGGCGGCCCGGCAGATCATGCTGCTGCGCAAGCGGATCACCCTGACCAAGCGCATGCAGATGGCGGGGGTATCGAGCTTCCTGCTGTGCACGCTGTCGATGTTCGCGCTGTTCCTGTCGCTCAAGCTGCTGGGCATGGTGCTGTTCGGCATCAGCCTGATCAGCCTCTCGGTCTCGCTGTTCTTCTCCCTGTGGGAGGTGAAGATCTCGACCAATGCCTTGAACGTCCAGCTCCAGGATCTGGAAATGCTGAACCGGCATCGCGCCTCCGGCACGGCCGACAAGGGGGGGGATGCCGACGAGACGCCGCGCGACTTGTGAGCCCGGTGTGGGCCCGGCTAGACTGTCCGGCCTTCACAGGAGGCACCATGATCCCCCAGCAGTTGCTGTTCTATTGCCGCGCCGGCTTCGAGTCCGATCTGGCCGCCGAGATTGCCACCAAGGCGGCCGCCCTCGGCTGGCAGGGCTACCCCGTGGCCCAGCCGCAATCCGGTCATGTCAGTTTCGTGCTGACCGATGAGCGTCCCGCCAATGCCCTGCATCGCGACCTGCCGCTCGCGTCGCTGGTCTTTGCCCGACAGAGCCTGGTGGCGCTGGAGCCGCTGACGGGGCTTTCCCGGGAGGATCGCCTCTCGCCGATCATCGAGCAGGTGGTGGCCAGCGGCTGGAACTTCGAGTCGCTGTGGCAGGAAACGCCGGACACCAACGATGCCAAGGCGCTGGCCGGCCTGATCAAGGCACTCCAGCGCCCGCTCGAGTCGATCCTCAAGAAGCGTGGCGCCCTGCGTCGCAAGGCGGGCGGCCGACGCCTGCATCTGCTGTGGACCGAGGGCGACCGGGTGCAGCTGGGCATGAGCTTTCCCGGCAATCGCAGCGAGCAGCCCGGCGGCATTCGCCGACTGCGCTTTCCTCATGATGCGCCCAGCCGTTCGACCCTCAAGCTCGAGGAGGCCTGGCACGAGTTCGTGCCGCGGGATCAGTGGGAGACGCGCCTGGCCGAGGGCATGCAGGCGGCGGACCTGGGGGCGGCGCCGGGTGGCTGGACCTGGCAGCTGGTGCAGCGTGGCATGCAGGTCTATGCCATCGACAACGGGCCCATGGACCGCGGGCTGATGGCGACCGGGCTGGTGGAGCACCTGCGCGAGGACGGCTTCGTGTGGGCGCCGCCGATGCGGCTGGACTGGCTGGTGTGCGACATCGTCGACAAGCCGGCCCGGGTGATCGACATGGTCGAGCGCTGGCTGGTGAAGCGCTGGTGTCGCGAGGCGGTGTTCAACCTGAAGCTGCCCATGAAGCGGCGCTGGGAGGCGGTGTCGGAGGGGCTGGCGCGGCTCGACCACTCCCTGGCGGAGGCGGGGGTGCGTGCCGAGATCGGCTGCCGTCACCTCTACCACGACCGTGAAGAGGTGACGGTCCACGTCAGGCTGCTGAACTGAGGCGTCAGAAGCTGAGGGTGTAGAGGCGGATGCGTTCCTGTTCGGTGAGCAGGGGGTAGAGGTCCTGCATCACCCGGGCACGCTGCTCGCTGTCGTGCCACGCCTGCCAGGCGCGCAGGTCCCGCCACTTGGTGATCACCACGCGCCGGTCCTCATGGCCCATCTCGACCAGGCTCTCGCCGCCGCCGAAGCCGGGGGCGCCGAGGACCTGGCGCATGGCCTCCCGGGCGACCTGCTCGTATTCTTCCTCCAGCCCGGGCATGATACGGCGCTCGATAATGATCTTGATCATCCCGCTAGTCTCCACTTCATTCCATTCCGTGTTACGAGGCGAGGTCATCGATGGTTGATTCCACGGACTCCCTGCCGGCCTGTCACGCCGAGCTGGACACCACCGGGCTCTACTGCCCCGAGCCCATCATGCTGATGCACAACAAGGTGCGCGACATGGCGTCGGGCGAGATCCTCAAGGTCGTGGCCAGCGATCCGGCGACCACCCGCGACGTGCCCAAGTTCTGCAGCTTCCTGGGCCACGAGCTGCTGGCCCAGGAAGAGCGCGACGGCCACTACCTCTACTTCATTCGCCTGGGCTGATCGCCCGGAACGCGCCCCGGCGGAGGTCTCACGCGCCGTCGTCGCGCTCCGGCGTGTCGGGCATCACCATCAGCGCCAGGGCCTCGAGGGTCTCGGGATCCTCGCGGCGGATGCGATTGGCGATCTGGCGCTGGAAGAAGTAGACCACCTGGTGCCGGCTGTGGCCGGGATAGAGACAGGCATCGCCCGGCAGGATCGGGGTCGATTCGACCTGACGCTCGTCGGCCAGAAGCGCTTCCACGGCGCCGTCGCTGTAGAGTCGCCAGCCGAACACCTGCTTGAGCTGCCAGGGCGTATCGCCCTCGTCCATGCACAGGGCGTGGGTGCCCTGGGTCTCGGGCAGCTGCTGGATCAGCGTCGGTGATTCGGTCTCTTCGTAGTCGAAGTAGGCGGCGGCCTGCTCGAGCTCCAGCACCTTGTGCTCCGGCGGCAGCTCGAACAGCTCTTCGGTTTCCGGATCCCGGTAGCCGATGAAGTGGCCATGTTCGGGGTCGTCCAGCGCCTGGCAGGGCGTCAGGCGTTCCATCCAGGGCACGAGGCCGACGACTTCTCCGTCCTCACGCATCCCCCAGGCGAGCAGGGGCATGCCGTAGTAGGACTCTGACTCGTCGGGCAGTTGATACACCATTTCCAGGCCATCGAGCTCGGGCGCGAGGCGAATCAGGCGCCTGCGAGCCTGCTGACGTTGGCGCATGGTTTCCAGGTCGATGACCCGGGCGGGGCGAGATGACAGCGGGATACCCATGAAGTCCCTCCAGCGGCGGCTTGATCACGGCATTGGCCCTTGGGGCGGTCGGCAGCGCACACGTCACTGTCATCCCATCAATAGCACAGACCGATGACCGAGGTTAAGCCCCGACGGTCAGCGGCAGCGTCGTGCCAGCTCGGTACCCAGCGCATGATGGGACAGGCGTGCCGCCTGCAGGGCAGGCCAGGGCGCGCCGGGCGTTTCCCGCGATAGCCAGCGCTGCCGGTAGCGTTCGACGGCCGGCCGCGGGGCGACCTTGTGGGCCTCGATCAGGCGTTGAATGGCCGTGAACCAGCGTTGGGAAGCGAGGGTCAGGTCATCGAGCCATATCGCCAGCGGGCGTGACATCGCGAGCGCGTCGCCGACCGCCGGCGAGGCGGGACAGTGCCCGTCGACCAGCGCGGCCTCCAGCAACCGCGAGCGCTCCGAGAGGCGTCGCTCGGCCAGCATCAGGGCGCGCAGCAGCTCGGCGGTCAGCGGCCGGTCACGCAGCGTCTTGAGATGCCCCTCCAGGGTGGCGGAATCGGGGACCCAGTCGCGATCGAACTGATGCAGGGCGGCCTCGCGCAGGTAGGCCAGCGCCGGCAGTTGGGCGTCCACCTCGTCCAGGGCATCCGGCGGCAGCGGCGAGCTGGCCCGGGAGAAACTGTCGAGCCACTCGTCCGAGGCGAACAGCGCGTTCCAGCTGGCCCGGGGCAGCTGTCCGGTCTTGAGCCGGGTCAGCCGCTCCAGACGCGCCCGGTGGTCGTCGCCGAGCGTCTGCGGCACCTCGGTGTTCCAGCAGCCGCTCAGGCGGCGCCACAGGTCCAGTTCGTAGAGCCAGCGCTGGCTGGGCGCGGCCACCTTGCCCAGCTGGTTGTTGCGCGCCGCCACCAGATTGGCGATATGGCAGCCGCGCAGGGCGAAGACGTCGAGCATCCCCTCGCGGGTCTCGGGAATCTCGAACAGCCGGGCATCGGGACCGGGGAAGTCGCCGATGTTCTCGGGCGTCGTGCGCGCCGGCGCGGGCAGGTCGAGGCGCTCGGCCAGGCGCCGCTGGTCGTCGGCGAGCAGCGTCTCGGCGGGGCCGTCGCCGCAGCCGGCGAGCGGCAGCACCGCGACCAGTGCCGCCGCGAGCCGGGCGCCGAACCTATGAGGCCCGAGGCGTGGAATCCGCATCGATGACCGCCTTGCTCCGTCGTCTCAATCGTTCACCCAGCAGCAGGGCGGCCACCGTCAGCCCCGCCACCAGACCGATCCAGTAACCATAGACCCCGAGCGGCGCGACGAGCCCGAACAGGCCGTGATCGCCGAGCCAGTGGCCGCCGCCCAGGCCGACCAGCCAGAAGGCGACCAGGGTGATCAGCATGATCACGCGGGTGTCCTTGTAGCCGCGCAGCGCGCCGGCCAGGTTGGCCTGCAGCGAGTCCGAGATCTGGTAGATCATCGCCAGCCCCACCAGCGACAGGGTCAGCCGGGCGACGGCCGGATCGTTGGTGTAGAGGCCGATCACCGGCTCGGCGGTGAGCCACAGCAGCAGGCAGTTGATCACCGCCACCGCCAGGGCGATCAGCATGCCGTGGCAGGCCACCAGGCGCGCGGCCTCGGGACGCCCCTGGCCCAGCACGTTGCCGACCCGCACCGTCAGCGCCATGCTCAGCGACAGCGGCAGCATGAACAGCAGGCTGGTGTAGTTCAGGGCCACCTGGTGGGCGGCCACCACGACCTCGCCGAGGCTGGCGATGAACAGCGCGATCAGCGTGAACAGCGTCACCTCCATGAAGATCGCCACCCCGATCGGCACGCCCACGTAGAGCAGCTCGAGGATCGGCCGCCACCGCGGGGGCGTCGGCGAGTGCCACAGAGCGACGTCGCCGTAGGCCCGGCTGCGCCGGGTATAGGCGACCATCGCCAGGCACATCACCCACATCGACAGCGCGGTGGCGATGCCGCAGCCCACCGCCCCCAGTGCCGGCAATGCCGTGATCGGCGCCGGCAGCCAGCCGCCCAGCAGGGCCTCGAGCCCCGCACCGCCGTAGATCAGCAGGTAGTTGCTGGGGACGTTGACGGCCAGTCCCAGCAGGCTGATCCACAGCGCCGGGCGGGTATGGTTCATGCCGTCGGAGAAGGCGCGCAGCGCCATGAACAGCCCGACCGCCGGCAGCCCCAGGGCCACGGCCCCCAGATAGCCCGCGGCGCGCTCGGCCACCGCCTCGGGCACCGACATCAGCCGGAACACCGGCATCACCGCCGTCCACAAGAGCGCCGCCGCGATCACGCCCAGCACCGCGCCGATCCACAGTGCCTGGTGCACCTGCAGGCGGATGCCGTCCCGGCGTTCGGCGCCGAGCAGCTGCGCCACCACCGGGGTCAGCCCCATCAGGGTGCCGGTCATCAGCAGCATCAGCGGCATCCACAGGCTCGAGCCCACCGAGACGGCGGCCAGGTCGGTGGCGCTGAGCCGCCCGGTCATCATCACGTCCACCGTGCTCATGGCGGCCTGGGCGAGCTGGGCGCCGCAGATCGGCAGCGCCAGGCGGATCAGCGGGCGGGTTTCCTGTCGCGTGGTGGCGATCAGCTGGGAAATGAACTGGGCCAAGGATCATGCTCCGTGAAAGGGTCGGCCCCGTGCTCCATGCGGTCGGGGGGAGCGCGCCAGTCTAGCAGGCCCGCCAGCGTTTCGTGGCATCACCGGAGCCTATGATCGGGGCGGTCGGTCTCGCTATACTGTGCCGCCCATTCACGACCCCGCCGGAGCCCGCGTGAGCCACCGCCTCGAGGATGTCATCGCCCTGTTCGACGGCCTCTTCCTGCCCGCCTGCAACACCCGCCTGATTCGCGGCGGCGACGAGCCGCTGTACCTGCCCGCCGATGCCGAGACGCCCTGGCATCGGGTGATCTTCGCCCGCGGCTTCTATGCCAGCGCGCTGCACGAGATCAGCCACTGGTGCATCGCCGGCGCGCGGCGTCGCGAGCTCGAGGACTACGGCTACTGGTACCTGCCCGACGGCCGCGACGCCGCCCAGCAGCGCGACTTCGAGGCGGTGGAGGTGGCGCCTCAGGCGCTGGAGTCGTTGTTCGCCGCCGCCTGCGGGCATCGTTTCCAGGTCAGCGTGGACAACCTGGGCGAGGTGGAGGTCGACCGGGAAGGCTTCGCCGAGCGGGTCGCGGCGCGGGCGGCGCGCTACGAGCGGGAAGGCCTGCCGGCCAGGGCCGAGGCCTTTCGCACCGCGCTGGCGGTCTTCTACGGCCAGGGCCGGGAGGAAGGCGAGGGCGCGCCGCTCGAGGCGGCGCTGGCGGCGGGCCGGGCGTGTCTCGAACGCCGCGAGGCGCCCGCCGCCGAGCCCGCCTGAGGCGTCGTCTCAGAGGTCGGCGTCGCCGAGGCGCTGATGCAGCGTCAGCATCACCTGGATCTCTTCCTCGGGGCGCAGCGGTTCGAGCCCCAGCTCGCCGAACAGCTCGCCGCGGGCCCGGGACCAGTCGCCGGGCGCCAGATCGGCATAGAGGCTCTCGGCCGGGGCCAGCTCGACGAACGGGTCCAGCCCGTAGGTCTCGAACAGCCGCGAGAGCGCCGCCTCGTCGTCGCCGACGCCGGCGGTGTAGAGGGTGGCGTTGAAGTGGTCGGTCTCCAGCTCGCGGATCACGTCCAGCGGGCTCACGCCCATGCTGGAGAGCTCCTCCAGGCTGTAGGCGCCCAGCGAGACCAGCTCGTCGTCCAGCCACTCGTCGTCGGGCTGGATCAGGGTGTGCTTGACGCGGCCATCGGGCAGGGTCCAGGCGATGGACAGCGGCAGGTCGCCGTCGTCGCCGGTCTCGATGGCGATGAACGCAGGCAGATCATCCATTCTGTTGCCCCTCCTCGCGGGCAGGCTCGTCGAGGCCGAAGAAGGCCCGGGCGGTGGCGGTGGTGGTGCGGGCCAGGTCGGCTTCCGTGTCGCCGCGCCAGTGGGCGATCTCGCGCACGATCCAGGGCAGCAGCGCCGGCTCGTGGCGTCTGCCCTTGAGTTTGGCAGGTAAATTGCGCGGCAGCAGGTAGGGGCAGTCGGTTTCCACCATCAGCCGCTCGGCGGGAATCGCCCCCACCAGCTCGCGCAGGTGATGGCCACGGCGCTCGTCGCACAGCCAGCCGGTCAGGCCGATGTGCAGGTCGAGGTCCAGGTAGCCATAAAGGGTGTCGCGGTCGGCGGTGAAGCAGTGCACCACCGCCTTCGAGATGTCGTCGCGCCAGGCGTGCAGCATTTCGCGCATGCGCGGTCCGGCGTCGCGCTCGTGGAGGAACAGCGGCAGACCGCTCTCGGCGGCGAGCGCGAGCTGTGCCTCGAAGGCGTGCTGCTGCTCGGCCGGCGTCGAGAAGTTGCGGTTGAAGTCCAGGCCGCATTCGCCCACCGACACGACCTCCGGCTGGCGGTGGAGCTCGCGCATGGCGGCCTCGAGCTGGGCGTCCCAGCGGCTGGCGTCATGGGGATGCACGCCGGCGGTGGCATACAGCCCCGGGTAGCGGCGGGCCAGGGTCACGGCCTGTTCGGCGTGCTCGCGGTCGGTGCCGGTGAGGATCAGCGTGTCGACGCCGGCGGCGCGGGCGCGCTGGATCGTCGCCTCGAGATCGCGGGCGAAGCTCTCGTGGGTCAGGTTGGCGCCGATGTCCACCAGCGGGGCCGGCGAACAGAATCTCAGCGCCTCGGGCAGCACGTCGTCGAAGGGGGGCGTGGCGTCGGCCAAGGCGAAGCTCTCCTTTGGGCGGTTCGTCTAGCGCGCGGGAAACGGGCGCGCATTGTACCCGGGTCGGGTGGGGTGGGGCCACGTCGGGGCGGGCATGCGTTACACTGGCGGCTTGATCGAACGATGAGGTGAATGCGTGACCCTGCTACGTCTGGAACAGCTGCAACTGGCCTACGGCACCCATGTGCTTCTCGACGGCGCCGATCTGGTGCTGGAGAAGGGCGAGCGTCTGGCGCTGGTGGGCCGCAACGGAACCGGCAAGTCGACCCTGCTCAAGCTGGTGTCGGGCGAGCACCTGCCCGACGGCGGCACCATCTGGCGCGCGCCCGGCCTCAAGATCGGCGTGCTCGCCCAGGACCTGCCCGCCGCCTCCGGCGAGACCATCTTCGACGTGGTCGCCCAGGGCCTGCCCGAGGCCGGCGAGCTGCTGTCCGAGTATCACCACCTGGTGCAGCAGGCCGAGCCCGACATGACGCGCATGGCCCAGCTGCAGACCCGCCTCGAGGCCATCGACGGCTGGTCCTTCCACCAGCGCATCGACGTGGTGCTGACGCGCCTGGGGCTGCCGGCGGATGCCGCCATGGCGGATCTCTCCGGCGGCTGGCGGCGGCGCGTGGCGCTGGCGCGGGCGCTGGTGGTCGAGCCCGACCTGCTGCTGCTCGACGAGCCCACCAACCACCTGGACCTGGACACCATCGCCTGGCTGGAGGAGCAGCTGTCCGCCTTCAACGGCGCGGTGCTGTTCATCACCCACGACCGTGCCTTCCTGTCGCGGCTGGCCACCCACATCCTCGAGCTCGATCGCGGCCGCCTGGGGCGCTATCCCGGCGACTACGCCCGATATCAGGAGCAGAAGACCCACGAGCTCGAGGTCGAGGCCCGCGAGAACGCCGAGTTCGACAAGAAGCTGGCCCAGGAGGAGGCGTGGATCCGCCAGGGCATCAAGGCCCGCCGGACCCGCAACGAGGGCCGCGTGCGCGCCCTCGAGCAGATGCGTCGCGACCGCGGCGAGCGCCGCGAGCGCCAGGGCCGCGCCAGCCTCTCGGTGGACACCGGCGAGCGCAGCGGCAAGCGGGTGGTGGAGCTGTCCCACGTCACCCAGTACTACGACGGCGAGGCGGTCATTCGCGACCTCAACCTCGAGGTGCAGCGCGGCGATCGCATCGGCCTGATCGGCCGCAACGGCGCCGGCAAGACGACCCTGCTCAAGATCCTGCTCGGCGAGCTCGAGCCCAGCGAGGGGCAGGTGCGCATGGGCACCAAGCTGCAGGTGGCCTACTTCGACCAGCTGCGCGCCGGCCTCGAGCCGGAGAAGACCGTCTACGACAACGTCGCCCAGGGCAGCGACCGGCTCACCGTGGGTGGCCGCGATCGCCACGTGATGAGCTACCTGCAGGACTTCCTGTTCACGCCGGAGCGCGTGCGCCAGCCGGTCAAGGCGCTGTCCGGCGGCGAGTCCAACCGCCTGTTGCTGGCCAAGCTGTTCACCCAGCCGGCCAACGTGCTGGTGCTCGACGAGCCGACCAACGACCTGGACGTGGAGACCCTGGAGCTGCTCGAGGAGCTGCTGCTCGACTTCGACGGCACCCTGCTGCTGGTGTCCCACGACCGCGCCTTCATGGACAATGTGGTGACCAGCGTGCTGGCCTTCGAGGGCCAGGGCTGCGTGCGCGAGTACGTGGGCGGCTACCACGACTGGGTGCGCCAGGGCGGCAAGCTGCCGCCGGCGCCCTGGGAGGGCGCGGCGCGTCAGGCGGCCGAGCCGGTCGCCGAGGCCCCGGCCGAGGCCGCGCCGGCCAAGGAGAACGCGGCGCCGGCGGCCAAGGCCGCCCCCAAGCGCGCCAAGCTGTCCTACAAGCTGCAGCGCGAGCTCGACGGCCTGCCGGCGGAGATCGAGCGTCTGGAAGCGGCGGTGGCCGATTTCGAGGAGCAGGTCGGCGATCCGGCCTTCTACCAGCAGGACAACGACACGGTGACCGCGACCCTGCAGGCCCTCGGCGACCGCCAGGCCGAGCTGGAGACCGCCATGGAACGGTGGATGGAGCTGGAAGCGATGGCGGCCGGCGAAGCCTAGGCCGCCGGCGAAGGCCCAACGCGAAAGGCGCCCCGAGGGGCGCCTTTCGCATGCATCGTGCGGGGCGGGTTATTCCTCCGCTTCGCCGTCCTTGCCGACCCGCACCGCCAGCACGTCGCACTGGGCGCCGTGCAGCACGCCGGTGGAGGTGGAGCCCAGCAGCAGCGCGAAGCCGTGGCGGCCGTGGGAGCCGACCACGATTAGGTCGACATTCCGCTCCTCGGCGAAGCGGTGAATCTCGGTGTCGGGCATGCCCACGACCACGTGCTGGTTCTCCTTGGCCACGTGGGCATCGGCGATCTCGGCCAGGCGCTGCTTGGCGTGCTCGTCGAGCTGGTCCTGGATGCTGGTGAGGTCCATGGGAATGTCGCCACCGTAGGCGAAGCCGAGGGGCTCGAGGGTATGCATGATGGAGAGCTTGGCCTCGTTGCGGTCGGCGATCTGCATCGCCCGCTCCAGCACCTTGTGGGAATCCTTGGTCAGGTCGACGGCGACCAGGACGTGACGATACTCGTTGCTCATGGCATTGCCTCCGGCAGAGGATCAGGGTCAGTGGCTGCCTCCCACTCTAGGACGCACGATGAGACAAGACAACGACTTGCATCAAGACAGGAACGGAAAACGCTTATGATCTGGTTGATCATCGCCGTGGTCGTCGGGCTGATCTTCGCCCCGGCCATGTGGCTTCGCCCGAGCCCCCGGGAGCAGCGCGCCACGACGCTGCGCGAGGCGGCCAGACAGGACGGGATCCAGGTGCGTCTCGATCCGTCGCCGCTGCACCAGGACGACCGGCGTCGTCCCGCCTATCGCTGGGCCTACCCGCCGCGGCGGCCGGGGCCCGATTTCATGCTGATGCGCGATGTCGTGGCCAGCGACGCCCTGAAGCCCTTCGTGGAGGGCTGGCGCTGGCGCAAGGAGCCGCTGCATGAGCTGCCGGCGGCGGTGCGGTGTCACTTCGAGGCGCTGCTGGCGCGGCTGCCCGCCGACGCGCTGGCGGTGGAGTCGAGCGCCGAGGCGCTGATCCTGTGGTGGGATGAATCGCTGGAGAGAGAGGCCTTCCAGCCGGTGGCCGCCGACATGGCCGAGCTGCGCGATGGGCTCGCGGGGCGGCCGGACCGACCCGAGCGGCGCGGGGTTGCCCAGGCACCCCGCGGCTAGCGCGGTGCCGTGGCATCGTTCGTCTGCCAGGGAAAAGCCGCCCGGGGCGAGCGGCCGGGCGGCGCCTAGCCCTCTTCCCGGGCCTGGATCGCCAGGCCGTTGGCCTCGATGCGTCCCAGCAGCTCGGCGAGCTGATCGACCTCTTCCGCGGACAGGCCGGCCAGCATCTCTTCCCGGGCCTGGCTGACCACGGCATCGATGCGCTCGAGCAGCGGCATGGCCGCGTCGGTGAGCATGATGCGCTTGGTGCGCCGGTCCTTGTCGCAGGGGCAGCGCTGTATCAGCCCCTGTTCGGCGAGCTGATCGAGGGTGCGCACCAGCGAGGGTGCCTCGACGCCGATGGTTCGGGCGAGGTCGCACTGCGGCTGGTCATCCCCCATCTGCCAGAGATGGTAGAGCGTGACCCAGCGGGTCTGGGTCAGCCCCTCGGGGGCCAGCCGGCGATCGATGACCGCGCGCCATAAGCGCGGTAAACGAGAAAGCGTAAAACCGATGTTCTGTTGCATTAGTGTCTGCACAAACGATGAATCCTAAGGGATTGTCCGGAGCTGCGGAGTGTAATGCAAGTCGTTAGCGCTCTACGGTGCTTCCGCCGGCCGAGCGATGAGGCGCCGCAGATCCAGTCCGGGCAGCCCGGCCGGCAGGCGTATACGACCATCGGCCAGGGTCGCCTGTTCCGGCGTGTCGCTGACCCGGAAGCGCAGCACGCCGATCCGCTGGCCGCTGGCGGTCATCACGTCGACTCGCCAGTTGCCCGACGGCTCCTCCGGGAAGTGGCGCTTGTGGGTCCAGGCCCGGTAGCCGGCCTCGCGTCCGCCCTGGATCTGCAGCGGAATGCGATCCACCAGCCGGCCGTCCTGACGCCACTCGTGGACGACCTTCTCCTCGAGGCCCCGCGGGGCGTGGATCGCCGTGTAGGCGTAGAGACCGTGGCCGGTCAGCGCCTCGGGCGTGAGGCGCAGCTCGCCCTCCGGGCGCCGGGCCGGCTCGTCGAAGGACGGCGACAGCGCATGGCCCGAGAGCCACAGGCTGGCCGGCGGCACCCAGGCGCGTCCCAGCCAGCCGAGGCCGGCCAGCAGCGGCAGCAGCACCATCATGGCCAGCCAACGGGCGGTGTTCATCGGCCGCAGCAGCTGCATCAGGCTCGGCAGGCTGAATACCATCATCGCGACCAGCGCGATGACCAGGCTCTCGCCGGTGGTCAGGTGCAGCACCGTCGGCAGCGTCACCAGCACCACCAGGAACACGCACTGGGCGTGGAAGGCGAAGTAGAGCCAGCGGTGCCGGGCGGCCAGGCGGTAGTAGAGCGGGTCGAGGATCGACAGCAGCGCGAGCCCCACCATCAGCGCCGTGAACAGCCCCTGGGCGCTGGTCCAGACGGTCGTCGCCAGCAGGAACGGCAGGGCGAAGAACAGTGTCTCCTGGTGGACCATCTGGGCGATGAAGGTGGTGATGCCGCGTGGCAGGGCGGGATAGCCGCGATGGATCAGCCAGCGGGCGATCAGGCTCTCGGACAGCAGCAGCACCCAGGCCACCAGCATGCCCAGCGCCAGGGCGGCGCCCAGCCACTGCTGGCGCTCCACCAGGAAGAAGCTCGCCGCGCCGGCGAGGAAGGCCACCGGCGGCCACAGCCAGTGCCAGCGACGGGCACGTTCCGCCACGCGGGTGAGGCGATGCTGCCAGCCCTCGAGGCGGGAGGCACGGGGATCGGGGGGCGGTGGCAAGCGGTCGGCAGTCATGGGCGCATCCTAGCAGGGCGCCGCGCGCCGCGGGAGTCGCCGCGAAGCGACGGCCCCGGCGGAGAGGTGCCATGCCGCGATGACTCAGGAGGGGCGTGTCGACCATGGCAGGGCTTGACGCTCTTCGCGGTCTGGCCCAAGCTGATGGAATCAAACGGCCGTATGAATTTCTGCACGGAGATTCGTGGATGATCTACCAAGGCAATGCCATCACCGTGGCGCGTGACGATGACGCCGTCGCCACCCTGACCCTCGACCACCGCGACGAGTCGGTCAACACCCTGTCGTCGGCGGTGGTCGGCGAGCTCGCCGAGGCGGTGGAGGCGCTCGGCGTCGACTCCGGCCTTCGGGGGCTGATCCTGACCAGCGCCAAGGAAGCCTTCGTCGTCGGCGCCGACATCACCGAGTTCCATGGCATGTTCGAGCGCGGCGAGGAGGAGATCCAGGCCATGCTCGAGCGGGTGCACGCCCTCTTCAACGCCATCGAGGACCTGCCGTTTCCCACCGTCACCGCGCTCAACGGCCTGGCCCTGGGCGGCGGCTGCGAGCTGGCGCTGACCACCGACTTCCGGGTGATGAGCGACTCGGCCCAGCTCGGCCTGCCGGAAACCAAGCTCGGCATCCTGCCGGGCTGGGGCGGCTGCGTGCGCCTGCCGCGGCTGATCGGCGCCGACAACGCCATCGAGTGGATCGCCGGCGGCACCCAGAACAAGGCCGACGAGGCGCTCCGGATGGGCGCCGTGGACGCCGTGGTGCCCGATGAGGCGCTGATGGAGGCGGCCCGCGATCTGCTCGACCGCGCCCGCCGCGGCGAGCTCGATCACCAGGCCCGGCGCGCCGAGAAGCGCTCGCCCCTCAGGCTCGACGCCATCGAGCAGATGATGGTGTTCGAGACCGCCAAGGGCTATGTGGCCGGCAAGGCCGGGCCGCACTACCCGGCGCCGATCGAGGCGATCAAGGTGATCCAGAAGGGCGCCGGCGAGACCCGCGAGCGCGCCCAGGCGATCGAGGCCGCGTCCTTCGCCAAACTGGCGAAGACCGATGTCTGCTACAACCTGGTGGGGCTGTTCCTCAACGACCAGGCGGTCAAGAAGGCCGGCGCTCGTTACGCGAAGCAGGCGCGCCCCGTCGCGCAGGCCGCGGTGCTGGGCGCCGGCATCATGGGGGGCGGCATCGCCTACCAGAGCGCCTCCAAGGGCACCCCGATCCTGATGAAGGACATCAAGGCCGAGGCCATCGACCTCGGCCTCAAGGAGGCCCGCAAGCTGTTCGCCAAGCAGGTCGAGCGCAAGAAATTCACCACCGAGCAGATGGCCGAGCGGCTGACCCATATCCGCCCGACACTGTCCTACGGCGACTTCGGCGGGGTCGACCTGGTGGTCGAGGCCGTGGTGGAGAATCCCAAGGTCAAGGGCGCGGTGCTGGCCGAGGCCGAGGCCGCGGTAGGCGAGGACACGGTGCTGGCCACCAACACCTCGACCATTTCCATCACCCGGCTGGCCGAGCACCTGAAGCGGCCCGAGCACTTCTGCGGCATGCACTTCTTCAACCCGGTGCACCGCATGCCGCTGGTCGAGGTGATCCGCGGCGAGAAGACCGGTGACGCCGCCGTGGCGGCCACCGTCGCCTACGCCCGCCAGATGGGCAAGACGCCGATCGTGGTCAACGACTGCCCGGGCTTCCTGGTCAACCGCATCCTGTTCCCCTACTTCGGCGGCTTCAGCGCCCTGGTGGCCCAGGGCGCCGACTTCCGCCGGGTCGACAAGGTGATGGAGCGCTTCGGCTGGCCGATGGGGCCGGCCTACCTGCTCGACGTGGTGGGCATGGATACCGCGCTGCACGCCGGCGAGGTGATGGCCGAAGGCTTCCCCGATCGCATGGGCGATATGAGTGGCGGCGTGATCCCGCGGATGGTCGAGCACGAGCGTCTCGGCCAGAAGAACGGCAAGGGCTTCTACGCCTACGAGGAAGACCGGAAGGGCAAGCCGCAGAAGCTCGAGGACGACGAGGCCCTGGCGCTGGTGCGGCAGGTGGCCGAAGGCGAGCAGGACTTCTCCGACGAGGCGATCATCGCGCGGATGATGGTGCCGCTGTGCCTGGAGGCGGTGCGCTGCCTCGAGGACGGCATCGTCGGCAGCGCCGCCGAGGCCGACATGGCGCTGATCTACGGCATCGGCTTCCCGCCGTTCCGCGGCGGGGCGCTGCGCTACATCGACGCCATGGGGGCGGAGGCCTTCGTCGCCCAGGCGGACGAACTGGCCGCCGAGCTGGGGCCGCTCTACGCGCCCACCGACGGGCTGCGCGAGATGGCTCGCAGCGGCCAGCGCTTCCACCGCGACGCCGACCCGGCCTGATTCACAGGGAGACAGTATCGATGAGTTTGCATCCGAGAGACATCGTGGTGGTCGACGGCGTGCGCACCGCCATGGCCAAGGCCAGGAACGGCGCCTTCCGCCACGTGCGCGCCGAGAACCTGTCCGCCGCCGTCATGCAGGCGCTGTTCGACCGCAACCCGGGACTCGATCCGAAAGAGGTCGACGACGTCATCTGGGGCTGCGTGAACCAGACCCTGGAGCAGGCCATGAACATCGCCCGCAACGCGGCGATCATGACCGGCATCCCGCGCAGCGTGCCCGCCCAGACCGTCAACCGGCTGTGCGGCTCCTCGATGAGCGCGCTGCACATCGCCGCCGCCAACATCCGCGCCGGCATGGGCGACGTCTACGTGATCGGCGGCGTCGAGCACATGGAACACGTGCCCATGACCCACGGCATCGACGTCAATCCGGCGGCCAGCAAGCACGCCGCCAAGGCGGCGATGATGATGGGCCTGACCGCCGAGCTGCTGGGCAAGATGCACGGCATCTCGCGGGAGGATCAGGACGCCTTCGGCGTGCGCTCCCACCGGCTGGCCAGGGAGGCCCGGGACGGCGGCGGCTTCGATCGCGAGATCGTCGGCGTCGAGGGCCACGACGCGCGCGGCTACCGGGTGCGGGTCGACCGTGACGAGGTGATCCGCGACGACGCCAGCCTCGAGGCGATGGCCGAGCTCAGGCCGGCCTTCGACCCCAAGAACGGCACCGTCACCGCCGGCACCTCCTCGGCGCTGTCGGTGGGCGCCAGCGGCATGGCGGTGATGAGCGCCGAGCGCGCCGAGGCGCTGGGCCTCGAGCCCATCGCCCGGGTGCTCTCCACCGGGGTGGCGGGCTGCGACGCCTCGATCATGGGCTACGGCCCGGTGCCGGCCTCGAAGAAGGCGCTGAAGGCGGCGGGGCTGACCATGGACGATATCCAGACCGTGGAGCTCAACGAGGCCTTCGCCGCCCAGTCACTGCCGGTGCTCAAGGACCTGGGCCTGCGCGACCGCATGGACGAGGCGGTCAACCTGCACGGCGGCGCCATCGCCCTGGGCCATCCGCTGGGCTGCTCCGGGTCGCGCATCTGCACCACCCTGCTCAACGTGATGCGCGAGCAGGACACCAGCCTGGGCCTGGCGACCATGTGCATCGGCATGGGGCAGGGCGTGGCCACGGTATTCGAGCGCCTCAGGTAGCGCTTTCGTGGCATAGGGGATGAGCTCGATCGGCGCCAAGCCATCGCGAGGACGCAGTGAACCCTTCCATGGGCGCTTCTTTTGCCCTGCGGCGCTATCGCATCCTGCTCCGCTTGCAGGACCGGTGCTGGCCTTCCCTGGCCAGCCCGTTCGGCGGAATTCGCCTCACCCTTGGCAAAAGAGCCTCGCTTTGTCTTGTCCCCGGCGCTCATCTTTCCGGTCATCGTGACGACGGCACCCCTCGGGGTGCCGTCGTTGTTTTTGCTCAGTCGTTGCCGGTCTGCTGGAGCTGCTGGACCGAGGCGACCAGGTCGTTGAAGCGTTCGCCCTGCACCTGGACGTGGGACTCGATCTCGGCCTCGGCGCGCCGCTCGTCGCCGGCGGCGATGGCGTCCAGCACCGCTTCGTGCTCCGCCAGCGAGCGCTCGGGGCGGTGGCGCAGGTGCAGCTGCATGCGCCGGTAGGGCTGCAGCACCGCGTGCAGCCGCGTGGCTTCCTGGGCCAGGAAGGCGTTGTGGCTGGCCTCGTAGATGCGCTGGTGGAAGACGCTGTTCTCGTAGTAGTAGCCGTTGGCGTCGCCGGCCTCGGCCATGCGCCGGCAGGCCTCGTGGGCCTCGCGCAGCGCCTCCAGCTCCTCGGCACCGATGCGCCGCGCCGCCAGCCGCGCGCACATGCCTTCCAGTTCGGCCATCACCTCGAAGCGTTCCACCAGCTCGGCCACGCTGAGCTGGGTCACGAAGGTGCCGCGCTTCGGCACCACCTTCACCATGCCCGACATCGCCAGCTGCTGGATCGCCTCGCGGACCGGCGTGCGTGAGCAGTCGTACTCCCGTTCCAGGGCCTCCGGGTCGAGGCGCGCGCCGGGCGGGTAGCGCCCCTTGATGATGGCGTCTTCCAGTAGGTCGCGCAGTCGCTGCGCCTGGGAAACCTTGCTCATGTGCTGTCCTCCCGCTTGACACAACTATATTTTGAACCTATCTGTTATATATAACAACTCGGTGTCATGTATGCCATGTGCCGAATCAACGCCACCGCGAGGGCGACTCTGGCCTCTGGAGGACGCGGCATGAAGATGAACATGGATTTCCTGGAAGGCCTGCTGTCGAGCGTGGCCCGTCGGGCCCGCCAGCGCCAGGGCGGCGAACGCTCCCCCCGCCGCGGGCGAGCGTCGGCGCCCTGCGGAGCCGGTGAGATCATATCGGCCTGCGACGCCCTGCTGGCCGGAGGCGGCGGGGAAGCCTCGCAGATCCTGGTCGCCCAGCGGGTGCTCAGCGGCTATGCCGCCCTGGAGCCCGAGGCGCGCCGTGACGTCCTGATCCGGCTCGCCGAGCGCCACGGCGCGCGCCCCGAGGCGATCCATGCCGCCTACGCGGCCTATCGCGAGGGGGAGGGCGAGGCCGGCCTGCGGGCGCTGATCGAGGCCTGCGAGCCGCCGCGTCAGGAGCTGCTGCGCCGGCTCAACCTGTGCCCCGGCGGCACCTTCGAGCTGGTCAAGATGCGCGCCGACCTGCTGGGGCACCTCGACGAGGCGCCGGCGCTGGCCGGCCTCGACGAGGACTTCGCGCACCTGTTCGCGTCCTGGTTCAACCGTGGCTTCCTGGTGCTCCGAAGCATCGACTGGAACACCCCGGCGGCGGTGCTCGAGAAGCTGATCCGCTACGAGGCGGTACACGAGATTCAGGACTGGCACGCGCTGCGCCGGCGCCTCGATCCCGAGGACCGGCGCTGCTACGCCTTCTTCCATCCGGCCATCGGCGACGAGCCGCTGATCTTCGTCGAGGTGGCGCTGTGTCGCGGCATCCCCGGCAATATCCAGACGCTGCTGGCCGGCGGCGACGAGGTGGCGCCCCGGGACGCCGACACCGCGGTGTTCTACAGCATCAGCAACTGCCAGGCCGGCCTGAAGGGCATTTCCTTCGGCAACTTCCTGATCAAGCAGGTGGTGCAGGAGCTCCGGCGCGAGCTGCCCGAGCTCGCCAACTTCGTGACCCTGTCGCCGGTGCCGGGCTTCGCCCAATGGCTGTCGGAGCGGCGCGAGGCCGGCGAATGCCGCCTGTCGCCCGAGGCCGCCGAGGCCCTCGACGCCACCGCCTGGCGCGACGATCCGGCGGCCCGGGAGGCGCTCGAGCCCGAGCTCACGGCGTTGGCCGCCCACTATCTCACCGAGGCCAAGCAGCGCCACGGCCTGCCCCGCGACCCGGTGGCGCGCTTTCACCTGGGCAACGGGGCGAGCCTGCATCGCCTGAACTGGCCCGCCGACGCCTCTGCCAAGGGCTGTCGTCAGGCCCATGGCCTGATGGTCAACTACCGCTACGAGCCGGACCGCATCGAGCAGAACCACGAGGCCTATAGCCGCGAGGGCAGCGTGGTCTGCGCCGGCGATATCCCGCGCCAGGCCAGGCGCGCCCAGCCGCTGCTGGCCGCGCCGGCCGATGCCTGATTCCCCCGATTTCCCCCCACGATCACGAGGACGACCGCCATGCACAATCACAACCTGTTCCTGCAGTTCGAGGCCCACTTTCGCCAGACGCCGGACAAGACGCTGATCGATACCCCCGAGGGGCGGCGCTACGCGTATGCCGAGATGCTCGAGACCTCGCAGCGCCTGGCCGCGGTGCTGCAGTCCCTCGACGTGCAGCCCGGCGACCGGGTGGCGGTGCAGGTCGACAAGAGCCCCGAGGCGATCATGCTCTACCTGGCCTGCCTGCAGGCCGGCGCGGTCTATCTGCCGCTCAACACCGGCTACACCGGCGCCGAGATCGAGTACTTCCTGGGCGACGCCTCGCCGCAGCTCTACGTGTGCCCGCCGGCACGGGCGGCGGACGCCAACCGCTTCTACCAGGAGGGGCGGGTGGTCCACGTGGAGAGCCTGGGCACGGCCGGCGACGGCAGCCTGATGGAGCGTGCCGCCGCCGCCGAGCCGATGACCGAGATCGCCTGCCTCGAGGCCGATGACCTGGCGGCGATCCTCTACACCTCCGGCACCACCGGGCGTTCCAAGGGGGCGATGCTCAGCCACGCCAACCTGGCCTCCAACAGCCGGGCCTTGGCCGAGGCCTGGCGCTTCACCGCCGACGACCACCTGCTGCATGCGCTGCCGATCTTCCATACCCACGGGCTGTTCGTGGCCTGCAACATCGTGCTGACGGTGGGCGCCTCGATGACCTTCCTGCCCAGGCTCGACGTCGAGCAGCTGCTCGACCTGATGCCCGGGGCCACGGTGCTGATGGGCGTGCCGACCTTCTACACCCGGCTGCTGCAGTCGCCGCGGCTGGATCGCGATGCCGTGGCCAACATGCGGCTGTTCGTCTCCGGCTCGGCGCCGCTGCTGGCCGAGACTCATGATCAATTCCGAGAGCGCACCGGCCATGTCATCCTCGAACGCTACGGCATGACCGAGACCAACATGAACACCTCCAATCCCTACGCTGGCGAGCGGCGCCCCGGCACGGTCGGCTTCCCGCTGCCGGGCAGCGAGGTGCGCATCACCGACCGCGACAGCGGCGCCGAGCTGCCCCGCGGCGAGACCGGGCTGGTGGAGGTGCGCGGCGACAACGTCTTCCGGGGCTACTGGCAGATGCCGGAGAAGACCCGCAGCGAGTTCCGCGACGACGGCTTCTTCATCACCGGCGACCTGGGGCGGATCGACGACGACGGCTACCTGCACATCGTCGGCCGCGACAAGGACCTGGTGATCTCCGGCGGTTACAACGTCTATCCGAAGGAGGTCGAGCAGCTGATCGACGAGCTGCCGGGCGTCGCCGAGTCCGCGGTGTTCGGCGTCCGGCATCCGGACCTCGGCGAGGGCGTCACCGCGGTGGTGGTGGCCCGCGAGGGCGAAACCGCCCCCGACGAGGCGGCCGTTCAGGCGGCGCTCGCCGACCGGCTGGCGCGCTACAAGCAGCCCAAGCGGGTGTTCTCCATCGAGGCGCTGCCGCGCAACGTGATGGGCAAGGTGCAGAAGAACCAGCTGCGCGACGCCTACGCCGACCTCTACGCCATGAAGGAGGCGACCGCCACGGCAGGATGAAGGAGCACCATGCTCGGCCCATCGGCCGGGCCCCAGGCGGCGCGCAGACGCGGCCGGGAGCACGCTGACACTCGGGACGTCCCGAGGCTCGAACAACGACAATCACAATAAGGACCTGACCCATGGTGATCTACGGAGTGGCCCTGCTGGCGGGGTGCATGATGCTGGGCCTGGCAACGGGCGATGTGCTGGGCCATCTGCTCGGCATCGAGGCCAATCTCGGCGGGGTGGGCATCGCGATGCTGCTGCTGATCTTCGCGACGGGCTATCTCAAGGCCCGAGGCAAGCTGCCGGAGGCGACGGTCAGCGGCATCAAGTTCTGGAACGCGATGTATATTCCCATCGTGGTGGCCATGGCGGCCAGCCAGAACGTCGCCGCGGCCCTGAGCGGCGGGGCGGTGGCGCTGCTGGCCGGTGTGCTGGCGGTGGTGCTGGGGCTGGCCATGGTGCCGGTATTCGCCGGCAAGCCGTCGCGGGAGCGGGCCGAGCGCGGCGCCTCGTCGTCCGGCGCTTCGCACGCCCGGGCCCAGCCGGCTCGCGCGGCCCATCGCTAAGGAGGGCGTCCCATGCTGCAGTCACTCTATGACCTCGTCGACAAGTATCACCTGGTGGCGGCCTTCGCCGTCATCGGGCTCACCATGTATCTCGCCTACTGGATCAGCGAGCGCTTCACCCGCGGCAAGCTGCACGGGTCGGCGATCGCCATCATGCTTGGCCTGGCGCTGGCCTATGCGGGCGGCAAGATCACCGGCGGCGCCGACGGGCTCGCCGACATCACGCTGTTCTCCGGCCTGGGGCTGATGGGCGGCGGCATGCTGCGCGACCTGGCGATCATCGCCACCGCCTACGGCGTGCGCTTCGACGAGGTGCGCGAGGCCGGGGTGCGCGGCGTGATGGCGCTGTTCGCCGGGGTGGTGGTGTCCTTCGTGGCCGGCGGGCTGGTGGCGGTCGGCTTCGGCTACACCGATCCGGTGGCGATCACCACCATCGGGGCAGGCGCAGTGACCTACATCGTCGGGCCCGTCACCGGGGCGACGCTGGGCGCGAGCTCCGAGGTGATCGCGCTGTCGATCGCCGCCGGGCTGGTCAAGTCGATCCTGACCATGATCGCCACGCCCCTGGCCGCGCGCTGGATCGGGCTCGACAACCCGCGCTCGGCGATGATCTTCGGCGGCATGATCGGCACCACCAGTGGCGTCGCCGCGGGGCTCGCCGCCACCGACGCGCGGCTGGTGCCCTACGGCGCCATGACCGCGACCTTCTACACCGGCCTCGGCATCCTGCTGGCGCCCACGGTGCTGTTCCTGGTGGTGCGCGGGCTGGTGTAGATCCCCGGGCGCCGGCCATCGAGGCAGGCGGGGCCTAGAGCACGCCCGCCTCGAGCCCTGCCGCCATCGCCATGCCGAGTTCTTCCACCCGGGCCTCGAAGTCATCCTGCCACTCGCCGCGCAGCGTCAGCGGGGCCTGTGCCCACTTCCAGCCGAGCCCGGTGACGATGCCTTCCACGGCGCGCCGGGTGCCGGTGCCGTCGTGGCCGGCGCGGGTGTAGAGCGCGCAGGGCAGGCCACGGGTGTCGTCCAGCACGGCGTAGTAGCTGCGGTCGAAGAAGTCCTTCAGCGCGCCGCTCATATAGCCCAGGTTCTCGGGCGTGCCGAGCAGGATGGCGTCGCAGGCGCGCACGTCATCGGGGCCGGCCTCCAGCGGCGGCCTGACGACCACCTCGATCGCCTCGATATCGGGATGACGGGCCCCTCGCTCGGCGGCCTCGCGCAGCCGGCGGGTGTTGGGGGAGGGCGCATGGGCCACGATCAACAGTCGCTTCATGGGAGCCTGCCGGGTTGAAGAGTGTCCGGCCCGCCATCATACAGGGCATAGCGGCGTTGACAGGCGCCAACGCCTTGCCGACGCTGAATCCGGTATTCACGACCCCATCAGGGAGGACGTCTCATGGCCTTTGCCCTTTCGAAGATGCAGGTGACCAGCTCCGCCTTCGAGAACTTTCAAGCGATGCCCGGACGGCATGCGACGGACGGTGACGATCTGTCGCCGCCCCTGGCCTGGGAGAACCCGCCGGAGGGCACCAAGGGCTATGCGGTGATCTGCCATGATCCGGATGCGCCGCTGGTGCAGCACGGCCAGCAGGGCTTCGTGCACTGGCTGCTCTACAACCTGCCGGGCTCCGTCACCTCATTGGAGGAGGCCACCACCGTTGGCACCCGCGGGCACAACGACTTCCAGCGCAACGGCTACGGTGGCCCCATGCCGCCGGAAGGTCACGGCACGCATCTTTACTACTTCTGGGTGCTGGCGCTGGACAAGCCCACGGCGCTGCCGGAAGGGCTCTCCATGACCGAGCTGCTCAAGCAGCTCGAGCCGCACCTGCTGGGCATGAACCGGCTGATCGGCACGTATCAACGCGGCTGATCACCGCCTGACAGGCAGCAAGCGTCAGTGCTCGGGCCCCGCCATTGGCGGGGCTCAGTCGTTGGCGGCCTCGTCGCTTGTCTCGCTGGCCGGCGGGGCGGCGATATCGTCGTTTTCGGTGACGATGCGCTCGAGTTCCTCGCAGAAGGCGTCCAGCGCCTCGCGGGTGTGGCCCGGGCGACGATGCAGTTCGATCTCGACCTGCCCCAGCGCCGGCAGGCCCTCCGCCTCGCCGACGATCCGGCAGCCCGCCGGCACGCTGCGTGGCGTCTTCACCGTCACCGCCAGGCCCGCCTGGACCGGCAGGTTGATGCCGGTGGGCGAGGTGCTGGCGTAGCGGATCTCCCAGCGCCGCTCGTCGCGGCCCAGCGCCGACAGCGCATGGGCGCGGAAGGTGCAGCCCTCCGGGTTGAGCGCCAGCGGCAGCACCTCCCAGTCCTCCGGCCGGCAGTCCTCGGCGACTACCCACACCATCGGCTCCCAGCCCAGCAGCTGCCCCGACTGCGTCGGCACGTGGCGGATCGACAGCACCGCGTCCAGTAGGCCTTCCTGAAACTGGCCGACCAGCGCCGCGCTCATGTCGCAGGTGATGTTGAGGCGCGTGTCCGGAAAGCGCCGGGCGTAGCGCTCGAGCAGCTCGGGCAGGTAGGCGCTGGCCTGTTCCTCTGAGGTGGCGAAACGGATCAGCTCGCCGCGCTGGCGCTCGCCCAGGGCCTCACGGGCCTCGTCCTCCAGGGTCAGCATGTGGCGGGCATAGGGCAGCAGCCGCTCGCCGTGGCGGGTCAGCAGCACGCTGCGGCTGGTGCGCTCGAACAGCGACTGCCTCATCTGATCCTCGAGGCGCTTGATCTGCAGGCTCACCGCCGACTGGGTGCGATGCAGCACCTTGCCGGCGGCGCTGAACCCCTGGCACTCGGCCACGGTGACGAAGGCGCGGAGCAGGTCCGTATCCATAAATTGATGAGCCTTTGAAATTGGTTGTATCTCAATGATTCATTTTTATTATGGAGGTGCCGTCACTAGGCTGTCCAGCATGCACAAGACAGCGGAGACAACCATGCCTGTGGAACCCTCGGTCGATACCCCCGCCAATGCCCTCGATGGCCTCATCGATCTGCAACGCTACCCCCTCGACGATCTCGACGGCGACACCGGACGCGCGCTGATCGATCGCTGCCGCCGCCAGCTGGCGGACGACGGCTGCGTGGTGCTCAAGAACTTCGTGCCCGACGAGGCCCTCGAGCGCCTGGAGCGCGAGACCGAGCGCCTGTCCCCCGAGGCCCACTACAACCAGACCGAGACCAATCCCTACAACAGCGACGCCGACCCCTCCAGGCCGGCCAGCCATCCGCTGAACCGCTTCGGTGACCGCACCAACGGCTTCGTCGCCGGCGACCGCATCGACGGCGACACCATCATCCGCCAGGTCTACCAGAACGCCGACTTCCAGCGTTTCATCGCCACCGTGGTCGGCATGGAGGAGATCCACCAGTACGCCGACCCGCTGGCCGATCTGGTGGTGAACGTGCTGCGCGAGGGCTGCCAGCATCCGTGGCACTACGACACCAACGAGTTCATCGTCACCATGATGACCCGCCAGTCCCACGACGGCGGCCGCTTCGAGTATGCCCCGGGCATCCGCAGCCCCGAGGGCGAGAACTTCGACGAGGTCGAGGAGGTCATCGACGGCGACCGCTCGCGGCTCAAGTCGCTGGATCTCCAGCCCGGTGACCTGCAGATCTTCTTCGGCCGCTACTCCCTGCACCGGGTCACCCCGGTCGAGGGCGCGAAGGAGCGCCACACGGTGATCTTCGCCTACGCCAAGGAGCCGGGCTTCATCGGCCGCCCCGAGCGCGCCCGCCGCATCTTCGGCCGCATGGCGCCGGTCCACGAGCGGCTGCTCGACGAGGGCATGCAGCGCAGCGACGCCCTGGCCGACTGATCGCGCCTGCCGATCGCCATGCCCCTGGTGCCGGTCCGGCCGGCGCCATCCAGCCCGACACTCCATCACGACCCTCCGAGAGACCTGACATGAGCATCGTGGATTTCGAGAAGCTGACCGACAACGAACCGGAACAGATCCCGGTGATCCCCTCGGCCCCCATGGCCAACGGCGACAGCATCCCCACCGCCTTCGATCCGAAGCAGCTGCGCGCCGGCCGTCTCGAGCGCCTGCGGGCCATGATGGCCGAGCAGGGCTATGCCGCCGTGGTGCTGTTCGACCCGTACAACCAGCGCTATGCCACCGGCTCGCGCAACATGTTCGGCTACTTCCTGCGCAACTCGACCCGCTACGTCTACGTGCCGCTCGACGGCCCGGTGATCCTGTTCGAGTACCCGGGCAGCGCCCACGTCTCCACCTGGCTGGAGACCATCGACGAGTCGCGCACCTCCAAGGTGGTGTGGTCGGCGGTCAACCAGCGCGACAACCTGTCCTCCGATCCCTTCGGCGTCGAGATCGCCGAGCTGATCCAGGAACACGGCCGCGGCAACAAGAAGATCGGCCTGGATCGCTGCGCCCTGAACCTGGCGCGCTCGCTGGAGGCCCAGGGGCTGGAGGTCTTCGACTGCATGCAGGACACCCTGCACTGTCGTCGCATCAAGACCCCGGAGGAAATCGCCTGCCTGGCCCAGTCCATGGCCGGCAGCGAGGCCGCGGTGGCCGAGGTCGAGGCCGCCATCAAGCCCGGTGTCACCGAGAACGAGCTGTTCGCCATCATGTACGGCGACGTCATCCGCCAGGGCGGCGAGTTCATCGAGACGCGCCTGCTCAACTCCGGGCCGCGCACCAACCCCTGGTTCAACGAGGCAAGCGACAGGGTGATCCGCCCCGGCGAGCTGGTGGCGCTCGACACCGATACCATCGGCTGCCACGGCTACTACTCCGACTTCTCGCGTACCTTCCACGTCGGCCCGGGCAAGCCCAGCGCCTACCAGAAGAGCCTCTATCGCATGGCCTATGACCAGGTGCACCACAACATGGGCATCCTCAAGCCGGGCATGAGCTACCGCGAGATCGCCGAGCAGGCGTGGAAGATTCCCGAGCGCTTCCTCGACCGCCGCTATCCCTCGATCATCCATGGCGTCGGCATGCACGGCGAGACGCCGCTGGTCGCCCACCACATGGACTTCGACCGCTTCTCCAAGGACGGCATCCTGGAGCCCGGCATGGTCGTCTCGGTGGAGAGCTACATCGGCGAGGTCGGCGCCGCCGACGGCGTCAAGCTGGAGGAGGAGGTGCTGGTCACCGAGACCGGCATCGAAAAGCTCTCGCGCTACCCCTTCGACGAGGCGCTGCTCGACCGGGAGGTCTAACGGCTGCCGCCTGATAGACGAGCGCCGGGGACAAGGCGAAGCGAGGGCCTTTTGCCATGGATGGCAAAAGTAGCGCCCAGGGAAGGGTTTACAGCGCCCTCGCGATGGTCCGGCACTCCGGGGCTTGTTGCCGGCACAGCTCAGCGGGCCGATGGAAAAAGTCTATCCCGGAAGACACCGCGACGACGTGTCTTCCTAATCAATTCAAGAGAGACCCCATGACAGACGTGAACCACTGGATCGCCGGCGACCGCGTGGCCGGCGAGCGCAGCATCGACGTGTTCAACCCGGCGACCGGCGAGGCGATCCGCCGCGTCGCCCTGGGCGATGCGGCCACCGTGGAGCGGGCCATCGCCGCCGCCCGCGAGGCGCAGTCGGCCTGGCGCGATCTGCCGCCGGCCAAGCGCGCCCAGGTGATGTTTCGCTTCAAGATGCTGCTCGAGCGCGACGCCGACGAGATCTGCCGGCTGGTCGCCGAGGAGCACGGCAAGGTGCTCGAGGATGCCATGGGCGAGCTCAAGCGCGGCATCGAGAACGTCGAGTACGCCTGCGGCGTGCCGGAGCTCTTGAAGGGCGAGTACTCCCACAACGCCGGGCCGGGCATCGATACCTGGTCCAATCACCAGCCGCTGGGCATCGTGGCCGGCATCACGCCGTTCAACTTCCCGGCCATGGTGCCGCTGTGGATGTACCCGATGGCCATCGCCTGCGGCAACGCCTTCATCTTGAAGCCGTCCGAGCAGGTGCCCTCGACCGCGATCAAGATGGCCGAGCTGCTCGACGAGGCCGGCCTGCCGCGGGGCATCTTCAGCGTGGTCCACGGCGACCGCGAGGCCGTGGAGGCGCTGATCGACGCCCCCGACGTCAAGGCACTCTCCTTCGTCGGCTCCACGCCGGTGGCCAAGTCGATCTATCGCCGCGGCGCCGAGAACGGCAAGCGCGTCCAGGCCCTGGGCGGCGCCAAGAACCACGCCGTGGTGCTGCCCGACGCCGACCTGGACAACGCCGCCAGCACGCTGATCGGCGCCGCCTTCGGCAGCGCCGGCGAGCGCTGCATGGCGATCTCCGTGGCCGTCTGCGTCGGCGACGACACCGCCGACGCCCTGGTCGGCAAGCTCGCCGACCAGGCCCGCACCCTGAAGATCGGCCCCGGCACCGAGAAGGGGCTGGACATGGGCGCGCTGGTCAACGCCGGCCATCGCGACAGGGTCGCCGGCTACATCGAGCGTGGCGAGCAGGCCGGCGCGGAGCTGGTGGTCGACGGCCGCGAGCATCCGCTGGTCGAGGAATCAAAGGGCTACTTCCTGGGCGCGACCCTGTTCGACCGGGTGACGCCGGCGATGGACATCTACCGCGACGAGATCTTCGGCCCGGTGCTGTGCGTGGTGCGCGTCGAGACCTTCGAGGAGGCCATCGCGCTGATCAACGCCCACCAGTACGGCAACGGCACCTGCGTGTTCACCCGTGATGGTGAGGCCGGTCGCCGCTTCAGTGATGCCATCGAGGTCGGCATGGTCGGCATCAACGTGCCGTTGCCGGTGCCGGTGGCCTTCCACAGCTTCGGCGGCTGGAAGGAATCGCTGTTCGGTGACCTGCACGCCTACGGCCCCGACGCGGTGCGCTTCTACACCCGCCGCAAGGCCGTGTCCCAGCGCTGGCCGCAGCGCTCCCAGCAGGAGAGCGCCCAGTTCAACTTCCCGTCGAACTGACCGTGCCGAACCGACTGTCCTGAACCGAGTCTCCTCGGTGACACCATCGCGCCCGCCCCGTTGCCACAACGGGGCGGGCGCGCGAGGTTCTGTCGGCCTCGATCCGGCGGTGCGCATCGGCGACACGGTGAGCATCCGGTGGTCGACGGCGTCGCCATTCTGGTGCATTTTCGCAACAAGCGGCGGGTCGCCCACGGCCCGACGCGCCGATCGACGTCACCCGCTCGGTGGCCGCGCTGGGCGGCTGGAGGTCGGCGACGAGGCGTTCGAGCGGCTGCGACGCGCCGCTCCCCGAGACATTCCCCATCGTCCAAGGAGATGCGCATGGCGCTATTCGATCGAGACCGGCGCGAGGAAAACCCGCGCACCCGCCGGCTCTACGCCCTCTGGGAGCTGATCTACACCTTCGTCGACTTCGGCGCCGCGGCCGCCTTCCTGGTCGGCTCGGTGCTGTTCCTCTACGAGAGCCAGCAGACGCTGGCGACCTGGTGCTTCATCGCCGGCTCGGCGCTGTTCGCCTTCAAGCCCACCATTCGCACCGTGCGCGACCTCAAGCTGGCGTCCATGGGTGACGTCGAGGACCTGGAGCGGGAAGGCCGCCGTGACTGAGCCGCCGGCGGCTTCTCTCAGTGCCAGCGGTGCCCGCCACGACGCCGGGTCGGGATCGGGCGCCGCACCGGCATGGCCTCGTCGGTCTCGCCGAACGGCGCATGTGGGGCGTCATCGAACTCGGCCAGTCGGCGGATGCGCGCCTCGGTGGACGGATGGGTGCGCAGCCAGGCGATCTCCACCGGCGGGCGACGCCCGAACAGGCTCGCAAGCCAGCCTCGGCGCCGGCGCTCCAGTACCACCAGCGCCGAGGCGAGCCCGGCCGGATCCCCGGTGAGCGCAACGGCCTCCATGTCGGCGGTGTATTCGCGGTTGCGCGACAGCGCCAGTGACAGCAGCACGCTGAGCGTCGGTGCCACGGCGATCACCAGCAGGGTGAGCCAGGGCAGGGAGCGCTCGCCGGACAGCATCATCGGCAGGCTGACCAGGATCGCCAGCTGCACGGCGGTGGTCAGCCATAGCGTCATGCGGGTCATGGCCGTGGCGATCGACAACACCCGGGTGTCGCCGCGCCGCAGATGGCTCACCTCATGGGCCAGTACCCCGCCCAGCTCGCGCATCGTCAGCGAGCTCAGCAGGCCGTCGGTGACCGCGATGCCGCCGTCGTGGGGACCGCCCACGGCGAAGGCGTTGATCTCCGGCGAGGGCGCGCGGTAGAGCTGCGGCGCGATCGTCAGGCCGGCGCCGGCGTAGAGGTGCCGGAGCAGCGCATGCACCTCCGGCGCCCGGGACGCCGGCAGCCGCTCGGCGCCGGCCCGGTCCAGGATCATCCGGGCCGGCATCCAGCTCATCATCACGGCCGTCACGATCACCGCCGAGAGGCTCATCAGTACGCCGCTCGGCCCCGCCAGCAGGTAGCCGGGCAGGGACAGCGTCAGCGTCAGGCCGCCCAGGATCAGCACCGTCTGCAGCCCGTTGAACAGGCGATGCCGGCCGAGTTCGTGTTCCAGCACCATGCCGCGTCCCCCGTCGTTGGCCCTTTCTCCTAAGGCTAGCCGCCTCGCCCGCGATCGCGGCACGACAACCGACACAAACATTGATCGGCGTCATCGTCGTGAGTGGTCGCTCGCCTGCGCAGGTTCATGCGCCCGCCAAGCGCGGTCGTCTTGCTGCCGGCGCGGACGACGAGCGAGGGACCGACGGAACCCTGGACGCCTGGAACGTGTCAGATGACACTCGATCCTGACCGGCCTGCGCCGGAACCGTCCTCAACCGTGTGATTCGAAGGAGAGAACATGCACAAGCGTCTGACCCGGGCCCTGCTGCCCGTCGTGAGCGCCGGCCTGCTGTCCGGCACCGCCCTGGCCAGTGATGCCGATGCGCCGGAAGTCTACGGCTGGGTGGAGAAGGCCCTGATCGATCCGAGCTGGGGCGTGGAAGTGAAGGCCAAGCTGGACAGTGGCGCCCTGACGTCTTCCATGCAGGCGGATAACATCGAGCAGTTCGAGCGCGACGGCGAAGACTGGGTGCGCTTCGAGGTCGAGGTCGAGGACGAGGAGAGCGGCGAGATCGTCAGCCACGAATTCGAGCGTCAGCTCTATCGCGACCTCACCGTGGTCGGCGCCGGCGGCCGGGATCATCGCCCGGTGGTGCTGATGACGATCTGCATGGGCGATGAACGCTTCGAGGAGCAGTTCAGCCTCGAGGACCGCAGCGACATGAACTATCCGGTGCTGCTGGGTCGCCGGACCATCCAGAGCCTCGGCTATCTCGACGTCACCGAGACCTTCCTGCAGTCGCCGAGCTGCGATGACGACTCGACCCTGCATCGTCATGCCGACAAGGAATACGAGGACAAGATCGGCGTCTGAGGGCCGCCACCCGCGAGCGCGACGACCGAGAGACGAAATGCCAGAGGATATGGCCATGGAACACGCCACGCCCTTCGGGGCCCTGCTGGCCGAGCTGGAGCGTCTCGGCGAGCACCACGACCGGAACGTCACGGCGCCGGACGAGCGGCTGCGCAACATCACCCGCGATACCGGCGAGTTCCTCGCCGTGCTGGTCAGGGCGACCGGGGCGCGGCGCATCCTCGAGATCGGCACCTCCAACGGCTATTCCACCCTGTGGCTGGCCGAGGCGGCCCGGGCGCTCGGCGGCCGGGTCACCACGGTGGAGTGGGCCGCCGGACGCTGGGGCATGGCCGGCGAGCACTTCGCCCGGGCCGGGCTGGCGGACGTGATCGAATCGCTGCACGCCGAGGCCGGCCGGGTGCTCGACCGCGAGGCCCCGGCCTCGCGGGACCTGGTGTTCCTCGATGCCGACCGCGCGCGCTACGTCGACTGGTGGCCCGTGGTGCGCGAGACCCTGGCGCCGGGCGGGCTGCTGGTGGTAGACAACGCCACCTCCCATGCCGACGAGCTGGCGCCCTTCATCGACCTGGTGGAGGCGGACGACGACTTCACCACCAGCCTGGTGCCGGTGGGCAAGGGCGAGTTCCTGGCCACCCGGACGCCGGCGGCCGCGTCCGCCTGATTCCTGCGATGCGGCGCCGCCACGAGGTCGCCATGGCCGACGCCCCGACCCTTCGGGTCTACTACGATGCCGTCTGCCCGAAATGCCGCCGCGATCGGCGCCGCTACGAGCGGATGGCCGGCGAGGCGTCGGCGGTGGAATGGGTCGACGTCACCGCCAACCAGGCGCGCCTGCGCGAACGCGGCATCGATCCGAATGATGCCCTGCATTCCCTTCACGTCGAGGACGAGCACGGCCGGCTGTGTGACGGCCTCGACGCCTACCTCCTGCTGATGCGTCGGGTGCCGCGGCTGCGCCCGCTGGCGTGGCTGATCGGCCTGCCGCTGATCAAGCCGGCACTCGCCGTGGCCTATCGTCACGGGGTGCGCTGCCGCCTGCGCCGCCAGGGGCGGCGGTGAGCCGTCGCCGGGCCGCCGGCAGAGACTCGGCCGGAGAGTCCATGAGGGCGTTGCCCCTGGGCGTCGGCGGTCCACGCACAGACAGATCTCCACCGGCTCCGACAGCGCGCGGGTGCCGCTGCCGCCTCCTTCCTCCACGTCCTCGAACCGTGGCACCGGGCATCCCGCGGCGATGGGCGGGGCAGGCGTCGTGGACACAGCGTTCGAGACGGCGCTGGTCGAGCAGGCAGAGGAGAGCATAGGCTGGTGGTCACCGACCGGCGCCGGGCCGTCGGGCATCGCGACACAGGGAGCATCGGACATGGAGCATTTCATGAGGGCGGCGCTGGAGGCCGCGCAGACCAGCCGAGACGAAGGCGGCATTCCGATCGGATCGGTGCTGGTGCATCGCGGGGTGATCCTCGGCAGCGGCCACAACCAGCGGGTGCAGCTCGGCAGCACCGTGCTGCACGGTGAGATGGACGCCCTGGAGAACGCCGGGCGGCAGTCGGCCGATATCTATCGCGAGTCGACCCTCTATACCACGCTGTCGCCCTGCGCGATGTGCACCGGGGCGATCCTGCTCTACGGCATCCCGCGGGTGGTGATCGGCGAGAACCGCACCTTCCTCGGCGAGGAGGCGCTGCTGCGCGAGCGCGGCGTCGAGGTCGAGGTGCTGCAGGACCCCGACTGCATCGCCCTGATGGAGGGCTTCATCGCCGAGAACCCAGGGCTCTGGCACGAGGACATCGGCGAGTAACGGATCGGGCCAGCGGGGGCTGGGTGGCGGCGGATTCCCGCAGTGAGGTGACCTGCCTCGGCCGGGTGTCGAGGGCTGCCTTGAATACCTGCATCCGGGCCTGCCGGGCGGTCTGGTCGTGCGCCAGCCTCTGCGACCGGGCGACGACGTTGTTGACGGATGAGTCCATCGCTCTTTTCTGCATGAGAGAAGGTCGGTCTCACCCTGGCAGGCTCCTGACCGAGGGCAACGGCGACATGGCGTTCGCGCGTCCCAGGGTGTAGGCTTTCGCGCTCTCCGAATCCCCCCCGAGGTCTTTTCATGAGCGATATGCCCCAGTGCCCACAGTGTGCCTCCGAGTTCACCTATCACGACGGCCTGCAGTACGTGTGCCCCGAGTGCGCTCATGAGTGGACCGATGCGGCCCCGGACGCGGAAGATGACGCCCCGGTGGTTCGCGATGCCAATGGCAACGCGCTGGCCGATGGCGATACCGTCACCGTGATCAAGGACCTCAAGGTCAAGGGCTCGTCCTCGGTGGTGAAGGTGGGCACCAGGGTAAAGGGCATTCGCCTGGTCGACGGCGACCACGACATCGACTGCAAGGTCGAGGGCATCGGCCCGATGAAGCTGAAGTCGGCGTTCGTCAAGAAGGCCTGAGCCTCGCCCGCCGCGCCCGATCGAGCGGGCCTCAGCGGGCTGGCGACGCCAGGCTGTCCGGCAGGCCCTCGCGCAGCGAGCGCGGCCTGAGCCCCAGGTCGTCGAAGGTACCGACGCCGTCGGTGACCACGTTGTCGTGCTGCATGAGGATGACCTGGTCGCGGGTCAGCGGCGGGTCCGGCAGCCGCGAGAGCGCGCCGGCCAGGGTTCGCCACAGCCAGAAGGGCACCGGCACCAGCGGGCGTTCCCGGCCGAGCCGGGCCATCACCAGTTCGACGATCTCCCGATAGCGCAGCACGTCGCCGCCGCCCAGCTCGAACAGCCGCCGGGCCGGCGCCTCGGGGCCGGTCAGGCGGGCGAGGGCGCGCGCCGCGTCGATGACGTGTACCGGCTGCAGGCGGGTCTCGCCGCGTCCGAACAGCGGGATTGCCGGCAGCCGGACGAGCCGCGCCAGGCCGCCGAGAAAGGCATCATCCGGGCCGAACAGCACGCTCGGTCGCACGATGATCGCCCTGGGCATGGCCGCCAGCACCGCGCGCTCGCCCCGTGCCCGGGCGCGCACGTAGGCCGAGGGCGAGCTGTCCTCGACGCCGATCCCCGACAGCTGCACCAGCCGGTCGATGCCGGCCTCCCGCGCCAGCCGCGCCAGCCGGCCGGCCCCTTCCACATGAATCGCCTCGAAGCCGAGGTCCCGGCTCTCCACGTAGAGGCTGACCGCATTGACCACCGCCGCCGCGCCCTTCAGCGCCGCGGCCACTTCTTCCTCATGGCGGATATCGGCCGCGACCAGCGCCAGCGGATCGCCGCTCTCGGCCCAGCTCGGCCAAACCGGGTGGCGGGCCACCAGCCGCGTGGGCCGACCGGCTTCCACCAGTTCACGCACCAGGGCATCGCCGAGAAAGCCGCTGCCGCCGAAGACGACGATCGGTCGCGTCATGTCGTTCCTTGTCGCTGCTCCGGGTTCATGGAGGCATTGTGCCTGACGTCCCTGGGGTCGCAAGGGTTCGGGCGCGATGCGCTCGGCCCTCGAAAAGAGACCAAAGTCTAAAGGCATCAAGTCCGATTTTATCCGAGCCTATGTCCGACATAACGAGAATGGAGTCCGACAGGGCTCCGTAACAGCGGAACGCCGATCATGTCTCACGCCGCCGACCCTATGCGCCGCTCCGTGCGGCCCGACATCGCCGATGTGCTCGCCGAGGACATCTTCAGCGGCCATTACGGGCCGGGCGACTTCGTGCCCAGGGAGCTGGACCTCTGCGAGCGCTTCGGCGTCAGTCGCAGCACCGTGCGCAGCGCCCTGCAGACGCTGGTCACGGCGGGTCTGCTGACGCGCATCTCCGGTCAGGGCACCCGGGTGCGGGCGCTGACCGAGTGGCATCTGCTCGATCCCCGGGTGAGCGGCTGGATGGCGCGCTTCGCCCAGCCCAATCCGCGCATCCAGCGCGAGATCTTCGCCTTCCGGGTCGCCGTGGAGCCCTTCGTCGCGCGCCTGGCCGCGGAGCACGCCAACGCCGCCGATCTGCTGGCCATCGAGTCCGCCTACGAGGGCATGATCCGCGCGCTGGAACACGACGATCTGCACTGGGAAGGCATCTCCCACAACGACTACGACGTGGCCTTTCACGAGGCCATCTTCGCGGCGTCGCACAACCTGGTCTGGGCCCAGATCAGCCACGTGCTGAAGCCGGCCATCGCGCTGCTGGTAGAGCGCTCAAACCATAGTGCCGACGAGCTCCATGACAGCATGGAACGCCATCGCCGGATGATGGAGGCGATTCGCCTGCGTCAGCCGGAACAGGCCGCCGCGGCGGCCCTCAAGGTGCTGGAACGCACCGGCCGGGACCTGGGCCTCGAGGCCCTGCTGCCGGCCCTTCCCACCCTCGATGTTTCGACAACAAGCAGCGATAAGGAAGCCTCATGATCACACGCATGCCTCTCAAGACTCTGACCGCCGCCGTGCTCGGCGCCATGGCCGTCAACGCCCAGGCCGCCGACTACGAGTGGACCTTCCAGACCTCCGAGACCTCCGGCGAGCCGCAGTTCGAGATGAAGAAGGCCTGGGCCGATAACGTCGAGCAGATGTCCGATGGCCGCATCAGCATCGAGATCCTGCCGGTGAACGCGGTCGTCCAGGCCAACCAGACCCTGCAGGCGGTGCAGTCCGGCATCCTCCAGGGCCACCTGACCGATCCGAGCTACTTCACCGGCCAGAACCCGGCCTTCGGCATGATCGGCAACCTGGTCGGCGCCTGGAGCGATCCCTACGACTTCCTCGACTACATGAACAACGCCGGCGGCGAGGCGCTCTACAACGAGCTGGTCGAGCCCTACGGCCTGCACCTGATCGGTGCCGCCGCCACCGGGCTCGAGTCGCTGCCGTCCACCAAGCCGGTGCGTTCCATCGAGGACATGCAGGGCCTCAAGCTGCGCGCCCCCGAGGGCATGGTCTACAACATCTTCGAGGCCGCCGGCGCGACCCCGGTCAACCTGCCGGGCTCCGAGGTCTACACCGGCCTGGAGAAGGGCGTGATCGACGCCGCCGACTACACGGTGTTCGCCACCAACCAGGCCCAGGGGCTCCACGAGTTCGCCCCGTATCCGCTGTACCCGGGCTTCCACTCCCTGCCGATGGTGTCCGTGTCGCTGAACAAGGAGATCTGGGACAGCCTGCCGGCGGACCTCCAGGCGATCCTCGAGACCTCCGTGGATGACCTGGCCTACGAGATGGTCGCCGAGCTCAAGACCCGCGACCTCGAGGCCGTGCGCGAGGCGCGCCAGAACCCGGACATCGAGATCATCGACCTGCCGGCCGAGGAGCGCGTCAAGTTCCGCAACATCGCCAAGGAAGAGTGGGCCAACTGGGCAGAGAAGAACGAGATCACCCAGGAGTTCTACGACTCCGTGGTCGGCTACCTGGAAAACCACAACCTGATGTGATTCACCCGCCGGCATCGGA
This sequence comes from Halomonas sp. THAF12, assembly GCF_009363675.1. NCBI lineage: Bacteria > Pseudomonadati > Pseudomonadota > Gammaproteobacteria > Oceanospirillales > Halomonadaceae > Halomonas > Halomonas sp. THAF12. The sequence goes on along the minus strand of NZ_CP045399.1, from coordinate 2,760,755 downwards.
CGGTGCCGGCCATCATGACGGCGGGCCACTCTGGGTGGCCCGCTCCTGTATCGAGGAAGTTCCATGACACAAGCGTCTCGTCGTCCGGAGGGCGAACCGGCCGCCGCCGAGGCGAGCCCGCCCGATCCGGCTCGCAACGCCTTCGATCGCGCCATCATGGCCGGCGGTCGTGTGGCGGCCTGGCTGGTGCTGGTCGCCATGGCGATCAGCGTCTATGAGGTCATCATGCGCTACGCCTTCAATTCCCCCACCTCCTGGGTCCACGAGAGCGTGGTGATGCTGGTGGCGGTGAGCTTCGCCCTGGGCGGCCCCGCGACGCTGGCCTGCAACCGCCACATCCGGGTGCGCGTGATCTACGACAGCGCCGGGCCGCGCCTGAAGCTGTGGCTCGACCGCTTCAACGACCTGGTGACCTTCGGCTTCTGCCTGGCCATGACCTACGCCGCCTTCGTGATGTTCTGGGGCGCCTCTCACAATCCGCTGGGCGAATGGCAGCTGGAACGTTCCGGCACCTCCTGGAACCCGCCGTTTCCGGCGCTGGTGAAGGGCATGATCCTGCTGGCACTGGCGATCATGTGCCTTCAGGCTCTGCTGCACGTGGTGCAGTCACTGCGCGGCAAGCCCGCTCCCACCCCGGATGACACGGAGGGCACCGCCTGATGGATATCGCAACCGGAACCCTGTTGATGGTGGGGCTGATCTTCGCCCTGCTGATCACCGGCCTGCCGCTGGCCTTCATCACCGGCCTGGTCGCGCTCTCCTTCACCTTCGGCTGGTTCGGGCCCAACGCCCTGCCGCTGGTCACCAGCCGGGTCTACGGCTTCGTCACCGAATACTCGCTGGTGGCGGTGCCGATGTTCGTGTTGATGGCCTCGCTGCTGGACCGATCGGGGATCGCCAAGGACCTGTTCAACGCCATGCGGGTGTTCGCCGGCCGCCTGCCCGGCGGCGTGGCCGTGCAGACCATCGTGGTGGCCTTCTTCCTGGCCGCGCTGTCCGGGATCATCGGCGGCGAGATCGTGCTGCTGGGCATCCTGGCGCTGCCGCAGATGCTGCGACTGGGCTATGACAAGCACCTGTCGATCGGCGTGGTCTGCGCCGGCGGCGCGCTCGGCACCATGATGCCGCCGTCCATCGTGCTGATCATCTACGGCCTGATCGCCTCCGAGTCGATCGCCGACCTGTTCACCGCGGCCATCACCCCGGCGGTGATCCTGATGGCCAGCTACATCGGCTACGTGCTGGTGCGCTGCCTGAAGAACCCCGAGATGGGCCCGCCGATGACCGACGCCGACCGCGAGGAAGGCTTCGCCACCCGCGGCCAGGCGCTGCGCGCCATCATCGTGCCGGCGCTGATCGCCGGGCTGGTGCTGGGCTCGATCTACGGCGGCGTGGCCTCGGTCACCGAGGCGGCGGCCATGGGCGTGTTCGGCGTGCTGCTGGCGGTGGTCGCCCGCGGCGAGTTCTCGTTCAAGACCCTGCACCAGAGCCTCGGCCAGACCCTGACCACCTGCGGCATGATCATCTGGATCGGCATCGGCGCCGCGGCGCTGGTGGGCGTCTACAACCTGATGGGCGGCAACCGCTTCATCTCGAGCATGATCATGGGCCTCGACGTGGCGCCGATCGTGATCATCCTGGTGATGATGGCGATCCTGCTGGTGCTGGGCATGTTCCTCGACTGGATCGGCGTGGCCATGCTGACGCTGCCGATCTTCGTGCCGATCGTCGAGCAGCTGGGCTACAGCCCGATCTGGTTCGGCATCCTGTTCGCGGTGAACATGCAGGTGTCCTTCCTGTCGCCGCCGTTCGGTCCGGCCGCCTTCTACCTCAAGGGCGTGGCGCCACCCGAGGTCAGCCTCAAGGACATCTTCGTCGCGGTGCTGCCCTTCATCGCCCTGCAGCTGTGCGTGCTGTTCGCGCTGCTGTTCTGGCCCAACATGGCCATGTGGCTGGTGTAAGAAGGCCGGAGTAAATGGCGGCCGTGGTAAAAAGGCCACCGCCGTAAAAAGCCGTACCCATGGCGAGCCATCGAACTGTCGATGACTCGCCATCAGGTGGCGGAAGTGTCCCCCGAAAAGCGCGCCATATCGCCACGCGATATGGCGCGCCTTTGTTGATGGGGTTTCATGAAGGCGTTGCGGTTTTTTCCCGCAAAAGAAAACGGCGCCTCGGCGCCGTATTCTGTTTGCTGGCTGTGTCTATCGGTGGAGGGTTAGTCGGAAGCGTCACGCGATATCGTCGCGAGAAAGTCCTCGACGATCGCCTGGGGCGGGCGGCGGATATCGGCCAGGACGGCCTCGTCCTCGCCGGGCGCTTCCAGGGTAGCGAGCTGGCTGTCGAGCATGTGGGCGCCGGCGAAGAAATGATCGCCGCGGGAGCCGAGGCGCTCCAGCAGCACCTCGCGGCTGCCGGCCAGATAGAGGATCGCCAGGTCGGGGGCGGCTTCGCGAAGCTGGTCGCGGTAGCGGCGCTTGAGCGCCGAGCAGCCGATGACCAGATCGCGGCCCTCGTCGCGATACTGCCGATACAGGTCGGCGAGGGTCGCCAACCAGGCGGCGCGATCATCGTCGTCGAGGGGCTCGCCGCGGCTCATCTTGGCGATGTTGTCCGGGCCGTGATGGTCGTCCCCGTCGATGAAGGTGGCCCCGAGGGAGGCGGCCAGATGGCGCCCGATATGGGACTTTCCCGATCCGGAAACGCCCATGACGAGGAGGCTCTTGGCGGTCGTCTTCATGCGCGAGTCTGCTTCTTATGGCGTCGAAAGAGTGTCGGGAATTCTAGCATTTTTTGCCGGCATGGGGAGTGGAAAAGGGCGCCACCCGATCAGGGCTTTCTCAGCGATAGCCGGCCATGAGCTCGCGGATGAGCGGCGTGTCGGCATCGCGAAGGGTCGGCAGCTCGAAGCGGGCCTGGGCGATGGCGGTGCGCGACAGGGTCGCGGTGATCAGCCCCTCGCCGTCCTCGGCCTCGGCCAGGGCCTCGCCGCGCGGCCCGAGGATGCGCGAGCCGCCCCAGAAGTGGCTGCCGTTTTCCGGCCCGAAGCGGTTGGCCATGATCACCGGGGTGCCGTAGGTCATGGCGTAGAAGCGCACGTTGAGCACCCAGTTCTGCTCGTTGGAGAAGTCCTCGCTGACGATGCCCGAGGCCGAGTTGATCGGCGCGCACAGCACCGTGGGCCGGGGCAGCAGGGCGGCGTGCACCAGGGCGGGGTTCCACAGGTCGGCGCAGATCAGCTGGGTCGCGGACCAGCCGGGGCGTACCTCGGCCTGGGTGAGCTCGCTGCCGTGGGTGAACCACTTGCCTTCCTCGAGCCCGCCGTAGGTGGGCAGGTTGAGCTTGCGATGCACGGCGACGATCTCGCCGTGCTGGAGGATCGCCAGGGCGTTGTAGTACTCGCCGGGGCTGGCTTCCTCGACGAAGCCGACCACCGTCTGCATCTCGCCGCAGGCGCGGGCCAGCCGGGCCAGGCGAGGATCCTCGACCGGCATGGCGACGCGCATGACCTCGCTGCCGAGCCCGTAGCCGGTCAGCGAGAGTTCGGGGAAGACCAGCAGCGCCACGCCGCGCTGGCCGGCCTCGTGGATGATCTCGAGATGGCGCTCGAGGTTGGCGTCGACCTCGCCCAGCGCGGCGTTGATCTGGGCGGCGGCCACAGGGAGTTCGTCCTGATAGTGCATGTCACGGTCTCGTCGTTGCAGCGGGAGGGAAGGCGATGCTCGGGCGTCACTCTGCCCCGGGCGGGCCGAGCAGGGCGAGCAGATCGCCGGCCGGGCGTGTCTCCAGGGTCTGGATGACGCGTTCGAGGCGGTCTGCGCGCTCGCCGAGCACCGGGCCGGCGAGGGCGCGGTACTTGGCGACCAGCTCGTCGTCGGACAGCGGATTGTGCGGATTGCCGCGGGCCTCGCAGGACTCGCTCTCGATGATCCGGCCGTCGCTCAGATGCAGCCGCGCCGAGGCCCAGCGCTCGGCTGGGAAGCGCGCATTGAAGGCGTCGCTCTCGCGGATCTCGACCCGCTCGGCGAGGGCGCGGGGCAGCGGCGCGTCGAGCTCGGTGACGGCCTCGGCGTCGAGGGTGCCGCGGGCCAGCGCGCAGGCCACCGACCAGGGCAGGCTGTACTGGGCCTGCTCGGTGCTGTCGGGGTGCGTCACATGCAGCCGTCGTCCCTCATGGAAGGTGGTGATCTCGATGCGTGCGATCGTCGCCGGGTCGCCGATCCGATCGCGCAGCGACAGCACCGCCTCCACCGCCGGCTGGGCCCAGCGGCATACCGGGTAGGCCTTGAAGTACTGCTCGTGAAGGTACCGGCGCTGCTCCCGGTCGGCCCAGAGGTGTTCGACCTCGGGGGCGGTGGCGGTCAGCGCGGGGGCGCCGGTGAAGCCGTCGCGGGCCAGCAAGGCGGCGGAGACGCCGGTCATGGCGCCCCAGCCCGAGCCGTCCTTGAGCATGGTGGGATGATCGATGCAGCGCATCATCTGGCTGCGCGGTCCGTAGAACTCGGCGATGCCCAGGGCGTGGTGGAGTCGCTCGCGATCCAGGCCCATCAGGCGGCCGGCCACGGCCGCCACGCCCAGGGCGTTCCAGGCGCCGGAGGTGTGGTAGTCGGGGCTGGTGGCATGCAGCGCGATACCGGCGCGGGTGGCGATCTCGTAGCCCATGGCCAGCAGGCCGAGGAAATCGCGGCCGGACAGCCGTCCCACCTCGGGGAGGGCGAGCAGCCCCGGCAGCAGGGCGACCCCGGCATGGCCCTTGGTCAGCACCTGGCCGTCGTGGGCGTCCAGGGCATCGATCAGCCAGGCGCCGTGCAGGGCCACGCCGGTGGGCGAGGCACGCCCCTCGGCGAACAGCAGCGGCCGGTCGCCGCCGTGCTGAGAGGTGGCGAAACGCCGGGCAGGCGCGGCGAGTTCGGTGCGGGTGGCGCCGGCGGCCACGCCGACGAGGTCCAGCAGGCAGCGTTTGGCCTGGGCCAGCAGGGCGTCGTCGGTAAGCGGGTCGGCGTCGAGCATCCAGTCGAGCAGGGCGTTGGGCTGGGGCATGGCGATCGATCTCCCGGATCGTGGGGATAAACGACGAAGGCCGCCCCGGGGCGGCCTTTGCAGCGGTCGCGTGACGGCGGGCGCCGTCTTACAGCAGGTCGTGTTGCTCGAGGAAGGCCTCGGCCACGTCCTCGACGGTCTCGCGCTCGACGTCGACCCGGGCGTTGAGCCTGGCCATGGTCTGGTCGTCGAGCAGCGCGGACAGCGCGTTCATCTGCTCGGCGAGGTCCGGGTTGGCCGTCAGGGTTTCCTCGCGCACCACCGGCGTCAGGGCGTAATCGGGGAAGAACCGCCGGTCGTCCTCCAGCACGGTCAGATCCAGGGCCGGAATGCGGCCGTTGGTGGCCGTCGTCATGGCGACATCGACCTCTTCCTGGTCGAGCGAGGGCAGGGTCAGGCCCTGGTCCATGCGCTTGACGTTGCGGCGGCCGAACTCGAAGCCGTAGGTCTCCTGCATGGGCCGCAGGCCGTCATCGCGGGAATAGAAGGTGGCATTGGAGGCCAGCACCAGCTCGTGGCCGGCGTTGATGGCCTCGGCGAGGTCGGAGATGCTGGCAATGTCGAGCTCCCGGGCCTGATCCTCGCGCATGGCCAGGGCATAGGTGTTGTTGGCCTCGGAGGGATCCAGCCACACCAGGCCCTTCTCGGCGTCGAGCGCCTTGACCCGCTGGTAGGCCTCTTCCGGCGACAGCGACTCGGTCACCTTGTTATAGCTGATCAGCGAGGTGCCGGTGTATTCCCAATAGAGATCGACCTGACCGTTCTCCTGCGCCTGGCGCAGCACGGTGGTGCCCATGCCCGAGCGCTCTTCCACCTCGTAGCCCCTGGCGTCCAGGTACTGGACCGTCATGTCGGCGAGGATCAGCTGCTCGGTGAAGTTCTTGCCGCCGACGGTGATGGTGTCCGCCTGGGCGAGCGCCGGGGTGGCGGCGAGCAGGAGGGTGGCAGCGGCAGTGTGGCTCAGGGGAAAACGCATGGGAATGGCTCCGGATATCGGGCAGGGCAAAGAGGCCCGCTCGTGCCGAGCGGGCTCTTGCCAGTGGGAAAAGGTCGCGAAGGCCGTGACCGGGACGGTCACGCGCCGGGGAGGGTTACAGCAGCTCGTTGTCTTCGAGGAAGGACTCGGCCACGTCCTCGATGGTCGCACGCTCGACGTCGACCCGGGCGTTGAGGCCGGCCATGGTCTCGTCGTCGAGCAGCGCGGACAGCGCGTTCATCTGCTCGGCGAGGTCCGGGTTGGCCTCCAGGGTCTCCTCGCGCACCACCGGGGTCAGGGCATAGGCCGGGAAGAAGGCCTGGTCGTCCTCGAGGACCTGGAAGTCGAAGGCCGGGATGCGGCCGTCGGTGGCGAACACCAGGCCGACGTCGACCTGACCGTCGCGCAGCGCCTGGTAGACCAGGCCGGAGTCCATGCGCTTGACCTCTCCGCGGCCGACGCGGAAGTCATAGGCCTGCTGGAGCGGGCGCCAGCCGTCCTCGCGAGCGTAGAACTCGGCGTTCATGGCGAAGGTCAGATCCTCGCCGTCGTTGACCGCCTGGGCCAGATCGGAGAGCGAGTCGATGCCGGTCTCCTCGACGCTATCCTGGCGCATGGCCAGGGCGTAGGTGTTGTTGGCCGCCGAGGGCGCCAGCCACACCAGGCCCTTCTCGCCGTCGAGTTCCTTGACCCGCTGATAGGTCTCCTCGGGCGACAGCGACTCGGTGACATCGTTGTAGTTGATCAGCGAGGTGCCGGTGTATTCCCAATAGAGGTCGATCTGGCCGTTCTCCTGGGCCTGGCGCAGCACGGCGGAGCCCATGCCGGCCCGGGTCTCGACGTCGTAGCCGAGCCCGCTCAGGTATTGGGTCGTCATGCTGGCCAGTATCTGCTGCTCGGTGAAGTTCTTGCCACCGACCACGATCTCCTCGGCCTGGGCGGTGGTCATGGCACCGGCCAGTGCCAGGCCGGAAAGTGTCATCATCACGCGTTTCATGTTGATCTCCTTGTTGTTGCGTCTTGGCCGCCCGCAGGCGGCCGATAGGAAAACAGGGCCTGCTCAGCTGCGCGAGGGATTGACCCCGCGCGGCACCACCAGGAAGGCGGTGGTGGCCACGATGGCATCGACCACGATCGCCAGCAGGGCGGTGGGAATGGCCCCGGACAGCATCATCACCGGGTCGTAGAGATCGATGCCGGTGAAGATCAGCTCGCCCAGGCCGCCGGCGCCGATCAGGAAGGCCAGCGGCACGGTGCCCACGTTGATGGTCAGCGCCGTGCGGATACCGGCGAAGATCACGTAGAGGGCATTGGGCATCTCGACGCGCAGCAGGCGCTGGGCCGGCGACATGCCGATGCCCGAGGCGGCCTCCATGAGCGCCGGGTTGACGCCCTTGAGGCCGGCGTAGGTGTTGCGGGTGATCGGCAGCAGCGTGGCCACGAACAGCCCGAACACCGCCGGCACGGTGCCGATGCCGAGAAAGCTCATCGACAGCGCCAGCACCGCCAGCGTCGGAATGGTGGTGCCGACGTTGAGCACCTGCATGGCCGATTCGGCGACGCGGGCCATGCTGGGGCGCGACAGCAGCACGCCCAGCGGAATGGCCACCAGGATGGCCAGGCCGCCGGACATGAGGGTCAGCCACAGGTGCTGCACGGCCAGGAACTGGACGTCGGGCAGGTAGAAGATGAAGTCGTCGATGACCCCGCTGGACTGGCTCCACACGCCGAGGAAGAAGATGGCGATGAGCAGCGCAATGCGCAGGGCCCCCTTCAGGCTCCGGATCGGCATCGGCTTACTCCTTGGTGGCCGGTTCGGCGGTCGCGGCGGATTCCGTGGGGCGGAACCGCGAGCCCAGGTGATGGGTCATGGCGCGCTGGGTGATCTGGCCGCAGACCCGGCCGGCCTCGTCCACGCAGGGCAGCCAGGTGATGTCGTTGGAGAACATCAGCGAGGCGACCTTGCGCAGGTCGTCGTCCAGCGACACGGTGGCCGGCACGTTCTGGAAATGGTCGCGGCAGTAGCCCCGGGTGGTGCGCGCCTGGGAGCGGGTGATGACGCCGACCGGCTGGCGGCGATCGTTCACCACCAGGATCGCGTTCTGGTAGCCGAAGTCGTCGATCCGGGCCAGGGCGGTCTCCAGGGTGTCGCTGGGCGACACGGTGCCGATCTCGTCGGAGACCACGTCGCGCACCTTGACCAGGTTGAGGCGCTTGAGCGCCCGGTCCTCGCCGAGGAAGGACTCGACGAACTCGTCCTTGGGGTTGGCCAGCAGCTCGTCCGGGGTGGAGTACTGCTCCAGGCGGCCGGCGCGGAAGATGGCGACCCGGTCGCCCATCTTGATCGCCTCGTCGATGTCGTGGCTGACGAACATGATGGTCTTGTTGAGTGCCTGCTGCATCTTGAGGAACTCGTCCTGGATCACCGCGCGGTTGATCGGGTCGATGGCGCCGAAGGGCTCGTCCATCAGCATCACCGGCGGATCGGCGGCCAGCGCCCGGGCCACGCCGATGCGCTGCTGCTGGCCGCCGGAGAGCTCGTTGGGATAGCGCTTGAGGAAGGCGTCCGGGTCCAGCGCGATCATGTCCATCAGCTCCCGGGCGCGCTCCCGGTACTTGGCCTTGTCCCAGCCCAGCAGCTTGGGCACCACCGTGATGTTGTCCTCGATGGTCATGTTGGGGAACAGGCCGATCTGCTGGATCACGTAGCCGATATTGCGGCGCAGCTCCTGGGTGTTCAGGTCGGTGGTGTCCTCGCCGTTGATGAACACCTTGCCCGAGGTGGGGCGCACGATGCGGTTGATCATCTTCAGCGTGGTGGTCTTGCCGCAGCCGGAGGGGCCGAGCAGGATGCAGATCTCGCCGGCCGGCACCTCCATGTTGATGTGGTCGGCGGCGGTGACCGCGCCCTTGGGGGTGTCGAAGACCTTGGTCAGGTTGTCGAGTCGAATCATGCGGGGGAATCCTTGTTTGATGAGCCGGGGCCCGCGCGGGACGGGATCAGGCCGTCTCGGCGGCGCGCTCCATCCCGAGGGGCGTCAGGCGCTTCTGCAGCGCCAGCAGGCCGTAGTCGACGATGATCGCCAGCAGGCTGACCGCCACCGCGCCGACGATCAGCTGGCGCGGGTCGGACTGCGAGATGCCGCGGCTGATGAAGGTGCCGAGCCCGCCGGCGCCGATGTAGGCGGCGATCGCCATGACGCCGATGTTGAGCACCACGGCGGTGCGGACCCCAGCCATGATCACCGGCACCGCCAGCGGGATCTCGACCATGCGCAGCCGCTGGTTCTGGCTCATGCCGATGCCGCGGGCCGCCTCGCGCAGGGCCGGGTCGACGTTGTGGATGGCGGTGTAGGTGTTGCGGATGATCGGCAGCTGCGAGTAGAGCAGCACGGCGATCACCGCCGGCAGATAGCCGATGCCCTGGCCGATCAGCGACAGCACCGGGATCATGATCCCGAACAGCGCGATGGACGGCACCGTGACGATGATCGAAGCCGCATACAGCACCGCCTTGGCCAGGCGCTCGTTCTTGGTGATGGCGATGCCGATGGGCACCCCGGTGAGGGTGGCGATGCCGACGGCGACCCCGACCAGCGCGATGTGCTCGAGGGTCCTCGAGAGCAGCAGGTCGAGGTTGTCGATGGCGTACTGAAAGAGTTCCAAGTCCCTATCTCCTGGTCGTTCCCATGCCGATACAGCATAGCGGTCGGTCTGCGTTGATGGCGTGGGGCGCCTTCGGCGGTGGGTGAAGCCGCGTTGGAAGGCCGTGAAACGGTGACACAGCTTAGCAAAGCTCTCTATCTATTTGTTTTTCCATGAATGACGATGCGCAATGGGAAGAATTGCGGGCCCTGATGCATGTGTTGGGGTGGGGCGGGGGACGCATTGTGGAAATGAATGAGAACGATTGTTGTTTTTGATGTGAATGGCGCCGAACGTGTCGCCAACGGCATGTCCGGCGGCGTAAAGCGCCGCGACGAGGGTTCACATCGCCGACATACAGGACTAAAATGGTCCGCAATCGATCACCAGGGGTGTTCCCGGGGAGGCCTGTCTTGCTGAAGCTGTCCAGACTGACCGACTACGCGGCGGTGGTGATGGCACAGATTGCCCGCCATCCCGAGCAGCCGCATGCGGCGGCGGAACTCGCCGAGGCCGTGCAGGTGCCGCATCCGACGGTCAGCAAGACCCTGAAGATGCTGGTACGCGCCGGACTGCTGGAATCGCGCCGCGGCGCCCAGGGTGGCTACTCCCTGGCGCGTCCGGCCTCGCAGATCACGGCCTGCGACATCATCGCGGCGATCGAGGGGCCGGTGGCGATGACCGAATGCAGCCAGGCCGAGGGCGACTGCGAGCTGGTGGACACCTGCGGGGTGTCCGACAACTGGCAGCGGGTGTCGCTGGCGGTGCAGACTCTGCTCCACAGCGTGACCCTGGCTCACCTGGCCGACACCACCCCGATCAAGCTGCCGGTGCAGCTGCCCATACAAAGCGTGAGTCTGGCCGTCGAGGCCTGATCACCCGCGGATTCACCACCCGAGGCGAGCCCGGCTCGCCGACCCAACCAGCCCGGGAGGGGGAGACATCATGGCAAGTCAGGAAATGGAACAGCTTGTCCGTCGCGAATACAAAGAAGGTTTCGTGACCGACATCGAGAGCGATACGGTACCGCCGGGTCTGGACGAGAACACCATCGCCTTCATCTCCAAGAAGAAGGGCGAGCCGGAGTGGATGCTGGAGTGGCGCCTGCAGGCGTATCACCAGTGGCTGAAGATGACGCCGCCCTCCTGGGCGCATCTGGACTACCCGCCGATCGACTACCAGGCGATCTCCTACTACAGCGCCCCCAAGCGCGACGAGGACAAGCCCCAGAGCCTCGACGAGGTCGACCCCAAGCTGCTCGAGACCTACGAGAAGCTGGGCATCCCGCTGCACGAGCGGGCGGCGCTGGCCGGCGTGGCGGTGGACGCGGTGTTCGATTCCGTTTCCGTGACCACCACCTTCAAGGAGAAGCTGCACGAGGCGGGCGTAATCTTCTGCTCGATCTCCGAGGCGATCCGCGACTACCCGGAACTGGTCAAGCAGTACCTCGGCAGCGTGGTGCCCCAGGGGGACAACTACTTCACGGCGCTGAACTCCGCGGTGTTCACCGACGGCTCCTTCGTGTTCGTGCCGGAAGACGTGACCTGCCCCATGGAGCTGTCCACCTACTTCCGCATCAACGCCGCCAACACCGGCCAGTTCGAGCGCACCCTGATCGTCTGCGAGAGCCGCGCCCAGGTCTCCTACCTGGAAGGCTGCACCGCGCCCCAGCGCGACGAGAACCAGCTGCACGCGGCGGTGGTCGAGCTGGTGGCACTGGAAGACGCCTCCATCAAGTACTCCACGGTGCAGAACTGGTACCCGGGCGACGAGGACGGCAAGGGCGGCATCTACAACTTCGTCACCAAGCGTGGCGACTGCCGCGGCGACCGCTCCCACATCAGCTGGACCCAGGTCGAGACCGGCTCCGCCATCACCTGGAAGTACCCGTCCTGCGTGCTGCGCGGCAAGGACAGCGTCGGCGAGTTCTACTCGGTGGCGGTGACCAACGGCCGCCAGCAGGCCGATACCGGTACCAAGATGATCCACATCGGCGAGGGCTCGCGCTCCACCATCGTCTCCAAGGGCATCTCCGCCGGCCGCTCCGAGCAGTCCTATCGCGGGCTGGTCAAGGTGGGGCCGCGGGCCAAGGGCGCGCGCAACTATACCCAGTGCGACTCGCTGCTGATCGGCGACACCTGCGGGGCCCATACCTTCCCCTATCAGGAGATCGGCAACAGCACCGCCACCGTGGAGCACGAGGCGACCACCTCCAAGATCGGCGAGGACCAGCTGTTCTACTGCCAGAGCCGCGGCCTCTCCGAGGAGGATGCGGTGAACATGATCGTCAACGGCTTCTGCAAGGACGTCTTCCAGGAGCTGCCGATGGAGTTCGCGGTGGAAGCCGAGGCGCTTCTCAACGTCACCCTCGAAGGGGCGGTCGGCTAGACCACGTCTGGTGCGGGTTGGAAACGAATCAACTTATGCGAGCCGCCGCGGCGGCCCAAAGATCGAAAGGTAGTCAAGATGCTCGAAGTCAAGGATCTGCACGTCACGGTCGAGGGTTCCGAGATCCTCAAGGGCCTCAACCTGACCATCGGCGCCGGTGAAGTCCATGCCATCATGGGCCCCAACGGGGCCGGCAAGTCCACGCTGTCCGCGGTGATCGCCGGCAAGGACGGCTACGAGGTCACCTCCGGCTCGATCACCTACGAGGGCCAGGACGTCCTCGAGATGGAGATCGAGGAGCGCGCCCGCGTCGGCCTGCTGCTGGGCTTCCAGTACCCGGTGGAGATCCCGGGGGTGAAGAACATCTACCTGCTCAAGGCCGCGCTCAATGCCAAGCGCGAGGCCGAGGGCCTGGGCGAGATTCCGGCGCCCGAGTTCATGAAGCTGATCAAGGAGAAGATCGCCTTCATGAAGATGGACGCCAGCTTCCTGCAGCGCGCCGTCAACGAGGGCTTCTCCGGCGGCGAGAAGAAGCGCAACGAGATCCTGCAGATGCTGGTGCTGCAGCCGAAGCTCGCCATGCTCGACGAGATCGACTCCGGCCTCGACATCGACGCCCTGAAGGTCGTCGCCGAGGGCGTCAACTCGCTGCGCGCCGAGGATCGCAGCATCCTGCTGGTGACCCACTATCAGCGCCTGCTCGACTACATCGTGCCGGATCGGGTGCACGTGCTGGTCGACGGCCGCATCGTCAAGAGCGGTGATGCCGAGCTGGCGCGCGAGCTCGAGGACCGCGGCTACGACTGGCTGCTGGAGGGCTCCGCGGCATGAATGACGACGTGCAACGCTTCCTCGATCGCCTGAGCGAGCGCAGCGCCCAGCGCGGCGACGAGCCGACCTGGATCGCCGCCCGGCGTCAGGCCGGCGCCGCCCGCTTCGAGGCGATGGGCTTCCCGCATCGCCGCGTCGAGGCGTGGAAGTACACCGACGTGCGCGACATCGCCCGCACCGACTTCGCGCTGACCGACGACGCCGAATTCTCGCCGGCCGCCGCGGCGGCGCTGACCCTGCCGCTGGACGCGCACCGCCTGACCTTCGTCGACGGCGTCTTCGCCCCGGCGCTGTCGGACCTCGGCAACCTGCCGGCCGGCGTGCAGGTGCTGCCGCTGTCCCAGGCCCTGGAAGAGAACCACGAGGCCGTGGGCGGCCCGCTCGGCCGGCTCACCGGCGTCGACTTCTCGGCCTTCGCCGCGCTCAACACCGCCTTCTTCGAGGAGGGCGCGCTGGTCCGCCTGGCGCCGCGCACCGTGGTCGACAAGCCCATCGTGCTGCAGTTCCTGTCCCGGGCCGGCGAGCAGCCGGTGATGAGCCACCCGCGCATCCTGGTCGAGGCCGGCGGCCGCAGCCAGGCGACCCTGATCGAGCATCACGCCGGCGAAGAGGGCGCGGCCAACTTCACCAACCTGGTGGAGGAGATCATCCTCGATCGCGGCGCCATCCTGACCCACTACAAGCTGCAGGAAGCGCCGCTCAAGGACCGCCACATCGCCAGCATCCAGGTGGAGCAGGGGCGCGACAGCCGCTACACCTCGTTCAACCTGAACCTGGGCGGCGGCCTGGTGCGCAACGACGTGGTCAGCGACCTCAACGGCGAGGGCGCCGAGGCGACGCTGCACGGCCTGTTCTACGGCCAGGGTCGCCAGCATGTGGACAACCACACCGAGGTCAACCACAACGCGCCGCACACCCGTTCCAGCGAGAACTACAAGGGCATCCTCGATGACCGGGCCCATGGCGTGTTCAACGGCCGGGTGGTGGTCAAGCGCGACAGCCAGAAGATCGAGTCCGAGCAGAGCAACGCCAACCTGCTGCTCTCCGATCGCGCCGAGGTCGACACCAAGCCCGAGCTCGAGATCTACGCCGACGACGTCAAGTGCGCCCACGGCGCCACCACCGGCCAGCTCGACGAGGAGGCGGTCTACGCCCTGCGCGCCCGGGGCATCGACGAGCAGACCGCCCGCGGCCTGCTGACGCTGGCCTTCGCCGGCGAGGTCATGGAGCTGGTCGACCTCGACGCCGTGGCCGAGCGGGTCGAGCTCACGGTGGCCGGCAAGCTGCCGGAACGCTTCAACCTGGCCGGGCTGGTGGAAGCCGCCGCGGCGCTCAACGAGGACTGATCCATGGTCGACTTCAGCGATCTGCTGCTCGACGTGGCGCGGGTCCGCCGCGACTTCCCGATCCTCGATCGGGAGGTCCATGGCAAGCCGCTGGTCTATCTCGACAACGCGGCCACCAGCCAGACCCCGCGTCAGGTGATCGAGGTCTTCGACGACTACTACGGGCGCTACAACGCCAACATCCATCGCGGCCTGCACACCCTGGCCGACGAGGCCACCGCGGCCTTTGAGGGCACCCGGGAAACCGTGCGTGCCTTCCTCGGCGCCGCCGAGAGCCGCGAGATCGTCTTCACCCGCGGCACCACCGAGGCGATCAACCTGGTGGCGGGGAGCTGGGGCCGCGCCAACCTGGGCGAGGGCGACGAGGTGCTGATCTCGCGCCTGGAGCACCACTCCAACATCGTGCCTTGGCAGCTGCTGGCCGCCGAGAAGGGCTTCACCCTCAAGGTGATCCCGGTGGACGAGCGCGGCGTGCTCGACCAGGCCGCCTACCGCGACCTGATCTCCGAGCGCACCAGGCTGGTGGCGGTCAACCACGTCTCCAACGCGCTGGGCACCGTCAATCCGGTGGCCGACATGGCCCGGGTGGCCCACGAGCACGGCGCGCTGATCCTGGTCGATGGCGCCCAGGCCGCGCCGCATCAGAAGGTCGACGTGCAGGCGCTCGGCGTCGACTTCTATGCCTTCTCCGGCCACAAGGTCTATGGCCCCACCGGCGTCGGCGTGCTCTATGGCCGCGCCGAGCTGCTCGAGGCCATGCCGCCCTGGCAGGGCGGCGGCGAGATGATCGCCACCGTGTCCTTCGAGGCGCCCACCACCTTCGCCGGCATCCCGCACAAGTTCGAGGCCGGCACCCCGGCCATCGCCGAGGTGATCGCCCTGGGGCGCGCGCTCGAGTGGGTCGAGGAGATCGGCCTGCCGCTGATCGGCGCCTGGGAGTCGCGGCTGCTCGAGCACGCCACGCGCAGCGTGTCGCGCATCGACGGCCTGCGCATCCTCGGCACCGCACCCGAGAAGGCCGGCGTGCTGTCGTTCGTGGTCGAGGGCGCCCATTCCCAGGACATCGGCCTCTTGATCGACCAGCTCGGCGTGGCGATCCGCACCGGACACCACTGCGCCCAGCCGCTGCTGTCCTCGTTCGGCGTCGATGCCACCTGCCGCGCCTCCTTCGCCGCCTACAACACCCCCGAGGAGGTCGACGTCTTCGTCGACGGCCTGGAGCGGGTCGTGGGCATGCTGCGCTGAGCGCCGCTCCCGGATCACGGCCGCGGCGGGCCCCCTGAGGACGCGCCGCGGCCGCTGTGAATGAAGCTCCAAGGAGTCCTATGAGCGAGATCGACGATCCCCTGGCGAGCCTGCACAAGGGCCAGGTCCTGCCCCTGCAGCGCGACGTCGAGGTCATCTCCATTCCCTTCGGCAAGACCATCACGCTGCCCGAGGACAGCGAGGTCAGCGTGATGCAGGCCAAGGGTAACTCGGTCAGCGTGGGTCACGAGGGGCGGCTCTATCTGATCGAGGGCAGCCATCTCGACGCCCTGGGGCTCGAGGCCGTGCCGCGTCCGACGCTGCCCGAGGACGCCTCCGAGGAGGCGATTGAGCAGTTCGTCTGGGACCAGCTGCGGACCTGCTTCGACCCCGAGATTCCGGTCGACATCGTCGAACTCGGACTGGTCTACGGCTGTCGTATCGAGCGGCTGATCACCGGCGAACGGATCGTCACCATCCGCATGACGCTGACCGCGCCGGGCTGCGGCATGGGCGATGTCATTGCCGCCGATGCGCGCCACAAGATTCTCGGCGCCCCGCAGATCAGCCAGGTGCACACCGAGATCGTCTTCGATCCGCCCTGGAGTCGCGAGATGATGAGTGACGAGGCCAAGCTCGAGCTCGGCATGTTTTAACCGGAAAGGCGGATGCCCATCTCATTGTGGAAAGGTGTCAGGGGACTGTTGATGTCGCTGGGGGTGCTCGCACTCCTGGCGATTTTGCTGTTCGTGGGCGCCAATCTGTGGATGCTGGCCGACACCCGGGAGCGTATCGATCACGGGCTGTCGCAGTGCGGCCCCGAGCGGGTGGCCATCGTCTTCGGCACGTCCCACTGGACGCGCAGCGGCAAGCGCAATCCGCACTTCGAGGGGCGCATGCAGGCCGCGGCGAGGCTGTACCGCAGCGAGCGTGTGCTGCACCTGCTGCTGTCCGGCGACAACAGCACCCGCTACTACAACGAGCCGGTGACCATGTGGCGGGACCTGCGCGGCCGTGCGGTGCCCGATGCGGCCATGACGCTGGACTACGCCGGCTTCAGCACCTTCGATACGCTGTCACGGGCGCGCGGCGTCTTCGACGTGGATCGGGCGCTGCTCGTCACCCAGTCGTGGCATCTGCCGCGGGCGCTGTTCATCGCCGAGGCGCTGGGGATCGAGGCGCGCGGCTGCGCGGCGCCGGAGCGCCCCACGGAGGGGGTGCTGTGGCTGAAGGCTCGGGAGTGGGTCGCGCGAGTGGCGACCCTGGGCGATCTCTACGTCTGGGGGCGGGAGCCCCATTTCCTGGGACCCGAGGAGCCGCTGCAGATCGTGCCGCGGGCGGCGATCAGCGCCGCTGATGCTTCTTCTGCTGCCGATACAGCTCGCGAATCAGCGAGCGACAGTGCTTCCAGCACTCCTCGATGACCGCCTCGATGGCGTCGGGCAGGGGGTGGGTGTACAGGGTGGAAAGCGCCTGCATCAGCACCCGCTCCTGTTCCAGCAGCTCGTTGATCAGCACCTGGCTGTCGTCGCCGACGAAGCTCTTCAGTCGGCTCCATAGCCACATGTAGTCGTCGCGCTCGACATCGGCATCGCGGGGGAGGAGGGCAAGATACCGGCGGGCCAGCTCCTGCAGCTCGCGCATCAACGCTTTCCGGGTATCGAAATAGGGCTGCAGGACCTCGCGCAGGCTCGGCCGCAGGCGCTCATGGTTGTCCTGGAAATAGTCGATGCTGTCGGCCAGCGCCTCGAGGACGCTGTCCATCGCCACCTGGCGATTATCGAGAAACATGGGCGGTCACCTCCTCCGGTGACGCAGATTGTGGGGGTGTCGACGGGCTTTTGCCACCCCCAGTGGCCAAATATTTAGGCGTTGTGGCTTATCCTTTCGGCTTGGGCGGCGCCTTGCGTCGCGGGGTCGAACTCTTCTCCAGGTGCTCGATGATCAGCCCGGCGATGTCCTTGCCCGTGGCGGTCTCGATGCCCTGCAGGCCGGGCGACGAATTGACCTCCATGATCACCGGGCCATGGTTCGAGCGCAGCAGGTCGACCCCGGCCACGCGCAGGCCCATGGCCTTGGCGGCACGGATCGCCGTGGAGCGCTCCTCCGGGGTGATGCGGATCACGCTGGCGCTGCCGCCGCGGTGCAGGTTGGAGCGGAACTCGCCCTCGGCGGCCTGGCGCTTCATCGACGCCACCACCTTGTCGCCGATCACCAGGCAGCGGATATCGGCGCCCTTGGCCTCCTTGATGTACTCCTGGACCATGATGTTGGCCTTCATGCCCATGAAGGCCTGGATCACCGATTCGGCGGCCTGGTTGGTCTCGGCCAGCACCACGCCGATGCCCTGGGTGCCCTCCAGCAGCTTGATGACCAGCGGGGCGCCGCGAACCATGGTGATCAGGTCGGGAATGTCATCCGGGGAGTGGGCGAAGCCGGTCACCGGCAGGCCGATGCCCTTGCGCGACAGCAGCTGCAGCGAGCGCAGCTTGTCCCGCGAGCGGGTGATCGACACGCTGTCGTTGAGCACCGGGGTGTTCATCATCTCGAACTGCCGCAGCACGGCGCAGCCATAGAAGGTGATCGAGGCGCCGATGCGCGGAATCACGGCATCGAAGGGTTCGAGCTGTTCGCCCTTGTAGTGGATCGAGGGCTGATGGGAGGCGATGCTCATGTAGCAGCGCAGGGTGTCCACCACCCGGGTGGTATGGCCCCGCTGCTCGGCGGCTTCGATCAGCCGGCGAGTGGAATAGAGTCTGCGATTACGGGACAGCAGCGCGATATGCATAGGGCCTCCGATGCCATGGGGGAGCGGTTCAGGGTTCGCCGTGCAGGAAGCCGGCGCCGGGTGCCACCAGCAGCCGCCGCAGGGCACGACGCCCGAGCAGCATGGGGTGGCGCATCTGGCGACGGTCGGCGAGGGTCAGCTCGACGGGGAACTCCAGTTCGCCGAGCTGCATCAGCGTGCGGATCACGTAGCGCCATTCGGCCTGGCCGTTGGAGCTGGTGACCTGGCGCCGGTCGTAAAGGTGCAGGCAGTGCACATGGGCCGGGCTCGTCGGCCCGCCGCCACGGGTGGTGAAGCTGACCCACAGGTGGCCGTCCTGCTCGAAGGATTCGATGTCCTCGGCGTGCAGGGATGAGGTCCTGGCGCCGGTATCGGCCTTGGCGCACAGCGTCAGGCCGAGTTCCGGCAGGGTCACCATCTCGCGGCGGCCGATCACCGCCTTGGCCTGGTAGGGCAGCTCCTTCATGGCATCGCTCCTTGTGAGGTCATCCGCGAGAGTGAGGTCATCCGCGAGACAGGGCGCCCAGGCGGCGACCGATGGCGGAATCCGGCGCGGCTTCGCGCAGCGTCATCAGCACCGGCAGCCGCAGGCGCGGGATCAGCGCCAGATCGCGGGCCACGGTGGAAAACTCCGCGCGCGGCGTGTCGGCGAGTCGGGTCAGGAAGCGCGGCAGGCGCTCGCCGTCCTCCAGGTGTCGCCAGCCGCGTCCGGCGATGGCCGCCAGCAGATCCGGGCCGCAGGCCTCGGGGTCGTCGAGCAGGGCGTCGAACCAGGCGCCGGCGATCGTGCTCTCTGCGCCGGACACGGCGCGCACGCAGGCGCAGAAGGTCTCGATGTCGCCGGCCTCGGCGGCCGCTTCGCCCCGGGCGCGCAGCGCCTCGGCCAGCGGCCGTGAAACGCCGACATGCTCCAGACAGTAGCACAGCGAGGCCAGCACTTCGTCGGGCAGGGTCGGCAGGCGTGCCGCCAGTCGCTCGGCCTGGTCGTCATCCATGCGCACGGCGACGTCGGCCAGGCCCTGCAGGCCCAGTGCCCGCCAGTCCAGGTCCTGCTGGCCTTCCAGGTAGGCCTCGGCGGGCTCCATGTGCTGGCTGGCCGGCTGCCCCGTGTCGTGGCTCGCCCGGGCGTGTAGCACGGCCTGGAAGGGCAGGGACGGGGTGAAGGCCAGGGGATTGTCCTTCATCAGGTTGTCGATCGCCTCGCCGTCCTCGCGGCCGAGGCCCTGGACGTTGCGACCCAGGGTTTCCAGCAGGCGCTGCAGGAAGGCGTCGCGGGGCGCCGGGTCGAGCCGGCCCTGTTCGTCCAGCGGCAGCGCCAGGAACCAGATCAGCGGATCTTCCATCTCGCCGAGACGAAACACCATCGCCAGCCGCGCCTTGCCTTGCCAGGGCTGGGGCCAGGGCCGCTCGTCCCGCTCCAGGGCGGTCAGCGTCTCAAGCTCGCAGGGTTCGACGCCGCGCCCCATGTGGTAGAGCCATGTCTCGGCTCCGGTGCGGGCGAAGAAGTCGTGGAAGCTGTCGATCGGCTGCATGCGGTTTCCCTCTGTGACGAGCGTGCACTCTACCGTGGTGCCCCGACGCTGTCAGCCCGTGGCAGCGGGCGTTGATGAGCCGGCTGATCAAAACCTGAACGATCCCGCTTCGCGCCCACCGTATCGGCCTCGGCGACGGCTTTCCAGTGGTTATCCACAGGAACATTCAGCGCTGCTGTGAATGAATGCATCGCCTGGCCGCTATGGCGCCCATAATGGGCCACTATTGGTCCATGACCGAGATTTCCACTACGGTCTGTGCGAAAATGAAATATTAAATGGTCGTTTTTATTCCAAAAGCAGAATCCCAACGGAGGCACATCATGCTTCGTCGCTTCACTCTGACGCTACTCTCCGCCGGCGCCATCGCCTTCTGCGGCGGCGCCTTCGCCCAGGACACGACGCTCCGGGTCGGCATGTCGGGGGGGTATTTCCCCTTCACCTTCGTCGAGCAGGACACGCTCAAGGGCTTCGAGGTCGATGTCATGAACGCGGTGGGCGAGGAGATGGGCGCCGAGGTAACGTTCGTGACCGCCAACTTCTCCGGCCTGTTCGGCATGCTGGAGTCCGGTCGCATCGACACCATCGCCAATCAGATCACCATGACCGAGGAGCGCGAGGCGAAGTATGCCTTCACTTCGCCCTACGTCTATGACGGCGCTCAGGTGGTGGTCAAGGAGGGCAGTGACGAGATCGGCGGCGTCGAGGACCTGCGCGGCAAGCGCGTGGCGGTGAACCTCGGTTCCAACTACGAGCAGCTGCTGCGCGAGCTGCCCTACGCCGATGACATCGATATCCGCACCTACGAGAGCAATATCGAACAGGACACCGCGCTGGGCCGCGTCGATGCCTTTATCATGGATCGCGTCAGTGCCAGCCAGGTGATCCAGGAGAAGCCGCTGCCGCTGCAGCTGGCCGGTCAGCCGTTCTCCGAGATCCACAATGCCCTGCCGTTCCGCGATACCGAGCAGGGTCGCGCCCTGCGCGACGAGGTCGACGCGGCGCTCGAGGCCCTGCGCGAGGACGGCACGCTGACCGATATCTCCGAGCGCTGGTTCGGCAACGACATCACGCGGCCCTGAGGCGAAGCACCCGACATGAGTGTGCTCGATTTCGACTACATGCTGGGGCTCGCGCCCATCCTGCTCGGCTATCTGCCGCTGACCCTGGCGATGGCCGCGGCGGGGATGGTGCTGGCCCTGGCCCTGGCCTGCGGGCTGGCGGTGATCCGGGTGCTGAAGCTTCCGGGGCTGAACGGCATCACCCTGCTGTTCATCTCCTTCTTCCGCGGCACTCCGCTGCTGGTGCAGCTGTTCCTGTTCTACTACGGCCTGCCCCAGGTATTGGCTTTCCTGACCCAGATCGATGGCATCACCGCCACCATCATGGGGCTGACGCTGCACTTCTCGGCCTACATGGCGGAGTCGATCCGCGCCGCCATCGTCGGCGTGGACCGCAGCCAGACCGAGGCGGCGCTCTCCATCGGCATGACCAACGGCCAGCTGATGCGGCGGATCGTGCTGCCCCAGGCCACCCGGGTGGCCGTGCCGACGCTGATGAACTACTTCATCGACATGATCAAGGCCACCTCCCTGGCGTTTACCCTCGGCGTCACCGAGCTGATGGGGGCGACACAGAAGGAGGCGGCCGGGAGCTTCCTCTACTTCGAGGCCTTCATCACCGTGGCGGTGATCTACTGGGCCATCGTCGAGCTGCTGGCCTGGTGCCAGCGGCGCCTGGAACGCCGACTCAACGAGGCCTATCGCCGATGATCAAGGTCAACCAACTCGTCAAGCGCTTCGGCCACGCCACCGTGCTCGACGGCATCGATCTGGAGATCGAGCGGGGCGAGATCATCGTGGTGATCGGCCCGTCGGGCACCGGCAAGTCGACCCTGCTGCGCTGCCTCAACTTCCTGGAGCGGCCCGATGCCGGCCGGCTGACCCTGGGCGATCTGGAGGTCGACGTGACCCGGGCCAGCCGCGCCGACATCCTGGCCGCACGACGCCGCACCGCCTTCGTGTTCCAGAACTATGCGCTGTTCGCCAACAAGACGGCACTGGAGAACATCGCCGAGGGACTGATCGTGGTCAATCGCTGGCCCAAGGCGAAGGCCCATGCCCGGGCCAGGGAAATCCTCGAACGCATCGGCCTGGCCGACAAGGCGGACGCCTATCCGGCCTCGCTGTCCGGCGGCCAGCAACAGCGGGTCGGCATCGGTCGCGCCATGGCCGCCCAGGCCGAGGTGATCCTGTTCGACGAGCCGACGTCGTCGCTGGACCCGGAATGGGTCGACGAGGTGCTGGCGCTGATGAAGCGGCTGGCCGCCGAGCGCCAGACCATGCTGGTGGTGACCCACGAGATGGCCTTCGCCCGGGACGTCGCCGACCGGGTGGTGTTCATGGAGGGCGGGCGGATCGTCGAACAGGGCCCGCCCTCGCGGCTGTTCCAGGCCCCCGAGGATCCGCGCACCCGGGATTTCCTGCGCAAGGTCTTGCCCCCGGCACCGGCGTGACAGGGGGTGGCCCGCATCGTGCAGGCGCGGGATAATGGTCCCCTAGTCAGATCAGAGGTATTTCTCATGACCGTTCATCAGGAACTCGAGCAGGCATTGCGCGAACTCGAGTCCACCATGAAGGCGTCCGACCTGTGGCGCATGGAGCGTCCCGCGCCGGAGGCCTTCGACAGTTCCGAGCCGTTCTGCATCGACACGATGTCACTGCCCCAGTGGCTGCGTTTCGTGTTCATCGCCCGGCTGGATGCGCTGGTGGAGGCGCGCGCGCCGATGCCGGCGAGCTGCGACGTGGCCCCCGCCGTGGAGGCCTATCTGATCCAGGAAGGCGCGAAGGCCAGCCAGCGGGTGCTGATGGGCAAGGTGATGGAGCGGATCGACCAGCTGGTCACCGAGAACTGAGTCGCTCATGCCCTACTACTTCGCCTACGGCAGCAACATGAACGCCGCCCGGATCGAGGCACGGATCGGCACGACCCGGCGAGCCTTGCCCGGGGTGCTGCGCGACCATGGCCTGCGCTTCGACAAGGCCTCGCGGGTGCCCGGCATCAGCCACGCCAACGTGGTGCCCGCCGCCGGTGAGCGGGTCGAGGGGGCGCTGTTCGAGCTGCTCGCCCCGGAGCAGATCGAGTGCATGGATCCCTTCGAGGGCTACCCCCACGACTACGATCGGCTGCGCCTGCCCATCCATACGGGGCAAGGCCCCATCGAGGCCTGGGTCTATGTGGCCGCGCCGGGAACCACCGGCGAGGCGCTGCGGCCGGCGCGGGAGTATCTCGATCATCTCCTGGCCGGCAAGCCCTTCCTGAGTGCCGACTATCACGCCCGCCTGGCCGAGGTGGAAGCCATCGAGGGGCTCGACGACGAGACGCTCAAGGCGTTGGGGCTGTCGCGCCATATCGCCTGCTAGCGGCCCCGACACGCGTCATGCCGCTTGCACACAAGAAAGGCCCGCCATTCGGCGGGCCTTTCTTGCAGGGCATGTCGAAGCGGCTCAGAAGCGGAAGCTGATGCCGCCCATCACCACCAGCGGGTCGATCTCGACGTTGCCGATGTCGGTGCCGTTCAGCTCGGCATCGGTGTCGATGTCGAGGTACCAGGCGGCGGCATTGAAGGCCCAGTGTTCGTCGATCAGCAGGTCGACGCCCAGCTGGGCGGCCGCGCCCCAGGAATCGTCCAGCTCCAGATCACCGCCGTCGATGTGTTCGTCGGAGAAATGGGTGTAGTTGACGCCCACCCCGGCATAGGGCTGCACCCGCGCCTGGGTGCCGCCGAACGGGTAGTACTGCAGGGTCAGGGTCGGCGGCAGGTGCTTGGTGGAGGCGAGGTTGGCGTCGTTGAGCCGGATGTCATGCTCGAAGGGCTCGGCGGCCAGCAGTTCCACGCCCAGCTTGTCGGTGAAACGATAGCCCAGGGTGAAGGCGAAGCCGTTGTCGTCCTGCACGTCGACGTCGTAGGTGCCGCCGGCGAGATCGCCGTTATCGCTCTTGGGCGCGACCTTGGCCACGCCGACGCGGGTGTAGATATCGCCGGCGCCGTAGGCGAGCACCTGGCTGCTGGCGACGAGGCCGGTGGCGACGATCAGGGTGGAGATCAGGGGGCGGCGCATGGGGCTGGCTCCTCGGTGAAGTAAGCGAGGGCTCCAGTCTACGGGGTGCGCCGCGGCGCCGATTTGACTCAAGGCAAAATGGTTCGCGGCTCGAATTGATGCACATCAAAAGATGACGCCGGGCACGGGGCCCGGCGTCATGGCGGTCATTTCGGCGTCGAGCATCAGAAGCGGTAGGTGAAGCTGCCGCCGACGGTGACCGGATCCACTTCGGCCTCTCCGATGTCGGTACCGTCGAGCTTGGCGTCGGCGTCCACGTCCGCGTATTGGGCGAAGGCGCCGATCAGCAGGTGATCGGTCAGGGCGAAGTCCACGCCTGCCTGGGCGGCGGGCCCGTAGGATTCCTCGATCTCCAGCCCGGACAGTTCCTCGTCGGAGAAGTGCGTGTAGTTCAGGCCGGCGCCCACGTAGGGCTGAATCCGTGAGTCGGTGCCGCCCATGGGGTAGTAGTTGAGCATCAGGTTGAGCGGCATGCGCTCCACGCTGCCGATGCCGGCGCCGTCGAGGGCCAGGTCGTGCTCGAAGGACTCGGTGCCGTTGAGTTCGACGCCGAACTTGTCGTGGAACTGGTAGCCCAGGCCATAGGCGAAGCCGCGCTCGTCGGAGATATCCAGATCAGCACCGGCCACGCGGCCGTTGTCATCCTTGACCTCGGTCTTGGCGATACCGCCGCGCACGTAGACATCGCCGGCCTGGTAGGCCATGGCGGACTGGGCGCCGACGAGGCCGGCAGCGGTGAGGGCGGTAGCGGTGATCAGGCGAGTCATTTTCATGGGAAGCCTCCCGTTGTGTTCCTGAATGCCGGCGCCGAGTGATTCGGCGTCTTCGGCGTCCTTGCATCGCGTGCCTTAGAGCATAGAAACAGTGTTTCTAAATGTCTTGTAGAATTTTTCTATCACGAGAGGGCTGATCTGGTCGCATCATGATGAAGTGCTTCACTGACAGGGCCTTATCTCGTATAGGTCGGGTATAGCTTTCACATTTCCTGCATGGAATTCGCCGATCTCGGGGTTTTCGGCTTCACTGAATCGGTGAGACAGGCGACAGCGAGAGGGAATGGCCATGCGCGTCGGGAGGCGCTTTCCCGCCAGGCCGAGGCCGGGCGACAGGCCGCTGGTCGCGCTGCTGACGGCGGCGGGGCTGTCGGTATGGTTGCTGTATCAACCCGCGCTGGTGCAGGGGCTCGATTGGCCCTGGCGAGGGGCGCTGGTGCTGCTGGGCATGTGGGCGCTGGGTTGCGCCTTCGCGCGGCCGCTGGCCATGTCGGTCGGCGGGCGGGGACTGTGGCGGCTCTCCGCCGCGACCTGGAGCCGGGCGCTGTTGCCGCTCTTTGCGCTGGCGCTGGTGGGGCGTAGCCTGCTGGGCTGAGTCCGGGCGGGGCGGCGAGACACGAAAAAGGGCTCCCGCAGGAGCCCTTCTCGGCGCTTGATACGCGTCCTTATCGAGTGATGTGCTGATATTCGCCGGCGTCGGCGGTCACGCTGCTCACCACCAGAATGGCAATGAAGGCGGCGATGAAGCCGGGAATGATCTCGTACACGCCGGGGCCCCCCAGGAAGGAGCCGTTCCAGCCCAGCGAGATCCAGAGCATCACGGTGACGGCGCCCGCGACCATGCCCGCAATGGCGCCCGCGCCATTGGTGCGCGACCACATCAGCGACAGGATGATCAGCGGGCCGAAGGCCGCACCGAAGCCGGCCCAGGCGTTGCTGACCAGCCCCAGGACCTGGGAGTCCGGATCGGACGCGATGACGGCGGCCACCAGGCCGACCAGGGCGACGCAGACGCGGCCCACGGTGACGGTCTCTCTCTCCGTCGCCTGCTTGCGCAGGAACAGACGGTAGAAGTCTTCGGTCAGCGAGGAGGAGGCCACCAGCAGCTGGCTGGAGATGGTGCTCATGACGGCCGCCAGCAGCGCGGCATAGAGGAAGCCGGTGATGAGCGGGTGAAACAGCAGGTCGGCGAGGATGATGAAGATCGTTTCAGGATCCTCGACATTCATGCCGTTGCGCACCGCGTAGGCGCGGCCGAAGATGCCCAGCGAGACCGCGCCGATCAGCGAGATGAGCATCCAGCTCATGCCGATGTTGCGGGCAATGGGCACATCCTTGAGGGTGCGGATGGCCATGAAGCGCACGATGATGTGCGGCTGGCCAAAGTATCCCAGGCCCCAGGTCACCGCCGACAGCCAACCGATCAGCGTCAGGCCGTCGGTCCACGACAGCAGGGTGGGATCGACCTCGTTCAGGGTCTGGGACGCCTGACCGAAGCCGCCGCCGCCCTCGCCGAACAGCACCACCGCCGGCATGATCACCAGGGCCAGCATCATGATGCAGCCTTGCACGAAGTCGGTCATGCTCACGGCCATGAAACCACCGACCACGGTGTAGGCCAGCACCACGCCCAGCGTGATGATGATGCCCGTGCCGTAGTCGCTCATGCCGCCGATGTTGATCACGCCGGAGAACGCGCTCTCGAAAAGCTTGCCGCCCGCGACCAGGCCGGATGCCGTGTACACCGCGAAGAACACCACGATGACGATGGCGGAGACCGTTCTCAACGGGATCGCCTGGGTCGGGAAGCGATTCGCCAGGAACTGGGGAATGGTGATGGCGTTACCGTAGTGCACCGTCTGCTCGCGCAGGCGCGGCGCCACCAGCAGCCAGTTGAAGAAGGCCCCGACCAGCAGGCCGATGCCGATCCAGGCCGAGCCCAGCCCCGAGACGAACATGGCCCCGGGCAGGCCCAGCAGCAGCCAGCCACTCATGTCCGAGGCGCCGGCGGACAGGGCCGCCACCTTGGGACTCAGGGACCGCCCCCCCAGGATGTAGCCTTCCGAGGTCGACGTTGACTTGCGCATGGCATAGAGACCGATGGCGATCATCAGCGCAAAGTACGCAAAGAGACTGATCCAGACACCAATAGCCATATGAACTCTCCTGTTGGTTAGGCCGGATGAATATCCAGCGGGTGGCTGGTGGGCATGCCGGCCGCCACGCGGGTGGCGAGGATCACGTCCAGAGAGCGTAGGCACCTGAGGCCATGGGTGGCGTTGTTTTCGACCATGAGGGACTTCCTTCAGTTTGTTGTCGTTACGGACGAGCGGGGATCACTCGTCTCCCAGCGCAAGCAGTGACGCATTGCCGCCGAGGGCGGCGGTATTGATCGTCACCGTCTTTTCCGTGGCGAACCGCAGTAGATAGTGGGGTCCACCCGCCTTGGGGCCCGTTCCGGAGAAGCCCTGGCCGCCGAACGGCTGGACCCCGACGACGGCCCCAATGATATTGCGGTTGACGTATACGTTGCCAACGCGAATTTTCTGCGCGATCTCCTCGGCGAAGGATTCGTTGCGGCTGTGCACCCCGAACGTCAGGCCATAGCCGCGTCCGTTGATCGATTCGATCACCCGGTCGAGGTCCTGGGCCTTGTAGCGCACGATGTGCAGTACCGGGCCGAACTGCTCGCGCTCCAGGGCGTCGATGCCGTCGATCTGGAAGGCGCTGGGGGCGATGAAGGTGCCCTCGGCGGTATGCGCCGGATCGAGACGGGTCTCGGCCAGCAGGCGACCCTCGCCCTTGAGCCGGTCGATGTGCGCCTGCAGCCCCCGGCGGGCGTCCTCGTCGATCACCGGGCCCACGTCGGTGCCCAGGTCGCGCGGGTCGCCCACGTGCAGCTCGGCCATGGCGCCCTCGAGGATTTGGATCACGCGGTCGGCCACGTCGTCCTGGAGGTAGAGCACGCGCAGCGCCGAGCAGCGCTGGCCGGCGCTCTGGAAGGCCGAATGGATGACGTCGGCCACGACCTGCTCGGGCAGGGCGGTGGAATCGACGATCATGGCGTTCATGCCGCCGGTCTCGGCCACCAGGGTCGGCAGCGCGGCGTTCTCGCGGTTGGCCAGGGCGCGATTGATGATCTGGGCGGTGTCGGTGCCGCCGGTGAACACCACGCCGGTGACGCGCGGATCGCTGGTCAGCACGCTGCCCACGGTGGGACCGTCGCCGGGCAGCAGCTGCACCACGTCGCGGGGCATGCCGGCCTCGCGCAGCAGCTCGACGACCCGGTGGGCGACGATCGAGGTCTGCTCGGCGGGCTTGGCCAGCACGGTGTTGCCGGCCACGGCGGTGGCGACCATCTGGCCGCAGAAGATCGCCACCGGGAAGTTCCAGGGGCTGATCGCCGCGAACACGCCCTTGCCGCCCATCATCAGCTCGTTGGACTCGCCGGTCGGCCCCGGCAGGCGGGTCGGTTCGGCGAACAACTCCTCGGCGCGCACGGCGTAGTAGCGGCAGAAGTCCACCGCTTCGCGGATCTCGTCGACGCCGTCGGTGAGCAGCTTGCCGCCCTCGCGGGAACACAGCGCCATCAGCTCCGCCATGTTCGCCTCCATCAGGTCGGCGAAGCGACGCAGGATGTCGGCGCGTTCGCTCACCGGCGTCGCTTCCCAGCGCGGGAAGGCCGCCCAGGCGGCGTCCAAAGCCTGCTCGGCCTGAGCCTTGGTGGTCCACAGCACCGTGCCGACGCGCTGGCGGCGGTCGTAGGGCGCGGTCACCTCGTGGGTCTGCGCCGGGTCGCCGGCCACGTCGAAGGCCAGCAGCGGGCGCGCCTCGTACACGGTGTCCATGTGCTTCGCCATGGCATCCATCAGCGGCTGGTACTGGCTGCGGATGTTGAGGTTCGCGCCCTTCGAGTTGGGCCGACCGGGCCCGTAGAGATCGCGGGGCAGGGGAATCTGGGGGTTGGCCAGGCCATCGTACTGGCGCAGGGTCTCCGCCGGGTGCACGCACAGCGATTCCACCGGCACCTTGGGATCGACCAGCTGGTGGACGAACGACGAGTTGGCGCCGTTCTCGAGCAGCCGGCGCACCAGGTAGGGCAGCAGGTCCTTGTGGGCGCCGGTAGGCGCGTAGATGCGGCAGTAGGTGCCCTGGGGGGCGCGCTTGAGGGCCGCGTCGTAGAGCGCCTCGCCCATGCCGTGCAGGCGCTGGAACTCGAAGGCCCGGTCGGCGGCGTTGGCCTGCTCGAGGATGCTGGTGATGGTGTGGGCGTTGTGGGTGGCGAACTGCGGGAAGATCCGGCCGCGGGTGGCGTCGGAGAGCAGGAAGCGCGAGCACACCAGATAGGCCACGTCGGTGGCGGACTTGCGGGTGTAGACCGGATAGCCGTCCACGCCCAGCTGCTGGGATTCCTTGATCTCGCTGTCCCAGTAGGCGCCCTTGACCAGGCGCAACGGGATCTCGTCGCCCTGGTGCTCGGCCAGGCGATTGAGATAGTGCAGCACCGGCAGGGCGCGCTTGGAATAGGCCTGGACCACCAGGCCGAACTTGCCCCAGCCGCGGCAGGTCTCGCTTTCGTAGACGGCGCGGAACACCTCCAGCGACAGCTCCAGGCGGTCGACCTCTTCGGCGTCGATGGTCACGGCCACGTCGCGCTCACGGGCCATCTGGGCCAGTTCGCGCACGCTGCCGACCAGCTCGCGTAGCACCTGCTCGCGGCGGCCGAACTCGTAGCGCGGATGCAGTGCCGACAGCTTGATGGAGATCGACGGCGTGGGCGTCTTCGCCGACAGCGAGCGGCTGGTCTTGCCGACCCGCTCGATGGCGCGTGCGTAGTCGTCGAAGTAGCGCTTGGCGTCGCGGCGGGTGCGGGCGGCCTCGCCGAGCATGTCGTAGGAGTAGGTGTAGCCCTTGTCGAACAGCGGCTTGGAGCGCTTGAGCGCCTCGTCGATGTCGCGGCCGAGGACGAACTGCTTGCCCATGACCTTCATGGCCTCGACCATGGCGCGGCGGATCACCGGCTCGCCCATGCGGTTGACCATCTTGTTGATGAAGCCGGACGGCCGGCCCTCCTGAGGCTTGTCCAGGGTCACCACGCGGCCGGTCATCAAGAGGCCCCAGGTCGAGGCGTTGACCATCCAGGATTCGCTCTTGCCGAGGTGTGCCTTCCAGTCGGCGGGGCCGAGCTTGTCCTCGATCAGGGCGTCGGCGGTGGCCTTGTCGGGAATGCGCAGCATGGCCTCGGCCAGACACATCAGCATCAGGCCTTCATGGGTATCCAGGCTGTACTGCTGGAGCAGCTCGTCGATGGTGTCGACGGCGGTGTCCATTTCGCGGATCTCGCGCACCAGTTCGGCGGTCTTCTCGGCGGTGCGGGCGAAGTCCTGGCGGCCCGCGCCGAGTGCCTGGATCAGCTCCTCGACGAAGTCGCTCTCGTCGACCACGTAGTGCTCGCTGATGCGGGCGAAGAGGGTGTCGAGGTCCTGACGCCAGGTGGCGTCTTCCAGCATGTTGTTGGCGTTGAGCATGTCGTTTCCCGATGGAAGCCGGTCGTCACAGGGGGGTGATTTCGTCTTTGCGTCGGGGGCTTCGACGAAATGACGGTATCTTGCAAGCGTAGGGGGACTGCGTGGGCTCTGCTTGTCGATACCGTTGGGGGATTTGACGAATTCGCGGATGTTGCCGTTGGAAGACAGTCTCTTTTCGACTTTCGTCTAAGTTGTCGGTATGCCGCTGGCGAGGTGCCGCCTCGGGGCGCGGCGCAGCTGGCTGGGGGGATGGCCATAGTCGCGGCGGAAGGCGCGGGACAGGGCGCTCTGACTGGTGAAGCCGGTCAGCGCGGCGATCTCGGAGAGCGGCAGATGGCTCTCGTGGATCATCCGCCGAGCCGTCTCCAGGCGCCGACGCATCACGTAGCGCCAGGGCGAGAGGCCGGTCTGGGCACGGAAGCGGGCCGTGAAGTGGGCCTCGCTGAGGCAGGCCTGAGCGGCCAGATCGGCGACTCGCAGCTGGCCGCCCAGGTGGTGATCGATGTAGCGGTCCAGGGCCGTCAGGTCGAGGTGACGCCCCTTCGGCGAGTCATCGCCGGACAGCCGTGCATGCAGCGAGCCGAGCAGCGTGGCGGCCAGGCGGTCCTGATGCAGGTCGCTTAGCGCGCCCTGGCCGGACAGCAGGCGCAGCTCCTGGAGCACGAAGTCCAGGTAGCGGGCCAGGGAGGCGTCCAGGTCGAAGAAGCGTGGCGCGTCGAACAGCCGGGCCAGCTCGTGGTGATGGCCGGTCAGCGACAGGGCGTCATGGGGAAGGTCGAGGACCAGCTGATGATTGTCGCCGGTGCCGGCATAGTAGTGCATGTGGTTGGCCGGCACGATGCAGCCGGATAGCGCCGAGATGGCGCCGCCGAGGCCCTCGATCTCGAATTCCGCCTGACCATGGAGCCCGATCACGATCTGGTGGAAGTCGTGGGCGTGATGGTGAATGACGGTATCGAGCGGAAAATGGCGGATCGCGCTGCTCATCGTCGCCCTCCGGCGCGGGGTTCACGAGACGGGCCAGTGTACCGAATTAGCCGTGCAGGCTCATTCCTGCTTTCCATCGCGGCGAAGCGCCGTGCGGGCCGCGAGATGGGCACGCAGGGCGGTCAGGTCGGCATGGCCCTCGTCGTCCAGCAGCGGCTTGCCACGGGCCGCGCGCCCGTGGCGGCCGTGCTCGTCCATCAGCCGCTGGGCACGCCGGCGGACGCCTTCCAGATAGTCGTCGTGGCGAATCGGATAGCCGATCACGGCATTCCATTTCGTCTCGCTGACCCGGCTTTCCAGGGCCTGATCGAACAGCTCGAGCAGATGCTCGGGCTCGGTGCGATAGCGGGGCGTGCGCGCGGTCATCAGGATGGCGACCATGCCACCGATGATCAGCAGGCAGACGGCCAGAACGGTCAGAAACAGGGCCATAGAGAAGGACGCTGGCGGTTCGGCTCGCGCGGGCGAGGCGGAAATGGGCGGGGAGGGTCGTGTTTCTCCCGGTCGTGTCGCCGCTTATCGAGGGCGAACCCGGATTGTACGACGTCGGGCGATGACGGGCCAGGTCGCCGGTCTCGCCGCTCGGCTCCAGATGACCCGGGCGGAGGTCGGCAGCGATCTCGACCTGGCCCAGGAGACCATCCGTCGCGTGCCGGCTCGCTTTCAGCCACAGGGGCCGATCCAGGTGGTCGGCCGGGAGATTCATCGCCTCGATCCGACGGCGCTGGTCGAGGTGGGCGAGCGGGCTGAGCGCCGGGCAGTCGACAGCATCCGGGTAGCCGGAGGTGTGGCCATCGATGGCAGCACGGGGCGACGCGTCGCCTCGGGGCAGCGTGCGCTCAGCGGACGTCTGAGGCAGTGACATCGGAGAGCCAGGCTCTGAACCGAAAGATAATGGAGGTATCGGGAGGGGCCGTTGGAGCGGGTGAAGGGAATCGAACCCTCGTCTTAAGCTTGGGAAGCTTCTGCTCTACCATTGAGCTACACCCGCGAGGCGATTTCGATAATATAGCCAATGGCTTAATGATGACAACCCCGGTCGTGAGCGGGCACCGGATAGGTAGCGTGGAATTTTTTCGTCGCCGTCTGAACTTTTCCTGCCAACACTGTCAGAACAGGTGCAGACGACAGTAGCGATGGCAGTCGCTAGCACTGTTGATCTAGCTTGCGATTCGATCCTTCACCGCCTCATCCTCGATGAGGCGGTTTTTTATGACCTCCGTCTTCGTCATGCGCCTTCGTGCCTCCTAGACGCCGACACCCGGCCAGGCGGGCCGGGTGTCGGGAAGCGGGCGGAAGCGGTGGCTCAGGCGTGGCGCATGCGCAGAATGGCGCTGAGCACGTCGCGCCGGGTCACGATGCCGACGAGCCGCCCCTGCTCGGTGACCGGATAGATCTTGGGCTTGGCGCCCAGCATCTCCTGGGCCAGGTCGGTGATGCTCTTGGACGGCGCCACGGAGAGCACCTCGTTGCGCATCAGCTCGCTGACCAGCGGCGGTTCGTCATCGAGGTAGGCGCTTTCCAGCAGCTTGCCGAGCACGTCCTGTTCGGAGATGAAGCCGATCAGATGGTCGCGCTCGTCGACCACCGGCGCACCGGGCAGCCGGTGCAGGGCCAGGCCCTGGGCCAGGGTGCTGGCCGACGTCTTGCCGGTGACCCGATAGCAGTCGCGCGACATGATCTCGCGTACGATGGTGGGAGCCTTGCTGGGCATGGCGGTTCTCCTCGTCCTCGTGGAACCTCGTGCCTGGTGGCCCGGCCCGGGCGCACGTCCGGTGTCGTTGCTGCCTGCTGCGCCCACTGGTCGGCCGGAGACCGTGGCGTGTCTCGCGTTCATCATAGCCGACTCCCGATGCGCTGCATGCCGGCAGCCACCAACGGTTGGTGTTGCGTCAGGAACCCGGTCCTTGAGACGCCGCTCCAATGAGGCACAATGCCGCCACTTTCGAACGATGGAGAGCCGCCATGGATGCCCGTGAATACCTGGCCCGCAAGGGGCTGGACGGCGAGCGAGACCGCGAACGCCCCAATACCCTGGAAGAGAAGGCCTGGGAGCGTGCCCGGGAGTCCGGGGATCATCGTCCCCGGGCGGGTACACCTCATGACTGGGAGGACTGGGAGCGCTATCACGACGAGCTCGCCGACGGCGCCGACGATCTGGAGCAGAAGATCGACCACGAGGCCCACCGTCAGGCCCTGGACCATGAGCCGAGCCCCGCGCGGCCCGCGGCCGCCGAGGTCGGCCAGTGGACCCCGGAGGCGCCGACCGCGGCGTCGCGCGAGCCCGCCCGGCCGGACGCGAAACCGGCCACGCCGCCGGTGCCGGAGTCGGCTCATCCGTCAGCATCGGCCGGCCGCGCCGAGCCCTTCGCCGCCCTGGTGGCGCTGGCGGTGCTGCTGCCGCCGCTGGCGATGGGGCTGGCCGGCGGCGGCTCGCGTCGCGTGTGGATCGCCCTGGGGCTGACGCTGCTCGGCTGGCTGCCCGGCGCGGCCTATGCGCTGCATGTCCTGCGGAAGGCGCCGCGCGGCTGAGCGCTTGGCAGGCCGGATGCCGCCGGTATAATCCCCGGCGCCTCGCTTTTCCAAATGGAGTGGAACCTTGGGCTATCTCGTCGGCATCACCGTCCTCTGGGCGTTATCGTTTTCGCTGATCGGCGCCTACCTGGCCGGCCAGGTCGACAGCTATTTCTCGGTGATGACCCGCATCCTGCTGGCGGCCCTGCTGTTCCTGCCCCTGCTGCGTCCGCGGCTGCTACGCGGCCGCCAGCGGCTGGCCCTGATGGGGCTCGGCGCCGTGCAGCTTGGCGTGATGTACATCTTCTTCTATCAATCCTTCCTGCTGCTCTCGGTGCCCGAGGTGCTGCTCTTCACGGTGCTCACGCCGCTGTACATCGCCGTGCTCGACGACCTGATGTTCCGGCGCTTCTCGCCGTTTCACCTGCTGACGGCGGGGATGGCGGTGCTGGGCGCGGCGGTGATCCGCTATCGCGGCCTGGACGGCGGCTACTGGACGGGCTTCCTGGTGGTCCAGGGCGCCAACCTGTGCTTCGCACTGGGTCAGGTCGGCTACCGCCGGCTCTCGGCCGGGCTGCCCGCCGAGCTGCCGCGTCTCTCGGTGTTCGGCTGGTTCTACCTGGGCGCCGCGGGCGTGGCGCTGCCGGCCTTCCTGCTCTGGGGCGACGCCTCGGCGCTGCCCGCCACGCCGCTGCAGTGGGGCGTGCTGCTGTGGCTGGGGCTGGTGGCCTCGGGCGTGGGCTACTTCCTGTGGAACATCGGCGCGACCCGGGTCGATGCCGGCGCGCTGGCGGTCATGAACAACGCCCTGGTGCCCGCGGGCCTGCTGGTCAACCTGCTGATCTGGAATCGCGACGCCGATCTGCCGCGCCTGGCGCTGGGCGGGGCCATCATCCTGGCCTCGCTGCTGATCAACGAGTGGTGGCAGCGCCGTCACGCCCCGCGCCGCGCCTGACGGCGGTTTGCCCGGCCGCCAGCCAGTCGCCATAATGAGCCGTCGCGACGCGAAGGACCCGCTCATGCACGCCTCCAATCATCAGGCCTCCAAGAAGCAGGCTTTCAAGAACATCGGCCTGATCGGCCGCCTGGGCAGCGCCAAGGTGGTCGAGACCCTCAAGCGGCTGAGCCGCTTCCTCGACGACGCCGGCTATCACGTCATCCTCGAGGATCGCACCGCCACCGTGCTGCTCGGCCATGGGCATCCCGAGGCCAGCCGCCGCCGCCTGGGCGAGCTGTGCGATCTGGTGATCGTGGTCGGCGGCGACGGCAGCCTGCTCGGCGCCGCCCGCTCCCTGTGCCACAGCGGCACCCTGGTGCTGGGCGTCAACCGCGGCCGGCTGGGCTTTCTCACCGATATCTCCCCCGACGAGCTCGAGGAGCGCGTCGGCGAGGTGCTGGCCGGCCAGTACGAGCTCGAGGAGCGCTTCCTGCTCGACGCCGAGCTCTACCGCGACGGCGCACTGGTCGGCGACGGCGACGCCCTGAACGAGGTGGTGCTGCACCCGGGCAAGGCGGTGCGCATGATCGAGTTCGAGCTGTTCATCGACGACCAGTTCGTGCACAGCCAGCGCAGCGACGGCCTGATCATCG
Source organism: Halomonas sp. THAF12 (assembly GCF_009363675.1). Lineage (NCBI taxonomy): Bacteria > Pseudomonadati > Pseudomonadota > Gammaproteobacteria > Oceanospirillales > Halomonadaceae > Halomonas > Halomonas sp. THAF12. Next base: position 2,725,454 of record NZ_CP045399.1, on the reverse strand, counting down.
CCACGCCCACCGGCTCCACGGCCTATGCGCTGTCAGGCGGCGGGCCGATCATGCATCCACGGCTGGAGGTCGTGACGCTGGTGCCGATGTTCCCGCACACGCTGTCGAGCCGGCCGATCGCCGTCGATGCGGCCAGCGAGATCCGCATCCACATCGGCGAGACCAACCAGACCTACCCGCACATCAGCTGCGACGGCCAGACCCGCGCCGTGGCCAAGCCCGACGACGTGCTGGTGATCCGCCGCAAGCCGCAACGCGTGCAGCTCGTTCACCCGATGGGGCACAATTTCTACGAGGTCCTGCGCAGCAAGCTGGGCTGGAGCAACCGCCTGGGAGACTGAGGTGAGCACAGCGCCCCTGGAAGGCTACGACCTGATCGGCGACGTGCACGGCTGCGGCGCGACGCTGGCGGCCCTGCTCGAACGCCTCGGCTACCATCAGCGCGGCGGCGTCTATCGCCATCCGCGGCGCAAGGTGATCTTCCTCGGCGACCTCATCGACCGCGGCCCGCGCATCCGCCTCGCCGTGACCATCGCCCGGCGCATGGTGGAGGAGGGCGAGGCGCTGATCGTGATGGGCAATCACGAGATCAACGCCCTGGCCTACCATCATCGCGCCCCCGCCGAGCTGGGCCGCGAGTGGCTGCGCGAGCACACCCCGCGCCACAACCGCATCGTGCGCGAGACCCTCGAGCAGTACCGCGATCATCCCCAGGAGTGGGAAGAGACGCTGGCCTGGTTCCTCGACATTCCGCTGTTCCTGGAACTCGACGGCCTGCGCGTGGTGCACGCCTGCTGGGATCAGCCGCGGATCGACGAGCTGCGCGCCTCGCGCCCGGACGGCCGCATCGACCTCGATTTCCTGACCGCCGCCGTGCGCCACGGCACCCGCGAGTTCGAGATCCTCGACCGCCTCACCCGCGGCAGCCACATCACGCTGCCCGAGGGCGTGCAGATCCAGTCCGGCGACGGCTTCACCCGGCGCAGCTTCCGCGCCCATTTCTGGGCGCATCGGCCCCGCACCTGGGGTGATGTGGTGTTCCAGCCCGACAACCTGCCGGGCGACCTGGAGCTGCGCCCGCTGAGCGAGGCCGAGGCGGCGCGCCTGACGCACTACGGTCCCGACGAGCCGCCGCTGTTCATCGGCCACTACTGGTGCGAGGGCATTCCGGCGCTGCCGGCGCCCAACATCGCCTGCCTGGACTACAGCGCGGTGAAGTTCGGCCGCCTGGTGGCCTATCGCTGGAGCGGCGAGGCGCGGCTCGATGCCGACCGTTTCGTCTGGATTCGCGTGCCCCGGGAAGAGCAGGCCCGACCGCAGCCCTGGGAAATCGATTTCGACTGATACAAAACGTTACCTAAAACTCGAGCAACGTTGCGAACTTGTCGGCCGTCGGGCCATCTGAGTAAGTGTTCCCTTGAACGATCCCTTGCTCTTGTCCGGCGGCCCCCTCCGCCGGACTTTTTCTTTGTGTGCCCGGCCGGCGCGGTTCGCCCACCTGATTCGCCCTGAGGAGATGCCATGTATCGGGTGATGCTGCTGCCCCGTGACACCGACACCCGCGAGCTGCGCCAGGCCCTGTGGGCCGAACGCATCGGCCACTTCTTCACCGACGAGGAAGAGGGCCAGGTGCTGTGGCTGGTCGATCCCCAGCAGCGTGATGCCATGCAGCGCCTGGTGATGCGCTGGCAGCGCGGTGAACCGCTGATGCCCGAGGGCGGCAAGACGCGCCGCATGCGCCGCGCCGGGGGCGGGTTGCCGGGCTGGCTGGCCCCGTTCCGCCAGGCGCCGGTGACCGCCGGCGCCATGGCGATTTGCCTGATGGTGTTCGCGCTGATGAGCGTGCTGGGTGATCTGGTGACCGCGGCCCTGACCATCGTTCCGGTGGGAGTGTCGGGCGGTCAGCTGGTCTTCGGCGGGCTGGGCGAGACGCTGGCCTCCGGCCAGGTGTGGCGGCTGCTGTCGCCGGCCTTCCTGCACTTCGGTTGGATGCATCTGGTCTTCAACATGCTGTGGCTGTGGTATTTCGGCCGCCAGGTCGAGGCCTTTCACGGCCGCGGGCGCATGCTGACGCTGCTGCTGGCCGCCGGCATCGGCGGCAACCTGGCCCAGTACGCCACCGGCACGGTGCTGTTCGGCGGCATGTCGGGCGTCGACTTCGCGCTGCTCGGCTACGTCTGGCTGATGTCGCGGCGGCGCCCGGGCGACGGCTTCTTCGTGCCCCAGATGCTGGTCGTGTTCATGCTCAGCTGGATGGTCTTCACCATGACCGACGTGGCCGAGCTGTTCGGCTTCGGCAACGTGGCCAACGAGGCGCACCTGGGCGGGCTGGTCGTGGGGCTGGCATTGGGCTGGTATCATTCCCGCCGCGCCAAGTCGCGCTGAAAAGTGGCTGCGCTCGGCTATGCGTCGTTAAAAATCGGCTTAAAGTGCTCATTTACGGCGCGTAAACTCCGCCTTTCGCCGATTTTTGCCTTGTCTAGCCTTCGCTCGCCGACTTTTGCGAGTTCAGAGACGCCTCAAGTGAATGACCTGTCTCGTCCGACCCGTTTCTTCCGAGAGATTCCGCCATGAGCGATATGACCTTCGAGCGCATGATCCAGCAGATGACGCCGGCCATCTACGAGAGCCTCAAGCAGGCGGTGGCCCTGCGCAAGTGGCCGGACGGCCGCTTCCTGACGGCCGAGCAGACCGAGCTGTGCCTCGAGGCGGTGATGCGCTTCGAAGCCGAGCACAACGTGCCCGCCGAGGAGCGCGTCGGCTATCTGGAGCGTCGTACCTGCGGCGCCGACAGCAGCGGCGCCGGCGTCTCCCCGGAGCAGGCCGGCCTCGGTCGGGACGTCGGCCGTGACTGATGCCGTCGCCCTGACGGGCTGTCTGACCAAGATGGCCGTCGAGCCGGGCGCCCCGGTGCGCTACACGCTGCGCGCCGGCGACGAGCGCCTCGACCTCAATGCCCGGCTCGGTCGGCCGCTGCGGCTGACCTGGAGCGGCGCCATCGCCTGCACCCACTGCGGTCGGGCGACGAAGAAGAGCTTCGGCCAGGGCCACTGCTATCCCTGCTTCAAGAAGCTCGCCCGCTGCGACAGCTGCATCATGAAGCCCGAGCAGTGCCACTACTTCCAGGGCACCTGCCGCGAGCCGAGCTGGGGCGAGACCCACTGCTTCCGGCCCCATGTGGTGTATCTGGCCAACGCCTCCGGGCTCAAGGTCGGCATCACCCGCGATACCCAGGTGCCGACCCGCTGGCTCGATCAGGGCGCCGTCCAGGCGCTGCCGATCCTCGAGGTCGATACCCGTCAGCAGTCCGGCTTCGTCGAGGTGCTGTTCAAGGACGAGGTCTCGGATCGCACCAACTGGCGCGCCATGCTCAAGGGCGAGGCCATGGAGCTGGATCTTCCCGGCGAGCGCGACCGCCTGCTCGAACGCCTCGCGCCGGGGCTGCTCGAACTGCGCGAGCGCTTCGGTCATGACGCCATCCGCGAGGTCGACGCCACGCCCAGGGCCTTCGAGTACCCGGTGCTCGAGCATCCCACCAAGGTGGTCTCCCACAACTTCGACAAGCAGCCCGAGGTCGCGGGCACCCTGCTCGGCATCAAGGGCCAGTACCTGATTCTCGACAGCGGCGTGATCAACCTGCGCAAGTTCACGGGCTACGAGGTCACGGTCGAAGCCTAGGTGAAAAGTGTCTGCGCTCGCCGACTTTTCAGACCTCGCTAAGACCGAGGGGGGATGGGTGGCTGCGCTATGCTCGGGAGGTGAGCCGCACGAGGAACCCGCCATGAGCGAGATGCGCGCCATGCGCCTGCACGCCGCGAACCGGCCGCTTCGCCTCGAGCGCGTGCCGATGCCCGAGCCCGGCCCCGGCGAGGTCAGGGTCCGGGTGCTGGCCTGCGGGGTATGCCGCACCGATCTGCACGTGGTCGACGGCGAGCTCGAGCATCCCCGGCTGCCGCTGGTGCCCGGCCACGAGATCGTCGGCGAGGTGGATGCGCTGGGGGAGGGCGTCGCTGGGCTTGAGACCGGGCTCGAGACAGGGCTTGAAAGAGGCCAGCGGGTCGGCGTGCCCTGGCTGGGCCGGACCTGCGGCGTGTGCGAGCCCTGCCGGGCCGGGCGCGAGAACCTCTGCGAGCGCGCCGAGTTCACCGGTTACACCCGCGACGGCGGCTACGCCGAGTACTGCGTGGCCGACGCCCGCTACTGCTTCGCGCTCGGCGTCGATGATGCCCGGGCCGCCGCGCCGCTGCTGTGCGCGGGCCTGATCGGCTATCGCACCTGGCGGCTGGCCGGCGGCGACGAACCTCGCCGGCTGGGCCTCTATGGCTTCGGCGCCGCGGCGCATATCCTGGCCCAGCTGGCGCACTCCCGTGGCCAGATCCTCTACGCCTTCACCCGCCCCGGCGACCGCGAGGCCCAGGCCTTCGCCCGGCGCCTCGGTGCCGCCTGGGCGGGCGGCAGCGACGAGACTCCCCCCGAGCCGCTGGATGCCGCCCTGCTGTTCGCCCCGGTGGGCGAGCTGGTGCCGATCGCGCTGTCCCACGTGCGCCCCGGCGGCACCGTGGTCTCCGGCGGCATCCACATGAGCGATATCCCGTCCTTTCCCTACCGGCTGCTGTGGCAGGAACGCAGCGTCAGGTCGGTGGCCAATCTCACGCGCCGCGACGGCGAGGAGTTTCTCGCCCTGGCGCCGCAGGTGCCGATTCGCACCGAGACCGTCGCCTATCCGCTGGAAGACGCCAATCGCGCCCTCGACGACCTGCGTGCCGGGCGCCTGTCCGGCGCCGCCGTGCTGGTGCCCTGACCCAAGAAAGCCGAACCGGGCGTCCCGGTTCGGCGTCTCGCTGGATGGCTCGGGCCGTTCAGGAAGGGAAGGAGAACTGCGCCCCCTCGCGAACGCCGGTCGAGGGCCAGCGCTGGGTGACGGTCTTGCGCCTGGTGTAGAAGCGCACGGCGTCCGGGCCGTAGGCGGAGAGGTCGCCGAACAGCGAGCGCTTCCAGCCGCCGAAGCTGTGATAGGACACCGGCACCGGCAGCGGCACGTTGATGCCGACCATGCCGACCTGGATGCGATCGCTGAAGTAGCGGGCCGCCTCGCCGTCGCGGGTGTAGATGCAGGTGCCGTTGCCGTATTCGTGCTCGTCGATCAGCTTCATGGCCTCTTCCATGGAGTCGACGCGGACCACCAGCAGCACCGGGCCGAAGATCTCCTCGAGGTAGCAGGTCATGTCCGGCGTCACGCGGTCGATCAGGGTGCCGCCGACGTAGAAGCCGCTCTCGTGTCCCGGCACCCGCACGCCGCGGCCGTCGACGACGATCTCGGCGCCCTGCTGGGCGGCGCTCTCGATGTAGCCGCAGACCTTCTCCTGGTGCGCCCGGGTGATCACTGGGCCGAAGTCGTTGTCGGCGTCATGGAAGGGGCCGACCCTCAGCGAGGTCATCTGAGCCTGCATCTTGGCGATCAGGGCATCGGCGGCCTCGTCGCCCACCGCCACGGCCACCGACAGCGCCATGCAGCGTTCGCCGGAGGAGCCGAAGGCGGCCCCGGTCAGCGAGCTGACCGCGTTGTCCATGTCGGCGTCCGGCATCACGATGGCGTGATTCTTGGCGCCGCCGAGCGCCTGGCAGCGCTTGCCGTTGGCGCTGGCGCGGGCGTAGATGGCCTCGGCGATCGGCGTGGAGCCGACGAAGCTGACCGCCTGGACGCGGGCGTCGTCGAGCAGGGTGTCGACGGCTTCCTTGTCGCCGTTGACCACGTTGAGCACCCCGGCGGGCAGGCCCGCCTCCAGCGCCAGCTCGGCGATGTAGAGCGTCGAGGTCGGGTCGCGCTCGGAGGGCTTGAGCACGAAGGTGTTGCCGCAGGCGATAGCCATCGGGTACATCCACAGCGGCACCATGGCCGGGAAGTTGAACGGCGTGATGCCGGCGACCACGCCCAGCGGCTGGAAGTCGCTCCAGGAATCGATGCCGGGGCCGGTGTTCTTGCTGTACTCGCCCTTGAGCAGTTCCGGCGCGCCGCAGGCGTACTCGATGTTCTCGATGCCGCGCTGCAGTTCGCCCCTGGCGTCGTGGACGATCTTGCCGTGTTCCTGCCCGATCAGCCGACAGATCTCATCGGCATTCTGTTCCAGCAGTGCCTTGAAGCGGTACATGATGCGGGCCCGCTTGGCCGGCGGGGTGTCGCGCCAGGCCGGGAAGGCGGCCTGGGCGGCGGCGATGGCCTCCTCGACGGTGGCCTTGCTGGCCAGGGCGACCCGGCCGCCGACCTCGCCGGTGGAGGGGTTGTAGAGGTCCTGGGTGCGCGCGTCGTCGTCGACCCGGGTGCCGTTGATCAGATGGCCGAGTGTGGTCATGGAGGTCCTCTCGGTAGCGGTGGTGGTGAAGGCGTCAGTCGAGTTCATTGATGGCGTCGCCCAGGGCATTGATCAGCCGGTCGATCTCCTCGCGTTCGACGGTGAAGGGCAGGCCGAGCTGGATGGTGTCGCCGCCGTAGCGCACGTAGAAGCCCTTGTCCCAGCACTTCATGGCGATCTCGTAGGGGCGCCGGGCCGGTTCGCCGGGGTAGGGCTCGATCTGCAGGGCACCGGCGAGGCCGTAGTTGCGGATGTCGCTGATATAGCGCGTGCCCTTGAGCCCGTGCAGGGCGTTCTCGAAGCTCGGCGCCATCTCCTTCACTCGATCGACCAGGCGATCGTTCTCGAGCACGTCGAGGGAGGCCAGCGCCGCGGCGCAGGCCACCGGATGGCCCGAATAGGTGTAGCCGTGGGGCAGCTCCATCATGTAGTCGGGGCCGCCATGTTCCATGAAGGTCTGGTAGATCTCGCCCTTCACGATGACGCCCCCCATGGGCACCGCGCCGTTGGTGATCTGCTTGGCGACGTTCAGGATGTCCGGCACCACGCCGAACTCCTCGGCGCCGGTCATCGAGCCCATGCGGCCGAAGCCGGTGATCACCTCGTCGAAGATCAGCAGGATGTCGTGCTGATCGCAGATCTCGCGCAGGCGCTTGAGATATCCCTTGGGCGGCGGGATCACCCCGGCGGAGCCGGCCAGCGGCTCGACGATCACCGCGGCGATGTTGGAGGCGTCGTGCAGGGCGATCAGTTCCAGCAGTTCGTCGGCCCGCTCGGCGCCGCGTTCCGGCATGCCACGGGTGAAGGCGTTGTCCTTGAGCAGGGTATGGGGCAGGTGGTCGGCATCCACGCCCTGCCCGAACAGGGTGCGGTTGGCGCCGATGCCGCCCAGGCTGAAGCCGCCGAAGTTGACGCCATGATAGCCCTTGGAGCGACCGATCAGCTTGGTCTTGGTCGCCTTGCCCTTCTTGCGCCAGTAGGCGCGGGCGATCTTCAGCGCGGTGTCGGCGCTCTCCGAACCGGAGCCGGTGAAGAACACCTGGTCCAGCCCCTCGGGCGTCAGCTCGCGGATCCGATGGGCCAGCTCGAAGGCCTTGGGGTGGCCGTACTGGAAGGCCGGGGCGTAATCCAGCTCGCCGAGCTGGCGGCTGACCGCCTCGGCGATCTCGGGGCGGCAATGGCCGGCGCCGCAGGTCCACAGCCCCGAGAGGCCGTCGAACACGCGTCGTCCCTCGGCGTCGGTGAGATAGCTGCCCCGGGCGCCGGTGATGATGCGCGGGTCGCGCTTGAACTGGCGATTGCCGGTATAGGGCATCCAGTAGGCATCCAGCTGCTCCGGGCTCAGGCCCGCGATGTGTGAGTCGTCTCGAACCGGCATGGTGGCATCCCTCGTCGATAGGCCGTTTTCAGGTCGTTGCGGGTCGTGGTAGGGCAAAGGTAGGTCCGTGAGTTGATAAGTTAAATCTGGATGTCTTTAATCTCATGAAAGCATTTGGTTAACTTTTGCCTCGATGTCCGATCCCCTCCACGACGAACGTCCTCCACCGGAGAGCCGTGCCATGCCGACCCGCAAACAGGCCCTGTCGGGCCAGCCCAGCGATGCCGATCTGCGCCTGCTGCGTATATACCGCAAGGTCGTGGAATGTGGCGGTTTTTCCGCCGCCGAGGTGGAGCTCAACATCAGCCGCGCGGCGATCAGCATGGCCATGAACGACCTGGAAGCGCGGCTCGGCCTGCGGCTCTGCCAGCGCGGCCGCAGCGGCTTCGCCCTGACCGACGAAGGCGCCGAGGTCTATGAGGCCACCCTGCAGCTGCAGGCCGCGGTGGAAGGGTTTCGCACCCGGGTCAATGGCCTGCATGCCCGGCTCAAGGGCGAGCTCAACATCGGCATCACCGACAACCTGGTGACCATGCCGGAGATGCACATCACCGATGCGCTCAGCGCGCTCAAGGAGCGCGGGCCCGAGGTGCACATCAACATCCGCATGATTCCGCCCAGCGATATCGAACTGGGGGTTCTGGACGGCCGCCTGCATACCGGCGTGATTCCGGCGCTCAAGACCCTGCCCGGCCTCGAGTATCTGTCGCTCTACGAGGAACACTCCCGGCTGTATTGCGCAGCGGGTCATCCGCTCTTCGAGGCCGGCGAGGCGACGCGGGAGCGGCTGGCCGACTGCGATGCGGTGGTGCCGGCCTACGCCCAGGCGCCGGAGATCAAGGCGCTGCATGAGCCGCTCAGGGCGACCGCCTCGGCCACCGATCGCGAAGGCATCGCCTTCCTGATCCTGTCCGGCCGTTACATCGGCTACCTGCCGACCCATTACGCCGAGCGCTGGGTGCGCGACGGGCGAATGCGGGCGCTGAATCCCGAGTCCTGCCGCTATGTCACCCGCTACAGCGCGATTACCCGCAAGGGGGCGCCGCCCAACCTGGTGCTGGAGAGCTACCTCGAGGAGTTGGGGCGTTTGGTGAGGCAGTGAGATCGCCGTCGTTCGGTGGTCACCCTGGCAGGGCAGAAGGGCATCTCAAGCCGGGCATCTGGACTCGTTGGCTGGGGTATCCGGGGCCGAATTCATCGCTTTCGGGCGCTTCACCGGGAGTCGGCGTGGTGTCTCCGTGGCCGGGCGGTCAGATCCTCGAGCCACGCCTGCCTACGCACATCCTGCTTGACAAGGAATGGGGGGAGCGACTAACTGTTATATTTATTCGTATAAATACAATAATTGATTCATCGCCTGCATGATCCCTCCCGACCGGCCATGGCCATCGGGGTCGCACCATCCCATCCAAACAGAACAAGGGGATACACGATGAGAAAGACCTTCCGCTCCCGGAAGCTCGCCATCTACGGCGGCATGTTGCTGGGCTTCGTGATGCTCGAGAGTCCGATGATCCTGGTGGCCAACCAGACGAGCCCATGGTCATGGGCATACCCTTCTTGCTGCTCTGGAGCCTCGGCTGGTGGGCCTTTCTCACCGCCCTGTTCCTGGTGGCCTATCTCACTCACTGGGGGAGCAGCAGCCCCGCGCCGAGTGCCCGTCCCCGCGTCGAGGAGGCCGCATCATGACCGGTAGCATCCTGATCATCGCCGCCTTCATGATCATCCCGTTGATCGTGGGCGTCGTCTCGTCACGGCAGTCCCAGGACACCAGCGAGGACTTCTTCGTCCAGGGCCGTGCCATGGGCAGCATCGCCGTGTTCTTCACGGTGGCCGCCACCTGGTGGAGCGCCTTCGCCTTCCTGGGATCCAATGCCACCTTCTACACCAGTGGCCCCGTCTACTTGACGGCCCTGGCGTGGAACCTGCTGTTCGGCTTCATGTACTACTGGATCGGCAAGCGGGTCTGGTTCTTGGGCAAGCGTTTCGACTATCTGACGCCCTCCGACCTGATGGGCGACTTCTACAACAGCGAGGCCCTGCGCGTCCTGGTCGCCGTGATCACCCTGGTGTTCACCGTGCCCTACCTGCAGATCCAGCTGACCGGCGGGGCCTACCTCATCGAGGTCGCCTCCGGCGGGGTCGTGCCCTTCTGGCTTGCCGCCCTGCTGTTCTACTTCATCATCATCGTCTATGTCTGGATCGGCGGGATTCGCGCCATCGCCTGGACGGACGTGATCTACGGCGCCCTGTTGTTCTTCGGCATGATGTTCGCCGGCTATTACATCTCCGGCCAGGTGGGAGGGCCCGCGGCGATGTTCGCCCAGTTGCAGCAGTCGTCGCCCGCACACCTGACCCTGCCGGGGCCCAACGGCAACATGGGCTACAGCATGTGGTTCTCGCTGTTCGTCATCGTGGCCATCGGCGCCTTCATGGGGCCGCAGATCTGGCTGCGCATGTACTCGGTGAAGAGCGGCCGGCTGTTCAACCTGATGCCCTTCCTGCTGGGCTTCGCCGCCCTGGCCTACTTCGGCTCGGTGCTGACCGGCTATACCGGCGTGCTGCTCGAGCCGGGCCTGGAAAATGCCGACCAGATCCTGCCGGTCATGCTGATGAACTATGCCCCCTACCTGCTGGCCTCCTTGATCATGGCCGCCGGCGCCGCCGCCGCCATGTCCACGGCCAATTCACAGATCCATGCGGTGTCCACGGTGGTGACCATGGACATCTACCAGCGCTACGTGAACCGTCGGGCGACCCAGGCTCGCATCGTCACCGTGGGCCGGCTGTCGCTGGTGGGCTTCTCGCTGGCCGCCTACATCATGGCCCTGACCGTGCCCGGTCTGCTGGTGACCATCGGCATCGCCGCCTTGGCCGGCACCGCCCAGTTGATCGTGCCTACCCTCGGGGCCATCACCTGGCGCCGGGCGCACCCCATGGCCGCCTTCTGGGGGCTGATCGGCGGTGTCGCCAGCGTGCTGGTCCTCACCTATGGCGCCAGCGTCAGCAATCCTCTCGGCCTGCACGCCGGCATCTGGGGGCTGTTGGTCAACGGTGGGCTGTTCGTCGGCCTGAGCCTGCTGCTGGAGCGCCGCGATCCTGAGGTGGTCGAGCGCTTCGCCGAGGCGCGCCGGGACTACGACGCCGAGTTCCACCCGGAACGTCTCGAAGACGAAGGCCATGCTGCCGGCGAGGCCGTCTCGACCCGCTGATCCCATAGCCAGGGGCCTGACGGCAGGCCCCATATCACAAGGAATCTTGCATGAGTCAGACGCCATCCCCGCGTCGTCGCCAGAAGCTGGCCGAGCTGATCAGCGATGATATCAAGCGCTGGATCGCCACCGAGGGACTGACAGAGGGCGACCGCCTGCCCAACGAGAAGACCCTGATGGAACTCTATGGATGCGCCAAGGGAACCGTGCGCGAGGCTCTCAAGATCCTCGAGGTGGAAGGCCTGATCGCCCTCAAGACCGGGCCAGGTGGCGGCGCGATCCTGCGCACGCCGAGCATGGAGCCGGCCAGTCGCATGCTGCGTAACTTCCTGCATTTCCGGTCGCTGGATGGCCATCAGGTCTATCAGCTGCGCCGCTTGCTGGAGGTGGAGATGGCGGTCTCCGTCGTCGGCCGGTTGAACGAGGAAGCGCTGACCCGCCTGGAGGACAACATGTCGGCGTGCGAATGCCATCAGCTGGGCGAAGAGGATCAGCGACGCCAGCGATTCCTCGAACTGGAGTTCCACAACCTGTTGGCCCGAGCCTGTCCCAACCCGCTGCTGGCCTTCATGTGCCGCTTCCTCAACGACATGCTGCGCGATCTGGTGGTGGTCAAGAAGGCCTACCTGCCCGAGCGCAAGCAGTTCGATGAGGCCAATCACCGCTATCACCGGGAGCTGGTCGAGGCCTTCCGTGCCGAGGACGTCGAGCGGGTGCGGCGGCTGATGGACGAGCACATGCGCGATGCCGAGTTCCACATGTCGGCCCTGGAGGCGGAAGTGGCCGACCAGATGCTGATTTCCCAGGACGCACTCACCACGGCGGCCGATGCCTCGCCCCTGCTGCGGCTCGTCGATCCGGGGCGCTGAGGCCGCGCTCCGATTGCCCATCACAATGACAACGAGGAACATGCATGACTATCGCCCAACTCGACTCCGTTGCGACACTGCGCACCGATCGCGAAGGCCTTTGGCAGGCCTTGATGGAGCTCGCCAGCCTGGGGGCGACCCCCAAGGGGGGCGTCAATCGCCAGGCCCTCACCGAGCTGGATCGCCAGGCCCGCGACCTGTTCATTCGCTGGTGCCGGGACGAGGGCTTGAGCATTCGTGTCGATGCCATCGGCAACATCTTCGCCCGGCGTCCGGGGCGGGACCCGAATAGCCCGGTGGTGATGACCGGCAGCCACATCGACACGCAGCCCACCGGCGGCAAGTTCGATGGCTGCTATGGAGTGCTGGCCGGGCTCGAGGTCATTCGTACCCTCAACCGCCATGGCGTCCAGACCGAGGCGCCGGTCGAGGTGGTCGCCTGGACCAACGAGGAAGGCTGCCGGTTCCCGCCCTGCATGATGGGGTCGGGGGTGTTCACCGGGCAGCTGGCGCTCGACGAGATGTTGGCCCAGGTCGATGACGATGGCGTCCGCGTCGATGAGGCCCTGGGAGCCATCGGCTACCGTGGGGACGACCGCGTGGACCACGGGGCCATCAAGGCCTTCTTCGAGGCGCATATCGAGCAGGGGCCGATCCTCGAGGATACCGGCAACACCGTGGGCGTGGTGATCGGGGCCCTGGGGCAGAAATGGTTCGACCTCAGGCTCACCGGCCAGGAGGCTCATGCCGGCCCCACGCCCATGGACCTGCGCCGCGATGCCATGCTGGGCGCCGCCGAGATCACCCAGGCCGTCAACCGCATCGCCAATGCCCACCAGCCCCATGGCCGCGGCACCGTCGGCTCGCTGCAGCTGCATCCCGGCTCGCGCAACGTCATTCCCGGCGAGGTCCGAATGACCATCGACCTGCGTCACCTCGATCCCGGAACGCTGGCGCGCATGGCCGACGAACTGCGCCGAGTGGTGGACGAGACGAGCCGGCGCCATGGCCTGGACGCCGAGCTCACGCCGACCGCCGATTTCGCCCCCGAGCGTTTCGCCGATGGCTGCGTCGAGGCGGTGCGCCATGCCGCCGAGCGGCTCGGCTGCTCGCACCTGGAGGTCGTCAGCGGCGCCGGCCACGACGCCATCTTCCTGGGGCGTGTCGCGCCAGCCGGGATGATCTTCGTGCCCTGCGAGAACGGCATCAGCCACAACGAGAGCGAGAACGCCACCCCGGAGGACCTGCATGACGGCTGTAACGTCCTGCTGCATGCCATGCTGGAACAGGCGGTCGTTGTCTCGAGCGAGGAGGAGTGACATGCCCATGACGACCAACGACTCACCCACCGAGCTTGCCGAGCTGAGCGCCAGCGAGGCCCTGGCGTTGTTTCGGCGTGGCGCCCTCTCGCCCGTCGAGCTGACAGAAGATTGCCTGGCACGCATCGAGCGCGACAACCCGGCGGTGAACGCCTTCGCCCATGTGGATGGCGAGCGGGCCCTGGCCGCCGCTCGTGACGCCGAGGCCCGCTGGCACGCCGGCCGCCCCTGTGGCGCCCTCGATGGCGTTCCGACGACCATCAAGGACCTGACCCTGACGGTAGGCATGCCGACGCGACTGGGCTCGACCACCACCTCGCCGCAGGGGCCCTGGGACACCGATGCGCCGGTCAGTCGCCACCTGAAGGAGGCCGGTGCGGTGGTTCTCGGCAAGACGACGTCCCCGGAATTCGGCTGGAAGGGGGTCACCGATAATCCCCTGCACGGCATCACGCGCAATCCCTGGGACACGCGCCTGACGCCTGGGGGGTCCTCGGGCGGCGCGGCGGCGGCGGCGGCCCTGAACCTGGGCCTGCTGCACCAGGGCAGCGATGCCGGCGGCTCGATCCGTATTCCCTGCGGCTTTACCGGTACCTTCGGCATCAAGCCCACCTTCGGCTGGGTGCCCCAGTGGCCCGCCAGCGCCATGGGCACTCTTTCCCACCTTGGACCGATGACCCGCACCGCGGCCGACAGTGCCCTGATGCTGAGCGTCATGGCAAGGCCGGACGCTCGCGACGGCTACCTGGGCAATCCTCGGACCGAGGACTGGCTGACGCCGCCCCCGACCTCGCTGAAGGGGTGGCGAATCGCCTACAGCCCGGACCTGGGCTATGTGAACGTCGCCCCGGATATCGCCGCTCGAGTGCGAAGCGCCGTCGGGCTGTTGCGGGAGCTGGGCGCCACCGTGGAGGAGGTGCATCCCGGCTTCGAGGACCCCCGGAGGATCTTCGACACCCTGTGGTTCGCCGGTGCGAGCCAGGCGCTGGAGCGGCTGGATGAGGCGCAGCGGGCGGCCCTGGATCCTGGTTTTCTGGATATCGCCCGGCGAGGCCAGGACATCTCGATGCGCGACTATCTCGCCGCCCAGCGAGAGCGAGAGCGCCTCGTCGCGCGCATGCAGGCCTTCCACGAGCGATACGACCTGCTGGTGACTCCGACCCTGCCGCTGGCACCCTTCGAGGCGGGTCACAATGTGCCGCCGGAGGGACCTTACCGGGACTGGATGGACTGGACGCCCTTCAGCTACCCCTTCAACCTCACCCAGCAGCCCGCCGCTTCCTTGCCCTGCGGCCTGGATGACCAGGGCCTGCCGGTGGGCCTGCACCTGGTGGGGCCCCGCTTCCGGGACCTGAACGTGCTGCACGCCGCCCGTCTGCTGGAACATCGGCTGTCGCCCTGTCCACTGCCGGGAAGGTCCAGGGGCTGATCCGGTCGCCCGTGCCCGGCCGGGTGAGCAGAGATCGCTTTACCGGGGTGATGCGTGAGCGAAGGCGACTGGCGCTACTCGAACAGCTCGCCCTGGCGCCGCGGCGGCCGGAAGGACGCGCAGTCCAGGGACGGCAGGCCGGGGAAATCAAGCCGCCGGTGGGCCTGGCGGAAGCGCTGGTCCAGCAGGTCGGCGAACACGCCCTGGCCGCGCATGCGGTGGCCGAAGCGGGCGTCGTAGTCGCGCCCGCCGCGGCACTGGCGGATCAGGCTCATCACCTTGGCCGCGCGCTCGGGGTAGTGCTGGGCCAGCCAGCCCTCGAACAGCGGCGCCACCTCTCGGGGCAGGCGCAGCAGCATCCAGCGCGCATCCATGGCGCCGGCGTCTCTGGCGGCGTCCAGCAGCCGCTCCAGCTCGTGATCGGTCAGCCCCGGAATCACCGGCGAGATCAGGGTGCCTACCGGCACGCCGGCCTCGGCCAGCCGGTCGATCATCCTCAGACGCGTCGCCGGTGAGGCGGCGCGCGGCTCCAGGCTGCGCTTCAGGTCGGTGTCCAGGCTGGTCAGGCTGACCAGCACCCTGACCAGGCGGTGGCGGGCCAGCTCGCCCAGCAGGTCCAGGTCGCGCAGGATCAGCGCCCCCTTGGTCACCAGGGTGACCGGGTGGCGGCAGGCGAGCAGGCTCTCCAGCAGGCGCCTCGTGGTGCCGCGTTCGGCCTCGAGGGGCTGGTAGGCATCGGTGTTGCCGGCCAGGTTGATCGGGCGACACACATAGCCGGGATGGGCCAGTTCTTCCTCGAGTCGCTCGACCAGGCCCTGGCGGGCGATCAGCCGTGTCTCGAAGTCGAGCCCGGGGGAGAGGTCCCAGTAGGCGTGGCTGGGGCGGGCATAGCAGTAGATACAGCCATGCTCGCAGCCCCGATAGGGGTTAAGCGAGCGATCGAAGGGCAGGTCCGGCGAACGGTTCCAGGCCAGGGCGCTGCGCGACCGCTCCTCGGCGACCTCGGTGGCCAGCCGCTCGGGCACGGCATCCTGCCACCAGCCGTCGTCCACGGCCTCGACCCGCGTCGGCGCGAAGCGATTGTCGGGATCGAAGGTGGCGCCGCGGCCCTTGCGGACCAGGGCGTGTCGGGGAGGCGTCGCCATGCCGGGCTCCTTGTCTGTATTTATGTACAGTATAAGGGGCTCCCGTCATCACGACAAAGCGTTGGCCGGGGGCGGCTAGGCCGCCGATCGCTTCGATGTTGGTGAGCGACGCCCCTGCCGTCGCGCAGGCGACGCCAGGGGCGAGTCGTGGAAGGCTGTGTCGATGAGGCGGGGACTGACGGATGGGCGGCGGGCGCCCCCCATCCCGACGGCGCGAGGGAAGACTTATCCGGGAACACCCTGGCTGCGCAGGTAATCGTCATAACTGCCACTGAAATCGACGATGCCGTCGTCTTTCATCTCGATGATGCGCGTGGCCAGCGAGCCGACGAATTCCCGGTCGTGACTGACAAAGATCAACGTGCCGGCATAGTGTTCCAGCGCCAGGTTGAGCGCTTCGATGGACTCCATGTCCAGGTGGTTCGTGGGCTCATCCATGATCAGCACATTGGGCTGTTGCAGGATGAGCTTGCCGAACAGCATGCGCCCCTGTTCGCCACCCGAGATGACCTTCACCGACTTGCCGATGTCGTCATTGGAGAACAGCATCCGGCCCAGAGCGCCGCGCACGGTCTGCTCACCGCCGGTCGTCCATTGCTGCATCCATTCGAAGAGCGTCTCGCCGCCCTCGAAATCCGCCGCGTGGTCCTGCGCGAAGTAACCGACGTCGGCGGCATCGGTCCATCTGGCTTCGCCGGCATCCGGCGTCATGCTGCCCACCAGGCAGTTGAGCAGGGTGGTCTTGCCGATGCCGTTGGGGCCGATGATGGCGATCCGTTCGCCGGCCTCGACGCGCAGGCCGAGTCGCTCGAACAGGACATTATCGCCCCAGGCCTTGGAGAGATCTTCCACCGAGAGCGCCTGGCGATGGATCTTCTTGTTCTGCTCGAAGCGAATGAAGGGGCTGACGCGCGAGGAGGGCTTGATCTCCTCGAGCTGGATCTTGTCGATCTTGCGCTGCCGCGACGTGGCCTGCTTGGCCTTTGAGGCATTGGCCGAGAAGCGGCTGACGAATTGCTGCAGCTCGGCGATTTCCGCCTTCTTCTTGGCATTTTCGGCATGCAGGCGCTCGCGCGCCTGGGTGGCGGCGGTCATGTACTCGTCGTAGTTGCCCGGAAACAGCTGCAGCTCGCCGTAGTCCAGGTCCGCCATGTGCGTGCAGACACTGTTCAGGAAGTGACGATCGTGGGAGATGATGATCATGGTCGACGAGCGTGCCTTGAGGATGTCCTCCAGCCAGCGAATCGTGTTGATGTCGAGGTGGTTGGTCGGCTCATCGAGCAGCAGCACGTCGGGGTCGCTGAACAGCGCCTGGGCCAGCAGCACGCGGAGCTTCCAGCCTGGCGCGACAACGCTCATCGGCTGGTCGTGCTGCTCGAGGGGAATGCCCAGGCCCAGCAGCAGCTCGCCGGCACGGGCCTCGGCGGTATAGCCATCGAGTTCGGCGAAACGCACCTCGAGATCGGCGACCGCCATGCCATCCTCTTCACTCATCTCGGCCTGCGAGTAGATGCGCTCACGCTCCGCGGCGACGCGCCAGAGTTCTTCGTTGCCCATGATCACCGTATCGATGACACGCTCGTCCTCGAAGGCGAACTGGTCCTGGCGCAGCTTGCCGAGGCGGGTGGTGGCCTCCTTCATCACCTGGCCGCTGGTTGGTTCGAGGTCGCCCCCGAGGATCTTCATCAGGGTCGACTTGCCACAGCCGTTGGCCCCGATCAGGCCGTAGCGGTGGCCCTGGCCGAATTTGACGGAAACGTTTTCGAACAGCGGCTTGGGGCCAAACTGCATGGTGATGTTGGCGGTAGAGAGCACGGCGGAGTATCTCGCGGGAGGAACATGAATGAGAGACTTGGGCCGGCACGGCAAAGGGCTTCGACCAAAGTGGAGGGCGCATTGTACGTGCCGGACCGCGTGGCTATCTACACGCCCCGTCGGCCGGCCGCGTCGGCTCGGTTCGCGGGCTCATGCCTCGACCTCGAGCCACGCTCCCCCGCGAGGGGTATCGCGCGATGACGGGGGGCTGCCGCGCAGCGGCCAGGGAGCGTCGGCGGTGGGGAGGCGTCGCCATGTCGGGCTCCTGTGGCGTAGCCCGTTACGGCCTGGGTGTTTGCCGTCATCCCGATAAAGCGTTGGCCGGGGAACTCGGGCGGGGTGGCGGCGTTCCACACGGAGGCGAAGGTGCCTCGGGCGATCCCCGAGCCCTGATGGACGCCATCCGACAAGGAACCGGTTATGAAGCGACGCGATTTCCTCAAACTCACCGGCGCGCTCGGCGGCAGCGGCCTGCTGCCGATGGGCGGCGTGCTGGCGACGACGCGGGAGGCTCGGCCGAGCGGTGACGGCGAGCCCTTCGACTATGCCTGGCTCAAGGGGCTGGCCCGGGAGCTATCCGCGCGGCCGCCGCGCGAACATGCCATCGAGCTGCCCGCGCCGATCCGGGGGCTCGACTGGGACGCCTACCAGGCGATCCGCTATCGGCCCGAGCGGGCGCTGTGGGCCGGGGACCCGGGAACGGAGTTCCGCGCCCAGCTGTTCCATCTGGGGCTCCATTACCGGACGCCGGTGCGCATCTACGAGGTCGTCGAGGGCCGGGCCCATGAGCTCTCCTATGCCGCCGAGCGCTTCGATTTCGGCGAGTCGGGCATCGCATCGGAGCGCCTGCCCGAGGATCTCGGCTACGCCGGGTTCCGGCTCCACCATCGTGACGACTGGCAGCGCGATGTCGCCGCCTTCCTGGGGGCCAGCTACTTCCGGGCGGTGAGCGACTCCCTGCAGTACGGCATGTCGGCCCGCGGCCTGGCCATCGACACGGCCACCGCCACCGGCGAGGAGGAGTTCCCTGACTTCACCCGCTTCTGGCTGGAGCGCCCCGAGGGCGGCGAGGCGCGGGTCATCGTCCATGCGCTGCTCGAATCGGCCAGCGTCACCGGCGCCTACCGCTTCGTGATCACCGAGGACGAGGGCGTGGTCATGGACATCGATGCCGCCCTCTATCCGCGGCGCACCATCGAGCGGCTCGGGGTGGCGCCGCTGACCAGCATGTACATGGTCGGCGAGAACGATCGCGGCGCCGACTGGGACTGGCGGCCGGAGATCCACGACTCCGATGGCCTGTCGATCCATTCGGGTAACGGCGAATGGCTATGGCGACCGCTCGCCAATCCCGACCGGCTGCGCTTCAACGCCTTCGGCGACCGCTCGCCGCGCGGCTTCGGGCTGCTGCAGCGGGATCGCGACTTCGACCATTACCAGGACGACGGCGTCTTCTACGACCGGCGGCCCGGCGTCTGGATCGAGCCGAAGGGCGACTGGGGCGAGGGATCGATACAGCTGGTCGAGCTGCCCACCCTCGACGAGACCTTCGACAACATCGTCGCCTTCTGGAACCCGGCCAGGCCCGCCGAGCCCGGCGAGGAGCTGCTGTTCGGCTATCGGCTCAGCTGGTGCGACACCTCGCCCGCCCGGCCGTCGCTGGCGCGCTGCGTGGCGACCCGCACCGGGCTCGGCGGCGTGGTCGGCCAGCGTCGCGACCATTACAGCCGGCGCTTCGTGGTCGACTTCGCCGGCGGGCCGCTGCCGCTGGGCGAGGACGCCGAGGTCGAACCCGTCATCGATGCCTCCGATGGACGCGTCGAGATCGCCTCGGCCCGCCCGCTGGACGCCATCGATGGCTACCGCGCCAGGTTCGACGTGGTGCCCCCCGACGATGGCACCGAGCCCATCACCCTGCGGCTCTACCTGAAGCGCGGCGATCAACCCCTGACCGAGACCTGGCTCTACGAGTGGACGCCGCCGCCCGCCGAAGAGCGCAAGCTGCGCAATCCCGGGCACCTCTAGGGGGAGCTCGCGCCGGGGCACAGGGGCCGGCCGAGCGGGCGGCGGCCGATGGGCCTCCGCCTTGCCGGGGCCTCTGGTAGGATGGGCGCCTCGCCAAGGACGCCCGGAGACGCCCCGTGACCGATGCCATGCCGCCCATTCCCGCGCCCGACACCGCCCGTGCCGGGCGCGTTGCCCGCTATCTCGACACCCTGACCAAGCCACCGGGTAGCCTGGGGCGTCTCGAGGCCCTGGCGGTGAGCCTGGCGGCGATCACCGGCGAGGACTTCCCCCGCGTCGGCCCGCCCGGGGTGGTGGTGTTCGCCGCCGACCACGGCGTGGCGGCGGAGGGCGTCTCGGCCTTCCCCCAGGCCGTGACCGCCCAGATGGTGGCCAATTTCGTCGCCGGCGGGGCGGCCATCAACGCCTTCGCGCGGCGCATCGGCGCGAGGCTCGAGGTGGTCGACGTGGGCGTGGCCAATGCGCTGCCCGCCGAGGGCGTGGTCCGGGAGCGCATCCGCCCAGGCACCGGCAATCTGGCCCGCGAGGACGCCATGCGCCGAGACGAGGCGCTGTCCGCCATCGCCGTCGGTCGTCGCGCCGCCGAGCGGGCCGCTGAGGCGGGTTGCCGCTGCCTGATCGCCGGCGAGATGGGCATCGCCAACACCACCGCCAGCAGCGCCATGCTGGCGGCGCTGACCGGGGTCCCCGTCGCCGAACTGGTCGGCCCCGGCACCGGCGTAGCCGGCGAGGCGCTGGCCCACAAGCGGGCGGTGATCGAGGCCGCGCTTGCCGCGCGTGCGGCCGATCCCGCCGATCCGCTGGACGTGCTGGCGAAGCTCGGCGGGCTCGAGATCGCCGCCATGGTCGGGGCCTACCGGGAAGCGGCGGCGAGGCGCCTGCCGATCCTCGTCGACGGCTTCATCGCCACCGTGGCCGCGCTGACCGCCTGCCGGCTCGACCCGGCGCTGCGCCCCTACCTGATCTTCGGCCATCGCTCCCACGAGCCCGGCCATGCCCATGCCCTGGCGGCGCTCGACGCCGAGCCGCTGCTGGCCATGGAGCTGCGCCTGGGGGAGGGCAGCGGCGCGGCCCTGGCCTTCCCGCTGCTCGAAGCGGCCACGGCGATGCTCGCCGAGATGGCCACCTTCGACGGCGCCGGCGTCGACGACCGCAGCGAGCACAACGATCGTGAAGAACACAACGATCGTGAGGAAGAAAGCGATCGTGAAGAACACAACGATCGTGAAGGAAAAGGCGAGAGGCCCCGAGCATGACGCTGGACCCGCTGTCCTGGGAGCTGCTGGCGCTGGTCGCTGCGGCGCTGGCCATCGACCTAGTGCTGGGCGACCCGGCCTGGCTGCCGCATCCGGTGGTGGGCATCGGCCGGGCGATCGCCAGGCTCGAGCGCGCCTGGAACCATGGCCCCGCCGAGGCTCGCCGTCGGCGCGGCCTATGGCTGGCGGCGGTGGTGGTCGGCGGCACCTGGGCGCTGGCCTGGGGCCTGCTGACGGTGCTGGCCTGGTGGTCGCCGGCGCTGTCGCTCGCCGCCGAGCTCGTGCTGCTGGCCACGGCCTTCGCCACCCGCGGGCTCGCCCAGGCGGCCCGGGCGGTGGCCGAGCCGCTCGGGCAGGGCGACCTGCCGGCGGCGCGCCGCGCGCTGGGCGGCATCGTCGGCCGCGATACCGACACGCTGGACGAGGCGGGACTTTCCCGCGGCGCGGTGGAGACCGTGGCCGAGAACACCGTGGACGGCATCACCGCCCCGCTGTGCTGGGCGCTGATCGGCGGCGCGCCCCTGGCGCTGGCCTACAAGGCGGTCAACACGCTGGATTCCATGGTCGGCTATCGCAGCCCGCGCTATGAGGACTTCGGCCGCGCCTCGGCGCGCCTGGACGACGCCGTCAACTGGGTGCCGGCGCGGCTCACGGCCCTGGCCATGTGGCTGGCCGCGCGGCTCGTCGTCGGCGGCCGCACGCAGGGGGCCATGGCCGCCACCCGCCGCGAGGCGCCGCGGCACCCGAGCCCCAACGCCGGCTGGCCCGAGGCCATGGTGGCGCACCTGCTGGGCGTGCAGCTCGGCGGGCTCAACCACTACGAGGGTCGGCCCTCGCATCGCGCCGTCCTCGGCCGGGCGCGGGAGCCGCTGAAGGTTTCCCATATCGAGCGGGCGATCCGCCACATGCACGGCGGCTGGCTGGGCGTGCTGGCGCTGCTGGCGCCGCTGGTGCTGCTGCGGGAGTGGCTGGCATGACGGCACCGGTCAGAACGGAAAACGCGCCGGACTGGCCGGCCCACGGCGGGCGCATCGCGCCGCTGCTGGCGCGCCATGGCCTGCCCGCCGATCACCCGGTGATCGACTTCAGCGCCAACCTCAATCCGCTGGGGCCGCCGCCCTGGCTCGGCGACTGGCTGAGCGATCGGATGAGTGAGTCGCCGGGCGGCGCCGCGTCGCTGGCCCGCTATCCGGACCCGGACGACGATCGGGCGCGCCGGGCCATCGCCGCCCACGACGGCGTGGCGCCGGCGCGGGTGCTGGTCACCAACGGCGGCATCGAGGCGATCCATCTCGCCGCCGCGCGGCATGCCGGCGGCCGCGCCCTGGTGATCGAGCCGACCTTCTGCGAGTACGCCCTGGCCTGCGGTCGGCACGGTCTTTCCGTCGAGCGGCTGGCGCTGGAGACGCCGGCGTTCCGGCTCGATCTCGACGCCGCCGAGGCCGCCCTGGCCGGCGTCGAGATCGCCTTCCTGTGCCGGCCCAACAACCCCAGTGGCACCCTGATCCCCCGCGCCGACGTCGAGCGGCTGCTGGCGCGGGCCGACGAGACCGGCACCACCCTGGTGGTGGACGAGGCCTTCGTCGACTTCACCGAGGCCGAGGAGCGGCTGACGCCGCTGCTCGAGCGCTCGAGCCACCTGCTGCTGCTGCGCTCGCTGACCAAGCTGTTCGACGTGCCGGGGCTCCGGCTCGGCTACCTGCTCGGCGCCCCCGAGGCCGTCGCGCGGCTGGCCGAGCTGCAGATGCCATGGAGCGTCAACGCCCTGGCCCTGGGGCTGACGGCGCCGCTGCTCGACGACCGTGACTATCTGGCCCGCACCCGGGCCTGGCTCGCCGCCGAGCGCGATCTTCCCGAGCGAGTGCGCGCGCTGGGCTACACGGTGCCGGAGACCCACGCCAACTTCCTGCTGCTGCGCGGCGGAGACGACGCCGAGGACGCGGGGGCGCTGTTCGCCTTCCTGCTCGAGCGCGGGCTGCTGGCCCGCCACACCCACGGCTTCCCCGGGCTCGACGGCGCCTGGCTGCGCCTGGCGCTGCGCGGCCGCGACGACAATGCCCGGCTGCTCGAGGCCCTGGCGGCATGGCGGCGCCCATGATCGCCTTCGTCTCCGGCGGGGCCCGCTCCGGCAAGAGCGGTGTGGCCGAGGCGCTGGTCGGCGATTGGCAGTCGGCCCGCGGCGGCGCGCGTTACTATCTCGCCACCGCCCGGCCCGGCGACGACGAGATGGCCGCCCGCATCGCCCGCCACCGCCGCGAGCGCGGCGACGGCTGGCTGACCCTGGAGCCGCCGCTGGCCTTCGGCGAGGCGCTCGCCGCGATGCCGCCGGGCAGCACGGTGCTGCTCGACTGCCTGACCCTGTGGGCCAGCCGGGTGATGTTCGAGGCCGATCTCTCTGAGGCCGAGGGGCGGGCGATGCTCTCGGCGGGGCTCGACGAGGCCCGCCGCCGCGACCTCGCCCTGGTGGTGGTCTCCAACGACCTCAACGAGGATCTGGCGCCCCGCGATGCCCTGGTGTGGCGCTACCTGGCCTTCCTGCAGGCCCTGCATCGCGACCTGGCCGCGGCGTCGGACCGCGTGATCGAGGTGGTGGCCGGCCGCGCCATCGACTGGAAAGGAGACGATTCATGAAGGACGCGGGCTTCGGGGCGCTCTTGGCCATCCAGTTCCTGACCCGGCTGCCGGTGACGCTGTCCTGCCCCTGGACGCCGGCCACCCGGCGCTGGGCGGCGCGGGCCTATCCGCTGGTCGGCGCGCTGGTGGGGGCGATCGTGGCCGTCGTCGGCACGCTGCTCGAGGGCCTGCTGCCCCTGCCGCTGTTGGCGCTTTCGCTGCTCAGCCTGTGGGTGGCGCTGACCGGCGGGCTGCACCTCGACGGCCTGATGGACCTGGCCGATGCGCTCGGCAGCAATGCCCCGCTCGAGAAGCGCTGGGCGATCATGAAGGACCCTCAGGTCGGCAGCTTCGCCGTGCTGGCGCTGGTCTTCCAGCTGGCCTGGAAGGCGGCACTGCTGTGGGCGCTGCTGGCGGCCGGGGCGAGCCCCTGGTGGCTGGTACCGGTGGTGGCGCTGGGGCGACTGGCCGCGGTCGGCCTGCTGGTGAGCCAGCCCGCCGCCCGCGCCGAGGGCCTGGCCCACGCCTGGCAGCAGAGCCTCGGCCGGCGCGACCTGATGCTGGCCGCGCTGCCGGCGCTGGCGTGTCTCGTTTTCGTGCCCGGTCTGGGCTGGCTGCTTGCCGGCCTGGCCGCCTTCGTCATCATCTACGGCCGGGCGGTGCGCCGGGCCTTCGGCGGCATCAACGGCGACATCGTCGGCGCCGCCATCGAGGGAGGAGAACTATGGCTGCTGCTGATCGCCTGGAGCTGGTGGTCGTTCGTCATGGCCTGACGAGCCGGGCCTGTGAAGAGGGAGAGCGTCGATGAGAGATGAAGAGCGCCGTGTGGGCGTCGTCGTCGTGCGTCATGGCCTGACGAGCCGGGCCTGTGAAGAGGGAGAGCGTCGATGAGAGATGAAGAGCGCCGTGTGGACGTCGTCGTCGTGCGTCATGGCCTGACGAGCTGGAACCGTGAGCGCCGCTATCAGGGCCATCGCGATATCCCGCTGCTGCTGCCGGAGGCCGAGCCGGATCTCGACCGGCTGCGCGAGGCGCTGGCCGACGTCGCCTTCGATGCCGTGCACTGCAGCGACCTGACCCGCTGCCGCCAGACCCTGGCCCATGTGCTCGAAGGGCGAGCCGACCCTGCGCCGCGCCTCGATGCCCGGCTGCGTGAACTGGCCTTCGGCGACTACGAGGGGCGGACCTGGGCCGAGCTCAAGGACGATCCCGAGTATCGCGCCTGGGTCGACAGCCAGGGCCGGCTGACCACGCCCGGTGGCGAGTCCGCCGACGATCTGTGGGCGCGGCTCTCGGCCTGGCTCGAGGAGGTGATGGCCGAGGCGCGGACGGCGGGCCATCGCCGGGTGCTGGCGGTCAGCCACGGCGGTGCCATCCGCGAGCTGCGCCGGCGCCTGGAGGCGGCGGATTTCTGGGACGGCGTGGTCGGCCAGGCCCAGGGGCGGCGTTTCACGTTCACACTCGAGGAGGACGGCTGGTCATGCAGCTCTTCATCGGCGGTGCCTGCGCCGGCAAGCGCGATCTCGTAGCGGCGCGTTTCCCCGACGCCGGCTGGACTCGGATCGACGAGCTGGGGCTCGACGGCCGCGAACATGACCTGCGCCCGGGCACGGTGCGGGTGCTGACCGGCTGGACGCGCTGGCTGGAAAGCGCGCTGGTCACGGAGCCCGATGACGACCGGCTGCGCGCGCGGCTGGTCGCGGCGCTCGACGCGCTGAGGGACGCCGAGCGCGAGGTGAGGGGGGAGGTCGTGCTGATCCTGCCCGAGATGGGCCGCGGCATCGTACCCATGGACCCGGCGGACCGACGCCTGCGCGACCTGGCCGGTTGGCTGGCCCAGGACGCCGCCGCCCGCGCCGAATCGGTCTGGTACGTGCGTCATGGGTTGGCGCGGAGATTGTGAGGGCCTTGCTCCGGCCCCAGAGACATCGCTCGGGGCCTTCCCGGCGACAGGTCTACGAGCGGGGCCGGCCCTCCGGGGCGCTGTGAACCCATCCTTGGGCGCTACTTTTGCCCTGCGGCGCTCTCGCATCCTGCACCGCTTGCAGGGCCTGGGGTGGCCATCCTGGCCAACCCGTTCGGCGGAATCCGCCTCACCCATGGCAAAAACCCCCTCTACGACCTGTCCCCGGCGCCCCTCACCTCGTGCCAACATCTCCATGCCGCGTTGACGCCCCGGTAGGCGATTGCTAGCTTACGCCGCACTCTCGGGTGACCCGGAAGCCTGCCCAAACAGGCCCGGGTAAACGGGAAGTCGGTGATCCAGTCCGACGCTGCCCCCGCAACGGTGATCGAGTCACGCACCGCCATATGCCACTGTGCCACGCACGGGAAGGCGACGGTGTGGAGGCGCTCAAGCGCCTCGCTCGTCAGCCCGGAGACCGGCCCGAGAGCCCACGCCGCGACGCGCAAAGCAGTCTCGCGGCTCGATAACAACCGAGACGCCGTGCGGGTGAGCACGGTGAGCAAGGACTCCCATGAACAAGTCCCATCCCTCCCGCGGCCTGGCCTTTGCCCTGGCCGCGCTGCCGCTGGCCGTCCAGGCGCAGGGTCATGCTTCCGCCGCCGATGACGCCGCCGCCGAGACCCTCAATCCGCTGGTGGTGACCGCCGCCCTGGCGCCGCGCACCGCCGACGAGAGCCTGGCCTCGGTCACCGTGATCGACCAGGCGCAGCTGCGCCGTCAGGACCCCACCGACATCACCGATGCGCTGCGCGCCCAGCCCGGGGTCGACGTGACCTCCAACGGCGGCTTCGGCAAGAACACCGGCGTCTACCTGCGCGGCACCGGCAGGGAGTCCACGCCGCTGCTGATCGACGGCATCCGGCTGCGCTCCGCCACCGATGGTGCCCCGGCCTGGCAGTTCCTCGAGCCGCGCCTGTTCGAGCGCATCGAGATCGTGCGTGGCCCCCGCGGCAGCCTCTACGGCGCCGATGCCGTGGGCGGCGTGGTCCAGCTGTTCACGCCCGAGGGCGAGGGCGAGCCGACCCCGCGCATCACGCTCGGCGGCGGCAGCTTCGATACCCGCCGCGCCAGCGCCTCGCTGTCCGGCCGCGAGGGCGGCACCCGCTACTACGTGGCCGCCAGCCGGCTGGAGAGCGACGGCTACGAGATCGTCGACGGTGAGGGCGACAAGGGCTACGACAACACCACCGGCCTGATGCGCCTCTCGCACACCTTCGCCGGCGGCGCCGAGCTGGGCGTGCTGGCGCTGCGGGCCCGCGGCAATACCGAGTTCGATGGCTACGGTACGCCCGGCGACACCGACTATGCCCAGCAGGTGGCCGGCGTCTACGGCGAGCTGCCGGTCACCGAGAATTGGTCCACCCGTCTGACGCTCAGCGAGGCCCGTGACGAGCAGGAAACGCCGTTGTATGGCAGCGTCTTCGATACTCAGACTCGCACTGCGCGCTGGGAAAACACCCTGGCCCTCGGCCCCCACGAGCTGGTCGCCGGCACCGAGTATTCCCGCGACGAGGTCGACTCCACCACCGCCTTCGACGAGGACAGCCGCGACAATACCGCCGTCTTCAGCCAGGCGCTGCTGGACTTCTCGCCGCTGAGCGTTCAGGCCTCGCTGCGCCACGACGACAACGAGGCCTTTGGGGAGGAGACGACCGGCAGCCTGGCGCTGGGGGTCGCCCTCGACGAGATCCATACCCTGCGGGCCAGCTACGGCACCGCCTTCCGCGCGCCGTCCTTCAACGACCTCTACTACCCGGACGATGGCTATTTCGTTGGCAATCCGGATCTGGATCCGGAGACCTCGGAGACCTTTGAGCTGGGGCTGAGGGGACAGCTCGGCCGCGGCTTCTGGGATCTCGCGGTATACCGCAGTGAGGTCGATGACCTGATCACCAATATCGACACCGACGGCGACGGCTTCGTGGACACGCCCGAGAACGTCGAGCGGGCACGGATTCGCGGCGTCGAGCTCGCCACCGGCGCCGAGGTCAACGACTGGACGCTGCGCGCGGCCCTGACCTACACCGATCCCGAGAACCGCGAGACCGGCAAGCGTCTACCGAATCGCGCCTCGCGCAGCCTGCGCTTCGACGCCGACCGCGCGCTGGGCGACTGGAGCCTGGGCGGCTCGCTGATCGCCCAGGGCGAGCGCTACGCCGATGCGGACAACACCGAGCGCCTGGGCGGCTTCGCCACCCTCGACCTGCGCGCCGGCTGGAGCTTCGCCCCGGGCTGGTCGACGCGCCTGACGCTGGAGAACCTGCTCGACAAGCAGTATCAGACCGTTCGTGGCTACAACAGCCCGGGCCGCGCGGCCTTTGTCAGCGTGAGCTTCGGCGGCCGATGACGATCTGGCGACACCCGGGGCGGCTGGCCGCCATGGCCGTGCTGTGGCTGACGGCCGGGACGTTGCACGCCCAGGCTCGGGCCGATGAGCCGATCTGCGTCACCGATGACGCCGAGCGCGAGGTCTGCCTGGACGCGCCGGCGACCCGCATCGTGGCGCTGTCGCCCGGCGTCACCGAGCTCCTGTTCGCCGCCGGCGCCGGCGAGCGGGTGGTGGGGGCGGTGAGCTTCAGCGACTATCCCGCCGCGGCCGAGGCGCTGCCCCGGGTCGGCAGCTACGACCGCCTCGACCTCGAGGCGCTGCTGGCCCTCGACCCCGACCTGATCGTGGCCTGGGCCGGCGGCAATCCCCGGGAGCAGGTCGAGCGCCTGGCCGCCCTCGGCCTGCCGGTGTATTTCTCCGACGCCGGCGACTTCGGCGCCATCGCCACGAGCCTTGCGCGCCTCGGCGCGCTGGCCGGCAGCGAGGCGCGAGGCCGGGCCGCGGCCGACAGGCTGCGCGGCGAGGTGGCCGAGCTGCGCAGCCGATACGCCGACGCCGCGCCCGTGTCGGTCTTCTACCAGGTCTGGGACGAGCCGCTGATGACCGTCAGCGGCGAGCACTGGATCAGCCGGGCGCTGGCGCTGTGCGGCGGCGAGACGCTGTTCGCCGACGAGGGCCCGCTGGTGCCGCGCATCGGCCGCGAAGCCGTGCTGGCCCGCGATCCCGAGGCGATCATCACCGGCGGCATGGGCAAGGCCGATTCCACCTGGCTCGAGGCCTGGCGCGACTTTCCCGAGCTTGCCGCGGTGCGCCGCGACAACCTGTTCTTCGTCGACCCCGACCTGGTCCAGCGCGCCACGCCGCGGCTGGTCGAGGGCACCCGGGCGCTGTGCGCCCACCTGGAGGCCGCCCGTGAGCGGCGCTAGGGCGCGCGGTCTGTCGCCCGGCCTGTCGCCACGGTGGCGCCACCCGCTGGTGTGGCTGGCGTTGGCCGCGCTGCTGTCGCAGGGCCTGGCGCTGTCCCTCGGCAGCGTGGCGATCGGCCCGGACGAGCTCGTCCGGGTGCTGACCGGCGGCGGCGAGGCGCTGCATCGCACCCTGGTGCTGGAGCTGCGCCTGCCCCGGGCGCTGGCGGCCTTCGGCACCGGCGCGCTGCTGGCCATGGCCGGGGCGCTGATGCAGATCCTGCTGCGCAACCCGCTGGCCGACCCCTACGTGCTGGGGCTCTCCGGCGGGGCCTCGGTGGCGGCGCTCGCCGCCATGCTGGCCGGGCTCGGCGCCGCCCTGGTGGGCGGCGCGGCCTTCGCCGGGGCGCTGGCCTCGACGCTGATCGTGTTCGGCCTGGCCCACGGCGGCGGCAGCTGGACGCCGACCCGGCTGCTGCTCACCGGGGTGGTGATGGCCTCGGGCTGGGGCGCGCTGATCAGCTTCCTGCTGGCGGTCAGCCCGGTGGAGCGCCTGCCCGGCATGCTCTACTGGCTGATGGGCGACCTGGCCTACGCCGGCAGCCCCTGGCCGGTGCTGGTGATGGCCGCGGCCGCGCTGGCCGTGGTGCTGCCGCTGGGCCGCACGCTCAACGTGCTGGCCCGGGGCGGGCTGCAGGCCGCCGCGCTGGGCGTGGCGGTGCGGCCGCTGGAGTGGGCCCTCTACCTGCTGGCGAGCCTGGTCACCGCGGTGGCGGTGACCACCGCCGGCAGCGTCGGCTTCGTCGGCCTGATGGTGCCGCACATGCTGCGTCTGCGGCTCGGCAACGACCAGCGGCGCATCCTGCCGGCGAGCCTCTTGGCCGGCGGCGCCCTGCTGACCCTGGCCGATACCCTGGCGCGCACCCTGATCGCCCCGCAGCAGCTGCCGGTGGGCGTGATCACCGCGCTGATCGGGGTGCCGACCTTCCTCTTCCTGCTGCAGCGGAGCCGGCGATAATGGGCCCGAAAGAGCTGGGACTGGAAGCGAGGGGCCTGGTGATCGACGTGCCGGGGCGGCCGGACGGTCGGGCGCTCGATCTCGCCATCGAGCCCGGCCAGCGCTGGGGCGTGCTCGGCCCCAACGGCGCCGGCAAGACCACGCTGCTGCATACCCTGGCCGGGCTCCGGCCGCCGCGGGCGGGGGAGGTGCGCCTCGACGGGCGCGGGCTGTCTCACTGGCGGCGCCGCGCGCTGGCGCGGCGGCTGGGCGTGGTGTTCCAGGAACGCCACGACGACTTTCCGGCCACGGTGCGCGAGACCGCCCTGATCGGCCGCCATCCGTTCCTCTCGCCCTGGCGCCAGGAAGGCCCCGAGGATCACGCCCGCGCGGCGGCGGCGCTGGAGCGCCTCGAGCTCTCGCACCTGGCCGAGCGCGAGCTTTCGACGCTCTCCGGCGGCGAGCGTCAGCGGGTCAGCCTGGCCACGGTGCTGACCCAGGCGCCGGACGTCTGGCTCGCCGACGAGCCCACCAATCACCTCGACCTGCATCACCAGGTGGCGGCGATGGCGCTGCTCGCCGAGCAGGCCGACCGCGGCCACGGCGTGATGATGTGCCTGCACGACCTCAACCTGGCGGCGCGCTGGTGCAGCCATCTGCTGCTGCTCTATCCCGACGGCGAGGCCTGCTGGGGGGAGGCGCAGGCCATGCTGACGGTCGAGGCGCTCGAACGCCTCTATCGCCAGAAACTGCTGTGTGTCGAGGTCGACGGGGCGCCGGTCTTCGTGCCGACCCGCTGACTCAGCCCTTGTTCAGCTTCTTCAGCCGCTGCGTCGCGAGCTGGTTGGTCTTCATGCGCTCCGGGCGCTTCATCGACTGCCAGCGGGTGATCTCCTCGGTGGTGCGGCCGCAGCCCACGCACAGCCCGCCCTTCAGCTGGCAGATCGAGACGCAGGGGCTCTCGATGCGCTTGGCCATCAGTGCCGCTCCAGCACGGCCAGCCGCCGCTCCCAGTCGCCGCCGTGCACGCGGCGGCACTCCTCCTCGCTGTCGGCGTCCAGATGGGCGTCGATGTCGCGGACGTTCACGTCCGCCTCGAACAGGGCGGCCTCGGTGAGCTCACGCATGCGGCGGCGGCCGTCGCCCTTGAGCGCGCGGGCCAGGTCGTCCTGGGTCTCGAACACCCAGACCACCCGCAGGCTGTCGGGGAAGCGGCGGTAGTCCACCAGGTGGGTCAGCCAGGCGAAGCCCGGCAGCAGCGGCTTGGCGGTCTCGCAGGCGTCGGTCAGGGCCTGGGTCAGGCGGCGTTCCATCTGCCGGCTGGCTTTCTTGTCGAGCATATCGGGCTCTCTCATCGTGAGGGGTGGCAGGGTAGCGATCTACAGGGCGCGGCGGAAGCGCAGCACCGGTCGACCCTGTTCGGGATCGTCGAGGAAGTCGGCGTGCACGCCGAAGGTGTGGCGGAGCCGCTCGAGGGTCAGCACCTCCCGGGGCGGGCCGATGTCGACGAGGCGGCCGCCGTCCATCACCCCGATGCGGTCGCAGTCCATGGCCTGGTCGAGGTCGTGCAGGGCGACCACCACGGTGATCGGCAGCCGCCGCACCAGGCGCAGGATCGACAGCTGGTGGCGGATGTCCAGGTGGTTGGTCGGCTCGTCGAGCAGCAGGGCGCGAGGCCGCTGGGCCAGGGCGCGGGCGATGTGCACGCGCTGGCGTTCGCCGCCGGAGAGGGTGTGCCACAGGCGCTCGGCCATCGCCTCGAGGCCGACCTCGGCCAGGGCCCGGTCGACGATGGCGTCGTCCTCCTCGGTCCAGGGGCTCAGCGGCGAGAGGAAGGGCGTGCGGCCCAGCGCCACGGCCTCGCGCACCCCGAGGCGGTCGAGGGTGTCCGCCTGCTGCTCGACGAAGGCGATGGCGCGGGCGATCTCGTGGGGTTTCATGGCGTGCATCGGCCGGCCGTCGGCCAGCGCGCGGCCGATCTTCGGCCGCCGCAGCCCGGCCAGCACGCGCAGCAGGGTGGTCTTGCCCGAGCCGTTCGGGCCGACCAGGCCGAAGGTCTCGCCCGGTTCCACCGTCAGGCTGACGTCGTCCAGCAGCCGGCGGCCGTGGACCCGCCAGTCGACGCGTTCGGCGCAGAGCCTCATCGCGTCCTCGCCCCGCGGATCAGGATCAGGGCGAAGGCCGGGGCGCCGATCAGCGCCGTGACCACCCCGATCGGCAGCACCTGGCCGGCCACCAGGGTGCGCGAGAGCACGTCGGCGCCGATCAGGAAGACCGCCCCGGCCAGCGCCGAGGCGGGCACCAGCCGGGTGTGGCGGCTGCCGACCAGGAAACGCATGGCATGGGGAATCACCAGCCCGACGAAGCCGATGGCGCCGACCATCGACACCATGGCGGCGGTGACCAGCGCCATGGCGGCGATCAGCACCCCGCGCACCCGGCGTACGGGGATTCCCAGCGAGGCGGCGCTGTCGGCGCCGAAGGTGAAGGCGTCCAGGGCGCGCCGGTACCACAGGCAGATCGCCAGGCCCGCCAGGGCGGCGGGCAGCCCCAGGGCGACGTCGCCCCAGCGCACGCCGGAGAGGTTGCCCATCAGCCAGAACATGATGCCGCGGGCCTGCTCGGCGCTGGCCGACTTGGCGATGATCAGCGCGGTGAGGGCGTTGAACAGCTGCGAGCCGGCGATGCCGGCGAGGATGATCGCGCCGGCGGCCTGGGTCGCGCGGCCGCCGCCGGTGCCGCTGCCGGCGGCATGGGCCAGCACCACCACCAGGCCGAAGGCCAGGCCGGCGCCGGCGAAGGCGCCCAGCGACAGCGTCAGGGTGCCGGCGCCGAGGCCGAGGATGGCCACCGACACCGCGCCGGTGGAGGCGCCGGCGGAGATGCCCATCAGGAAGGGGTCGGCCAGGGGGTTGCGCAGCAGCGCCTGCAGCACCACGCCGGCGAGCGCCAAACCGGCGCCGCAGCAGGCGGCGAGGACCGCGCGGCTCAGGCGGTATTCCCAGACGATGCCCGCATCGATGCGATCCACCGCGAAGGCCGCGCCACCGAGATGGTTGGCCAGCACCCTGAGGATGGTGTCGAGCGGAATCGCGGTTTCGCCGATGGCGGTGCCCGCCATCACCGCGGCGAACAGCAGCAGCGGTGCCAGCCATCCCCAGTGCCAGGCGGAGCGCGAGACGCTCACCCCGGCCATGGAGGGGCGCGACAGTCGAACGGCGCCACTCATCGCGTGAAGGACATCCTGGACAGGGCATCCACCAGCGTCTCGAGGCCGTGGATCGTGCGCATCGTCGCACTCATGGCGTGGGCATCCATCTCGATGATGTGGCCGTTTTTCACCGCCGACATCCGGCTCGCCACGGGATCGTGGTGCAGGAAGTCGCGCTTGGCCTCGACGCTGTCCGCCGCATAGCGGCGGCGATCCATGGTCGCGATCACGATGAGGTCCGGGTCGGCGCGGGCGATCGTTTCCCAGCCCACGGTCGGCCATTCCTCGTCGGAATGGATGACATTTCTGATGCCG
The DNA here is from genome assembly GCF_009363675.1 of Halomonas sp. THAF12. NCBI lineage: Bacteria > Pseudomonadati > Pseudomonadota > Gammaproteobacteria > Oceanospirillales > Halomonadaceae > Halomonas > Halomonas sp. THAF12. The sequence goes on along the minus strand of NZ_CP045399.1, from coordinate 2,692,320 downwards.
ATCTTGTCCATCATGTAGCCGGGAGCGCCGAGCCTTCCGGCCACAAAGGGATCCGATGAACCGTCGGGGGAGGAAAACCAGAAGACCGCCGAAAGATCGTCGGGGAGCGACAGCGATTCGGCACGGGAGATGGCCTTTTCCTCGCGCTCTTTAAGCTCGTCGATCAGCTCGTCGCCGGTATCATTTACGTCGAAAATGGTGGCCAGTTCCCGGATGCCCTTGTAGACCGAACCGGTGGAGAAGGCGGCGGTACGAGTGCCGTCTCCCCCGGTGGCATTGTCCTTGGTATCGCAGTCGGCGGGCAGGATGTAGGTGTCGATGCCGAGATCCTGGAACTGATCGCGGGTCGCCACGCTACCGGTGGGGCCGACGTGCCATTCGTACTGGGCCGCGACAAGGTCCGGTCGCTTGTTCACGACCGCTTCGAAGCTCGGGTCATTGTCGGCGATGCGCTCGATATCGGCATTGGCTTCGCGGAATTCCGGCAGCACCGGCGTGAACCAGACCGAGGTGCCGACGACGCGATCGTCGAGCCCCAGCGCATAGAGGATTTCGGTCGCCGACTGACCGACGCTGACGGTGCGATCCGGCGCCTCATCGACGTGAATTTCTCGGCCGCAATTCATCATCGTCAGCGGATAAGGCGTCGCCTCCGCCATGGCGGATGACGCCGTAATGAGTGAGAGCACTGCGAGTAGTCTGCGAGCGAGCGTCATGCGTCGGTGTCCAGGTGGGGGAGGGAAAGAGGCTGCCGGCGACGGGAGATTGCCACGACTTTCGAGGCGTTTTCCACTCCTATCGACGCCCGTGTCCATGCCCGCAACAACGAGAGGTCGACGATGCGTGCGGGAGGCTTTTACGCGAAAATAATAAGTTATGTTATAACATAACAAAATTGTTCGACAAGGGCTTTGATCGCCGCCGCGGGGCGAGTGCGTGGTCGATTGCGCGGGGCAGGTCCGGTCCATTAGGATACTTGTTCGAAGACAGGTGCCCCTGAGGTCCAGGGGATAATCGGGAAGTCTGGTGAGGCCACGGCCGATCCCAGCGCTGCCCCCGCAACGGTAATGAAGCGCGATCCGCGACGACCACTGGCGACATGCCGGGAAGGTGCGGATCACGGCACGACGCCCACGGCCATGCCCCGGCGAGTGCCCCTTCTGAGCCCGGAGACCGGCCTGTCGCGTCGAGTCATTCCATGCCGGTGCGGTGGGCACCGAGAGGATCATCATGCCCGTGTTTTTCGATTCCCCCTCCCGGCGGAGCCTCCGCCGCGATGCGCGTCCCGCGTCCGTCTGCCGTATCCCGGCCGTGACGCCATGACCGCCGTTGCCGAATTTCCCTTCGTCGCCGTCGTCGGCCAGCCGGCGCTCAAGACCGCGCTGCTGCTCAGCGTCGTCGATCCGCGCCTCGGCGGCGTGTTGATCAGCGGTCCCAAGGGCAGCGCCAAGTCGACCCTGGCTCGGGCGCTGGCGGAGATTCTGCCCCACGACGCCGAGGGCCGGCGGCCGTCGCTGGTGACCCTGCCGCTGGGCGCCAGCGAGGAGCGCCTGACCGGCAGCCTGGACCTGCAGCGGGTGCTCGCCGACGGCGAGGCGCGCTTCCAGGAGGGCCTGCTGGCCCGCGCCCACGGTGGCTTGCTGTACGTCGACGAGGTCAATCTGCTGCCGGATGCGCTGGTCGACCTGCTGCTCGACGTGGCCGCCAGCGGCGTCAACCGCGTCGAGCGTGACGGCCTGAGCCACGCCCACCCGGCGCGCTTCAGCCTGATCGGTACCATGAACCCCGACGAAGGCGAGCTGCGCCCGCAGCTGCTCGACCGCTTCGGCCTGTGCGTCGAACAGGCGGCGAGCCCCGGCGTGGCCGAGCGCGTGGCGATCCTGCGCCAGCGCGAGGCCTTCGACCGCGACCCGCGCGCCTTCGTCGACGCCCACGAGGCCGAGCAGGCGGCGCTGACCCGGCGCCTGGCCGAGGCCCGCGAGCGCCTTCCCGACATCGTCGCCGACGATGACGCCTACGAGCGCATCGCCGAGCGCAGCCAGGCCGCCGGGGTCGAGGGAATGCGCGCCGACGTCACCTGGCACCGCGCCGCCCGGGCCCATGCGGCCTGGCGCGGCGCGGCGCGCGTCGAGCGTGAGGACCTGGACGTCGTCGAGCCCTGGGTGCTGGCCCATCGCCGCACCGTCGCCGCCGACGACAACGGCAGCGGCTCCGGCTCAGGCTCAGGTTCAGGCGGGAACGGGCCTGGCGAGAGCGACTCGGGCCGCGGCGGGGCGAGCGGCGACGATTCGCGCAAGCCGGCCTCCGACGGCGCCCAGGCCCCCGGGGCCGATTCACAGCCGCAGGGCCAGTGGGGCGCCATGCCGCCGGTGGCGCAGTCGAGCGTTACCACGCCGATGCCGTCGCTGCCCGAGTCGACGCCCGCGCCCAAGGCCGGCGGGACGCCGTCGTCGCTCGCCGCGTCGAGCCGCCGTCCCGGCCGCCAGCTTGGCCGCCGCCGGGATCGCCGCCAGGCCGAGCCTGGCGATCCCGCGCCGCGCCCGGACTGGTTCGCGACCCTGGTCGAACATCGCGGCCGTCGGCCCTGGCGCCGCCTGTGCTATCGCCGCCCGCGCTCCGGCCAGCCGATGCTGCACCTGGTGCTGCTGGACACCTCCGCCTCGACCCTCGGCCGGCGCCTGCTGGGCCGGGCCAAGGGCGCGGTCGATGCCCTGGCGCGCCGGGCCTACGCCGCCCGCGAGCAGATCGCGGTGCTGGGCTTCGGCAACGACGGCATCGAGACCCTCCAGCCCAAGCGCCGCGCGCCCAGGGACCTGCTCGAACGGCTCGACGCCGTGCCCGGCGGCGGCGGCACGCCGCTGCGCGAGGCCGTGCGCCACGCCGCCCGGCTGGTTCGCCGCTGGCGCCGCCAGGACGCGGGCCTGCAGGTGCGCACCTACCTGATCACCGACGGCCGCACCCGCCAGCCGCTCGGCGGCCTGCCGCCGCTCGGCGACTGCGTGGTCGTCGACACCGAATCCGCCGCCGTGAAGCGCGGCCGCGGCCGCGACATCGCCCGGGCGCTGGGCGCCGATTACCGGCCGCTGGCCGGCCTTAAGGCGGGGGCATCGACATGAACGTCAAGGAAGCGAACGCGATGCACGAGCACGACGATGCCGTCAGCTGCCCGGCGGTGTTCATCGCCGCGCCGGCCTCGGGCCAGGGCAAGACCACCGTGACCGCGGCGCTGGCGCGGATGCTGCGCCGCCAGGGCAAGGTGGTGCGGGTGTTCAAGACCGGCCCGGACTACCTGGACCCGCGGGTGCTGGCCCAGGCCTCCGGCCAGCCGGTGGACCCGCTCGACCTGTGGATGGCCGGCGAGGCCTACTGCCGCCAGCGGCTGTTCGAGGCCGCCCGTAAGGCCGACCTGATCCTGGTCGAAGGCGCCATGGGCCTGTTCGACGGCGAGCCCTCCAGCGCCGATCTGGCCGCGCTGTTCGGCCTGCCGATGGTGATCGTGATGGACGTCAAGGGCATGGCCCAGACCGCGGCGGCGCTGGTGGCCGGCCTGGCCGGCTTCCGCGACGACGTGCGCATCGCCGGGCTGATCGCCAACGCCTGCGGCTCGGCCCGCCATCGCGAGCTGATCGAGGGCGCGCTGCCGGCGAGCGTGCCGCTGCTGGCGGCGATGCCCCGCGACCCGGCCCTGGCGCTGCCCGAGCGCCACCTGGGGCTGGTCCAGGCCGAGGAGATCCGCGACGACCTGGAGACGCGCTTCGACGCCGGCGCCGAGGCGCTCGCCGCCGAGGGCCTGGCCGAGTCCCTGCTGGCGCTGCCGCCGGTGGCCTTCATGCCCGCGCCCATTGATGCCTCCGCGCCGCCGGCCTGGCTCGCCGGCCGCAACATTGCGGTGGCGCGCGACGCCGCCTTCAGCTTCGTCTACCAGGCCAACCTGGACCTGCTCGAACGCATGGGCGCGACACTGCGTGTCTTTTCTCCACTGGCCGATACGAGCCTGCCGGCCTGCGACGCCCTGTGGCTGCCGGGCGGCTACCCGGAGCTGCACGCCGAAGGCCTGGCCGCCAACGCCGCGCTGCGCAACGACCTCCGGCGAGCCTTCGAGGACGATCTGCCGATCCTCGCCGAGTGCGGCGGGCTGCTCTACTGCCTGGAGACCCTGACCGATCAGGACGGCGAGACCCACGCCATGCTGGGCCTGCTGCCCGGCGCCGGTGCCATGCGCGGGCGCCGAGGCTGCCAGGGCATGCAGACCGCCGAGCTGCCCGAGGGCCCGGTGCGCGGCCATGCCCATCACCGCTCCCAGGCCAGCGGCACGCCCGAGCCCATCGCCCACGGCCGCCGCCAGCGCCATCCCGCGCCGGGCGAGGCGATCTATCGCGCGCGAGGCCTGACCGCGTCCTACCTGCACCTGTTCTTCCCCGACAACCCCGCCGCCGTGGCCCGCCTGTTCGGCGCGGCCGCGAACGCTGACGATTCGACCAAGGAATGCCACGCATGAAACTCGACAAGATTCCCGCCACGGTGGTGACCGGCTTCCTCGGCAGCGGCAAGACCACGCTGCTGGCCGGCATCCTGCGCCGCATCACCGGCAAGCGCATCGCCGTGATCGTCAACGAGTTCGGCGAGCAGGACATCGACTCCAGCCTGCTGCGCGGCTGCGCCATCGGCTGTGAGGAAGACGGCGCCCAGGCGCTCGACGAGGACGGCAGCATCTTCGAGCTGGCCAACGGCTGCATCTGCTGCACGGTGGAGGAAGAGTTCCTGCCGGTGATGAAGAAGCTGGTGGCCCGCCGCGACGACATCGACCACATCCTGATCGAGACCAGCGGCCTGGCGCTGCCCAAGCCGCTGGTGCAGGCCTTCAACTGGCCGGAGGTGCGTCAGCACTGCACCGTCGACGCCATCATCACCGTGGTCGACGGCCCGGCGGTGGCCGCCGGCCGCTACGCCAGCGACGTCGAGCGGGTCGAGGCCCAGCGCCGCGCCGACGACAGCCTGGATCACGATCCCAGCCTGCGCGAGCTGCTGGACGACCAGCTCAGCGCCGCCGACCTGGTGCTGGTCAGCAAGAGCGACCTGCTCGCCGAGGACGAGCGCGCGCGGGTCGAGGCGCTGGTGGCCGACAGGGTCCCCGGGTCCGTGAAGACGCTCTATATCGATCCGAGCCTGGCCGACGATCCGGCCCGCCTGGAGGCCCTGATGGGCATCGGCGCCGCGAGCGAGGAGGGCATCGACCGCATCGACAACCACCACGACCGCCACCACGCCGAGGGCGCCCATCACGACCACGCCCACGACCACTTCGACGGCCTGGTGATCCGCCTGGGAGAGGTCGACGCCGAGGCGCTGGAGGCGCGCCTGGCCGCGCTGCTGAAAGAACACGAGATCTATCGCGCCAAGGGCTTCGCGGCGATTCCCGGCAAGCCCATGCGCCGGGTCATCCAGGCCGTGGGCGAGCGGCTGGACGGCTACTTCGACCGGCTGTGGGCGCCAGGCGAGCCGCGTCACACCGAGCTGGTCATCATCGGCCGGCACCTGGATCGCGAGGTGCTGGAGGCGGCGCTGGCCGGTGCCGAGAGCGCGACGCCCGCCTGATGCACCTGTTCGCCGCCAAGCCGGGAGGCTTCGTCGACGATGAGGGCATCGTCGACCTGCAGCAGACGCCCGCCGAGGTCGTGATCCTGTCGGCCGCCGACAGCAGCCTGTCGGCGCTGGCCCAGGCGGCCGAGCGGCTGGGCGACGCCTATCCCTCGGTGCGCCTCGCCAACTGGATGAACCTGGTCAAGCCCGCCGCCTATGACCTCTACGAGGATCGGGTGCTGGAGCACGCGCGGCTGGTGATCGTCTCGCTGCTCGGCGGCAGCGCCTACTGGCAGTACGGCGTCGATCGCCTGCGGGCCTGGGCGGCGGCGGACCCGACGCGGCAGCTGATCCTGGTGCCGGGCTGCGACGCTCCCGACGAGGCCCTGCTGGAGGCCTCCAGCGTGCCGGTCGAGTCGGCCCGTCGGGTATGGCGCTACCTGCGCGAGGGCGGCGCCGACAACGCCGAGCAGCTGCTGCGCTTCGTCGGCGCGGAATATCTGGGCCTGGAACAGAGCGCGGCGCCGCTCGACTGGCGCGAACCGCGGGCGATTCCCCCGGCTTTAGTCTATCTCTCTCAGGCGCCCGAATCCGCGCTCTCCTGGGCGCCCGAAGCCGCGCTCTCCTGGGCGCCCGAATCCGCGTTCTCTCAGGCGCCCGACCCCGCGCTCTCTCAGGCGCCCGATACCGCGCCGAGCGCCGGACGGGAAGCGTCGCTTTCGGACTGGGAGGCGCAGCGCGATCCCGCGCGACCCGTCTGCCTGCTGCTGTTCTACCGCAGCCATCTGCAGGGGGCGAATACCGCGGTGCTGGACGGCCTGATCGCGGCGCTCGAGGCCGAGGGCCTGGCGCCGCTGGCGGTGGCGGTGGCCTCGCTGAAGGAAGACGCCTGCGTCGCCTTCGTCGATCACCTGATCGAGCGCACCGGCGCCGGCCTGGTGGTCAACACCACCGGCTTCTCGGTCAACCGCGAGCCCGACCAGGGCGGTATCGACGCCGGCGCGTTCGGTGACGACGAGGATGACGCGGCGGGCCTGTTCGCCGGCCGCCCGGTGGTGCTGCAGGCGATACTGGCCAGCAGCCCCGAGGATGACTGGCGCGACAAGGCCGCCGGCCTGCACAGCCGCGACGTGGCCATGCAGGTGGTGCTGCCGGAGATGGACGGGCGCGTCATCACCCGGGCGGTGGGCTTCAAGGCCGAGGCCCACTACAGCGAGCGCTGCCAGCTGTCGGTGACCCGCCATGCGCCGCATCCCGAGCGCGCCGCCTTCGTCGCCGCATTGGCCCGGCGCTACGCGCGGCTGCGCCACACCGCCAACGCCGACAAGCGCCTGGCGCTGGTGCTGGCCAACTATCCGACCCGGGACGGCCGCATCGGCAACGGCGTCGGCCTCGACACCCCGGCGTCCGCCGTCAACCTGCTGCGCGCGCTGGAGGAGGCCGGCTATCCGCTGGCGGACCTGCCCGCGGACGGCGACGCGCTGATCCGGCGCCTGCAGGGCAGCGTGACCAACGATCCGCAGTCGCTTGCCTGGCGCGGCAGCTGGCAGAGCCTCGGCGTCGACGACTACCTGGCCTGGTTCCGCACCCTGCCGGAGGCGCTGCAGGAGGCGGTCTGGCGGCGCTGGGGCGCCCCCGAGGACGACCCCAAGCACCGTCAGGGAAGGCTCCTGATCGCCGGCATCCGCCTCGGCGAGACCTTCGTCGGCATCCAGCCGGCTCGCGACATCGACACGGGGCCGGACTCAGACCCGATCAAGAGCTACCACGACACCGAGCTGGTGCCGCCCCACAGCTACCTGGCCTTCTACCTGTGGCTGCGCGAGCACTACCGGGTGGACGCGGTGATCCACGTCGGCAAGCACGGCAACCTGGAGTGGCTGCCCGGCAAGAGCACGGCGCTCTCGGCCGAGTGCTGGCCGGACGTGGCGCTGGGGCCGCTGCCGCACTTCTATCCCTTCATCGTCAACGACCCGGGCGAGGGCGCCCAGGCCAAGCGCCGCAGCCAGGCGGTGATCATCGACCACCTGATGCCGCCGCTGGCCCGGGCCGAGCTTTACGGCGAGCTGGCCGAGCTCGAGTCGCTGACCGACGAGTACTACCAGGCGCTGGGCATGGACCCGCGCCGCGAGGCGCTGCTGCGCGAGCGCATCCTCGAACACCTGAAGCGCACCGGCATCGACGCCGAGCTGAAGCCGTCGGCGAGCGAAGGGGATGAGGCCTGTCAGGGCGTCGACGAGCGTCTGCTGAACGAGCTCGACACCTTCCTCTGCGATATCAAGGAAGCCCAGATCCGCCACGGCCTGCACGTGCTCGGCACCCTGCCGCCGGCGGAAAAGCGGGCCGCGACCCTGGTCGCCATCCTGCGGCTGCCGCGAGGCGAGGGCCCCGAACGCCAGGGCCTGCTGCACGCCCTGGCCGACGACCTTGGGCTGCTTGAGCCGGGTGTCACGGGCGAAGCTGGCGCGCGGTTCGATCCGCTGGCCGCCGGCGCCGAGCCCTGGCGGGGGCCGCGGCCGGCGGCCTTGAGCGAGCTGGATGACGCCCCCTGGCGCAGCGCCGCCGACACCCGCGAGCGCCTGGAAGCGCTGGCCGAGCGGCTGATCGAAGGCCATGTGCTGGAAGACGGCGACCTCGAGGCGCTGGCCCGCGACTGGCCGGCCACCGCGGCGCTCTGTCGCCACGCCCGCGACGGCCTCTGGGCCGCCATGCGCCACGGCGCCGAGCGCGAGATCGGTGCGCTGATCGACGGGCTCGACGGCCTCGCCGTGCCGCCGGGGCCGAGCGGGGCGCCCAGCCGCGGCCGGCTCGACGTGCTGCCCACCGGACGCAACTTCTTCAGCGTCGACAATCGCGCCGTGCCGTCGCCCGCCGCCTGGTCGCTGGGCGAGGCCTCGGCCCAGGCGTTCGTCGAGCGCTACCTGCAGGACCATGGCGACTATCCGCGCCGGCTGGGGCTGTCGATCTGGGGCACCGCCACCATGCGCACCGGCGGCGACGACATCGCCCAGGCCCTGGCGCTGATGGGCGTGCGGCCGATCTGGTCGCTGGGCTCGCAGCGGGTGGTCGACGTGGAGGTCATTCCCAGCATGCTGCTGGGCCGGCCGCGGGTGGACGTCACCCTGCGGGTGTCCGGCTTCTTCCGCGACGCCTTCCCCCACGTCATCAAGCTGTTCGACGCCGCGGTGCGGGCGGTGGCCGACTACCACGAGCCGGGCACTAGCAACACCATCCGTGCCGCGGTCGAGGCGCGCCGCGGCGAGCTGGAGGCCGCCGGGCTCTCGCCCGAGGCGGCCGAGCAGGAGGCGGGCTACCGCGTGTTCGGCAGCAGGCCCGGCGAGTACGGCACCGGGCTGGATCGGCTGGTCGACACGCGTGCCTGGGACGATGCCGACGAGTTGGCCGAGGCCTATGTCGCGGCCGGCGCCTACGCCTACGGCCAGTTCCCCGAGTCCGGCGCCGCCGCGCGCCGCGCCTTCTCGCATCGGCTCGAGGGGCTGCAGGCGGTGCTGCACAACCAGGACAACCGCGAGCACGACATCCTCGACTCCAGCACCTACTACGCCTTCCAGGGCGGCATGGCCAACGCCGGCCGGGCACTCGGCGGCGAGGCGCCGGCCGTCTACCACGCCGACCATGCCAACCCGGCGCGGCCGCGCATCCGCACCCTGCAGGAGGAGATCACGCGGGTGGTGCGCTCCCGGGTGCTCAATCCCAAGTGGATCGAGGCCATGCGCGAGCACGGCTACAAGGGCGCCTTCGAGATGGCCGCCACCGTGGACTATCTGTTCGCCTATGACGCCACCACCGACCTGGTGCCCGACCACCAGTACGCCCAGGTGAGCGATGCCCTGGTGTTCGACGACGCCAACCAGCGCTTCCTGCGCGAGCACAACGCCGCCGCACTCGAGGAGATGGCCGAGCGGCTGCTCGAGGCCGTCCAGCGCGGCCTGTGGGAAGAGCCCGGCGAGCGCGCCGAGGCCCTGCAGGACCTGCTGCTCGAGTTCGACGAGCGACGGGAGGGCATGTCTTGAAAGAACAGGGCGTGACGGAGACGAGTTTGAGCGCCTCGCCACGGGTTCGCGGCTGGTGCCCCGGCGCCTGGCGGCCCATGGCCACCGGCGACGGCCTGCTGGTGCGGGTGCGCCCGCCGCTGGGTCGGCTCACCCGGGCCCGGATGCTGTCGCTGTGCGAGGCCGCCGAGACCTGGGGCAGCGGCCTGATCGAACTGACCCGTCGCGCCAACCTGCAGCTGCGCGGCGTGAGCGAGGCCGGCTGGCCCGAGCTGATGGCGTTTCTGGTCGAGCACGGCCTGGCGGCCCCGGACGCCGAGGGCGAGCGCCGCCCGGCGCTGCTGCTGGCCCCGGACTGGCGAGAGGGCGACGCGACGCACGAGGCGGCGCGCCTGCTGGAGCGACGACTGGCCGACTGGCCGGCGCTGCCGGACAAGTGGGGCCTGGCGCTGGACGCCGGCCCGGCGCCGGTGCTGCGCGACGTGCCCGCCGACCTGCGCCTGGAGCGCTCGCGCGAGGGCGGCCTGCTGGTGCGGGCCGACGGGCGCGAGCTCGGCACGCCCGTCGCCGACGTCGAGGCCGCGGTCGCGCTGATGACGCGACTGGCGCACTGGTTCGTCGACGCGGGCGGCCTCGCGGCCGGGCGGATGCGTCGCCTCGCCGCGCCGCTGCCGGCCTGGGCGGCGGCGACGGCCGCGCGGGCCGAGTCGTCCGGCGACACGCCGATCCTGACGCCCGGGCCGCATCCCGCCGGCCGGGTGGTGGGGCTGCCCTTCGGCCGGGCGACGGCCTCGGCGCTGCGTGCTGTCCTCCATGACGACATCACCGACATTCGCGTGACGCCCTGGCGGCGCCTGCTGCTGGAAGGCGAGCACGCGAATTCGACTCTGAATACACAAGAAAGCGCGCCGGACGCCGGCCTGATCCATGACCCGCGCGACCCGCGCCTGGCCATGGACGCCTGCCCCGGCGCGCCGTTCTGTGCCCAGGCCAGCGTGGCGACCCAAGGCCTGGCTCAGGCGCTGGCCGAGCGGCGCGGCGAGGGCCCGGGCGAATCAGCCGCGGGCCGGCTGCATGTTTCCGGCTGCGCCAAGGGCTGCGCCCGCAGCGGCCCGGCCGAGGTCTGCCTGACGGGGCGCGACGGCCGCTATGACCTGATCCTGGGCGGACGCGCCGACGACACGCCGGTCGCGACCGGCCTCGGCGAATCCGACGCTATCGAATATTGGGAGACACGCGATGCCTTACGTCTATGAAACCGACGGACCGGCGATCTACCGGGAGTCCTTCGCCATCATACGGCGCGAGGCCGAGCTTTCACGCTTCTCGCCCGAGGAGGAGCCGGTCGCCGTGCGCATGATTCACGCCGCCGGCCTGGTGGCGCTGGCGCCCCACGTCCACTTCCGCGACGAGGCCGTGGCCCGTGCCCGGGCGGCGCTGGAGGCCGGCGCGCCGATCCTGTGCGATGCGCGCATGGTCGCCGAGGGCATCACCCGCAAGCGCCTGCCGGGGGACAACGCCGTGATCTGCACCCTGCACGACGAGCGGGTGCCGGGGCTGGCGCGCGAGATGGGCAATACCCGCTCGGCGGCGGCGCTGGAGCTGTGGCGCCCCCAGCTCGAGGGCGCGGTGGTGGCGATCGGCAACGCGCCGACCGCGCTGTTCCACCTGCTCAACATGCTCGAGGACCCGGACTGCCCGCGCCCGGCGGCGATCGTCGGCTGCCCGGTGGGCTTCGTCGGCGCGGCGGAGTCCAAGCAGGCGCTGTGGGAGAGCGGGGCGGCGCCCTGCGCCATCGTCGAAGGCCGGCTCGGCGGCAGCGCGGTGACGGTGGCCGCCATCAACGCCATGGCGGATCGCAGCGAATGACGATGCCAGAGACGCCTTCCAGCACGCCCCCCGGCACGATTCACGGCATCGGCCTCGGCCCCGGCAGCCAGGACCTGATGAGCGTGCGCGCCGACCGGCTGATCCGCGGCGCCAGCCACGTCGCCTACTTCCGCAAGAAGGGCCGCACCGGCCACGCTCGCACCATCGTCGAGGGCATGCTGGCGCCCGGCGCCGTGGAGCTTGCCATGGAGTATCCGGTCACCACCGAGATCCCCTTCGACGATCCGCGCTACAACGCGTGGCTGGCGGCCTTCTACGAACGCCAGGTGGCCCAGCTCGCCGAGATCGCCGGGGCGGGCCACGACGTGGCGGTGCTGTGCGAGGGCGACCCCTTCTTCTATGGCTCCTTCATGCACCTTTATACCCGTTTGCAGGGCAGGGTGGCCGTGGAAGTGGTGCCCGGCATCACCGGCATGTCCGCCGCCTGGACGGCCACGGGGCGGCCCATCACCTGGGGCGACGACGTGCTGACGGTGCTGACCGCGACCCAGCCCGAGGAGCGGCTGGCCGAGCGCATCGCGCGCACCGACGCCCTGGTGGTGATGAAGATCGGCCGTCACCTCGACAAGCTGCGCCGTGCGCTGGCAAGCGCCGGCCGCGAAGACGAGGCCTGGCTGATCGAGTACGCCTCCATGGGCCGGCAGCGGGTGGTGCCGCTGGCCGAGGTCGGCGAGAGCGTGCCCTATTTCTCGATCCTGGTGATCCACGGCAACGGGAGGCGGCCATGAGCGATCAGGGATGGCTGAAGATCATTGGCCTGGGTCCCGGGAGCGAGGCGTTGATCACCCCGGAGGCGTCGGGCGTACTTGCCGAGGCCACCGACGTGGTGGGCTACGTGCCCTACGTCGAGCGGGTCGCGCCGCGCCCGGGGCTGACCCGCCACGGCTCGGACAACCGCGAGGAGATCCGCCGCGCCGAGCAGGCCCTCGAGATGGCCGCCGACGGCCGCCGGGTGGCGGTCGTGTCCTCGGGCGACCCCGGCGTGTTCGCCATGGGCGCGGCGGTGTTCGAGGCGCTGGAGGCGGGCCAGCCGGCCTGGCGGGCGCTGGATATCCAGGTGCTGCCGGGGGTCTCGGCGATGCTCGCCGCCAGCGCGCGCCTCGGCGCGCCCCTGGGCCACGACTTCTGCTGCATCAACCTCTCCGACAACCTCAAGCCCTGGGCGCTGATCGAGAAGCGCCTGCGGCTGGCCGCCGAGGCCGACTTCGCCATGGCCTTCTACAACCCGCGCTCCCGCTCGCGGCCGGAGGGCTTCGCCCGCGCCCTGGGCGTGCTGCGCGAGGCCTGCGGCCTGGATCGCCCGATCATGTTCGCCCGCGCGGTCTCCACGCCCGAGGAGCGCCTGCGGGTCGTCACCCTCGGCGAGGCGACCCCCGAGATGGCCGACATGCGCACCCTGGTGATGGTGGGCTCGAGCCAGACGCGGCGCATTCCGGCCGCCAGCGACGAGGCGGGCGAGTGGGTCTATACGCCGCGGTCGGTGCCGTCATCCGAGGTGGATCGATGACCCAGCCAGTCCAGCACCGCATCGGGGCCATGGGCCTCGCGGCGGGGCGGCAGCGCCGGGCGGTCGATCATGATCACCGGCAGCTGAAGCGCCCGAGCGGCCTCGAGCTTGGCCGCCGCCCCCGCGCCGCCGGCGTTCTTGCACACCAGGCGCTCGACGCCGTGCTCGCGCATCAGGGCCAGGTCGCCCTCCCGGGTGAAGGGGCCGCGGTCGACGGTCAGGGTATGGCGCGGCAGCGGCGGCGCCTCCTCGGGCAGGTCGACCAGCCGCAGCACGTAGTGGTGCTCGGGCCGGGCGGCGAAGGCCGCCAGGTGCAGGCGGCCGATCGCCAGCAGCACCCGCTCGGGCGGGCCGGCGAGCGCCGCCACCGCCGCCTCGATGCTCGCGACGCGCTGCCAGCGGTCACTTTCCTGCGGCTCCCACGGCGGCCGGGTCAGGGCGATCAGCGCGGTGCCCGTTCGCTCGGCCGCGGCGACGGCATGGCGGCTCATCTGCTCGGCGAAGGGATGGGTGGCATCGACCAGGTGGGTGATGCGCTGCGCCACGAGAAAGGCGGCCAGCCCGTCCGCGCCGCCGAAGCCGCCGACCCGGGTCGGCAGCGGCTGGGGTTTCGGCGCGGCGACGCGGCCGGCGTAGCTGAACAGCGCGGGGATCTCGCGCTCGGCGAGCGCGCGGGCCAGGGCGCCGGCCTCGGTGGTACCTCCCAGGATCAGGACCTTCATGATGACTGACGCGGACGACGCTCCCTGGCTGACGGTGGTGGGCTGGGGCGAGAGTGGCACGGCCGGGCTCACGCCGGCAAGCCGCGAGGCGCTTCAGGCCGCCGAGGTGGTGTTCGGCGCCCGGCGCCACCTGCGCCTGCTGCCGCCGCTCGCCGCCGAGGTGCGCGAGTGGCCGGTGCCCTTCGCCGACGGCATCCCCGGACTGCTGTCCGAGCGCGGGCGGCGCACGGTGATGCTGGCCTCCGGCGACCCCTTCTGGCTCGGCGCCGGCGCCACCCTGGCGCGGCATCTCGCGCCGGGCGAATGGCGCTCGCTGCCGTCGCCCTCGACCTTCAGCCTGGCGGCCTCACGGCTCGGCTGGTCGCTGGAGAGGGTGACCTGTCTCGGCCTGCACGCCCGGCCGCTGACGCGCCTGCGCCCGCACCTGCATCGCGGCCGCCGGCTGCTGGTGCTGCTGCGCGACGGTGCGGCGGTGGCGGCGCTGGCCGACTGGCTCGGGCGCGTCGGCTTCGGCGCCAGCCAACTTCACATGCTGGAGGCCCTGGGCGGCGATCGAGAGCGCGTGCGCTGCCTGCGTGCCGATGCCGCGCTGCCGGACGACATCGCTCATCCGGTGGCGGTGGGGCTCGAGGTTGCCGGCGACGGGCCGGTGCTGCCGCTGACGCCCGGGCGGCCGGATGGCTGGTTTTCACACGACGGCCAGATCACCAAGCCGGCGGTGCGCGCCGCCACGCTCGCCGCCCTGGCCCCGATGCCGGGCGAGCGGCTGTGGGACATCGGCACCGGTTCCGGCTCGGTGGCCATCGAGTGGCTGCTGGCCCATCCGGACAACCGCGCCCTGGGCCTCGAGCGCGATGCCGAGCGGGCCGAGCGCGCCCGCCGCAACGCCCGGGAACTCGGCGTCGACTGGCTGGAGGTCATCGAGGGCGACGCCGCGGCGCTGCTGGAGGCGTCGCTTGCCGACGCGCCGCCGCCGGATGCGGTCTTCATCGGCGGCGGGCTCTGCGAGTCGCTGCTCGACGCGCTGTGGCCGCGCCTGCCGGTGGGCACGCGGCTGGTGGCCAACGCGGTGACGCTCGAATCCGAGGCGCTGCTGGCCCAGCGCCAGCGCGAACTCGGCGGCGAGCTGGTGCGCCTGGAGCTGTCGGCGGCGACCGCCCTCGGCAGACGCCGCGGCTGGAAGGCCGCCTATCCCATCGTGCAGTGGCGAGTCGTGAAATGAGCGGTGCGGGGCAGGGTGCCATGAGGCGCGGGGTCGGGCGCCATGAAGAGCAAGGCGCGGGGCAGGGCGCCCTGAAGAGCAAAGCGATGAGAATCGCGGGCTTCGGCTTTCGCCGCTCGGCCACGCTCGCCTCGCTCACCGAGGCACTGGAGCGGCTCGAGTCGCGCCATGGCCCGGCCGACCGGCTGGCGGCGGCCGACAGCATGCGGCCAATCGTGCAGGCCCTGGGCGAGGCGCGGGGCCTCGAGACGCTCGCCGTGCCCGACGAGGCGCTGGCCTCGGCCGAGACGCTGACGCATTCCCCGCGCAGCCGCCGGGTCCGAGGCACCGGCAGCGTCGCCGAGGCCGTGGCGATACTGGCGGCCGGGCCGGGCGCGACGCTGCTCGGCCCGCGGCTGGTCTCCGCGGACCGCCGCGCCACCGCCGCGATGGCCATCGCCGCGATGACAACCGACACCCCGGCAGGAGATATTGCATGACCGTTCACTTCATCGGTGCCGGCCCCGGCGCGCCGGACCTCTTGACCCTGCGCGGGCGCGACCTGATCGCCGCCAGTCCGGTGTGCCTCTACGCCGGCTCGCTGGTGCCCGAGGCGATCCTCGACCACTGCCCGGCGGACGCCCGGATCATCAATACCGCGCCGCTGTCCCTCGACGAGATCATCGACGAGATCGCCGCGGCCCACGCGGCGGGTCAGGACGTGGCCCGGCTGCACTCCGGCGACCCGTCGGTGTGGTCGGCCATGGGCGAGCAGCTGCGTCGGCTGCGCGCGCTGGGCATTCCCTACGCCATCACGCCCGGGGTGCCGGCCTTCGCCGCGGCCGCCGCCACCCTCGGCCAGGAGCTGACGCTGCCGGGCGTGGCGCAGTCGGTGGTGCTGACTCGCACCCCGGGTCGCGCCAGCGCCATGCCGGACGGCGAGACCCTGGCCAACTTCGCCCGCACCGGCACGACGCTGGCGATCCACCTGTCCATCCATAACCTGAAGCAGGTGGTAGCGGAGCTCGCACCCCGCTACGGCGACGACTGCCCGGTGGCCATCGTCTGGCGCGCCAGCTGGCCCGACCAGAAGGTGATCCGCGGGCGGCTCGACACCATCGCCGCGCGCCTCGACCCGGCCATGAACCGCACCGCCCTGATCCTGGTCGGCCCGGCGCTGGCCAGCGAGGACTTCGACGACAGCTGCCTCTACGCCATCGGCTACGACCGCCGCTTCCGGCCGCAGTCGGCGGACTCGCCCTTCGCCGAGGGCGGCGCCTTTGAGGAAGAACGCGCGGCACGAGAGGGCGGCGCATGATCCATCTGTCGCTGATCGGCACCGGCACCGGCAACCCCGATCACATCACCCTGGCCGGCGTGCGCGCGCTGCGCGAGGCCGAGCTGATCCTGCTGCCGCGCAAGGGCGAGGCCCGCTCGGACCTGGTCGACCTGCGTCGTCTGCTGTGCCGCCAACTGCTCGACGAGGCCGCACAATCGCGGGTGGTGGAGTTCGACCTGCCGCGTCGCGACGGCCGCGACGACTACCTGGGCGCGGTGGACGACTGGCACGCGGCGATCGCCGAGACCTGGCGCGAGCAAATGACGCATCACCTGCCCGGGAGCGGCCGGGTCGCGATGCTGATCTGGGGCGATCCCTCGCTCTACGACAGCAGCCTGCGCATCGCCGCGCGCCTCAAGGGGGCAGGGCCTGAGAAAGAGAACGGCATGGCGCTCGAGGTCGAGGTGGTGCCGGGCATCACCAGCCTGCAGGTGCTGACCGCCGAGCATCGCATCCCCTTGAACGCCCTGGCCGAGCCGGTGCAGATCACCACCGGGCGGCGCCTGCGCGAGCGCGGCTGGCCGGGCGACGCCGCCAGCGTGGCGGTGATGCTGGACGCCGGCGGCGCCTTCCAGTCGCTGGCCCCGGAGGGCCTGCATATCTGGTGGGGCGCCTATCTCGGCATGGACAAGCAGTGCCTGATCGACGGACCGCTGGCCGAGGTCGGCCCCGCCATCGTCGAGCGCCGCGCCGCGCTGCGTGAGCGCCATGGCTGGATCATGGACGTCTATCTGCTGGCGCGTCAGCCGCTGCTCGAATGATGGATACCGGGGACAAGCCTGCGCGGAGACGCGATAAATACATCCTTGTAGCTCCCGACGCCATCCCTGGCGTAGGAGCTCCGCTGCGACTTGTCCCCGGTATGGCATGAGAACCACCACGTTATTCCCTCGATCGCTGGAGATCCCGATGAAGCACGTCGACCCCGAGCGCCATGCGGTGCGCATGGCCCACAAGCAGAAGATCATGAACGAGCGGATCGCCGCCGCCGACAAGGAGCAGGGCGTGCTGCTGGTGCTCACCGGCCCCGGCAAGGGCAAGAGCAGCTCCGGCTTCGGCATGGTCGCACGCGCCCTGGGCCACGGCATGAAGGTCGGCGTGGTGCAGTTCATCAAGGGCAAGTTCCAGACCGGCGAGGAGGCCTTCTACCGCTCGCTGCCGGGCGTGGACTACCACGTCATGGGCGAGGGCTACACCTGGGACACCCAGGATCGCGAGCGCGACGTGCGTGCCGCCGAGGCGGCCTGGGCCGAGGCCAGTCGCATGCTGGCCGACCCGGACTATGCCCTGGTGCTGTTCGACGAGCTCAATATCGCCCTGCGCCACGGCTACCTAGAGCTCGACCGGGTGCTCGACGACCTCCAGGGGCGCCCGGCCATGCAGCACGCCGTGGTCACCGGCCGTCACGCCCCCGAGGCGCTGATCGAGCTGGCCGACACCGTGACCGAGATGAAGGTGGTCAAGCATGCCTTCAAGGATCAGGGCATCAAGGCGCAAAAAGGCGTCGAGCTGTAGTCGTCTCGACTCTGTTGTCGCCGGATGAGCGCCGGGGACGAGACGGCGCGAGGGGTTTTTGCCATGGGTGAGGCGGATTCCGCCGAACGGGTTGGCCATGGATGGCCAACACCGGACCTGCAAGCGGAGCAGGATGCAAGAGCGCCGCAGGGCAAAAGTTAGCGCCCAGGGATGGGTTCACAGCGCCCTCGCGACGGCTTGGCGCCGGGAAAGCTCATCGTTCGCCGAGGCCGCGCCATCCCATCACCACGATTTCCAGGAGACCGCCGCATGGCAGACCCGACCGGGCGACCCGACCACGCCTTCCCCGAGGCGCAGCGCGAGGGCCTCTACCGGGCCATCTTCGAGCGCCGCGACGTGCGCGCCCAGTTCCGCCCGGACCCGATTCCGCCCGAGGTGCTGGCACGGCTGCTCGAGGCCGCCCACCACGCGCCCTCGGTGGGCTTCATGCAGCCCTGGGACTTCCTGCTGATCGACGACCGCGCGGTGCGCGAGCGGGTGCACGCCATCTTCGAGCGCGAGAACGCCAGGGCGGCCGAGGCCCACACCGGCGAGCGTGGCGCGCTGTATCGCCGCCTCAAGCTGGAGGGCATCCTCGAGAGCCCGCTCAATCTGTGCATCACCTGCGACCGCAGCCGCGGCGGCGAGCACGTGCTGGGCCGCCAGAGCATCGTCGAGATGGACCTGTTCAGCACCTGCCTGGCGGTCCAGAACCTGTGGCTGGCGGCCCGGGCCGAGGGCATCGGCGTGGGCTGGGTCAGCATCCTCGATCAGTTTGATCTGGCCGGGGTGCTGGGCCTGCCGGAGAACGTCTACCCGCTCGCCTACCTGTGCCTGGGCTACGTCGACGAGTTCCTCGACCGCCCCGAGCTGGCCCGCGCCGGCTGGCGCCAGCGCCTGCCGCTGAGCGAGCGGGTGCACGGCAACGGCTGGGGCGAGGCGGCCGATGCCCCGGCGCTGTTCGAGGCGCTCTCGGCGCGGGAGGGCGAGCGATGAAGGCGCTGATGATCCAGGGCACCACCTCGGACGCCGGCAAGAGCACGGTGGTGGCGGGGCTGTGCCGTCTGCTGGCGCGGCGCGGCGTGTCGGTGGCGCCCTTCAAGCCCCAGAACATGGCGCTGAACAGCGCCGTGACGCCGGAGGGCGGCGAGATCGGCCGTTCCACGGCGCTGCAGGCGGTGGCCTGCGGCCTCGCCCCCCATGCCGACATGAACCCGGTGCTGCTCAAGCCCGAGACCGACCGCGGCGCCCAGGTGATCCTCGACGGCCGGGTCCACGGCCACATGGACGCGCTGGATTACCACGCCTTCAAGCGCCAGGCCCGGGTGACCGTGCTGGCGGCCTGGGAGCGGCTGACGAGCCGCTTCGATCTGGTGATCGCCGAGGGCGCGGGCAGCCCGGCCGAGGTCAACCTGCGCAAGAACGACATCGCCAACATGGGCTTCGCCGAGGCGGTGGACTGCCCGGTGTGGCTGGTGGCCGACATCGACCGCGGCGGCGTCTTCGCCCAGCTGGTGGGCACCCTGGAGCTGCTGAGTGCGTCCGAGCGCGCGCGCACCACCGGGCTTCTGATCAATCGCTTCCGCGGCGACATCGCGCTGCTCGAGCCGGGGCTGGACTGGCTCACCGAGCGCACCGGCAAGCCGGTGACCGGCGTGCTGCCGCACCTGAACGGCCTGCTGCTGGACGCCGAGGACGGCCTCGGCCTCACCGAGAGCGCCGCCGAGGCGCCGGGGCTGCGCGTGGTGGTGCCGGCGCTGCCGCGGATCAGCAACCACACCGATCTCGACGCGCTGCGCCTGCATCCGCGGGTCGAGCTGACGCTGGTCGGCCCGGGCCGGGCCATGCCGCCCGCCGACGTCATCCTGCTGCCCGGCAGCAAGAGCACCGCCAGCGACCTGGCCTGGCTGCGTCGCGAGGGCTGGGAGCCGGCGATCCGCCGCCACCTGCGCTACGGCGGCCGGGTGCTCGGCATCTGCGGCGGCTTCCAGATGCTCGGCGAGGCCATCGACGACCCGGACGGCCTCGAGGGCGAGGCCGGCAGCGTGCCGGGGCTGGGGCTTCTTTCGATGCGCACCCGCATGGTGGCCGGCAAGCAGCTGCGCAACGTCGCCGGCACCCTCCTTGACGCTCCGGCCGGGGAGGTCACGCCGGTGCGCGGCTACGAGATCCACAACGGGGTCAGCGAGGGCCCGGCACTGGCGCGGCCGCTGCTCGACCTGGACGGCCGCCCGGACGGTGCGGTGAGCGAGGACGGCCAGGTCATGGGTACCTACCTGCACGGCCTGTTCGACGAGGCGCCGGCGGCCGCCGCGCTGCTGGCCATGCTGGGGCTTGCCGGCGAGGGCGCGGCGGTGGATCTGGCCGCCCACCGGGAGCGCCAGCTCGACCGGCTGGCCGATACCCTGGAGGAACATCTCGATCCGGCCACCATCGAGGCGCTGGCGAAGGGCCGAGGCCTCGGCTACCATCGCGCGCATCGGTAATCAGCGGCCCTCGCGGCGTTTTCATCCTCCAGAGACAACAGGGTTCCATGGGCAAGCAATCAAAGGTCGCCGAGAGCAGCTGGGAAAACCTGCTCAGGATCTTCACCGTCCCCGAGGCGCCGGGATCGACGCTGAACCGCCTGGACAGGGACATCTCGACGAATCTCTCCGGCTTCCTCGGGGAGCACATCGTCGCGGAAGAGAACGACCTGGCCATCATCGAGCAGGACTTCAGCGATGCCAGGATCCCGGAAGCGCCGGCCTTCGTCTCGGAGCAGACCCAGTTCCTGCTCGACAAGGTGGTCTCGCAGTCGGTGCATACCGCCTCGCCCAGCTTCGTCGGCCACATGACGTCGGCACTGCCGTACTTCATGATCCCGCTGTCGAAGATCATGATCGCGCTCAACCAGAACCTGGTGAAGACCGAAACCTCCAAGGCCTTCACGCCGCTGGAGCGTCAGGTGCTGGGCATGCTGCATCGTCTGATCTACGGGCAGTCCGATGATTTCTACGACCGCTGGCTGCACCACAGCGAGCGTCGCCTCGGCGCCTTCTGCTCCGGCGGCACCGTGGCCAATATCACCGCGCTGTGGGCCGCGCGGAACCGGGCCTTCGGCCCGGATGGCGACTTCCCGGGCATCGGCCGCGGCGGCGTGTTCAGCGCCATGCGGCACTATGAGTGCGAGGGCGCGGCGGTGCTGGTCTCCGAGCGGGGCCATTACTCGCTGTCCAAGGCGGCCGATGTCCTGGGGATCGGGCGGGACCAGATGGTGGCCGTCGAGACGGACGGGTACAACCGCATCCGGCCCGAGGCGCTGGTCGCCACCCTGAAGCGGCTCCAGCGGCAGCGGATACGGCCGTTTGCCCTGGTCGGCATCGCCGGCACGACCGAGACCGGCAACATCGATCCGCTGGACGGCCTGGCCGATATCGCCGCAGAGCATGGCATCCACTTCCACGTGGATGCCGCCTGGGGCGGCCCGACGCTGTTCTCGGAGCGCTACCGGCCGCGTCTCGCCGGCATCGAGCGGGCCGACTCGGTCACCATCGACGCCCACAAGCAGCTCTATGTGCCCATGGGGGCGGGCATGGTGCTGTTCCGCGAGCCGTCCGCCCTCGGCAGCATCGAGCATCATGCCCAGTACATCATTCGGCAGGGCTCCCGGGATCTCGGCAGCACCACCCTGGAAGGCTCCCGGCCCGGCATGGCGATGCTGGTGCAGTCGGCCCTGAAGATCATCGGGCGTCAGGGCTATGCGATGCTGATCGACAACGGCATCCAGCTGGCGCGGCGCTTCGCCGACCGGATCACGGCGCTCGACGACTTCGAGCTGGTCACCGAGCCGGAGCTCAACATCCTCACCTATCGCTGGGCGCCGCCCGAGGTTCAGGCGCTGCTGGGCGAGGCCGACGAGGCGCTGCGTCAGCGGATCAACGATCTCCTGAACCGCATGACCCAGGCCATCCAGAAGATCCAGCGCGAGCGGGGCAGGGCCTTCGTGTCGCGTACCCGGCTGACGCCCGAGCCCTACGGCGGCCAGGCCATCACCGTGTTCCGGGTGGTGCTGGCCAACCCCCTGACCACCGACCAGGTGCTGCGCGAGCTCATCGAGGAGCAGCGCCAGATCGCCGCGGAGCAGCGGGAAAGCGACGACTTCGCCGAGCTGACGTCGCTGCTGGCCTCCCATCGTCGCCGGGGATGATCGTGCCGGCGCCCCGATACCGGGCCGCCGACAAGCCGTTCAGGAGGCCGTGTCGAAGCGCGTGGGGTCGTCGCTGATCACCGCGTCGACGCCCCAGTCCCAGCGCGGGGCGAAGGCGAGCGGGTCGTTGGCGGTGTAGCAGACCAGCGCATGGCCGGCGGCCTTGATGGCCCGGGCCCGCTCCGCCCTCAGCGGCTTCCAGTTGGCGTGCACGCTGACGGCCTGCACCGCCTCGGCGCGGTCCTGCCAGTCCCGGGGCACGCGGTCGAACAGTGCCCCCAGGGCCAGCCGCTCGGGGCCGGCCAGCGCGCGACCGACCCTCAGCGCCCGCTCGTCGAAGGACGACACCAGCCGCCGCTCGTAGGGCAGTGCCTCCATCACCGCCGGCACCGCGGCCTCGGCCAGCGCCACCGGATCGTGGCCGCGGTTGACCTTGAGCTCCAGATTCACGCCCATGCCGAGTTCGGCGAGCAGCGCGAGCATCGCGTCGAGGGTGGCCATCCGCTCGCCGGCGAAGGCGGGGGCGAACCAGGCGCCCGTGTCCAGCCGTCGGGCCGCGGCCTGGTCCATGGCCGCCAGCCGGCCGCGACCGTCCGAGCAACGCGACACGTCGCGGTCGTGCCAGATCACCGGCGTGCCGTCGCCGAGCCGCTGCACGTCGAGCTCGACCCAGTCGATGCCGGCCGCATGGGCCGCGCGCACCGCCGTCAGGGTGTTCTCGGGGGCGCGGGCGGAGAGGCCGCGATGGGCGATCAGGCGGGGAAACGACAGCGGCGGCGTGGCGATGGGCATGGCGGACTCCGGTCGGGAACCGCCCCAGCATAAACAGTCGGCGACCGTGGCGTCTTGTCCGATAGGCGAGGTCGGGGGTGCCGCGGACGCGACGTGGCGACTGTGCTAGGCTGCGCGCTTTCAGGCTCGGTCGGGCCGGGCATCGAAGGCAGCCATGAAGGAGAGCCGGTAGCGATGAAAGTGGTGCATATCAAGAACGCGGCCCAGCGTGAGGCCTGTCTGGCGCGGCTGTGCGCCGAGGCCTATGGCCAGGACGCCGGCATCGCGCCGCTGGTGACCTTCGCCGGGGTGACGGGCGTGCTGTTTCCGCAGGAGGCCGCGCGTCTGCTGGCGCTGGCCGACGATCAGGGCAAGCCGCTGGCGCTGGCGCTGCTGGCGCTGGATGAATCCGGTGAGGGCATGACCGTCATGCAGCTGGCGGATCTCGACACCGAGACGGTGAAGGCGCCGGCCATGAAGCTGGTGGGCGAGCTGGCGATGCGCGCGCCGCTGCGCGTGGACGCCACCGACGAGGTGCAGGAGACCCGCTTCCGCGAGGCCGGCATCGAGCGCTGGTTCAGCGGCAAGGCCGGGGTCCGCATCGGGCTGTCGAAGCGCCATCCGGCCACCGGTCTCGATGACCTGCCGCGCACGCTGACGGTGGACGAGCAGGGCGTGGTGCAGTCGTTCAAGCGCGACCGGGCGCAGTTCGACGACTACAAGCAGCGCTTCGTGAACGGCCTGGAGAACTTCCCCGCGACGCTGTCGGCGCGGCACTGAGGCGGGAGGCGCGCCGCCTGGCGGCGCGCGCCGGGATCAGCCTTCGACGGTGAAGGTGCCCTTCATGATGCTGGAGTGGCCCGGGAAGGAGCAGAAGAAGGTCAGGTCGCGACCGGCCAGGCCTTCGGTGGAGAAGGTGACGCTGGTGCTCTCGCCGCCGCCGATGACGTCGGTGGCGGCCAGCACGCGGTCGTCGTCCGCCGGCAGGTAGTCGCTCTCGAGGCTGGTGCTCATGCCGGCCTGGGCCACGTCCTGAACGTCGGATGTCTCGCTGAGCACCCAGTTGTGGCCCATCACGCTGGCCTGCATCTGGCCGGTGTGCTCCAGCGTCACGGTGACCTCATCGCAGCCGGCCGGCACGCTCATGGCGTCCTGGTTGAACTGCATCTGGTCGTTGCCCTCGATGGTCAGCTGACAGCTGTCGTCGTCCTGCGCCATGGCGGGAGAGGCGGCCAGGGTGGTGGCCAGGGCCGTGGCGGCGAGCAGCCAGGTCGCTTGGATAGCCTTCATGTTGGAATCCTTTATGTCGTCACTTTGATGATGTTTCTGTATACAGTTTGGCATTCTTCGCCGAGCCTTCCATGGCTGTCAAGCCTTGTCGGAGGCCGGGGTGCTTGACCGGGCACTGAGGGAGCGTTTGACTGGACGACCATTCATTAGCGGATTCAGGATATCCAACATGGCCAAGCGCATCCAGTTTGCCCGCACCGGCGGTCCCGAGGTCCTCGAGTTCGTCGACGACACGCCTGCCGAGCCGAAGCCCGGCGAGGTGCGGGTCCGCCATCAGGCGGTGGGCCTGAACTTCATCGACATCTATTTCCGCACCGGGTTGTATCCGGCGCCGTCGCTGCCGTCGGGGCTCGGCACCGAGGCCGCGGGTATCGTCGAGGCCGTGGGCGAGGGCGTCACCCACCTGGCCGTGGGTGACCGGGTGGCCTATGCCCAGGGCCCGCTGGGGGCCTACGCGGAACAGCACGTGCTGCCGGCCGACAAGGTGGTGGTGCTGCCCGAGGGCATCGATGCCGAGACCGCGGCGGCGGCCATGCTCAAGGGCCTCACCGTGCAGTACCTGCTGCGACAGACCTACCCGCTCCAGGGCGGCGAGACCATCCTGTGGCACGCCGCGGCCGGCGGGGTCGGCTCCATCGCCTGCCAGTGGGCCAAGGCGCTGGGGGTGAAGCTGATCGGCACGGTGAGCTCGCCGGAGAAGGCGGCGCTGGCCGAGAAGAACGGCGCCTGGGCGACCATCGACTACACCCGCGAGGACGTGGTCGAGCGGGTCCGCGAGCTGACCGGCGGCGCCATGTGCGACGTGGTCTACGACTCGGTGGGCAAGGACACCTGGGAGACCTCGCTGGACTGCCTGAAGAAGCGCGGCCTGATGGTCAGCTTCGGCAACGCCTCGGGCGCCGTGGAGGGCGTCAACGTCGGCATCCTCAACCAGAAGGGCTCGCTGTTCGTGACCCGCCCCAGCCTCAACGGCTATGCCGATACCCGCGAGCGCCTCGAGGCCATGGCCGCCGACCTGTTCGCGCGGATCGAAAGCGGCGAGGTCGTGATCGACATCGGCCAGCGCTATCCGCTCGCCGAGGCGGCCCAGGCCCAGCAGGCGCTGGCGAGCCGCAAGACCACCGGCTCGACCGTGCTGATCCCCTAGGCGTTGGCGCCTCTGCCGACGGCCCCGCGTCTCTCCGGACGCGGGGCCGTCGTCGTTCTGGGAGAGCGTCCGCTACAGCGCGTCGCCGAGCTCGTCGATCATCCGCTCGCGGCGCTCCAGCGAGGCCAGCCCGTCCTCGCCCAGCAGGCTCGCCGCCTCGCTCAAGAGCCCCTCGGCCAGCAGCATGAAGGCGCACATGCCGTTGCTGAAGAACAGGCTGTGATTGGGCACCGTGAAGCGCTCGTCGGCGGCGCGAGCGAGCGGCGAGCCGGCGGCATCGGTCAGCGCGATCACCGGCACGCCCTGGCGGGCCGCCACCCGGGCGGCGGTCAGCACGCTGGGCGTATAGGGGAAGGCGCTCATCACCACCAGCGCGTCGTTGTCGTCGAGCTGGGCCAGGGCGTCCGCGATGCCGTGGCCGGCGGCGTCCAGGGTGGCCGCGTCGGGGCGCAGCATGCCGAGCCCGTAGGCCATGAACGAGGCCAGCGAGGCGAACTGGCGGCGGCCGTGGATCCTCACCCGCCGGGCAGCCACCAGCCGCCGCGCGGCGCGGCCGAAGGCCTCCCCGTCCATCCCCGCCACCAGCTCGCCGAGGTTGGCGCTCTCCTGGCGGCCCAGCCGGGCCAGCCGGCCGAGGGCGTCGTCGTCCTGTTCGCCCTCCAGCAGCCGCGAGACCTGGTCGCTGTAGAAGTGCCGGCCCTCGGTGACGTGACGGCGGAACACCGCCTGGAGGCCGGCGAAGCCCTCGAAGCCGAGGCGCTGGGCCAGCCGCGACAGCGTCGAGGGGCTGACGCCGAGGCGCGACGCCAGATCGCTGATTGACGACATCGCGGCCTGCTGGGGCATGCCGACCAGCGCCGAGAGCACCTGCCGCGAGCGCCGGCCCAGGCGCAGCGCGGCGTCGCCCGCCTCGAGGTCGGCGAGCAGGCGCTCGAGGTCGTCGAGCGTCTCGAGGCGTGCATCCGGGCGGGAAGGCGAGGTGGCGGTCATGAGGGGCGTGGGCTCCGATCGCGGCGAAGTAGGGCAGGGCATTGTAGCGGCCGCGGCACCCGGCGTCAGGGTGGTGACGGCACTTGTTGCAAATATCTTTGCGTTTAACCAAAATAGCAAATGTGTTTGCAATATGGCCCGGGGAGGGTCGCATGAGCCACGTCTTCCATCGTCACCTGTCTCACTCCTATCCCACCGCCGTCGGCGGCGACGGCGCCTATCTGATCGACGCCGAGGGGCGCCGCTACCTGGACGCCTGCGGCGGTGCCGCGGTCTCCTGCCTGGGGCACAGCGACGCCGAGGTGATCGATGCCGTGCGCGAGCAGGTCGGCCAGCTGGCCTACGCCCACAGCTCCTTCTTCACCACCGAGCCGATGGAGGCACTGGCCGACTTCCTGGTCGAGCGGGCGCCGGCCGGCCTCTCCTCGGTCTACTTCGTCTCCGGTGGCTCCGAGGCGGTGGAGGCGGCCCTGAAGCTGGCGCGCCAGTACTTCATCGAGCGCGGCGAGCCCCAGCGCCGGCACCTGATCGCCCGGCGCCAGAGCTACCACGGCAACACCCTCGGGGCGCTCGCCACCGGTGGCAACGCCTGGCGTCGGCGCCAGTTCGAGCCGCTGCTGGTCGAGGTGAGCCACGTCAGCCCCTGCTACGCCTATCGTGACCAGGCTGCGGGCGAGACGCCGGAGGCCTACGGCGAGCGGCTGGCCCAGGAGCTCGAGGGCGAGATCCAGCGCCTGGGGCCGGAGAACGTGATGGCCTTCGTCGCCGAGCCGGTGGTCGGCGCGACGCTCGGCGCGGTGCCCGCCGTGCCGGGCTATTTCAAGCGCGTGCGCGAGATCTGCGATCGCCACGGCATCCTCTTGATCCTCGACGAGGTGATGTGCGGCATGGGCCGCACCGGCAGCCTGTTCGCCGCCGAGCAGGAGGGCGTGGCGCCGGACCTGGTGACCATCGCCAAGGGGCTGGGCGCCGGCTATCAGCCGATCGGCGCGACCCTGGTCGGCGAGCGCATCCGCTCGGCCATCGCCGAGGGCTCGGGCTTCTTCCAGCACGGCCATACCTACATCGGCCACGCCACCGCCTGCGCCGCGGCCCTGGCCGTTCAGCGTGCCATCGAGTCCCGCGACCTGCTGCCCCGCGTGCGGCAATTGGGCGACGGTCTCCAGCGGCGCCTCGAGGACCGCTTCGGCGACCATCCCCACGTCGGCGACATCCGCGGCCGGGGGCTCTTCCGCGGCCTCGAGCTGGTCGCGGCGCGCGACACCAAGACCCCGTTCGACCCCGAGCGCAAGCTGCACGCGGCGGTCAAGCGCGCCGCCATGGACGAGGGGCTGATGTGCTACCCGATGGGCGGGACCCTGGACGGCCGCCGGGGGGACCATATCCTGCTGGCGCCGCCCTTCATCCTCGAGGACGGCCAGCTCGACGAGATCGTCGACAAGCTCGACGCCGCCCTGGCGCGCGTCCTCACCCACTCGTAACGGAGCCTCGCCCGATGTCGATCGACTCCCGCCTCTCTCCCCTCGACGAGGCCACCATGGCCCCCGAGCAGCGCCGCGTGTTGGACGCCATCCTGAGCGGCCCCCGGGGCAACCTGGACGGCCCCTTCCTGGCCTGGATCCACAGCCCGGAACTGGCCGACCATGCCCAGCGCCTCGGCGCCTTCTGTCGCTATGGCACTCGGCTCGAGCCGCGGCTCACGGAGCTCGCGATCCTCTTCACCGCGGCCTGGTGGCAGTCCCAGGCCGAGTGGCAGATCCACGCGCCCATCGCCCGCGACGCCGGGGTCGACGAGGCGGTGATCGAGGCCCTCCAGGCGGGCCGCGAGCCCGCCTTCGCGCGTGACGATGAGGCGCTGGTCTATCGCCTCGGCAAGACGCTCTACACCACCCGGCGCGTCGACGAGGCGCTCTATGCCGAGGCGGTGGCGGCCTTCGGCGAGCCGGCGGTGGTCGAGCTGGTCGGGGTCTTCGGCTACTACGCCTTCGTGGCCATGACCCTCAACGTCTTCGAGGTGCGCCGCGGCGACGGCCCGCTGCCGTTTCCCGAGCCACCGGTGGGCCCGTCTCACGCCTGATGCCGCGTTGATGGCAGCCTCACTGGAGGGATGACGCGCGAGCGACGATGCTGAAGACAGCGCGTTGCGAGCCTCGACGCGCCTGTTCCAGCACAGGGAGGTGAGCCGTCATGGCCGACAGCACCCAGGTGTTTCTCCTGCTCGGCGCGACCCTGGCGACCTTCGTCTGGGGCCGCTTCCGCTACGACCTGGTGGCGCTGGCGGCGCTGCTGGCCGCGGTGGGACTGGGTCTGGTGCCCGCCGAGGGCGCCTTCGCCGGCTTCGGCCATCCGGCGGTGATCACCGTGGCCGCGGTGCTGGTGCTCAGCCGCGGCTTCGAGCGTTCGGGGCTGGTCGACCTGATCGCCGAGCAGGCACTGCGGGTCGGCGACCGGATCATGCTGCAGACCCTGGTGCTGTCCGGGACCGTGCTGGTGCTCTCCGGCATCATGAACAACGTCGGCGCCCTGGCGCTGATGCTGCCGGTGGCGCTGCGTCTGGCTCGGGAGCACGACAGCCCGCCGTCGCTGCTGCTGATGCCGCTGGCCTTCGGCTCGCTGCTCGGCGGGCTGACCACCCTGATCGGCACGCCACCCAACATCATCATCTCCGCCTACCGCCGCACGCTGACCGGCGAGGGCTTCGGCATGTTCGACTTCTTCCCCGTCGGCGCCAGCGTGGCGCTGGCGGGGCTCGTTGTGATCGTGCTGGCCGGCCGCTATCTGGTGCCCCAGCGGGCCGGCCAGGCGTCGATGGACGCGATGTTCGACACCGCCCACTACCTGGTCGAGCTGCGCGTGCCGGAGGGCGGCAAGGCGGTGGGCTGGTCGCTGCGCGACCTTCACCAGGCCGTCGAGGAGCCGATCCCGGTGCTGGCGGTGGTGCGAGCCGAGCGGCGCCATCCCGGGCATACCTTCTTCGGTGCGCTGCAGGCCCACGACATCCTGCTGGTGGAGGCCGGTCCCGAGGAGATGGCGCTGCTCGAGGACAAGGCCGGGCTGGCGGTGGGTGCCGAGGCGAAGCAGGAGGCCGAGCAGGAAACCGAGGTCGCCGAAAAGACCGGGCACGCCGATCGGGATGGCGAGGAAGGGGGTGCCGGCGAGGATGAGCAGGACGAGAAAGGCGGGAAGCGCGGCAGGCCCGCGACCGACACCGCGGGCCTGCAGCTGGTGGAGGCCGTGGTGCGCAACGATTCGATGATGCAGGGGCGCACGGTCGGCCAGCTGCGCCTGCTCAACCAGTTCGGCCTGCATCTGGTGGCGGTGGCCCGGGACGGCGGTCGGCTCCGGCAGCGGCTGCGGGACATCCGCTTTCGCGCCGGCGACGTGCTGCTGCTGCAGGGCGGGGAGGGCGACATCGGCGAGAGCCTGACGACGCTGGGCTGCCTGCCGCTGGCCAGCCGTGACCTGGCCCTGGGCCAGCCGCGTCGGCTGCTGCTGTCGGTGGCGATCTTCGCCGCGGCGATCGTGGCGATGATGCTCGACTGGCTGCCCGCCGCGGTGGCGCTGAGCGGCGCGGCCCTGGCGTCGCTGCTGGCCGGCGTGCTGACCCTGCGCGAGGCCTACCAGGCCATCGACGGGCCGGTGATCGTGCTGCTCGGCGCGATGATCCCGGTGGGCCAGGCGCTGGAGACCAGCGGCGGGGCGGCGTTGATCGCCGAGACGCTGCTGGCGCTGGGCGGCGACTGGCCGGTGGCGCTGACGCTTTCCGGGCTGTTCGCGCTCGGCCTGCTGCTGTCCAACGTGATCAACAACGCCGCCGCGGCGCTGTTGATGGCGCCCATCGCGGCGAGCCTGGCCGCGGGCTTCGAGGCCTCGGTGGATCCCTTCCTGATGGCGGTGGCGGTCAGTGCCTCCTGCGCCTTCCTGACGCCGATCGGGCATCAGTCCAACACCCTGGTGATGGGCCCCGGCGGCTATCGCTTCGGCGACTACTGGCGGCTGGGCCTGCCGCTGTCGCTGGCCGTGATGGCGGTGGCGATCCCGCTGATCCTGATCGTCTGGCCGCCGTAGCGGCCGTGACCGGCCCTTGCCGGGGTGGCAAGAAAGACGCCCCGGCGAAGGCCGGGGCGTGGTCGTGGACGAACGGGGAGCCGTCAGGCCGGATGGTGGCGCAGCACCTTGCTCTTGTCGGTGACGAAGGCGTCGTAGTCGAAGTCGTCGACGGTGAGCATGTCCAGCACCTCGGCCTCGCGCTGGCGCATGAAGGTGGCATCCTCCTCGCTGATCAGGCCGGCGGCGAGGGCGGCATCGACCTTCTGCTCGGGGTGCAGGGCCTCGGCCGGGATCTCGCCCTTGGCGTGGGCCTTGCCGACGGTGCGATACAGCGCCTCGGCGCGCTCCTGGGTGGCCAGCAGGGCGTTGTAGCGGGCCAGCGGGTTGTCCTGGGGACCGTCGTCGGCGTCCCAGGTGTTGGTCAGCAGGTGCCGGCGCAGGGCGCTGTCGCGGGTCACGGCCTGGGCGATGGTGCGCGTCAGGTCGTCGGTCGGGCGCGACCAGCGGCGGCCGCGGGGCATCACCACGATGCGCAGCATGCGGCCCAGGGCGCGGTTCGGCAGGTTGTCGAACAGCTCATCGAAGGCCTGCTCGGCGCGGCCCAGCAGGAAGCGGGCGGCGTAGTGGAGCAGGGCGTCCTCCTGCTCGACCTTCTCGCCTTCCTGCCACTGCTTGAGCATCAGGCTGGCCAGATAGAGGTTGGACAGCACGTCGCCGAGGCGCGCGGAGAGCATCTCGCGCTGCTTGAGCTTCGAGCCGAGGCTGGCCATGGCGGCGTCGGCGGTCAGCGAGAAGCCGGCGGAGAGCCGCGCGATCTCCTTGGCGTAGGGGGCGGCGACGTCGTCGAAGGGGACGCTCCGCTGGCCGATGCCGAGACCCTGGGTCAGGGCGCGGGCGGCGTTGCCGAGGATCAGGCCGGCGTGGCCGAAGAAGGCCTTGTCGAAGGCGCCCACGTCGTCGGCGTCCTTGGCGGCCAGCTCCTCCAGCACGTAGGGATGGCAGCGGATCGCCCCCTGGCCGAAGATCATCAGGTTGCGGGTCATGATGTTGGCGCCCTCGACGGTGATCGCCACCGGGTTGGCGCTGTAGCCGATGCCGAGGTAGTTGCGCGGCCCGAGGGTCACCGCCTTGCCGCCGTGGATGTCCATGGCGTCGGCCAGGATCACGCGCTGGAACTCGGTGAGCTGGCTCTTTAGGATCGCCGAGGGCACCGCCGGCTTCTCGCCGTGGTCGATGGTGTTGGCGGTCTGGTAGACCGCGGCCTGGGCGATGTAGCCGAGCGCCGCCATGCGGGCCAGCGGCTCCTGGACGCCTTCCATCTCGGCCACCGGGACGTTGAACTGGCGGCGGATGCGGGCGAAGCCGCCGCTCCAGCCCAGGGCGTAGCGGGCGGTGCCGGTGGCGCCGGAGGGCAGGGTGATGCAGCGACCCACCGACAGGCACTCGACCAGCATGCGCCAGCCCTGGCCGATCATGGCCTCGCCGCCGATGATGGTGGACAGCGGCACGAAGACGTTCTCGCCCTTGATCGGGCCGTTGAGGAAGGGGCTGCCGATGGGATGGTGGCGGCGGCCGATCTGCATGCCCTCGGTGTCGCGGGGCACCAGCGCCAGGGTGATGCCGCGGTCTTCCTCCTCGCCGAGCAGGTGGTCGGGGTCGAACAGGCGGAAGGCCAGGCCGACCACGCTGGCGATCGGCGCCAGGGTGATCCAGCGCTTCTCGAAGGTCAGCTCGAGGCCCAGCACCGTCTCGCCGTCGATCTCGCGGCGCACCACGGTGCCGATGTCGGGCAGCGAGGTGGCGTCACTGCCGGCGCGGGGGCCGGTCAGGCCGAAGCAGGGAATCTCGCGGCCGTCGGCCAGCCGCGGCAGGTAGTGGTTCTTCTGCTCCTCGGTGCCGTACTTGAGCAGCAGCTCGCCCGGGCCGAGGGAGTTCGGCACGCCGACGGTGACCATCAGCGTCTCGTTGACCGAGAGCTTCTGCAGCACCATCGACTGGGCCTTGGCGGAGAAGCCGAGGCCGCCGTATTGCTGCGGGATGATCATGCCGAAGAAGCGCTCGCGCTTGAGGTAGTCCCACAGCTCCTGGGGCAGGTCGGCGCGCTCGCGGGCGATGTCCCAGTCGTTGCACATGCCGGCGGCCACGCCGCACTGGTGATCGAGGAAGGCGCGTTCGGCGTCGGACAGGCCGTCGTCGCGATAGTCGAGCAGCCGCTGCCAGTCGGGGCGGCCGGTGAACAGCTCGCCGTCCCAGGCCACGCTGCCGGCCTCGAGTGCGGTGCGCTCGGTGGCCGAGACCTTCGGCGCCACGCGCTTGAACATGGCGAACAGCCTCGGCGTCAGCCAGCGGCGGCGCAGCGCCGGCAGGCCGCAGGCGGCGATCGCCGCGGTGGCGACCAGCAGCAGCACGCCGATCACCGCGGCGCCGGTGGCCAGGCCGACGAGGCCGAGCAGGCCGGTGACGCCGAGGGCAGGCAGGGCGCCGGCCTCCCGGCGCATCACGATGAGCAGGCCGGCAACGGCCAGCAGCAGCAGGATCAGGGTCAGCATGGTGGGTGGCTCCGTGACATTTAAACACTTGTTTGAATGTCTTCAGCCTAGCTCATCGGAGGCCTCACAGCCAATACCCTATCGTCCAACGCAGGACGCCCCGCTCGAAGGCGGGGCGTCCTGGTGCTGCCGGAGGCGCGGTCAGGCCGTGCGGCGCTGCGGCTCCCGCTGGGCGGGGGCGCCGTGGGCGACGTAGTAGGGGGCGTCGCTCTTCGGCAGGGCCTCGCGGCCGCGGATCTTGTCGGCCATCTTCTCGGCCAGCATGATCGTCGGCGCATTGAGGTTGCCGGTGGGGATCACCGGGAACAGCGAGGCGTCGACCACCCGCAGGGCCTCCACGCCGTGGACCCGGCCGGCGCCGTCGACCACCGCGTCGTCGCCGTCACCCATGCGGCAGCTGCCGCAGGGGTGGTAGGCGGTCTCGGCGTGCTCGCGGACGAAGGCGTCGAGCTCGGCATCGGTCTTCACCTCCGGCCCCGGGGAGATCTCGCGGCCGCGGTATTCGTCCATGGCCGGCTGCTCGATGATCTCGCGGGTCAGGCGGATGGCGTCGCGGAACTCCTGCCAGTCCTTCTCGGTGGACATGTAGTTGAACAGGATCGAGGGCGCGGCCTTGGGATCCAGCGAGGTCAGGCGCACCCGGCCCTCGCTCTCGGAGCGCATGGAGCCGACGTGGGCCTGGAAGCCGTGGGCCTGCACCGCACTCTTGCCGTTGTAGCTGATGGCGATCGGCAGGAAGTGGTACTGCAGGTTCGGCCACTCCTCCTCGTCGCGGGTGCGGATGAAGCCGGCGGCCTCGAACTGATTGCTGGCGCCCACGCCGGTGCCGAACAGCATCCACTCGGCGCCGATCTTCGGCTGGTTGTACCACTTCAGCGCCGGATACAGCGAGATCGGCTTCTTGCACTCGTACTGGATGTACATCTCCAGGTGGTCCTGGAGGTGCTGGCCGACGTTCTCGTTGACCTGCACCGGGGTGATGCCGAGCTCGTCGAGCAGGTCCTGCGGGCCGATGCCGGAGCGCTGCAGGATCTGCGGCGAGGCGATGGCGCCGGCGCACAGCAGCACCTCGCGACGCGCCTTGACCTCCTGGGGCTGGCCGCCACGCTCGTAGCGCACGCCGGTGGCGCGCTTGCCCTCGAAGGTGATGACGTCGGTGGTGGCGCGGGTCTCGATGGTCAGGTTGGGACGCGGCCTGGCCAGGTCCAGATAGCCCCGGGCGGTGGAGGCGCGGCGACCGTTCGGGGTGACGAAGCGGTCCATGGGGCCGAAGCCTTCCTGCTGATAGCCGTTGACGTCCTCGGTGGCCGGATAGCCGGCCTGCTGGCCCGCCTCGATGAAGGCGTGATACAGCGGATTGTTGCCGTCCTTCGGCGTGGTCACGCTGACCGGGCCGTCGCCGCCGTGATAGTCGTTGGGACCGATGTCGCGGGTCTCGGCCTTGCGGAAGTAGGGCAGGCAGTCGGCATAGGTCCAGTCCTCGAGGCCTGAGCGCTTGGCCCAGTTGTCGTAGTCCAGGGCGTTGCCGCGGATGTAGCACATGCCGTTGATCAGCGAGGAGCCGCCCAGGCCCTTGCCGCGGCCGCACTCCATGCGCCGGCCGTCCATGTGCGGCTCGGGGTCGGTCTCGAAGGCCCAGTTGTAGCGCTTGCCCTGCAGCGGATAGGCCAGCGCCGCCGGCATCTGGGTGCGGAAGTCGAAGCGGTGGTCCTTGCCGCCGGCCTCGAGCAGCAGCACGCTGACGTCCGGATCCTCGGTCAGGCGGGTGGCCAGGACGTTGCCGGCCGAACCGGCGCCGATGATGACGTAATCGAACTCACGGGACTGCGACATGGAGCCTCCCTGAAACAGTCAAAAGGGTCTCGTGACGAGCGGCTGGGGCGCCGCTCGCCGGTCGGGAACGCCGGTGGCCCCGCGTTCCGGTCATGCTCTTGAAAGGGGGTCGGAGGGGACGTCTCCGACGCCGGGCGTAAGGCGCGCCGGGGGGCGGCTCGAAGAGGAGGTCCTACGCCAGGGATGGCGTCGGTAGCGCCCAGGGAAGGGTTCACAGCGCCTCCTCGCAGAGCCGTCCCCGGGGAAGCGCCTTACCTTCCCGGGTCCTACGCCGGCCTTAGAACACCGATTCGAAGGCGCCCATCTCGACCTGCACCGACTTGGTCTGGGTGTAGTGGGCCAGGGTCTCGACGCCGTTCTCGCGGCCGACGCCGGACTGCTTGTAGCCGCCCACCGGCATCTCGGCGGGAGATTCGCCCCAGGTGTTGACCCAGCAGATGCCGGCTTCCAGACGGTGGATGACGCGGTGAGCGCGGTTCAGCCCCTCGGTGAACACGCCGGCGGCCAGGCCGTAGGCGGTGTCGTTGGCGCGGCGGATCACCTCTTCCTCGTCGTCGAAGGCCAGGATCGACATCACCGGGCCGAAGATCTCCTCGCGCACGATGCGCATCTCGTCGCTGCAGTCGGTGAACACGGTGGGCGCGGCCCAGGCCCCGTTGGCCCACTCGCCCTGGTCCCAGGCCTCGCCGCCGGCCAGCACCCGGGCGCCTTCCTGCTTGCCCAGCGCGATGTAGGACAGCACCTTCTCCTGATGCTCGAAGCTCACCAGCGGGCCGAAGTTGACCGTCGGATCCATCGGATCGCCGGCCTTGATGCGGGCCACGCGCTCGGCGATCTTGGCCTCGAAGGCCTCCTTGACCGCGCTGGCCACGAACACCCGGGTGCCGTTGGTGCAGATCTGCCCGCTGGAATAGAAGTTGGCCATCATGGCGGCGTCGGCGGCGCGGTCCAGGTCGGCGTCGTCGAACACGATCAGCGGCGACTTGCCGCCCAGCTCCATGGTCACGTCCTTGAGGCTGGACGCGGCGGAGGCGGACATCACCTTCTTGCCGGTGCCTACCTCGCCGGTGAAGGAGACCTTGTCGATGTCGCCGTGGCCGGTGATCAGCTGGCCGACGCGGGCGTCGCCGTGGACCACGTTGAACACGCCGTCGGGCAGGCCGGCCTCGGTGAAGATCTCGGCCAGCGCCATGGCGGTCAGCGGCGTGACCTCGCTGGGCTTGAAGACCACGGCGTTGCCGGCGGCCAGGGCCGGGGCGGACTTCCAGCAGGCGATCTGGATCGGGTAGTTCCAGGCGCCGATGCTGCCGATCACGCCCAGCGGCTCGCGGCGGGTATAGACGAAGGAGGTGTCGCGCAGCGGGATCTGGCTGCCCTCGATGGCCGGGGCCAGGCCGGCGTAGTACTCGAGCACGTCGGCGCCGGTGACGATGTCGACCTCGCGGGTCTCGCTGACCGGCTTGCCGGTGTTGCGGCTCTCCAGGTCGGCGATCTCGTCGTTGCGCTCGCGCAGCAGTGCCACGGCGCGCTGCAGCACTCGGCCGCGCTCCATGCCGGTCATGGCGGCCCAGACGCGCTGGCCGCGGCGGGCGGCGGCGACGGCGGCGTCCACGTCGGCCTCGCTGGCCTGCTGGACCTCGGCCAGGGTGCTGCCGTCATAGGGGTTGACGACCGGGAAGCTCTCGCCGGAGGTGGCATCCACCCGGCGGCCGTCGATGTACAGGGATTCGATTGCGTGGGTCATGGAAACCTCCAGTCAGGACTCGAGTGATAGGGATTCGGAAGAGCGAGCGCCGAGGCCGTAGGCCTTGAGCAGCTGCTCCAGGTAGTCGCGGGCCAGGCGCCGGGCGCGGTCGCTGTCCAGCCCCTCGGGGGCGAGGGCGCCGCGCAGCCACAGGCCGTCGATCATGGCGGCCAGGGCGCGGGCGGCGTCACGGGCCTTGTGCTTGTTGGACAGCAGGCGCCGAAACTCGTGGCTGAGGTTGGCGTACAGGCGCCGGTCGTTGACCGTCTGCAGGCGCGCCAGGGCGGGGCGGTGCATGCTGCTGGCCCAGAAGGCCAGCCAGGTCTTGGCCACCGGGCCGGAGACCTGGGTGCGATCGAAGTTGCCGTCGATGATCGCCGCCAGGTGGGCCTCCGGCGCGTCGGTGGTCAGCGCCTTGCGTCGACGCGAGACGGCCTCGCCCAGATCATTGAGGATCTGGCGCATCGTCGCTTCCAGCAGGCCGTCCTTGCCGCCGAAGTAGTGACTGATGATGCCGGCCGAGACGCCTGCGTGGCGGGCGATGCGCGCCACGGTGGCGTCGGCCAGGCCGACTTCGTCGATGGCCGCCATGGTGGCCGTGATCAGCTGCTGGCGACGAATGGGTTCCATTCCGACCTTGGGCACTGCGTTGACTCCTCTCCCGAGAGCATCTTGCTACCATGGCATTCGACATGGTTAAGATAGCGATAGCTTGCCATTTTTTTATTGAACGTTCAATCAATAAAAATGGCGAGCACGATGTTTCCTCCAATAATACGCGCGATCCACTCAAGGGAGCGATGCAATGAACAAGATGACCATGGGCCTGGCCTCCACCGCGCTGGCGCTTTCCGCCTCGCCGCTGCTGGCCGCCGAAGAGGGCTGTCAGCCCGTCCGCTTCGCCGAGGTGGGCTGGACCGACATTACCGCGACCACCGCCTTGACCACCGAGGTGCTCGAGACACTCGGCTACGAGACCCGGATCGATACCGTCTCGGTGCCTATCGCCTATTCCGGCATGAAGAACGGCGACTTCGATGTCTTCCTCGGCAACTGGATGCCGTCCATGGCGTCGATCAGTGACCCCTACGTCGAGCGGGGACAGGTGGACCGCCTGGGCGCCAACCTGGAGGGCGCCAAGTACACCCTGGCAGTGCCTCAGTACGTGTATGACGCCGGCGTCACCTCGGTGGCCGATCTGGACGCTCACGCCGACCGCTTCGCGTCAACGCTGCACGGCATCGAGGCCGGCAACGACGGCAACCTGCTGATCCAGGACATGATCGACGACGACGCCTTCGGCCTGGGCGACTGGCGGCTGGTGGACTCCAGCGAGGCGGGCATGCTGGCCGAGCTCAGCGCCCGCGAGCCGAACGAGCAGTGGATGGTGTTCCTCGGCTGGGAGCCGCATCCCATGAACACCAACTTCGACATCGCCTATCTGGAGGGCGCCGACGACTACTTCGGCCCGAACCTGGGCGGTGCCACCGTCTACACCAATACCCGTGCCGGCTACGCCGAGGCCTGCCCCAACGTCGGGTCGCTGCTGAGCAATCTCTCCTTCACCCTGGAGATGGAGAACCAGCTGATGGGCGAGATCATGGACGAGGGCACCGATCCGCGCGATGCGGCCCGGGCCTATCTCCAGGCGCATCCCGACGTGCTCGAGGGCTGGCTCGACGGCGTGACCACCGCCGACGGCGAGCCGGGGCTGCCCGCGGTCAAGGAGGCGCTGTCCCTCTGATGCGGCCTGTCGCATGGCGGGCTTGCCTTGGGGCGGGCCGCCGTGCATAATCTGCATCCGTCGTCGGGGGCATCCCTCCCGAGATGAAAAATGGCTACGTAGCTCAGCTGGTTAGAGCACATCACTCATAATGATGGGGTCCCCTGTTCGAATCAGGGCGTAGCCACCAGGACAGCATGAGACGCCCGCCCGGCACATCGCCTGGCGGGCGTCTTGCTTTCCGGCGGTGCGAGCGGCGTGTGAGGGTTTTGGCTCTTGACGTTCACAAGCGGATCCGTATACTACGCACCGTGCTCGAGGCCATTCCCCGATAGCTCAGTTGGTAGAGCAAATGACTGTTAATCATTGGGTCACAGGTTCGAGTCCTGTTCGGGGAGCCAGCTTCGTCCCAGAGCAACGAGCACGGCGGCGCTGAGAGGCGTCGAACGGTAAAAAAAGGTCATTCCCCGATAGCTCAGTTGGTAGAGCAAATGACTGTTAATCATTGGGTCACAGGTTCGAGTCCTGTTCGGGGAGCCACCTTTTACCTCTTCCAGACCGTCAGGTTCCGGCCATCAGGCCCCTGAGGGCAGCCCGTCCGGGCACACAAGTCGTTCCCCGATAGCTCAGTTGGTAGAGCAAATGACTGTTAATCATTGGGTCACAGGTTCGAGTCCTGTTCGGGGAGCCAATGCTTGTTCTTCAGCCATGCCTGCGCTGATGTCCTGAATCCCCCGCTCCACGTCCTTCCCGATCGCCTCGTGATGCTACCGGCTTTCCGCCGGCATTCGTCGTGTCTGGCCGTTGCCTCCGCGTCGTGTTCCGTGCCAGACGGCGACGCCGGGCGCATGGCCCGGCGTCGTGCATGGCTCGGTGGGGAGGGGAGTCAGTCGTGGTAGTCGGCGAGTCGCAGGCCGTGATCGAGGCGAGCGTAGTCGAGCAGGATCTCGGCGCTCTCCATCACCTGGGCGCGGTCGATGGGCTGCGCCTGTTCGGTGTCCTCGTCCCGGGCATCCGCCCACTCTTCCAGCGGCTCGAGCCCCAGGGCCTCGCGGCGCTGGTTCTCCAGGGCCAGCTGTTCGGCCTCCTGGGCCTCGGCCTCGCGCTGACGCTGTTCGCGATTGAGGCTGACGCTGGTGTGCTGCTCGCGCAGGCGGTCGGCGAGCTCGGCCTCGCGCTCCAGGTAGTGGAAGTCGGGGTGGGCATCGGCGCGCTGGCGATGGCGCTGGCGCAGGGTGTCCAGATAGCGCTCCGGTTCGCCGTAGCGGCGATACTGCACCTTGCGCACCTGATCCCAGGCCAGGGCGTTGTCGAGGCTGCTCTCGCCGATGATCTCGGGATCGATCAGGCTCGGGAAGCTGATGTCGGGCGTGACGCCGCGATGCTGGGTGCTCTCGCCGGAGATGCGGTAGAACTTGGCGCGCGTCAGC
The DNA here is from genome assembly GCF_009363675.1 of Halomonas sp. THAF12. Lineage (NCBI taxonomy): Bacteria > Pseudomonadati > Pseudomonadota > Gammaproteobacteria > Oceanospirillales > Halomonadaceae > Halomonas > Halomonas sp. THAF12. Next base: position 2,652,837 of record NZ_CP045399.1, on the reverse strand, counting down.
TTGAGCTGGCCGTGGTTGAGCTCGTCGAGGGTCTGCACGGTGCCCTTGCCGAAGGTGTCGCCGCCGACCACCAGGCCGCGGCCGTAATCCTGGATGGCGCCGGCGAAGATCTCCGAGGCCGAGGCCGAGAGCCGGTTGACCAGCACCGCCAGCGGGCCGTCGTAGAGGGTGCCGCTGTCGGTATCGCCGTAGAGGCTGATGCGGCCCTCGGCATCGCGCACCTGGACGGTGGGGCCGCGGTCGATGAACAGGCCGATCAGCGAGTTGGCCTCCTGAAGGGCGCCGCCGCCGTTGTTGCGCAGATCGAGCACGATGCCTTCCACGTCCTCGTCCTTGAGGCGTTCGACCTGCTTGGCCACGTCACGGGTGGTGCTGCGGTAGTCCGGTTCGCCTGCCTGCCAGGCGTCGAAGTCGACGTAGAAGGCCGGCACCTCGATGACGCCCAGACGATGCACGCCGTCCTCGCGCTCGACCTCGATGACCTCGCTCTGGGCGGCCTGGTCCTCGAGCTTGACCGTATCACGGGTGATCTCGACGACCTCGGAGCGAGTGGTGTCGACGGCCTGGGCGGGCACCACGTCGAGGCGTATCACCGAGCCCTTGGGGCCACGGATCATGTCGACCACGTCGTCGAGGCGCATGCCGACCACGTTGACCATCTCCTCGCCCTCCTGGCCGACGCCGACGATGCGATCGGCGGGCTTGAGCACGCCGGCCTTCTCGGCGGGGCCGCCGGGCACCAGGCTCGCGACCTTGACGTACTCGCCGTCGGCCTGGAGCAGGGCGCCGATGCCCTCGAGCGAGAGGCGCATCTGGATGTCGAAGGATTCGCTCTGGCGCGGCGACAGGTATTCGCTGTGGGGGTCGATGCTGCCGGTCACGGCGGCCATCATCAGGCCGAAGACGTCCTCGGCGTTGGTCTGGCGCAGGCGGTTCAGCTGGTTCTCGTAACGCTGGTGGAGGGTCTCCTCGACTTCCTCCGGGCTCTGGTCGCTGATCGACAGCGTCAGGGCGGCGTTCTCGAGTCGTTTCTGCCACAGCTCGTCCAGCGACGATTCGCGCTGCGGCCAGGCGGCGTCCTCGCGGTCCAGCGCCATGCGCCGATTGCCGTCGAAGTCGAAGTCGAGCCCCGCGTCGATGCGTTCCAGCAGCCATTCCAGGCGTGCCTCGGCGCGCTCGTGATAGCGCTGGTAGAGGGCGTAGGGGCGGCTGAGGTCGCCGTCGAGGATGGCGTCGTCCATGGTGGTCGACAGCGCCGCGAAGTCATCGACGTCGCCGGCCAGCAGGTAGGCGCGCTGGCCATCGAGCAGGTCCAGGTAGCGGTCGAAGGCCTGCTCTGACCAGTCGTCGTCGAAGCTGATATCCGCGTAGTGGCCGTAGCGCAGCGATTCGGCGACTTCCACCGCGGCCTCGCGCTGGGCGTCGGTGGCGGTGATCGCCGCCTGGGCCGGGACGGTGCCCAGCAGCAGGGCCAGGGCCGCGGTACGACCCAGGGTCACATTCAGGCTCATCGATGAAGCACTCCCGGATTCATGTACACTCTAGCGTCCAGACCGTGATTCGGCTCACGAGTTGCACGGACAGAAAGGCCATTGTAGCAGCTCGGTCGAGTCCCATGCCCCCAAGATGCGACACCGAGAGGAGTCCCATGCCCCAGGATGCCCTGCTCGAGCGACTGCTCGACTTCCTGCGCCGTTCGCCCACTCCCTGGCACGCCACGGCCAACATGGCCGAGCGCCTCGAGGCCGCCGGCTTCCGCCGCCTCGACGAAACCCAGGCCTGGCAGCTGACGCCCGGCGAGCGGGTCTACGTGACGCGCAACGATTCCTCGATCATTGCCCTGCAGCTGCCGAGCGAGCCGCTGTCGGCGCTGCGCATGATCGGCGCCCACACCGACAGCCCCGGGCTGCGCCTCAAGCCCCATGCGCCCCAGACTTCCGCCGGCTGGCTGCAGCTCGGCGTCGAGGTCTACGGCGGGGCGTTGCTGGCGCCCTGGTACGACCGTGACCTGGGCCTCGCCGGCCGGGTTCACGTGCGCCACCCCGACGGCCGCCTGGAAGGCGTGCTCCTCAACGTCGACCGCGCGGTGGCGATCATCCCCAGCCTCGCGATCCATCTCGATCGCGAGGCCAACAGCGGTCGGGCGATCAATGCCCAGACGCAGATGGCGCCGGTCTTCCTCCAGGGCGGCGAGTCGGCCGACCTGGATCGGCTGCTGCGGAGCTGGCTGTCGGCCGAGCATGGCCTCGACGGCGTCGAGATCGTCGACTTCGAGCTCGGCTTCCACGACATGCAGCCGCCGGCCCGGGTCGGCGTGGAGGGCGAGCTGATCGCCTCGGCGCGGCTCGACAACCTGCTGTCGTGCTTTATCGGCCTCGAGGCCCTGCTCGATTCGGACGGGACGCAAGGGGCGGTGCTGGTGGCCAACGATCATGAGGAAGTGGGCAGTGCCAGCGCCTGCGGCGCCCAGGGGCCCTTCCTGGGCGACGTGCTGCGGCGGGTCAACGCCCAGCTGGGCGACGCCAGCGAGGAGGGGCTCATCCGCCTGATCCAGGCCTCGCGGATGATCTCCTGCGACAATGCCCATGCGCTGCACCCGAACTTCCTCGACAAGCACGACGCCGCTCATGGCCCGGCCCTCAACGAGGGGCCGGTGATCAAGGTCAATGCCAATCAGCGCTACGCCACCAACAGCGCCACCGCGGCGCTGTTCCGGGCGCTGTGCCAGGAGGCCGAGGTGCCGGTGCAGACCTTCGTCACCCGTGCCGACATGGGCTGCGGCAGCACCATCGGTCCGATCACCGCCACCGAGCTCGGCGTGCCGACCCTGGACGTGGGCGTGCCCCAGTGGGCCATGCACTCGATCCGCGAGACCGCGGGCGCCAGGGATGTGGCTCACCTGACCCGGGTGCTGACCACCTTCGTCGATCGCCGCGAGCTGCCCTGAGGCCTCGTGACCGCCGGCGCCCTCGGGCGTCGGTGCTAGGGCGGCCGGCCAAGCCGGTTCGCCCGCGAAAGCCGGATCACCAACGAGAAAAGCCCGCCTGGCGAACCAGGCGGGCTTTTCGGTGTTTGGTGGCTACGCCCTGACTCGAACAGGGGACCCCATCATTATGAGTGATGTGCTCTAACCAACTGAGCTACGTAGCCGGACAACGGAGGCGTATATTACGGATAACGCCCCGTATCGTCAAACTTTTTCTGCGTTAGACGTTGAAGCGGAAGTGCACGACGTCGCCGTCCTTGAGCACGTAGTCCTTGCCTTCCAGGCGCCACTTGCCGGCATCCTTGGCGCCCTGTTCGCCGCCCAGCGAGACGAAGTCGTCATAGGCGATCACCTCGGCGCGGATGAAGCCCTTCTGGAAGTCGGTGTGGATCACGCCGGCACCCTCCGGGGCGGTGGCGCCGATCTTGACGGTCCAGGCGCGGACTTCCTTCACCCCGGCGGTGAAGTAGGTCTGCAGGCCCAGCAGCTCGTAGCCGGCGCGGATCACGCGATCGAGGCCGGGCTCTTCCATGCCCATCTCGTCGAGGAACATGGCGCGTTCCTCGTCGTCGAGCTCGGCGATCTCGGCCTCGATCTGGTTGCACACCGGGACCACGACGGCGCCTTCCTCGGCGGCGATCTGCTTGACCACCTCGAGGTAGGGGTTGTCGTCGAAGCCGTCCTCGTTGACGTTGGCGATGTACATGGTCGGCTTGAGGGTCAGGAAGCCGAAGCTCTTGAGCTGCTGCTTCTCGTCGTCGTCGAGGCCGAAGCTGCGCAGCGGCTGGCCCTCGGCCAGGTGCGGCTGGATGCGGTCGAGGATCGCCTTGGTGGCGATGGCTTCCTTGTCGCCGCCCTTGACCACGCGCACCAGGCGCTGGATGGCGCGGTCGACGGTGTCCAGATCGGCCAGGGCCAGCTCGAGGTTGATGGTCTCGATGTCGGCGCGCGGATCGACCTCGTTGGCCACGTGGATGACGTTATCGTTATCGAAGCAGCGCACCACGTGGGCGATGGCCTGGGTCTCGCGGATGTTGGCCAGGAACTGGTTGCCGAGGCCTTCGCCCTTGGAGGCGCCCGCCACCAGTCCGGCGATGTCGACGAACTCCATGGTGGTGGGGATGGTCTTCTCGGGCTTCACGATCTCCGCCAGCCGGTCGAGGCGCGGGTCCGGCATCGGCACGATGCCGACGTTGGGCTCGATGGTGCAGAACGGGAAGTTCTCGGCGTCGATGCCCGACTTGGTCAGGGCATTGAAGAGGGTGGATTTGCCGACGTTGGGCAGGCCGACGATACCGCAGTTGAAACCCATGGGATCTTCCTGGAAAGAGAGTTCGAGGCGTGTGATTGGCCGCTATTCTACGAGATAACGGCGCGGCTGTAAGCCGGCACCCTTCGGTCAATGCCTAGGGCTTGAAGCTGTGCAGCCGCTGCATGGCCTTCGTCCAGTCGCCGCTCACGGCCTGGGGCAGGGTGGCCAGGCACTCGTCGATGGCGGCATCGATGGCGCCTCGCTCGGCCTTGCCGGGGCGGCCCAGCACGTAGTTGGTCACCTGGCGGGCGTCGCCGGGATGGCCGATGCCGATGCGCAGGCGATGGAAGCCCTTGTCGTTGCCCAGCGCCTGGATGATGTCGCGCAGGCCGTTGTGGCCGCCGTGGCCGCCGCCGGTCTTGTAGCGGGCGGTGCCGGGATCCAGGTCGAGCTCGTCGTGGGCGACCAGCAGCTCGTCGGGGGCGAGCTTGAAGAACTTCGCCATCGCCGCCACGGCGCCGCCGCTGCGGTTCATGAAGGTGGTGGGCTCGAGCAGGTGAAGCTCCTGCCCGTCGAGGTGGATGCGGGCATGGCGGCCGAGAAACTTCTTCTCCGCGCGCAGCTCGCCGCCGGCCCGGCGCAGCAGGGCCTCGAGCAGCCAGGCCCCGGCGTTGTGGCGGGTGGCCTCGTACTCGGTGCCGGGGTTGGCCAGTCCGATGATGGCTTTGACCTGACTCATCTTCACTGCCTCCAAACAATCATCCGAAACGATGTGGCGTCGCCCCGGTGGCGGTGCCGCAGGGGCGGGCGGGCCACAAAAAAAATCAAGCGCCGGAGCGCTTGATCGGAAGGACGAGGGCCGCGCCGGTGGCGCGGCCCTGAACAGTGCCGGACTTACTCGGCGCTGTCCTCGCCTTCGGCGGACTCGCCGTTTTCGCCTTCTTCGCCTTCCTCGGGCTCACTGCTGACCTTGGCCGCGGTGATGCTCAGGATGGCCTGGTCGTGGTCTTCGCCGTGGCTGAGCTCGACGGAGGTCACGCCGGCCGGCAGGCTCAGGTCGGACAGGTGCAGGGTGCTGCCCAGAGCGACGTTGGCGACGTCGACTTCCAGGTAGTCCGGCAGGTCCTTCGGCAGGCAGCTGACTTCGACTTCGTTGGACAGGACGTGGAGTTCACCGCCCTCGTCCTTGATGCTCGGTGCGGTCTCGGCGTTCAGCACGTGCAGCGGCACGCGCATGGTGATCGCGTGAGTGGCGTCGACGCGCATGAAGTCGGCGTGGGTCACCAGCGGCTTGTACGGGTGGCGCTGCAGGTCGCGGACCACGACTTGCTGCGGCGTGCCGTCCAGCTCGAGGTTGATCACGGAAGCGAAGAACGCCTCGTCTTCGAGCGCCTTGTAGAAGGCGGTCTTGTCGACGGCGATCGGCTGCGGGGTCTGCTCACCACCGTAGATGATGGCCGGGACCTGCTCGTTCGCACGACGCAGGCGGCGGCTCGCACCTTTCCCCAGGTCGTTGCGCACGTTCGCTGTGAGAGTGTATTCGGACATGATGTTGCCTCTTGGTAGAAAGTCAGGAAACCACCGTCGTCCGCGACCAGACTGAGCGGTGGTTTCCAGTCGCCCCGGCGAACCGGGGCACGCTATCCGCGCGATGCGCCGACGACGGTGTCGTCAGTGGAACATGGCGCTGACGGATTCCTCGTTGCTGACCCGGCGGATCGCCTCGGCGATCAGGCCGGCCACGCTCAGCTGGCGGATCTTGCCGCTGCGGCGGGCGGTTTCGGTCAGCGGAATGGTGTCGGTGACGACCAGCTCATCCAGCACCGAGCCGGAGATGTTGTCGACGGCCGGGCCGGACAGGATCGGGTGGGTGGCGTAGGCCACCACGCGGCGTGCGCCGTGCTCCTTGAGCGCCTCGCCGGCCTTGCACAGGGTGCCGGCGGTATCGATCATGTCGTCGACCACCACGCAGGTGCGATCCTGAATGTCGCCGATGATGTGCATCACCTGGGCCTGGTTGGCCTGGGGGCGGCGCTTGTCGATGATCGCCAGGTCGGCGTTGAGCTGCTTGGCGATGGCTCGGGCACGTACCACGCCGCCCACGTCGGGGGAGACCACCACCAGGTCGTCGTAGTTCTGGCGCTCGATGTCGTCGAGCAGGATCGGCGAGCCGTAGACGTTGTCCACCGGCACGTCGAAGAAGCCCTGGATCTGATCGGCGTGGAGATCCATGGTCATGACGCGGTCGACGCCGGCCTTGACCATGATGTCGGCCACCAGCTTGGCCGAGATCGGCACGCGGGCAGAGCGGACGCGACGGTCCTGACGGGCGTAGCCGAAGTAGGGCACCACGGCGGTGACACGAGTGGCGGAGGCCCGGCGCAGGGCGTCCACCATCAGCACCATTTCCATCAGGTTGTCGTTGGTCGGGGCACAGGTGGGCTGCAGGACGAAGACGTCCTTGCCGCGCACGTTCTCGTTGATCTCGACCGCAACTTCGCCGTCACTGAACTGGCCGACCGTTGCGTTGCCAAGCCGGGTATCCAGGCTCTCGGCAACCTTCTGGGCGAGTTCGGGATTGGCGTTCCCGGCGAAAACCATCAATTTAGACACGCGCAGCCACCTTTGCAGTGTTGGGTCATCAGGGTTTGGGTCGGATGTTCGGGAAGGGAAATGGCTGGGGTAGCAGGATTCGAACCTGCGCATGCCGATACCAAAAACCGGTGCCTTACCGCTTGGCTATACCCCAGCAACCTTTGCCGTACCGGACCGATGCGTGATGCGCCATGGCATGGCGGTCATCGATCCAGTGCATCATGGAGAGGAGAGCGATTCAGTCCCCTGGCCTTGAAGGATGTCCAGCGGCCGGACAGGTCGTCCAGCAGCGCCGTGGCATCGGCTTCATGGTCCAGGCGGGCGAATACACAGGCGCCGGTGCCGGTCAGCATGGCCGGTGCCCTGTCGCTCAACCAGTCGAGCGCACTCGCGACCTCGGGATGCAGCTCCCGGACCGTGAGCTCGCAGTCGTTGCGCCAGCTCGCCGTTCCCCCCTGAAGTGCGCGCGCCATAGTAATGGGAGGCGTGTCCCGTGTCAATTCCGGCGCCTGGAACACCGCCGGCGTGGAGACGCTCACGCCGGGGTGGACGACCACGAACCAGGGCGTGTCGAGCTCCACCGGGGTCAGGCGTTCGCCCACGCCCTCGGCCCAGGCGGCGTGGCCGCGCACGAATACCGGGACGTCTGCTCCCAGCGCCAGGCCCAGTTCGGCCAGCTCCCCTATAGAGAGGGAGAGTCCCCAGAGGCGGTTCAGGCCGAGCAGGGCGGTGGCGGCATCGCTGCTGCCGCCGCCGAGGCCGCCGCCCATGGGCAGGCGCTTGTCGAGATGGAGGTCGGCGCCCTGACGGCAGCCGGTGGCCTCGCGCAGCGCCGTGGCGGCGCGCAGGATCAGGTTGTCCGTCGGGGCGACGTCGGAAAGCGTCGGCGTCAGGCGGAGTTCGCCGTCGTCGCGCGGGGCCAGGGTCAGGGTGTCGCCGTGGTCGAGAAACTGGAACAGGGTCTGCAGCTCGTGATAGCCGTCGTCGCGTCGGCCGGTGATATGCAGCATGCGGTTGAGCTTGGCCGGGGCGGGCAGGCTCAGGCGGCCGGCATCAGGCATCGCTGGTCTCCGGCTGCCAGCGGGTCACCACCAGGGTCACGTTCAGCTCGCCGTACTGCATCTTCATGCGCCGCGGCAGCCACAGGTCCTCGACGCGCATCCAGTCCTGGTAATCGATGGTCCAGCCGTCCTGCTCCAGGCGGGCCGGGAAGCCGCGCGCATCGCGATTCATGCGGTGCGGGCTGTCGTCGGCGGGCAGGCCGCGGACCCAGTCGCCCAGCGCGGCCACCGGCAGCGACCAGCCGAGCCGCTGGTTCATCAGCGCCTCGGGGCTCTCGGCCTCGAAGCGGCCCTCGCCGGTGGTTAGCGAGACGCGGCCCTCGCGGCCTTCCAGCACGCTGCGGCCGCTGCCGAAGGGGCCGCTGAGCAGCAGGCGGAAATGGTAGGGGGTCTGGTTCCAGTCGAGATTGGCGCTGGTGCTGTCCTCGGGAGTGCGCAGGCCGGCCTTGCCGGTCAGCTCCCAGGTCTGCATGGCCTCCAGGCGTGTCTTCTGGGCCTGCCAGTCGTCGGCGGCGCGGGGGGCGTCGGGAGACTGGCCCCGGGTGGCGCAGCCGCCGAGCAGCAGCAGGGCGAGGGCCAGGCCGGGCAGCAGGGTAAGCGTGGGGCGTCGCATGGTCGGGATTCCTTCTCCGTCGCGGGGCATCAGGGGGCGAGCGCGGGCAGGCGCTCGAGCAGCTCGTCGATCCGGGGGCGCGGCGAGAAGCGCTCCACGGCGGTGGCGATCAGTGCCCGGGCGCGTTGGCGTTCGCCGGCGACCCACAGCACCTCGGCCAGGTGGGCGGCGATCTCCTGGTCGGGCATGGCCGACCAGGCGCGTTCCAGCCACGGGACGGCGGCGTCGACGTTGCCGAGGCGGTAGGCGACCCAGCCGCGGCTGTCGAGGATGGCCGGATTGTTCGGCTCGAGCTCGAGCGCGCGCTCGATCAATGCGCGGGCTTCCTCGAGTCGTCCTTCTATATTCTCGTCGGCCAGGGTGTAGCCCAGGGCGTTGAGCGCGTTGGCGTTGTCCGGGTCGCGCTCGATGATGGTGCGCAGGTCGCGCTCCATGGCGGCCAGGTTGCCGTTGCCGTAGGCGCGCATGGCCCGCTGGTAGCGCAGCTGTGCGTCGTCGGGGTGGCGATCGAGATAGCTGTCGAGCAGGGCGTCGGCCTGGGCGCGGGCACCGGCCTCGTCCAGCAGTTCGGCCTCCAGGCCGGTGAGTCGAGAGGCGGCATCGGGATGGGTCAGGCGCTCGTTGCGCAGGAAGGCGCGGGCGTCGACCAGCCGATCGTCCTCGATCAGCATGCGCGCGGCGCGGAGCCGGGCGAGCAGGAAGCTGTTGCCTTCGGGCACCTGGCGGTAATAAAGAAGGGCGTTGTCGACCTCGCCCTGCTGCTCGGCGATGCCGCCGAGCAGCAGGAAGGCCAGCTCGGGCGTGTCGTCGTCATCGAGCAGCGGCAGCAGCAGGCGGCGGGCCGGCCGCGGATGCGCCTCCTCCAGATAGAGGCGGGCCAGGGCCAGGCGCAGCGGCGGCCGGTCGCCCCGGTCCTCGAGCAGCGCGTCGGTGCTGGCCTCGGCGGCGTCCAGTCGGCCGAGGCGAATCTGGGCGCGGGCCAGCAGCAGCATCAGGCGGGCGTCGCCCGGCGACGCCTCGAGGCCTCGACGGGCGGCGGCCTCGGCGCGCTCGGGGGCATTCATCTCCAGCGCCAGGGCGGCGTCGATGCGCTGTACCGCGGGATCGTCCGGATGGGTCGCGGTCAGCCGGTCCAGGCGGCGGCGGGCCGTGGGCATCTGGCCGGTGGCGGCCTCCAGCAGCGCCATGGCCAGTTCGCGGTCGACGGGAGCGTCCGGCGCGGCGACATCCTGTCGCAGGCGCTCGAGCAGCGGCGCCGGCGCCGCGCCGGCCTCCAGCGCATCCTCGATGAAGCCCAGCAGCTCGGCGTCGCCGTCGTCGTGCAGCGCCAGGCGCTGATCCAGGGCGCTCGTCCAGTCGCCGCGCTGCACGGCCAGGCTGGACAGCAGGCGGGCCGGGGCCTCGCTGGCGGGGTCCAGCGACTGCCAGCGGCGGGCGGTCTCCTCGAGCAGTGCCGGGTCGTCGTCGAAGCGTGCCGCCAGGGCGGCGCGCTCGGCGAGCTCCGGCGCCCGGTAGCGTTCGGCGGTGGCCAGATAGCCGCGGGTGGCGCGGCGATAGTCGCCTCGCTGGCCGGCGATCTCCGCCACCAGCAGCGTCGACAGGCCTTCGGCATCCAGGCCGCGGGTGATCGGCGGTGCATCGGCCATCGGGTCCTGCGGCGGCGGGGCCGACACGGCGGACAGGCTCTGACAGCCGCCGAGCGCCAGGGCCAGGCCGATGGCGGCGAGGGGGCGGCGACGGAACAGCGTCGTGGGGAATCCTCGGGGCATGCCGGTCTCGTGGTGTCGGGCGAGTCGTCAGCATAACGGCTTGATCGCGCGGGGCAAAGGCGCAATGGATGAGGGAGATGCGGCGCGCCGATGGTCTGCATCGATGTCCTCGATAGTCCCGGCGGGCGCCGTGCGGTCATGGCCTGTGATAGAATGTGGCGCCGTGGAGTGGCAGGCGACGCCTCGCCGGGCCGCCCTCGAAACCGCCGAAACACGATCGCGAAGACGCCGACACGCATGACGCTTCTTGCCCTGGGAATCAACCATCGGACCGCCGCCGTCGAGGTGCGCGAGCAGGTCGCCTTCACGCCTGCGCAGCTCGAGACCGCGCTGACCGAACTGCGTGGCCTGCCCGAAGTGCAGGAGGCCGCGGTGCTGTCCACCTGCAACCGCACCGAGCTGTACTGCGTCACCGGCGAGTCGGGGGAGCGGGCGGTGCTCGACTGGCTGGGCCGCTTCCACGGCCTCGCCGTCGAGGAGCTGACCCGCTGCGCCTACCACTACATGGATGACGAGGCCGCCCGCCACCTGATGCGGGTGGCCGTCGGCCTCGATTCCATGGTGCTCGGAGAGCCGCAGATTCTCGGCCAGCTCAAGGAGGCCTATCAGGTCGCGCGCCAGGCTCGCGGCATGGGCGGCGAGCTGGAGAGCCTCTTCCAGCAGACCTTCGCCGTGGCCAAGCGGGTGCGCACGGAGACCGGCATCGGCCGCAATCCGGTCTCCGTGGCCTATGCGGCGGTCAGCCTGGCCAGCCGCATCTTCGACGACTTCTCGCGCTCGCCGGCGCTGCTGATCGGTGCCGGCGAGACCATCGAGCTGGTGGCGCGCCACCTCCACGAGGCCGGGGTGCGCCATCTGACGGTGGCCAACCGCACCCGCGAACGGGCCGAGCAGCTGGCCGCGCCGCTGGGCGGCCAGGCCATCACCCTCGACGAGATCCCCGAGGCGCTGGTCGAGGCGGACATCGTGATCTCCTCCACCGCCGCGCCGCTGCCGATCCTCGGCAAGGGCATGATGGAGCGCGCGCTCAAGAAGCGCCGCCATCGCCCGGTGTTCATGGTCGATATCGCCGTGCCGCGTGACATCGAGCCCGAGGTCGGCCACCTCTCCGACGTCTTCCTCTATACGGTCGACGACCTGGAGGAGGTCATCGAGGAGAATCGCCGCCATCGCCAGGTCGCCGCCGACGAGGCCGAATCGCTGATCGAGCACGGCGTGGGCCGCTGGCAGCACGATCGCCGGCTGCGCAGCGGCGGCGAGCTGATCCGCGACGTGCGCGCCCGGGGCGAGGCCCTGCGCGACGAGGCCCGTGACCAGGCCCTGGCGCGCCTGGCGCGTGGCGAGAATCCCGAGGAGGTGGTGGCGCGGCTGGCCCACCAGCTCACCAATCGCCTGCTGCACCGGCCCACCGTGGCCCTGCGCGAGGCCGCCGCCGACGAACAGCGCGAGCTGCTGGACGCGGCCGCGTCACTGCTGCTCGACGACTCTTCCGACACTTCCCGATAGGACATCCTTGATGAAAGCTTCCCTGCGTCAGCGTCTCGACGCCTTTGCCGAGCGCTTCGAGGAGCTCGCCGCCCTGCTGGCGGACCCCGAGGTGATCACCGACCAGGCCCGCTTCCGCGACTACTCCCGCGAATACACCGAGCTCGAGCCCCTGGTGGAGGCCTGGCGCGAGCATCGCGGCGTGGAGGACGACATCGCGGCCGCCGAGGCCATGGCCGACGACGCCGACGCCGAGATGCGCGAGCTGGCCGAGATGGAGCGCGAGGAGGGCCGTGAGCGGCTGGTCGAGCTCGAGGCGCGCCTCAAGCAGCTGCTGATCCCCCGCGACCCGGACGATGCCGGCAACGTCTTCCTCGAGATTCGCGCCGGCACCGGCGGCGACGAGGCGGCGCTGTTCGCCGGCGACCTGTTCCGCATGTACTCCCGCTACGCCGAGCAGCACGGCTGGAAGGTCGAGGTGGTCAGCGCCAGTCATGGCGACATGGGCGGCTACAAGGAGATCATCTCGCGCATCAAGGGCGAGGGCGTCTACGGGCGGCTCAAGTTCGAGTCCGGCGCCCACCGGGTGCAGCGCGTGCCGGCCACCGAGTCCCAGGGCCGCATCCATACCTCGGCCTGCACCGTGGCGGTGATGCCCGAGGCCGACGAGGTCGGCGACGTCGATATCAACCAGAACGATCTGCGCGTCGACACCTTCCGTTCCAGCGGCGCCGGCGGCCAGCACGTCAACACCACCGATTCCGCCATCCGCATCACCCACCTGCCCACCGGGGTGGTGGTGGAATGCCAGGAGGAGCGCAGCCAGCACAAGAACCGCGCCAAGGCCATGTCGCTGCTCGCCGCGCGCCTCAAGCAGGCCGCCCAGGACAGCCAGCGCCAGCAGCAGGCCGACGAGCGCCGCTCGCTGGTGGGCTCGGGCGATCGCAGCGAGCGCATCCGCACCTACAACTTCCCCCAAGGCCGGGTGACCGACCACCGCATCAACCTGACCCTCTACAAGCTGGGCGAGGTGATCGGCGGCGAGCAGCTCGACGAGGTGATCGAGCCGCTGATCCAGGAACACCAGGCCGACCAGCTCGCCGCCCTGCAGCAGGAGGCCTGATGCGCCTCGACCTGCTGCTGGCCCGGGCCGCACAGCGCCTCCTGGACGCCGGCTCGCCGAGCGCCCGGCTCGACGCCGAGGTGCTGCTGTGCCACGTGCTCGAGGTCGATCGCACCTGGCTCTACACCTGGGGCGACCGTGAAGCCGACGGCGAGACCGAGGCGCGCTTCGAGACGCTCATCGCCTCCCGCGAGGCCGGCCATCCGGTCGCGCACCTGACCGGCGAACGCGAGTTCTGGGGGTTGAGTCTCGCCACCTCGCCGGCCACCCTGATTCCGCGCCCGGACACCGAGACCCTGGTGGAGGCGGCGCTGGCCGTGGCCGGCGCGACGGGGCGGCTGCTCGACCTGGGCACCGGCACCGGCGCGGTGGCGCTGGCGTTCGCCAGCGAGCGGCCGGGCTGGGCGGTGACCGGCGTTGACCTGCGGCCGGAGGCGGTGGCCCTGGCGCGGGACAACGCCGCCCGCCATGGCCTCGGCAACGCCCGCTTCCTGGTCAGCGACTGGTTTTCGGCGCTGGTCGAGGAGGGCGGCGATGCCCGCTTCGAGCTGATCGTCTCCAACCCGCCCTACATCGCCGACGACGATCCGCACCTCGCCCGCGGCGACGTGCGCTTCGAGCCGCGCAGCGCCCTGGTGGCCGCCGCCGACGGCCTGGCCGACCTGCGCCATCTGGTGGCGACGGCACGGGATCACCTGGCCGCCGATGGCTGGCTGATGCTGGAGCACGGGGCCGGCCAGGCCGCGGCGGTGCGTGGGGCCCTCGCCGCGGCAGGCTATCGCGAGGTGGCGAGCCGCCGCGATCTCGGCGGGCACGAGCGGATCAGCCTGGGGCGGTGCTGAGCGGCCCCGGGCCGGGAGCTTGCGTGGCGGCGCCGGCCGGCCGCCCGTGAGCGACATCCTGGGGCATCTTTCTGCCGGAGGGGCTGGAGCCGGCCCTCGGCCCTGTGGTACACGTTGAAACAGTAAAAAACGCCACTCACCGCCGCCTATTCATGTGTGAATCCCGAAAGCTCGCCGTTTAGCGGTGGTTTTCAGTAGAAGATTCGGCGGTGACCCGTTCGACGTTCCAGGACCACAATGAAAACCAAGACCCGTTCGCTCGACCGCATCGACTTAAAGATCCTGCGCTGCCTGCAGGACAATGCCCGCATTTCCTACGTCGACCTGGCCTCCCAGGTCGGCCTGTCCACCACGCCCTGCCTGGAGCGCGTCAAGCGCCTCGAGCGTGCCGGGGTGATCCGCGGCTACAAGGCCCTGCTCGATCCGCGGGCGCTGAAGGCCAACCTGCTGGTGTTCGTCGAGATCAGCCTGGAGACCCAGTCGCCCTCGGTGTTCGACGAGTTCCGCCGCGCGGTGGCCAAGCTGCCGCAGATCCAGGAGTGCCACCTGGTCTCGGGCCAGTTCGATTACATCCTCAAGTGCCGGATTCCCGAGATGTCGGCCTATCGCCAGCTGCTCGGCGAGGTGGTGCTGACCCTGCCCGGGGTCAAGGAGTCCAAGAGCTACGTGGTGATGGAGGAGGTCAAGGAGGAGTTCTCCCTCCACGTGCCGGACATCGAGGAATTCGAGGACAAGTGAGCGCCATGAACGACGACGCGCTGCTGCGCTACAGCCGCCAGATCCTGCTCGAGCAGATCGACATCGCCGGCCAGGAGCGCCTGCTCGCCGGCCATGCCCTGGTGATCGGCGCCGGCGGCCTGGGCTCGCCGGTGGCGCTCTATCTGGCCGCGGCCGGCATGGGGCGGCTGACGCTGGCGGACGACGACGCGGTGGAGCTCTCCAACCTGCAGCGCCAGATCGCCCACGGCACCGCGGACCTGGGCCGTGCCAAGGCCGAGTCCGCGCGGGAGGCGGCGCTGGCGCTCAATCCCGAGGCCGAGATCCGCGCCATCACCGAGCGCCTCGAGGGCGAGGCGCTGGCCGCGGCGGTGGTCGAGGCCGACGTGGTGCTCGACTGCACCGACCGTTTCTCTAGCCGCTACGCCATCAACGCCACCTGCCGGGCCGCCGGTGTGCCGCTGGTCTCCGGGGCGGCGATCCGCTTCTCCGGCCAGCTGGCGGTGTTCGATCCGCGCGATGTCGAGAGCCCCTGCTATGCCTGCCTCTATCCGCCCGACGACGGCGGCGACGAGGCGCTGAGCTGCGCCGAGAGCGGCGTGGTGGCGCCGCTGGTCGGGCTGATCGGCTGCTTCCAGGCGCTCGAGGCGATGAAGCTGGTCGCCCGAGCCGGCCAGGTGCATCGGGGGCTCTCCACCTTCGACGGCCTCAGCGGCCAGTGGCGGCATTTCCGCGTGCCGCGGGACCCCGCCTGCCCGGTGTGTGGCGCTTGAATCATCGTTTGTGGTCGATCCGGGGGCGCCGGCTTGGTGTCTGCGCGAGTGCGAGGGGCCGGCGTGGGCAAGCACTCGCGCATGGCAGAGGGCGGCGGAGAAAGCTGTTAACATTGATTACGTATTCTCAGTGAGCCGATGCCGATGAAGAGGAAGTCTGCCGTCACATCGCGGGATGTCGCCGAGCGAGCCGGAGTCTCGCAGTCGGCGGTGAGTCGCTGCTTCTCGCCCAAGGCCAGCATCTCCGAGAAGACCAAGCTCAAGGTGCTCAAGGCGGCCAAGGAGCTGGGGTATCGGCCCAACAGCATCGCCCGCTCGCTGATCACTCGCTCCTCGCGGACCATCGCCCTGGTGCTCTCGCACCTGGACAACATGTTCTACCCGCTGGTGGTGGAGAAGGCCTCACGTCGCTTCCAGGACGAGGACTACCACCTGCTGCTGTTCGTGGTGCCCGAGGAGGGCGATTTCGCCGGGGTCATGGACAGCATCCTGCAGAGCCAGGTCGACGGCATCCTGATGATGTCGGCCTCCCTGACCTCGTCACTGGCCCACGAGTGTGTCGAGACCGGCATTCCGGTGGTGCTGATCAACCGCAACGTGGACTTCGCCGGGATCAGCCAGGTCTACAGCGACAACTATCATGGCGGTTACTGGGTCGGCAGCTACCTGGCCATGGGCGGCCACGAATGCGTCGCCTACCTGTCGGGGCTCGAGACTTCTTCGACCAGTCGGCATCGCTATCTGGGGCTGGTCGATGGCCTGGCTTCGCTGGGCAAGCGGTGCCATGTGGTCGCTCAGGGTGACTATGACTTCGAGCAGGCCAGAGCGGCGACGTTGCAGTTGTTTGCCGAGCCCCCTTATCCCGACGCCATCTTCGCCGCCAGCGACCACATGGCCATTGCGGTGATGGAGACCCTGCGCGACGACCTGGGGCGTCGCGTGCCGGAGGACGTCTCGGTGATCGGCTTCGACGACACCCCAGTTGCCGCCTGGCCGAGCTATCGCCTGACCACGGTGCGCCAGCCCGTGGATCGCATGGTGGAGGAAGCGACCACGCTGTTGCTCAAGCAGATTCGCCAGGGTGACTTCAGTGCCGAGAACCGGGTGTTGCCGGTGACCCCCATTCTTCGCCACAGCGCTCGCCAGCCCGCTCGGGGAGTGGCTCCCGAGTGAATTCCCGCCCGCTCGGCTTAATCTTTAGTCGCAGCATGCGGGCGAAGGTGTCTCGGCAATACGATTTAACTCACTGACAGGTGACTTTTTCCGAGTGTCTCGAAAGAGGTACTGCGCCGCTGGAGTACTCCACCGCCCTTTGCAATCGTATTCAATTTGTGCCAATTTTTCCTCCACAGCCACCAACAATGACAACGGGGCATCACTGATGGAAAGTTTTGGGACGCTCAACTGGACGATCCTGATCGTCTATCTCATCGGCAACCTGGTGATGGGGTCGCTGCTGAGCAAGAAGGTCAACAGCGCCGAGGATTACTACCTGGGCAACAAGACCATTCCCTGGTGGGCCATCGGTCTGTCGGTGATGGCCACCTACGTCAGTGCCATGTCGTTCTTGGGCGGGCCCGCCTGGTCCTATGGCAGCGGGCTCGGGGTGATGATGATCCAGATCAACTACCCGCTGGTGGTGTTTCTGGTGATCACTCTGTTCCTGCCGTTCTTCTACAACAGCGGTGTGGCGTCCATCTACGAATATCAGGAGCGCCGCTTCGGCAAGAAAGCGCGGGGCGTGATGTCGATCATCTTCATGATGACCCAGACCCTGTCCTCGGCGGCGGTGCTCTATGCCACGGCACTGGTGTTGAGCTTCATCACCGGCGTGGATGTCGTTAGCGCGATCCTGGTGATCACCCTGATCGCCCTGGTCTATACCCTGATGGGCGGGATCAGCGCGGTCATCTGGACCGATGTGCTGCAGGCGGTGATCCTGCTGGTGGGGGCGGCGATCATCTTCTATGCCTTGCTCGACCACATGCCGCAATCGCTGGCGACCACCCTGGGCGAACTCAAGGCCGAGGGCAGAATGAATATCCTGGATTTCTCCTTCGATCCTCGGGTCGAGGCCACCGTTTGGTCCGGGGTCATCGCCATGGTGCTTTATCACGTCACCGTCTACGGCGCCAACCAGATGGTGGTGCAGCGCGCGCTGGCTGCCAGGAACATCGGCGATGCCAAGAAGTCCTTCCTGCTCATGGGCTTCGCCGCCTTCTTCATCTATTTCCTGTTCCTGCTGCTGGGGGTGCTGTTCTACAGCTATTACGGTGGCCGTGAGTTCGACAACAGCAACACCATCGTGCTGCAGTTCGCCGCCGACTATGGTCTGCCGGGGCTGTTGGGCATCGTCGCCGCCGCGGTAGTGGCCGCCTCCATGTCCAGTCTGGACTCGGCGCTCAACTCGCTCGCCACGGTGACCACCCTCGACTTCTACGAGAAGTACTTCAAGAAGAACGCTTCCTCGGCCCACTACCTGAAGGCTTCCCGCTGGTTCACCGTCGGCTGGGCGGTGCTGATCATCGTGCCGGCGATCCTGTTCGCCCAGAGCGAGGGCTCGGTGTTGCAGCTGCTGACCAAGGTCGGCTCATACTTCGTCGGCGCCAAGCTGAGCATGTACGCCCTGGGCTTCTTCTCCCGGCACACCACCGAGCGGGGGCTGCTGATCGGGGTGGCGGCCGGCTTCGTGGCGGTGTGGTATGTGGCCACCCAGACCGAGGTCGCCTGGCCCTGGTTCTGCGCCATCGGCGCGGTGGTCAACGTGCCTGTGGCGCTCGCCGCCAGCCTGCTGCTGGATGGCCGCCAGGGAGAGCTCTCGGCCTATACCATTCAGGGGCAGAAGGCGATGTATCGTGAGCGTAACCTGCCGGCCAAGGATCAGGGCTGGTACCTGATTCCCGGCAAGGTGGACCGCGTCAGCTGGTTGCTGGTGGTGTTCTTCCTGGCCACGATGCTGTTCCTGTACCTGTTCGCGGCATGGATCTGATCCCCGCCCGAGCCTGCCCGCGATGACGGGCAGGTCCGGCGACCCCGGGGCGAGAGGTGCGACGAAGGGAGGAGAAACTTCTGTTTGCATTCGTATGCATAGAATGCCAGATTGCCAGCAGCCCTATATCGAGATCGGCGCCGCGTGACCTCTGAGTCAGCCCTGGGCCGCGAGCGACGGCGCCGAATCCACCATCACTACCCTGTAACTCCCGAGGTGAATCCATGATCCGTTATCTCAAGTCCGGCGCCACCCAGGATGTGCGCGCCGAAGCCGACCGCAAGGTGCGCGACGTCGTCGAAACTACCCTGGCCGATATCGAGGCCCGCGGCGACAGCGCCGTGCGCGAACTCTCCGAGCGCTTCGACGGCTGGTCGCCGGAGAGCTTCCGCCTGACCCAGGAAGAGATCGATCGGGCGATCGGCGAGGTCGACCCCCAGTCGCTGGAAGACATCCGCTTCGCCCAGGCGCAGGTTCGCCGTTTCGCCGAGGCTCAGCTCGCTTCCATGCAGCCGGTCGAGATCGAGAACAGCCCCGGCGTGATCCTCGGCCACAAGCATGTGCCCATCGAGGCGGTGGGGTGCTACATCCCCGGTGGCGGCTATCCGATGGTGGCCTCGGCCCACATGAGCGTGCTGACCGCCAAGGTGGCCGGCGTCAAGCGCGTGGTCGCCGCGGCGCCGCCCTACAAGGGCAAGGCCCACCCGGCGATCGTCGCCGCCATGCACCTGGCCGGCGCCGACGAGATCCTGGTGCTCGGTGGCGTTCAGGCGGTGGGTGCCATGGCCATCGGCACCGAGAGCATTGACGGTGTCGACATGCTGGTCGGCCCGGGCAATGCCTTCGTCGCCGAGGCCAAGCGTCAGCTGTTCGGTCGTGTCGGCATCGACCTGTTCGCCGGCCCCACCGAGACCCTGGTGGTCGCCGATGACAGCGTCGATGGCCTGCTGTGTGCCACCGACCTGCTGGGTCAGGCCGAGCACGGCACCAACTCGCCCTGTGCGCTGCTGACCAATTCCGAGGCCCTGGCCCGCGATACCGAGACCGCGATCGCCGAGTTGCTCGAGAAGCTGCCCACCGCCGATGCCGCCCGTCAGTCCTGGGAGGCCTACGGCGAGATCATCGTCTGCGACAGCCATGAGGAAATGCTTCAGGTCGCCAACGACATGGCCTACGAACATGTCCAGATCATGACCGAGAACGCCGACTGGTACCTCGACAACATGGTCAACTACGGCGCGTTGTTCCTGGGGCCGCGCACCAACGTCGCCTACGGTGACAAGGTGATCGGTACCAACCACACCCTGCCCACCAAGAAGGCGGCGCGATACACCGGTGGCCTGTGGGTCGGCAAGTTCCTCAAGACCTGCACCTACCAGCGCGTGCTCACCGACGAGGCCTCCGCCCGCATCGGTGGCTACTGCTCGCGGCTCTGTGCCCTTGAAGGCTTCGCCGGTCACGGCGAGCAGGCCAACGAGCGCGTGCGCCGCTACGGCCAGCGCGACGTGCCCTATGCCGGCCAGGTGGAAGCCTGAGGCGGTCCGATTGAGGAGCCAATCATGACGCTACCCCAGACACCGAGCCAGCGGCTGGATGGCCGCACGGCACTGATCACCGGGGCCAGCAAGGGCCTGGGGCTGGCGGCGGCCTGCGCCCTGGCCCAGGTCGGCGCCAAGGTGATCCTGGTGGCCCGTGACCCCGCGGTCCTCGAGGAGGCGGTGGCGGCGCTGACCGCCGCCGGCCACTCGGCCGAGGCGCTGGTCCTGGATGTCACCGATACCGCGGCGGTGCGCGAGGCGCTCAGCGGCCGACGCATCGATATCCTGGTCAACAATGCCGGCACCAATCGGCCCAAGCCGATCGACGAGATCAGCGAGGATGACTATGCGGCGGTGATGGACATCAATGTGCGGGCCGCCTACTTCCTGGCCCAGACCGTGATCGCCTCGATGCCGGAGGGCGGCTCGATCATCAACATGTCGTCCCAGATGGGCCACGTGGGCGCGGCCGACCGCAGCCTCTACTGCGCCTCAAAGTCCGCGGTGGAGGGCATGACCCGGGCCATGGCCGTGGAACTCGGCCCCCGTGGCATCCGCGTCAACAGCGTCTGCCCGACCTTCGTCGAGACGCCGATGACCCGGCCGTTCTTCGAGCAGCCGGGCTTTCGCGAGGCGGTGCTGGCGAAGATACCGCTGGGGCGTCTCGGCCGGATCGAGGACATCATGGGCCCGGTGGCCTTCCTCGCCTCGGACGCCGCCGCCCTGGTGACCGGCAGCGCGCTGATGGTCGACGGCGGCTGGACGGCCCACTGAAACCCACAAGGAGACATGGCATGAGCCTGACCGGTTTCGACGCGCAGTTCGTCGATCTGCGTGACTACATCTTCAAGATCACCGAGTGGATCTGGGAGGGGCGCGGCATCGACCTGATCCGCGACTACTACGCCGAGGACTGCCCGGTGAAGACCCCGGGAGGCGCCTTCAGCGGCGTCGAAGGAGTGATCCGCGGTACCCTGGAGACCCTCCAGGAGTTCCCCGACCGCACCCTGCTCGGTGAGGACGTCATCGACAGCGAGGATGCCCCGGGCACCTACTATTCTTCGCACCGCATCTTCTCCCACATGACTCACAAGGGGGAGGGCGCCTTCGGTGCGCCCACCGGCGTGCGGGCCGGCGTCATGACCATCGCCGACTGCCTGTGCCGGGAGAACCGCATCGTCGATGAGTGGCTGGTCCGCGACCAGGCCGGTCTGGCCCGGCAGCTGGGGCATTCCCCGGCGGTGCTTGGCGAGGCCCTGGCGGCCAAGGCCGCGCTGCCCGACGCCGAGGCCCTGGTGGAGCGCTGGCGGGGCCCCGATGGGGACCTGGACATCGACGCCCTGGGGCCGGTGGCCGTGCGCTATCGGGATCTCTGGCAGCACGCTCGTCTCGAGCGCCTGCGCGACGGCTACGACCGGGCCATCGATGCCAAGGTGCCGGGAGCGCGCACCCTGCGTGGCCACGATGACCTGGAGCGCTTCTGGTTCGGCTACAAGGGCGCCTTTCCCATGGGGTCGTTCCGCATTCATCACTGGATCGATCGTGAAGACGCCGGCGAGCCGCGCCGGGTGGCGTTCCGCTGGTCGCTTTCCACCCCCCATCAGGGCGGCGGCGTCTTCGGGCCGGCCAGCGGCGCCCCGGTGGTGCTGCTCGGCATCACTCATGCCGAGTTGCGCGGCGACACCGTGGTACGCGAATGGCACCAGCTCGACGAGATCGCCATCCACGCCCAGATCGCCCAGCACCGTCAACAAAATGCCTGATGTCAGGGGGCGGGCGGCGAGTGCGACCGCCGAACTAGCGCTGGATGCCGCTGGTGTCTTTACCCCTCACCAGGGGCGATCGCATCGCTCCTGGGCCATCTCGACGTTGAGGTGGGTCGTGGTGAGTGGCGGGGCACAAGGCGGCCTCAAGTGATTTCATATTCAGCAGGAATTCTGGCGCGAGGTTGTTCTGTTCCCATTACCGGGTATCGGTATAGAGAGCGTGATGGGTGCTCCAGACCGCGAGGGTTGGCGAGAAAACCAGGCTTGGCGGCAAGAATGTGTGCAATGGAGAGGTTGCAGAATGACGACGGACACTCATACCCGGAATAAATCGCTGATTGCCCCGATGCGGGAAGCGATGCGCGATTTTAGCGAGAAAGGCGTGCGGACCGCGCTGGAGGGGCTGATCGCCCCGGACGCGGTGGTGCACATGTGCCACCCCTTCGGCGATCTGGCCGGTCCGAAGGCGCTTTACGACAGCTGCTATGCGCCGCTGTTCGAGTCCATGCCCGACCTGGAGCGCCGTGACTGGATCGTCATGGGCGGGCGCACCGAACATGGTGGTGACTGGATCGGTTGCGGGGGCCATTACTATGGCACCTTCGTGAAGCCCTGGTTGGATATTCCACCGACCGGCCATTTGACGCACATGCGCTTCCATGAATTTTATCGCTTCGAGGAAGGCCGGGTCGTCGAGATCCAAGCCATCTGGGATATCCCGGAGGTAATGATGCAGGCAAAGGCCTGGCCGCTGGCGCCTTCGCTCGGTCTCGAATTCTGCATCCCCGGGCCGGCGACGATGGATGGCGTTGTGCCGGGCCCCTGGGACGAGGAGCAGTCACAGGCCTCCTGCCGTCACATCGTAGAGATGCTGGACCATATGACGAAACACCCCGGCCAGGGCGGGCCGGAAGTGATGGAGATGCCCAGGTTCTGGCATGAGCGGATGAACTGGTACGGGCCGGCCGGCATCGGCACGGGCCGTGGCATCGCCGGCTTCCGCAACTGGCACCAGATTCCCTTCCTGAGCGGCATGCCCGACCGCGGACAGTATCTGGACGAGATCAACTATCACTTCTTCGGCGATGGCGATTACGCGGCGGTCACCGGCTGGCCCAACATGATGCAGACGGTGACCGACGACGGCTGGCTGGGGATCGCGCCCTCGGGCAAGAAGATCGCCATGCGGTCGCTGGATTTCTGGCGATTGGAAGACGGCAAGATCCGGGAAAACTGGGTGACGGTCGATCTACTGGATGCCTATCGCCAGCTGGGCGTGGACGTCTTCGCGCGTCTGCGCGAATTCAACAAGGCTCGCGTGGTGGGGGAGATTCCCTTCCCCGTAGGCGAGGCCTGACATGACCACTTACCTCGGCACCTCCCGGTGCCGCCTTCATCACAGGGTCGACCTCGAAGACGTCAGGGTGGCGCCACGCGAATGGCGTCATCTCGACGAGATCGCTATCCACGCCCAGATCGCCCAACACCGACAGCAGGAGGCCTCATGACCTGGACCCTCGACACGCTGCGCCAGCGCCGGGTGCGTTACGACGACCTGGTGCCCTGCCGCAATGCCTTCATCGATACCCGCTCGCCGGGCTCCGATCGCAAGGAGAACTTCACCATCATCGGCCCCGGGGTAGCAGAGAGCGCCGACCAGCACGTGCATATCTCCGAGCCTCACGGCTTCAACGTCGGCGGCGCCCGCCAGCCCGATGGCTGCCTGAACTCCCAGCACTCCCACGAGGGTGCCGAGGTGTTCGTGGTGCACACCGGGCGCTGGCGGCTGTTCTTCGGCCCGGAGCGGGAAGAGGGCACCCTGGACATCGCCCCGGGCGACGTGGTCAGCGTGCCGACCCAGATGTTCCGCGGCTTCGAGAAGCTCGATGCCGGGACCGGCTTCCTGTGGGTCGTGCTGGGCGGTGACGACCCGGGGCGGGTGCGTTGGGCGCCCAGCGTCTTCGACCTGGCCGAGCATCATGGGCTGGTGCTGCTCAAGAGCGGCCGCCTGGTGGACCGTGCCGCCGGCGAGACCATCCCCGAGGACGAGGAGATCGAGACCGCCCCCGACGCCGAAGAGATCGCGCGGCTGGTGACGCCTTCGCCGGAGCGCCTCGCCGAATGCATGGTGCGCCACGAGGCCTTGCGCGGCAACGCTGACGCCGTGCTCGCCGCCCCCGGCGTCGAGGAGTGCGGCGTCATCGCCCCGGCGGCCAGCGGCGACGGCTTCGGGCCGGGGCCGATCAGCGGCTGGTGGCCCCATGGTTTCCAGCTGCGCGTGCTGCGCGTCGCCGAAGGGGCCGTGACCCCGGACTACCACTGCGACGAACCGGAGGTGCTGTTCGTGCAGTCCGGCGGCGTGCGTCTGGTCAGCGAGGCCGGCGAGCTGGCGCTGGGCACCGGCGATACCTTCACCTCGCCCCAGGGCTGGACGCATCGCCTCGAGGCCGATGCCGACGCCGAGGTGGTCGTGGTGCGTGGCGGGGATGCGCCCACCGGCCCGCGTCGCGCTGCCTGAAGGGCAAAGAAGGACTACGTATGCATAATGTGACCCGGCGACAGCCGCTGCTGCTGATTCCCGGCACCCTCTGCGACGAGCGGCTGTGGGCACCCCAGGTCGAGGCCCTGGAAGGGCGGGCCGATATTCGGGTGCCGCGCCTCGATGCCAGTGACGATCTGGAAGCCCTGGCCCGAGACATCCTCGACCAGACGCCCTGGCCGCGCTTCAGCGTCGCCGGGCTGTCGATGGGCGGCATCCTGGCGCTGGCGCTGATGCGCCTGGCGCCGGAGCGCATCGAGCGGCTGGCGCTGCTCGATACCAACCCCTTCGCCGAGGCGCCCGAGCGCCGGGCACAGCGGGCCGACGACATCGCCCAGGCCGAGGCCCTGGGCATGGCCCGTTATGCCGGCGAGGTGCTGGCGCCGTTGTATCCCGCCGAGGGCGCCGCCGTGGACCCCGAGCACAGTGCTCTGGTGGTGGCCATGGCCGAGCGCGGTGGCCTCGAGACCTTCCGGCGTCAGGCCATCGCCCTGCGCGATCGTCCCGACGGCAGCGCCGCGCTTGCGTCCATTTCCGTGCCGACCCTGGTGCTGTGTGGCGACGGCGACCGGCTGTGCCCGGTATCCCGGCACACTTATCTGGCCGATCATATCCCCGGAGCTGAGCTGGTGATCCTCGAGGGGGTCGGCCATCTGAGTACTCTGCAGGCCCCCGAGGCCGTCAACCAGGCGCTGGCGCACTGGCTCGAGCGCTCATCTACCCCCTAGACCCGGAGAGACCCATGGCCCTGAGCCCGGAACTGCTGAACGAACTGCGGCGCTTCGACACTCCCACGGTGGCCAATGCCCTCGACCTGGTGCGTGGCACTCGCAGTGCCGAGGGCTTCAGTCGGCTGCCGCTGGTGGCCGCCGACCCCGGCGCCGCGCCCCTGGTCGGCTATGCTCGCTGTGCGAAGATCCGCGCCCTGACGCCTCCCGAGGAAGACGCCGCGGTCATCCGCGAGCGGCGCCTCGCCTATTACCGCTATGTCGCCGACAGTCCAGCCGATTCGCTGATGGTGATCGAGGACGAGGATGGCGAGGAAACCGTGGGCGCCTACTGGGGCGAGGTCAACACCTGCCTGCACAAGCGCCTGGGCGTCGATGGCGTGCTCACCAATGGGGTGATTCGTGACCTCGACGACCTGGAACCGGATTTCACCGTGCTGGGCGGCCGAGTCGGCCCCTCTCATGCCTATGTGCGGGTCACCGCCGTCGATGTGCCGGTCAGGGTCTTCGGCCTGGATATCGCCCCCGGCGATCTGATTCATGCCGACAAGCATGGCGCGGTGCGGCTGACCCCGGACGAAGCCCAGGCGCTGCCCGAGGCCATCGCCACGATCATCGGCGCCGAACAGGAATTGCTGGCCAGCGCCAGAGTGCCCGGCTTCGATTTTGATGCCCTGTTGGAGGCCTGGGAGGCCTTCGAGAAGCGTCGCGTCTAGGCCTCTTCCTCGTCCCTGGCCGCGCTCGGTGTCGTCGATACCGGGTGCGGCCGTCGTCTGTTTCTCGATCCCGGAGAATGTCATGACCACCCATCAAGCCAACAAGGCCCTGATTCTCGAGTTCTATCGCGAGCTCGAGGGGGCCGATGCCGAGACGGTCGGCGGCATCGTCGATCGTTATACCTCCGCCGACTACCAATGGCACGGCGTCCATCCCTTCGAGGAGCAGCATGGCGCCGAGGCCGTCACCGATGCCTTCTGGCGGCCTTTCCTCGCCGCCTGGTCGTCGGTTCAGCGGCGCCAGGATGTGTTCTTCGCCGGTACCAACACCCGCGACGGTACCGACTGGGTGGTCAGCATGGGCCACTTCATGGGGCTCAGGGATCGCCCCTGGCTGGGTATCCCGGCGACCCGCAGGATCGGCTTCCTGCGCTATGCAGATTTCCATTGCATCCGTGATGGCAGGATCGTTCGCAGCGGCTTCTTCTGCGACATCATCGACGTGATGCATCAGGCCGGCATCAATCCGCTGCCACCCCAGACCGGCGCTTCCTTCGTCTACCCCGGCCCGCGGACACATGATGGCCTGTTGTTCGAGGCCCAGGACCCGGCGGCGGGGGAGAAGACCCTGGCGCTGGTCAACCGCATGGTCGACGACCTGACCGCCCTCAACCTGAGCGGCGATGACCTGCCGCCACCGGAGCTGCTGGCGCGCAGCTGGCACGATGACATGATCTGGTATGGCCCCGCGGGCATCGGCGCGACCTACACGATTCCCCGTTACCAGGAACAGCACCAGCTACCGTTTCGCACCGGGCTGACCGGCAAGGTCTTCAATGGCCACGTGACGCGCTTCGCCGAGGGTGACTACGCCGGTTTCTTTGGCTGGCCGAACCTGACCAATACGCCTATCGGTGGCTTCCTGGGGCTGCCCGGCAGCGACGTTCGCGCCGACATGCGGGTGGTGGACATCTACCGCCGCGAGGGCGACAAGCTGGCCGAGAACTGGGTGCTGATCGACCTGCCATACTGGTTGAAGCAGCAAGGCCTCGACATCCTCGAGCGCACCGCAGGGCTGGTGGGCACCGACTACTCGTAGGTCACCACCAGGAAGGCCAGCAGTTCCTCCTCGCTGTCGTTCTCGATGGTGTGTTCCTGGTCGGCGTGGTAGTGGGCCGAGTCGCCCACGCCCAGTTGGCATTCGTTGTCGCCGGCGATCACTCGGGCGCGTCCCCGAGTGATCGTCAGTAGTTCCCGGGTGCCCTCGAAGTGGGGGGCGCTATATAGCTGCGCCCGGGGCGCGATGCGTAGCTCGTAGAATTCGACGCTTTTCTCCAGGTGCAGTGGCGAAAGGGTGCGAATCCGGCACTCGCGGTCGTCTCGGAACAGGTGGGTCGCGTCGTCGCCGCGGACCACTTCGATGGTGGAGGCGGTCCAGGGTTGGTCGACCAGGTCGCCGATGCTAAGGCCGAAGGCCTGGGCGATGCGCAGGGTCACCGCCAGGGTGGGGTTGGCTCGCCCGCGCTCGATCTGGCTGAGCATCGAGCGGCTGACGCCGCAGGCCGAGGCCAACTGGTCGAGGGTCAGGCCGCGTTTCTTGCGCAGGGCGATAACGCGATCGCAGAGCAATTGGCCGCCATGCTCCGGCGGCAGGGGGGAAGTCGTTGGCACCCTGGTCTCCTCGAGTATTCAGTATGATGGATTTTTTTCTTGCATAGAGGAATTTGTCCACTATGCTGGAATTAATTCCTTCATGGTAATCATCCTGTCAGGGATTGCCAGCCGGAGACCTAGTCGAAGAGACATCCACCATAGCGAGGAGGCGTGCATGAAGGCGCTAGTCAAGCGAGAGGCGGCACCGGGGCTTTGGCTCGATGACGTGCCCGAGCCGGACGTCGGCATCAACGATGTCCTGGTCAAGGTCAAGCGAACGGCGATCTGCGGCACAGACCTGCATATCTACAAGTGGGATAGCTGGGCCCAGCAAACCATTCCGGTACCGATGGTGGTGGGCCACGAGTTCGTCGGCGAGATCGTCGAGGTAGGCTCCAACGTCAACGATTTCCACCCCGGGCAGATCGTCTCCGGCGAGGGGCACGTGGTCTGCGGGCGCTGCCGCAATTGCCTGGCCGGGCGGCGCCACCTGTGTGCCCATACCCGTGGCATCGGCGTCAATCGCCCCGGGGCCTTCGCCGAGTACGTGGCGTTGCCGATGTCCAATGTCTGGGAGCATCGCCCCGGCATCGATCTGGACGTGGCAGCGCTGTTCGATCCCCTGGGCAACGCCGTGCATACCGCCTTGCAGTACGACCTGCTCGGCGAGGACGTGTTGATCACCGGGGCCGGGCCGATCGGCGCCATGGCCGCCGCGGTCTGCCGCCACGCCGGGGCGAGACATGTGGTGATTACCGACGTTAATCCCCAGCGGCTAGCGCTGGCCAAGACGTTGGGAGCCACCCGCACCGTCAATGTCGCCGAGGAGAGCCTGGTCGACGTCCAGAGCTCGCTGGGCATGTCCGAGGGCTTCGATGTGGGTCTCGAGATGTCCGGTAATCCGTCGGCCTTCCAGGACATGCTCGCCAACATGTGTCATGGCGGCAAGATCGCGATGCTCGGCATTCCCGGCGAGGAGCTGGCCATCGACTGGAACACCGTGATCTTCAACATGCTGACCATCAAGGGCATCTACGGCCGGGAGATGTACGAGACCTGGTACAAGATGTCCGTGATGATCGACTCCGGCCTGGATATCTCGCCGGTGATCACCCATCGCTTGCACTACAGCGAGTTTCAGCAGGGCTTCGATGCCATGCTGGCGGGAGAGGCCAGCAAGGTGATTCTTAACTGGGAGTGAGAACGCATGGAAGCGATGGTCACCGGGGATAAGGCGCAGCGGGGTGTTATTGCCATGAATGGCAAACGTAGCCCAGGGATGGGTTTACAGCGCCTCGCGAAGGCTTGTCGCCGGTACAGCGCATCGCATTAGGATCTTCGACACTTGATGAGCCATCTAGCAGAAGGGATACGACACCATGTACGGCGACTTTCAACAACATCTTCGCGACGAACTGGCGGCCATCGACGCGGCCGGGCTGACCAAGCGCGAGCGCGAGCTGGCGACCCCCCAGGGCGCCCATGTGGGCGTGGCGAACGACGGCGAGGTGTTGAACCTATGCGCCAACAACTACCTGGGGCTCGCCCAGCATCCCGAGGTCAAGGCGGCCGCCATGGAGGGCCTGAACGAGTGGGGCTACGGGCTGGCCTCGGTGCGCTTCATCTGCGGCACCCAATCCCTGCACAAGACCCTGGAAGCGAAGCTCAGCGAGTTCCTCGGCACCGAGGACACCATCCTCTATCCTTCCTGCTTCGACGCCAACGGCGGGCTGTTCGAGACCCTGCTGGGCCCCGAGGACGCGGTGATCTCCGATGAGCTCAATCATGCCAGCATCATCGACGGGGTGAGGCTGTGCAAGGCCAAGCGCTACCGTTACCG
This sequence comes from Halomonas sp. THAF12, assembly GCF_009363675.1. NCBI lineage: Bacteria > Pseudomonadati > Pseudomonadota > Gammaproteobacteria > Oceanospirillales > Halomonadaceae > Halomonas > Halomonas sp. THAF12. The sequence goes on along the minus strand of NZ_CP045399.1, from coordinate 2,623,852 downwards.
CAACAGCGATATGGCCGATCTTGAGGCTCAACTGCAGGCCGCCGATGCGGCGGGGGCGCGCTTCAAGCTGATCACCACCGACGGCGTGTTCTCCATGGACGGCTATATCGCCCGGCTCGACGAGATCTGCGCTCTGGCCGAGCGCTATGGGGCCCTGGTCCACGTCGACGACTGCCATGCCACCGGCTTTCTGGGCGAGGGCGGTCGCGGCAGCCATGAGTACCGCGACTGCCTGGGTCGGATCGATATCCTCACCGGCACCCTGGGCAAGGCCCTGGGCGGCGCCAGTGGTGGCTACACCAGTGCTCGAGGTGAGATCGTCGAGTTGCTGCGCCAGCGCTCGCGGCCGTACCTGTTCTCCAACACCGTGGCGCCGCCGGTGGTCGCAGGTGCCCTCAAGGCCCTGGAACTGGCGGCGGAATCTCGCGAGCTGCGCGACCGGCTGCGCGACAACACGGCCTACTTCCGCCGCGGACTCGAGGAGCTGGGCTTCGAGCTGCTACCCGGCGAGCACCCCATCGTGCCGGTGATGCTTCATGACGCTGCCCTGGCGGCACGTTTCGCCGAGGAAATGCTCAAGGAGGGCGTCTATGTGATCGCCTTCTCCTATCCGGTGGTGCCCAAGGGCAAGGCACGCATTCGTACTCAGGTATCGGCGGCCCTGAGCCGCGAGGACCTGGAGGGGGCTTTGGCGGCCTTTGGAAGGGTCAAGACGCGGCTGGGGATCGGTTAGGGAGCGGGCATCATCTCGAGAAATCCAGGGTCTTGGCCTAGAGTCTTGTGTCGCCGCTCGGTGACAAGGAAGCCGCCAATATCGGCGGCTTCCTTACCATGCATTCGGAGAACTCGAGTTTCGATCTCTACCATCCGGGGGCCACGGTCAATATTCCCGGCGGTGACAGCATCAACGGCCACGGCGATATCGATCGCTTCTGCCTCGGCTACCTGGCGTCCTTCCCCGATGCCGACTTCCGGGTCGAGCATCTGATCATCAATCGCGACCCCGGTCAGCCGGTGCGCCTCGCCATGCGCTGGACAATGCGTGCCACCCACGGCGGCTGGGGCCACTTCGGCGCGCCGACCGGGGCGCCGTTCTACATCATGGGGCTGTCTCACGCTCACATGGTCGATGGCCGGGTCACCCAGGAATGGATCACCGTCGACGAGGTGGCGGTCTGGAAGCAGCTGCTGGCTCACGAGGTGGCCCGGGACGCCTGAGAGCCGGTCGCCGGTGTCAGCGCAACAGGGTCTGCCGCACCTGGCGTCGGTAGTCGCTGGGGCTCTCGCCGGTCAGCCGCTTGAAGCGCTTGCTGAAGTGGAAGGGGTCGCAGAATCCCAGGCCGTCGGCGATCTCGGCGACGGCCTGATCGCTGTGGACCAGCAACGACATGGCCCTGCGCAGGCGCTGTTGGTCGAGGTACTGCTTCGGACTCTGGCCCAGGGTCGCCTTGAACAGCTCGGTGAAGCGGTTGCGGGACAGCGCGCAGCGGGCGGCGAGCTCCTCGACCGTAGGCGCCCGATCGACATGCCCGTCGATCAGCGCCAGGGCAGCCTCGAGCCGTTTGAGGGCGGCGAGATGATGCCGGCGTTCCGGGCGTTCCCGGGACACGGCAAGCACCTGTGCAAGGAAGTCGTAGGCGGCGGCCTGGCGGGCCGCCGCCCCCTGCAGGGCATCGGTGTGCTGATTCGCCAGAAGGGCGGTCAGTGCCGCGGTGGCCCGGGCCACGCCGGCCGCCTCGTCGGCGATGACGGTCGGCACCGCATGGCCGGAAAACACATCGACGGCGTGATGCAGGCTGAAGTCGATATGCAGGCCGTCGGTGACCGTGCCTGCCTCGAACGACAGGGCGTGACGCGTCCCAGCGGGCACCAGTAGTACCTCCCCCGGCGTCGCGCTGACGCCGCCTCCCTCGGCCCATTCACAGTGATAGGCGCCCTCCACCACATGCAGGACCACCCAGTAGGGAAGCACCCGCCAACCGGTGTTGACGCAGTGATCGCTGCGATGGGTCGACCAGTCGATGCGACAGCGCAGGGCGTCGGTCAGGTCCGAAAGGGGCGCCGGGAAGCAGGACATGGTGGGGGCTCTCCTGTCGCGGGCGGATAGCGGCGAGGCGTCGCGGGATGGAGCATATACCCTAGAATATCAGCCAGGAGGTGCAAAAACACATGCAAAGAGGGCGGCGGGACATGGTGGGCAGGGGAGGGGGGAGCTAACTTGTCCGGGTTGCTTCGCACTTTATCGATCCATGACCCAAAGGTGTTTCCATGCCCGGCGCACGCCCTCAACAGGCCGCCCTGACGCGGCACAATGACCTCTCCAAAACCGACGAGACCCTAGCCACCATCGATGCCATGGTCGATGGCCTCAACGACCACGACATCGACAACATGGGGCGTTTCTTCAGCGATGCCTTCCGCTGGATGGGCAATGCCGGTTGCGGCTTCAAGCAAGGACTGGAGGAGTTCCAGTCTCATTGGCAGCGGCCCTTCCAGGCGGCCTTTTCCGATAAGGTGTGCATCGACGAGGCTCGCCTGGCCCAGGGCGAATGGTGTGCCGCTTTCGGCCGCCAGGAGGCCGTGCACAGCGGTGAGTTCATGGGCATCGCCCCCACCGGCAAGAGAGTGGTGATCCGCTACATGGATTTCTGGAAGGTGGTGGACGGCAAGATCGTCGATAACTGGGTCATGGTCGACTTTCCGTCGGTCATGCAGCAGCTCGGCGTCGATCCCTTCGGTGGGCACGGCTGGGAGGCGATGGACAGTGCCGCTCGGCCCGAGCGATACGGCGATGCGCTTCCCTGAAGCTGTCGACGTCTGGGGCCAGGTATTGCCCTGCTCGCCGGCCGAGTGGTACCTGGCCCGGTCTTCCCTCTGGGGAATGACAGCCCTGTCGCTTCGCAAGCAGGTAAGGCCCCTGTCTCACGACGGCCTCCGGCTCATGTCATCGGGCCCGCCCCATCGGCGGAGCAGGCCGGGCCGCTAGCGTCTCCACCATGGCGACATGGCCGACTGGAGGCCATGAGGCCGTCGGCAGCCCCCTCCCATGAAGGGGCGCATCGCGACAAGCGACGACATCCACGCCCCGCTCGTCCCGCCTTCCGCCCGCCGGGAGGCGGGTTTTCCTGCCCGATTGCGTCTCTGGCCCTTGCCGCCGGGGCCCTGACCCTAGAAAATTCCCCTTTGCCACCATCTGACGCCAATGCGAGCCCCGGGGAGGAGCGACCTCCACTCTGGCGGCCTCTGCGCGTCATGAGCTCGGGCGAGCCGACGCGAACAGCGGGCGCGGCCGACGCAGCGAAGAGACGAGTCCATGAGCGAGACCATGACGGCGGATATCGCCGACCGGCCGGGCAGCGATCCGGCCGCCGAGAATTCCGCCCGAAGCGAGACGCGCCGCCAGGCGTCGTCGATCGAGATGCAGGGCCTGCACAAGCGCTTCGGGCATGACACCGTGGCCCTGGACGGGGTCGATCTGACCATCCGGGCCGGCGAGTTCTTCACCCTGCTGGGGCCGTCCGGCTGTGGCAAGACGACCCTGCTGCGGATCCTCGCCGGCCTGGAGGCGCCCGATGCCGGCGCGCTGGCGGTAGGGGGGCGCGACATCACCGAGGTGCCGCCTCACCGGCGCAGCGTCAACACGGTCTTCCAGTCCTATGCGCTGTTTCCGCATCTCTCGGTGCGCGACAACCTGGCCTTCGGCCTCAAGATGCGCGGCCTGCCGGCCGCCGAGCGCAACGCCCGGGTCGACGAGATCGCCGGTTTCATCCAGCTCGGCGACCTGGTCGAGCGCCGCGTCGACCAGCTGTCCGGCGGCCAGCGTCAGCGCATCGCCCTGGCTCGGGCGCTGGTCTGCGAGCCCGACGTGCTGCTGCTCGACGAGCCGCTCTCGGCCCTGGACGCCGGCCTGCGCGGCCAGCTGCAGGTGGAGCTGCTGCGCGTCCAGCAGCGTCTCGGCATGACCTTCGTGTTCGTTACCCACGATCAGGACGAGGCCATGGTCATGTCCGATCGTATCGCCGTGCTGAACGGCGGCAGCATCCAGCAGGTCGGCGCGCCGCGGGAGGTCTACGAACGCCCGGTCAACGGCTTCGTGGCACGCTTCATGGGCCACGACAATCTCTTTGCGATCCGCGCCCGCGACGGCCGGCGGCTGACCACGGCGCTCGGCACGCTCGACGCCGAGGACCCCGGCGACGGCGCGCTGCTGCTGATTCGTCCCGAGACCCTGGACCTGCTGCCCGGCGCGGTGGAGGGCCCCAACCATCTGCCGGCGACCGTGGCCGAGCGGCTCTATCGCGGCAGCCACGCGGAGTTCCGGCTGGCGGTCGGCGACACCACCCTTCAGGCCATGGTCAGCAACCGCGGTCGCCACCTGCCCGAGGTGGGCGAGACGGTGACGGTGACGGTGGCGCCGGAAGACCTGGTGACCCTGAGCGAATGAGGCAGCGCATGACCGATACCGGCGTAACGGCTTCCTCCTCACGAGGCCTGGGACGCGAGACCCGCCACCTGCTGTGGACGGTGACCCCGGGGGCGCTGTGGATCCTGCTGTTCCTGGTCCTGCCCAGCGTCTACCTGATGAGCGTGGCCTTCATGAGCAGCGGCCCCTACGGCCTGCCGCAGATGCCGCTGTCGCTGGATGCCTTCGAGCGTCTGGCCGGCTTCGGCTTCCTGGGCTGGAGCCCCGGCAATCTCTATACCCTGCTGCGCTCGCTGTGGCAGACCCTGGTCTCCACCGCGCTGGTGGTGGTGATCGCCTATCCCGTGGCCTACTACATCACCACCTGTCGCGCCAAGTGGCGGCCGCTGCTGCTGCTGGCGGTGGTGGTGCCGTCCTGGACCAATCAGGTGATCCGCTCCTTCGGCTGGATGAACCTGCTGGCGCCGGGCACGCCGCTGTCCGACCTGGCCGCGAGCCTGGGACTGATCTCGCCGCACATGGGGCTCTATCCCTCCAACTTCGCGGTCACCCTGGGGCTGGTCTACAACTTCCTGCCGTTCATGGTGCTGCCGCTCTACAGTGCCTTCGAGAGGCTCGATGTGACCCAGGTGGAGGCCGCCCAGGACCTCTACGCCAATCCGCTCAGGACCTTTCGCCACGCGATCTTCCCCCAGACGCTGCCGGGACTGCTGGCGGGCATCGTGCTGGTGGCGATTCCCGCCTTCGGCATGTACGTCGTGTCCGAGCTGCTCGGTGGCGGCAAGGGCATGATGCTCGGCAACCTGGTGGCCAGCCAGTTCGCCGGCGCCGCCAACTGGCCGCTGGGCGCGGCCGGTGCGATCCTGATGCTGCTGGCGACCTTCATCGGGCTCTTCGTGATGCGCCGCCTCGGCAAGCGGCTGGGCGGCGGCGAGCAGGTGGTGATATGACCAAGCGTACCCTGCACCGCGGCCTGGCCGTCTTCTGGTGGCTGACCCTGGCCTTCCTCTACCTGCCGCTGGCGGTGGTGGTGCTGTTTTCCTTCAACTCGGCCAACAGCTCGGCGCGTTTCGCCGATTTCTCGCTGCGCTGGTATCACCGGCTGATGGGCAACGAGGAGATCCTCTCGGCCTTCGGCAACAGCCTGGTGCTGGCGGTGGTCTCGTCGCTGGTCGCGCTGGTGGTCGGCGGCGTGCTCGGCTATGGCATGTATCGCCATCGGCGGCGCCGCCTGGGCTGGCTGATCCTGGTGATCTACCTGCCGCTGGTGCTGCCGGACATCGTCTTCGGCATCGCCGAGATGGCCTTCTTCGTGCAGATCAACGAGTGGACCGGCTGGCTGTCGCCGGGGCTCGGCACCATGATCATCGCCCATGTGACCTTCCAGATTCCGTTCGTGGCGCTGATCGTCTATTCGCGCTTCGTGGGGCTGGACCCGGCGCTGTTCGAGGCCGCGCGGGATCTCTATGCGACGCCTCGCCAGCGCCTGGTGCACTTCATGCTGCCGACGCTCAAGCCGGCGCTGATGGCGGCCTTCTTCCTCTCCTTCACGCTGTCGGTGGACGACTTCGTGATCAGCTTCTTCACCGCCGGGCCGGAGAGCGCGACCCTGCCGATCTACATCTGGGGCGCGATCCGCAAGGGCGTGTCGCCGGAGATCAACGCCATCGCCGCGCTGATGATCGCCGCCGTGGCCATCGCCGCTATGCTGAGTCTTGTCTTCAGCCGTCGCCGGTCGCCCTGAACCGGCGGCACCCACCGATCACCTCGACCACCAGAAACGCCAAGGGAACGAACATGACCATCATGACACGCAGCACCCTCGCCATGGCCCTCTCGCTGGGCGGGCTCGCCCTCGCCGGACAGGCCCAGGCGCAGCAAGAGGCGGACAAGCTCTATCTCTTCAACTGGACCCAGTACATGGACCCGGCGATCATCGAGGCCTTCGAGGCCGAGTACGACGTCGAGGTGGTGCAGAACTACTTCAACTCGCTGCCGGAGATGTTCGCCAAGCTCAACGCCGGCGGCGCCTCCCAGTACGACATCGTCGTGCCGTCCAACTACTACGTGCCGCGCCTGATCGAGACCGGCCTGGTCCAGCCGCTGGACAAGGCGCGGCTCGACAACCTGGACAACGTCATGGCGCAGTTCCAGGATCCCTCCTACGATCCCGGCGGCCGCTACTCCGTGCCCTACCAGTGGGGCACCACCGGCATCGTCTACAACACCGAGACCTTCCCCGACGCGCCCAGGAGCTGGTCGCTGATGTTCGATCCGGCGGTCAACGGCGAGTACCCGTTCGCCATGATCGGCGACGGTCAGGTCACCATGGGCGGCGCCTGCGCCTACCTCGGCCACGGCTATGACTGCACCGGCCTGGATGCCTGGCGCGAGGCGGCGCGGCTGATGATCGACACCAAGGGGCGCGACACCTTCAGCGGCTTCAGCGACGGCACGCCGGCGCTGCAGCAGCTGTCCCGCGGCGTGATCCAGGCCGGCATGTCCTTCAATGGCGATTACTTCTACCAGAAGGACGAGAACCCGGAGGCCTTCGAGCACCTCGCGTTCATGATTCCGGAGGAGGGGGCCGAGATGTGGGTCGACGCCATGATGATCCCCTCCGAGGCGCCGCATCCCGAGCTGGCGCACCAGTTCATCGACTTCCTGCTCGACGCCGAGGTCGGTGCCCAGCTGTCCAACTACAACTACTACGCGAGCCCCAACGCCGCCGCCGAGCCCTATCTCGACGAGGTGCTGACCCAGCCGCCGATCATGCCGAGCGACGAGGACATGGAGGCCCTGCGCTTCATTCCCACGCTGTCCGGCGAGTCGTTGCAGACTTTCCAGCAGCTGTGGTCCGAGGTGCAGGCGCGCTGATGGCGGCGTGATCGACCGAGGTGTCCGCGTCCGGCGACAGCGGCGCAGCAAGTGTGGAACCGCATCGGGTGGGCTGGAGCCGCGATCGATGGCGGCCGATACTGTCGGGCATCGGCGCGGGGCGGGAAGCCTCGCCCGCCATTGCAACCGCTGGAGCAGGTTTCCAGGATTCCGGCGAGAGGCGTGTCGAACGCCCGATAAGAGGTTACGAACATGAGCAAGTCGATCGTGGTGGGCAGCGTTCTGGCGGTACTGGGCCTCGGTGGCATGGCCTTCGGCGCCTGGCAGGTGCAGGAAAGCCGCCAGCCCCAGTTCGCCGATATCACCGGCGTGGAGACCCTGACCCGCACGGTGGAGACCCCGCGTGAGGTGTGCGAGAACGTGGTGGTGCAGCGTCAGGCGCCGACCCGCGACCCGCACAGCGTGGTCGGCACGGCGGCCGGCGCCATCGTCGGCGGGCTGCTGGGCAACCAGGTCGGCGGCGGCAGCGGCAAGAAGATTGCCACCGTGGCCGGTGCCATCGGCGGCGGCCTCGCCGGTCGCGAGGTGCAGCAGCGGGTCGAGGCCGGCCAGACCGTCTCCACCACCGAGCAGCGCTGCCACACCGTCACCGATTCCCGCGAGGAAACCACCGGCTATGAGGTCAGCTGGCGCTATGACGGCCAGTCCCACACCAGCCGGCTGGACCAGCGTCCCCAGGGCGAGACGGTGCGCGTCGTGAACGGCGAACCGCAGTGGGGCGAGCCCCGCAGCCAGGGCTGATTCGCCGGTGACGTCTGGCGCCTGCAGGCGCCGAGGCCAAGTCAGGAAACAGAAGGGCCGCCCCATCGGGGCGGCCCTTTTGCGTGCTGTCGTGCAGCGGTGGCTTGTGTCGTTCGGTGCGACCGGCTTCAGCCCGCCTTGCGGGCCTGATGCTCGGCCAGCCGTTCGACGGCCTGGCGTGCCACCGGCGCCAGGCCGCCGGCGTCGGGCTCGTCGAGGCAGGCGACGATGCGCTGCTTCATGGCCCGGGCCCAGAACTTCTCCAGGTGACTGCAGACGCCTTCCACGGCCTCGGCTTCCTCGCGGCCGCCGCTCAGGTTGGTGGCAATCTGATTGACCATATGCACCAGGGTCTCGCCTTGATCGTGCGACATGCGCTGTTCCTCAACAACCGTGGGCCCGCGCCGACGGAGCGTCGGCGGGGCGATGATAGATCAGGTGGCGGCCGGGGCGGGCGAAGCCGACCAGCAGCAGCCCGGCCTGCTCGGCCTGCTCCACCGCCAGCGAGGTGGCCGCCGAGACGGCCACCAGGGCGCCGATGCCGGCGCTGGCGCTCTTGTGCACCATCTCGTAGCTGGCGCGACTCGAGACCAGCGCGAAGCCGCCTTCGTTCGGACCGCCCTCGCGGGTCAGGGCGCCGATCAGCTTGTCGAGGGCGTTGTGGCGTCCCACGTCCTCGCGCGCCAGGCGAATCCGGCCGTCGGCCTCGCACCACGCCGCGGCGTGAGTGGCGCCGGTGGCCGCCTGCAGCGCCTGATGATCGGCCAGGGCCCCGAGGGCCTGCTGGATGGCGTCGTCGCTCAGTGCCGGCGCCCGGACCCTCGGGATCGGGCGAATCGCCTGATCCAGCGCCTCGGTGCCGCACAGGCCGCAGCCGGTGCGGCCGGCCAGGCTGCGACGGCGTTCCTTGAGCTCCGCCAGCCGCTGGCCGGCGATGGTCAGCTGCACCGTCAGCCCGCCGGGCTCCTCGTGCACCTCCAGGTCGTAGCACTCGTGGGGATGCGCGAGGATGCCCTCGGTGAGGCTGAAGCCCAGCGCGAAGTCCTCGAGATCGGCGGGGCTGGCCATCATCACCGCATGGGAGATGCCGTTGTAGACCAGCGCCACCGGGACCTCGAGGGCCAGGGCGTCGTCGACCACATCGCCGTCCCGTCCCGACGCATCGCGGTGGACCTCCACGCGCCGGCGCGTCAGGGGAGGGGCGCCGGACGAGGGCGTCCCTCCGCGGCTCATGAGGCGGCGTCCCTGGCCGTGGCCAGGTATTCGCGCTGCCGGCGGTCGGCCTCGTCGAAGCGGCGCTGCCACTGGGACGGCTGGCTGACCTTCTCGACCTGCACCGCGGTCACCTTGTACTCGGGGCAGTTGGTCGCCCAGTCGGAGCTGCTGGTGGTGATCACGTTGGCGCCGCTGCCCGGGTGGTGGAAGGTGGTGTAGACCACCCCCGGCTGCATGCGCTCGCTGAGCCGCGCCCGCAGCACCGTCTGGCCGGCGCGGCTGGTGACGCCCAGCCAGTCGCCGTCCTGGATGCCGCGCACCTCGGCGTCGGACGGGTGTACCTCGATCACGTCCTCGTCGTGCCACACCTGGTTGTCGGTGCGTCGGGTCTGGGCGCCGACGTTGTACTGGGACAGGATCCGCCCGGTGGTCAGCAGCAGCGGGAAGCGGCGGCTGGCGCGCTCCTCGGTGGCCACGTACTCGGTGATCGCGAAGCGGCCGCGGCCGATCGGGAAGTCCACCTCGTGCATGGTCGGGGTGCCGTCGGGATGCTCCTCGTTGCAGGGCCACTGCAGGCTGCCGTGCTCGTCGAGGCGGTCGTAGCTGACCCCGGCGAAGGTCGGCGTGAGTCGCGCGATCTCGTCCATGATCTCGGACGGGTGCGTGTACTCCATCGGATAGCCCAGGGCGCGGGCCAGATCGACGGTGACTTCCCAGTCGGCCTTGCCGGCCAGCGGCGGCATCACCCTGCGCACCCGGTTGATGCGGCGCTCGGCGTTGGTGAAGGTGCCGTCCTTCTCCAGGAAGCTCGAGCCCGGCAGCAGCACGTGGGCGAACTTGGCGGTCTCGTTGAGGAAGATGTCCTGGACGATCAGGCAGTCCAGCGAGCGCAGCGCCGCCTCCACGTGCTGGGTGTCGGGATCCGACTGGGCGATGTCCTCGCCCTGCACGTAGAGCGCCTTGAAGCTGCCCTCGATGGCGGCGTCGAACATGTTGGGGATGCGCAGGCCCGGCTCGTCGTCGAGCTTGACGCCCCAGGCGGCCTCGAAGCGGCCGCGGGCGGCGACGTCGGCGACATGCTGATAGCCCGGCAGCTCATGGGGGAAGGAGCCCATGTCGCAGGAGCCCTGGACGTTGTTCTGGCCGCGCAGCGGGTTCACGCCCACGCCCTCGCGGCCGATGTTGCCGGTGGCCAGTGCCAGGTTGGCGATGCCCATCACCATGGTCGAGCCCTGGCTGTGTTCGGTGACGCCCAGGCCGTAGTAGATGGCGCCGTTGCCGGCGGTGGCGTAGGTGCGTGCGGCGCGGCGCACGGCCTCGGCGGGCACGCCGGTGACCGATTCGGTGGCCTCCGGGGAGTGGCGCGCCTCACCGATGAAGTCGCGCCAGGCGCGATACGCCTCGGTGTCGCAGCGCCTGGCGATGAAGTCGTGGTCCTCCAGGCCCTCGGTGACCACCACGTGGGCCAGGGCGTTGACCAGCGCCACGTTGGTGCCCGGGCGCAGCGGCAGGTGTTGGGCGTCCTCGAGGTGCGGCGTATTGAGCAGGTCGATGCGGCGCGGGTCGGCGACGATCAGCGAGGCGCCCTGGCGCAGGCGCTTGCGCATCATCGAGCCGAACACCGGGTGGGCGTCGGTGGGGTTGGCGCCGATCACGATGATGGCGTCGGCCGCCATCACCGAGTCGAAGGTCTGGGTGCCGGCGGACTCGCCCAGGGTGGTCTTCAGGCCGTAGCCGGTGGGCGAGTGGCAGACCCGGGCGCAGGTATCGGTGTTGTTGTTGCCGAAGGCCGCGCGGATCAGCTTCTGCACCAGGTAGGTCTCCTCGTTGGTGCAGCGCGAGGAGGTGATGCCGCCGATGCTCTCGCGGCCGTGCTCGTCCTGGATCGCCGTGAGGCGCTTGGCGGCGAAGGAGATCGCCTCGTCCCAGTCGACCGGGCGCCAGGGCTGGTCGATGGCATCGCGGATCATCGGCGTGGTGATGCGGTCCGGATGGGTCGCATAGCCGAAGGCGAAGCGACCCTTGACGCAGGAGTGGCCGTGATTCGCGTCGCCGCCCTTGTAGGGCACCATGCGCACCAGCTGGTCGCCCTTCATCTGGGCCTCGAAGGAGCAGCCCACGCCGCAGTAGGCACAGGTGGTGACCACGCTGTGCTCGGGCTGGCCGGCGTCGATGACGCTCTTCTCCATCAGCGTCGAGGTCGGACAGGCCTGGACACAGGCGCCGCAGGACACGCACTCGGAGTCCATGAAGGCCTCGTCCTGGCCGGCGGCGACGGTCGAATCGAAGCCGCGGCCGTCGATGGTCAGCGCGAAGGTGCCCTGCACCTCCTCGCAGGCCCGCACGCAGCGCGAGCAGACGATGCACTTGCTGGGATCGAAGCTGAAGTAGGGGTTGGAGTGGTCGGTCTCGGCGGCCAGGTGGTTCTCGCCCTCGAAGCCGTAGCGCACCTCGCGCAGGCCCACCGCGCCGGCCATGTCCTGCAGCTCGCAGTCGCCGTTGGCCGGACAGGTCAGGCAGTCCAGCGGGTGATCGGAGATGTAGAGCTCCATGATGTTGCGGCGCAGCCGGGCCAGGCGGTCGTTCTGGGTGGTGACCTTCATGCCTTCGGCCACCGGGGTGGTGCAGGCCGCCGGCGTGCCGCGCCGGCCCTCGACCTGGACGGCGCACAGCCGGCAGGAGCCGAAGGCTTCCAGGCTGTCGGTGGCGCACAGCTTGGGAATGTTGATATCGGCCAGGGCCGCGGCGCGCAGCACCGAGGTGCCCTCGGGCACGGTGATCTCGACGCCGTCGATCTCGACGCTCACCGGGGCTGCGTCGGCGGCCGGTGCCGGGGTGCCCAGGTCCTTGGCCAGTGCCTTGTCGTGCTGGCTGGGGTCGAAGTGCTGAATCATGAGCGGTCTCCTTCCGGCGCGCGCTGGAAGTCGTCGGGGAAGTGTTTCAGGGCGCTCTGCACCGGGAAGGGCGTCATGCCGCCCATGGCGCACAGCGAACCGTCTTCCATGGTCTCGCAGAGCTCGCCGAGGAGCTCGAGGTTGGCGTCGCGGTCACGGCCTGCCCGGATGCGGTCGATGACCTCCACGCCGCGGGTCGAGCCGATGCGGCAGGGCGTGCACTTGCCGCAGGACTCTTCCTTGCAGAACTCCATCGAGAAGCGGGCCTGCTCGGCCATGTCGACGCTGTCGTCGAACATCACCACGCCGCCGTGGCCGACGCCCGCGCCGACCTCGGCGAAGGTCTCGTAGTCCAGCGGCATGTCCCACTGGCTCTCGGGCAGGTAGGCACACAGCGGGCCGCCGACCTGGACCGCGCGCAGCGGACGGCCGCTGGCGGTGCCGCCGCCGAAGTCTTCCATCAGGGTGCGCAGGGTGGTGCCGAAGGAAAGCTCCACCAGCCCGCCGCGCTTGACGTTGCCGGCCAGCTGCAGCGCCAGGGTGCCGCGGGAGCGGCCCATGCCGTGGTTGGCGTAGGCCTGGGCGCCCTCGGCGAGAATGAAGGGCACGGCGGCCAGCGACAGCACGTTGTTGACCACGGTGGGGCGGCCGAACAGGCCCTCGATGGCCGGCAGCGGCGGCTTGAAGCGCACCAGGCCGCGCTTGCCCTCGAGGCTCTCCAGTAGCGAGGTCTCCTCGCCGCAGATGTAGGCGCCGGCGCCCAGGCGCACCTCCAGGTGGAAGGCGCGGCCGCTGCCCTGCATGTCGTCGCCCAGATAGCCGGCGGCCTCGGCGCGGGCGATGGCGTCATCGAGGATTTGCTTGGCCAGCGGGTACTCGGAGCGCAGGTAGATGTAGCCTTGGGTGGCGTTCACGGCGAGGCCGGCGATGGCCATGCCCTCGATCAGCACGTAGGGGTCGCACTCCATCACCAGTCGGTCGGCGAAGGTGCCGGAATCGCCCTCGTCGGCGTTGCAGACGATGTACTTCTGGTCCGCCGGGGCATCGAGCACCGTCTGCCACTTGATGCCGGTGGGGAAGGCCGCACCGCCGCGGCCGCGCAGCCCGGAGGCCTTGACCTCCTCGACGATGTCCTGGGGCTCGAGCGCCAGCGCCGCCTCGAGGCCGCGGAAGCCGTCGTGGGCCCGGTAGTCATCGACCGACAGCGGATCGGTCACGCCGATGCGGGCGAAGGTCAGGCGCTGCTGGCGGGCGAGATAGGGGATCGCCTCGGTCGGCCCCTGGGCCAGTGCGTGGCCGTCGCGGCCCTCGAGCAGGCCCTCGTCGAGCAGCGACGGCACGTCGGCGGGCGTCACCGGGCCATAGGCGACGCGGCCGGCGGGGGTCTCGACCTCGACCAGCGGCTCGAGCCAGGCCAGGCCGCGGGAGCCGTTGCGCACCACGGTCAGCGCGAGGCCGCGACGTTCGGCCTCGCGCTCCAGGCGCGTGGCGACGGCGTCGGCGCCCAGCGAGAGGGCGGTGGTATCACGGGGAACGAAGACGCGGACGCTCATCCGAGCACCTCCAGCGGCTGGGTGCGGAGTTCATCGACCAGGGCATCGAAGCGCTCGGGCGTCACGCGGCCGAGGATCTGGTCGTCGACGCGGACCGAGGGGCCGCAGGCGCAGTTGCCCAGGCAGTAGACGGCCTCGAGGGTGATCTCGCGGTCGGCGGTGGTCTGGTGATAGCCGACGCCGAGGGTGGCCTTGGCATGGGCCTCCAGGGGGCGGGCACCGCGGGCCTGACAGGCCTCGGCGCGGCACACCTGAACCACATGGCGGCCCGGCGGCGAGGTGCGGAAATGGTGGTAGAAGCTGATCACCCCGTGCACCTCGGCGCGGGTGAGGCCCAGCGATTCGGCGATGATCGGCACCGCGCCCTCGGGCACATGGTCGAAGCGGTCCTGAAGGGCGTGCAGGATCGGCAGCAGGGCGCCGGGCTTGTGCTTCAGGGCGTCGACCTCGGCCTGGACCGCCTGGGGCGTCCACTCTCGGGAATCGTTCATCGAGTACCCCTAGTTATCATTGTAGCTGGCGTTTAAATATGCACGCTGTTTCATAGGTAGGCGGGGCGTGCGTCACGGTCGCGGTAAAGCTAGCATTGGTGTCTCGACGGCGAAATATGAAACTTACTTCACATGAAGCGTATCCGCATCACGCCGGCCTGGCACTTCAGCGACGAGGCCGGTAACCAGCTCGATCCCAAGCTGTTCGGCCTGCTCGAGGCGGTGCATCGGCACGGCAAGCTGACCCGGGCCGCCGAGTCGGTGGGCATCTCCTATCGCCATGCCTGGAACCTGCTCAACAAGTGGGGCGAGTTCTTCGGCATCGCCCTGGTCGACCTCGAACGCGGCAAGGGCGCGCGGCTGTCGCCGCTGGGCGAGAAGCTGCTGTGGGCCGAACAGCGGGTGATCGCCCGGCTGGGGCCGCAGCTGGAGAGCCTTGGCTCCGAGCTCAACCTCGCCATTCAGCAGGCGCTTGAGGGCGTCAAGCCGGTGCTGCGCCTCTACGCCACCCACGGCTATGCCGTCGAACTGCTGCCGGCCTACCTCGATGAGCTGCGTCTCGATCTCCAATATTGTAGTTCTCGCGAGGCCCTTTCGGCGCTGCATCGCGGCGCCTGCGACCTGGCCGGTTTTCATCTGCCGCGGGGCGAGGTCGGCGCGCGGGTGATCCGTGGCTATCGTGACCTGCTCAAGCCGCGCAGTTACCGGGTGATCCGCTTCATCACCCGGCGCCAGGGCCTGATGGTGGCGCCGGGCAATCCGCTGGGCATCGAGGGCTTGAGTGATCTGGCCAAGGGCGAGGTGCGCTTCATCAATCGCCAGGCGGGCTCGGGCACCCGGGCGCTGCTGGACGGCCTGCTGGAAGGGGAGGGGCTGGCGAGCCGGCGCATCCGCGGCTACGAACTCGAGGAATACACCCACTCGGCGGTAGCGGCCTATGTCGCCGCCGGCATGGCGGAGGTCGGTTTCGGGGTGGAGGCGGCGGCCCGGCGCTTCGGGCTCGACTTCGTGCCGCTGGCGCTGGAGGACTACCTGCTGGTCGGTCACCGTCGCAGCCTGGCGGAGCCGAAGCTTCAGTCGCTGTGTCAGGTGATCGCCGGCGAGGCGTTCCAGGCGGCGGTGCGGGAGCTGCCGGGGTATCGACCGGATCGCTGCGGCCAGGTGGACGGGATCGAGGCGCTGTTTGCGGACTAGTTCGCCCGGCGCGACGTCAGGCGCGTTGAGGGGGCGTCAGGCAAGCCTCGGGGTGAGGTTTTCTTGTACAATAGTTATGTTTTTACCTTGCTGTGTATGACTATTGCGGAGGAAACGGCATGCTGAACTGGCTCAAGCGAGACCCGGTCAAGAAGCTCCAGCAGCAGTACGAGCAGAAGCTGGAGCAGGCGATGACGGCCGCGCGCAATGGCGACATGCGGGCCAACGCGGCCCTGACCGAGCAGGCCGAGGCGCTGCGGGCGGAGATAGAGCGGCAGAAGGGCTGAGGGCGCCGGCCGGATCGCCGCGGCCAGGTGGAGGGTATCGAGACGCTGTTCGGCCAGCGCCGGCCCCGCCGGGCGGCGGGGCCGGGAATCAGGCGTTGGCGTCCTGCTCGGCGCGCCGCCTGGCGACCGACTGGCCGGCGATGCCGAAGTCCTGGGGCGCGATGTCATCGAGCATCACGCGTACGCTCTCGGGCGTGCAGTCGATGGCCTCGACGCAGGCGGCGGTGACCTTCTCGATCAGCGCTTCCTTCTGCTCGGCGCTGCGGCCTTCGATCAGCTGGATGTTGATGTTGGGCATGGGGCCTCCTCGAGGGCAGTGTCCTCCCTCGCCCGTGGAGGGCGAGGGAGGACGCGGATCAGCACAGGGCGTCGAGCTTTTCCTTGAGCAGGGCGTTGACCTGCTGGGGGTTGGCGGTGCCGCGGGAGGCCTTCATCACCTGGCCGACGAAGTAGCCGATCATCTTGCCGCGCTTGTCGGGCTCGGCGTCGCGGTACTGGGCGACCTGGGCCGGGCTGTCGGCGATCACCTGGTCGATCATCGCCTCGATGGCGCCGGTGTCGGTGACCTGCTTCAGGCCCTTGGCCTCGATGATGGCGTCCGCGGAGTCGCCCTCGCCGTGCCACAGCGCCTGGAACACCTGCTTGGCGGCCTTGCCGTTGATGGTGTCGTCCAGCACCCGGACGATGAGCCCGCCGAGCTGGTCGGCGGAGACCGGGCTGTCGACGATCGCCAGGCCCTCGCGGTTCAGGGCGCCGGACAGCTCGCCCTGTACCCAGTTGGCGGCCTGCTTGGCGTCGCCGCAGACGGCGTGGACCCGCTCGAAGTACTCGGCCATGGCGCGGCTCGCCGAGAGCACACCGGCGTCGTAGGCGGAGAGGCCGAGCTCGCTCTGGAAGCGCTCGCGCTTGGCGGCCGGCAGTTCCGGCAGCTGGCCGCGCAGGTGGTCGACGTAGGCCTGGTCGAGCACCACCGGCAGCAGGTCGGGGCAGGGGAAGTAACGGTAGTCGTTGGCCTCCTCCTTGGTGCGCATGCTGCGGGTCTCGTCGGCCTCGGGGTCGTAAAGACGGGTCTCCTGGACCACCGTGCCGCCGTCCTCGAGCAGCTCGATCTGGCGTTCGACCTCGAACTCGATGGCGCGCTCGACGAAGCGGAAGGAGTTGACGTTCTTGATCTCGGCGCGGGTGCCGAAGGCGTCCTGGCCCTTGGGACGCACCGAGACGTTGACGTCGCAGCGCATCGAACCCTCGGCCATGTTGCCGTCGCTGATGCCCAGATAGGTCACGATGGAGTGGATCGCCTTGAGGTAGGCCGCGGCCTCCTTGGCCGAGCGCATGTCGGGCTCGGAGACGATCTCCAGCAGCGGCGTGCCGGCGCGGTTGAGGTCGATGCCGGTCATGCCGTGGAAGTCCTCGTGGAGCGACTTGCCGGCGTCTTCCTCGAGGTGGGCATGGTGCACGCGGATGCGCTTGCTCTCGCCGTCGTCGAGCAGGATCTCGACCTCGCCCGGGCCGACGATCGGCTCATACATCTGGCTGGTCTGGTAGCCCTTGGGCAGGTCCGGATAGAAGTAGTTCTTGCGGTCGAACACCGAGACCTCGGGGATCTCGGCGTGGATGCCCAGGCCGAACTGCACGGCCATGGCCACCGCCTGCTCGTTGAGCACCGGCAGCACGCCCGGCAGGCCGAGGTCGACGGCGCAGGCCTGGGTGTTGGGCTCGGCGCCGAACGCGGTGGAGGCGCCGGAGAAGATCTTGGAGCGGGTGGCGAGCTGGACGTGGACCTCCAGCCCGATCACGGTTTCCCATTGCATCAGGCGGTCTCCTCGGCAAGTTCAGGACGGCGCAGGTGCCAGTCGGTGGCCTGCTGGAACTGGTGGGCGACGTTGAGCAGCTGGGCCTCGGCGAAGTGGGTGCCGAGGATCTGCAGGCCCACCGGGCGGCCGCCGGCGAAGCCGGCCGGCACGCTGATGCCGGGGATGCCGGCCAGGTTGACGGCGATGGTGTAGATGTCCTGCAGGTACATCGACACCGGGTCCTTGTTGGCGCCCAGGTCGAAGGCCGGGGTCGGCGAGGCCGGGCCCATCAGCACGTCGACCTCCTCGAAGGCGTCGAGGAAGTCCTGGCGGATCAGTCGGCGGACCTTCTGCGCCTGCTTGTAGTAGGCGTCGAAGAAGCCCTCGGAGAGGGTGTGGGTGCCGATCAGGATGCGCCGCTTGACCTCCTCGCCGAAGCCCTCGCCCCGCGAGCGCTTGTAGAGGTCGATCAGGTCGGTCGGATTCTCGCAGCGGTGGCCGAAGCGCACGCCGTCGAAGCGCGACAGGTTCGAGGAGGCCTCGGCCGGCGCGATCACGTAGTAGGCCGGGATCGCATAGTGGGTGTGCGGCAGGCTGACCTCGCGCACCGTGGCGCCGAGCGACTCATAGACGCGGATCGCCTCGCGCACCGCGCGCTCGACCTCGGCGGACAGGCCGTCGCCGAAGTACTCCTTGGGCAGGCCGATCTTGAGGCCGGACAACGGGGCCTCGAGGCCCTCGGTGTAGTCCGGCACGCCGCGCGCCACGCTGGTGGAGTCGCGCAGGTCGTGGCCGGCGATGGCGCCGAGCAGGTGGGCGCAGTCCTCGGCGGTGCGGGCCATGGGGCCGGCCTGGTCCAGGCTCGAGGCGTAGGCGATCATGCCGTAGCGCGAGACGCGGCCGTAGGTCGGCTTCAGGCCGGTGATGCCGCAGAAGGCCGCCGGCTGACGGATCGAGCCGCCGGTGTCGGTGCCGAGCGCCGCCGGCACCAGGCCCGCGGCCACCGCGGCGGCGCTGCCGCCGGAGCTGCCGCCGGGCACGGCACCGAGGTCCCAGGGATTCTTCACCGCGCCATAGAAGCTGTTCTCGTTGGACGAGCCCATGGCGAACTCGTCCATGTTGGTCTTGCCGAGGCTCAGGGTGCCGGCGGCGGCCAGCTTCTCGACCACGCTGGCGTCGTAGGGCGCGTCGAAGTTGTCGAGCATCCGCGAGCCGCAGCTGGTCTTCACGCCCCGGGTGCAGAAGATGTCCTTCAGTGCCAGCGGCAGGCCGGTCAGCGGGCCGGCCTCGCCCCGGGCCCGGGCGGCGTCGGCGGCATCGGCAGCGGCCAGGGCCTGCTCGCCGGTGACGGTGATAAAGCTGTTGAGCGCGCCGTCATGGCGCTCGATGCGCGCGAGCAGATGCTCGGTCAGCTCGCGGCTGGAGAACTCGCCGGCCGCCAGGGCGGCGGCGAGTCCGGTCAGTGTCTGGTCGTGCATGGGGCCGGGGCTCCGTGATGACATGTCATTGACGACGAAAGAGGGAGGCGGTCACTCGACGACCCGCGGCACCAGATAGAGGCCGTTCTCCACCGCCGGGGCGCAGCGCTGGAAGGTCTCGCGCTGGTCGGTCTCGGTGACCTCGTCGGCGCGCAGGCGCTGGGTGGCGTCCAGCGGGTGGGCCAGCGGGGCGACGCCGTCGGTATCGATCGATTGCAGCTGGTCGGCCATCTCCAGGATGCGGCCCAGGTCGTCGAGATAGCGGTCGGCCTCACCCTCGTCCAGGCCGAGACGGGCCAGGTGGGCGGCCCGGAGAACGTCTGCGTGTTCAAGCGCCATGATCGGGTGTCCTCGAAAGGGTGGCAGAAAAGACCGCAGAAGTTACCACATTCGCGTCACGGCGGGCAGGGGCCAGGGGCGTGGCGCTTGCCGCTAGGGGGGTGCAGTGATACGGTTTGCCCCCGCACAGGGTCCCCGGTCTGCACTAGGTAACGACTTCATGTTCAAACGTTTGAGGGGGCTGTTTTCCAGCGATCTGTCGATCGACCTGGGGACGGCCAATACGCTGATTTATGTCCGCGGGCGCGGTATCGTGCTCGATGAGCCGTCGGTGGTGGCGATTCGTCAGTCCGGCAACATGCGCAGCGTGGCCGCCGTGGGTGCCGACGCCAAGCGCATGCTGGGCCGCACGCCGGGCAATATCACCGCCATCCGGCCGATGAAGGACGGCGTCATCGCCGACTTCACCGTGACCGAGCAGATGCTGCAGTACTTCATCCGCAAGGTCCATCAGAGCACCTTCCTGACGCCGAGCCCTCGGGTGCTGGTCTGCGTGCCCTGCATGTCGACCCAGGTCGAGCGCCGTGCCATCAAGGAGTCCGCCGAGGGCGCCGGGGCCCGCGAAGTGTTCCTGATCGAGGAGCCCATGGCCGCGGCCATCGGTGCCGGCCTGCCGGTCGAGGAAGCCCAGGGGTCGATGGTCGTCGACATCGGTGGCGGCACCAGCGAGATCGCCATCATCTCGCTCAACGGCGTGGTCTACTCCGAGTCCATCCGCGTCGGCGGCGACCGCTTCGACGAGGCGATCATCGCCTACGTGCGTCGCCACTACGGCAGCCTGATCGGCGAGTCCACCGCCGAGCGCATCAAGGAAGAGATCGGTTGCGCCTACCCCGGCGGCGAGCTGCGCGAGATCGACGTGCGTGGCCGCAACCTGGCCGAGGGCATTCCGCGCAGCTTCACCCTGAATTCCCACGAGATCCTCGACGCCCTCCAGGAGACGCTGGGCTCCATCGTCGCCGCGGTGAAGAGCGCCCTGGAACAGTCGCCCCCCGAGCTGGCCTCCGACATCGCCGAACGCGGCCTGGTGCTGACCGGCGGCGGCGCGCTGCTGCGCGACCTCGACAAGCTGATCGCCGAGGAGACCGGGCTGCCGGTGGTGGTCGCCGAGGATCCGCTGACCTGCGTGGCCCGCGGCGGCGGCAAGGCCCTCGAGATGATCGATCAGCATACGTTCGAGCTGCTCTCCAGCGACTGACCGGGGAAGCCCTGCTGGATGGAAGCGCTGGCCGGGATCGGTCGCCCCCGGGTGGCCGGCCCCGGTGTTCGCGCGACATGGCCGGTATGTCCCCTGCAAACGGAATGTCGCCATGGCGGACCGGCGCCCTGGCGGGGGCCGAGCAGTCTGGCGTCGCGGGATAAGGTCCGACGCCGTCAAGGAGAATAGGGAGAGGACGCCATCAAACCGCTGTTCTCGCACGGCTCGGTGCCGGGATATCGCATGCTGCTGTGTGTGCTCCTCGCCGTGGCCCTGATGTTTGCCGATCTGCGTTTCACGCGCATGGAGCCCGTGCGGGCCCAGCTGTCGACGCTGGTGGCGCCGATCCAGTGGCTGGTCAGCCTGCCCAGCGACGCCCTCAACTGGGCGTCGCTGGCGTTTTCCGACCAGCGTGAGCTGCTCGATGAGAACCGCCAGCTGCGCGAGCAGATCCTGACCCTCTCGCATCGCGTCCAGCGCATGGCCAGCCTGACCGCCGAGAACGTGCGGTTGCGCGAGCTGCTGGATGCCACCCGCGAGCATGACATTCCCTTCATCACCACCGAGCTGTTGTCGCTGGACCCGGATCCCTTCAGCCACCGCATGGTCATCGACCGCGGGCAGCGTGACGGCGTCTTCGTCGGCCAGCCGGTGATGGATGCCGCCGGGCTGGTGGGGCAGGTGACCTCGGTGTCGGCCTATGCCAGCCGGGTGCTGATGGTGTCCGATGCCAGCCACTCGCTGCCGATTCAGGTCAACCGCAACAATCTGCGCTTCATTCTCCAGGGCACCGGCCAGTACGACGCCCTCGGCGTGTTGCATGTGCCGGACACCGCGGATATCCGCGAGGGCGACCTGCTGATGACCTCGGGACTGGCCGGCCGCTTCCCGCCCGGCTATCCGGTGGCGCGGGTCACCTCGGTGGTCCACGATCCCGGCGAGCCCTTCGCCCAGGTGAAGGCCCGCCCGGTGGCCCAGCTGCAGCGTGCCCGCCACTTCCTGCTGCTGTTCCCGCCCGAGCCTCCCGAGGCGCCGGGTCGCGGCGGCTGGACGGTGGCGCTCGATCCGGCGGCCGTCGAGGCGGCGGTGGAGATGATCGGCCCCGCCGAGGAGGACGAATAATGGCCGCACGCGCGACGGCGAGCCTGCCCTGGATCTGGCTGACCCTGCTGCTGGCGCTGTGCCTGCAGGTGCTGCCGCTGGCCGATGGCTGGCAGATCTGGCGCCCGGACTGGCTGGGGCTGATGCTGATCTACTGGTGCATGAAGGCGCCGCAGAAGGTCGGGGTCTTCCACGGTTTCGTGCTGGGCATCTTGCTCGACCTGATCCAGGGCGCGCCGCTGGGGCAGAACGCGTTGTTGCTGTCGCTGCTGGCCTTCCTGTGCGCCCTGGTCTATCCGCGCTTCCGCGCCTATTCGCTGCTGCAGCAGGCGGTGCTGATCCTGGTGCTGCTGGGGACGGTGCAGCTGGTGGAGCAGTGGCTGCGCACCCTGCTGGGGCCCTTCGCGATCCATCTTTCCTTCCTGCTGCCCTCGGTGATCGGGGCGCTGCTGTGGCCCTGGCTGACCACGCTGTTCCGCGCCTTCCGGCGCCGCGGCAGCGAGGAGTGAGCCGCATGGCGATGCCCGATGCCACCACCGATGCCCCCGAGCCGCCGCTGATCCGGCTGGCGTCGGCCTCGCCGCGCCGACGCCAGCTGCTGGCCGGCGTCGGCGTGACGGCCGAGGTGCGGCCGGTCGATCTCGACGAGACGCCGCGGCCAGGCGAAGCGCCCGAGGCCTATGTCCGGCGCCTGTCCGAGGAGAAGGCCCGGGCCGGGGCGGTGGGCAGCGCGCTGCCGACGCTCGGCTCCGATACCGCGGTGGTGTGTGACGACGCCATCCTCGGCAAGCCGCGGGACCGCGAGCACGCCGCCGCCATGCTGCGCTCGCTGTCCGGGCGATCCCATCGGGTGCTGACCGCGGTGGCCGTGACCGGCCCGGCGGGGCTGCTGAGCACCTGCGTGACGACGCGCGTCTGGCTGCGCGAGATCACCGATGCCGAGATCGCCGCCTACTGGGCGACCGGCGAGCCCGTCGACAAGGCCGGTGGCTACGCGATCCAGGGGCGGGCGGCGCTGTTCGTGTCGCGCCTGGAGGGCAGCCATTCCGCGGTGGTCGGCCTGCCGCTGTTCGAGACCGCCGAATTGCTGGCCCGACAGGGCGTGCCGCTGTGGAACCGCGCTATGTCATAATGCCTCGAGTTTCCTCTGGACAAGGATTTCCGCATGAGCGGTGAAGTACTGATCAACCTGACCCCGATGGAGACCCGGGTCGCCGTGGTGGAGAACGGCGTGCTCCAGGAAGCCTTCATCGAGCGGGCCCGGCGCCGCGGCATCGTCGGCAACATCTACAAGGGCAAGGTGGTCCGGGTGCTGCCGGGCATGCAGGCCGCCTTCGTCGACATCGGCCTCGATCGGGCGGCCTTCATTCATGCCCACGAGGTGATGCCGTCGGGGACGCCGGCCGACGAGCAGGTCTCCATCGGTCACCTGCTCCACGAGGGGCAGTCGCTGGTGGTGCAGGCCACCAAGGATCCGATCGGCTCCAAGGGCGCACGCCTGACCACGCATCTCTCGGTGCCGTCGCGCTACCTAGTCTACATGCCGGACTCTCCGCACAACGGCGTCTCCCAGCGCATCGAGGACGAGCGCGAGCGCGAGCGGCTGCGCGAGTTGGTCGAGGCCGCCCAGGCGGAGCAGACCCTGGAGGTGACCGGGGGCTTCATCGTGCGCACCGCCGCCGAGGGCGTCACGCAGGAGGAAATGGCCGGCGACATGCACTTCCTGCTGCGCCTGTGGCGCAGGGTCAGCGAGCGCAAGATCACGGCCTCGGCCCCCAGCGTCATCTATGACGACCTGCCGCTGTTCATGCGCACCCTGCGCGACGTGATGCGGGACGACATCGAGAAGGTGCGCATCGACTCCCGCGAGAACCACGTCAAGCTGCTGGAGTTCGCCGAGGAGTTCATGCCCTCGGCGGTGGAGCGCATCGAGCACTACGCCGGCGAGCGGCCGATCTTCGATCTGTTCAGCGTCGAGGACGAGATCCAGAAGGCGCTGGGGCGCAAGGTGCAGCTCAAGTCCGGCGGCTACCTGGTGATCGATCCCACCGAGGCGATGACCACTATCGACGTCAACACCGGCGGCTTCGTGGGGCATCGCAATCTCGAGGAAACCATCTTCAAGACCAACCTCGAGGCCGCCACCGCCATCGCCCGTCAGCTGCGGCTGCGCAACCTGGGCGGCATCATCATCATCGACTTCATCGACATGGAGGAGCCCGAGCATCAGCGCCAGGTGCTCCGCGTGCTGGAGAAGTCGCTCGAGCGCGATCACGCCAAGACCAAGTGCACCGGCGTCACCGAGCTGGGGCTGGTCCAGGTGACGCGCAAGCGCACCCGCGAGAGCCTCGAGCAGACCCTGTGCGAGGCCTGCCCGTCCTGTCACGGTCGCGGCACCCTCAAGACGCCGGAATCGGTGTGCTACGAGATCTTCCGCGAGATCCTGCGCGAGGAGCGGGCCTACAGCGCCGAGACCTACACGGTGCTGGCCTCGCAGCCGGTGGTCGATCGCCTGCTCGACGAGGAGTCCGCGGCCGTCGCCGATCTGGAGGAGTTCATCGGCAAGACCATCCGCTTCCAGGTCGAGGCCCACTACTCCCAGGAACAGTACGATATCGTGCTGATGTGAGCCCATGTCGAGGACCCGCCTGGCCATTCGCTGGACCCTGACGCTGCTGGCGGCGGCGCTCACCCTGGTGGCGCTGCTCACCCTGGTGCTGCGCCTGCTGCTCGGCCAGGTCGACCAGCTGACGCCCCGCCTCGAAGCGCTGCTCTCGGCGCGCTTCGATGCCGCGGTGCATCTGGACACCCTCGACGGCGGAGTGTCCGGCCTCGATCCCGAGCTCGCGCTGCGCGGGCTCTCGCTGCGTGCGGCCAGCGGTGACCGGCCCCTGCTCGAGCTCGGCGACGCTCGTCTGCGGCTCGATGCCGGCGCCAGCCTGCGCGACGGCATGCCGGTGGTGGCCGATGCACGGCTGTCCGACATCACCCTGCACCTCTACCAGGCCGCGGACGGTCGCTGGCGCTGGCCGGAGCCGGCCGATGTGCCCCCCGAACTGATTCCCGACGGCCAATTCGATCTCGATCGCCTGGACTTCTGGGTCGGGGTGCTGCTGCGCCAGCGCGCCTGGGCCGAGAACATCGAGCTGGTGCTCCACGGCCGCGAGCGCGAGGCGGTGCTGGAGGCGCCGCGTCTGCTGATGGTCGGCGACGCCCGGCGCACGCATCTGGAGGGGCGGGTACGGCTGCGCGGCCGGTCGGGAGAGGCCGCGAGGGTGGTCATGGAGCTGGTGCCGGGCGAGGGGCTCGACGACTTCGGCGCGGCCCTGCAGGCCGACATGAGTCTCGACAGCCTCACCGGGCTGTCGTCGCTGTTCGGCGTCGAGGCGCTGCCGGACTTCGATGACCTGACGGGCGAGGCACGACTATGGGGGCGCTGGACCCATGGGCGCCTGGCCGATGCGCGCCTCGACGTCGCCTCGCCACGACTGGCGCTGAGCCGGCCGGACGATGACGCGGCCGCGGCGCCGGACATCGTGCTGGAGAACGCCACGCTGCGCGGCCAGTGGCGACGCGCGGCCGGTGCGGAGGACTGGCAGGCCTGGGTACAGGCCGATGCCGATCAGACCGCCGGCCCCGAGGCCTCGTCCGCGTCGCGCGCCCTGCCGCGGGACTGGTACCTGCGGGGCAACGACAGCGACTGGTGGCTCACCACCGGCCCCTTCGATCTCGAGGCCCTGGCCGCCTGGCGCTCGCATCTGCCGCTGCCGGAGGCGCTGGACCGCGGCGTGGCCACGCTGGCCCCGCGCGGGCGCGTCGATGCCCTCGGCGCCGGCCTGAAAGACGGCACCTGGCGGGCCCGGGTCAGTGCCAGCGGGGTGAGCGTGGCGCCCTGGGAAAAGGCCCCGGGCGGCGGTCCGCTGGCGCTGTGGCTGGAGGCCGACGGCAATCACGGCAGCGTGCGCTTCGTCGGCGGCGAGGGCACGGAACTGGCTTTCCCCGAGGTCTTCGAGGCGCCGATGTCGCTCGACCATGCCAGCGGCGAGGTGAGCTGGCGCTATGACGGCGAGCGCGGCTTCGTCAGCGGACGGCAGCTCTCGGCGGGCTGGCGCGGCGCCGAGGTGAGCGGCGAGTTCGGCCTGGCCACCGGTGGCCCCGGCCGCGGCGGCTTCGGTCTCGCGCTGGATTTCCGCGACGTGGACGCCCGCTCTCGGCCGCTGGTCGACTGGCTGCCGATGGTGCTGCTGCGCGAGGAAGCCCCGGCGCTCGCCGACTGGCTGTCCGCCGGGCTGGCCGGTCGGGTGCCCGCGGGCGCGCTGCGCCTGCACGTGCCGCTGCGCGACGAGCAGACCGGGCTTTCCTCCATCGAGCCGACGCTGGATCTGGATCTCGACGTCGAGGAGGGGCGGCTGCCGTTCGCCGACGGCTGGCCGGCGCTGGAGGGCGTGGCCGGCCGCCTGCGCCTGCGTGGCGAGACCCTCGAGGCCGAGGTGGACACCGCCGAGAGCCTGGGCATCCGCACCCGTGAGGCCGAGGTGCGCCTCGAGGACGATCGACTGTCGGTCAGCGGGCCGCTCGTCGCCGACGCGCCGGCGCTGGCGCGCTATCTCGCCGCGATGCCCGTGGACGGCATCGAGGCGGTCGCCGACTGGCAAGGCGAGGGAAGCCTCGAGGCCGATCTCGACCTCGAGATGGCGCTCGACGATGCCGACTCGCTGCGTCTCGACATCGCCGGCGACGCCGATCTGACGCGCCTGACCCATTCGGCCAGCGGGCTGGTCTTCCACGACATCACGGGACCGCTGGCCTGGCATCAGCGCGGCGAGGCGGGCTCCCTCGACGGCCGCCTGAGCGGGCGGCTGCTGGGCGGGCCGGTCGACGCCGAGCTGGCCACCGGCGAGGGGCGTGTCGCGCTGTCGGGCACCGCCCGGCCCGGGGCGCTCACCGAGCTGGGAGCGCCGGCCGGCATCGGCGACGTGCTCGCCGGCCCGCTGGCCTGGCGCGGCAGCGTCGATCTCGATGCCGACACGCCGACCCTGAGCCTGTCGAGCGAGCTGCGTGACCTGGCCATTGCGCTGCCGGCGCCGCTGGGCAAGGCGGCCGGCACGCCGCGGGACCTGCGCCTGACCTTCGCCCTGGCCGAGTCCGGGCCCTGGTCGGGCCGCCTGGGCACGAGCCTCGGCTGGCGCTGGCGCCCCGGACGCGGCGGTCAGGGCCAGGCCTGGCTCGGGCGGGAGGCGCCCGCGACCTGGCCCGGCGAGCCCGGCTGGACGCTGCAGGCCTATCTGCCGCGCTTCGATGCCCGGGCCTGGGGCAGCGCCCTGGCGCCGCTGTCCGGCGGGGCGCTCGAGGGTTCCGCCGGCGGCTCGGGCCGCAGCCCCATCGCCCATCTGATGCTGGATACCGACTGCCTGAGCGTCGAGCAGCGCTGCCTCGGCTCGATGATCGTCGAGGGCCAGCCGCTGTCCGGCGGCTGGGAGCTGGCGCTGGACGGCAGCCTGCTGACCGGCCGCTTGGCCTACCGGCCGGACCTTGCCCAGCCGCTCGACGTGTCGCTGGCGCGGCTGCGCCTCGATGGCCTGCTGCCGGCCGAGTCGGCCCCGGCCTTGGAGGGAGGCGGCCGCCTGCTCGAGGAGCTCGAGGTGCCGCCGACGCCGGCCGCCATGCCGGCCTCGCTCGGCGCGCTGCCGGCGGGCCGGCTGAGCGTCGACGAGCTGAGCTATCAGGGCCGACCGTTCGGCCCCCTGAACGCCCAGTGGCGGACCGAGTCGGATCGGCTGGTGATCGATCCGCTGGCGCTGACGCTGGGCGAGATCGACGCCCGCGGCAGCCTGACCTGGGAGGCCGCCGGCCCCGAGGCCAGCCTGACCCGGGCGCGGCTGGACGTGGACGGCCGCGATCTGGGCAGCGCCCTGGAGGCGCTCGGCCAGCCGGTGGCGATCCGCAACGCCGACACCCGGGTCGACGGTCAGCTGGCCTGGCCCGGTGCCCCCTGGCAGTTCGCCCTGGCGCGTTCCCGGGGCAACCTGGCGGTGGCGCTGCGTGACGGTCGCTTCGTCAACCTGGAATCGCCCTCGGCGCGGCTGGTCGGCCTGCTCAACGTGGACAACCTGCTGCGCCGGCTGACCCTGGACTTCTCCGACGTCACCGGGCATGGCACCGCCTTCGATCGTGTCAGCGGCGATGCGACCCTGTATGGTGGAGTGCTGGAGACCCGCGGTCCGGTCGAGATCGATGGTCCGGCCACCCGCTTCACCCTCGACGGCAGCGTCGACCTGGCGCGGCGGGAACTCGACCAGCGTCTGGGCATCACACTGCCGGTGAGCAACAACCTGCCCCTGGCGGCGGTGATCGCCGGGGCGCCGGTGGTCGGAGGGGCGCTGTTCATCGCCGACAAGCTGTTCGGCGACGCCCTCGACCGCGTGACCCGAATTCACTATCGCGTGGAGGGGCCCTGGACCTCGCCGCGCATCGCTCTGGAAAGTGCCGAATGACATCACACACGCAACCCCTGCTCGACCAGGCCGCCGAGGCGCTGCTGACCCCCGGCGGGCTCGATCTCGATGCCCTGGACACCGGCCTCGGCCACGCCATGGGCGCCGGCATCGACTACGCCGATCTGTACTTCCAGCGCAGCTGGCATGAGGGCTGGGTGCTGGAGGACGGTGAGGTCAAGGAGGCCAGCTACAACATCGACGGCGGCGTCGGCGTGCGTTCCCTGGCCGGCGAGAAGACCGGCTTCGCCTACTCCAACCAGATCTCCATGGAAGCCCTGGCCGAGACCGGCCGCACCGCCGCCGGCATCGTGCGCAGCGGCCGGAAGGTGGATGCCGCCCCGCGCGTGGTGACGGCGCCGGCCGCCCGCTACGCCGGCATCGATCCGCTGGCCGGACTCTCCGCCGACGAGAAGGTCGCCATGCTCAAGGAGGCCGATCGCGTGGCCCGGGCCGCCGACCCGTCGGTGAGCCAGGTCAGCGCCTCGCTGACCGGCGTCTACGAGGTGGTGCTGGTGCGTGCCAGCGACGGCACCCTGGCCGCCGACGTGCGGCCGCTGGTGCGCTTCAACGTCAGCGTGATCGCGGTGCGCGACGGCCGCCGCGAGCGCGGCAGCGCCGGCGGCGGTGGCCGCTATCCGATGTCCCGCCTGCGCGACGAGAACGTCGCCGAGCGCTTCGCCAAGGAGGCGGTGCGTCAGGCGCTGGTCAATCTCGACGCCGTGGATGCCCCGGCCGGTCAGATGCCGGTGGTGCTGGGCGCCGGCTGGCCGGGCATCCTGCTCCACGAGGCGGTGGGTCATGGCCTCGAAGGCGACTTCAATCGCAAGGGCAGCTCGGCCTTCGCCGGGCGCATGGGCGAGCGGGTGGCCGCGCCCGGGGTGACCGTGGTCGATGACGGCACCCTGGCCGACCGTCGCGGTTCGCTGTCCGTCGACGACGAGGGCACGGCGACCCAGTGCACCACGCTGATCGAGGACGGCATCCTCACCGGCTACATGCAGGACAAGCTCAACGCCCGGCTGATGGGCATGGCGCCCACCGGCAACGCCCGCCGCGAGTCCTTCGCCCACATGCCGATGCCGCGCATGACCAATACCTACATGCGCGCCGGCCAGGACGACCCCGCCGACATCATCAAGAGCGTCTCCCGCGGCATTTATGCCGTGAGCTTCGGCGGCGGCCAGGTGGACATCACCTCGGGCAAGTTCGTGTTCTCGGCCAGCGAGGCCTACCTGATCGAGGACGGCCGCATCACCGCGCCGGTCAAGGGCGCGACCCTGATCGGCAACGGCCCGGAGGCCATGGGCCGCGTGTCGATGATCGGCCATGACCTGGAGCTGGATACCGGCATCGGCGTGTGCGGCAAGGAAGGGCAGGGCGTGCCGGTGGGCGTCGGTCAGCCGACGCTGAAGCTCGACGAGCTGACCGTCGGCGGCACCCAGTCGTAGCAAGGAAGCCGCTGCGGAACGGAACTGATGGGGATGGGCGCCGGGGACAAGGTGAAGCGAGGGTTTTTGCCATGGGTGAGGCGATTCTCGCCGAACGGGTTGGCCATGGATGGCCAGCACCGGTCCTGCAAGCGAAGCAGGATGCGAGAGCGCCGAAGGGCAAAAGTAGCGCCCAGGGATGGGTTCACAGCGCCTCGCGGAGCCTTGTCGCCGGGAAGGCCCATCCCTGGCTGGTCGACTGAGAGATAGCGTCTTGGGCTTTTTGAGGCGTCTTACAGCTCGGCGGTCTCGCGGATCAGCTTGAACAGCCGGCGGGCGTTGGTCGGCGGCTTGCCCTGATCGCGCTCGCGACGGGCGTTGCGGATCAGCTGGCGCAGGGCCTGGCGGTCGACCCCGGGGTAGTCGGCGATGAAGGCCTCGAGCGCGTCGTCGTCCTCGATGAGGCGGTCGCGCCACTGCTCCAGGCGATGGAAGGCGTGGTCGCGGCGCAGCTGCTCGCGGTCCATCTCGTCGAACACCGCCTGGATGCCCTCGAGGTCCTCGCGGCGCATCAGCTTGCCGACGTACTGCATGTGCCGGCGGCGGGCCTCGCGGGCGCGGATGCGGCCGGTTTCCTCGATGGCCGCCAGCAGGTCGTCGGACAGTGGGAAGCGGTCGCGTTCGGCCTCGCGCATGGCGATCAGCCGTTCGCCGAGCTCCTGGAGGGCATGCATCTCGCGCTTGAGCTGCGACTTGCTGGGCCGTTCGTCGGCCGGAGAGAAATCATCCTGGGTCATGCGGCGTCCTGATTCATGAGAGGGGCGTTAGGCATCGGCCCAGTATACCAGCCCGCCGCGTCGGGCTGGCCAAACGACCATGTTGTGTATCGGCCGCGTGGCCGGTCGAGTGAGGAGTCAAGACGATGACACAGGCTTTCGATGCCGTCGCCCAGCAGTCGCTGCTGGAAACCCGCGCCGAGGCGGCCCTGGCGCTGGCCCGCCGGCTCGGCGCCGATGCCTGCGAGGTGGGCGCCAGCGTCGACCAGGGCGTGGGGGTCAACGTGCGCGAGGGCGAGGTCGAGACCGTCGAGCTGTCCCGCGATCAGGGCATCGCGGTGACCGTCTATGTCGGCCAACGCAAGGGCAGTGCCTCGTCCACCGATGCCTCGGAGGCGTCGATCCGGGACGTGGTCGAGAAGGCCATGGCCATCGCCCGCTATACCGGCGAGGATCCGGCCTCGGGGCTCGCCCCGGCCGAGCTGATGGCCCGGGAACTGCCGGACCTCGACGTCCATCATCCCTGGGCGCTGTCCACCGAGGAGGCGGTCGAGCTGGCGCTGGCCTGCGAGAATGCCGGGCGCGGCCAGGCAGGCATCAAGAGCTCCGACGGCGCGGGGCTGTCCAGCGGCGAGGGCGTGCGCGTCTATGCCAACAGTCACGGCTTCCTGGGCAGTCAGCGCGGCAGCCGCCATTCGCTGTCCTGCATGCTGATCGCCGAGGACGAGCACGGCATGCAGCGCGACTACGACTACACCAGCGCCCGCGATCCTCGCGAGCTGCTGGCCCCCGAGGCGGTGGGCGAGAGCGCCGCCCGGCGCACCCTGCGCCGGCTGGGCGGCCAGCGCCCGGCCACCGGGCGGATGCCGGTGCTGTTCGATCCGAGCCTGGCGTCGGGGCTGGTCGGCAGCTTCCTCGGCGCCATCGCCGGCGGCACCCTCTATCGCCAGTCCTCCTTCCTGTGCGACCGCCTCGGCGATGCGCTCTTCCCCGAGTGGTTCTCGCTGCAGGAGAAGCCGCGACTGATGCGCGGCATGGCCAGCAGCGCCTTCGACGGCGATGGCGTGGCGACCCGCGACAACGTCTTCATCGACCAGGGCAGGCTGGCCAGCTACATGCTGTCCGCCTACAGCGCGCGGCGGCTGGGCATGGAGACCACCGGCAACGCCGGCGGCGCCCGCAACCTGCGCCTCACCGCGCCGCTCGAGTCCCAGGAGGCCCTGCTCGCGCGCATGGATCGCGGCGTGCTGGTCACCGAGCTGATGGGCCAGGGCGTCAACGGCGTCACCGGTGACTACTCCCGCGGCGCCGCGGGCTTCTGGGTCGAGAACGGCCGCATCCAGCATCCGGTGG
The DNA here is from genome assembly GCF_009363675.1 of Halomonas sp. THAF12. NCBI lineage: Bacteria > Pseudomonadati > Pseudomonadota > Gammaproteobacteria > Oceanospirillales > Halomonadaceae > Halomonas > Halomonas sp. THAF12. Next base: position 2,592,194 of record NZ_CP045399.1, on the reverse strand, counting down.
AGGAATTCACCATCGCCGGCAACCTGGCGACGATGTTCCAGGGGCTGGTCGGCGTCGGCGACGACATCGACACCCGCGGCAGCATTCACACCGGCAGCTGGCTGATCGACGAGATGACCGTGGCCGGCAGCTGAGCCGGCCACGGTAACGACACTCCAAACACAAAGCCCGCGAGATACTCGCGGGCTTTTTTCGTTCGAGGCTCGGTCGCGTGTCGCGTCAGGTCTCTTCGTCGAAGCGGGCCTCGAACAGGGCTTCCAGCGCGTCCAGCACCGCCTCGCCGTCGTCGCCGTCGGCCTCCAGGGTCAGCTCGGTGCCGCAGGGGGCGGCCAGCATCAGCAGCGCCATGATGTTGGCGGCATCGGCCTGCTGGTCGCCGTGGCAGACGATGACCCGCGAGGCGAAGGGCTGGCAGCACTGCACCAGGCGGGTGGCGGCGCGGGCGTGCAGGCCGCGCTTGTTGGTCAGGGTGAGCTTGCGGCTGGGCACGTGACTAGCGATCCTTGGCGTCGTTCGGGGCGGGGAGCGTGAGTTGCAGGCCGAGCTCGCGGTGACGCAGGCGAACGCCGGCGTGGGTCTCGGCGAGTCGCCGGGACAGCCGCTCGGCCAGGTAGGTGGAGCGATGCTGACCGCCGGTGCAGCCGATCGCCACGGTCAGGTAGCTGCGCTGGCTGGCCCGGTAGCGGGGCAGCCAGCGCTCGACCCAGGCCAGGATGTCGGCGGCCATCTCGTCGACCACCGGATAGCTCTCGAGGAAGGCGATCACGCTGTCGTCGCGGCCGGTCGCCTCGCGCAGCCGCGGGTCCCAGTAGGGGTTGGGCAGGCAGCGGACGTCGAACACGATATCGGCGTCGAGCGGCACGCCGCGCTTGAAGCCGAAGGACTCGAGGGTCAGCGTCAGCCCTTCGCGGCGATGGCCGGCCACCTGGTCGGTGATGCGGCCGCGCAGGTCGTGCACCGAGAGCCGCGAGGTGTCGATCAGCAGGTCGGCGAGGTCGCGGATCTCTGCCAGGGCGTCTTCCTCGCGGTCGATCGCCTCGGCCAGCGTCATCTCGGTGTCCCGGGTCAGGGGGTGGCGGCGCCGGGTGGCGGAATAGCGCTCCAGCAGGATGCGTGCGTCGGTGGTCAGATAGATCACCTGGCACTGGATGTCGCGGGAGCGGACGTCCTCGAGCAGCGCCGGGAAGCGCTCCAGGGCGTGGGGCAGGTTACGGGCGTCGATGCTGACCGCCACGGCGCTGCGAAGGGACTGACCGCTGCGCAGCTCGTCGACCAGCGGGCCAAGCAGCATCGCCGGCAGGTTGTCGATGGCGTAGAAGCCGAGGTCCTCGAGGGCCTGCAGGGCGATCGACTTGCCGGAGCCGGAGCGTCCGCTGATGATGACGAGCTGCATGACGGGTCGGGTCTCCTGGTCGAGGCGGCGGCGCTCAGCCGCGACCGCTGGCGGCCGGTGCCTGTCGTCGGATGGCGTCGAGGAGGCTGTCGTGAAGCTCGCGCTGGCTGCCGGCCCGGCGCAGGGCGCTGCGGGTCTCGGCGTCGTTCATCACGCTGGCCACCTGGCCGAGCAGGGCAAGGTGGGCGTCGTCGGCTTCCTCGGGAACCAGCAGCACGAACACCAGGTCGACGGGTTCGCCGTCGATGGCATCGAAGTCGACCGGTTCGGCGAGCTTGAGAAAGCCGGCGATGGGCGCCTTGCAGTGCGGGTTGCGGGAGTGGGGAATGGCGACCCCGTGCCCGATGCCGGTGCTGCCCAGCCGTTCGCGCCCGATCAGCCGGCTGAAGACTTCCTGGCTGTCGAGACTCGGAATGTTCTGGGCAATGAAGGTGCTGAAGAATTCCAGCACCCGTTTCTTGCTCCCCCCGGGCACGCCGAAGAGGGTGCGCTCGGGGGGAAGGATGGTTTCAAGAGACATGACTCAGCGGACGCTTGCGGCGCCCTGGGCGCGGGCCTGGGTCTTTTCCTTGTGCTTGACGAGCTGGCGGTCCAGCTTGTCGGCAAGGGCGTCGATGGCGGCGTACATGTCGGCATCCATCGCTTCGGCGTGCAGATCGGCACCGGCGGCGTGCAGCGTGCAGGCGGCCTGCTGGCGTTCTTTTTCGACGGAGAGCGTGACCTGAACGGTGGTGATGTTGTCGTAGTGACGTTCCAGGCGGGAGAGCTTCTCCTGCACGTAGTCACGCAGGGGCTCGGTCAATTCCACGTGATGGCCGGTGAGGTTGACTTGCATGACACGCTCCTTGCTCCTTGGGTGGTGACTCGATTGTAACCCTTTTTGATGCCTTGCAAACCCCCCGCGACAGACGCGTTTTCACGCTCTGGAAATCGCCTTCGGCGGGGTCTCAGCCGAGGCGTTTCCGCTGGCTGGAAGACGGGATGTGCATCGCTTCGCGATACTTGGCGACGGTGCGACGGGCGACCTCGATGCCCTCCTCGGCGAGCAGGGTGACCAGCTTGCTGTCGGACAGCGGCTTGCGTGGCGGCTCGCCCTCGATCAGCTTGCGGATGCGGGCGCGGATCGCGGTGCTGGAGTGGGCGTCCTCGCCGTCGCCGACCTGGCTGGAGAAGAAGTACTTGAGTTCGAAGACGCCGCGCGGCGTGTGGATGAACTTCTGGGTGGTGACCCGGGAGATGGTCGATTCGTGCATCTCCACGGCCTGGGCGATGTCGGCCAGGATCAGCGGCTTCATGGCTTCCTCGCCGCGCTCGAGGAACTCGATCTGACGGGTCATCACCTCGTGGCCGACCCGCAGCAGGGTATCGTTGCGGCTGGCCAGGCTCTTGATCAGCCAGCGCGCCTCCTGCAGGTGGTCCTTGAGAAACTGGTTGTCGTCGCTCTTGTCCGCGCGCTTGATCAGCGCCGCGTAGTCGGGCTGGATGCGCAGCCGCGGCATCGCCTCGGGGTTGAGCTCGACGCGCCAGCCCTGGGGGGTGTGGCGGGCGATCAGGTCGGGAATCACGTAGTCGCTGTCGCCGCTGGCGAATTCGCTGCCCGGCCGTGGGTCGAGGCCGCGGATCAGGGCGATGACCTCTTCGAGGGTATCGTCATCGAGCCCCAGGCGCCGCTTGAGCAGCCGGCGATCGTTGCCGGCCAGGGCCTCCAGGAACTGGCGCACCAGGCGCCGGGCCTGGGGCAGCAGCGGGGTGTCATCGGGCAGGGTGGCGAGCTGCAGCAGCAGGCACTCGCGCAGATCGCGGGCGAACACCCCGGTGGGCTCGAACTGCTGCAGGCGCAGCAGCACCGCTTCGACCTCACGGGTGGCGAGCCCCTCGAGGCCCTGGGCGCGCAGGCCATCGCGCAGCTCGTCCAGCGGCTGATCCAGATAGCCGTCCGGGGTCACGGCATCGATCAGGCTCTCGGCGATGCGCCTCTCGCGCTCATCGAGACCGCTCATCGCCAACTGCCAGACGAGATGGCTCTGCAGGCTCTGGCCGGCGGCCTGGCGCTCGAAGTCGGGGGCCTCACCGCTGCCGCCGGCGTCCTGGAAGGTGTCGGACCAGTCGCTGTCGACGCTGAGCTCTTCCGGGATCTCGTCCGACCAGTCGTCGTCCGGCGTCTCGCTGACGGCCTGTTCGCCGAAGTCGTCCTCGAGCTCGAGCATGGGATTGGCCTCGAGGGCCTGCTGGACCTCCTGGCGCAGATCGAGGGTCGAGAGCTGCAGCAGGCCGATGGCCTGCTGCAGCTGAGGGGTCATGGTCAGCTGGGTGCCGACACGCAGTTGAAGGGATGCCTTCATGGCCATGGGCGAGCGGTCCGATCCTGCGGTGAAGAGGTCTTCCACCCTAGTGCCCGGGCGTCCGCCATGCAAGCGTGTTCGCAGCAATTAGCGTGCCAACGGCAATCACCATGCCCGTCCGTGCATGGCGGCAGTATATCAGTGACTTGCGAAGACCAAGGGGTCAGAGGCGGAAGTCCTGGCCCAGGTAGACGTCGCGCACCCGCTGGTTGGCGAGGATCTCCTCGGCGTCACCCTCGGCGATGATCTGGCCGTCGCCGACGATGTAGGCGCCGTCGCAGATGTCCAGCGTCTCGCGCACGTTGTGGTCGGTGATCAGCACGCCGATCTCGCGCGCCTTGAGCTGGCGGATGATGCCCTTGATGTCGCCCACCGAGATGGGGTCGACGCCGGCGAAGGGCTCGTCGAGCAGGATGAAGTCGGGCTCGGTGGCCAGCGCCCGGGCGATCTCGACCCGCCGGCGTTCGCCGCCGGACAGGCTCATGCCCAGGTTGTCGCGGATGTGGGTGATGTGGAATTCCTCCAGCAGCGCCTCCAGGCGCGCCTTGCGGCCGCTGCGGTCGAGGTCGCGGCGGGTCTCGAGGATCGCCATGATGTTGTCGGCCACCGACAGCTTGCGGAAGATCGAGGCTTCCTGTGGCAGGTAGCCGATCCCGGCCTGGGCGCGCTGATGCATGGCGGCGCCGGAGAGGTCGCGGTCGTCGATGGCGACACGGCCGGCGTCGGCGCGGACCAGCCCGACGATCATGTAGAAGGAGGTGGTCTTGCCGGCGCCGTTGGGGCCCAGCAGGCCGATGATGCGGCCCTGCTGGATCTCCAGGCTGATGTCGTGGACCACGCGGCGACGCTTGTAGCTCTTGGCCAGGTTCCGGGCGCTCAGGGTCTTCATGGGCCGTCCTGCTGTTCCGGCTCGAGGGTCATGCGCACGCGCTGGCTCTCGCCGACGCCCTGGGCGTCGGAGCGGGCCTGCACCACCCGGCGATCGAGGAAGTATTCGAGGTAGCCGCCGTCGAAGGTGTCGCCGCCCTGGTGCAGCTCGGCCTGGTCGACCAGCTCGATGCGCCGCTCGGCCACGTGGTAGATCACGGTGCGGCCCCAGGCGCGGACCAGCGGCTGATCCGGGGAGGGCTGCTGCTCCAGGTAGGCGCGCTGGCCGGTGGCGGTGGCGGTGGTCAGCTGGCCGGCGTCGTTGCGCTGGATCTCCACGCGGTCGCCGGTCAGCTGCATGCTGCCCTGCTGGATGCGCACGTCGCCCTGGTAGACGGCGGTGCCGGCGCGATCGTCGAGGTCCAGCCGGTCGGCCTCGACCTGGATGGGGGCGCTGGCGTCACCTTCCAGCGCCAAGGCGCCGGGGGCGGCCAGCGCGGTGGCGAGCAGTGCGGCGCTGAGCAGTGAGGCGAGGGATCGCGTCATGACTCGGGGTCCTCCTGGGTGTCCGGCGGGTGGTGGCCGCGCACATTGTCGGTCAGTCGGGCGCGGTTGTCATCGAGCCAGGCGTCGAAGCGCTCGCCACGCATCCGCTGCGGCGGCTGGCTCAGTCGCGCCGGCGTGTCGCTCCAGGCGTGACCGGCGAGGCTGTCGTAGTGCAGGCGCTCGGTCTCGAGCCGCCAGCGCTCCTCGGGGGCGGTCAGCACCGCCTGGCCCTGGAGGGTGAGCAGGCGCTGACCGTCTTCCAGGCGTCCGCGCTCGGCGTCGGCCAGCCACAGCCGGCCCTCGCTGTCGCGGAGCTCGGCGTGGGGCGTGGTCAGCCGGGTGACGTCGTCGACCGGCGTGTGCTCCAGGCGCGGCGTGGTCAGTCGCTGGTGCGGTGCGCCCTGGGCGTCGAAGCGCGTCAGGTGCGCGTCTTCCAGATAGTAGTCGGGCTCTCCCGTCTCGCCCTGGGGCGCGGGGCCCGGCGGTGCCTCGGGGCGCTGGTCGAGCAGCGCCAGGCCGCCGCCGAGGGCGAGCAACAGCAGGAACAGCCAGGTGCGAAAACCGGGGCGGGGGAGGCGCATGGCGTCAGTCCTGGCCGTTCAGGTAGGTGTCGAGCACGGCGTCCAGCCGGTCCTGGGCCTGGAGCAGGGTGTCGCAGATCTCGCGTACCGCGCCATGGCCGCCCTCGCGCTCGGTGACCCAGTCGGCGTGCCGGCGGATGTAGCTCGGCGCGCCGGGCACGCTGATGCCGACGCCGGCCCGATGGATCGGGGCCAGGTCGGGCAGGTCGTCACCGCAGTAGGCGATCTCGGAGAGGTCCAGCGCCAGGTCCCGGCAAAGCTGGCGCAGCGTCGGCAGCTTCTTCTCGATGCCCTGATGGAGATGTCGGATGCCGAGCGCGCTGGCGCGGCGAGTGACCATCGGCGAGTCGCGGCCGGTAATCAGCGCCACCTGGATGCCGGCGCGTTGCACCAGCTTGAGGCCGTGGCCGTCGAGGGTGTGGAAGGCCTTGAGGCTGTCGCCGTCGGCATCGAAGTAGAGGCGGCCGTCGGTCAGCACGCCGTCCACGTCCAGGGCCAGCAGGCGCACACGGCGCAGCCGCTCGACCAGGTCCGGATGCTGCAGGGGGGCGTCTGAGGACATGGAATCTCCTTGGGTCAGATGACGCCGCTGGCCAGCAGGTCATGCATGTGCAGGGCGCCCACCGGGCGGCCGTCGTCGTCCACCACGGCCAGCGCGGTGATGCGGTTGTCTTCCATCAGGCGCACGGCCTCGGCGGCCAGGGTGTCGGGCGAGACCCGCTTGCCGGGCACGGTCATCACCTGATCCACCGTCAGCGACGACAGGTCGTTGAACTGATCCAGGGTGCGGCGCAGGTCGCCGTCGGTGTAGACCCCGGCCAGCAGGCCGTCGGGGGCGATCACGCAGGTGAAGCCGAGCCCCTGACGGGTGATTTCCAGCAGCGCATCGCGCAGCGGGCTGCCCAGCGCGACCTTCGGCAGGCGGCTGCCCTGGTGCATCAGGTCCGAGACCTTGAGCAGCAGGCGCTTGCCGAGGCTGCCGCCGGGATGCGAGAGCGCGAAGTCCTCGGCGGTGAAGCCGCGGCTCTCGAGCAGTGCCACGGCCAGGGCGTCACCCAGCGCCAGGGCGGCGGTGGTCGAGGAGGTTGGGGCCAGGTCCAGCGGGCAGGCCTCGCGCTCGACACCGGCGTCCAGATGGGCTTCGGCGTGGCGAGCCAGGGTCGAGCCGGGGCGGCCGGTCATGCTGATCAACGGTGCGCCGAGGCGCTTGATCAGCGGCAGCAGGGCGGTGACCTCGGCGGTCTCGCCGGAGTTCGACAGCGCCAGCACCACGTCGCCGGGCGTGATCATCCCCAGGTCGCCATGGCTGGCCTCGCCCGGATGCACGAAGAAGGACGGGGTGCCGGTGCTGGCGAGGGTGGCGGCGATCTTGCTGCCGATGTGGCCGGACTTGCCCATGCCGGTGACCACCACGCGGCCGCGACAGGCCAGTATCAGCTCGCAGGCACGCTCGAAGTCGCCGTCGAGGCGTTCGACGAGGGCGCCGACGGCCTGCTGCTCCAGCCGCAGGGTGCGTTCGGCGCTGGCCAGCAGGCCGGCGGGGAAGGAGGAATCGTCTGTCATGAGAGGATTGTTGCCTGTCGCGGGGTTGGGCTCAAGGGCGGGCGGCCGAATCGGCGCCGGCGGGCCGCGCAAAAGGGCGCTCATTGAACCCGCTGAGGCCGCTCGGCGCAAGCCGGGACATGACGGCGCTGGCGCCCCGGGCGATGGTTAGGATACGATGTTCGATAATCTATCAGGGAATTCAATGGATGACTGATTCTCCCCTCATCGAGGTGGAGGGCCTGCGCTTCTCTCGCGGAGAGACGGAGATCTTCCGCGGTCTCGATATGGTAGTGCCCCGCGGCAAGATCACCGCGATCATGGGGCCCAGCGGCACCGGCAAGACCACTCTGCTCAAGCTGATCGGCGGCCAGCTCGTGCCCGATGCGGGGCGGGTGCGGATCGCCGGCGAGGACGTGCACGGCCTGTCGCGCAAGGCGCTGTTCCGGCTGCGTCGCCGCATGGGCATGCTGTTCCAGAGCGGGGCGCTGTTCTCCGATCTCGACGTGTTCGAGAACGTGGCCTTCCCGCTGCGCGTGCATACCGACCTGCCCGAATCGATGGTCCGCGACCTGGTGCTGATGAAGCTCCAGGCCGTGGGGCTGCGCGGCGCCCGCGGGCTGATGCCGTCGGAGCTCTCCGGCGGCATGGCGCGGCGCGTGGCGCTGGCGCGGGCGATCGCCCTGGACCCAGACCTGATCCTCTACGACGAGCCCTTCGTCGGCCAGGACCCGATCTCCATGGGCGTGCTGGTGCAGCTGATCCGCCGGCTCAACGACGCCCTCGGGCTGACCGCCGTGGTGGTGTCGCACGATATCAAGGAGACGCTGTCCATTGCCGACTACGTCTACGTGATCGCCGACGGTCGGGTGATGGCCCAGGGCACGCCGCAGAGTCTCGACGTGGATCGTGACCCGCGGGTCAGTCAGTTCATCCACGGCGAGCCGGACGGCCCGGTGCCGTTCCACTATCCCGCCATGAGCTTCCACGACGATCTGCTCGGCACGGGAGGGCCGCGATGACCGCTCTGATTCGGCGCCTGGGACGCATGGGCTGCGATCTGACCGAGGGGCTCGGCCAGGCGACCCTGCTGCTCGTGCAGTCGGCCGTCGGCGTGCCCTCCGCCGAGGGCATTCGCCTGTGGCTGCGCCAGATGTACTTCGTCGGCGTGCTGTCGCTGGCCATCGTGCTGGTCTCGGGCCTGTTCATCGGCATGGTGCTGGGCCTGCAGGGCTATACCATCCTGGTCGACTTCGGCGCCGAGGATGCGCTCGGGCAGATGGTGGCGCTGTCGCTGCTGCGCGAGCTGGCGCCGGTGGTGGCGGCGCTGCTGTTCGCCGGCCGCGCCGGCTCGGCCCTGACCGCCGAGATCGGCCTGATGAAGGCCACCGAGCAGCTCACCAGCATGGAGATGATCGGCGTCGACCCGCTGCGCCGGGTGGTCGCGCCGCGCCTGTGGGCCGGCTTCGTCGCCCTGCCGCTGCTGACCATCGGCTTCGGCGTGATCGGCGTCTGGGGCGGTGAGCTGGTCGGGGTGAAGTGGCTGGGCGTCTTCGAGGGCTCCTACTGGGGCAACATGCAGGCCAGCGTCGAGTTCGTCGATGACGTGCTCAACGGCCTGGTCAAGAGCCTGGTGTTCGCCCTGGTGGTCACCTGGATCGCGGTCTATCAGGGCTATGCCCTGGTGCCGACCTCGGAGGGCATCGCCCGCGCCACCACGCGTACCGTGGTCTACGCCTCGCTGGCGGTGCTGGGGCTGGATTTCGTACTGACCGCCCTGATGTTCGGCGGGCTCGCCTGAGTCCGACGGGCGGGCAAGATGGCGGCCGGGCGCCGCCGCGGATTTGTGGAGACATGGAATGAAGCGCAGCAAGACGATGGAACTGGGCGTCGGCCTGTTCATGCTGGCCGGCATCCTGGGGCTGCTGTTCCTCGCCCTGAGGGTCAGCGGTCTGAGTCTCGAACCCCCGGGCGACGACTTCCGCCTGGAGGCCAATTTCGCCAACGTCGGCGGCCTCAAGCCGCGCGCCCGGGTCACCATGGCCGGGGTCACGGTGGGCCGGGTCGAGAGCATCGAGTTCGACTCGGAGTGGTACGACGCGCGGGTGGTGCTGACGCTCGATGATGAGCTCGAGGGCCAGCTGTCCGAGGACACCACCGCGGCGATTCTCACCTCCGGGCTGCTCGGCGAGCAGTACGTGGGGCTGTCGGTGGGCGGCGCCCCCGAGACGCTGGCGGACGGCGATCGCATTCGCGATACCCAGTCCGCCCTGGTGCTGGAAGAGCTCATCCAGCAGTTCGTGTCCAACATGGCCAAGGAGTGAACCCGATGAATGCAACGAGCCTTTCCCGGCGCCTGGCCGGCGTGCTGATGCTGCTGGCGATGTGCCTGGCGGCGCTGCCGGCGATCGCCCAGGCCAACACCCCCGAGCAGATGATCCGCGACAGCGTCGATGAGCTGATGGGCGACATCGAGGGGCGCAAGGACTACTACCGCGAGCACCCCGGCGAGCTGGAGGCCGTGGTCGACGACAGCCTCGAGCAGGTGGCCGATTTCCGCTACATCGGTGCCAGCGTGATGGGGCGCTACTTCCGCAACGCCTCTCCGTCGCAGCGCTCGCGCTTCGTCGACACCTTCCGCCAGACCCTGATCGACACCTACGCCAAGGGCCTGGTGACCTTCGATTATCAGGACATCCGGGTGCTCGAGAACCAGGACGCCTCGCGCTACGAGGATCAGGCCAGCGTCGAGATGGAAGTGGTGGCCAGCGACGGCACCGTCTATCCGGTCAGCTATTCGCTGCGCCAGGATGACGGCCAGTGGAAGGTGGTCAACGTGATCGTCAATGGCATCAACCTGGGGCTGACCTTCCGCAACCAGTTCGATCAGGCGATGCGCGACCAGAACCGCGACTACGATGCCGTGATCGATGGCTGGGCGCCGGAGCTCGCCGTCGAGGAGCTGGAGCAGGGCGACGAGGGATGAGCGTGCTGCTGGACAACGGCGCCAATCGTCTCGAGGCCGACGGCGAGGTGCTGTCGGTGTCCGGTGAGGTCGACTTCGCCAGCGCCGCGGAGATCGCCGCGACCGGCCAGCGCTGGCTCGCCGGCCTGAGCGAGGGCAGCCGCGTGGTCTTCGACCTCGGTGGGGTGGGGCGCGTCAGCAGTGCGGCGGTCAGCGTGCTGCTGGAATGGGCGCGCCAGAGCCGGGCCAGCGGCCTCGAGCTCGAGGCGGTGCGTCTGTCGCCGCCGCTGGCCCGGCTGACCGAGGTCGCGGGTGTCGATACCCTGCTGCCGGTGCAGGCGAGCGTCGACGCCGCCGAGGCGTGAGCGGGGCCATGCGCAAGGGGCCGGGAGCGACAGCATCGCTCCCGGCCCTTTTTCATGCCGAGGCCTGTCATGGCGACGCTCGCCGGCCGGCCGACACGCTGTCGGCGTGGCTGTCGCCGACCGCACGCGTCGCCTACGCGAACGTCGCCAACGGCGTCGCTTTTCATTACCATGGTCGGCTGTTCGTCCCGCCATCGCGTTGCGGTGGCGCTTTCACGGATCAACCATTTTCTAGCGAGGGTTCGATGCTTCCCACTGAGGTCAAGGCGCTGCTCGAGAGCCGGCTCGATGGCTGCGAATTCCATATCCAGGGCGAGGGCTGCGACTTCCAGGTGGTCGCCGTCGGCGAGGTGTTCGAGGGGCTGTCCCGCGTCAAGCGCCAGCAGCTGATCTACGGCGCGCTGTCCGACGAGATCGCCTCCGGCGCCCTGCACGCCGTGACCATCAAGACCTACACCCCCGAGCAGTGGCAGGGTGCCGCCGAGAACAAGGGGGCCTGAGGCTCGAGGTGACATGGACAAGCTGATCATTACCGGCAACGGCCCCGTCGATGGCGAGGTCTGGGCCAGCGGCGCCAAGAACGCCGCCCTGCCGATTCTCTGCGCGACCCTGCTGGCCGATGAGCCGGTGACCATCGGGAACCTGCCGCATCTGCAGGACATCACCACCACCCTCGAGCTGCTCGGCCACATGGGCGTGCAGCCGGTGATGGGCGAGCGCATGAGCATCCAGCTCAATGGTGCCCAGGTGACCGACTGTCACGCGCCCTACGAGCTGGTCAAGAAGATGCGCGCCTCGATCCTGGTGCTCGGCCCGCTGCTGGCCCACTTCGGCCAGGCCGACGTGTCGCTGCCCGGCGGCTGCGCCATCGGCTCCCGGCCGGTCGATCTGCATATCCGCGGCCTCGAGGCCATGGGCGCGGACATTCGCGTCGAGGGTGGCTACATCCGCGCGCGGGTCGACGGTCGCCTCAAGGGCGCGACCATCTTCTTCGACACCGTTACCGTGACCGGCACCGAGAACCTGCTGATGGCCGCGGTGCTGGCCGAGGGCACCACGGTGCTCGAGAACGCCGCCCGCGAGCCCGAGGTCATCGATCTGGCCGAGTGCCTGATCAAGATGGGCGCCAACATTCGCGGCCACGGCAGTGACACCATCGTCGTCGAGGGCGTCGAACGCCTGCACGGCGCCGAGCACGACGTGATGCCGGACCGCATCGAGACCGGCACCTTCCTGGTCGCCGCGGCGCTGTCGCGGGGCAAGGTGAAGGTGCGCAACACCCGCGCCGATATCCTCGAGGCGGTGCTGGCCAAGCTCGAGGAGGCCGGCGCCAGCGTGACCACCGGCGAGGGCTGGATCGCGCTGGACATGCACGGCAAGCGGCCCAAGGCGGTCAACGTGCGCACCGCGCCCTATCCGGCCTTCCCGACCGACATGCAGGCCCAGTTCGTGGCCATGAACGCGGTGGCCGAGGGCACCGGGCGGGTGGTCGAGACGATCTTCGAGAACCGCTTCATGCACGTCCAGGAGCTCAACCGCATGGGCGCGAGCATCGCGCTCGAGGGCAACACCGCGGTGATCACCGGGGTCGAGAGCCTGTCCGGCGCGCCGGTCATGGCCACCGACCTGCGGGCCTCGGCGTCGCTGGTGATCGCGGCGATGATGGCCGAGGGCGAGACGCTGGTCGATCGCATCTACCACATCGATCGTGGCTACGAGTGCATCGAGGAAAAACTGCAGCTGCTGGGCGCCAGGATCCGGCGCATCCCGGGCTGAGCCGACAACAGGCGAGACCATGAGCAAGCAACTGATTCTGGCCCTCTCCAAGGGCCGCATTCTCGACGAGACCCTGCCGCTGCTGGCCGAGGCGGGCATCACGCCCGCCGAGGACCTCGGGGCCAGCCGCAAGCTGTTGTTCGACACCAACCTGCCGGACGTCAAGCTGGTGGTGATCCGTGCCACCGACGTGCCGACCTATGTCCAGCTCGGCGCCGCCGACGTGGGCGTGGCGGGCAAGGACGTGCTGCTCGAGCATGGCGCCGAGGGGCTCTACGAGCCGCTGGACCTGGAGATCGCCGGCTGCCGGCTGATGACCGCGGGCGTCAGCGGCGCCGAGCCGTCCCAGGCTCGGCGCCGGGTGGCCACCAAGTTCGTCAACGTGGCCAAGCGCTACTATGCCGAGCAGGGCATCCAGGCCGAGGTGATCAAGCTCTACGGCGCCATGGAACTGGCGCCGCTGATGAACCTGGCCGACGAGATCGTCGACATCGTCGATACCGGCAACACCCTGCGGGCCAACGGCATGGAGCCGCGCGAGCTGATCGCGCCGATCTCCACCCGCCTGGTGGTCAACAAGGCGGCCATGACCATGAAGCACGATCGCCTCAAGCCGCTGATCGCCCGGCTGCGCGAGGCGGTCGAGCGTCGCAGCGCCGAGGCGCCGGCCTGAGCCGCCGGTCATCCCCGAGAGGAAAGGAACCGTCATGAGTGAAGTGTCCGCCGGCCGTCTCGAGATCGCGCGTCTGTCCACCGCCGACGCCGACTTCGAGGCGCGCCTCGATGCCCTGCTGGCCTGGGAGGGCGTGTCCGACGACGAGGTCCAGCGCCGTGTCGCCGACATCCTCGAGGCCGTGAAGACCCGCGGCGATGCCGCCGTGGTCGAGACCAGCAACCGCTTCGATCGCCTTTCGGCGTCGAGCATGGCCGATCTGACCCTGGGGCCGGATCGCCTGCGCCAGGCCTTCGAGGGCCTGCCCGAGGCGCAGCGCCAGGCGCTGGCCACCGCCGCCGATCGCGTGCGGCGCTACCACGAGCACCAGAAGCCGGAATCCTGGTCCTACACCGAGGAAGACGGCACGCTGCTCGGCCAGCAGGTCACGCCGCTGGACCGCGCCGGCATCTACGTGCCCGGCGGCAAGGCGGCGTACCCGTCCTCGGTGCTGATGAACGCGCTGCCGGCCCACGTGGCCGGCGTCGGCGAGATCGTCATGGTGGTGCCGACCCCGGACGGCGTGCTCAACGAGCTGGTGCTGGCCGCCGCCCACTTGGCGGGCGTCGATCATGTCTTCACCATCGGCGGCGCCCAGGCCGTGGCCGCGCTGGCCTACGGCACCGAGACGGTGCCGCGGGTGGACAAGATCGTCGGCCCCGGCAACATCTACGTGGCCACCGCCAAGCGGGCCGTGTTCGGGCAGGTCGGCATCGACATGATCGCCGGCCCGTCGGAGATCCTGGCGGTCTCCGACGGCGGCAACGACGCCGACTGGCTGGCCATGGACCTGTTCTCCCAGGCCGAGCACGACGAGGATGCCCAGTCGATCCTGGTGAGCTGGGATGCCGATCATCTGGACGCGGTCGGCGACGCCATGGCGCGCCTGCTGCCGACCATGGAGCGCGAGGCGATCATTCGCACCTCGCTTTCCGAGCGCGGCGCGCTGATCCAGTGCCGCGATCGCGACGAGGCGGTGGCGCTGATCAACCGCATCGCGCCGGAACACCTGGAGCTGTCGGTCGAGGCCCCGGAGGGCTGGCTGCCCGAGGTGCGCCACGCCGGCGCCATCTTCATGGGCCGCCACACCGCCGAGGCCCTGGGCGACTACTGCGCGGGGCCGAATCACGTGCTGCCGACCTCGGGCACGGCGCGCTTCTCCTCGCCGCTGGGCGTCTACGACTTCCAGAAGCGCTCCTCGCTGATCGGCTGCTCCGCCGAGGGTGCCTCGACGCTGGGCCGCACGGCCTCGGTGCTGGCCCGCGGCGAATCGCTGACCGCCCATGCCCGCAGCGCCGAGTATCGCATCCGCGACTGAGGCCCCTTCGGGCCTTGCCAGGCGCCACAACGAACGCGGCCCCGTCGATGACGGGGCCGCGTTCGTTGTGGGCAGCGGGATGAATCAGGGCGTCTCGCTCTCCTCGACGGACAGCGGGCGTGACGGCGTGGGGCGCTCGGCGACCCGCAGCGTGATCTCGAGGCTCTCGCCGCCGCGCACCACGGTGACCGGCAGTTCGGTGCCGGGTTCGATGTCGGCGATGTCGCTCATGGTCTGGCGGGGGTCGAGGATCGGGCGATCGTTCACCTCGAGCAGCACGTCGCCGGGTTGCAGGCCGGCCGCGTCCGCCGGGCCATCGGGCACCACGCCGGCGATGATCACCCCGGTGGGGGCCTCGAGGCCGAAGGAGGCGGCGAGCTCGGGGTTCAGCTCCTGGGCCTCGACGCCCAGCCAGCCGCGTATCACCCGCCCCTGGGTGACGATCTGCTCGAGGATGCTGCGCGCCAGGTTGGCGGGAATGGCGAAGCCGATGCCTTGGGAGCCGCCGGAGCGCGAGAAGATGGCGGTGTTGATGCCGACCAGCGCTCCCTCCGGGTTGATCAGGGCGCCGCCGGAGTTGCCCGGGTTGATGGCGGCATCGGTCTGGATGAAGTCCTCGTAGGCGTTGAGCCCCAGGTGGCTGCGGCCGGTGGCGCTGATGATGCCCATGGTCACGGTCTGGCCGACGCCGAAGGGGTTGCCGATGGCCAGCGAGACGTCGCCGATCGCCGCCTGGTCGGAGTCGGAGAGCTCGATGACCGGCAGGTCGTCGAGGTCGATGCGCAGCACCGCCAGGTCGCTTTCGGGATCGGTGCCGATCACCTCGGCGAGGGTCTCTCGGCCGTCGCGCAGGGCCACCTGGATCTGGTCGGCGCCGCGAATGACGTGATGGTTGGTCAGCACGTAGCCGTCGTCGCTGACGATCACGCCCGAGCCCAGGCTCGACAGCATGCGCTGGCGGCGCGGGGCGTCGTCGCCGAAGAACTGGCGGAAGAAGGGGTCGGACATCAGCGGATGGCTGTCGCGCTTCACCACGCGCGAGGAGTAGACGTTGACCACCGCCGGTGCGGCCTGCTCCACGGCGCTGGAGTAGCTCGCCGGCCCTTCGCCGCGTGTCATCGGTGGGGCCTCGCGCAGGCTGGGTGCCGGCCGCTCGACGTCCTCGGCGGTCGGAGTCGCCTCGGGCAACGACGGCACCTGCACCGTGGGCGTATCGGTGACGGGGGGCGTGGCCTGGCGCCCCACCAGTCGCGGGAAGGCATTGAGCAGCACGATGGCCAGCAGCAGGCCGATCAGGATGGGCCACAGGTAGGGGAGGGCGCGTCGCATGCGGCGGGCTTCCTTCTGGTGCGTGGTCGCGGGGCGGCGGGGCGGTTTAGAATGCGTGGATTGTAACATTGCACGAATGAACCGTCCGGAGGCTTCATGACGACATCCGCGGAACTGGTGGCGGCCTGCGATCGGCTGCTGTCACCGGCGCGCTTCAAGGACTACACCCTCAACGGCCTGCAGGTCGAAGGCCGTGAGCGGGCCACCCGGGTGATGAGCGGCGTGACCGCCTGCCAGGCGCTGCTCGACGAGGCGGTGGCCTGGGAGGCCGACCTGCTGCTGGTCCATCACGGCTATTTCTGGAAGAACGAGCCGGTGGCCGTCACCGGCATGAAACGCCGTCGGCTGGCGACCCTGCTGGGCCATGAGATCGGCCTGCTGGCCTATCACCTGCCGCTGGATGCCCATGCCGAACTCGGCAACAACGCGCGGCTGGGCGAGCGGCTCGGCTTCACGGCGGAGGGCTGTGCCGACGGCGAGCTCGGCGAGGGTCTGATCTGGCTGGGGCGGCCTGCCGCACCGCTGAGCGCGGCGGCGCTGGCCGAGCATGTCGGCGAGCGGCTGGGCCGCGAGCCGCTGCTGGTCGAGGCGCCGGGCGCCGGAGAGGTCCGGCGCGTGGCCTGGTGCACCGGCGGCGCCCAGGACATGATCGCCGAGGCGGCGGCGGCCGGTGCCGATGCCTTCATTTCCGGCGAAATCTCGGAGCGCACCACGCATCTGGCGCGGGAGCTGGGGATCCACTACCTGGCGGCGGGACATCACGCCACCGAGCGTTACGGCGTCCAGGCGCTGGGCGAGCGTCTCGCCGCGGAGTTCGGCATCGAGCATCGCTTCGTGGATATCGATAACCCGGCCTAGTGATTCGGGGCGCGCCCCGGAAACGAAGACGCCGCCCGCTGCCATGGGCAGCGGGCGGCGTCTCGAGGCCCCGAGGGCGGTATCTCAGTAGCGCGGCGGCTGGGGGGCGTCGCCGTCGCTCTGCTTGAGGCCGAAGTCCTCGGAGAGGGTGCCGCGGTTGCCGTCGGCGTAGTCGCGGGGCGCGGCCACGTCGTCGCTCGTGGTGGCGGCTTCCTCGGGCTCGGGCATGGTGGCGGTGGCCGCCGCCAGGTCGGGGCGGTGCGGCGCCTCGACGGCCAGGCGGCTCGTGGCCTCGCCGACTTCCTTGTTCAGTGCGGCGGCGAGGCTGCCGAGGCGCTCGAAGTGCTCGCCGACGCCGTCGCGCAGTTCGGCCAGCTGGCGGTCGCGTTCGGCGAGGCGCTGGCGCAGCATCTGTGCGTTACGAGCTCCGGCGTTCATCAGGTGATAGCCCAGCACCCCGAGGCCGATGCCGGCCAGCAGGCAGGCGGCGCCCAGCATCCAGTTGATATTGCTTAGTTCCACATCATTCTCCTGAGCGGTCGATCGGCTCGGCATCGGCGGCCGGCTTCCAGCGCCGGGCGGCCCCGGCGGCCCATTATAGGGCCGAGGCGGTCGCCGGGGTCAACGGCCGGTCGGCGATGCCAAGCGCCGGCCGGGCGCGTATAATCCCTCCCTTTCACCGGATGCCGAGGACCGTCGCCCCCATGTCCATGAGCGAGAGTCACAGGATGCCGACTGCCGCCGAGCCGAATACCCCGATGGGGCGCTATCGTGCCGATCTCCAGCGCGACGACTTCGCGCACGACCCTGCCCAGGAGCAGGCCGTGGCGCATCTGCAGCGCCTGTTCGACGAGCTGCTGGCCAGGCCGCGCGACAGCGCCCGGCCCACGCCGGCCGGCAAGGGGCTCAAGTCGCGCATGGCCGGACTGTTCGGCAAGCGCAGCGAGCCCGAGGCGCCGGTGCTTCCCGAGGTGACGGGGCTCTATTTCTGGGGCGGCGTGGGTCGTGGCAAGACCTACCTGGTGGATACCTTCTTCGAGGCGCTGCCGTTTCCCGAGAAGATGCGCACCCACTTCCACCGCTTCATGCAGCGCGTGCACAACGAGCTCGAGCACTACAAGGGCGAGAAGAATCCGCTGACCCTGGTGGCCGACAAGTTCGCCGCCGAGGCGCGGGTGATCTGCTTCGACGAGTTCTTCGTCAAGGACATCACCGACGCGATGATCCTGGCCAATCTGCTCGAGGCGCTGTTCGCCCGCGACGTGGTGTTGGTGGCGACCTCCAATATCGTGCCGGCCGATCTCTACCGGGACGGTCTGCAGCGGGCGCGCTTCCTGCCGGCCATCGATCTGCTGGAGCGCCACTGCGAGGTGGTCAACGTCGACTCCGGCATCGACTATCGGCTGCGCGCCCTGGAGCGCGCCGAGATCTTCCATTCGCCCCTGGACGAGGCCGCCGAGGCCGAACTGGCGCGCAGCTTCCGCGAGATCGCCGGGCACGAGGGCGAGAGCGGGGCGCCGATCGAGATCAATCATCGCGTGCTCTACAGCCGTCGGCTCCACGATGACGTGGTCTGGTTCGCGTTCGACGAGCTCTGCGACGGCCCGCGCAGCCAGAACGACTACATCGAGCTGGCGCGTGAGTATCACAGCGTGCTGGTCTCCGGCGTGCCGTGCATGGATGGCGCCAGCGACGACCAGGCGCGGCGCTTCATCAACATGGTCGACGAGTTCTACGACCGCGGCGTCAAGCTGCTGATGTCCGCCGAGGCGCCGGCGGAGCGGCTCTACCGCGACGGCAAGCTGGAGTTCGAGTTCGAGCGTACCCTGTCGCGGCTGCAGGAGATGCAGTCGAGGGAGTATCTGGCCCTGCCGCACAAGCCCTAGCCGGTGCACGAAAGTCGCTGCGCTCGGCTAGACGGCGCTAAACATCAGCTCGTGCGCGAGCCCGGTCAAAGGCCTCATTGACGGCCGGTAAACTCGCACGCGAGCCCGGTCCGCCTTCTCGCCGATTCTTGCCTTGCGACCCACATGGATGTGGGAAGTGCGTTGGCCCGTAGGGAGCGGGCCTAGGACTGGCCTTCGCTCGCTGACTGTTCGACTTTTCAGCTGTTGGTTCGAGCGTTTTCGTGCAAGGGATTCCTGCCTTGGGGCGGAAAGCATTGTCCTGACGGAGTAGGGCGTGTAGAATTCGCGCGCTTGACCGTTGTCGTCCCCGGGCGGCAACCAAGAAAAATAGGGATGGTCCGAACCGCCGAGGCGGGCAGGACCCAATACATCGATTTGGTGATTCACCCATGAAGACGTTCACTGCCAAGCCGCAGTCCGTCCAGCGCGACTGGTACGTCGTCGACGCTGCGGACAAGACTCTGGGCCGTCTGGCCACCGAGATCGCTCGCCGCCTGCGTGGCAAGCACAAGCCGGAATACACCCCGCACGTTGACACCGGCGACTACATCGTCGTGATCAACGCCGAGAAGGTGCACGTCACCGGCAACAAGGCGAGCGCCAAGAACTACTATCGTCACACCGGTTATCCGGGTGGCCTGCGCTCCATGAACTTCGAGAAGATGATCGCTCACGCACCGGAGCGCGTCATCGAGTCCGCGGTCAAGGGCATGCTCCCGAAGGGCCCGCTGGGTCGTGCCATGTACTCCAAGCTCAAGGTCTACGCCGGCACCGAGCATCCGCACGCCGCGCAGCAGCCGCAAGAACTGAACATCTGAGGGAGCTTTCGCCATGACACAGCAGTATTACGGTACCGGTCGCCGCAAGACCTCTACCGCCCGCGTCTTCCTGAAGCCGGGCACTGGCAAGATCACCGTCAACAACCGTGAGCTGGACGAGTTCTTCGGCCGCGTCACCGGTCGCATGGTCGTCCGTCAGCCGCTCGAGCTGACCGAGACCCTCGGCCAGTTCGACGTCTACGTGACCGTCAAGGGTGGCGGCGGCAGCGCCCAGGCCGGCGCTATCCGTCACGGTGTTACCCGCGCCCTGATGCAGTACAACGAAGACTTCCGCAAGCCGCTGCGCGAAGCCGGCTACGTCACTCGTGACGCGCGTGAGGTCGAGCGTAAGAAGATCGGTCTGCGCAAGGCCCGTCGTCGTCCGCAGTTCTCCAAGCGTTAAGCTGCGACGAGCCTCGTCAAAAGCGCCCGGGTCCTCAGGACCCGGGCGCTTTTTTTTGTGCGAGGTCAAGAGACCGGCGCCTTGGTGTCGGGCTCTCGGCGCGGCGTGTTGTGCAGGCTGTCCCCATTACCTACCATGGAATGCATTCCTCAACCTCGTGGTCGCGGCTCTGGTGGCTCGCGCAGGAAGGGCGGGCAAACGCTGATGGGAGAATACCAACAATGACAGACAGCGGCGTGAACAAGGGGCGACGCCGTTTCCTCGTGGGCGCCACCTCCGTCGTCGGTGCGGCGGGGGCGGTCGGGGTAGCGGTTCCCTTCTTGTCTTCCTGGCAGCCGAGCGCTCGGGCGCGTGCCGCCGGTGCGCCGGTCAAGGCGGACATCTCCAAGCTCGAGCCCGGTCAGCGCATGACCGTCGAGTGGCGTGGGCGCCCGGTGTGGGTGCTCTATCGGACGCCCGAAATGATCGAGCGCACCGAGGCCCTCGGCGGTGAGCTGCTGGCCGATCCCGGCTCCGAGGAGCCTCAGCAGCCCGGCTATGCCGGCGGTCCGCTGCGGGCCATTCGCCCGGAGATCGGGGTGCTGATCGGCATCTGCACGCATCTGGGGTGTTCGCCGCTGTTCAAGCCGGATCCCGGGGCCGACGACGTCGGCGTCGCCGACTGGCCGGGCGGTTTCTTCTGCCCGTGTCACGGTTCGCGCTTCGATCTGGCGGGGCGCGTATTTGCCAACGTGCCGGCGCCGCTGAATCTGGAGGTGCCCCCCTATCGCTTCGAGAGTGACGACGTCATCGTCGTCGGTGAGGATGAGGAGACGGCCTGATGGCGAATCCCGATAAGCCCAAGGCGGAACGCGGCGTCATGCGCTGGGTCGATGATCGCTTCCCGGCCACGCAGATGTGGCAGGAGCATCTGTCGAAGTACTACGCGCCGAAGAACTTCAACTTCTGGTATTTCTTCGGCTCGCTGGCGCTGCTGGTGCTGGTCAACCAGATTCTCACCGGCATCTGGCTGACCATGAGCTTCAATCCGTCCGCCGAGGGCGCCTTCGCCTCGGTCGAATACATCATGCGCGACGTGGAGTGGGGCTGGCTGATCCGCTACATGCACTCCACCGGCGCCTCGGCGTTCTTCGTCGTGGTCTACCTGCACATGTTCCGCGGCCTGCTCTACGGCTCCTACAAGGCCCCTCGGGAGCTGGTGTGGATCTTCGGCATGGCGATCTACCTGGCGCTGATGGCCGAGGCCTTCATGGGCTACCTGCTGCCCTGGGGCCAGATGTCCTACTGGGGCGCTCAGGTGATCATCTCGCTGTTCTCCGCCATTCCCGGCATCGGGCCGGATCTGGCCCAGTGGGTGCGCGGCGACTATCTGATTTCCGGCATCACCCTGAACCGCTTCTTCGCCCTGCACGTGGTGGCGCTGCCGATCGTGATCCTGGCGCTGGTGGTGCTGCACATCATCGCCCTGCACGAGGTCGGCTCGAACAATCCCGACGGCATCGACATCAAGGCCAGGAAGGACGAGAGCGGCAAGCCGCTGGACGGCATTCCGTTCCATCCCTACTACACGGTCAAGGACATCGTCGGCGTGGCCGTCTTCCTGTTCGTGTTCTGTGCGGTGATCTTCTATTTTCCGGAGGGCGGCGGGTACTTCCTCGAGAAGCCCAACTTCGAGCCGGCGAATCCGCTCAAGACGCCGGATCATATCGCGCCGGTATGGTACTTCACGCCCTTCTACGCGATTCTGCGCGCCATCAACTTCTCGCTGTTCGGCCTCGATGCCAAGTTCCTCGGCGTGGTGTGCATGGGGGCGGCCATCGCGGTGCTGTTCGTGCTGCCCTGGCTGGATCGCAGTCCGGTGCGCTCCATTCGCTACAAGGGCTGGATCTCGAAGCTGATGCTGACGCTGTTCGCGCTGAGCTTCATCGTGCTCGGGGTGCTCGGCGTGCTGCCGCCGACCGCCGCGCGCACGGTGCTGGCGCAGCTGTGTACCGTGCTCTACTTCGCCTTCTTCCTGCTGATGCCGTTCTACAGCCGCTGGGAGAAGACCAAACCCGTTCCGGAAAGGGTGACTGGCTGATGAAAAAGGGACTGCTGGCTCTGATCCTGGCCCTGCTTCCGACGCTCGGGTTCGCCGCCGGGGGCGGAGCGCACCTGCAGGAGATGACGCCTGATCTTCATGATCGGGCGTCGCTGCAGCGTGGCATGAAGCTCTTCGTCAACTACTGCATGGGCTGTCATTCCCTGCAGTACCAGCGCTTCTCGCGGGCGGCGGAGGACCTGGGCATGCCTCAGGATCTGGTCGAGGACCATCTGATCTTCGCCGAGCCGCTGGGCTTCAACGACCAGATGCGCAATGCCATGTCGGCCGAGGATGGCGAAGGCTGGTTCGGCGCGGCGCCGCCGGACCTGACCCTGGAGGCGCGGCTGCGCGGTACCGACTGGATCTACTCCTATCTCCTCGGCTTCTATCGCGACCCGTCGCGGCCCACCGGCGTCAACAATCAGGTCTTCCCGCTGGTGGCGATGCCCAACGTGCTCGAGCCGCTGCAGGGCGTGCAGGAGAAGGTCTGTGCCGCCAGTGAACACCCCGTCGAGGGGGCCGAGCTCGATCCGCTCACCGGCAAGTACCAGTCCTGCGAGGTGCTGCAGGTGACGAGTCCCGGCGCCATGGAGCCGGACGAGTTCGAGGGTGCGGTCTACGATCTGACCAACTTCCTGGCCTATGCCGGCGAGCCGTCCCGGCTCAAGGCCGAGGCTCTGGCGCCCAAGGTGCTGATCTTCATCTTCGTCTTCGGCGTCATCGCCTATCTGCTCAAGCGCGAGTACTGGCGCGACATTCACTGATCACGTCCGGCCGCGCGGGCGCATGGCATCGGCCATGCGCCCGCGTCGTGTGCCGTGGCGTTAGCGGGGCGCCAACCGACGCCCCGGGAGGCGGCACGTCGTGTTATCATGCCGCCACGAACTGATGCGAGGATGGTTTCATGGGTGTAGTGGCCAAGCGGTCATCGATGATCTTCTATTCCGGGGGCGATGATCATTACAGTCATCGGGTGCGTATCGTGCTCGCCGAGAAGGGCGTGGCAGTGGATATCGTCGAGGTCACCGAGGAGAGCCACCCCGAGGAGCTCGCCGACCTCAACCCCTACAACAGCGTGCCCACGCTGCTCGACCGCGACCTGGTGCTCTATGAGTCCAAGGTGATGATGGAGTACCTCGACGAGCGGTTCCCGCATCCGCCGCTGCTGCCGGTGTATCCGGTGGCCCGGGCGCAGAGCCGGCTGTGGATGCATCGCATCGAGCGCGAATGGTGCCCGATGGTCGAGCAGATCCAGAACGGCACCAAGAAGGAAGCCGAGAAGGCCCGCAAGGAGCTGCGCGAGAGCCTGGTCGGCATCTCGCCGATCTTCGAGGACATGCCGTTCTTCATGAGCGAGGAGTTCACCCTGGTGGACTGCTGCCTGGCGCCCATCCTGTGGCGTCTGCCGGCGCTCGGCATCGAGATGCCGGAGAAGCAGATCAAGCCGCTGATGGGGTACATGGAGCGCGTCTTCGAACGCGATGGCTTCCGAGCCTCGCTGAGCGAAGCCGAGCGCGAGATGCGCCCCTGAATGTTCTTTCACGCCCCGGCAGCGCGCCGGGGCCGCTTTCCTGGAGGGCCAACCGATGCAATCGAGTCGTCCCTATATCGCGCGGGCCCTGTACGAGTGGCTGCTGGACAACGAGCTGACGCCCTACATCGTGGTCGATGCCGAGCAGGCGGGCGTCGAGGTGCCGCGTCAGTTCGTGCAGAACGGCCAGATCGTGCTCAACCTCGGCGTCAGCGCGATTCGCGATCTGTCGATGACCAACGAGGCCATCGCCTTCTCGGCGCGCTTCGGTGGTCAGCCGACCCAGATCATGGTGCCGACCGAGGCGCTGATCGCGATCTATGCCCGTGAGAACGGCGTCGGCATGGTGTTCGGTCATGAGCCGGTGATGCCGGCCGAGGACGTCAATGACGTGGCGGACGAGGCCCCGGAAGACGAGGCGCCGGGTCTGTCCAGCGTCGAGAACGTCGAGCCTGATGACGGCGAAGCCGATGCCGGCGGCGAGCCGGACGAAGCGCCGAAGAAGGGGCGTCCCTCGCTGCGCGTGGTCAAGTAGCGCGTCCCTTCCGCCGTCATGCGCGGAGCATTGACAGAAA
Organism: Halomonas sp. THAF12; assembly: GCF_009363675.1. Classification (NCBI taxonomy): domain Bacteria; kingdom Pseudomonadati; phylum Pseudomonadota; class Gammaproteobacteria; order Oceanospirillales; family Halomonadaceae; genus Halomonas; species Halomonas sp. THAF12. The sequence goes on along the minus strand of NZ_CP045399.1, from coordinate 2,568,283 downwards.
AACGGCAGGCCCTCGGGCCTGCCGTTTTTCGTTCCTTGCCGCCGAATGGCGGGGCGAGAGGGCGTCAGTCGAGGTAGTCGAACACCTTGACGATGCGCTGCATGCCGCCGACGTTGCGGACCGCGGCGACGACGCGTTCGGCTTCCTGGCGGCGCACGATGCCCATCAGGAAGACGCTGTCGTTCTCGGTCACGATGCGCAGCTTGCTGGAGTCGATGGCCTCGTTGGCGGCCAGGGCGGTGCGGATACGGGTCGTGAGCCAGGTGTCGGCGAGCCGCTGGCTGGCCGGCAGGTTGGCGGCCACGCTCAGCTGGTTGTGAACGCGGCGAACGTTGCGCACCTCGCCGGCGATGCGCTCGGCCATGTTCTTGAGTTCCTGGCTCGGCACCTGCCCGGTGAGCAGCACCACGCCGTTGTAGCTGTCGACGTTGATGCGCGCGTCGCCGAGGCGGGCGTCGGTGCTGCCGAGGTTGTGGGCGACCTTGGTCTCGATGCTGTCGTCCTCGACCTTGGTGCCGACGGTGCGCTCGCTGTAGTTCTCGTTGATGGGGCCGGAGCTGGTGGCCGCCGTCATGGTGGTGCAGCCGGACAGGGCCAGCAGCAGGACCAGGGGCAGGCCCAGGAGGCGTGACTTGTCGATCATGGGCATCACTCGCTTGCGCCGAAGAGTTGCTCGTCGATGAGGTCGCACAGGCAGTGGATCACCAGCAGGTGGACTTCCTGGATGCGGGCGGTCGAGGTGGCGGGCACGCGGATCTCGCAGTCGTCCTGACCGAGCAGGGAGGCCATGTTGCCGCCGTCGCGGCCGGTCAGGGCGACCACGGTCATCTCGCGGTCGTGGGCGGCCTGGATGGCCTGCACCACGTTGCCGGAATTGCCGCTGGTGGAGATCGCCAGCAGTACGTCGCCGGGCTGGCCCAGGGCGCGAATCTGCTTGGAGTACACCTCGTTGTAGCTGTAGTCGTTGGCGATCGAGGTCAGCGTCGAGGTGTCGGTGGTCAGCGCCAGGGCGGGCAGGCTGGGGCGCTCGCGTTCGAAGCGGTTGAGCAGCTCGGAGGAGAAGTGCTGGCTGTCGCCGGCGCTGCCGCCGTTGCCGCAGGCCAGGATCTTTCCTTCGTTGACCAGGGCCTGAACCATCATCTGGCTGGCGACCTCGATGAAGGGCGGCAGCACCTCGCTGGCGTAGGTCTTGGTGTCGATGCTGGCGTTGAAGTGTCCGAGAATGCGGTTCTGGAAATCCATCTTGGCTTCCTGGTCCTAGGGCGATCAGAACGCTTCGAAGGCGCCGGGGACCCAGATGAATTCGAGGTCCGGAGGCGTGCCGGTGACGGCCAGCACATCGAAGCGGCAGGCACATGATAGCCGGTTGCGTTGCAGATAAAAACGCGCCGCCTGGATCAGGCGGCGCTGCTTGGTGGTGGTGACGGTCTCGAGCGGGTGGCCGTGACGGGCGTTCCGGCGGTGGCGGACCTCGACGAACACCAGGGTCTCGCCCTCGCGCATCACCAGGTCGAGCTCGCCGCCCCTGGCGTGCTGGTTGGCGGCCTCGAGCGTGAGCCCGCGGGCCGCCAGCCAGTCGGCGGCGAGGCGCTCGATGCGAGCGCCCCGGGCGCGGGCGTCAGCGGGACGCGTCATCGGCGAAGCGGTTCATGTCGAGCGCCGGCTGGGGCACGCCATCCTCGAAGCGGGCCCAGGGCAGCTGGCGATGGAAGCGGCCGTCCTGGTCGGCGCTCAGGGTGCCGGTGGCGCCGAACATCTCGCTGCCGGGAATGGCCTGGAACTGCGGCAGGCGACGGGCCAGCTCGTAGGCGTCCACGCCCATGGCCATCAGGCGGAACATGTTGGGGTCGGACTCCTCGCGCAACTGGCGATAGCTGTCGAGGAAGGGCAGGGCCTCTTCGCCGCCCACGGCGGCATCCGGAATCTGCCAGGGGATGTCGAGGAACATCACGCCGTTCAGGTCCTTGTCGAGGCGCGGCTGCGGGCGACCCTCATAGAGATGCGAGGTGGCGTAGACCGACAGCTCCTGCTTGTAGGCGTAGTAGTCGATGGTCGGCGGAACCTGGCGGGCGTAGTCGGGCAGGGCCAGCAGGAACAGCATGTCGGGCCGGCTGGAGCCCAGCGCGCGGCGGGTGCTTTCGGTGGCCGGCCGGCCGGGGTTGTAGCGCACGGCGTTGGCGATCTGGCCGTCACGCTCGCGCCAGGCGTCGGCGAAGGCCTCGCCGACCCGGCGACCCCAGGCGTTGTCCGGCACCAGCAGCGAGGCGCTGCGGTGGCCGTCCTGGCGGCCGCGGGCGGCCACCGAGCGCGCCTCGTCCTCGGCGGAGAGGCCGTACTGGAAGAGTCCCTTGGCGCTGCTGTGCTCGTCCTCGCCGTAGTTGAGCGCCAGTGTCGGCATCGGCACCCGGTCGCGGCGTTCCAGGGCGGTGACCGCCTCCTTGTTCAGCGGGCCGATCACGACCTGGGCGCCGCTCTGTTGAGCCTCCTGGTAGAGGGCGTCGAAGTTGCCGCCGGAGGAGTCCAGGAAGGTCAGCTGGGTGCCGCGGCTTCCGCCGTTCACCTTGTTCATGTGATGGGCGCGCAGGCCCTCCTCGAGGGCGTCGGCGACGCCGGCCAGGGGGCCGGACTCAGGCAGGAAGACGGCGATGTGGCTCACGTCCTGTCCGCGCAGGTCGCGCAGTGCCAGGATGTCGGCGGGCAGCTGGCGGGCCGCCGGGTGGTCGGGGTTGCGGTCGCGCCAGTCGTCGAGGCGGGCGAACAGGCGTTCGATGTCGCCGCCGCTGGCGCGGACCAGCTCGGCGAGATCGAGCCACGCCTGAGTCGGTTCGCTGGCGCCGTCACGCAGCTCGTCGATGGCGCCCGGCGCCAGCTGCGAGAGCTGTTCCCAGATCGGGTCGTTGAGGTCGATCCGGTCGGTGTCGGCCTGCAGGCGCAGCAGCGCCTGGGTGGCGGCGCGCGTTTCGCCGATCTGGCCGAGGGCGCGGGCCTGGCGCTCGCGCAGCAGCGCGGCCTGGTCGCCGGACAGCTGCAGCTCGTCGAGCCGCTGGGCGGCCTGGATCACCGCCGAGGTGTCACCCTCGGTCTCGCCGAGGTCGGACAGCAGCATCGCCCAGCGGCCGCGATCCTCGGCGGAGAGCCGGCTGTCATCGATGCCCTTGGCAATGTCCAGCGCCTGGGGGCGGCTGCCCTGGCGTGCTAGGATGTCGGCCGCCTGAAGCCGCGACTGCGCGGCCTGCTCGGGTGCCTGCTGCTCGGCCTGGGCCAGCAGCTGATCCGGATCGCCGACGGGTTGTCGTTCGGTGATGCCAGGCTGGAAGGCACAACCGGCCAGCCACATTGCCACGAAGGCGGCGGCCAGCGGGCCGCGAGACGAAATCTTCATGAATCCTTCCTTGTCCTCACGTGCGGAGAGCTTCCCGGGAGCCGAAATGACAGACGCCATCTTAGGGGTATTGTACGTGGTCGCCACGCCGATTGGGAATCTGGACGACCTTGCCCCCCGTGCCGCACGGCTGCTGGGCGAGGTCGACCTGGTGGCCGCCGAGGATACGCGACACACCTCGCGCCTGCTGCGCCACCTGGGCGTGGCGCCGCCGCTGCTGTCGCTGCACGAGCACAACGAGTCGGCGCGGGTCGAGCAGATCGATGCCCGGCTGGCCGCCGGGGAGTCCGTGGCGCTGGTCAGCGATGCCGGCACGCCCCTGATCAGTGATCCCGGCTTCGTGCTGGTGCGCGAGCTGCGCGCCCGCGGGCGTCGCATCGTGCCGGTGCCCGGCGCGTGTGCCCTGGTGGCGGCGCTCTCGGCGGCGGGCCTGCCCACCGATCGCTTCCTGTTTCAGGGCTTCCTGCCGGCCAAGGGCGGCACCCGGCGCGGTCGCCTCGAGGGGCTGGCCGAGCGCGAGGAGACGCTGGTCTTTTACGAGTCGCCGCATCGCATCCGCGATACCCTGGCCGATCTCGGCACGGTGCTCGGCGCGCGCCGGGTGGTGCTCGCCCGGGAGCTGACCAAGACCTTCGAGACCTTCCTCGAGGGCAGCCCCGAGGCGCTGCTGGCGAGGATGGCGGACGACCCCGATCAGGCCCGCGGCGAGTTCGTAGTGATGGTGGCCGGCGCCGCGCCGAAGTCGGCCGACGAGGCGGCCAGCGTCGATGCCGATGCGCTGCTTTCCGCCATGCTCGCCGAGGGCGTGGGGGTCAAGCAGGCCGCGGCGGTGACCGCCCGGACCCTGGGCGGTGCCAAGAAACAGTGGTACGCCAGGGCGCAGGCGCTCAAGGACGGGGATTGAGGGGGTGGCGGGGCGCTGGTATGCTTGCCGCGGGAGTTGGCCAGACAGCCGCCGCCGGAGCGATCCGGGGGAGGAAAGTCCGGGCTCCACAGGGCAGAGTGCCAGGTAACGCCTGGGCGGCGCGAGCCGACGGAAAGTGCAGCAGAGAGCAGACCGCCTACGTCTCCTTCGGGAGGCCGGTAAGGGTGAAAGGGTGCGGTAAGAGCGCACCGCGCGCCTGGCAACAGTGCGTGGCACGGTAAACCCCACTCGGAGCAAGACCAAATAGGAACCCGTTGGCGTGGCCCGCGTTGGGTTCGGGTAGGTTGCTTGAGGGCGACGGTGACGTCGCCCCTAGAGGAATGGCTGTCCCCGACAGAACCCGGCTTATCGGCCGACTCCCCACGATTTTCCCTGCGTCGCCGTTCGGCGGCGCCCCGCCACTCGCAAGACCAGCCGCCAAGAGAAGTGCATGACGTCATCCGCCCCCGAACACGCCCCCCGCGGCTTTCGCCATGCCAGCGTGCTGCTCGACGGGGCCGTCGACGCCCTGATTCATGATCCGGCGGGCCATTATCTGGACGGCACCTTCGGCCGCGGCGGCCACTCCCGGGCGATCCTCGAGCGGCTCGCCCCCGAGGGGCGGCTGCTGGGCATCGACCGCGATCCCCAGGCCATCGCCGAGGCGGCGAGCATCGACGACGAGCGCTTCGCCATCGACCAGGGCGAGTTTGCCCGCCTGGGCGAGTTCGCCGAGGCGCGCGGCCTGCACGGCCGGCTGTCCGGGGTGCTGCTCGATGTCGGCGTCTCCTCGCCCCAGCTCGACGATCCGGAGCGCGGCTTCAGCTTCCTGCGTGACGGCCCGCTCGACATGCGCATGGACCCGACCCGTGGCGAGAGTGCCGCGGACTGGCTGGCCCATGCCGCCGAGGGCGAGATCGCCCGGGTGTTCAAGACCTACGGCGAGGAACGCTTCGCCCGTCGGCTGGCCAAGGCGATCGTGGCTCGCCGCGTCGAGACACCCTTCACCCGCACCGGTGACCTGGCCGAGGTGATCAAGACCGCCCATCCCGCCTGGGAGAAGGGCAAGCATCCGGCCACCCGTGCCTTCCAGGCGCTGCGCATCCAGGTCAACGGCGAGCTCGACCAGCTCGATGCCGCGCTCGAGGCCGCCCTCGAGGCGCTGGCACCCGGCGGCCATCTGGTGGTGATCAGCTTCCACTCGTTGGAGGATCGCCTGGTCAAGCGCTTCATCCGTGATCACGTGCGCGGCGACACCCATCTGCCCAAGGGCATCCCGCTGCGCGACGATCAGATCCAGCGTCGTCTGGAGTCCGTCGGCAAGGCGCGCCGTCCGGGGCCGGAGGAGGTCGAGGCCAATCCCCGTGCCCGCAGCGCGGTGATGCGCGTGGCGCGCAAGCGATACTGAGGCTCGGCATGGCTCAAGGACGCGACGCCACCTCCTCCTTCGCCTGGCCGCTGCGCCTTCGCCCGACCCTGGGGCTGGCGCTCAATGCCGTGCTGCTGGTCGCCTGCCTGGGCGCGGCCCTGGCGGTGATCGCCACCAGTCACCACACGCGCGGCCAGTATGCCGAGCTGCAGCAGCTCGAGCGCGAGCACCAGCAGCTGCAGACCGAGTGGAGCCAGCTGCTGCTCGAGGAGAGCGCCTGGTCCTCGCCGTCGCGCATCGAACGGCTGGCCAGCGACCGGCTCGAGATGCGCCTGCCCGATATCGATGAAGTCGAGGTCATCCGACCATGAGCGCCACGCCACGTCGCGGCAAGGTGCGTCACGCCCCGTCGCCCATGGGCCAGGCCCGCTATCGGGTGATGCTGGGCCTGGTGCTGATCGGCCTGGCGCTGCTCGCCGGGCGCATCGTCGACCTGCACGTCTTCGACCGCACCTTCCTGCAGGGGCAGGGCGATGCCCGCACCCTGCGCGTCGATCCCATTCCCGCCCACCGCGGCATGATCACCGACCGCCACGGCGAGCCGCTGGCGATCTCCACGCCGGTGGTGACGCTGTGGGCCAATCCCCAGGACCTGCCCGACGACCGCATCCAGCGGCTGCGCCTGGCCCAGGCCCTGGGGCAGGATCCGGAGGCCCTGAACGCGCGCATCGAGCGCTATGCCGATCGTGAGTTCATGTACCTGCGCCGCCGCATGACGCCGGTGGATGCCCAGGAAGTGCTCGACCTGCGCGTCCCCGGGGTGCGCAAGCGGGCCGAATACAAGCGCTACTATCCGGCCGGGGAAGTGATCGCCCAGCTGATCGGCGTGACCAACATCGACGATCACGGGCAGGAGGGGCTGGAACTCGCCTATCAGTCCTATCTGTCCGGAGAGCCGGGCCGTCGTCGGGTGCTCAAGGATCGACGCGGGCGCCTGGTGCGCGACCTCGAGGTGCTCAAGGAAGCCGAGCCCGGTGGCGACCTGACGCTCGCCATCGACCAGCGCCTGCAGTACATGGCCTATCGCGAGCTCAAGTCGGCGGTGGACGAGAACGACGCCGACGGCGGCGTGCTGGTGATGCTCGACGCCGAGACCGGCGAGGTGCTGGCCATGGCCAACCAGCCGTCCTACAACCCCAACAATCGGGCCGGCCTCGACCCCGGCGGGCTGCGCAACCGCGCCATCGTCGACGTCTTCGAGCCCGGCTCGGTGATGAAACCGCTGGCCATGTCGGCGCTGCTCGAGACCGGCCGGTTCCCGCCCGACACCGTGATCGACACCTCGCCGGGCTGGATGGTCATCGACGGCTACACCATCAAGGACGTCGCCAACTACGGCGAGCTGACCCTGTCCGGCATCCTCGAGAAGTCCTCGAACATCGGCATGTCCAAGCTGGCCCTGCAGCTCGACGATCCGGTGGTGCCCGAGCGCTATCGGGCGCTGGGCTTCGATCAGGTGCCGGGCACCGGCTTCCCCGGCGAGGCGGGGGGCAGCGTGCCGGCGCCCCAGGTCTGGTCCAGCAGCCAGTGGGCGGCGCTGTCCTACGGCTACGGCCTGTCGGTGTCGGCGCTGCAGCTGGCCAGTGCCTTCACCGCCATCGCCAACCACGGCGAGCGGCTGCCGCCGTCGCTGCTGCGTCTCAACCGGCCGCCGGTCGGCGAGCCGGTGATCGAGCCCGATGTCGCCGACCGCGTGCTGGGCATGATGGATCGGGTGGTGGAGCCGGGTACCGGCGCGCGGCGTGCCCTGGTGCCCGGCTACAGCGTGGCCGGCAAGACCGGCACGGTGCGCAAGAGCGGCGGCGGCGGCTACGAGAAGAACGCCTATCGTTCGCTGTTCGTGGGCATCACACCGGTCTCCGATCCGCGCCTGATCACCGTGGTGATGATCGACCAGCCCCGGGGCGATGCCTTCTACGGCGGCGCCGTGGCGGCGCCGGTGTTCTCCAGGGTGGCCGGCAACGCCCTGCGTATCCTGGACGTGCCGCCGGATCAGCTGGACGAGGACTCATGAGCGGCGCGTCAGCCGCCGGCCGCGGGATCGGCCATCGCTGCCTCTTTTACCGTCAAAACCGCTATCGCCAGACCGTCTACCGCCCGACCGTTGAGAGAAAGGAGAGCCCATGGACGTGACCGCCGAGCGCCTGATCGAGGCGCTGACCGCGCACTGGCCCGGCCGGCGCGAAGCCCTGGCCGAGCTCGCGCTGCCCGCACGGCCGCGGCTGATCCTGGACAGCCGGGAGCTCGCTGCCGGCGATGTCTTTTTCGCCGTGCCCGGGGTCTCGGGCGACGGCCGCGACTACATCGCCGCCGTCCTCGAGGCCGGCGCCGCCCTGGTGCTGGCCCATGATGACGGGGCGGCGACGCTGCCGGATGATCCGCGGGTGGTGGCGCTGCCGCACCTGCGCCCCCGGCTCGGCGAGCTGGGGCGCGACCTGTTCGGCGTGCCCGAGGCCCTCGAGCTGGTCGGCGTCACCGGCACCAACGGCAAGAGCTCGGTGACCCACTATATCGCCGCCCTGAGCGAACGCCTCGGCCGGCCGGCCGGCATGGTCGGCACCCTGGGGCACGGGCGCCCCGGCGCGCTCGTCGAGGGGCGTCTGACCACGCCCGGGCCGCTGGCGCTGCAGGCCGCCCTCGGCGAACTCGCCGGCGAGGGCCTCGAGCGGGTCGCCATGGAGGCCTCCTCCCATGCGCTGGAGCAGGGGAGGCTCGATGCCTGTCGCTTCCGCGCCGCGGTGTTCACCAACCTGAGCCGCGACCATCTCGACTATCACGGCAGCATGGCCGCCTATGCCGCGGCCAAGGCGCGGCTGTTCCGTCGCAGCGAGCTCGAACTGGCGGTGGTCAACGCCGACGATCCGCTGGCCCGGCTGATGCTGGCCGGGCTGGGCGAGGGCGTGCGCGTGCTCGCGGTGGGCGAGGACGAGGCCGTGACCCTGCGCGTGGTGGACTGGATCCCCCACGGCGAGGGTCAGCGCGCGCTGATCGCCACCCCCGACGGCGAGCGCGTGCTGACGCTGCCGCTGATGGGCCGCTTCAACCTGACCAACGTGCTGCTGGCCATCGCCACGCTGCACGGCCTGGGCGAGGAGATCGATGCGCTGTTCGAGGCCGCCGCCGATCTCGCGCCGGTGCCGGGGCGCATGCAGGCGCTGGTCGGCGAGGGGGCGCCCACGGTGGTGATCGACTATGCCCACACCCCGGACGCCTTGGAAAACGCGCTTCAGGCGCTGCGCGCGCACCTGCCCGACAGCGGCCGGCTGTGGTGCCTGTTCGGCTGCGGCGGCGACCGCGATGCGGGCAAGCGCCCGCTGATGGCCGCCGCCGCCGAGCGCCATGCCGACCGGCTGGTGATCACCGATGACAACCCGCGCTCCGAGGCGCCGGCGGCGATCCGCGAGGCGATGCGGCAGGGGCTGTCCGAGGCCGGCCGCGAGAGCGCCGAGGTGGTCGACGGCCGCGCCCGGGCGATCCGCGACGTCATCCGCGAGGCCGCCGCCGAGGACGTGATCCTGATCGCCGGCAAGGGCCACGAGGCCTACCAGGAGATCGACGGCGTGCGCCATGCCTTCTCGGACCTCGCCGAGGCCGAGGCGGGGCTGGCCGCCCGCCGGGAGGGCGAGGCATGAGCGGCGTCGGTCTCGACACCCTGGCCGAGGTCGCGACGGCGCTCGGCCTCGCCGAGCATGACGCCGGCGTGGACGCCGAGCGGTCGGTGGGCGAGATCGTCACCGATACCCGCCGCCTGGGCCCGGGGGCGCTGTTCGTGGCGCTGACCGGCGAGCGCTTCGACGGTCACGACTTCATCGCCCAGGCCCGCGAGGCGGGGGCGGTGGCCGCGGTGGTCGAGCGTCGCGTCGATGACCCGCTGCCGCAGCTGGTGGTGGCCGATGCCCGCCTGGCGCTGGGCCTGCTGGGTCGCGCCCGGCGCCGCGCCTGGGGCGGCCCGCTGGTCGCGGTGACCGGCAACAGCGGCAAGACCACGGTCAAGCAGATGCTGGGCGCGCTGCTGGCCCGTCGCGGCGAGACCCTGGCCACCCGGGGCAACCTCAACAACGATATCGGCGCGCCGCTGACCCTGCTCGAGCTGTGCGCCGAGCACCGTCAGGCGGTGGTCGAGCTGGGGGCCAACCATCTGGGCGAGATCGCCTGGACGGCGAGCCTGGCCGAGCCACGGGTGGCGGTGATCACCAACGTCACCGGCGCCCATGTGGGCGAGTTCGGCGGGCCGGGACGGATCGCCCAGGCCAAGGCCGAGATCCTGATGTCGCTGCCCGGCGACGGGGTGGCGGTGCTCAACCGCGACGACCGCTACTTCGCCAGCTGGGCGAGCCTCGCGGCCCCGCGGGAAGTGCTGGATTTCGCCGTGGAAGGGCCGGCGCGTCTGCGCGCCGAGACACTGGTTTGCGATCCGCTCGGACGCTATGCTTTCACGCTGTTTCACGACGATCACGAACTGGGGCGCGTCCAGCTCGCCCTGCTCGGTCGCCACAACGTGGCCAACGCCCTGGCGGCGGCCGGTGCGGCGCTGGCCATGGGCCTCGCCCCGAACGACGTGCTGGCCGGACTCGAGACGGTCGCACCGATGCCGGGGCGGCTCAGCGTGGCGGAAGGCGTCAACGGCGCGCGGCTGCTCGACGATACCTACAACGCCAACCCCGGCGCGGTGAAGGCGGCCCTCGATCTGCTGGCCAGCCTGCCGGGGCCGCGCTGGTGCCTGCTGGGCGCCATGGGCGAGCTGGGCGAGGCGTCGGCGTCGCTGCACGAAGCCGTGGGTCGCCACGCGCGCGAGCTCGGCATCGACTTTCTCGGCACCCTCGGCGAGGCGGCGCGGCCGGCCAGCCGCGCCTTCGGCGACGGGGGGTGTCATTTCGACGATCGGGAGGCGCTGACGCGCCACGTCCTCCATCATCTGCCGCCAGGGGCCAGTGTACTGGTCAAGGGCTCGCGCAGTGCCGGCATGGAAGCCGTGGTGTCGGCGCTGTGTCCGGATGCATCAAGGTAAGGCATTACATGCTGCTCTTTCTGGCTGAACTGCTGGCGCAATACCAGAGCGCCTTTCACGTCTTCAACTATCTGACCCTGCGCATGATCCTGGGCACCCTGACCGCCCTGGTGCTGTGCCTGTGGCTCGGTCCGAAGGTGATCCGCCGGCTGGTGGAGCGCCAGATCGGCCAGGCGGTGCGCGATGACGGCCCCCAGTCGCACCTCTCCAAGGCCGGCACCCCGACCATGGGCGGCGCCATGATCCTGATGGCGATCGCCATCAGCACCCTGCTGTGGGGCGACCTGCGCAACCACTACGTATGGGTGGTGCTGGGCGTGACCCTGGGCTTCGGGGCCATCGGCTGGGTCGACGACTACCGCAAGGTGGTGGAGAAGAATCCCCGCGGCCTGCCGGCGCGCTGGAAATACTTCTGGCAGTCGGTGATCGGCCTGGCCGCCGCGGTGATCCTCTACGTCACCGCCGCCTCGCCGGTGGAGACCAGCCTGATCCTGCCGCTGTTCAAGGACTTCGTGCTGCAGATGGGGCTGTTCTACATCGTGCTCACCTACCTGGTGATCGTCGGCAGCTCCAACGCGGTGAACCTCACCGATGGCCTGGACGGCCTGGCCATCATGCCTACCGTGCTGGTGGCCATGGGGCTGGCGGTGTTCGCCTACGCCAGCGGCAACGCGGTGTTCGCCGAGTACCTGCAGATCCCGATGATTCCCGGTGCCGGCGAGCTGGCGGTGTTCTGCGCCACCATCGCCGGCGCGGGCCTCGGCTTCCTGTGGTTCAACACCTATCCGGCCCAGGTCTTCATGGGCGACGTGGGCGCCCTGGCGCTGGGCGCCGCCCTGGGCGTGGTGGCGGTGATCGTGCGCCAGGAGGTGGTGCTGTTCATCATGGGCGGTATCTTCGTCATGGAAACGGTCTCGGTGATCCTGCAGGTGGGCTCCTACAAGCTCACCGGACGCCGCATCTTCCGCATGGCGCCGCTGCACCACCACTTCGAACTCAAGGGCTGGCCGGAGCCGCGGGTCATCGTGCGCTTCTGGATCATCACCGTGGTGCTGGTGCTGCTGGGTCTGGCGACCCTGAAGATCCGCTGACGCCGAATCGCTGAGGAGCCGCTGATGGTCAAGGTGCCCCAGGGGATGACGCTGGTGGTGGGGCTCGGGATCTCCGGGCGCGCCATCTGTCGCCACCTGCAACGTCTCGAGCGCCCCTTCATGGTCGCCGACACCCGCGCCGCGCCGCCGGGGCTGGACGACTTCCACGCCGCGCATCCGGGCGTGGCGGTGCACTGCGGCCCCTTGACCGAGCTGGACATGCTCGATGCCCATGAGGTCGTGGTCAGCCCCGGCGTCGATCCGGCAAGCCCGGGGCTCGATGCCCTGGCCGGGCGCCTCGGCGAATCCGGTGAGCCGTTCGTCGTCGGCGAGATCGCGCTGTTCGTGCGCGCGGCGCGCGCGCCCATCGCCGCCATCACCGGTGCCAACGCCAAGTCCACCGTGACCACACTGCTCGGCGAGATGGCCGAGGAGGCCGGCCGTCGCGTGGCGGTGGGGGGCAATCTCGGCACGCCGGCGCTGGACCTGCTCGTCGAGCGGGCCGACGCCGAGCTCTACGTGCTCGAGCTGTCCAGTTTCCAGCTCGAGACCACGCCGCGCCTCGGCGCCGAGACCGTCGCCTTCCTGAACCTGTCCGAGGATCATCTGGACCGCCACGGCGACCTGGCCGGCTATCGCGCCGCCAAGCAGGCGATCTTCCGCGGCGCGCGCCATGGCGTGGTCAACGCCGAGGATCCGGCCACCTGGCCGGATACGCCGCCGCCGGCCCTCGATCGCTTCACCACGGCGTCGCCTGCGTTCGGTGCGGCGGCCGAGGCGGATGAGTGGGGCATCGCCGACCATGACGACGGCAGCGGCCCCCGCGACTGGCTGATGCACGGCGCCGTGCCGCTGATGCCGGCCGATGCGGTGCGCCTGCCGGGGCGCCACAACCAGGCCAATGCCCTGGCGGCGCTGGCCATGGGGCATCGCCTCGGGTTCGAACTCGCCGCCATGCGTTGCGTGCTCGAGCGCTTCCCCGGCCTGCCACACCGTGGCGAGCTGGTCGCCGATGCGGGCGGGGTGCGCTGGATCAACGATTCCAAGGGCACCAACGTGGGCGCGACCCTGGCCGCCATCGCCGGGCTCGGCCCGACCCTGTCCGGCCGGGTGATCCTGCTCGCCGGCGGGGAAGGGAAGGGCGCCGACTTCACGCCGCTGGCGGCACCGCTGGCCCGCCACGGCCGCGAGGCGATCCTGTTCGGCCGCGACGCCGAGCGTCTGGCGACCGCGCTGGACGGCGCCGTGGCGCTGACCCGGGTCGATGACCTCGAGGCCGCCATGCGGCGGGCCGCCGAGATCGCCGCCCCCGGCGACTGCGTGCTGCTGTCGCCGGCCTGCGCGAGCCTCGACCAGTTCCCCAACTACCAGGTCCGCGGCGAGGCCTTCCGGGCCGGCGTGGCGCGCCTGGTGCAGGAGACACACCGATGAGCCGCCTGGCCCGTCTACGCGAACGGCTCTCCACCGCCGATCAGCCCTTCGACGGCTGGCTGGTGATCGCCGCCCTGGCGCTGCTGCTGATCGGCTGGGTGATGGTGACCTCGGCCTCCAGTGAGGTGGCCTCGAGCCTCACCGGCAATGCCTGGTACTTCAGCCTGCGTCACGGCACCTTCCTGCTCGGCTCGCTGGTGATCGGCGCCCTGGCGCTGCGCGTGCCGCTGGCCTGGTGGAAGGCCAACGGGCCCTTGCTGCTGCTGGTCGGGCTCGCCCTGCTGATGCTGGTGCTGGTGGTCGGGCGTGAGGTCAACGGCAGCAAGCGCTGGCTGTCGCTCCCCGGTGTGCCGTTCAACCTCCAGGCCTCCGAGGTCGCCAAGCTGTGTCTGATCGCCTATCTGGCCGGCTACCTGGAGCGCTTCCTGCCCCAGGTGCGCCGCGAGTGGGGCGCCTTCCTGCGGCCGCTGGCCGTGCTGGCCCTGTTCGGCGCCCTGCTGATCTTCGAGCCGGACTACGGCGCCGTGGTGGTGATGACCGGCTGCGTGATGGGCATGCTGTTGATGGCCGGGGCGCCCTGGGGCCGCTTCCTGCTGCTGATGGTGCTGGTCGCCGCCCTCGGCGCCGTGGTGGCGATCGCCGAGCCCTATCGCATGGCGCGCCTGACCAGTTTCGTCGACCCCTGGGCCGATCAGTTCGCCAGCGGCTACCAGCTCACCCAGGCGCTGATCGCCTTCGGCCGCGGCCAGTGGCTGGGTACCGGGCTCGGCAACAGCGTGCAGAAGCTGTTCTACCTGCCAGAGGCACACACCGACTTCGTGTTCGCCGTGCTGGCCGAGGAGCTGGGCCTGGTCGGCGCGATCAGCGTGATCGGCCTGTTTGCGCTGCTGGTGTGGCGCGCCATGGCGGTAGGGCGGCGCGCCGAACTGGCCGGGCTGGCCTTCGCCGCCTATGCCAGCTACGGCATCGCCCTGGTGATCGGCGCCCAGGCCTTCATCAACATCGCGGTCAGCAGCGGCATGCTGCCCACCAAGGGCCTGACGCTGCCGCTGCTCAGCTACGGTGGCTCCAGCCTGATGGTGAGCTGCATCATGGTGGCGATGCTGCTGCGGGCCGACATCGAGACTCGCCAGGCGGTGCGCCGGGCGAAGCCGACCGCATCCCGCGACGGCGGGCGGGCTTCCGGCAAGCGCGCTGCCGCCAACAGCACCCCGGGCAAGAGCAAAGGAACGCAATCATGAGTCGACGCGAAGGGCGGCGCGCCCTGATCATGGCCGGCGGCACCGGCGGTCACGTCATCCCGGCCCTGTCGCTGGCCCGCGCGCTGCAGGCCCGCGGGGTCGAGGTCGAGTGGCTGGGCAGTCCGCGCGGGATCGAGAACCGGCTGGTGCCCGAGGCCGGCCTGCCGCTGCATCGTATCGCGGTGAGCGGCCTGCGCGGCAACGGGCTGGCCGGCTGGGCGATGGCGCCCTGGCGGCTGATCGGCGCGGTGCGACAGGCCGGCCGGGTGATACGCGACTTCGATCCCCAGCTGGTGGTGGGCCTCGGCGGCTTCGCCAGCGGCCCGGGGGGGCTGGCCGCCTGGCTGGCGCGCCGGCCGCTGGTGATCCACGAGCAGAACGCCGTGGCCGGGCTGACCAACCGCGTGCTGGCGAGAATGGCGCGCGGCGTCTATGCGGCCTTTCCCCAGGCCTTCCCGGGCCGCGCCGAGGTGGTCGGCAATCCGGTGCGTGACGACATCGCCGCCATCGGCGAGACCCCGCGCGGCGCCGAGACGATGCGCGCGCGTCCGCTGCGCCTGCTGGTGGTCGGCGGCTCGCTGGGCGCGCTGGCGCTCAACCGTGGCATGCCCGAGGCGCTGGCCCGACTGCCGAAAGCCGAGCGGCCCGAGGTGCGTCATCAGGCCGGCCGTGACAAGGACGCGGCGACCCGCGAGGGCTACGCGCAACAGGGCGTGGAGGCGGACGTCAGCGCCTTCATCGATGACATGGCCGAGGCCTACGACTGGGCCGACCTGGTGGTATGCCGGGCCGGT
This sequence comes from Halomonas sp. THAF12, assembly GCF_009363675.1. Taxonomy (NCBI): domain Bacteria; kingdom Pseudomonadati; phylum Pseudomonadota; class Gammaproteobacteria; order Oceanospirillales; family Halomonadaceae; genus Halomonas; species Halomonas sp. THAF12. Next base: position 2,553,003 of record NZ_CP045399.1, on the reverse strand, counting down.
GCCCTGACCGTGGCGGAGCTGGCGGCGGCGGCCAAGCCGGCGCTGTTCGTGCCCTTCCCGCACGCGGTGGACGATCACCAGACCGCCAATGCGGCGGCCCTGGTCGAGCAGGGCGCCGCTGCCCTGATGCCTCAATCCGAGATGACTGCGGCGACGCTGGCCGATCGGCTGGCGGCGCTGCTCGACCCCGACACGCTTGCCACCATGGCCGCCGAGGCGCGAGGCTGTGCCCATCTGGATGCCGTCGAGCGGCTGGTGGCCGGTTGCATGGAGACAGCTTTTGAGTGATCAGACCCTGGGGCCGGTTCCCGGCCAAGCCACGCCCCCGCGCCTCGGGCGCGGGCTGGGCATGCGTCGCATCCGGCGCATTCATTTCGTCGGCATCGGCGGCGCCGGCATGTGCGGCATCGCCGAGGTGCTGGCCAACGAGGGCTATGCGGTCAGCGGCAGCGATCTCAAGGCCTCGCCGGTGGTGGAGCGCCTGCGCGCCTGCGGCGTTCGCGTGGCGATCGGCCACGCCGAGGAGAACGCCCGTGAGGCCGATGTGGTGGTCGTCTCCACGGCGGTGGACCCGACCAACCCCGAGGTGCGCTGGGCCCAGGAGCACCGTGTGCCGGTGGTGCGCCGGGCCGAGATGCTGGCCGAGCTGATGCGTTTCCGCCACGGCATCGCCGTGGCCGGCACCCACGGCAAGACCACCACCACTAGCCTGACCGCGACCCTGCTGGGCGAGGGCGGGCTGGATCCGACCTTCGTCATCGGCGGCAAGCTGACCAGCGCCGGCACCAATGCGCGGCTGGGCGAGGGCGATTACCTGGTGGCCGAGGCCGACGAGTCCGACGCCTCCTTCCTGCACCTGCAGCCGATGGTGGCCATCGTCACCAACATCGATGCCGATCACATGGCGACCTATGGCGGTGACTTCGAGCGCCTCAAGGACACCTTCGTCGAGTTCCTGCACAACCTGCCGTTCTATGGCCTGGCGGTGTTGTGCATCGACGACGGCAACGTGCGCGGGCTGCTCGAGCGGGTCAATCGTCAGTTCGTGACCTACGGCTTCAGCGACGACGCCGACTACGGCATCGAGGACTTCTCCCAGTCGGCCGGCGAGGTGCGCTTCACCGCGCGGCGGCCGGAGGGGCTGGCACCGCTGCCGGTGCGGCTGGCCATGCCGGGGCGTCACAACGCCCTGAACGCCCTGGCCGCCATCGCCGTGGCCAGCGACGCCGGGGTCGATGACGACGCCATCCTGCGCGGCCTGGCGAGCTTCGCCGGCGTCGGCCGTCGCTTCCAGGTCCATGGCAGCTTCCCGACGCCGGCCGGCGACGGCGAGGTGATGCTGGTCGACGACTACGGCCACCATCCCCGCGAGGTGGAGATGGTCATCCAGGCGGTGCGCGACGGCTGGCCCGACCGCCGCCTGGTGATGGCCTACCAGCCGCATCGCTATTCCCGCACCCGTGACCTCTACGAGGACTTCGTGCGCGTGCTGGCCGGGGTCGATACCCTGCTGCTGCTCGATGTCTACGCGGCCGGCGAGACGCCGCTGCCCGGGGCCGACGGTCGCAGCCTGGCCGGCTCGATCCGCCAGCGGGGCGAGGTCGATCCGATCTTCGTGCAGGACAAGGCCGAACTGCCGGGGCTGCTGGCCAAGGTGCTGCGCCCCGGCGACATCCTGATCACCCAGGGCGCCGGCGACGTGGGCGGCATCGCCCAGCGGCTGGCCGACGCCCGTCTGGCGCTCGACGAGGTGACGCTATGACGACCGACGTGACCGGCCTGGGCCGGGTGGTGGTGCTCTACGGCGGTGACTCCGCCGAGCGCGAGGTGTCGCTCAAGAGCGGGGCGGCGGTGCTCGAGTCGCTCGAGCGCAGCGGCGTCGAGGCGATCGGCTTCGACCCGGCCGAGCAGGGCGGGCTGGCCGGTCTCGAGGCGCTGAAGCCGGACCGCGTGTTCATCGCCCTGCACGGGCGCGGCGGCGAGGACGGCACCCTTCAGGGGGCGCTCGAGCTGCTGGGCATTCCCTATACCGGCAGCGGCGTGCTGGCCTCGGCGCTGGGCATGGACAAGCAGCGCACCAAGCTGGTCTGGCAGGCCCTGGGACTGCCGACGCCGGAAAGCGAGATGCTCGGCCCCGACGCCGACTGGGCCGCGGTGGCCGAGCGGCTCGGGCTGCCGCTGATCGTCAAGCCGGTGCACGAGGGGTCGACCCTTGGCATCACCATCGTCGAGAGCCCCGAGGCGCTCGAGGCGGCCTATCGCGACGCCGCCCGCTTCGATGCCCGGGTGATGGCCGAGCGATTCGTCAGCGGCGAGGAATACACGGTGACGCTGCTGGGCGACAGCGCGCTGCCGGCGATCCGGGTCGAGGTGCCGAACGGCTTCTACGACTACGAGGCCAAGTACCTCTCCGACGAGACCCTCTATCACCTGCCCTGCGGGCTGTCGGCCGAGGACGAGGCGCGGCTCGCCGACCTGAGCCGTGAGGCCTTCCTTGCCGTCGGCTGCGATGGCTGGGGGCGCGTCGACGTGATGCGCGATGCCGGAGGCCGTTTCTGGCTGATCGAGGTCAACACCGTGCCCGGCATGACCGATCACAGCCTGGTGCCTCAGGCCGCGGCCCACGCCGGCATCGACTTCGATGCGCTGGTGCGGCGCATCCTCGACACCGCCGGGCGGTCCTGAGGCCATGGCGCGTCGCGGAAGCCTGGCCGGCGTCCTGCTGCTGCTGCTGGTGCTCGGCGCCGGCGGCCGTGCGCTGTGGCTGTGGCTCGACCGCCCGGTCGAACGCGTCTCGATCCGCGGTGACCTGGAACTGGTCAGCGCCGACTATCTGCGTGGCAAGCTGGCGCCGCTGGTGCGGGGCCAGACCTGGCTGTCGGCAGACATCGGCGAGCTGCGCGAACAGGCCCGTAACATCGGCTGGCTGAGCGAGGTGCGCATTCGTCGCGAATGGCCCTATGCGCTGGTGTTCGAGCTGGTCGAGCAGGTACCGGTGGCGCGCTGGAACGATGAGCAACTGCTCAACCCGGCCGGCGAGCCCTTCACCTTCGCCCCGCTGTCGGCGCCGGAGGGGCTGGTGCATCTGGCCGGGCCGTCCGGCAGCGGCGCGGAGGTGCTGGCCTATCACGATACCCTGAGCGCACAGCTGGCCGAGCACGGGCTGTCCATCAGCCAGCTGAGGCTCGAGGATCGCGGTGCCTGGCGGCTGCAGACCGATGATGGCATCTGGGTGATGCTGGGGCGCAGCAATCGCGAGCCCCGACTGGCTCGCTTCCTGGCGGCCTGGGATCGGGAGTTCGATCCGGTGGCGTCGCATATTCGCTACATCGACCTGCGCTATCCGAACGGCGTGTCGGTGGCCTGGCACGGTGAAAGCGAGCCGGTCGATGAAGAGGGTGCTAAGGAAAGTTGAGGGCGATCGGCGAACGCCATGTGATGGATTGAAGCGTCTCGCGGGTGTTCCTTTTAGTGCAAAATCGCCGTATCGTGACGGATGTTTTTCGCTCTGGGCTGGTGGAGCACGGGAAGTTGTTCCTATAATTGTCCCAGGTTTTTTTTATTATTAATGCTTAATTTCCCCAAGCGGGTCAGCGCGAGGAGATTTCCCGACTCATGTCAGGTCCATCCAATGCGTCCAATATGGTAGTCGGGCTGGATATCGGAACATCCAAGGTCGTGGCGATCGTGGGTCAACCCACCGATGATGGCGGCATCGAGATTGCCGGCATCGGCTCTCATCCCTCCCGCGGGATGAAAAAGGGCGTGGTGATCAACATCGAATCCACGGTGCAGTCCATCCAGCGTGCCGTGGAAGAGGCCGAGCTGATGGCCGGCTGTGACATCCATTCCGTCTACGTGGGAATCGCCGGCAGTCATATCAGCTCGATGAACTCCGATGGCGTGGTGGCGATCAAGGAGCGTGAAGTCGCGCCCGCCGATATCGAGCGCGTCATCGATTCGGCGAGGGCCCGGGCCATTTCCGAGGGCCAGCGCGTGCTGCATGTGCTTCCACAGGAGTTCGCGATCGACACCCAGGGCGGCATTCGAGAGCCGCTCGGCATGTCCGGTGTGCGCCTGGAGGCTCGAGTGCACCTGGTGACCGCGGCGCTCAACGCGGTGCAGAACATCGAGAAGTGCGTGCGCCGCTGCGGGCTGGACGTGGACGCCATCATCCTCGAGCAGCTGGCCTCCAGCCACGCGGTGCTCACCGAGGACGAACGCGAACTCGGTGTGTGCATGGTCGACATCGGCGGCGGCACCACCGACATCGCGGTCTTCACCGAGGGCGCCATTCGCCATACGGCGGTGATTCCCATCGCCGGCGATCAGGTCACCAACGACATCGCCATGGCGCTGCGCACGCCGACCCAGCATGCCGAGGAAATCAAGGTCAAGTATGCCTGCGCGCTGACCCAGATGGCCGCCAGCGACGAGATGATCAAGGTCCCCAGCGTCGGCGACCGGCCGGCCCGGGACCTGTCCCGGCAGTCGCTGGCCGAAGTGGTCGAGCCTCGCTACGAGGAGCTTTTCACCCTGGTGCGTGACGAGCTGCGGCGCAGCGGCTTCGAGGACCTGGTGGCCGCCGGTGTGGTATTGACCGGCGGCACCTCGCGCATGGAAGGGGTCGTCGAGCTGGCCGAGGAAATCTTTCACATGCCGGTGAGAATCGCCTGTCCCCAGAACGTGCGAGGGCTCGCCGATGTGGTACGCAATCCGATTTATTCGACGGGGGTCGGTTTGCTACATTACGCTTTAAACGAGGCCCGTCAGGGGCACGGCCAACAAGAGACGTCGGGCAGTGGCATGTCGGCGCAGCCGAGGCGTGGGGACGCCTCCCGGCGCGGAGCAGGGGAAGGGATTCCGGCGCTGGTAAAGCTCAAGGGCTGGTTCAAAGGAAATTTCTGACAGGGCCGCGATCGCGGTCCAGGAGACGGGGCTAATGTTCGAACTGGTAGACAGTGCACCCTCAAGCAGTGCAGTCATCAAGGTCATCGGTGTCGGCGGTGGTGGCGGCAACGCCGTCAATCACATGGTCGAAAGCAGCATCGAGGGCGTCGAGTTCATCTGCGCCAACACCGATGCCCAGGCGCTGAAGCGGGTGGCGGCCAAGACCGTTCTCCAGCTCGGCAGCGAAATCACCAAGGGGCTCGGCGCCGGCGCCAACCCGGAGGTCGGCCGTCAGGCCGCCATGGAGGACCGCGAGCGCATCGCCGAGCTCCTTCATGGTGCCGACATGGTGTTCATCACCGCCGGCATGGGTGGCGGCACCGGTACCGGCGGTGCGCCGGTGGTCGCTCAGGTCGCCAAGGAGCTCGGCATCCTGACCGTGGCCGTGGTCACGCGTCCCTTCCCCTTCGAAGGGCCCAAGCGCATGCGCTCGGCCGAAGAGGGCATGAAGGAGCTCTCCGAGCACGTCGACTCGCTGATCACCATTCCCAACGAGAAGCTGCTCTCGGTGCTCGGCAAGAGTGCCAGCCTGCTGACCGCCTTCAGCGCCGCCAACGACGTGCTGCTGGGGGCGGTGCAGGGCATCGCCGAGCTGATCACCAGCCCCGGCATCATCAACGTCGACTTCGCCGACGTGCGCACCGTGATGTCCGAGATGGGCATGGCGATGATGGGCACCGGCGGCGCCACCGGCGAGAACCGCGCCCGCGAGGCCGCCGAGAAGGCGATCCGCAGCCCGCTGCTTGAAGACATCGACCTGCATGGCGCTCGCGGCATCCTGGTCAACATCACGGCCGGGCCGGACCTGTCCATCGGCGAGTTCAATGACGTCGGTGCCACCGTCCAGGAGTTCGCCTCCCAGGACGCGACCATCGTGGTGGGTACCTCCATCGACATGGAGATGACCGACGAGCTGCGCGTCACCGTGGTGGCCGCCGGTCTCGACGGCCAGCGTCAGCCGGCGGCGGCCAGCCAGAGCTCGCGCCGCGAGGCGGGCGGCGGCGGCGACTATCGCCAGCGCCAGCCGGCGGCGGCGAGCCGTCCGCAGCAGCAGGCGCCTGCGGCGGGTCGCGGCTCGGCCGCGGCCTCCAAGGCCGAGCCTCAGGAGTCCTCGCGGCCCCAGCAGGAACCGCGCAAGTCCCAGGAGCTCGACGATTACCTGGACATTCCGGCGTTCCTGCGTCGCCAGGCCGATTGAGCGCCGCTATCGTTCGCATAGGCACATCGAACGCACGTTGTTTTTGTTGAAACGTGCGTTCGGTGTTATAGTGAACGGTGTTTGATAACCACCGAGCCTGGCGACTGCCCATGATCAGACAACGCACACTGAAGAACGTCATCCGCGCCACCGGCGTCGGCCTGCACTCCGGCAAGAAGGTCTACCTGACCCTGCGGCCGGCACCGGTCGATACCGGTATCGTGTTTGTGCGCACCGACCTGGATCCCGAGGTGCAGATTCCGGCCAGTGCCGACAGCGTCACCGACACCACGCTGTGCACCGCGCTGTCCAAGGACGGCGTCAAGGTGGCCACCGTCGAGCATCTGATGTCGGCGCTTGCCGGCCTCGGCATCGACAACGCCTACGTCGACGTCAGCGCCCCCGAGGTGCCGATCATGGACGGCAGCGCCGGTCCCTTCGTGTTCCTGATCCAGTCCGCCGGTATCGCCGAGCAGAACGCCGCCAAGAAGTTCATTCGCATCAAGCGTGAAGTGGTGGTGCGCGACGGCGAGAAGGAAGCGATCTTCCTGCCCCATCAGGGCTTCAAGGTCTCCTTCGCCATCGACTTCGATCATCCGGTGTTCGAGGCCCAGAAGCAGAGCGCCGAGGTCGACTTCTCGACCACCTCCTTCGTCAAGGAGGTGTCCCGGGCGCGGACGTTCGGCTTCATGCGCGACCTCGAGTACCTGCGCTCGAATAATCTGGCCCTGGGCGGCAGCCTCGACAACGCCATCGTGGTCGATGACTACCGGATCGTGAACGAGGGTGGCCTGCGCTACGACGACGAGTTCGTCAAGCACAAGGTGCTGGACGCCATCGGCGATCTCTATCAGCTGGGCCACAGCCTGATCGGCGAATTCCGCGGCGTGAAGTCCGGCCATGCGCTGAACAACCAGCTGTGCCGCGCGCTGATGGAGAATCAGGACGCCTGGGAAATCGTCACCTTCGAGGAAGAAGCCGCCAAGGCGCCGATCTCCTACGCCGCGCCGGCCATGGCCTGACGCCTCGCCCGTGAGCCCTGCAGAGAAAGGCCCGCCAGACATCTGGCGGGCCTTTCTCGTTGGCGGGCAGGCGGTCGGGGCGTCAGGGCTCGCGTTCGGCGTGGGAGGCGAGGCGTTCCAGGGCGCGCCTGAGTTTCGGGTCCTCGACGTCGGCGGCGCAGCTCGAGAGCTCGTCGGCGGCCCGGGCGGGCAGGTGACGCGTCTGGCGCGGTGGCACCTTGGCCGGGCGCACGGGGCGGACCTTGAAGTCGAAGCCGGTCACCGCGGCGAACCCCGGCAGCTCGTGGAGCAGCGACAGCAGCCGTGACTGTTCGTAGCGCAGTCGGGTCAGCCATACGGCGCGATCGGTGATCACCGTCAGCCGTCCTTCATGGAAACCGCCCACGAACAGGTGCTCGCCGAGCTCGGCGGGCAGATGATCGCGCAGGTGCTGCTGGGCCTGCTCGATCAGCCGGGCCCGGCGCATCAGGTTGCCCAGCTCCCCGCGGCCGTTCAGCACCTGGGTCATGGGCTGGGCTCGCCTGCGCTTAACCTTTATACTCATCAGCTTGATTCTCGGGTCCGGCCCGGGTGGGGAATCGTCGACGTGGCGTCGACGGCCTTGGAACGCATGAGCCTAGCACAGGCACGGGAGTCCCTCGACAGCATGGCCAGTCTTACCGCGCAGACAGCACCGGCAGCGTCCGTCGAGCCTGGCTCGACGCCTCGCCGTACGCCGGAGCGTCGTCGTCCGCCACGCTGGTGGCTGGCGGGTCTGCTGGTGGGCTGCCTGCTGCCGGCGGGGCTGTCGCCGCTCGGGGCGGCAACGCCGGTCGAGCGCGTCATCCAGGTCTGCATCCTGGCGCCGGCGCTGATCCGGGCCAGCTCGCGACTCCAGGCTCGTCGGCGTGCCCGGCGTCGCTGGCCGACCCGCCCGCTTCCCCGCCGTGCCGGACGACTCGCGCTGCGGCTGCCCATCGTCGCCCCGCGGCAGCGCGCCGTGGCGGCCCACGATGTCCTGACCCGCCGCGGGCCGCCGCGGGTGCTTCTCGCCTGAACGACGAGCGACCGGGCACGAGGCCCGGTCTTGAGCACCCCAGCGATGGACCCTTCATGATCAACAACCTGTTACGCAAGGTCGTCGGTTCCAAGAACGACCGTGAAGTGAAGCGCATGGGCCGCGCCGTGGCCCGCATCAACACCCTCGAGAAGGATCTCGAGACCCTCGACGACGCCGCGCTGCAGGCGCGTACCGCCGACTTCCGCGAACGCCTGGCCGCCGGCGAGAGCGTCGATGCCCTGTTGCCCGAGGCCTTCGCCACCGTGCGTGAGGCCAGCAAGCGGATCATGGGCATGCGGCATTTCGACGTCCAGATGATCGGCGGTATCACCCTGAACGGCGGTCGCATCGCCGAGATGAAGACCGGCGAGGGCAAGACCCTGGTCGCGACCCTGGCCGTCTATCTCAATGCCCTGCCCGGCAAGGGCGTGCACGTGGTCACGGTCAACGACTACCTGGCCCGCCGCGACGCCGACTGGATGCGTCCCCTCTACGAATTCCTCGGCCTGACCGTCGGCACCATCTATGCCGGCCAGACGCCCGAGGAGAAGCGCGAGGCCTACGCCTGCGACATCACCTACGGCACCAACAACGAGTTCGGCTTCGACTACCTGCGCGACAACATGGCCTTCTCGCTGGAGGACAAGGTTCAGCGCGGGCTGCACTACGCCATCGTCGACGAGGTCGACTCCATCCTGATCGATGAGGCGCGCACGCCGCTGATCATCTCCGGTGCGGTGGACGAGAACACCGAGCTGTACAAGGTGGTCGACCGGCTGGCCCTCGATCTCACGGTCTGCACCGACGAGGAAGACCCCGAGAGCGGTGACTTCACCCTCGACGAGAAGCAGAAACAGGTCGAGCTCACCGAGGGCGGTCACCACAAGGTCGAGCAGCTGATGCGCGGCGAGGGGCTGCTGGGCGAGGAGGACTCCCTCTATGCCGCCCAGAACCTCAATCTGCTGCAGCACATGCACTCGGCACTGCGGGCCCGCCATCTCTACCAGCGTGACGTCGACTACATCGTCAGCGACGGTCAGGTGGTGATCGTCGACGAGCATACCGGCCGCTCCATGCCGGGCCGGCGCTGGTCCGAGGGCCTGCACCAGGCGGTCGAGGCCAAGGAGGGGGTGACGGTTCAGCGCGAGAGTCAGACGCTGGCCTCCACCACCTTCCAGAACTACTTCCGCCTCTACGACAAGCTGTCCGGCATGACCGGCACCGCCGATACCGAGGCCTTCGAGTTCCGCCAGATCTATGGCCTGGACGTGGTGGTGATTCCCACCAACCGGCCGCTGGCGCGCAAGGACCAGAACGATCTGGTCTATCTCAGCGCCGAGGAGAAATACGAGGCCATCATCGAGGACGTCAAGGTCCAGACCGAGGCCGGCCGTCCGGTGCTGGTGGGTACCGCCTCCATCGAGACCTCCGAGTATCTCGCCGAGCTGATGAAGCGGGCGGGCATCTCCTTCAATGTGCTCAACGCCAAGCAGCACCAGAGCGAGGCGCAGATCATCGCCCAGGCCGGTCGTCCCGGGGCCATCACCATCGCCACCAACATGGCCGGTCGCGGCACCGATATCGTGCTGGGCGGCAACTGGGAAGCCGAGGCCGCCCAGCTCGAATCGCCCAGCGAGGCGCAGGTCGAGCGCCTCAAGGCCGAGTGGAAGGAGCGCCACGAGGCGGTACTCGCGGCCGGTGGCCTGCACGTGATCGGCTCCGAGCGTCACGAGTCGCGGCGTATCGACAACCAGCTGCGCGGCCGTTCCGGTCGCCAGGGCGATCCGGGCTCGACCCGTTTCTTCCTGTCGCTGGAAGACAACCTGATGCGGCTGTTCGGCTCCGAGCGCGTGCAGAAGCTGATGCAGGCGCTGGGCCTGGAGCGCGGCGAGGCGATCGAGCACAAGATGGTCTCCAACGCCGTGGAGCGCGCCCAGAAGAAGGTCGAGGGCCGCAACTTCGATATCCGCAAGCAGCTGCTCGAATATGACGACGTGGCCAACGACCAGCGTCGTGTCATCTACGAGCAGCGCAACGAGATCCTGGCCGCCGACGACGTCTCCGAGAACGTCATCGGCATCCGCGCCGAGGTGCTCGACGAGGGCATCAGCCAGTTCGTGCCGCCCCAGAGCCTGCCCGAGCAGTGGGACCTGGCCGGTCTGGAGGACCATCTCAGCACCGAGTTCAACCTCGAGGCGCCGGTGCGGCAGTGGGCCGAGGAAGACCAGCGCTTCCACGAGGATCAGCTGCGCGAGCGTCTCCACGAGATGCATCGCCAGGCCTACGACGAGAAGATCGAGATCGCCGGGCCCGAGCTGATGCGCCGCTTCGAGAAGCAGGTGATGCTGCAGGTGCTGGACACCCGCTGGAAGGAGCACCTGCAGTCCATGGACCACCTGCGTCGGGGCATCCATCTGCGTGGCTACGCCCAGAAGAACCCCAAGCAGGAGTACAAGCGCGAGTCCTTCGAGCTGTTCCAGACGCTGCTGGCCAACATCAAGTCCGATGTCACGCGCATCCTCAGCCACGTGAAGGTGCGTCAGCCCGAGGAAGTCGAGGCCCTGGAACGGCAGCGCCGCGAGTCGCTGGAGCGCGAGAAGGCGACCGCGGCCAGCCGCCACGACGCGCCCGAGGGCGCCGAGTCGGAAGCCGAGCCGGCCGCCGCCGCGGCACCGGCCGGCGAGGCCCGCCCCCAGCGTCGCGAAGGTCCCAAGGTCGGGCGCAACGATCCGTGCCCCTGCGGGTCGGGCAAGAAGTTCAAGCAGTGCTGCGGCAAGCTGAGCTGATCGGTCGGGGGCCGGGCGAGTCGTCCGCGCCGGCCCCGCCAAGCGAATTCATACAGGAGACAGACGATGGCAGTGGGCCCAGCAAGCTTTCCCGAGATGCCGGTGATCGATGGGGTGCGCCTGGGTACGGCCCGGGCCGGGATCAAGACCGCCGATCGCCGTGATCTGGTGGTGATCGAGGTGCCCGAGGGCGCGGCCGTGGCGGGCAGCTTCACCCGCAACGCCTTCTGCGCCGCGCCGGTGACCGTGGCCCGCGAGCATCTGGCGGCCTGCACCCTGCACGGTGAGACGCCGCGCTATCTGGTGATCAACACCGGCAACGCCAACGCCGGCACCGGCGAGACCGGTCTGCGCGACGCGCGGGCCACCTGTGCCGAGCTCGGCGGCCTGGTCGGGGTGGATGCCTCCCGCGTGCTGCCGTTCTCCACCGGCGTGATCGGCGAGACGCTGCCCATGGAGCGCCTGCTGGGCGGGCTGCCCGAGGCGCTGCGCTGCCTCGACGAGGGCGCCGCGGGCTGGGCCTCGGCGGGCGAGGGCATCCTCACCACCGATACCCGGCCCAAGGGTGCCAGCGTGACCGTGCCGCTGGGGGACGAGGCGGTCACCCTCAACGGCATCAGCAAGGGCTCGGGGATGATCAAGCCCAACATGGCCACCATGCTGGCCTTCGTGGCCACCGATGCGGCCATCGCCCCGGCGCTGCTGGACGAGCTGCTGCGCGAGACCGTCGAGCGCTCCTTCAACTGCATCACGGTGGATGGCGATACCTCCACCAACGATGCCTGCATGCTGATCGCCACCGGTCGAGGCGCGGCCATCGACGACGACGAGCGACTGGCGGTATTCCGCGAGGCGCTCGAGCGGCTGATGATCGAGCTGGCCCAGGCCATCGTGCGCGACGGCGAGGGCGCCACCAAGTTCGTCGGCCTGCAGGTCGACGGCGCGGTGTCGCGCCAGGAAGCCCTGGACGTGGCCTTCACCGTGGCGCATTCGCCGCTGGTCAAGACGGCGCTGGCCGCCAGCGACGCCAACTGGGGGCGGATTCTCGCCGCCGTGGGCCGGGCGCCGGTGGAGAATTTCGACGTCGAGCGCGTGGTCATCGATCTGGGCGATGTGCGCCTGGTGGAGAACGGCGGCCGAGCCGCCGGCTACACCGAGGAGGCCGGCAGTGCCGTCATGGCTCGCGAGGAGATCGCGATCCGCATCGATCTGGGGCGCGGCGAGCGCAGCGCCACCGTCTGGACCACGGATCTGACCCGGGAATACGTCGCCATCAACGCCGATTACCGCAGCTGAGCGCCGCGGGGCCGCGGCGTTCCCGGGCCACATCAAGAGAGTAACCCCCCGCGCCATCGCCGTGGGGACAAGTGGGATAAGGTGAATGAACGCAATGGTCAAGAGAAGGGTGCATGTGGCAGCCGCCGCCATCATCAGCGCGGACGGTCGTGAGGTGCTGCTCGCCCGGCGCCCGTCCAACGTCGATCAAGGTGGCCTCTGGGAGTTTCCCGGCGGCAAGCTGGCGCCCTACGAAACGGGTCTCGAGGCCCTCAAGCGCGAGCTGCACGAGGAGCTGGGGATCGAGATCCGTCGCGCCCAGCCGCTGATTCGCATCCATCACGAGTACACCGACAAGCACATCCTGCTGGATGTCTGGCAGGTGCATGACTTCGCCGGCGAGCCCTTCGGGCGCGAGGGCCAGGCGGTGCGCTGGGTGCCGATGAACGAGCTGTTCAACTACCCCTTCCCGGCGGCCAACGTGCCGATCCTGCGTGCGGTGATGCTGCCCACCGAGTACCTGATCAGCGCCGAGGAAGAGGATGAGGCGATCTTCCTGTCGCGGCTGGAGCGGGCGCTGGTCGAGGATGGCGTGCGCCTGGTGCAGCTGCGGGCCAAGGAGCTGGACCGCGAGGCCTATCTGGCCCGCGCCGAGCAGGCCCTGGCGGTATGCCGTCGTCACGGGGCACGGTTGATGCTCAACGGCGAGCCCGAGCTGCTCGACGAGGTGGACGCCGACGGCATCCACCTGACCAGTGCGCGACTGATGAGTCTCGATCGTCGTCCGCTGGGCGAGGGCAAGTGGCTCTCCGCCTCGACCCATGACCGCGAGCAGCTGGATCAGGCCCATCGCGTCGGCTGTGACTTCGCGACCCTGTCGCCGCTGCGCACCACGCCCTCGCATCCGGAAGTGGCGCCGATCGGCTGGCACGATTTCCAGCAGCTGGTCGAGCACGCCGGCATGCCGGTGTTCGCGCTGGGTGGCATGACGCGCTTCGACGCCAATCACGCCCGCGCCGTGGGCGCCCAGGGCATCGCCTCGATCCGCGACTTCTGGAAGTAATCGGCGCCGAGCGACAGCACCGGGCGACAAGAAAACCCCGAGGGACAGCCCTCGGGGTTTTCTTTTTCTTCAGGCAATGTCAGCCAGTCGACTGGCCGCTAGTCCCGATAGCGGCGGGTCAGGTCCCCATAGGCGTCGACGCGGCGGTCGCGCAGATAGGGCCAGATGCGCCGCACCGCCTCGCCGCGCTCCATGTCCAGTGTCACCAGCAGCCGCTCGGCCTGCTGGCCGGCGTGGGCGAGCAGTTCGCCCTGGGGGCCGCAGATGAAGCTGCCGCCCCAGAAGTCGATGCCCGGGCCCACCCCGGAACGGTCGCTCTCGTGGCCGACGCGATTGGCCACCACCACCGGCAGGCCGTTGGCCACCGCGTGGCTGCGCTGGATCAGCGTCCAGGCGTCACGCTGGCGTGCCTTCTCGTCGTCATCGTCCTGCGGGTCCCAGCCGATGGCGGTGGGGTAGAGCAGCAGATCGGCACCGGCCATGGCCATCAGGCGTGCGGCCTCGGGGTACCACTGGTCCCAGCACACCAGCAGGCCGAGGCGGCCCAGTGAGGTGTCGATGGGGGTGAAGCCCTCCTCGCGAGCGGCGTCATGATCGCCCGGGGTGAAGTAGAACTTCTCATAGAAGCCCGGATCGTCGGGGATGTGCATCTTGCGATACTGGCCGACCCGGCCGCGGCCGCCATCGTAGACCACGGCGGTGTTGTGGTAGAGCCCCGGGGCGCGGCGTTCGAACAGCGAGCCCACCAGCACGATGTCGAGCTCCGCGGCCAGCGCCGCCAGCCGCTGGCCGGTGGGGCCGTCCAGCGGCTCGGCCAGATCGAACAGCGCGGTGTCCTCGAACTGGCAGAAGTAGTGGGTGGCGTGCAGCTCCTGCAGCATCACCAGCTGGGCGCCGGCACCGGCCAGCTCGCGGATGCCGGCCTCGCTCTCTGCCAGGCTCCTGGCCTTGTCGGGCCAGGCCGGCTGCTGGACCAGGCCGACCTTGAGGGTGCGGGTCATGATGTCTCTCCTTCATGGCGGCGAGCCCCGGCCAGGGTGCCGCGGGGCAGCTGCATGGTCAGGCAGTGCAGGCTGCCATGCTGGCGGATCACGGTGCCGCAGTCGATGGGCACGATGTCACGGTCCGGGAAGGCCTCGGCCAGGGCCGCGAGGGCGCGCGCATCGGCGGCGTCGCCGTAGCTGGGCATCAGCACCGCGCCGTTGATGATCAGGAAGTTGGCATAGGTGGCCGGCAGGCGGCGGCCGTCCTCGGCGTCGAAGCAGGCGGCGGGCCAGGGCAGCGGGATCAGCCGGTAGGGCTCGCCGTCGGCGCGGCGCAGCGCCCGCAGTTCGTCTTCCATGGCGGCCAGCGCCGGATAGTGCGGGTCGGCCTCGTCGTCGCAGCGCACGTAGGCGATGGTCTGCGGGTCGCAGAAGCGCGCCAGGGTGTCCACGTGGCTGTCGGTGTCGTCGCCTTCCAGATGGCCATGAGCCAGCCACAGCACCCGCTCGGCGCCCAGCTCGTCGGCCAGTCGCGCTTCGATGGCGGCCCGGTCGAGGTGTGGGTTGCGGTTGACGTTGAGCAGGCAGGCCTCGGTGGTCAGCAGGGTGCCCTGGCCGTCGCTCTCCAGCGCACCGCCCTCGAGCACCAGGTCGTGGGAGACCAGCGGCGCGTCGAAGACGCCGTCGGCGGCGAGACGCCGGGTCAGGCTGTCGTCGCGGCCGGCGGGAAACTTGCCGCCCCAGCCGGTGAAGACATAGTCGAGCAGCACGAGTTCGCCGTCGCGCTCGACGGTGAGCGGGCCGTGGTCCCGGGCCCAGGTGTCGTCGGCTTCGGCGACCCTGAGCAGCAGGCGCTCGGCGGGCACGCCGCGATGACGTAAGGCCTCGGCCAGCCGGAGGCGGGTGGCGTCGTCCGGCACGGCGATCAGCACCGGCTGGTAGCGGGCGATGGCCACCGCCAGGGTCTCCAGGGTCGCCTCGATGTTCGCCAGCAGCGGCGCCCAGTCGCTGTCGGGACCCGGCCAGGTCAGTTGCACGGCATCCTGGGGATGCCATTCGGGGAGCAGGCAGACGGCCATGGCAGGCCTCCTCGATGAAGGAATCCGGCGCAATGTAGGGGGCGGTGCGTCGGGATGCAAGCCCGGCGAGGCCGTCGGCTCTCCGGGCGACGGGGCCGGGTGCCGCGCCCCTGTCAGGTGGTGTCTCGCGTTGGCGAACCGGCAAGGTGCAGTCATCGTGCAAGCCTTGCCTCCCCGATGCAGGGCCGGCCAAAAACACGTACCATGAGCGCCCGCCGACAAGGAACGCTCAAATGCTGGATCGTCTGCCTCTCCTGATCGGGTTGCGCTACGTGCGGGCCAAGCGACGCAACCACTTCATCTCCTTCATTTCCCTGACCTCCATGCTGGGCCTGACCCTGGGCGTGGCGGTGCTGATTCTCGTGCTGTCCGTGATGAACGGCTTCGACCGCGAGCTGCGCGAGCGGGTGCTGGGCATGGTGCCGCACACCCGCATCGAGGTGCCCTCCGGGCTCACCGACTGGCAGCCGCTGGCCGAGCGCCTGCAGCAGCGCGAGCACGTCATCGGGGCGGCGCCCTATATCCAGCAGCAGGGCATGTTCTCGGTCGGCGGGCGCAACAACGGCGCCCTGGTCAACGGCATCAAGCCCGACTGGGAGAAGCGCGTCTCGATCGTCGACGAGCACATGGAGCGCGGCAGCCTCGACGACCTGCAGCCCGGCGAATGGAACGTCGTGCTCGGCTCGATGCTGGCGCGTCAGCTCGGCGTGACGGTGGGGGACCGGGTGACCCTGCTGGTGCCCGAGGCCTCGATCACGCCGGCCGGCGTCTTCCCGCGCCTCAAGCGCTTCACCGTCAGCGGCATCTTCAGCGTCGGGGCGGATCTCGATGCCAACCTGGCCTATGCCAACATCGCCGACATGCAGACCCTGGCGCGCATGGGCGATGACGTGGGCGGGCTGCGCCTGGAGCTCGACGACCTGTTCCAGGCCGGCAGCGTGACGCGCTCGATCATCGACGATCTGGGGCCGGGCTATCGCGGCCTGGACTGGACCTATACCCGGGGTAACCTGTTCCAGGCGATCCAGATGGAGAAGCGCATGATCGCGCTGCTGCTGACGGTGATCATCGCCGTGGCGGCCTTCAACATCGTCTCGACCCTGGTGATGGTGGTCACCGACAAGCATGCCGATATCGCCATCCTGCGCACCATCGGTGCCACGCCACGTTCGATCATGGGCATCTTCATGGTCCAGGGGCTGGCCATCGGCGTGATCGGCATCCTGATCGGGGTGGGGCTCGGCGTGCTGCTGGCACTGACGGTGTCCGATATCCTCGCCTTCGTCGAGTCGACCTTCGGCATCCATTTCCTCGATGCCGGCGTCTATTTCATCAGCGAGCTGCCCTCGCAGCTGCTGTGGTCCGACGTGGGCCAGATCGTTTCCGCGGCCTTCGTGCTGACCTTCCTCTCGACCCTCTACCCGGCCTGGCGCGCGGCCCGGGTGCAGCCTGCCGAGGTGCTCCGCTATGAATGATCCCGCCATGACCCAGGCGTTCACCCGTGACGCGGGGCAGCGTGAGGTGATGCTGGCCTGCGATCACCTGACCCGCGTCTACCGCGAGGGGCCGCGCGACCTCACCGTACTCGACGATCTGGCCCTCGAGGTGCGGGCCGGCGAGCGTGTGGCGGTGGTCGGCAGCTCCGGCTCCGGCAAGACCACGCTGCTCAACCTGCTGGGCGGGCTGGATCATCCCAGCAGCGGCGCGGTCCGCATCGCCGGGCAGGCGCTGCACGAGCTGGGCAATGCCGCCCTCGGGCGCTTTCGCAACCGGCACATCGGCTTCGTCTACCAGTTTCACCATCTGCTGGCCGAGTTCACGGCGCTGGAGAATGCCGCCCTGCCGCTGATCGTGCGCGGCCAGCGCAAGAAGGACGCCGAGGCCAAAGCGCTTGAACTGCTGGATCGGGTGGGCGTGGCCGAGCGCGCGGCCCACAAGCCCGGTGAGCTCTCCGGCGGCGAGCGCCAGCGCGTGGCCATCGCCCGGGCGCTGGTCACCGACCCGAGCCTGGTGCTGATGGACGAGCCCACCGGCAACCTCGATCAGACCACCGCGGCGAGCATCCTGGCGCTGATGGACGAACTCTCCGCCAGCGCCGCCTGCGCCTTCGTGATCGTCACCCACGACACGGGGCTCGCCGCCCATCAGGATCGGGTGCTGCGCCTCGATGGCGGTCGCCTGACGCCGGATGCCCCCGGCGCCTGACGCCCGATCCTGCCTTCTTCCTTCCCGCTTCAGGCGCGGTCGCCCAGCCGGTCACGGCGGCGCCGCGCCCTTCGCTTCCAGCTGCGCGACACCTGCCAGCGCCACGCCAGACGAATCGTCACGCTGCCCAACCCGCCCGCCAGGACGGCCGCCACCAGCGAGCCGGCCGCCAGGGCCGGGAGGGCATCGATCAGCTGCCCGGCAACCCATTCGGTGGACAGCTGCGTGGGCGCGGCACGCGCCGGCAGGTCCAGCAGCCAGGCACCCAGCCGGTAGTTGCCGTAGAAGATCAGCGGCATGGTCAGCGGATTGGTGATCCACACCAGCCCCACCGACAGCGGCAGATTGGCGCGTAACGCCCAGGCGCCCAGGGCGGCCAGGACCATCTGGCACGGGATCGGCAGCAGGGCGCAGAACAGCCCGACGAAGAAGGCGTTGGCCACGCTGCGTCGCGACAGCATCCACAGCGAGGGATTGCCGATCAGGTGGCTCAAGAAGCGCAGGGAGCGCTGGCGCCTGAGGGTCTCGGGATGGGGCAGGTAGCGCTGCAGGAGACGGCGCGGCATGACGACGGGCTCGCGGCTTCGATATGCGCGCTATTATCCATACAAGCCCGCTCCCTCGCCATGGCGTTGCTCAACGCGTTGGCGCCGGGTCGTCACGCCATGCCGGGCAGCCTCTCAGGATGATGTCCATGGTAATCGGGTTGGCCCTGCCGCTCGCCCTCGCGGCGCTCACCGGGACGCTGCTCGGTGCGCTTGTCGACCAGGGCGATGCGGCCCTCTGGTCCCAGGCGCTGGGGCTGGCGCTGTTGATGGCTATCGCGGCCCGGCGCTGGCGCCTGTTGCTGATGCTGTCGCTGATCGCGCTGGTGGCCGGCCAGCTGTGGTGGAGCTGCGGCGGCGAGCTGCCCCGGGGGCTCAGTCGTCAGGATCTGGCGGTGGAGGGGCGTCTGACGGCCGTGTCAAGAGAGGCCGGCCTGACCCGGCTGACGCTGGCGGTGGCTGGCTGCCGTCCTCTGGTCCCGGGGCTGCCGGGCTGTGATCGGCTGTCGCGGGTGCGTCTCAACGCCTATCGGGCGCCGGCCATGGTCGCGGGCGAGCGCTGGCGGCTGACCGTCCGGCTGAGGCCGCCCGCGGGGTTCGCCAACCCCGATGCCTTCGACTATCGCGCCTGGCTGCGCCGGGAGGGCATCCAGGCCACCGGCTACGTGCGCGAGGCACCGCCGCCGGTGCGTCTCGAGGCGGCCGGCGGCTCGGTTCGCCGATGGGCGCTCGCCCGGCTCGATGAGCGCGACCTTGCCCCGCGCACGACGCGCTGGCTGGCGGCCCTGACCCTGGGCGCCGGCGAACGGCTGGGCGACGACGACTGGGATCTGCTCAATGCCAGCGGCACCACCCACCTGATGGTCATCTCCGGGCTGCATGTCGGCCTGGTGGCCGGGGTCGCGCTGTGGCTGGCGCGTGGGGCTGCGCGTCTTCTCGCGCCGGGCCGCTGGCGCATGGCGATCTGGCCCTGGTGGATCGCCGGCACCGCGGCGGTGGCCTATGCCTGGCTGGCCGGGCTCGAGCCGCCGGCGATGCGGGCCATGATCATGGTGCTGGTGGGACTGTGGGTGGCCAGCGGGCGCCATTCGCCGGGGCCCTGGCAGGCCTGGTGGCTGGCCCTGGCGCTGGTGGTGAGCCTCGATCCGCTGGCGGTCTGGCGCCCCGGCAGCTGGCTGTCCTTCGGTGCCGTGGCGCTGCTGATCCTGATCTGGCAGGGCCGTCCCCGCCCGCGGGGCTGGCGCGGTTGGCTGCGGGCGCTGGTGCGCAGCCAGCTGCTGCTGGCGCCGGTGATGGCCGGCGCGGTGCTGCTGGCCTTCGATCGCCTCGCACCGGCGGCGCCGCTGGTCAATCTGCTGGCCGTGCCGCTGGTCGGCAGCGTACTGGTGCCGCTGGGCCTGGCGGGCTGGGCGCTGGCCTGGGTGCCGCCGTTGGGCGATATGGCCTGGGGGCTGTTCGGCGCGCTTGCCGAGGGCGTCGCCGCCGGGCTCGAGATGGCGTCGCGCCTGGCGCCCCTCTGGCAGCCGCCGCCGGCCGTGGCCGAGGCGCTTGGCACGGCGCTGATCCTGATCGGCCTGCTGTGGGCACTGCCGGGGCTGGCCGAACGACTGCGCCTGGCGGGCACCGCGCTGCTGGCCTGCGGCGCGCTGTGGCTGACGCCGTCGCTGCCGGAACCCGGGGCGCTGCGCGTGCGCGTCCATGACGTGGGACAGGGCCAGCTGGTGGCCCTGCGCACCGCCCACTACCGGGCGCTGATCGACACCGGGCCGCGCTTTCCCTCCGGCTTCATGCCGCTCTCGACGCTCTGGCCCGAGGGGCAGCGCTTCGACGATGTGATCGTCAGCCATGACGATCGCGATCATGCCGGGGGGCTTGAGGCGCTGATCGAGGAGCATTCGGTCGGGCGCTATCTGGCGCCGCCCGGCAGCGTGCTGCCGGTGACGTCCGAGCCCTGCGTGGCAGGGCGTGGCTGGCGCCGCGATGGGGTAAGCTTCCGCGTGCTGTGGCCGCCCGCCGAGGCCGTGGGCCTGTCCGACAACGACCGCTCCTGCGTGCTGTTGATCACCGCGGGTCAGCAGCGGCTGCTGATCACCGGCGATGCCGGCGCTCGGGTGGAGCAGGAACTCCTGACGCGGATCGATGGCCCCATCGACGCGCTGGTGGCGGGGCATCACGGCAGCACGACCAGCTCCGGCCCCGATTTCCTGGCCGCGGTCCGGCCGCGGCAGGTGATCTTCAGCGCGGCACGCGACGGCCGTTTCGGCCATCCGGCGCCGTCGGTGGTGCGTCGCTTCCGGCGCCTCGGCAGCTGTCTGTGGAACACGGCCGAGGACGGTGCCGTGACCCTGTGGCTGGGCGGGATGGCACGCGTCGCGCCCACGCGCCCGGCGGCCTGGTGGCGCGGCGGTGTCGGAGGCGAGTGCCTTGCGTTAGAATCGCCTGCAATGACGCCGGAGGCGCCGGTGACTGCTCGAGGGAGGTGACCCCATGACCCTGATGGAGGCCCTGATCGCCGGGGGCTGGCTGATGCTGCCGCTGCTTGGCTGTTCGCTGGTGGCGGTGGTGATCGTCGTCGAGCGCCTGTGGGCACTGCGCGCCGGACGGATTGCCCCGAGGGGGCTCGGCGAGGAGGTCTGTTCGCTGGCGGCGCGTGGCCAGGTCAACCTCTACTGGCTGGAGAGCCATTCGCCGCTGGGTGGCGTACTGGCGGCCGGGCTGCGCAACGCTCGGCTCGGCCACGAGCAGGTCCGGGCGCGTTTTCAGGAGGCGGCCACCGCGGTGGTGCATGACATGGAACGCTTCCTGAGTCCGCTCGGCACCATCGCCTCGATCACCCCGCTGCTCGGCCTGCTGGGCACCGTGGTGGGCATGATCGAGGTCTTCGCGGTGCTCGTCTCGAGCGACGGCGGCGAGCGTGCCGCGGAGCTGGCCGGCGGCATCTCCCAGGCCCTGGTGACCACCGCGGCGGGCCTGACCGTGGCGATTCCCGCGCTGATGTTCCACCGCTACTTCCAGCGGCGGGTCGAGGACATCACGGTGCACATCGAGGAGCAGGCCGGCCAGGTGGTCGAGTTCCTGGCGCATCACCAGGGCCAGCTGACGCTGGCCGAGCGCCACGAGCCGGCGACGGAGGCGAGGCCCTGTGCGGCCGACGAGCGTTCGCCGGCGGGGGGAGGGCGCCCATGAGGGTGCCGCGCAGGCGGCGCGAGGCGGTGGAGGTCAATCTGACCCCGCTGATCGACGTGGTCTTCCTGCTGCTGATCTTCTTCATGGTCTCGACCACCTTCGAGACCCGCCAGGCGCTGGAGCTGGTACTGCCCGAGAGCGTGACCGGCGTCGCCGCCGAGGCCTCGCCGGTCACCGTGGTGATCACCCCCGAGGGCGAGTATCGCCTGGGCGAGCGGGCCCTGGCGCCCGGCGAGCTGGAAGCGGCACTCGAGGCCGTCGCGTCGCGCGCCCGCGAGCGCGGACTGGTGGTGGAGGCCGATGGTCGCGCCGCCCATGCCGACGTGGTGCGCGTGCTCGACCGCGCCGGCGCACTGGACATTCGGCGGGTGCGTATCGCCACCGCCAAGGCAACACATTCTGAAGCGGAGACACCGTGAGCGAACACTCGGGCTGGACCCTCTACAAGCGTCTGCTGGGCTATGTGAAGCCCCATTGGAAGGCCTTCGCCCTGGCCATCGTCGGTTACGCCATCTATGCGGCGTCCAGCACGGCGCTGGCCGAGATGATGAAACGCCTGATCGACGGCATCCAGAATCCGGACGCCGCCTTTCGCCTGATGCTGCCGCTGTTCGTGGTGGGCATGTTCGCCGCTCGCGGGCTGGGCACCTTCCTCGGCACCTACTTCATGAGCAACGTGGCCCGCAACCTGGTCCACGCGCTGCGCTGCGACGTCTTCAATCACATGCTGCACCTGCCGGGGCGCTTCTTCGACGAGCATTCCTCGGGACATCTGGTGTCACGGGTCACCTACCACGTCGAGCAGGTCACCGGGGCCGGCACCAAGGCGATCACCATCCTGCTGCGCGAGGGGCTGTTCGTGATCGGGCTGGTGGTCTACCTGCTGTGGACCAACTGGATGCTGACCCTGCTGTTCCTGGCCGTGACGCCGCTGATCGGCGGCGTGGTCAGCTATACCAGCAAGCGTTTCCGGCGGATCTCGAGGCGCATCCAGCGCTCCATGGGCGACGTGACCCATGTGGCCTCCGAGGCGCTGTCGGGCTATCGGGTGGTGCGTACCCACGGTGCCGAAGCCTATGAGCAGGCCCGCTTCGCCGAGGCCAGCGAGGTCAATCGTCGCCAGAGCATGAAGGAGGCGCTGACCAAGGCCACCAGCACCCCGGTGATCCAGCTGATGGTGGCGCTGGCGCTGGCGGTACTGGTGTGGCTCGCCATGTCGCCGGCGATGCTGTCCGACATGACCCCCGGCGAGTTCGTCGCCTTCATCACCGCGGCCTCGTTGATGGCCAAGCCGGTGCGCCAGCTCACCGAGATCAACGCCACCGTGCAGAAGGGCATCGCCGCCGCCGGCGAGTTGTTCGGGCTGCTCGACGTGCCGCCCGAGGAAGACAACGGCACTCGCGAGCCGGGTCGGCTCGAGGGGCGGGTGACCCTGGAGGGCGTGCGCTTCGCCTACGGCGCCGACCAGCCCGAGGTGCTCAAGGGCATCGACCTGGACGTGGCCCCCGGCGAGATGATCGCCATCGTCGGCCGCTCCGGCAGCGGCAAGTCGACCCTGATGGGGCTGCTGCCGCGCTTCTACCGGCCCACCGCGGGTCGGATCTGCCTCGATGGGGTGTCGCTCGAGGACTTCAAGCTGCTGCCCCTGCGGCGGAGCATCGCCCTGGTCTCGCAGCAGGTGACGCTGTTCAACGCCACCATCGCCGACAACATCGCCTACGGCATCGACGACCCCGACCCTCAGGCGGTCGAGGCCGCGGCGCGGGCGGCTCATGCCCACGAGTTCATCGAGCGCCTGCCCGGGGGCTACGCCACCGTGGTCGGCGAGAACGGGGTGATGCTCTCCGGTGGCCAGCGCCAGCGTCTGGCCATCGCCCGGGCGATCTTCAAGGATGCCCCGCTGCTGATCCTCGACGAGGCGACCTCGGCGCTGGACACCGAGTCCGAGCGCTACATTCAGGCGGCGCTCGAAGAGGTGTGCCGCGATCGGACCACCTTCGTCATCGCCCACCGGCTGTCCACCATCGAGCGTGCCGACCGCATCCTGGTGATGGAAGGCGGCGAGATCGTCGAGCAGGGCAGCCACGCCGAGCTGCTGGCCCGGGACGGCGCCTACGCGGCCCTGCATCGCCTGCAGTTCCAGGACGCCGAGACGGCATGAGCGGCGGTGTCGGCGAGCGCTGGCTCGAGGCGGCCTATGCGGGAGCGCCCTGGCTGTGGCCGCTGCGCCCGCTCGAGGCGCTCTATCGTCGGCTGATCGCGCGCCGCACGCGGGCCTACGCCGAGGGGCGCCGCCAGGCCTGGCGGGCCCCGGTGCCGGTGATCGTGGTCGGTAACATCACCCTCGGCGGCACCGGCAAGTCGCCGCTGGTGGCCTGGCTGGCACGCCATCTCGGCGAGGCCGGCTGGCGGCCCGGTATCCTGTCCCGTGGCTACGGCGGCCGCGCCGATCGCTATCCGCTACTGGTCGAGGCCGATACCCCGGCCTCGGCCTGCGGCGACGAGCCGCGCATGCTGGCCGACCAGACCGGCGTGCCGGTGGTGGTGGACCCGGATCGCCCGCGAGGCGCCCGGCGGCTGCTGGAGGAAGGCTGCGACATCCTGCTCGCCGATGACGGCCTGCAGCACCTGCCGCTGGGGCGCGACCTGGAGCTGGTGGTGGTGGATGGCCATCGCGGGCTCGGCAATCGCCGCTGCCTGCCGGCCGGGCCGCTGCGCGAGCCTGCCGAGCGGCTCGAGAGCGTGGATGCCGTGGTGGTCAACGGCACGCCCCGGGACCGGCGCCTGGGCGATCACTACCGCATGACCCTGACGCCCGCCGGCTGGCGCCCGCTGGGCGGCGGCGAGCGTCGGGCGGTGGCGCCGGCGCCCTTCGTCGAGCCGGTGCATGCCCTGGCCGGCATCGGTCGACCGGCGCGCTTCTTCGAGACCCTCGAAGGCCTGGGCATCGCCCACTGGACCCACCCCTTCGCCGACCATCACCGCTTCACCGCCGACGATCTGGCGTTCGCCGATGGGCGCCCGCGGGTGATGACCGCCAAGGACGCGGTGAAGTGCCGTGACCTGCCGGCGGACGATGCCTGGGTGCTGGAGGTGGAGGCGATGCCCGACCCCGATTTCGTCGCCTGGCTGGATGCGCGCCTGGCGGCCCTGTGAATTCCGTGCGGTCGCCGTTCGTGCGGCCGTCGATACCGACCCTGGAGGCGTGAGAGATGGACAAGCAACTGCTGGCGATGCTGGTCTGCCCGCTGTGCAAGGGCAAGCTGGCCTTCGATCGTGAGGCCGGCGAGCTGGTGTGCCGCTATGATGGCCTGGCCTATCCCGTGCGCGACGGCATCCCGGTGATGCTGCCCGACGAGGCGCGCGCCATCGACGTGGACGAGAAGCTGCCGCCGTCGACCGGCGCCGAGGGCTGAGGAGGCAAGATGCAGGACTTCATCGCCGTGATTCCGGCGCGTTTCGCGTCGACCCGTCTGCCGGGCAAGCCGCTGCTCGACATCGCCGGCGAGCCGATGGTGGCCCACGTCTGGCGCCGGGCCTCGGCCAGCGCCGCCGGCCGGGTGGTGGTCGCCACCGACGATGCTCGCATTCGTGACGCCATGACGCCGCTGGGCGCCGAGGTGGTGATGACCCGCGACGATCATCCCTCCGGCACCGATCGGCTGGCCGAGGTGGCCGATACGCTGGGCCTCGCCGATGACGCCGTGCTGGTCAACGTCCAGGGCGACGAGCCGCTGCTGCCGGCGACCCTGATCGACCAGGTGGCGGCGCGCCTGATGGACGATCCCGGCGCCTCCATCGCGACGCTGGCCGAGCCGATCGGCGACGTCGAGACGCTGTTCAATCCCAACGTGGTCAAGGTGGTGCGCGCGCTCTCGGGGCGGGCCCTCTACTTTTCCCGTGCGCCGATTCCCTGGGACCGCGAGGCCTTCGCCGCGCGCCCCGAGCTGCTGGAGACCGACGCCTGGCTGCGCCACATCGGCCTCTACGCCTACCGGGCGAGCTTCCTCGACGAGTACCGCCACTGGGCGCCGTCGCCGCTGGAGCAGCTCGAACAGCTCGAGCAGCTTCGCGCGCTGCACCATGGCCATGCCATCCAGGTCGCCCTGTCCCGCGAGCCGCATCCGGCGGGCGTGGACACCGCCGAGGATCTCGCCCGTGTGCGCCGGATCCTGGGGCAGGAGGCAGGCCGCGACGACGAGGGAGAGTGCCGATGAGGGTGCTGTTCGTCTGCCTGGGCAATATCTGCCGTTCGCCCACCGCCGAGGGCATGTTCCGCCGCCATCTCGACGAGGCCGGTCTCGCCGGTCGGGTCGAGGTCGACTCCTGTGGCATCGGACCCTGGCACGTGGGCAAGTCGCCCGACGCGCGTGCCCAGGCGGCGGCCGCCTCGCGCGGGCTCGATCTCTCCGGCCTGCGGGCCCGCCAGCTCGATGACGGCGACTTCGCGCGTTTCGACTACCTGCTGGCCATGGACCACGACAACCTGGCGGCGCTGGAGGCGCGTCGGCCGGCCGACAGTGCCGCTCACGTCGGTCTCTTCCTGGCCTTCGCCGGGCTGCCCGATCGCGCCGTGCCCGACCCCTACTACGGGGGCGACGACGGCTTCGAGCAGGTGCTGGACCTGGTCGAGGCGGCCTCCCGCGGCCTCGTCGAGGACGTGCGGCGGCGCCTGGAGGAGGGCGCTTGAGCCTGGCCATCCTCGCCGACCACGACCTGACCGCGGCCAACACCCTGGGACTGGCCTGCCGTGCCGAGCGCTTCGCCGCCCCGGCAAGTGTCGCCGAGCTCGGCGAGGCGCTGTCGCTGGCCCGGGACGCCGGCTGGCCGACCCTGGTGCTGGGCGGGGGCAGTAACCTGATTCTGCCCGCCCTTCAGCCGGGGCTGGTCATCCGGACCGCCATGAACGACTGGTGGTTGGAGGAGGCCGGCGACGGCAACGTGCGGGTGCACGCCGAGGCTGGAGTGGTCTGGCACGAGCTGGTCATGGCCCTGGCCGCCCACGGCCTCTGGGGGCTCGAGAACCTGGCGCTGATTCCCGGGCACTGCGGTGCGGCACCGATCCAGAACATCGGCGCCTACGGCGTCGAGCTCGCCGAGCGCCTCGAGGCCGTGCATCTGGTGCACCTGGACGACGGCCGCGAAGCGGTGTTGGGGGCCGACGAGTGCGCCTTCGGCTATCGCGACAGCGTCTTCAAGCGCGCCCTGGCGGGGCGGGTGGCGATCACCCGGCTGGTGCTGCGCGTGTCGCGCTCGGCCGAGCCGCGCCTGGGCTACGGTGACCTGGCCGGCCGCGTCGGCGAGGTGCCCACGCCGCTGGAGGTCGCCGAGGCCGTCTGTTCGGTGCGGCGCGAGAAGCTGCCGGATCCGTCGGTGCTCGGCAACGCCGGCAGCTTCTTCAAGAACCCGGTGGTGTCGTCGGAGTGTGCGGCGTCGCTGCGCGAGGCGCATCCCGACATGCCGAGCTTCCCGCTGGAGGATGGCCGGACCAAGCTGGCCGCCGGCTGGCTGATCGATCGCTGCGGCCTCAAGGGCTGGCGCGAGGGCCCCTTCGGTGTCCATGACCGCCAGGCCTTGGTGCTGGTGCACCACGGCGGCGGCGATGCGGCCGGGCTGCTGGCCTTCGCCGCGCGGGTCGCCGCGACGGTGGAGCGGCGCTTCGGCGTGATGCTGGAGCGCGAGCCGCGCCTGGCGACAGAATAGGGATATCGGCGCTTCCGGCGCCTGCGGTAGACGCCAACGAAAACGCCCGTGGCCAATGGCCACGGGCGTTGTCGTTCAGGGGGGCGTCGGGATCAGCCTTGCTGGCCTTCCTGGCGCTTGGCCTCCTGTTCACGACGGCGGATTTCCCGCGGGTCGTTGTGGGCACGGCGGCGGCGACGCGGCGTCTCGGCCTTGGGCTCTTCGGTCCTGGCTTCGGGCTTCGGCTGTTCCGCCTTGGTTTCTGCCTTGGGCTGCTCGGCTTTGGCTTCTGCCTTGGGCTGCTCGGCCTTGGGTTCTTCAGCCTTCGGCTGTTCCGCCTTGGCGTCGGACTTCGGCTGCTCGGCCTTGGGTTCTTCGGCCTTCGGCTGGTCCGCCTTGGTCTCGGCCTTCGGCTGCTCCGCCTTGGCGTCGGCCTTGGGCTCTTCCGCCTTGGTCTCTGCCTTGGGCTGCTCGGCCTTGGCGTCGGCCTTCGGCTGCTCGGCCTTGGCTTCTGCCTTGGGCTGCTCGGCCTTGGTCTCGGCCTTCGGCTGCTCGGCCTTGGCATCTGCCTTGGGCTGCTCCGCCTTGGCGTCGGCCTTCGGCTGTTCTGCCTTGGGCTCTTCAGCCTTGGTCTCGGCCTTCGGCTGTTCCGCCTTGGCGTCGGCCTTCGGCTGCTCGGCCTTGGCGTCGGCCTTCGGCTGCTCGGCCTTGGTCTCGGCCTTCGGCTGCTCGGCCTTGGCGTCGGACTTCGGCTCTTCTGCCTTGGCGTCGGACTTCGGCTCTTCTGCCTTGGCGTCGGCCTTCGGCTGTTCCGCCTTGGCTTCCGCCTTGGCTTCTGCCTTGGGCTGCTCCGCCTTGGCTTCGGCCTTCGGCGCTTCGGCCTTGGCGTCGGCCTTCGGCTCTTCGGCTTTGGCTTCTGCCTTGGCTTCGGCCTTGGGCTGTTCCGCCTTGGCGTCGGACTTCGGCTGCTCGGCCTTGGTCTCGGCCTTCGGCTCTTCTGCCTTGGTCTCGGCCTTCGGCTGCTCCGCCTTGGCATCGGCCTTGGGCGCTTCCGCCTTGGCGTCGGCCTTGGTCTCGGCCTTCGGCTGCTCGGCCTTGGCTTCGGCCTTGGGCGCTTCAGCCTTGGTCTCGGCCTTCGGCTGCTCCGCCTTGGCCTCTTCCGGCTGTGTTTCTGTCTTGGCGGCTTCGGCCTGAAGGCGCTGCTGTTCGGCCACGGACTCCGGGTTCAGGGCCTGCTGGCGACGGCGCTGGCGTGGGTTGTTGCGGGTGCGCTTCGGCTTGCCATTCGTCTCGGCCTTGGCCGGTGCCTGCTCGCCGGTGGCAGCCGCCTCGGCGTCGCCCTTGGGCTTCTGGGGCTTGGCGTCCTGGGGCTTGTCGCTCTGGCGCTTGGTGTCCTGGGACTTGGTGTCCTGGGGCTTGCGACCGCCCTGGTCCTTGTCCTTGCGCTCCTGGCCCTTGCGACCCTCGGCCTGCTGGCGGCCGTCGTCCTGGCGCTGGTTGCGACCACGGCCGCCGCGGTTCTGGCTGCCGCCCTTGTCGGCCTTCTCGCCTTTCTCGGAGCGGTCGCCGCGGGCCTTGTCCTCACCCTGGCGCTGCGGCTTGGTGCTGCGTGACTCGTCGCGATTGTCACCGCGCTCCTGACGCTGGTCCTGGCGCTGGCCGCCACGACGATTGTTGCGCTGGCGGCCGTTGCCGCTACCGGAGCGGTTGTCGGCGCTCTTGCCGCTGTCGCCGCGCTGCTGGCCGCGGTCGCCTGTGCGGGCGGTGCCGGCCTGGCGCTGGCCGCTGCCCTCGGACTGACGCTGCTGCTGGCTGGACGGGGTGGTCTCTTCGCCGCTCAGCAGGCGAGAGAAGCCCTTGACCAGGCGGCTCAGCACGCCCTCGCGAGCGGCGGGAGCCGCAGCGGGCTTGGCCGCCGGGGCCGGCTTGGCGGTGGGTTTCTGGGCGGGCCTTTGCTGTGCCGGCTTCTCGGCAGGCTTGGCCTTGGCCTGGGACGCGGGCTCTTCCTGCAGGGAGGCGGGGGCGGGCTCGTGGTGCACCACGGTCTTCACCGCGGCCTCGTCGCGCTTGACCGGCTTGCCGAAGGCGGCCTCGGGCTCCTTGCCGACCTCGGTCTCCGTGGGCAGCTCGTGACTCGGCAGGTGGGAGGTGCCTTCCTCGTCGACGTGATCGTCGCGCAGGCGCTGTACGTCGTAGTGGGGCGTGTCCATCTCGGGGTTGGGCAGCAGCACCACGCGCACGCCCTGGCGGCGCTCGATGTCGGCCAGCATCGCCCGCTTCTCGTTGAGCAGGTAGGTGGCGACCGGGACCGGAAGGATGGCGCGGATCTGGGCGCTGCGCTCCTTCATCGCCTCTTCCTCGATCAGGCGCATGATGGAGAGCGAGATGGAGCGCACGTCGCGGATGGTGCCCTGGCCGTCACAGCGCGGGCAGACCACGCCGCTGGTCTCGCCGAGCGACGGGCGCAGGCGCTGGCGGGACATTTCCATCAGGCCGAAGCGCGAGATGCGGCCGATCTGCACCCGGGCGCGGTCGATCTTGAGGGCGTCGCGCACCCGGTTCTCGACCTCGCGCTGATTGCGCGCCGGCGACATGTCGATGAAGTCGATGACCACCAGGCCACCGATGTCGCGCAGGCGCAGCTGGCGGGCGATCTCGTCGGCGGCCTCGAGGTTGGTCTGCAGCGCCGTCTCCTCGATGTCGCTGCCGCGGGTGGCGCGCGCCGAGTTGATGTCGATGGAGACCAGCGCCTCGGTGTGGTCGATGACGATCGAGCCGCCGGAGGGCAGCTTGACCTCGCGCTCGTAGGCGGTCTCGATCTGGGATTCGATCTGGAAGCGCGAGAACAGCGGCACCTCATCGGCGTAACGCTTGATCTTCTGCTGGTAGGAGGGCATCACCTGGCGGATGAAGCCCAGCGCTTCCTGGTGCACCTGCTCGCTGTCGATCAGCACCTCGCCGATGTCCTGGCGCAGGTAGTCGCGCATGGCGCGGATGATGACGTTGGACTCGCGGTAGATCAGGAAGGGCGCGGCGCGCTTGCCGGCTTCCTCGGTGATCGACTCCCAGACCTGGGTCAGGTAGTCGAGGTCCCACTGCAGTTCCTCGGGATTGCGGCCGATGCCGGCGGTGCGCACGATCAGGCCCATCTTGTCGGGCACGGTCAGGTGGCTCATGGCCTCCTTGAGCTGAGCGCGTTCCTCGCCCTCGATGCGGCGCGAGATGCCGCCGGCGCGGGGGTTGTTGGGCATCAGTACCAGGAAGCGGCCGGCCAGGCTGATGAAGGTGGTCAGGGCCGCGCCCTTGTTGCCACGTTCTTCCTTGTCGACCTGGACGATGACTTCCTGGCCTTCCTTGAGCACTTCCTTGATGCTGGGGCGGCCGGAGGGGTCCTTGAGGAAGTATTCGCGGGAGACTTCCTTGAGCGGCAGGAAGCCGTGGCGTTCGGCACCGAAGTCGACGAAGGCGGCTTCGAGGGAGGGTTCCACGCGGGTGATCTTGCCGCGATAGATGTTGGCTTTCTTCTGTTCCCTGGCACCGGATTCGATGTCCAGGTCGTACAGGCGTTGTCCATCGACCAGGGCGACGCGCAGCTCTTCGGGCTGGGTCGCGTTGATGAGCATCCGTTTCATGTCGTCTCGCAAAATGGACGCGCCGGTGGGCGCCCATGGGCAATGACGAAGGCGAACCGCTGGGTGCTGCGTGCTTGTGCTCAGCGCATGTCGCGGAAGCGGAACTGCGCCCGGCCGTGTCGGGGCCTGATAGCGGTGGCGGGCCGGCACGGCAAGATCATGTTGAGTACGGGGCGGAGGCAGGACATGTTCTCGGCGGGTCTCGTTGCCCATCCGGTCCTGCGGTCACCGCCAACACCTGGCATTCATCGATTCGCCAACGCCGGCCTCCGGCACGGTGTTATACGTATCCCGTGGTCGCCGCTTGCTCGTCGGGAGCGGGGCGGGACGGGCGTGGCGTTGTATCGCTTTACTGTCGGCGGCGGGACCTCATGCGGGAGCGTCGTCGCGGCCTGATTTCGTCGTTCCGGCCTGCGTGTCTGTCGTGCAGGCGCCAAGCGGACGGTTCTGTCCATTGGAACGCCTCGGCAATATAACAGTAAAGGGGGTGCCCAGCAATTGGCGGCAGGACGGCGCACAGTGCGGTAGAATGCGCCTTTTACGACGGTGGCAAGTGGAGAGCGGGATGACCGATGGTCGCGAGGTTCAGTGGGTGGAAGTGACCGAGGGCCAGGTGGGTCAGCGGGTCGACAATTTCCTGATTACGCGCATCAAGGGCGCGCCCCGGGCGCTCATCTACCGCATCGTGCGCAAGGGCGAGGTGCGGGTGAACAAGAAACGCGTCAAGGCCGATACCCGCCTGGCCCTGGGCGACGTGGTCCGCATCCCGCCGCTCAAGCTCGCGCCGCGCGAGGCGGTGCGCGAGGTCAGCGACAACCTGCGCAATCTGCTGGCCGGCAGCGTGCTGCTGGAGGGGCGCGACTGGATGGTGCTCAACAAGCCCTCCGGGCTGCCCGTGCACGGCGGCAGCGGCGTCAAGATCGGCCTGATCGAGGCGCTGCGTCAGGTGCGCGAGGACCTGGATTTCCTCGAGCTGGTGCATCGGCTCGACCGCGACACCTCCGGCTGCCTGCTGCTGGCCAAGTCGCGCCCGGCGCTGCTCGCCCTCAACGAGTCGCTCAAGCGCCACGAGATGAGCAAGCAGTATCTGGCCCTGGTGGCCGGCCGCTGGCCGGCGCGGCGCGACTTCGTCAGCGCCCGCCTGGATCGCTTCGATGCCGGCAACGGCGAACGGCGGGTGCGGGTCGACAGCGGCGGCAAGGTGGCGCGCACCCGCTTCGCCGTGCGCGAGGCCTTCGCCCGGGCCACCCTGGTCGAGGCCGAGCCGATCACCGGTCGCACCCACCAGATTCGCGTGCACGCCGCCCATGCCGGCCATCCGCTGCTCGGCGACGACAAGTACGGCACCCGCGAGGGCGGGCGCATCGCCGCCCAGCTGGGGCTGTCGCGGCTGTTCCTGCATGCGGCATCCCTGACCTTTCCCGAGCCGACCAGCGGCAAGCCGGTGAAGATCCGCGCGCCGCTCGGCGAGACCCTCGACGGCGTGCTGGAAAGCGCCCGCAATGCCCGCTGATCCGGAGTCCACATGCGTTACCGACTGATGATCTTCGACTGGGACGGCACCCTGATGGATTCGCTCGAGCGCATCGTCGCCTGCATGCAGGCGGCCTCGCGCGACGTCGGCTGGGGCGAGCTGTCCGAGGAGGCGGTTCGCGACATCATCGGCCTGGGGCTGCCCGAGGCCATCGCCAAACTGTGCCCGGGCATCGGCCCCGATCAGGCCGAGGCCCTGCGTCAGCGCTATGCCTACCATTTCGTGGAAGGCGACGTGACGCCGATGCCCTTCTATCCCGGGGTGGCCGAGGGCCTGTCGCGGCTGCGCGCCGATGACACCAGTCGTCTGGCGGTAGCCACCGGCAAGAGTCGCCGCGGGCTCGATCGCATCTTCCGCGAGAGCGACTGCGGCCACTGGTTCCATGCCAGTCGCACCGCCGACGAGACGCTCTCCAAGCCGCACCCGCGGATGCTCGAGGAGCTGCTCGACGAGCTCGGCGTGCCGGTCGAGGAGGCGGTGATGATCGGCGACACCGAGTATGATCTGGAGATGGCGCGGGCGCTGGGCATGGATCGCGTCGCCGTGACCTACGGCGTTCACGCGCCGGAGCGCCTGGCGTTGAGCCGCCCGGCCTTCACCGCCCACGGCTTTCCCGAGCTGGTCGACTGGCTGCACGCCTGATCACGGATTTTCCTCGAACGACAAGGAGGCGACGTTATGGACGACGATCGACGCGACGACTGGACCCGGGGTCCCGAACTCAGCGCCGACCAGGCCCGGGAGGCCCGCCGGCGCCGCGAGGGCGTGGGGCCGGCGCCGCAGGAGAGGGATGACGATGCCGAGACCCTGCGCGAGCGTCAGCGCCTCGCCCAGCAGGACATGCTCGATCGCTGGATCGACGGCGTGCTGGCCGAGCAGCGTCGCTCGCGGCGCTGGAAGCTGTTCTTCCGCTTCCTGTTCGCCTTCCTGATCCTGGCCTCGCTGAGCACCACCCTCTATGGGCTCTTCGTGGTGCCGGGGGCGACCGATCCGGCCGGGCCGCACCTGGGGATCGTCGAGGTGGAGGGCGTGATCGACGGCGATGCCCGGGCCAGCGCCGAGCGCGTCATCGAGGGCGTGCAGCGGGCCTGGAAGGCGCCGGATGCCGAGGCGGTGGTGCTTCACATCGACAGCCCCGGCGGCAGTCCGGTGCAGTCGCAGCGCATCTATGACGAGCTGATGCGCCTGCGCGAGCAGGGCGACAAGCCGATCATCGCCGTGGTCGAGGATATCGGCGCCAGCGGCGCCTACTATATTGCCTCGGCCGCCGACGAGATCGTCGCCGCGCCGGCCAGCCTGGTGGGGTCGATCGGGGTGATCAATGCCGGTTTCGGCTTCGAGGAGGCGATCGAGCGCCTCGGCGTCGAGCGTCGGGTGTTCACCGCCGGCGAGAACAAGGCCTTCCTCGATCCGTTCTCGGACATCTCCCCGCAGCAGCGCGACTTCTGGCAGCAGGTGCTGGCCACCACCCATCGCCAGTTCATCGATGACGTGAAGGCCGGGCGCGGTGATCGGCTGGCCGATGATGAGCGGCTGTTCAGCGGTCTGATCTGGACCGGCGAGCAGGCGCTCGAACTGGGGCTCGTGGATGAGCTGGGCAGCCTCGATACCCTGGCGCGGCAGCGGCTGGAGACGCCGCGTACCCAGGACTACACGCCGCAGCTGGATCCGTTCGAGCGTCTGGCGCGGCGCTTCGGCCGGGTTGCCGCCGAGTGGGTGGGCGTGCCGCAGGCGGCTTCGCCGCTGCGCTATCAGCTCGCGCCCTAGTTCCGTGTTCGGGCTCGCGCTCCGGTAGCGTGTCTGCCTTGGCGCATCGCCGTCATCAGCCGCCCCGTGGCCTCGGCCCGGGGCGGTTGGCGTTGAGGTGCGCCTAGCCGCTGCCCAGCGGGTCCATGCCCGCCTCGCGCAGCAGCTGGCAGAGGCGAATCAGCGGCAGTCCGATCAGGGCGTTGGGGTCGTCTCCCTCGAGGCGCTCGAACAGGGTGATGCCGAGACCTTCCATGCGGAAGCTGCCGGCGCTGTCCAGCGGGCGCTCTCGCTCGACATAGTGGGCGATCTCGCTGTCGCCGAGCTGGCGGAACACCACGTCGTAGCGTTCGTGGCAGACCCGGTGGCTGGCATGGCGGGTATCGATCAGCGCCAGTCCGGTCAGGAAGCTCACTCGATGGCCCGAGAAGCGGGCCAGCTGGGCGCGTGCGGCGGCCTCGTCGGCGGGCTTGCCCAGTGCCTCGCCTTCGAAGACCGCGACCTGATCGGAGCCGATGATCAGATGATCGGGCCAGTCGTCGGCCAGCCGCTCGGCCTTGGCCAGCGACAGGCGATGCACCAGCGCGCGGGGCGTTTCGCCGGGGCGGGGCGTCTCGTCGATGTCCGGGCTTTCCCAGGCGTAGGGAAGTTCCAGTCGGTCGAGCAGCTGGCGGCGAAAGCGCGAGCTCGAGGCGAGTACCAGACGTGGCATGGTGGGCTCCTCGTGTGACACGGTGGGGCGGTCTCTGCCGCAACGGGTGGGCATTGTAACCCCGAAGCGTGCGGGCTTTGACAGGGGGGAGGGGAGTGCCTATCATTGCGCGCCTATGTTGACCTCAAGACTCCCTGGCAGGGTCGAGCCTTACAAGCTCGCCGCGCATGCCGAACATCTCGAAGGCCTGGTGGCGCTGGGCGATATGCCCCGTCTCGCCGATGAAGCCGGTGTGCAAGACGGTGATGCCGAGGTATGGCTGGACTTCGCCATCGACGCCCAGGGGCGTCGAGAAATCCGCGGTCGTCTGACGGCCGAGCTGCAGCTGCTGTGTCGGCGCTGCCTCTCGCCCATGCCGCAGCCGGTCGAGAGCGAGTTCCTGCTGGGAATGGTCTCCAGCGACGCCCTGGCGGCCTCTCTGCCGAGCACCCATGAACCGGTGCTGGTGGAAGACGAACAGCTGAACCTGCTGGCGATGATCGAGGACGAGCTGATCCTCAGTCTGCCCCAGGTGGTTTACCACGACGAGGCCGACTGCGCGGTCTCGCGCGACCAGCTGAGCAGTGGGGAGAGCGCCGAGTCCGTCTCGGACTCGCCCGCGGAGAATCCCTTTGAGGTGCTCAAGCAGCTCAAAGGCAAAACCTGATTACCTCATCGATTCACTCTGGAGTGATATCTCATGGCAGTTCAACAGAACCGCAAGACCCGTTCCAAGCGCGGCATGCGTCGCAGCCACGACGCCCTGGCTGACAACAAGGCGCTGTCCCAGGACAAGGAGACCGGTACCACGCACCTGCGTCACCACGTCTCTCCGGACGGCTTCTACAAGGGTCGCAAGGTCGTCGACGCCTGAAGCGACGCGTCCTACCGATCGCCATGACGCCTGACGCCCGCTGACATGCGGATTGCCGTCGATGCCATGGGCGGGGATCTCGGTCCCCGCGCTACCGTGGCAGGCGCCGCCAGCGCCGTCATGGCCGATCCCGAGCTCGATATCCGGCTGTTCGGCCCTGCCGCCCGGCTGGAAGAAGAGCTCTCCCGGCTGCCGCGGCCTCTCGCCGCGGCGTCGTCGCATCTGAGCATCGAGAATGCGCCCGGCGAGATTCGTCAGGATCAGCGCCCGGCCGAGGCGCTGCGCCGGGGCCGGGACTCCAGCATGGCGGCCATGCTGGCCTGTCTGGCCCGCGGCGAGGTGCAGGCCGGTGTCAGCGCCGGCAATACCGGCGCGCTGATGGCGCTGTCGCGGCGCGCGCTCGGTACCGTTGCCGGCGTGGCACGACCGGCGATCAGCACGGCGATTCCCGTCGATCGCGAGGGGCGCTGCTATCTGCTCGACCTCGGCGCCAACGTTGATGTCGAGGCCGAGCGACTGCTCGACTTCGCGCTGATGGGAGACGTCATGGCGCGCCACGTGGACGGTCTTGCGCGTCCGCGGGTGGCGCTGCTCAACGTCGGCGTCGAGGGCACCAAGGGCACGGCGAGCGTGCAGCGGGCCGATGAGCTGCTGCGCGAGCGCGACGACCTCGACTACGTGGGCTTCGTCGAGGGCGACGGCATCTTCGCCGGCGAGGCCGACGTGGTCGTGTGCGACGGCTTCGTCGGCAATGCCGTGCTCAAGGCCAGCGAAGGGCTGGCGAAGATGCTGGTGCGTCGGGTCCAGGCGACCTTCGAGGCGCACTGGACCAGCCGCCTGGTGGGTGCGCTGGCGCGTCCCGCGCTGGCGCGCCTGCGCCGTGAGCTGGATCCGGTGCGCTACAATGGCGCCAGTCTGCTGGGCCTGAACGGCATCGTCATCAAGAGTCATGGCGGCGCCGACGCCGCCGGTTTCCACTACGCCGTGGCTCGTGCGGCGCAGGAAGTACAGCATGGCCTGCCCGAGCGGCTGGCCGACGAGCTTCGTCTTCGACGGTCTGTCGTCGATTCGGCCACTTCCGGTGACCGAGCCGACAGCGGATCCAGGACTTCCGGCTCCGCCGCCACGGACAGTGGCGGAGTCGGGAACCGTCAACAAGTGCAAAGGTGATCGACATGACACAACCCCTTGCCCTCATCTTTCCCGGGCAGGGCTCCCAGCAGATCGGCATGCTGCGCGAGCTGGCGGAGCGTTACAGCGTGGTGCGCACGACCTTCGAGGAAGCCGCCGATGCGCTGGGCTATGATCTCTGGCAGGTGGTCCAGGAAGGGCCCGCCGAGTCGCTCAACGCCACCGCCTGCACGCAGCCGGCGCTGCTGACCGCCAGCGTCGCCATCTGGCGCGTCTGGCAGGAGCTCGAAGGGCCGCGCCCGGGCGCCATGGCCGGCCACAGCCTGGGCGAGTACAGCGCCATGGTGTGCGCCGGTGCGCTGTCGTTCGCCGATGGCGTGCGACTGGTCAAGCTGCGCGGCGAGGCCATGCAGGACGCCGTGCCCATGGGGCAGGGTGCCATGGCCGCGATCCTCGGCCTGGACGACGCCGCCGTCGAGCAGGCCTGTGAGCGGGCCGCCGAAGGCGAAGTGGTCTCCGCGGTGAACTACAATGCCCCCGGGCAGGTGGTCATCGCCGGTGCCAAGGGCGCCGTCGAGCGCGCCATCGCGGCCTGCCAGGAGGCCGGTGCCAAGCGTGCGATGCCGCTGCCGGTGTCGGTGCCCTCGCACTGTGATCTGATGCGTCCGGCCGCCGAGCGCCTGGCCGCGGCGATGGATGACATCACGCTGCGCGCGCCGCGCTACACCGTGGTGCAGAACGTCGATGCCCAGGCCCACGCCGACGTCGATACCCTGCGCACGCGCCTGATCGAGCAGCTCTACCAGCCGGTGCGCTGGACCTCCTGCGTCGAGAACATGGTGGGTCGTGGTGCCGAAGTGTTCATCGAATGCGGGCCGGGCAAGGTGCTCACCGGTCTGAACAAGCGAATCGCCCGGGGCAGCCGCGGGCTGGCGGTCAACGATCCCGACAGCCTCTCGGCGGCCCTCGAACTGGCCCGCGAAGCGGCGGATCAGTCAACGTCGGCCAACGGCTGACCCCTCTCCTGGACGAGAACGGAAGAGACCATGTCAAGCGAGTCTAGAGTCGCCCTGATCACCGGGGCCAGCCGCGGCATCGGCCGCGCCATCGCCCACGAGCTCGGTCGTCAGGGCCGCATCGTGATCGGTACCGCCACCAGCGATGCCGGTGCCGAGCGCATCGACGCCGACCTCAAGGCCCATGGCATCGAGGGCGCCGGGCGCCGCCTCGACGTCACCGATCAGGCCAGCGTCGACGGCCTGGTTCGGGCCATCAATGAAGAGTTCGGGGCGCCGACCATCCTGGTCAACAACGCCGGCATCACCCGCGACAACCTGCTCATGCGCATGAAGGAAGATGAGTGGGATGCGGTGATCGACGCCAACCTCAAGTCCGTGTATCGCGTCAGCAAGGCCTGCCTGCGCGGCATGACCAAGGCGCGCTTCGGTCGCATCGTTTCGGTCAGCTCGGTGGTCGCCACCATGGGCAACCTCGGCCAGACCAACTACGCTGCGGCGAAGGCCGGCATGGAAGGCTTCACCCGGGCGCTGGCCCGTGAGGTGGCTTCCCGCGCCATCACCGTCAATGCCGTGGCGCCGGGTTTCATCGCCACCGACATGACCGAGGCCCTGCCCGAGGCGCAGAAGGATGCGCTGCTCGGCCAGATTCCCCTGACGCGCCTCGGTCAACCCGAGGAAATTGCCGCGGCGGTGGGCTTCCTGACCAGCGAGCCGGCCGGCTACATCACCGGCGAGACGCTGCACGTCAACGGCGGCATGAACATGCGCTGAAGCCGCGTCATGCGGCGGTTGCGTTGTCCTTGAGCGGTCTATAAACTACCCCGCAGCTTATTGGCTTGCGGATCTGAAACGGCTGGTTAGCAGTCGCTTAACGTGAACGACTGGAGTACTTCATAATGAGCACCATCGAAGAGCGCGTGAAGAAGGTTGTGGCCGAGCGCCTGAACGTCAAGGAAGAGGACATCCAGAACTCTTCTTCTTTCACCGAGGACCTCGGCGCGGATTCCCTGGATACCGTCGAGCTGGTGATGGCGCTTGAAGAGGAATTCGACACCGAGATTCCCGACGAGGAAGCCGAGAAGATCACCACCGTTCAGGAAGCCGTCGACTACGTCAACGCCCACCAGTAAGGGTGTTGTCGGACACCGCTTGCTGAGGTGTGCCTGGGGCCACGCGCCCTGGTGAGAGAGCCGTCCTGCCATGCAGGACGGCTCTCGTGCTATCTGGGGGGTGCGCGACCACAGCGGCCGCGGACTCGGGTATAATGCGCGCCAAGACGGTCCCGCGGGGCCGTGACACTATCTGGATCTGGAGGAGAGCGGATGGCTCGTAGAAGGGTTGTGGTGACGGGGCTAGGCCTGGTCACGCCAGTCGGCAATACCGTGGACGAGAGCTGGGGCAACATCCTGGCCGGGAAGAGCGGTATCGCCCCCATCGAGCACTTCGATGCCAGCGGCTTCAACACGCGGTTCGGCGGGTCGGTCAAGGACTTCGACATCAGCCCGTACCTGAACCCCAAGGACGCCCGCAAGATGGATCTGTTCATCCAGTACGGCGTGGCCGCGGGTGGACAGGCGATCAGCGACGCCGGCATCGAGTGCACCGAGGAAAACGCCCACCGCATCGGCGTGGCGATCGGTTCCGGCATCGGCGGTCTGCCGATGATCGAGCATAACCACAATGCCCTGCAGAAGGGCGGCGCACGCCGCATCTCGCCGTTCTTCGTGCCGGGCTCGATCATCAACATGATCTCCGGCAACCTGGCGATCCAGCACGGCTTCCGCGGTCCCAACATCGCCATCACCACCGCCTGCACCACCGGCACCCACAACATCGGCTACAGCGCCCGCACCATCGCCTACGGCGACGCCGATGTCATGGTCTGTGGCGGCGCCGAGATGGCCACCACGCCGCTGGGTCTGGGTGGCTTCTCCGCCGCCCGCGCGCTGTCGACCCGCAACGACGATCCGGCCGCGGCCAGCCGCCCCTGGGATCGCGATCGCGACGGCTTCGTGCTCTCCGATGGCGCCGGCGTGATGGTCCTCGAGGAGTACGAGCACGCCAAGGCCCGTGGCGCGACTATCTACGCCGAGCTGACCGGCTTCGGCATGAGCGACGACGCCCACCACATGACCGCGCCGCCGGAAGACGGCAGCGGGGCGGCCCTGTCGATGGCGAATGCCATCCGCGACGCCAAGATCGATCCGGCCGAGGTGGACTACATCAACGCCCACGGCACCTCCACCGCGGCCGGCGACCTGGCCGAGAGCCGTGCCGTCGAGCGCGTGCTGGGCGAGGCCTCGAAGGACGTGGCGGTCAGCTCCACCAAGTCGATGATCGGCCACCTGCTGGGCGCCGCCGGCGCCGTCGAGGCGGTGTTCTCGGTGCTGGCGATCCGCGATCAGGTCGCACCGCCCACCATCAACCTCGACAACCCCCAGGAAGGCTGCAAGCTGGACTACGTGCCCCATACCGCCCGGGAGATGAAGATCGACGTCAGCCTGTCGAACTCCTTCGGCTTCGGCGGCACCAACGGCACGCTGCTGTTTTCCAAGGTGTGAGCATGACGGGCGGCGTCGATGTCGCCCGGCTGCCGCCGGGGGAGGGCGTGCCCTTCGACGACCGTGGCCTGGCCTACGGCGACGGCCTGTTCGAGACCGTGCTGTTGCGCGACGGCGAGCCGCGGCTGTGGACCGAGCACCTGGCCCGGCTGGCCCGCGGTGCCGAGACCCTCGGCATTCCGATGCCGGACCGGGCCATGCTCGACGCCTTGCCGGCCCGGGCCGGCGAGGGGCTCGCGGTGCTCAAGCTGATGCTGACCCGCGGCTCCGGCGGGCGCGGCTATCTCGCGCCCGCCGAGCCCGAGCCGCGGCTGCGCTGGCAGGCCGTGCCCTTCGCGCCGCTCGAGGCCCGCTGGCGCGACGGCGTGCGGGTTCGCCACTGCCGGCTGCGGCTGGGCATCCAGCCGGCGCTGGCCGGCCTCAAGCATCTCAATCGGCTGGAGAACGTCCTGGCCCGGGCCGAATGGTCCGATCCCGAGATCGCCGAGGGCCTGCTCGCCGATGCCGAGGGGCGACTGGTCGAGGCGACCTGCATGAACCTCTTCTGGTGGCAGGACGGCGACTGGTACACGCCCCGGCTCGATCGCTGCGGTGTGGCCGGCACCCTGCGGGCATCGCTGCTCGACGGCGGCGTGATCCGCGAGGCGGACACCTCGCCCGAGGCGCTGGCGACGGCCGAGGCGGTGTGCCTGGCCAACTCCGTGCAGGGCCTGTGGCCGGTGACCCGGCTCGATGACGCCGACGGCCGCCGCCTGGCGCGCTGGGACATCGGCGATCGCCATCGCGCCCTGCGGGCCGAGGCCCACGCGCGGCTCGGCTATCCCCACGACTGAACGAGGACTTCCCATGAGGCGAGTGGCCAAGCTGCTGCCGCTGCTGTTGATCCTGGCCGCCCTGGTGCTGGGCGCGGGGTATCGCTACTGGCAGAGCCGGCTCGAGGCGCCGCTGGCCCTCGAGGCGCCGACGCTCTACGAGGTGCCGGCCGGCGCCGGTTTCCATCGCGTGATCCGTGAGCTCGGCGAGCGCGGCATCCTGGCCGACGGCTGGGCCTATCGCCTGCTGAGCCGTCTCGACCCCGAGGCGCTGCCCGACCTGCGCCCCGGCGAGTACCGTCTGACGCCCGACATGAGCGGTCGCGAGCTGCTCGGCCTGCTCGATCGTCACGAGGTGGTCACCTATCCGCTGACCGTCCCCGAGGGCTGGACCTTCGCCCAGATGCGCGCCGCGCTGAACGCCGCGCCGAAACTCGAGCATCGCACCGCCGAGTGGTCCGACGCCGAGATCATGGCCGAGCTCGGCCGCGAGGGCGAGCTGCCGGAGGGTCGCTTCTTCCCCGACACCTATCGCTACCGCAAGGGCATCAGCGATCTGGAGATCCTGCGCCAGTCGATGGCGCGCATGGACGAGCTGCTCGCCCAGGCCTGGGAGGCGCGTGACGACGACCTGCCCATCGATACGCCCTATCAGGCGCTGATCCTGGCCTCGTTGGTGGAGCGCGAGACCGGGGCGCCCGAGGAGCGTGACCGCATCGCCGGCGTCTTCGTGCGGCGGCTTGAGCGGGGCATGCGCCTGCAGACCGACCCCACCGTGATCTACGGCATGGGCGACGACTATGACGGCAACATCACCCGCGCCGACCTGCGCGAGGCCACGCCCTACAACACCTACGTGATCGACGGCCTGCCACCGACGCCCATTGCCCTGCCGGGACGGGCGGCACTGCAGGCGGCGGTGCAGCCCGCCGAGGGCGAGGCGCTCTATTTCGTGGCCCGGGGCGACGGCACCCACCACTTCTCGCGCTCGCTGCGCGAGCACAACAATGCCGTCAATCGCTACATTCGCAACCGCTGAGCATCGGAGAGGCCATGCAACGCCGAGGACGCTTCATCACCCTGGAAGGCGGCGAAGGGGTGGGCAAGTCCACCAACCTGGCCTGGGTCGCCGAGCATCTGGAGGCCCGCGGCCTCGAGGTGGTGCGCACCCGCGAGCCGGGCGGCACGCCGCGCGCCGAG
The DNA here is from genome assembly GCF_009363675.1 of Halomonas sp. THAF12. NCBI lineage: Bacteria > Pseudomonadati > Pseudomonadota > Gammaproteobacteria > Oceanospirillales > Halomonadaceae > Halomonas > Halomonas sp. THAF12. The sequence continues at coordinate 2,510,790 of NZ_CP045399.1, read as the reverse complement.
GCGATCCGCGGCCTGCTGCTCGATCCCGCGTCCGACGAGCCGCTGGACGATGATGCCGAGCTGCTGCTGGTGTTCGCCGCCCGCGCCCAGCATCTGGCACGGGTGGTGCGGCCGGCCCTCGAGCGGGGCGCCTGGGTGGTCTGCGACCGCTTCACCGACGCCACCTTCGCCTATCAGGGCGGCGGGCGCGGCATTTCGGCCGAGCGCATCGCCGAGCTGGAAGCCTTCGTCCAGCAGGGGCTGCAGCCGGACCTGACGCTGCTGCTCGACATGCCGATGGCCGCGGCCCAGCGCCGGCTCGAGGGGCGCCTGGAGCGCAGCGGTGGCCAGCGCGATCGCTTCGAGCGCGAGCGGGCCGAGTTCTTCGAGGCCGTGCGCCAGGCCTATCTGGCCCGCGCCGCCGCGGCGCCCGAGCGCATGGCCGTGGTCGATGCCGACCGCGCCCTCGCGGACGTGCAGGCCGAGCTCGGTCGCCGGCTGGATGCGCATCTGGAGGCGTCATGAGCGAGCCCGTCCGGCCGCTGCCCTGGCTCGAGCCCCGCTGGCGGGAGCTGATCGCGCTGGCCGAGGCCGGCCGCTTGCCCCATGCGCTGCTGTTCTCCGGCCCCCACGGTGTCGGCAAGCCGTCGCTGGCCGAGGCGCTGATCGCCCGCACCCTGTGCCAGGCGCCGGGCGAGGTCGCCTGCGGCCGCTGCCACGCCTGCCAGATGCTGGCGTCGGGCTATCACCCGGACCTGATGCGGGTGTCGCCGGACGAGGGCAAGCGCCAGATCCGCATCGACGCCATCCGCGAGATCAACGGCTTCGTCTCCCAGACCGCCCAGCAGGGCGGCTACCGGGTGATCGTCATCTCGCCGGCCGAGGCGATGAACGTGGCCGCCTCCAACGCCCTGCTCAAGAGCCTGGAGGAGCCCGGCGGGCGGACCCTGTTCCTGCTGCTCTCGGACATTCCCTCGCACCTGCTGCCGACCATCCGCTCGCGCTGCCAGCACTGGAGCCTGACGGCGCCGGACGAGGCCGAGTGCCTCGACTGGCTGGCCGAGCGGCTCGGCGGCCGCGAGGATGCCCGCTTCTGGTATCAGGCCGCCGGCGGACTGCCGCTGCGGGCCCTGGAGCTCGCCGAGCCCGACGCCCGGGCGCTGCGCCAGCAGCTCCATGAGACCTTCGACGCCCTGGTGCGCGGCGCCGAGCCGGTGGCCGAGGCCGCGCGGCTGGACCGCCAGTCCCTCGATGCCATCCTGTGGTACGGTATCGCCTGGCTCGAGGATCTGATCCGGCTGGGCCTGTCCGGGGAGAGCGCGACGCTGCGCAACCCCGACCTGCTGCCGCTCTATCGCCAGGCGGTGAAGAACGGCCGGGTCCGCGACTGGTTCCGCCTGCTGGACTATGCTCGCGAACAGCGGCGCCTGCTCGGCGCGGGAGGCAATCCCAACCCGCAGCTGGTGCTGGAAGCCTGGCTGGTGCGCTGGTCCGCGCTGTTGCGCTCCTGAAGACACTGCCCGAGGAGGCTCGCCGATGTCCGCCCAGAAAGCCCTCTCCCTGACGATCCGGGATATCCCCACGCTGCTCTCGGCCTACATGCCGTCGCTGGAGCGCGGCGGCATCTTCGTGCCGACCCGCGAGCGCTACGAACTCGGCCAGGAGGTCTTCGTGCTGCTGACCCTGCCCGAGGAGAGCGAACGCCTGCCGGTCACCGGCCGCGTGGTGTGGGTCTCGCCCGAGGGTGTTTCCGGGCGCCGCGTGCCGGGCATCGGCGTGCACTTCGGCGTCGAGGACCAGGGCGTGCGCGACCACATCGAGACCCTGCTGGCGGGCCAGCTGGACAAGGACGCGCCGACCTACACGCTCTGACCCCGTCGAGCTCCCGAACTTATCCTACTTTCCGTGTGAACCTGCCGATGTTTGTCGATTCCCACTGCCATCTCGATCGCCTCGATCCCCGCACCCACGACGGCGACGTCGCCGCCGCCCTGGACGCCGCCCGCGCCGGCGACGTGCGCCAGTTCCTGGCCATCGCGGTCACCCTGGAGGAAGTGCCGGGCATCGCCGCCATCGCCCGTGAACACGACGACGTGGTGATCTCCGCCGGCGTGCATCCGCTGCATGAGGTGCCGGAAGAACCGAGCGTCGAGGCCATCAAGGAATGCGCGGAGCGCCATGAGGCGGTGGCGATCGGCGAGACCGGCCTCGACTATCACTACGATGGCGTCTCCCGCGAGGTGCAGCACGAGCGCTTTCGCCGCCACCTGATCGCCGCCACCGAGCTCGAGCTGCCGGTGATCATCCACACCCGCGCCGCGCGCGAGGACACCCTGGCGCTGATCCGCGAACACGTCGATCCGCGGGTCGGCGGCGTGCTGCACTGCTTCACCGAGGACCTGGACATGGCCCGCGAGGCGGTGGCCCACGGTTTCATGATCTCGCTGTCGGGCATCGTCACCTTCCGCAACGCCGAATCGGTGCGCGAGCTGGCCCGCAAGGTGCCGCTGGATCGCCTGCTGATCGAGACCGACAGCCCCTATCTGGCGCCGGTGCCGCATCGCGGCAAGCCCAACGAGCCGGCCTGGGTGGTCGAGGTCGCCGAGTGCATCGCCGAGGAGCGCGGCATCAGCGTCGAGGAAGTGGCCATGCAGACCACCGCCAACTTCTACCGGCTGTTCAGGGCGGCCGTGCCCGAGGCGTCGGCGGAAGTCCGCGAGGCGCTGTCGAGCGCCGGCCTGGTGGTCTGATCCGGCGCGCAAAGGAGGCGTCATGAACCTGGACACCTGGCTGGCCGGCATTCCGCCCGAGGGCGAGATCCCACCGCTGGAGCGCTGGCATCCCGACTGCCGGGGCGACATGGATCTGACCATCGCCGCCGACGGCCGCTGGATCCACGAGGGGGCCGCCATCGCGCGTCCTGCGCTGGTGCGGCTGCTGGCGAGCGTGCTGCGCCGCGAGGACGACGGCGAGTATTACCTGGTAGCGCCGGGCGAGAAATGGCGCATCCGCGTCGAGGATCGCCCGCTGCTGATCGTCGATGCCGAGTGCGATGCCGCCGGCGACTGGCGGCTGGTCACCAATGCCGGCGATCGCGTGAGGCTCGACGACGCGCACCGGCTGACGGTCAGCGACACGCCCCGCGGCGAGGCCGTGCCGGAGGTGCCGGTGCGCTTCGGCTTCGCCGCGCGCCTCGGGCGCAATGTCTTCTATCGCCTCGCCGAGGCCGCCGAGTGCCGCGGCGACGAGCTGGGCCTTCAGAGCGGCGGCGTCTGGCACGTGCTGGGCCGCTGGGATGACGAGGCATCATGAGGTTGACGCCGGAACAGCACGCCGTGGTCGGCCATCCCGATGGCCATGCCCGGGTCGCCGCCGTGGCCGGGGCGGGCAAGACCACCACCCTGGTGGCGCGGGTCCTGCACCTGCTCGAGCGCGGCATGGCGCCCGGACGCATCCTGGTGCTGATGTTCAATCGCTCGGCGCGGGAGGACTTCCAGGCCCGGCTGGCCGCGGCGGCGCCCGCCGGCCAGGCGCTGCCCGACGTGCGCACCTTCCACTCGCTGGGTCATCGCCTGACCCAGAGCCTGACGCGCTGGGGCGTGCTGGAGCATCGCCGTCTGCTGACCGCCGACTGGCAGCTCGAGCGGCTGCTGCGCCAGGCCACCCAGCAGGCGCTGGAGGCCTTCCCCGAGGCCGGCGAGCGCGCGCTGGAAGCCGAGAAGCTCGAGGCCCTGGCCCACTTCAGCGGCCTGGTGAAGGCCGAGATGGCCGAGCCCGCCGAACTCTACGCCCGCCTCGACTTCGGCGAGGACACCGAGCACTTCGTCGCCGCCTTCGAACACGCCGAGACCCTGCTCGCCGATCAGGGCCTGATGACCTACGCCGACCTGCTGTATCGGCCGGTCCGCGCGCTGGAGGCCGACCCCGCGCTGCGCGCCCGGGTCCAGGGCTTCCTCGACCAGGTGATCATCGACGAGTACCAGGACATCAACCCCACCCAGCAGCGCCTGCTGGCGGTGCTGGCCGGGCGCGAGGCGGCGGTGATGGCGGTGGGCGATGCCAACCAGTGCATCTACGAATGGCGCGGTGCCCACCCCGACACCATGCTCGAGGACTTCACCGCCATCTTCGGCGAGGCCCGGGACTACCCGCTCTCCACCACCTTCCGCCACGGCCACGCCCTGGCGCTGGCGGCCAATCACGCCATCGAGGCCAATCGGCGTCGTCCGGACCAGCTGTGCCTGGCCGCGCCGGACAATCCCGCCACCCGGCTGGCGGTGGGGCAGGGCAGCCAGGCACTGCTCGACGAGCTGGCCGGCTGGCAGCGCGACGGCCGCCGTCTCGACGAGGCCTGCCTGCTGGTGCGCAGCTGGGCGCTGTCGGTGCCGCTGCAGCTGGCGCTGCTGCGCGAGGGCGTGCCCTTCCGGCTGTCCCGGGAGGACCGCTTCGTGTTCCGCCTGCCGCTGGTCGAGGCGCTGGCCGGCTACCTGGCGCTGGCGCTCGACGGTCAGCTATTGCGCGACCCCGGTCATCTGCTGCTGCTGCTGTCCCAGCCGACGCCCTTCGTGCCCCGCGAACGGCTCTCGGCGCTGGCCGCCCGGCTAGCCGAGACCCAGCGCTGGCCGGAGCGCCAGGACCCGCTGCTGGCCTCGCTCAAGCCGCACCAGCGGCGGACCCTCAAGCGTCGCTGGGCGCTGCTCTGCGAGCTGCCGAAACGCGGCGGCTGGTCGCCGGCCAAGCTGCTCGAGCACGTGGTCGAGGAGGTCGAGGCCGAGAAGGTGCTCAAGCGCGCCGCGGCGCGCCGCGACAAGGGCGAGGAGGACGTGCGCCTGCTCGACGTGCTGGTGGAACAGGCGAAGGAAGCCTCCGATCTCTCGGCCTTCATCGAGCTGCTGCGTCGCCCGGTGGAGAACCGCGACGACGGCGTGCTGATCACCACCGTGCACGGCGCCAAGGGGCTGGAGTGGCCGCTGGTGATGCTCGGCGGCGTCAACGAGGAAGACTTCCCGCACTACACCCGCGACAACCCGCTGAGTCCGCCGCGCCTCGAGGAGGAGCGGCGGCTGTTCTACGTGGCGATCACCCGGGCCTGCGAGCGCCTGGTGATGCTGCACGACGGCGGCGATCACCGGCCCAGTCGCTTCCTCGGCGAGACCGCCTGGCAGGACGGCCAGCGGGTGGCCGAGCGCCTCGTTGGCGAGGACGCCGGTGAACCGGCGGCGCCGCTGCGGGTCTCCCGTCCGGCGCTGGTGCAGCGCTACCTCGAGCGCCTGGGCCGGCCGCTGCCCGTCGAGGCCGCCGCGGCACAGACGGGGCAGGTCGCCGAGGGAGCGGCCGACTATCGGGTCGGCCAGCGCCTCAACCATGCCGTCTTCGGCGAGGGCGAGATCAGCGTGGTGGAAGGCGACCCGGCAAATCCCGTGATCGAGGTGCGATTCCGTCAGGCCGGCCGCAGGCGACTGATCGCCCGGCGGGCCCCCATCGAATGGCTGGAAGGAGAGGGCGCATGAAGGTATTGATCGAAGCCGGCGAGCTGGCCGAGGCGCTCGCGGGCGATAGGCCGCCGCTGGTGCTGGACTGTCGGGCGCGGCTCGGCGACCCCGAGGCCGGCGAGCGGCTGTGGGGCGAGGGCCATGTGCCGGGCAGCCAGCATCTGGACATGGATCGCGACCTGGCCACCTCGCCGGGCGAGAACGGTGCGGGCGGCCGTCATCCGCTGCCGAGCCGCGAGGCCTTTACGGCGACGCTGCGCCGCCTCGGCGTCACCCCCGAGCGGCCGGTGGTGGTCTACGACGACACGGGCGGCCAGCTGGCCGCGGCCCGGGCCTGGTGGATGATCGCCTGTTGGGCGGGACATCCCGACGTGCGGCTGCTGAACGGCGGTCTCGGGGCCTGGCAGGCCGCCGGCGGCGAGCTGGCGCAGGGGCGCGAGCCGGCGCCCGCGCCGAGCGACTGGGCGCCCGGCTATCGCGACGAGGTGATGGTACAGGCCGACGAGGTGTTCTCCGGCCGCGCGCTGAAGCTCGATGCGCGCCCCGCCGAGCGCTTCCGCGGCGAGGCCGAGTCCGTCGATGCCCTGGCCGGGCACATCCCCGGCGCACGCTCCCGGCCGAGCGCCGAGAACCTCGACGCCGGCGGCCGCTTCAAGTCGCCCGAGACGCTCGACGCCGAGCTGCCGGATGCGGATCCGGTGATCGCCTACTGCGGCTCCGGCGTCACCGCCTGCCACGACATCCTCGCCTACGCCATCGCCGGCCGCCCGCTGCCGCGGCTCTACGTCGGCTCCTGGAGCGACTGGATCACCGACGCCGACCGGCCCATCGCCACCGGCGACTGACCCCGGGCTTCGCTCGGAGCGGGAAGGAAAAACGCCCCGCAGGCCGAAGGGGCTGCGGGGCGTTTTCATGGGGTGGGCGCTATCGGCATGGAGCGGCTCCCGGCCACCGGGACGCAACCCCGACGCTAGGCGAGCCGGGCGACGCGCTCGGGCCGGAACAAGGTCCCTCTTGCCGGCCCTGAATCGACATCCCTGTCGATTCGCGCTGCCCGGTTCGCGCCGCCTCGGCGTCCCGGCGCAGCCGCTCGCCGCCCCTGCCGCACGCGGGCCGGTTTACATGTTGGGGTAGTTCGGCCCGCCGCCGCCCTCCGGTGCGACCCAGGTGATGTTCTGGGCCGGGTCCTTGATGTCGCAGGTCTTGCAGTGCACGCAGTTCTGGAAGTTGATCTGGAACGCGGGCTTGCCGTCGTCGTCCTCGACCACCTCGTAGACCCCGGCCGGGCAGTAGCGCTGCGCGGGCTCGGCGTAGGTCGGCAGGTTGTCGCGGATCGGCAGCTCCGGGTCCTCGAGGCGCAGGTGGCAGGGCTGATCTTCCTCGTGGTTGGTGTTCGAGAGGAACACCGAGGAGGCCTTGTCGAACGAGATCACGCCGTCGGGCTTGGGATAGTCGATCTTCTCGCACTCGGCCGCCGGCTTGAGCGTCGCGTGGTCCGGCGTGGTGTCGTGGACCGTCGGCAGCTTGCCGCCGGTAAGCTGGTCGAGGAAGTTGTAGGCGCCGCCGCCCACGGTGCCGTACTTGTGGATCGCCGGGCCGAAGCTGCGGCTCTCGTCGAGCTCCCGGTACGCCCAGCTGGCCTGCCACTTGGCCTCGAAGGCGGTGAGATCGGCACCGCCCTCGTCGCTCTCTCCCCCGGCCGCGATCGCCTCGAAGACGCTCTCGGCGGCGACCATGCCGGACTTCATGGCGGTGTGCAGCCCCTTGATCTTGGCGAAGTTCAGGGTGCCGGCATCGCAGCCGATCAAGAGCCCGCCGGGGAAGGTCATCTTCGGCAGGCAGTTGAGGCCGCCCTTGGCGATGGCCCGGGCGCCGTAGGCGACCCGCGAGCCGCCTTCCAGGTACTGCTTGAGCACCGGGTGGTGCTTCATGCGCTGGAACTCGTCGAAGGGCGACAGGTACGGGTTCTGGTAGGACAGGTCGAGGATCAGGCCGACCACCACCTGCTGGTTCTCGGCGTGATAGAGGAACCAGCCGCCGTGGGTCGACTTGTCCAGCGGCCAGCCGGAGCCGTGCAGCACCAGGCCCGGCTCGTGCTTGTCGGCCGGCACGTCCCACAGCTCCTTGAGGCCGATGCCATAGTGCTGCGGATCCTTACCGGCATCGAGCTCGAAGCGCTCGATCAGCCCCTTGCCCAGGTGGCCGCGGGCGCCCTCGGCGAACAGGGTGTACTTGGCGCGCAGCTCCATGCCCGGCATGTGGCCGTCCTTGGGCTGGCCGTCGGCGCCCACGCCCATGTCGCCCACCAGGATGCCCTTGACCACGCCGTCCTCGACGATGGTCTCCTGGGCGGCGAAGCCCGGAAACACCTCGACGCCGAGCTCCTCGGCCTGTTCGGCCAGCCAGCGGCACAGGTTGCCGGCGCTGATCACATAGCGTGTCTGGTCGCCGCCGGTGTTATGCATGGTCTTCGGCACCAGGGCGTTGGGCAGCTTCTGGGCCTTCTCGGCGTCCTTGAGCAGATAGAGCTCGTCGCGAATCGCCGGCGTGGTCAGCGGCGCGCCGCGCTCCTGCCAGTCGGGGAACAGTTCCTGCAGGGCGCGTGGTTCGAAGACGGCGCCGGAGAGGATGTGAGCGCCGACCTCGGACCCTTTCTCGACCAGGCACACCGACAGTTCCTGCTCGGCCTCGTTGGCCTGCTGCATCAGGCGGCAGGCCGCGGCCAGGCCGGAGGGGCCGGCGCCGACGATGACCACGTCGAACTCCATGGCGTCGCGCTCGATCTGTTCTGTCATTGGATCCTTCTCCTCCCATCTCGACGACGTCCTGGCCGAGGCGGTCTCGGCATCGTCAGGGTGTTAAAACGGTCGTTTGCTTCCGGGGTTGCCCCATGGTCCGCATGATAGCGGGATTGGTCTCCCCTTACGATGGCCAAACCCCGGAAAGCCCCACTCCCGGCATGCCGGGGATTGTTGGAGTGGTCCGGGCTGTGGCACATTTAGGGAGTTTTTCGGCAAGGCGCCTATCAAACGCTCGTCTGAAACGCATAAAAGCATATCGGTCCGTTCTATGGGGTCGGTGTCGCGTGACGTCAGCGAGTCGCCGAGCTCCGTTTCCCAGGTTCCGAGACAGAACCCAGCGAGGACATTATGAAGGTACTCGTCGCGGTCAAACGCGTCATCGACTACAACGTCAAGATCCGGGTCAAGCCGGACAACAGCGACGTCGACCTCACCAACGTCAAGATGGCCATGAATCCCTTCTGCGAGATCGCCGTGGAAGAGGCAGTGCGGCTCAAGGAAGCCGGCGTGGCCACCGAAGTGGTCGCCGTCACCGTGGGGCCGAAGGCCGCCCAGGAACAGCTGCGCACCGCGCTGGCGCTGGGCGCCGATCGCGCCGTGCACGTGCAGACCGAGGCGCCCGTCGAGTCGCTGGCCGCGGCCAAGCTGCTGGCCAAGGTCGTCGAGGAGGAGCAGCCGCAGCTGACCATCCTCGGCAAGCAGGCCATCGACAGCGACAACAACCAGGTGGGGCAGATGCTCGCCGCACTGACCGGTCGTCCCCAGGGCACCTTCGCCTCCGAGATCGCGATCGAAGGCGAGACCCTGAAGGTCACCCGCGAGATCGACGGCGGCCTGCAGACCGTGGCCCTGCAGCTGCCGGCCATCGTCACCACCGACCTGCGCCTCAACGAGCCGCGCTACGCCAAGCTGCCCGACATCATGAAGGCCAAGAAGAAGCCGCTGGACACCAAGACGCCCGAGGAACTCGGCGTCGCGGTGGCCTCCGGCCTCAAGCTGGTCTCCGTCGAGCCGCCGGCCGAGCGCCAGGGCGGCGTCAAGGTGGGCTCCGTGGATGAGCTGGTCGACAAGCTGAAGAACGAAGCGAAGGTGATCTCATGAGTATCCTGGTCCTTGCCGAACATCACGACGGTCAGCTGGCCGAGACCACGGCACACGTGGTCGCCGCGGCCCAGGCCATCGGCGGTGACATCGACGTGCTGGTCGCCGGCGAGAACGTGGGCGCCATCGCCGAGGCCGCCGCCAGGCTCGACGGCGTGAGCCGGGTGCGCGTCGCCGATGCGCCCGTCTACGCCCATCAGCTGGCCGAGCCGCTGAGCGAGCTGCTGGTGGCGCTGTCCGGCGACTATGGCCATGTGCTGGCCGCCGCCACCACCAACGGCAAGAACGTGCTGCCGCGTCTCGCCGCGCTCAAGGACGTCAGCCAGATCTCCGAGATCATCGAGGTGGTCGGCGCCGACACCTTCAAGCGTCCGATCTATGCCGGCAACGCCATCGCCACCGTGCAGAGCGAGGACGCGCTGAAGGTGATCACCGTGCGCTCCACCGCCTTCGATGCCGTCGCCGCCTCTTCACAAGATCAGGGAAGCGCGAGCATCGAGGCCGTCGATAGCGGCGTCGACAATGCCCTGTCGTCGTTCATCGACGAGCAGCTCGAGCAGAGCGACCGCCCCGAGCTCGGCGGCGCCAAGGTCGTGATCTCCGGCGGCCGCGGCATGGGCAGCGGCGAGAACTTCAAGCTGCTCGACGGCATCGCCGACAAGCTGGGCGCGGCCATCGGGGCCTCCCGCGCGGCGGTCGATGCCGGCTACGTGCCCAACGACATGCAGGTCGGCCAGACCGGCAAGATCGTGGCGCCGGAGCTCTACATCGCGGTGGGGATCAGCGGTGCCATCCAGCACCTGGCGGGCATGAAGGATTCCCGGGTGATCGTCGCCATCAACAAGGACGACGAGGCGCCGATCTTCCAGGTCGCGGACTATGGTCTGGTGGGGGATCTGTTCGCGATCCTGCCGGAGCTCGAGAGCAAGCTGTAAGGCGTTCGAGAGCAAGCTGTAAGGCTCTCTGTCGTCAGCTAGACAACGGGCCGGTCTTCTCCACGGAGAGGCCGGCCCGTTTGCGTTGGTGGCGTCGTCGATGCCGGGGCGCGTGTCGGAGAGGCGGCGAGGGCGGCTCAGCGGCCCAGCCAGCCGACCAGTCGCCGGGTCGCGGCCTGCCAGTGACTTTCCTGTGCCCGGGAGGGGCGTCTGCCGCTCAGCCAGGCGGCGGCCTCCTGCAGCGGCGTGATGATGGCGTCGATCTGGGTCTCGCAGCGCTCGCGGTCCATGCCGCCGGGGCACTGGGCGAGCAGCAGGCTGGCATGGGCGAGGGCGGCGTCGAGCGACTGCCAGGCCGCCGGATGGCGGGCGGCCGCATCCCGGCAGCGCGTCAGTTCGCCGGTGAGCATCTCGATCAGCCGGGCATTCGGCCAGCAGGGGCTCGCGGCGGATGGCGCGGTCTTGCCCAGATCGTCGCGAAGCGCCCGGAAGGAGACCGAGAGGAAGATGCAGGTGTAGTGCAGCTGGGGATGCGCCGCCGACATGACATGCTCTCCTTGTTGGTATTAATTCTCATTCTTTTATCTGGAGCCATACCCTGTCAACCGGCGCCGGCCCTGGTCGGGAGAACGCTTCGGCGATGAGAGTCGCTCGCGGGCGCGCCATGGCGCGTCAAGCATTGATAATTATTCTTGTTCCGAGTAGGGTTTCGAGGATCTGTTGGACCTTTCGGAGACTAGCGTGTCCTACCACCATCCCCGGCTTCGCCTTGCCGTGGCAGGGCTCGCCCTGCTCGTGGCCGGCACCGCGGCCGCCCAGTCGACGGTGCGCGACGAGACGCTCGATGCCCAGCGTACACAGGCCGAGCTCCAGGCGCGCATCGACAACGCCGACGAGGCCGTGCGCGACAAGCTCCAGGCACTGCGCCAGGCGCGCGAGGAAACGCGGCGCCTGAGCGACTACAACGCCGAGCTGGCGCCGCTGGTCGAGCGTCAGGCCGAGACCCTGGCCCGCCGTGACGAGGCGCTTTCCACCCTGTCCGCGACCCGCGAGGCCCTGCCGGGCCTGATGCGCGACATGGTCGAGCGTCTGCGTGCCTGGGTGGAGCACGACATGCCCTTCCTGCAGGACGAGCGCCTGGCTCGGGTCGAGAGCCTCGAGCGTCTGCTGGCCGACCCCGAGACGAGCCGCGACGAGAAGCTGTCGCGGATGCTGGCCGCCTGGCGCGCCGAGCTCGATTATGGCCGGGAGATCGACGCCTGGCGCGGCGAGCTGGCCGGCGATGCCCCCCGCGAGGTGGATTTCCTGCGCCTGGGCCGGGTCGGCTGGTACTACCTGACGCCCGATGGCCATCGCGGCGGCGTGTGGAAGGCCGAGCAGGGCGACTGGCAGCCGCTGGAGGGCGCGGCCCTGGCCGAGGTCCGCAAGGGGCTGGCCATCGCCCGCGAGCGACGCGCCCCCGCGCTTCTCGAACTGCCCGTTTCTCAACCCGTGTCTGCGTCAGAGACACCCGCCGGGGAGGACGCCTGATGCACCTAACGACGGCAATGCGCGCCGCGCTGGTGGGCCTGTGGCTGGCCGGCTCTCCCTTGCTGGCCCAGGCCCAGCAGGCGACCGCGCCGGACGACGAGGCCACGCTGTCCACCCTGCGCGCCGAGCGCGAGGCCGCCGAGGCCCGCGACAACGCTCGCCTGGCCGAGCTGGTCGATGACGAAGCGGCGCTGGATGAGGCGCTGGCCGAGGCGCAGGACGCCCTGGCCGATGCCCGCGAGCGGCGCGAATCCCTCGACGCCCGGGAGCAGTCCCAGCGCGAGGCGCTCGAGGAACTCGACGCCCGCCGCCAGGAACAGGGGGGCGATCTGCAGGGGCTGTTCGATGAGGTGGCCGGCGTCAGCGGCGAGCTGCGGGACGATCTCGCCGCCAGCTGGCTGACCCTGGGCGGCCAGGCGGAGCTGCCGCCGCGCCTCGAGGCCGACGGTATCCTCGGCGCCGATCAGGTGGCCGGCCTCGCCGACAGCCTGATGGCGCTGACGCGCGAGACCGCCCGGGTGGCGGAGCTCGAGGCCCCGGTGGCCGGTGCCGATGGCGAGGTGGCCGAGCGTTCGGTGCTGCGGGTCGGCGATCTGCTGGCGGCGACCGACGACGGTCGGCTGCTCGAGCGCTCCGGTGAGGACGGGCGCCTGGCGGTGCTGCCGACGACGCCCGGGGCGATCGCCGACCCCCTGGCGGCCTTCCAGAGCGGCGAGGGCGATACCCTGGCCTTCGATCCGGCCGACGGTCAGGTCGTCGCGGCCATGGCGCAGACGCCGAGCCTGTGGGAGCGCTTCCAGCAGGGCGGCGCCGTGGGCTACGTGGTCGTGGCGCTGGGCGTCGTCGGCCTGCTGGTGGCGCTGGTGCAGTATCTCTATCTGGCGCGGGTGACCGTTCGGCTGCGTCGTCAGCTCGGCGATCTCGACCGGCTGCGCGACGACAATCCGCTGGGGCGCGTGCTCAAGCGTTTCCATGCCCTCGGCCCGGGCCATGCGCCCGAGGCGCTGGAGGCCCGCCTCGACGAGGCGCTGCTCGCCGAGCAGCCGAAGCTCGAGCGCGGCCAGGGGCTGGTCAAGATGCTCGCCGCCGTGGCGCCGCTGATGGGTCTGCTCGGCACCGTCACCGGGATGATCGTGACCTTCCAGTCGATCACCGTGTTCGGCACCGGCGACCCGCAGCTGATGGCCGGCGGCATCAGTCAGGCGCTGGTGACCACGGTGTTGGGCCTGATCACCGCGGTGCCGCTGCTGTTCGCCCAGACGGCGCTCTCCAGCCGCAGCCGTTCGCTGATCGGCACCCTCGAAGGGCGCGCCAGTGCCGTGCTCGCCGACACCCTGGAGGCCGGCCGCGACGCCGCTTCCCCGAGCGTGACGCCGCGCCATGCCGATGCGCTGGCTTGATCCCCTGGCCTGGCTGGTCGAGGCCGGCGGCCCGGTGCTGGTGGTCATCATCGGCGTGGCGGTGCTGCTGTTCTCGCTGGGCCTGGAGCGCTGGTGGTTCTTCCGCTTCCACTATCGTCCGGCGCGCCACGCCCTGGTGGCGCGCTGGGTGGCCCGCGAGGATCACGCCAGCTGGAGTGCGCTGACCCTGCGCGAGATCTGGGCCCGCGAGCTGATCACCCGGCTGCGCGCGCCGCTGCCCTGGCTCAAGCTCTTGGTGGTGATCTGCCCGCTGTTCGGCCTGCTCGGCACGGTGACCGGCATGATCACCGTCTTCGACAGCCTGTCGGTGAGCGAGGTCAATCAGGCCCGAGCCATGGCCGACGGCGTGGCCCGCGCCACCCTGCCGACCCTGAGCGGCATGGCGGTCTCGGTGGTGGGGCTGTTGTTCATCGCTCGTCTCGAACACATCATCCGGCGCGAGGATCAGCGGCTGCACGACCGCCTGGCACGCGCCGCGGAGGACGCACATGCGTAGACGTCGACTGGCGGCGGCCGGTGAGGAGAGCAGCGAGGTCAACCTGACCCCGATGCTGGACGTGGTCTTCATCATGCTGATCTTCTTCATCGTGACCACCAGCTTCATCAAGGAGAGCGGGGTGGAGATCGAGCGGCCCGAGTCCAGCGCGGCGTCGCCGCGGCCGGACGTTCAGGTGCTGGTGGCGATCACCCCCGAGGGCGCGGTGTGGGTCGACGGCGAGCCCGTGGACCTGCACCGGGTCGGCCCGCGCGTGGCCGGCCTGGTCAGCGACGACGGCTCGGTGGTGATCCAGGCCGATCGCGATGCCACCACCGGCGTGCTGATCGAGGTCATGGATCGCCTGCGCGAGGCCGACGTCGACAACGTGGCGGTGGCCGCCCAGCGGAGCGGTGACTGATGCGGCTACCGGTTTCGCTGCTGGCCGGGGCGGCCCTGACCCTGGCGCTGTTCGCGCTGCTGGCCCTGCTGGTGGCGCCGCCCGAGGCCGAGCCCGAGCCGCAGCAGGAGATCATGATGACGCTGGCCGAGGCGCCGGCCGAGATGGCGCCTGAGCCGGCCAGGGCGGCCAGCGCGGCGCCACCGCCGCCGCCCAGTGCCCCGACGCCGCCGCCACAGCCGGCGCCGGCGCCCCAGGTCGACAGCGCCATTTCCCTGCCGGAGCCGGAGCTTCCGCCCATGGAAACGCCGGAGGCGCCGGTGGACGAGGCCCTGCCCGAGCTCACCGAGACACCGCCCGAACCGAAGCCGGAGCCCCGGCCCGAACCCGAGCCCGAGCCCGAGCCCGAGCCGCAGCCGGAACCCGCGCCGACGCCGGCACCGGATCCTGCCCCGAGCCAGGCCACGGCCAGCGCATCGTCGTCGGCCCCGGCCGCGAATCAGGCGGCCTCCAACGAGCCGGTGGACGTGGGATCCTCCGCCCAGGCCACGCGTCGCGTGCCGCCCGAGTATCCCTCGCGGGCCCGCCGTCGCGGTCTCGAGGGCCACGTGGTGGTGCAGTTCATCATTCGCCGCGACGGCAGCGTCGAGCGCGACAGCATCCAGGTGGTGGAGGCCAGCCCGCGCCGCGTCTTCGACCGCGTCGCTCGCCGCGCCATCGCCGGCTGGCAGTTCGCGTCCGCCGATCAGCGCCGTCGGGCCCGCCAGCGCCTGGAGTTCCAGCTGAGATGACGATCATGACGCCGACACGCCCGCTGTGCCTGCTCGCCTGGCTGCTGCTGGCATCCCCCGCCCTGGCGGCGCCGACCTTGTCCGGGGCGCGCATCGACGATCTTCGGGGCCTCGAGCAGCGCCTGGGGCGGTCCGAGTCTTCCGCCGTGCGCGACCGCGCCCTGAGCCAGGCCGAGCGCCTGGCGGGCGGCAATGCCTCGGATCGCTGGGCCCGCGCCCTCTACCTGCAGCTCGCCGCCAGCGCCGAGGCGCGCCTCGACGATCCGCTCGCCGCCGCCGGTCATCTGGCCGAGGCGCGTGGCATCCGTGGCGTGGAGCGCGCCCAGGCGGATCGCTGGCTGCGCCAGGAGGCGGGGCTGCGCCTGCGGGGCGACCAGCCCGAGCGGGCGAGGGCGCTGCTCGACGACTGGTTCCAGCGTCACGACGGCACCCGCGAGGATCACTGGCTGATGGCCCAGCTGCTGGCCGCGGAGGCCGACTGGGACGCCGCGGCGCGCTGGGTGAATCGCGCCCTGAGTGGCGGCGGCGAGCCCAGCGAGGCGCGCGCGATGCTGGCCGCCACCGTGCTGCAGCGTGCCGGCGACGAGGGCGGCGCGCTGGCGCTGATCGAGCGGCGTCTCCAGGGCGCCGACGGCGATGCCGAGACCTGGCGTCGAGCGGCGAGCCTGGCCCAGCGCCTGGGCGATCCGGGCCGGGCCGCGGCGATCTGGGAGGCCGGCTGGCGCCGTGGTGTGCTGTCCGGCGCCGAGGACCTGCGCCAGCGCATTCGTCTGCACCTGGCCGGCGGCACGCCGGCGCGGGCCGCCGAACTTCTGACCACCGCCCTCGAAGAGCAGGCGCTGCCGGACGATCTCGAGCATCGCCGCCTGCTGGCGCGCGCCTGGCAGGCCGCGCGCGATCACGACAGGTCCCTGGACGCCTGGCGCGACGTCGCCGAGCGCAGCGAAGCCGGCGACGACTGGCTGCGGCTGGGCGAGCTGGCCTACGGCTGGGGCGAGTGGGGCATCGCCGGCGAGGCGCTGGCGAAGGCGCGCGATCTGGGCGAGCCCGAGGCCGAAGAGTGGCTGTCGAGCCTGCCGGAGCAGGAAGGCGGTGAGGCAACAGGCGGGACCGAGGAAAGTGGTCCCGCCGACGAGGCCTGAGGCGTGATTACGCCTCGAATTCGGTCCACACGGGGGCGTGGTCGGACGGCTTCTCCATGCCGCGCAGCTCGTAGTCGATGCCGGCGTCGCGCACCCGGCCGGCCAGCGGCTCCGTCACCAGGATGTAGTCGATGCGCAGGCCGCGCTTCGGGTCGCGGTCGAAGCCCTTGGAGCGGTAGTCGAACCAGCTGAAGCGGTCGTCCACGTCCGGATGGCAGAGCCGGTAGCTGTCGGCCAGGCCCCAGCCCTTGATGCCCGCGAGCCACTCGCGTTCCACCGGCTGGAAGCTGGTCTTGCCCTCGCGCAGCCAGCGCTTGCGGTTGGGCTCGCCGATGCCGATGTCGATGTCCTCGGGCGAGATGTTGAAGTCGCCCATGATCGCCAGCCGCTCGTCCGGGGCGTGATGCTCGTCGAGCAGGCGCGACAGCTGGGCGTAGAACTCGCGCTTGTGCGGGAACTTCACCGGATGGTCGACGCTCTCGCCCTGGGGGAAGTAGCCGTTCCACACCGTCAGCGGCTCGCCGCCGGCGATGCGCAGCCGCGCGCCGATCAGCCGGCGCTGGGCGTCCTCGCCGTCGTCCGGGAAGCCGCGGTGGATCGCCTCCGGGCCGTCAGGGCACTGCTCGTTGCAGATCATCAGCGCCACGCCGTAGTGGCCCTTCTGGCCGTGGAAGTGGACGCTGTAGCCCAGCGCCTCGACGGCCTCGATCGGGAATTCGCTGTCCTGGACCTTGGTCTCCTGCAGGCCGATCACCGCCGGGCGATGCGCGGCGACCAGGGCCTCCAGCTGATGCAGGCGGGCGCGAATGCCGTTGATGTTGAATGACACCAGGCGCATCGGTCAGTCGTCCTTCTGCTCGGGCTTGTCGGGATGGATGTCGATCTTCTGGCCGCTTTCCTGGCGAGCGAGCTTGCGCTCCGCCTGCTGCTTGCGCTGCTGGCGCTTCTTCTCGGTGTAGCGCCGCGACGAGGTCACCTCGTCGGGATTCTCGTGGCGCCACTTCTTGTAGTCCTTGCGCCGACCGGTGCGGATGGTCACCTTGTCGGCGATGGAACGGGTCTTCTTCCTGCGTGTCATGACACGGCTCCTCTTTCAATGGGCGCCATTCTAGCAGCCGGACGCTTCCCTTCGACAGCAGGCGCGCCCTCGGCGCCTGAGACTGGTACAATGCGCGTTTGCGTCACGCATCTCTCATCGATGCACCTCCATCCACGAACATGGACGAGACAGCACAGCCTATGAGCGAGTCGGAACAGACCACAGCACCGGCCCAGACCGAGAACCGCAAGCCCAAGCGTCGCCGCCGCAAGCCGCGTCGTCGCCAGTCGAACTGGGATCTGCGCCAGTTCCAGGTCCCCGCCGTGGCGGGCAAGTGGCGCTTCCACGATTTCGACCTGCCGCTGCCGCTGATGCGTGCCATCCATGCTCAGGGATTCGAATACTGCACGCCGATCCAGGCCGAGGCGCTGACTCACACGCTGCTCGGCGGCGACGTGGTCGGCAAGGCCCAGACCGGCACCGGCAAGACCGCCGCCTTCCTGATCTCGATCCTCGCCTACTTCCTCGAGGAAGAGGCGCCGGACGGCCAGAAGCCGGGCGCGCCGCGGGCGCTGATCGTGGCCCCGACCCGCGAGCTGGCACTGCAGATCGAGAAGGACGCCAAGGCGCTGGCGCGTTTCACCAAGCTCAACGTGGCCAGCGTGGTCGGCGGCATGGACTACCAGAAGCAGCTCGAGGGCCTCGGCCAGCAGCTCGATATCCTGGTGGCCACCCCGGGCCGGCTGCTGGACTTCCACCAGAAGCGTGACGTCGATCTCTCCCAGGTCGAGGTACTGGTGCTGGACGAGGCGGATCGGATGCTCTCCATGGGCTTCATCCCCGACGTCAAGCGCATCATCCGTCACACGCCGAAGACCGAGGAGCGCCAGACCTTCCTGTTCTCGGCGACCTTCACCGAGGACATCCTCAATCTGGCCAGCCAGTGGACCCTCGATGCGACCCACGTGGATATCGAGGTCACCGTCGATAACGCGGCCAACATCGATCAGCGCGTCTACCTGGTCGGCGACGAGGAAAAGGCGAAGCTGCTGGTCAAGCTGCTGCAGCAGGAGAGCTTCGATCGGGTGATGGTGTTCGGCAACCGCCGCGATCTGGTCCGCAAGCTCGACGGCCTGCTCAAGGATGCCGGCATCAACGCCGCCATGATCTCCGGCGACGTGCCCCAGAACCAGCGCATCAGCACCCTGGAGCAGTTCCGCGAGGGCGAGATCCAGGTGCTGGTGGCCACCGATGTGGCCGGCCGCGGCATCCACATCGAGGACGTCAGCCACGTCATCAACTACACCCTGCCCGAGGATCCGGAGGACTACGTCCACCGGATCGGCCGCACCGGTCGCGCCGGCGCCAAGGGGGTCTCGATCAGCTTCGTGGGCGAGGAAGACGCCTTCTCGCTGCCGGAGATCGAGCGCTTCATCAACGACAAGCTGCCCTGCGAGCATCCGCCGGAAGGGCTGCTGTAAAGCTGGAGGAGCGGCGCTGCGCGCCTGGAAGCGCAGGCGCGGCTTCGCCACTTGACGAGACGACACAACGGTCGGCTTTCCCCTGGCGAGCGGCGCCGGGGGCAGGGTGAAGCGAGGCTCTTTTGCCATGGATGGCAACAGGAGCGTCCAGGGAAGGATGTACCGCGTCCTCGCGACGCCCTGCCGCCGGAACAGCCGCGTTTCTCTATGGACGCATCATGCTTGACGAGGCCCTGAAGGGCGAGATCCAGGGCGCCTATCGCAAGGTGCTCGACGGCCTCGACCTCACCCCACGCTATGGCCAGCGGCTGATGATCGCCGAGATCGCCCGCACCCTGGGCGGCATCGAGGCCGACGACGCCGGCCAGCGCACCAGCCATGAGCACGTCTGCGTGCTCGAGGCCGGCACCGGCACCGGCAAGACCCTAGCCTATCTGCTCGCCGCGCTGCCGGTGGCCAAGGCCCATGGCAAGCGCCTGGTGGTGGCCACCGCCACGGTGGCCCTGCAGGAGCAGGTGCTGCACCAGGAC
This sequence comes from Halomonas sp. THAF12, assembly GCF_009363675.1. Taxonomy (NCBI): domain Bacteria; kingdom Pseudomonadati; phylum Pseudomonadota; class Gammaproteobacteria; order Oceanospirillales; family Halomonadaceae; genus Halomonas; species Halomonas sp. THAF12. Next base: position 2,491,673 of record NZ_CP045399.1, on the reverse strand, counting down.
CTGCCGGCGCTCAAGGCCCACAGCGGGCTCTCCTTCAACTTCTCCCTGGCCAAGGGCCGCGGTCGCTACGTCTGCGTGGCGCGCCTCGATCAGGCCATGGACGGGGGCGAGGACGACAATCCCACCCTGTCGCTGTTCGAGCAGGCCCTGGACAGCGGCGGCGACGATTTTCAAGAGCTCGTCCAGTCCCTCGGCGAGGCCTACGGCAACGGCCGCTGGGCCGGCGATCGCGACAGCTGGCCGGAGGGCATCGACGACGCCCACTGGCGCAAGCTGACCGTCGATCATCGCCAGTGCACCAATCGCCGCTGCGGACACTACGGCGCCTGTGCCTTCTTCCGCGCACGGCGCGAGCTGGACAGCGCCGAGGTGATCGTTGCCAACCACGACCTGGTGCTGGCCGACCTGGCCCTGGGCGGCGGCGTGGTGCTGCCGGACCCCGGCGACTGCATCTACGTCTTCGACGAGGGCCACCACCTGCCGGACAAGGCGCTCAACCACTTCACCCATCGCTTCGCCGTGGGCCATGGCCTGCGCTGGCTGAGCACGCTCAAGAAGTCGCTCACCGAGCTCAATCAGGCGCTGGCCGTGCAGCCGACGCTGGCGCGCCTGCTGTCGAGCCTGCCACCGCTGTTCGAGGGGCTCGAGCCGCGCCTCGGCGACGCCTTCTCGCTGGGGCATCAGCTGGCCGGGCGCCCCGAGGGCCTGGGCGACGGCGAGGACAGCGCCCAGCATCGCTTCGAGATGGGCCGAATCCCCGACGCGCTGCGCGAACAGGCCGATGGACTGGTGACGATGTTCGCCGAGCTGTCGCGGACCCTGGAGTCGATGGCCGACATCCTGCGCGAGAGCCTGGACCCGGAGAAGTCCACCGGGCTGCCCAAGGAGCAGGCCGAGCCCTGGTTGCCGCTGGTGGCGCTGCTCCACGGCCGCGCACTGGAGGCGCATGCCCTGTGGCAGGCCTTCGCCGAGACCGATCCGGAAGGCGAGCCGCCGCGGGCCCGCTGGCTGACGCTGGAGCGCTTCGGCGGCGACCCGGAGCTGACCTTCTCGGCGAGCCCGGTGTCCGCCGCCCATACCCTGGCCAAGTCGCTGTGGGGGCGCTGCTTTGGCGCCGTGGTGACCTCGGCGACCCTCACCGCCCTGGGCCGCTTCGAGCGGCTGCAGGAGCGCGCCGGGCTCGCCAACCGCTATCGCTACCAGAGCCTGCCGAGCCCCTTCGACTACTCCCGGGCGGTGCTCAGCGTGCCCCGCGAGGCGGCCGACCCGTCCGACCGCGAGGGCCACGAGCGCGCCATCGTCGACTTCGTCGAGGCGCTCGGAAACGACGAGGCGGTGCTGGCGCTGTTCTCCTCCCGCGCCCAGCTGCGGGCCGTGGAGCGCGCGCTCTCTGATGGCACGCGGGAGCGGGTGCTGGCCCAGGGCCGGCTGCCTAAGCGCGAGCTGGTGGAGCGCCACCGGGCGAAGATCGACAAGGGCGAGGGCAGCATCCTGTTCGGCCTGGCGAGCTTCGCCGAGGGCATCGATCTGCCCGGTGACTACCTGACCCATGTGATCATCACCCGGCTGCCGTTCGCGGTGCCCGACGATCCGGTGGGCGCGACGCTGGCCGAGTGGATCGAGCGCCAGGGCGGCAATCCGTTCATGCGCATCAGCGTGCCCGACGCCTCCATCAAGCTGGTCCAGGCCTGCGGCCGGCTGATCCGCAAGGAGGCCGATCGCGGCCGCATCACGCTGCTCGATCGCCGGGTGCTGACCCGCCGTTACGGCCGCGCGCTGCTGGATGCGCTGCCGCCCTTCATCCGGGAGATCGACGGCCAGTAACGGCGCGTTATGGCTTACCCCCGGGTGAGATCACCCTTCCTCGGTGAGCAGCCGCTCGAGGTCGTGTCGCACGGCCTCGGGGCCGTCGCCGTCGCGGATCAGCAGCCGGGCGTCGCCCGCTCGGTCGAAGGCGAACACGCCGCTCGGATGCGAGACGGCATAGCCGCCGGCGGCGTCCTTGTCGCCATAGCCGTAGGTCACCCGATAGCGCTTGGTGAGGGCGTCGAGCTGCGCCGGGCGGCCGGTCAGGCCGACGATGGCCGGTCCGAAGGCGTCGGTGTAGGCCGCGAGCCGTTCGGGGTCGTCGCGGTCCGGATCGACCGAGACGAACAGCACGCGCACGTCATCCCGGCGTTCGGCCGGCAGCGACCGCAGCTGGCCGGCGAGCCGAGCCAGGGTGGTGGGGCAGACGTCGGGGCAGTGGGTATAGCCGAAGACCAGCAGGGTCACGTCGCCGCGATAGTGGCCGGCCTCGACCGTCTCGCCGCGTTCGTCGATCAGCGTGAAGGCCAGCGGCGGCATCAGTGGGGCGATGTCCTTGGTCTGCCACGCCTTGTCGCCGCAGCCGACCAGGGTCAGCAGGGCGCACAGGGCAAGCGAGGTCAGCGGGGCGCGGCGCATGGCGTCTCCTTCGGGGAGCTAGGGGTGGGCCGGCGATGACGGATGCCGGCGTCCTTGGCTGTCGCCGCGGCGCAGCTGGCGCAGCACGATCAGGGTACCGAGCACGCTCATCATGGTGGCCGGAATCCAGGTGATCAGCCCGCCGATCTGCTGGTCGACCAGCGGCGCCAGCGGCCAGGCGCGTCCGCACACCTCGTAGACATCGAACAGCACCGTGGGGCTGAAGGTCAGGTAGGCGCCGATCAGGATCTGCGGCGCAATCACCGCCAGCAGCAGCAGGATGCGTCGCCCCGGGCCGAGTCGGCCGTGAGGCGTCAGCACCAGCCACCAGAACAGCAGGCCGTCGAGCAGCATGCTCCAGTTCATCAGCTGGTAGAGGCGGCGGCTCAGCATGGCGTCGAAGTGCACCGACGGGGTCAGCCAGAAAGCGATCAGGCCGACGAACAGCAGCGGCGCGACGAGCGGATGCTGCAGCAGGTCGAGCAGCGGGCGGGCGAGGCGGTGCGTCGAGGAGGCCCAAGCCGGCAGCCCGGCGGCCAGCACCCGGGGCGGCGTGGCCAGCACCAGCAGGAAGGGGGCCGCGTGGTGAAGGACCAGATGCTGCGCCCGGTGGGGAAAGAACATGTACTGGGCGAGGTAGTCGTAGCGGGTCTGGCTCACGACGTAGATCAGCGTCAGGCCGATCAGGAGGGTCGCGTGCCTCGGCCATCCCGTTGGCGGGGCGCCCGGGTCGAGCGTACGCAGGTGGCGCACGCCGCGCCAGTAGATGCCGAGCGCCGCCAGGCAGGCCAGCCCCCACAGCGGCTCGAATTCCCAGGGCGCGAGCCAGTGCAGCGCGGTCGCGAGGATCGAAGGTTCCGTCGACTCGGGCATCCGGGCTCCTCGTGGCAGGCGGCGCCTTATGCCTCAAGCTAGCCGAGGCGTGCCGGACCGGCAAACGGCCCGCTCCACGCTGGCCGCTGACGCTTGAAACCCGCGCCGCCGTTGGCCACCATGCCGCGCGCGTCGATCGCGCCTACCGACCGGAGACCCGATGAAACTGATCCTGAGCCGCAAGGGCTTCGATACCTCCGCCGGCGGGGTGCCCAACCCGATCCTGCCCGACGGCCGGCTGCTGGCGCTGCCGATTCCCGATCCTCAGTCGGTGATGCCCTACGAGGCGATCACGCAGCAGGGCGAGCCGCTCGGGCCGCTGGTACAGGACCTGACCCGGGGGCGTGTCTCGCCGAGTCACGGGGCGCATCTGGATCCCGACCTGCGGGCCGACCAGCATCCGCGCGCGGCGGGCTGGACGCCGCTGTTCGGACAGCGGGGCGCGGCCCAGGGCCATCTGCGCAACCAGGGCGTGGGGCCTGGCGACCTGTTCCTGTTCTTCGGGCTGTTTCGCGACATCGAGCGCGTCGATGGTGGCTGGCGCTTCGTGCCCGAGGCGCGGCCGCGACATGTGCTGTGGGGCTGGCTGCAGGTGGGCGAGGCGCTGATGCTGGGCGATCGACTGCCGGCGGGTCTCGAGTGGGCCGCCGAGCACCCGCACTGCCAGCGGCTCGGCGAGGCGCGCAATGGACTCTATATCGCGCGTCACGAACTGTCGCTGCCCGGCGGCGAAGGCGGTGGGCTGCCGGGGGCGGGGATCTTCCCTCGGGAGACGCCCCGGCAGCGGCTGACCGCGCCGGACGCCGAGACGGTATCGCAGTGGCGACTGCCGGGCTGGTGGCATCCCGACGAGCGTCGGGCGCCGCTTTCCTATCATGCCGATCCCGGGCGCTGGGCGCGGCGCGGCGACGAGGTCGCGCTGCAGGCCGTGGCCCGGGGGCAGGAGTTCGTGTTGGACGCCGAGCAGTACCCCGAGGCGATGCCCTGGGCACGGGCGTTGATCCACGGGCAGGGCGCGGTGGAGTAGGGCGTCCATTCAATGGCTTGCAACGCAGAGGGCCCGCCGAATGGCGGGCCCTCGTCGCGTCAGGCGGAGGCGATCAGTCCTTGGCGCGACGCTTGGCCAGTGCCGGGGCCAGCTTGTCGTTCATGGTCTGGAAGGCCTGTTCGGTGGCGTCCCAGTCGATGCAGGCATCGGTGATGGAGACGCCGTAGGTCAGCTGGCTCAGGTCCTCGGGGACCTTCTGATTGCCCCAGCCGATGTTGGACTCGACCATCAGGCCGATGATCGAGCGGTTGCCCTCGAGGATCTGGTTGGTGACGTTCTCCAGCACCAGCGGCTGCAGGCTCGGATCCTTGTTGGAGTTGGCGTGGGAGCAGTCGATCATGATGTTGGGCGTCACGCCGGCCTTCTGCAGCTCCTGCTCGGCCAGCGCCACGCTGACGCTGTCGTAGTTGGGCTTGCCGTTGCCGCCACGCAGCACCACGTGGCCGTAGCGGTTGCCGCGGGTGCGGATGATCGCCACCTTGCCGGCCTGGTCGATGCCCAGGAAATTGTGCGGGTGAGCGACCGACTGCAGGGCGTTGACGGCCACGTCGAGGCTGCCGTCGGTGCCGTTCTTGAAGCCCACCGGGCCGGACAGGCCGGAGGCCATCTCGCGGTGGGTCTGGGATTCGGTGGTGCGCGCGCCGATCGCCGACCAGCTGATGCAGTCCTGCAGATACTGGGGCGAGATCGGGTCCAGCGCCTCGGTGGCCAGCGGCAGGCCCATCTCGGCCAGCTCGACCAGCAGGCGGCGGGCGATGTGCAGGCCTTCCTCGATCTCGAAGGAGCCGTTGAGATGCGGGTCGTTGATCAGGCCCTTCCAGCCGACGGTAGTGCGCGGCTTCTCGAAATAGACGCGCATCACGATAAAGAGGCTGTCCTTGACCTGATCGGCCAGGCGGCGCAGGCGGCGGGCATAGTCGAGGGCGGCATCGACGTCGTGGATCGAGCAGGGGCCGACCACCATCAGCAGGCGGGGATCGCTGCCGTCGAGGATGTTCTGGATGACCTGGCGGCCCTCGATCACCGTGCGCTCGGCCTCCTCGGAGAGCGGGATTTCCCGCTTGAGGTCGGCCGGGGGGAGGAGGACGTCTTCGGCCAGGACGTTGAGGTTGTTGACCTGTTGCTCGGACATGGAATTCTGCTACCTGTATCGTGTCAGCGCTGTTGCGGCGTCAAGCGCCTACTATCGCCCGCGTGACAGGCAAATTCAATCGAAGACGGAACTCCCGGGCCGTCTCGGCTGTCTGAGCGCTCGCGTCGGCGGCGCCCCATGGTTCGCCGTGTCTGCTCGGGCCTCGTGGCGGTGTCCAGGCTTGATGCCGACCGGCGAAACAGGAACACTTGGTCTCCCGCCGAGAACGGCGCACGCTCACCCCAGGGTCTAGGTTGATACATATGGAAGCGACACCCGTCTCATCGCGACGTCAGCGGACGTCGCGGCAAGCTCCCGCCACGGGGAGGCGTTGAATGAGCAACCGGGAAACCGACCAGCAACTCGTCGAGCGCGCGCGCAAGGGAGATACCCGCGCCTTCGACCTGCTGGTGAAGAAGTACCAGCACAAGATCATCGGCCTGATCGGCCGCTACGTGCATGATCACGCCGAGGTCCAGGACGTGGCGCAGGAGGCGTTCATCAAGGCCTATCGGGCGCTGGGCAAGTTTCGCGCCGAGAGTGCCTTCTATACCTGGATGTATCGCATCGCCATCAACACCGCCAAGAATCATCTCGTCTCCAAGGGGCGTCGCCCGCCGGGCAGCGACATGGACATCGTCGATGCCGAGGTGGTCGATCACAGCGGCCGGCTGGCCGACATCGAGACGCCCGAGGCGGCGATGGCGCGTGACGAGCTGCAGAGTGCCGTGTTCGAGGCCATCGAGGCGCTGCCCGATGATCTGCGCACGGCGATCACCCTGCGCGAGCTCGACGGGCTGTCCTATGAGGACATCGCCAACATCATGGATTGCCCGGTCGGCACGGTGCGCTCGCGCATCTTCCGCGCCCGGGAGGCCGTGGATCAGCATATTCGGCCGCTGGTCGCCACGTCGCGCAACCAGGAAGCGGTCACCGAATGAGCCGAATTTCCATCGTTTTTGCCGATTGGCTGAACTGTCGAGCGACAGTGACGTCATATGCGGTGACCGATTCATACACGATGAGGCAGGGGCCTCTCGACATGGCCGGCATGACGGCCTGCATGGTCGGGAATCCGGGCTTCCAACAGGCTGCAAGGCAGTGTCGCCTTGACGATTGTGAGGGTGTAGAGACATGAGTCAGAACGCACGGGAATCGCTTTCTGCGCTAATGGACAACGAAGGGGACGAGCTCGAGCTGCGGCGCGTTCTCAAGTCGCTGGATGACGAACCCGATGCGGCGGATGCCTGGCGCCGCTACCATCTGATGCGCAGCCTGATGCGACGCGAGAACGAGGCCGACATGTCGGCCGACCTCTCCGTGGGCGTCATGGCCGCGCTGGAAGACGAGCCGGCGCCGATGGCGGAACCCGAGACGGCGTCGCGCCGTTCCCTGCCGCTGGGTCGCAGTGCCGGCATCGCCGCGGCGGTGTCGCTGATGGTGATCACCGGCGTGCAGTTCTACAACGGCGCTTCCCCGCTGGGCGGTGGCGACTCACCGGTCGCGACCAACGCCGGGGTCTCTAATGCTGGCGCGTCCAATGCCGGCGTCACGACCGCCAGCGCCACCAGCGCCGCCACCCATGCGACGTCCGGACTGGAATCGCTGGGCGGCTCCTCCTTCGGCCAGGGCGCGTCGCTGGTGGACATGCCGATCTTCCAGGGCGGCGGTGGCAGCGAGCAGGGCGTGATGACCGTCGGCGCCGGTGCGCCGATGGTGCTGTCCCCCGCGCAGCGTCAGTCGCTGCGCATGGATCGCCAGCAGGCGCTGTTGCTGCAGTCCTATCTGGATCGTCACGCCGAGGGCGCGGCCGCCACCGGGGGCGATCCCTGGATGCCCTTGCTCAGGGCCTCGGGAAGCGAGTCGCTGGGGCAGCGCTGATGCTGGCCCGGTGGAGACGGTCGGTGCGCCCCCGGGCGTGGCGGCTGGCCGGCGCGGCCCTCATGACCGCCGCGCTGATGCCCGTCGCTCAGGCGTCTCCGGTCTCCACCGACTTCGACTGTGCCCCGCTGGCCGAGGAGGACGAGCCCGACTCGGCCTCGGGCTGGTACGAGCGGAGCCTGTGGGCCAGTCACTGCTACGACTTCCGGGCCAGGGCCGTGCGCATCGGTAGCGATGGCGTTCGCACCCTGGCCCTCTCTCACGAGATTCACGACGGCGTCGAACGCGAACGCGCCCGCTCCCTCGACGGGCCCGTCGTTGCCTTCGAGCGTCAGAGCCGCATCGCCGGCCCTGGCGGGCTCACCCAGGATGCCTCTCAAGCGGCCCCGCCCGGGGCCATCGTCGCGCATCTCGACGGCCTCTATCGTCTCCAGCTGTCCGGCATGGATCGCATCGCGGGCCGTTCGAGCGTGCGGCTGGACATCGAGCCCCTCGACGACCATCGCTACGGCCATCGCCTGTGGCTCGACGCCGATACCGCCCTGCCGCTCAAGAAGATGCTGCTCGACGAGCGGGGCAGGGTGCTCGAGACCTTTCAGATCACCGAGCTGCGTGCCCCGGAGCTCTATCGCGGCGGCATCGCGCTGGCCTCGCTCGCGTCGCCTCCCGAGACGGGCTGGCGACCGGGATGGCTGCCGCAGGGGTTCGTGGCCCAGCCGGTGGCGACCCGCGGCGAGCGGCGTCCCGGGGTCAGCCATCGGGTCTATGGCGACGGCCTCTCGACCCTGAGCCTGTTCGTCGAACCCCTCGAGGATCGCGACCTCCTGATTCCCGGCCTCCATCGGCTGGGCGTGTCACATGCGGCGGTGCTGCACCGCGAGCTGGGCGGTCACCCGCGCCAGATCGTGGCCATGGGCGAGCTGCCGCCGGGCGTGCTGCGGCGAGTGGTCGAGTCCATCGCCTGGGATGCGGGCGGACAGCCGATGCAGGACACGGCCGAGGCGTCGAACGCTACCGCAGCGGAGCCGAGCGGCGATGGCGCGCGCTGAGTGCCGCCGGCTCGGCCGCCGTGCTGAACCTTTTGCCCTCGTCGGGGTAAAGAAGTGGGGCAGTTGTCCTTGCCATTCATCGCACCTTGTCACAGGAGTCATTCATGACACGCATGACGCGCACGCTATCCCTCTGGGTGCTGCTGGTCGTGGGGCTGTTCTCCGCACAGTCCGCCTTGGCCCGCGAGTTGCCGGACTTCACCGAGCTGGTGAAGGAGGCCGCGCCGGGGGTCGTCAACATCTCCACCTCGCGCATGGTCGAGCGTCGCGACTCGCCCTTGCGCGGCTTCGGTAACCAGGAGATCCCCGAGATCTTCCGCCACTTCTTCGGCGACCAGCTGCCGATGCCTCGCGGCGAAGGCAATGGCCGCAGCCACAGCGAGGAGCGTCAGTCGCTGGGGTCCGGGTTCATCATCAGTGAAGACGGCTACGTCATGACCAACGCTCATGTGGTCGATGGCGCCGATCAGATCCTGGTGCGACTCAACGATCGCCGCGAGCTCGAGGCCGAGCTGGTGGGCGCCGACGAGAAGACCGACGTGGCGGTGCTCAAGGTCGAAGCCAGCGACCTGCCGACCCTGGATCTCGGCGACTCCGACCAGCTCGAGGTGGGCGAATGGGTGGCGGCCATCGGCTCGCCGTTCGGCTTCGACCACTCGGTGACCTCCGGCATCGTCAGCGCCATCAACCGCACCCTGCCGCGTGATGCCTACGTGCCCTTCATCCAGACCGACGTGGCCATCAATCCCGGCAATTCCGGCGGTCCGCTGTTCAACCTCGACGGCGAAGTGGTCGGCATCAACTCCCAGATCTTCACCCGCAGCGGCGGCTTCATGGGGCTGTCCTTCGCCATCCCCATCAACGTGGCGATGGACGTGGCCGATCAGCTCAAGTCCAGCGGCTCCGTCGAGCGCGGCTGGCTCGGCGTGATGATCCAGCCGGTGTCCCGCGAGCTGGCCGAGTCCTTCGGCATGGACAATCCGGAGGGGGCCCTGATCGCCGATCTCGACCCCGAGGGGCCGGCGGCCGAGGGCGGTCTCCAGGCCGGCGACGTCATCCTCTCGGTCAACGGCCAGACGGTCGATCGTTCCAGCACCCTGCCGCGGCTGATCGGTCATGTCTCGCCGGGCGGCGACGTGGCGATCACGGTGCTGCGTGACGGCGAGCGCCAGACCCTGGACGTCGAGGTCGGCGAGTGGCCGGACAGTCAGAAGGCTGGCGGTGACGGCAGCGAGGGCGATGCCTCGCCCGCCCGCCTCGGTGTGGTGGTCCAGGCGCTGGACGAGGCCCAGCGCAGCAAGCTGGAGCTGGATCATGGCGTCCAGGTGACCCAGGTCGACCCGGACGGCATCGCCGCCGCGGCCGGCATTCGTCCAGGGGACGTGCTGGTCAGCATCGCCCGCCAGGCGGTGGAGAGCCCGGCGCAGCTGGCCGAGCTGGTCGCCGAGCTGCCGGCCGGCAGCGCGGTGCCGGTGCGCCTCTATCGCGACGGCCGCTCCTACTTCGTGGCCCTGCGTCTGGCCGACGACTGAGCGCCTGACCCGCTCACGTCGTGATCCGCGACCCGACGGCCCGCGCCGTCGGGTCGCTGTATCTGGAAGGCGCATCCCGCTACAATGCCGCCATCTCACTCGACGCACCCGAAGAGGGCGGCAAGCCTGTAGTTAGTATAGGGTTGTGTACACGAACCGGATCTTTTCGAATGTCAGAAAGCGATAACCGCAAAGTAATCAATGGGATACGGAACTTCTCCATTATCGCCCACATCGATCATGGCAAGTCGACCCTGGCCGACCGCCTGATTCAGACCTGTGGCGGGCTCACCGAACGCGAGCTCAAGGAGCAGGTCCTCGATTCCATGGACCTGGAGCGTGAGCGCGGCATCACCATCAAGGCCCAGTCGGTGACGCTGGATTATCAGGCCGCGGACGGCAATACCTATCAGCTGAACTTCATCGACACCCCGGGGCACGTGGACTTCTCCTACGAGGTGTCGCGCTCGCTGTACGCCTGCGAGGGCGCCCTGCTGGTGGTCGATGCCGGCCAGGGCGTCGAGGCCCAGTCGGTGGCCAACTGCTACACCGCCATCGAGCAGGGCCTCGAGGTGCTGCCGGTGCTCAACAAGATGGACCTGCCCCAGGCCGACCCGGACAAGGTCTCCACCGAGATCGAGGAGATCATCGGCCTGGATGCCACCGACGCCTGCCAGGTCTCGGCCAAGAGCGGGCTCGGCATCGATGCGCTGCTCGAGCGCCTGGTGCGCGACATTCCGCCGCCCAAGGGCGATGCCGAGGCGCCGCTGCAGGCGCTGATCATCGACTCCTGGTTCGACAACTACCTGGGCGTGGTGTCGCTGGTGCGGATCTTCGACGGCACGCTGAAGAAGGGCGACAAGATCCGCATGACCTCCACCGGCCGCGACTGGCAGGCCAACGAGGTCGGCATCTTCACCCCGCTGCGCCGCGAGACCGGCGTCCTGCGCGCCGGCGAGGTCGGCTTCGTGGTCGCCGGCATCAAGGACATCCACGGCGCGCCGGTGGGCGACACCATCACCCACGCCAAGACGCCCGACGTCAAGCGTCTGCCGGGCTTCCAGAAGGTCAAGCCGCAGGTCTATGCCGGCATGTTCCCGGTCTCCTCCGACGACTACGAGGAGTTCCGCGACGCCCTGGAGAAGCTGGCGCTCAACGATGCCTCGCTGGACTACGAGCCGGAAAACTCCGACGCCCTGGGCTTCGGCTTCCGGGTAGGCTTCCTCGGCACCCTGCACATGGAGATCATCCAGGAGCGGCTGGAGCGCGAGTACAACCTCGACCTGCTGACCACCGCGCCGACGGTCATCTATGAGCTGCTGATGAAGGATGGCGAGGTTCGCTACGTCTCCAACCCGTCCAAGCTGCCCGACATGGCCGACGTCGAGGAGATGCGCGAGCCGGTGGTGCGGGCCAGCATCCTGGTGCCCCAGGAGTTCGTCGGCAACGTCATCGCCGAATGCGAACAGCGCCGCGGCACCCAGCTCGACATGCTGTTCCTCGGCAGCCAGATCCAGCTCACCTACGAGCTGCCCATGGCCGAGGTGGTGATGGACTTCTTCGACCGCCTCAAGTCGATCTCCAGGGGCTACGCCTCGCTCGAGTACAACTTCGAGCGTTTCGAGGCCGCCCAGCTGGTGCGTCTCGACGTGCTGATCAACGGCGACCGGGTCGATGCCCTGGCCATCATCATCCACCGCGACCATGCCCATGCCCGTGGCCGGGCGCTGGTCGAGAAGATGAAGGAGCTGATTCCGCGTCAGATGTTCGACGTGGCCATCCAGGCGGCCATCGGCGGCCAGGTGGTGGCGCGCTCCACCGTCAAGGCGATGCGCAAGAACGTGACCGCCAAGTGCTACGGCGGCGATGCCTCGCGCAAGAAGAAGCTGCTCGAGAAGCAGAAGGCGGGCAAGAAACGCATGAAGCAGGTCGGCCGGGTGGAAATTCCCCAGGATGCCTTCCTCGCCGTGCTCAAGGTCAACGACGACTAGGGAAGGCAACGACCGATGGACTTCACTCTCCTGCTGACGGTGGCCGTGCTGGCCACCGGCGCGATCTGGCTGCTCGACCTGGTGTGGTGGCGGCCGGCGCGCCGGTCGCGTCTGACGGCCAGCGTCGAGGCCGGCACCACCGAGGGCGCCGATCCCGCCACCCGCGAGAGGGCGCTCAGAGAGCCCTGGCCGGTGGACTATGCGCGCTCCTTCTTCCCGGTGCTGCTGGTGGTGCTGGTGCTGCGCAGTTTCGTGGTGGAACCCTTCCAGATCCCGTCGGGTTCGATGCGCCCGACCCTCGAGGTGGGCGATTTCATCCTGGTCAACAAGTTCTCCTATGGCCTGCGCCTGCCGGTGCTGGATACCAAGATCGTCGATCTCGGTGAGCCCGAGCGCGGTGACGTCATGGTGTTCCGTTTCCCCAACGATCCGTCGGTCGACTTCATCAAGCGGGTGATCGGCCTGCCGGGTGATCGCATTCGCTACGAGGGCAAGCAGCTGTTCGTCAACGGCGAACCGGTGCCCAAGTCACTGCTCGAGAGCGGCCCCGAGTCGGCGCCCGGCGAGCGGCTGCTGGAAGAGCGGCTGGGCGAGGCGCTGCACCCTATCTACAATAATCCACGCGATCCCGGCCCGCAGATGCGCGAGATCACGGTACCTCCCGGTCACTACTTCATGATGGGAGACAATCGCGATCACTCCAACGACAGCCGCTACTGGGGCTTCGTGCCGGAGGAGAACATCGTGGGCAAGGCCTTCGCCGTCTGGATGCACTGGGATGGCGGGCTGCCGAGTTTCACCAGTGTACGCCGTATCCAATGAATGCCGGGAGCGGCATTCCTTGCATGACATAGCAGGAGCTTCGTGAGCAATTCCCTGACCCAATTCAGCCGTCGCATCGGCCATGACTTCGCGCAGCCCGACCTGCTCGAGCTGGCCCTGACTCATCGCAGCTACGGCGGCCGCAACAACGAACGCCTGGAGTTTCTCGGCGACTCCATCGTCAACTTCGTCATCGCCGAGGACCTCTTCCAGCGCTTCCCGCAGGCGCGGGAAGGGCAGCTGTCGCGCCTGCGCGCGCGGCTGGTCAAGGGCCAGACCCTGGCCGAGCTGGCTCGTGAGATGGAGTTCGGCGGCCACCTGCTGCTGGGCTCCGGCGAGATGAAGAGCGGCGGCCATCGCCGCGACTCGATCCTCGCCGATGCGGTCGAGGCGGTGATCGGCGCCATCTATCTGGACGCCGGCATGGAAACCGCTCGTGCCCGCGTGCTGGCCTGGTACGCCGAGCGCCTGGAGGACATCAACCTGCAGGATACCCAGAAGGATCCCAAGACCCGGCTGCAGGAGTTCCTGCAGTCGCGTCAGTCGGCGCTGCCGCGCTACGAGGTGATCTCGGTGGAGGGCGAGGCCCATGCCCAGACCTTCACCGTCGAATGTCACGTCGAGATGCTCGAGGAGCATACCCTGGGGATCGGTTCCAGCCGCCGCCACGCCGAACAGCAGGCCGCCGAGATGGCCCTGTCCCACCTCGAAGGCCATGGAGGTCGCTCATGACGCAACGCTGTGGTTTCGTGGCCATCGTCGGCCGCCCCAACGTCGGCAAGTCGACGCTGATGAACCGCATCCTCGGCCAGAAGATCTCCATCACCTCGCGGCGCCCTCAGACCACGCGCCATCAGGTCATGGGCATCAAGACCGAGGACGACGATCAGTTCATCTACGTCGACACCCCGGGCATCCACATCCTCGAGAAGGATCGTGACAAGGCCATCAACCGCTTCATGAACCAGGCCGCCACCCAGGCCCTGCGTGACGTGGATGCGGTGGTCTTCATCATCGATCGCACGCGCTGGACCCAGGAAGACCAGGTGGTGCTCGACCGCCTGGCCAAGGTCGAGGTGCCGGTGATCCTGGCGGTCAACAAGGTCGACCGTCTCAAGGACAAGAAGGAGCTGCTGCCCTGGCTGGAATCGGTCGGCGCGCGGCGGGACTTCGCCGCCATCGTGCCGATCGCCGCCAAGCACGGCACCCATGTGGAGGCGCTGGAGGCCGAGGTCGCCAAGCACCTGCCCGAGAGCATCCACTACTTCCCCGAGGACCAGGTCACCGACAAGAGTCAGCGCTTCCTGGCCGCCGAACTGGTTCGCGAGAAGGTCATGCGCCAGCTTGGCGACGAGCTGCCCTACCAGATGACCGTCGAGATCGAGGAGTTCCGCGACGAGGGCCGGGTGGTGCATATCAGCGCCCTGATCATGGTCGAGCGCCACGGTCAGAAGAAGATCCTGATCGGCGAGCGCGGCGAGCGGATCAAGAAGATCGGCCGCGAGGCACGCCTCGACATGGAGCGGGCGCTGGACGCCAAGGTCATGCTCAACCTCTGGGTCAAGGTCAAGAGCGGCTGGTCCGACGACGAGCGGGCCCTGAAGAGCCTGGGCTACGACCTGGACTGACCGTTAAGCGCCAAGCGCCGATCAGCCAGGATAGCGGTCGCCAGGAGCGGTGAACGCCTGGCCCCTTGCGAGCTGGCCGTTATCCTTCGCTTGGCCGCTTGGCCGCTTGGCCGCTTGGCCGCTTGGCCGCTTGGCCACTTGGCCACTTGGCCGCCTGGCCGAAGGACCGATCATGCAACCCCAGCCAGCCTATCTGCTGCACAAGCGCCCCTACCGCGAGACCAGCGCCCTGGTCGAGCTTCTGACGCTCGATCACGGGCGCGTGCGGGCCGTGGCGCGAGGCGTGCAGCGCCCGGGGAGTCGTGCCCGGGCGACCCTGCAGCCCTTCGCGCCGCTGCACATCACCTGGAGCGGTCAGGGCGAGCTCAAGCGCCTGTCGCTGATGGAGAGTCGAGCGCCGGCGGCGATGCTGGTGGGGGAGGGGCTGCTGTGCGGTCTCTACGCCAATGAGCTGCTCACCCGGCTGTTGCCGGTGGAGCTGCCGGTGGGCGATGTCTTCGCCTTCTACGCCGCCGCCCTGGAGGCGCTGCCGCGCCCGGACGGCCGGGCCGGTGCCCTGCGTCGCCTGGAACTGTCGCTGCTCGAGGCGCTGGATGCCGAGCCGCGCTTCTGCACGCCGGGCGGTGAGGCCCTCGATCCCCAGACTCGCTATCGCCTCGACGTCGATTCCCGCGCCTTCGTGGCCGCCGAGCGCGGCATCGACGGGCGCACGCTCAAGCTGCTGTCCGGCGGCGACTGGCGCGAGCCGGGTCTCGCCGGACCGGCCAAGGCGGTGACCCGGGCGGCGCTGGCGCCGCTGCTGGGCAGTCGGCCACTGCGCTCCCGCGAGTGGATGCAGCAGCTGGTGGCGCGCCGCCGGGCCGGCGAGGACGCCGCCCGCGGCTGAACGGCCTGTGCCGAACGGCAGGCCAGGGCGCTTGGGCGACCGTCCGCTTACCCTTATCCTTGTGGCCCTGTTTTCCTCGTATTCCGGACCTGGAGAGTTCCCCATGCATCCTCCCCGCATCCTGCTCGGCGTCAACATCGACCATATCGCCACCCTGCGCCAGGCGCGCGGCACCCGCTATCCCGATCCCGTCCAGGCGGCGCTGCTGGCCGAGGAGGCCGGGGCCGACGGCATCACCGTTCACCTGCGCGAGGACCGCCGGCACATCCAGGAGCGTGACGTGCGGCTGCTGGCGGACGTGCTCAACACGCGCATGAATCTGGAGATGGCGGTCACCGAGGCGATGCTGGCGCTGGCCGAGGAGATTCGCCCGGCCCACGTGTGTCTGGTGCCGGAGAAGCGCGAGGAGCTGACCACCGAGGGCGGCCTGGATGTGGTCGGCGGCTTCGAGGCGATCGAGGCGGCCTGCCGCCGTCTCGCCGCGGCGGGCTCGGAGGTGTCGCTGTTCATCGACCCGGAGCCGGCGCAGATCGAGGCGGCGGCCAGGGCCGGGGCGCCGGTGATCGAGCTGCACACCGGGGCCTATGCCGAGGCCGCCGGCGCGGAGGCGGCCGCCGAGCACGCCCGCCTGGTGGCCGCCGCGGAGATGGCCGGCGAGCTGGGGTTGACCGTCAACGCCGGCCACGGCCTGCACTATCACAACGTCGAGGCCATCGCCGCCATCCCGGGGCTTTGCGAGCTCAACATCGGCCACGCCATCATCGCGCGCTCGCTGTTCGTCGGCCTCAAGGAGGCGGTGGCGGAGATGAAGCGCCTGGCGATCGCCGGCCAGGAGGCGGGATTCGTGGCGGCGCTCGACGAGCACGACCACGAGCATGATCACGACCATCAGGCCGACGGCGGCTGCTGCGGATGATCCTCGGGGTCGGCACCGATATCGCCCGGGTGGCGCGCTTCGAGACCGCCCAGGCGCGTCACGGCGAGCGCTTCGCCCGGCGGGTGCTGGGCGACGACGAGCTGGTGGGCTACCGGGAGCGCGGTCAGACGGCCGCCTTCCTGGCCAAGCGTTTCGCCGCCAAGGAGGCCTTCGTCAAGGCGCTGGGCACCGGGCTGCGTCACGGCATGCGCTGGACCGAGATCCAGGTCGTCAACGATGCCCTGGGGCGCCCGGCGCTGGTGCTGTCCGGGCGTGCCCGGGAGCTGGCCGAGGCCGAAGGCGTCAGGAACCTGCACCTGTCGCTGTCCGACGAGGCGGCCTTCGCCGTGGCCTTCGTGGTGCTCGAGGCCTGAGGCGGGGTGCCGGAGCGATCCGGCCCCTCACCCGATCAGGCGCCGGACGGCGACGTCGAGGCGGGCTGAGCCGCCTGCCAGTCGCGCAGCGCGGCCATGGCCGCGTAGAGGTCCGGCAGCAGTGGCGTGACCGCGTCCAGCCCGCGGGAGCGCAGCCGGGTCTCCAGGGTCTCGGCCAGCAGCCCCAGGCGCGGCACGCCGCAGTAGCGGCAGGCGCCGTTGAGGGCGTGAATGGCGTCGAGCAGCGCCTCGGCGTCGCCGTCCTTCATGGCCTGGCGAACCTGGGCCTCGCTCTCGTCCAGCGAATCGATCAGCTGGCCCAGCAGCTTGCGGGCCAGGGCCTCGCGGCCGCCGGCCAGCTGGGTGCCGAGGGCCAGGTCCACCGAGGCCAGCTCGTTATCGGTGGCCGGGTCGGCCCTCGGCGCCTCGTCGTCTTCTTCCAGCGCCAGGCCCACGCCCAGATGATGGCGCAGCAGGCTCGACAGCTGGGCCGTGTCCAGCGGCTTCTCGAGCACGCCGTCCAGCCCGTTCTGCAGCAGCTGGCGACGCTGCTCGTTCTGCACATGGGCGGTGACGGCGATGATCGGCACGTGACGCCAGTGTCCGCCCAGCGCGCGCAGGGCGCGCGTCGTTTCCACCCCGTCCATGCCGCGCATGCGGATATCCATCAACACCACGTCGAAGCATCTTTCCTCGGCCATGGCCAGCGCCTCCTCGCCGCTGGCGGCAAGCCCCACCTCCAGCTGCGGGCCGCTGATCAGTTCCTGCAGCAGCAGGCGATTGGATTCGGTGTCATCCACCACCAGCAGGCTCAGCGGCCCCTGGGGCGCCTGCGTCTGGCGATCCGGCTGCGGGTCGCGACGGGCCCGCGTCAGGGCGCGGCTGACCGACTCCACCAGCGTTCGCCTGGATAGCGGCTTGCTCAGGACCTCGCCGCCGTGAGGCAGCGGCAGTGCCGGCAGGTCTGGCGGGCTGGCGTTGACCAGCAGCATCGCCGGGCATCCCAGGCACTCCAGTCGCCGCTGCAGGGCCGCCTGCCCCGATGGGGTGAGGTCGGCATCGGTCAGACCCAACACCGCCAGTGAGGCGTCGTGGCCAGGCGCTCGCTCCTCGCCGATCACGCGGCCTTCCCAGCGGCCCAGCAGATGCCGCAGGGCGGAGCGGGTCGGCCCGTGGGGTTCCTGCAGCACCACTCGCTGGCCGTCCAGCCTGATTTCGGGCTCGCGTTCTTCCGCGGCATCCGGCGGGCAGGCCAGCGGCAGGGTGAAGGCAAAGGTCGAGCCCTCGTTCGGGGCGCTCTCGACGCAGATCTTGCCGCCCATCTGCTCCACCAGCTGACGGCTGATGGCCAGGCCCAGGCCGGTGCCGCCGAACTCGCGCTGGTGGCTGGCATCGGCCTGGCGAAAGGCCTGGAAAAGCCGGCGCTGGGCGTCGTCGCTCATGCCGATGCCGGTATCGCTGACCGCCACGCGTAGCACCACGTGTCCGCCGCTGCGCTGTTCGACCATGACGCGGACGATGACGTCGCCGTGCTCGGTGAATTTCACCGCGTTGCCGACCAGGTTGGTCAGTACCTGGCGGATGCGCAGCGGGTCGCCGCTCAGCGTGTCGGGCACGTCGTCATAGACCAGGCCGAGCACCTGGATGCCCTTGGGCTGGGCCTGGGGCGCCTGCAGGCCCAGCACCTCGTCGACCAGTGCCACCATGTCGAGCTCGGCGTGCTCGAGCTCCAGGCGACCGGCCTCGATCTTGGAGAAGTCGAGCACGTCGTTGACCAGCATCAGCAGGTTGTCGCAGGCACGCTGCACGTGGTCGAGCCATTCGCGCTGGCGAGGGGCCATCTCGGTGCGTTGCAGCAGGCGACAGAAGCCGATGATGCCGTTGAGCGGGGTGCGGATCTCGTGGCTCATGTTGGCCAGGAACTCCGACTTGGCACGGTTGGCCTCCAGGGCGCGGCGGTGTGCCAGGTCCAGCTTGATGTTCTGCACCTCGATGGTTTCCATCGATTCCTGCAGCTCGCCGGTGGCCTGTTCGATCTGGGCCTGCAGGTCGTCGCGGGCCGAGGCCAGGTGCTCACCCAGGGCGTTGAGTCCCTGGGCGAGGCGGGCCAGCTCGGTTTCCTTCGGCACCGATAGGGGCTGAGGGGCGCCGCCGGCGGACAGCCACTCCAGCGAGCGGGTGACGTCTTCCAGCGGCTGGGTCAGCCGCCGGCTCAGGCCGTAGCCCACCAGGAACAGCAGCAGACCCACGATCATCAGCAGCAGCCCGCCGCCGGCCAGGTGGCGATAGTAGGTCAGTGGCAGCGTCGAGGCGTCGATGTCCAGCATCAGCAGGGCGCCGGGCGCCCCGGGCAGCGCCGCCTGCAGCCGCCAGTGACGACCGTCCTCGATCAGCGCCGGGCCCTCTTGCGGCGAGAGATCCGCGGCCTGTCGCAGTCGACCCAGTTCCAGCCGGCGCTCGCCATCGGCGTCGCGAATGCTCAGGGCGCGCACGTCTTCCAGGTCGAGCAGGCGATCGGCGAGGCCCTCCAGCTCGCGTGTGGCACCGTCCGCCAGCGCCCGGCCCAGGCTCGGCGTCAGCAGGTCGGTGGCCTCGGTCAGGCGCTCGCGCAGCTGCTGGCGATGGTGGCGATCTTCCAGTTCCGTGACCGTTACCACCAGCAGTGCGAACAGCACCAGGGGCAGGGCGAGGATGGCCAGCATCAGGCGGGTCTTCAAGGACATCGGGAGGGCTCGTCGGCTGGAGTGTCGTGGCCCAGTATGCCACAGCCGAACAGGATGCCTGTCCAGTGTCGGTGCCCGAGGATATAATGCCGAAAAGACGTTTCCAGAAGGACGGTTGCATGCATTTCCCCACCCTGGAGGAGACCATCGGCCACACGCCGCTGGTCCGCCTGAAGCGCATCACGGCAGGGCGCAACAACACCCTGCTCGCCAAGCTCGAGGGCAACAATCCGGCCGGGTCGGTCAAGGACCGTCCGGCGCTGTCCATGCTCGAGCAGGCCGAGGCGCGCGGAACCATCACTCCGGGCGACACCCTCGTCGAGGCGACCTCGGGCAATACCGGCATCGCCCTGGCCATGGCCGCGGCGATCAAGGGCTATCGACTGATCCTGATCATGCCGGAGAACGCCTCCAGCGAGCGCAAGCAGGCCATGGCCGCCTACGGCGCCGAGCTGATCGAGGTCAGCCGCGAGGGGGGCATGGAGGCGGCCCGCGACCTGGCCGAGACGATGATCGCCCGCGGCGAGGGCAAGCCGCTCGATCAGTTCGCCAACCCCGACAATCCGCTGGCACACTACCAGGGCACCGGCCCCGAGCTGTGGGAGCAGACCGGTGGCACCATCACCCATTTCATCAGCTCCATGGGCACCACCGGCACCATCATGGGCGTCTCGCGCTACCTCAAGGAGCAGAGCCCCGAGGTGCAGGTGGTCGGCCTGCAGCCGGAAGACGGCGCCAGCATCGCCGGTATCCGCCGCTGGCCCGAGGCCTATCTGCCGGGCATCTTCGAGCCCGCCCGCGTCGACCGGGTGCTGGACATCGGCCAGGCCGAGGCCGAGGCTCATATGCGTCGCCTGGCCCGGGAAGAGGGCATCCTGGCCGGCGTGTCGTCCGGCGGGGCGCTCGCCGGGGCGCTGCGCGTTGCCGAGGAGGTCGAGAACGCGGTGATCGTGTTCATCGTCTGCGACCGTGGCGACCGCTATCTGTCCACCGGCCTGTTCGCCCCGGAGTCCTGAGGTGGGGCTGGGACAACGACGCCCCGCGCGGGCGAGCTCCGGCGTCTCGGGGCTGCAGACGGCGAAACGCGGCAAGAAGGCCGCCCGTGGCGGCGGCGATCAGGGCGCCATCCTGACGATCGATGGCCTGGCCCATGACGGTCGCGGCGTGGGGCGTCTGGCCGACGGCAAGACGGTGTTCGTCGACGGGGCCCTGCCGGGCGAACGCGTCGAGATCGCCGTGCATCGGACCCGCCAGCGCTTCGACGAGGCCCACGTGCGCGAGGTGGTCGAGGCCTCGCCCGAGCGCGTCACGCCGCCCTGCGTCCACTTCGGCACCTGCGGCGGCTGCGACCTGCAGCACCTGAGCCTGGACGGGCAGCGTCGCCACAAGCAGGCGGTGCTGCGCGAGCTGCTGGCCCGCCAGGGCATCGCCCCGGACGGCGAGCCCGAGCTGCTGGCGGAGGCCGGTGAGGGCTATCGGCGCCGGGCGCGCCTCGGCGTCAAGGTCGACGCCGAGGGCGGGGTGCACCTGGGCTTCCGCGCCCGGCACAGCCACCGGCTGGTGGATCTCGACGACTGCCCCATTCTGGTGCCGGCACTGGCCGACGTGCTGGCGCCGCTGCACCGGCATCTGGCCGAACTGGAGGCGCCGCGGCAGGTCGGCCATCTGGAGCTGTCCTCGAGCGACGCCGGCGTGACCCTAGTGGTCCGCCAGCTGCGCGAGCACGACGCCGATACCCGCCGCTGGCGCGAGTTCGCCCTGGCCCGCGGCTTGCATCTGGCGCGCTGGGTGGGGCGCGAATCGCCGACCTTCGAATGGCTGACGCCGGCACCGGACCTGCACGCCCACCTGGCGGTCGACGAACGCTCGCTGCGGCTGGGTTTCGCCCCCGGCGATTTCCTGCAGGCCAACGAGGCGGTCAACCAGCGCATGGTGACCGAGGCGCTGGCATGGCTCTCGCCGCTGGCGCCCGGCGAGCGGGTGCTCGACCTGTTCGCCGGGGTCGGCAACTTCAGCCTGCCGCTGGCGGCTCTGGGTGCCGAGGTGACGGCGGTGGAGGGCAGCCCGGCGATGGTCGAGCGGCTGGCCGACAATGCCCGCTGCAACGCGCTCGAGGTGACGGCCCGTCAGGCCGACCTCAACCGCAGCGAGGCCGTGGGCGCCCTGTTCGACGCGCCCGGGCTGCGCCACGTGCTGCTCGACCCGCCCCGCGACGGCGCCGAGGCCGTGTGCCGGGCGCTGGCCGAACGACCGGTGCCGCGGGTGCTCTACGTGTCCTGCGATCCGGCCACCCTGGCGCGGGATGCCGCGCATCTGGTGCAGGCGGGCTACGTCATCCGGCGGTGGGCGGTGGCCGACATGTTCGCCCACACCGCCCATCTGGAATCCATGCTGCTGCTCGAGCACCCGGACGCCGGGCAGCGGGACGAAGGAGCGTCAAGCGATGGTTAAAGTGCGGGAAGATCAGCCCCTGACCGAGTGGGGGACGGTCGATATCCCCCGCTGGGTCGAGCGTCTCCAGGACGACGTCAAGCTGCGCGACGGCGACGAGATGCGCGTGGCCTGCGAGCTGGCCCAGCGACTCGAGCAGGAGTCCGACCGGCCTCACAAGACCTGGCTCAAGGACGGCTCGAGCTTCCGCATGGGCCTGGAAATGGCCGATATCCTCGGCGAGCTGCGCCTCGACCAGCCGGCCCTCGAGGCCGCGGTGCTGTATCGCGCGGTGCGCGAGGGGCTGATCGACCTGGCCGAGGTGACCAAGCGCTTCGGCCATGAGGTCGCCGGGCTGATCGACGGCGTGCTGCAGATGGCCGCCATCAGCACCTCCCAGATGCCGAGCCAGGGGCTGAGCCAGCACGACCAGCAGGACAACCTGCGCAAGATGCTGGTCAACATGATCGACGACGTGCGTGTGGCGCTGATCAAGATCGCCGAGCGCACCTGCGCGCTGCGCCAGGTGCGCGATGCGCCGCGCGAGAAGCGCCTGCAGGTGGCCCGCGAGGTGTTCGATATCTACGCACCGCTGGCCCACCGGCTCGGCATCGGCCATCTCAAGTGGGAGCTGGAGGACCTGTCCTTCCGCTACCTGCACGAGGAGGACTACAAGACCATCGCCCGCCAGCTGGCCGAGAAGCGCCTCGACCGCAACCGCTACATCGAGGACGTGGTGTCCACCCTCGAGGGGCTGATGGAGGCCCAGGGCATCCATCAGTACCAGGTGGACGGGCGCGCCAAGCATATCTATTCGATCTGGCGGAAGATGAAGCGCAAGCACATCGACTTCTCCCAGGTTCACGACATCCGCGCGGTGCGCATCCTGGTCCCCGAGATCACCGACTGCTACACCGTGCTCGGCATCGTCCACTCGCGCTGGCATCACGTGCCCACGGAGTTCGACGACTACATCGCCAACCCCAAGAAGAACGGCTACCAGTCGCTGCACACCGCGGTGTTCGGCCCCGAGGGCAAGGTGCTGGAGATCCAGATCCGCACCTTCTCGATGCACGAGGAGGCCGAGCTCGGGGTCTGTGCCCACTGGCGCTACAAGGGCCACGACACCAACGCCCGCAGCGCCAGCTACGAGGACAAGATCGCCTGGCTGCGCCAGGTGCTCGAGTGGCAGGAGGAGGTCGGCGACTTCGGCGACCTCCGCGAGGGCCTGTCCAGCGACGTGGCGCCGGACCGCATCTACGTCTTCACCCCCGACGGCCACGTCATCGATCTGCCGCGAGAGGCCACGCCGATCGACTTCGCCTATCGGGTGCACACGGAGGTCGGCCACCGCTGTCGCGGGGCCAAGGTCAACGGGCGCATCGTGCCGCTGACCTACCGGCTCAGCACCGGTCAGCAGGTCGAGATCCTCACCGCCAGCAAGGGCGGTCCGAGCCGCGACTGGCTCAATCCCAACCTCGGCTATGTGTGCACCTCCCGGGCACGGGCCAAGATCCAGTCCTGGTTCAAGCATCAGGCCCGCGACCGCAACCTCGAGGAGGGACGGATCCTCTTCGAGCGCGAGATGAAGCGTCTCGACGTCGGCGACATGGACCTCACGCGGCTGGCCAACCAGGTCAACTACACCGGTCCCGAGGACATGTACGCCGCGCTCGGCGCCGGCGACCTGCGCATCGGCCAGGTGCTGCACCAGGCCCAGCAGCTGTTCGGCGAGAGCGATGATCAGGAGCAGCTCGACAAGCTGCTGGCCAAGCCGCGCAAGGCCGCCGACAAGCCCGATGGCAACGGCATCACGGTGCTCGGGGTCGGCAACCTCAAGACCAGCATGGCCAACTGCTGCCACCCGGTGCCCGGCGAGTCGATCGTCGGCTTCATCACCCAGGGCCGCGGCGTCACCGTGCACCGCGAGGACTGCCCGAACATCCTTCAGCTGCGCCTCGACGAGCCCCAGCGTGTGATCGAGGTGGAGTGGGGCGAGCGGGCCCGCACCCAGTATCCGGTGGACATCGAGATCCAGGCCTGGGACCGCTCGGGGCTCTTGCGCGACGTCACCGCGGTGCTCAGCAACGAGAAGGTCAACGTACTGTCGGTGAACACCCTGACCGATACCGATGACGGCATCGCGCGGATGCAGATCACCCTGGAGGTGGACGGCCTGGAGACGCTCGGGCGGCTGTTCTCGCGCATCCAGCAGCTGTCGAACGTCATCGAGGTGCGTCGTCTGCGCAGCGGCGGCAAGAGCCACAAGAAGAAGGGCAAGAAGCCATGAGCGAGCGCCGCTTCGATCTCGACGACCTGCTGACGCTGATGGCGGTGCTGCGCGACCCCGAGCAGGGCTGCCCCTGGGACGTGAAGCAGCACTGGGACAGCATCGTGCCCCACACCCTGGAGGAGGCCTACGAGGTCGCCGACGCCATCGAGCGGCGTGCCTGGGACGAACTGCCGGGCGAGCTGGGGGATCTGCTGTTCCAGGTGGTCTACTACAGTCAGTTCGCCGCCGAGGAGGGCCGCTTCGATTTCCATGAGGTGGTCCATGTCCTCACCGCCAAGATGCTGCACCGTCATCCCCACGTCTTCCCCGACGGCACCCTGACCTCGCGGCGCGAGGGCGTGAGCGCCGCCGAGGTGGAAACGCAGCAGGTGCATTCGCGCTGGGAGTCGCTCAAGGCCGAGGAACGCGACGCGCGGGCCGAGGACGCGGCCGTGACCTCGGTGCTGGACGATGTGCCGCGCAATCTGCCGGCGCTGTCCCGTGCGGCCAAGCTCTCCAAGCGGGCCGCCCGGGTCGGCTTCGACTGGCCGGACACCCGCGGGGTGATCGCCAAGCTGCGCGAGGAGCTGGCCGAGGTCGAGGAGGCGCTGGCCGAGGACGATCATGACCATGCCAGGGAAGAGGTCGGCGATCTGCTGTTCGCCGCCGTCAACCTGGCGCGCACGCTGGATGCCGACCCCGAACGTTGCCTGCGGGTCACCAACGGCAAGTTCGAGCGCCGCTTCCGTCAGGTGGAGGCCGCCCTGGATGACGAGGGCGTGCCGCTGGCGGAAGCGGGGCTCGAGCGCATGGAACGGCACTGGCAGGCGGCGAAGCGACAAGAAACAACATAACGATATCCCCACCCACGAGGAAAGGAGAAGCCTGGACATGAGCCACGACCTGCACGAATCGCTGCGGGACAACGTCCGCATCCTGGGCGACAGTCTGGGACGTACCATTGCCGATGATCTCGGCAAGGACTTCGTCGATCGCATCGAGACCATCCGCGGTCTTGCCAAGCAGGGTCGCCAGCGCGAGGCCGACAGCAACCGTCAGCTGATCGACTACCTGCGGGGCCTGCCGGACAGCGACCTGCTGCCGGTGACCCGGGCCTTCAACCAGTTCCTCAACCTGGCCAACATGGCCGAACAGCACTACCGCGCCCGCTTTCGCCGGGTCGAGGACTACAAGCCCGGCGCCCAGCCGGTGCTCGGCGAACTGCTCGAACGCGCCCGCGGCGAGGGCCACACGCCGCGCAAGCTGGTCGAGGCGCTGGCCAACATGCGCGTCGAGCTGGTGCTGACCGCGCATCCCACCGAGGTCATCCGCCGCACCCTGATCCAGAAGTACGACGCCATCGATGAGTGCCTGACCATCATCGAGTCTTCGGCCGACTATCCCGAGCGCGCCGCCCGCGCCCACGGCCGCCTCGAGGAGCTGATCAGCCAGGCCTGGCATACCGACGAGATCCGTCACGAGCGCCCGACGCCGGTCGACGAGGCCCGCTGGGGCTTCGCGGTGATCGAGAACTCGCTGTGGCAGGCGGTGCCGGACTTCCACCGCGATCTGGACAACCTGCTGCTCGATACCGCCGGCGAGCGGCTGCCGCTGGACGCCGCGCCGATCCGCTTCGCTTCCTGGATGGGCGGCGACCGCGACGGCAACCCCAACGTCACCGCCAAGGTCACCCGCGAGGTGCTGCTGCTGGGCCGCTGGATGGCCGCCGACCTCTACTCGCGCGACCTCGAACAGCTCAAGGCCGAGCTCTCCATGTGGAAGGCCAACAGCGCGCTCAAGGCCGAGGTGGGCGACGTCGCCGAGCCCTATCGCGAGCTGATCAAGCGCCTGCTGAGCAGGGTCGAGGCCACCCGCGACTGGGCCCAGGCCCAGCTCGACGGCGTCAACCACGACGGCGGGCCGATCATCGAGACCCGCGATCAGCTCTACGCGCCGCTGCTGGCCTGCTACCGCTCGCTGTGCGACGTCGGCCTCGACACCATCGCCAACGGCGTGCTGCTCGACACTCTGCGCCGGGTCTCGGTATTCGGCGTCACCCTCACCAAGCTCGACCTGCGCCAGGAATCCACTCGCCACGAGCAGGTGTTCGAGGAGCTCACCGATAGCCTGGGGCTCGGCCACTACCGCGACTGGAGCGAGGAGCAGCGCCAGGAATTCCTGCTCAACGAGCTGTCTTCCCGCCGGCCGCTGATTCCGCGTCGCTGGGAGTGCTCTGCCGAGACCCGCGAGGTGATCGACACCTTTCGCGTGATCGGCTCCGAGCACGTCGAGGCGCTGGGCACCTACATCATCTCCATGGCCGGCCAGCCCTCCGACGTGCTGGCCGTGGCGCTGCTGATGAAGGAAGTGGGCGGCGAGGCCACGCTGCCGATCGCGCCGCTGTTCGAGACCCTGGACGACCTCAACCGTGCCGGCGACGTCATCGACCGACTGCTGGCGCTGCCGGGCTATCGTCGACTGGCCGGTGATCGTCAGGAAGTGATGATCGGCTACTCGGACTCCGCCAAGGACGCCGGCCAGCTGGCCGCGGCCTGGGCCCAGTATCGTGCCCAGGAGACCCTGGTCGAGGTGTGCCGGCGTCACGACGTCGACCTGACGCTGTTCCACGGCCGCGGCGGCACCGTCGGTCGCGGCGGCGGCCCGGCCCACGCGGCGATCCTGTCCCAGCCGCCGGGCTCGGTGAACGGCAGCCTCAGGGTGACCGAACAGGGCGAGATGATCCGCTTCAAGTTCGGCCAGCCCGACATCGCGCTGCGCTCCATGGAGATCTACGCCTGTGCGGTGCTCGAGGCCTCGCTGCTGCCGCCGCCGACGCCCGAGCCGGCCTGGCGCGAGGAGATGGATCGCCTCGCCGGCGTGGCCCACCAGGCCTACGTGGGCGTGGTGCGCGAGGATCCCGACTTCGTGCCCTATTTCCGCTCGGTGACGCCGGAGACGGCGCTGGGCCGCCTGCCGCTGGGCTCGCGCCCGGCCAAGCGTCGCCAGGAGGGCGGCGTCGAGACCCTGCGGGCCATTCCCTGGATCTTCGCCTGGACCCAGACGCGCCTGATGCTGCCGGCCTGGCTGGGCAGCGGCGAGGCCTTCGCCAAGCGCCTCCAGGAGCCGGGCGGGCTCGAGGTGCTGCGCGAGATGCGCGACCGCTGGCCGTTCTTCGGCACCTATCTCGACATGCTCGAGATGCTGCTGGCCAAGGCCGATGTCAGCATCGCGGCCTACTACGAGCAGCGCCTGGTCGACGAGCCGGCCCTGCAGGCCCTCGGCGAGCGGCTGCGCGAGCGCTTCGGTCGTCTCAACGGCGCGGTGCTCTCGATCCTGGATCAGGACGAGCTGCTCGAGAGCACGCCGCTGATCCGTCAGGCGGTGGAGGTGCGCAATCCCTACATCGACCCGCTGCACGGCCTTCAGGCCGAGCTCCTGCAGCGTAACCGCGATGCCGACGGCGCGATCAGCGGGGATCTTTCCCGGGCGCTGATGGTGACCATGGCCGGCATCGCCGCCGGGCTGCGCAACACCGGCTGATCGCTGGCCAGCACCTGCGACAGGACACCCCGAGGGCCTCGGCCCTCGGGGTGTTTCGTTGTGGGTGTGCGGTGGCGCGCGTTGGGTCGTAGGCGCGGGTGTCTGAGGGGGGGCGGCTAGAAGGGCATGTGCACCGAGGCGGTGACCATATTGAGATGTTCGAGTGCCGGATCGTCGACGCGCTCCATTTCCAGCCGGCTGACCCAGTCGTTGGCGAAGCCGAATCGAGCACCGATGCCGTTGACGCGGGTCATGCCGCCTTCGGAGAGCTCGGGTGCATGGCCGCTGGCGGCCTTGCCCTGCCAGCCGGCGAGTCCCGACTTGGCGTAGAGGCCGAGCGCACCGAAGCGCACGCCGGCCATCAGGCTGCCGCCGAGGCTGGTGGTGTCGAGCAGGGTGTCGCGGGTGGCGCCGGACACGGGCACGTCGTTGCTTTCCCGATAGCGGACCTCGGCGCCGAAGTCGAAGCTCGGCAGCCCCCGGGGCGAGATGCCGGTGGTCAGCCGGAAGCCCGAGGTCACGCCGTCGGGGCTTTCGACGTTACCGCCCAGCAGCCGCATGCCGTTATCGAAGTGAGCAAGATCGGTGGCGTCGCCGGCAAAGGCGGGCTCGTCGGAACCCGCCAGCGCGGGCGTGACGCCGATGGCGGGGAACAGCAGCAGGGCGATCAGCGTCGACCGCCAGGAGTCCGGGATCTTCATCGCTCAGGCCTGGGAAGGGGAGCCCGTCGGGTGTCATCAACAAGATGAGGCTAGCAGGCGACACCCGAAACGGCCAGGCGCGGCATCATCCGGCGGCGCTGGAGGCGGACACGGTGTCGGCCGCGGTCAGGCGGGCATGGAGCCCCGCCAGCACGGGCGTGGCCAGGCCGTGGCGGCGCCCGGCGGCGAGCAGCGGGCCGAGAATGGCGTCGTGCTCGGTGGGCCGGCCGGCCAGCACGTCCTGCAGCATCGAGGCGCGATTGTTGGCGGTGGCCGACACCACCGACCACACCCGCGCCGACCAGCCCTCCGCCGGGGCCGGAATGGCCTCGGCGGCCATCACCGCCGAGACTTCCTCGATCACGGCCTCGACCATGGGCCTGAAGGGGCGGTCGCGTAGCTGGCCGTTGCGGATCCGGAAGCGGGCCACCAGCGGATTGATGGCGGCGTTGACGGCCAGCTTGTGCCACAGCCGTACGCGGATATCGTCGACGGCGCGGGCGGCGAGGCCCGCCGTCGAGAGCCTGGTGGCGACCGTTTCCGCCAGTTCGGCGTGAGAGCCGGCGAGATCGCCGATCACCGTCTGCCCGCGCCCGGCATGCACCACGCCGGCGTCACCGTCGAGATATGCGCCCTCGGTGGTGCTGGCGCAAAGCACCGGGCCGTCCCAGCGTTCGCTCAGGCGCGGCTGCACGCCGTAGCCGTTCTGCCACAGCACCAGCGGTGTGTCCGGCGCCAGCCGGGGCGCGATCGCCTCGAAGGCGGCCTCGGCGGCGTAGGCCTTGGTGGTCAGGTGAAGGATGTCGGCGCGTGCGGCGAGCCCGTCGGCCAGCGTCGCGGGGGTGACGCTGTCGATCTCGTGCGAGTGCGTCTCACCGGTCGGGGTGGTCAGGGTCTGACGACGCGGCAGCTCGCGGCGGCCGATCAGGGTGACGGGCATCGTGGCGGCCAGGTGCAGCGCCAGCAGGCGCCCGACGGCGCCCGGCCCGAGGATCAGCGTGTTCATGAGGACGTGCTCCGCTTGCGTCGGGCGGTGCCGCTGCCGGCCTTGGTGCCTTTCGTGGCCTTGCCGGCGGCGCCGCGCCGGCCGGTGCTCTTGCTGCCGCCTTTGCCGGCGCTCCGGCTTTTTGCGCCGCGTCGCCCCTTGCCGCCCGACTTGCCCGAGCGGGCCGCCGGCTCGGCGCCCCGGGCATCGGCCAGAGACTGGCGCATGCGGCCGGCGTCGGCGCGGCTCAGCAGCGTACGCAGATCGGTGACGAGGGCGTCGAGGAAGGGCGCCGGGGCGTCGCCGTCCTCGGCGATGGCGGAGAGCCGCTGTTCCCACAGGGCGGTGCGCTCGGGGCGGCTCACGGCCTCGGGCAGCGAGGCGATCAGGGCGTCGCCGAGGCGGGTGGCGCGCAGGGCCTTGCCCTCGCGCACCAGGTAGCCACGGGTCTCCAGGGTCTCGAGGATGCCGGCGCGGGTGGCCTCGGTGCCCAGGCCGTCGGTGTCGCGCAGGGTGCGGCGCACCTCCGGGTCGTCCACGTAGCGGGCGATATTCATCATCGCCTTGATCAGGCTGGCGTCGGTGAAGGGTTCCGGCGGGCGGGTCTCGCGGTCCTCCACGCCGGCGTCCTCGACGCGGCACGCCTCGCCCTCGTCGAGCGGCGGCAGCGGCGGGGCCTCGTCGCGGGTGGTGAACAGCGGCTTCCAGCCGGGATCGAGGATCTCCTGGCCGCGGGCGCGGAACCGTTCACCGATGATGGTGAACTCGGCCTTCACCTCGCGGGTCGAGAGCGCAGGATAGAACTGGGCCAGCACGTTGCGCGCGATCAGCCGGAAGACGTCGGCCTCCTGGCGCGAGAGCGTCGCCGGATCGGCGGTCTTGCCGGTGGGCGCGAGGGCGTGGTGGGCGCCGACCCGCTTGTCGTTCCAGGCCTTGGAGCGCTTCGCGAAGTCGGCGCCGGCGAGCCAGCCGCGCAGGGTGTCGTCGCCGGCGCAGGCGCCCTCGAGGGTGCGGCGGGCGCCGGCGAAGTGCTCCTCGGGCAGATAGCGGCAGTCCGAGCGCGGATAGGTGATCAGCTGGTGGCGCTCGTAGAGGCGCTGACAGATGTCCAGCACCGCCTTGGCCGAGAGCCCGTGGCGGCGGGCGGCGTCGACCTGCAGCGCCGACAGCGAGTAGGGCAGGGGCGCGGCCTGGCGCTTGTCGCGGCGCTCGAGCTTGGTCAGCCGGCCCTCGGCGCCGGGCAGGCGTTCGGCCAGCGCGGCCGCCGGGGCGCGTTCGAGCAGCCGCCCCTGATCGTCCAGCGGGTGCGTCTCGCCGGGCGCCCACCAGGCCCGCAGGCGGCCGCGGGAAACGGCCAGATCGGCCCACAGCACGTAGAAGGGCCGCGGCTCGAAGTCGCGGATCTCGGCGTCGCGACGCACCACCAGGCCCAGCACCGGCGTCTGCACCCGGCCCACCGAGAGCACGCCATCGTGCCCCGCCTGTCGGCCGATCAGCGTCCAGGCGCGGGTCAGGTTGATGCCGTACAGCCAGTCGGCCCGGGAGCGGGCCTGGGCGGCGCGGTAGAGCGGCGCGTAGCGGGCGTTGTCCTCCAGCCGCGAGAGCGCGCGCTTGACGGCCGGAGCGTTGAGGTCGCTGACCAGCAGTCGTGACACCGGCCCCTTCCAGCCCAGGTGCTCGATCACTTCCTGGACCAGCAGCTGGCCCTCGCGGTCGGGGTCGCCGGCATGCACGACCTCGCCGGCCTGCTTGAGCAGCCGGCGGATCACCGCGATCTGCCCCCTGGCCTTGGGTCGCGGGGCGAGTTTCCACTGCTCGGGCAGGATCGGCAGGGTATCGAGCCGCCAGCTCTTGAGGGCGGGGTCGTAGGCCTCGGGCGGGGCCTGTTCCAGCAGGTGGCCGAGGCACCAGGTGACGGTGGTGTCACCGGCCACCAGGGCGCCGTCCTCGCGGCGAACGGCGGCGGGCAGGGCCTCGGCGATGGCCCGGGCCAGGCTCGGCTTCTCGGCGATGATCAGGCGCATGGCGTCTCGTCGGCGGGGTAAACGTCGATAGGATGAAAGTCATGGGGATTCTTACAGTATTTGTCGCGGGTCGCCAGGGGTAAGATGGTGATCCGTTGTACAATGCTTGTCTCACTTTACCGGAGGGCGTGATAGATGCGCGAACGCGGTCGCACACGGCGTCTGCTGGGCCTCGGCACTCGCACCGGCGGTGCCCTGCTGCGCACCCGGCTAGGCGGGCAGGCCGACTGGCGTGCCCTCGGCGAGGCGCTGTTCGAGGGGCTTTCCGAGCTCAAGGGGCCGGCCATGAAGCTGGCTCAGGTGATGTCGCAGTGGGATGACCTGCTGCCGGCGGACCTGGCCGATGAGCTGGCCCGGCTGCAGCGTCAGGCCACGCCGATGCCCTGGGAGGCCATCCGCGGCACGCTCGAGGCGCAGTACGGCGACCTCGAGTCGGTCTTCGCCGAGGTCGAGACCGCGCCCTTCGCCAGCGCCTCCATGGGCCAGGTGCACCGGGCGGTGACGCGAGACGGCGAGACGGTGGTGCTCAAGGTGCAGTATCCCGGCCTCGCCGAGGTGCTGGAGGGCGATCTCGCCCAGCTGCGCCGCCTGATGCGTCTGGGGCGCTGGTTCAAGGTGCCCCAGGCGCGCCTCGACGCGCTGTTCGAGGAGCTCGCCGCCGGCCTGCGCGACGAGCTCGACTATCGCGCCGAGGCCGAGCATCTGGCGCGCTACCGGGCGCGCTACGCGCATCTCGATTCGCTGGTGATCCCCGAGCCGCTGCCCGATCTCTGCGGGCCCCATGTGCTGGCCATGCGCCACGTGGCGGGTACGCCGCTGCGCGAGCTGGAGGATGCCGACGACGCCGTGCGCCAGCGGGTGGCCACGACGCTGGCCGACTGGCTGATCGAGGAGCTGTTCACCTTCGGCGAGCTGCACGCCGACCCCCATGCCGGCAACTTCGCCGCCGATGACCAGGGTCGACTGGTGATCTACGACTTCGGCGCCGTCATCCCGGTGCCGCGCGAGCGGCTGTCGGCGATGATGCGCCTGCTCGAGGCCACCCTGGCCGCGGACCCCATGGCCATGGATGCGGCGATGCTCGAGCTGGGCGGTCGCCAGGGCGAGGGTGCCCCCCTGGCGCTCTACCGCGAGGCCGCCGAGGCGGTAGGCCCGCTGTTCGCCCCCGGCATCCAGGACTTCGGCGACGTGCGCGTGCATCGCCGGCTGCGCGAGCTGAGCCCGCGGGTGTGGGCGGCCATGGATCGCCTGCAGCCGCCGGCGGACACCCTGCTGCTGTCGCGGACCCTGAACGGCCACTACTGGAATCTGGTGCGCCTCGGCGCGCGGCTGGACATGGATGCCCGGGTGCGGCCGCTGTTCGCGAAGGTATCACGCTGAGCGGCTGCCAGCCCGGCGCGCGGCTGGTAGACTGTGCGGTTTTTCGGCAGGGGAGACGGCCATGCTGGCGGTATGGGTAGAACAGCTGCTGGGGTTCGCCTCGGGCGCCCTCAAGGCGATTCGCGAAGACGAGCGTTATCCGACGCTGATGGCCTGGGCCCGCGAGGAGGGTCCCAAGCTGACCGGGGATCCGGCCATGGCCCAGGCGCTGGCTCCGGAGCTGTGGTCGCAGACCCCGCTGGCGCGGCTGGACTTCGACTGCGAGGCGCTGGCCCGCCCGGGGCGCAACGAGCCCTGCTGGTGCGACTCCGGGCGCAAGACCAAGCGCTGCTGCGGTGCCGTCAGCCTGCCGGGCGATGTGCCCGATCACCTGATGTGGATGCTGTCGCTGCGCGAGTGGAAGGGCGATACCCTCAAGGCCGCGCTGGCCAGCGGCAAGGCGCCCGCCCAGGCGCTGCTCGAGGCCGGGCTGATCGCCGCCGAATCCGGCCAGCGCGGTCGCGCCCAGCAGATCCTCGAGTCGCTGTTCGAGACCGCCGACTGGTCGCGCCTGCCGGAGCAGGCCGAGCCGGCCTTCGAGATCCTGGTCGATCTCTATCAGGAGCGCGGATTCCATCGCAAGCGCGAGGCGCTGCTCGACGCGGTGCTCGATCGCGGCCCGCTGTTCCTGCGCGGCGTGGCGCTGGAGCGGCTGTGCCTGATGCACCTGGACAACGACGACCTGGACAGCGCCCGGGCCGCCTTCGTGCGCGCCCAGCAGGCGCTGCCGGACTCGCCGACCCTGGCCTACATCGAGGCCATGCTGCTGCTGCATGAAGGGCACGAGGAAGAGGCCCGCGAGCGCTCGAGCTTCTGGTTCCGCCGCCTGTCCCGTCAGGGCGAGCTCGATCCCGACCAGCTGCAGTTCCTCTCCGACCTGGCCGACAACCCCGGCGCGACCCTGGCCGAACAGCTGCTCAACGCCGAGGAGGACCTGGCCGAGCCGCTGGTCGCGCTGCAGGCGCTGCTCGAGTCGCTGGACGGTGTACCGACGCTGGACCTGCGCGTCGAGGAGGGCCAGCTGGCCTATCACCGCAGCGCCCGGGAGGACACGCTCTATGCCGGTTTCCGCGCGGTGTTCCCCGCCGAGGTCGAGAACGAGGCCCCGCTGGGCTTCGATGACGATCCCTGGCAGGCGGCCGGCGACTGGCTGCCGGCGCTGTGTGCCCAGCCGGAGTGGCTCGATTCGCCGGCGGTGGTGCAGTCGCTGGCGCTGGCGCTGACCAGCCGCTTCGGCAGCCTGCCGTGGATGGCGCCGAGCCTGTTCGAGCCGCTGGCCGAGCGCCTGGAACGCTGGCTGGATCAGGCACGCGAGGCGGCATCCGGCGATGCCTCGCCGGGCGACGCTTCGCCGGGCGTCGCTTCGCCGGGCGACGCCTCGCTGGACTGGGACGCCGCCGATAACGCCGTGCTGCTGCGCACCGGCCTGGCGCTGGTGGTGGGCATGGAACGCGGCGCCCGTCAGCGTTCCCGGCACCTGGCCGAGCGGCTGCTCGAGCTGGATGATCGTGACAGCCTGGGGCTGCGCGAGCTGGTGCTCGACCAGCTGCTGCGCGAGGGCCGCGACACCGAGGCGCTGGCGCTCAGCGAGTCGGCGCTGGCCAAGCCGTCCGAAGACGAGGCGGTGCTGGGGCTGCTGATGGGCCGGGCGCTGGCGCTCTACCGCCTGGAGCGCCTCGACGAGGCCGTCGAGGCGCTGAGCGAGTCCCGGCGCCACAACGGTCACGCCCTGTCGCTGCTGTGCGCCGAGAATCCGCGTCCGGCCAGCCCGTCGGGCGACGGCACGGCGGCGCCCGGTTCGCGGGCCGAGGCCTGGCAGTACCGCACCCTGATGCGTGACCAGTGGCGCGCCACCCCGGGCGCGCTGGAATGGCTCGCCGGCCGGCTGGACTGAGCGGCGGGGCCGAGAGGGGCGGCCTCAGGCCGCGGTCGGCGCCGGTGCCAGACGGCGGTCGCGGCTGACCCAGATCGCCAGCGCGATGGCCGGGAGGCCCAGCACCGAGGCCGCCAGGAAGAAGTCCGCGTAGCCGTGCGAGGCCACGACCAGGCCGCCGAAGCCGCTCAGGAACTTGCCGGGCAGCGTCATCAGCGACGAGAACAGCGCGTACTGGGTGGCGGTGTAGGCCCGCGAGGTCAGCCCCGAGAGGAAGGCGATGAACACCGCGCTGGCCAGCCCGTTGGAGAGGTTGTCGCCGACGATGGTGACCACCAGCATCGGCAGGCTGTCGCCGGCAAGCGATAGGGCCACGAACAGCAGGTTGGTCAGGGCGGTGGCGCAGGCGCCGAGGATCAGGATCGGCCCTACCCCGTAGCGTGCCACCAGCAGGCCGCCCATCAGCCCGCCGCCGATGCTCATGGCGATGCCGAACACGTTGGTCACGTTGGCGATGGCCTCGAGGCTGAAGCCCAGATCGATGTAGAGCGGGTTGGCCATGGAGGCCATGGCCAGGTCGCTGATCCGGAACACGGCCACGAAGGCCAGCAGCCACAGCGCCTTGAGCCCGTGCCGACCGAAGAAGTCGGTGAACGGGCAGACCACCGCGCCGATCACCCAGGCGCCCAGGCGGCGCAGCCAGGCCGGCCGGCCGCGGCTGGCGCGCAGGAAGGCCCGCACCCGCGGCTCATGGATCAGCTGGACGCCCAGCGCCTGGCGTTCGGGTTCCGGGCGCACCAGCACCGTCACCATGCCCACCGCCATCAGCGCCGCCATCGCCAGGTAGGCGACGTGCCAGGACACCAGCGAGGCCAGGTAGAGCGCTCCCGCCCCGGCGGCGATCAGCCCGCCGCGATAGCCGATGATATAGGTCGAGGCCATGGCCGCCTGCAGGTCCTCCGGCGCCGACTCGATACGAAAGGCGTCGATGGAGATGTCCTGGGTCGCCGAGCCGAAGGCCACCAGCAGCGCGAACAGCGCCACCAGCGGCAGCTGGTTCGGCGGATCGAGACTCGACAGCCCCGCCAGGCCGGCGGCGATCATCGCCTGCGCCAGCAGCATCCAGCCGCGGCGCTGGCCGAGCCGGCGGGTCAGGCCGGGGAGCGCCAGCCGGTCGACCACCGGGGCCCAGAAGAACTTGATCGAGTAGAGGATGCCGATCCAGGCGAAGAAGCCGATCGCGGCCACCTCGACGCCGTCGCTGCGCAGCCAGGCCGACAGTGTCGAGAACACCAGCAGGAAGGGCAGGCCCGCCGAGAAGCCCAGGAACAGCATGGTCAGCACCGGGGCACGCAGGTAGACCGACAGGGCGCTGCGCCAGCTGCGATGCGCGGTGGGGGTCGGCATGAGGGGGCTCTCCTTGCGATGGGTCAGGGCACGTGCCGGGCCATCGATGTTAAAATCCCGGTCTCGACCGGGGCCGACGACACCGGTGGCACGCGCCGCCGATTGTTGCAGAGCCCCGGCGCCGACACCAGCCAGAGACGATCGACGACATGCGTGATGACGACCTTTCTCTCGAGGCCACCGAGGATGCGGTGCCCCGCTGGTATGCCATCCAGTGCAAGGGAGGCGAGTCCTTCCGCGCCGCCGAGCACCTGGGCAACCAGGGCTACGAGGTCTTTCACCCGGTGCTCGAGGTGCAGAAGAAGCGCCGCGGCAAGCTGGAGTGGGTGAGCGAGCCGCTGTTTCCCTACTATCTGTTCATCCGCCTCGACCGGCTGATCAGCAACTGGCGGCCGATCCGCTCGACGCGCGGCGTGCTCAAGCTCGTGACCTTCGGCGGCGACATGCCGGTGCCGGTCGGCGACGGGCTGATCGAGGCCCTGCGCCGCCAGGCCAGCCAGGATGATGACGACGTCGCCCACGTCTACTTCCGTGCCGGCGAGGCGGTGGAGATCACCGAGGGGCCGTTCAAGGACCTGCAGGCGGTCTTCGCCAGCCACAAGGGCGAGGAGCGCGCCATCGTGCTGCTCAACATGCTGCATCAGCAGCAGCGTCTGGAGATGCCCGTCTCCCGACTGCGCCGTCGCGACTGATGCCCTTTAACCCTATCTTTCATTCCCCAGTACCGGAGGCCCCATGACCATCGCCCCCCAGCGGGTCGTGACCCTGCACTACGTGCTGAGCGACGAGGACGGCCAGGTCCTCGACGACTCCCGCGCGCGCCAGAAGCCACTCGAATACCTTCACGGCCACGGCAACCTGATGGCCGGGCTGGAGCAGGCCCTGGCCGGGAGCGAGGCCGGCGCCGAGCTCGAGGTGACCCTGGCCCCCGCCGAGGCCTATGGCCTGCGCGACGAGGCGCTGGTGCGCGAGGTCGGCCGCGAGGCCTTCCCGGTGCCCGATCTCGCGCCGGGCATGCGCTTCCAGACGCCGGGCGATGACGGCCCGGAGATCGTCACCGTGCTCGAGGTGCGCGACGACGGCGTGCGGATCGACACCAATCATCCGCTGGCCGGTCGCCACCTGCACTATCGTCTGGAGGTGCTGGAGGTGCGCGAGGCCACCCGCGCCGAGCTCGCCAAGGGCCACCCGCTGCCGCCGGGCACCACGCCGGATCAGGTCGAAGACAAGAAGATGGTCTGAGCCCTCGGCTCGAGAGCGCCGGCCGCGTCGCCCTTCGGCGCGGCCGCGTTTCCCCCGTTTCTCTCCCTCCTCCTTGCCCCTCCTTCCCTTCGGCGCGACGCGGCATCGTTTCCGGGGCCGAGGAGCTCCCAGCGGCAGCGTCGCGAGCGTGAATCTGACCTGGATCAAGCCCGTACGGCCGGCCTGTTCACACCGGGTGGCGCACTTGACCCAGATCAGCGTATCGCCCGGGACGGGCCGCTAGAGTGGGGCCATCACATCGCGACGGGAGGCAAGCACCATGTACTGGGACGATGCCGTGATCTTCGGGCTTGCCACCGTCGGCATGATGATCGCCTTCATGGGCGGCTGGGTGGCCTTCGTCATCCGCGACCACCATCGTCGCGAAAACAAGAAGCGCTGATCCACCGTTCCACCGTCGTCAGGGGAGGGGGGCTACCCCCCACTAGGCCGACCCTTCGGGGCCGGCCTTTTTTTGTGCCGTCGTTCGGTAGAGGGGGGACGCTCAGCGGTCGGCGGTCAGGCGCTCGGGCAGGCCGGGGGCCGCGGGCGTCCAGCGTCGGGACAGGGCGCGCATCACCCGCTCGGGGTACCAGGTCTTGCCCAGGCTGCCGTTGTAGCGGGCCAGGGCGCGGGTCAGGTCGCCGTCTTCCACCGCCAGGTAGTGGGCCAGTATCGTGCAGCCATAGCGCAGGTTGCGGATGGGATCCTTGAGGTCGTCGGCGGGCAGGCCGAGCTCGCGGATCCAGAACGGCATGATCTGCATCAGCC
This sequence comes from Halomonas sp. THAF12, assembly GCF_009363675.1. Classification (NCBI taxonomy): domain Bacteria; kingdom Pseudomonadati; phylum Pseudomonadota; class Gammaproteobacteria; order Oceanospirillales; family Halomonadaceae; genus Halomonas; species Halomonas sp. THAF12. The sequence goes on along the minus strand of NZ_CP045399.1, from coordinate 2,453,709 downwards.
CCACGGCGCCGGCCGATGACACCGCCTCGGCGCGGAAGGCGCTCTCCACCTGAATGACGGACAGCACCAGCGCCGGCGGGAGGCCGGCCAGGCTCGCCTCCTGATGGATGCGGGTCAGTAGCGTCTGGCGACGATCGGCATCGGGCACGTAGCGCGCCAGGCGCGGTGCCATGTCGTTGATCCACTGACGGGCCGCCCACACCTCGGCGGGCGAGCGCGGCGTCCGCCGGGCGCCGTCCAGGGTCGGGCGCAGCGTGGTGGGGAGCGGCGGCAGGGCCCTAACCACCGGCGCCCGGTCCGGGACCGGGCGCACGGAGAGGGCATCGAGGAAGTCGCTGCCCGCCTGGCCGTCGAGGGGCTGGGCGGCGAGCGGCGACGCCAGCAGCAGGGAGGCGGCCGCCGCCAGGGCGGCCGTCGGCCGCCGCTTAGCGGGCGTCGATCTTCTCGTGCAGGAAGGCGAGGATGTCCCCGGCGGGGACCATGGTGGCATCGCTGTCACGGCGTCCCTTGTACTCCAGTTCACCCTTGTCCAGTCCGCGGTCGCCGACCACCAGGCGATGGGGAATGCCCATCAGTTCCTGGTCGGCGAAACGCACGCCGGGGCGCAGGTCGCGATCGTCGAGCAGCACGTCGAAGCCGGCGGCGCTGAGCTCCTGATAGAGACGCTCGCTCTCCTCGCGCACGCGCTGTGACTTGTGGGCGTTCATCGGCACCACGGTGACGTGGAAGGGCGCGATGGCGTCCGGCCAGATGATGCCCCCGTCGTCATGGTTCTGCTCGATGGCGGCGGCCACGACCCGGCTCACCCCGATACCATAGCAGCCCATCCAGGGGTGCGCGGCCTTGCCGTTGGCGTCCAGCACGGTGGCATTCATCGCTTCGCTGTACTTCTGGCCCAGCTGGAAGACGTGGCCGACCTCGATGCCGCGCTTGATCGACAGCGTGCCCCGGCCGTCAGGCGAAGGATCGCCCTCGACCACGTTGCGCAGGTCGGCGACCTTGGGCAGCGGCAGGTCGCGCTCCCAGTTGATGCCGAAGTAGTGCTTGCCGTCGACGTTGGCGCCGGCGCCGAAGTCGCTCATCATCGCCACGCTGCGGTCGATCACGACCGGCATCTCGAGGTTCACCGGGCCCAGCGAGCCGGGGCCGGCGCCGGCCGCCGCGCGGATCTCTTCCTCGGTGCCCATGGTCAGCGGGCTCGCCACCTCGGGCAGGTTCTCGGCCTTGACCTCGTTGAGCTCATGATCGCCGCGCACCAGCAGCGCGATCAGGCCGCCCTCGGTGGCGTGCACCATCAGCGTCTTGATGGTCTTCTCGATCGGCAGGCCGTGCTGCTCGACCAGCGCGGCGATGGTCTTGGCATCCGGCGTGTCGACCAGGCGCAGCTCCTCGCGCGGGGCGTCGCGCTCGCCCTGGGGCGCCATCGCCTCGGCCTTCTCCATGTTGGCGGCGTAGTCGGACTCGGTGGAGAACACGATGTCGTCCTCGCCGGAGTCGGCCAGCACGTGGAACTCGTGGGAGCCGGTGCCGCCGATGGAGCCGTTGTCGGCGATCACCGGGCGGAAGTCGAGCCCCAGGCGGGTGAAGATGCGCACGTAGGTGTCGTACATCACCTGATAGGTGTCCATCAGCGAGGCTTCGTCGATGTGGAAGGAGTAGGCGTCCTTCATCACGAACTCGCGGGAGCGCATCACGCCGAAGCGCGGGCGGATCTCGTCGCGGAACTTGGTCTGGATCTGATAGAAGTTAGACGGCAGCTGCTTGTAGCTGGCGATCTCGCGGCGCACCAGGTCGGTGATGACTTCCTCGTGGGTCGGCCCGACGCAGTAGTCACGCTCGTGGCGGTCCTTGAGGCGCAAAAGCTCGGGGCCGTACTGGTCCCAGCGGCCGGATTCCTGCCACAGCTCGGCGGGCTGCACGGCCGGCATCAGCACTTCCTGGCCGCCGGCGCGATCCATCTCCTCGCGGACGATGCGCTCGACCTTGCGCAGGGTGCGAAGGCCCAGCGGCAGCCAGGTATAGAGCCCCGAGGTCAGGCGGCGGATCATCCCCGCGCGCAGCATCAGCTGATGGCTGATCACTTCGGCATCGGCGGGCGTTTCCTTGAGGGTGGAGATCAACAGTTGGCTGGCGCGCATGGGTCGCGGATATCCTCGAAAGCGTCGTATAGAGGGGGTGGGCCGACCGGATATGAGCGGCCCGAATTGAACGGCATTGTACGACCAAGCGCGAGTGGCGGCAAAAGGGCACGCGGCGTCGGCGTGGCTATGCCTTCGGGCGAAGGCGGGCGGGTGAGACGCTAGGTGCAAGACACCCGGGCGACGCCCGCGGCCAGGCAGGCGTTTTGGTGGGACCAGTCGGCGTGGTTGTTGACCTGGCCGTGGTCGCGCAGGGCGCGGATCGCGGCCAGATCGAGGCGGGCCAGCTGCCAGCCCGGCGTGGCGTCCCGGGCCTGGGTCAGCACGCCGTCGGGCGGGAAGCCGTGGTCGCAGGGCGTGTAGACGCCGGCCCGGCCGATGTTGATGTCCACCGCCGGCGACCACAGCGCCTCGCCCACCGTGGGCGAGTGCACGATCGCCACCTGCTGCTCGATGGCGCGGGCCTGGGCGCTGAGCCGCACGCGCTGGAAGCCGGCCTCGGTGTCGGTGCAGCTCGGTACCAGCAGCAGCTCGGCGCCGGCATCCACCAGCGCCCGGGCCAGCAGCGGGAACTCGCTGTCGTAGCAGATCAGCACGCCCAGCCGCCCGGCCGGGGTGTCGAAGACCCTGAGGCCGTGGCCGGCCTCGACGCCCCATTCGTCGTTCTCGAAGCGCGTCATCACCTGTTTGTCCTGATGGCCCGGATCACCGTCCGGGCCGCACAGCCAGGCGCGATTGACGAAGCGTCCGTCGTCGAGCCGCCAGGGCAGGGAGGGAGCGAGCAGGGTCACGCCATGCTCGCGGGCAAGCCCGCGCCAGGTCTCGACGAAGGCATCGCGCCAGGGCTGCAGACCGTGCAGCTGGGCCGCCAGGTCGCCCTGCTCGGCCTCGGGCAGCAGCGAGGCCAGCTCCATGGCGCCGTACTCGGGAAACACCAGCAGCTCGGCGCCGCGGCGGGCGGCGTCATGCACCCAGCGCGCCGCCTTGGCCTGGAAGTCGGCGAAGTCGGCGAACGCCTCGATGGGGTACTGGGCGGTCGCCACGGTCACCGTCGGCGGGTGTTTCTCGCTCATGAGTCCAGGGCCTTGAGCCAGAAGATCATCGGCTTGGCGGTCTCCTCGTCGGCATCGATGTCCTTCCAGGCGAAGGTGGTCGAGAGCGACGGCGTGCGGCGATAGCCCCAGGCGTTCCAGAAGTCGTGCAGTGGCCGGTAGTCGTCGGGCTTGAGCGGATGGTCGACCGGGCGTTCCACGGCGCAGAAGGCCGCATGGCCGAAGCCCTCGCTTTCGGCGTGGCTCTCGCGGGCCTCCATGAAGGCCTTGCCGATGCCGCGGCCGCGGTATTCGGGCAGCAGCACCGATTCTCCATAGTAGAAGACGCCTTCGGGGCGGTAGCCGGCGGCCTCGAAGGGGGCACGGAAGTCGTCGACCTCGTCGTCCAGCGGCTGGCCGGTGGCCGCGCCGACCAGGGTGTCGCCGTCGAAGGCCAACACGAAGAAGCTTTCCGGATTGGCGGCGTAGCGCTCGAGGTAGCTGGCCTCGTAGGCCTCGTTGCCGTCGTAGAGATAGGGGTAGTCACGGAAGACCCGGATGCGCAGCTGGGCCAGGGCCGGCAGGTGTGGGGTGATGTCGCGCCCCCGGCAGATGGAGAGAGTCGGGATCGCCATGGGCATGCTCCAGGGAAGTTGTTATTGGATCGCGGCAGCCTAGCAGCCCCCATCGCCATGGTGCGGCACCGAGGCGACGCCAGCAGTGCCCAGGGCGACATGGCTCAGTCGTCTTTTCCGGTGGCGCGCCAGCGGCCGATGGCCAGTGCCACCAGCCCGGCCACGAGCCCCCAGAAGGCCGCCCCGATGCCGCCCGGCGCGATGCCCGAGGCGGTGACCAGGAAGGTGAGCAGGGCGGCGTCTCGCTGGCGGGCATCGCCCAGGGCGTCGGCCAGCGAGGCACCGAGGGTCGGCAGCAGTGCCAGACCGGCGATGGCGACCACCAGTTCGCCGGGCAGGGCGGCGAACAGCGAGCTCACGGTAGCGCCGAACAGCCCCAGCAGCAGGTAGAAACCGCCCGCCGCGACCCCGGCGGCGTAGCGTCGCTGTGGGTCGTGATGGGCCTCCGGGCCCTGGCAGACCGCGGCGCTGATCGCCGCCAGATTGAGGGCGAAGCCGCCGAAGGGCGCGAGCACGAGGCCAGTCAGCCCGGTGCCGCCGACCAGCGGCGAGATCGGCGGCCGGTAGCCGGCGGCGCGCAGGGCGGCCACGCCGGGCAGGTTCTGGGAGGCCATGGTGACCACGAACAGCGGGATGCCGACGCCGATCAGCGTGCCGAGGTCGAAGCTCGGTGCCGTATAGGCCGGCACCGCCAGCGCCGGGGTAATGGCGCCGAGATCCAGCAGGCCCTGGGCCTGGGCCACCAGGCCCCCCACGGCCAGCACCAGCGGGATGGCATAGCGCGGCCACAGCCGCTTGGCCACCAGATAGGTCAGCCCCATCGCCAGCGGCAGCACCAGCCGATGCTCCACGGTCATCACCAGGTCGAGTCCGAAGCGCAGCAGCACGCCGGCCAGCATGGCCGAGGCCAGCGCCTGCGGCAGGCGGTGCATCAGGCGCTCGAACAGCCCGGTCACGCCGCACAGGGTGATCAGCAGCGACGAGAACAGGAAGGCACCGATCGCCTCGCTCATGGGCAGCCCCGGCAGGCTGGTGGCGAGCAGCGCCGCGCCCGGGGTCGACCAGGCGGTGAGCAGCGGCATGCGGTAGCGCAGCGAGAAGATCAGCGTGGTGACGCCGGAGCCGATGCCCAGCGCCCACAGCCAGGAGCCGATCTCGGCCTGGCTGGCGCCGGCCGCCTCGGCGGCCCGAACGATGATCGCCGCCGAGCTGGAATAGCCGATCAGCACGGCGATGAAGCCGGCGGTGAGGGTCGACAGGCTGCCGTCGCGCCACAGTGAGGGACGCTCGGCGCTGGCGGGACTCGGCGTTGGCCGGCTGGGCATGGGCATGGGAGGGCTCCGGGTGGCTGTGCGTTATAGCGCACGATGGCGCCACCCTAGCACCGTGCGCTAAAACGCACAAACGGGCAGGCAGGCCACGGCGGCCGCGCTACAATGGCGCCTTTCCATCTATCCGAACGATCTATCGGCTATCCGAACGATCTATCGGAACCGTCTGAACGCGACCGGGAGAGGCCGATGCAGGAGATCTCGCAGCATATTGCCGAACGGCTCAGGGCGCTGCGCCGCGCCGAGGCCTGGAGCCTCGATCGCACCGCCCGGGAGACCGGGGTCAGCAAGGCCATGCTGGGCCAGATCGAGCGCGGCGAATCGAGCCCCACGGTGGCGACGCTGTGGAAGATCGCCAGCGGCTTTCGCGTGCCGTTCTCGAGCCTGTTCGAACCCGAGGCCGTTGCCCCGGATGCGGGACTGGCCGGTGCCGCGCCTCAGGCTGCGCCGGCCTCCGAGGGCGATGCCGCCGGGATGTCGGCCGTGCCGCTGTTTCCCTTCGACCCCGCGCTCGGCTTCGAGCTCTTGGTGGGCACCCTGGCCGCGGGCGCGGTCAGCGAGTCGGCGCCCCACGCGCCGGGCGTGATCGAGCACCTGGTGGTGGTCGAGGGCGAGCTGGAGGTGCGGGTGGACGGCGCCTGGCGGCGTCTGGCGGCGGGCGAGGGACTGCGCTTCGCCGCCGACCGGCCCCACGCCTATCGCAACCCGGCCGAGCGGCCGGCGCGCTTCCACGACGTCATCCACTATCCCCGCGGCGCGGGTGGCTTCCCGGGCGTCGCCGCGGACGGCGAGAGCGGCGAGGCGAGCGCCGGATCGGCCAGCGCCTCGGGCCGGTAGCGGGCGAGCAGCGCCCACAGCCGAGCGGCGGTGTCGGCGTCCGGCCGGCCGCGATAGTCGGCGGGCCGATAGCGCATCTGGAAGGCGCGCAGCGCGCCTCGGGTCGCACTATCGAGTTCGCCGCTCGGCGTGACCGCGTAGCCCCAGGCCGCCAGCGCCCGCTGCAGGACGGCGAGCGGCGGTGGGCCCGCGGCGAACAGGCGACGGTAGCGGGCCAGGTCGGCTTCCAGCGGCCAGGTGCCGATGCCGGCCGCATACAGGCGCCGCCAGGGGAAGGCCGGTCCCGGATCGATCTTGCGTGTGGGCGCGATCTCGGCGTGGCCGAGCAGGTCGGTGGGGGCGATGTCGTGGCGCGCGATCAGGTCCCTGAGCAGGGCGATCAGCGCCGTGATCTGCTCGTCGGGGAAGGGCGCCCAGGCCACCGTCGAGGCGGCCTCGATGGACGGGCGATCCGGCCCGGCGTTGACCAGTTCGATGCCCAGAGAGCTGTCGTTGAGATGGGTGCGGTCCGCCCAGGCGCTGGCGCCGGCGTGCCAGGCGCGGCGCGACTCGTCGACCAGGCGATAGACCCGTGGCGCGCCGCGCTCCCGGCCGGGCCGGCGCGGCACCAGGTAGTGGGCGCTGACGCGGGGCCCGCTGAGAATCTCCAGCGAGGTCGCCTCGTCCTCGTCGGTGTAGTGCAGCACCAGAAAGCGCACCCGGCTGGAGTGGGCGCTGGACGAATGGCTGTCGTCGATCACCACGCCGCCGGGCCCGACGGGGCGTTCGCCGCCGGCGCAGCCGCCCAGCAGCAGGGCGAGCACCATGTAGAGCAGTGCCATGGAGCGCATGCTCAGGCCGTCCAGGGCAGCTGGCGCACCGCCAGCCCCAGCGCCAGGGTGGCGGTGACGCTGAGCAGGGTGCCCAGCAGCACGTACTCGGTGAGCTTGCGGTCGCGGCGGGCACGCAGATCGCCGAAGCGCAGCACCGACTTGGCGGTGAGCAGAAAGCCCACCGCGGTCAACTCGTCGAGCAGCACCAGGGTCAGCACCAGCAGCCGTTCGAGCATGCCGATGCGAGCCCCGGCGGCGACCAGGGTGCCGGGGTCGGTGACCTCCTCGCTCCAGGGGCGCATGGCCAGCGCGATGGCGATGGCCATGGGGCGGGTGACCAGCAGATAGGCGAGAGCGTGAGCCATCACCTCGGGACGGCTCAGCCAGTCGAGCGCCGCGCTCAGAGGCGCCAGGCTGCCCAGCGAGGCCAGCCAGACGCCCAGCAGCACGATCAGGTGCAGGGCCTGATCGAGCACGAACCAGCACAGCTGCCGCGGGTCCAGATGCGCCTTGCCCAGGTCGATCAGCGCGTGGCTGGCGGCGATGGTCACCGACCAGGCCACGGCGGCGAGCGGATCGATGCCGGCGATCAACAGCACCGCCAGGGCCAGCAGCCCATGGATCCCGGCATGCAGGTAGAGCACGCCGGCACGGGCCTTGTCGCGCTGGCGTGCCTCGACCCAGCGCCGCGGCTGGAGCAGGAAGTCGCCCACCAGGTGGACGAGGATCAGGGCGAACAGCGTCGTCAGGGCCGTGGCGGTCATGGCGTCGCCTCCTCGTCGGCGAGCGATGCGCGGAAATGCGTCAGGGTGTCGGCCAGCAGGGGCCAGCGGGCGGCGCGCAGGCGCTTGTGGACGCTGGGCTGACGAATGCCCAGCCGCTCGGCCAGCGCCTGCTGGGTGAGATCCTCGGTCAGGCGCAGGCCGACCGCCTCGGCGGCGCGGGGCGACCAGTCGGCCAGCAGGGCGTCGAGGTGGCGGATCAGCAAGGCTTCGCAGGGGGCCTCATCGACGTCGGTGTGCCGCAGGGCGAGGTGCGCGTCCGATGCGTCCAGCGCATCCAGGGTGCGGCCGGAGGCGACGAAGACCGGGCCGTCGGCGGAGGCCAGCGCCTCGCCGGGCCGCCAGTCGTCACGCCCCACCGCGATGGCGAGCCGGGCGTCCCAGCGGTGTCCGGCCTCGGAGCGCGCGATCAGGGCGGCGCGCAGCGCCACGGCCGCCTCCAGTGCCGCCTCGACCCGGGCGATGGCGAGCTGGAAACCGTCGCCGCGATAGCGCTGATAGTCTCCCTCGTGGCGCTCGGCGAGGCCCTCCAGGGTCGTCTCGAGCACCCGGTGGAGGCGCTGGCCCTCCTCGAGGCGGCGCGAATCGATGATGTCGCCGGTGATGACGGCGAGACGTGTGGCCATGGAGACTCCCGAGGGCGACGGTCATGCCTCAGGATAGATTCTCAGGGCTATTTTTCAATGTAATAGCCTTATTTGGCTATATCGGGCCGCGCCTCGCTGGAGCCCGCGTCGCGGGGCTTCTCGCCCTGCCCGCGGGCGGCGACGTCGACGCCCGGCGCGAGCGTCTCGGCGATCGACGATCCGCCATGCGACTTCGGCTGGCGTGATGACACCATTGCCGAATCGGCAATAGCCAATTGCATCTTGTCGCCTTTTTCCCGCCTGGGCCCTGCCCTAGCCTCGGGGGGTGAGGCCGTCACTGGCAAGGAGAAGAAGAGCGTGCTGCTTCAATGACTTGCCGACGGATCGTTCATCGTGAGGGAGAGCGCTTCCATTCTCATGTCAACAGCCACATCGACACGCCTTGCCTACGTCAATTATCAGGTCGATCGCCCCGAAGGCTTGCAGATTCAGGTGGATCCTAACGGGGAGACCGGACGACGTATCGAGCCGGAGCACGATCGTCGTGGGGTCAGACTGCATGATCTTCGCGTGGTGCCGACCGATTTCGTCACGCAGGGGCTGGTCTTGGTGGAGACGCCGTCCCTTGCCGTGGATGTGCGGGATCCCGAAACACGAGACCGCCAGCACACGCCGGCGATAGAGACACTGCTCAAGCAACAGCTGGGGGCAAGCGACGTGCATGTCTTCGATCACACCCTGCGCGGCTTCGAGGGGGAACGTGTGCCGGCCCAGCATGTTCACGTCGACTATTCGTCAGATGCCGGCTCTCAGCGTCTGCGTGACGTTCTGCCACCGGCACAGGCCGAGCAATGGCTGCGCGGCCACTATGGCATCGTCAATGTGTGGCAGCCCGTGGAACATAGCGTGGAGCGCGACCCACTGGCGTTTGTGGATGTGTCTACCGTTCAGCCCGATGACTGGGTCGACATCGATATTCTCTATCCGGATCGCCGCGGTCAGATTCAGGGGCTGGTTCACAATCCCGCTCACCGCTGGTACTTCGCCTCCCGCATGCGGCCGAATGAGGCCATCCTCTTCAATGCCTTCGATAGCGCCGGCAAGCCGCCCGTCGCGCATACCGCCGCCGAATTGCTGAATACCGCGCCCGAGGCGCCGACACGCACCAGTCTCGAGACGCGGGTGCTGGTGCGCTATGCCGACTGAGACTCGCGCCCTGTCGCCTGCCTCGGCTGACGTCGGGCGACCTCAGCCGCGCGCCTGTCATCCATCACATGTTTCTCGTCACTCAGGAGCTTTTGTCATGAGCCTGTCTTTCCATGCCGTGAGTCACGAACGCGGCTTCAATCCCAAGCCCCTCCCTATCTGGAGTGACAACGGCGAGGTGGGCGACTTCTTCGACACCGATGACGTGGCTGCCGCCACCCGCCAGGAAGTAGAGGGCGTTCCGGGCGCCTTCCAGCTACTCGACGTACTGACCCCCCGGGAAGCCGACCACTTCGTGCAGGCCGTCGAGGAGATGGGCTTCGAGGAGGACGCTCCCGTTTCCCTGCCGCGCTCGGTCCGTCACAACCATAACGTCAACTGGATCGTCAGTGAGGCGATCGACAGGGTGATCTGGTCGCGTGTGGCCTCTCTGGTCAACGAGCGTATCGACGGAGAACAGGCCAAGGGTATCAATGCGCGCTTTCGCGTCTATCGCTATGAGGTGGGCGACTTCTTCAAGCCGCATACCGATGGGGCCTGGCCCGGCAGCCGCGTCATCGACGGTCAAGTCGTCACGGATGCCTACCCGGGCCTGATGAGCCATTACACCTTCCTGATCTTCCTGAGCGATGGCTACACCGGCGGTCGCACCGAGTTCCTGGTCAGCCGCACCGATCCCGGCAAGCCGGCCCGGTCACGCGATGACATCCAGACCGTCTCGGTCTCGACCCCCAAGGGCGCGGTGCTGTGCTTCCCGCATGGCTCTCATCCGCAGCACTGCGTGCATGCCAGCGAACCGATCACGGAGGGGGCCAAGTACATCATCCGCAGCGATATTCTTTTCTAATCCTTGCCGAGGGCCCCTTGGTGCGGCGCTTCCTCTTGCATCTCGCGAGGCATTCAACAGGAGAGGCGCTCGCGCCGCGCCATCAAGAAATCGACCCAGGCGCGTACACGAGGGTTACTCTGATTCTCTCGGGCGAAGACGACATGAATGCCGGTATCGAAATCGGTCGATGTCACATGATAGTCCTCCAGCACCGGCACCAGATGACCCATGGCCAGTTCGTGACGGATAGCCCAGAGCGGCTGGACCACCACGCCGGCTCCATCCAGCGCGGCCTGGGTGAGGATGTCGGCATTATTGGTCCGCAGAGCGCCGGATCGCGCCGAGATGCGGTGTAATACTCCTCCCTGCGTCAGCCGCCAGTAATGGTTGCTGGCGCTGTAGCTGAACGTCAGTAAACGATGTTGATCCAGATCGTTCGGCTCGCTGATCGGGGGCCTGGCTTCGAGGTAGGAGGGGGCTGCCGCCAGCATGAAACGCTGATCGGTAATGCGGCGCGCAATCAGGCTGGAGTCGTCGAGATGACCGATGCGAATGGCGACATCGAAGTCGTTCTTCACGAGATCGACCATGTCATCGCTGCTGATGATCTCCAGGGCCACCTCGGGATACAGCTGCATGAACTCGCTCACCATTGGAGCGAGGTAGAGGCGAGAGTAGCGCCAGGGCACGGACACTCTGAGCGGCCCGGCGACGCGCTCTCCCAGGGTGTCCAGGTCGCGGGTCAGGTGCTCCACTTCGGCGAGGATGGCGCGAAAGCGCACCAAGGCATGTTCTCCGGCTGGCGATAGACGCACATGCCGGGTCGTACGAACCAGCAGGGGCTCGCCCAGGTGACGTTCCAGCTGGTTGACATGTCGTGTGGCCGTCGAGGACGCGATATCCAGCTCCCGCGCGGCCGCAGCGAAGCTCTGATGTTCGGCGACCTTGAGCAAGGTCCGCAGTTGCTGGGTCAGTTCTTTCATGGCCATCCATCGCTATTCGACGTCAATGGTCCAGCCCGCGTGACAACGTCGGTCTCGGTGTTTGCGTTGCTCCCGTGTCGGACGGGGGCTGCATCCTGAGACAGGGCTGGTTCAGCCGATATCCTGCCCACGAGGGCGTTTCGTATTCAACTGCCCCGGACACTGCCCCAGCTGCGATTTGGACTGTCTGTCCTTGCGATGATCCTGACGTGCAAGGCTAGGCCCCCAGGTTGCGTGATGGGCTCTCACTTCCTGACATCGGTGGCGAAGCGCGCGGCATTCTCCCTGAGGAACTCGCTTTCGTCGGCGTCACCCCAGAAGGCGGGCTGTGCCTTCGGGATGGTCAAGGCCTTCTGGATCTGGGGGCGCGCATCGAGCCGCTCGAACCAGGCCTTCAGGTGGTCGAGACCCTCGACCGACACCTTGGCCCAGACGTAGGCGCGTGCCCAGGGATAGGTCGCCATGTCGGCGATGGTGTATTGATCTCCCGCCAGCCACTCGCGGCCCTCCAGGCGGGTGTTCAGGACCTCCAGCAGGCGACGGGATTCCTCCACGTAACGCGTGATGGAGAAGGGTTCCTGCTGGCCGTTGGGGGCGGCGATGCGCTGGAAGTACATGGCCTGGCCCATCATCGGGCCGATGCCGCCCATCTGGAACATCAGCCACTGCAGCGTTTCGCTGCGGGCCTTGGCCTCTCTGGGCAGGAAGCGGTCGTACTTCTCGGCCAGGTACCAGAGGATGGCGCCGCTCTCGAACACGGCGAAGTCGTCGTTGCCCCGGTCGACGATGGTGGGAATGCGCCCGTTGGGATTGAGCTTGAGATAGTCGGGCGCCTTCTGCTCCTTCTTGCCGAAGTCGATGAAGGTCAGCTCGTAGGGCACCTCCGCTTCCTCGAGAAAGATGACCGGCTTGTAACCGTTCATGGTGGCGGCGGTGTACAGGTGAATATCCGGCTGTGACATGGTGAACGTCCTCATGGGGGTGACGCGATGAAGGGCGGTGCGCGTCGGGCCCGGTACCCTCTTGCATCGGGCCCGACGCGCATGGCCTGTTGCCTGTGGACGATCACATCTGACGGTCCCAGAGGCTCTCCTGGTAGCGCTTCACGTCCTCCTCGAATCGTGCGGGATGCACGTTGCGGAACGCATGCTCGTCCAGCGGGATGAGGCGTACCATCTCATCGATCATGGAGGAGGGGTCGAGCTGTAGATCGTCCCCGGCGAACAGCTGCTGGGTCTCGCGGATCGGCGCCTCGGGGGTGAAGTGCGTCTTCGGGTCGTACCACTGGTCGAGGGTGTCGTACATGCGGTCGTTGAAGCCGGTGCGGAAGGGGCCCGGGTTGATGGTGGCGACCTTCACGCCCAGCGGTGCCAGCTCTTCATGCAGGAGCTGGGCAATGGCCTCCAGGGCATGCTTGGACGCGACATAGGGCGCGAGGTAGGGGAAGGTGGTGAACCCGGCGATGGACGATACCAGCACGATCTTGCCCTGGCCGCGGTCGGCGAAGGCCTTGGCGTAAGGCTGCACGAACTCCAGCGTCGAGAAGACGTTCGTCTCGAAGACCTTGCGCACGCGCGACACGGGGATTTCGGCGATGGGGCCGGTCTCGCCGATCGCCGCATTAGCCACCACAACATCCACCTCGGCGCCGTAGCGCGCAAAGATGCTGTCGCGATCCGGAGCATCGGTGATGTCGAGTTTCTCGACCTCCAGGTCAACGCCCTGCTGCTGCGCCTTCTCCTTCAGGGCCGACACCTGGGGCCAGATCTCCACCGTGGCAATCACCCTGTGCCCTTGTTGCGCCAGTGCCAGTGCCGCCCCTTCCGCCAGGCCGCTGCCGGCCCCGGTCATCAGAATGGTCTTCATCGTCTCTCTCCTCGGGATAAGTGCGATCACGCCAGGTCGTCGCGATCCAGGCGTTCGAAAATGATGGCCTCGACGGAAGTCGCGCCAACGTTGGTCACCTGGTGGGCCCAGGCCTCGTTGTGCATGACGTCGCCTGCTACCACGTCACGCTCCACGACATCGCCACTTTCCAGCGCGATGCGCAGGCGGCCGGCAGAAAGGAAGTAGACGATCTCTTCGGGATGGCGGTGAGGCGCATCGGCGGCGCCGGGGGCCATGGTCATGTGAACCAGGCGTGTCTCACCGGTGTTGATGAGCTCGCGGTAGAACTCCGGGGAGGCCTGGTCGGCCAGCGGAACCGGGTGCCCAGCGTCAGGCCATTGAGGCGTTGTCATGGGGGATTCTCCTGAGTGTGACGGAGGCATCAGCCGAAGACGCGCTCGAGGTGGGCGTCGAAGCGGGCGAGGTCGCTGTCGATGTCGGGATTCTTCATCACGTCGTAGGCGCCGAAGGTCGGCAGGGTGCTCATGTCGAAGAAGCGTGCGTTCAGATGCACGGGGGCGACCAGGTCATCCAGCGACTTGCCGGCGAAGAAGGGTTCGTCGGGGTCGTTGAAGGCCTCGGCCGGGGCGTTGAGCGTGACGCTGAGCATGTACTGTGTGCCGGTGAGAGTGCCGCCCAGCCCGTAGTTCTCCTTCGGCTTCTCGGCGGTGCGCCCGTCGCCCTCGCAGAAGCGGCCGTCCATGCCGGCGGTATAGACCTCATCCATGTACTTCTTGAAGGACCAGGGCACCATCATCCAGTTGATCGGGAACTGCATGATCACGACATCGGCCCACTGGTGATCGGCGATCGCCTCCTCGACGTCATACCCTTCGGCGATGCGGCTGACACGCACCTCGTGTCCCTGGTCGGCCAGCCATGAGCGGGCACGCTCAGCCAGAGTGTCATTCAGTGTGCCCTTGGCAAACGGGTAGGGCTGATGTCCGTTGATGATCAAGATCTTACGCATGAAATCCTCCGCCACGACGGGCAACGAGTAGTGGATCAACAAGCTCTGCAGGCGTTAAGATGACGCGAGGGGTAACCAAAAACAACTAGTATACTTTTGGTAACCTTGTTCTTCGGAGGACCGACCGGGCCCGCCCCGGGATGGCCTCTTCCGGGGAGCCCTCGGGAATCGATGAGCGGTTTCAGGCCCAGAACCCGATTGGCGCTGGGCAGACACGACAGGAGGTGTGCGATTGGATGCGTTTGTGACGGAAGATCCGAAAGGCCGGCGCCGGGTAGCGGCGCCCTGCATGGAACCCTGCGCCATCGAGAAGGGCATGCGCGTGCTCGGTGGCAAGTGGACGGGGTCCTTGTTGTGGCACATCAAGGACGGGCCGGTGCGGTTCAATGACCTGGCCCGGATGGTGGGCGGTGCCAGCAAGAAGATGATCACCGAGCGACTGCGCTTCCTCGAGGCGAAGGGATTGATCTCCCGCCACGTGCGCGAGACGTCCCCGGTGATCGTGGAATATGCGATCACGCCGCTGGGGGAGACCGCCATCAAGGTGCTCGATGAGTTGCGCGAATGGAGCGAGTCCTTGCCGGCCGATGTCGTGGCGGAGTGACGGCACCATGTACAGGATCTCGGGGCGATCGCCGCGACCTCCAGGAGGCCTCGTGATCAGAGCCCGTGGCTTCGCGCTGGTCGCACAGCAGGCGCTGGGGATGACGCCGCTGGCCGGCAGTGGCCTGGCGATGCTGGCGCTGGGCGTGCTGTAGCTCCAGGAGCGGGTGAACCGCTCCCGAGTCGCCGAGGCGATGGCGTGATGGAACCATCGTTCGACAAGGCCACGGCCCCCTTGGCGAAGGGGGCCTGGTAGCGGGCGGGGGGGGCCACCGTCATGAAAGGGGACCGGCGGGGCCTCTCGGCCGTCGGGGCCGAGAGGCGGATTCCTTATCGTCAGCTCGACGGCAGCATGGGCAGCCAGAGGGCCAGGGCCACCAGCGCGGCCAGCAGCACCGGCGGGGTGATGATCAGCCCGACCTTCATGTACTGCCCCCAGCCGATGCGGTAGCCCTTGCCGGCCAGCACGTGCAGCCAGAGCAGGGTGGCGAGGCTGCCGATGGGCGTGAATTTGGGCCCCAGGTCGTTGCCGATGATGTTGGCATAGACCATCAGCTGCTGGGTCGTCGCCGAGACCTGGGCCTGATCGATGGCCAGCGCCCCCACCAGGGTCGAGGGCATGTTGTTCATCAGCGAGGCGAGGAGCGCCGAGGCGAACCCGGTCCCCACGGTGGCCACGAAGGCGCCCTGGCCGCCGAGCCATTCCAGCACCGAGGCGGCCTCGGCGGTCAGCCAGGCATTGCCCAGGCCATAGACCACCAGGTACATGCCCAGCGAGAACAGCACGATCTGCCAGGGGGCGTCGCCGATGACCTTCCTGAGCGAGATGACATGCAGGTGGCTCGAGGTGAACCAGCGTCCGGCGATGGCCATCAGCACCAGGGCCGCTACCCCCATGATGGCGGCGAACGGGACCTGCCAGCGGGTGGTCAGGAACAGCGCGACCAGCAGCCCGGCGAGCAGCGGGAAGGCGGCGCGGAAGACCTGGCGGTCGCGGATCGCCGAGGCCGGCGCCTCGAGCCGCTCGACGTCGTAGCGGCCCGGCACGTCGTGGCGGAAGTACCAGCCGAGCACCGCCAGCGTGGCCAGAAGCGACACCAGATCGACCGGCACCATCACCTGGGCATAGCGCGAGAAGCCGATATCGAAGTAGTTGGCGCTGACGATGTTCACCAGGTTGGAGATGACCAGCGGCAGGCTGGTCGAGTCGGCGACGAAGCCGGTGGCGATGATGAAGGCCAGGGCGGCCCCGGGGCGGAAGTCGAGACGCGTCAGGATGGCGACGACGATCGGTGTCAGCAGCAGGGCGGCGCCGTCGTTGGCGAACACCGCGGCGATCATGGCCCCGAGGATCACGATCAGCGGAAACAGCAGCCGCCCTCGGCCGTTGCCCCAGCGGGCGATGTGCAGGGCGGCCCAGGCGAAGAAGCCGGCCTCGTCGAGGATCAGCGAGATGATGATCAGCGCCACGAAGGTGAAGGTGGCATCCCAGACGATGTGCCAGACCGTGCCTACGTCGCCCCAGTCGACGACCCCGGTGGCCAGCGCCACCGCGGCGCCCCCCAGGGCGCTCCAGCCGATACCGAGTCCCCTGGGCTGCCAGATGACCAGCACCAGGGTGACCACGAAGATGGCGAATGCCAGCATGCAGGACTCCTTTCCGGGATGTGGACTCAGTGCGTCGACTGGTTGACGCGGCGTGACACCGCCTCGGCGCTCTCGACCCGCTCCGAATAGCGGTCGGTCAGGTAGGCGGCTCGCCCCCGGGTCAGCCAGGTGAACTTCACCAGCTCCTCGCAGACGTCGACCACCCGCAGGTAGAGCGGCGACAGGCGCATGCGCCCGGCCTCGTCGAACTCGTTGAAGGCCCTCGGCACCGAGGACTGGTTGGGGATGGTCAGCATGCGCATCCAGCGGCCGAGGATGCGCAGCTGATTGACGGCATTGAAGCTCTGGCTGCCGCCGGAGACCTCCATCACCGCCAGCGTCTTGCCTTGGGTCGGCCGAACGCCGCCCAGGGCCAGGGGGATCCAGTCGATCTGGGCCTTCATGATGCCGGTCATGGCGCCGTGGCGTTCGGGGCTGACCCACAGCATGCCTTCGCTCCACTCGGCCAGCTCGCGCAATTCCCGCACCTTGGGGTGGTCGCTGTCGGCGTCGTCCGGCAGCGGCAGGCCGGAGGGGTCGAAGGTGCGCACCTCGCAGCCGTACCAGCGCAGCAGGCGTGCCGCTTCCTCGGCAAGCAGGCGCGAATAGGAGCGCTCGCGCAGCGAGCCGTACAGCACCAGAAGACGTGGGGCGTGATGCGGCTCGTCGGGACCCACCAGCGCGTCGGTATCGATGGGGCGCAAGAGCTCGGGGTCGATGTTGGGAAGGTCGGACGTCATGACGCAGGTGCCTCGAAACGGATGAATTCGCCGTCCTCCTTGGTGAACTCGGCGACGGGGTTCGGCAGCAGTCCCAGTACCGTCTCCGACGGCCGGCACAGGCGGGTGCCCCGTTCTGTCACCACGATGGGACGATTGATCAGGATGGGGTGGGCCAGCATGGCATCGATCAACTGCTCGTCGCTCAGCGCCGGGTCGTCCAGCCCCAGGTCATCAAAGGGCGTGCCCTTGCGGCGCAGCAGTTCACGAGGCGTGATGGCCATGTCGGCCAGCAGCTCCCGCAGCTTCTCGCGCCTGGGCGGCGTCGTCAGGTAGTCGATGACGTGGGGCTCCTCGCCGGAGGCGCGAAGCATGGCCAGGGTGTTGCGGGAGGTCCCGCACGCCGGGTTGTGATAGATCACGCTGATCATTTCGCAGTGTCCTTTGAAGGGCGGCAGCAAGGCTGGAGTTCCTCGAGCAACGGTTCGCAGAGCTCGGGGCTGCCGGCACAGCAATCGCGCACCAGGAAACTGAGCGTCTCGCGCATGTGGTCGAGGCTGGCGCGGTAGATCACCGAACGGCTATGGCGGCGCGAGACCACCAGCCCCGCTCGGGACAGCACGCCCAGGTGGGTCGACATGGTGTTGTGCGGCACTTCCATCAGTCTGGCGATCTCGCCGGCTGGCAGGCCTTCCGGTTCGTGGCGTACCAGCAGGCGAAAGGTCTCCAGCCGGGTCGCCTGGGAGAGGGCCGTGAAGGCCTCGAGCATTTTTTTGGTGTCCATATGTCTAGAATTACAGAAATATCGGGTGGCCACAAGGTCGTGCGGGGAACCCTTGCCACCTACTGTGTCATCTATGACCCACGGGGCGTCAGCGAGGCCCAGCTGGAGACCTGGATCGACGAGGCGCTAGCGGCAAGAGACGCCTGAGGGGGATACGGCCTCGATGGGGCTACCGTTGGGTATGTTTGCCCTTGTCGCAGCGGCTGCGTCTCAGGCCATGGGGTCGCGCGAATGGCCTTCCCTGGCCATTCTGTCGCGGTGGCGGGCTGGCTCGACTCTGCCCTCGACACCGCGCCCGTCACGCTCCTGCTTCCCGATCACGCCCTTGTCGGGGCTCCGGGGCTCAATCCCAGTCCGGCGCGAAGTCCGGATCGGCGATGCGCTCGCCGCGATCCAGCTCGGCGATGGCCTGCATCTCCTCATCGCTGAGCGTCAGGTCGAAGGCCGCCAGGTTGCTGCGGATGTTCTTCGCCTTGGTGGAGGAGGGGAAGGTGACGATGTCCTGCGCCTTGAGCCAGGCCAGCGCCACCTGCGCCGGGCTGGCGTCATGGCGCTCGGCGATCTGCTTGAGGGTGGCATCCTCCATGACCTTGCCCACCGCCAGCGGCATGAAGGCGGTCACCTCGATGCCGTGCTCCCGGCACTTCTCGATCACCTGGCGATTCTGCAGGAAGGGGTGCACCTCGACCTGGTTGGTCAGGATCTCGCCGCGCCCGAGAATCGACACGGCACGGTCCAGCTGCGCGCAGGTGAAGTTGGAGACGCCGATGTGGCGTGCCTTGCCGGAGGCCTTGACCTTCTGGAGCGCCGGCAGATAGTCCTCCATCGCGACCTCGTCGTTCGGTGACGGCCAGTGGATGAGCAAGAGATCCACGTAGTCGGTCTTCAGGCGCTCGAGGCTCTCGTCCACGCTCTTTTCCAGGTCGCCCGGTACCAGGCGGTCATGCCACACCTTGGTGGTGAGGAAGATCTCGTCCCGGGCGATGCCGCTGTCGGCCAGGACGTCACCGACCTCGGCTTCGTTCCCGTAGAACTGGGCGGTATCGACATGGCGATAGCCCGCCTCCAGGGCCGTGGTCAGGCTGTCTCGCAGGGTGTCGCCCTCGAGGCGGAAGGTGCCAAAGCCGGGGTTGGGCAGTGTTGTCGCGGTCATGAAGACTCCTGATCGTGGTGAAGTGTCCCTGAGTGCCCTCGGGGGCTTCTCGGCATGCTGATGGCCCCCTCCCTCCCAAGGAGGAGAAGACGTGACATTCACACTGGGGGCGAAGGGGCGATGAGACAATGCCGCTCGGCGAAAAAGATTATTTTGCTAATTGAAAAGGTCCGACGGCCCGAGAGATCGACAAGGAGCGCGGCACCTTGTCGGACGACGGTGCCGCGCCGAGGCCCAATGGGCGATCCGTTCGGCGGTGATTCCCCCAGTCGGTATGCTCAGGCAGGCGAGCGAGTGGGTCAGCGAGCCGTCTGTGGCCGAGGCGCTTCGCCCCGTGGCCGAGTGCGTCCCACCGGTGCGCTGATGCAGACCAGGCAGGCCAGGATCAGCACGATGCCCAGCCAGCCGGTGGCCGGCAGGCGCTCGCCGATGATGATCACCGCCAGGCCGGCGGCCACGACGGGCTCGAACAGGGTGATGGTGGTGGCCGTGCTGGCCGGGACCCTCGCCAGGCCATGCCCGAAGCAGAGATAGCCCAGCAGCATCGGCACGAGGGCCATGTAGAGACCGACGGCGGCGTTGTTCCAGGAGGCCAGCAGCGGGGCGCCGGTCAGCAGCAGGACCGGCACCAGCAGCAGGCCGCCGATGCCGAAGGTGGCGCCCATGGCGGCGCGCGAGGGGATGCCCTGCTGCATCAGGCGGCGTGCCGTCCAGGAATACAGGGCATAGCTGAGGCCGGCGAGCAGGCCGAGCAGGGTGCCCGGGAGCACGTCGGTCGTCGTGCCCGCCGGGACATGCCCCACCCCCTCGGCCAGGCACAGCAGCAGCATGCCGGAGAGCCCCAGCCCGGCGCCGAGCATCCAGCGTGCCCCGAGGCGCAGCCCGTCCAGCCGCGACTCAATCAGTGCCGAGAGCAGGGGAGCCGAGCCGATGGAGACCACCGTGCCGATGGTCACGCCGGCCAGGCGCATGGAGGCATAGAAGGCGAGCGGGTAGATGGCCACGGCGATCGCCCCGATCACGAGCCAGCGCCAGTGGGGCCTGAGCCGAGACCGGTGGTGGCGAATCCTGCCTGCCGAGAGCATCGCCTGCATCAATCCCCCGCCGCCCATGGCGACGGCCCCGATGGCGACCGCTCCGACATCCGGGGCGAAGGTGGCGGCCGTGCCGGTCGTGCCCCACAGCACCGCCGCCATCAGCACGGTCAGGATGCCCAGTAACCGTTCGTTGCCCTGCCGTGTCATGCGACCTCCAGCATGGCCGCTGCCATGGTGCGCGCCTGCCGCAGGCAGTCGCTCTCGCCCTCCAGGCCCGCCCGGGCCATTGCGCCCTCGAGCAGGAAGGCCAGGTGCTGTGCCAGCTGCTGGGCCCTTGCCCGGTCGTTAAACAGCGCCTCGAGGTGTTCCGCCAGCAAGGCCTCGACCTGTTCCTTGTGCCGTCGCACCACGGCCCTGCCGCCCGCGCCCGCCGGCAGTTCGGCGGCCGCATTCAGCAGCCCGCAGCCCCGAAAGCCGCGCGGATAGGCGTGCTCGGCATGATCCTCGTAGGCGAGGAAGACCGCCATCACCCTGTCCTGGGGAGTGTGGGCCTGTGCCAGGCGCGTGGCGTAGAGGTCCAGCCATTCGGCATGGCGTACCTCGAGGTAGGTCGCCACCAGCGCGGCCTTCGAGGCGAAGTTGTTATAGAGGCTCTTCTTGGCGACCCCGGCGTGCTTGACGATGGTGTCGATGCCGGTGGCGGTGATGCCATCGTGGTAGAAGAGCTCGGCGGCCGCCTCGATGAGGCGCTGCTGGGCGCTGGCGGGCGCGTTGGGCGATAGGCGAGACATGGGAACCTCATGGCGAGAGTAGGTAGACCAGTCTACCTACTCTCGCCATGAGAGCAACGACTCCTGACGCGGGCTTAGGTGACAAGTGGTGCTCATCTCAGGGCGCCGGCCTCCTGGCGGCGCCCTGAAGGCAGGCGTGACGCCTGCCGCGCCCTATGACGCCACCTCGTCCAGCAGCCAGTCCCTGAAGGCGGTAAAGCGTGGCAGCTCGGCGCATTCCGGCCGGCAGACAACGTGGTAGGCCAGCGGCGAGGCATAGCGGAAGCTCGGGAACAAACGCACCAGCCGACCCGCCTTGATGTCGTCGTGAACCATCACGCTGCGGGCAAGGGCGATGCCATGCCCGTCGATCGCCGCCTGAAGGATGGCGGCTGAGTTGTTGATCTGCATGCCGCGGCCGTTGTTCACCTGGGGAACACCCGCCTTGGTCAGCCATGCCTGCCAGGTGGGGAAGTCGCGATGACCTTGCATGGAAAGGTCGTGGATGAGGACCTTGCCGGCGAGGTCGCCCGGATGGTTCAAGGGGCCGCCGTTCTCCAGCAAGGCGGGCGCACACACCGGATAGACCTCTTCCTCCATGAGTCTTGTCGCCAGCAGCCCGGGCCAGTGACCCGCGCCATAGCGAATCCCTGCGTCAATGCCATGTGCGGCCAGATCCAGCGGCCGGTGTTGGGTGTCCAGTCGTAGATCCAGCTCGGGCCAGGCGTGATGAAAGCGCTCGATCCTCGGCAGCAGCCACTTGGCGGCAAAGGCGGGGCTGACGGTGACGGTCAGCACCTGCCTCTCGTCCGTTTCTCGCAGTATTTCCACCCCCGTCGCCAGGCTGTCGAGACCCGCGCGAATGTCGGGCAGGGCGTCGCCGCCGCGAAGAGTGCCAGACCCTGGGTCGCCCGGTGGAAAAGCGTGGCCGGGCACGGGGTCTTTGGCGTGTCGATGTACGCCGTGGCGCTTCTGCTAGCCCCCTGGGTGGCATAGGGCCGGTGCATGAAGGGCTGGCATTGCAGGAAGCAGCAGGGGAACGTCTCCCTGCTGCTTTCCTGCGGCGATCGGTGCTGCGCCAGGGATCAGGCGTCGACGGGATCGATCAGGCGAATCTCGGCATGGGTCACCCATTCCGAGGTGGCCTCACTGAAGCGCGTCATGTGGGGGGTGGCCATGTGGTCGTCCAGCGCCTGCCGGGAGTCCCAGGCCTCGATGACGGTGACGGTGTCAGGCCTTGGTGGGGCGTAGGCCGTCGGTCCCTCGGGATGATCCTGGCTCGGCTGGTACAGCTGACAACCCGCTTCCTGGCGCACGGTCGGCGCGATGTCCAGCAAGGCGTTCAGCACGTCCTTGTCGTGTCCCGGGGCGGTGGTGATCGTGGCGATGACCCACAGCATGGCAGTCTCCTTTCTCGAAGGTTGGGGGATTACAGGGTGATGACGGTCTTGAGCGGTCGCACCCTGGCGTGCTTGAGCTCGCTCAGGCGCTGCGGGAGGTGCGCGAAGTCATCGATCTCGGGCGTCGGCAGCGTCAACTCGCCGTCGGCCACGCGTGCGAGCAGGGTGCGTCCCGCCTGGCGCAGCTCGGCCCAGTCCGCGTCGCTGCCGGCCTGATGCAGGGCGCCGAGGGCGACCTCGTGCTGGGACAGGGCGCGGCCGAACGCCGGTGCCGCGGCCGCCTCCAGGCGGTCCTGGACGCAGACGATATGGCCGTTGGCGCCCAGGTGATCGGTCATCCGGCGCGCGTGCTCGCCATTGACGGTATCGATGACGGCAAAGACCGGCGCCGACAGGGCCTCTGGCGTCTCGAGCACCTCCTGCGCGCCCAGCGCCCTGAGCGCCTCATGCCGCTTGGTTGATGCCATGGCGATGACCCGGAAACCGCGCTCCGCGGCCAGCTGCACCAGCCAGCGCCCGACGCTGCCGGATGCGCCGGTGATCATCAGCCGCTTGCCGGGCTTGACCGGTAGCTTCTCGATGGCCTGCCAGGCGGTCAGGGCCGGGCAGGGAAAGGCCGCCGCGGTCGCCCAGTCGATCGTTTCCGGCAGGGGGATGACGGCGCGGGCAGGCAGGCGCAGGTGGGTGGCGAAGCTGCCCGGGCCGGCCAGGGTGGTATGCACGGCGATGCGATCGCCGGGCGCGACGTGAGTGACGCCCGCCCCGCAGGCCAGTACCTCGCCGGCGGCATCGACCCCGGGAATCTGGCCCGGCTGCCACAGGGCACTGTCCATGGCGATGAACTTCCAGTCCACCGGGTTGAGCCCGATGGCGCGGGTGGCGACGATCACCTCCTGATCGCCGGGCGCCTCCAGTGAGCGACGCTCCCGCTTCAGCGCCTCCGGCTCACCCGGACCGGTCCAGGTCCAGGCCTCGAAGGTCTCGGGGAGGGACGTGTGGTCAGTCGACATCGGCGGTCTCCCTGGCATGGGGGTCGATGACGGGCGCCTGGCCCTGAAAGCGCGGCAGCACCTCGCGGCCGATCTCCTCGAGGGTCTCGTCCAGGGGGCGCTGGTTGCGGCGGAAGTGCAGGCCGATATGGTTGACCCCGGCCGCCTGCATCGCCTCGAGCTCGCGGATCAGCCCCTCGCGGCCGGCGCTGATGCCGAAGCGTTGCCGGGTCGTGGGGGCGTCGGGTTGTTCGAGCAGGTCCAGGTGGATGAAGCTGACATAGGGCTTGTCACCGGCCACCTGGCGCCAGAGGCCGACGCGCTGGATGTGATCCTGTGGCGTGCCGGGGTAGGCGAGCCAGCCGTCCATCTGCTCGCCCACCCAGGAGGGTGTCTGCTGGGCGAGGCCGGCCACCAGCAGCGGTGGTTGAGGGGCATGGGGCAACACGGCCTGCCCCGATGACAGCCGGGTATCCGCCTGTCCCTTGAGAATCTCCACCGCGTCGCGGAACCGGGCGCCCCGCTGGGTAAAGTCTTCTCCGAACAGAGGGTACTCGGCAGGGCGGTCGCCGCTGGCGACCCCCAGCAGCAGGCGGTTGTCGCTCAGCGCCTGCACGGTGGCGGCCGCCTTGCGCACCAGCCAGGGCTGGCGCAGGGGAAGCACGGCGGCAGCGGTGCCTAGCAGCAGGTGGTCGGTATGGCGCGCTAGGTAACCGAGATAGGTAAACAGCTCGAAGACCTGGCCGGCATCGCCGAAGCTGGGGTCATAGAGCGGCACATCGCGCAGCCAGGCGGCGCGGAAACCGAGGCGGTCGACCTGGGCGATGCGCTCGGCATGGGCTTCCATGTCGGGAACGCCGAAGGGGCGGGCCTCGTCGCGACGGGCGCGCTCGCCGCTCGGGCTCCAGTCGTTATCCAGCGGCAGCTCGACCCCGAGGGTCAGCGGGCCTTGGGTCAGTCGATTGAGGGACATGTCGATCTCCTGTCGGCAAGCAGCTGCCCGGCGCTAAGGCCGGGCAGAGGAAGGGACATCAGGCCGGCGCGGTCGCGGCCTGGCCACGACGGTCCAGGTTGCCGGAGAGCCGGGTCAGGACCAGGGCCAGCACCACGATGCCGGCGCCGATCCAGGCGGTGTCGGTGAGGGCCATGCCGTCGACGACGTAGCCGCCGACCACCGAGCCCAGGGCGATGCCGATATTGAAGGCGGCGATGTTGAGGCCGGAGGCGACATCGACGGCCTCGGGAACGAAGCGCTCGGCCTGCTGCACCACATAGACCTGCAGGCCCGGCACGTTACCGAAGGCGAAGGCGCCCCAGACCAGCACGGTCAGCACCGCGGCCACGGGATGGGTGGCGGAGACCGTCAGCACCAGCAGGATGGCGATCAGGCCCGTGAAGATCAGGGTCAGGGCGCGGATGGGGCCCATGCGGTCGGCCAGCTTGCCGCCGTAGATGTTGCCGAAGGCCACCGAGGCGCCGTAGACCAGCATGATCAGGCTGACGGCGTTGTTACCGAAGCCGCTGACCTCCTGGAGGATGGGCGCCAGGTAGGTGAAGGCGGTGAAGGTGCCGCCGTAGCCCAGGATGGTGATCAGGTAGACGAGCAGCAGGCGCGGATGGGTCAGGACCTTGAGCTGCTGGCCGATCGAGGCCGGCGCGGCCTTCTTCAGGTTGCTGGGCACCAGCAGGGCGCTGCCGATCAGGGCCAGGGCGCCGAGCGCCGAGACCACCAGGAAGGTGGCGCGCCAGCCGAAGTTCTGGCCGATCCAGGTGCCCAGGGGCACGCCGGTGACCAGCGCCACGGTCAGGCCGGTGAACATGATGGCGATGGCGCTGGCCTCCTTGTCCTTGCTGACCAGGCTGGTGGCGATGGTCGAGCCGATGGAGAAGAAGACGCCGTGGGCCAGGCCGGTCAGGATGCGCGCCGTGATCAGCGAGCCGTAGCCGGGCGCCTGCCAGGCCAGCAGGTTGCCGATGATGAACAGGGCCATCAGCCCCAGCAGCACCAGCTTGCGGTTCAGCCGCCCGGTCAGGGCGGTCAAGACGGGCGCCCCAACGGCGACGCCGGCGGCATAGAGGCTGACCAGCAGGCCGGCCGAAGGTAACGATACGCCCAGGTCCTGGGCGATGGTGGGCACCAAGCCGACAATCACGAATTCGGTGGTGCCGATGGCAAAGGCACTGAGCGTCAGTGCAAACAATGCAATGGGCATGGCAGATCTCCTTGGGGAAGCGAGGGAACGTTTCACGCTGCGGAGTCTGCGCCTGCTGTCTTGTGCGATAAACCGGGGTAAAATCAAAACACCTTTACGTTTTTGATAACAGTGCCGCGGCCATGGGGGGAGTATGCAGAGTCGGACCGAGGATCTTCAGCTCTTGGTAGCCGTGGTCGACAGCGGCGGCTTCAGCGCGGCGGCGAGGCTGATGGAGGTGCCGGTGGCACGGGTGTCGCGCGCCGTGCAGCGGCTGGAGCAGCAGCTCGATACGCCCCTGCTCAATCGCACCACGCGCAGCGTGACCCTGACCAGCGAGGGCCGCCTCTTCATCGATCGGGTCAGGGAGGGGCTGAACACCCTGGAAGAGGCCGAGGAGGCGATGCGGCTGAGTCGCGAGCGACCCGGGGGCCGTCTTCGGGTGGATGCCGCCACGCCCTTCGTGCTGCATCAGCTGGTGCCCCTGATCGGGCCATTTCGCGAACACTACCCGGGGATCGAGCTCGAGCTGTCGGCCTCGGATGACATCATCAACCTGCTCGAGCAGCGAACGGACGTCGCGATTCGCATCGGCGGCCTGGAGGATTCCACCCTGCATGCCCGCCCGCTGGGGCGCTCGCCGCTGCAGCTGGTCGCCAGCCCGCAGTACCTGGAGCGCCATGGCGTGCCGGTCAGCCCCGCGGCATTGCGTGACCACCAGTTGCTGGGATTCCTGAATGCCGACAACCTCAATCGCTGGCCCGTCGAGGGGCTGACGCAAGAGGGCCCCAACATCCGCTCGCAGCTGAGCACCACCAGCGGGGAGGTCATGCGCCAGCTGTGCCTGGCCGGCGAGGGGATCGCCTGCTTGTCGCGTTTCATGATCCAGGACGATCTCGTCCAGGGACGGCTGGTCACCCTGCTGGCGGATCGCATGATTAGCCCCAATCCGAGGGAATCGGTCCAGGCCGTCTACTACCGCAACACGGCCCTGTCGGGGCGCATCGGCGCCTTCCTCGATTTTATCGCGCCGCGCCTGAGGCTGTGATGGCATCGGCCATGATGGGCCAGGGGAGGCGAGGGACTGGCGCATTTCGCTGCCGGCTTGACCTAAGAAGGTGTAGCCGATGGAATTGTCCGTCCCGCCGTCACCCGCCAGGAGGCACTGCCATGAGCGCGACCCCGGACCGCGCGACCGCCCCCGAGTCCTTCTCCACGTCGGTGATGGCGTCCGCCCCCTGTTCGTTGGCCTGGCCCTGCTGATGCTGGGCAATGGGCTGCAGGGCAGCCTGCTGGGGGTGCGGGCCTCCCAGGAAGCGTTCGGCAGCGGCGTGATCGGCCTGATCATGGCGGCCTTCTTCGCGGGCTTTCTGCTCGGCTCGGTATGGTCCGCCCGTGCCCTGCGACGGGTGGGCTATATTCGCGTGTTTGCTGCCCTGGCGGCCATGGCATCGGTGGCCATTCTCGTTCAGGAGCTGTTCGTGGTGCCCGTGGCCTGGGGGCTGATGCGTTTCGTCACCGGCCTGTGCTTCGCCGGCATCTATGTCGTCTCGGAGAGCTGGCTGAATAATCGGGCGACCAACCTCACGCGCGGGCGCCTGCTGGCGGTCTACATGGTCGTCATGTACCTGGGGCAGGGCGGAGGACAGCTGCTGCTGAACGTGGCCGATCCCTCGAAGGCCGATCTCTTCATCCTGTCGTCGATCCTGATTTCCGTCGCGGTGGTACCGCTGCTGCTCAGTGCCACGCCGGCCCCGGATGTCAGCCTCGCGTCGCGCATGTCCGTGAGCCGGCTGTGTCGTATCTCGCCGTTCGGTGCCGGAGGCGTCTTCGTGGCGGGGCTGATCAATGGCACGATCATGGGGATGGGCGCGGTCTATGCCCACGATGCCGGCCTGTCCGTCGCCCGCATCGCCCTGTTCATGGGGGCCGTGATCTGTGGCGGCGCCCTGCTGCAGTGGCCACTGGGACGTCTCTCCGACCGCATGGATCGACGCTGGGTCATTCTCGGAGTGACCTTTGCGGCGGCCGGCGCCTCGATGCTGGCGTACCGGGCCACCGGCTGGGCAACGCCGGGGATGCTGGCGAGTGTGGGACTCTTCGGCGGTCTCTCCTTTGCGCTGCACTCCTTGAACCTGGCGCATACCAACGACTGCCTGGAACCCTCGGAGATGCTTGGCGCCAGCAGCTCCCTGGTGCTGTTGCTCGGCGTGGGCTCGGTGATCGGCCCGCTGGCCGTGGGGGCCGTGATGAGCCAGGTCGGCGCCGCGGGCTTCTTCTGGTGGCTGGCGGCCGTGCAGCTGATCTTTGGCCTCTTCGGCCTGGGCTGCGTGCGGTATTTTGCCAAGCGTGGCTCGGTCGCGCCTTCCCACTATGTCGTCGTTCCGTCCCAGACCTCCTCGGTGGGGGTGGCGGCCATCGAGGACGTTTACGCCACCCAGGACGATGAGCCGGCTCACGAGCGCCCCGGGGAGGCACTGGACCAGCGAGGGGAGGGCGCGGAGAGGGAAGAACCGCGGCCGGCGCGGTCCTCCGAGACGCCCTGATCGCTCCTCTCGGAGAGGGCGGCCGCCCGTGCCGTCGAGGGGAGCGACACGATGGCCTGGTTCAGGCCATGGGGCCCACCGGCAGACCTTGTACCAGGGCCTTTTCATAAGCACCGGCAAAGTGCGTCTTGAGCCAGTCCATCAGCCCCCGGACACTCTGCAGCTGGAAGCGGTGAGGGGGGCAAACCATCGACAAGGGCGTGGGTTCGGCCCAGTCCGGAAGCACCTCGACGAGCGTCCCCCTGGCAATGTCCGCCTGGACATAGGCGTCGACCAATCGAGCGACCCCCAGGCCGGATAGCGCCGCCTGGCGCATGGCCCTTCCGCTGATGATCCTGTAGCCGCGACTGGCCTGGATGAGCCGCTGCTCGCTGCCTCGCGCCAAGAGCCAGTGATCCACGCTGCCGTAGATCAGTGGCAGGGCGCGCAGGTCGTCGGGGACCTGGATGGGGGCGTGCCGGGCCAGGAACTCCGGGCTGGCGACATAGCGGGTCGTGACGCGATGCAGCCGGCGGGCCACGAGACTGGAGTCGGCCAGCTCTCCCATCCTCACCACCAGGTCGTAGGGGCTGTCCATGAGATCCTCACGCAGGCTGGAGAAGTCCAGCGCGATCTCCACCCCCGGGTGGCGCTGCTGGAAGCGGAACACCAGTGGGGCCACCAGCTCTTCACCGATGAGTCCTCCGACGGAGTTCATGCGAATCCGTCCGCTCAGCTCACGGGTCGATTGCATGGCCCACTCGCTCGCCGATTCCAGTTGGCGAAACGCCAGCTGACACCGCTCGGCATATCCCTCGCCGATGCGCGTTAGGCGCAGGCTTCGGGTGGTGCGGTGCAGCAGCTGCACGGCCAGTGCCTGCTCAAGTGCCGTGACCTGCTGGCTCAGGTTGGCCTTGGAGTGGCCGGAGGCCTTCGCCGCCGCGGTGAAGCTGCCGTGCTCCGCGACCAGCAGGAAGGCACGTACCCAGCGCAACGATATGTCGTTCATAAAAAGTGAACAGTCTTTTCAGAATGGGGGCATTTTTCATCATAACGGCATTGCTCATCATGTGCCCCCTGTTGATGATTCACGCCTGCCATCGCGGCAGGCCAGCTTCATGGGAGACGTATCATGACCAAACCGCTCGTCGTGGTGACAGGTGCCTCATCCGGCATCGGTGCCGCCATCGCCCAACAGCTTTCAGCGCTTGGCCATCCACTGCTGCTGCTGGCTCGCCGCCTCGAGCGGATCGAAGCCCTGGCACTGCCCAACGCACTGTGCCGCCGGGTCGACGTCACCGATGCGGAAGCGTTTCGGGCTGCCATCCGGGAAGCCGAGGCGCTCTATGGGCCGGTGGATATGCTGGTGAACAATGCCGGCGTCATGTTGCTCGGTCAGCTGGACACGCAGGACCCCGCCGAGTGGCAGCGCATGTTCGATGTCAACGTGATGGGGCTGCTGAACGGCATTCACGCGGTTCTGGCCGATATGACCTCCCGCGGCCAGGGGACGATTCTGAACATCAGCTCCATTGCAGGAAAGAAGAGCTTCCCGAGTCACGCCGCCTACGTGGGCAGCAAGTTTGCGGTCAGCTCCATCACCGAGAACCTGCGGGAGGAAGTGGCCGACAGCAGCGTGCGGGTGATGGCCATTCATCCCGGCGCGGTGGACACCGAGCTGGTGAGCCACACCACCAGCGAAGAGATCAAGGCCGGCTACGAAGCGTGGAAACACGCCATGGGGGGCGTGCTGGCCGCCGAGGATGTCGCCGCGGCGGCCGTCTACATGTACCAGCAGCCACAGCACGTCAACATCCGCGATATCACCATTGCGGCCACGCGCCAGCCGGCGTGAGCCGGTCGCGGGATCTTGGCGCGGATCCTCGGTGTCGTGCTGGCCCTTTCATGCCGCCTGATGTCCATGAGTCTGCCGCCGGATGAATGGCTGAAGAGGCGCTCCGACGGCTAGCAGAGGATAACGTCCAATCGCCCCCGGCAACGTGATGGTGACCGTCATCGAGAACCGGGAGATCGATGGGTCCTTTCAGGATAGGGGCGCACGAGGCTGCCGAGGGTGAGGTGATGGAATCTGCGCAAGAGGCCCGCTCGACGCGGGCCTCTTGCTTGCTTGGGGCGATAATCGATGGCCGCGCCAACGCCAACGACGCTCAAGAGGGGCCCGCTCGATGGGAGCCTGCTTGATGCTCGGGGGATCGCGGGGCCCTGTCGCCGCCTGCTCAGACGGTGGAGCTATCGCCGAGGCGGGAGGTGCCGAGGGACTCCAGCGCACGGGCCATGTCCTCGGCGAGCTCTTCGACGGCCTGCCTGTCGACATCGCGCTGGGCGAAGGCCCGCAGCCCCATGACGTCGGCCTGCAGGCGGCGGGCGAGGCGTCGGGTATCGAGGTCATCGGGCAGCTCGCCGCGCCGGCGGGACGTTTCCAGGGCCTGGTGGAAGCGCGCCTCCATGCCGGCCAGCAGGGTATTGACGTGCTCGCGCGCCGCCGCCTCGCGCTCGTCGAGTTCCAGCAGGCTCTTCACCAGCATGCAGGCGCGGCTGGGCAAGGCCTGGTCGTAAAGCGTGCCGAGGCCACGCAGGTAGTCGGCCAGGGCTCGCAGCGGCGTGGGGCCCTCGTCCAAGGCCCGCTCCAGCTCGGCAAGCCCCAGCCGCGTATAGCGTTCCAGCGATTCGCGAAACAGCTTCTCCTTGCTGCCGAAGTGGCTATAGATGCTGCCCGGGCGCATGTCGAGGGCGCGTTCGATGTCCTTGAGCGAGGTGGCATGGAACCCCTGGCGCCAGAACAGCTGCATGGCCTGGTCCAGCGCGGTGTGACGGTCGTGATGGCTGGGGCGAGACATGGCGCTCTCCGATTCGCGAGTGGGTGGCTCGCGCATGAATATTGAGTGATCGCTCAAATTGTAGCTTGAGTGATCACTCAAAAACAGCTAGCCTCTTGAATCGTGATGGGGATATCCCTTCCTGTACCCCTTTTTGAGCGATCGCTCAAAAAGGGGTGGGGGCAGGGCCTCTCCCTGCTAACACTCTTCCCGAAGGAGCACGACATGAGCGACTTTACCCTGCATACCCCGGAGACGGCCCCGGCCGAGAGCCAACCGCTGCTGGACAATTCCCAGAAGAGCTTCGGCATGATTCCCGGGCTGCACGCCGTGATGGCCGAGGCGCCGACGCTGCTGGAGGGCTATCAGGTTCTCCACGATCTCTTCCAGCGCACCAGCTTTGACGCCGACGAGATCACGGTGGTGTGGCAGACGATCAACGTCGAGCATGCCTGCCATTACTGCGTGCCGGCCCATACCGCCATCGCCAAGTCGATGAAGGTCGATGACGCGATCACCGAGGCCCTGCGCAACGAGACCCCGCTGCCCAGCGATCGTCTCGAGGCGCTGCGGACCTTTACCCTGGCGATGGTTCGGGAGCGCGGCGAGGTGAACAAGGCCACCGTGCAGCGTTTCCTCGACGCCGGCTTCACCCGCCAGCAGGTGCTGGAGATCGTCCTGGGGATTTCTCAGAAGGTGATGAGCAACTACACCAACCATCTGGCCGAGACGCCGGTCGACGAGCCCTTCCAGCCCTTCGCCTGGGAAAAGTCCAACGGGTAACGGGGCGCCGGCGGCGAGGCCACGGCCCCGCCGCCCGAGCGGGCCGCCGCGAGGTCCGCTCGCCAGTATCGCCTAATCGCCACGAGGCGGCCGAGACATCGGCCGCCTCGTGGCGTGTCGGGCAGGCGCGCCAGGCGTCAGGCGAATCCTTCGAGCACGATCTTGCCCCTGGCCTTGCCGCTCTCCAGCAGCGCATGGGCGCGCTTGAGGTTCGCCGCATTGATGGTGCCGAAGGCCTCGGTGGCGGTGGACCGGATCATGGCGGTGTCCAGCAGGCCGGCCACCCTGTCCAGTATCTTGCCCTGCCGGTCGAGGTCGGCGGTGGTGAAGAGGGCGCGGGTGAACATCAGCTCCCAGTGGATGGAGGCCGCCTTGGTCTTGAACGGCAGCACGTTCAGCGTCTCGGGATCATCGATCAGGCCGAAGCGCCCCTGGGGGGCCAGCAGCTCCGCCACCTGCTCGGCGTACTGCCCGGAGTGGGTGGTCGAGAACACGAAGCCGGGCTGGCCGATGCCCAGCGCCTCGATCTGTGCCGGCAGCGGCCGGCGGTGATCGACGACGTGATGGGCGCCCAGCGCCTCGACCCATGCCCGGGTTTCCGGGCGTGACGCCGTGGCAATCACGGTCAGGTCGGTCAGGGCGCGCAGCAGCTGGATGGCGATCGAGCCCACGCCGCCGGCACCGCCGATGATCAGCACCGCCGGTGCCGCGCCGGGCACCGGCTCGGTGACCCGCAGGCGGTCGAACAGCATCTCGAAGGCGGTCAGGGTGGTCAGCGGCAGGGCGGCGGCCTGGGCGGCCGGCACGGACTTCGGCGCGTGACCGACGATGCGCTCATCGACCAGGTGGTATTCGCTGTTGGTGCCGGCCCGGCTGATGTCGCCGGCGTACCAGACCTTGTCGCCCGGTGAGAAGCGTGAGGCGCTGTCGCCCACGGCGACGACTTCCCCGACCGCGTCCCAGCCCAGCACGGCGGCCTGGCCCTCGGCCGGGGCTCGGTTCTGGCGAATCTTGAAGTCCACCGGATTGACCGAGACGGCCTCGACCTTGACCAGCAGGTCGTGGCCGACGGCGGTCGGGGTGGCGAGTTCGAGATCGACCAGGGCGTCATCGCGGTCGATGGAACCGGTCTCGTAGTAGCCAATGGCTTTCATGGTGTCACGCTCCGTGATCGGTGGATCAGTGGTGGTGGGATGGGGGTGACGGGAGAAGGCCTCCACGACTCCTCGCGTGGCCCGTCGCCTTGAGTGGGGGCATCATAGTGTCGCCGAGAGGCCGTAAAAACCGGCCGAAAGCGAAGACATAATCCGGCTGGGACGGATAATCACGAGGCGGCACTCCACCGCCTCTCCGGGGCTTCGGTATCAGGACTTCGGAATCAGGGCGACAGCGTCAGGATGCCAGGCTGTCCGCCGTACGCTTCGTTGACATGGCGTCGTGCCCGGGAAGCGGACAAGGCCCGCCCGTGCCGCGACGTCCTGCCACTTGCGGTATCCTCGTTGTCTCGCACAGGCGGAAAACGGCCTGTCATTGCAAACAACTTCCGGTGAGCCCGTAGAATGCTGCTCGACAACATTGCGCTGTTCCTGACCATCGTGGAGAAGGGCAGCCTGACGGCGGCGGGGCGCGAGGTCGGCCTGTCGCCGACCTCCGTCTCGGAGCGTCTGGCCGCGCTGGAGGCGCACTACGGGGTGGTGTTGCTCAACCGGACCACCCGCGCCCTCAGCCTCACCGAGGAGGGGCGCACCCTGGTCGACGGTGCCCGGGAGCTGTTGAACGGCGTGGCCGACCTGGATACCCGCATCCGCCACGGTGCCGAGACCCTGACGGGGCCGATCCGCTTGAGTGCGCCGAGCGACACGGGGCGTCATCTGCTCTCTCATGCCTTGAGCACCTTCCAGGATCGGCATCCGGGCATCCGGATCGAGCTGCTGCTGTCGGACGGCTATGTCGACATCGTGGGGGAGGGCGTCGATCTGGCCCTGCGTCTCGGGGCCATCATGGACAGTACCCTGAGGGTGCGCGCCCTGGGCGATGCCCGGCGGCTGGTCTGTGCGTCACCGGCCTATGTCGCGACCCACGGGGCGCCTCGCGAGCCCGCCGATCTCCGATCACGCAACTGCCTGGTGATGCGCTTCGGACAGAACCTCGACAACCAGTGGCGCTTCGAGACCCCGGCGGGGCCTCAGATTGTGACGGTGCAGGGCGATCGCGTCGCCAATGACGGGGCGATGGTTCGGCAATGGGGGCTGGAGGGCCGGGGGATCGTGCTCAAGTCGGAGCTGGACGCGGCGGACGACATTCGCCGCGGCCGGCTGATCGAGTTGCTGCCCGACTACGCGGCGGCTCCCGTCCCGGTGCAGCTGCTGTTCCCCCCGGCGCGCACCCAGCCGCACCGGGTCAAGGCGCTGGCCGATCATCTGATCGACACCTTTGCCATGCGGGAGGCTTTGCCCCGACGGCGCTGAATCTGTCGGGGCGGATCGGGGCTCGCCGCTTCCCTTCGTCGATCCCGGTGGGGCAGTATCAGCCTTGACCGAAGGGGGCATGACGCTTGCCCACACCGGGTTCAGCGCGCCGCATCGCGACGTCGCGTCGCCCGTCCAGCCTGGTGATCTCGGCAAGCCACGGAGGCACTATGCGTCGGCGAGGTTGACCTCGAGCACGATCTTGCCGACATGACGCTTTTCCTGGAACAGCGTCTGCGCCTCGCCGATCTTCTCGAGGGGCAGGGACGCCGCCACCAGGGGCGCAATGCGGTCCTGCTCGATATGGGCGATCAGGTTGGTGAAGACCTCGGGCTCCAGCACCGTGCAGCCCAGCAGGCGCAGGTCCTTGAGGTAGAGCGTGCGGACATCCAGCTCGACGATCGGGCCGGCGATGGCGCCCGAGACGGCGTAGCGGCCGTGGCGGCGTAGCACCTCCAGGTACTGCGGCCACTGCTCGCCGGCGACCAGGTCCACCACCACATCGATGCTGTTGGCGTCGATGACCTCGTTGAGGACGTCCTCGCGGCGCACGATCTCGTCGGCGCCCCGTTCACGCAGCATCTCGGCCTTGTCGGCGCCGGTGATGGCGATGACATGCGCCCCGCGGGCCTTGGCCAGCTGGACGGCGGCCGAGCCGACCCCGCCGGAGGCGCCCGTGACCAGCACGCGTTCCCCCGCGGCCACCTCGGCGCGAGTCAGCAGGTTCTCGGCGGTGGAGTAGGAGCAGGGGAAGGAGGCGAGCTCGACGTCGCTCAGCCCACTGTCGATGCGGCAGGCGTGCCGTGCGGCCACGGTGGTGTACTCCGCGAACCCGCCGTCGCACTCGGAGCCGAAGTACCAGGGCGGGTCCAGCGGTTCGCCGCGATGCTCCCGGAGGCAGGGCTCGATCAGTACCCGCTCGCCGATCCGCTCCGGGCTGACGCCATCCCCGACCGCGGCGATCCGGCCGCAGACGTCGGCCCCTTGAATGCGCGGGAACTGGAGGGGCTTGCCCGACCAGCTGGCATCCTCGCCGTCGGCGTCGCCTTTCGAGTACCAGGCGAGCCGGGTGTTGATGTCGGTGTTGTTGACGCCGGCGGCGGCGACGCGAATCAACACCTCGCCCGGCCCGGGCTTGGGCACGGGAATATCGTGACGGGCGTGCAGCACCTCGGGGCCGCCATGGCCGGTGAGCTGGATGCCGAACATCGTGTCAGGCAGCGTCATTGTCGGTTCTCCTCATCAGTTGGTAGGCAGCCGTCTGGGCCGATCGGATGGCCTCCTCGCCCAGGGTGGGCCAGGCGGCCGAGGCCCCTTCGTGAAGCAGGAAGAGTTCGCCCGCCAGTGCCTCGCGTCCGCTCAGGGTCGCCAGCAGCCGGCGTATCTCGTGCTTGTGCCGTTTCACCGAATCATTGACCCGCGCGTTGTGGGGAAAGGCCGCGAAGGCGCTCATCGACAGGCAGCCATGGGGCGCTTCGTGCTCCATCCACTGGGCCAGGCGCTGGAACAGCTTGGTGATGGCCTCGGCCCCCGGGCACGAGATATCCCTCGTCAGGAAGGCGAGATAGCGGGCATGGCGATGGTCCAGGGCGCCGATCACCATGGCCTCCTTGGAGGGAAAGTGGCGATACAGGGTCCGCATGCTCACCCCGGCAGCCTCTTTGATCTCGGGCACGCTGGGCGTGGCGAAGCCCTGCTGGCTGAAGAGCGCCTCCAGCCGTGCCGCGATCTGATCCTTGTCCATGTCTTGCCTCATCGGTAGAAAGATCTTTCTACCTCCAGGGTAGAATGATCTTTCTACATTCGTCAACGCTGGGAGTCGGATATCGGGAACAGAGGCCGAGGCCGGCATCGGTGACGCGCTCGGCGGGGGGCAGGGCAACCCGAACTTGCCCCGACGACGGCCTGGCGTACACAATTAGCCGTTTAACTAATCGCTCAGGAGGCGCGTCATGGAACGCCTGTTTATCTACGGCACACTGGGACCGGGCGGGCCCAATGAACACGTAATGCAGGCCATCGGCGGGCACTGGCAGCCGGGTCGCATCAAGGGTCGCCTGCGGCAGGCAGGGTGGGGCGCCGAGATGGGCTTCCCCGGCCTGGTGCTGGATGAGGCCGGCGACGACATCCCGGGCCACGTCTTCGTCTCCGACGCTCTGCCCGATCACTGGGCGGCGCTGGACGACTTCGAGGGCGCCGAGTACCAGCGCACCCCGGTCACCGTCCGCCTCGCCGAGGGAGGCACGGTCGAGGCCTACGTCTACGCCCTGCGTTGAGCGTCGAGGGCCCAGTGTGCGGTGCTCGAGATGGGGCCGGGTCATCCTCGCCATCGATCCGGGCTCCCTGCCCGGCGCGTCGGCGAAGCGCGAACCGATCCTCGAGGGACCTGAGCCG
Source organism: Halomonas sp. THAF12 (assembly GCF_009363675.1). Classification (NCBI taxonomy): domain Bacteria; kingdom Pseudomonadati; phylum Pseudomonadota; class Gammaproteobacteria; order Oceanospirillales; family Halomonadaceae; genus Halomonas; species Halomonas sp. THAF12. Next base: position 2,417,380 of record NZ_CP045399.1, on the reverse strand, counting down.
GCCGCTGAGCGCGCGGCATCTCGACGGGTATGCCCGTGGATTGCTTATAGACCCGTGCCCGAGATGGGGGCACAGTAGAAGCCTCGAAACGGAAACGATACCGCGAGGGCTAGAATCGTGACTCAACCAGCCTGGTGGGGCGAAGTCCTGGCCCTGTCGCACTCAGCCTATCTCCATATCTCCCGCGACCGGCGGATCATCGAGGCCGTGGGTGACACCCAGACCCTTTTGGGGCGCAAGCCGGAGGATGTGGTCGGCATGGCCCCCGATGAGCTGAAAGACATTCGCGCCCGGCTCGGCGTGGCCGTGGCGGAATGCTTGAGCAGGCGCGAGATTCGCCCGGGGGAGACCTGGGGATTCGAAGACGGTGCGGGATGCTACTACGGCCTTGCCGATGGCAGCGTCGTCATCAAGCTCACGGCCTCATTGCAGATCGATCAGGGCATCGTCGGTCGGCTCGCCGACCAGCTCCCGGTCATGGTGGCCTATGTCGACCGGATGGGCCGTTTTCGCTTCAATAATCAGGCCTACGTAGACTTCATCGGGATCAGCCGAGAAGCGCTTTATGGAAAACCGGTCTCCGCCGTGCTCGATGCCGCCTCCTACGACAAGATCTGGCCGCGCTTTCAACAGGCCTTTTCTGGACAGGAGGTGAGTTACGAAGACCGGATCTCGCTGGCGGACGGCCGCACGTATTACTTCAAAGTGCAGTATGTGCCCGACTTCCTGGACGGCGAGGTGGTGGGCTTCTACGCCATTATCCAGGACATTACGGAATATCGCGCCATGATCCAGCTTCTTCGCGATATCCATAGCGGTGTGAATCGTACCGATATCGGCACCCATGAAATTATCGACACGCTGCTCCGTGATGCGTTGGCCTATCTCGCGCTGGATATCGGGCTGGTCAGTCGTATCATCGACGATCAGTATATCGTCCAGTGGGCGGCGTCAGAGGTCGCCGAGATCGCGCCGGGCGATACCTTCGTCCTGGGAGACACCTACTGTCGCTTGATGCTTGATGTCGAGGATGTCTTCCACACCACCCAGGCGGGGCAGGACGCACGGGTCAGCGGCCATCCCTGCTACCAGCAGTTTGGTCTGGAAACGTACATCGGCGTGCCGCTGCATCTCAACGGCGAGGTATGGGGCACGCTCAATTTCTCCAGTGCTCAGTCTCGCCCTCACGGCTTTAGCCAAGTGGAGATCGAGCTCGTCCGGCTGATGGCCAATGCCGTCGAGCGGGTCATCGCCGATGCGGCGGAAATCGAGCAGGTGCGTCAAGAGCGCGATCGCCTGGCGGACAAGGCCTCGCGGGACTATCTCACCCGACTGCCCAACCGCCTCTACCTGGACCAGCATGTGGCGAGGCTGATCCGCGAGCATGATGCCCAGGGGACTCCCTTCTCGCTCGCCGTCATCGATATCGATCATTTCAAGCGCGTCAACGACACACATGGCCACGATGCCGGGGACGCCGTGCTCCAGTGGCTCGGTGCGAGGATTTCGGGTTGCCTCCGAGAGGGCGACATCGTGGCCAGGACGGGCGGTGAAGAATTTGTCGTGGTGCTGCGCGGTTCACATGTGCCAGAGGCGATCAAGGCAATGGAGCGGGTGCGTGAGCATGTCAATGCCGGCACCGTCTCGCTGCCTGGCGGCACTGAACTGGGGATCACCATCAGCGGCGGCCTCAGTGAGCATGCCAGGGGAGAGCCCTTCGCACGCTTGTTCAAGCGAGCCGACACCGCCTTGTATCGTGCCAAGCGCGACGGCCGCGATCGGGTCTGTCACTTGTAGGCGGCACCGGCGCTCGCCCAGGCAGGGGAAAAAAGGGGAGGCGTCGTCGGCCGTCGAGGCATGTTGATGGCCCTGGCCTAAGCCGCCACCTTGCGGTGGCGGCACTCGGCGTCGCCCGGCGGCCGGTCACTGATGTGCGTTCGGCGATCCCGGCAGGCTCCTATTGCTCCGTCATCGTCACCACCACACGCCCGCGAATGCGTCCCGTCAGCAGCTCTTCCGCCGCGTCTATGGCCTCGTCAAGCGTGATCGTGCGAGTGATGGCATCGAGCTGGGCAGGCGCCAGCAGCTCTCCAAGCCGCCGCCATGCCTCGAGGCGATCCGCGCCGGGACGCATCACGCTGTCGATCCCCACCAGGGTCACCCCGCGCAGAATGAACGGGGCGACGCTGGCAGGCAGGTCCATGCCCTGGGCCAGGCCACAGGCGGCCACGCTGCCGCCGTAGCGGGTGGAGGCCAGGACGTTGGCCAGTGTATGGCTGCCCACGGAATCGATGGCCCCCGCCCAGCGCTCCTTGCCCAGGGGGCGCCCCGGCGCCGAGAGTGTGCCGCGATCGATCACCTCGGCGGCGCCGAGTTCATGGAGGTAGTCGGCTTCCTCGGGGCGGCCGGTCGAGGCCACGACTCGATAGCCCAGGCGCGCGAGCAGCGCAATCGCATAGCTGCCCACTCCGCCATTGGCGCCAGTGACCAGCACGTCGCCTTGTTCCGGCGTGATCCCCTGCTTCTCGAGGGCCATCACCGAGAGCATGGCCGTATATCCGGCCGTGCCGATCGCCATGGCCTGGCGCGGCGTAAAGGCGGTCGGCAGCGGAATCAGCCAGCGGCTGTCCAGGCGAGCCTTCTCGGCAAGGCCTCCCCAGTGACCTTCTCCGACGCCCCAGCCATTGAGCAACACCGCATCTCCCGGGGCAAAGTCGTCACTGCTGCTGTGCTCGACGGTGCCGGCCAGATCGATCCCCGGCACCATGGGAAACTGACGCACGACGGGCCCCTTGCCGGTGATGGCCAGGGCATCCTTGTAGTTGAGCGTGCTGCAGTCGACGCGCACCGTGACATTGCCCTCGGGCAGCCGCGACTCGTCGATGGTCTCCAGCGCCGTGCGCTGCTGGTTGTCCTGCTTGTCGATCAGGATGGCCTTGAACATGATGCACCTCGGTGTCGTGGTGGATTCTTTTATAGACTGCTCGTCTATAAAAAGGTCCAGGAAAGCCCCTGCTAGCGGGGCAAGCCTCTCAGGTAAGTGGCGATGAAGACCCTCAGGGGGCGATCGCTGCGTTCCAGCCTGGCTCGCATCACGGCGCCTTCCCAGCCGATCCAGAAGGCCGTGGCGAGGCTCTCGCAGTCGGTAGCCTCGGTGAGCTCTCCCGCCTCGCAAGCCTCGTGCAGGCAACGCGCCAGGCGCCGCTCCCAGTCGGCCAGGGTCTCGAGCAACCACCCGCGATAGCTCTCGGGCAGTCCATCGGCCTCCTGTCCGAGGTTTCCGACCAGGCAACCCCGTCGATAGTCATGCCTCGCCATGCCGGCAGCGGCATCCTCGACGAAGGCTTCCAGCCGTGCCAGTGGAGGGCGTGACGTGTCGCCCAGGTGACGATCCAGCTTGGCAGCGAAATAGGCGGCGTAGTGGTCCATCACGGCACGGCCGAAGGCCTCCTTGCTGTCGAAGTAGTAATAGAAGGAGCCTTTCGGCACACCGACTCGCTTGAGAATGCCATCGATGCCGGAAGCGATGAATCCATGCTCGGTCAGCACTTCGAGGCCGCTGCGGATGAGGACGGCGCGGGTGTCCGGGTCTTCCCTCGGTACCTTGGGAGGGCGGCCTCGGCGTCGCGTGCTGGGGGCTTTGTTGGCTGTCATGAATAAAATATAGACCGACCGTCTATTCATGACAACCGCCGATGGGGAAAGAGCTGGAGAAAGAGGGATGGCGGCAGCGACAGTGGCGGGGACGGTCGCCCTGGCGTGAGATCCACATGGACGCGATGTATGCCGATCATGGCGTGCGTGGGCGTTGACCGGGCCCTCGTCTGCCGGTCTAGGGCGACCAGATATCGGCCATCACGTGTCGCACGGCGGCGATGACCGGTTCGTCGCGCCGCTCCTCGAGCCAGACGAAGCTCAGGGCACAGGGCAGGCGGATGCCCTCGGCGATCACCAGGCCACGCTCCTGGCGCTCCTGCAAGGCCGTGGCATCACGGGCCAGGGCCAGGCCGACGCCGGCCCGCACCAGGTCGATCATGCACGGTTCCTGATCGACCTGGGCCACGCGATACGGCGACAGGCCGTGGGGCGCGAGCTGCTCGCTCAGCAGGCGGTGATGGACCGAGCGCGGCGGGGTGACGACCCAGGGCAGGGTAGCGAGGTGGGGCCAGTCGGTTCGCGACAGGCGCGAGGACCAGCCGGCCGGGGCGATGACGTGGTAGGCGAACCGCGTCAGTTCCATCATCTCCACCGCCGGTGCCCCTTCCCCGGTCTCCGGCATCTGGCCGGGGGATTCGAGATAGAACCCGACATCCAGCTCGCGGCGCAGCAGCGACTCGAGCACATAGCCGCTGGTGCCGTGATGCAGCTCGGTCTCGACCTGAGACATCCGCTGCACGAGCTGGTGCAACAAGGCGCCCAGGCGAATGAACTCCGGGTCGACGATGGTGCCGATGCGCAGGCGTCCGCGCAGGGTGTCATGCATCGACGCTGCACTGATGTCGAAGGCCTGCAATGCCGCGAGGGCTGTCTCCGCGGAGGGCAGCAGCGCGTGACCATCGGCGGTCAACGAGAGGCCCTGGGCGTGGCGCTGGAAGAGCCTGAGGCCAAGGGTCTCCTGCAGCTGCTTGAGCTTGAGGCTGACGGCGGGCTGGGTCAGGTGCAGCGCCTCGGCGGCGCGGGACACGCTGCCCTCGTGGGCCACGGCCACGAAGGCGCGCAGGGCCTTCAGGTCATGCATTGACTCTCTCCCTGGAAACAGTCGCGGTGATGAGCGGCAAGATATTTGCGAAGCTTATACCCCGCTTTTGGCTTTCTCAATTGATTCCCTGCCGCCGTGCGCTAGTTTGGGGGGCTACCAGGCCCAGCAGAATGGGCAATCCAGTGTGCAGTGCAACATAAGAAGAGAGGCAGACATGACCAGCGAGCGCATCGAGCATTATATCAATGGCCATAAGACTAATGGCGAAGCCGACCGCTATCAGGACGTCACCAACCCGGCCACCGGCCAGGTGACCGGCCGGGTCGCGCTGGCGTCCCAGGCGGACGTGGACAGCGCCGTGGCCGCCGCCCAGGCTGCCTTCCCCGCCTGGGCCGACACCCCGGCGATTCGCCGGGCGCGGGTGATGTTCAAGTTCCTGCAGCTGTTGAACGCCCACAAGGACGAGCTGGCCGAGGCGATCACCCGGGAGCACGGCAAGGTGTTCACCGATGCCCAGGGCGAGGTGGCGCGCGGTATCGATATCGTCGAGTTCGCCTGCGGCATTCCGCAACTGCTCAAGGGCGACTACACCGAGCAGGTCAGCACCGGGATCGACAACTGGACGACCCGCCAGCCGCTGGGCGTGGTCGCCGGCATCACCCCGTTCAACTTCCCGGTGATGGTGCCGATGTGGATGTTCCCGCTGGCGATCGCCGCCGGCAACAGCTTCGTGCTCAAGCCGAGCCCGCTGGATCCCAGCGCTTCGCTGATGATCGCCGACCTGCTCAAGCAGGCCGGGCTGCCGGATGGTGTCTTCAACGTGGTGCAGGGCGACAAGGACTCGGTGGAGGCGCTGATCGACCATCCCGACGTCAAGGCGCTCTCCTTCGTCGGCTCCACCCCGATCGCCAACCTGATCTATGAGCGGGGCGCCCGCCAGGGCAAGCGCATCCAGGCGCTGGGGGGCGCCAAGAACCACATGGTGGTGATGCCCGATGCCAACCTCGACAAGGCCGTCGATGCCCTGATCGGTGCGGCCTACGGCAGCGCCGGTGAGCGCTGCATGGCGATCAGCGTGGCGGTGCTGGTCGGCGACGTGGCCGACAAGATCGTGCCGCGGCTGGCCGAGCGCGCCCGCGACCTGAAGGTCAAGAATGGCCTGGAGCTAGATGCCGAGATGGGGCCCATCGTTACCGCCCAGGCGCATCAGCGCATCAATGGCTACATCGAGAAGGGCGTGGCCGAGGGCGCCGAGATGGTCGTCGATGGCCGCGACTTCGATCCGGGCACCACCGGCGAGGGCTGCGCCGACGGCTTCTGGATGGGCGGCACCCTGTTCGACCATGTCACCCCGGAGATGACCATCTACAAGGAAGAAATCTTCGGGCCGGTGCTGGCCTGCGTGCGCGTGCCGGATGTCGCCACCGCCATCCAGCTGATCAACGATCACGAGTTCGGCAACGGCGTCAGCTGCTTCACCGAGAGCGGCAGCGTGGCCCGCGAGTTCGGTCGGCGCATCCAGGTCGGCATGGTCGGCATCAACGTGCCGATCCCGGTGCCCATGGCCTGGCACGGCTTCGGTGGCTGGAAGCGCTCGATGTTCGGCGACACCCATGCATACGGCGAGGAGGGGGTGCGCTTCTACACCAAGCAGAAGTCGATCATGCAGCGCTGGTCGGATTCCATCGACGCGGGCGCCGAGTTCGCCATGCCGACGGCCAAATAACGCCTTCCTACACTGACCGACCCGTATGCCGGCCGATCGGGGGACTCCCTAGATCGACGCCCGCCACCTTCCTGGCGGGCGGGCCGGCATACTCAGCGAGAGCACGCCATGGCTGATCATTCCAACAACACCCATGCCTTCGACTACATCGTGGTGGGCGCCGGCACTGCCGGTTGCCTGCTTGCCAACCGTCTCAGTGCTGACCCAACTAACCGGGTGCTGCTGATCGAGGCCGGTGGTCGTGACAACTACCACTGGATCCACATCCCGGTGGGCTACCTCTACTGCATCAACAACCCCCGGACCGACTGGCGTTTCCGCACCGAGCCCGACCCCGGCTTGAACGGTCGCTCGCTGATCTATCCGCGGGGCAAGACCCTCGGCGGCTGTTCCAGCATCAACGGCATGCTCTATCTGCGCGGCCAGGCCCGTGACTATGACGGCTGGGCCGAGCTGACCGGTGATGACGCCTGGCGCTGGGAGAACTGCCTGCCCGACTTCATGAAGCATGAGGATCATCACCGCCTGGATGAAGGGGGCGATGCCGACGCCGCCCACCGTGACTTCCATGGCCATGGCGGCGAGTGGCGCATCGAGAAGCAGCGCCTGAAATGGCAGGTCCTGGATGATTTCGCCACCGCGGCCGTGGAGGCCGGCATCCCGCGCACCCGTGACTTCAATCGCGGCGACAACGAGGGCGTGGACTATTTCGAGGTCAACCAGCGCTCGGGCTGGCGCTGGAACACCTCCAAGGCCTTCCTGCGGGGCGTCGAGCAGCGCGGCAACCTGACCGTCTGGCACTCCACCCAGGTGATGGGGCTCGACTTTGCATCAGACGAGGGCGGCAAGCCCCGCTGTTGTGGGGTCACGGCCGAGCGTGCGGGGGAGAAGGTCGTGGCGACGGCGAGTCGCGAGGTGGTGCTATCCGCCGGTGCCATCGGCTCGCCGCAGCTGCTGCAAATCTCGGGCGTTGGTCCGCAGGCGCTGCTTGCCGAGCACGAGATCCCCGTGGTGGCCGACCTGCCCGGCGTGGGCGAGAACCTGCAGGACCACCTGCAGATCCGCTCGGTCTACAAGGTCAAGGGCGCCAAGACGCTCAATACCATGGCCAACACGCTGTTCGGCAAGGCGAAGATCGGCCTGGAATACGCCCTGAAGCGCTCCGGGCCGATGAGCATGGCGCCGTCCCAGCTGTGTGTCTTCACTCGCAGCTCCGAGGCGTACACGCACCCCAACCTCGAGTATCACGTCCAGCCGCTGAGCCTCGAGGCCTTCGGCCAGCCGCTGCATGACTTCCCGGCCATCACCGCGAGTGTCTGCAACCTCAACCCCACCAGCCGGGGCACGGTGCGCATCAAGAGCCGCGACCCTCGCCAGGCGCCGGCGATCTCCCCCAACTACCTGAGCACGCCTGAGGATCGCCAGGTCGCCGCCGACTCGCTGCGGGTCACGCGTCACATCGCCGCCCAGCCGGCCTTCGCCAAGTATGAGCCTGAGGAGGTCAAGCCGGGGGCGCAGTACCAGACCGACGACGACCTGGCGCGGCTGGCCGGCGATATCGGCACCACCATCTTCCATCCGGTGGGCACCGCCAAGATGGGCCGCGACGACGACCCCATGGCGGTGGTGGATTCCCATCTTCGCGTCAGGGGGGTGACGGGCCTGCGCGTGGTGGACGCCAGCATCATGCCCACCATCACCAGCGGCAACACCAACTCGCCGACCCTGATGATCGCCGAGAAGGCCGCGGGCTGGATCCTGACATCACAATAAATTCTGCAGGAACTTGGGAGAACACCGATGGCCACCTTTACGCAACCGGAGCTCAAGAAGGGCCCTCTCGATGGGGTGACCGTGCTCGATTTTTCTCGGGTGCTCGCCGGGCCCTATTGCACCATGGTGCTGGCCGATCTGGGGGCCCGCGTCATCAAGGTCGAGAAGATCGGCACCGGCGACGATACCCGCGAGTTCGGTCCGTTCGTCGAGGGCGAGAGCGCGTACTTCAGCTGCTTCAACCGCAACAAGGAAAGCATCGTCCTGGATATCAAGTCACCCCGCGACCGCGAGCTGCTGGAACGGTTGCTGGACGAGTCCGATGTGCTGGTCGAAAACTTCCGCCCCGGCGTGATGGATCGCCTGGGTTACGGCCCCGAGCGCCTGGCCAGGACGCATCCTCACCTGATCTATTCCTCGATCTCGGGCTTCGGCCATACCGGCCCCTTCAGCGAGCTGCCCGGCTACGACATGGTGGTACAGGCCATGGGCGGGATCATGAGCCTGACGGGATGGCCCGATGGCGAACCGTCGCGGGTGGGGACCAGCTTCGGCGACCTGAGCGCGGCGCTTTTCGCGGCGGTGGGCATCATCGCCTCGCTCTATAGCCGGACCAAGGACGCCCAGGGCACCCGCGTCGATATCGGCATGCTCGATTGCCAGGCGGCGCTGATGGAAACCGCCCTGGCGCGTTACGACATCGAGGGCAAGGTGCCCAACCGAACCGGCGATTGCCATCCCTCACTGGCGCCCTTCGAAAGCTTCAATGCCAAGGACGGCAAGCTCGTCATCGCCGCCGGCAACGATACGCTCTTCCTCCTGATGGCCGATGCCATCGGTGCGGCAAGGCTCGCCTTCGATCCCCGCTTCATCAGTAACGACCTGCGCTGCCAGAACCGCCCCGAGCTGGTCGCCGAGATGGAAAAGATCCTGACACAGCAGCCCGTCCAGCACTGGGTGGATCTGCTCAACGAGGAGGGAGTGCCCTGTTCGCCGATCAACACCATCGACAAGCTGTTCGATCACCCGCAGTTGAAGGCCCGCAACATGATCGTCCAGGTCCAGGGCAAGGCCGGCAAGCCTTTCCGGACGGCGGGAAACCCGATCAAGCTGACCGGGCGCGAGGACTTCGATAGTGATGTCCCATCCAAGGCACCGGGGCTCGGGCAACATCGAGAAGCCATCCTGGACGAACTGATGGCACGACACGGTTCCTACCATCTGCCCACGCAGCCGGACATGCACGGCGCGCAGTCCGATGTCTCTGGTACGGAGATTCCCCTACAAGACATTCGTCCTGTCACATCCAAGGCACCAGCGCCGACCCATTCGAGTGGCGAGCACAAGCCGAAGAGCGCGCAAGACCCCGCAAGAAAGGATCGCAACCAGTCGTCTCGTGGAAGGCGACAACCCAACCTGACCAAGTAACGTGATGCCTGACGAAGGGGGCAAGGTCTGCTCAGAACGCACCCCTGCCGGTTGACAGAGGGCGTCATGTCCGCTCGTCAACGGCACATAGAGTGGGCCTCCTTCGAGTTCGTATACAAGTAAAAGTCTGTTCTACCCACGGGCTAAAAAGCCAAGTAGACCGCCAAGAACAAATAGGAGTTGGAAGATGGATAAAAAAGTGGAAGCGCAAACGCAACATGTTGAGTCCTCCTCTTCTGATGAGTCGAATAACAACACTCCCGAGATGATCGTCGTGGAGCGGCGTGAGCGGGTCGGGCTCATCATCCTGAACCGGCCAAAGAGCCTGAATGCGCTCAATCGGCAATTGGCCGAAGAGACACTCTCGGTACTTCGCGAACTGGACGCCGATCCGGGCATCGGGGCGATCGTCATCACCGGCAACCCCAGGGCCTTCGCCGCCGGCGCCGATATCGAGGAGATGGCCGAGAAGTCCTTCACCGACTTCTACATGGATGACTTCCTGTCTCCCTGGGACCAGGTGCGACAGATCTCCAAACCGATCATCGCCGCGGTCGGTGGCTTTGCACTCGGCGGTGGCTGTGAACTGGCCTTGCTGTGCGACTTTATCATCGCCTCGGACGACGCCCAGTTCGGCCAGCCGGAGATCAAGTTGGGCATCCTGCCCGGTATCGGAGGGTCCCAACGCCTGGCCCGCTCGGTCGGCAAGGCGATGGCCATGGACCTGGTGCTGACCGGTCGCAACATCGGGGCCCAGGAAGCCAAGGAGATCGGTCTGGTGGCTCGGGTGGTGCCCAAAGACGAGCTGATGCAGAACGCGCTCGAGGCGGCCCATACCATCGCCGGCTACAACGCGCCAGCCGTCAAGATGGCCAAGTCCGCCGTCAATGCCGCCTTCGAGACCCCGCTCGCCGAGGGCCTGCGCCAGGAGCGCCTGCTCTTCCAGGCGGCCTTCGCGACCGAAGGACAGAAGGAGGGCATGAACGCCTTCGTCAAGAAACGCGCCCCGGTCTTTCGTCATCGGTAGGGGCTAAAGATGCCTTTAAAAGCACCTTGAAGAACAATTTCAACAATCAAGAGGTAAATCACATGAGCACGCCAAGCAAGTCAGGCGATAGCCTGGACTTCAGGGTCTTTTTGCCCTCAGTCTTCGTTATCATTGGGCTGGTGGTCCCGCTGATCATCTTCCCGGAGTCTGGGGCTGCCCTGGTCAACGCCGCTTTCGCTTTTGCGACAGGGAAGTTTGGATGGCTATATATGATCGCCGGGCTGAGTGTCGTCCTGTTTCTGATAGGGCTGGCGCTGAGTCGGTATGGAAATGTGCGTTTGGGTGGGCCTGACGACAAGCCAGAGTTTTCGTATTTCAGCTGGGTGGCGATGATCTTCGCCGGCGGGATCGGTATCGCTATCGTCAACTGGGCATGGGTAGAGCCCATTTACTATTTCACGAGTCCTCCCTTCGGTGTCGAGCCCGCGAGTGATGCCGCGGCAGAGTGGGCGCTTACCTACGGTCAGTTCCATTGGGGCTTCACGCCCTGGGCGTTCTATTGCCTGCCCGCGATTCCCATCGCCTATTCGATGTATGTCCACAACCGCCCCGGTGTCAGGCTCTCTGTCGCCTCGCGTGGTGTGCTGGGTCATCATGCCGATGGGTGGATAGGATCCATCCTCGATGCGGTCGTCGTCTTTGGCATCGTGGGTGGCGTGGGTACCTCGCTGGGTCTGGCGGTTCCGCTGGTCTCACAGCTTGCCAGTGGGCTGCTCGGCATCGAACCATCTTTCATGCTCGACGTCGGCGTCTTGCTGATCTGGACCGCGATCTTCTCTGCCAGCGTATGGTTCGGTCTGGCCAAGGGGATCCGTATCCTTTCCGATATCAATGTCTGGCTGGCCATCTTCCTGCTCGCGTTCACCTTCCTGGTGGGGGACTCGCTGTTCATGGTCGAGGGGTGGGTGAACAGTCTTGGCAACATGACGTCTCATTTCGTGGAAATGAGCCTCTGGACCGATCCGGTCGGCGATTCGAGCTTCTGGCAGGACTGGACAGTCTTCTATTGGGCATGGTGGATCGCCTACGCGCCCATGATGGGGTTGTTCGTGGCGCGCATCTCTCGTGGTCGAACCATTCGTGAACTCATCATCGCGGAGATGGTGTTTGGTGCACTGGGGTGCTGGGTGTTCTTTGCCATCTGGGGCGGCTATGCGCTCGATCTTCAGATCAGTGGTGCATTGGATGTGGCAGGTATCCTCGATGAGGGCGGCATTCCGGCAGCCGTAGAGGCCATTCTCAACACGCTGCCTCTGTCAGAGGTGGTCACGGGCGTGTTCATCCTGCTCTGCTTCATCTTCCTGGCCACTACCCTGGACAGTTCTGCCTATGTCCTGGCCTCGGTGACATCCAGAAAACTCTCCGGTTATCAAGAGCCTAAGCGCTCCATCCGCTTGACCTGGGCCTTTCTGATCGCGGGGGTGGGGGTTGCCCTGATTCAGCTCGGCGGGCTCAAGGCCGTCCAGACGTCGACCATCGTGGTGGCCCTCCCCATGATCCCGGTGCTAGGCATTCTGGTCTGGTCGTTGATCCGCTGGCTGCGGCAGGACTTCGCCAAGAAGGTGCTGGAGCCGCATCTCGTCATCGAAGACCATCGAAATTAATTGATCATGTCAGGAGGCTGAAAAGCCTCCTTTAGATCCAATAAAGCAATATCGGCGTGATAAGGAACCCCAAGATGGCGTTAAATCCCAATTCCAATCTGCCTTTGAAAGACGTCAAGGTCATCGACTTTGGACAGTTTATTGCCGGTCCGGCGGTGGCCATGATCTTGGCGGATCTGGGCGCCACCGTCGTCCATGTCGATCCTCCAGGCGGGCCTATCTGGAAATCTCCCGCCAATGCGACCCTCAATCGTAATAAACTGAGCGTATCGATCGACCTCAAACAGGAGGAGGGGCTGGAGCAGGCACTGGCGTTGATCGAAGAAGCCGATATCGTCATCGAGAGTTTCCGTCCCGGTGTGATGGCGCGCCTCGGTATCGACTTCACGGCCTTGCGGCAGGAGCGTCCCGAATTGATCACGCTGTCGATTCCTGGCTTCGCCTCCAACGACCAGCTGAGGCGTGACTGGCACGCCTTCGAAAGCGTCATTGCGGCTAATTCCGGTGTCTTCACGGATATGGGGCTCAACCGGGTATTGATGGGGGTCAATCCGTCATTCTCGCCACTGCCACTGGGTTCTGCCTACGGCACCATGTTGGCAGCATCTTCGGTCGTGCTGGCGTTGCAGGGGCGTGAGCGCACGGGGCTGGGTGATGAAATCGAAGTCCCCCTGGTCTGTGCGTTGATGGAAGGGCTGACGTATAACTCGATCAAGATCGATAACCTGCCGGAGCGCTACAAGACCCAGCGTGAGAAGGAGATCGAGCGGCGGCGTATCGAAGGCCTGCCCATGAACCTCAGCTACGATGAACTCCAGGAACTGCTGGATCCCTTTTATCGTAGCTACAAGTGCAAGGATGGCCGCATGTTCTATGTGGTCTGTCCGAGCCACAATCAGCACGCCAAGCGTTGCCTGAAGGTGCTGGGCATCTACGATGAACTGGTCGCCGAGGGCATGAACGAGGAACCGGATACCTACCGGCCGACCAGCGAATGGGCCTCCGACATGTCGCTGGGCGTCTATCCCCTGCCCAAGCACTGGGCCGATCACATCGCCGCCCGCATGAAAGAGGTCTTCATGACCCGTACCTCCAAGGAGTGGGAGAAGATCTTCGGTCGCGGCAAGTTTCCCGGTGCCCCCCAGCGCTGGCTGCAGGAATGGATTCACGATGACCATGCCGAGACGGCCGGGTTGATGGTCGAAGTGGACGACCCGGAGTTTGGCGTCATGACACAACCCGGCCCGATGGTATGGCTGCAGAGTAGCGGCACGGAGATGCTGTCGCCTACGCCTCGTCGTTGGGTCGGCTTTCAGGATGCGCTGAACGCACTGCTCAGCATCGAGACCAAGCTGCCGAGGGTGCGGGCCAAGAATGCCCGTGATGGCTGGCTGGAAGGGGTGCGTGTTCTCGACCTGTGCAACGTGATTGCTGGGCCGCACTCCGTGGCTTACCTGGCACGATTCGGGGCAGAAGTCATCAAGATCGATCCGGCCAAACCCTTCTATGACTGCTGGAATACCGTCATCTTCGGTATGTCGCACATGCGTTCCAAGCGATCCGTGCTGACCGATATCACCCAGCCGCGAGGGCGGGAGATTCTTGAGGAACTCATCCGTCAGAGTGATGTGGTGGTATGGAACGCCACCGACAAGCAGGTGGCACGCATGGGGCTGACCGAAGAGGGCATGAAGCGCCTCAATCCTCAGGCCATCTTCTGTCAGCTGGACTGTTTCAGCGGTGTACTGCCGGGGCCACGGACCAATTACCTCGGTTACGACGATCTGGTGCAGGCAACAACCGGCATCATGCTGCGCTTCGGCGGCAGCATGGACACGCCGGAAGAACATGCCCACGTCGGCACCATCGATGTCATGTGTGGCTTCGGGGCCTCGCTCGGTATTGCAACGGCACTGTATCAAAAGCTCAAGACAGGCAAGGTCGATCGCGTAAAGACCTCGCTGTCTGCCCTGAGCGGTCTGGCACAGCTGCCGTTCTGCTACGATTATGAGCGCCGCGGGTTGTTCGATGAACCGGCGGGTCGTGAGGTCAATGGTTACGATGACCTGTCGCGTTTCTACTCTGCTTCTGACGGCATCCTGCTGATCAGTGCCTATGAGTATGACCTGCCCAAATTCTCGCAGGTCGAGGGCCTGGAAGGCCTTGAGGAGGTGCCTCATGGCGAACGCGCCGCCTTTCTGGCGCCACGCTTCCTGACCATGCGCGCCCTCGACTGGGTAGAGCGCTTGCAGGCGGCCGACATCGCTGCCGCCGTCTGTGAAAACCTCGAGACGCTCCGCTCCTACAATGCGCATCCGGCAGACGACAGCACGGGGATTGACCGGGGAAGCTATTCCTTCTCTGTCTATGAGGATCACCCCAGCGGGCATGTGATCACCCAGCTCGACCCCTATGCGATCCGACCCAAGCGGGGCAGGATCTATCCGCTGGCGCCATCCGAAAAGTATGGAGCCTCTACCCGGAGCGTGCTCGAGGAGCTAGGACACTCGACCGAAGAGATCGATCGCTTGATCGAGGAGGGTGTCGTGTCTGAGAGCTGGAGCCGTGAGTACCTGCCGACCTGAAGATAGCTAGGCCCTTAGGCTGGATGACCGGTGCCGTATATGAAGCTTTTAGGGTGCGGTATCGGTCCATTATTTCTGGCGTCGAGGCCCAAACATCGCTCGGAATGCGGGATCCTTATTTTTCATTTTCATACATGGCAGCCAGACTCCTGGCTGCAACTGGAGGGCATGATGCCATTTGTCACTATCAATGTGCTTAAGGGGAAATCCAGAGATTACATCAAGGCGATTTCCGATGAGGTCAATGCGGCGGTGATCGATACCATGGGGTTTCCCGAGGATGATCGATATCAAGTGGTTAATGAGTGTGATCCTGAATGCCTTCAGCTTCAGAAGCGCGATACAGATCGTGTGATGATGCATCTGGTGATGCGAGGTGGCCAGCCGGCTCATGCCAAGAAGGAGTTCTATGCAAGAGTGGTCGAATCGCTGGCTCGTAACCCCGGTATCGACCCCGGCAACGTGATGATTACTATCACCGAGAACCGGGATATCGATTGGTCGTTCCAGGATGGGGTGGCGCAGTTCTGTCCGGAGTGAGGAGGCTGGATTTGCGCATCGGGCCCGCTTAATGCGGGCCTTTTGCTTTCTTGGCAGCCGAGTGCTCAGGATGAGGTGTGAGAAGAAATGCTCTTTGGGGCACATCAGTGGTAGGTGGTATAGGCCAGCACAATGAACTATCCGCCCATAAGGGCGGATAGGTAAGCCATCATGTCTGTTCCGACTCTGCCAAGCGCCGCCGCTGCTGCCAGCGGGCATGGGCCTCTTCGGAGTAGGTGCGCGACGGCGTTCGCTCCATGCCGGCCCCCGCCGTGCCCAGGCTCACCAGGCGCAGCAGAGAGGCCGTCGCCAGGATGACGATCAGCAGCGCCGGAAAGCCCCCCAGGTTCGATAGCATCTTGATGCCATCCACACCCACGAAGCTGGTCATGATCCAGGCCACGGCGCCGATGGTGGTACCCCACAGCACCTTGAGCGGCAGTCGACCCGCGGCATTGTCATCATCACCGTCGCCCGCCAAGGCCGTTTGACTGTCGTTGCTGCACAGCTGACTGATCGCTTCGGTGTTGGAGTCGGCGGCGGTCACGTAGGACAGGAAGGCGATCGCCAGGAAAGCCGCGGCGCTGAGACCGCCCAGGGGAAGTTCGTCGAGGAGTGCGTAGACCATGGCGCCCGGGCCATTTTCCTGCAGCAGGGCATACATGCCGCCGTCGCCCGTCAGATCCAGGTGCAGCATGCTGCCGCTGGTGACCGAGACATAGGCAATGGCAAACAGGGCGGGCGCGACCAGGTTGATCAGCATGAACTGACGCACGGTATAGCCCCGTGAAATACGGCCGAGGAAGAGCGCCGTGATCGGGGCCCACGCCATCCAGTTGGCCCAATAGAAGATGCTCCAGCTCTTTGGCCAGGGATCATCGGCCAGGGCGCCGGTGAACAGGCTCTTTTCCAGAAATTGTCCGACATAGGCGCCACTGGACTCCACGCCATAGCCGAGGATGTCACGGGTCGGTCCAAACAGGAAGATGAAGGCCATGAAGACGAAGAAGGCCCGCGCGTTGAGGGCGGAGAGCGTGGCGATGCCGCGTTGGAGCCCGCTGGCGGCCGAGGCCGTGAACAGCGTGACGATCGCCAGCGTCACGACGCCCAGGGCAAGTGGTCCCGTGCCGGTGCCCAGGAAGCGGTCGACGCCGCCGGCCAGCGTCATGACGCCGGTGCCCAGCGATGAGGCCATCCCGCAGACCAGCGCAAACAGGGCCAGGGCGTCCAGCAGGCGTCCCGGGCGTCCGATGAGGCGGTCACCCAGGATCGGTGTGAACAAGGAGCCCAGCGAGAACGGCTTGCCCATGTTGTAGTGGGCGATGGCGAACATGACCGCCGGCACGGTGTAGATGGCGTAGGGGGTGAAGGACCAGTGCAGGAACATGGTCGACAGGGAGAAGCGGGCCGCATCCAGGCTGTTGGCCGTGATATCGAGCGATGCCGGAGGGGAATGCAGATGATAGAGCGGCTCGGCGGTGGACCAGAACATGATGCCCACCGCCACGGTGGTGCACAGGGTGATCGAGAACCAGCGCCAGGCCGAGAGCATGGGCCGGGCGTGTTCACCGCCGATGCGGGTGCGCCCCAGCGGGGACAGGAAGACGATCAGGCAGGTAATCACCATGGCCAGCGAGGTCAGGGAAAAGAGCCAGCCGACATTCTCGAGAATGGCGGTGTTGAGCCTTCCCGTCACGGCGAGGAAGCCTTGCAGGTCGATGATGCTGGCAGCGACCGCCAGCATCAGAAGAATAAAGGGTGGCCAGAAGACCAGCGGTCGCATCCGATGGAACATAGCGACTCCTTTTGTTGTAGGTGAATGCAGGGCGAGGGGCAGGGAGGCCCCTGGCCGGTTGTCCTCCGGCACCATCGGGTGACGCCGGAGGACAGGCACGTCAGCCGTCGATGGCAGATCATGGGGATGAGCCGCTTCGACGACGCTCGGGCACTATTGGTAGGTGGCCTGGCTGGCACGGGTGGCGGCCAGGCGCTCCTCGTCCAACTCAAGGCCGAGGCCAGGCGACTCCGACAGGGTCAACCAGCCCTCGCCATCTGCCAGCAAGGGAGTGGTGAGCGGGAAGTCGCGCTTCTCGGGCGTCCATTCGGGCGGGTCGAAGGGATATTCCAGATAGGGGGCGCCGTCCGGGCCGATGGCGCCGGCGGTCAGGTGCAGGTTGGCGATCACGCCGATGCCGTTACCCCAGGTATGCGGCGTGAACAGCTTGCCGGCGTCGACGACCTCGCGGGCCAGCCGTGCCAGGCTCAGCATGCCCACCGAACAGACGGCGTCGGGCTGGTAGACGTCGAGACAGCCCTGGCGCAGCATTTCCCGGAACTCGTAGGGCTCACGGGTCATCTCGCCGCCGGCGATGCGCAGCGACGTTGCCTCGGCCAGCCTTGCCATGCCGGCATAGTCGCCCCGATACAGCGGCTCCTCCATCCAGTAGACCCGCTGGCGCTCGAGTTCCCGCGCCACCTCCAGCGCCTGGTCGAACTGCCAGGGCGTCTTGACGTCCCAGGGCATCCGCCAGCCCTGGTTGCAGTCGACCATCAGTTCCAGGTCGTCGCCGACGGCGCAGCGCACGGCGCCGAGCACGGCCAGGTCATCCTCCAGGCGGGGGCGACCGAAGCGCAGCTTCAAGGCCGGGATGCCGGACGCACGGACCTGCTCGGCCAGGGCCACCACTTCCTCGAGCGGGCGGTGGGTGCCGCTGGACGCATAGGCCCGCAGGCGGTTGGACACGCCGCCCATCAGGCGCCAGACCGGGGTCTCGAGGATCTTGCCGGCGAGGTCCCAGAGGGCGACCTCGAGCGGCCAGCACCGCCCGGCATGAAAGCCGATGTTGTCGATCACGCCGGCATGACGCTCCAGGTCCAGCGGGTCTTCGCCGATGAACAGATGACGAAAGTCGTCGAAGCCGTACATGACATCGCCGGATCCGATCCCTTCGCGTCCCTCGCTGTCGATCACCCGCACCAGGGTGGCCGGGAAGCGGCGGCGCGGCTGGCTGTCCCAGGCGGCGGGGAAGGGCGGGTCGAGCTCACACTGGTGGTGGCTGATCTCGATACGGGCGATGCGACTCGTCTGCCCCGGCGCCGTGAAGAGGGGGGCACGCTCGTCGTTCAATGCGTCTGTCATACCATCGTCTCCGCTTCTGTCGTGGTTGAGATGTCCTGCAGGCGTTGCCGACGGCGCTCGAAGGTGGCCACGGTCAACTCGGCCAGCGGCTGCCAGTCGCCCGGCTCCGGGATGCGGGCGGCATTGCTGGCCATCGGGGCGTTTTCCTCGGCCTGCATCACCTCGGCCAGCGCCGTGGCGTTCATTTCCAGATCCACGAAGGGCGTCAGTGCCTGATCGAAGCCGCTGGCATCGGCCAGCGCGGTGAACAGTTCAGGGAGTTCCTGCGCCTCACTGCCCGGCATCAGGGCATGGGCACCGGCGGCGAAGACGGCTTCATGGCCCTCGATGGACCAGGCGAGCGTGGCCTCGACGGCGAGCGCCACGGCCACGCCATGGGGCAGGTGATAGAGGCTGCCGAGGGCATGGCCGATGTTGTGCGCGATACCGGTGCCGCCATTGTCGATGGCCATGCCGGCCAGGCAGGCGGCCTCCTGCATCTGCTGGCGAGCCTCGAGATTCGCCGGGGCATGCACCGCCTCCGGCAGCGCCGCCCCGATCAGGCGAATCGCGGCCAGCGCCTGGCTCTCGATCAGCCGGTTGCGATTGCGGCCGGTGGTGGCTTCCAGGGCATGCACGAAGGCATCCAGCCCCGTGGCTGCGGTCAGGGGAGCCGGGAGCGAGCGCGTGAGTTCGGGATCGAGCAGCACGGCCTCGGGCAGCAGCTCGTCGCCCCAGGCCCACAGCTTGCGACCGGCGTCGTCGGCCAGGATCGAGGTCCGGGTGACCTCGCTGCCGGTGCCCGAGGTGGTCGGGACCATCACCGCCGGCGCCTTGCCGACCCAGGGGCTGCGGCCCAGCAGATAGGTCTCCATTTTCCCGGGGCTGGCGGCCAGCGCGGCCACCAGCTTGGCGATGTCCAGCGCGGTGCCGCCGCCGATGCCGAGCACCAGGGGGGCGTCGAGCTCGCGCACCACCTGCGCCGCCTGGTCGACGGTGGCCACGCTGGGCTCCCCGGCGGGGGCGATGAAGCGGATGACCTCGGCATCCTTTTCCAGCTCGGCCACATAGGGGGCCAGCATGCCGCTGGCCTCGAGTCCGGCATCGGTGATCAGCAGATAGCGCGCGGCACCCTGTTGCCGACGCAGTTCCGGCAGGCGGGCCATGCAACCCGGGCCTGCGATGACGGGGGCCTGGCGACCGTTCTCGTAGTCTTGTTGCATGCGGCGCTCCTCAGATCTCGATCCAGGTGGTCTTGAGCTCGGTGTACTTGTCGAAGGCATGCAGCGACTTGTCGCGACCCTGTCCCGACTGCTTGAAGCCGCCGAAGGGCGCATTGATGGAGGTGTGGTCGTAGCAGTTGACCCAGACGGTGCCGGCCCTCAGCGACCGGGCGGCACGATGACCGTCGCTCAGGTGGTCGGTCCAGATGGCCGCGCCGAGGCCATAGTCGGTGTCATTGGCGAGGGCGATGGCCTCGTCCAGCTCATCGACGGTGAGTACCACCAGCACCGGGCCGAAGATCTCCTCGCGGGCGACGCGCATGTCGTTGCTGACCTCGTCCAGCACCGCCGGCGTGAGGTAGTAGCCACCGCTCTCGCGGTGCACCCGCTCGCCGCCGAAGCGCAGCCTGGCGCCCTCGCGCTGGCCTTCGGCCAGGTAGTGCTGGACCTTTTCCAGCTGGGGCTCCTCGATCATGGCGCCGATCTGGTTGTCGGGGTCGAGGGGATCGCCGGGGGCGAGCTTCTGCGCCCAGGCTTCCAGGCGCTCCAGCAGGGCCTCCTTGATCTGGCGATCGACGATCAGCCGGGTCCCGGCATGGCAGGTCTGGCCCTGGTTGTACCAGACGCCATAGGCCACATACATGGCGATCTTGTCCAGGTCCTCGACGTCTCGAGTGACGATGTGGGGGCTCTTGCCGCCACACTCGAGGCCGATCCGCTTCATGTTGGATTCCGCCGAATAGGCCAGGAAGCGCTTGCCGATCTCGGTGGAACCGGTGAAGCCCACCGCATCGATGTCCATGTGCCGGCCGAGGGCTTCGCCGGCCTCGTGGCCCAGGCCGGTGATCACCTGGAAGGCGCCGTCGGGAATGCCTGCCTCACTGGCCAGCGCGGCAACCCGCAGGGTGGCGAGGCTGGATTGTTCGGCGGGCTTGAGGATCAGCGAGTTGCCGGCGCCCAGGGCGGGACCGATCTTCCAGCCGGCGATGATCAGGGGATAGTTCCAGGGCACCACGGCGGCGACCACGCCGACCGGCTCACGGTCGATCATGCAGACGCTGGATGGCCCGTTGGGGGCGGTCTCGCCG
The DNA here is from genome assembly GCF_009363675.1 of Halomonas sp. THAF12. Classification (NCBI taxonomy): domain Bacteria; kingdom Pseudomonadati; phylum Pseudomonadota; class Gammaproteobacteria; order Oceanospirillales; family Halomonadaceae; genus Halomonas; species Halomonas sp. THAF12. The sequence goes on along the minus strand of NZ_CP045399.1, from coordinate 2,396,548 downwards.
TAGAGCTTGTCGAGGGCTTCGGCGTAGTAGCGCAGGCCACCGACCAGCCCCGGCACATCGACGCTGGTGGTCTGGGAGATTGGCTTGCCCGTTTCCAGGGTCTCGAGCAGGGCGATCTCGTCCGCGTGGTGCTCGATCAACTGCGCCCAGGCCAGCATCCTGGCCTTGCGCTCGGCCGGCGGCAGGTCGCGCCAGGTGCCGGCATTGAACGTCGCGCGGGCGTGGGCGACGGCGCGGTCGACGTCCTCGGCCTGGCAGGCGGCGACACGGGTGAGGGTCTCGCCGGTGGCCGGGTTGTCGGCCGTGAAGGTGGCACCACCGGCGGCATCGCAGAACCCGCCGCCCAGATAGGCCTGGTGGGGCAGGGTCAGGGTGTTGGCGAGGTGTTGCCAATCGGTCAAGGAGCGCTCGCTCATCGTGTCGTTCTCCCTAGGATATTGACGGATGAGGCATCCTAGGGGCGTGCCCGACGGCGAAACAAACGACCTTTATGCAGCGACACCATTCATAAAAGTCATGGGTGGTGCGTTATTCTACCCTCCTACTCGATAAAAATTGCCACTTCACGACTTTTTATAGGGGGAGCCATGCAGCGAGCCTTGCCACCTCTCAATGCGCTCAAGGCCTTCGAGGCCGCCGCCCAGTGCCTGAGCTTCACCCAGGCGGCGGCGCGCCTGTGCGTGACGCAGAGTGCCGTGAGCCGTCAGGTGAAGTTGCTGGAGGAGCAGCTGGGGGTCGTCCTGTTCGATCGTCGCGGAGGCCAGCTGAAGCTGACCGCCGCCGGGCATCAATTATTGCCGGTGCTGCGCCAATCCTTCGACCGCATCGCCTGGACCGTGGGAGGGCTGGCCGATCAGCAGACGCTGTCGCGACTGAGCCTCAACGTGCCCCCGACCTTCGCCAGTCGCTGGCTGGTGCCGAGACTGGGCCGCCTCAAGGCGCTGCATCCCTCGCTCGAACTGTCGATCACGACTCGCTTCGAGGATGAGCTCCTGGAGCGCAATGAACTGGACGGGGCGATTCGCTTCGGCGCCGGCGAGTGGTCGGATATCGATGCCGAGCTGCTGCTCCAGGAAACGCATGTGGCGGTCTGCGCGCCCCACCTGCTCGAGGGGCGGCGCGGCAGCGAAGTGGATCTGACCCGACACACCCTGCTGCATGTGCTGCGTGACGATAACCGCTTCCATACCTGGGAGCACTGGCTACAGGCGGCGGGCATCGACGGTGTGGAGACGAGCGGAGGCATGGCCTTCGACGTGCTGGAGCTGGCCATTCAGGCGGCCATCAACGGGGTCGGGGTCACGGTGGCCGATCGGCACATGATCGGTCGCGAGCTGAGGCGTGGGGATTTGGTGCAGCTACTGGATGTGGAGGTCACCGGCCATCAGTCCTACTGGCTGGTGACGCGCCATGAGCAGCAGGAATCCACCAACATGGCGCTGTTTCGTCGCTGGCTGCGGCAGGAGATACACGACCCGCCGTCCGGATTCTCCGACCACGAGTGATGGCGCAAGCGGGCCATAAGGTGCAGTTCCAGTTGTGTCTCGTAGGTGGTGCCAGGCAAGACAAGCGATGCATCTTATGCTCTTGGTCTACCTATCGGCTTACTCGCCGGAGCTGAATCTGATTGAAATTCTGTAGCGGCAGATGAAGTACGCATGATTGCCTACCTACCGTTTGATCGCCTCTGTAGCTAGACCTATTGTCTACTCGGTGATCATGCGATTAATTTTGAATGGACACTTATTGTTGGAAATTCCTGGTGTCTTTAACGCTCGACTTGCAACGAGCTTGTAAAGCGCTTTCTATATTCACGGGGAGAGACCTCCAGGTGGCGTTCGAAAGCAAGTAAAAGGCCATCTGATGTGTCGTATCCGCACCAGTTGGCGATTCTTGAAATCGGTTCGTGAGTGCTTTCAAGGTAATGCCGTGCTCGATCTACTCGACGTTGCTCAATGAAGCGACCCGGAGGAATACCCACTCTTTCTCGAAATTTTCGGTTGAAGCTCCTCAGGCTAAGATTGAAGTGATCAGCGAGTTTTTCAAGGCGCAAGTCACCTTCAAGATGATCCACGATATATTGCACGAAGGGATCCGCGGGGGGATCAAAATCGTGGGGAGCCGTTTGGGCATGGAATTGAGCCTGGTTGCCGGGACGCTTCATGAACATCACCATCGCCTGAGCAACCCTTCGTGCCAATTCGGAGCCGAGATCTTCTTCAATCAATGCGATAGCGAGATCTATAGCAGCCGTGACGCCAGCCGCCGTATAAACACCGTCATCCCTGATATACATACATTCCGGATGAAGTTTGACCTTGGGGTACCGGTTCCGGAAGTCGTTAGCCGCGGCCCAGTGCGTGGTGGCTGAATTTCCATCGAGAAGCCCCGCCTCAGCCAGGATGAACGCGCCGGTACAGGCACTGACGGTGCGGCGAACGCGCGGTGCCATCATCCTGATCCAGTCAATGAAGTCGGTGTCATTTAGGCATTCATCGTCATCATCGGCAGCCTGGACGATCAGTGTGTCCACTGCGCCCTCGAGCTCATCATAGGCGTTGGATGCCACGATGCTGAGCCCTTGGACGTTGTAAATCGTTCCCTTTCCACGTGATACGACTTCCACCTGATAGGCGGGAGGTTGACCGGCCTGTTCCAAAAAGAACGTCGTTTCTGAAAAAGTTCTTATAAAATCAATGTATTCCAAAGAAGAAGAGGCATGGTTGGTGACAATGACGACCCGTCGTGGGAAGCCCTCTCTATTCAACGTGGTTTGTAGCGTGGGAACTTGGTAGTGAGGCATGGGCAATCCAAAGGGGGGAGCAAGATGGCACGATCGTCGGGATATCTGTCATTGTGACACGGCTTTGACAGTTACACCATCTAGGATTGAAAAACGCAGTTACTGAGAGGGCGAGAAATGCCGACACAGCTGGAGAAAGCTCAGACAATGAAGGCCCTTCACGAAGGTTCTGAGACCTTCCTGATACCAGGGCCGTGGGATGTTGCCTCGGCGCGCGTATTCGAGGCACTCGGGTTTCAGGCGCTGGCCACGACGAGTGGTGGGCTGGCGTACGCCCTGGGCAAGCTTGATGGGGAAGTCACTCTCGATGAGAAGCTGGCCCATTGCCGCGCTCTTTCAGAGGCCACCCAGATCCCGATCACGGCCGATTTGGAGAATGGCTACTCTCACCACCCGGACGGTGTTGCGGAAACGATTCGCCGGATTGCAGAAACGGGCGTCGTTGGTGGGTCTATAGAGGACTGGAGTGGTGAGGGCATCTACGACTTCAACCATGCTGTCGAACGGATCGAGGCAGCGGTCGAGGCTGCGAGGACGCTCGATATTCCGTTTGCCGTCATTGGCCGCTGTGAGAATTTGCTTCGCGGGAAGAATGACATGGACGACACCATTCGCCGCTTGAAAGCCTATGAAGCTGCAGGCGCTGATGTCTTGTTTGCTCCCGGTTTGCGCACGGCAGAGGAAGTCAAAGCGGTGGTGAATGAGATCAAGACTCCGTTGAGCGTTGTGGCAATGTCGCCCGATCTCTCGGTTGCCAAGCTGGCCGAGGCGGGCGCAAGAAGGGTAAGTATCGGGGGCGCTATGGCGATGGCTGCCTATGCTGCACTGATCGAGGGGGCGCTTGAGATGAAGGAAAAGGGCACTTTCGATTGGATGAAAAAGCTCTCATTGGAAAACGCCATAGAACCGCTGCTAACGTCACACCGTTGAGTCGGAGCGTGCCATAAACCCTCACGCATTTTTCGGCGCTTTGTCGTTGACGCCAATAATTTCGACGACGCTTATCCTGGCGGAGGCATTTACGGGTTTAGCGACCGCTGAGAAGTTCAAATGGGGCCGGTTGAATTGATACTGCAGACCACATTCTGGAATTGGAACGCATGACCTCGAGGCTATTTGCGACGGGGGATGTGGACAAGATGATGGAATACATGGCTGAAGACGTGAAGCTCATTAACCCGGGAGCGGCACTTCTTGTTGGTAATCACCACGAAAAAGAAGGCCTGGAGGAGGCCAGGGACACCGAAGGCTTGGACATGTCATTCGAACCGACGGGTGCCGAGATTAGCTCATCCGGTGACATGGCCTTCGCCTACGGTGAAACTTCCGGACGGAAGCCAGCAGACAGAAAAATATGTCACTATCTGGAGGAAGAAGCACGGCAAGTGGCAGGTCGTTCTGCAAGCAAGAAATGCAAATGAGTAAGCCAAAACGCAGTCGTTTAACTCACCCAAAAGGATCCCATATGACCAGGCCCGTCCGTGTGGATATTGTGTCTGACGTCGTCTGCCCCTTCTGTGTTATTGGATATCATCAGTTGGCATGTGCGTCGACCCAAGCTGACATTCCCATCGAGGTTTATTGGCATCCGTTTGAGCTGAACCCTCAAATGAAGTCTGGTGGGGAGAACCTGATCCAGCATATGGTAGAAAATTACGGGGTCTCTGCCGACGAGACGCGTCACTTGCGAAAGAACCTGGCGGACATGGGGCATGATCTCGGCTTCTCCTTCAATTTTACTGACGAAATGCGTTTGATGAACACATTTCAGGCGCATCAAATGATCGAGTGGGCCTCAGAACAGGGTTTTGGCCTCGAAATGACGTTGGAAATCTTCAAGTCGTATTTCACCTTCGGTGAAAACCTCGACGAAAGAGATGTCCTGGTTGCTGCCGTTGAACGGGCAGGTCTCAATCCTGAGTCTGCTTCGGGCGTACTGCAATCAGGAAGCCATGCCGAGATTGTCAAAGAGCATGAAGCGTTTGGAAAATCTCTTGGTATTTCCGGTGTTCCGACCATGCTTTTCGAGCATGAGCATTTGATCAGCGGTGTCCAGGGAGTGGAAGCGTATGCTCGTACCCTGGAGCGAATGATAGAATGCCGAGTAGCTTAACACCTGTTAAGAGCTTTCACGATATAATAGGCCTGTAAAGGGAAGCCGTCATGATCGCCCATGCCCATCTGCACGTCAGTGACTACGAGGCGTCCAAAGCTTTTTACACAAAGGTGCTCGCCACTCTTGGCTACACGAACAACATGGAGTTTGGTCAGGCTGCAGGTTTTTTCGACGGAAAAAATACTGATCTCTGGGTTCTGAAGGAGGACGTCGTTCCGACGCATCTGGCCTTCGAGGCTAAGTCCAAGGAAGAGGTTCGTGCCTTTTATGAAACCGCCTTGGCCGAGGGGGCGACGGACAACGGTGGTCCCGGTTATCGCGAGGACTACTGGGCAGGCTATTACGCGGCTTTCGTTATCGACCCGGACGGTCACAATATTGAGGCGGCTTATTGGGACTATGAGAAAGCTGGTGAAAAAGGGCCTGAGTAACCATGACAACGATGGATGACGGAAAGATCTCCTACGATGAGGAGATGAAGATCGACGCCAAGACCTGGAACCCGTTTACCGGGTGTACGAAAGTTTCTCCGGGTTGTAAGCACTGCTACGCAGAAACCATCGCCCAGAAACTACATAAATGGGGCACGTCGGGCTACGAAAACGGCTTCGAGTTTACGATTCACCCGGACCGCATAGAAAAAGCAGCGCCCCTGAAGCGCAAGAAGCCGACGTTCTACTTCATCAACTCCATGAGCGACATCTTTCACGAAGATGCGGATGATGCGAGCATCGATCAGGTGATGGATGTTGTCAGAAAAGCACACTGGCATGTGTTCTACATTCTGACCAAGCGAAGCCAAAACATGCGAGCGTATTTCGACAGGCGAGAGGCTCCCGAAAATCTGTGGGCGGGAGTGACTGTTGAAGACCGGAAGTATGGCCTCCCGCGCCTTGAAGATCTCAAGAAAACAAGGGTGAGGAACAAGCATATCTGTTGTGAGCCTCTCCTGGGTGATCTTGGTGAGCTGGACCTGTCTGGCATACGGCTTGTGGTAGGCGGCGGAGAAAGTGGACCAGAGGCTCGGCGCGCGATGCCCGAATGGGTAAGTTCTCTCCGAGATCAATGCCTTGCCCAGAACGTCCATCTGTATTGGAAACAATGGGGAACCTATGGACCTGATGGTTCTCGCAGCAGCAAAAGCCGAACGGGGCACTTGATTGAAGGAAAGTCGTATCTTTCCATTCCCGACGAGCTTGCACTATGACGAATTTGGCTGCGGACATGTTCCCTGAATAGCCCTGTAAGTTCAGAGAAATCAATATCTCAATTTTCTCCTTCGAGAAGCCGGCTCTCGCGACGCGCGATAGCAATGGTAGTAGGGCCCCAGCCGCGAACGTTGCGACCTGAAGGCTCATCGAATGGGAGGCGCCCCTCGTCGTCGTACATGAACTGAGCCTGAATCATGGCGCCGCAAGCGGGCCATCAGGGGGCGCCGCGGCCGAGATCGGCAACCGAATCCTCAACGGTGAGTAGCTCCTTGATCAGCTCAATCAGATCGTCGCCGGCAGGATGCTGGAAGCTCGGCGAGCGATGCAGTTCCAGCTGTGCCGGCGGCAAGGCGGGGAGGCCGTCGGCCTCGTCGAGCACCTGCCAGTCGGCCGGCAGGGTGCGGCGATCGGCGACGGTCACGGCGTTGCGCTGGTTGATGGCCATGCGCAGTCCGGTCGGGCTTTGGCTGGTGTATTGCAGCGACCACTGGCGACCCTGGCGAGTCAGGCTGTCGAGGGCGCGTTGGCGGTAGGGGCAGTGATCCGGAAACAGCGCCAGGGGGAGCGGTGACCCTGCGTCATGGTGGAAGTCTCGATGCGCGGCCCAGACCAGGGACTCGGTGCCCAGGACGTCTCCGTTGCCATGGTTGGCATGACGCACCGTCAGCGCCAGGTCGAGTTCTCCGCTTTCCAGCGCCTCGATCAGCTCGCTGGACATTCGACAGTGGATATGGGGCCGGATGCGCGGGTGTCGCTGGGCGAAGCGATCCAACAGGCGTGGTAGCCAGGCCTCGGCGTAATTCTCGGGCAGGCCGAAACGAATCACTCCCTCCCGGTCGCCATGGCCGAGTGCGCTGATGGCCTCGCGCTGAAGCTGCAGCAGACGACGCGCATAGACCAGGAAGATCTCGCCGTCGGGGGTCAGGCACAGCTGCCGGCTGGTGCGTTGCAGCAATGGCGTGCCCACACGCGCCTCCAGGGTCCGGATGCGCTGGCTGATGGTCGATTGCGTCTTGTGCAGCTGGCGGGCCGCGGCCGTGAATCCTTCGTTCTCGATCACCGCCACGAAGGCGCTGAGCAGCTCGGTGTCGAGGATCGGCAGGGCCTGGCCATCGGCTTTGTCGATGGAATTCATCGGAACGAATCGTTTCCTCGATGGTTTGATATTCCTCACTATGCCGCTGAATCCAAGGCGAGGCCAGCCTCGACTGGTCGACCCCTTACCCCGTGACCCCGGAGGACCCCGATGCTCACCGCACAGCAATTGGCCGATGCCGAACGACACGACCTGACCGATCTGGTCGATAGCGAACGTTATCCCCTCGAGCGTCCCGATGATCCCGCCCTGTTATCCGTCATCGCCCAGGCGCGTGCCGACCTGGATCGCGAGGGCTGTGCGGTGCTGCGCGGCTTCATGCGCCAGGATCGTCTGGCGCAGATGCGCGAGGAGTGTCAGGAACTGGCCGAGAAGAGTTTCTACAACACCCGTGAGGTCAACGCCTACTTCACCGCGGATGATCCGACGCTTCCCGAACGGGATCCCCGCCGCCTGTTCATGACCCGGACCAGTGGCTTCGTGACCCGCGACATGATCACCGCCGACCGCATCATGCAGCGACTCTACGTGTCACCGGGCATGAAGTCCCTGGTGGCTCGCTGCCTCGGCGAGGAGCAGGTCTACGAATATGCCGACCCCTATGCCGGGCTGGTGCTCAATGTCCTGCCGGAAGGCACCGAACAGCCGTGGCATTACGACACGAACGAATTCATCGTCACCATGATGACCCAGGCGCCGGAAGCCGGGGGCAGCTTCGAGTACTGCCCGGACATCCGGACGCCGCAGGATGAAAACTATGCCGGCGTCGGGGCGGTGATTCGCGAGGAGGACCGCGAGAACGTGCGTCGGCTGGACCTGCAGCCCGGGGATCTCCAGCTGTTCAAGGGGCGCTTCAGCCTGCATCGCGTGACTCGCGTCGAGGGGGCCACCCCGAGGTTGACGGCGATCTTCGCCTACTCCCAGTCACCGGGTGTGGTCGGCCGGCTCGAGCGCACGCGTCAGCTGTATGGCCGGGTGTCGGAGCTGCACATCCAGGCCGAGCAGGACCGCGCCGAACGTGTCGACGGCCTGCTCGACTGATCCTTCCCCCTACGAATCGCTTAGGAGCACCGCTGATGAACATGGATCTGGACGCACTGGGCATCCTGGCCCCTACCCATCGCCCCGAAGACTGCGAGCCCACGCGAGAGGAGATCCCGCAGATTCTCCGCGACCGGCTGGGGCGCGTGAGGGAACAGCTCAAGGCGCGCGACATCTCGGCGGCCGTGCTGTTCGACCCGGCGCATGTGCGCTATGCCACCGGCTCGCGCAACATGCAGGTCTACAGTTCCCGCAACCCGGCGCGTTATGCCTTCGTGCCGGCCGAGGGGCCGGTGGTGCTGTTCGAGTTTTCCGGGTGTGAACACCTGGCCTCACATCTTCCCACCATCGACGAGATCCGGCCGGCCAAGGCCATCTCGTACTACTTCAATGAACGAAACACCCATGCGGTGACGGAGGCCTGGGCCGACGAAATCGATGACTTGATCCAGCGTCAGTGCGGTGGCGGCGGCAAGGTGGCGCTGGAGAGTGCCACCTCCCAGGCGGCCTTCGCCCTCAAGGAGCGCGGCTACCGGGTGCTGGATGCCCAGGAACCGCTCGAACAGGCGCGCGCCTACAAGGTGCCCAACGAGATCAAGATGATCCGCTCCTCATTGCGCGCGGTCGAGGAGGGGGTGCGGCAACTGGAGGCGTCCATCCGCCCCGGCGTGACCGAGAATGAAGCCTGGTCGAAGCTGCACCAGCACATCATCGCCACCGATGCGGACTTCGTCGAGACTCGCCTGATGAACTCGGGGCCCAGGACCAATCCCTGGTTCCAGGAGTGCTCCGATCGCCGCATTCAGGCGGGGGAGCTGGTGGCGCTGGATACCGACGTGGTCGGGCGCTATGGCTACTATGCCGATTTCTCGCGCACCTTCCTCTGCGGTCGAGATCAACCGACTCAGGCGCAGAAGGATCTGTATCGCATGGCGTATGATCAGATTCGGACCAACATGGCCAACCTCAAGCCGGGGGTCAGCTTCAAGGAGTACGCCGAGCGTGCCTGGCAGATTCCTTCCGCCTACAAGTCACGTCGCTACTTCGCCCTGGCGCATGGCGTCGGCATGAACGGGGAATACCCCTATATCGTGCATCGCGAGGATATCGACGATAAGGGATACGACGGCATCATCGCGCCGGGCATGACGCTTTGCGTCGAGAGTTTCATCGGCCATGAGGCGGGCGGCGAAGGGGTGAAGCTCGAGGAGCAGCTCTATATTCGGGATGACGGCCAGGTGGAGCTGTTATCGGATTATCCCTTTGATGCTCGTCTGCTGGGATAATGGCGCAAGGCGTGAGCCATCGCCATGGTGCATTCTCTTGACTCATGCAGGGTATGAGAAATGCGTCAATTGGTGGGCCCAGTCTCATGCTAGTCTTGGCCCATGGCGATTCCAACAATCAGATGAAGGAGAAGGCATGAAGAAGCTTTCCGCGACTCTCTTGGCGCTCGGTGTCATGTCAGCCGGCACGGTGTCCGCTGCCAGCGACAAGTCACTGACGATTGGTACCAATAACTGGGCCGAAAATATCGCCGTCGCCAACATGTGGAAGATCCTCCTCGAGGAAGAGCATGGCTACGACGTCGAGTTGTCGGATGTCGGCAAGAGTGTGCTCTATAGTGGCCTCGCCAGCGGAGACTTCGATCTTTCTCTTGAGATCTGGCTGCCGACCACGGATGCGCCGTTCCTGGAGCCGTATCGTGACAGGATCGATGTGCATGATGTCTGGTATGAGGGCACCGGCCTCGGCTTGGTCGTGCCCGCCTTCGCCGACATCGACAGTATCCCCGAGCTACAGCAGCAGGCAGAGGACTTTCAGTACCAGGGGCGCCCGGCCATTCTTGGCATCGACTCGGGATCCTCGATCGCAGGCCTGACGGAGGATGCCATCGAGGCGTACGAGCTGCCCATGAATCAGGTGAACAGTTCCGGGCCGGCGATGATGGCAGCGCTGGACAGCGCCTATCGCCGTGATGAGCCGATCGTTGTGACGCTGTGGAGCCCGCACTGGGCATTCGCCGAGTATGATCTCAAGTACCTGGAGGATCCCGAGGGCGTCTATGGCGATGAGGAGGACATTTACTGGATGGCGCGTCCCGGATTGGATGAAGAGGATCCCTGGCTGACCTCTGTGCTAAATGCGTGGAAGATGGATGATGATAGCCTTGGCTCCTTGATGGCCCGGATCGAAGAGGTAGGCGATCCGGTGGAAGGGGCAAAGGGGTGGATCGAAGATCATCGTGCTCTGATTGACGAGTGGTTCGCCAGCGCGTCGTCCTAGGCGATCGTCGTCACGATCTCATTCTCTCGTAACGAGCCGGATGATAAGCATCATCCGGCTCGTTTCGTTTGTGCCGCTCGGCCTCACTCAGGAGGCATAGGCACCGGCGGAGTAGGTCAGCTCGTAGCTATGGCTGTAGATCTCGAGGATGTTGCCGAACGGGTCTTCCATGTAGACCATGCGGTACGGCTTCTCGCCGGGGAAGTACTCGCGAACCGGCATGCGCTGCTTGCCGCCGGCGGCGACGATACGCTCGGCGAGGCCTTCCACGTCCGGGTCCTGGACACAGAAATGGAAGACGCCGGTCTTCCAGTACTCGAAATTGTTCTCCGGGTCTTCCTGGCCCTGGAATTCGAACAGTTCGACGCCCACCCGGTCGCCCGTGGACATGTGGGCGATGCGGAAGGATCCCCAGCCCGGACCGAAGACGTCGGAGCACATGACGCCGATGGCCGAGTCGTCCTCGACGATGGTGGTGGGTTCCATGATGACGTACCAGCCGAGGACCTCGGTATAGAACTTGAGGGCGGCTTCGACATCGGGGACCGAAATGCCGATGTGGGAAAAGGTGCGGGGATAGGCCTGACTCATGATGACGTCTCCTGCTGTTGGGCGAATGTCAGTGAACGCCTTGCATGCTAGGCCCCGTCGGCCATAATCAAAACCACCATGACGTTATCATCACGATAAGAGATGCTTATGCTACAGCCGCAGTGGCTGCGCACCTTCGAGGCCCTGGTGGAGCTCGGCAACTTCACCCGGGCCGCCGAACGCCTGGACCTGACCCAGGCGGCCGTCAGCCAGCACATCAAGCACCTGGAGAGCCGGCTCGGGCCGCTGCTGCTGCGTCAGTCGCGCAAGCTGGAGCTGACCCCCGCGGGGCATGCGCTACTCGATTATCGCCGGGAGATGCAGGCCGCCGAGCAGCGCCTCGAGCAGCGCCTGGCCGGCGATGATGCCAGCCGGGGTGAGCTGTCGCTGATCACCCCGGGCAGTATCGGGCTGGCCATCTACCCCCACCTGCTGGCGCTGCAGCGCCAGGCGCCGGGGCTATCCATCCGCCACCGTTTCGCGCCGACGGCGGAGGTGATCGATGCCGTGCTGGAAAACCGCGCGGAGCTGGGGCTGGCTTCCCAGCGGCCGGAGGACCCGCGTCTGGCCGTGTCGCTGTTCGCCCGGGAGGCCCTGGAGCTGGTGGTGCCGGCGGAGGCCGACGTCGAGGGCTGGGAGGACCTGGCACGAATCGGTTTCATCGACCACCCGGACGGCCACCACATGGCCACCCGCCTGCTGAGCCGCCGTTTCCCGGGGAATCCCGGCGTGCGTCATCTGCCTTGTCGCGGCTTTACGAACCAGATAGGCCTGATTCTTGCGCCGGTGGCACAGGGGCTCGGGTTCAGCGTGCTGCCTCGCTTCGCGCGTGAGGCCTTTGCGGCCCCCGAGGCGATTCGTGTCGTGGAGGGATCGCCGGAGGTGGTGGATGACCTGTGGCTGCTGCATCGTGCCGAGTGGCCACTCTCCGCTCGTGCCGAGCGTGCCCTCGAGTGGCTCGATGCCCGGGTTGTAAACCCCCGATCCACGTAGGGGCAGGTGGGGCCCAGCATACCTGGCGCGAACACGCCGTGGGGCATGATCACGCCCGGGGGCGCGCCGGCGTCGCGCCCGGCGTCCGGCGCTCTTCAATGACGCATCGCATCCATCAGGCGATCCATGATGGTGCGCCGCAGCGTGAGCGTTCGGCACGGTATCGTCGCAGCATGCCCCTGTATTTTGATAACTATTTGATTTTTAAGATTTGCCAGCTTTATGGTCTAGGCGTTGCTAATGGTTGGGTGTCGGCGGTCGTCCCTGCGTCGCAGCATGACGACCGGCCCGACGAGTGAGCTGGCGTGCTCCAACTGGCCTCCCTTCGGGGAGGCTTTTTTTGTGCTTGTTCGGTCTCCGGGGCGCGCCGAGTGGAAGGGCTGGCGTGGATAAGAGCCGAGCCCTGCTCGCCGAAACCCCATCGATGTCGGACGCTGTCATTTCCGATCTGATGAGCGAGGTGTGAAGCCACGGATGGCACGGTAAGATCATGTCGACACGCGGGCAGACCTGGAGCAGTGGTGGCGATACGGCAGGGATTCATCCTGACCCGACATTGGCAGGAGACGTCCGAAGGCCCCCAGGGCGAGTTCTGGCTGGCCACCGATGAGGGGCCTCTGCGAGTACGCGTGCCGCCGCGGCCGTCGGTCGCCTTCCTGCCGGCGGAGCAGCGAGGGCGCGCGGATCGAGTGCTGCACGGCGAGCCCGGGGTCGAACTGCGCTCCCTCGCGCTGCGCGACTTTCATCGGCGCCCCGTGCTGGGGCTCTACTGTCGGCAGCATCAGCGGCTGACGGCCCTGGAACGACGCCTGAAGCACGCCGGCGTGGAGGTCTACGAGGCCGATATCCGGCCGCCGGAGCGCTATCTCATGGAGCGCTTCATCACCGCACCGGTGAGCGTCGAGGGGGAGCCCGACGGCGCGGGCGGCCTGATGGCGACGCGGCTCAGGCCGGCGCGGGACTATCGTCCGCGACTCAAGGTGGTGTCGCTGGACATCGAGACCAGCGGGAGCGGCGAGCTGTATTCCATTGCCCTGGAAAGCGGGCAGGAACGCCGGGTACTGATGCTGGGGCCGCCCAACGGGGCGGCCGAGGGGCTCGATTTCGACCTCGAGTACTGCGATAGCCGCTCGGCCCTGCTGGCGCGGCTCAACCGATGGTTCGCCGAGCACGACCCGGATGCCATCATCGGCTGGAATCTCGTGCAGTTCGACCTGCGTATCCTCCACGAACATGCGCGGCGGCTCGGCGTTGCCCTGCGCCTGGGGCGCGGCGGCGCCGTGATGGAGTGGCGTGCCCAGGGCCATCAGGCCCATCGCTTCGTCGCCTCGGCGGCGGGGCGGCTGATCATCGACGGCATCGAGGCGCTGCGCTCGGCCACCTGGCACTTCTCTTCCTTTTCCCTGGAACACGTGGCCCAGGCCCTGCTCGGCGAGGGCAAGGCCATCGACAACCCCTACCAGCGGCTGGATGACATCCTGCGCATGTTCGCCGAGGACAAGCCGGCGCTGGCGCGCTACAACCTCAAGGACTGCGAGCTGGTGACGCGGATCTTCGCCGAGACCGAACTGCTCGACTTCCTGCTGGAGCGGGCCACGGTCACCGGGCTGTCCGCCGACCGCAGCGGCGGGTCGGTGGCGGCCTTCACCCATCTCTACCTGCCGCGCCTGCACCGCCTGGGGTTCGTGGCGCCGAATCTCGGCGAGGCAGAGGCCGCCGAGAGCCCCGGCGGCTTCGTCATGGATTCACGCCCCGGGCTCTACGACTCGGTGCTGGTGCTGGACTTCAAGAGCCTGTATCCCTCGATCATCCGCAGCTTCCTGATCGACCCGGCGGGCCTGGTGGAGGGGCTCGCCGATCCCTCGGACGCGGCCTCGGTGCCGGGGTTTCGCGGGGCCCGCTTCTCGCGTTCGCAGCACGCGCTGCCGGCCATCGTGGCGCGGGTCTGGGAGGGGCGCGAGGCCGCCAAGCGCGCGGGCAACGCGCCGCTTTCCCAGGCGTTGAAGATCATCATGAACAGCTTCTATGGCGTGCTGGGATCGAAGGGCTGCCGCTTTTTCGATGCACGCCTGGCCTCGTCGATCACCATGCGTGGGCACGAGATCATGCGACGCACGCGCGAGCTGATCGAGGCCGAAGGCTATACCGTCATCTATGGCGACACCGACTCCACCTTCGTGTGGCTCGGCCGCGAGCATCCCGAACGGCAGGCGGAGGCGATCGGCCGGCGCCTGGTGGAACACGTCAATGCCTGGTGGCGTGATCACCTGGCCCGGGAATATGGCCTCGCGAGCGCGCTGGAGCTGCAGTTCGAGACCCATTACCGACGCTTTCTGATGCCGACCATTCGCGGTGCCGAAGCGGGCAGCAAGAAACGCTATGCCGGGCTGGTGCGCGACGCGTCCGGGGACGAGCGGATGGTCTTCAAGGGGTTGGAGAGCGTGCGCAGCGACTGGACGGACCTGGCCAAGGACTTCCAGCAGGAGCTCTATCGGCGCATCTTCAACGGCGAGTCCTATCGGGATTTCGTCCGCGACTATGTGCGTCGCACCCTGGCCGGCGACTTCGATGATCGACTGGTCTATCGCAAGCGGCTGCGTCGTTCCCTGGCCGACTATCAGCGCAATGTGCCGCCCCATGTGCGGGCGGCGCGGCTCGCCGACGAGGCCAGCGACCGGCTCGGTCGGCCGCGCCGGTATCAGCACGGCGGATGGATTCGCTACGTGATGACGGTGGCGGGGCCGGAGCCTCTGGAACAGCAGTCTTCGGCCATCGACACCGATCACTACCTGACCCGCCAGCTGCAGCCGGTGGCGGATGCCATCCTGCCGTTCGTGGGAGACGACTTCGCGACCCTGATCGACCGTCAGCTCGGGCTGTTCTGAGCCCGACCCTGTTCGCCATGGCCGATCCTCGTGGCGCGCTTGATGGCGCCGGCATCTGGCGACATAGTTCCTCGGATCTTCCCCCTCTGGAGTCCCATCATGTCCGATGCCCTGCTGCTGGGCTGTGCCCACTGTCATGCCATGAACCGGGTTCGCCCCGAGCGTCTATCGGCCGGCCCGCGCTGCGGCAAGTGCCAACAGCCGATGTTCACCGGCGAGCCGCTGACGCTGACCGCTGCCAACTTCGAATCGCTGGTGGCGCGCAGTTCGCTGCCGGTGGTGGTCGACTTCTGGGCCAGCTGGTGTGGCCCGTGCAAGGCGATGGCGCCGATCTTCGCCGAGGCGGCCCGCGAGCTGGAGCCGCGCCTGCGCTTCGCCAAGCTGGACACCGAGGCCGAGCAGGCCCTGGCCAGCCGCTTCGGCATCCGCAGCATCCCGACGCTGATCCTGTTCAAGCACGGCCAGGAGGCGGCCCGCCAGCCGGGGCTGCTGCAGGGACCGCAGCTGCGCCAGTGGCTGGCGCCGCACCTCGGCTGAGGCGCGGACGATCGGGGCGGCCGGCGTCAGTCGCCCTGGCGCTGCTTGAGCTGGTCGCGCAGCCCGTTGGGCACCTTCTTGATGATCAGCCGGTCGCCGTCCTCGTCGTACTCCACGGCGGCGCCCAGCAGATGGGAGTCGAAGCTGATCGAGACGCCGGCGGCGCGGCCGGTGAAGCGCCGGAACTGGTTGAGGGTGCGCTTGTCGGGCGGGATCTCGGGGTTCAGCCCGTAGTCGCTGTTGCGGATGTGCTCATAGAACGCCTTGGGGCGCTCTTCGTCGACCAGCTCGGAGAGGTCCTCGAGGGTGATCGGCTCGCCGAGCTTGGCCTGGTCGCTGGCGTAGTCGACCAGGGCGTCGGTCTTCTCGCGGCTGGCTTCTTCCGGCAGGTCCTCGTGCTCGACGAAGTCGCTGAAGGCCTTGAGCAGGGTGCGGGTCTCCTCGCCGGCGTCGCGCTGCTCGCGGGCGCCCAGCGCCTCGGCGAAGGCCTCGGACAGCTTCTTGCCGCCGCGGTCGCGGGTCCAGGAGAGATACGGATGCGAGGCCGAGCCGTTCTGCCACTGGTTGACGTCGAGGCGCGCGGCCAGCGTCATCTGGGCCAGGTTGAGCTGGCGGGCGGGCACCACGCCGAGGGCATCGTCGATGCCGAAGCCGTCGCGGTGATGCAGCAGCGCGAGCATCAGGTAGCGGGCCTCGCCCTGGCGATGGTCGACGACCAGCAGGTGGCCGCCCACGGGCAGGTGGTCGTCGATCAGCGGCACGATCTGCTCGGCCAGCGCCCGGGTCAGGCCGGGGAAGTCGCGCTCGCCGTCGAGGAAGCTCGACAGGGCCGCGGGAAAGGCGGCCGGTTCGTCGTCGGCGAAGCGGCCCCAGTTCTTGGCCTTGCCGTGATAGGCGTCGTTGAGCCCCGAGACCAGGTCGTCCAGGGCCGTGGACGCCGCCAGCGGCGCCTCGGCGGGCACGAGGCGGGCCGGCGTCTCGCCGTCTCCCTTGTCGATGCGGTGGATGATGCTGTGCAGGATCGGCATGGGAACCTCCCTCGGGCTCGGTGAACGGGGGCAGGGATGATACCCGCCGCGGCGCGGCGGCGATAGCGCGGCGGGTATCCAGGCGGGACGGTCAGGGCTTGAGTCGATAGCCGCTGCGGAAGATCCTGTTGACCACGGCGAGGGCCACCGCCAGGAACAGCCCGATCACCGCCAGGCTGGCCCAGATGCTGACGTCGCCCATGCCATAGAAGCTCCAGCGGAAGCCGCTGACCAGGTAGACCACCGGGTTGGCCAGCGTTACCGCCTGCCACAGCGGCGGCAGCATGTCGATGGAATAGAAGGTGCCGCCGAGGAAGGTCAGCGGGGTGATCACCAGCAGCGGCACCAGCTGCAGCTTCTCGAAGCCGTCGGCCCAGATGCCGATGATGAAGCCGAGCAGGCTGAAGGTCAGGGCGGTGAGCACCAGGAACAGCAGCATCACCAGCGGGTGGGCGATGGTGAAGGGCACGAACAGGCTCGCGGTGCCGAGCACGATCAGCCCCAGGATCACCGACTTGGTGGCCGCCGCGCCGACGAAGCCCAGCACCACCTCGAAGTAGGAGACCGGCGCCGAGAGGATCTCGTAGATCGAGCCCGAGAAGCGCGGGAAGAAGATGCCGAAGGAGGCGTTGGAGACGCTCTGGGTCAGCAGCATCAGCATGATCAGCCCGGGCACGATGAAGGCGCCGTAGCTGACGCCCTCCACCTCGCTGATGCGGGTGCCGATGGCGGCGCCGAAGACCACGAAGTAGAGCGAGGTGGAGATCACCGGCGAGACGATGCTCTGCAGCACGGTGCGCAGGCTGCGCGACATCTCGGCGACGTAGAGGGTCTTCACGGATTCGAGGTTCATGGGGCCTCCCTGACCAGGCTGACGAAGATGTCCTCCAGCGAGCTCTGCCGGGTGTGGAGGTCCTTGAAGTGGATGCCGGCGGCGTCCAGGTCGGCGAGCAGCTCGGCGATGCCGCTCGCGTCGTCGCCGTCGTGGCGGCCGTCGTAGGTGTAGATCAGCGCCTGGCCGTCCTCGGCGATCTCCAGGCCGTGGGCCGCCAGTGCCCCGGGCAGGCGCTCGAGGGGCTCGTGGAGCTGCAGGGTCAGCTCCTTGCGGCCGAGCTTTCGCATCAGCTCGCGCTTCTCCTCGACCAGCACCAGCTCGCCCGAGCGGATCACGCCGATGCGGTCGGCCATCTCCTCGGCCTCCTCGATGTAGTGAGTGGTAAGAATGATGGTCACGCCGCTGTCGCGCAGCTGGCGCACGACCTCCCACATGTCGCGGCGCAGCGCCACGTCGACGCCGGCGGTGGGCTCGTCGAGGAACAGGATCTGCGGCTCGTGGGCCAGCGCCTTGGCGATCAGCACCCGGCGCTTCATGCCGCCGGAGAGCGTGATCAGGCGGTTGCGGCGCTTGTCCCACAGCGACAGCGATTTCAGTACCCGCTCGATGTGGGCCGGGTCCTTCGGCTTGCCGAACAGCCCGCGGCTGAAGCTCACCGTGTCCCACACCGTGGAGAAGGCCTCGCTGGTCAGCTCCTGGGGCACCAGCCCGATCAGGCGGCGCGCCTGGCGATAGTCGGCGACGTTGTCGTGCCCGTCCACCAGCACGCGGCCGGCGGAGGCGTTGACCAGCCCGCAGATCACGCTGATCAGGGTGGTCTTGCCGGCGCCGTTGGGGCCGAGGAGGGCGAAGATCTCGCCGCGCCGGATCTCGAGATCCACTCCCTTGAGGGCCTCGAAGCCGCTGTCGTAGGTCTTCGACAGCGCCTCGACGCGGATCACGCTTTGCTTGCTCAATGCTCGATACCTCCCTGGCTGTGGGCCCTGGCGAGGGGCTGGCCCGTCGGCAACGCCTCGCGTCCGGGGCGTCCTCGTCCGACACCTTAACGCTTTCCTAACCTCCGACGGTACATGCTGGCGTTGCCTCGAGAGAGGCGTGATTCCCTGTTCCCTTGGCCGCCTGTCCCGGGCGGCTCTTTTTTGCCCCTCGCCCCTCGAACGGCGGCGTATTTGCTGAATTCGTTAACATTCTCTTGCCTCATTATTGTGCATCATTCCTCGACATTTTCTGGCCGGCGCATGCCGGCTGCCCTGTGCCTTCGGAGCCTGCCGAGATGCCCCACCGTTCCTGGCTGCCCGTCTGGGTATTGCCCCTGACGCTACTGCTGTCGGCCTGCAGCACGTTCGATCACGCCGATGGCGGCCTCGCCGATCGGGCCGAGGCGGATCGCTCGGAGGTGACCGCCTGGCCCGCGCTGTCGGAGGCGGAGAACGCCGGTTCGCTCGACGCCTTGACCCCGTCGGACAATCTCGTGGCGCTGGTGCATGAGGCCCTGGTCGCCAATCCCGGGCTGCGCCAGACCTGGCTGACGCTGCGCACCCGCCAGGCCGAGCTGCGTCAGACCACGGGCGACCGCTGGCCGGGCCTGGAAGCGGGGCTGTCAGGCTCCCGTGACGAAAACGCCGCGGCCGGCTACACGGGCAGCGTCAGCATCGACTGGGAGGTTGACCTGTGGGGGAAGCTCGCCGACGAACAGGCCGCCGCCATGGCGGACGTCGCCGAGGAACGGGGGCTCTACCAGTCCGCGCGAGACACCCTGGCCGGGGAGGTGATGAGCGCCTGGGTGGGCCTGATTGCACAGCGACGCGCCGTGGCGATCCAGTCGCGCCGCCTGGAGACCCTCAAGACCAACCAGGCGCTGATCATCGATCAGTATCGCGCGGGCCTCGGTAGCCTCGAGGAGCTCGACACGGCGCGCAGCAACGTCGCCAGCGCCCGGGCCACGCTCGAGGAGCAGCGAGAGACGCTGGCCCAGCGGCGTCGCTCGCTGGCGGAAATGCTCGGGCGTTCCTCGGCCGAGCGGATCGCGGTGCCGGACGACTTCCCCGAGACCCTGCTGGTGCGCCCCGAGCTGCCGGAGCAGACCCTGGCGCGGCGTCCGGACCTCCAGGCCGCCTATGCGGCGATCGAAGCCGCCGAGCGCCGCACCGACGTGGCCTACAAGGATCTGCTGCCCTCGCTGGACGTGACGGCGGCGCTGGAGGACGTCGCCGAGACGCCCCACGAGGCCCTGCTCGGCGATCCCCTGTGGTCGCTGCTGGGCCAGCTCACCGCACCGCTGTTCCAGGGCGGGCGGCTCAAGGCGG
Source organism: Halomonas sp. THAF12 (assembly GCF_009363675.1). Taxonomy (NCBI): domain Bacteria; kingdom Pseudomonadati; phylum Pseudomonadota; class Gammaproteobacteria; order Oceanospirillales; family Halomonadaceae; genus Halomonas; species Halomonas sp. THAF12. Next base: position 2,376,820 of record NZ_CP045399.1, on the reverse strand, counting down.
CGGCGGACATCGCCGAGCTGGAGGCCGCTCAGGCCTATCAGGCCTATCGCGAAACGCTGCTCGAGGCGGTGGGCGAGGTGCAGGATGCCATCGGCCTCGAGACCTCGCTGGCCCGGCGTCAGGCGGATACCGCCGAGGCGCTGGCGAGCGCCCGCCGCAGCCTTGGGCAATATACCGAGCGCTACCGCGCCGGCCTCGTCGACCTGGTGGACCTGCTCGACGTGCAGCAGCAGACCTACGATCTCGAAGCCAGCCGCAACGACCTGATCGAGAGCCGACTGACCAACCGCATTGACCTGGGACTGGCCCTGGGGCTCGGAGTGAACGAATGAACGTACGACCTTCCCGATGGATTCCCTTGCTGCTGGCCCTGGTCGTGCTGGCCGGTGTGGTGGCCTTCATCGCCGCGAGGATGGGTTCGGCCGCCGGCGGCCCGCCCGGCGGCCCGCCCGGCGGGGCACCCGGGCAGGGGGCGGGACAGGCGGCGGAGCAGGACACCGCCGTGCGCCCCGATGTCTCCGTCGTCGAGGTGGCCGCGGGTCGCTATCAGCCTCGCGTCGAGGGCTACGGCGAGGCGTCGCCCCACCATGAACTCGAGCTGACCGCCCAGGTCTCGGGCCGGGTGGAACGCCTGAGCGACCGTTTCGCCAGCGGCCGCGTGGTGCCCGCCGGCGAGACCCTGGCGACCCTCGACGATCAGGCCTATCAGGAGGCCGTGGCCGAGGCCGAGGCGACGCTGGCGACCCATCGTGTCTCGCTGCTCGAGGAACAGCGCGAGGGCGAGCAGGCCCGTCGTGACTGGCAGCGCTCCGGGCTGAATGGCGAGCCGGATTCGCCGCTGGTGCTGCGCGCGCCTCAGCTCGCGGCGGCCCGTGCCGACGTCAAGCAGGCCGAGCGGGCCCTGGCCAGCGCTCGGGAGGATCTCGCCGATACCCGCATCGAGGCGCCCTTCGACGCCCTGGTGGTGAGCCGCGACGTGGCGCCGGGCAGCTATCTTCAGGCGGGCGGCAGCGTGGCGACCCTGTACAGCACCGATCGGGTCGAGATCGCGGTCGCGCTCTCGGCCAGCGAGTGGGCGCGCCTGGAGGATCCCGAGAGCGGCGAGGTCGCGTCCGAGGTCGTGACCCTGAGTGCCGTGGATACCGGCCAGCAGTGGCAGGGGCGGGTGCTGCGCAGCGAGCGACACCTCGACGAGGATCGCCAGCGCTCGTTGATCGTGGCGGTCGATGCGCCGCTGGCGCAGACGCCGGCGCTCATGCCGGGTACCTTCCTCGAGGTCAGCCTCGAGGGCCGCCGGGTCGATGGCCTGTGGCGGTTGCCGCCCTCGGCGCTGAGCCAGGCCGGCGAGATCTGGTATCTGACCGAGGACGATCATCTGGCCAGCGTCGCCGTGGCCCCGCTGTTCTCCGACCGCGACTACCTCTACGTGCGTCCGCCCGCCGAGCTGGCCGAGGGCACGCATCGCGTGGTGTCGCATCCCCTGAACAGCTACCTGCCGGGCATGGCGGTGACCCCGGTGGAGGCCGATGACAATGCGTGACAGCGGCCATTCCCGAGGCCCGATCGCCTGGTTCGCCGCCAACCCCATTGCCGCGAATCTGCTGATGGTGCTGGTCCTGGCGCTGGGGGTGATGAGCATGGGCGAGCTGCGCCGCGAGGCCTTTCCTAGCCTAGCGCCCGACGGCCTGACCATCAGCGTCGAGTACGACAGCGGCTCGGCGAAGCAGTCCGAGGAAGGGCTGGCGATCAAGATCGAGCAGGAGCTGGAGGACGTGGAGGGCATCGACACCGTCACCAGCAGCTCGACCGGCAGCGGCGTGACGGTGACGGTCGACATGGTCTCGGGCTATGACCTCGACACCCTGATGCGCGACGTCAAGAACCGCGTCGATGCCATCTCGACCTTCCCGACCGATGCCGACAACCCGGTGATCGAGAAGGATCGCCGCGAGGATCATGCGCTGTGGCTCCAGCTCCACGGCGATGCCGACCGCGAGACCCTGCAGACGCTGTCGATGCGGCTCAAGAAGCGGCTGCTGCGCGAGCCGGAGATCGGCGAGGTCAGCCTCTCCGGCTGGCAGGATCCGATGATGGTGGTGGAGATCCGCGAAGGGGTGCTGCAGGCCTACGGGCTATCGCTCTCCGACGTCGAGGACGCGATCAACGATGGCTCCTCGAACGCCATGACGGCGACGCTGCGCAACGACGACCTCTACCTGCAGCTGAAGGCCTCGGAGCAGGCCTATCAGGCGCGCGACTTCGCCCGGCTGCCGCTGCTGACCACCGACAGCGGGCGTATCCTGCGCCTCGGCGAGGTCGCCGATGTCCGCGACACCTTCGACGACGAGGACCCGGTACTGTCACGCTTCGAGGGGCGCACCAGTATCGCCCTGCAGGTGGTGACCACCGGGCAGAGCGACATCGCCGATTCGGTGGCGGCGGCGCGGCGGGTGATCGAGGACTGGCGGGCCGACCCCAGCCTGCCTCACGACGTCGAGCTCGACACCTGGTTCGATCGCAGCCAGTCGATCCTCGAGCGGCTATCGCTGCTGGTGAACAACGCCATCACCGGCATCGTGCTGGTGTTCCTGCTGCTGGCGGTGTTCCTCAACCTGAGCGTGGCCTTCTGGGTGGCCATGGGGCTGCCGTTCATCTTCTTCGGCACCCTGTTCTTCATGGGCGACGGCCTGGCCGGGCTGACGCTCAACATGTTCACCACCTTCGGTTTCATCATGGCGCTGGGCATCGTGGTCGACGATGCCGTGGTGGTGGGGGAGAGCGTCTATGCCACGCGCCAGCGGCGAGGCGACAGCCTGGACAATACCATCCTCGGCACCCGGGTGGTGGCGGTGCCGACCCTGTTCGGCGTGGCCACCACGGTGGTGGCGTTCTTCGCGCTGTCGCGCATCAGCGGTCACCTGGGCCAGCTCTACGCCCAGTTCGCCACCGTGGTGGCGATCTGTCTGGTGCTCTCGGTGATCGAGTCGAAGTTGATCCTGCCCGCGCATCTGGCGCATGTGAACACGCGTCAGCGGCCGGCGCGCCGGGCGCTGACGCGGGCCTGGCGGCGGGTGCAGTCCGCCGCCGATGGCGGGCTCGACTGGTTCGCCGAGCGCTGCTACCGCCCGCTGATCGATATCGCCCTGGTGCATCGCTACGCCGTGGTCACGCTGTTCGTCGCCCTGCTGGTGATGGTGCTGAGCATGCCGTTCACCGGCCTGCTGCGGATGAGCTTCTTCCCCGAGGTGCCGGGCGACACCGTCAACGCGTCTCTGACGATGCATGGCGATGCCAGCGTGGGTCTCACCCACCAGGCGCTGAACGATCTGGCCGACGAGGCCCGCGAGGCCGACCGCTCGCTCACCGGGGAGGGCGACAGCGGCATCGCCCATCTGCAGGTACTCTCGACCTCCGTGCAGCAGGGCTCGCTCACCGTCGAGCTGAGGAGCGATGCGTCCTATGACATCGCGACCTTCACGCGCCGCTGGCGCGAGCTTGCCGGCGTGCCCGAAGGGGCGCGTTCGCTGAGTATCCAGCACGTGCGCGAGATGGCCGAGGCGCTGCGTATCGAGCTGCGCGCCTCCGACGACGAGACCCTGGAGCGGGCCGGCGAGTCGCTCAAGCAAACGCTGACCGGCATCGCGGCGGTCAGCGGCATCGAGGACAACCTCGATCCCTCCCAGCCCCAGCTGCGGCTGGCGTTGAATGCCCAGGGACTGGCGCTGGGCATGACCACCGACGACCTGGCCTCCCAGGTGCGCCAGGCCTTCAGCGGCCGGGTGGTGCAGCGCTACCAGCGCGGCGACGACGAGATCGAGGTCAAGGTCCGCTACCCCGACGATGCGCGGCACAGCGTGGCCGACGTCATCGAATCGCAGGTGCGCACCCCCGACGGCGACGTGGTGCCGCTGGCCAGCGTGGCGACCCTGACCCAGGACATGACCCGCGACACCATCACCCGTATCGATGGCCAGCGCGCCGTCTACCTCAGCGCCGACGTCGACAAGGCGCTGCTGTCTTCCTCCGAGCTGGTGGCGCAGCTGCGCCGCGATGCGGTGCCCATGCTGGAGGCCCGGTATCCGGGGCTCGACATCCACTTCGCCGGCGAGGCCGAGCAGCAGGCCGAGACGCAGACCTCCATGCAGCACGTGTTCCTGGTGGCGATGCTGGCCATCTTCATGCTGCTGGCGATTCCGCTGCGTTCCTACGTGCAGCCGCTGCTGATCATGACCGCGATCCCCTTCGGCGTCGTCGGCGCGCTGCTGGGCCATTGGGTCAACGGCCTGGCGCTGGGGATCCTGTCGCTGAACGGGATCATCGCCCTGAGCGGGGTGGTGGTGAACGACAGCCTGCTGCTGGTCACTCGCTTCAACGCCCTGCGCCGCGAGGGCGTCGAGGTGCGCGAGGCGATCGGCCAGGCCGGTCGCGACCGCCTGCGGGCCGTGCTGCTGACCTCCGTCACCACCTTCGCCGGGCTGATGCCGCTGCTCGGCGAGACCTCGCGCCAGGCGCAGTTCCTGATCCCCGCCGCGGTGTCGCTCGCCTATGGCATCATGTTCGCCACCGTGATCACCCTGGTGCTGATCCCCAGCCTGCTGGTCGTGCAGCATGACATCGCCGACCGGCTGGCGTGGCTGAAGCGCCGCTGCTGGCCGTCGTCCGACGAGGAGGCGTCATGCTGAACGCGCTGCTGGTCGAGGACGACCTCGACCTGGCCGAGACGCTGATCGACTATCTGGCGCTGGAGGGCATTTGCTGTGACCACGCCGCCAACGGCGCGGCGGGGCTCGCGCTGGTCGAGCGACAGGCGTTCGATGTGGTGCTGCTCGACCTGCACCTGCCCAGGCTCGACGGCCTGCGCGTCTGCGAGCGGCTGCGCGAGGCCGGGCGCGATATCCCGGTGCTGATGCTCACCGCCCGCGACGGCCTCGACGACAAGCTCGCCGGCTTCGCGGCCGGCACCGACGACTATCTGGTCAAGCCCTTCGAGCTGCAGGAACTGGTGGTGCGCCTCCATGCGCTGGCCAAGCGCCGCAGTGGCCAGATGCAGTGCCTGCGCTGCGCCGACCTGGAGATGCATCTCGGCGAGCGGCGCGTGGTTCGCGCGGGGCGGTCGATCCATCTCTCGCCCACCGGCTGGCGGCTGCTCGAGGCGCTGCTGCGTGCCTCGCCGCACGTGGTAACGCGCGCGGCGCTGGAGAGCACGCTGTGGGGCGACGACGTGCCCGACAGCAACAGCCTCAAGGTCCATCTCTATCATCTGCGCCAGGCGGTGGATGCCCCCTTCACGACTCGCCTCATCCAGACGCTGCCCGGTCATGGGGTGGCGCTCAGGGCGTCGTCATGAGGCGGCTCGGCAGCCTCAGGGGGCAGCTGTTGCTGGGCGGACTGTCGCTGGGGCTGCTGCTGGTGGTCGGCTACTCGCTGCTCAGTGCCAACTACTTCCTGCGCGGCATGGACAACATCACCCTGGCCCACATGGCGCGGGTGGCCGACGGCTATGCCCGGCGGCTCGAGGGCGAACGGTCCCGCGGCCTCGAGGAGGTCGCCGGCTACCAGCTGAGCGGTCGCTGGCAGGCCATGCCCGAGGCGGTGCGCCAGGCCTTCGATGGGGTGCCGAGCGAGCCCGGGCGCCTCTACAAGGGCCGCGATGACGGGCCGTCGGAGCGGCCGACCTTCTATTTCGCCATGCATCATCCGACGGCCTCCGGCTCGCTCTATGTGGTGGACGCGGTGGTCCCGCCCCCCGAGCCGGGCATGGCCGACGCGGGCATACCGCCGCCGCGCGATGCCCTGAACAGCCTGATGACGCTGCTGGGGCTGGGCGTGGCCATCGCCGTGGGGCTGCTGGTGGCGCTGCTGTGGTGGCTGCGCCATGTGTCGCGCCCGGTACAGGCGCTGGGCCACTGGGCGCGTGGCCTGGATGCCCGGCGCCTGCAGGAACCGACCCCGGACTTCGGCTATCCCGAGCTCAACGAGCTGGCCGCGCTGCTGCGCGGTGGCCTGCAATCGGCCCACGACGGCCTGGCGCGGGAGCAGCGCTTCCTGGCACACGCCAGCCACGAGCTGCGCACGCCGATCACCGTGCTGCGCCACAACCTGGAGCTGCTGCGGCGCTTCCAGCAGACCCATGACGAGACCTGGAGCCCGCGCCATCGTCAGGTGTTCGCGCGCATGGAGCGGGCCGGCACCACCATGAAGCACCTCACCGAGACCCTGCTGTGGCTGAGCCGCGAGGAGGGCGCGGCGCCGCCCGATGTCAACGTCGACCTCGCGGCACTGCTCGAGGGGCAGGTCGCCGAGCTGGAGTATCTGCTGCGCGACAAGGCGGTCGCGGTCGAGCTCGACACCGAATTCTGCCGCGTGAGCCTGCCGGAGGCCCCGGCCCGGATCGTGCTGGGCAACCTGATCCGCAACGCCTTCGTGCACACCTGGGAGGGGCGGGTGGTGATTCGCCAGCGCGGCGCTGAGGTGCAGATCGACAATCATCGGCTGCCGTCGACTGCGGCCGAGGCCGGCGAGACGGCCGGGGAAAGCGGGTTCGGCCTGGGGCTGCAGCTGACCGCTCAGCTGACGGAGCGGCTGGGCTGGCCCTACGAGAACCTGGCCGATGCGACGGGCCACCGCGTGCGGGTGGTGTTCGAGGCGCGGGGCGTTAGGCCGATGGGGCAGGGCGGCGCCTCATGAAAAAGGCCGCGCCGGAACACCGACGCGGCCCTCGTGTACCACAGCAGCCACTCAGCCGCGGCTGGTGACTTCCAGCAGGTGATAGCCGAACTGGGTCTTCACCGGGCCCTGGACCTGGTTCAGGTCGGCGGAGAACACCACCTTGTCGAACTCCGGCACCATCTGGCCGGGGCCGAAGCTGCCGAGCTCGCCGCCCTGGCGGCCGGACGGGCACTGGGAGTGTTCACGGGCGACCTCGGCGAAGTCGCGGCCGCCTTCGATCTCGGCCTTGAGGGCCAGGCACTGTTCTTCGCTGGGGACGAGGATATGGCGAGCGGTGGCCTGAGTCATGGGAATCTCCTTCGCGGATGGGATGGGCTCTGAACGAGCGGGGAGAATAGCACGCCGCCTGGCTGGCGGGGCCACGTTCTGCACCATATGCTCAGCACGAGGCATCGTCATCTCTTCAGGAGGCCGCGTCCATGAGCACCCAGATTCAGGATACCGAGCCGGCATCGTCGCTGGACTGCCCGGTCGTCGACGGCAAGCGCCGGATCCAGCACGTGTCGCCGCGCACCGCCGATGTGGGCGGCATTCCGGTCAATCGGGTGCTGCCGTCCCGGCATCGCCGCCTGATCGGCGCCTGGTGCTTCCTCGATCATGCCGGCCCCAGCGTCTTCAAGGGCGACGCCGACGGCCTGCGGGTCGGTCCCCATCCGCACATCGGCCTGCAGACCTTCACCTGGATGATCGAGGGCGAGGTGCTGCACCGCGACAGCCTCGGCAACCATCAGGTGATCCGCCCCGGCCAGGTCAACCTGATGACCGCCGGGCGCGGCATCAGCCACACCGAGGCGTCGGTGCCCGGCGAGACCCGCCTGCATGCCGCCCAGCTGTGGATCGCCCTGCCCGAGGCCGACCGACGCACCGACCCGCGCTTCGATCACTATCCGACCCTGCCGGCCTGGGAGGCGCAGGGCGCCGACGTCACCCTGCTGATCGGCGAGTTCGCCGGCCGCCGCGCGCCGACGCTGGCCTTTTCCGAGCTGGTCGGGCTGGACCTGGCCTGCCGGAAGGCGAGCGACGTCGAGCTCCCTCTCCGCCGGGACTTCGAGTACGGCGTGCTGTCGCTGGAAGGGGAGATCGGCGTCGACGGGGAGGCGTTCGCGCCCAACGAGCTGGCCTATCTGGGGCGTGGACGCGACGCCGTCAGCCTGTCACTGCCCGCCGGCGGCCGTGCCCTCCTGGTCGGCGGCGAGCCGCTGGGCGAGGAGATCCTGATCTGGTGGAACTTCGTCGGCCACGGCAAGGCCGAGATCGCCGAGGCCCAGCGCGACTGGGAGGCGGGCGCCGAGCGCTTCGGTCGCATTCCCGACGACGACGGCGACCGCCTGATGCCGCCGCCGCTGCCCTGGAAGGTGTGACGCTCAACCTCAGCCGGGATCGATGGTCAGCAGCAGCCGCGGCTGGCCCTCCGCCAGGGCCGGGCTGCGGTGCACCAGGCCGTGCGACTCGTTGCCGATCCAGCCGCTGCCCTTGAGCAGCGCCACATCGCCGGATTCCAGCCGGCGGATGGCGCCGTCGTCGCGCACGATCTCCGGCTTGGCGGCGTTCGGCGCCCCGAGCCCGGCGCGATTCACCGCCGCTTCCGGCAGCCATTCGCTGCCCGGGCCCAGATAGGTCGTGACCATCCTCACCGGCAGATTGTCACAGTGGAAGCGCGGGCACATGGGCGCGTCCAGCAGCCGCAATCGCAGGCCCACCGTGTCGGTATCGAACAGGAAGGCCATGGCCTCGGCCAGGATCACGACGTCCTCCACCAGGGCGACGGACGCCGCGGGCGCGGCCAGGGTCTCGAACAGCGCGGTGCGCAGCTCGACGCCGGGCGCACCGCGCCAGTTGAACGACAGCGGACGCCCGGCTTCCGCCTGGGCCAGGGCGCCGGCCAGCAGGTCGCTGCCGACCGGGCGACGCATCACGGCCAGCGTGATGGCGTCCTCGAAGATGCGCGGCAGCACCTCGATGCCGCCGCCCTCCGCCCAGTGAGGCGTCGAGAGCGGGCGTGGCGCCAGGGCGGTGGCGTCGGGGCAGGGCAGGGGCGCGGGGAATAGCGAGGATGGCGGCATGGGCATCTCCGTCGTGAAGCGGCTCGGGGCTCGGGTCTTCTTGCCAGTTTGTTATGTTATAACGTATCTTGTGTGGCCTGGAAAGCCACGCTCCCCCAGGAGCGGGCGACGACCGTGGCCATCAGGCAACAAGGAGACATCGATGAGCGAGCCTCATCCCCTGCCCGTGACCGTGCTGTCCGGGTTTCTGGGCGCCGGCAAGACGACGCTGCTCAACCATATCCTGGCCAATTGCGAGGGGCGTCGGGTGGCGGTCATCGTCAACGACATGAGCGAGGTCAACATCGACGCGGCCCTGCTGCGGCAGGACGAGAGCAGCGGCGGGCCGGTCCCCGACATCGCGGTCAACCGCGCCGAGCAGCGCCTGGTCGAGATGAGCAACGGCTGCATCTGCTGCACGCTGCGCGAGGACCTGCTGATCGAGGTGGCACGCCTGGCCCGCGAGGGACGCTTCGACCAGCTGGTCATCGAGTCCACGGGCATCTCCGAGCCGCTGCCGGTGGCCGAGACCTTCACCTTCGAGGACGAGAACGGCGAGAGCCTGTCGCGACTGGCGCGCCTGGATACCCTGGTCACCGTGGTCGACGGCGCCAACTTCCTTGCCCAGTACCGCGAGGCCCAGACGCTGGCCGAGGCCGGTGAGAGCCTGGGCGAGGACGACGAGCGCAACGTCGCCGACCTGCTGGTCGACCAGATCGAGTTCTGCGACGTGCTGCTGATCAGCAAGGCCGACCTGATCGACGAGCGGCAGCGCGCCGAGCTCGAGGCGGTGCTGCGAAGCCTCAATCCCGAGGCGCGGATCCTGGCCATGTCCCAGGGGGCGGTCCCGCTGGAAGAGGTGCTGGATACCGGCCGTTTCAGCTTCGAGCGGGCCCAGCGGGCACCGGGCTGGCTCCGGGAGATGCGGGGCGAGCACGTGCCGGAAACCGAGGAATACGGCATCGCCAGCTTCACCTATCGGGCGCGGCGGCCCTTCCATCCGCAGAAGTTCCATGAGCTGCTGAATGCCGACTGGTTCGGCGAGCGGCTGCTGCGCTCCAAGGGCTTCTTCTGGCTGGCCTCGCGCCCGCGCCTCGCCGGCCAGTGGAGCCAGGCCGGCGGCATCGCCCACTACGGCTTCGCCGGCCTGTTCTGGAAGGCCGTGCCCGAGGTCGACTGGCCGACGGATCCCGGCTACCTCGAGGCGATCGATCAGGTCTGGGAGGAGCCCTTCGGCGACATGCGCCAGGAGCTGGTGTTCATCGGCCAGGGCATGGACGAGGCGCGCATGCGCGAGGCCCTGGACGGCTGCCTGCTCGATGATGAGACCCTGCTGGCCGGTCACGACGTCTGGCGCGCGTTGCCCGATCCCTTCGCCGACTTCGCGCCCGCCGAGCTCGACGCCGAGGAGGCCTGATGACAACGCCACTGATGGATATCGCCGATGGTACCGCCGATCAGCCGGGACGCCTGTCCTGGGTCGGCATGGAAGGCATCGATCTGCCGCTGACGCTGGCGGGCCGACCGGTCCAGGCACGCGCTCATGCCGGCGTCAGCCTGGACGCCGCCGAGGCGCGTGGCATTCACATGTCGCGGCTCTACCTGGCCCTCGAGCATCTGGTCGACCGGGAGATCACCCCCGGGCGGCTCCAGGAGGTGCTGGCCAACTTCCTCGACAGCCATCATGGGCTCTCGCGCGAGGCCTTCCTCGATCTGGAAGGCGAGGCCATGCTGCGCCGGCCGGCGCTGGTCAGCCCGCTGGCGGGATGGAAGGCCTATCCCTTCGCGCTGCGCGGCCGGCTCGGGCCGGACGGCTTCGCGCTGAGGCTGTCGCTCGAGATCGGCTACTCCTCGACCTGCCCCTGCTCGGCGGGGCTGGCGCGACAGCTGATCCAGGAGCGGTTCGACCGCGACTTCGAGGACGAGGCGGCACTCGACCGCGAGGCGGTGCGCCGCTGGCTCGGCAGCGAGCAGGGCATCGTCGCCACGCCGCACAGTCAGCGCAGCCGCGCGCATCTCGAGCTGAGGCTGGATGACGGGGGCGAGACCCTGCCGCTGGTCGAGGTCGTCGAGCGGGCGGAAGCCAGCCTCGGCACCGCGCTGCAGACGGCGGTCAAGCGCGTCGACGAGCAGGCCTTCGCCCTGGCCAACGGCCAGAACCTGATGTTCTGCGAGGACGCCGCCCGGCGGCTGGACCGGGCCCTGCGCGAGCAGCCCGGTGTGGCCGGCTTTCGCCTGAGGGTGGTGCACGCCGAGAGCCTGCACGCCCACGACGCCGTGGCGCGCAGCCAGTGGAACTGGCCCGAGGCCGACAGCTGAGGCCCTTCCCGCGGGGCGGGCCTAGCGCTCGGAGCGAGCCGGCCGGGAGCGGACGCGACACGCACCGGCCAGGCTCGTGCACAGAAACAGCAGCGTGGCGATGCAGACGATGGTGGGGCCGGTAGGGGTATCGAACCGATAGGCGGCCACGAGGCCGCCGTTGGCCGAGAGGATGCCGATCGCCGCCGCGGCCATCGCCATGCGCTCCGGCGTGCGGCTGAACGGTCGGGCGGTGGCCGCGGGAATGATCAGCAGCGCCGCGATCAGCAGCACGCCCACCACCTTGATGGCGACGGCCACCACCAGCGCCAGCGACAGCGTCAGCACCAGCTGCTCGCGCTTCGGGTTGATCCCGGCGGCATGGGCCAGGTCCGGGTTCAGGGTCGAGGTCAAAAGCGCCGGCCAGCGCCAGCTCAGCAGGCCCAGCACCATCAGCGCACCGCCCCAGATGATGGCGAGATCCTGACGGCTCACGGCGAGGATGTCGCCGACCAGGTAGCCCATCAGGTCGATGCGCACGCCGGAGACGAAGGACACCGCCACCAGCCCGAAGGCCAGTGCCGCGTGAGCGGTGACGCCGAGCAGCGTATCCATGGCATAGCCCCGTCCGCTCAGCAGCGACACGGCCAGCGCCATCAGCAGCGAGACCGCCAGCACCCCGGCGAACAGGGAGGTGGACAGGACCAGGGAAAGGGCGACGCCGAGGATGGCCGCGTGGGCGGTGGCATCGCCGAAATAGGCCATGCGCCGCCACACCACGAAGCAGCCGAGCGGTGCGGCCGCCAGGGCGACGCCGGTGCCGCCGAGGGCGGCGCGAACGAGGAAGTCATCGAGCATCATCAGGAAAGCGCCTCCTCGGGCGCGTGATCGTGGCGATAGAAGGCGACGGCATCGCGCTCGTCGACGCCGAGCAGGTCGCGATAGGCCGATGAGCCGGCCACCGTGTCGGGCGGTCCCTGACAGCAGATCCGGCCGTTCAGGCACACCACGCGGTCCGATGCACGCATGACCACATGCAGCTCATGGCTGACCATCAGCACCCCGCAGCCTAGCTCCCGTTTCACCCGGGCGAGCTGGCGGTAGAATTCCGCGGTGCCGCGGTGATCGAGCCCCTGATTGGCCTCGTCCAGAATCAGCAGGTCCGGGGAGGTCAGCAGGGCACGGGCCAGCAGCACGCGCTGGAACTGACCGCCCGAGAGGCCGGCCATCTGCCTGTCGGCAAGCCCGGCCGCATCGGCCTGCTCCAGTGCGCGCCGCACGGCGTCGCTGGAGTGGCGCTGGGGCAGGGCCATGAAGCGAGCCACGGTCATGGGCAGGGTGGGATCGATGTGCAGCCGCTGTGGCACATAGCCGATCGACAGCGAGGCATCGTGAGACACCCGTCCCTGGCTGGGGGCCAGGGCGCCGATGATCACGCGCAGCAGGGTGGTCTTCCCTGAGCCGTTCGGCCCGACGATGGTGACCAGCTCGTTCTGTTCCAGGGACAGGTCGATGCCTTCCAGGATGGTATTGCCACGTCGGGTGACGCCGACGTCGCTCAGGGTCAGTAGCGGCATGGGGGGCTCCAGCAGGGCGTCGTCGCTCTGGCACAGGCCGAATCGATTCGGGGCTTGCTAAAAATGTTATGATATAACATTTTATTCGGGGTCCGAAAGAGCCCCTCACCAGGAGACCCTCCCATGCCCCTGAAGCCCCGTTCATTATTGCTCTCGTTGCTGGCCGTTCCGGGCCTTGCGGCGGCCGATGTCCCGCGTGTCGCGGTGGACATTCCCCCCGTTCAGTCGCTTGCCGCCCAGGTCATGGGCGACCTCGGAACGCCGGCGCTGGTCATCCAGCCCGGCGCGTCCCCTCATGGCTATTCCCTGCGGCCCTCGGAAGCCGCGACGCTCGACCGGGCCGACGTGGTGTTCTGGGTCGGCGATGCGTTGACGCCCTGGCTGGCGAACTCGTTGAGCAGCCTGGCCGCCGACGCGACCACGGTCGAGCTGCTGGATGCCCCCGGGCTGGTGCGCCATGACGTCCGCGAGGGCGCGACCTTCGCCGCCCATGACCATGATCATGGCGAGGATCATGCTCACGACCACGACCACGACCACGACCACGACCACGACCACGACCACGACCACGACCACGCGGACACGCATGAGGCCGCCCATCAGCACCACCATGACGGTCTGGATCCGCACGCCTGGCTGGATCCGCGCAATGCCCAGGCGTGGTTGACGCTCATGGCCGATACGCTGGCCGAGGCGGATCCCGAACATGCCGAGACCTATCGCGACAATGCGCAGGAGGCACGGGCGGCGCTGGATGACCTGATCGCGGACGTGGAGCGGCGCCTCGAGGCGGCCGGCGAGCCACGCTTCATCGTCTTCCACGATGCCTATCAGTACTTCGAACGCCGCTTCGGCGTGCCGGCGGCCGGGGCGATCTCGCTGGGAGATGCCTCGGACCCGAGCCCGGCCCGGATTCGCCGCGTGCAGGAGCAGGTCTCGGCGCTCGATGTGCAGTGCGTGTTTACCGAACCGCAGTTCAATCCGGACCTGGTGCGCAGCGTGTTCGGGGATCTGCCCGTCGATACCTCGGAGAGCATCGATCCGCTGGGCATCGGCCACGAGCCGGGCCCGGGCCTCTATGCCGGCGTCATCGAGGACCTGGCCGATGGTCTGTCGCGGTGTGCGGCGCCCTGACCCGCGTAGCCTGGCGTTCGGGGGCAGCTGTCGGCCCGTCGGCCGCTCGCTGCCAAACGCCCCGCTCGATGCGGTGACGCGACGTAGGTGACGCGACGTAGGCGACGCGACGTAGGTGACGCGACGTAGGCGACACCGGCCCGGGTTGGCATTGAGCCAGGCGGGCTCCCATCGGCCGGGCATGCCCGGCCGATGGCCGTTCCGGGCGTCATCTTCGATCAAGTGTCGACTAGTCTGGAGGGCAGGGTTGAATACCAGAGCTGAATGCCAGAGCTGAATGTCCAAGGAGCGACACCATGCAACTCGAGGGGTCCTGTCACTGCGGCGCGATCCGCTTCCGCGTGCAAGCGCCGCATCCCTATCCGTTCAATCGCTGCTACTGCTCGATCTGCCGCAAGACCGCGGGCGGGGGCGGCTACGCCATCAATCTCGGCGCGCTGGCCGAGACGCTTGAGATCGAGGGAGCCGAGCACGAGACGGTCTATCATGCCGTGATCGACGGCGAGCAAAGCCCGGGCGAGCGGCACTTCTGCTCACGCTGCGGCAGCGCGCTGTGGGTGTTCGATCCGCGCTGGCCCGAGCTCGTCCATCCCTTCGCCTCGGCGATCGACGGCGACCTGCCACTGCCGCCCGAACGCGTGCACCTGATGCTTGGCAGCAGGGCGAGCTGGGTGGAGATCGAGGCGGGGCCCGATGATCGCTGCTTCGACGGCTATCCGGACGAGAGCCTCGCCGACTGGCATCGGCGACTGGGGCTGGAGCGCTGAATGCCGCGCCACGGTGAGGAGAGCGGCGCGCGGCAACGCCGCTGACGCCTGCGACAACACCACGTGCGGCGGGCCGAGGCCCGCCGCACGTGGTCTATCGTGCCGATGCCGCCCCGAGGGGCGGGCCTCCGTCAGTGGAAGACGCTGAAGCTGTCGGCGTTGAGCCACAGGTGCGTGAGCACGCTGGCCACGTAGCCCAGGGCGATGACCGGTGCCCAGCGCATGTGGGCGGCGAAGGTGTAGATGCCGCGGGCCTGGCCCATCAGCGCCACCCCGGCGGCGGAGCCCACCGAGAGCAGGCTGCCGCCCACGCCGGCGGTCAGGGTGATCAGCAGCCAGTTGCCCATCGACATGTCGGGGTCCATGGAGATCACCGCGAACATCACCGGGATGTTGTCGACCACCGCCGAGATCACGCCCAGCACCACGTTGGCCCAGGTCGGGTCCCAGCCGGCGTAGAGGGTCTGGGAGAGCAGGCCCAGATAGCCCATGAAGCCCAGGCCGCCGACGCTCATCACCACGCCGTAGAAGAACAGCAGGGTATCCCACTCCGAGCGGGCGATCCGGGTGAAGACGTCGAACGGCACCACGCTGCCCAGCGACTCGAGCTTGCGCCAGTCGCCGCGCTGGCTGTAGCGGGTGCGCTTGCGTTCCAGCGAACGCGGCAGGCTGCGACGCAGGTAGTAGCCGAAGAACTGCAGGAAGCCGAGCCCGGTCATCATGCCCAGCGCCGGCGGCAGGTGCAGCACCGTGTGGCACAGCACCGAGATCACCACGGTCAGCAGGAACAGGCAGACGATGCGCCGCGCGCCGCGCTTGAGCCAGATGTGCTCCTCCAGCGGGCTCGGCTTCTTGTTCTTGATGAACAGGCTCATGATGATCGCCGGCACCAGGTAGTTGACCAGCGACGGCCCCAGCAGTTCGAAGAACTCCTGGAACTCGACCAGCTTGGCCTGCCAGACCATCAGCGTGGTGATATCGCCGAAGGGGCTGAAGGCGCCGCCGGCGTTGGAGGCCACCACGATGTTGATGCAGCACAGGCCGATGAAGCGCTTGTCACCTTCGGCCACCTTGAGCACCACCGCGCACATCAGCATGGCGGTGGTCAGGTTGTTGGCCACGGTGGAGATCCAGAAGGCGAGAATGCCGGTGATCCAGTACAGGGCGCGATAGCTGAAGCCCTTCTCGACCATCCAGGCGCGCAGCTTGTCGAACACGCGGCGCTCTTCCATGGCGTTGACATAGGTCATCGCCACCAGCAGGAACAGCAGCAGCTCGGTGTATTCCAGCAGGGTTTCCTTGAAGGCGTGTTCGGCGGCATCCGGCAGGCCTTCCTGGACGTAGACCCAACCGATCAACGTCCAGATAAGGCCAGCCGCGACCAGCACGGGCTTCGACTTGCGCATGTGCAGCTTCTCCTCGGCCATGACCAGCGCATAGGCGAGGATGAACAGCGTGACGGCAATGAAGCCGCTCAGCGTATAGGTCAGATCGAGCTCACCGGCGCCGGCGGCCAGCACCTGGGGGCTGAACAGCAGCAGTGCCGCGAGCACGAGAAAACCTGGCCACCGGTCGTGTTGCCGGGGCCAGTGTTGCGGTCGACATCTTGTCAGCATGGCGAATGCATCCTGGGATTGGAGGGAGGAGGGAAAAAATCGCGCGTAATTCTACTACAAGGGCCGTCGTATCACTATGTGACGACGGCCCGTAGAGCGTGCTCATGGCATCGACGTTCGGTGAATGCCGAGCGCGGAATGAGGGTGAGACGGTCCCTTGGCGTGGGCCATAGCCTGTCGGTCCAGGCTTAAGGGATTATTAAGAAACGTCGGCCGAGTCGCTCTGCCCGCTCGCGCTCGCGCTCGCGATGCGAGGGGGGCGGCGTTATCCTGTGCGGACTCACGTGTCGCATCCATTCCAGGGCAAGGAGCCTCGCCATGACGTCGCATCCGCAAGAGGGCATTCCGGTCGGTATCAGTGCCTGCCTGACCGGCCAGGAAGTGCGCTACAACGGCGGTCACAAGCGATCCCGCTACTGCCTGCAGGTGCTGGCGGAGCGCTTCGCGTTCGAGCCCTTCTGTCCGGAGCTGGCCGCCGGCCTGGGCGTGCCCCGGGAGCCGATTCGCCTGGTCGGCAAGACCGGCGAGACGCCGCGGGTCAAGGGCAGCGTCGATGAGTCGCTGGACGTCACCGAGCGCCTGGAGGAGGTCAGCGCGTCCTTCATCGAGGCGCACCGGCACCTGCGCGGCTTCGTGCTGATGAAGGGCTCGCCCAGCTGCGGCCTCGAACGGGTCAAGGTCTACCATCCCAACGGCATGCCCAGTCATGCCGATTCCGGCGCCTTCGTGCGCGCCATGCGTCGTGACTATCCCGAGCTGCCGCTGGAGGAGGAGGCGCGGCTCAACGACCCGGTGCTGCGCGAGAACTTCATCACCCGCGTCTACGCCCTGGACGACTGGAAGCGCAACGTCGAGCCGGCTCCCAGCCGTCACGCCCTGATCCAGTTTCACAGCCGCCAGAAGTTCCTGCTGATGGCCCACCGGGTCGAGACCTACCGCGAGCTGGGGCGCTATCTGGGCGAGGCCCACGACGTGCCGCTGGAAGACGCCATGATCCACTATCTCCAGCGCTTCATGGCGGCGCTGTCGCGGCCGGCCACCCGCAAGTCCCACGCCAATGCGCTGATGCACGTGATGGGCTATCTCAAGCGTGCGCTGGATGGCGATACCCGCCAGGACCTGCTGGCCGCGGTGGAGGAGTATCGTCTGGAGCAGGTGCCGTTGGCGGTGCCGATGCGGCTGCTCAACCACTATATCCAGCGCCACGGGTCCGACTACATTCGCGCCCAGTCCTATCTCCACCCGCATCCCTACGAGCTCGGCCTGCGCAATGCCATCTGAGCCGGCCCTGGAAGCACGCTTCACGGCGCTGACGCGCCTGCTCGCCGAGGCGCAGTCGCTGTGGCGGCCGCTGCCGTTTCAGCATCGCGAGGTGCCCTGGGGCGAGCGCGCCCCCGGGCTCGCCGAGGCACTGATGGCGCTGTCCGACGACGAGACCGACCGCCTCCAGGCAAGCCCCTTCGACGCCTCGCCGCTGGCGGCCTGGCTGCCGGTCGACGCCTTGGCCGAGGCGGTCGAACTGCCGCGACTGGCCTCGGACGACACGGCGTTGCCGGACGCCTGGGGCGAGGGCATCGGCGCGCGCAAGTGGCGTCAGATCCAGGCCTTCGCCGGCTGCGTGGCACCGGACGACGCGGCGTCGCTGCTGGAGTGGTGTGCCGGCAAGGGCCATCTGTCACGGACACTGGCCCGGCGGGACGGCCGGCCGGTCACCGGCCTGGAGTGGCAGGCGTCGCTGTGCGAGGCGGGGCAGGCGCTGGCCGAGCGGCAGGGGCAGCCGGTGCGGCTGCATCGTCAGGACGTGATGGCCGAGGACGCCGGCGACTGGCTGGCCCCCGGACGGCGCGTGGCGGCGCTGCACGCCTGCGGCGACCTGCACGCCCGGCTGCTCGAGCTGGCCGCCGAGCGCGGCGCGGCGGTGACGCTGTCGCCCTGCTGCTATCACCGCACCGAGGCCGTCGACTACCGCGCGCTGTCGGCCCGGGGGCGAGCGCTGATGGCCGAACACGGCCTGACCCTGTCGCGGGAGGATCTGGCCATGGCGGTCCAGGAGACGGTCACGGCACCGCAGGGCGTGCGGCGTCATCGTCGGCGCGCCAACGCCTGGCGGCTGGGCTTCGACCGCCTGCAGCGCGAGGTCCGCGGCCGCGATGAATACCTTCCCGTACCCAGTTGCGCCTACGGCAGGCTTCCCGACGACTTCGCCGGCTTCTGCCGCTGGGCGGCCGACAGCAAGGGTGTCACACTGCCCGACGTGGTGGACTGGGCGTCCTTCGAGGCCGCCGGCTGGCAACGCCAGACCGAGGTCGAACGCCTGGAGCTGGTGCGGCACCTGTTTCGTCGGCCGCTCGAGGTCTGGCTGGTGCTCGACCGTGCCTGGCGACTGGTCGAAGCCGGGCAGCGGGTGCGCCTCGGGACCTTCTGCGAACGCGAGCTGACGCCGCGCAACCTGCTGCTCGAGACGTGCTGAGTCGCCGAGCCTCGGGCCGTGAACCACGAGAACCCATCGACCCGCCGTGAATAACATCGAGACCGACAAGAAAGCCAAGACCGACGAGGAAGTTCTCATGTCCGATCACTCCTTTCTGATCCGCCCGCTTCAGATGAGCGACAAGCCGGAATGGGCACGCCTGTGGCAGGACTATCTCGCCTTCTACGACACCGAACTTCCCGAGGCCGTCTACGATCACACCTTCGAGCGGCTGCTGGCGCTGGGGGAGAGCGAGCCCTGCGGTTTCGTGGCGGAAGTGATGGATGCCACGGGCAGCGAGACGCCCGTGCTCGCGGGGCTCGTGCATTATCTCTATCACGCGCACTGCTGGAAGCTGGGGCCCGTCTGCTATCTCCAGGACCTGTTCGTCGACCCTTGCCATCGCGGCCGGGGAGTGGGCCGCCAGCTGATCGAGCGCACCTGTCACCAGGCCGGCGAGGACGGCGTCACGGACATCTACTGGATGACCCAGGAATTCAACGAGCCGGCACGCCGTCTCTATGACCGGGTCGGGGCGCTGACGCCCTTCATCAAGTACGTCCGCAGCGCCTGAGCGAGCGCGCTGCCCGAGCCAACGTGAATCGGCCACGCCCCTTGGGGGCGTGGCCGATTGTCGTGTCGTGCGAGCCGACTCAGTGGGGGCGACTGAAGGCGCCGTGTGGGCTGTCGGCCATCAGGCGGTCGAACGCGTTGCCGCTCATGTGCACCAGCGTCTCGTGGTCGCCGGCATCGAAGTAGATGTCGGGCTGGTGACGAAGCTGGTCATCGAGATAGACCTTCAGGCCGTAGGCCTGACCCACGGCGATGGCCGCGCCGGGGTCGCAGTCGTCGAACTCGCGCTGGATCTCCTCCTCGGAGGCGAGTTCGAGGTGCTCGTGGAACAGCCGTGAGAGTTTGTCCAGGTCCGCATCCCGGGTGCTGGGCACCACGGCGACGCGATATCCCTGATCGCCGTGCAGCATGACGGCCTTGGCTATCTGGTTGCCGCCGACGTGGGACATCTCGGCGATGCGGCTGGTGGAAACCGCGTGTGGGTGGGTGACCTCCTCGTACTCGATGTCGCAGGCGCGGAGGTACTCCCTGATCGTCATCGGCATGGCCATGACGTGCACTCCTTCGGCCTCGCAGGCCGAGCCATCGATTGCCGCGCCTCCCTGCCTGGCAGGCGTGTCTTCCTGACTTCAAGCATAGTCCGTCGCGTCCGGATCATCCCGCGGAGGGCGGCTGGCGGGGGCGACCATTGAGGGTGGCCATGATGCGCCGGCTGCCACCGTGGTCGCGATGTTCGCCGAGATAGAGCCCCTGCCAGGTGCCCAGCGCCAGTCGACCGTTGCGCACCGCCAGGGTCAGCTGGGTGCCGAGCAGGCTGGCCGCCACGTGAGCGGGCATGTCGTCCGGCCCCTCGATGGTGTGCCTGAAATAGGGCAGGTCGCCCGGTACCAGGTCGCGCAGGAAGGCGTCCAGGTCGTGGCGCACGTCCGGGTCGGCGTTCTCGTTGAGGGTCAGCGAGGCCGAGGTGTGCAGCAGCTGAAGATGCAGCAGGCCGACCTCGAGCTCCCCCAGGCCGGGCAGGGCGCGCGTGATCTCGTCGGTGATCAGGTGGAAGCCCCGTTCGCGCGGGGCGAGGCGAATTTCCTGCTGGTCCCAGGACATGATGATCTCCCTTGGCGTGGCGGGCGCTCAGGATAGGCGAGGACGAGCTGCGACGACACCCGAAGCTGTCTTCACTCCCGACGTGGCCTTACTCCCGGTAGCGCAGGCGGTCGATCACCAGCCGCAGGGCGGAGCTGACCTGGCGCCGGCCCGAGTAGAACAGATGGTAGCCATCGAAGGGCGGGCACCAGTCCGCCAGCACCCGTTGCAGGGTGCCGGCTTCGATGTCCCGGACCACCTCGGGTTCGGTCACGAAGGCGATGCCGTGGCCCGATCTGGCGGCGTCGATGCAGACATCGCTCTCGCTGAAGATGAAGGGGCCCGAGACCTTCTTCACGAGCTCTTGCCCGCCGCGTTCGAACTCCCACTCGTAGGTAGGCGCGTGGGGGCTGAAGCGAAGCCTGAGGCAGTCGTGGGCGTCGAGGTCGTCGGGGTGGTGGGGCAGGCCGCGCGCCGCGAAGTAGCCGGGCGTGGCGACCGCCGCCATGCGCAGGGGCGGGCCGACGCGCACGGCGATCATGTCGGGACCGACGTACTCGCCCAGCCGCACGCCGGCGTCGAAGCGGTCGCCGGCCAGGTCGGAGAGATGCGGGTCGAGGTTCAGCTCGATCTCGATCTCCGGGTAGTCGCGCACGACCTGCGACAGCACCGGCATCAGCAGCGTCTCGGCGGCGGCCTTGCTGGCGGTGAGGCGCACCCGGCCGCTGGGCGAGTCGCCGAGGTGGCGCAGCTCCTCGAGGCGCGATTCGATCTGGCCGAAGCCGGGACGCAGCGAGGCCAGCAGCTTCTCGCCGGGGTCCGTGGTCGAGACGTGGCGCGACGAACGGTGCAGCAGCTTGAGCCCCACCGAGGCCTCCAGCCGTCGCACCGCATGGCTGACGGCGGACTGCGAGAGGCCCAGCCGCACCGCGGCACGGGTGAAGCTGCGCTCCTCCGCGACGTGCATGAAGACGGTGAGATCGCCCAGTGTTTCACGCTTCATCGATGACTCCCGTGGCATGAACGGCGAGTCTAGCCGCTCTCTGGGCGGCATTCATCCGCCGATCCATGCATCAGATTCATGGTGGCGATGCGTCGGCGACGATTGTCGAGGGGGCGGGCGAGCGGTAGCGTGGCCGGCTTCGCGCGGGTGACGGCTCGAGTGCCTCGCGCGCCCCATCGTTTTATCACCCAAGGAATCGTCCATGACCGCCCGGTCCTCGACCCTGTCGCCCGCCCAGCAGACCGCTGCCTGGGGCGCCGTGTGCTCCATGTCGCTGTGTGTCGCCATGCTGATCGCCGCCGAGTTCATGCCGGTCAGCCTGCTGACGCCCATCGCCGACGGCCTGAACGCCACCGAGGGCCAGACCGGCCAGGCGGTGTCGATCAGCGGCTTCTTCGCGGTGGCGGCGAGCCTG
Organism: Halomonas sp. THAF12; assembly: GCF_009363675.1. Classification (NCBI taxonomy): domain Bacteria; kingdom Pseudomonadati; phylum Pseudomonadota; class Gammaproteobacteria; order Oceanospirillales; family Halomonadaceae; genus Halomonas; species Halomonas sp. THAF12. The sequence goes on along the minus strand of NZ_CP045399.1, from coordinate 2,355,116 downwards.
CTGATGACCACCCTGGCCGGGCGCCTGAACCGCAAGTGGGCGCTGCTCGGCATCACCACCCTGATGCTGATCTCGCTGGCGCTGATGGCGTCCGCGCCGAGCTTCGGGGTGCTGATGCTGTCCCGCGCGCTGCTGGGGATCTGCATCGGCGGTTTCTGGTCGCTGGCGACGGCGGTGATCATGCGCCTGGTGGAGGCCGAGCACGTTTCTCGGGCGCTGGCGATCATGTATACCGGCCAGGCCATCGCCGCCGCCTTCGCCGCGCCGATCGGCAGCTATCTGGGCGGCATCATCGGCTGGCGCGGGGTGTTCTGGGTGCTGGTACCGATCGTGGCGGTGAATCTGGTCTGGCAGTGGGCGACCCTGCCGTCGCTGCCCGCCAACCGGCGCCAGACCCTGCGTTCGCTGATGGACGTGCTCAAGCGCCCCCATTTCGCCTGGGGCATCGCCGCCGTGGTGTTCTGCTTCTCCGGCGCCTTCTCGATGTTCACCTACCTGCGGCCCTTCCTGGAGGGCGTGACCGGCGTCGGCGTGACGATGCTCACGGCGATGTTCCTGGTGCTCGGCTGCGCCGGCTTCCTCGGCACCTGGGCGGGGGGCAGGCTCGCCCATCGGCATGTCGTGCGGCTGCTGCAGGCGGTGCCGCTGCTGATGGGGCTCTCGACGCTCGGCCTGCTCGGCGTCGGCGAGCGGCCGGCCGCGGTGGCGGTGCTGCTCGCCATCTGGGGCGCCATGAACACGGTGATGTCGATCGCCTGGATGACCTGGCTGTCGCAGAACGTGGACGACGCCCCCGAGGCCGCCGGCAGCCTGATCGTCGCCGCCATCCAGGCCGCGATCCTGCTCGGTGCCGCCTTCGGCGGCTCGCTGCTGGACCACCTCGACATCCAGGCCACCTTCCTCGGCAGCGTCGCGCTCTCCGTCGTGTCGCTGATGCTGATCGGCGGCGGCCGCCGGCTGCTCGAGGCCGGCTGAGCGACCGAGCGCTCAGGCGAGGTCCTCGTCGGCCAGGCGCAGGACGGGGCCCTCCAGCAGCCGCATCAGTTCGCCGAAATAGCCGGCCGAGCGTGCCGGGCGGTTCGGGGCGGAGGTGATGGCGACGGCCAGGTCGCGCTGGCGATGCGCGGCGATGACCTGGCCGCCATAGCCTCGGGCGAGCACGAAACCGCTGTCGGTGAGGAACCAGCCATAGCCGTAGCCCATGCCCGAATAGGGCGAGCGCGCACGGGGCTCGAGGGAGCGACGAAGCCAGTCGGCGGGGATCACCTGGCGGCCGTCGAAGCGACCGTCATCGCGGATCATCCGGGCCAGCGACAGCATGGCCCGCGGCGTCAGCGCCATGCCGTTGCCGCCGAGATAGTAGCCCCGCGGATCGCGCACCCAGGGCGGGATCTCGACCCCCATCGGTTCGCCCAGTCGCCGTCGCGCCAGCTCGAGCAGGCTCTGGCCCGAGGCCTCGGCGAGGGCGGCGCCCAGCACGTGGGTGGTGCCGGTCGAATAGATCATCCGGCCCCCGGGCGCCGCCACCATGGGCCGGGTCAGGGCATCGTCCAGCCAGTCGGCAGAGGCCACCCAGGCGCCGTAGTTCTGCCCGGACGTGCTCTCGAGGCCGGCGCGCAGCGTCACCAGGTCCTCGAGCGTGATGTCCTCGACGCCCTCGGTGGCGTTCGCGGGCACGATCCCCGGCGCGACGTCGACCAGGCGGCTGTCGACCGAGGGGATCTCGCCTTCGGCGATGCCGGTGCCCAGCAGCAGCGCCACCAGGCTCTTCGAGCACGACTTGATGGGGGCCAGGGCATCGAGGCCGGGGCCCCGCGGCGCCTCGGCGACCAGCAGCCGATCGCCGCGCTGGACCTGGAGCGAGTGCAGCTGGTCGAGGCCGTCCAGGGCCCGTTCGAGGCGGTCGTCCTGCCGGCCGAACGCCGTCGTGGCGAAGCGTGCCGTCAGCGGCGCGGCGAGGCCCGCGAGGGCCAGCCGGTGGAAGGTGCGGCGGGTGATCATCAGGCGCTTCCCTGTCGCGGTCGGAGTGGAGAGGGCCCGTGACGGGCGATCGATATCGGCAGTCGTCGTGGCTTGTTAATGGATCGCGGCTCCGCCGCCGGGTTCCGATTTACCCCAGGGCGCTGGCGCAGGGCCGAGCCCGGTCGGGTGCCCTGGAACGCCAAAGGCCCCGCACGGCAGCTCGCCGTGCGGGGCCCTTGTCTCGCGGCCTGCCGCGAGTCGAGCGGGGCGCCCGTCATCACTCGGCGCGCGACTCGAAGACCTCCTTGGCCACCGGCAGGGTCGAGAAGATGTTGGGCCAGCCGGCGTAGAAGGCCAACTGGGTCAGCAGCTCCGAGGCCTCGCCGCGGGTCAGGCCGTTGTCCATGGCGCGGTTGAGGTGGAAGCCGACCTGCTCGGTCTTGCCGGAGGCGATCAGCGCGCTGACGGTCACCATGCTGCGGTCCCGCGGGGTCAGCCCCGGTCGCAGCCACAGGTCCTTGAACAGCGCCTCGGTGGTGTAGTGGAGCACGCCCTCGGAGGAGCCGCCGTAGGTCTCCTGGACGATCTCCTGGCGCGCCTGCTCGGCCTCTTCATCGAGCGGCAGCAGCTCGGGGTCGGCCGGGGGCAGCTGGTCGGCGCCGATGTCATGCTCGGCGAAGACGTCCTTGGCCACGTTGAGCGCCGACATGGCGTTGCCCCAGCCGGTGTAGAAGGCCAGGTGGGTGATGATCTCGGAGATCTCCGCCGGCGTGACGCCGTGGTCCAGCGCGTGCTCCAGCTGGGCGCGGATCTCGACGCGATGGTCGCGGGCGATCACGGCGGCCAGGGTGGCGACGCTGCGATCCCGGGTCGAGAGGCCCTCACGCTCCCACACCTCGCCCAGCAGCAGGTTCTCGGTATAGTCCGCCAGCGCCGGAGACACGGAGGCGACGCCCTCGGCGGTGGGGACTTCCGATGACGGGTCGGCAGCGTGTTCGTTCGCCTGGGCGGGCAGGGCGACGGCCGCCGCGACGGCGAGCGACAGCAGCGAAGCGGGTACGAGTTTCATGGGGATCTCCTGGTCATGGTCAGGCGCGGCCGTGGAGGCAAGGTCGGTCGGGCTGCCTCCAAGATGGCAAGCCCCGCCTTGAGTCGCAATCCTGATGCCAGGCAGCTGTTATGAAACTGGCTCATCAATGGCCGTCTCATTCCTGATGCTGGAGCGCCTCCACGATGACCCGGAAGGCCAGCGAGGACTGGCGGCGATGGGGATAGTAGAGGAAGTAGCCGGGGAAGGGCGGGCTCCAGTCCTCCAGCACCGGCACCAGGCGGCCGGCGTCGATGTCCTCGCGCACCAGGTTCTCCGGCACGTAGCCGAGGCCGTAGCCGGCCAGCGCGGCTCGGGCCACGGGATAGATGGTGTTGAAGGTGCACTGGCCGTCGACGCGCACCTTGAGCTCACGCTCGCCCTTCTTGAACTCCCAGGCGTACAGGCCGCCGTGAGTGGGCAGGCGCAGGTTGATGCAGTCGTGGTCGGTCAGCTCCTGCGGGTCCCGCGGGATGGTGCGTCCCTCGAAGTAGTCCGGCGAGCCGACCACCAGCATGCGGAAGTCGGGCCCGATGCGCACCGCGATCATGCCCTCCGAGACCTGTTCGCCCAGCCGCACGCCGGCGTCGAATTTCTCGGCGACGATATCGGTCAGGCTGTAGTCGGTGACGACCTCGACCTTGAGATCGGGGTAGTCCTTCAGCACCGGTGACAGCTTGGGCCAGATCACGCTGTTGGCGGCATGGTCGGTGGTGGTGATGCGGATGGTGCCGGCGGGGCGGTCGCGCATCTCGACCAGCGCCTCGAGTTCTTCCTCGATCTGCGTGAAGTGCGGGGCGATGCGCTCGAGCACGCGCTCGCCCTCCGAGGTCGGCGTCACCTTGCGCGTGGTGCGCGTCAGCAGGCGCACGCCCAGGCGGCCCTCGAGCCCCCGCACGGCATGGCTCAGCGCCGACTGGGACACGCCGATCTGGGCGGCGGCGCGGGTGAAGCTGCCGACCCGGGCGACGACCACGAAGGACATCAGGTCGGTGACGTTCTCTCTCAGCATTGATGAGCACCTTTCATAATTCTTTTTCGATGGTAACAGCTTACTCATCGACCGACAGGGTGCTACGGTCGCCGATCGTAGAGGCCATCATGAGTGAGAGAGGTCGCGATGAAGATCGGCATACTCGGCGCCGGCCCGATGGGGGCCACGCTCGGCACGATCTGGGCCCGGGCCGGCCATGACGTGACGTTCAGCTATTCGCGCCGGCCGGAGCGGCTCGAGCGCCTGGCGCGGGAGGCGGGCGCACGCGCGGGCACGCCGGCCGAGGCCGTCGACGGCGCCGATGCCGTGCTGCTGGCGGTGCACTGGTCCCGGGTCGAGGACGTGCTGGCCCGGGCCGGCGATATCGCCGGCAGGGTGGTGGTGAACTGCTGCGTGCCCCTCGACGCGCAGGATCGTGACCTGATGGTCGGCACCACGACGTCGGGGGCGGAGCAGCTCGCCGAGCGCCTGCCCCGGGCGCGGCTGGTCGCGGCCTTCAACACCTCGCCCAGCGAGGCGCTGTTCGGCGTCTTCGAGGCCCGCGTCGCCGCCGCGCCGCGGCCGCAGCTGCTCTACTATGGCGACGATGCCGGCGCCAAGGCGGTGGCCCGTGAGCTGATCGAGGACGTCGGCTACGAGCCCCTCGACGCCGGCGCGCTGCGCACGGCCCGTTTCGTCGAGCCCTTCGCCATGGTCACCGCGGAGCTCGCCTACGGCCAGCCCGGCGGCCCGGAGCTCGTCTATCGCTTCGAGCGTCTGGGGCGCTGAGGTCCGCCGGGCATTGATGATGCAGGCTCATAACTGCTAACGGCCGATAGCGATTTATCGATCCCCGGGCCCCCTCTAGGATCGGGCTATCGCGTCGATGTCTTTCTTTACGACCAGTGAGGTCACCGCCGCCATGCGTCCCAGGATCACCTGCCACATGATCACCTCCCTCGACGGGCGATTGCACCCGGCGCGCTGGAGCGATCCGGGCGACGATCGCATCGACGATCTCGTGGGCACTCACTACGAGGCGGCGGCCGGCCGGCTCGGCGCCGAGGGCTGGATCGTCGGCCGCCGGACCATGGCGGCATTCGTCGCTCAGGACGCCGATCCCGAGCGCCTCGAAGCCCCGGTCTCGCGCCCGAACCATCTGGCCGAGCGCGGCGGGCGCGACCTCTGCGTGGCGATCGACCCGGCCGGCCGGCTGCGCTTCGACGCCGATCATATCGAGGGCGACCACGCGGTGGTGATCCTGTCCGAGCGGGTCACGGACGCCGCCCTCGCGCGCCTGCGCGCCGCCGGCGTGTCCTACCTGTTCGCCGGCCCGGACGGCGACCGCCTGAGCTCGGCGCTGGACGCCCTCGGCGAGGCCTTCGGCGTCTCGCATCTGCTGCTCGAGGGCGGCGGCACCACCAACGGCGCCTTCCTCGTGGCGGGGCTCATCGACGCCTTCAGCACGCTGATCTGCCCGGCGCTCGACGGCCTGGCCGGGGAATCCGCCATCGTCGAGCATGCCGGCCCCGCCGGCAGCCGGCCCGCCGCGGGGCAGCGCCTGCAGCTGGCCGCCTGCGAGGCCCTGTCGGGCGGCGTCGTCTGGCTGCGGCATGACGTCGAGCGCGCCGAGTCAGCGTCCTGATCACCCATCATCCAGCGCCGAGGCGACATCCCGTCGTCGCCTCGGCACGACCGAGCGTCCCGCCATGGCGGGGGCACTCCGGCCAGGAACGGCCGGGCGCAGCACCGCGGCCATTCGGCTGCCTGACCACCACAATGCCAAGCAAGGAGACACAACATGATCCGATTTAGCGCTATCGCCCTGACGGCGGCGCTGGCATCGACCAGCGTCTTCGCCCAGAGCATGGAAGTCATCAAGAACGGCACGCACGACGGCTTCATGGGCCCGGACGACAAGTTCACCGGCAGCGCCTACATCGAGCCGGTGTTCGCCAACGAGGATCCCTTCGTCGTCAACGGCGGCAAGGTGACCTTCCTGCCGGGGGCACGTTCCCACTGGCACACCCATCCGGCGGGGCAGGTGCTGGTGGTGACCGACGGTGCCGGCTGGGTCCAGGAAGAGGGCCAGGAAAAGCAGCTCATGGAGCCGGGCGACGTGGTCTGGTGCCCGCCGGGCGTCAAGCACTGGCACGGCGCCACCGACACCACCGCGGTCACGCACATCGCCATTCAGCAGGTCGAGAACGGCGAGAACGTCACCTGGATGGAAGCGGTCACCGATGAGCAGTTCGGCGGCGAGACGCCGTAATGGAGCTGGCCGAGCGACAGGCGGGCGCCGACAAGGCGCTCGTCCTGAGCATCGTGTCCGGGGCGACGATGCTCGCCCTGATGATCTTCACCGTGCCGCTGACGACGCTGGCGCCCACCGCCGAGGCGCTGGCCGCCGGACCGGGTGCCCAGGCCTGGATCCTCAGTGGCATGCCGCTCGGGGCGGCGGCCGGCCTGCTGGGCGCCGGCGCCCTGGGGGACAATCACGGCCGACGCCTGGTGTTTCTGTGGGGCCTGGCGATCATGGTCGCCGCCTCGCTGGCGGGCGCGTTGGCGCCCGAGGGCCTGACGCTGATCCTGGCGCGGGTGATCCAGGGGCTCGGCAGCGCGGCGGTCCTCGCCTGTGGCCTGGGGCTGCTGGGCCAGGTGTTCGTCGAGACGCACGAGCGTATTCGCGCCACGGCCATCTGGGCCGCCGGGCTCGGCGCCGGCGTGGCCAGCGGGCCGATCTTCGCCTCGGCGCTGACCATGGCCGGCGGCTGGCGGGCCGCCTATGTCGGCACCGGGCTGCTCGCCGTGGCGCTGCTGGCGCTGGGGCGCCGCCGGCTGCCGGACACCGAGGCCAGCCCGAGCGGTCGGGTGGACTGGCTCGGCAGCCTGCTGCTGGTCGGCGGCCTGGCGTCGCTGATGTCCGCGCTCACCGAGCTGCGCATCGGCTGGGCGCGTCCCGAGCCCCTGCTGCTGGCCGTGGCGGGTGTGGTTCTGCTGGCGGGCTTCATCGTCGTCGAGAAACGGCACCGCAATCCCATTCTCGACCTGTCGCTGTTCCGCCGCGCCGACTTCGTGGGTGCCACCGTGGCGGCCTTCGCCTCCGGGGCGGGCATCCTCGCCCTGATGACCCTGGTGCCGACGCTGCTGCAGCGGTTCATGGGCACCGGCGCGCTGGCGGCGGCCTTGGTGCTGCTGGGCTGGTCGCTGACCAGCGTGGTCACGGCGCTGTCGGCGCGCTGGCTGCCGGCGGGCCTGTCGCCGCGGGCGATGATGATCGGCGGTCTCGTCGCCTGCGCCGCGGCCCAGCTGATGCTGTTCGGCCCCGAGCCCGACAGTTCGGTGCTGCGCTTCCTGCCGGGCCTGCTGCTGGCGGGGGCGGCCAACGGCATCCTCAACGCCGCCCTGGGCCGCCAGGCCGTGGCCAGCGTGCCGGCCAGCCGCACGGCCATGGGCAGCGGCGCCAACAACACCGCCCGCTATCTCGGTTCGGCCATCGGCATCACCCTGGGCGCGGTGCTGATCGCCCACGGCGAGGAGCTCGACGGCATGGTCGGGCTGGTGACCGGCTGGGATCAGGCCGTGGTGCTGTCGGCGGGCTTCTCGCTGCTGGGCGCCCTGGTGGTGGCCATTGCGCGAGACTGATGAGCAGCAATCATGAGTGCTTTCGGATTGGGCGGGCTAATCGTCGTCGCCGGCCCGGCGTAGCATGACGCCATTCATCCACGCTCACCTCGGGAGAACGCACATGCGTCATGATTTCACGGGCAAGGTCGCCCTCGTCACCGGCGCCGCCTCCGGCATGGGGCTGGCGACGGCGAAGGCCTTCGCCGAGGCCGGCGCGGCGGTCGCGATGGCCGATATCGACGGCGATGCCGTCCAGGCCGCCGCCGATGAGCTCGCGGCCAGCGGCGCCCGGCCCCTGGCCATCACCTGTGACGTGACCGACGAGGCCTCGGTGAAGGCCATGGTCGAGCGCACGGTCGCGACCTTCGGCGCGCTGGATGCCGCCTTCAACAACGCCGGCGTGCAGTCGATCGCCACCGAGACCGCGGACCTGGAGAGCGACGAGTTCGACCGCGTCAACGGCATCAACCTGCGCGGCGTGTGGCTGTGCATGAAGTACGAGCTGCGCCAGATGCGCGAGCAGGGCAGCGGCGCCATCGTCAACTGCTCCTCGCTCGGCGGCTTCGTCGGCGTGCCGGGCCGCGGCGCCTATCACGCCGCCAAGCACGGCGTGCACGGCCTGACCAGGACCGCGGCGCTCGAGTATGCCGACCGGGGCATCCGCATCAACGCGGTCTGCCCCGGCATCATCGACACCCCGATGGTGGCCGGCATGAAGGAACAGGAGACCGCGGCCATGGACCTGCTGATGGAGCAGGTGCCGGCCCGCCGACTGGGCACCACCGAGGAAATCGCCGATCCGGTGCTGTGGCTGTGCGGCCCGGGTTCCACCTTCGTCATGGGCCATGCCCTGGCCGTCGATGGCGGCTACACGGTTCGCTGACGCCATGCGGCGCCGTGCCCTCAAGGCCGCGATGGCCGTCGTCACCCTGTCGGGTGTGGCGGCGGCCTTCGCCGACGGCGCCTCGCCAACGGAGACTCGCATGAAGATACGACTCGTGGTGGAAGGCCAGACCCTGGCCGCCACCCTGAACGACACGCCGGCCGGCCGAGCCTTCGCGGACATGCTGCCGCTGGAGCTCAGCCTCCAGGACTATCACGCCATCGAGAAGATCGCCGATCTGCCCGGCACGCTGCCGACCGACGGCGAGCCGGAGGGCGTCGATCCCGAGGTGGGGGACATTACCCTCTACGCGCCCTGGGGCAACCTGGCGATCTTCTACCGCGACTTCGGCTATGCCCCCGGCCTGGTGCGCCTGGGCCGGATCGAGGGAAGCACCGCGGCGCTCGACGCCAAGGGGCCGCTGGCGGCGCGCATCGAGATCGCCGAGTAAGCATTCGGGCGCGGCGTATCGAGAGGGCCGGCGGGGAAACCCGGCGGCCCTTTTTTGTACCGGGCAAATTCGGGTCGGGCGAAGGCGAGTCGGGCGATCGATTCATCGGACACGACAGGGGGCTCATGTCATGGAAGGACGAAGGGGAGGTGGTGGCTATCGGTCGACGTTGGCTGAGGGCGCGGCGGAGGGCGCCGGCAGCGCCGCGCGGAAGAGCTCGCCGATGCGCGTCCGGCTCCTGGCGTACCAGGCGTCATCCTTGATCACCGCGCCGCCGGCGTTGAGCGGATGGGTGGGCAGGTGCAAGCGCATGTCGATCCCGTTGTCGGCATGGGTGGTGACCCCCTGCATGGCGCTGCGACGTGACGGCCCGTAGGGAATGTAGCGCGTCAGCGCCGCCTGGCGCTCGCTGGCGGTGGCGAAGCGGATGAAGCGCCGTGCCGCCTCGGGGTGTGGGGCGTGGCGGGGGATCGCCCACACCTCATGCTCCTGGACCTGGCCGTCCCAGAGGATGGCGATCGGCGCGTCGCGGTGGGCCATGGCGTCGAAGAAGCGCCCGTTGTAGCCCGACGCCATGGTCACCTCGCCGTCGAGCAGCAGTTCGACCGGCGTGCTGCCGGTCTCCCACCAGCGCAGGTCCTCGAGCCCCGCCAGCCGGGCGAAGGCCAGCGACAGGCCGCGGCGGGTGCTGAGCAGCCGGTACAGCGCCTCCCGGGGCACGCCGTAGGACAGCAGCGCCCATTCGAGGTTGACCGAGGGCGTGCGCTGCAGCGCGCGAGGGCCGGGGAAGCGCCGCTGGTCGAACAGGTCGGCGATCTCGGTGGGGCGCCGGCCGGGGAAGGCGTCGGTGCGATAGGCGACCACGGTGGCGAACACCGAATGGGTCAGGCCGCAGTCGCCGAAGGCGCCGTCGATGAAGTCGCGCTCGGCGGGCGTGCCGTCAGGCGCCGGGGCGGCGAGCTCGGCCGGCAGCGGCTCGAGCAGCCCCGCCTCGCAGGCCGCCATGGCCTCGCTGCGGGTCATGTCGATGAGGTCCCAGGGCACGTCCCGCTCGGCCACCGCGCGGCGCAGCGCCGCCAGCCCGCCGTCGTAGCGCGCCACCGCGACCGGGATGCCGGTGGCCTCGGTGAAGGGGGTGAACAGCGCGCGCCGCTGGGCGCGCTCGTAGGCGCCGCCCCAGCTCAGCACCGTCAGCGGCCCGGTGCCGCTCGCAGGGCTCGCCTGGCCCGTCTGGCCCGACGCCATGCCCCCGGCGGCGAGGCCCGACAGCAGCGCCATCACGGCCCATAGTCGCCTAGCCCGCACCGTGCTCCTCCTTTCTGAGTTCGTCGCCGTAGCGCAGGAAGGCGCGGGCGATGCTCGACTCATAGACCACGCCATGGAAGGTATCGTCCTCGTCGACCACGGCGATGGCCTCGCCGGTCATCTCCTGCAGCTGGCGCATGGCGACCCAGACCGAGGCCTCGGGGCCCAGCACCGGGCGCGGCGTGGCCGGGCAGTCGGCGATCGGGGCGTCCCCCCGGTCCTGCTCGCGCATCACCTCCAGGTCGGCCAGGGTCAGGCTGCCGCGGTAGCGGCCGTCGGCGTCGACCCGATAGGCCTCGCCGTGGCCCGCCTGGCTCAGCGCGTGGATGGCCGCCGCGACCGAGGTCTCCGGGCGCAGCGTCACGCCCTCCTGGCTGAGCAGATCGCCCAGCCGGGCGTCCTCCATCACCGCCCGGCCGCGGCCCGAGGACAGGTCGAGCCCTCGGGCCAACAGCTGGATGTCGAACAGCGAACGGCCGAAGAGCTGGGCGGCGATGGGGCTGGCCAGGGTCACGCTGGCCAGCGCCGCCGTGGTCAGCGCGTAGCTGCCGGTGAGTTCGAAGACGATCAGCAGGCTGGTCAGCGGCGCGCCGATCACCGGCGCGGTGACCGCTACCATGCCGCAGATGGCGTAGAAGACGAAGGTGTCCTGGGCGCCCCCGGCCAGGCCCACCAGGGTGCCGCACAGCGCCCCGAACAGGGTGCCGATCACCAGCGCCGGGCTGAACACGCCGCCGCCGAAGCCCATTCCCAGGCACAGCGCCGTGGCGGCCAGCTTGAGCCCCATCACCACCGCGAGCTCCACGCTGCCGAAGGCGCCGGCGATGGTGGCGAAGCGCAGCGTCTCCTGGCCCATGCCGAGGATGTCGGGCACCCACAGCGCGGTCACGCCGAGCAGCGCCCCGGCCAGCGCGGGGTGCAGCGGGGCGGGCAGCGGCAGGCGCCGGGCCAGCCGGCCGACGCCGAGGATGGCCTGCATGTAGCCGCCGGCCACCAGTGCGCCGAGCCCGCCGATGACGAGGAACACGCCGAACTCCCAGGGGCGGGGGATGGCGAGCTGTTCGACGTGGAAGAGTGCGCCGCGGTCGAGCACCTCGGCGGCGATCACGTGGCCGACCAGGGCGGCGGCCGCCACCGGGGCGAAGGCGCGCAGGGCATAGTGGCGCAGCACCACCTCGTGGGCGAAGACGATGCCGGCCAGCGGGGCGTTGAAGGCGGTGGCGATGGCCGCGGCCACGCCACAGGCGATGGTGATGTTGTCCTCGGAGCGGCCCAGTCTCAGCAGGCGGGCCCCCGCGGAGCCGAGGCTCGCGCCCATGTGCACCAGCGGCCCGTACTGGCCCACCGAGGCCCCGGCGCCCAGCGACACCAGCCCCGACAGCGCGGACAGTGCCCCGGCGCGCGGCGGCAGGCGGCCGCGGCGGGTCTGCACGGCGGCGATGGCGTCGGCGGGCGTATGCGGGCGGCCCTCGGGAATGGCGCGATGCAGCTGGCCGACGATCAGCCCGCCCAGCGTCGGCACCAGCACCGTGGCCATGGCCAGCCACTCGGGGTGGGCGAACATCATGCGCCCGCGCGGCGACACCAGCAGCAGGTCATTGAGCCATACCACGGCGCCGACGAAGCCCACGGCGGCCAGCGCCGCCAGGCCGCCGGTCAGGCCGCCCAGCGCCACCAGCCCCAGGAAGCGCAGCACGCCCCGGGCGCCGCGGCCCGCGACATTCCCTGTATTCGGAAGGGTCATGTTCAAGGTGTAGGCGCTGGGGCGTGGATGGTCCACTCGCGGACGCGTTCTGTGAGGGGAATGATGAGGGCGTCGTGATCGGACAGGCGTTGGGTCCGGTTCCATCCATCGAGGTGGTGCCGATCAGCAGGAACAGGTATTGGCGCCCTGGCGCCGGGGCGTTGCCGGCCGGTGTGGCCGGCACTCGATGGGCTATAGCGTCTGCCAGGGCGAGGCGGGCGGCTCGCCCAAGAGTTCGTCGACGGTGGTCAGCGCCCGCTCGAGCGCCTCGCGGGTCTCGGCCGGCCCCAGGCACAGGCGGATGGCCTGGGGCGCCGGCTCGCTGCCCATGCAGAACGGTTCGGGCGTGGAGACCTTGACCCCGCGTCGCGCGAGCAGCGCCTGTACCTCGCTGCTGCGTCGGCCCGCCGGCAGCGGCAGCCAGACCAGCGACGAGCCCTCGCGGCTCTGCGGCCCGTAGTCGGCCAGGCGCTCGAGGGCCAGCGCGCGGCGAGCGGCCAGCTCCTCGACCTGCCAGCGCAGCAGTTCGTGGCTGTCCGGGTCCTCCATCCAGCGGCAGGCCGCCTCCACCATCAGCGGCGGCACCATCCAGCTCTGGGAGCGCAGCGCCGAGCACAGCCGCTCCTGCAGCCGTTCCGGCACCGTGAGGCTGCCGATGCGCAGGCCGCCGGCCATCACCTTGGAGGTGCTGAACACGTGCAGCGTGCGCTCCGGCGCCAGGCTGACCAGCGGCGTGCCGCGCTGGGCCTCGGGCAGGTACTGCACCGCGTCCTCGATCAGCCAGATGTCGTGCTCACGGGCCAGCGCCACCAGGCGCTCGCGCCTTGCCTCGCCGAGCCGTGCCCCGGTGGGGTTGTTGAGATCCGGCGTGGTGTAGATCAGGCGCGGTGGCTGGCGGGCGCACAGCCGGGCCAGGGCGTCCATGTCCATGCCGTCGGCGTCCATCGGCACCGCCATCGGACGCAGGTGGGCCTGCTGGGCCGCGCACACGAAGCCCGGGTAGGTGAGGGCGTCGGCGGCCACCAGGTCGCCGGGCTGGGCGAGGTGATGCACCAGCAGGTGAATGCCATGCTGGCCGCCCTGGGTGATCAGCAGGCGCTCGGGGTCGTCGGGCAGACCGAGCCGGCCCTGCCAGGCGGCGATGCGCGCCCGCTGGACTTCACTGCCGGCCTCGGGCTGGTACTCGGTGGCCGCCTGCACGGCCTCGGGCGAGTCGATGAGGCCCGCCAGCGCACGCTTGAGGCCCCTGGCGCGCAGCGGGTGAGGCGGCGGCAGGCTCATGCTGATGTCGATCACGCCGTCGTCCGCCGGCTGGCCGGCGCGGAAGAAGGGCAGGTGGTCCTCCTCGGCCGGCTGGCGCACGTAGGTGCCGCTGCCGACCCTGGACTCCACCCAGCCCTGGCGCTGGGCCTCGGCATAGGCGCGGGTGATGGTGCCGACGGTCACGCCGAGGCGATCGGCCAGCCGACGCTGGGGCGGCAGCTTCTCGCCCGGGGCGAGCTCGCCGTTGCCGATCGCCGCGGCCATGGCCTCGGCGATGCGACGGTAGCGTGGGCCGCCTTCGGGCAGCGCGGGTGTCCAGATTGTCATGGTGACAATAAAACCTTTGACGCCATATTTGTGCCCATTATTCTCGAAAAGGTCGGCAAGAAGAAGCCGTCCCACCAGAAAATGTAGGGGTACAATTCAAGATGGACACGCTCGCCGCCCTCGGCCCCGCCGCCCTGTTCATGATCTCCATGACCATCACGCCGGGGCCCAACAACATGATGCTGACCGCCTCCGGGGCCAACTATGGCTACCGGCGCACCCTGCCGCACCTGCTGGGCATCATGGGCGGCTGCTTCGTGCTGTTCACGGCGGTGGCGCTGGGCCTGGGGCTGGTGTTCGAACGCTTCCCGATGGTGCAGACGACGCTGCGCGTGGTCGGCAGCCTCTACCTGCTGTACCTGGCCTGGGGCATCGCCACCGCACCGCCGCCCAGCTTCGATGAGGGTGAAGGCCGCCCGCTGAGCTTCTGGCAGGCCGCGGCCTTCCAGTTCGCCAATCCCAAGGCCTGGGTGATGGGCCTGACGCTGATGGCGAGTTTCCTGCCCGAGGAGGGCAACACCGTGATCAACGCGCTGCTGCTGGCCGGGGTCTCCGAACTGATCGCCTTCCCCTGCATCTCGCTGTGGGCCGGCTTCGGCATGGCCATCGGCCGCTGGCTCAAGGGGCCGCGTGCCTGGCGCGCGTTCAACGGCACGATGGGGGCGCTGACCGCCGGCTGCGTGGTGTTCATTCTCGGCTGAGGGCGGTCGTCCCGTCCCGTGCGGCTGGCTCCAGGATGGCCGGGGGCGTCGCTGGTGGGTGTTGCCCGTGCAGCGGCACGAGCCGATGGCCGATCCCGGGCGGGCCATGGAAACGATGAGGCAGACGGAGACGTTCGTCATCGCCGACCCGGGGCACGCCGCAGACGGCGCCTGAAACGGCAGGGCCCACCAGGGGGCGAGGGGCGATGCGCCGTGGCGGCGGGGCTGGACGACCGGCAGGGCCATGGGGTGTACTGCTGGCGACCGCCGGCCTGGATGGCCGCTTCCCGGATCTCCCTGGACTGGACCGCTCCTCATGCAACGTTGCCTCAGCTGGATACTGCTGGTCGTCGCGCTGTTCGCCGTCGGCCCGAGCCTCGCCCAATCACCGGACGGCGAAGCGCCGCGCTGGTTCGACCTCGAGTCACTCAACGCCGGGCTCGGCGAGCCCCCCGAGGAGGTGCGCCGCCAGACGCCCCGGGAGGCGCTGCGCAGTTTCCTGACCCTGACCCGACGAGGCGACTTCGACTCGGCCGCGCACCTGCTCAATCTCGCCGATCTCTCTCCCGGCGAGCAGGCGGCCCGCGGCGCCGAGCTGGCCCGCCAGCTGGCCTCGGTGCTGCAGCGGGGCGACTGGTTGGAGCCCGCCGACCTGCCGAGCCGCCGCGATGCCATGATCGTGGCGCCCTCGGGCCAGCATCCCATGGCCGGCATGCCGCGCCGCAACCTGCTGCTCACCTCGCTGGAGGCCGCCGGCGCGCCCCATGACATCCGCCTGGCCCGCTACCGGGTCGGCGAGCGGCCCCCGGTATGGCTGATCACGCCGGACAGCCTGGCCTACGTGCCTGCCCTGTACGCCGAGTACGGCCCTTCCTGGCTGGAGGATCACATTCCCTCGCGCCTGCAGGCACCGCTCGGCGAGCTGCGGCTATGGGAATGGATCGCCCTGCCGATCTTCCTGCTGATCATCGGCCTGGTGGGCTGGGGCGTGCATCGCCTGGTGGACTGGCTGGTGCGGCGCATCTTCCGGCGGATCAGTGGCGCCTTCACCGGGCGAGTCCAGACGCCCATCGCGTTCATCGCCATGGCCCTGGTCGCGCGGATGCTGCTCGACTATGTGGTGTCGTTCTCCGGGGCCGTCACCACCTCGTTGCGCGTGCTGCTGATCATCATCGCGGCCTGGGGCGTCGGCTTGGTGGCAGTGCGGCTGTTGGACGCCTTCCTGATGAAGATGACCCAGAGCCTGGTCGGCGAGATCGATGACACCAGGCATCGCGATGAGCGCAAGCTGCTGACCTCCCTGTATGCCCTGCGCCGCAGCATCATCCTGGTCACGGTGGTCGCCGTGATCGCCTACGTGCTGAGCCAGATCAACCTCTTCGGCACCCTGGGCATGACCCTGGTGGCCTCGGCCAGCGTGCTCACCGTGCTGGTGGGTATCGCCGGGCAGGCGGTGTTGGGCAATATCCTGTCCTCCGTCCAGGTCTCGCTGGCCAAGCCCATCCGCATGGGCGACCTGATCGTGTTCGAGGGCCAGTGGTGCTACGTGGAGGGGATCTACTACACCTTCGTGCGGCTGCGCTCCTGGGACGAGCGGCGACTGATCGTGCCGATCCGCTATTTCGTCTCCCAGCCCTTCGACAACCTCTCGACCAAGAACCCCCGGCTCTACCGGAAGATCGCGCTGACCCTGCACCTCAGCGCCGACATCGCCGTGCTGCGCGAGCGCTTCGTCGAGCTCGCGCGGCGGGAGGAGTACGTCGTCGACCCCGACAGGCTGGAGTGCCACGTGACGGCGCAGCGCGAGGCGACCCTGGAGGCCTCCTGCTACCTGATGACCCGCGAGCCGGTCGGCGGCTGGATCGCCGAAAACAATGTGCGCGAGGGGCTGATGGCCTTCATTCGCGACGAGCACCCGGAGTGGTGGCCGCGGGAGGTGGTGGTGCTCGGCCGCCAGGATATCGCCCGCGGCGATGGCGGGGCGGCTTCCTGAGTCGGACCGCGGCCGCCAGTGGCTCCAGGTGCCAGTCGCCGTGCCGGAAGCGCCGGCCGACCCCGCGGGCGACCCGCCGTGTCACCACCGGTGCCAGGGCCTGTTCGAGGGTGATGGACATCGGCATCTTCCCGGGTGGCCGAGCCCTCGCGCCTGGCCGAGCCGCCCGGGTCGGGGAGGGGCCCTGGCCAGTGGCGGTCGGAGCGGGGATACTGTGGCGTTTTTTGCCGGGCCGTGCGCGGCCTGGCCACATCACGCCACTCGACAGGAAGACTCTCGCCATGGAATCCGGCCTGCCTCTCGTCCGCATCGACGCCCTCTCGCCCCTCGTGCCGACACTGGCGGGCTGGGCCCATGACCAGTGGGGGCATCTGCATCCCGGGCGCAGTCGCGCCGCCACCATCGCCACCTTCCGTGCCGACTGCGGATCGTCAGGCGTGCCCTCGGTGTTCGCCGCCATGGACGGCGAGCGGCCGGTGGGCATGGCCAGCCTGGTCGCCGACGACATGAGCGACCGTTGCGAGCTGACGCCCTGGCTGGCATCGGTCTTCGTGCTGCCGGAGTGGCGTGGCCGCGGCATCGCCTCCGCGCTGGTGCGCCGGGTGGAGCAAGAGGCAGAGGACGGCGGCCACGAGCTGTTCTATCTCTACACGCCGGACCAGCAGTCGCTTTATCGGCGGCTGGGCTGGGAAGACGTGGAGGAGCGCGAGTACCACGGCGAGACCGTGACCATCATGCGGCGGGATCTCTCGCCGCGCGGCCTCGGGCCGTCTGTTACCGCGCGGCCGGTCTGAACCATGCACTGGAGAGCCCTTCACTACTTCGACACGGTCGCCCGCTGTCGCTCGCTGCGTGAGGCGTCGGCGCGGCTGCACATCGCGCCTACCGCCATCAGCCGTCAGATCGATCTGCTCGAGCACCGGCTCGGGGCGCCGCTGCTGGAGCGTGGCCCCGGCGGTATCCGCCTGACGTCGGCCGGCGAGCTGCTGGCGGTGCAGGCCAGGCGGACCCTGCGAGACCTGGAGCGGGTCCAGGAGCAGATCGGCGATCTCAAGGGACTGCGCACCGGGCGGGTCAGTCTGCGGGTGGCCGAGGGGGTGGTGGCGGGTCTGCTGGCGCCGACGCTGGCCGATCTGGGGCGGCACTACCCGCGGTTGCGCTTCGACATACAGATCGCCAGCGCCGGCGAGATCGTCGAAGCGCTGCGCAGCGGTGATGCCGATATCGGGCTGGCCTTCTTCCTGCCCCATCATGACGATATCCAGCCGTTTGCCAGCAGTCACCTGGAGCACCACGTGGTGATGGCGCCGAGCCATCCGCTCGCCGTCAAGGGGGAGCTGCGCCTGGCCGAGCTTGCCGAGCACCCGCTGGCGTTGCCCGACGAACACTATGGCGTGCGTCAGGCCCTGGACGAGGCGGCTCGCGATCAGGGGCTCACCTTGACGCCCACCTTCCATACCGCCTCCCTGGAGACCCAGAAGGCGCTGGCGCTGGCCGGTGCCGCGCTGCTGATTCTTCCGCCCATGGCGGTCGCCCGAGAGTGCGGCGGCGGTCAGCTGGCGAGCGTGCCGCTGGCGCCGGGCGAGCTGCCGCGCACCCGCCTCGATCTTTGCCTGCATCGACATCGTCAGCGCAGTTTTGCCACCGACGCCTGCCTGGGGCTGCTGGCCTCGGCGCTTCAGGGCCTGGGGGATCAGGACTGATCGGTATCGCAGGCGGAAGAGGGCAGCGGCCGGCATAGGGGCGGACGGGGTGTACACAAAACGTGGACACCCTGGCGTCATCATTGTGATGGCTGGTGACACGGGAACGCGCCAGGCTGAGGACACCCGCCACACCAACAACAATCACGGAAGGCCCTCATGATCGATCCCCACCAGATGACCGCCACCCAGCTGCTGGCGGCCTATCGTGACAGGCGCCTGTCGCCGCTGGATGCCGCCGAGGCCCTGGTCCGGCACGTCGAGCGCTGGGAGCCGCACCTCAATGCGCTCTATGATTTCCGTCCGCAGGCGTTTCTGGCGTCAGCCAGGGCCTCCAGCGAGCGCTGGGCGCGAGGCGAGCCGCGCGGGGCGCTGGACGGCGTGCCCGTCACGCTCAAGGAGCTGATTGCCACCCGCGGCCAGCCGGTGCCGAGCGGCACCGGCCTCGGCGACCAGTCTCCGGCCGCCGACGATGCGCCGCCGGCGGCACGCCTCGTCGAGGACGGTGCGACGCTGCTGGGCAAGACGACGTGTCCCGACTTCGGCATGCTCTCCTCGGGGCTGTCCTCGTTCCATGGATTGACCCGCAATCCCTGGCGGCTCGAGTGCAATACCGGCGGTTCAAGCTCCGGCGCCGGAGCGGCCGCCGCCGCGGGCTACGGCCCGCTTCACGTGGGCACCGACATCGGCGGCTCGGTGCGCCTGCCCGCCGCCTGGTGTGGCACCGTCGGCTTCAAGCCGACGCTGGGACGGATTCCCATCGATCCCTACTACGTGGGGCGCTGTGCCGGCCCGATGACGCGCAGCGTCGACGACGCCGCGCTGATGATGACGGCCCTGTCACGTACCGATCGTCGCGATGCGACCCGCCTGCCGCCGGAGGACATCGACTGGCGCGACCTCGATCTGGACGTGTCGGGGCTGCGCATCGGCGTGATGATGGAGGCCGGCTGCGGCCTGCCGCTGGACGACGCCATCGCCGCCGCCGTGGAGGCCGCCGCCGCCCGGCTCGAGGCCGCCGGGGCCACGCTGGTGCCGCTGGCGCCGGTGATGACGCGCGAGATGCTCGATGGCCTGGATCGCTTCTGGCGGGTGCGCCAGTGGAATGCCCTGTCGGCGCTGTCGAACGAGCAGCGTGAACGGGTGCTGCCGGCGATCCTCGCCTGGGCCGACGACGGCGGGCGGATCGGTGGCGGGGAAGCGGTGCGCGGTTTCGAACAGACCCTGGCCATGCGCCGCGCCACCGAGGCGGTGTTCGACGACCTCGACGCGGTGATCTCGCCGACCACGCCCAACGTCGCCTTCCCCGCGGACTGGCCGTCGCCCTCCAACGATCCGCGTCGCCCCTTCGAGCACATCGTCTACACCGTGCCGTGGAACATGGGGGAGCAGCCGGCACTGTCGCTCAACGCCGGTTTTTCCCGCGATGGCATGCCGTTAGGCGTGCAGCTGATCGGTCCGCGGCTGGCGGATCACTTCGTGCTGAAGCTGGCCAAGGTGCTGGAGACCCGTCTGGCGCTCGCGCCGAGCTGGCCTTCTCCCCCCGCGGCGCAGTAAGGTCCGCGTCCATCTTTCGGGCATTGCCTCACATATTCATCGTGGGAGAGTTCTTGTCATGTCATCTCGACTCGTCGTCCTGCCCACCAGCCGTGCCGGCTGGGGGCTGCTCATCGCCTTCATCGCCGTGGTGGCGGCCGGCATCTGGCCCGTGATCGGCTGGGTGAATCGTGCCGTGCTGGTGCTGGGCCTGCCGCTGCTGGTGGTGTGGAGCTATGTGGTGATCTTCGCCTGCTTCGCCGTGATGCTGATCGCCAACCGCGTGCTCGCACGCAAGGAGCGTGAGCATGACTAGTGCCTGGGCGTTTCTCATCACCCTGGCCTATGTGGCCATCGCCATGATCATCGGCCTGCGCGCCCGCGGCGGGCGGCGCATGAACAGCCTCGAGGAGTGGGGCGTGGCCGGGCGCAGCATGGGCCCGGTGACGCTGTATCTGCTGATCGCCGCCGGCAGCGTGAGCGCCTACACCTTCATGGGCGCGCCGGGCTGGGCCTATGCCAAGGGCGTACCGGTGTTCTACGTGGCCGTCTATCTGGCCTACCTGGCGCTGATCGCCTGGTACTTCGGCCCCAAGGTGTGGCAGTTCGGTGAGCGCTTCGGCCATGTCACCCAAGCCAGTGCCATCGCCGACCGCTACCAGAGCCCGCTGCTGGGGGCGCTGGCGGCGCTGGTGATGTCTATCGGCTCGGTGGCCTACGCGGTGCTGCAGACCATCGGCTCGGCTTACATCCTCAACGTGATGAGCGGCGGGGTCATCCCGGTGTGGCTGGCGGTGCCGCTGGTGCTGGCCTGCATCGCCGTCTACCTGTTCGTCAGCGGCCAGCGCGCCATCGGCCGCACCAACGCCTTCCAGGGCGTGCTGATGCTGGTGGTGGCCTGGGCGGTGGGGCTGTGGGCGCTGCACGGTGCCACCGGCGGGCTCGATGTCGGCGCGCTGTTCTCGCGGCTGCAGGCCGAGCACGGCGATTTCCTGACCCTGCCCGGCGGCGGTGGCGACATGAGTTTCAGCTTCTGGACCACCTCGATCATCGTGTCGATGTTCTCCTTCATGCCGCCGGTGTGGACCCAGTGGATGAGCGCGTCCTCCGCGCGCACCATCCGCCGCAGCGCCACCTGGCTGCCGACCTACTACGTGGTGATCCTGCCGATGGTGGTGGTGGGCTTCATCGGCATCTTCGCGCTGCCCGACCTGGCCCGTGCCGATACCGTGGTGCTCGAATACGCCATGCAGTTCCTGCCGGTGTGGCTGGTGGGGCTGCTCGGTGCCGGCACCCTGGCCGCATCGATGTCCTCCAGCGAGCCGTTCATCCACTCGGTGGCGCTGTCCTGGAGCAAGGACGTGGTGCAGCCGCTGCTGGGCCTCTCCGAGGCGTTCACCGGCAAGCTGGCGCGCTGGATGATCGTGCCCCTGATGGCGCTGGTGATCGCGCCGCTGGCGATCGCCGAGCCCGGCAGCCTGGTGATGATCCTGCTGGTGGGGCTGGGCTTCGCCACCCAGGTGCTGCCGGCCTTCATTGGCATGTTCCTGTGGCCGCGCGCCTCGAAGTGGGGCGTGATGGCGGGCATCGTCAGCGGCTTCCTGGTGAC
Source organism: Halomonas sp. THAF12 (assembly GCF_009363675.1). Classification (NCBI taxonomy): domain Bacteria; kingdom Pseudomonadati; phylum Pseudomonadota; class Gammaproteobacteria; order Oceanospirillales; family Halomonadaceae; genus Halomonas; species Halomonas sp. THAF12. The sequence continues at coordinate 2,333,952 of NZ_CP045399.1, read as the reverse complement.
CGTGGCCTTCACCACCGTGTGGAAGCACCCGCTGGGCATCCACGCCGGCTTCTGGGGGCTGATGCTCAACCTGCCGGTGTTCGTGGCGGTGTCGCTGGCCACCCGGCCGGCCCCGAGCGAGGTGGTGGAGCGCTTCTTCCGCATCGCCGCGCCGAACGGCCTGACCCGGCTGGGTAGCGTCGAAAAACCGCGTGCTCACGATGCGGTGGCCTTCAGCCGCGAGTGACGGCGGACGCGGGCCGTAGACCCGCTGCCTGATCGAAGCCCCGGGCCCGCCATGGTCCGGGGCTTTTGCTATCCTGCCGTCACCCAACCATGAGACGGCTGACGAGATAGCATCATGATCCTGGTCGAGAACCGCGGCGTCAGTATTGCCTTCGAGGACCATGGCAGCGAGGCGACCCCGCGCCTGCCCATCGTGCTGGGCCACAGCTTCCTCTGCTCCGGCGAGATGTGGCGCGAGCAGCTGCCCGCGCTGGAGGGCGAGCGCAGGATCATCAACATCGACTTCCGCGGCCACGGCGGCTCGAGCCACCTCAGCGAGCCGTTCACGCTCTACGACGCCGTCTCGGACGTGATCGCGGTGCTCGACGAGCTCGGCATCGAGCGTGCCGTGTGGTGCGGGCTCTCGATCGGCGGCATGGTGGCGCTGCGCGCCACGCTCGAGCATCCGGAGCGCGTGGCCGGCCTGATCCTGATGGATACCGACGCCGGCCCGGAGACCCTGGTCCACATGCTCGAGTATCGCGCCATGGGCGCCGTCGCCAGGCGCTTCGGGCTGGGGCCGCTGCTGCCCTCGGTGGCGCGGCTGATGTTCTCGGCCACCACGCGCCGCGAGCAGCCGGCCCTGGTGGCCGAGTGGAAGGCGCGCTTCGCCTCCGTGGACGTGCCCTCGGCGCTGCTGGGCCTGGACGCCCTGATCAAGCGCGACTCGCTGCTCGAGCGCCTGGCCGAGATCGACGTGCCGGCGCTCGTGGCGGTGGGGGAGGAGGACCGCTCGCTGCCGGTGCCGTTCTCGCGCCGCCTTCACGAACGGCTGCCGGACTCGCGCCTCGCGATCATCCCCGGCGCCGGTCATCTCTCGGCGCTGGAGCAGCCGGAGCGGGTGAACGAGGTGATCACCGACTTCCTGGCGTCACGCTTCGACTGAACCACGGACGTTCATCGTCTCAGTGTGGCTCCGCCCATCGGGTGGGCCCGGTTCCGCTCAGCGGCGCAGATTGTTAATGGGCGGGATGCGGCACAGCCGCAGCAGGGCGTTGCGACAGGCCTTGAGCCAGGGATAGAGGCGGGCGGCTCGCCCGCGGCTCGAAAACAGGCGATACATCAGCCGGTTGAACACGCCGCTGCGCGTGCCGAGCAGGGTGAGACGATGCAGGGTCTCGCTGCCGTGATACCAGCGCTCGCCGACCTGCAGCGCGAAGCCTTGGTCCAGGTCGATGCCCTGGGCGCTGAGCTCGCGGCGGGCCTCGCTATCCTCGCGCCCGTCGATCAGCTCCAGTTCGCCGACGTCGCGGCGGATGCGATACCAGAGCGCATAGCGCCGACAGATCGGGCAGTCGCCGTCGTAGACCAGGCGCATCCGCCGGCCTGGCGCCTCGTCGCGCGCGGGCCTGTCTTGGCCGGATTCCCGATGATCGTTCGATCCTGACATGCCGTGGCTCCCACCATGCGATGTGGCTCCCAGCCTACCCGTGCCTCGAAGCCCTGCAAACCCGCCCATTTCTGCGCCATTCGGCACAGTTCAAGCCACGCCTTTTGCAGCCGATATCCCCTTCGAATAGGATCAGCTAATTAAGGTCGCAGAAGATGGTCACACAAGGGACGCAGGGGCTACCGCATCAGACGGCTGGAGTGCCGTCGCACCATGCAGGTTGGCTGGCGGTAGCGTGGCCGAGCATTCACGACGGCACCGCTAGTCCAGAGGGCTCCTTACACCCGCGAAGCCGCTTCCCAGCACATGAGTGTAGATCTGGGTGGTTTCGACGCTTTTGTGGCCCAGTAGCTCCTGAACCGTGCGTATGTCCGTGCCTCGGCTCAGTAACTGGGTAGCGAAGCTGTGTCGCAGGGTATGGCATGAACCCGGGCGCGGGAGATTCGCGGCACGCATCGCCTGTCTGACCGATTTCTGCACCGAGGAGGTATGGATATGGTGCAGTACCACTTTCCCGAAAGGGTCGAAGCAGGGTTTGCTGGAGGGAAATAGCCATTGCCACGCCAGCGACAGGCCGGCATTGGGATACTTACGATCCAGGGCATGGGGCAGGGTGACAGGAACCCGACCATATTCGAGGCGACGGTTCAGCAAGTTCTGGGCCTCTGTTATTCGCTGTTGTATCGGCACGATGCAACTGGGAGGCAGCAAAGTGGTTCGATCCTTGTCGCCCTTGCCGGATCTCACCGTCAGCACTTGTCGATTGAAGTCGATATCTCGCACGCGCAACCGACAGGCTTTCGTCACGCGCAGGCCTGCCCCGTACATCAGCGCGGCCATCAGGTGCATTGGGCTCGACAGCTGACACAATACTCGCATCACTTCTTCGTGTGACAGCACTACCGGAAGTCGGCGAGGACGCTTGGCGCGAGAGAATTCGCCGATATCGCCCAAGGGTTGTTCGAGGACATGGCGATAAAGAAATACCAGAGCATTCAGGGCCTGGTTCTGTGTGGCCGCTGCCACATGGCGCTCCACGGCCAGATGTTCCAGGAAGGCGTGCACCTCGGAGGCTCCCATGCTGGCCGGGTGCCGTATTCCATGAAAGCGGATGAAGAAACGGATCCAGTAGCAGTAGGTTTTCTCGGTCCGCAGGCTGTAACGTTTCACCCGCAGGGTGGCCTTTACGCGATCCATCAGCTTCGGCGGCTTGCTGTGCGTATCCATGGTAGTTCTCTCTTCCATGGATGTATATACAGTATATTGGTGCCGGCAAAACGCGCAAGCACGCGAATCCTGCATAGGAAGCCGAGCTTTTCTTAGCTTTATGTGTTATCAATGAGCTAGGTGTGAAATGGCAGGCTTGATAACAATGTTGAACGTGCCGGCACGTTCAACATTGTTATCGAGAAATCCACCTAATCACTGTTCTGCATATAAGGTCAAAATTCGGAAATGAGCGATCGAAAATCAAGATATGCCAAGCTTGCACCCCTTAACCTCAAGGAAAGTCTGGAGTTGGCTCTGTCGGCGATCAAATTTTTCCAGCCACTTTCTTATAGGGAAAACTGCAAAGTTATTGGAATTAACCCGGAAGAAGGGCGAATTGTTCCTTTCGATGGTTACGATTTTATTCGGTATCTTGAGATAACTGAAAAATTACCGGGTGCAGATCGTTACATTTACCTTATTCGAAGGCTTTTATCAGACCTTGAGAGAGCACAACTTTTAACTTTCCAAGGTTTAGGGAAAAACCCAATTAGCGGCCCCGCGTATTACTCCATGCACGAATTTACCAGTATTGAAAAGAAAGGCTTTTTGTGGCTTGCGCCCGCACTTGGTCCAGAGCTTGTATTGTTTGCCTATTCGGATATTACAGTTCAAATTACAGGGGTTACTCCGGAAGGTGATGTGCACGCTGGTACCGGCATAATCATATCGCCAAACCACATTCTGACTTGTGCACATGTTGCCAAAGGAATGAAAATAGATCGTTGTCAGAGTGTCGGCAACACAACATACAATGTTGCTGACGTCCTTAGCCATGAATCGAAGGATGTTGCAATAATTCAGTCTGACAATAAATTGCCAACGTTGCCGGGTATTGGGTTTAGAGATCCGTTAATATCAGAGGGGTTGTTTACCCTTGGTTATCCTCGTATTCCTTTGTCCACAGAGCCGTCCTTGGTCATGCAGCGGGGAGAGGTAACAAGTCCAAAAGTCACAATGTTTTCAGGAGATAAGGTTTTCCTCTATTCTGCGGTGGCACGGCCCGGCAATAGTGGTGGGCCGATCATTTCAGAGTCTGGTCATGTAGTCGGAATTGTGACTGAGTCTCTCGAAGAAAACACAACTCAGTCGGGTATGCCATTCCATGCGGGCATAAAGACGTCAGAACTCATCTCAGCAGTAGCCGAGCTTGACGCTGACATTGAATTGCCCATTGAGACCTATGAATAAAGCAGAACAAGGGGCTCAAGCCGACCGGTTTGCGCTGGCGCTCCAACCGGCGGCTTAGCCCTGGCGTTAAATTCACGAGTTCAAGGGAGTGAGCGTGCACAAATATGCTATCGATATCTCGGCGCTTTTAGTTGCAGTAATAGCTCTCGGTTTCTCTATTTGGCAGGGTCGGACTCAGATTGAGCACAATCATATAACTGTCGAGCCGAGAATTAATTCATACTTTTCCAATAATGGGAAAGAAGATAAATGGGGTATTTACCTCATAAATAATGGCATGGGAACTGCCTTTGTCTCCGAGCTTACAGTGTTAGTCGATGGGGTTGAAGTTCCTGATCATGAATGGGGGAAGTTTGTTTCTGCACTTCGAGTGTTAGAATTAAACGTACTATGCTTTACTGCCGGAGGGCCGAGAGAGAACGATTCCTTTCAGGTGGGCGAAGAGCAATTCCTAATAGAGGCCTCCGAAGAAACATCGCTCACTCCAAGAACCTGTCCAGCAGATCGACTCCGACTAATGGAATACCAAAAAGACAGACTGGACTACATCCTAAAGATTGAGTCTATCTATGGAGACGAGTTTATATACCGATACTCAAAAAATGAACAAGTCAAAATTTAACAATGCCAATCACGGCGACAGCTTTTCCGTTTCGGCTTCGCCTCCACTGCAAAGCTGCGCGTGTTGGCGGCGTTACATTTTATAAACGTCAAATAGATTCGAGTTTTCAAGGAATAGGAAGTGACAACTTTAGTAATTATCGGAAATGGCTTTGATATCCAAAATGGATTGCCAACTAGTTACCGAGATTTTCATGATCTGTACAGCAACGAGCTAGATAGTAGTTTGGAGTATTTCCCTAATTTCTATAACGATCAAGAGTGGTCTTACTTTGAAGAAAATCTAGCTGTTTTTGATGAAGATAATTTCAGAGAAAGCTCTGCGTGGGAGCCGAGCATGGATGAAATGGTTGAGTCACCCAAGTATGCATACGGGTTCAACGATGAAGTTGATCAAAAAGTTGGTGACTTAGTTGATAGTATCCATACATCATTTTACGCATGGGTTAAGTCAATAGATGTCAACAACGCTTCAAGGTTTATGCGGTTTCCAGAAGATTGTACGTTTATTAGCTTTAACTATACGCCCACACTTCAACGTGTATATCGAATTCCTGATGAAAATGTTCTGCATATTCATGGGAAAGTAGGTGGCCATATTATCTTTGGTCACGGTTCAGGAGATGGCAATAAAGAGCATTCTTTGCCATTTGATGAAGATGAACCTTGGTTCGATGATGCTCATCATTCATTGGCTTCGGTAACGGATAAGCTTTACAAGCCGGTAAGTGAAATACTAGATAATAATAGATCGACGCTGAAAAGTTACGGTGATGTTTCAAAAATTATTGTCATTGGCCACTCCATAAATGAAATTGATATTCCATACTTTAAACTTGTGCTTGATTCCTATCCTAGCGCCATATGGGAAAACTGGAACTATGGGGACGGAATTTCAGAATCCTATAAAAAACTTTTAAGCTTGGGAGTGGATGAAAGCAGGCTAAGTTCGGCATGTTCAAGCGAATTAAGCCTACTTTATCCATGGTCATGAAATGTAACAAGTGGCAGCAATACGCAGCCTATGGCTGCCGGACTCGCTTTGCTCGCCGTTGTGCCAAGCGTTATACAAATTGGAATGCAAGATGGATACTAAGATTTTCTCTTTAGAAACCCATAAAAGCAGTATCTACGACCGTAGAACAAAGAAATACTTCGATGAAGTTTATAGGAGCTACGCAAACCGCTGTTATCGGTCGGCCACAGTTATGCTATGGTCCGTAATAGTTTGCGACCTCATATTTAAGCTGCAAGAGCTAAGAGATTTGTACTCGGACATTGGGGCGCAGAAAATTTTGGAGGAAGTCGAAAAGCTGCAGAAAGCAGATCCCTATTCGCCGAAATGGGAGAGGGAGCTGGTGAAGATGATTTTTGAGAGAACTCAGCTTTTGGATACAGCGTCGAATCACAAAATCATAACCATACAGGATCATCGACACTTGTCGGCCCACCCGATCATAAGTGACGAGGATACGCTCTTTGAGCCTACGGAAGAAATGGTTAGAAGCGATATACGGAATAGTATCGAAGCTGTCCTTAGTAAACCCCCATTTCTCACTCAAAAAATCCTGAACACGATATTAGAGGATTTGGAAGAGATAAAGGACTCCCTGCCGGATGATTCGTCTTTAAGGAAGTATCTCCAGTCTAAATATCTCCGATCACTGAATAGAGAAACCACTATAAAATTGTTTCGAGGCCTCTGGAAGATAGTTTTTCGCTCAGATGATGAGAGGGCTGAAGCGAATCGAGAGATAAATTTTCGCGCTTTGAAAATAATTTTTGAGAAAGAAAGGCAGAATATCATTGAAGCTATATCTCAGGAGGCGAATTTTTATTCAAAAATAGCAAACAATGATGAAGCCATAAAATTTCTCATTGAATTTTTATCATTGGAAAAAGAAATTTACGATTCCCTCGAGGACTCTGCAAAAGAGCTTATAAAGCCAATATTAAAGGACAATTTGTCTTACTTTGGGATTGCTTTTTTTGTTTCGGAATCCCCTAAAGATCATGTTGTTAGCTTCTCTAGGTGGATCGAAGACAAATACTATAAAGAGTATGGAGATAATGGTAATTTCTTAAAAAAAGAACATCACCGAAAATTCAGGCAGGTATGTGAAGAGTTTGGCTTAGATTCTGAATTTCGCCAATTTGGAATTTCTTGCTTTATCTCGAGTGCTGACTTTGAGAGAGCTGATATCTATTTCGATAAATATATCGAGGAAAACCTGGAAAATTACACCAAAGATGAACTTAAAAAACTGTTGAGCGGCGCGAATCGCAACAATCAGTGTTACTGGCGAAATCGCTCTCGTTCGGGCAGTGATTCTGTGCGAATTCTGCAAGCCGCTAAAGCCCGACTCGGAGAGGGCTTCGATTTCAGTGAGTATAGAAATCTGCCAATAGACAGAATTGATGAAGCGATTGAGGAAGACCAGAGAGAAGTATAACAATTCGCGTCACTCGGACGCACTAGGGTGCGCCGGTGCGCTCTGGCGTTAAGTGGTAATAAGGATGTGAATGGTGGCGAAATATAAGCTGGTAATTTTTTTCGCTCTTTTTTTTCTCAAAGCGACATCAGTCTCTGCTGAGTTCGCCGTGGAGGACTATCATCAGTTCAAAGGCAATGCGCCTCAATTTGATGATTATCTGACTGGCCTTGGCCGAGGGGTATTTTGGTCAAATACAGTTCTAGAAGTGGAAGGGCGCGACAAAATATTCTGCATGCCAAGCGGGCTCTCCTTGGATCAAGGGATTATTCTATCCGTGATAGATCAGGAGGTTAGAAGTCCAGCAAATCGAGATAGCTGGGGAAATGACGCACCCATCGAGTTAATCGCGGTCCATGCTTTTAAAAATAAGTTTCCGTGCTCATAGGTTTCACTTAACAAGGCCGGGCACCGCGACCTCTACTCCATTGCGGCTTCGCCTCCATTCCGTAGCCGCGCAGAGGAAATGGGGTCTGTCCCCAATTTTCCGCGGCTACAAACCGGCACGTGTGCTGGGCGTTATCTGATCTCGATGCCGTGAAAGAGTTAGAAGGAAAATGGGGGCTGCCCCCGATTTTGGATTTCTACGCGCCAAGCTTTTAGTAACAGCCCCGCCACAAGGCGAGGCCAATATGATGCCTCCAGCGATCAGGCTTCGATCTGGCAGGCCAGCATGTCCTTTTCGATCTGTTCCCAGTCGAGCTCCGTCGGGCTGATGATTTCGATGCGGCTGTCGCGTCGGTATGCGACCTTGTCGAAGTCGTGCTCGTCCTGAACGCGGTTGTAGAACACCCAGGCGCTGCCGATGCGAATCACGCCCTTGATGCGATTGACGCCGACCAGGCCGTTCAGGATCTTCTCCAGCTCCCAGTAATCGAAGCAGTCGTCGCGGTGGAAGATCCAGCCGCAGCTATAGAGTCCGCTGCCGTGGCCGGTCTTGCGCACCGGATGCCCAGGCTCGGGCAAGGTGTCGTGGTGCTCGTGGTCGTGACCACGATCATGGTGATGATCGTGATCGTGATCGTGATCGTGATCGTGATCGTGATCGTGATCGTGATCGTGATCGTGAGCGTTCGGGAACTGCGCCTTGAGCTGGCCATTGCGCACCAGGTCCAGCAGGGCGGGGGCGATCTCGCCACGCGTGACACGGCCGATGTACTGCTTGGGCGGGAACATGTTGCCCAGGCTGGCTTCGGCGACCTCGATCTGCGCGGGCTCGGCCAGGTCGCACTTGTTGATCAGCACCACGTCGGAGAGGTTGAGCTGGTCGTGGAAGATGTCATTGTCGATCACGCCTTCTTCCTCGAGCCAGCGAGGGTCCAGCAGGCACACCGTCGCCCGCACGTCGAGTTGGTGCGCGAAGGCCGGGCCCATGAGGGTATCGATGATGCCCTCGGGGTGGCCGATGCCGGTGGGTTCGATGATCAGGCGATCGGGCGTCGAGCGCTTGAGCAGTTCCTGCAGGGTCTGGCTCAGCGAGGCGCCGAGCGAGCAACAGATGCAGCCACCGGCGAGCTCCTTCACATGCAGGCCATCCTGCTCGGGCATCATTTCCTGATCGATGCCGATCTGACCGAACTCATTGACCAGCACGGCCCAGGATTCGCCCTCGGGCTTGTTCGCCAGCAGCGCATTGATGGTGGTGGTCTTCCCGACACCCAGAAACCCGGTGATGATGTTGGTCGGGATGGCCTTGTTTGGCTGGTTCATAGTGACTCGTTCACGTGCTGAGGCGGGTGGTCGATCATGATCTGCCGATATTTTGCCCAAGACTCTATCTTCTCGGGTTTCATGCGAAAAGCAGATTCTGCTGAGGCCGGTGATGCACCGCACGCTCAGGGCCCCGAGTCGCCCTGGCCCCGTTCGCCGGGGCTTTTTTGACCACCCGCCCAAGACGAAGCCCGCCAAAAGCTGGATAATGGCCGGCTACGCGCTACGGCCGCCCCACACACGAATCCGGTGCTTTGTCAATGGAAATCAAGGTCAACTATCTCGACAACCTCCGGCTGGAGGCCAAGTTCGACGATTTCACCGTCATCTCCGACCAGCCGATCCGCTACAAGGGCGACGGCTCGGCCCCCGGTCCCTTCGACTACTTCCTGGCGTCGTCGGCCATGTGCGCGGCCTATTTCGTCAAGGTCTACTGCAACGCGCGTGATATTCCCACCGAGAATATCCGCCTGTCGCAGAACAACATCGTCGACCCGGAGAACCGCTACAAGCAGATCTTCAAGATCCAGGTCGAGCTGCCGGAGGACCTCTCCGATAAGGACCGCCAGGGCATCCTGCGCTCCATCGAGCGCTGCTCGGTCAAGCGGGTGGTACAGAACGTGCCCGAGTTCCAGATCGAGACGGTCGAGAACCTCGACGAGGACGCCCAGGCGCTGCTGATGGCCAAGCCGGAGGAGGGCGAGAGCACCTGGATCGAGGGCAAGGACCTGCCGCTGGAGCAGACCATCGCCAACATGACGGCGATCTTCGAGCGTCTCGGCATGAAGGTCGAGATCGCCTCCTGGCGCAACATCGTGCCCCACGTGTGGTCGCTGCACATCCGCGATGCCCACTCCAACATGTGCTTCACCAACGGCAAGGGTTCCACCAAGGAGAGCGCGCTGGCCTCGGCGCTGGGCGAGTTCATCGAGCGTTTGAGCTGCAACTTCTTCTACAACGACCAGTTCTTCGGCCTGGACCTCGCCAATCACGACTTCGTCCACTATCCGAACGAGAAGTGGTTCCAGCCGGGGCCGAACGACTCGCTGCCGGAGGGCATCCTCGACGACCACTGCCGGGCGATCTATGACCCGGAGGGCGAGCTGGCCGGCTCCAACCTGATCGACACCAACTCCGGCAACGCCGAGCGCGGCATCGTCTCGCTGCCCTACGTGCGCCAGTCGGACGGCGAGACGGTCTACTTCCCGTCGAACCTGGTCGAGAACCTGTTCCTCAGCAACGGCATGAGCGCCGGCAACACCCTGCCGGAGGCTCAGGTGCAGTGCCTGTCGGAGATCTTCGAGCGGGCGGTGAAGCGCCAGATCATCGAGGAGGAGATCACGCTGCCCGACGTGCCGCTGGAGGTGATGCAGAAGTACCCGCACATCCTCGAGGGCGTCGAGGCGCTGGAGGCCCAGGGCTTCCCGGTGCTGGTCAAGGACGCCTCCCTCGGCGGCCAGTTCCCGGTGATGTGCGTCACCCTGATGAACCCCAAGACCGGCGGCGTGTTCGCCTCCTTCGGCGCGCACCCGAGCTTCGAGGTGGCGCTGGAGCGCAGCCTGACCGAGCTGATGCAGGGCCGCAGCTTCGAGGGCCTGAACGACTTCATGCCGCCCACCTTCAACTCGCTGGCGGTCTCCGAGCCCAACAACTTCGTCGAGCACTTCATCGATTCCTCGGGCGTGGTGTCCTGGCGCTTCTTCAGCTCCAAGGCCGACGTCGAGTTCGTCGAGTGGGACTTCTCCGGCAGCGGCTCCAACAGTACGGAAGAGGAGGCCGCGGGCCTGTTCGGCATCCTCGAGGAGCTCGAGCTGGAGGCCTACCAGGCCGTGCACGAGGACCTGGGCGCGCCGGTGTGCCGCATCCTGGTGCCGGGCTACTCCGAGGTCTATCCGGTCGAGGACCTGGTGTGGGACAACACCAACAAGGCGCTGCTGTTCCGCGAGGACATCCTGCACCTGCACGACCTCGACGACGAGCAGCTGAGCGACCTGCTGGAGCGCCTGGAAGAGACCCAGATCGACGACCACGAGACCATCACCACCCTGATCGGCATCGAGTTCGACGAGAACACCGTCTGGGGCCAGCTGACCATCCTCGAGCTCAAGCTGATGGCCAACCTGGCGCTGGGCCAGTTCGAGGACGCGCTGGATCGGGTGCAGATGTTCCTGCAGTTCAACGACAACACCGTCGAGCGCGGGCTGTTCTACCAGGCCGTGAACGCGGTGCTGGAGATCGCCCTGGACGACGAGCTGGAGCTCGAGGACTTCCTCTACAACTTCAAGCGCATGTTCGGCGAAGCGACCATGGAGACCGTGGTCGGCGCGGTGAACGGCACGATCCGCTTCCCGGGCCTGGAGCCGGTCGGCATGCAGCTCGAGGGCCTGGAGCGTCACCAGCGCCTGATCGAGAGCTACAAGAAGCTGCACGCGCATCGCGCCGCCCTGGCCGCCGAGAAGGCCAGCGCCTGAGCCGCGCGTTGCGCTAGCCGGTAAAACCGCCTGACAAGGCAAAGCCCCGAACCGGGAGACCGGTTCGGGGCTTTTCGTTGGGGGCAAGGGGTCGCCGACCTAGGCCATGTCCTTCGGAGGCCGGGCCAGCAGCTCCGAGACGATGCCCGGCATGAACTCCCGGGGCAGGGTGATGGCATAGAAGTTCTCGTAGACGTTGGGCAGCTGCTCCACGCGGGTCAGACGCCCCTGCTGCAGCTCGTCCTTGACCACTACCTCGGGCATCACGCTCAGGGCCCCGCTGTCACGGGCCAGCAGGCGCAACATGGCCATGTCGTCGGCCTCGGCGAGGATCTTCGGCCGATACTGGTACAGGCTGCAGTGGCCATCGAAGGCGCGGCGAATCTCGTGATGCTCGCCGGGGAGCACCCAGCGCATGTCGTCGAAGCCCTCGGGGAAGGGGCGGCCGGGGAGCGAGTCGGGCGGGCCGATGATCGACAGCGGCTGCCGGGCCAGCAGCTGACTCTGCCAAGAGGCCTGCGGGGAATCGGATGGCGGCATCTGGGTATTGGTCAGCACCACGTCGAGTTCGTGGCGGGCCAGGCCATCGAGCAGGTTGGCCATGTCGCGGGCGTGCAGGCTGAAGTGGACGCGCTGGCCGCTCTGGTGGATCAGGGGGGCGATGAAGCTCTCGATGAAGTTGCGCGACATGGTGGAGAGCGTGCCGATGCGCAGGCGCTGATACTCGGGCTCGATGCCGCGGCCGATCAGCGACTCCAGCTCCTCGCCCTTGGTGAAGATCACCTCGGCATAGTTGAACACCCGTCGTCCTGCCTCGGTCAGCACCAGGGCGCGATGGCGTCGCTCGAAGAGCGGCTTGCCCATTCTGTCTTCCAGCTTGCGGATCTGTGCCGAGAGGGCGCTCTGCGACAGGTGCAGCGTTTCCGCCACCCGCGTGAGCTTGCCCTCGCGGGCCACGCGCCAGAAGTAGTAGAGGTGATGGTAGTTGAGTCGGCTCATTGGGTTCTTTTTTATAGAACAATAGGTCAATAAATATCTATTTTAATTAAAAAGCGGCTCGCCGGATACTGCACGCTCCATGGACCACCGGAGGCCTTCCATGCACGGACATGCGCTGTTCTTCACCTTCCTGCTTACTCTGGTGCCGGTCATTCTGGCGCTGGGGGCAGTGACGAGCGCACGCGCCCCCCGCGAGCGTGCCTGGCGCACCGGCCGGATCACGACCACCAGCGGCCTGCTGCTGTCGGCCTCGGCGCTGGTGCTGGGGCTGGTATCGGGCCTTCCGGCGGTGGTCGGCTGGTGGCATAGCGGCGTGCTGCAGCTGGTCATGCTGCTGCTGGCCAACTTCATCGCCTTCGTGGTGGTGCGTTACAGCGCCACCTACCTGCAGGGCGAGCCGCGCCAGCGGCGCTTCGTCGCCCTCGTTCAGGCGGTGTTTGCCGCGGTGAGCGTGGCGGTGCTCGGCGATCATCTCCTCGCGTTCCTGTTGGCCTGGCTGGGCATCAGCCTGGCGATGCATCAGCTGCTGATGTTCTATCCCGATCGCCCCCGTGCGGCGCTGGCGGTCCACAAGAAGTTTCTCTTCGCTCGCGCCGCCGAGCTCTGTGCCATGGTGGCCTTCCTGCTGCTCTACCTGCACCACGACAGCGCCCGGATCAGCGTCATCGTGAGCGACTATGCCTCCGCCGACGGCGTCCTGACCCTGACGGAACAGGCGGCGGCCTGTCTGCTCGCGATGGCGGCGCTGATCAAGTGCGCCCAGCTCCCGCTGCACGGTTGGTTGATCCAGGTGGTCGAGGCGCCCACGCCGGTGTCGGCCACCCTGCACGGCGGCGTGATCAACCTCGGCGGTTACCTGCTGCTGCTGTTTTCGCCGCTGCTGATGCGCTCGGCTCCGGCCCAGGCGCTGGTCCTGGCGGTGGCGGGCATCGGCAGCGTGCTGGCGGCGCTGGTCATGATGACCCGCGTCAGCATCAAGGTGCGCCTGGCCTGGTCCACCAGCGCCCAGATGGGCCTGATGCTGGTCGAGATCGCCCTGGGGCTGACGGAGCTGGCGATGCTGCACCTGCTGGCGCACTCCTGTTACAAGGCCTACGCCTTCCTGAGTTCGGGCGAGGCGGTCGAGCAGGATCTGCTGCGCCGCCGGGCCCCCGGACGCAGTCCCACGCCGCGCCAGTGGCTCTTGGCTGGCCTGGTCAGCGTGTCGCTGGTGGCCGCGGTGGTGGCGCTGGCACGCAGCCTGACCGAGGCGGCGGCCTTCGACGCCAACAGCCCCTGGGTGCTGCTTGCCCTCGCCCTGACCGTGCTGCTGGCCGAGCGCAACAGCGAGCGCGCCGCGGGCTCCGTCGTCGGCTTTGTCGGCCTGGCCGCGCTGGTGGTGCTCGCCTACGTCGGACTCAAGACGCTGTTCGCCGCCTTTCTGCCCGACACCGGTCACCGCGTCTCGCTCTGGGGCGACCTGTGGGTGAGTGCGTTGTTCGTGCTGCTCTTCGCGGGCTACTGGCTGCAGCGCCATGGGCTTCACTATCCGGCATCTCAGACCCTCAACCGCTACTGCTATGCCGGCTTTTACCTGGACGAGTGGGTCACCCGGAATACCCTCAGGCTCTGGCCCCACGACCTGCCCGGCCGGATCAGGGCCAAGCAGCTGCACACCGTCTTTCGCGGGAGTTCCCAATGACGAGTCTCGAACATGCTAGTGCCGTGCGCCCGGCCGGCGCGAACGACGTCGCGCCGCTGACCGCTGACCAGGACGCGGCGCTGGACCGCGCCTGCGCACGCATCGCCCCGAACTGGCCGCTGGATCGTCTGATTGCGGTGAGCCCCTACTGGACCCAGCGCGGCGAGGATGCCACGACCGTGTCGGCGCGGCTCTCGGCGCTGGGCAACGTCCAGTGCCTGATGCCGCCGAGCCATTACCTGGACGCCTGGCAACGCGGCGAGATCACGTCGGAACACCTGGAAGAAGCGGCCGAGCGGCTCGATTACCAGGGCGGCTACCGCGACCTGCTGGATGTCGTCGAGGAACTCGGCCGGCTGCCCCACTGGCACAACATCAGCGACCTGATCGATGCCCGCCGCGACCGCCAGCACAAGATGGCCTGGCGCGACGAGATCACCCAGCAGATCAGCCAGTTCTGCGCCGCCTACTTCCAGGAGGATGGGCCGCTCAACGCCGAGCGACTGCAGGCGCCCCGCGGCATGCGGCTCTATCAGCACTGGCGGGAGATGACCCTGAAGGATCGCGGCATCGCCATCCTGATGGGCGAGCCGACGCTACTGCGCTACTTCAAGACCCTGCCGGACACCGAGGACGGGCTCTTCCAGGCCGCCGTCGCCGAGCTGGAGGTGGATACAGAGCGTCTCGAGAGCTATGCCCAGGCCCTGCTGCTCGACATCAACGGCTGGGCCGCCTGGGTGGCCTACCAGGACTGGCAGCAGGCGCTGGCCACGCCGCAGGAAGAGAGCGAGCGCGTGGGGCCCGCGTCGGACATGCGCAGCCTGCTGGCGATGCGTCTGGCGTGGGAGCTGGCGCTGTGGCGTTACATCCGGGCGGAGTATCCCGACCAGGGCGACCATCTGACTCGCCAGTGGCACGCCGAGCTGGAGGAGATGCCGCAGCGGGTCGAACGCCATCGGCGCGCCCAGCGGCCCCTGTGGGTGTGGCAGCTCGCCGGCGAGCTGGCCTACCAGCAGCCGCTGCACCGTGCCCTGGGCGAGGCGGTGCGTGCCTCGGCCTCGTCGCCCGAGGAACCTCGCCTGCAGGCGGTGTTCTGCATCGACGTGCGCTCCGAGCCGCTGCGCCGTGCGCTGGAAAGCCAGAGCCCGTCTATCCAGACCCTGGGCTTCGCCGGCTTCTTCGGCCTGCCCCTGGAACACCAGCAGGATGGCACCGCGCTGGCCCAGCCCCATCTGCCGGGCCTGCTGGCGCCGCGGGTGACCCTCAGGAGCGGTTCCTGCGAGGGTGAGGCTCGTTCGGCGAAGCAGCTCAACTGGAAGGCGCGCCTGCAGGAGTGGAGCCGCACGGCGAGTGCCAGCTTCACCGCGGTGGAAACGGGCGGCCTGCTCTATGCCGGCAAGCTGCTGCGCCGCTCGCTCGAGGCCAAGGCCAAGCGCGCGCCGCTCGCCATGGACGAGCTCGGCTGGCACTGGCGCGACAGCGGCGAGGCGTTGACCCTGGCCGACAAGGCGACGCTCGCAAGGACCGTGCTGGGGGCCATGGGGCTCGCCGAGCACCTCGCACCCCGGGTGCTGCTGGTGGGGCACGGCAGTCACAGCAGCAACAATCCGCATGCCGCGGGGCTCGAGTGCGGGGCCTGCGGCGGGCAGTCCGGGGAGGTCTCGGTGAGGGCCCTGGCGAGGCTGCTCAACGATCCCGCGCTGCGCGAGGCGCTGGCCGAGAGCGGCCTCGTGATCCCGGAAACGACCCGCTTCGTGCCGGCGCTGCACCACACCATCACCGATCGCATCGAGCTGCCGGAGGGGGAGACGGATGCCTTCGCGCTGAGCGAGGAGGAGCGTGCCTGGCTCGAGCGGGCCGGCGCCCAGGCCCGGCGCGAGCGTGCCGCCAGTCTCGGCCTGTCGGCCGACGCACCGGAGCTGGAGAAGACCCTCGATCGCCGCGGCGCCGACTGGTCGCAGACGCGTCCGGAGTGGGGCCTGGCCAACAACGCCAGCTTCATCGCCGCGCCGCGGCGGCTTATCGCGCCGCTCGACCTCGACGGGCGCAGCTTCCTGCACGACTACGACTGGCGATCGGACACCGACTCCTCGCGGTTGGAACTGATCATGACCGCGCCCATGGTGGTCGCCCACTGGATCAACATGCAGTACAACGCCTCCGTCACCGACAATAGCAAGTTCGGCAGTGGCAACAAGGTACTGCACAACGTGGTCGGTGGGCACATCGGTGTCTTCGAGGGCAACGGCGGCGACCTGCGCATCGGCCTGCCGCTGCAGTCGGTGCACGACGGCGAGCGCTGGCGTCACGAGCCCCTGCGCCTGAGCGCCTATCTCGCGGCGCCCACCGAGGCAATCGAGGCCATCATCGCGCGCCACGAGAGCCTGCAGTCGCTGGTGGGCAACGGCTGGCTGCACCTCTTCGCCCTCGATGACGAGAGCGGCGAGATCCTGGCATACCGACAGGGGGAGTGGCGCCGGCCCTAGGCTGTTGCGAAAGGTCGGCGAGCGCAGACGGTTTCCGCACAGAGCCCGGCGGGCTCGCGCGCCGAAGCGCCACTAAAGCCCCGAGCCGGTCAACCGGCTCGGGGCTTCTGCGTTCTGGCGCGGCCTCGTCGCGAGCCTACCGAGAGGCCAGCGCCACGCCCGCCTTGGAGCGGTTGGGCCGGTCGATGGCGCGTAGCCCGGCGCCGCGCAGCGGCGGCATCCGACCCTCAAGCTCAAGTAGTAACCGCCTGCTCCCTGTGAACAGCGGCGGGCATGAGGCATGATCCGGTGACCACAGGATCTCCCCGCTGGCCGTCTCTGTCCGCAGAGGCAGATCGTGCCTATTTTCCCGCAGCATTTACGGAGTCACACCTTGGACAGATTGGCGGTCATGAGGGCCTTTTGCCGCATCGTGGAACGTGGCAGCTTCGCCAGGGCGGCGGAGGATCTCGGCATTTCTCCCGGGCTCTTGAGCCGCGACACCAAGCGCCTGGAACGGCACCTGGGCTGCACGCTGCTCACCCGCACCACCCGCCGAATGTCCCTGACCGAGCAGGGTCGCCTCTACTACGAGGAGAGTCGTCGCCTGCTGGAGGAGGTCGAACAGGTCGAGGAAAGGGTGCGAGAGCATACCGATCGCGTGCGGGGACGGCTGCGCATCAATGCGCCTCAGTCCTTCGGCCTGATGGTGCTGTCGCCGCTGCTGCCCGGCTTCATGGAGCGCTACCCGGAGGTCGAGGTGTCGCTGGCCCTCGAGGATCGCGTGATCGACATGGTCGAGGGCGGCTTCGATCTGTCGATCCGGGTACGCGCCATCCTGCCGGACTCGAGCCTGATCGCACGCCGCATCGCGCCGGTGCACCAGCGGCTGTTCGCCAGCCCGGCCTACCTGGCGGCCCACGGGACTCCGCAGATACCGGAGGAGCTCGCCGACCACGAGGCGGTGAGCTACCTGTTGGCGGACGATGCCCACCACTGGCCGCTGCGAGGGCCCGAGGGCGCGGTAAGGGTGCCTTGCTCCGCGCGCCTGGAGGTCGGGAGCAGCCTGATGCTGCGGGATATGCTGATCGCCGGCCAGGGCATCGGCGCCCTGCCGGACTTCATCTCCGATCCGGCCGAGGCGGCCGGCCAGCTGGTGCGCGTGCTGCCCGCCTTCGAGCTCCCGACCCGACAGGTCTATGCCGTCACCGCCTCGCGTCTGGGCACCGACGCCAAGACCCTGGCCTTCCTCGACCATCTCAAGGAACGGCTAGGGAGCTGATCTCTTACGCCGCCCCTGACTCCCTGATATTCTTTATTTTGAGTAAAGAATGTCGTTCCTTTTTGCCGCTTATTCTCCTTCTCATGCTGCCTCATGCTCTGTTTCGTTACCCATGCGAAATAGAGAGGCTCACCATGACCCGCGTTCTCGTTCTCTACTACTCCAGCTACGGCCATATCCGCTCCCTCGCCGAGGCAGAAGCCGAAGGCGCGCGCAGCCTTCCCGGGGTACAGGCCGACCTCCGCCGTGTCCCCGAGACGGTATCGGCGGCGGTGCGCCAGGCGGCAGGCCAGATCGTCGACGACACCCCGGAGGCCCGGGTCGAAGACCTGCCCGATTACGACGCCATCATCCTTGGCACGCCGACGCGCTTCGGCAACATGGCCGCGCAGATGAAGCAGTTCATCGATCAGGCCGGCGGGCTCTGGGCCCGCAATGCCCTGGTCGGCAAGGTGGGCGCCGTCTTCACCTCCACCGGCTCGCAGCACGGCGGCCATGAGGCGGCGGTGCTCTCCACCCAGGTGCCCCTGCTGCATTTCGGCATGCTGATCGCCGGGCTGCCCTACACCTTCGCGGGCCAGACGCGGCACGACGAGATCGTCGGCGGCTCGCCCTATGGCGCCGGTACCGTGGCCGGCGGGGACGGCTCGCGCCAGCCCAGCGAGACGGAGCTGGCCGGGGCCCGCTTCCAGGGACGCCACGTGGCCGAGATCGCCGCACGCCTGGTCGCCAGCCGGGACATCTCGACCTTCACCTCTCAGTCCACCGAGGAGGTAAACGCCTGATGACCCTCTCGCCCACTCCCTCACTCACCCTCGACTTCTTCCACGATGTCGTCTGCGGCTGGTGCTTCAACCTGTCGCCGCGGCTGCATCGGCTGGCCGAGGAGTTCGAGCTTAATATCCGCCACCGTACCTTCGTCCTGCAGGACAGCCCGGCGCGCATGGTGGAGGTGTTCGGCTCCATGGGCCAGGCCAAGGCGACGATCCTCGACCACTGGGCGGCCTGCCGGGAAGCCAGTGAGGCACCAGAGCGCTTCAACATCGAGGGCATGCGTCGGGCTCCCTTTGACTATCCCCATGGCTTGCCCGGGGCGCTGGCCTGCCAGGCCGCGCAGTACCTGGCCGGCCAGGCGGGCCACTGGCAGATGTTCGATGCCATCCAGGTCGCCCACCTCAGCGAGGCCCGAAACGTCGCGGACCCCAGGGTGCTCAGGTCCATCGCCCGGGAAGCGGGGTTCGGTACCCATGCCTTCACGCGGCTGATGGAAGACCCGGCAACGCTCGAGGCCGTCCAGGCCGATCAGCGCCTGGCCCGGCAACTGCGGGTCAGCGTGGTGCCCACGGTGATCGTGCGCGAGACGGGACAACGGCTGGTCAATGGCTCGCTGGAGAGCCTGCGCGCGCAGCTACTCGACAACCTGCGGCTCGTTTCCTCCGGGCTCACCTCCTGATCTCCTGCACCGGGCTGACCTTCCCCTGGAGCCCGGCGCCCTAGCCGATGCGAGGCATCGCCATGAACCGCTTGACCGACCTTTTGCTCACTGCCCTGGCGCCCGCCGTCTGGGGCAGCACCTATATCGTCACCAGCGAGCTCTTGCCCCAGGGCTATCCGATCACCCTGGCCGTGCTTCGCGCCCTGCCTGCCGGCCTGCTGCTGCTGTTGCTGGTCCGCCGGCTGCCAGGGAGGGAGTGGTGGGGGAGGGTGCTGCTGCTCGGCGCCTTCAACTTCGCGATCTTCTGGACCCTGCTGTTCCTGGCGGCCTATCGGCTACCGGGTGGCGTCGCGGCCACCCTGGGCTCGCTGCAGGCACTGTGCGTGTTGATCCTGGCGCGCGGTCTGCTGGGCACGCCGATCATGACGCTGTCGGTCATGGCGGCGATGGCCGGTGTCGGCGGGGTCGCCCTGCTGGTGCTCAGCCCGGCCGCCGAGCTGGACACGCTCGGCGTGGCGGCAGGTCTCGGCGGTGCCCTATCGATGGCGGCCGGCACGGTGCTCAGCCGCAAGTGGCAGCCACCGGTCTCGCCGCTGACCTTCACCGCCTGGCAGCTGACGGCGGGCGGCCTGCTGCTGGCGCCGCTGGCCTGGCTCGGCGAACCCGCGCTGCCCCCGCTGACAACGACCCATCTCGTGGGCCTTGGCTACCTCGGGTTGATCGGTGCCGCCCTGACCTATTTCCTGTGGTTTCGCGGTGTCGCCCGCATCGAGACGGCGGCGGTCTCGATGCTCGGGATGATGAGCCCGTTGACCGCGGTGGCACTCGGGTGGATGCTGCTGGACCAGAGGCTGAGCCCGCTGCAGGCCGTCGGTGCGGTGATCGTGCTCGCTTCGGTATGGCTCGGGCAGTGGGCGGCGCGCCGTGTCCCGAGACCCGCCACGGTGCCCGGCGCACCTCCTCGGGCCGCATCATGGCCGCGGTGATGGACGCGGTATGATGGGCCTCCAGCGATCTGGCCGACGGCACCGGCGTCCACGGCGAGAAAGCCGCCTTGACCGTCCTGGAAGCATGGAAAAACGACCACGATGGGAGGAAAGATCATGTTCGTGGCCATGTATGAGTTCGAGATCAAGGATGGCAAAGAAGCGGAATTTCGCGAAGCGTGGCTGGAAGTGACCAAAGCGATTTACCATCACTGTGGCAGCCTGGGCTCCAGGCTGCATAGAACCGATAACCCGAGTGTTCTGGTTGGCTACGCCCAATGGCCAAGCCGTGAGCAGTGGGAGAAGGACAAGGATGTAACAGACGAGCGGTATCTGTTGTCTCGTCAGAAAATGCGCGAGTGCCTGGTTCAATCAAGGACGATCCACACCTTGGACGTCTGTGATGACTATTTGCAGGCCTGAGGGACGACCGTCTTGGTGACCGGCGTCCCGGCGGGTGACGTACTGGCGGACCGCCTTGTGGGGGCACCCGGTCCAGGTCATCCGGCATCATGGGCCAGGCAGGGTGAGGGGAGGCATGAGGTCATGAAGGTCTGCATTGTCGGGGCGTCGGGCAAGCTGGGGCGGTACATGGTGCAGCAGGCGCTTGACCGGGGCTACGAGGTGGTCGGGGTGTGTCGCGAGAAGAGCGTGGGGAAGCTCGCCGCCTTCGAGGGACGCATGACGATCGTGCCCGGCGCGACGAACGATCCGGCGGTGATCAAGCAGGCGGTCGCCGGCTGCGACGGTGTGCTGACGGTGCTGGTGCCCTGGGGCGTTCAGCAGTACGCGACAGGAACCGCTCAGGCGGTGCTCGACCACGCCCGGCCGGGGGCGCGCCTCGTCTTTTCCTGTGGCTGGCATATCTCCCGCGATGGCCAGGACGTCTACCCCTGGAGGTTCAAGGCCGTCGTGGCGGTCTTCGGCTGGCTCGCGCGCCTGACCCGCTTCGCGGACCTGGATGATCAGGTCGAGACCTGCCGGCGCGTGTTCGAAAACGATACCCGCTGGACCGTCGTGCGGGGCATCGATCTTGAGGAGGGCGAGAGCCAGGGCCTGCCGGTGTGGTCCCGGCATGTCGGCGATCCCATCCTCGCCAGCAACCTCACCCGCCGGGTGGATTTCGCCCGCTTCATGGTGGCGGCGCTCGAAGATGAAGCGCTGATCCAGGAGGCCCCGGCCATCGTGGGGTGCCGGACGCCGTCGGCGCTTGCGCACAGCGGGGCCTCTTCCGCCTGACAAGCAAAGCTCCGAGCCGTTTATCCGGTTCGGGGGCGTGTCGTTTTGGGCGCGGCGGTTGGGGCGCTTACTTCGCGGCTAGCGCCACGCCTGCCTTGGAGCGGTTGGGCCGGTCGATGGCGCGGGTGATCCAGCTGCCGGTGGCGGCGAGCTTCTCGAGGTCGACGCCGTGTTCGATGCCGAGGCCGTTGAGCAGGTAGACCACGTCCTCGCTTGCCACGTTGCCGGAGGCACCCTTCGCATACGGGCAGCCGCCGAGCCCGGCCACGGAGCTGTCGATCACCGCGATGCCCTCCTCGAGCACGGCGTAGAGGTTGGCCAGCGCCTGGCCGTAGGTGTCGTGGAAATGGGCGCCGAGCCGCTCGATCGGTACCTCGCGGGCCACGGCTTCCAGCATGCGCTTGGCCTTGAGCGGGGTGCCGGTGCCGATGGTGTCGCCCAGCGAGACCTCGTAGCAGCCCATGTCGAACAGGGCCTTCGATACCTCGGCCACCCTGGCGGGGGCGATCTCGCCCTCGTAGGGGCAGCCGAGCACGCAGGAGACGTAGCCGCGCACGCGGACGTTGGCTTCGCGGGCGCGCTCCAGCACCGGGGCGAAGCGCTCGAGCGACTCGGCCACCGAGCAGTTGATGTTCTTCCGCGAGAACGCCTCGGAGGCGGCGCCGAACACCGCGACCTCGTCGACGCCACACTCCAGTGCGGTTTCCAGGCCCTTGAGGTTGGGCGTGAGGGCGGAGTAGGTCACGCCCTGGTGGCGGCGCAGGCCGTGCATCACCTCGCGGTGGTCGGCCATCTGCGGCACCCATTTGGGGGAGACGAAACTCGCCGCCTCGATGTGGGTGATGCCCGCCGCGCCCAGGCGGTCGATCAGGGCCAGCTTGGTGCCGGTGTCGATCGCCTCGGGCTCGTTCTGCAGCCCGTCGCGGGGGCCGACCTCGACCAGGCGAACGTGAGTGGGGAATGTCATGGCTTACTCCTCCGGCGCGAATTCCAGCAGCACGTCGCCCTGGCCGACGGTGTCGCCGGCGGCGAAGTGGAAGCATGCCACGTGGCCGTCGGCGGGGGCGGCCAGGGTGTGCTCCATCTTCATGGCCTCCATCACCATCAGCGGCATGCCTTTCTCGACTCGGCTGCCGGCCTCGGCCAGCAATGCCACCACGGTGCCGTGCATGGGCGCGGTGAGGGTGGACTCGGCCTCGCGCTGGCCTTGGTCGATGGCGTCGATGCGCCGCCAATAAAGGCGGGTCTCGCGCATCGGGTCGACCATCACCACCACGTTGCGCTCCCCACCTTCGCCCACGAGCCGTGCCTGAAGTCGGCGGCGGTGGCCGTCGATGGTCACCGCCACGGCGTCGCCCTCGAGCGGCTCGAGGGTAGCCTCGAACGTCTGGCCGTTCAGGCTCAGCTGCCAGGGGGCGGATTCGCGCTCGCGCCGGCCCTCGACCACCGTCACGCGCTCGGCGTCGTCCTCGTCCGTGGCATGCTCGGGCGCGCACAGGGCGATGCGGATGGTGTGGGGCGCGTTCAGGCGGAAGCCGTCGTGGCGGTCCCAGGGCGAGTCGCTCTCGCACTCCCGGGCCAGCTGATGCAGGCCGATCAGCGCCGCGGCGGCGTATTCCTCCGGCGCGGTCTCGCGCGCGGCGAACAGGGTGGCCTCGTGGCGCTCGATGAAGCGTGTGTCGAGCTCGGCGGCGCGGAAGGCCGGATGGCCGGCCAGTCGCTGGAGGAAGGCGCGGTTGGTGACCACGCCGCGCACGTCCAGCGCCGCCAGGGCGCGGTTGAGGGTGGCCAGGGCCTGGGCGCGGTCGTCGCCGTGCACGATCAGCTTGGCGAGCATCGGATCGTAGTGCATCGACACGGCATCGCCGCTCTCCACGCCGCTGTCGAGCCTGACCTTGTCGGCCTCCAGCCCGGCACCGGCGAGGTCCAGGGCGAAGCGGCTCAGGGTGCCGGTGGCGGGCAGGAAGTCCTGCGCCGGATCCTCGGCGTAGAGCCGCGCCTCGAAGCTGTGGCCGCCGATCGTCAGCTCGTCCTGGGCCAGCGGCAGCCGCTCGCCCATGGCCACGCGCAGCTGCCACTCGACCAGGTCCTGGCCGGTGATCATCTCGGTGACCGGGTGCTCCACCTGCAGGCGGGTGTTCATCTCCATGAAGTAGAACGAGCGATCCGCATCCAGCAGGAATTCGACGGTGCCGGCCCCCACGTAGCCGATCTCGCGGGCGGCGCGCACCGCGGCCTCGCCCATCTCGCGGCGCAGCGCCTCGGTCATGCCCGGCGCGGGCGCCTCCTCGAGCACCTTCTGGTGGCGGCGCTGCACGCTGCAGTCGCGCTCGAACAGGTAGACCCCGTTGCCGTGGCGGTCGCAGAACACCTGGACCTCCACGTGGCGCGGCTGCACCAGGTACTTCTCGATCAGCATGCGGTCATCATTGAAGGCGGCCTTCGACTCGCGGCGGCAGCCGTCCAGCGCGGCCTGGAACTCGCCGTCGTTCTCGACCACGCGCATGCCCTTGCCGCCGCCGCCGGCGCTGGCCTTGAGCAGCACCGGATAGCCGATGCGCCCGGCCTCATCAAACAGCAGGGCGTCGTCCTGGTTCTCGCCGTGGTAGCCGGGCACCAGCGGCACGCCGGCGTCCTGCATGCGCGCCTTGGCGGCGGACTTGTCGCCCATGGCGGCGATGGCCGGGGCGGGCGGGCCGACGAAGACGATGCCGGCGGCCTCCAGCGCCTCGACGAAGGCGCCGTTCTCGGACAGGAAACCGTAGCCGGGGTGGATGGCGCCGGCGCCGGTGCGCCGCGCGGCCTCGATCACCGCCTCCACGTTCAGGTAGCTCTCGCGGGCGGCGGCCGGGCCCAGGCGCACGGCCTCGTCGGCCTCGCGCACGTGGCGGGCGCCCGCATCGGCGTCGGAGTAGACCGCCACCGTGCGCAGGCCCATGCGCCGCGCGGTGCGCATCACGCGGCAGGCGATCTCGCCGCGGTTGGCGACCAGCAGGGTGTCGAAGCGCGGGGCGGAAGGGGGCGTGGGACTCATGAATGGCGCTCCGTGTCGGAATCCGGGGCCCAGGCGGGGCGGCGTTTTTCGAAGAAGCTGGCCAGGCCTTCCTGGCCCTCGTGGCTCACCCGCAGCTCGCTGATGATGCGGCAGGTGTGGTCGCGGGTGGCGTTGCTGTCGGGCTCGCGGGCGACCTCGGCCAGCAGCGCCTTGGTGGCGCGGCTGGCCTGGGGCGAGGTGGCCAGCAGGGTGTCGATCATGGCGTCTACGGTGGCGTCCAGGGCGTCGGGCTCGACCACGCAGTGGGCGAGGTCCAGCTTCTGGGCGGTGGCGGCGTCGATGACCTCGGCGGTCAGGGCGTAGCGGCGCAGCTGCCGCTCGCCGATGGCACGCTGCACGTAGGGGCTGATCACCGCCGGCGACAGGCCGATCCGGACCTCGGAGAGGCAGAAGCGGGCCTTCTCGGAGGCGACGACGATGTCGCAGCAGGCGGCCAGGCCGACGGCGCCGCCGAAGGCCGCGCCCTGCACGCGGCACACGGTCGGGCAGGGCAGGGTGTCGAGGCCGTGCATCAGCGCCGAGAGCTCGCGGGCGTCGGCCAGGTTGTCCTCGAAGTCGTAGTCGGCCATGCGCTTCATCCAGTGCAGATCAGCGCCGGCGGAGAAGTTCCTGCCTTTCGAGGCCAGCACCAGCAGGCGCACCTCGCCGCGGTGGGCGAGCTCGCCGGCGCGGCGCAGGTGGTCGTTGAGCTCGCCGATCAGGTGGTCGTCGAAGGCGTTGTGGACCTCGGGGCGGTCGAGGGTCAGCCGGGCCACGCCGCGGTCGTCGATCTCGAGGTGGCACATCGGGGGGCGGGATTCGGTGTCGGTGTGCATGGCGATCTCCCTCACATCCGGAACACGCCGAAGCGCGTGTCTTCGACGTCCGCGTTCATGGCGGCGGCCAGCGACAGGCCCAGCACGTCGCGGGTCTGGGCCGGGTCGATCACGCCGTCGTCCCACAGCCGGGCGCTGGCGTAGGTGGGGTGGCCCTGGTGCTCGTACTGGTCGCGGATCGGCTGCTTGAAGGCGTCCTCGTCGTCGGCGCTCCACTCGCTGCCGTCGCGCTCGAACTGCTCGCGCTTGACCTGGGCCAGCACCCCGGCGGCCTGCTCGCCGCCCATCACCGAGATGCGCGCGTTGGGCCACATGAACAGCAGGTTGGGGTCGTAGGCGCGGCCGCACATGCCGTAGTTGCCGGCGCCGAAGCTGCCGCCGATCAGCACGGTGAACTTGGGCACCCTGGCGCAGGCCACGGCGGTGACCAGCTTGGCGCCGTGCTTGGCGATGCCCTCGTGTTCGTACTTCGAGCCGACCATGAAACCGGTGATGTTCTGCAGGAAGATCAGCGGGATCTTGCGCTGGGCGCAGAGCTCGATGAAGTGCGCGCCCTTGAGCGCGCTCTCCGAGAACAGCACGCCGTTGTTGGCGACGATGCCCACCGGATGGCCGTGCAGGTGCGCGAAGCCGGTGACCAGGGTGTCGCCGTAGTCGCGCTTGAACTCGTCGAAGGCCGAGTCGTCGACCAGCCGGGCGATCACCTCGCGGGCGTCGAAGGGCTTCTTCAGGTCGGTACCGACGATGCCGTAGAGCTCCTCGGGGTCGAGGCGCGGCGGTTTCGAGGCCTGCATGGCGAGCCGGCCGCGCTTCTGCCAGTTGAGCCGGGCCACGCAGCGCCGGGCCAGCTGCAGGGCGTGGGCGTCGTTCTCGGCGTAGTGGTCGGCCACGCCGCTGATGCGGGCGTGGACGTCGGCGCCGCCCAGGTCCTCGGCGCTGATCGACTCGCCGGTGGCGGCCTTCACCAGCGGCGGGCCGCCGAGGAAGATGGTGCCCTGCTCGCGGACGATGATCGATTCGTCGGCCATGGCCGGCACGTAGGCGCCGCCGGCGGTGCACGAGCCCATCACCACGGCGATCTGCGGGATGCCCTCGGCGGAGAGCGTGGCCTGGTTGTAGAAGATGCGGCCGAAGTGGTCGCGGTCGGGGAAGACCTCGTCCTGGCGCGGCAGGAAGGCGCCGCCGGAGTCGACGAGATAGAGGCACGGCAGGCGGTGCTTGCGGGCGACCTCCTGGGCGCGCAGGTGCTTCTTCACCGACAGCGGGAAGTAGGTGCCGCCCTTGACCGTGGCGTCGTTGGCGACGATCACGCACTCCACGCCCGAGACGCGGCCGATGCCGGTGACCACGCCGGCGGCGGGCACCGGGTCGTCGTAGACCTCGTGGGCGGCCAGCGCCGAGAGCTCGAGGAACGGCGAACCCTCGTCGAGCAGGTGGTCGATGCGGTCACGCACGAACAGCTTGCCGCGGGCCTCGTGGCGCTGGCGCGCCTTCTCGCCGCCGCCCTGGGCGATGGCGGCGGTCAGCTCGCGCAGCTTGCCGACCTCGGCGCGCATCGCCGCGTCGTTGGCCTGGAAGCCCTCGCTGCGCGGATTGATCTGGGTGTTCAGAATGGCCATCAATGGCTCCTTCAGTACCTCACCGATGAACTAGCGGGATGAGCGCCGCCATCCCCTCAAGCGGATTCGTTGAAGACCTCGCGGCCGATCAGCATGCGGCGAATCTCGCTGGTGCCGGCGCCGATCTCGTAGAGCTTGGCGTCGCGCAGCAGCCGCCCGGTGGGGTATTCGTTGATGTAGCCGTTGCCGCCGAGCAGCTGGATGGCGTCCAGCGCCACCTGGGTGGCCTTCTCGGCGCAGTAGAGGATCACGCCGGCGGCGTCCTTGCGTGAGGTGTGGCCCCGGTCGCAGGCGCCGGCCACGGCGTAGAGATAGGCGCGGCAGGCGTTCAGGGTGGTGAGCATGTCGGCCACCTTGCCCTGGACCAGCTGGAACTCGCCAATGGCCTGGTCGAACTGCCTGCGCTCGTGGATATAGGGCACCACCACGTCCATGGCGGCCTGCATGATGCCGATGGGGCCGGCGGCCAGCACGGTGCGCTCGAAGTCGAGCCCGCTCATCAGCACCCGCGCGCCCTTGTTGACCTCGCCGAGCACGTTCTCGGCCGGCACCTCGCAGCCCTGGAACACCAGCTCGCAGGTGTTGGAGCCGCGCATGCCGAGCTTGTCGAGCTTCTGGGCGGTGGAGAAGCCGGGCATGTCCTTCTCGATGATGAAGGCGGTGATGCCCTTGGAGCCGGCGTCGGGATCGGTCTTGGCGTAGACCACCAGCACGTCGGCGTCGGGGCCGTTGGTGATCCACATCTTGTTGCCGTCGAGGATGAAGCGGTCGCCTTCCTGGCGGGCGCGCAGTTTCATGGACACCACGTCGGAGCCGGCCCCCGGCTCGGACATGGCCAGCGCCCCCACGTGCTCGCCGCTGATCAGCCTCGGCAGGTACTTCGCCTTCTGGGAGGCCGAGCCGTTGAGCTTGAGCTGGTTCACGCACAGGTTGGAGTGGGCCCCGTAGGAGAGCCCCACCGAGGCGCTGGCGCGGGAGATCTCCTCCATGGCGATGCAGTGGGCGAGATAGCCCATGCCGGCGCCGCCGTCCTCTTCGGGCACGGTGATGCCGAGCAGGCCCATGTCGCCGAACTTCCGCCACAGGTCGGCGGGGAAGGCGTTGTTCGCGTCGATCTCGGCGGCGCGCGGGGCGATCTCGTCGCGGGCGAAGGCGTTGACGTGATCGCGCAGCATGTTGAGCTCGTCGTCGAGGCCGAAGTCGAGGGGGGTATAGGGGGCGTGCATGGCGGCGATCTCCGTTCGTTGTGTGTCGGTCCGGGAGCATTCGAGTGCTCGGCTGTTCTGGTCCAGCCTAGGATTGGTTGACGTTAACGTAAAGTGCAGCCTTTGGGGCCTAGACCAAGGTCGTGATCGTGCAGGATGGCGATAGTGAAGAGCCGTGATCGAGAAGAGCCCTGCCTTGAGCATAGAAGCCGGACGGCATCAGGAAGAACCGGAGTGAAGGTCGGCGAGGGGGCGGAGTGAGTTGGCGCAGCGAGTCGGCGCAAGCGGGAGGCGGCGGAAGCAGGGGAGCATCCGCCGCCCTGGTGCCCTACGAGACGGGCCGGTGATTGGGCGCCACCAGGCCGTGGCGGCGCATGCGGCGATAGACGGTGGGGCGCGAGACGCCGAGCTGGCGGGCGACCTGGCTGATGTTCCAGGCCGAGCGCCTGAGCAGCTCGAGCAGCGCCTGGCCGTCCGCCGAGGGCGCGGCAGATGCCGAGCTGGGTGCCGAGCCAAGCGACGCCGGTGCCGTGAGGGTGGTGGGCCCGGCGGCGCCGTGGCAGGCCTCGGGCAGGTCGTGAAGGGTGATCTCGTCGCCCTCCGCGGTGGCCATGGCGAAGGCCAGCGCGTTTCTGAGCTGGCGGATATTGCCCGGCCAGTCGTGGGCCAGCAGCGCGCTCATGGCGTCGGCGCGCAAATGGTGTGACTGGCCGCGTTCGGCCTGGAGCTCGTCGTGGACGCGGCGAATCACGTAGTGCCGGTCGGCGCGCTCGCGCAGCGCGGGCAGGCGCAGTTCGGCGCCGTTGAGACGGTAGTAGAGGTCCTCGCGGAAGTCGCCGGCACGGATCAGCTCGGTCACGTCGCGGTGGGTGGCGGTGACCACGCGGATGTCGACCCTGACCGGCGTCTCGGCGCCCAGCGGCATCACCTCGCGCTCGGCCAGCACGCGCAGCAGGCGGGTCTGCAGCGTCAGCGGCATGTCGCCGATCTCGTCGAGGAACAGGGTGCCGCCGTCGGCCTGCTGGATCAGCCCGCGCATGCCCTTGGGCCGCCCCCCGGTGAAGGCACCGGGCAGATAGCCGAACAGCTCGCTCTCGATCAGCGCTTCGGGAATGGCCGCGCAGTTCACCGCCACGAAGGGCGCCTGGGCCCGCGGACCGCTGTCGTGCAGGGCGCGGGCCAGCACCTCCTTGCCGGTGCCCGTCTCGCCGCGGATCAGCACGCTCACGGTCTCGTTGCGCAGCCGCCGGGCCAGCTTGAGCAGGCGGTGCATCGCGGGATCGTCGGCGGCGAGCCGGTCCAGCGCCGGCACCGAGGCATCGCGCGGGGCCGCCGTGGTGGTGGCCTTCGGCGGGCGGCCGCGCGGCTCGAGCAGGGTGACGAAGCAGGTCGCGTCGTTGGCCCGGGCGCGAAACGCGCGGATCTGATCCTCGCCCGCGGCCGGAATGCCCAAGAGGTCGCCGAGCTCGGCGTCGAACAGCTGGGTGGCGCCGGGCAGGCAGGCCGCCGACCAGGGCGGCCAGCGGCGCAGGTGGGCGTCGATCAGGGCGCGGCCCTCGTGATTGGCGGCGATCAGGCTGCCGTCCTCCTGTATGGCGATCAGCCCGCGGCCGTTCAGGTGCACGAATTCCCGGGCGCTGTCGAAGCGCAGGATCAGGCTGTCCCGGTAGCGGTGCAGGAAGTAGGCGTCCTCGATCATCCGCGCGTGCAGGTTGACCAGCGACAGGGCGAAGGTCTGGCTCTCCTGGGTGCGCGGCGACTGCAGGGCGGAGATGTCCAGCACCGCCATCACCCGGCCCTGGGGATCGGTGATCGGCGCCGCCGTGCAGGTCAGGTCGATGTGGGTGGCGTCGAAGTGTTCGCCCTGGTGGCAGGTGATGGCCTGGCCGTCGTGCAGGCAGGTGCCCACCGCACAGGTGCCGGCGTGGCGTTCGTCCCAGTCGGCGCCCAGGTAGAGCCCGGCACGGCGCAGGGCCCGGTCCTGCTCGGACTGGCCGCGAAAGGCCACGGTGATGCCGCGCCGGTCGGTGAGCAGCAGCGCGTAGCCGAGCCGGGCGACCTGGCCGTAGAGGCGATCGACCCCGGCGCGGGCCACGTGCAGCAGCTCGTCCACCGATTCCTGGTGGTCGCGCAGCGCCTGCTGGGTGAGCACCCGCACCGGCCGCGGGTGGCAGGGATCGAGCCGATACTCGCCCAGACAGCGCTGCCAGGAGCGGCGAATGACGTCGCGGTGTTCGGCAGGGCCGGCGTCGCGGCCTTCGCCCAGCCGCATCAGGGTCCGGATGTGCTGGCGTTTCTCGGGTTGCAGAGCCAAGGCTGCCTCCGCTCGGGCCGCCTGATGGCGGCTCTTGTGATGTTGTTGTGATGTGTCGATGCGCTCCGTTCAGCCTATGCCGCTGGGCGCGGGCGTCAATCGGCGCGGGCTTCGCCCTTGGTCGGGGGTGACAGGTGTAACGCGGGCTGTCACGGCGTACGGGGTACAGCTGTGACATCGCGCCGTGCACTGGCGTGTCGATCCGGCGCGTGATGGTTGAGCTTTTATCTTTTTTATCAGTGCCTTGCTATCTATACATGACGATCTGGCACGAATGCTGCCAGTGACTGGGGGCGTGACCCGATAACGATCACACATCACCAATAACAAGCGGAGAGACGCCATGACCGCACGCACGCCCACTCAGATCGCCCGGCAATGGCTCGATGACTTCGATGCCGCCCTGACGCGCCGCGATATCGCCCGGGTGCTCTCGCTGTTCGGCGAGGAATGCTACTGGCGCGACCTGGTCGCCTTCACCTGGAACCTCAAGACGCTGGAAGGCCCGGACGAGATCCAGTCGATGCTCGATGCGACACTGGATCGCGTCGCGCCCTCGAACTGGCAGCTGGACGGCGAGGCCAGCGAGGCCGGTGGCGTCGTCGAGGCCTGGTTCACCTTCGAGACCGCCGAGGCGCGGGGCAAGGGCCTGCTGCGCCTGAAGGACGGCCGCTGCTGGACGCTGCTGACCGTCATGAGCGAGCTCAGGGACTTCCCCGAGCCCAGCGGCCTCAAGCGTCCCATGGGCGCCGAACACGGCGCCAACAAGGCACGCGAGACCTGGCTGGAGGCCCGCCAGCGCGAGGAGGCCGAGCTTGGCTACGAGCGTCAGCCCTACTGCGTGATCATCGGCGGCGGTCAGGGCGGCATCGGCCTGGCGGCGCGCCTGCGGCAGATGAACGTGCCGACCATCGTGATCGAGAAGAATCCGCGGGCGGGGGACTCCTGGCGCAACCGCTACAAGTCGCTGTGCCTGCACGATCCGGTCTGGTACGACCACATGCCCTACCTTCCCTTCCCGGACAACTGGCCGGTGTTCGCGCCGAAGGACAAGGTCGGCGACTGGCTGGAGATGTACACCAAGGTGATGGAGCTCAACTACTGGAACTCCACCGAGTGCGAGAGCGCGCGCTTCGACGAGGCCAGCGGCGAGTGGGTGGTCGAGGTCAATCGCGACGGCGAGCGCGTGACCCTGCGGCCGAAGCAGCTGGTGCTGGCCACCGGCATGTCCGGCATGCCCAACGTGCCGCAGTTCCCCGGTGCCGAGACCTTCGAGGGCGAGCAGCAGCACTCCAGCCAGCACCCGGGGCCGGATGCCTATCGCGGCAAGAGGGTCGTGGTGGTGGGCGCCAACAACTCCGCCCACGACATCTGCGCGGCGCTGTGGGAGCACGACGCCGACGTGACCATGCTGCAGCGTTCCTCCACCCACGTGGTGAAGTCCGACTCGCTGATGGAAGAGGCGCTGGGGCCGCTGTACTCCGAGCAGGCGCTGCAGAACGGCATCGACCATCACAAGGCCGACCTGATCTTCGCCTCGATTCCCTACAAGGTGCTGCCGGACTTCCAGCGTCCGGCCTTCGATGCCATCCGCGAGCGCGACGCCGACTTCTATCGCCGGCTCGAGGCGGCCGGCTTCCTGCTCGACTTCGGCGCCGACGACTCGGGGCTGTTCCTGAAGTACCTGCGTCGCGGCTCCGGCTACTACATCGACGTGGGCGCCTGCGAGCTGGTGGCCAACGGCGACATCAAGCTGCGCAGCGGCGTGAGCATCGAGCGCATCAACCCGCACTCGGTGACCCTGACCGACGGCTCGGAGCTGCCCGCGGACCTGATCGTCTACGCCACCGGCTACGGCTCGATGAACGGCTGGGCGGCCCGGATCATTTCCCAGGACGTCGCCGACAAGGTCGGCAAGTGCTGGGGACTCGGTTCCGACACGCCCAAGGACCCAGGGCCCTGGGAGGGCGAGCTACGCAACATGTGGAAGCCGACCCAGCAGCAGGCGTTGTGGTTCCACGGCGGCAACCTGCATCAGTCCCGCCACTACTCCCACTACCTGGCGCTGCAGCTCAAGGCCCGTCAGGAGGGCATTCCCACGCCCGTCTATGGCCTGCAGGAGGTCAATCACCTGAGTTGATCCGGCTCGCACTCAGCGGCAGCCCATAACGCGCCGGCCCGCTCCGTTTCGCCACGGAGGGGGCCGGCGCGTCCTGTCATTCGCTGGCCGGCCTGGGCGTGCAGCCCGTCATGCCGTCGATGGTCGCCACGATCCTCATGCATGTCTCGGCGTTCAGTGCATCGGCATGGGGCGACGCGAAGCGCTTGGCGTCGTTGTCGAAGTATCGCCCATTGGCCTTCGAGAACTCGGCGTCGAGCGCTGCACGGACCAGGATGTCCGCGCCGATCTGGAGGTCGTTGCCCGCGACACCGAAGCCCTCTTTCACCATCTTGCTGCCGAGCAGGGAGCCCGGGTTGATGGCGATGATGGCCGGGGCCCGGTCGTTCAGCGTCATGGCCAGGTGGCGCGACCACATGGTGAGGGCCAGCTTGCTCTGAGCGTAGGCGGAAGAGCATCCAGCCATCGCCATGGCCGGCGATCCACACCGGGCTCTGCTGGCTACCGCCCGTCACGATCAGCGGCAGCCGGCACGATGCCGGTTTCGGCAGCATGTCCATGGTGCCCTCGAGGCGCCCGTGGCGATGGCCGGGGGCACGCCCACCGGCAGGTGGCGACTCAGATCTCCACCACGACCTTGCCGGTCGCCTGGCCGCTGGCGAGGCGGGCATGGGCCTCGCCGACCCGGTCCAGCGGGTAGCGCGGCGAATCCAGCAGCGGCTTGAGGCCACCGGCGTCGACGATCGCGGCGAGCTCGCCGAGGATGCGGCCGTGGGTCTCGCGCTGGTGGTCGTGCAGCATGGGGATCAGCATGAACACCACGTGCAGCGAGAGTCCCTTGAAGTGCGCGGCGTTGAGATCCAGTTCGAGCATCGACACGGTCGTGGCGACCTGGCCGTTCAGCGCCGCGGCCTCGAAGGAGTTGGCCAGGTTGGCGCCGCCCACCGAGTCGAAGACGATGTCGAAGCCGGCGCCGCCGGT
The DNA here is from genome assembly GCF_009363675.1 of Halomonas sp. THAF12. Taxonomy (NCBI): domain Bacteria; kingdom Pseudomonadati; phylum Pseudomonadota; class Gammaproteobacteria; order Oceanospirillales; family Halomonadaceae; genus Halomonas; species Halomonas sp. THAF12. Next base: position 2,300,349 of record NZ_CP045399.1, on the reverse strand, counting down.
GTGTCCGGCGACATAGTCGGCCACGGGCTGCGCCCTGTAGTCGATCGACCGGGCACCCAGCGACTCGACCAGCGCATGATGCTCATCGCGTCCGACGGTGGCCGAGACGCGCCCGCCGAAATGACGAGCGAGCTGCACGGCGACATGGCCGACGCCGCCTGCGCCCCCGTGCACCAGCACCGTCTTGCCCTGGCCGATGCCGGCGCGCATCAGCCCCTCATAGGCGGTGATGCCGACCAGCGGCAGCGCCGCGGCCTCCGCCATGCTCAGGGTGGCGGGCTTGTGGGCGATCAGGCGGGCATCGGCCGCCATGTATTCGGCCAGGGCCCCGGGCAGGTCGGCCAGGCCACCGGCGCAGCCGTACACCTCGTCGCCTACCGTGAAACCGCCGACGCCTTCTCCCACGGCTTCCACCGTGCCGGCGAAGTCCATGCCCAGCAGGGCGGGTGTCGCGGGGGAGAGGGGCAGCTCGGGCCCCATCTGGCGGATCATGGTGTCGACGGTGTTGACGCTGGTGGCGGCGACGCGCACCAGCACCTGACCGGGGGCCGCCTGGGGCGTGGGCAGCTCGGCGGGCTCGAAGACCTCGGGACCACCAAACTCGTGGATCAGCATCGCTTTCATGGGGAAACGTCCTCTCGTTGGATCACCGAGAGAAGAGTAATTGCGGTGCTCATGGTTTATAACCCAGGGTGATTCACAATCACTTTTTTGCTTTTGTTGAAAGTGGGCGATGAATCACGGCCATCTCAAGCTCTTTCTCGGCCTCGCCTCGACCCACCACATCCGTCGCGCGGGGCGGAAAGTCGGGGCTCACCCGCGCTGGCCAGTGCCCGGATCCGCAAGTGGGAGGACACCCCGGGAGTGCGGCTGGTGCATCGAACGACGCGCCGCGTGTCCCTGACGGAGGACGTCAAGGCGTTCTCCGGGCACGCCCTCGAGGCCTCGGCACAGGGCGGCGCCGATGCCAGTCGCTGATGCCCCTTCTGGCACAAGGTAGCGAGAGGGTGATGGGCTCCGGCGCCTGGTCGATCGTCGCCCTCAGGCCTCTGACCCGATCCTTCCGCCGGCGCTCCTGCGCAGGCAGGGCGGGAGGCGTGGTCTGCTCGGTGCCGGTCTTATTCTGCCGTTCTTTCCTCCCTTCGCTGTGACGCGTCCGAGCTGGCTCGGCGCGTGGAGACGCTATTCCTTTCTATAAATTCGAAAATATATTTCGAATTAAGCCGCTTTTGTTCGTAAGAGTTGGAATTTAAGCTGACTAACAACTAGTCAGACAGCAAAGCTCTTCACACGAATGCCGATTCACAGGAGATCCCACATGAACACCAAGCTGACCCTTTCCGCGCTGTTGATCGCCGCACTGCCGCTGGCCGCCCAGGCCGATGACAACGCCACCCAGCGCGCCCTGAAGCTGAACCAGCAGCCGATTGCCGCCCAGAGCCAGCAGGCCCCGTCCGTGACGTTCGAGGCCGAGCAGGTCAACGGCGACAGCCAGGCCATGCAAGAGGCCCGCGCCAAGCAGCTGAGCCGCAGCCGCAGCATCGAGACGCGCTTCGAGGTTTCCGGCGACGAGCTGGCGCCGGCCAAGCAGGCCACCACCTGAGAGGTCCTGACCCAGACAAGGCCCTTTCCCGAGATAGCGCCGGGGCGGGCCTGACTGACGCCACCTGACACGCGTTTAACACTATGGAGGAGACGCATCCATGAATACCAAGCTAACCTTTTCCGCACTGCTGATTGCCGCACTGCCGCTGGCCGCCCAGGCCGGTGACAACGCCACCCAGCGCGCCCTGCAGCTGAACCAGCAGCCGGTCGCCGCCCCGAGCCATCAGGCACCGTCCGTGACGTTCGAGGCCGAGCGGGTCAACGGCGACAGCCAGGCCATGCAAGAAGCCCGCGCCGAACAGCTGAGCCGCAGCCGCAGCATCGAGACCCACTTCGAGGGCTCCGGCGACGAGCTGGCGCCGGCCAGGCGCGCCACGACGTAAGCGGGCCACCAGCGCAAGACCGCTCGATCCGCGCCGGAACGAACAAGGCCCCGCCAAGCGGGGCCTCGTTCGTTGATGCGCGCTCGTTCGCGTGAGTGGCTGTCACTTGCCGCGCATCACCCGCACGATGTCGCTCACCGTCGCCAGGGCGATCTCGGCCGGTGTCTTGCTGCCGAGATCCAGTCCGATCGGCATGTGGATGCGTGCGAGGGACGCCTCGTCGATGCCGCCGCTGCGCCTGAGGCGCTCGGCGCGTTTCTCCGAAGTGCGCCGGGAGCCCATGACGCCGATGTAGAAGGCCTCGCCGCGCACGGCCTCGAGCATGGTCAGGTCGTCCAGGCGCGGGTCGTGGGTGACGGCGACCACCGCCGTCATGCGGTGCGCCCCCTCGCGGCGCAGGAACTCGCTCGGCAGCTCGCGGTGGCCGTGGGCGCCGCCGAGCTCGATGCCTTCCCAGGTCTCGGGACGCGGATCGCACACTATCACCTCGAAGCCCAGCGCCAGGCCGAACTGCACGCAGAACTGGCTGACCGGCGAGAGGCCGGCGACCAGCAGCCGCGCGGCGGGGCCGACATGAAGGCGCACCGCCTGCTCGTCGCGGACCACTCCCGGCCCCATGGCCGCCGCCACCTGCCAGTGGCTCTCGCCGTCGTCGAGGGCCACGCGGCGCTCCAGCAGCTGGCCGCCCTGCAGCGCCTCGGCGTAGGCCTCGAGCTCGTCGGCCACCGAGGCGGCGCCGGCCGGCCAGTGCTCGATCAGCACCTCGAGCCGCCCCTCGCAGGGCAGGCTCACCCGGCTGCCGTGCAGCGCATCGGCACCGTCGCCGTAGGCGATGACCTGGGCCGGCGCGCGGAAGTCGCCCGCCGCGAGCCGCTCCAGGAAATCCTCCTCCACGCAGCCGCCGGACAGCGAGCCCACATGGCGGCCGTCGGCCCGGGCGACCAGCAGGGCGCCCGGTTCGCGCGGCGCCGAGCCGAAGGTCGAGAGCACCGTGCACCACCAGAGGTCATGCCCCTCGGCGTGCCAGCGCCGCGCGGCCTCGACCACCTCCAGGTCCAGTGCGCGCATGGTCAGCCCCTGAGCTGGTTGGCGATCGGCAGCCGACGAATGCGCTGGCCGGTGGCGGCGAAGATGGCGTTGGTCACCGCCGGTGCCAGCGGCGGCACGCCGGGCTCGCCGACCCCGGTGGGCGCCTCGGCGGAGGGCGCGATATGCACCTCGATCTCGGGCATCTCGTTCAAGCGCAGCACCTGGAAGTCATGGAAGTTCGACTGCTGCACCTGGCCGTCGTCGAGGGTCAGCTCGCTGTGCAGCGCCGCCGCCAGGGCGAAGCCGATGCCGCCTTCCATCTGGGCGCGGATCACGTCCGGGTTGATCGCCAGGCCGCAGTCCACCGCGCACACCACCCGGTCGACCTTGAGCCGGCCGTCGGCGTCGACCGAGACCTCGGCGACCTGGGCGACGTAGCTGGCGAAGGACTCGTGGACGGCGATGCCGCGGCCCCGCTTCACACCTTCGGCGCCGCCTTCCAGCGGCGTCGACCAGCCGGCCTTCTCGGCCGCCAGATCGAGCACGCCCTGCCAGCGTGGATGCCGATCGAGACGCTCGCGCCGGTACTGGTAGGGGTCACGGCCCGCCGCCACGGCGGCCTCGTCGATCAGGCTCTCGGTGGAGAAGCCGGTGTGGGTGTGGCCCACGGAACGCCACCACTGCACCGGCACGCCGATCTCCTTGGGCGTGTGCAGCTCGACGCTGAGCGACGGCACGCCGTAGGCCAGGTCGGCGACGCCCTCGACGGAGGTGGCGTCGATGCCGTCCTTGACCATCGCCGACTCCATGGCGGTGCCGGTGAGGATCGACTGGCCGACCAGGCGCTGGTGCCAGGCGGTCAGGTTGCCGTCGGCGTCCAGGGCGAGGCGGGCGCGGTGATAGTTGAACGGGCGATAGTGGCCGCCGCGGGTGTCGTCCTCGCGGGTCCAGACCATCTTGATCGGCACGGCCTGGCCCTGGTCGCGAGCGGCCTTGGCGATGGCCGCGGCCTCCAGCACGTAGTCGCTGATCGGGTTGGCGCGACGGCCGAAGCTGCCGCCGGCGAACAGCTGCTGGATGCGCACCTGCTCCGGCGGCAGGTCGAGCAGCTTGGCCACCGCCTGCTGGTCGAGGGTCTGCCACTGCTCGCCGTTGAGGATGTTGACGTGATCGTCCTGCAGGTCGACCACGCAGTTGAGCGGCTCCATGGCGGCGTGGGCCAGATAGGGCACCACGTAGTCGGCCTCGATGACCTGGGCGGCTTCGTCCAGCGCGGCGGCGGCGTCGCCTCGGTCGGTGACCGTGTCGCCGGGTCGGCCGGCGCGCTCGCGGTAGTCGGCCTCCATCGCCTCGCTGCTCATGGTGAAGGCCTGGCTGTCGTCCCACTCGAGGGCCAGGGCGTCACGGCCCTTGATGGCGGCCCAGGTGTTGGTGGCCAGCACCGCGACCAGGTCGCCGTCGCGGGTCGGGGAGGGGAAGCGCACGCTGGCCACCACGCCCGGCACCTCGAGCGCCTCGGCGTCGTCGACGCCGGTCAGCCGGCTGCCGAAGCGTGCCGGGTGTGCCGGCACGGCGATCAGCATGCCGTCGAGCTGCACGTCCTGGGTGAAGCGGGCGCTGCCGTCGGTCTTGGCCGGGCTGTCCTGGCGCATCAGCCGCTGCTTGCCGATCAGCGTGAACCGCTCGGGCGACTTCAGCGTGACCTCGTCGGGCACCGGCTGGTCGGCGGCGGCCTCGGCCAGTTCGCCGAAGCCGAGCTCGCGCCCGGAGGCCTCGTGGATGACCCTGCCCCGGTGGACGCCGAGGCTGCCCGGCGAGACATCGAGCCGCTCGGCGGCGGCGGCCACCAGCATGGCCCGGGCCTTGGCGCCGGCCTGGCGCATCTGCTCGAAGGAGTTGGCGATGGAGGTGCTGCCGCCGGTGCCCTGGATGCCGAACGCGAGATTCTGGTAGCGCTGGGTGTTGGCCGGGGCGCCCTCGACGCGCACCGAGGCCCAGTCGGCGTCGAGTTCCTCGGCGACCAGGGTGGCGAGCCCGGTGTAGGTGCCCTGGCCCATCTCGATGTGCTTGGCGATCACCACCACCTCGCCTTCCGGCGTCACGCGCACGAAGGCGTTGGGCGCGAACTCCCCGTTGTCGCCGGCGGCCCTGGCGCGGCTATCGCGGCCCAGCAGCGGGGCGATGTAGAGGCCCAGGGCGAGCCCGGCGGAGCCCTTCATGAAGCCGCGGCGGCTGACGTTGACCGTCGACAGGGCGGCCGCGGCGCGTGACTGGGCGTGCTGCTTCAAGACGTGCATCAGGACACCTCCTGGCCGAGGGAGGCCGCGGCCTCGTGGATGGCGGCGCGAATGCGAACATAGGTGGCGCAGCGGCAGAGGTTGCCGCTCATGGCGCCGTCGATGGCGCTGTCGTCCGGCTCGGGGTTGCCCTGCAGCAGGGCGGTCGCCGACATGATCTGGCCGGACTGGCAGTAGCCGCACTGGACCACGTCGAGCTCGCGCCAGGCCTTCTGCACGCTGGCCCCGGTCGGGTCGTCGCCGATGGCCTCGATGGTGGTGATCTCGCGATCGCCCACCGCAGCAATCGGCGTGATGCAGCTGCGGGTGGCCTGGCCGTCCAGGTGCACGGTACAGGCGCCGCACAGGCCGCGGCCGCAGCCGTACTTGGTGCCGGTGAAGCCGACCAGATCGCGGATCGCCCACAGCAGGGGCATGTCGGCCGGGGCATCCACCTCGTGGGTCTGCCCGTTGATGGTGAGGGTCGTCACGGTCGTTCTCCTGTTATCGTTCTTGGTGCTTGCGCATCCGGTCAGTCTAGTCGCCGTCTGCGCGAGACAGGGCGGCGAGACAGGGCGGAGAGGTCGTCGGCCACGTCGATATCGAGATGGATGCCGGGATCGTCGATCTCGAGCGCATGGCAGCGTGCGCGGTGGCGGCCGACGACGCGTCGCGCGCCTTCGTCGCCGCCGAGGGCGGCAAGCTCCGCCCAGAAGTCGCGGCCGAACAGCACCGGATGGCCCGCTCGGCCGGCGTGCCGGGGGCGGACGATGCGTCCGGGGGCGGCCCGATCGCGCAGTGCCTCGAGCGTCGCGGGGGCGATGTTCGGCATGTCGCCGAGCAGCACCGCCGCGGCGGGCGCCTCGGCCAGGGCGGGATCGGCGGCCAGCGCGGTGAAGGCGTCGGCCAGGCTGGCGCCCAGGCCGTCCGCGGCACGGGGCGCGCGCAGGATCGGCGTGTCGGCGGGCAGGCCCAGGGCGACGGGCTCGTCGTCCTCGCGCAGCACCACCCGCAGACGCGAAAAGGCCGCCGACGCCGTGGAAAGCGTGGCGGCCAGCAGCGTCCGGCCCGATGGCAGCCGGGCCAGGCGCTTGTCCGCGGCGCCGAAGCGTCGGGAGGCGCCGGCGGCCAGGATCACCGCCACCGGCGCCTGGCTCATAGCCGAACCAGCATCTTGCCGCGATTGCCGCCTTCGAACAGCTGCAGGAAGGCACCCGGCGTCTGCTCCAGGCCTTCCACCACGGTCTCTTCATAGTCGAGCCGGCCGGCGGCCACCTGGGGGCCGACTTCCTCGAGGAACTCGGGGTAGTGCGCCCAGTGATCGAAGACGATGAAGCCTTCCATGCGGGCGCGGCGGATCAGGATCATCGCCAGGTTGCCCGGCCCGGCGCTCGGGGCTTCGGCGTTGTAGCGGGAGATCATGCCGCATACCGCGATGCGCGCGCCGACCCTCAGGGTGTTCAGCGCCGCCTCGAGGCAGGTGCCGCCGACGTTCTCGTAGTAGACGTCGAAGCCCTCGGGGCAGGCCTCGTTGAGGGCCGCGGTGAGCTGGGCGGTGTCCTTGCCCTTGTAGCTGACGGCCTTGACGCCATGCGCCTCGAGCCAGTCGAGCTTGTCCTGGGTGCCGGCGATGCCGACCACGGTGCCGCCCTTGGCCTTGGCCAGCTGGACGGCCAGTGAGCCCACCGCGCCGGCGGCGCCGCTGACCAGCACGTTGTCGCCTTCCTTCATCTCGGCGATGCGGTTCAGGCCGGCCCAGGCGGTCATGCCCGGCATGCCCAGCACGCCCAGGTAGGCCTGTTCCGGCACGTCGAAGGCGGGCAGGCGTTCGACCCGCTCGGCGGGCAGCTGGGCGACGTCGCGCCAGCCGCCCATGTGACGGACCTTGGTGCCCGTCGGGAAGGCCTCGGCGCGCGACTCGATGATCTCGCCGATGGCCGCGCCTTCCAGCGGGGCACCCAGCGTGAAGGGCTCGATATAGGTGGCCACGCCGCTCATGCGGCCGCGCATGTAGGGGTCCACCGACAGCCAGGTGTTGCGCACCCGGACCTCGCCTTCGGCCAGCGCCGGCAGCTCGGCGCTTTCCAGCGCGAACAGCTCGCGTTCCGGTGTGCCTTCGGGATGGGCGTGGATGGTGACGTAGCGTGACTGCATGTCGTGCTCTCCTGGTGGAGGATGGCGAGAGTGGTGCGGTTCAAAGCCTACGCCATGGCGGCGATCGTCGGCCAGCGAGCCGCAGGCACGACGCCGCCGGCCGCCCACAAGGGCGGCCGGCGGTCGGGGCGATCGAGAGATCAGTCCTTGAGCGAGGCCATGTCGATGACGAAGCGGTAGCGGACGTCACCCTTCTGCATGCGGTCGAAGGCGGTGTTGATGTCCTGCATGTCGATCATCTCGACGTCGCAGCGGATATCGTGCTCGGCGCAGAAGTCGAGCAGCTCCTGCGTCTCCTCGATGCCGCCGATCAGCGAGCCGGCCAGCACGCGGCGCTTGAACACCAGGTTGAAGGCCTGAATCGCCGGCTCGATGGGCTCGAGCAGGCCGACCAGGATGTGGGTGCCGTCGTACTTCAGGGCGCCCAGGTAGGGGTTCAGATCGTGCTGCACCGGCACGGTGTCGAGCATGAAGTCGTAGGTCTCGGCGACCGCGGCCATCTGCGCCTCGTCGCTGGAAACGACCACATGATGGGCGCCGTGGCGACGGGCTTCCTCGACCTTGGCTTCGGAGCGGGTGAACACGGTGACCTCGGCGCCGAGCGCCTTGGCCAGTTTGACGCCCATGTGGCCGAGGCCGCCCATGCCGATCACGCCGACCTTGTCGCCGGCCTTCACGCCGTAGTGCTTGAGCGGCGAATAGGTGGTGATGCCGGCGCACAGGATCGGCGCGGCGGAGGCCAGGTCGATGCCTTCCGGCATGCGCAGCACGAAGTGCTCGCTGACCACGATCTGGTCGGAGTAGCCGCCCTGGGTGAAGGTGCCGTCCTGGCGGTCATCGCCGCCGTAGGTCATGGTGAAGCCTTCGAGGCAGTACTGTTCGACGCCGTCCTCGCAGGGCTTGCAGTGGCGGCAGGAGTCGACCATGCAGCCCACGCCGACGATATCGCCGACCTGGAACTTGCTGACCTCGCCGCCCACGGCGGTGACGCGGCCGACGATCTCGTGGCCGGGCACCACGGGATAGCGGCTCATGCCCCAGTCATCCCGGGCGAAGTGCAGGTCGCTGTGGCAGACGCCGCTGTAGAGGATCTCGATGGCGACGTCGTCCGCGCGCGGCTCGCGGCGTTCGAAGGTGAACGGCGCCAGGGGCTTGTCGGCGGAAAAGGCAGCGTACGCTTTGGTCTCGCTCATGGTGGTTCCTCCTTGCGGTGAGGGTGTCCTGAATGACGGGCGGGCCGCCATCAGAATAAGACGTTGGACATTATGGGAACTGGGACGGCGGTCATGGACCGATGTTCCTCCGGCGTTTTTGCTCGTTTCTCCGAAGGAGCGCATCCCGGGCGCGTCGACGGCGTGAAAAATCGTCATGATCGGACGAACGCGACGCCCCGTTGCCGATGGAGCGCATTATGCGCCGGTACCAGAGCGATGGGGACCGATGTTCCTCCGTCGTTTTTGCCAATTTCTTCAGGCTGGGGCACCATGGCGACAGAAATGTCGCCTGAATCATCCCAATCGTGTGGCCGTGGCCGCATCAGAGGCTCCGTCAATGCCCGTCACCCATGCCCATGAATGTCCGCTGATCGGCCTGATCGCGCCGCTGGTCGAGCGCGACGGCTATTCGCCGACCACGCTGCCGTCGGTCACGCTGATGGCCTCGCATCGGCCCATCGTGCGCACGCCGCTGATGTACGAGCCTAGCCTGATCATCGTCGCCCAGGGCCGCAAGATCGGCTATCTCGGCGACCGCGAGATCCATTACGGCCCCGGCCAGTATCTGGTGCAGACGCTGCCGCTGCCCTTCGAATGCGAGACCCATGCCTCGGCCGAGTCGCCGCTGCTGGGCGTGTCGATTCGCCTCGATCCGGCGCTGCTCGGTGAGCTGGTGACGGCCATGGGCGAGCGCAGCGCCGACGAGGCCTCGCCGGTGCCGATGGATTCCGTCTCGATGACCGATGGCATGGGCGAGGCGGTGCTGCGGCTGCTGCGGACCCTGCATGATCCCGCCGAGGCCGCCGCCATGGGGCCGCTGCGCGTGCGTGACGTGGTGTTCGAGGCGTTGCGCGGCGAGCAGGGCCCGGCGCTGCGGGCGCTGGTGCACCACCAGGGACACTATTCGCGGATCGTGCAGGTGCTGTCCTGGCTGCACGGCCACTTCGCCGAGGAGGTCTCGGTGGAGGCTTTGGCCCGCCAGGCCAGCATGAGCCCCTCGACCTTCCATCAGCACTTCAAGCAGGTGGCTCAGGCCTCGCCGCTGCAGTATCTGAAGCGGCTGCGGTTGATCAAGGCGCAGCAGCTGCTGGTGCAGGAAGCCAGCAACGTCAACCAGGCCGCGGAGGCGGTAGGCTATCGCAGCGTGTCGCAGTTCAGCCGCGACTATAAGCGCTGTTTCGGCACTGCGCCGCTGCAGCATCGCAAGGAAGAGCGGGCGCTGCAGGCGTCGTGATATCTCGCGAGGGGTAAACGTCATCACATCGCTTCCGCGCGCTCAGCCATTGGCTCGCTTCTGCCGGGCGGCCAGCGGGAGCACGGCATGGGCGCGGCGGATACCGTCGACGGCAGGCAGGCATCCCCGGCCGAGACGGGGAATCTCGACAGTCGATCCCACTCCTCAGCCGCGATGCCCCAGACGCGCCCGGATCATCTCGCCCAGCGCCTCCACCGCCGGCCAGGACGTCGCGCTGACGCCGCGCCCGTAGTGCAGCTCGGCATGGCAGTCCGCCAGCCGCGGCAGGCCCTCGGCGTCACCCAGCTCGCGCATGGCCGGCGTCAGTCGGTCCTGCTCCAGGATGCTGACGGCCAGCCCCGCTTCCACGGCGGTCTCCAGCGCGTGGATGCTGGTGCTGGTGAAGACCGCATGCCAGGGGCGACGCTCGGCTTCCAGCGCCTCGATGCCCAGCTGGCGGTAGGGGCAGTCCACCGGATGCAGCGCCAGCGGCAGCGGCGCGTCCGCCGACAGCGACAGATCGCGGGCGCCGGCCCACACCGGTGAGGTGCGCCACAGCCGTTCGCCGCCGCTCAGTCGATGGGGCCGATCCAGCGCCACGATCAGCGACAGATCGCCCCGCTCGAGGCGTCGGGCCAGCTGGCCGCTGGTCGCGGTCACCGCTTCCAGCACCACGTCGGGATGCCGGGCCAGGAAGTCCGGCAACAGGCGCCCCACCAGGTGGCTGGCGAAGTCCTCCGGCATGCCGAAGCGCACGCGACCGGACAGGCCGCGGCCGCTGATCCTGGCCACCAGGCCGTCGTGGCGGCGCAGCAGTTCGCGGGCCTCGCCAAGCAGCGCGTCGCCGCTGGCGGTGAGCGTCATTCCCCGGGCGCCGCGTATCATCAGCCGGGTGCCGAGGTGCGTCTCGAGGCGCTTGATCTGCATGCTCAGGGCGCCGACGGTGCGATGCCGTTGCTCGGCCGCCGCGGCCAGCGATCCCAGCCGCGCCACCGCCACGAAGCTCCGCAGTGCCTCGAGATCCAGCGTTTGGGTCAAGGCTTCAGCCATGCTGAATGCTCACTCCAATAAGTTTCGATTCCCTGAAAACACTAACCGGCGCAGACTCGCCTCCGCAAGCTCGACGGGAGGTGATCAGGATGCTGGCAACGAGAGAACGCACAACGCGGTGGCGTGCCCCCAGGCATTTCGGTGGCCTGGCCGTCGGGCTGGGCTTCGTGATCTGCTGGAGTAGCGGCTTCGTGGGCAGTCGCTTGGCCGTGGCCGTCGAGACGCCGGCGCTGTCGCTCTACGCCTGGCGCTTCGCCGTGGCGACCCTGCTGGCCGTCCTGTGGGGGCTGATCGCGAGCCGCGGCCGGCTTTCCCTGTCGCCCCGTGGCCTGGCACATGAGGCGCTGGTGGGCAGCCTCACCATGGGCGGCTATCTGCTGGCCATGCTGCTGGCCGTGGAACACGGCGTCAGCGCCGGCGTGGCGGCCCTGATCGGAGCCCTGCAGCCGCTGGCCGCGACGCTGCTGGCCGGACGCCTGCTGGGTGAACGCCCCCGGGTGGCGCAGTGGCTGGGACTGAGTGTGGCGACCCTGGGGGCGGGGTTGAGCGTGCTGGATGATCTGCACCGCGTGGGCGGTGCGCCGCTCTGGGCCTATGGTCTGCCGCTGCTGGCGGTGGCCGCGGTGAGCCTCGGCAGCGTGCTGAGCGCCGGACGTCCTCCGGCCTTGCCCATGCCGATGCGGCTGACCGCCCAGCTGATGGCGGCCACGCTGGTCTTCGCCCTGGCCGCCTGGCTGAGCGGCCAAGGGCTGTCGGCCCCGCGACCGACGATGGACACGCTGGCCGCCCTGGGCTGGCTGATCGTGCTGGCGACCTTCGGCGGCTACGGCTTCTTCAATGCCAGCCTGCAGCGCTTCGGGGTCGGGCAGAGTGCGGCGCTGGTGGCGTTGACGCCGGCCGTGACGCTTGTCGCCACGCTGCTGCTGTTCGGCGAGTGGCCAGGCGTGGCGGGCAGCGTCGGCATGGTCATGGGGCTCGCCGGTGCCCTGGTCGCCCTGGCCAGCGGCCAACGTCGCGGGCGCGGTGCCGGCGGCCATGTCGCCACGGCCCGCCCGGTCGCATCGCGAGCCGCGCGCCGCCGCATCCGGCCAAATGCCCGTCAGGAAGGCCCGGGTCCGGCGCGTCCGGTGACCCAGGACGAGGGCCGCGCGAGCGGCGCGGCGGCGAACCGACAGACGCGGCCGGACGACCAGCACCGACGCTGAGCAGGCCGCGTTCGGCTTACAGCATCTCGCGGTGTGCTTCGGTGACGCGGCCGTCCACGCCCCGCTGCAGCCTGTCCTCGATCTCGCTGCGCAGCGACTCGACCTCCGGCACCGAGGGTCCTGTGACCACGAAGGTCCACTCGCTGGTCGTCAGGCTATCGCGCGCGCCGCTCTCGCAGACCGCCACGGCAGGGTGACGCCCATAGCGCTGGTGCAGCCCGCCCATTCGTTGACGTTTCTCCTTCAGGGAATCGCAGCGGGGCAGGGCGAACGTCATGGTCAGGATGCCGATATGCATGGGGAATCCTCGAGAATGGCGCCCGGGCAGGGGGCAACACGGTGATGCGCAGAAGCGGGCTCTCGACTCGATTGATGTCTATCGGGCTCGAAGAGATGCTTAAACTGCTTTGTCGTGACTTTTAATAGTGCCCATTCATGGTTCGTTACTTGCTTTGCCATCCGTGCCGAAAGGGACGTGGCGGTAGTCATCGGGGCAAAGTGCAAGGATTATTCGATCCTGGCAAGTGTCTTACTGCGGTGAATCTTCCCGTGTCGTTTTATGGGTCAAGAGGGCTATCGGAAAAGGGGGAAAGATAGCGCCGCAAGCCTTCATTCATCGATCGACAGCAGGTGGTATCCGCCGAGCCGGGCAAGAAGGGATGTCGGGTGTGATCGCTTGCTGACTAGACCCGCTGAATATCGATGACATAGCCGATGATCGGATAGCCGGCCTTGTTGGCGGCCTTCTCGGCTTCCATCTGGGCCTCGAGCCTGGAGATGCTGGTGGAGTGATACTCGAAGGCGGTGTCCAGTTCCAACTGCTTGGTGCGCACGGCGAGCTTGACGATATGGCCGGTCTTCATCTCGCTGGCGGATGCCGTGGGCGGTTGTGGCTTCTTCGTGGTGGACCGAGTGGCTTTCTGAGGCTTGGCGGGCCGAGATCCGGCTTCGAGAAAGGCGTCGATCTCCTTGTGCATGGATTTTTCGAAATCTTCTAGATCGTCTGTGTTCATCGGGTTCCTTCGTAGTGGCGTATCGGACACGGTGATTCTGCTACATCGGGCGGGGCTTGGCTATCTATCGACCCGGCTCACGCCAGGACGTTCGCCGACCGTCATCTAGCGGGGCCGTTCGAGGAGCAACCCTCAGCCGGGGCAGGAAAAGCGCCAGGGAAGGACGCCGGGCGTGAGGCCCGGCGCTCGGACCGGTGTTGTGCTGCGAGCGTCAGCTCTGGGAGGCGAGGCGTTCGATATCGGCGACGATGTTATCCAGCGGGTCGCTGTCGCGCAGCAGCAGCTGGGCATCGCCCTGCGGGTCGAAGGCGAAGACGGCGCTGGAGTGGGTGACGTCGTAGCGGCCGTGGGCGTCCGGCTCGTCGTAGGAGTAGGTGATGCGGTAGCGGTTGGTCAGCGCATCGATCTGCTCGGTCTCGCCGGTGAGGCCGATGAACTGCGGCCCGAAGGCATCGGCATACTGGCCCATGACCTCGGGCGTGTCGCGCGCCGGGTCCACCGAGACGAACAGCACCTGGACGTCGTCGCGGAGCTCGTCGTCGAGCTGGTGGGTAGCCGCCGAGAGCCGCGCCAGGGTGGTCGGGCAGACGTCCGGGCAGTGGGTGTAACCGAAGTAGAGCAGCGTGGTCTTGCCCGCGTAGTCCCCGGCGTGGACCGTCTCACCGTGTTCATCGACCAGGCTGAAGTCGAGGGGCGGCATGATCTCGGAGACATCGGTGGTACGCCAGTTCTGATCGCTGCAGCCGGCCAGCGTCAGCGCGGCCACCAGCGGCAGGGTCAAGCGAGGGGCAGTCCGGCGTAAAAGCGTCCGGCGGGTCAGGGCGACGGGCATGAAGGCTCTCATGGTTAACGACATCTCGGACTACAGGGAGGCGGGGGACACCACGTCGAAGTTCACCGGCACAGGCGGCTGGTCGGCGAACTCCAGCGTGACCTCGAGCTCATCGCCCACGGCGAGCGGCACGGCGCGCTTCATGAACATCAGGTGGTAGCCCTTGGGCGCGAATTCGAGGGTGTCCCCCGGGGCGACTTCCAGCTCGGAGACCGAGTGCATGCTCGACATCCCGTCCTCCTGCATCGTCTGGTGCAGCATGACGTGCCCGAAGGCGTCGCTGCCGGCGCCGGTCAGGGTGACGGTCTCCTCGCCGGTGTTGTGCAGGCGGAAATAGCCGGCGGCAGGCAGATCGCCTGGCATCAGCCGCAGGCGGGCATCGCTGACCTCGAGCTCGCTGGCCTGCACGCTGCCGGCGGCCAGGAGGGCGGTGAGCAGGCCCAGTGTCAGGCGGTGGGCGGTGCGGGTCAGCCGGTGGTGGCGTGGTGCGCTTGCCATGGTGTCGTCTCTCCGTTCAGGATGCGCCCGGGGATCAACACACGGCCGACAGGCTGCAGTGCGACTGATAGCGGCGCGAGGTGATGTCCAGGGTCAGGCGGTCGGCGCTGGTATCGTAGAAGAAGGAGGCATAGCCGTTCTCCGAGTCATCGGTGCGATACAGCCCGCAGACGCCGTAGCCGTACTGGACCTCCTGCAGGTTCTTGAGATCGATCTCGCCGCTGGCGCCGAGCTCGGCGGCCAGGGCCTGGCGGATCTCGTCGTCGCGGCCGCTGTCGGACAGCGCCTGGCCACCGAAGATGAAGGTGGCCAGGGCCAGGATCGCGACCACCGGAATGGTCAGCAGGAAGAGGAAGGGGCGCTTGTGAGTCATGCGGGCGATTCTATGTCGCCCCCCGAAGACAGACAAGCGGGCCGCGGCATTTGGCCGCGGGCCGGCCATGCCTCAGGCCCGGCGCTGGGTGTCGGTGTCGGCGCCCTCGGCATCGTCGGGGTGGCTGAGCGGGCCGAAGGTGTCGTCGAACACGGTGTCGAGGTCGAAGGAGGAGTGTTGGCCGAGGGCCTCGAAGTGTTCGTCGAGCCAGCGATCGGCCCACGCGCGGCCCTGGTCGTGCAGCCGCGAGATGAATTCCCACTCGGCGTTCATCTTGCTCGAGGCGCTGAGTTCCTGGACGTCATGTTCGGCGTGGATCAGGTGCAGACGCATCGCGCGCACGCGCTCGAGCTCCAGGCCCTCGACGTCGATCAGCCGCTGGAGCAGCTGGATGCTGCGCAGCTCCTTGATCAGGCTCGAGTTGAAGGTGATCTCGTTGACCCGGTTGATGATCTCGCGGGCACCGTCGGGCAGCTTGTTGCGCACCAGCGGATTGACCTGCACCACCACCAGATCGCTGCAGCCGCGGTGGTCGACCAGCGGATAGAGCGCCGGATTGCCGCTGTAGCCGCCGTCCCAGTAGGCCTCGCCGCCGATCTCCACGGCGGGGAACAGGGTGGGCAGGCAGGCCGAGGCCATCAGGGTATCCAGCGTGAGGTGGGGCTGGGTGAAGATCGTGGCCCGGCCGGTGCGCACGTTGGTGGCGTTGACGAACACCTTGATCCGGTCGCAGGCGTTGACCCGTTCGAAGTCGACCTGCTCCTCGACCAGGTCGCGCAGCGGGTTGATGCTGAGGGGGTTGAGTCGCGCCGGATCGATCAGCCGGGTGAGTCCCTCCATGAACAGGTAGCCGGGAGAGTGATCGAGACTGTCGTTGCCCACCAGGCGATCCCAGAAGGTGCGGCGCAGCGGCGAGAAGCGCGACAGCCGGCTCACCGCGTGCCAGAACTCGCGCAGCGCTTGGCGGGCGCCGTCGCGGCCATCGCGCTGCAGGCCGCCGGCGAGCATCACGGCATTCATGGCGCCGGCGCTGGTGCCGCTGATGGCATCGAGCTCGAGGCGTTCGTCCTCCAGCAGGCGGTCGAGCACGCCCCAGGTCAGGGCGCCATGTGAGCCGCCGCCCTGCAGGGCCAGGTCGATGCGCTTGCGCGCTGCCGTCGGGGTATCGTTCGCCATGCCTGTTGCCTCCGCTTTCGCTCGCCATGCTGCGATGCAGTATAGGCGCCCGGGGCGTTGACTGCCGGCGGGTCCCCGTCGTTGAGGACGCTTGAGACCAGTCGCAGGCGCCGCGGCCTCGCAGGGCCGCGGCGCCACGCGGTCAGGTGTCAGCTCTGGAGAGCCGTCGTCTGGCGGGTGTCCTGCCGGCGGCTGCGCACCGCGCGATAGCCCACGGCGCCGGCGATGACCAGCATGCCGCCGCAGCCGATGGCCAGGGCATAGGCGCCGGTGACCGCGGACTCGGCGATGCCGAAGCGGCCGGCCAGCTCGGCCAGGGTGTCGGCGTACTGACGCCACAGGAAGGCGCCGACGCCGACGCCCGCCAGCATGGTGAACACCGCGACGCCGCGGGAACCGGCGGTCCAGCCGGCGGGCTCGTGCTCGTCGTCGCGATGCAGGAAGGCCCGATAGTCGCTCTCGGCTTGGCTGACCCGGGTCATCGACGAGGCCGCGGCGATCGCCACCAGGGCCATCAGGGTGCTGAGCAGCACGGGGTGCAGATAGGTCGGCAGCGTCAGCCATTCGGCCTGGACCATCAGCGACAGGATGAGGTTGCCGACGAAGCCGATCGTCAGGCCCCAGCCGGCGCCGGCGGCGGTGATCCGGCGGCTCCAGATGCTCATCAGGGCCACCGGGCCCCAGGACGAGGCGAACAGGGTCGCCGCGAACCACACCACGGCCATCACCGCCGGCGGCTGGAACAGCGCCAGGATCAGGGCGATCAGGCCGGCGCCCAGCACCGCGAAGCGGCTGGTGCGCATGGCCGCGGCCTCGCCGCTGTTGGCCGGCATGATGTCGTTGGAGATGCTGAAGCCGATGATCGACAGGAAGGTCGAGCAGGACGACAGGCCGGCGGCGAAGACGCCGGTGAGGATCACCACGCCGAGCCAGGTCGGCAGCACGTTGAGGGCCGCCCACACCATGGCGCGTTCACCGTTCAGGGTCGGGTCGTAGAGGTTGATCGCCGCGCCGGTGATCATCATCAGGGCGTAGAAGACCGCCAGCGACACCGCGGTGAGCATGGCCGAGCGCATGACCACGTGCTCGTTGCGCGCCATCAGGTAGCGGCTGGACTGCCAGGGGCTCGCCGCCAGCACGGCGGCCCACACCAGCCCCAGGGTCAGGCCCCAGGTCAGCGCTTCGCCCGGCGTGGAGAAGGTCGCCTCGTCGCCCTGAAGCACGCCGTGCCAGAGCGCGATGCCGGGCTTGTCGCTCTGGGTCAGCAGGCCCTCGACCACGCCGTGCCAGCCGCCCAGTTCCTGGATGATGTAGAGCGAGCCGCCGAGGGCGGCTACCGAGAAGATCACGAACATGATGGTATCGGTCAGCATCACGCCCGGCGAGCCGGAGTAGAGGATGAAGCCGGTGTAGGTCAGCCATACCAGCACCAGGCCGACCCAGTAGGGCAGGCCGGTGAGCTCCTGGAACATGATGCCGGCGCCCTGCATCACGCCCAGCAGGTAGGCGCCCAGACCGAGCACCGTGGTCAGGCCGGCGATCCGCTGCACGCGCTTGGAGGCGAAGCGCTTGCCGAAGAACTCCGGCACGGTCAGGGCGCCGCTGCGGCGCAGGTAGCGGCCGAAGGCCAGCGCGCCCAGCAGGCACCCGGAGGTGCTGATGGCGGCGAAGATGAGCATCACGAAGGGATAGCCCTGATAGGCGAAGCCGGTCTCGCCGAGAAAGGCGCTGGTGCTCAGGTAGCTGGCGACGAGGGTGCCGAGGATGAGAAAGGTCGGGGCGTTGCGTCCGGCGACCAGGTAGTCGTCGAGGTGCTTGACCCGTCGTCCGGCCAGATGGCCGATGACGAAGTAGCCGATCAGGCTCAGCAGGATGGCGCTGGTATAAACCATGGTGGGAACCGTGTGTTGTCGAGTTGTGCCGCCACATGATGCGGTTCCGTCCACGGCGGGGCGTTCTCGCAGCGTCATGATACAAGGCCAATACGACATGGGCCCCGTCACAGGGCCGGCTAGCGCGAGGCGTTCCCCATCAGCAGCGCGCCCTCGACCGGCACGAAGCGGTCGGCCGAGCGGATCAGGGCGTCGGCGGTATAGGCGGGCACGCCGAACACCTCCACCTCGACCCCGAACCGTTGGCGCAGCCTGTCGACCAGCGGCGCGAAGTCGCCGTCGCCGGAGATCAGCACCACCACGTCGGCCTCACCGGCATGGTCGATGGCGTCCAGGGTGATGCCCACGTCCCAGTCGCCCTTGGCCGAGCCGTCGGCGCGCCGGATGAAGGGCTTGAGCCTCACCTCGAAGCCGATGGCGCGTAGGATGTTCTGGAACTGACGCTGTTTCTCGTCGCCGCGGTCGATGGCGTAGGCGAGGGCGTGGCCGACCCGCCGGCCCTCGGTGGCGCGGGCCCAGAGGGCGTTGTAGTCGACGTTGCGGCCGTGGGCCTGGCGGCTGGTGTAGTAGAGGTTCTGGACGTCGAGCAGGATCAGTGCCGTGGGCATGCGGGGTCTCGGTGGGCAAGGTGGGAAGAGCCGGCGCGCCGAAGAACGGCGCGCCGGCGATCAGTCCGCGGCGTCGGACCGCGAGCCGAGAATATGGTATACGCTGCCGTCGCGCACCATGGGATCGTCGGGATTGACGACGATATCGGAGTGCGCCAGCACGAAGGCCTTGCCGGTGATGGTGTTCTCCACCACCGTCTGGCCGCCCTCCTGGCGGGTGCCGGTGAACTGGCCGATGAAGCCGGTCTCGCGCAGCGACACGGTCTCGAGCCGGTCGCCCGGCCGGATGCGGCCCTCGTGATGCATCAGCGCCAGGCGTGCCGAGGTGCCGGTGCCGGTGGTGCTGCGGCAGATCACGCCGGGATGCACGTAGGTGGTGGAGCGCGAGCGGTAGAAGCCGTCGGCGACCTCGGTCACCGGGCCCATGAAGTGCAGGAAGGGCAGCGGGCCCACGTCGCCCAGGGTGTAGTGGGTGAAGCCGCGCTCGGCCTGGAGCGCCTCGACGATCTTGTAGGCGCAGTCGGACAGGGCTCGCTCCTCCTCGCGGACCAGCGAGAAACCGAGCTCGGTGGCATCCACCAGGGCGTAGAAGCCGCCGCTGTAGGCCACGCTGTAGGTGACCTCGCCGATGCCCGGGACGTGAATCGTCTCGCGGTAGGTGTCGATGTAGCTCGGCAGTCCCTCGCAGGTGATGGCCTCGACCACGTCGTTCTCGACCAGCGCCTCGATCTGCACGCGCCCGGCGGGCGATTCCAGCAGGAAGTGCTGGCGCCCCTCGCGCTTGGGCACCAGCCCGGCCTCGAGCACCGCGGTGGCGGTGCAGATGGTGTTGGAGCCGGAGTAGATGGGATAGCCCATCACTTCCATGATGATGTAGCCGGCCGCGGCCTCCGGATCGCTGGGCGGCACGATCAGATCGACCGACATCTCGGGGATGCCGTAGGGCTCGTCGAGCAGCAGCGTGCGCAGGCCGTCGGCGCTGTCGCGCAGATAGTGCATCTGGTCGCGCACGGTGGCGCCCGGCAGCGGCGTGACGCCGCCGAGCACGATGCGGCTGACGTCGCCGCCGGCGTGGGTGTCCATCAGCCGCAGCGTCAGTTCGGGCTTGCTCATTGTGTTCCCTCTAGGGCGAAGGGCGCGCCGTGTTCGTCCCATTCGGCGTCGGGGACGATCACGATCTTGCCGAGATAGTGGCTGCCGCGATTGACGAAGTAGCGCTCCGCCGCGTGCAGGTCGGAGAGCCTGAAGGCCGCGTGCAGCACCGGCCTGAGCTGGCCGCCACGGATCCATTCCACCAGCTGCTCGGCCTCCTCCCGGGTGCCGTGGGAGACGCCGAAGATCTGCACCTGGTAAAGATAGATGCGGGTCCACATGACTTCGCTGACGTTGCCGCCGCTGGCGCCGGCGATGGACAGCCGCGGGTAGGTCGAGCGGGCCGACATGTCGAAGATCATGGCGTCGATGAATCGGTCGGTCATCTCGCCGCCCACCAGGTCCATCACCGCATCGAGCGGGGCACCGCCGGTCACGGCCTTCACCCGTTCCTCGAAATCGCTCATGTCGGAGCGGTCGAGCACCGCCTCGGCGCCGAGCTCGATCAGGGCGTCGGCCTTGTCGGGCTGGCTCAGGGCGTAGGGAATGGCGCCGACGACCCGGCACAGCTGGATCAGGGCGGTGCCCACGCCGCCGCTGGCGCCGGTGACGAGCACGCGCTCGCCCGACGTCACGCCGGCCGCCGTCATCATGTGATAGGCGGTCTGATAGGAGCACATGCCCATGGCCGCCAGCTCGGCATCGGCAAGCTCGGCGTTGGGCACAGAGTGGAACTGGTCCGAGGGCACGGCGACGTACTCGGCGAAGCCGCCGTCGGCGCCGTGGCCGTAATAGTCAGGCGTCAGATTGATGTCGCGGCGGGCGTCGGCGTAGAGGTTGAAGTCGAGCAGGCCGCGCTCGCCGAGCCGCGAGGCCTCGACGCCGTCGCCCGTGGCGACCACCCGGCCCACGATGTCGGCGCCCTGGATGCGCGGGAAGGTCAGGGTCGGGGAGCCGCCCATGGCGAACGAGGTCACGTCGCCCTGATCCTTGGTCGGGTAGAGGCCCTCGCGGGCCTTGCGGTCGGTGTTGTTCTTGGCCGTGGCGGTGACCTTGACCAGCACCTCGCCGGCGCCGGGGCGTGGCGTCGGCACGGTCTCGTCATAGACCAGCCGGTCCACGTCGCCGTGGCCGACCAGTCGCATGGCGGCCATGGTGGAAGGGACATTGTCGGGCAGGGACGCAGCGCCCATCGGCTCGCTCCTGTTGTCGGGTGGGTGTTGCGTGACGATAGCAAAGTCGTGGGGGCGCTCCATCCGCGGTTTTTTCCGATTTCGGGCGACGCAATGGGGGATTTTTCGGCGGTGTTCGGGCCTAGCCGCGCCGAGCCCATCGGGAAGCTGCCGAGGATGCCGGCCAGAGGCAGGGGCGTGGCGATCTCGCCACGGGCGAGCCCCGTGCCTTCCCGCCCGGTACGGGGCGCTTCTCGCCCGACAAGGGGCCGAAGTGTTTCCGACAGGAGACAGGGTGCGTCGTCGCGGCGCCACATGGGTAAGGCCTGTGGGCTGCGCTAGAATGGCGGTCATCCATCAGGCCCAGGAGGTACCATGTCAATTCGCCCGCTGACCCTTGCGACCCTGCTGCTTGCCGCCCTGTTTGTGGCCGGCTGCAGCTACACGCCCGCCCGCATCGACCCCGAGCCGCTACTCGAGATCGGTGGCCACCATGATCACGACCATCGCAGCCATGGGGGTGGCTTCTGCCCGCCGGGGCAGGCGAAGAAAGGGCGCTGCTGAGATGATCTCCTCACGTCGCCGCGGCGTCATGGGAGGCCTGGCATTGGCGGCCATGCTGCTTATGACGGGGTGCAGCTACACGCCGGCGCGCATCGACACCGGCCCTCTGGTGGAGGTCGGCGGCTATCACCATGGTCATCGCCATCACGAGCGTAGGGAGTATCGCCACTATCGCCGTCATGACGATCACTACCGCGAGCGTCGCCACCATCGGCGTCACCGCGACGACCGCGATCACCGTCGTCGCGGCGGCTTCTGCCCGCCCGGGCTGGCCATGCAGGGGCGCTGCTGAGTGGCGCCGCCTGCCTGCTAGCCTTCACTTCCTTCCGCGAGTGCCGCTTCCAGCGTCGCCAGCCGGCCCGGCACCAGGGCATCCTCGACCGCGGTGATCCGCAGCAGGTGGCCGAGTGCCGGATGGGCCGCGCGGGCGGTCAGCTTGCCCTCGTCCAGCAGGGCCGCGTGAACGCGTGCGGCCAGCTCGGCGCTGGGCAGGCGAAGGGCGATGAAGTTGGTGGCGCTCGGCAGCACGTCGACACCCAGGGCGCGGAAATGCGCCGTCAGCCGCTCGCGCCGCGCGATCACGTCGCGCAGATGGCGGTCGATCTCGGCGGGATGATCCAGCACCACCTCGGCGGCCGCCAGGCTGAGCGACGACACCGCATAGTGGATGCGCACCTTCTGCATCATGGCTCGCGTCTCTGGCTCGACGATCGCGTAGCCGACGCGCAGCCCGGCCAGCCCCATGGCCTTCGACAGCGTGCGGCAGCGGATCACGCCGGGCAGGGCGCGGGTGAAATCCGGCGCGTCGGCGTCGTCGCGGAAGTCGTGATAGGCCTCGTCCAGCAGCAGCCAGCAGTCGTCGGGCAATGCCTGGCGGAAGCGGGCAACGTCGTCGGCCGCGTGTCGATGGCCGGTGGGATTGTCCGGATTGGCCAGATACACCAGCCGGGCGTCTTCCCGATGCGCGGCGGCGGCCAGGGCGTCGAGGTCCGGCGCCAGTCGCGCTTCGTCCTCTCGATAGTCGACCTCCACCAGGCGGCAGCCCTGGCCGCGGGCGAAGTAGCCGAAGGTCGGGTAGGTGCCGGCGGAGGCGATGACGGTGGTGCCGGTCGGGGCCACCGTGCGCAGAGTAAGGGCCAGCAGGCTGTCGCAGCCGGCATCCACCAGCAGGCTGTCGACGTCGAAACCGTGGCGGCGCGCCAGGCGCTCACGCAGGGCCAGGGCCTCGGCGTCGCCGTAGCAGGTGACGTGCTCGGCCATGGTCTCGCCGAAGTGCTCACGCAGCGCGGCATGGGGCATGTCGAGCCCCTCGTTGGAGCCTAGCCGATGAGGAATGGCGTGGCCCAGGCGCCGCTGCAGCGCCGCGAGGCCGGGAAAGGGGTTGTCGGGGCCGGGCGTATAGAGGTGATCGGCGAAGCGGGGCATGGGACCTCTCTCGATGCGCGGTGGAGTCGTCGCCCGGCCCGAAGGCGGCCGGGCACGCGGCTGTCGAGAGAGGTTACCGGCCTGCCCGGTGGTTCTGCCAGTGTTGCCGGTGTCTGTCTGCCCGACGAGAGGAGGGGCTCGGGTTGAGGGGGCGAGTCGATAAGCGGACCGCCACGGCTTACTGCTTGCGGGCGACCAGCCAGTGAGTGACGCCGAGGGCCAGCACCACGGCGGCGATGGCGAACACGTACTCGGCCGAGACGGCCTCGATGTCCAGCACGATCACTTTTCGGGCGATGGCCATCAGGGCGGTGGCGATCACCAGCTGTATCGGCAGCACATCGGTACCGAGATACAGGCGAATGTTGATGAAGATCTCGATGGCGATCAGCACCACCATGAAGGCGCCGAAGAGGCGGAAGAGGTCGCCGACTTCCAGCAGCAGGAAGGGCGGAGAGGCGAGCTGCTGATAGAGCACGTAAACGACGTCCAGGACGCCCCACAGGATCACGAACACCATCAGCACGGCCAGTACCTTGACGCCCATGCGAATGACGCGGTGCAGGACGCCGATCAGCGGATCCTCGTGTTCTTTCGGAAGCTCGTCGTGAATCAGGTGCTGCCGCTTTCGCGGGGTAGCGTCGGGCGAGGGTTTTTCAGGCTCGCTGCGCATGGCGACTCTCCTGGGCGGTGGACTCCTTCACTCTGCCACCTTGTGCCGGAGCGGCAAAGAAAAACGCCACGACGCGAGCGTCGTGGCGATATTCCCATCCTCCCTGGGCATCGTCCCGATGCCGAACGGCGTCCCTGAGGAGCGTCCTGCCCCTGGCGTCCCTGGCGAAGCGAGTGGCAGTGTCCGTTGCCGGTTCCCGTCTTGGGCAGTTGTAGTCTCGGCCAGGGGCATGACGGTGGGGTGAATCGACGATGACGATTCGATGTCGATCGGCGCCTTGGCGTCCGTCTCCTGCTTCAGGCCTCAGCCTTCCGCGTCGGGCTCCAGCGAACTCAGCAGCCCGCGCAGCAGCGAGAGCTCCTTGCGCGAGGGCTGGGCACGAGCGAACAGCGCCTGCAGCTGTTCCTCGGTGCGGGCATGGGGCTGGGTGATGAAGCCGCTGGCTTGCATCAGGCGAGACAAATGGTCGTGGAAGTGGCCCAGCTGCTCCCGGGTCGGCTGGCGATCCTGGGCCGGCCGAGCGGCCTGGAAGCCGCTATCCGGGCGCTGTCGCCAGGCGCGGAAGGTCTCGTAGGCCAGCACCTGGACGGCCTGGGAAAGATTGAGCACGCCGTAGTCCGGGTTGGCGGGAATGCTGACCTGGTGACTGCAGCAGCGGATCTCGTCGTTGGTCAGCCCGAAGCGCTCGCGGCCGAATACCAGGGCGACGGGATCGCCCGCGGCATGCGTCACCAGCGACTCGGCCATCTCGGCGGGCTCGTCGAAGTGGGGCAGGGGCATGCTGCGCAGTCGGGCGCTGGCGCCGATCACCTGGACACAGTCGCTCACCGCCTCTTGCAGCGAGCCGGCCACTCGGGCTGCGTCGACGAGGTCCTCGGCGCCGGCGGCCAGTCGACTGGCCTCGGGGTGAGGGAAGTCGCGCGGGTTGACCAGCACCAGGTCGGTGAGCCCCATGGTCTTCATGGCCCGCGCCGAGGCGCCGATATTGCCGGGGTGGTAGGTCTGGACGAGGACGATACGGATATTGGAAAGCATGGACAGAGGGCGCAGCCAGGTGGTGAGAGACGTAAGTCGTGTATCTTACCGCGCCAAGCCGCCAAGCCGCCAAGCCGCCAAGCCGCCAAGCCGCCAAGCCGCCAAGCCGCCAAGCCGCCAAGCCGCCAAGCCGCCAAGCCGCCAAGCCGCCAAGCCTGTCTTGCGCGGTTCGGCCATTGGCTGGAGGGGGCTCTCGCCACAACGAAAAGACCCCCGCCGGTCTCCGGCGGGGGTCTTTCTCAGGCGGGGCCTGGGGCAGGGGGCCGATTACATCATGCCGCCCATGCCTCCCATGCCGCCCATGCCGCCCATGTCGCCGCCACCGGCAGCTTCCTGCTCGTCCGGGTCGTCGGCGATCATGCACTCGGTGGTGATCATCAGGCCGGCAACGGAACCTGCGGACTGCAGGGCGCTACGGGTGACCTTGGCCGGATCCAGCACGCCCATGTCGAACAGGTCGCCGAATTCGCCGGTCTGGGCGTTGTAGCCGAAGTTGCCCTCACCGTCCTTGACGCGGTTCAGGATGACGGAAGCCTCCTGGCCGGCGTTGGTGACGATCTGGCGCAGCGGCGCTTCCATGGCGCGCACGGCGATGGCGATGCCGTGGGTCTGGTCTTCGTTCTCGCCCTTGAGGCCGGCGACCTTGGTCAGCACGCGGATCAGGGCGGTACCACCGCCAGGCACCACGCCTTCCTCGACGGCGGCGCGAGTGGAGTGCAGGGCGTCCTCGACGCGAGCCTTCTTCTCCTTCATCTCCACTTCGGTGGCGGCACCGACGCGGATCACGGCGACACCGCCAGCCAGCTTGGCAACGCGCTCCTGGAGCTTCTCGCGATCGTAGTCGGAGGAGGTCTCTTCGATCTGGGCGCGGATCTGGTTGACGCGGGCCTCGATGTCAGCGTCCTGGCCGGCACCATCGATGATGGTGGTGTTTTCCTTGGACATGGTCACGCGCTTGGCGGTGCCCAGGTGGTCCAGGGTGGCCTGCTCGAGGTCCAGACCGACTTCCTCGGAGATCACGGTGCCGCCGGTCAGGATGGCGATGTCCTGCAGCATGGCCTTGCGACGGTCGCCGAAGCCCGGGGCCTTGGCGGCCGCGACCTTGACGATGCCGCGCATGGTGTTGACCACCAGGGTGGCCAGGGCCTCGCCTTCGATGTCCTCGGCGATGATCACCAGCGGCTTGCCGGCCTTGGCGACGGCCTCGAGGGTCGGCAGCAGTTCGCGGATGTTGGAGATCTTCTTGTCCACCAGCAGGATGAACGGATCTTCCAGTTCCACGGCCATGGTGTCCTGGTTGGTCACGAAGTACGGCGACAGGTAGCCGCGATCGAACTGCATGCCTTCCACGACGTCCAGCTCGTCTTCGAAGCCACGGCCTTCGTCGACGGTGATGACGCCTTCTTTACCGACCTTTTCCATCGCTTCGGCGATGATGCGGCCGATGTTGGTGTCGCCGTTGGCGGAGATGGTGCCGACCTGGGCGATGGCGTTGGAGTCGGTGCACGGCACGGCCAGCTCGCCGACTTCCTTGACTGCGGCCTGGATGGCCTGGTCGATGCCGCGCTTCAGGTCCATCGGGTTCATGCCCGCGATGACGCCCTTCAGGCCTTCGTTGACGATGGACTGGGCCAGCACGGTGGCGGTGGTGGTGCCGTCACCGGCCACGTCGGAGGTCTTGGAAGCGACTTCCTTGACCATCTGCGCGCCCATGTTCTCGAACTTGTCCTTGAGCTCGATCTCCTTGGCCACGGAGACGCCGTCCTTGGTCACGGTCGGCGCGCCGAAGGACTTTTCCAGCACCACGTTGCGGCCCTTCGGGCCCAGGGTAGCCTTGACGGCGTTGGCCAGGGTGTCGACGCCTTTCGCCATGCGAGTGCGGGCATCGCTGGAGAACTTGACTTGTTTCGCTGCCATTTTCGTAGGTTTCCTGTGAGTTCGTGAACGTCGGTTTCGAGCGGGTGGCGGTCTAGGCTTAGCCTTCGACGACGGCCAGGATGTCGGACTCGCTCATGATCAGCACTTCTTCGCCGTCGATCTTCTGCTTCTCGACGCCGAAGCCATCCTTGAAGATCACGGTGTCGCCGACCTTGACGTCCAGCGGACGAACGTCGCCGCTGTCCAGGATCCGGCCGTTACCGGCGGCGAGCACTTCGCCACGAGTCGGCTTTTCCTGGGCGCTGCCCGGGAGCACGATGCCGCCAGCGGTTTTCTGCTCTTCTTCGACGCGACGGATGACGACGCGATCGTGCAAGGGACGGATGTTCATTGCTCACGTTCTCCTGATGGTTTGCTGTGCCAGGGCGTCGCTGCCCCGGCGTTTTCATCATCAACCCGCAGGTCTTGCTGCGGGGTGAAGGCGTCTGCCTTCCGTGGGGATGATTCCGGCGGGCCGGAATCGAAACTCGTTGCTGTCGGATAAGTGGGGCTGGCCAGTGGGCTTTCAAGCCCCCGTCCGAAAATTTTTTGCCATTCAGCCGCGGCGCTCGTCGTGGGCGATGAAGTCGCCTTCCAGCGGCTCGCCGTCCTCGTCGTGAGAAGAGGTGCGCGTGCCCGGCTCGTGTGACTCGCCGGCCTGCTGCCAGTCGGCGTCGCGCCCCTGGCGCGCCTGATAGGCACCGGCCTGCATGTGCACGCCCTGGAAGCGCATGCCGGCCCGGCCCAGCAGTCGGCCGAGCAGGCGGCGAGCGTCCGGAATCAGGCACATGAAGCCCAGGGCGTCGGACAGGAAGCCTGGGGCCATCAGCAGGGCACCACCGAAGATCAGGGCGGCACCGGTCAGCAGCTCGCCGGAGGGCAGCTCGCCACGGTTCATGCGCTCCTGGGCGCGGGCGAAGGTGGCGACGCCTTCCCGGCGGATCAGGTGCAGACCCAGGAAGCCGGTGCCCAGCACCAGGGCCAGGGTGGTCAGCAGCCCGATATGGCTGCCGACCGTGAACAGCAGGACGAAGTCGAGCAGGGCGAAGACGGTAAAGAAAGCGAGAAGGGGCATGATGACTCCGCGTTGACGAATGCCCGATAGATGGGGGCGTCGTGCCGGGAAATCAAGCCTCGACCAAAAGCCGAGTGTTGCATCGCAACATTCGGGATAAGCTGAGTACGACAGGCACTTGCCCTGGCGGTGTGATGGCCGGGACGAGACGCGACACCATCGGCGGGAGACTCGACATGACACTGCAGGATCGCATCATTGCCATTACCGGCGGCGCCCGTGGTCTGGGCCTGGCGATGGCCGAACGTCTGGGCCGTGAGGGCGCGACCGTGGCGCTGCTGGATCGTGACGGCGACAGCCTGGATGCCGCCGTGGGTCGGCTGGCAGAGGCCGGCGTCGGCGCGCGGGGGTTCGTGGTGGACGTGGCCGATGAGGGCTCGGTGGCCGCCGTCTTCACCGCCGTTGAGGAGGCCCTCGGCCCCATCGATGGCCTGGTCAACAACGCCGGCATCGTGCGCGACGGCCTGCTGGTCAAGGCGAGGGAAGGCGAGGTGTCGGAGCGCCTGTCGCTGGCGGACTGGCAGCAGGTGATCGACGTCAACCTGACCGGCGTCTTCCTCTGCGGGCGCGAGGCGGCCACCCGGATGATCGAGGCCGGCCGCCAGGGCGTGATCGTCAATATCTCCAGCGTGGTGCGCGGCGGCAACGTCGGCCAGAGCAACTATGCGGCGGCCAAGGCCGGCGTGGCGTCGCTGACCGTGACCTGGGCCCGGGAGCTGGCCCGGCACGGCATTCGGGTGGGGGCGGTGGCACCCGGCTTCATCGAGACCGAGATGACCGCGACGCTGCGGGAAGACATCCTCGAGCGCATCACGGACGGTATCCCGCTACGTCACATGGGGCAGCCCGGCGATATCGCCGAGAGCGTGGCCTTTATCTTCACCAACGACTACTTCACCGGGCGGGTGGTAGAGTGCGACGGCGGGCTCAGGGTCTAGGCCATTCCGACGCCGCCCGAGCGCCGCCGTCCGACGGTTTCTCAGAACGTGACCTGCTCGGAGAGCCTCTCGACGGTCATCTCGCCGATGCCGCTGACCCGGGCGAGATCGTCGGCGGACTCATAGGGTCCGTTGGCCTCGCGATCCTCGACGATGGCCTCGGCCTTCGTCTCGCCGATTCCCGGCAGCTCGGTCAGTAGCGTGGCATCGGCGGTGTTGACGTTGATCGGCGCCATCTCCTGGGCGGTGACCGGTGATGCCAGGCCGAGCATCAGCGTCAGCCCCAGGATGGCGATGCCTGTCGTGTAACGTGTCCTCATGGCGGAATGTCCTCTGCGGTTGGCTTTTGATCAGGGGCCATGGTGGTCCCTGCCTCCAAGCTAGTGCCGGTGAGGGCCCTCGGATGTGAGCGAATGACGGCCGCCGCCATGGGTCATGTACGACATTCGCTGCGAGCGATCTCGCCATGCGTCCGGGCACATGACTGATATACTGCGCGGGTCCATTCAGCTGCCAGGAGCCCAGCTCGTGCCCACCGCGTCCCCTCTGATCATCGCCCTCGACTACGCTTCGCTGGATGCCGCCCTGTGCATGGCCGACCGGCTCGATCCGTCTCGCTGCCGGGTTAAGGTGGGCAAGGAACTGTTCACCCGCAGCGGCCCCGCCGTGCTCGAGGCCCTGCACGGCCGCGGGTTCGAGGTGTTTCTGGACCTCAAGTTCCACGACATTCCCAACACCGTGGCCGGTGCCGTTCAGGCCGCGGCCGAGCAGGGCGTGTGGATGGTCAACGTGCACGCCGGTGGCGGCGGGCGGATGATGGAGGAGGCCAAGCAGCGGCTGGTTCAGCACGACCTGTCCACCCGCCTGATCGCGGTCACGGTGCTGACCAGCATGGGGGGCGAGGATCTGGCGGAAGTGGGCGTTACCGCCACGCCCGCCGAACAGGTCGAGCGTCTGGCGGCGCTGGCCCGGGACAGCGGCATGGACGGGGTGGTGTGCTCGGCTCAGGAGGCCGCGCGGCTGCGCACCCTGTGCGGCGATGACTTCCTCAAGGTGACGCCGGGGATTCGTCCGGCCGCGGCCGAGGCCGGTGACCAGCGGCGGGTGATGACGCCGTCGGAGGCCATGGCGGCCGGCAGCACGCATCTGGTGATCGGGCGCCCGGTGACCCAGGCCGACGACCCCATGGCGGCGTTGGCCGCCATCGAGGCGGAGCTGGCGGGGGGGCTGAGCGCTATTCGCCCTCGATCCCGGTGATCGGTTTGGTGGTGCCCCAGCTGCGACAGCGGGGGCACTGCCACAGCAGCGGCTCGCCGCTGAAGCCGCAGCGCTGGCAGCGATGACGGGGGCGGGCCTTGAGCAGGGTATGCGTGTGGCGCTGCAGCAGCTCGATGCGTGGATTCCCGGTGCTGCCTTCCTGCTGGTGATAGAGCCGAATCAGGTAGTCCACGGCGCCGAGGCTCGGCGAGCGCTCGAGTTCGCGGGTCAATAGGGCCTGGGCGGCTTCGGTGTCTCCCTGATGGCGGCGCAGGGCCTCGGCCAGCATGATGATGACGCTGGTGTAGGGCGCGATCTCCAGCAGCGACTCGAGATGACGAATCAGCCCCTCTTCGTCGTCGAGCAGGCGGTAGGCGCGGCCGAGGGGCTCGAGCAGGGTGGGAATGAAGTGCTTGTCCTGATCGGGGATGCGCTGCAGCAGGCGAATGGCCTGGCGATACTGGCCCGTCTCCAGGGCCATGTCGGCCAGCATCAGGTTGGCGCGCACGCACCGGCGGTCGGTGGCGAGAGCCTGCTTGAGGTGGCGTCTTGCCAGCACCGGACTCGCCGACTGGCGCTCCTGGTCGGCGATCTCGCACAGCCAGTGCGCCGCGGCGCGGCGCACGTCGTCACTCTCCTTCACCAGTGCCGGCTGGGCCACGTCCAGGGCCTGCTGATATTCGCCTTCCCGCTCCAGCAGGTCGACCAGCAGCTTGCGCGCGGCGTGGCGATGTTCGCTGTTCTGGCTGTCCTTGATCAGCGAGAAGAGCAGCCGCTCGGCGCGATCCAGCAGGCCGAGCTGCAGGAAGTCACGCGACAGCTCCAGCTGCACCCGATCACCCTGCTCGCCGCTGAGCGTGGGGCGTGCCAGCAGGTTCTGGTGGACCTTCACCGCGCGGTCGGCTTCGCCGCGAGTGCGAAACAGGTTGCCCAGGGCAATGTGGGTCTCGATGGTATCGCTGTTGACCTCGAGGGCGCCGATGAAGGTCTCGATGGCGCGGTCCTGCTGGTCGTTGAGCAGATAGTTGAGGCCCACGAAGTAATCGCGGGCCA
Source organism: Halomonas sp. THAF12 (assembly GCF_009363675.1). Lineage (NCBI taxonomy): Bacteria > Pseudomonadati > Pseudomonadota > Gammaproteobacteria > Oceanospirillales > Halomonadaceae > Halomonas > Halomonas sp. THAF12. Next base: position 2,269,606 of record NZ_CP045399.1, on the reverse strand, counting down.
GCGTCGGGGGCTGAGAGGCGGGGGCGGTGGTCCGGCGTTCGCGGCGGCCGAGCCACCAGCCGATGGCGACCGCTGCCAACAACAGGGCCAGCAGCAGAACATCGGTCATGCTCAGGGCAGTTCCTTCATCTCCTGGACGCGCAGCTGGTCCAGCTCCTTGCGCTGCTGCTGATTATGGCGCTGGGCGCGGGTCAGCAGGGTGCGCAGGCGGAGGTAGACGCCGCCCATGGCGAGCATGCCCAGCAGCACACCGACCACCAGACTGGAGAGCAGCCAGACGGAAAGCGACGCCGACGGCAGTTCGATCCAGATCAGGTTGAGGGGCAGGGCCTGCTGATTGTTGACGGCGAACAGAATGCCGACCAGCAGTACCACCAGCAGGATGACGGCCAGGATCAGGCCTTTGAGCCAACGCATGTGTGAGTTCCCGTGTCGTGTGGAAAGAGAGGGAAGGGCGGTCGGATACGCCCGTCAGTAACCGAGGGCGCGGCTGGCGTCCACCTGCTCGCGCAGCTCCTTGCCGGGTTTGAAATGCGGGACGAACTTGCCGTCGAGATCGACGGGGTCGCCGGTCTTGGGATTGCGACCGACGCGCGGCTCGCGATAGTGCAGCGAGAAGCTGCCGAAGCCGCGGATCTCGACGCGCCCGCCCTCCGCCAGGGTGTCGGTGATGTCATCCAGGATCAGCCGTACGGCGGCCTCGACATCCTTGACGGACAGCTCGGGCTGTCGCATGGCAATCTGCTCGATCAATTCGGACTTGGTCATCGGCTCTCTCCGTGCTGTCCTGATCCGGCCGTGGGGCGCAGGGCGATCGTTACTCAAAGCATACTGTGCAACTTTCGATAAAACAACGCACTAGCCTGCACACGCAAGTCTCGTGCCGCTGTCGGGCCCGTGCCCGACGCTGGTCGGCCCTTGGTCGTACCGCAAGCGCATCGGCCGGCGCGCGGGCTGCCGGGGGGCGGATGGCTCGGGTATACTGTCGCCACATTCATCGGATCAACGAGGCCGATCTTGAACGACGATTCGTCCGCGGCAGCCGCCCTTCGCAAGCGCCTCTACTGGCATTCCCGTCGTGGCATGTGGGAGCTCGACCTGCTGCTGATTCCCTTCCTGGAGCAGCGCTATGATGATCTTGGCGAGCAGGATCAGGCCGCCTATCGCACCCTGATCGACGAGGAGGATCAGGATCTCTTCGCCTGGCTGATGCGCCGCGAGTGGCCCGAGGAGCCCGAGCGCCGCCGCATCGTCAAGATGATCGTCGAGCATGCCGAGAGCACCGATAACGATCACTATCGCAACCTCTAGGTTGTCGCTGCTTGCCCAGGGCCTGCCGGCCCTGGGTGTGGTGGGGTGGCTGGGTCTGTACGCCCCGTGGTGGGCGGCCCTGGCGGCGGCGGTCCTGATGGGGGCCGTACTGGTCGATGCCGCGCGGCGCCGACCGAGCGGTACCCTGCGTCTGCAGGCTCGTGACCAGGCCGCGCCGCTGCTGGCCTGGCGCCACGACGGTGCTGAGCATTGGCAGCAAGTGCCGCTGCGGTGCGACTATCTGGGGCCCTGGCTGATCGGCCTGCGCCTGCCCGGTAGGCGCCTGTGGCTGTGGCCCGACAGCGGTGATGTCGAATCGCTGCGTCGGCTGCGCAAGGCGCTTCGCTCTCTTTCCTGACGCTTTCCTGATGCTTTCCCGGCGTTCTCCTGAGGCAGGTTTCCCCGATGCCGTGCCCCCGTGCCATGGGTCGCGACGCCCCGCGTTGCCCTGGCCGCCGCTTCGTGCCGTCTTCCCGTTCAGTCGTTGAGCGAAACCAGATCACTGAGATGGACACGAGACGGCTGCGGCGCGGGGTCGCCGTGCAGCGGGCAGTCCGGATTGAAGTGCAGGCCGCGGGATTCGCGCCGCGACCGGGCGCTGGCCACGGTGAGCCGTGCCAGGCGCAGGGCGTGCCACAGCCGGGCGAGGGCGACGCTGGGCGTTGCGTCGGCGATGCGTGGCGCCAGACGCTCGGCGAGCTCGGCGAGGCGCCGCTCGGCCGTGGCGAGTCCGGCATCGTGGCGCACGATGGCGACGTTCTCGCTCATGATGCCGCGCACCTCGGCGAGCAGCGTCCGGCATTCCGTCTCCGGCACCGTGGAGGTGCCGGGGTGCCACGGCGTCAGTGGGGCCGAATGGGCGGGGGCGGCATGGCGCAGGCGGCGGGCACAGCTGCGGGCGAAGGCCAGGCACTCCAGCAGCGAGTTGCTGGCCATCCGATTGGCGCCGTGCAGCCCGGTGCCGGCGACTTCCCCCACGGCATAGAGGCGCGGCACCGTGGTAGCGCCCTCGAGATCGGTGCTGACGCCGCCGCAGCTGTAGTGGGCGGCCGGGACCACCGGAATCGGCTCGTGGGCGATATCGATGCCGCGGGAGGCGCAGTGGGCGTGGATGGTGGGGAAGTGGTGGCGAATGGCGTCTTCCCCCAGGTGGCGCACGTCGAGCCAGACATGCTCGCGGCCGCTGCGTTGCATCTCGGCGTCGATGGCGCGGGCGACCACGTCGCGGGGAGCGAGCTCGGCACGGGGGTCGACCTCGGGCATGAAGCGATGGCCTTCGGCATCGAGCAGATGGCCGCCTTCGCCGCGCACGGCCTCGCTGATCAGGAAGGGCGGTCCATCCGGGTCGAACAGGCAGGTGGGGTGGAACTGCTGGAATTCCAGGTTCATCAGCTCGGCACCGAGCTCGGCCGCCATCAGCATGCCCTCGCCGCAGGCCGGATCGGGGCTGGTGGTGTGGCGGAACAGGCCGCTGGCACCGCCGGTGGCCAGCACGGTGTCCGCCGCCGGCAGCTCCACCAGCCTGCCTTGCTCGTCGAGGCAGCGGGCGCCACGGCACTGGCCAGCCGTATCACCGATCAGGCCGATGGCGGTCAGGTCGGTGCGCAGCCGGATGTGCGGATGGTGTTCGACGTGCTGTCGCAGGGTTTCCACCACGGCGCGCCCGGTGGCGTCATCGGCATGGATGATGCGGCGCGCGCCGTGGCCGCCTTCCCGGGTCAGGTGATACGGATAGCGGGCCTCGGGGTCGGGGTCCGGGGTGAAGGGCACGCCCAGCGACAGTAGCCAGGCGATGGCGTCCGGCCCCTGTTCCACGGTAAAGCGGACGGAGGCCTCGTCGCACAGGCCATCGCCGGCCACCAGGGTGTCGGCAACGTGGGCCTCCAGATCGTCGTCCGGCGACAGCACGGCGGCGATGCCGCCCTGGGCCCAGCGACTGGCGCCCAGGGCATCGCGGGACGGCTGCAGCAGCGTCACGGGACGTTGTTCGGCGATCTCCAGGGCCAGTACCAGGCCGGCGATGCCGCCGCCGATGATCAGGGTCTCGTGGGTGCTGTCGGGCATCGGAGGGTTCCTTTCATGGCGGGGCGTTACCGCGGGGCATCACCGCTGTCGTGGGGCTCGAGCAGGCCGTGGCGCGAGGCGCCCTTGCGCAGACGGCGGCTGGGCAAGCGTTCCAGGCTGCCCAGCCGCTCGACCAGCTCGCCGGTCAGGCGAGCCAGCTCGCGGTTCAGCCACAGGTAGCCGCTGGGGCTGAACAGGCGCCGGCCGTCCTCGGCGCGGGCGTCGCCGGCGAGGCCGGCGTGACGCTGCAGGTCGAAGGGCGCGAGGTCGACGTCGATGGGGTGGCCGGTGCGTACCTGGAAGGCCAGGGTGCCGATGCCGCGGGCCAGGGTGTGCTGCTGATCGCGCAGCCCTTCCATGGCATCGATGAGCTCGTGGCCGGCGCGGGTGTTCCAGTGGGTTTCCAGCAGCAGTTCGATGGTCGAGAACATGCGGCGCTGCAGGGAAATGAGCTCGTCCAGCTCGATCCGGGTCAGGCGGTTCTCGCGGTGGATGGCATCGACCAGGCCGCGCTGCTTGACCAGCAGCTTGCTGCAGCCCTTGAGCAGCTCGTGGGTGTCGAGATCGGGCGGCGCGCTGGCCGAGGTATGGGCGTGATAGAGCCGGGCCATGTGGTCGAGGTGATCGGCCAGGGCGAAGCGCAGCAGGTCGGTGGCCTTGTGGGGCAGGACCAGTACGGTGACGCCGATGCCGATCAGGGTGCCCAGCAGCACATTGAAGCTGCGCCACAGGGCGGCATCCAGCTCCGGCGTGCTGCCGCCGACCACCAGCAGCAGGCTGATGGCGAACATCAGGCCGCCGTAGCCGAAGCGCTTGCTGAACGTGTACCAGGTCACCGCGGCGATGCCGGCGAGGGCGCCGAGATGCAGCAGGGCCGGCCAGGGCGTGAGGGTGACGATCAGCAGCAGCCCCCAGAGGGCGCCGATCAGCGAGCCCAGCAGGCGCTGGCGCCCCTTGTCGAGCACGCCGCCGATGTGGGGCAGGTTGCCCATCACCATCACGGTGCTGACCAGCGCCCAGCCGCGGTGCGGAAGATCGAAGGGTTCGGTGACCGCATAGGCGACGATCAGTGCCAGCGCGACGCGCAGCACGTGCAGGATGCGGCGATGCTGATTCGTGAAGTAGGGATCGCGGAGCGGGCGTACCAGCTTCATGGGGGAGGGTACCGTCGACAGGTCGGCCCATGGCGGGTCAGGGAATCATGGTGCCCGGAGCCGGGCTCGAACCGGCACGGTGTTGCCACCGAGGGATTTTAAGTCCCTTGCGTCTACCAATTTCGCCATCCGGGCGGGGTTCGAGCGCACAGCTATAGGAATGATGGAGGCTGGAGTCGGAATCGAACCGGCGTACACGGAGTTGCAGTCCGCTGCATAACCACTCTGCCATCCAGCCTCAAGGATCGTGCCACCCGTGGGGGATGGAGCGAAGACGATGGCCCGTCTTGCGCATTGATCCGGTCGAGTCAGTTCTCTTCGTCGACGTTGCTCTTCGAAGAGAGTGGAGCGGGAAACGAGATTCGAACTCGCGACCCTCGCCTTGGCAAGGCGATGCTCTACCACTGAGCTATTCCCGCCTGACTCGAGGACGTATTATACGGATAAGTCGGTGACTGTCAAACGCTTTTCTGGAGATTCATTACATCGAGTCGCTGAGGTGCGGCCAGGCGGCACGCAGGTACTGGATCATCGACCACAGGGTCAGCAGTGCCGCGGCATAGAGGGTGACGACGCCGATCGTGGCGATCGGTGTGCCCGGGGCGAAGCCCAGCAGCAGCAGCAGGGCGATCATCTGCAGGGTGGTCTTCACCTTGCCGATCGAGGAGACGGCCACCGTGCCACGCTTGCCCATCTCGGCCATCCATTCGCGCAGGGCCGAGATCACGATCTCGCGGCCGATGATGACCAGCGCGGGCAGCGTCAGCCAGCTGGCATCGTAGCGCTCGATCAACAATGCCAGGGCCACGGCCACCATCAACTTGTCGGCGACCGGGTCGAGGAAGGCGCCGAAGGGCGTCGACTGATCCCAGCGCCGGGCCAGGTAGCCGTCCAGCCAATCGGTGATCGAGGCCAGGCCGAACAGCGCGCCGGTGGCCAGCATGCTCCACGAGAAGGGCAGATAGAACAGCACGACCAGCAGCGGGATGAAGACGATTCTGGCCAGGGTCAGGAGATTGGGAATGTTCATCGAAGCTGCGGTCCTTGCCTGAGGTGGGAACACGAAATATCCGGCCATTCTATCCGGCTCGGCGACACTCATCCATGTAGAGCGCGATGGATCGTGTCGTACGCCGGGCTGGAGCGTTGCCGATGCCCGGCGGCAGTCATCCGTGCAGGGCGCGATGGATCGTGTCGGCCAGGGTGGCGCTGATGCCCGGTACTCGTGCGAGCTCGTCACGGCTGGCCTGGCGCACCCCCTGCAGGCCGCCGAAGAAGCGCAGCAGTTCGCGTCGGCGGCGCGGACCGACGCCCGGGATGTCCTCGAGTGTCGAGGTGCGCCGTGCCTTGTCGCGCCGGGTGCGGTGGCCGGTGATGGCGAAGCGGTGCGATTCGTCGCGGATGTGCTGCAACAGGTGAAGCGCCGGGGAAGTGGCGTCGAGATCGAGGGTGCGATCGACGGTCTCCAGATAGAGGATCTCGAGGCCGGCCTTGCGGGTGCTGCCCTTGGCGACGCCGAGCAGCATCACGCCGGTCACACCGAGGTCGGCGAAGACCTCGCGGGCCATGTTGAGCTGGCCCTTGCCGCCGTCGACGACCAGGATGTCCGGCCGCGCCCCTTCACCCTGGGCGAGGCGCTTGAAACGACGGGTCAGGGCCTGGCGCATGGCGGCATAGTCGTCGCCGGGCTCGATGCCCTCGATGTTGAAGCGGCGATAGTCGGACTTGCGCGGGCCGTCGGCATCGAACACCACGCAGGAGGCCACGGTGGCCTCGCCCTGGCTGTGGCTGATGTCGAAGCATTCCAGGCGTTCCGGGGGCTGCTCGAGGCCGAGCGCCTCGCGCAGCGCCTCGAAGCGTCTGGCGAGCTGCGTCTGATTGGCCAGCTGGCCGGCCAGCTGCTGTTCGGCGTTGGTGCGGGCCAGCTCCTGCCACTGGGCGCGGTGGCTGCGCACCTGGTCGGTGACGCGAACCCGCTTGCCGGCATGCTCGCTCAGCGCCTGGGCCAACAGCTCCGCGTCCGGCAGCGCATGGCTGGTGATCACCTCGCCGGGAATCTCGCGGGCCTGGCCGAGATAGAACTGGCTGACGAACTCGCCGAGCAGCGCCTCGGGGCCGAGGTCCAGGCCGTTGGTCGGCTGGTGGTGGCGGGCACCCAGCAGTCGACCCTGACGAATGGCGAGTACCGAGATGCACAGTGCCCCGGGGCGAGAGGCCAGGGCGAAGACGTCCGCGTCGCCGCTGCCGGTGTCGACGAACTGGCGCTGTTGAAGCTGGCGTAGCTGCTGGATCTGGTCGCGCAGGCGAGCGGCTTCCTCGAACTCGAGGGCCTGGCTGGCGGCTTCCATGTCGCGGGTCAGCTCCTGGGTCACGGCCTCGCTCTTGCCCTCCAGGCACTGGATGGCGTGCTCCAGGTCGCGCCGATAGTCGGCCTCGGAGATGTAATCCACGCAGGGCGCCGTGCAGCGATCGATCTGGTACTGCAGGCAGGGCCGAGTGCGATGGGCGAAGACGCTGTCCTCGCAGTTGCGGATGCGGAAGATCTTCTGCATCAGCGACAGGCTCTCGCGCACCGCGGTGCTGCTGGGATAGGGGCCCAGATAGCGACCGTCGTCGTGGCGGGTGCGTGCCCGCTTGTATTCGAGCGCAGGAAACGGATGGCGGTCGGTGACGAACACGAAGGGGTAGGACTTGTCGTCGCGCAGCAGGATGTTGTACGGCGGGCGCTGTTCCTTGATCAGCGTCTGCTCGAGCAGCAGCGCCTCGGTCTCGCTGTTGGTGACCGTCACCTGGATGTCGGCGATGCGCGCGACCAGCGCCTGGGTCTTGGTGTTCAAGGCGCCGCGAAAGTAGCTGGCCAGGCGCGGCTTGAGTCGGCGTGCCTTGCCCACATAGAGCGTTTCGCCGCTCTCGTCGAGCATGCGGTAAACGCCGGGGGCTTCGGTGACGGTGGCGAGAAAGTGGCGCGAATCGAAACTCATCGGGCGGCGGTCTGGCGAGGATGGAGGCTCATCCTATCAGACTCGCCGCCAGGCGGGGCGGCGGCTATTCCACTTCGCTGAAGCCGTCGACCAGGCCGTGGCGCAGCCCCAGGTGGGTCAGTTCGACGTCGGAGTGCACGTTAAGCTTCTCGAAGATGCGATAGCGATAGGTGTTGACGGTCTTGGGGCTCAGAAACATGCGGTCGGCGATGTCGGCCACCTTCTGACAGTTGACGATCATCATCGCGACCTGCAGCTCGCGCTGGGACAGCTGGTCGAAGGGATTGTCGCTGGCGTCGATGCGCGACAGCACCAGGCGCTGGGCGATCTCCGGGCTGATGTAGCGTTGCCCGGCGAAGACGCCGCGCACGGCGGTCACCATCTCATCGTGCTGAGAACCCTTGCTGATGAAGCCTTGGGCGCCGGCGTCGAGCAGGCGCTGGGCGAAGGTGTCCTCGATGAAGGCGGTGAGCACCAGGATGCGGATGTCCTGGGTGAAGCGATGGATCTTGCGGGTGGCTTCCAGTCCACCGATGCCCGGCATGCGGATGTCCATCAGCACGATGTCCGGCTTGAGTTCACGGGCCAGACGAATGGCTTCCTCGCCATCCGCGGCTTCACCCACGATGGAGATGTCCTGCTCGGCGTCCAGCAGGTGGGCAATGCTGGTCCTTACCAAGTGATGGTCGTCGGCAACGAGAACCCTGATCAAGGCAGGTGCTCCTGAAAATGGTGTTGAGGATGTCTGGCGCGTTGGAAGGAGGCCACGGTCAGCCTCTAGCGTGGCACAACATTATCCTAAGGGGAATTGGTGTCATACCAAGGGGGGATTTTTCCCGCCAAGCTGTTGACGGACGGGGAGAATGTCCGTAGTATTCACCTCGTTCTCGCAAGGCAGAAACGGCGAGCAACAGTGGGGCCTTAGCTCAGCTGGGAGAGCGCAACACTGGCAGTGTTGAGGTCAGCGGTTCGATCCCGCTAGGCTCCACCAACGAATTCCGAGAAGCCGCCCGATGCATTGCATCGGGCGGCTTTTTTGTTTTTTCGTCGTTAGCCGACCGTCCAGGCGTCGTGAGTTAGCGCCGGGAGAGAAACGGCAAGATGTCCAGTTGGGCATTTTTCGGTGACATGTCAGGCGGCGGAGATGGCCATTATCTGGAGGCCCCAAGCCTTTCCCGGAAAGGCGTCATCGAGGCCACCGTGAATGCCTGGCGCCTCGGCTACGTTGCCTGCAGCGGACACCCGCTAACCCCCACCTCGTCTGTGCTGCGGCTGGGCCACAGAGTGTATCTACCGAAGAGAGGCCGCCTCTCGCGGCGCAATGCCGGAGGCTCTTTCACCTTTGTTCGGGGCATGCGGACGGTGCCGCCCGGGTGTCGTACTTCGCTGGGCGTTTGCCCGCCCCCGCCCGCCTGGCCGGTGAGCCGCTAGCCCTCGACCTTTCCCCCTTTCGGGTGACATGCTTCGCTGGGCGCAGCAGCGCACCCCGCGACGTCTGCCGCGGGAAAGCCTGAGAGCACCGCCGCGACCGCCTGCCTCTTCGGGCCTACCCCCAGGGCCCTATGCTAGTGTGTAACTTTCAACAACGACGATGCCATCCGCGCCCGAGAATCGCCGATGCGTGGCGCGTCGCCAGGGAGATCGACCATGAACGAAGCCAACCTTCATCCCCACGATGCCGTGAGCGAGCTGCGCTCGCGCATCCGCGCCCACTACGACGTCGACGAGTCGGAGGTGCTGCGCGGGCTGGTCGAGCGCATTGGGCTCTCGGAGGAGGAGCGCCGTCTGGTGGCCGAGGCCGGCGCCAACTATGTGGCGCGGGTGCGCAAGGAGACCTCGCCGTCGATGATGGAGTCGTTCCTGGCCGAGTACGGGCTCTCCACCGCCGAGGGCGTCGGTCTGATGTGCCTGGCCGAGGCGTTGCTGCGGGTGCCCGACGCCGAGACCATCGACGACCTGATCCACGACAAGATCGAGCCATCCGACTGGGGCGCGCACCTGGGCAAGTCGTCCTCGTCGATGGTCAACGCCTCGACCTGGGCGCTGATGCTGACCGGCAATGTGCTGGAAAAGGATCCCAAGGGGCCGGTGCGTGCGCTGCGCGGCCTGGTGCGGCGCATGGGCGAGCCGGTGGTGCGCACCGCCGTGGGCCAGTCGATGAAGGTCCTCGGCCGCCAGTTCGTGCTCGGCCAGACCATCGAGGAGGGCATGAAGAACGCCCGCGAGCTCGAGAAGCAGGGCTACACCTATTCCTACGACATGCTGGGCGAGGCGGCGCGCACCGACGACGACGCCCTGCGCTACCACGACGCCTATGCCACGGCGATTCGCGCCATCGCCAAGCAGGCCCAGGGCGACGTGCGCGGTAGCCCCGGCATCTCGGTGAAACTCTCGGCGCTGCATCCGCGCTACGAGACCACCCACCGCGACACCGTGATGAACGTCCTGGTGCCGCGCGCCCAGGAGCTGGTGAGGCAGGCGGCCAAGGCCAACATCGGCTTCAACATCGACGCCGAGGAGCAGGACCGTCTGGATCTGTCGCTGGACGTGATCGAGGCGCTGCTCGCCGACCCGGCGCTCGAGGGCTGGGATGGCTTCGGGGTGGTGGTGCAGGCCTACGGACGCCGCGCCGCGCCGGTGATCGAGGCCCTCCATGCCATGGCCGAGCGCTTTGATCGCAGGATCATGGTGCGCCTGGTCAAGGGCGCCTACTGGGACACCGAGATCAAGCTGGCCCAGGAGATGGGCGTCGAGACCTTCCCGGTCTTCACCCGCAAGGTCAACACCGACGTCAGCTACATGGCCTGCGCACGCATGCTGCTCGAGCGGCGCGATCGCATCTACCCGCAGTTCGCGACCCACAACGCCCACACCTGCGCCGCCATCATCGCCATGGCCGGTGACGACAAGGAGAGCTACGAGTTCCAGCGGTTGCACGGCATGGGCGAGTCGCTGCATCACATCGTTCGCCAGGCGGAGGGCACCCACTGCCGCATCTACGCGCCGGTCGGCGCCCACCGCGACCTGCTGGCCTACCTGGTGCGCCGCCTGCTGGAGAACGGGGCCAACTCCTCGTTCGTCAACCAGGTCGTGGACGACACCATTCCGCCGAGCGAGGTCTCCAAGGATCCGGTGGCCGAGCACGAGCGCCTGGGTGACGCCATCGCCAGCCCCTCGATCCGCCAGCCCGGCGAGCTGTTCGCCCCGGAGCGCAAGAACTCCCGGGGCTATCGGATCAACGAGCCGGCCTCGATCCTGCCGCTGATCTCGGCCCGGGAGGCCTTCGCCGACGCCACCTGGACGGCCGGGCCGATGCTCGCCGGGAGCCCGGCGCCCCAGGGCAAGGCGCGCGATGCGCGCTCTCCCGCCGACACCTCGAGGGTGGTCGGCCAGGTGCATGAGGCGACCCCGGAGGAGGTGGCGGCCGCGCTTGACGCCGCCGAGGACGGCTTCCAGGCGTGGTCGTCACGGCCGGTGGCCGAGCGCGCCGAGGTGCTGCGTCGCACCGCGGACCTCTATGAAGAGCACATCGCCGAGCTGACCGGGATCGCCACCCGCGAGGCCGGCAAGATGATCTTCGACGGTATCGCCGAGGTGCGCGAGGCGGTGGACTTCCTGCGCTACTACGCCAACGAGAGCGAGCGCCTCGAGGCCGAGGAGCCCGGCAGCGCCCGGGGCATCTTCGTCTGCATCAGCCCCTGGAACTTCCCGCTGGCCATCTTCACCGGCCAGATCGCCGCCGCGCTCGGGGCCGGCAACGCGGTGCTCGCCAAGCCCGCCGAGCAGACGCCGCTGATCGCCGCCCGTGCCGTCGAACTGATGCGCGAGGCCGGCCTGCCCGAGGCGGCGCTGCAGCTGCTGCCCGGCGACGGGCCGACGGTGGGCGCCCCCCTGACCAGCGATCCGCGCATCGCCGGGGTCTGCTTCACCGGCTCTACCGAGGTGGCGCAGATCATCCACAAGGCGCTGACCCAGAACGCCGGGCCGGACGCAGTCCTGATCGCCGAGACCGGCGGGCTCAACGCCATGATCGTGGACTCCAGCGCGCTGACCGAGCAGGCGGTGCGCGACATCCTGATCTCCTCCTTCCAGTCGGCCGGCCAGCGCTGCTCGGCGCTGCGCATGCTCTACGTCCAGGAGGAGGCGCGCGAGCGGCTCTTGACCATGCTCGACGGCGCCATGGACGCGCTGGTGATCGGCGATCCCTGGAACACCGACACCGACGTCTCGCCGGTGATCGACGCCGAGGCCCAGGCCGATATCACCGCCTACGTGGAGGCCCGGCGCAAGGCCGGCAAGCTCTTGAAGACCCTGCCGGCCCCGGACGTCGGCACCTTCGTCACCCCGGCGGTGGTCGAGGTCGGCGGCATCGAGGATCTGGAGCGCGAGGTCTTCGGGCCGGTGCTGCACGTGGCCACCTTCAAGGCGCGGGAGCTCGACGGGGTGGTCGACGCGATCAACGCCAAGGGCTACGGCCTGACCTTCGGCCTGCACACCCGCATCGACGATCGCGTGCAGCAGATCGTCGAGCGGATCCACGTCGGCAACGTCTACGTCAACCGCAACCAGATCGGCGCCATCGTCGGCTCCCAGCCCTTCGGCGGCGAGGGGCTTTCGGGCACCGGGCCCAAGGCCGGCGGGCCGCTCTACGTCACCCGCTTCCGCCGCACCGCCGAGGTCGAGCATCACGAGGCGCCCGGCGGCGAGGTGGTGGCGCTCGGCGAGCTGCAGTCCGCCCTCGACGGGCTCGATCCGCGCAACTGGGCGGCGCGGCCCGACCGGGTCGAGGTGCTGCGCCGGGCACTCTCCGGCCAGCGCGGGGTGATCCGCAAGGCGCTGGCCGAGGCCGCCTCCCTGGACATGACGCCCCAGACCCTGCCGGGGCCGACCGGGGAGAGCAACCGGCTGGCGATGTACCCCAAGGGACCGGTGCTCTGCCTCGGGCCGACGCTGGAGATCGCCGTCGCCCAGGCGGTGCAGGCGCTGGGAACCGGCTGCCCGGCGCTGATCGTCGCGCCGGGCGCGGCCGAGGCCGTCAAGCCGCTCGAGCGGGCCGGGGCGCCGGTCGCCGGGCGCGACGGCCGGGTCGAGGCCGAGACCCTCACCGCCCTCGAGGGCATCGTGGCGGTGGCCGCCGCCGGCAGCAGCGACTGGACCCGCGCGCTGCGCCTGGCGCTGGCCGAGCGCGACGGGCCCATCGTGCCGCTGGAGACCCAGATCATCGCCCCGGAGCGCTATGCGGTGGAGCGCCACCTCTGCATCGACACCACCGCCGCCGGTGGCAACGCCAGCCTGCTGGCCACCGCCGAGTAGGGCCCCGGCCCTCGTTTGCCCTCCCTGAGAGGGCAAGGTGCCCGGAGTCACTAAACGGCAAAACGCTGGCGGCGAGGCATGGCTCGCACGACATCATCGCGTCATGACCGTCGTGCGGGCCTTCTTGCGGCCGTGGCCGGGCTCGGTGCGATGTGGAAAAGATGATTCAAGGCTTGACGCTTGAGACTTTTCACCGTAGTATTCGCCTCGTTCTCGCAAGGCAGTACCGGCGAGCAACAGTGGGGCCTTAGCTCAGCTGGGAGAGCGCAACACTGGCAGTGTTGAGGTCAGCGGTTCGATCCCGCTAGGCTCCACCAAACGAATCTCGAAAAGCCGCCCGATGCCATGCATCGGGCGGCTTTTTTTGTGTGCGATTTTCCCCTCTCTCTTTCCTCCATTTTTCTTGGTCCGCCTCGGCTTGCTCACTGTCGCCGGACCGGTTCGGGAGCCGCTCGCCGAGCGGCGGCCCGGCGAGCGGGCATGCCCGTCAGTCGCGGTCGATGGCGAAGGGCGCCCAGGCTTGCCGCACGGGCATCACGTCCATGCGGTTGATGTTGATATGCGCGGGCAGGCTCGCGACGTAGAAGATCTGCTCGGCGATATCCTCGGCGGACAGCGGCGTCGTGCCTTGGTAGAGAGCGTCGTGGGCGTCCTGGTTGCCGCCGGTGCGCACCAGGGTGAACTCGGTCTCGGACAGGCCGGGGGCCACGTCGGTCACGCGCACGCCGGTGCCCAGCAGGTCGCAGCGCAGGTTGTAGCTGAACTGCTTGACGAAGGCCTTGGTGGCGCCATAGACATGGCTGCCGGGGTAGGGGGTGTCACCGGCCACCGAGCCGAGATTGATGATGCTGGTGCCGGCACCCTGTTCGATCAGCGTCGGCAACAGCGCATGAGTGACGTTGGCCAGCCCGCGGACGTTGGTGTCGATCATGGTGTGCCAGTCGGCGAGGTCGACCCGCTGCGCCGGCTCGGGCGCCAGGGCCAGGCCGGCATTGTTGACCAGGCAGGTCACGCCACGGAAGTCGTCGGGCAGGGCCTCGACCACGGCCTTCACCGCGGCGTCGTCGCGCACGTCGAGCACTGCCGTATGCACCGGCACCCGGTCTTTCAGTGCCTCACGCAGTTCGTCGAGGCGCTCCTCGCGACGGCCGGCGAGCACCAATGACCAGCCCGCCTCGGCGAAGCGGTGGGCACAGGCGCGTCCGAATCCGGAGGTGGCACCGGTGATGAAGGCGATACGGTTCATGGCTGACTCCTTTGCGGCATGAGCTCGAGGGGGCAGCCAGCATAGCGCGTCGAGGCGGCGGGGATCGATGGCGCCGATGGGCCACGGGCGGGACCGGCATGGCCGCCCCGCCCGTGGTGGCGGCTCCCTCTAGCCGGATTCAGCCCTTGAGGGCGCTCATCAGGCCGCGGGCGACCGGCTCCGAAAAAGGTGGGTTCTGCCCGGTGATTGGGTGGCCGCGGGCCCGTCATGCCGGGCCCGCGGAGACAATGTCGGCGGCGTGTCAGCGTGTCGCCGTCACCGTCGGTTCAGGCGTGGCTAAGTCCCAGGCCGGGGCGAAGTCCGGGTTGGCGATGCGCGCGCCGCGGTCGAGGGCGGCGATGGCCTGCATCTCCTCGTCGCTCAGGGTGAGCTCGAGGGCGACCAGGTTGCTGCGGATGTTCTTCGCCTTGGTGGAGGACGGAATGGTCACGATGCCCTGCTGGTTCAGCCAGGCCAGGGCGACCTGTGCCGGGCTGGCGTCATGGGCATCGGCGATGCGCGCCAGGGTCTCGTCTTCCATGACCTTGCCGACGGCCAGCGGCATGAAGGCGGTCACCGCGATGCCGTGGCGTTCGCAGTGCTCGATCAGCGCGCGGTTCTGCAGGAAGGGATGCACCTCGACTTGGTTGGTCGAAAGGGCACCCTCGCCGAGAATCTCGACGGCCCGGTCGAGCTGGGCGCGAGTGAAGTTCGAGACCCCGATATGACGGGTCTTGCCGGCCTGCTGCACGTCCTTGAGCGCCGTCAGGTAGTCGGCCATGGGCACTTCGTCGTTGGGCGAAGGCCAGTGGATCAGCAGCAGATCGACGTGGTCGGTGCCGAGTTTGTTCAGGCTCTCCTCGACGCTGGCTTCCAGGTCGCCGGGGGCGAGACGGTCGTGCCAGACCTTGGTGGTCAGGAAGATCTCCTCGCGAGGGATGCCGCTCTCGGCGATGGCCTGTCCGACCTCGGCCTCGTTGCCATAGAACTGGGCGGTGTCGATATGGCGATAGCCGAGCTCGAGCGCGGTCTGAATGCTCTGCTTGAGGGTGTCCCCCTCGAGGCGGAAGGTGCCGAAGCCGGGATTAGGCAGCGTTTGGGTCGTCATGCGAGCTCCTTGGGTCGGATTCAGGCGTTGTGGCGTTCGTCGAGGACGCGTATCAGGTGAGCCTGGTACGCGTCCCGGTGGGTATCGATGGCCGGTGCCTTGATCACGTCGTTGGCCAAGAAGGTCGGCAGGGCGCTCATGCCGAGGAATTCCAGCGCTTTGTGCACCGGGAAGTAGACGGCGTCGACGCCGCGGCCCTCGAAGAAGTCACCGGGGGCGTCGAAGGCTTCCTGCGGCGCGTTCCAGGTCAGTGACAGCAGGTAGCGCTTGCCCTGCAGCAGGCCGCCACTGCCGTACTGTCGGGTAGGGTCCTGACGCGAGCGGCCGTCGCTGGCGTAGAGCTTGCCATGGCCCGTGGTCAGCACTTCATCGAGATAGCGCTTCACCGTCCAGGGAGTGCCCATCCACCAGCCCGGCATCTGCAGGATGATGACGTCGGCCCACAGCCACTTGTCGACCTCGGCGTCTGCCGAGTAGCCATCGTCGATGCGTGTCTCCTGCAGGACGTGGCCCTGTTCGGCCAGGGTGCCGCGGGCGGTCTCGTGCAGGGTGTCGTTGTAGCGGCCGCCGGAGTGGGCATAGGCCTTGGCGCCGTTGAGCAGCAGGATGTTCATGGGCTTTCGTTAATCTCCTAATCAGTCGTACGTCCAAGGGTGGGGATCGGCATCCGGTGGTTCAATCGATAAAAGATGCAAAACATCTTTGCACCTGGTGCAAAAACGACGCGACGCCCCGCATCGAATGGCCCCGAGGAGGCGAGGGTGGACCGCCAGAAGGAGGCGCTCAGGCTGCTGCTGGCGGGGGTGGACAGCGGCGGTTTTAGTGCTGCGGCGCGGTTCTCATATGGCGGCGCGAGCGGATGAGGCGCCGGCGGAGCAGACATGGCGTTAGCTACCGGTCTCTCCTGCTCGATACCCGGAGTTCGATGGTGGTTTGCTGTCTACTGGCGGGTGCGCAAGTACTCGCGTGCCACGCCGGCCAGGAAGGTGCTGCCTGGTGAAAGCAGGTCGTCGTTAAAGTCGTAATGGGGCTGATGCAGGTCAGGGCTATCGGGCCGGTCACCGTTGCCGATCCAGCAATAGGCGCCGGGCTTGGCTTCAAGGAAGACGCCCATGTCCTCGGCGGCCAGGCTGATGGGATGGTCGACGAGGCGCTCCGGCCCCCACTGTGCCTCGACGACCGAGCGACACAGTGCGGCACAGTCGGGGTCATTGGCCACCGCGGGCGTTGAAGGCGAGTAGTGCAGCCTGGCGTCACACCCCGTGGCGAGTGCGATGCCCTCGGCGACCTGGCGGATTCGGGTCTCCAGTGTCTGCCTGACCTCGGGCGTGAAGCTGCGCGTGTCCCCCTTGACGGTGGCCGATGCCGGAATGATGTTGCTCGCATGCCCGCTGTGGATGCTGCCGGCGCTGATCACTGCGACATCCCTGGGATTCACGTTGCGGCTGACGATCTGGTGGACGGCGGTGATGAAGAGCCCGGCGGCCACGATGGGGTCGGCGCTCAGATGCGGCATGGCACCGTGCCCGCCCTTGGCGTGAAACTCGATCTCGAACTCGTCGCTGGAGGCCATGTGCGGCAGGTCATGCACCACGAAATGGCCCGCACTGACGCCCGGCCAGTTATGCAAGCCGAAGATGGCCTCGACGGGGAACCTGTCGAAGAGTCCATCGGCGAGCATGTCCGGCGCGCCGGTGCCGAGCTCTTCGGCCGGCTGAACGATCAACACCACCTGGCCCCGCTCGGGGCGGTGCCGAATGAGGTTCATGGCCGCCCCCACGAGCATCGCGGCATGGCCATCATGGCCACAGGCATGCATGGCACCGTCGTTCGCCGAACGGTAGGGCTTGCCCTGATCCTCGGTCATCGGCAAGGCATCCATATCGGCGCGCAGCGCGACGCCTATCCCGGGCGATTCGCCGTGAATGACGGCGACCAGCCCATGCCCACCGATGCCTTCGTGAAGTTCATCGACGCCGGCTTCCCTTAATGCGGTGGCCATTCGCCGGGCGGTCTTGCGCTCCTGCCCCGAGACCTCGGGATGGCGGTGTAGCTCCCGTCGCAGGGTCGTTAGCGTGGCGAGCTCGTGCTCCTTCATGGGGGCGTGTCTCCTGCAGAGGTAAGTGGTGGCGTTGGCTGTCCACCCGCCCGGGTGGCGGGCCTTGTCGGTCCGCGGGGGCCCGGCGGCTCACGCCCCGGAACCGACCATGCCGGCTTGGGGCGTGCGTCGGTCGGCCTCAGGCCGGTCGTGTGACGTAGCGCGTTTCCAGATAGGCCTCGAGCCCCTCGCGGCCGAGCTCGCGGCCGATGCCGCTACCCTTCATGCCGCCCCAGCCGAGCCCCGGTGGGGCGATCTGGTCGGTGTTGCACCAGACGTTGCCGGCGACGATCCGCACGGCCAGCGCCTCGGCACGCTCGGCGGTGCCGGCGACCACGCTGGCGGCCAGGCCGAAGGCGCTGTCGTTGGCCAGTGCCACCGCTTCATCGTCGTCGCGGAAGGTCCGCGCGCACAGCACCGGGCCGAATACCTCCTCGCGCCACAGCCGACTCGAGGTCGGCACATCGCGGAACACCCGCGGGGCGACGAAGTGGCCGTGGGCGGGCAGGGCGAGCGGCGGGGCGGTAGGCACGAGGCCTTCTTCCTCGGCCTCCGCCAGGTAGGCGTTCACCCGGCGGCGCTGGCCGGCGCTGACCAGCGGGCCCAGGGTGGTGGCCGGGTCGTGCGGATCGCCGGCGACGAGTTCGGCCACGGCGGCATCCAGACGCGCGTGCAGGGCATCGGCTACGGTCTCGTGGACCAGCAGCCGCGAGGTGGCCGAGCACATCTGGCCGGCGTTGTAGCAGAAGCCACCCAGCACCAGCGAGGCGGCGAGTTCCAGGTCGGCGTCCTCGGTGACGAGGATCGGCGACTTGCCGCCGAGCTCCAGCGAGACGTTGCGGGTGCCCCGGGTGGCCGCGGCCATCACCGCCTCGCCGACCCGGTTGCTGCCGGTGAAGGACAGCTTGTCGATGCCCGGATGAGCGGCGAGCGGCGCCCCGACGTTGCCGCCGTCGCCGTGCACCAGGTTGAAGACGCCGGGCGGCAGCGCGATTTCCTCGGCGATCTCGGCCAGCGCCTGCTCGGGCAGCGGGGTGACCTCGGAGGGCTTGAACACCACCGTGCAGCCGGCGGCCAGCGCCGGGGCCAGCTTCCAGGCGCTGCTGACCAGCGGGAAGTTCCAGGGCGTGATCAACCCGGCCACACCGGCCGGGTCTCGGTAGCGGCGCGACACCAGGCCCGCCGCATCGGTGGCCACGGTCTCGCCCTGGCGCGCGTCCAGCGCCCGAGCCTCGCCGGCGTAGAAGCGGTAGCAGGCGATGGCGTCGGACAGGTCCTGCTCGGCCTCGGCCAGCGGCTTGCCGTTGTTGCGGCTGGACAGCGCCGCGAGTGCGGCGCGGCGCCGTGCCAGGGCGTCGGCGAGGGCGTCCAGGGTATCGCCGCGTGCGGCGCCGCCGAGGGCATGCCAGCCGGGCAGGGCGCGCCGGGCGGCGCTGACGGCGGCGTCGACGTCCTGCGGCGAGCCGGCGGTGACCTCGGCGATTACCGTCTCGTGATAGGGATCGCCGACCGGCAGGCGACGGTGGCCGTGGCTCTCCCTCCAGCGGCCGTCGATGAAGTGATGGGTCAGTGCTTGCATGGGGCGCTCTCGGCTCGGCGAAGGGGGAAGCGGCGGCGGCGCGTCGGCTGCATGCCGGGGAAGTGACGCTCCACCTGGCGCAGCACCAGGGTCAGCACCACGGTCATGGCCAGGTAGATGCCGGCGATCAGCATCAGCGGCTCGTAGACCAGGAAGGTCTCGTCGCGAATGATGTTGGCGGCCTGCAGCAGGTCCATCAGGGCGATGGTGGAGACCAGCGGCACCGACTTGAGCAGCAGGATCATCTCGCCGGTCAGGGTCGGCAGACAGCGCTGGACGGCGCGCGGCAGCCACAGCCGGGCGAATACCTGGAAGGGCGACATGCCGAAGGCACGGCCGGCCTCGCGCTCGCCCGGGGGCACGCAGGCCAGGGCGCCGCGCAGCACCTCGCCGGAGTAGGCGCCGACGCTGAGGGTGAACGTCAGGGCGCCGTAGAAGAACGGATCGCGCAGCAGTGGCCAGATCGCACTGTCCTGCACGCCCGGAATGCCCTCCAGCAGCCGTCCGACGCCGTAGTAGAAGAAGAACAGCTGCACCAGCAGCGGGGTGCCGCGCATCACGATGGTGAAGCCCTTGGCCAGCATGGCCAGTGGTCGCGGACCCTTGAGGCGTGCCATGGCCACCGCCACGGCCAGTGTCATGCCGGCCACGGCGGAGACCGCCAGCAGCCACAGGGTATTGACGAACCCTTCGATCAGATATTCCTGATAGAACGGGTCCTGCAGCCAGGAAAAATCCATGTCAGGCCTCCTCGCCGGTCGGCTGTCCGCGGCGCACGCGCCGCTCGAGGCGCGTGAACAGCGCCGTGGAGGTCAGCGTCATGGCCAGGTAGATGACCCCGGCGGCGGCGTAGAACAGGAAGTGGGCGCGGGTGCTGGCCGCGGCCTGCTGGATGGTGAAGAACAGCTCGCTGAAGCCGATCACGCTGATCAGTGCGGTGTCCTTGATCAGGATCAGCCACAGGTTGGACATTCCAGGCAGGGCATTGGGCAGCATGGCCGGGACCACGATGCGGTGGAAGCGGTCCCAGGCGGAGAAGCCGAAGGCATCGGCGGCCTCGAGCTGACCGCGGGGGATCGCCAGGATGGCGCCGCGCAGTACCTCGGTCATGTAGGCGCCCTGGACGAAGGCCAGCACGCCCACGGCGGTGACGAAGCCGTTGATGGCCACCTGACCGGGCAGTCCCATGGCGTTGGTCAGGGCGGTGAGCGCCTGAGAGCCGGCGTAGTAGAGCAGGATGATCAGCAAAAGCTCGGGGACCGCCCGCACCGCGGTGGAATAGACGGTGGCCAGGCCGCGCAGCGGGGCCCAGGGGCTGAGCCTGGCACTGGCGCCGAGCAGCCCCAGCACCAGGCCGATGGCATAGGCCAGCACGGCGATCTCGAGGGTCGTGAGCGCCCCCTGAAGAATCGGGCCGGCCCAGTCGAGCAGTCCCTCTTGGGATACGTTGTTCATGCGAGAGTCGCGTCCTTGATGAGACAGGGCGAGGCCGGCAGGCGAAGGGCATTGCCTGCCGGACGAGCGTCGTCGAGGACCGGGATCAGGTGCAGATATCGGTGCCGAAGTACTTCTCGGAAAGCGTGCCGCAGGTGCCGTTCTCCCGGACCTCGGCAATGGCCGCGTTGAGTTCGTCCCTCAGGGCTTCGTCGCCCTGGCGCAGGCCGAGGCCGATACCATCACCGAAAGCGTCGTGGCGGGGGGCGATGCCCTTGACTTCGTAGCCCTCGGCCGCGTCACGCTCGAGGAATTCGACCATGGCGATCTCGTCGGCCAGGATCACGTCCAGGCGGCCGGACAGCAGGTCGCGGTTGACCTGTTCGGCCTGGTCGTAGAGGCGGATGTCGTCGACGCTGTCGCGCAGGGCGCGGCGTGCGTAGGTGGCCTGGGTGGTCGCGGCCTGTACGCCGAGCACGTAGTCGCCGAGCCCGTCGGGAATCTCGAGGTCGAGATCCTCGGCGGCCACGTAGGCGCTGCCCGAGAAGTAATAGGGATCACTGAAGTCGATGACCCGCTGGCGTGCCTCGGTGATCGACATGGAGTTCATGATCATGTCGATGCGCCCGGCCTTGAGCGAGGGAATGATGCCGCTCCAGCCGGTGGGGGTGATCTCACAGGAGCGCGAAATGGCGTCGCAGAGGGCCATGCCCAGCTCGACCTCGAAGCCGGTCCACTCGCCGTCGGAGGACGTGTAGGTGAAGGGCGGATAGGGTTCGGCGGAGATGCCGATCTTCAGCGGTTCGCCGGCCTGGGCGGTGGCGGAGAGGCCGAGGGCGGCCGCGGCGGTCAGGGCGATCAGGGGACGGTTCATGCAGTTCTCCTTGGTATTGTCGTG
This sequence comes from Halomonas sp. THAF12, assembly GCF_009363675.1. NCBI lineage: Bacteria > Pseudomonadati > Pseudomonadota > Gammaproteobacteria > Oceanospirillales > Halomonadaceae > Halomonas > Halomonas sp. THAF12. Next base: position 2,248,420 of record NZ_CP045399.1, on the reverse strand, counting down.
TCGGGAGGGAAGGGCCGGTCGGTCAGGCGGCCGGGGCGACGAAGCGTCGACAGCGCGGGTCCCGGCTCTCCTCGAAGACCTGGCGCGGTGAGCCGGCCTCGCCGACGAAGCCGCGGTCGAGGAACACCACCTGGTCGGAGACCTCGCGGGCGAAGGCCATCTCATGGGTCACCATCACCATGGTGCGGCCCTCGGCGGCCAGGTCGCGGATCACGCCGAGCACCTCGCTGACCCGTTCGGGGTCGAGCGCCGAGGTGGGCTCGTCGAACAGCAACAGGCGCGGCTCCATGGCCAGCGCCCGGGCGATGGCCACGCGCTGCTGCTGGCCGCCGGACAGGAAGGCCGGGTAGCCGTCGCGCTTGTCGGCCATGCCGACCCGCTCCAGGTAGTGCTCGGCACGTTCGATGGCGCGACGCTTGGAGAGGCCCTGGACGCGCATCGGCGCCTCGGTGACGTTGCCCAGCACCGTGAGGTGGGGCCAGAGGTTGAACTGCTGGAAGACCATGCTGACCTTGGCGCGCAGCCGCTGCAGCTGGCGCCGGTCGAGGCCGACGATGTCGCCCTGGGGATTGCGGTCGAAGCGGATCGTCTCATCCGCAATCGCCAGATCGCCCTGGTCGGGCCGCTCCAGCAGGTTGAGGCAGCGCAGCAGGGTGCTCTTGCCCGAGCCGCTGGCGCCGATGATCGAAGTGACGCTGCCCTCGGGCACTTCCAGGGACACGTCGCGCAGCACCTCGAGGTCGCCGTAGCGCTTGACGAGGTGATGGACCTCCACCGCCAGGCGGTGGGAGGCATCGGGGGAGAGAGCTTGGCTCGATGATGTCATAGGCGACTCACTCGGTGGTGGAAAGGGAGCCGGCGCGGGCCCGTTCGGCGACGCGAGCCAGGCGCTGGCAGGCGTCGTTCAGGCGGGCGACGTCGACGGTCAGGCTCAGGCGCACGAAGCCGGCGGCGGAGGGGCCGAAGGCCTCGCCGGACAGCACCGAGACGCCCTGCTCGTCGAGCAGGCGGTCGGCGAAGGCCTGGGACGACAGCCCGGTGGCGCGGATATCGATCATCAGGAACATGCCGGCCGCGGGCGTGATGACCTCCAGCGCCGGGCAGCCGGCGAGGGCGGCGACCACGGCGTCGCGGCGGCCACGATAGGTCTCGCGCATGGCGTCCAGCTCGGGCAGGGGCTCGCGCAGGGCATCGCGGGCGGCGTCCTGGATGAAGTCCGGGCAGCCGTAGAGCATGCACAGCGCCAGGTGGCTCATATGCTCGATCAGGGGGGCCGGGCCCAGCACCCAGCCCAGTCGCCAGCCGGTCATGGCATGCGACTTGGAGAGGCTGTCGATCACCACGGTGCGGCTGGCCATGTCGGGGAGGCTCGCGGCGCAGACGTGTTTGCCCTCGAAGATCAGCTCGGCATAGACCTCGTCGGAGATCAGCCACAGGTCGTGACGCCGGCACAGCGCGGCGATGTCCTCCCAGGCCGCGGCGTCGATCAGCTGGCCGGTGGGGTTGTGGGGGCTGTTGAGCAGGATCGCCCGGGTGCGCGGGGTGATGGCCGCCTCGAGGTCGGCCACGTCCAGGCGGAAGCCGGCGTCGCCGCGCAGGGGGATGTGCACCATGCGCGCGCCGGTGGACTGCAGCACCGCCTCGTAGGTGACGTAGCTCGGCTCGGGGACGATCACCTCATCGCCCGGATCGAGCAGGCACTGGGCGGCGGCGTAGAGCCCGCACTGGGCGCCGGACATCACGATCAGCCGTTCCGGCGTGACCTCCAGGCCGCGGGCGCGGTAGCGCTCGGCGATGGCCTCGCGCAGGGCGAGTTTACCCTGCACGTCGGGGTAGTGGGTGGCGCCGGCGCGCAGGCTTTTCACCGCGCCCTCGACGATCGGCGCCGGGGTGTCGAAGTCCGGGTCACCCACCGACAGCACGGTGATGTCCTCGCCGGCGGCCCGGCGGGCCAAAGCGCGGTTATGGATGTCCCAGGCGGCGGCGCCCTCGCCGGCGATCCGCTCGGTCAGTCGGGAATAACGCATCGATGTCTCGCTCTGTCGTGAATCTGGTCGGGCCACCTAGAGGCTGGCCTTGAACGCGGTCAGGGCGTCCTCGCCGTCGCGGGTGGTGACGCCCTCGAGGAAGCTGGCCACGCGCTCGGGATGGGCGACCAGCCACTCATGGGCGACGTCCTCGAGCTCACGCTCCTTGAGGCTGTATTCGAGGATGAACTCGCTCTGTTCGTCGGCGCTGAGCTCGAACTGATCGAGCAGGCGAGTGAGGTTCGGGTTGGCCTCGGCATAGCCCTTGGCGACGATGGTCTTGACGTCGCTGCGGCCGCCGTCGGCGCCGAAGATATCGGCCGAGTCGTCGAGGATGTGCACGTCGTATTCGGGCACCATCCAGTGCGGTGTCCAGCCGTAGAAGAGGATCCAGCGCTGCTGCTCCACGGCGCCATTGACCTCGCTGAGCATGCCTGGCGTCGAGGAGGCCATGAGTTCCCAGCCCTCGAGCCCGTGGGTGTTGCTGTCGATGGCGCCGTCGATCATGTCGGTGATCGTCGAGCCGCTCTCGATGCTGTAGACGGTCCGCTCGAAGCGCTCGGCGATGGCCGGGGCGGCGAGCTGTTCGGCGCGGGTGATGCCGGCCTCGTAGACGTAGTCGGGCACCGCGAAGCCCATGCGGGCGCCGTTGACGTTGTTGCCCAGGTCGACGATGGCATCGGCCTCCATGGCGGCGTCGTAGCTCTCCTGCTGGGCGGGCATCCAGCCGGCCAGGAAGGCATCGCTGTCGCCGCTCTGCAGGGTGCTATAGCCCACCGTCGAGCTGATTTCCAGGGTCTCGGTGGTATAGCCCAGCGGCTCGATCAGCTGTGAGAAGATCTCGCTCTTCACGGTCACGCCGGGCCAGGGCGGCACGACCAGGCGAAGGCGGTCGTCGCGGTCGTTCGACAGTGCCGGGCCGGCCAGGGTCAGGCCGGCGATCAGGCTCAGGGTCAGGGTCGTGGTCTGCGTCTTCATGTTTCGACGTCTCCTTGTGGAGTGGGCCGGCTCGGGCCGGCCATGGAAAGGGGAGGACGAACGTTCAGAGTGATGCCGCCCAGGCGGCGGCATCGACCTCGATGATCAGCGGGCTTTCCGCCTCGCAAAGCCGGCCCAGGGCGTCGTGCAGGCTCGCCGGGTCGGTGACGCCGAGATGGCGGCAGCCGTAGGCCTCGGCCAGGGCGCGGAAGTCCGGGGCGGCCAGGTCGACGCCGAGATGCGGCACCTCGCTCATCGACATGTAGCGGCGGATCTCGTCGTAGCCGTCGTTGTTCCAGATCACCAGGGCCACCGGCCGGCCCAGGTCGCGGGCGGTGCCGAGCTCGCCGAGCACGAACTGCAGGCCGCCGTCGCCGACCAGGGCGACTACCGGCTGGTCCGGGGTTGCCACGGCAGCGCCCAGGGCGGCGGGCAGGCCATAGCCGAGGGTGCCGAAACCGGTGGCGGCGTTGAACCAGCGCCTCGGCGCCGGCATCGCGGCCAGGAAGTTGCCGGCGTAGACCGGGCCGGTGGAGTCGCCGACCACGATCGCCTCGGGCAACGCCTCACGCAGGGTGGCGAAGAGCGGCACATAGGGCGCGAGCTCCGGATCCACGGCCAGCGCCAGTGCCTCGCGCACGGCGGCAGTGCGGATGGCCCCGTCGCGATTCGCCCCCTCGGGCAGGACGTCGAGCAGGGCGCGCATGGCCTGGCCGGCCTCGGCGAGCAGGGCGAGATCCGCGGCCTGGTTGCGGCCCAGCTGCTGCGGGTCGATGTCGATGCGGATCAGACGGCCGTCGAGCCGAAAGCCCTCGTCGAACACCAGGTCGTAGTCGGTCTCGCCGAGTTCGGTGCCGATCGCCAGCACCACGTCGGCCTCGGCGGCCAGCCGGCGTCCCGCGGGCAGGCTCTGGGTGGCGCCGAGATCGAGTGGATGGTCGAGGCCCAGCACGCCCTTGGCGTTGATGGTGGTGAAGGCCGGGGCGTCGAGGCGCTCGACCAGGGCCCGGGCGGTCTCCGGCGCGGCGGCGGTGCCGCCGCCGAGCAGCACCAGCGGGCGCTCGGCGCCTGCCAGCCACTCGCCGGCCCGGGCCAGCGCCTCGGGTGCGGGGGCGGGTGGAAACACCGCTGCCGGTGTCGGCACGGCCTCCGGGGCGGAGGCGATCATCACGTCGAGCGGGATCTCGAGATGCACCGGGCCCGGGCGGGCGCTCGCGAACACCGCAAAGGCGCGGGCCAGCACTTCGGGCAGCGCCGCCGGGTCATGCAGGGTGTGGCTGAACACGCTGACGCCCGAGAGCGTCTCGCCCTGGTGCGGCATCTCGTGCAGCCGCCCCTGACCGCGGCCCAGGGTGGCGCGCTGGTTGACGCTGGAGATCACCAGCATCGGCACCGAGTCGGCCAGGGCCTGGCCCATGGCGGTGGCGATATTGGTCATGCCGGGGCCGGAGATGATGAAGCAGGCCGCGGGCCTGCCGCTGGCCCGGGCGTAGCCGTCGGCCATGAAGCCGGCGCCTTGCTCGTGGCGCGGAGTGACATGGCTCAGGCCGCTGTCGCCCAGGGCGCGATACAGCTCGATGGTATGCACGCCGGGGATGCCGAAGGCGGTGTCGACGCCGTGGGCCTCGAGCAGGGCGATGAGGTGTCGGGCGCAGTTCATGAACGAGTCTCCTCCTCGACGATGGGCGGCAGGCCGCCGAAGGGCGCCCGCGTCAGCACCCGCTCCACCATCGGCACGAAGTGCTCGAGCGGCAGGGTGTCGTAGTCCGGGTCGAAGCTGGCCTGATCCCAGTCGTCGCAGAAGCGCACCGTGCGCCCATAGGCCGGATGGTCACGGAACTGTTCGCGGGCGTGGCGATCGAGGCCGAAGTAGTGGCGGTAGTGATAGCCCTGAAACAGCTCGTGATGACGGATCATCCAGGCGTTGAGCGGATCGATGAACGGCTCGAGGATGCCCGCGGCGATCTCGGCGTGGTTGGCCGGTGCCAGGTCGTCGCCGATGTCGTGGAGCAGGGCGCAGACCACCATCTCCTCATCGGCACCATCACGCAGCGCGCGCGAGGCGGTCTGCAGGCAGTGCTCGTAGCGATCCACCGGGTAGCCGTGGGTATCGCCGGCCAGGCGGTGCAGGTGCTCGAGCACCCGGCGTGGGGCGTCGGCGACGTAGTCGCGGAAGCGATCGTCGATCAGCGCCCACTCGTCGCGGTTGGCCTCGCCGAAGTGGCGAAAACGGGCCTGGTTCATGCGACCTCCTCGGGGATGGCGACGTCGCTCAGCCGGTGGCGGAGGGTCAGGCGGCGGCTGGCGGTGCTGTCGCGATCGACGTAGCCCTGGCGCAGGTGGCGCACGCCGCCGGCCAGCTCAAAGGCACGGCGGCCGTGGAACAGGCGGTAGTTGTCCATGATCAGCATCTGCCCCGGGTCCAGCTTGAGGTTCACCGTGAGCTCATCCGAGGTGATCAGCGCATAGAAGGCGTGGCGCGCGGCGTAGTAGCGCTCGAGCTCGTCCGCCGGCAGGGCGTCGACCCGTTCGGTGCGGTTGTTGAAGCGCACGCGGCTTATCCGGCCCTGGCCGTCCAGCTCGATCAGCGGGCCTTCGCTCTCCAGCCAGGTGTCTTCGTCGCGATAGTGGAAGCGCGGCGAGACGCGGGTCAGGCAGTCGAAGGCCGCCGGGTCGCGCTCGCGCAGCATCTGGGCGGCGCGATAGCCATCGACCAGGGTGCTGTCGCCGCCGTCGGCGGCATTGGTCAGGCAATGCAGCCAGATATAGCCCGGGATCGGGTCGCGGTAGGGGTTGTCGGTATGCGGCTCCAGGCCACGCTGGGTCATGGTCAGGTCGTAGGCGTTGGCCACCGACCTGACGTCGGCGATGCCGCCCCAGTTGGTGCGGCGCAGCGGGCCGACGCGATCGATGAGGGCCTGCATGCCGTGTTCGTCGGTGGGCACGCCGGAGACCATGACGACGCCATGGCGATGCAGCCCCTCGAGCATCCCGAGCAGGGCCGTATCGTCGGCAACGGCGGCGGCGAAGTCGGCATGGGGCAATGCGGTGACGTCGGCCTCCCACAGGGTACGGCCCGGCACGATGTCGCCATGATGGGCGCCACCTGCTTCCAGCGTGGCCAGCGGAAAGCGCGTGGCGTGCCCGTCACTGAAGCGCAGGGCCAGGGCATCGCCGTCCATCTCGGCGTGTTCCACGGCGAGATCCAGGGGCAGCTCGGCGGCCTCGATCAGGCGCTGGCCGGTGCCTGGGTCCAGGGTCTCGGCGTCGGGTGCGCGCTCGCGCAGCCACAGGGCCGCGAGCTCGCGAGAACGGCCATCGAGGTCGAGGGTCAGGCGCTTGCCGTCGGCGGACAGCGTTACCTTGGCGCTTGCAGTCATGGCGAGAAATCTCCGGATGGTCAGGGCGTGAGCGGTCGTGGTCAGCGGCGCCGATGACGTGACACCTCTGTACCCTAACGTCGGATTGGCGGTAGAATTTGATGAAATTCGCCATAAGGTTAATTTTTTTGGACATGGGCGATGAAATGTCCACGGCCTGGCCCTATCCGCGGCCGGATTCACCGCCGCTGCTGTCACCGGAACAGGCCGAGCAGACCCTGGAGGTCTGGCTGCTGCCCAAGTTCTCGATGCTGACGCTGTTCTGCATGCTCGAGCCGTTGAGGGTGGCCAACCGCTTCGGGCGCGACCTGTTCGCCTGGCGGCTGCGCTCGGTGGATGGCGATGGGGTGGTGGCCAGCAACGGCGTGCGCATCGAGGTGGACGGCCGGCTGGCCGAGGTGCCCGACGATGCCCACCTGATGGTGGTGTCGTCCTACGAGGCGGAGGCCACGGTGATGGCCCAGGATCGCGCGGTACTGCGCCGAGTGGCGGCTCACGGTGGCTGGCTGGGTGGGCTGGATACCGCGCCCTTCATCCTGGCGCGGGCCGGGGTGCTGGAGGGGCACCGGGTGGCACTGCACTGGGAGAGCGTGCCGGCCTTTCGCCGCGACTTTCCGTGGCTTTCGATCAGCCGCAAGCGCTTCGAGTCCGATGCGACGCGTCAGACCGGCGCCGGGGGGACCACCGGTATCGACATGATGCTGGATCGCATCGCCCGGGATTACGGACCGGCGCTGGCCGATGCGGTGAGCCGCCAGCTGGTTCATGATCGCCAGGATGTACCGGCCGATGAGGAGGGAGGGACGTCCGACGCCTTCACGACGGCGCGCTATGCGAATCTGCCGCGCAGCGTGGTGAAGAGCCTGGCGGTGATGGAGGCCAACCTGGCCCAGGCGCTGCCGATCCCCGAGATCTGCCGCCTGGCGGGCCAATCCCAGCGGCAGCTATCGCGGCTGTTTCTGGCCCATTTCGGCGAGACCCCCAAGCAGTGCTATTCCGGCATGCGTCTGGATTGGGCGCAGCGGCTGCTGGCCGGCAGCCACTGCACCGTATCCGAGGCCGCCCTGGCCACCGGTTTTACGCATCCCGCGCATTTTTCCCGGGCCTATCGGGCCCGCTTCGGGGAAGCGCCCAGGGACACGGCGGCCCGAGGCCCGGGCTAAGGGCTCAGTCGGCCGCGTCGTCCGGTGTCGCCTCGGGTGCGGCCTCCACCAGGCCCAGCTCCAGCTGGCTGGGCTCGCTGGCCGCCTCCTCGACCCAGGTGGCGCCCAGCGGTGCGGTGCCGGCGGGCACCGCCACGTAGTGACCGTGTTCCTCGACGCCGGTGGCCGGTTGGCGCACCAGGCAATAACCGCCGAAGACGACGATGACGGCATGTATCAGCGCCAGATCCCACAGGAAGCCATCGGGGCCGATGGCATCCATCAGCAGCCCGGTACTCAGCGGGCCGAGGATGGCGCCGATGCCCAGCGCCAGCACCAGGCTGCTGCTCGCCGCCACCGTCTGAGACGGGGTGAGGGCATCGTTGGCACAGGCCAGCAGCAGTGAGTAGAGGGTCAGGGTGGTGCCGCCGAGCAGCACGCCGAGCAGCGTCAGCGGCAGGGCATGCCCGGGCTCCAGCAGCAGGCCGGCCAGCGACAGCCCGGTGGCGATGGCGGCAACGGCCACGATGATCACCCGGCGGTCGGTCTTGTCCGAGAGCTTGCCCAGTGGCCATTGCAGCAGGGCGCCGCCGAGGATGAAGGCCCCCATGAAGGCGGCGACCTGATCCACCGCCAGGCCGCTGCCGGTGGCGAATACCGCCCCCATGCCGAAGACGCTGCCGTTGGTGATGCCGGTCAGCAGACAGCCCAGTGTCCCCAGCGGTGCCAGCCGATACAAGCGTCGCAGGCTCATGGCCTCGGGGGTGCCGGTGTCCGGCTGGGGGGTGTAGCTGAGCAGGATCGGCACCAGGGCCAGCGACATCAGGATCGACACGATCAAAAACAGCACCATGCCGCCGGGGTCGGCGACATTGAGCAGCAGCTGGCCGCCGCCCATGCCCAGATAGGTGATCACCATGTAGAAGGCCAGCAGGCGTCCGCGCAGGCGATTGCTGGCGTGACCGTTCAACCAGCTCTCGGTGACCACGTAGAGGCCGGCGTAGGCGAAACCGGTGATCAGGCGCATGGCGGCCCAGACCCAGGGATCGATGAACAGCACGTGCACCAGGATGGCCACTGAGGTGATCGAGGCCAGGGCCGCGAACACCCGGATATGGCCGACCTGACGCAGCTTGCGCGGGGTCAGGGTCGAGCCGGCCAGGAAGCCGACAAAGTAGGACGACATCACCAGACCGGTCACGGTATTGCCGAATGCCTCCTCGGCGGCGCGAATGCCGAGCAGGCTGCCTTGCAAGCCGTTGCCCAGCATCAGTAGACCGACGCCGAGCAATAGCGCCCACAGGCTCCATGCGGCCGAGAGGGTGGTTGTGGGCGACGAGTCGTGGGCGCTCAAGAGGCTGGCTCCCGGGTTGTGTGGGTTAGGCGGTTGCGCTGACCCGCCGCTGCCGGCGAGCGCGCTGGACCATGCGGTAGCGGGAGCGGATCTCGTCGCGTTCCACGTAGCAGCCCTGCAGCCAGCGGTGGCCGCTGTCGCCCTCGAAGGCGTCCCGGGCGTGCAGCAGGCGGCGGTTGTCGAAGATCACCAGATCGCCCGGCGCGTAGGTGAAGCGGATGGCGAAGGCCGGGTCGCGCAGCAGCCGCTGCAGGGTCATCAGGGCCTCATAGGCCGGTTCCACGTCCTCGAAGGCGGTCTGCAGCGGGCCGCGCAGGAAGTCGGCGATGCGCACCTCGAGCAGCTCGCCCCGCTCGTCGAGGCGGATCATCGGTTCGAACCAGACGTAGTCGGTGGTCTTGGCGGTATTAGCATAGCACCAGCGCACTCGAGTCAGGGTGGCAAAGGCCTCGGGGTCGCGCTCGCGCAGCGCCTCGGCCACGGCGAAGCCGTCGAGCATCACCGCCTGGCCGCCCTCCACGCTGTTCTCCAGGCAGTGCAGCATCTGCAGGCCCGGCTGGTACTCGCGGGTCGGCAGGTCGACGTGGGGCGGCAGGGCGATGGAGGTATAGGCGTTGGTGTCCGGGTTCGGCTTGGCCTTGACGTTGAACAGGCCGCCGAAGTTGGTGTCGCGGATCGGGCCGATACGCTTGGCGATGGCCGCGAGCGAGTCGGGCTCGGTGGGCGTGTGGCGCAGCCGCACCAGGCCCTTGGCGAGCACTGACTCCAGCGCCGGGGCGAGGATCGCCTCTTCGGCCTCGCTGCCCGGGTCGGTCTCCAGCAGGCCGCTGCCGTCGATGGTGTCGGGGCCTTCGCCGGGTCCCCCCTGCCAGGTGGTGACCGTCACCAGTGGCGCCTCGGGATCGGTGGCGTTGTCGTAGTCGTTGGCGCGCAGCCAGCCCGGATGGAAGCGCAGGCGGCGGTCCTCGGGGGCGAAGGTCACGCACAGGGCGCCGGCGGCGTCGATCTCGGCCTCGACGACCTCCGGCCAGGCCGGCAGCGCAGAGAGGTCCAGGATACGCTCCCGGGTCGCCGGGTTGACGGTGGTCTCGTCGCCCGCGTTCTCGCGCAGCCAGATGCTGTGATAGCGGCTGACGCGACCGTCGCTCCAGCGCACCGTGACCAGGCGCGGCGTGAAGGAGACGGCGTCGAGGTCGGCGTCGATCGGCCAGGCGTCGTAGTCGGGGGTGAGGGGCAGTGTGTCGTCGGTCATGGGGCGTCTCTCGAGCGATGAATGTTGTGCTCAGGATGCCAACACAGCCCCGCTGACTCGCGGCAGGATTCGACACCGGCTGTGCACAATTCGACAGGCAGGCGCCGGGCTAGGCGTTTTCCGACACATTGCCGATGATCAGCCAGTCGTTCTCCAGATGCACCGGGACCGGGTCCAGGGCGCAGCCCGTCCCCAGGCCGCCCACGCCTTCGCCGCTGCGCGTGGCGAAGACGGCGTCGTGGTTGGTGCAGCGCAGCGTCTCGCCATCGTCGCTGAGCAGACGGTCGCCGCGCTGGTCGAGGGGCAGGTACTGGTGCGGGCAGGCGTTGACATAGGCGACCAGGGTGGCGTCGGAGAGGCGCACCACCAGCAGCGGGAAGCGGCCTCGTTCGCTTGCCACGGACAGGCTCAGGTGCCCGTGCTCGGGCAGGTCGACGGCGTGCGCCACGCGGGTGCCCAGGGATGGGGCGCTGCGGTATTGCTGCCAGGCGGCTGTCATGATGGGGGCTTCTCTTGTCACGGCTCATTTGGTTTCAAGTGAAACCGTGTGGGCGTTCGTGTGTCAACGCGGCGAACGTCTTGGGGTGTCGGAGCGGAGTTCGGGTGTCGGGACTCAGCGCCGCTGTCGAAGTTCGCTGGGCGTCATGCCATGCCGCTGGCGGAAGGCGCGGGTGAAGCTGGAGGCGGAGGCGAAGCCGCAGGCCACGGCGACGTCCATCACGCTGTGCCGGGTCTCCCGCAGCAGCCGCCGGGCGTGGTCCAGCCGGCGCGCCAGGTAGGCCCGTTGCGGCGACGTGCCCAGATGACGCGCGAACAGCCGATCCAGCCGCCGCCAGGAGAGGTCGAGCTCGTCGGCCAGTCGACGAATTTCCAGTGGCGCTTCCAGGTTGGCATCCATCAGGCCCAGGGCGCGGTGGAGCGTCGGATCCTCGGGCATGGGGTCACGCTGTCGACTGGCCGGGCGACGCCCCTGGTCGTGCAGCAGCTGGTCGCGGACCTGCTCCGCCAGCGGCAGCCCGTGGCGGCGTTGGATCAGGTCGAGGCTCATGTCGATGGCCGAGCTGCCGCCGGCGCAGGAAAACCCCTCCGGTGTCACCTCGTAGAGCGACTCCACCGCGTCGATGCCTGGAAAGCGGGCACGGAACTCGGGCAGTGATTCCCAATGCAGCGTCACCGTCTGGTCGTCGAGCAGCCCGGCGGTAGCCAGCACGAAGCAGCCCGTGTCCATGCCGCCCAGCCGGCAGCCCGCGGCGGCACGCTCGCGCAGCCAGTCGACCAGCGTCTGGTCGATGGTGGCCTCCGGCTCGAAGCTGGCGCATACCGCCAGGCTGGGGGCGAGCGGTGCATCGGACAGGGCGTGATCGACCGCCAGGGTCATGCCGTTGGAGGCGACCACCGGTTCGCCGTCGCGGCCGATCAGCCGCCATTCGAACAGCGTCTCGCCCTGGATGCGATTGGCGATGCGCAGCGGCTCCACGGCCGAGAAGAACGCCACCATGGCGAAGCGCGGCAGCAGCAGGAAGTCGATCCGCTCCGGGGCGGGGACGTCGGGCGTCAGTCTCATGGGCCTCGTCGCGGCGGCAGAATGGGATCCCCGATTGTAGAGCGCGTGCGGGTCGATGCAATCGCGGTCGTGGCGTGGCCACCGCGGTCGTGGCGGCTTGTGACTCGGAGCCCGGCCGGTCATGATGAGCCAACCTTTCGTTACCCCCTAGATGTCCATGCGTCTCGACTATGCCGGCCCCTTGCCCGAGCCGATCGGGTTCTTGCTGCTGCCCCGTTTCTCGATGATGGCCTTCTTCTCGGCCGTGGAGCCGCTGCGCATCGCCAACCGCATCAGCGGTCGGACGCTGTTCGAATGGCGGCTGATCAGCGAGGACGGTGGTCCGGTCACGGCCTCCAACGGGATGACGCTGCTGGCCGATCAGGACATCGAGGCGCGTTATCATCCCGCGTCGGTGGCGGTCTGCAGCGGTTTCGACCCCGAGCGTTACCTGAGCCGTGGGCTGATGCGCTGGCTGCATCGGCTGGACGGGGCCGGCTGCGCATTGGGCGGCCTCGATACCGGCGGTTTCCTGCTGGCCGCGGCGGGGCTGCTGGAGGGTGAGCGCGTGACCCTTCACTGGGAGAGCCTGCCGGCCTTCCGCGAGCGCTTTCCGGCCATCGAAACCTCCGACGAGCTGTTCGAGGTGGGCAAGCGGCGCTTCTCCTGCGCCGGTGGTGCGGCCGCCATGGACATGGCGCTGGACGTGATCGCCCGGCGCCATGGCCAGCGGCTGGCCATCGACGTGTCCGAGCAGCTGATTCACGAGCGCATGCGTACCCGCCACGACGCCCAGCGGATGACCCAGGCGCGACGCCTGGAGACCCATAGCCCGCGGCTGGCGGAGGCCGTCGATGTGATGGAGCGACACCTGGAGACGCCGCTGACCCTGGACGAGGTGGCGAGACGCAGCGGCGTCTCGCTGCGTCAGCTGCAGCGGCTGTTCGAGCGCGAGCTGGGGCGCTCGCCCCGCGACTGGTACCTAGGCCTCCGGCTGGAGCGTGCCCGCTACCTGCTCGAGGAGACCGACCTCGAGGTGCTGAGCGTAGGCCTGGCCTGTGGCTTCACCTCGGCCTCAAGCTTCGCCCGGGCCTTTCGACAGCACTTCGGTGCCTCGCCGCGTGAGGTGCGGCGAGGCTGAGGCCATGCATCACACCTCCGCCCACATCCGCAGCAGGTTGGCCAGGCTCTTCGACAGCATGTCGAAGGTGCGGGTCTTGCCGTTGGCATCGAACTCCTGGCGGCGGGTGGTATCCAGGTCGAAGAGAATCTCGCGCTGCTGTGGATCGCGGACCTGGCTCTGGGCCCAGCCGACGGCGGCGAGGCGCTCGCCGCGGGTGACCGGCTCGACGCGATGAAGGGTCGAGGAGGGGTAGAGGATCAGTCCGCCGGCCGGCAGCTTGTAGGTCTGCTCGCCCGCCGTGGTGTCCATCAGCAGCTCGCCGCCGTCGTAGCTGTCCGGGTCATTGAGGAACAGCGTGAACGACAGATCGGTGCGCATGGCGCCCTGGGGCGTGGCCATCACCGCGTCGTCGACGTGGTTGCCGTAGGACATGCCCGGCTGGTAGCGGCTGAACATCAGCGGCTTGATGCGTTTCGGGCGTGCGGCCATCTGGAACAGCGAATGGGCCTGGAGCACCCTGGCGATCTCCTGGCGCAGCCCGGCGATATCGGGACGCCGCCCGTCGGCCTGTTCGTTCTGCTTGACCGTGCGCGCGTGCCAGCCGGCCGTCTCGCGCCCGTCGCGGAATTCGCTGTCGGCCAGGGTGGCGCGCACGCGGGTCAGCAGCTCGGAAGGGATGGCCTGGTCGATGCAGAGAATCACGGTCGGAGCTCCGGCGGGTCGAGTGTGTGCGGCGATTATAAACGACTGTGAATCGTTTGCATTGCTCTTGCTGCGGCGGCACTCTATGGCGGTTCGAGTCGGTCCCAGGGCCGTGTGTCCCGGCAATCACAACATTCAAAGGAATCCCGCATGTCTCACAACTCCCGTACCAAGCTTTGGGTTGGCGTCGGTACCACCGTTCTGCTGGGCGCCAGTACCGCCAGCTGGGCCGCGGTCGATGCCTCCGCCGAGTTCACCCAAGGACCCGACGAGCCGATGCTGGCCCACGCCGATCACGGTGGCGAGGGCGGCGAAGGTGGTGAATATGGTCACCATGACGGCGGCGAAGGTGGTGAAGGCGGCGAACATGGTCACCATGACGGCGGCGAAGGTGGCGAAGGTGGCGAAGGTGGCGAAGGTGGCGAATATGGTCACCATGACGGCGGCGAAGGTGGTGAAGGCGGCGAACATGGTCACCACGACGGCGGCGAAGGTGGTGAAGGCGGCGAAGGCGGCGAAGGCGGCGAAGGCGGCGCCGATCCTTATGCGGTCTTCTCTTACCTGAACGCTTCTGCCGGCGGCGAAGGCGGCGAAGGTGGCGAAGGTGGCGAAGGTGGCGAAGGTGGCGAAGGTGGCGAAGGCGGTGAAGCCGGCCATGCCATCGACGTCACCAACCCCGGCGTCTATGCCACCAATCTGGCCATGATGAAAGGCCACCTCACCGTGGCCCGTGAGCTCTATGAGGAAGGTGAGCAGACGGCTGCCCAGCCGCATTTCGGCCATCCCATCCATGAGATCTATGAGCCCATGGAGCCGGCCTTCGAGGCGCGCGGCGTCGATGATGTCGAGCCTGCTCTCGAAGCACTGATCGCCGAGACCCGAGAGGGTGGTGAGTGGGGCAGCCACACCGGGGCCTATGAAGCGGCATTCGATGCCATCGACGGCGCCCTGCAGACGGTGGACACCGACCTGCTCGGCGACGTTCGCTTCCAGAGCCGCGTTCAGCTGGCGCTGCTGCGTCAGGCGATGGCCGAGTACGATGAAGCCATCGGCGAGGACGGCGAGTTCGTCAACGTGCTGGAATACCAGGACAGCTTCGGCTTCGTACAGACCGCCAAGGAACTGCTCGAGCAGCATGCCGATCTGTATGACGATGAGACCCGCGAGACGCTGCTGGACGCCTACGATCAGACGCTGACGGCCTGGCCGTCTGCCGTGGCGCCTGAGACGCCGGTGATGACGCCGGGCGAGCTGTCGGCAAGCCTCTTCCAGCTGGAGGCCACGCTCGGCGAGTACTGAGCCGAGCCCGAGCGGGCACATGCCCTGAGACGAGAGGCCCGATCCGGCATCGCCGGATCGGGCCTCTTGACGTGGTGGCGTTCAACCGTGTCGCGTCACTGGCGTCGAGCCACGGCAGGGCTCTTGCGCGTTTCCCGTACCAGCGAGACCAGCACGCCGGAGGTCATCAGCAGGATCACCACGCTCAGCGGCAGGGCCGCGGCGATCAGCGCGGTCTGCAGCGCCTTGAGGCCCCCGGCCACCAGCAGCACGGCGGCCACCAGGCCGATCGACGTTCCCCAGAAGACCCGGAAACGCTTCGGCGGGTCCTCGTTGCCCAGCGACAGGATGGTGGTCAGCACCAGGGTGCCGGAGTCCGATGAGGTCACGAACCAGCTCATCAGCAGGAACACCATCAGTGCCGACAGCACCCAGCCGAAGGTACCGGTGCCGGCGATGCCGTCGGCGGTGGCGAACAGTGCGGCCGGTAGGTTCCAGGCATTGACCAGCTCGGTGATGCCGGCGCTGCCCGGCCCGCCCGCGGCGGTCAGTTCCTGGTGCAGGGCGTTGCCGCCGAAGATCACCAGCCATACGAAGATGATCAGGGTCGGCACCAGCAGCACGCCGAGCACGAACTCGCGCAGGGTGCGACCGCGGGAGATGCGGGCGATGAAGATGCCGACGAACGGCGCCCAGGCCAGCCACCAGCCCCAGTAGAAGATGGTCCAGCCCTGCTGCCACTGGGCCGTGCCGTCATCGTCGGCGAACCACAGGCCCATGGGGATGAAGTTGAGGGCGTAGTCCAGCACGGTCTCGCCGAAGGTCATCACCAGCCACAGGGTGGGGCCACCGATCAGGAAGGTGCCGACCACGGCCACCGAGATCCAGATGTTCATCTCGGAGATGATCTTGATGCCTCGTTGGACCCCCGAGACCGCCGAGAGCACCGACACCAGGGAGATCACGCCGATCAGCACCAGCTGAGTGTTGAGCCCCGGGTCGAGGCCGACCAGGCGGTCCAGGCCCACGGCCATCTGGCTGACGCCGAGGCCCAGCGAGGTGGCGACACCGAACACGCAACCGAGCACGCCGAGAATGTCCACGATATGGCCGATGGGGCCGAAGATGCGCTCGCCGATGAAGGGATAGAGCGCCGAGCGCAGCGCCAGCGGCAGGCCCTTGCGGTAGGCGAAGTAGGCCAGTGACATGCCGACGATCACGTAGATCGCCCAGCCGTGCAGGCCCCAATGGAAGACCGAGACGCGCAGCGCGTCGATGGCCCGCTCATGGTTCATGGCGGTGGCGCCGGCCATGTCGGCATGGGGGTTGTTCGGGTAGCCGAAGGCGCCGGTGTTGTCGAAGTAGAAGATCGGTTCGGCGACGCCGAAGAACAGGATGCCGATGCCGATGCCGGCCGAGAACAGCATCGAGAACCAGGCGAAGTTGCTGAAGTCGGGGCGGCTGTCGTCGGGGCCCAGGCGGACGCTGCCATGGCGGCTGACGACGATGTAGGCGCAGACCGCCAGCAGTATCACCACGGTGATCAGGTAGTAGCGGCTGAAGGTGGTCTCGATCCAGGTGCGGGTGGCGCCGAACAGGTTGCTGGCCAGCTCCGGCATCACACCGGTGAACAGCACGAAGCCGAGCACCAGCAGTGCGGCGGTGATGGTCATGCCCTTGTGCATGCCACTGAAGAAACCGTCCTGGGACAGCTCGGTGACCATGTAGTCGGTCGAGGTCTCGACCTCGTGGCTGGCACGGCGTGTTGGCGGGGTGGGGGGGGGAGTAGCGATAGCGTCATCCTCTTGAGCCGGGCGTCGGGCCGGCGATCCCAAGGCGGCCCTGGAGGCCGCCAACAGTTATTTGAGCGTGTCGGTGTCCCGGGTAGGGACGCAGCGGGCGAAATGGTAGCAGGTTGTTATTGTCCGATGCCTCCCTGGATGCCGGCCCGGCGGGCCCTAGGTGAAACCCTGGAGGGAGCGCGAGGTGGGCAGGACCGGTGAGTCGTGCCACGCGGTGGCCGCATGGCACGACTCTGGATCAACGTCTCGGTGGCAGCCCGATGCGGCGGCCGGCGGCCTTGGGCCAGTCCTCGCGACTGGCCGGCTGCGGCAGCGCGGCGATGCGCTCGGCGACGGCCGCCGGGCAGGGCGACGGGCGACAGCCGCTGATGCCCATCGCCATCAGCATCTGCTCGCTGGTGGCGACGGTGTTGCCCTCGGCGTCGCTCAGCGTGAACAGCACGTGCTGGCGCTTGGCGTCGTGGTCCAGCAGCAGCACCTCGACCGTCAGTGCCTGGCCCTCGTGTGCCTCGGCCCGGTAGCAGAGGTGCGTCTCCAGGGTGTAGATGGTCAGGTCGTGAGCCTCGCGACCCGCGCCGTCCAGCCCGATGTGAGCCATCAGCGCTTCGACCCCCATCGAGAAGGCGCGGGCGTACTCGGCGTCGTTCATGTGGCCGTTGTAGTCGACCCACTCGTTAGGCACCGTGAGCTCGAGCAGCTGCATCAGATGCGGCCCTCCAGGCCCTCGGCTTCCGGCCAGTACTTGCGGGTCAGGGCCAGCAACTCGACCAGGAAGTCGTCGCGGCGGCGGTCCAGCTCGGCGACCGGGCGACCGGCGGCCTGGAATTCGCAGCCCTCGACGACCTTGTCGATCAGCTCGTCGGTGAGCTCCGGGGCCTCGAGCTTGGTCCACGGCAGCTTCAGCGCCGGGCCGAACTGCTCGAGCATGTGGCGCATGCCCTGCTCGCCGCCGGCCAGGTGGAAGGTCAGGAAGGTGCCCATCAGCGACCAGCGCAGACCACAGCCATAGACCACGGCGGCGTCGATCTCCTCGGTGGTGGCGACGCCGTCGTTGACCAGGTGCAGGGCCTCGCGCCACAGCGCCTCCATCAGGCGGTCGGCGATGTGTCCCTCGATCTCGCGACGCACGATCAGCGGGCGCATGGCCAGGCGCTGATAGTCGTCACGGGCACCTTCCAGCAGCGCCGGCGAGGTGTGCTCGCCCCCCACCAGCTCGACCAGCGGCAGCAGATAGACCGGATTGAAGGGGTGGGCGACGATCACACGGCCCGGGGCCTTCCGGCAGTCCTGTTGCAGGTCGGTCGGCTTGAAGCCGGAAGTCGAGGAGCCGATCACCACGTGCGCCTCGGCGGCGGCATCGATGGCGGCCAGGATCTCCTGCTTGAGCGGCAGACGCTCCGGCACGTTTTCCTGGATCAGGTCGGCGCCGGCGACGGCTTCCTCGAGGCTCGGCGCGAAGCGCAGGCGCTCTTGTGAGGCGCCCTCGGCCAGGCCGTCCTTCTCGAGCGATGCCCAGGCGTTGTCGACGAAGGCGCGGGTGCGGGTCTCGGCGCCCTCGGCCGGGTCGAAGGCGACCACGTCCCAGCCGTTGGCGAGCGCGCGGGCGATCCAGCCGTTGCCGATGACGCCGGTACCGATGATAGAGAGCTGGCTCATGCGTCACCTCCGGCGATCTGACCGGTCTTGGGGTCGCGCAGCTTGAGGTGGGCGCGGGTCTCGGCCGGGGTCATGACGCGACCGCCGAGATTGTCGATGATGCCGGTGGCCTTCTCGACCAGGCTGGCATTGGTGGCCGGCACGCCCTTGCTCAGGTAGAGGTTGTCCTCCAGACCGACGCGCACGTGGCCGCCGAGCAGCATCGCCTGGGCGACCATCGGCATCTGATGGCGGCCGATGCCGAAGGCGGCCCAGTTGGCGTTCTCCGGCAGCTTGTTGCGCATCGCCAGCATGGTCTCGGTGTCCGCCTCGGCGCCCCAGGGGATGCCCAGGCACAGCTGGAACAGCGGGTCGCCGTCGAGCAGGCCTTCCTGCTGCAGCTGGCGGGCGAACCAGACGTGGCCCAGGTCGAAGCACTCGAGCTCGGGCTTGACGCCGGCGGCCTGCACCAGGCGGGCATGCTCGCGCAGCCAGTCGGCGGTGTTGACGTAGACCATGTCGCCGAAGTTGAGGCTGCCGCAATCCAGGGTGCACAGCTCCGGCAGCAGCTCGCCCACCGGGGCGTGACGCTCGGCCGGGGTCTGGATGTCGGTGCCCGGGCCGCCGCGGGTCGGGTCCGTGGCATCCGGGATCCAGTCGCCGCCGCCGCCGGCGGTGATGTTCATGACGATGTCGGTATCCGCCTCGCGTACCCGATCCATCACTTCGCGGAAGTGCTCGGTGGAGTGGCTGATGCCTCCGGTCTCGGGGTCGCGCACGTGGATATGAGCGACGCTGGCGCCGGCCTTGGCGGCGGCGATGCAGTCGTCGGCGATCTGCTTGGGCGTGACCGGAACGTTGGGGTTCTTGTCGGCGGTGTCGCCGGCGCCGGTGATGGCGCAGGTCATGATGACATTGCGGTTCATGGGGACCTCCTTGCGTGAACTGCAGGGAGTGTCCGTCATGGCGCCGGGAGTAAGTTGACGCTAGGCGACATTGAGTTAACGAAAGTCGCCCGAGTGGTGGAAGGGAAGGGCACCGAGATCAGGCGATATCGGCGGCGCCCTCGCCAAACATCTCGAACAGCAGCTCGCGGCCCAGGTCGGTGAGCACGAAGCGACGCTGGGCGTTGAAGGTGGCGGCCTCGCTGCGCTCGAGGGTGCGCTGATGGCTCGGCCAGTCGGGCTCGGCTTCGGCCAGCGCGTTCAGGCTGCGGTGGTCGAGGCCACGATGCGGGCTGGAGACGATTTCCAGGACGTGGCCCTGGCGATAGAGCAGGACGGCCATGTTGCAGAGGCACTGGCGGAGGCTGCGCTGGGGGATGGTGTCGGCGGAGAGCGTCGTCATGGAAGGGCAGGCTGTATCGTGGAGTCGAATGTTGTGGAGAACTATACCGGCGAGAGAGTGTTAGACCAAGGTCTAAGCCTGTTGCCGAGACGCCGACGACAGGTTGAAGAGCCCCGTGCGCCATGGGCGAGGCGCTCCGCTGCGAACGGCTAGCACTGACCTGCAAGCGGAGCAGAAAGTGAGAGCGCCGCAGTATGGCGGGGGCTATGGGGATGTATACATGCGTCTGCTCGGCGGGTTGGCCGGTTGTGCCGGATAGGCCGGGCGGAGGTTGCGATGGCTTGGGGGATGGGAGCCTGAACGACGACGCCCCGGCATGGCCGGGGCGTCGTGAGCGCGGGGAGAGCGGTGTCGATCAGTTCTCGACGCGGCCCAGCAGCAGGAACTCGATCAGCGCCTTCTGGGCATGCAGGCGGTTGCCGGCTTCCTGCCAGACCACGGCACGCGGGTCGTCGAGCAGGGTCTCGCTGATCTCCTCGCCGCGGTGGGCCGGCAGGCAGTGCAGGAACAGCACGTCGTCGGCGGCGCGGTCGAGCATGGCCTCGCTGACCTGGAAGCCGGCGAAGTCGGCCTCGCGCTTGGCCTGCTCTTCTTCCTGGCCCATGGAGGCCCAGACGTCGGTGGTGACCAGATCGGCGCCTTCCACGGCGGCCATCGGGTCGCGGTGGATGCTCACCCGATCGCCGGCGGCGTCGAGGATGTCCTGACGCGGCTCGTAGCCTTCGGGGCAGACCACGCGAAGGTCGAACTCGAACTGGCGAGCGGCGTTGATCCAGGAGTGACACATGTTGTTGCCGTCGCCGATCCATACCGCCGTGCGGCCGCGCACGCTGCCGCGCAGCTCGGTCCAGGTCATGACGTCGGCCAGCAGCTGGCACGGGTGGTAATCATCGGTCAGCGCGTTGATCACCGGTACGTCGCTGGCGCCGGCGAACTCCTCGAGGCCCTCGTGGGAGAAGGTGCGGATCATCACCGCATCGACCATCTCCGAGAGCACGCGGGCGGTGTCGCCGATCGGCTCGCCGCGGCCCAGCTGAGTGTCGCGCGGCGACAGGAACAGGGCGTGGCCGCCGAACTGGGCCATGGCGGTCTCGAACGACACCCGCGTGCGCGTCGACGACTTCTCGAAGATCATCGCCAGGGTGCGGTTGGCGAACGGGGTGTAGGTTGGGCCGTGGGTCTTCAGGCCGTTCTTGATCGTGATGCCGCGCTGAATCAGGTAGCGCAGCTCTTCCGGACTCAGGTCGAGCAGGGTCAGGAAATGGCGGGTGGCCATGGCGTCACTCCACGGGAAAAAACGACCATCCTAGCCAGCCGGCGGGGGATGCGCAACGCGGCTGGCATCCGTACAATGTCGGCATCGAAGGCCCACCTGCGCACTCGGGTATTATCCTTGGCGCGGCGGCCACCACCGATCCAGAGGGAATGCAGATGAGTACCACCGTCGAGAACATCCAGCGCCAGATCAGCGAAAACCCGATCCTGATCTACATGAAGGGCACCCCCCAGCTGCCGCAGTGCGGCTTCTCGGCCCAGACCGTTCAGGCCCTGATGGCCTGCGGCGAGCGCTTCGCCTTCGTCAACGTGCTGGACAACCCGGACATCCGCGCCGAGCTGCCCAAGGTCGCCAACTGGCCGACCTTCCCGCAGCTGTGGGTCGAGGGCGAGCTGGTCGGCGGCTGCGACATCGTCGTCGAGATGTACCAGAACGGCGAGCTTGAGCCGCTGATCAAGGAAACCGCCGCCAAGCATCAGGACGACGCCGAGCAGTAAGCGCCGAGCGACAAGCGCCGAGCCACAAGAAACCCCCGAAGGCTGAACACCTTCGGGGGTTTCTTTTTCTCTTTAGGCAATTTTCAAGCTGCTGATTTGCAGCTTGCAGCTTGCAGCTTGCAGCTTGCAGCTTGCAGCTTGCAGCTTGCCGCTTACGGCTCTTCGATGCCCTGTTCGCGCTGGGCCAGCTGCCAGCCACCCAGGTCCTTGTAGCGGTTGACCATGGCGCAGAACAGCTCGGCGGTGCGTTCGGTGTCGTAGCGCGCCGAGTGGGCTTCGCTGTTGTCGAACTCGATGCCGGCGGCGCGGCAGGCGCGGGCCAGCACGGTCTGGCCGTAGACCAGGCCGGCCAGCGAGGCGGTGTCGAAGCTCGAGAAGGGGTGGAAGGGATTGCGCTTGACCCCGCAGCGCTCCACCGCGGCGTTCAGGAAGCCGTGGTCGAAGGCGGCGTTGTGGCCCACCAGCACGGCGCGGGTGCAGCCGCTGGCCTTGATCGCCTTGCGCACCGGCCGGAAGATCTCGCCCAGCGCCTCGGACTCGCTGACCGCCACCTGCTGGCGCAGCGGGTCGTCGAGGCGGATGCCGGTGAAGTCCAGGGCGGACTGCTCGACGTTGGCCCCCTCGAAGGGATTGACGTGATAGGCATAGGTGGCGTCGGGCATCAGGTTGCCCTCGGGGTCCATGGTCAGGGTCACGGCGGCGATCTCCAGGATTGCGTCGCCTTGGGCATTGAAGCCGCCGGTTTCCAGGTCCACCACCACGGGCAGGAAACTGCGGAAGCGTTGTGCCATGAGTTCGCGGGCGGCCACCTCGCTCATGCACCTCTCCTTGACTTGGGGTCGGGTTGTCTCGAAACGCGGCAGTCTAGCAGTTTCACCGCGATGCGTCCCGCCGCGCCGGTATTCGCGCCAGGCTCGTCGCGCTATAATCGCCCCTCTACACCGAATAGCTAAAAGGAGCCTCAGCATGTCCGATGTCAAGAAGGTCGTGCTTGCCTATTCCGGCGGCCTGGACACGTCCGTCATCGTCAAGTGGTTGCAGGAAACCTACGACTGCGAAGTGGTGACCTTCACCGCCGACATCGGTCAGGGCGAGGAAGTCGAGCCGGCTCGTGCCAAGGCGGAGGCACTGGGCGTCAAGGAAATCTACATCGAGGACCTGCGCGAGGAATTCGCCCGCGACTACGTCTATCCGATGTTCCGCGCCAACACCATCTATGAAGGCGAGTACCTGCTCGGTACCTCCATCGCGCGCCCGCTGATCGCCAAGCGCCTGATCGAGATCGCCAACCAGACCGGCGCCGACGCCATCTCCCACGGCGCCACCGGCAAGGGCAACGATCAGGTACGCTTCGAGCTCGGTGCCTACGCGCTGAAGCCGGGCGTCAAGGTGATCGCCCCGTGGCGCGAGTGGGATCTCAACTCCCGCGAAAAGCTGATGGCCTACTGCCAGCAGCACGACATCCCGGTCGACTTCACCAGCCAGAAGAAGAAGTCGCCGTACTCCATGGATGCCAACCTGCTGCACATCTCCTATGAGGGCGGCAACCTCGAGGATCCCTGGACCGAGGCCGAGGAAGACATGTGGCGCTGGAGCGTCTCCCCCGAGGCCGCCCCGGACACCCCGACCTACGTCGAGCTGACCTACGAGAACGGCGACATCGTGGCCATCGACGGCGAACCGATGCGTCCCCACGAGGTCATCTCCAGGCTCAACCAGCTGGGCGGCGACAACGGCATCGGCCGTCTCGACATCGTCGAGAACCGCTACGTGGGCATGAAGTCCCGCGGCTGCTACGAGACCCCGGGGGGCACCATCATGCTGCGCGCCCACCGCGCCATCGAGTCGCTGACCCTGGACCGCGAGGAAGCCCACCTCAAGGACCAGCTGATGCCGAAGTACGCCGAGGTGATCTACAACGGCTACTGGTGGAGCCCGGAGCGTCGTGCCCTGCAGGCCGCCATCGACGAGACCCAGAAGAACGTCTCCGGCGTGGTGCGCATGAAGCTCTACAAGGGCAACGCCACCGTGGCCGGCCGCAAGTCCGACGCCTCGCTGTTCGATGAGTCCATCGCCACCTTCGAGGACGACGCCGGCGCCTACGATCAGAAGGATGCCGAAGGCTTCATCAAGCTCAACGCGCTGCGTCTGCGCATTGCGGCGGGTAAGGGTCGTCAGCAGGACTGATCCAGAAAGCGCCGACGATCGGGTCGGCGTTTTTGATCCAGGAGGCTTCGATGCTGAAGAAACTGCTATCCGGTCTGTTCGGCCAGGGAGAGACGACGCCTGCCGCCGCGCCAGAGGGCGAGCCGGTGTCCTATCAGGGCTACCTGATCGTGCCTCAGTCCGAGGAGATGGGCGGCCAGTATCGTGTCAGCGGCTGGATCCGCAAGCCCGGCGGCGAAGGCGAGGAGATGCTCGAGCATCGCTTCGAGCGCTCCGACGTGGTGCCCGGGCGCGAGGCCTGCGATGCGCTGATGGTCAGCAAGGCCGAGCGGATGATCGACGAGCTGGGCGACGCCCTGTTCGACGATCGCTGAGCCGATCTCCGGTCCGGCCACAGGCTTCCGAGCGACGGCGCCCCCCCCCAGGGGCGCCGTCTTTTTTTGGTCGGGCATCCGGACAGGGCACCGGATGACTGTTCCCGGTCAATCGGAAAGCACGAGGCGCTTGCTACGCTGGAGGCGATTCCCCCATCGAGAGATGTCATGCATCTGCTTCACCGTCCCTCTGCATGGCGCTCGCTGTTTGCCGACGACATCGTGCCCGATGTCGGACGGCTGCCGGCGCTGCTCGCGCCGCTGGCCGAGGCCATCGAGCGTCTGGGGCCGACGCCGGGCCTGGCCGAGGCGCATGCCTGGCAGCGGTATCTGGTGGAGGCGCTGGTGCGCCTCGATCTGCCCGCCTGGCGCATCAGCCAGCTGATCAGCGACCACAATGATGCGCTCTATCGTCGGGCCATCGAGGCCTCACTCGACGCCATGCAGGAGCAGGGCTGGGGCGCGCCGCCGGTGGCGTTCTGCGTGATGACGCTGGGGTCGGCGGCGCGCCATGAGAGCCTGCTGGTGCCGGACCAGGACAATGCCATGATCATCGCCGACTATCCGGACGCCCGTCATACCGAGGTCGATGGCTACTTTCAGGCGCTGGGCGAGCGCTTCACCGCGCGTCTCGACGCCGCCGGCATCCCGCTCTGTCCGGGGCACGTCATGGCGCGCTGGCCGATGTGGCGCAAGCGCCTTTCGGAGTGGCGGGCCCAGCTGGCCATCTGGACCGCCGAGCGGCGGGTCAAGCGCGTGCAGCAGGCCAATATCCTGCTCGATGCTTCACCGGTGTACGGCGATGCCACGCTGGCGAGCGGGCTGATCGATGGGGTGATGCGTCACGTGCCCGTGGCCGGACTGTTTCTCGACGAGATGGCGGCGCTGTTGAACGAGTGTCCGGTGGCGCTCGATCGCTTCGGGCGACTGGCCGGCGGGGGCGAGGGGGCACCGGCCGAGTCGGCGCTGGATCTCAAGCATCGTGGACTGTTGCCGCTGGTCGGCGCCGTGCGCCTGCTGAGCGTGCGACATCGGGTGCGGGCGATGGCCACCCGCGAACGTCTGGCCGCGCTGGTGCTGGCGGGGGCGCTGGACGCGTCGCATGCGGCCGAACTGCGTCGGGCGCTGGAGCGGTTGCAGGCGCTGATGCTGACGGCTCAGCGGGATGCCCTGCGTCAGGGCCGCGCCGCCGATGGCTGGATCGACCTCGACGCGCTCGGCGAGGATCGGCGCCTGCTGCTGCGCCATGACCTGGCCCTCATTCGGCGGCTGGTGAAGCGGGCACAGGCGTCGAGCTAGCCGAATCGCCGGGGGCCGCCGGCAGCTCCATCACCAGACAGGCGCCGCCCAGCGTCGGGGCGTCTTCCACCCACAGCCGGCCGCCGAGATGGGCGACGATACCGCGCGAGATCGGCAGGCCCAGCCCGCTGCCCCGGGGGCGGGCGCGGGGCGCGCCGTCGTCCTGGTGCTGGATCTGATGGAACTTCTCGAACACCCGCTCGCGCTCGGCCTCGGCGATGCCGGGGCCGTTGTCTTCCACGGCCAGCCGAAAGCCGCGCTTGTGGCGGGTCAGCGTCAGTCGCACGCGCGGGGACGCGCCGTCGGCGAACTTGCCGGCGTTGTCGAGCAGATTGATGACCACCTGTTCCAGCCGGTCGGGGTCGCCGATCACCGGCGCGGCATCCACCTCGAGGGCCACCTCCAGCGTGATGCCGCGTTCCTCCAGGGGGCGCTGCACCGCCTCGACGCCGTGTCGGGCCAGCTCGGCGAGATCGAGCCGCTCGGGATGCAGCGTCAGGCGGCCGCTCTCTAGCCGGGCCAGGTCGAGAATCTCCTCGATCAGTCGAGACAGCCGCTGGCTCTCGCGCACCACCACCTCGAGGAAGTGCTCGCGCTTGTCGTCGGGCAGGTCGCGATGATCGCGCAGGATCTCGGCGAAGGCACGGATCGAGGTCAAGGGCGTCCTCAGCTCGTGGCTGACCATGGCCACGAACTCGTCCTTGAGGCGGTCGAGTTCGCGCAGCCGTTCATTGGCCTCGCGCAGCGCCTCGCCGGCGCGCTCGAGCTCGCGGGACTTCTGCTCGAGGCGGCGGTTCATCTCCAGCGTCTCGGAGGTGGTATCGAGCACGCTCAGCAGCGCCGGCAGGTCGAGGGCTTCTCCGCGCACCACCGAGTCGATCAGCACCCGGGCCGAGGCGCTGCCCAGCGCCCCGGCCAGCGCCCGTTCGCCCCGCGCCACCAGCGCCGGCGACGCGGGGTGCCGGTCGTTCTGATCGGGTTCCTCGGCGAAGACTCTGGCGGTGGTGGCCGCGCCCAGATAGCGGTCGAGCAGGGCGCGTAGCTCGCCGCGCGGCGTGTGGCCGGCATGCCCCAGCGAGGCCTGGTCGAGGCGCGGATGCAGCGCCTCGGTGAACAGCGCGGCCTGGGTCTGTTCCAGCGCCGATGGCCGCGTAAACAGCGAGACGCCGACCAGCAGGCCGACATTGGCCACCAGGCTCCACAGCAGCGCATGGGTGTAGATATCCCAGCCTTCCAGGCCGAACAGCGCATAGGGCCGGAGCCAGGCGATGCCGAACGGGCCGTCGGTGAGGAAACCGGCGTCGAGCCAGCCGGACTGGGCGAAGCCCGGGATCAGCAGCGTCCAGGCCCAGACGATGAAGCCGGCCGTGAGGCCGAGTCCGGCGCCGAGCCGATTGGCGCCGCGCCAGTAGAGGCCGATCAGCAGCGCCGGGGTGAACTGGGCCGCCGCGGCGAAGGACACCAGGCCGATGGTGACCAGGCTGTAGGCGTCCCCTACCAGCGCATGGTAGCCGTAGCCCAGCAGCAGGATGGCCAGTATCGCCAGACGCCGCACGCCGAGCATCCAGCCGGCCAGCGCGCCCTGGCCGCCGCGGGGCAGCAGCCGGACGCGCAGCAGCAGCGGCATCACCAGCTGGTTGCTGACCATAGTGGACAGCGCGATGGTCTCGACGATCATCATGCCCGTGGCCGCCGACAGGCCGCCGATGAAGACCAGCAGCGGCAGCCCCTCGGCGCCGGTGGCCAGCGGCAGCGTTAGCACGAAGCTGTCCGGATCGCCCCCGGCATCGCCCAGCAGGCCGGCCAGGGCGATGGGCAGCACGAACAGGTTGATCGCCAGCAGATACAGCGGAAACAGCCAGGCCGCCCGGATGATGTGTCGCTCGTCGACGTTCTCGACCACCATCACCTGGAACTGGCGTGGCAGGCCGAGGAAGGCCAAAAAGGCCAGGGCGAGGGTGCCTACCCAGCCCAGGGCGCCGCCCGGTACCGCGGCCAGGCCCAGCACCCCGAGCAGGTCCGGGGTCTCGGCGACCCGGGTGAACAGCTCGCCGGGGCCGCGGTAGAGCACGAAAACCGTGAACGCGCCGACCGCCAGGAAGGCCGCCAGCTTGACCAGCGACTCGAAGGCGATGGCGGCGACCATGCCCTCGTGGCGTTCGCTGGCGTCCAGGTGGCGGGTGCCGAACAGGATGATGAACACCGCCAGCACCAGCGCCACCCAGAACGACTTATCGGCCCAGAAGGCGGTGGTCTCCAGGGCCTCGCCGGCCGTCCCGGGGTAGTCGACCAGTACCGCGTGACTCAGCGTGATGGCCTTGAGCTGCAGGGCGATGTAGGGCGTGATGCCGATCAGGGCGATCAGCGCCACCAGGGCGCCCAGCCCGGTACTCTTGCCGTAGCGGGCGCTGATGAAATCGGCGATCGACGTGAGGCGCTGGGCGCGGGCGATGCGCACCATCTTGCGCGTCACGAAGGGGGCCAGCAGCATGGCCAGCGTCGGGCCGAGATAGATCAGCAGGAAGCTGGGGCCGGTCTCGGCGGCGCGCCCGACGCTGCCGTAGAAGGTCCAGGCGGTGCAGTAGACGGCGATCGACAGCGCGTAGATGGTGGGGGAGCCGATGATCGATCGGCCTCGTGCGGCGCGCCGGTCGCCCCAGGCGGCGATCAGGAACAGCAGGGCCAGGTAGCCGAAGGCCACGGCCAGCACGGTCCACTCGCCGCGCAGGCTCATTCCCGGCGCCCGCCTTCCAGCAGCCAGGCGGCCAGCCCGATCACAGCGGCCCAGACCAGGAAGACATACAGCGTCAGGGCGCCGGGCCCCAGGCGCTCGGTGACCAGCAGCAGCGGCGGCGTGAACAGCAGCGTCGCCAGGACGATCAGGGCGACCAGGCGCTCCTTGCGGCGTGGCGTCATCATGAGGCGCTGGCGTCCTCCCGGTCGAAGGCGCTCGCCTGCAGGGCCAGTACCGCCGCCAGGGTGTCGATGCCCCGGGCCTCGAGGCGCGGCAGCAGGGCCAGCCACAGCTCGGCGGTGACCCGGGCATCCCCCAGCGCGGTGTGGCGGCTGCCCGGCGGGAAGGCGAGTCCGTAGCGTTCGGCCAGGGAATCCAGGTCATGGCCGTCGAGGCTGGGGTCCAGGCCGCGGGAGATCAGCAGGCTGTCCAGCACAGGCATGTCGAGGGAGACGCCGCCGTCCGATGGCTGCAGGGCCAGCAGGTCGAAGGCGGCGTTGTGGGCCAGCAGCACGGCGTCGCCGACGTAGTCGCGAAAGCGCGGCAGGGCGACGGCGGCGGGCGGGGCGCCGGTGACGTCGGCGTCGGTGAGCCCATGGATGGCGGTGCTGGCCGGCGGAATCGGCCGGCCGGGATCGATGAGCAGGTCGAAGGTCTCGCTGGCCAGCAGCCGGGCGTTGACGATGCGGCAGGCCCCGATGCTGATCACCCGGTCGCCGCGGCGCAGCTCCAGGCCGGTGGTCTCGGTATCGCAGGCCACGATCTCCAGCGCCCGCAGCGGCCGGGCGGCGAGCTCGGCGTCCGGCGGTGGCAGCTCGGCGATGCCGAAGTCATGAAACTCGGGGCGTGGCGGGGGAGCCGGACGAGGGGCGCCCACTCGCTCCAGCGCCGGCAGGGGCAGCCGCAGGCGGGCGTGAGCGCCGTCTTCATCGGCCAGGCTCCAGGCGTCGCTGGCATGCTGGCGGAGCACCTCGCCCAGGGTCGGGGCCAGCGGCAGGGCCTCGAGGCGTTCGCCTCGCCAGGCCGACAGCTCGCGTTCGCTGAGCGCTGCTCCCTGCCAGCACAGGTCGAGGTAGGCGCGCTGGTTGCCCAGGCAGACCTCGCCGTCGAAGCGGGTCTCGCCGGTGCGCTCGGCCAGCCGGGTCAGCAGCCTGTGCAGGGCCTCGAGCAGCACCGGGGCATCGCCCTTGAGCCAGGCCGGCATGCCGATGGGCGTGAGGGTCGGGCCGCCGGCAGGCAGGCGTTCGACGAGGCCGGCCCAGAGATCGTTGGACCACAGTGGGGACAGGCGCTCGGCCTGGCACTGCTGGGCATCGAGCGTCTCACCCAGCCGCTCCAGGCCTTCGGCCAGCCCGCGTCCTTCCTCCTCGACCACCCCCGACAGGCGCCGGCGCAGGGCGTCGTTATCGGTGCCCGACAGGTGCCCCAGGGCATCGGCGGCGCTGGTCAGGCCGGCGCCATGGCGGCGCAGGGCGGGCAGCAGCTCGGCCAGGGCCGCACCGGCGCCCAGCTCGTTGTGCCAGCTGGCCGTGGCATCCACCAGCGTCAGCAGGGTCTCGCCCTGGCTCTCGGGGATCCGTCTGAGGGTCGCGCGCAGCCAGCGCTCGCCGCAGGGGACCAGCACGTCCCTGGGCGTCGCGTCCTCGGGCAGCTGGCGCAGGGCCTCTTGCAGGCTGGCGGCGGGCAGCAGGGTGTCGAGTCGCTTGCCGAGCCCCAGGCCGGGGGCATCGGCGAACAGGGCCTCGGCGGCGGGGTTGAACAGCAGGAGCCGGCGATGGCGATCGCAGAGCAGTAGCGGCGTGTCCAGCACCTGCAGCAGGGCCTCGAGCTCCTGGCGAATGCGGGCGGCGCTGCGCGCCCCTTCGGCGCGGGCGTTGCCCAGCCGGGCACGATCGTCGCGCCAGGCCTCGCGGATGCGCACCAGGTCGGGCCCCAGGCCGCGCAGCCAGCCCTCCGGGGGATAGTCGTCTACGGCATCGGGGTTGGCCACCAGGCGTGCCAGCTGCACCTGCAGATGCCGCAGCGGCATGAACAGCCGCCGTTCGAGGATCAGGCCGACCAGGAAGATGGTGCCGCCGCCGGAGAAGCTGCCGGCCCACAGGGCCCCGCGGGCCAGGCCCTCGGGGGCCAGCAGGCCGTCGAGCCACAGGGCGAAGAGTGCGCCGCCCAACAGGCTCACGCCGCTGAGCAGCAGCCACAGCCCGATCAGGGTCTGGCGGCGAGGCGGACCGGGACGGCGGCGGGTCATGGTTCGCCCTCCCGTCCGGCGTCGCCGAGCAGCCTCTTGACGCGCTCGACCAGCTCGCGGGTCGAGAAGGGTTTGGTGATGTAGTCGTCGGCGCCCAGGGCCAGGCCCTTCTCGCGTTCCACCTCACGCCCGTGAGCGGTGAGCATGATGATCGGGAGGCGTGCGACGTCGGGATCGGCGCGCAGCCGTTCCAGCACGTCGAAGCCGCCGATGCCCGGCAGGCTGATGTCGAGCAGCATCAGATCCGGTCGCGTCTCGGACACGCGGGCCAGAGCCGTCTCGCCGTCCTCCGCGGTCACCACCTCGAAGCCGGCCTGCTGCATCAGAAACTCCAGCGACAGGACGATATTGGGCTCGTCGTCCACTACCAGCACCTTGCGCATGCCGTCCTCCCCGTGACGCCCGTTGCACGACGCATTAAATCCCTGTTTCTCCAAGTCTAGAGAGGGCTTGGGAGGTGGCAAAGACGACCTTGGGCCAAGCCCGTTACACTGGCGACTCACGAAAAGACAGGGAGAGCGTCTCATGATTCGCGTACATCATCTGGAGAACTCGCGTTCCCAGCGCGTGCTGTGGCTGCTGGAGGAGCTGGGTGTCGAGTATGAGCTGGTCGTTTATCGGCGTGATCCCGAGACCATGCTGGCCCCGGCCTCGTTGAAAGAGGTGCATCCGCTGGGCAAGTCGCCGGTGATCACCGATGAGGCGCGGGGTGGGCGGGCCATCGCCGAGTCCGGGGCGATCATCGAATACCTGCTCGAGCATCACGATGCCGACGGCCGGTTGGCGCCGCCCGTCGGCAGCGATGAGCGCGAGCGTTATCGCTTCTGGCTGCACCACGCCGAGGGGTCGGCGATGCCGCCGCTGGTGATGCGGCTGGTGTTCTCGCGCCTCGGCAAGCCGCCGGTGCCGGCCCTGGTGCGGCCGCTGGGGCGGCAGTTCGCCAAGGGCGTGGAGCAGAACTTCCTGGGGCCGCGCATCACCGAGCTGCGCGACTTCTGGGAGGCCGAGCTCGAGGGCGCGACCTGGTTCGCCGGAGAGGCCTTCTCGGCGGCGGACATCCAGATGAGCTTCCCGGTGCTGGCGCTCGAGGGGCGCGGCGGGCTCGAGTCGGCGCCCCGGCTGCAGGACTTCCTGGCCCGCTGCCGCGAGCGGCCGGGGTATCGAAAGGCGATCGAGCGCGGCGGGGAGTTTTCGCTGGGCTGATACCCCACCGGGTGAGGGGCGTAATAACTTTATGCACTTAAATAATTCTGATTGATGCGTTTGGCGTATATTGCAGTGGTGACGCCGACCCGGATAATGGGGGTCTTTATTCCGACGACAGAGGTCAGGTATATGTGGAAACCCCTTCTGACAGGCGCTGGATTGATGATGGCGGCTTCCTCGGCGCTGGCCGCCGATGTCTCGCCGCTGGTGGAGGCCGACTGGCTAAGCGATCGCCTCGACGATGACGATCTGGTGGTGCTCGACGTGCGCTCCGGCATCGACGGCGGCGGCGATCGTGGCACCTTCGAGGCGGCGCATATTCCTGGCAGCGTGTACAGCAGCTACACCGATGACGGCTGGCGCGAGTCCCGCGACGGCGTGACCGGCCTGTTGCCGCCCTTTTCCAGCCTCGAGCGCCTGATCGGCGGTCTCGGCATCGACAATGACGACACCGTGGTGGTCGTGCCTGCCGGTACCGGTGCCACGGACTTCGGCAGCGCGGCCCGGGTCTACTGGACCTTCAAGGTGCTGGGGCACGAGGAGGTCGCGATCCTCGACGGTGGCTTCGCCGGCTGGCAGGCCCAGGGCATGGACGTGGCCAGCGGCGCGCCGGAGCGCGGTGAATTCGCCGACTTCGAGGGCGAGCTGCAGCCTGAGCTGATCGCGACGACCGAGGACGTGCAGGCCGCCCGCGAGGCGGGGCAGGCCCAGCTGGTCGACGCCCGCCCCGAGGACTATTTCCGCGGCGAGAACCAGTCGCCTGCGGCCAAGGTCCCGGGCACCATTCCCGGCGCGCTCAACCTGCCTCAGCAGACGCTGCTGGTCGAGCGTCAGCAGGCCTGGTACCTCGACCAGGAGGTGCTGCAGTCGCGCGTCGAGGCGGCGGGCATCGAGGCCGGCAAGCCGACGGTATCGTTCTGCAACACCGGGCACTGGGCGGCGACCGACTGGTTCGTGCTCAGCGAGGTGATGGGGCTAGACGACGTGGCCCTCTACGACGGCTCGATGGCCGAGTGGTCGCAGGATGACGGTCGCCCGGTCACGGTGGCCAAGCGCGGCCTCGGCAAGGTGCTCGAGTTCTTCGGCGTCGAGGACTGAGGCGCGATCGTGCCTCCGGAGGCCGTGTGCCCGGGAGGCTTTTTTTGAGAAGAGCGAAGACACGATGACTCAAGCGAATACCATGGCCCCGGCGGCGATCCGACCGGGGCCCGATCGTTTTGTGGTGGGGCTGGCGCTGGCCGGCCTGGTGGTGCTGGGCGGGCTGGTGTGGCTTGAGACGGCACCGTTTCTGCTGGCGCTGTTCGCCATCGGCGCCGTGCTGGGCGTGGCCCTGTATCACGGTGCCTTCGGCTTCACCGCCGGCTGGCGCAATCTGGTGACCAAGAAGCGCGGCGCCGGGATGCGTGCCCAGCTGTTGCTGTTCGCCCTGGCCGCGCTGATCATGATCCCGATCCTGGGCAGCGGCCGCGACGACGTGATCGGCGCGGTGGCGCCGGTGGGGACCTCACTGGTGGTGGGCTCCTTCCTCTTCGGCATCGGCATGCAGCTGGGCGGGGGCTGTGGCTCCGGCACTCTGTTTACTGTCGGTGCCGGCAACCTGCGGATGATGGTGACGCTGCTGTTCTTCATCGTCGGCGCGGTACTCGGCTCCATCCATCTGCCCTGGTGGCTCGATCTGCCGGCGGTGGATCCGATCAGCCTGATCGACTGGGTCGGCGTGCCGGGAGCGATTGCCGTCCAGTGGCTGGGCCTCGGCGCCGTGGCGCTGTGGGTCAACCGCATCGAGCGGCGGGCGCATGGCGACCTGGAGCGCACCGAGCTGCGCCTGCGGCCGATCGAGGGCAGCATGGCGAAGGCCCTTTTCACCGGCCGCTGGCCGTTCCTGTGGGCGATCATCGTGCTGGCCGTCGGCAACGCGCTGACGCTGGTGATCGGCGGCTCGCCCTGGGGCATCACCTTCGCCTTCAACCTGTGGGGCGCCAAGGCGTTGCAGGGGCTCGGGGTGGACATGGGGCAGTTCGAGTTCTGGAACTGGGCCTATCCCGCCCAGGCGCTGGCCGACTCGGTGCTGGTCAACATCCCCTCGGTGATGAACTTCGGGCTGCTGCTGGGCGCGATGCTGGCCGCGGGCATGGCCCGCCGCTTCAACGAGGCCAGCCGACAGACGCCTCGGGGGCGGCCCTTCCTGGCGGCGGTGGTGGGTGGCCTGCTGCTGGGCTATGGCGCGCGGCTGGGGTTCGGCTGCAACATCGGCGCGCTATTCTCCGGCCTGGCCTCGGCCAGCGTGCACGCCTGGGTCTGGTTCGCCTGCGCCTTCGCCGGCTCGCTGATCGGCGTTCGCCTGCGGCCCTGGTTCCGCCTGCCCAACTGATCGAAGGAAGACGCCATGACCGCTGCTTACCAACGTCACCGCATCGTCGGCATCCTGCTGGCCATCCTGATGCTGATCTTGGTCGATCACCTGAATAGCCCCACCTTCGCCTTCAACATGGGGGATGGGCGGGCTCAGTCTGCGCTGGTGCAGCGTGACGCCAGTGCCTGTGCGCCGTGTGGGGCGCCGTGTCCGTCGACGCGAGATTAGGCAAGACCGTCGACGAGCCCTGGCTCTCAGGAGGAACAACGCCGCGGCCGAGCCGCGGCGTTGTCGTGTCAGGGCGGCAACAGGGTGGCTTTCAGCCATTGCGCACCGCGCCCCAGCCATTCATGCAGGGCGCGGGTGCTCTGATGCAGGTGATAGGCGCTGGGCCGCCAGGCCAGGGGGCCATCGGGAGGAGGGCTGGCGAACTCGGTGGGGGCCGGCGTGACGGCAAGGCCCGCGCGCTCGAACTCGGCCGTGGCGCGCGGGAGATGCCAGGCCTGGGACACCAGCGCCACATGGTCGATGCCTTCGGCGCTGAGCATCTCGGCGCTTCGCCGCGCGTTGTCCGCCGTATTGGCGCTGTCGCCTTCCCGCCAGCGGACCGGGACGTCGAACACCTCACGCAGGGCGGCGGCCATCAGGCTGGCCTCGGCGCTGTGTTCGTCATGGACCCGACCGCCGCTGACCAGGATCGGCAGGTCGCTCTGACGATGCAGCCAGGCGCCGTAGGCCAGGCGTCGCCAGCTGGCGTTGGCGGGGGCATCGCCCCAGCCGAATTCGGGGGCGTCATGGTCACGGCCGCCGCCGAGAATCACGATGGCGCTTGCTCGCTCCCCCTGGGCGCCGTCCATGAGGGCGCCGGCGGCGAGCGGCGGGGGTTCCAGCCCCTGGCGCAGGGCGTGACTGGCCGTCGGGGTGGCGAGCACGACCAGGCTGCCCAGGCCCAGCGCGACCATCGCCCCGCCGATCACCTGCAGGCGCATCCATAGCAGGCCCCCGATCAGGATCAGCCAGGCGTTGAGCAGCGGGGGCAACAGCAGCGATTGGAGCAGGGCCATCCAGCGTCTCCCTGGCCGGTCATGTCCGGCGCGTTGGGCGGTGGGTGAAGAGCGCCTACAGGTCCACCTTGTCCGGGAATTCGCACAGATCCTCGATCACGCAGCTGCCGCAGCGCGGCTTGCGCGCCACGCAGGTGTAGCGACCGTGCAGGATCAGCCAGTGGTGGGCGTCCTGGCGGAATTCCCTGGGAACGTGGCGAAGCAGCTTCTGCTCCACCTCGACCACGTCCTTGCCCTTGGCGATGCCGGTGCGGTTGGAGACCCGGAAGATATGGGTGTCCACGGCGATGGTCGGCTCACCGAAGGCGGTGTTGAGGATGACGTTGGCGGTCTTGCGGCCGACGCCGGGCAGCGCCTCGAGCGCCTTGCGGGTGCGCGGGACCTCGCCGCCGTGCCGATCCATCAGGATGCGGCAGGTCTTCATCAGGTTCTCGGCCTTGGTGTTGTACAGGCCGATGGTCTTGATGTGTTCCTTCAGGCCGTCCAGCCCCAGTTCGAGGATGGCGGCCGGGGTGTTGGCCACCGGAAACAGTCGGTCGGTGGCCTTGTTGACGCCCACGTCGGTGGCCTGGGCCGACATCAGCACCGCGGCGAGCAGCTCGAAGGGCGTCGACCAGTTCAGCTCGGTGGTGGGTTCGGGATTGTGCTCGCGCAGGCGAGTGAAGATCTGGTGGCGTTTCTGGGCGTTCATGGCATGGCCGCTGGGGATCAGTGGGAGGCGGGCGCGAGGGCGGCTCGCGCCTCGGCGAGCATGTGCTCGGCGCGCTCGATCTGCTCGTGGGCGGCGGCGATGGCCTCGTCGTCGCGCTGGCGTTCGGCATGAGCCAGCTGCTTGCGGGCGCGACGCCTGGCCTGTTCGGCGGCATTGACGGCGAAGCGACGCTGACGCTCGGCCTGCCGGGCGCTCTTGTCCGCATCGTCGTTCGATGCTTGGGGGCCGTCGGCCCCCGCGAGCTGGCGATCGACGTCGGCCAGGCGCTCGCGAAGCTCCGCATCGCGACGCTCGAGCTCGTCGCGCTTGTCGGGCGCGAGATCGCTCGCCTGGCGCTGGCGATCCAGTCGCTTGAGGCTGGCGACCAGGCTGACCCGACTGGCGCGCAGGGCACTGGACGAGGCCGCCGGCGCCTGGGGCGGTGCCGCCGTGGGCGCCTGTGGCTGTGCCTGATGGGACGACCGGGCCGGCGCGGCCTGCCTGGCGCTGCGCTGGCGACGACGCTCACGCCGGGCGTCTTCCTCGCGGACGAGACGCGCGTTGCGCGCCTCGAAGCGGCGACGGCCGCGCTCGGCGCGTCGGGCCAGGTAGGCGTCCTGCTCGGCCTCGCTGTCGGCGGCCTGCCAGTCCGGATGCGGCAGCAGGTCGATGCAGTCGACCGGGCAGGGGGCCACGCAGAGTTCGCAGCCGGTGCATTCGGCCTCGATCACCGTGTGCATGTGCTTGGCGGCGCCGAGGATGGCGTCCACCGGGCAGGCCTGAATGCACTTGGTGCAGCCGATGCACTCGGCCTCGCGAATCCGCGCCACCAGCGGCGACTGGGCGGGCTGCTCCAGCGGCACCTCGGCGCGGCCGGTCAGTTCGGCCAGTCGCACCACGGTGGCCTGGCCGCCGGGCGGACAGCGGTTGATCGCCTCGCCTTCCGCGATGGCCTCGGCGTAGGGACGGCAGCCGTCGTGGCCGCACTTGCCGCACTGGGTCTGCGGCAAGGCGGCGTCGACGGCCTCGATCAGGGCGGGCTGCGTCATGCCCGGATCAGCTCACGCGCTGGCCGGGCTGGGCGCCGGAGTGAGGCTCCAGCAGGTAGATGCCGTCGTCGTCGCCGGCGGCCAGTACCATGCCTTCGGAGACGCCGAAGCGCATCTTGCGCGGCGCGAGGTTGGCGACCATCACCGTCAGGTGGCCCTCCAGGGCCTCCGGGGCGTAGGCCTTGCGGATGCCGGCGAAGACGTTGCGGGTCTCGCCGCCCAGGTCCAGGGTCAGCTGCAGCAGCTTGTCGGCGCCCTCGACGTATTCCGCCTTGGCGATGCGCGCGATGCGCAGGTCGACCTTGGCGAAGTCGCCGAAGTCGATCGTCTCGGCGATGGGGGTGTCGGCCAGCGGACCCTTGGGGGTTTCCTTGAGCTTCTGTTCTTCCACCAGATCCTCCTTGGACGCTTCGATCATGGCGTCGATGCGGTCACGTTCGACCCGGGTCATCAGCGGCTTGAACTTGGCGATCTCATGATCGACCAGCAGTTCCTGCCGGCTGTCCCAGTCCAGGGAATCGAGCTTCAGGAAGGCGCGGGCGCCTTCGGCCATCTCGGGCAGCACCGGGGCCAGGTAGACCATCAGCTGGCGGAACAGGTTGATGCCCACCGAGCAGATATCGAGCACTTCCTGCTCGCGGCCCTCCTGCTTGGCCAGCACCCAGGGCTCGGCCTCGGCGATGTAGGTGTTGGCCTCGTCGGCGAGCTCCATCACCTTGCGCATGGCGCGGCCGAACTCGCGGGCCTCGAAGGACTCGGCGATCTCGTCGCCGGCGGCGACGAAGCGGGCGACGCGCTGGGGCTCGGCGCAGTGGGCCGAGAGCTTGCCGCCGCCGAGCTTCTTGACGAAGCCGGCGCAGCGGCTGGCGATGTTGACGACCTTGCCGACCAGGTCAGAGTTCACGCGCTGGGCGAAGTCCTCGAGGTTGAGGTCCAGGTCATCGACGCCGGCGGTCAGCTTGGCGGCGAAGTAGTAGCGCAGGTACTCGGGGTTCAGGTGCTCGGCATAGGTCGCGGCCTTGATGAAGGTGCCGCGCGACTTGGACATCTTGGCGCCATTGACGGTGACGAAGCCGTGGCAGTTCACCGCGGTCGGCGTGCGCATGCCGGCGCCGTGCAGCATGGCCGGCCAGAACAGGGCGTGGAAGTAGACGATGTCCTTGCCGATGAAGTGATAGATCTCGGCGTCGGAGTCCTCGCGCCAGTAGGCGTCGAAGTCGAGGCCCTCGCGCTCGCAGAGGTTCTTGAAGCTGGCCAGGTAGCCGATCGGGGCATCCAGCCAGACATAGAAGTACTTGCCCGGGGCATCGGGGATCTCGAAGCCGAAGTAGGGCGCGTCGCGGGAGATGTCCCACTCGTTGAAGCCTGACTCGAACCACTCCATCAGCTTGTTGCGGATCTGCGGCTGGACGTGGTCGTCGTTGATCCAGCCCTGCAGGAAGGCCGCGAAGTCGGGCAGCTTGAAGAAGTAGTGCGTGGAGCTGCGGACTTCCGGGGTGGCGCCGGAGATCGCCGAGACCGGGTCGATCAGTTCGGCCGGGGTGTAGGTGGCACCGCAGGCCTCGCAGTTGTCGCCGTACTGATCCTCGGCCTTGCACTTCGGGCAGGTGCCCTTGATGAAGCGGTCGGCCAGGAACAGGCCCTTTTCCGGATCGTACATCTGCTCGATGTCGCGGGTGGCGATGTGGCCCTGGTCGCGCAGGCGAGTGTAGATCAGCTCGCTGAAGTGGCGATTTTCCTCGGAGTGGGTCGAGTGATAGTTGTCGAACGCGACCCCGAAGCGCGAGAAGTCGGCCTGATGCTCCTGGCTGACGCGATCGATCAGCGTCTGGGAGGTGATGCCCTCCTGCTCGGCGCGCAGCATGATGGCGGTACCGTGGGCATCGTCGGCGCAGACGTAGTGGCAGTCATGGCCGCGACTCTTCTGGAAGCGCACCCAGATGTCGGTCTGGATGTATTCCAGCAGGTGGCCCAGGTGGATGGCGCCGTTGGCGTAGGGCAGGGCGCTGGTGACCAGGATCTTGCGCGGGGCGGTGTTCGACATGGTGGCTCAGAGGTTCCCGTAGACGTGGAGCACGGCGGCCGACTCGACGCCTGGGCGAAGTCGAGGCCGTCATGCGGATATCCGTGAAATCAGGCTCCGGATTGTAGCATTTTCCTCGCCGGCTGCATCCGCCCGGGCCGTGCCTCGGGCGGTGGGCGAATGGGGCGTCGCCGCCCCGCGCGGCGTGCGTGACGAACGCGAGCGGGGCGGTCAGTGAGGCCCCTTGGCCCGGCTCGCGAGCCAAGGCGGGATGCGTTCGGCGGGCATGGGGTGGGCGATGGCGTAGCCCTGGGCCTGTGAGGCGCCCAGTTCGAGCAGCCGCTGGCAGTGTGCGGGCGACTCGGCGCCTTCGGCGATCACGTCGAGCCCGAGCCGTGCGCCGATCTGGATGATGCCCTGGACCAGGGCGGCGTCGCGCTCGTCCTCCAGGATGGCACCGACGAAGCGCTTGTCGATCTTGAGGGTGTCGATGGGCAGCTCGCGCAGATGTGCGAGCGACGAGTAGCCGGTGCCGAAGTCGTCCAGGGCGATGCGCAGGCCCGAGTGGCGGCAATGCTGGAGCGTATGGGTGACGGCATCGATATCCGCCACCGCGGCGCTTTCCTGGAACTCGACCTCCAGCAGGCGCCGGTCCAGCCCGGGGTAGCGCGCCAGGGCCGCCGTCAGCCGATCGCAGAATTCGGGCAGGGCCAGGTCGTTGGCGCTGGCATTGAAGCTGATGCGCAGGGCGAGCCCCTGGTGCTGCCAGTCCGCGAGCTGATGCAGGACCCGTTCGATCACCCATTCGCCGAGGGGCGCCTCGAGACGACTGCCGAGCAGCTGGGGCAGGAACTCATCGGGGGCCAGGAGGCCATGCTCGGGATGCTCCCAGCGAATCAGGGCCTCGAGGCCACAGACCTCTCCGCTGTGCAGATCGACCCTGGGCTGATAGTGAAGCCGGAACTCGTCGTCGCGTAAGGCCTGCTCGAGGCGATCCAGGCGTCGACGACCGGGTAACGAATCCTCGCGCTCTTCGGGGTTGAACAGGGCGTAGCGGTTCTTGCCACCGCGCTTGGCGCAATACATGGCCTGATCGGCGTGGCGCAGCAGGATGCCCGCCTCCGCATCGTCCTGGGGAAACAGGGTGATGCCGATGCTGGTGGAGATGCGTACCAGTGCGTCGTCCAGGGGGATGGGCCTGGCGATGAGGTAGCGGACTCGCTCGACGATCCGCAGGCACTCCTCGCGGTCTTCCAGGTCGGTCAGCAGCAGGGCGAACTCGTCGCCGCCCAGCCGGGCGAGCACATCGCCGGCGCGAATGGCCTCGCGTAGCCGCTGACTGATCGTGATCAGCACCTGATCGCCAGCCGCATGGCCCAGCCGGTCATTGATCGGCTTGAAACCGTCCAGATCGAGGAAGCACACCGCCAGCAGCGTGTCGTCGCGACGGGCCCGTGGCAGCGCGTCCGTGAGGTGCTCGGCGAAGTGGCGGCGATTGGGCAGCTCGGTCAGCACGTCGTGTCGTGCCAGGTGATGCAGTTCGTCCTGGTGGCGCTTGAGGTGGGTGATGTCGGAGAAGGTGGCGACGTAGTGGAGTGCCCGGCCTTGGTCGTCGCGTACCACCGAGGCCGAAAGCATCAGCGGGTAGGCCTCGCCGTTGCGCCGGTAGCCGAGGATCTCGCCCTTCCAGCAGCCTTCCGTGTCCAGATGGCGGCAGATCGCCTCGTAGGTTTCCGGGTCATGCTGAGCGGTGCCCAGCATGGCGGGGGTCAGGCCCAGCACGTCCTGCCTGGCATAGCCGGTGATGCGCGTGAAGGCGGCGTTGGTGTCGCAGATGCGCCGTTCGGCATCGGTGATCATGATGGCGTCGGAGCTTGAGGCGAAGACGCTGGCGGCGAGACGCCGCTGGTTCTCCGCCTGGCGCTGTTCGGTGATGTCGTGGCCGATGCAGATCATGCCGCCGCATGGCAGGGCGACGTTGGCCCACAGGGTGGTGAGCCGTTGTCCCTCACGGGTCGTCGGTGTCCACTCCTGAAACTGAGAGCCGTCACTGGACGACAGGCCGGCCACGACCGCCTGGTATTCCGCCGGATCGGGATAGAACAGTGCCAGGGGGTCGGGGTGTTTCATCACCTCTTCGGCCGTCCAGCCGAAGACCCGTTCGCACTGATGGTTCCAGAGGATACAGTGCCCCTGTTCATCGAACCCGTCGATCATGATCGGGGCATGACCGAACAGTCGCTCGACCAGTGCCAGTATGTCGTCTCGCCATTCGTCCGGCCCCGCGGATGCCTCGAGCGCTTCGAGGCTATCGGCAAGGCGAGCGAGCGGGTGACGTCTGGACGGCGGATTGGAACCCATATCCATATCAGGCAACCCACGGAGTGAAGTGTCCTCACTATAGTGGGACACCGCGGGGGCTGCCTGAGTCTCGGGTAGGAGATTGCTCCATCGACGACTAGGAAAATAGGGCTAACGCCCGCGGGAACCGGGGCCTCAGGCGTCGGGACGGTCCTGATAGACGCCGAAGTGATGCAGGCCGCGGTCGGCGAGGTGAAGCGCCTGCATGCGGCTCATCACGCCCTGGTCGCAGTACAGCAGATAGTGCCGGCCCGCATCGAGCTCGGGGGCCCGGTCCTGCAGCTCGTAGAAGGGAATCTCGATCAGCGGGACCCGAGCGACGGCCTCGGGCAGCGCCAGGGGCGCGGCCTCGCGCTCGTCGGCGCGGCGAATGTCGATGATGCAGGGCGTGTCGAGCGAGGCGAGCTCCTCGGGCGTCTGCACCATCGCGACCTCGGCCGGCGCCGTTTCGCGTTCCAGCACCTCATCGATGCGCTTGATGACGGCGGCCTCGATGGCGTCGTCCAGTACCCGGTCATCGAATTCGCGCTCGGCGGCCAGCACGTCGTCCAGCGGTGCCTTGTTATGCGGGCGCCGCGAGATCACGCCGCAGTATTCGGGCATCGATTCGGCGATGCGGGCGGTGTCTATCTGTCGGGCCCGGTCGATGATGTCCTGCTTGTCGTCGGTGAGTACCGGGCGCAGGATCGGGCGCTCGCTGACGTCGTCGATCACCGCCAGGTTGGCCAGGGTCTGGCTGGAGACCTGGGCGATGGCCTCGCCGGTGACCAGTGCCGGGACGCGCAGCCGCTGGGCCATGCGATTGGCGGCGCGGATCATCAGGCGCTTGAGCACCACCCCCATCAGGCCATCCGGGATGGTACGCAGGATCTCGCCCACCACGCCGTCGAAGGGCACCGAGATGAACTTCACCTTGTGGGAGACGCCATAGCGCTCCCACAGGTGGTGGCTGACCTCGCGCACGCCGGCCTCGTGGGCCGGACCGCCCAGATTGAAGAACAGGAAGTGGGTCTTCACGCCGCGACGGATCATCTTCCAGGCCGCCACCGGCGAATCGAAGCCGCCGGACATCAGCGCCAGGGCCTGGCCCTGTACGCCCAGGGGATAGCCGCCGAGCCCCTTCCAGCGGGCGCGGATCACCTGCAGGCGCTGGTCGGCGAGCTCCACCGGCACGACCACCTCGGGGTGCTTGAGGTCGACGCGGGCATCAGGGGTGGCTTCCAGCAGGCGACCGCCGAGATAACGCTCCATGTCCGCCGAGGTGAAATCGTGCTCCCCGCGCCGCTTGGCCTGGACCCGGAAGCTGCGACCGGCGATCAGCGGGCCCCACAGTGGCACGATATGGTCGGCGGCCTGCTCCAGCGAGTCGAACCGGCGTTCTTCGGTGGCCAGCACCTGCTGGATGCCGGGAATGCGGGTCAGGCTGTCTTCGAGGGCGGCCGTGGTCTTGGCGTCGAGGCCCTCCGGCAGGCGCACGCGGATGGCGTCCCACTGGTCCTTGACCCGCACGCGCTCATCCAGGCGGCGCAGGGTGTTGCGGATGTTGGCCGTCAGGCAGCGCGTCATCTGCTGGCGGACCGAACGGGACTTGATGGTGATCTCGGGGTGAAGCTTGAGGAGATAGAGCATGCGAGGCGGCGTTGAAGCGGGGCGTGGCAAAAGGGCGCGCATTGTAGCAGCGAGCGGGAGCGCGTGCAGGTCGAGGGAGGCGGTGCAGCGAATGGCCGCCCCCGACCGGGGGCGGGTAGAGGCTCAGTAGAGGGCCTGTTCCTCCCGCACCACTTCCTTGAGCAGTTCCAGGAACAGGCGGTCGGCCTCGGAGTGTTCCTTGGGATCTTCCGGGATGTGCACGCTGGTGGTGTCGGAAATCTCGTTGGCGATCTGGGCCATGACCTGAGTCTGGTCGCCCTCGCCGAGACGTTCCCGGGCGATCGTCAGCGACTGCTCCAGGATCTTGGGGTCCTGCAGCAGCTTCTTGATGAAGCTGCGTAGTTCATTGATGACACGAGTCTTCTGGATCTCCGATGACGACATGCCGATTCTCCTTGGGCGGGCCGTGTGACTGATGGCGCTGACGATAGCACGTTTGGGCTTGCCAGCGAGAGCGGCCGGTACACCGATCCCTTGGTAAGTCATGGATTTCATGGCGTTAAGCAAAATTCATCCAGAAGCCACATGGCGACTCGCTTGTGGTGTATCGTGGTTTCTTGGTTATTCTATATTAGCGATAATTAGTTGATACGTTCATCGCAGAGGCTAATCTTTTTGCCTGATTGCCCTGCAGCCGAAGAAAGGATCAAGATCGCCATGGCTGGAGCCCGCCTGATCAGGGAGGGCCTCAGTCGGCACAATGACGAACAGCAGCCGCGTGTTATCGATGCCGGCTCAGCAAGGGGTGGGAACTGTCATGAAACGCACTAGCGTCACACTGTCTTCGCGCGTCGCGCGAGCGCGCATCGTCCGCGGCCTTGCCGTGGGGGCAGGCCTCGCCCTGCTGCCCATCGCCTCGGCCGTCGCCCAGTCCCTGCCCCAAGGGTTGATGTCCCCGGGGAGCAGCGATCTGCAAAGCGTCGTGCAGCAGGCGATCAGCACCAATCCCGAGGTGCGGGCGGCCTGGCGCGAGCTTCGGGCCTCGGGGCAGGATCGCCGTGCCGCCTGGGGGAATTATCTGCCCAGCGTGGACGTCAACGCCGGTGTGGGGCGGGAGGATCGTGAGTACGACGGTCGTGGCAGCTTCGATACCGACTATGCCGAGGTGGCGCTGACGCAGATGATCTATGACGGTTTCGCCACCAGCAGCGAGGTGGAGCGTCTCGATCGCGCCGAGCTGGTGCGCTACTACGAGCTGCTGGGGGCCAGCGAGGAAGTCTCCCTCGAGGCGGTGCGGGCCTATCTGGACGTGCAGCGCTACCGGGCACTGGTCCGCCTGGCTCAGGAAAACTACGCCAAGCACCTGGAGGTCTTCAATCAGATCGAGGAGCGTACGCTCTCCGGGGCGGGGCGTGGGGTCGATCTCGAGCAGATCAGCGGACGCCTGGCGCTGGCCGAATCCAACCTGATGACCGAGGCCTCCAACCTGCATGACGTGACGGCTCGCTTCCAGCGTATCGTCGGCGGCCTGCCGGCGGCCTCGCTGGCGCCGGCGCCGGACTTCGCCGGTCGACTGCCCGCAGACGTGGCGTCGGCGCTGGATCTGGCCTTCCAGGGCAATCCGGAGTTTCATGCCGCGATCGAGAACATCGCGGCCTCTCGGGCGGCAAGGACCGGCGAGCGCGCCGCCTTCCATCCGACGCTCGACCTGGTCGCCCGCAGTGGCACCTACAAGGACAGTGACAGCGACTCCCTCGACGACGTCGACGAGCGACAGGACCGCAGCAGCATCGAGCTGGTGGCGAGCATGAACCTGTACCGCGGTGGCAGCGACCTGGCCAGTTTCCGTGCCGCCAGCGAGCGGGTCGAGCAGGCCATCAACCTGCGCGAGAAGGCCTGCGTCGACGTGCGCCAGACCACCCAGATCGCCTACAACGACACCCAGCGGCTGCGCGAGCAGCTCGAGTATCTCAACCAGCATCGGCTCTCTACCGACCGCGTGCGTGGCGCCTACCAGCAGCAGTTCGACATCGGCCAGCGCAGCCTGCTGGACGTGCTGGATACCGAGAACGAATACTTCGAGGCCAGCCGCGCCTATACCAATGCCCGCTATGACGTGGAGCTGGCCGATGCCCGCACCCTGGCTGCCATGGGGCAGCTGATGCAGACCCTGGAGGTGCGTCGCGACGACATGCCGACCCTGGCCGAGCTCGGCAGCGATGGGGTCTCCCTCCTCGATCCCGAGACCATCTGCCCGACGTCGGGCCCCACCGGCTTCACTCTGGCCGATTTCACCGGTGACATCACGGCGCCGTCGACTCGCGCGCCGGACGTCACGCTCTCGGCGGACGCCCTGTTCGAGATCAACAGCGCCGAACTGAGCATGGCATCGCGCGATGAGCTGCGTCGGCTCGCCGAGCAG
This sequence comes from Halomonas sp. THAF12, assembly GCF_009363675.1. Taxonomy (NCBI): domain Bacteria; kingdom Pseudomonadati; phylum Pseudomonadota; class Gammaproteobacteria; order Oceanospirillales; family Halomonadaceae; genus Halomonas; species Halomonas sp. THAF12. The sequence continues at coordinate 2,203,504 of NZ_CP045399.1, read as the reverse complement.
ATCCGCGGCCGCAACGACCTGGTGCGCGTCTTCATCGCCGGTCATGCCGATGCCACTGGCAATGACGCCATCAACGACCCGCTGTCTCGGCGTCGTGCCCGGAGCGTCGGTGATTATCTGGTCACGCAGGGCGTGGACGCCTCGCTGATCCAGGCCGAGGGCTTCGGCTCACGCCGGCCGGTGGCGTCCAACGATACCGTGGATGGCCGTCGTCAGAATCGTCGCGTGGAGGTCACCCTGGAGCGTGCCGGCGAGAACCTCGACATGGCCGCCTACCGGCCCTAACGTGATGCGGCTGTCGGTCGGGCCCGGCCCGGCCGACGACGCTCTATGATTTCGACGCAGGGGTGAGAATTGACACAACGTGAAGCGCTCGATGATGGCAGCGGGGCCAGGTCTGCCGTTCGGGACGAGCTGCTCGAATGCCTGCAGAACATTGCGCTGGCCCACGAACACGACGTCAGTGCCGATGCCTTGACGGCGGGCCTGCCGCTGGAGGAAGGGCGCCTGACGCCGGGCGTCTTTCCGCGTGCCGCCGCTCGTGCCGGGCTGTCGGCGCGGATCGTCCGTTCGCGCCTGGTGCAGCTCAATCCCGCGCTGTTCCCCGCCGTGCTGCTGCTCGAGCCGGGACGCGCCTGCGTACTGCTGGCGCTGGATCTCAAGGCGCGCCGTGCCCGGGTGATCTTCCCGGAGCTCGGCGAGGCGGCAACCGAGGTTGACCTGGATGGCCTGGAGGCCAGCTACAGTGGCCAGGCCATCTATGTCAGGCCCCGCTTTCGCTTCGATGCACGCGGCCCCGAGGTCGAGCACAAGCGCGACCGACACTGGTTCTGGGGCGTCATCCGCGATAACCGCCGGCTCTATCGCGATGTGATCGCCGGGTCGGTGGTGATCAACCTCTTCGCCCTGGCCATGCCGCTGTTCGTGCTGAACATCTATGATCGCGTGGTGCCCAATCACGCCACCGAGTCGCTGTGGGTGCTGGCGATCGGCGTCTTCGTGGTGCTGTGCTTCGATCTGGCGCTTCGGCTGATGCGCGGCGCCTTCGTGGACCTGGCCGCGAGCCGGGCGGACGTCAAGCTCTCGTCGTCGCTGATGTCGCAGGTGCTCGGTCTCAAGATGGCCTCGCGGCCGTCTTCCACCGGTTCCTTCGCCGCCATGCTGCAGTCCTTCGAATCGGTGCGCGCCTTCATCGGTTCGGCCACGGTGGTCGGGCTGGTCGATCTACCGTTCGTGCTGCTGTTCGCCGCCATCATCGCCCTGATCGGTCCGCCCCTGGTGATTCCGGTGCTGGTGGGCATCGTCTTCGTGCTGCTTTATGCGCTGGCGGCGCAGGGCAAGCTGCACGAGCTGTCCGAGACCACCTGGCGGGCCAGTGCGCAGCGCAATGCCACGCTGGTCGAGTCGATCTCGCAGCTCGAGACCCTGAAGGCGCTGCGCGGGGAGAGCCGGGCGCAGGGCATCTGGGAGCGGGCCTCCGCCTTTCTCTCGCGGACTACCGCCCAGCTGCGCCTGATCAGCTCCTCGGTGAGCAGCGTGGCGCTGTGGGCGCAGCACAGCGTGGCGGTGGCGGTCGTCATCACGGGGGTCTATCTGATCATCGCTGGCGAGCTGACCCAGGGCGGGTTGATCGCTGCCTACATGCTGTCATCGCGGGCCATGGCCCCGATCAGTCAGGCCGCCGCGCTGCTGGCCCAGTATCATCAGGCCTCCACGGCCCTGCGCTCGCTGGATGGCGTGATGGCACTGCCGGTGGAGCGCCACGAGGATCGACCGTACATCGATCGTCCCGTGGTGAAAGGCGAGCTGCGCTTCGACAAGGTCGGCTTCCGCTATCCCGACGAGCAGCGAGATGCGCTGCGGGAGGTCTCGCTGAACCTCGAGGCCGGCGAGAAGGTCGGCGTGCTCGGGCGAGTGGGGTGCGGCAAGACCACGCTACACAAGCTGCTGCTGGGGCTCTACGAACCCGATGCCGGCGCGGTACGGCTGGATGGCGTTGACGTGCGTCAGTACGACCCCGTCCAGCTGCGTCGTCATTTCGGCTATGTGCCCCAGGACGTCACGCTCTTTCATGGTTCGCTGCGCGAAAACATCCTGGCCGGCGCCGGCAGCGATGGTGTCGACGACGAGTCGCTGCTGCGGGTGATTCATCTCAGTGGCCTCTCCGGGCTGGTCGACGGCCACCCTGATGGCATCGATCTCGACGTGGGCGAGCGCGGCCAGCGCCTGTCCGGCGGGCAACGTCAGCAGGTGGCCATCGCCCGGGCGCTGGTGCACGACCCTCGCGTCCTGCTGCTCGACGAGCCCACCAGCGCCATGGATCACTCCTCCGAAGAGGCGCTCAAGGCAAGACTGAAGGAAGTGGGAGCGGGCAAGACGATGCTGATCGTGACTCATCGCACGTCCTTGTTGTCACTGGTGGACCGCATCGTGGTCATCGATGCCGGCAAGGTGGTGGCCGACGGTCCCAGGGACAAGGTGATCGAGGCCCTGCGCAAGGGCCAGATCGGGAGGGCCGGCGCATGACGGAAGACGCCCGTACCTCCGAGCAGCGTGGCTTCGAGGCCGTCGGCCGCTTTTCCGAGACCGGCGGCAAGCCGTTTCGTCCCTTCGTCGACCGGCTGTTCTCGCGGCGGGTCACGTCCGCGCACCTGGATCGCGACTGGGCCAGCGATGCCGACTGGGCAAGGCTCCAGCAGGAGCCGCTGCGCGCTCGCCTGATGCTCTATACCGTGGTGCTGGCCGTGGTGGCCCTGATCGTTTGGGCGGCCTTCGCGCCGCTGGATGAGGTGACCCGAGGCGCCGGGCGGGTGATTCCCTCCAGCCAGCTGCAGAAGGTCCAGTCCTTCGATGGAGGCGTCGTCCAGGAGATCCTGGTCGAAGAGGGCGAATCGGTGTCCCAGGGGCAGCTGCTGATGCGCATCGACCCGACGCGTTTCGTGGCCAACTTCCGCGAGAATCGCGCCAAGGCCGAATCGCTCGAGGCGCGAGTGGAACGCCTGCGCGCCTTGGTCACCGATGAGCCCTTCACGCCGTCGCGGGAACTGCTCGAGGAGGCGCCTGACATCGTCGCCCAGGAGCGTGAGCAGTACCGCAACAACCTCGAGGCGCTGGAAGAACAGAAGAGCATCCTCGAGGAGCAACTGTCCCAGCGGCATGCGGAACTGGATGAAGCCCGGTCTCGGCGCGACACGGCCGCACGGGAGCTGGGCATGGCCGGGCGCGAACTGAATCTGACCCGACCGCTGTTGGAGTCCGGAGCGGTCTCCGAGGTCGAGGTGCTCCGGCTTCAGCGTGAGGTCACGCGCGCCCGGGGGCAGCGCGACCAGGCCGCGGCTCAGGTCGAGCGCCTGGAGTCCTCCATCGAGGAAGCCCAGTCGAAGCTGCGTGAGGTCACACTCGAGAAGCGCAACGAGTGGCGGGGGGAGCTTTCCCAGACGATGGCGGAGCTGGCGGCGTTGGATGAATCCAGTGCCGGCCTGGAGGATCGCGTGAGGCTGGCGGAGATTCGCTCGCCGGTGGACGGCATCGTCCAGCGCCTGACCCTCAATACCCTCGGTGGCGTGGTGCAGCCGGGACAGGAGGTGGTCGAGATCGTGCCCACCGCGGATGCCCTGCTGGTCGAGGCGCGTATCGCGCCGCAGGATATCGCCTTCCTGAGGCCCGGCCAGCCGGCCACCATCAAGCTGACGGCCTACGACTTCGCCATCTATGGCGGGCTCGAGGCCGAGCTGGTCCACATCAGCCCCGATACCATCACCGATGACGAGGGTGATACCTTCTATCTGGTGCGGGTCCGTACCCTGGAAGGTGGCAGCGAGCACCAGAAACTGGACGTGATACCGGGGATGACCGCGCAGGTGGACATCCTGACCGGCAAGCGCACGGTGATGCAGTATCTGCTCAAGCCGGTGTTGAGAGGCTGGCAGAACGCGCTGGGAGAACGTTGATGAAGCAGATCTTCGTATGTCGTGAGAGCGCCCTGATGCCGCGCTGGCGCGAGGCCTTTCCTGATGCGCGCTGTGTCGACGAGTCCTTCGCCCTGGAGATGGCATCGGCCGAGGTCCAGGCCTGGGTGGTCATCCAGGGAGACACCTGGCCCGTGCTGGTGCGGGAGCTGGCGCGGCACGGGGCTATCGTCAGTGTGTTGAGCTATGCCCCTGACTCCCGCGAGGCGACCCAGTCTCTCGAGGCCGGTGCGCGGGGCTACGCTCATGCGTTGTCCCCGCCCGAGCTGTTGAACCAGATGGCCCTGGTCACGGCCCATCAGGGCATCTGGGTGGGTCCTGAACTCATGGCCCAGGTGGTGGGAGGGGCCTATCGCGCTCTCGGCGGGGAAGAGAGGCTGCGCGATGAGATGCTCGACCGCCTGACCCAGCGTGAGCGTGCCGTGGCGGTGGCCGTCGCGGAGGGCAACAGCAACAAGGCGGTGGCTCGTCTGCTGGGCATTACCGAGCGAACCGTCAAGGCGCATCTCGGCGCCGTATTCCGCAAGCTCGAGGTGCGCGACCGCATGCAGCTCGTGCTAAAGCTTTCCCACCAGGAGCAGGGCGTTTCCTGAGCCCTGCCAGGGTGGGGGCTCAGTCCTGCCTCGTTAGTTTCTGTTACCTGTCCTTCGGTCCAATACCGGGGGCTGGTCCCCTGACTTAGTGTTACGTCATTAACCACCGGTGTATCCGCTGCGAACGCCGGTTGATGTGACTCCTCAGGGGAAATGACTGATGACCATCGCCACCGTGGTATCCATTACCGGCCAGGCCTGGGCTCGTGACGCCGACGGCAACCTCCGTGAACTCGGCGTCGGCGACGCGCTGCAGGAAGGAGAGACCCTGGTCACGTCCGATGGCGGGCGAGCCGTGCTGGATTTTGGCGATGGTCTCGAACCGGCCGCCATCGCTGGTGGTGAAGAGGTCGTGATGACGCCGGACCTCGCGTCGGATCAGTCGCCGGCCAGCGAGGAGGCCAGCGCCCAGGATGGGGATGTCGCTGCGTTGCTGGCGGCCATCGACGAGGGCGAGGGTGACCTGCTCGAAGGGCTCGATCCCACCGCGGCGGGCGGTGCCGGTGGTGCGGGCGACAGCGGTCACGATTTTGTGCGTCTGCTGCGCATCAGTGAAATCGTCAGCCCATTGGCCTTCAACTATGAGGTCAATGCGCCCGAGGGGCCAGACCCGGTCGAGTTCGATCCGGGCTTCGTTGCCGAGGAGGACGACTCGCCGACGGTGAGTACCCAGGACCTCAACGGTGATGGCTACGGGGTCTCGGAGTCTGCTCTGCCTGATGGCAGCGGTGGCGGCAGCCTGACCGCCAGCGGCGCCTTCCAGATCGATACCGGCGTGGATGCCCTCGAGCTGATCGAAGTGCAGGATGCCAGCGGCGTCTGGATCCCGATTTCCGCCGACGGCACGGCCGTGCAGGGCGCCTACGGCACGCTGACGGTCGATACCGATGGAAGCTGGACGTACACGCTGGACGACAGCACCCTGGCCCATGACGGCGACGACCAGACCGGCGCCGCCGACCAGGTGCAGGACGCCTTCGCGGTCCGCGTCAGTGACGACGACGGCGACGTCTCGCCGGAAGCGACGCTGACCATCGACGTCAACGACGATGGTCCGACGGCGCGGGACGACAGCGTGACGGACGACGTGGCCGAGGACGGCAGCGTCGACATCGATGTCTTCGCCAACGACACCGCCGGCGCCGACGGCGTGGATCTGCTGACCGGCATCAGCGTCACCACCGCCCCCGCCAAGGGCACGGTGACCTACAACGGTGACGGCACCTTCACCTACCAGGCCACGGCCGGCGCCGAAGGCGCCGACAGCTTCAGCTACACCATCACCGATGCCGACGGCGACACCAGCACCGCCACGGTCAGCCTGAGCATCGCCGAGGACTCCACGCCCACGGTGGCCACCCCGGACCTGAACCAGGACGGCGACGTGGTCTCGGAATCGGCGCTCGCCGATGGCAGCGGCGGTGGCACGACGACCACCAGTGGCCAGTTCCAGATCAGCACCGGCGGCGACGCGCTCGCCCAGCTCGAGGTGCAGAACGCCGACGGCAGCTGGGTCACCATCGCGGCCGACGGCACGGCCGTGCAGGGCGCCTACGGCACGCTGACGGTCGATACTGATGGAAGCTGGAGCTACACGCTGGACGACAACACCCTGGCCCATGACGGCGTCGACCAGACCGGCGCCGCCGACCAGGTGCAGGACGCCTTCGCGGTCCGCGTCAGTGACGACGACGGCGACGTCTCGCCGGAAGCGACGCTGACCATCGACGTCAACGACGATGGTCCGACGGCGCGGGACGACAGCGTGACGGACGACGTGGCCGAGGACGGCAGCGTCGACATCGATGTCTTCGCCAACGACACCGCCGGCGCCGACGGCGTGGATCTGCTGACCGGCATCAGCGTCACCACCGCCCCCGCCAAGGGCACGGTGACCTACAACGGTGACGGCACCTTCACCTACCAGGCCACGGCCGGCGCCGAAGGCGCCGACAGCTTCAGCTACACCATCACCGATGCCGACGGCGACACCAGCACCGCCACGGTATCCCTCACCGTGGAGGCCGACAGCGAGCCGCAGCTCCAGATCGACACGGATCCGGATGTCGAGGGCGTTCAAGCCGGGCCCGACAGCGTGTCCGAGGCCGGCCTGAGCGGCGGCTCCTCGGATCCCAACGATGCCAGCGAGACCACCGACGGCACCTTCGCCATCGACGCCGGCAATGACAGCCTGGCGGCCACCGACGGCCTGGTCATCGTCGACAAGAACGGGGCGGGCATCGACGTCACCGGCGGGGGCACGGTGCAGGGCAGCTACGGCACCCTCACGGTCACTCTGGCGGACGGCGTCTACAGCTACAGCTACACGCTGGACGCGGCCATCGACCACGCTGATGGGGCACCCGACAGCGAGAGCTTCGCCGTCACCGTCACCGACCAGGACGGCGATAAGGCCCAAGACACGCTGACCATCGCTATCGCCGACGACGCACCCAGCGCCGTCGATGACACCATCACCCCGAACGTGGCCGAAGACACCGCGCTGCAGATCAATGCGAGCACACTGATCGGCAACGACACCCAGGGGGCCGACGGTGCCACCGTCACCGGTGTCAGCGCGACGTCCGCTAACGGCGGCACGGTCTCCCTCAGCAACGGGGTCGTGACCTACACCCCGGCGAACGGGTTCGAAGGCACCGACAGCTTCAGCTACACCATCACCGACGCCGATGGTGATCCGTCCACCGCCACGGTGTCCCTCACCGTGGAGGCCGACAGCGAGCCGCAGCTCCAGATCGACACGGATCCGGATGCCGCGGGCGTTCAAGCCGGGCCCGACAGCGTGTCCGAGGCCGGCCTGAGCGGCGGCTCCTCGGATCCCAACGATGCCAGCGAGACCACCGACGGCACCTTCGCCATCGACGCCGGCAATGACAGCCTGGCGGCCACCGACGGCCTGGTCATCGTCGACAAGAACGGGGCGGGCATCGACGTCACCGGCGGGGGCACGGTGCAGGGCAGCTACGGCACCCTCACGGTCACTCTGGCGGACGGCGTCTACAGCTACAGCTACACGCTGGACGCGGCCATCGACCACGCTGATGGGGCACCCGACAGCGAGAGCTTCGCCGTCACCGTCACCGACCAGGACGGCGATAAGGCCCAAGACACGCTGACCATCGCTATCGCCGACGACGCACCCAGCGCCGTCGATGACACCATCACCCCGAACGTGGCCGAAGACACCGCGCTGCAGATCAATGCGAGCACACTGATCGGCAACGACACCCAGGGGGCCGACGGTGCCACCGTCACCGGTGTCAGCGCGACGTCCGCTAACGGCGGCACGGTCTCCCTCAGCAACGGGGTCGTGACCTACACCCCGGCGAACGGGTTCGAAGGCACCGACAGCTTCAGCTACACCATCACCGACGCCGATGGTGATCCGTCCACCGCCACGGTGTCCCTCACCGTGGAGGCCGACAGCGAGCCGCAGCTCCAGATCGACACGGATCCGGATGCCGCGGGCGTTCAAGCCGGGCCCGACAGCGTGTCCGAGGCCGGCCTGAGCGGCGGCTCCTCGGATCCCAACGATGCCAGCGAGACCACCGACGGCACCTTCGCCATCGACGCCGGCAATGACAGCCTGGCGGCCACCGACGGCCTGGTCATCGTCGACAAGAACGGGGCGGGCATCGACGTCACCGGCGGGGGCACGGTGCAGGGCAGCTACGGCACCCTCACGGTCACTCTGGCGGACGGCGTCTACAGCTACAGCTACACGCTGGACGCGGCCATCGACCACGCTGATGGGGCACCCGACAGCGAGAGCTTCGCCGTCACCGTCACCGACCAGGACGGCGATAAGGCCCAAGACACGCTGACCATCGCTATCGCCGACGACGCACCCAGCGCCGTCGATGACACCATCACCCCGAACGTGGCCGAAGACACCGCGCTGCAGATCAATGCGAGCACACTGATCGGCAACGACACCCAGGGGGCCGACGGTGCCACCGTCACCGGTGTCAGCGCGACGTCCGCTAACGGCGGCACGGTCTCCCTCAGCAACGGGGTCGTGACCTACACCCCGGCGAACGGGTTCGAAGGCACCGACAGCTTCAGCTACACCATCACCGACGCCGATGGTGATCCGTCCACCGCCACGGTGTCCCTCACCGTGGAGGCCGACAGCGAGCCGCAGCTCCAGATCGACACGGATCCGGATGCCGCGGGCGTTCAAGCCGGGCCCGACAGCGTGTCCGAGGCCGGCCTGAGCGGCGGCTCCTCGGATCCCAACGATGCCAGCGAGACCACCGACGGCACCTTCGCCATCGACGCCGGCAATGACAGCCTGGCGGCCACCGACGGCCTGGTCATCGTCGACAAGAACGGGGCGGGCATCGACGTCACCGGCGGGGGCACGGTGCAGGGCAGCTACGGCACCCTCACGGTCACTCTGGCGGACGGCGTCTACAGCTACAGCTACACGCTGGACGCGGCCATCGACCACGCTGATGGGGCACCCGACAGCGAGAGCTTCGCCGTCACCGTCACCGACCAGGACGGCGATAAGGCCCAAGACACGCTGACCATCGCTATCGCCGACGACGCACCCAGCGCCGTCGATGACACCATCACCCCGAACGTGGCCGAAGACACCGCGCTGCAGATCAATGCGAGCACACTGATCGGCAACGACACCCAGGGGGCCGACGGTGCCACCGTCACCGGTGTCAGCGCGACGTCCGCTAACGGCGGCACGGTCTCCCTCAGCAACGGGGTCGTGACCTACACCCCGGCGAACGGGTTCGAAGGCACCGACAGCTTCAGCTACACCATCACCGACGCCGATGGTGATCCGTCCACCGCCACGGTGTCCCTCACCGTGGAGGCCGACAGCGAGCCGCAGCTCCAGATCGACACGGATCCGGATGCCGCGGGCGTTCAAGCCGGGCCCGACAGCGTGTCCGAGGCCGGCCTGAGCGGCGGCTCCTCGGATCCCAACGATGCCAGCGAGACCACCGACGGCACCTTCGCCATCGACGCCGGCAATGACAGCCTGGCGGCCACCGACGGCCTGGTCATCGTCGACAAGAACGGGGCGGGCATCGACGTCACCGGCGGGGGCACGGTGCAGGGCAGCTACGGCACCCTCACGGTCACTCTGGCGGACGGCGTCTACAGCTACAGCTACACGCTGGACGCGGCCATCGACCACGCTGATGGGGCACCCGACAGCGAGAGCTTCGCCGTCACCGTCACCGACCAGGACGGCGATAAGGCCCAAGACACGCTGACCATCGCTATCGCCGACGACGCACCCAGCGCCGTCGATGACACCATCACCCCGAACGTGGCCGAAGACACCGCGCTGCAGATCAATGCGAGCACACTGATCGGCAACGACACCCAGGGGGCCGACGGTGCCACCGTCACCGGTGTCAGCGCGACGTCCGCTAACGGCGGCACGGTCTCCCTCAGCAACGGGGTCGTGACCTACACCCCGGCGAACGGGTTCGAAGGCACCGACAGCTTCAGCTACACCATCACCGACGCCGATGGTGATCCGTCCACCGCCACGGTGTCCCTCACCGTGGAGGCCGACAGCGAGCCGCAGCTCCAGATCGACACGGATCCGGATGCCGCGGGCGTTCAAGCCGGGCCCGACAGCGTGTCCGAGGCCGGCCTGAGCGGCGGCTCCTCGGATCCCAACGATGCCAGCGAGACCACCGACGGCACCTTCGCCATCGACGCCGGCAATGACAGCCTGGCGGCCACCGACGGCCTGGTCATCGTCGACAAGAACGGGGCGGGCATCGACGTCACCGGCGGGGGCACGGTGCAGGGCAGCTACGGCACCCTCACGGTCACTCTGGCGGACGGCGTCTACAGCTACAGCTACACGCTGGACGCGGCCATCGACCACGCTGATGGGGCACCCGACAGCGAGAGCTTCGCCGTCACCGTCACCGACCAGGACGGCGATAAGGCCCAAGACACGCTGACCATCGCTATCGCCGACGACGCACCCAGCGCCGTCGATGACACCATCACCCCGAACGTGGCCGAAGACACCGCGCTGCAGATCAATGCGAGCACACTGATCGGCAACGACACCCAGGGGGCCGACGGTGCCACCGTCACCGGTGTCAGCGCGACGTCCGCTAACGGCGGCACGGTCTCCCTCAGCAACGGGGTCGTGACCTACACCCCGGCGAACGGGTTCGAAGGCACCGACAGCTTCAGCTACACCATCACCGACGCCGATGGTGATCCGTCCACCGCCACGGTGTCCCTCACCGTGGAGGCCGACAGCGAGCCGCAGCTCCAGATCGACACGGATCCGGATGCCGCGGGCGTTCAAGCCGGGCCCGACAGCGTGTCCGAGGCCGGCCTGAGCGGCGGCTCCTCGGATCCCAACGATGCCAGCGAGACCACCGACGGCACCTTCGCCATCGACGCCGGCAATGACAGCCTGGCGGCCACCGACGGCCTGGTCATCGTCGACAAGAACGGGGCGGGCATCGACGTCACCGGCGGGGGCACGGTGCAGGGCAGCTACGGCACCCTCACGGTCACTCTGGCGGACGGCGTCTACAGCTACAGCTACACGCTGGACGCGGCCATCGACCACGCTGATGGGGCACCCGACAGCGAGAGCTTCGCCGTCACCGTCACCGACCAGGACGGCGATAAGGCCCAAGACACGCTGACTATCAACATCAACGATGACAGTCCCACAGTAAGCGCCAACGACGCTGTGCAACTTGATGATGATGCGTTGCAAGGCGGCAATGCCGGCGGAATCGGCGATGTCGACCCCGATACCGCCAACACCACGGGCACCCTGGGCCACAGCCTGGGCGCCGACGGCGGCAGCTTGGCCTGGCTGACCAACGGTGCACCGAGCGGCTTCGCCTACGAGGCCTCCGGCAACGACCTACTGATCAAGCAGAATGGCACGACGGTCATCACACTGACGCTGGATACCGCTACGGGCGCCTACACGGTGACCCAGAACGCCGCGATCGATCATGCGTCGGGCGACGATGAGAACGACCTGGCATTCAGCGTGGGTTATCGGGTTACCGATGGCGATGGCGACACGGCCGAGGGCAGCCTGACCATCAACGTCGACGACGATACCCCTGTTGAGCTCACCACCAGTTCAGCCGATTTGGTCGACGGTTACACGGCAGCCTTGAACTTTGCGAGTGCTGCCGGTGCCGATGGTGTGGGTGATGTGACCTTTGCCCAGTCACTGAATGACGAGCCCGCCCTCGATAGCGCAGGTAAGTCTTTATATCTGGATGGCGAGCCGCTGTTCTATACCGTCAGTGCCGATGGTCATCTGCTGACCGCAGCTACTGAAGGCGGGGATGTCGGATTCACGGTCACGTTGGACCCCGGCACCGACAGCTATACCGTCGCGGTAGAGGGGCTGGTGCTCAATGGCTCGCTGTTCAGTGCCAATCCGGCTGGCGGGACCTCGGGCGGCAACAGTCCTCTGTATCTAATCAATAGCGAAGACGGCATCGAAGGAAACGACGTGCTTGTGTCTTCAGCTGCCAATGAAACGGTGAATACCAGCACGGGCTCTATCGGCATAGGAAACGCTCAGAGCATCACCAGCGATGACCTTGTACGGTTTGATTTCCTATTGGGGCTAGATAAGGGCTCGAACAATAATGCCGTATGGTCCGGCCGTCTTGATGTTTTCAGCTTCAAGCAGTCGGTTCTTATTGTGGGTGGCGGGCAAAACCCAGAGGCATCTTTTGACATCTATGCGGTTAAAGTTGCAGGCGCGGCGAGCGGTGATCACCCTTCCAGTGCTACAAACGATGTCTATCTTGATCTGTCTGTAGATGACATTCGCATCTATGACGCCAGCGGTGGTGATGTGACGGCAAGCGTCACGATTACCCGTCAGGGCGACGCCATTAGAGTGGAGGGTGTAGAGAGCGGCTGGAGTTATGAGCTGACTACTGACACTCCGTTCCAGGCCGTTGAGATCGTGGGTGCAGACGGTAAAAATTTCAAACTGGGAGATATGAAGTTTTCTACCGCGGGTACTGCCAGCGGCTTCGATGTCGACTTGGGGATCGTTGCGGAAGATGGTGATGGCGATTCTGTCTCCGGCAGCATCACGCTGCAGTCGCCCGAGCCATCGGAGCTCGAGGTCGGTGGCAACATCCAGAATGCGCTCGACGGTGACGCGGGAAATGACGTGCTGATCGGCGATACCGGTGGCAGCTACACCGTGATTACGCCGGGAGAGAGTTACAACATCTCGTTGATCGTCGACTCCTCCGGCAGCATGAGGGCAGGTTCGGGCACGGCTGGAAAGAGTCGCATGCAGCTAGCCCAGGAGGCCCTCAAGGCTCTGGCGCAACAGCTGGTCAACCATGATGGCGAGATCAATCTTCAGATCATCGATTTCGATACCGATTCGACCAGCGCGGTATTCACGAACATCACCATCGATGATCTTGCTGATATTGAAGCGGCCATCAATGCCATGGAGGCCGAAGGAATCACCAACTATGAGGCGGCCTTCAATGACGCGTCGGCGTGGCTGGGTTCTCAAACCAATGACTATGTCAACAAGGCGTTCTTCCTGACGGACGGTGATCCGACCGCCATTGTCAACTTTCGGTTTGGCGCTTATGCAATCACTACGCGAGGCGTCATGCGAGATTCGATTGAGGCCTTCGAAGTGCTCGCCAATACCGGTGACAACGGAACCCAGGTCGAGGCGATCGGCATCGGCAGCGGCGTCAGCGCAGATCGCCTGCAGTTCTTCGATAACACCGATGTGATCGGTCAAGAGGCGTATTGGGACAGCCCGGGGGCGGAAGCAGCCGCCGGTGAGGTCACCATCGTCAATACGGCCGATGAGCTCAATGCGGCCCTGCAGGGCGGCTCCTCTTCCGACGAGCTAGCACCGGTGGGTAACGATACGCTTATCGGCGATGACGGGGATGATTTGCTGTTCGGTGACGCGATCGCGCCGGTCGGTCAGCCCGAGGCGGGCTTCGGTGGGGTCCTCGATCTGGTCAAGGACGCCAACGGTGGAGTCGAGCCGACCGAGCAGCAGATCATCGACTTCCTGCATGACAACCCGGAGGCCTACGAGACGCCAGCGGGTCAAGGCGGTGACGACCTGCTGATCGGCGGTTCGGGGGATGACACCCTCACCGGTGGCTTGGGGGCCGATGTCTTCGCCTGGCACCTCGGTGATGAAGGCAGCTCTTCGACGCCCGCCGAGGATACGGTCACCGATTTCACGATGGGCACCTTCGGCACCGATGCCAACGCGGACAAGCTGGACCTGTCGGACCTGCTGTCCGGCATGCAGGATGGCGAAGACCTGTCCAGCTATATTCAGTCGACCGACGACGGCACCAATACGACGCTGCATATCAGTACCTCGGGGGATATGAGCTCGGGTGACGTCAGTGCTGCGGACCAGATCATCCAACTGCAGAATGTGGTGACATCCGTGTCGGACCTTCAGAACAACGGCCAGCTCGATATCGAGTGAGTTGGGTTTCACCATGGCGCCCGGCCCACGCCGGGCGCGTTTTCTTGGTCCCGTGCCTGCTAATATACGGTCAGTGACTCAGAGGAGAGCGAATCATGTACGTCCAGCGTGACGAGGGTGGGCATATCCAGCTGGTGAGTCGCGAGGAAACGCCACACTGCGCCGAGTTCCTGCCGGCCGATTCACCGGAGCTGCTGGCGTTTCTGTCGGAGGGCGAGTCCGGCAAGGCGCGTTTCCAGGCATCGGATCTGGCCTTCGTGCGGGTGCTGGAGGACGTGATCGAGCTGCTGATGGACAAGGGGCTCATTCGCTTCACCGAGCTGCCCGAGGCGGCCCAGCAGAAGGTCATGGAGCGACAGTCGCTGCGTCACCGGCTCAATGGCCTGCATCTGGTGTCGGATCGCGAGGGTGGCGATGACGTGATCTGAGCGCCTTCGCCGGCATGCTGAAGAATGCCCCAACGAATCCCGCCGGCCTCGTGGCCGGCGGGGGGCGTTGGGGCGTTGGGGCGTGGGAGCGGCTAGAAGCCGGTCTCGAAACTCTGGCGAATGCCCGGGCCGGTCACCCCGTCGAGCCCCAGCTCGAAGAGCGTGCCGGCCTGGTCGTGGGTCTCGACGCCCTCGGCGATGGCCAGGGTGCCGAGCGAGTGACAGAGCGTCGCCATGCCGCGCAGGATCGTCTGCTGTTCATGGCTGTCCGAGATGCCCTGAGTCAGCGAGCTGTCGAGCTTGAGATAGGCCAGGCCAAGGTCATGAAGGTTGGAGATGCGCGTGAACTCGGCGCCGACGTGCTCGAGCCCCACCCGGCAGCCGAGAGGCTGAAGCGCCTTGCACAGGCTGCGGAAGTGCTCGAGATCCTGAATGGCCAGATTGCCGGGGATTTCGATCCACAGCCGACGGGCGGCCTCGGGGCGGGCGCTCAGGCGCGCGCGAAGCTCCAGGGCGAAGTGGGCATCGCGCATCGAGTCGCCCGAGAGGTTGATGCCGACCGGCTGCTGACGCTGGGTGATGTCCTGCAGGGCGGCATCGACGACGGCCAGGTCGAGCTGTGTCGTCATCCCCAGCCGTGAGACCCAGGGGATGAACACGCCGGCGGAGTGCCACTGCTGCTTCAGGCGCAGCCGTGAGGGGCACTCGAAGTGCAGCAGCTTGCCGTTGCGGTCCAGCACCGGGTAGTGGGCCAGAGACACCCCTTCCCCGAGGGCGCCCTGGAGCGCCTCTCGCCACTCGGCATGGTTATTGAACAGGCTGGCGGACCGCTCGCCGTCGGTGATGGCGATATCGTGCTGGCCGTTGGATTCGGTCATCGACAGGGCGCCGTCGAGGCCGGCGAGCAGCGTGCCGCGATTGTCGCCCTGGGCATAGTGACAGATCGCGCCGGGCAGCAGGAGCGCGGCGTCACGAGCCTCCGTCAGGGCCTTGAGGCGAGTGTTCAGCTTCTGCTGAGCGAAGGTCAGATCGTCGAGCCCGGGCAGCAGCAGGGCGAAGTCGCTGCCGTTGAGGCGCCCGACCAGGCCACTGCCGTGGTCCCGGGCCAGCTGCTCCAGTGCGGCCACGAGCTCCTTCAGCAGGCTATCCGCGCCGGCATGGCCGAGTCGTTCATTGACGTCAGCCAGGTGGCTGACGCGGATCAGCGCCAGGCCGCCGCTGGCCCGGAAGTCATGGCTCTCCAGATGGATCTGCAGCTGGGCGAGGAAGGCATCGCGGTTCAGGGCATCGGTGATCGCGTCATGCTGCAGGCGGCGACGCAGGACATCGAGCTGCTGGCTTTCGCGCCCGAGCATGTCGCCGACGTCGCGGCTCAGCTGGTTCATGGCCTCGACCACGTCACCGAGCTCCCGGGTGCGTGGAACGGGAGAGGTGGTGAAGCGGCGCATGCCGATGTTCCGTGCCTGTTCGACGACGCGGTGCAGTGGCCGGCGGATCCCGCGAATCAGCCAACCGCCCAGCAGCAGGCCGAGGGCGCCGGCCAGCGCGAACCAGCCGGTCAGCTTCAAGGTGCTGTTCCAGAGCGAGCGATAGGCGTAGCTGTGCTGGCTCTCCACGGACAGGGTGGCGAACTGCTGCCAGCCGTCCTGGATCACCGCCACGCCCGGTGCCACGTTGAAGTCGATCAGATCGACGAACCAGGCCGGTACGTCGCCGATGGCCTCGTCGGCCTGGCGGGACTCGATCAGCTCGCCCTCGGGCGTGCGCAGCTCGATGCGCCGATAGTAGCCGGTATCGAACTGGGCGGCGATCAAGAGCTCCAGGGTGACGTCGTCCTTGGGCATCTGGGTCATGGTCAGCGCCAGGGCATTGGCGTTGTCGGCGTTCTTGATGCGCACTTCCTGCTCGATGTAGGCACGGCTCGTGCTCATGCCGATGAACAGGCTGGCCCCGAAGGACAGCAGCACGAGGCCCACGATGATTAGCCAGAGCTGCTTGATGAGTGACATGCATTATCCTCCTTGGATGAAGCCCTGCCGCCGCATGCGGTCGATGGCGCTGCGCCAACGCGATAGACGCGCCACCGGATCGGCGCGCGACTGGCTGGAACCTCCTGCCCACAGGCCGCTGCCATTGAAGCTGAACAGCGGGTCGAGATCGGTGCGTAGGCTGGCCGGCGAGATCGACGTCACCAGGTTGTCCAGTACCTGGGGTTCCGCGCCGGGGGAGGCATAATAGCCGAGCACCATGTGCGCCTGGGTGATGTCGCTGCGGCCGATACGGGCCTTGACGTAGATCAGTCGCAGCTGTGGCTCGGGCACCTCCAGCTCGCGCAGCGACACGTACTTGGCGATGGTGAAATCCTCGCAGTCGCCGGCGCCGCGTCCCAGCGTTTCCAGCGGCGTGGCCCAGTAGTCTTCCTGCTCCCATACGCTGGGATCCTCCAGCCAGCGCACCCGACGGTTGACGAAGTCGTTGACCCCTCGCAGCTGCGCGTCGACGGCGGCACCTCTCAGCTCGTCCAGCATCGCCAGCCACTCTTCCAGCACCGAAACGCCGCCCTCGCCATATTGTTGCCGCATGCTGTCGCGCAGGCGTGTGCGGTCGATGCGTGCCTGCGAGTCGGCGGTATGCAGTCCGAGGGCACCGGCCGCCAGCAGGCCGCCGAGCATCGCCAGGCAGCGCCGGCGGCCGGGAGATGCCGGGCCGTGGCGAGGGGGGTTGGACATGTCGTCCCGCTAATGAATGAAGATGAGTCAAATCTTAGGCGGGAGGCGGCGCTAATGCGAGAGCCCGAGGACGCTCAGCCGCGCCCCGGTCCCTGCCAGAGCCTCAGCCGACCCAGCCAGTCGAGGCCCTTTGCGGCGCGGCGCAGTTCGGCGGCGGCAGCGTCCAGGTCGACGGTCTCGGGGAGCGTCTCCAGGTAGAGTGATACATCGATGCGGTCATCCAGATAGTGCAGGTCCAGGTCGACGCGTGCCCGCCAGGCCGGCGAGGCGCCCCAGGCATGGTCCAGCAGGGTCTCGACGTCGTCGCGCAGGGGCAGGCCAGGGCGCAGGCTGTGCTCGGTCTGCCCCTCGTCGTCCTCGGGATCGACATGGAAGGTGATATCGGCCAGCTGCGGCATGGCCTCGCGCAGTCGTCGGCTGACGGCATTGCCGATCTCGTGGGCCTCGGACACGGTGACCCGCGGCGGCACCACGATGTGCAGGTCGAGCAAAGCATCGCCGGCAATGCGACGGGTGCGCAGCTCGTGAACGCCGCGTACGCCCGGCACCGTCTCGGCGGTGCGCTGCAGCAGCGCCTGCTCGTCCTCCGGCAGGGCCGTGTCGATCAGTTCCTGGCTGGACTCCCACAGCAGGCGGCCGCCGATCCGGCCGACCATCACGCCGACGATGATCGCCGCGACTGCATCCATCCAGGCGACACCCAGCTGGGTCGCGACCAGGCCGACCAGTACCACCAGGGTGGAGAGGGCATCGGAGCGTGAGTGCCAGGCGTTGGCCTCGAGCAGGCGCGAGCCGATGCGCCGGGCGGCCCGCATCGTGTAGTGATAGATGGCTTCCTTGGCGAGCAGAGACACGACGGCGATGGCGATCGCCCAGCCGCCGGGTGCGGGAACCGCTTCGCCGCCGATCAGTCGCCCCAGGCTGGCCCAGGCGATGGCACCGGCGACGAAGATCAGCACGCCGCCGAGCCACAGCGTGGCCAGCGTCTCGATGCGCCCATGGCCGTAGGGGTGGCCGCGATCGGGGGCCTGGCGGCCGAAGTGGGTGGCCGCGACCACGAAGAGGTCGGTGAGGATGTCGGAGAAGGAGTGGATGCCGTCGGCGACCAGCGCCGCCGAGCCCACCATCAGGCCGGCGATGAGCTTGGCCATGCCGACCAGGAAGTCCACCACCGCGCCGACCAGCGTGACCTTGTGGGCTTCCCGGGCCTGACTGGCTCGTTGTTCGTGGCTCGGCGTCATCCTGGCTCTCCCGTCAGCGGTGGGGCGACACTCCCTGTCGCCTCACAGCATACGACAGTCGGCCTAGATGCTGCCGTGAACGTTGCGTACCGGGTTGGCGTACTGGGCCAGCCACCAGCCGCGCAGCTCGGCCGGCACCTCGGCGAGGCGGGCCTTGAAGCGGGCGCGGTCGGCGTCGGTGACCTCGCTCAGGTCCAGCAGTTCCGGCGCGTCACCCAGGGCCTCGAGGGCCAGATAGTGGCTGGGGAACAGGTGGTAGCCGCCGAGCACCTGACGATCGATCTCCGCGGCCACCGCGTCGGGGCTGTCGAAGTCCGCCGAGAGCGGGGTGCCGAAACGCAGGTGGACGCGGCCCTTCTGACCGGTGATGCCGGCCACGATGGAGCGGATGTCCTCGAACTCGCTCTTGTCGTAGCCGCCGCTGGTGTGCACGGCGTGCAGTTCGCGGGCCTTCTGGACGTCGCAGGGATCGTACTCGTAGCTGATCGATACCGGCACCACGCGCAGCTCGGCGATGGCCTCGCCGATGCCGGCATCGCGGTCTACGGTGCGTCGCGCCATGCTCAGCATCTTGACGATCGCCGGGTCGGTGCCGTCGATGCCGTCCTTGGCCCGGCCCTCGCGCTGGGCCATCCAGATCGAGTGGTTGTCACCGGTGATCGAATGGCGGATATAGGCCGAGAGCTTCTGGTAGGCGGCCAGCATGGCGCGCTTGCCGCGGGCGCTGCGCGGCACGATGAAGCTCTTGTTGAGCCGCATCAGGTCGGTGACATAGGGCTTCTGCAGCAGGTTGTCGCCGATGGCGATGCGTACCGTGTTGCGGTCCGCCAGATAGAGGGCGTAGTTGACGAACGCCGGGTCCAGCGAGATGTCGCGGTGGTTGCCGATGAACAGATAGGCCGTGTCGGGTTCCAGCTGCTCGAGGCCATCGACGCGGAAGTCGGTGGTCGAGTTGCGGAGCATCCGCTGCATGTAGGACGCGATGCGATCCTGGAAGCCGCGGATCGAGGTGACGCCGCGCACCTCGCGGCGTACCGCGGCACTGGCGATGGTCCGTGACAGCCGCGGCATCCACTTCGCCAGGCGCGGCAGGCGAAAGCGGGTCAGGGCGTCGAGCAGCTCCGGGTCCCGGGCGAGGCGCTCGAGTACCTCGGGCACTTCCTCGTCATGATAGGGCCGGATCTCGGCCCAGGGATCGTTGTCGTGTTGGTCTTGCATGGTCGTCATGAGCGCGGCCGTGTGGGTCAGGCGGAGGGAGTGGCCTGGCCAGCCTGGGCTTCACCGCCCAGCCAGGCCAGCAGGCGCTCGATGCCGTCGGCCAGCGCCTGGGTCATCAGCATGAAATCGGTTTCCAGACGCACCAGGGCGTCGTCGCCGTCGTCGGTCTGGCCGGCCTCGTCGATCAGGGCGTCGTCGAAGCGCAGCGACTTGACCGCCAGGTCGTCGTGGAGCACGAACGTCAGCCGGCCCTCGAGGCCCAGGGCCATCTTGCTGGCCTGGCGACCGCTCTCGAGCAGCTGCTGGATCTCGTCGCTGTCGAGGTCGACCTGGCGGGCCCGCAGCACGCCGTCGTCGCCCTTGGCCTTGAGCTCGACCTGGTCGCCGAGCGCCATGTCCTCCGGCCGCGACGCGGCATCGCCGAGCCAGGTGGTCATGGCGCGCATCGGCAGCGTCTGGCTGGCCAGCGGGGTGACCTTGAGGCTGCCCAGGGTCTCGCGCAGCAGATCGAGCAGCTCCTCGGCGCGCTTGCGGCTGCTGGTGTTGACGGCGATCAGGCCGCGCCGGGTGTCCCACCACAGGTCGACTTTCTGGCTGCGCACGAAGGCGCGCGGCAGCAGTTCCTCGTAGACCTGCTCCTTGAGCGTGAGCTTTTCCTGGCGGCGCAGCTTGCGGCTCTCGGCGACCTCGATCGCCTCGACACGCTCCTCCAGCTCTTCCTTGACCACGGCGGCCGGCAGCAGGCGTTCCTGGCGCAGGGCGGTGATCAGGCGCTGGCCCTGCAGTTCGTGCAGCAGCTGGGTGCCGGCCCGGCCGGCCGGGGCGCACCAGCCGAGGCGACGGGCTTCACTGCCGCCCAGCGGGCGAAACGCCTGCTCTCCCAGCGCTTCCTCGAGGCGGGCGGCGTCCAGCTCGGGCGCGTCGTGCAGGCGATAGAGATGCAAGTGCTTGAACCACATGAATGAAGCGTATCCTGGGCGAAAAAGGAGGCACATTATGGCGAATGGGGAACGGGGGTGCCAGCGCCCGATCGGTCTCGTGTTCAAACTGCTGTTTGAAGGTCGGCGTCGGGGCTGAATAGAATCGGGATTCGCTCTTCATTCCCCGGGAGATGTCTCATGGATGATCCTCGCTCCACCGTCTCGCTGCGCGTGCGCGGCTACCATCTCGACGGCTATGGCCACGTCAA
The DNA here is from genome assembly GCF_009363675.1 of Halomonas sp. THAF12. Taxonomy (NCBI): domain Bacteria; kingdom Pseudomonadati; phylum Pseudomonadota; class Gammaproteobacteria; order Oceanospirillales; family Halomonadaceae; genus Halomonas; species Halomonas sp. THAF12. Next base: position 2,182,630 of record NZ_CP045399.1, on the reverse strand, counting down.
CAATGCCCGCTATCTGGAGTTCCTCGAAGAGGGGCGCTGGAGCTTCTTCGACGAGCGCCCGGCGCTCGGCGAGGTGGTGGGGCGCGGCGAAGTGGCCTTCGTCGTCGTCAATCTCAACATCGACTATCGGCGCGCCGCGTCGGCCGGCGACGAGCTGGAGATCGTCACCGGCCTCGCCGAGCTCGGCAGCCGCAGCGCCCGCATGCGTCAGGACATTCGCCGGGCCCGCGACGGCAAGGCCGTGGCCAGCGCCGACATCACCTTCGTGCTGCTGGACGTGGCCACCAACAAGGCGGTGAGCATCAGCGGCGAGCTGCGCGAGGCTCTGGCGCCGCTGGTCGTCGCATGACCGCTGCTTTGCGGCGCCCGGAGTGGTATCATGTTCGGCTGAAATGGCGCGCCGTCTCACGGCCAGACGGCGCGCCAACCTCTTGCAGTGCAAAGGATTCGACGACCCATGGGTGACATCGCCAGAGAGATTCTGCCAGTCAACATCGAGGACGAGCTCAAGCAGTCGTACCTCGATTACGCGATGAGCGTGATCATCGGCCGTGCGCTGCCCGACGTGCGCGATGGCTTGAAGCCGGTCCACCGCCGCGTGCTCTACGCCATGCACGAGCTGGGCAACGACTGGAACAAGCCGTACAAGAAGTCGGCGCGCGTCGTCGGCGATGTCATCGGTAAGTACCACCCCCACGGTGACAGCGCCGTCTACGACACCATCGTGCGCATGGCCCAGGACTTCTCCATGCGCCACGTGCTGGTCGACGGCCAGGGCAACTTCGGCTCCATCGACGGCGACAACGCCGCCGCGATGCGTTACACCGAGGTGCGCATGGCCCGGCTCGCCCACGAGCTGATGGCCGACCTCGAGAAGGACACCGTCGACTGGGTCGACAACTACGACGGCACCGAGCGCATCCCCGACGTGCTGCCGACCAAGGTGCCGAACCTGCTGGTCAACGGCTCCTCCGGCATCGCCGTGGGCATGGCGACCAACATTCCGCCGCACAACATGACCGAGGTGATCGACGGCTGCCTGGCGCTGATCGACGATCACACCCTGTCGGTCGACGGCCTGATGGAGTACATCCCCGGTCCGGACTTCCCCACCGGCGGCATCATCAACGGCCGTGCCGGCATCCTCGAGGCCTATCGCACCGGCCGCGGGCGCATCTACGTGCGTGCCCGCCACACCATCGAGCACGATGACAAGAGCGGTCGCGACCACATCATCGTCACCGAGCTGCCCTACCAGGTGAACAAGGCGCGGCTGATCGAGAAGATCGCCGAGCTGGTCAAGGACAAGCGCATCGATGGCATCGCCGAGCTGCGCGACGAGTCCGACAAGGACGGCCTGCGGGTCGTCATCGAGGTCAAGCGCGGCGAGTCCGGCGAGGTGGTGGTCAACAACCTCTTCGCCCAGACCCAGCTGCAGAACGTGTTCGGCATCAACATGGTGGCCCTCGAGGGCGGCGAGCCGCGCACCCACAACCTCAAGCAGGTGCTCGAGGCGTTCATCCGCCACCGCCGCGAGGTGGTGACCCGCCGGACCCTGTTCGAGCTCAAGAAGGCCCGCGAGCGCGGCCATATTCTCGAAGGCCTGACCGTCGCCATCTCCAACATCGACGAGGTGATCGAGCTGATCAAGGCCTCGCCGAACGCCGCCGAGGCCAAGGAGAAGCTGCTCGGCCGCAGCTGGTCGCCGGGCCAGGTCACCGGCATGCTCGAGCGCGCCGGCGCCCACTCCTGCAAGCCCGAGGACCTGGAAGAAGGCTTCGGCCTCAACGAGGGGGCCACCGAGTATCGCCTCTCGCCGGCTCAGGCTCAGGCCATTCTCGAGCTGCGCCTGCATCGCCTGACCGGCCTCGAGACCGAGAAGCTGCTCGACGAGTACCTGAAAATCCTCGAGCGGATCGCCGAGCTCACCGAGATCCTGGCCAGCGCCGAGCGCCTGCTGGAAGTGATCCGCGAGGAGCTGACCGCCGTGCGCGATCAGTTCGGCGAGCCGCGTCGCACCGAGATCCAGGCCAGCCATCTCGACCTGTCCATCGAGGACCTGATCGCCGAGGAGGACATGGTGGTCACCGTGTCCCGCTCCGGCTACGCCAAGACCCAGCCGCTGTCCGACTATCAGGCCCAGCGCCGCGGCGGCCGCGGCAAGTCCGCCACCTCGATGAAGGACGAGGACGTCATCGAGCACCTGCTGGTGGCCTCGACCCACGACACCGTGCTGCTGTTCTCCAACCGCGGCAAGGTCTACTGGCTCAAGGTCTACGAGATGCCCGCCGCCAGCCGCGGCTCGCGCGGCAAGCCGCTGGTCAATCTGCTGCCGCTGGACGAGGGCGAGTCGATCAACGCCATCCTGCCGGTGCGCGACTACGACCCCGAGTGCTATATCTTCTTCGCCACCGCCAAGGGCACCGTCAAGCGCACCAGCCTGGAGCAGTTCTCCCGGCCGCGCAGCGTGGGCCTGATCGCGATCGAGCTGGAAGAGGACGACCGCCTGGTCGGTGCCGCCATCACCAGCGGTTCGGACCACGCCATGCTGCTGTCGTCCAACGGCAAGGCGATCCGCTTCGAGGAAAGCGACGTGCGCGCCATGGGCCGTACCGCGCGCGGCGTACGCGGCATGAAGCTGCTGGATGGCGCCGAGGTGATCAGCCTGATCATCCCGCAGAGCCAGCGCATCGACAGCGAAGGCGAGGACGAGGCGGTCGAGAGCGTCGAGGACGCGGGCGGCAACGGCGGCCAGATCTACATCCTCACCGCCAGCGAGAACGGCTACGGCAAGCGCACCCGCCTCGAGGAATTCCCGCTGCGCGGTCGCGGCGGCCAGGGCGTGATCGCCATGCAGACCAGCGAGCGCAACGGCGCCCTGGTGGCGGCGATGCAGGTCTACGGCGCCGACGAGATGATGCTGATCACCGACCGCGGCACCCTGGTGCGCACCCGTGTCGACGAGGTGTCGATCAGCTCGCGCAACACCCAGGGCGTGATGCTGATTCGCCTGGGTGAGGCCGAGTCGCTGGTCAAGACCGTGCGCATCGACGAGCCCGAGGAGGCGGCACCTGCCGAGGGCGAGGAAGAGGGCGTCATGGACGGCCCCGATGCCGAGGCCGGCAGCGAGCCGTCCGCCGAGGACGATGATCAGTAATAGCTAACGGAACGACAACGCTGATGACACGCCATTTCAACTTTTGCGCCGGCCCGGCTGCCTTGCCGCAGCCGGTCCTGGAGCGCGCCCGCGACGAGCTGCTGGACTACCAGGGGCGTGGCCTCTCGGTGATGGAGATGAGTCATCGCTCCGCCGAGTTCGTGGCCATCGCCGAGCAGGCCGAGCGCGATCTGCGCGAGCTGCTGGCGATTCCCGACAACTACCGGGTGCTGTTCACCCAGGGCGGGGCGACGCTGCAGTTCGCCGCCGTGCCCTACAACCTGCTGGGCCACGGCGGCAGCGCCAACTTCCTGCACACCGGGATCTGGGGCAAGAAGGCCATCGCCGAGGCGCGTCACCTGTTCGGGGCGGCGCCCATCGCGGCCTCCAGCGAGGCGAACGGCCACAGCGCCGTGCCGCGCCAGGCCGACATCGCGCTGAGCGATGATGCCGCCTATCTGCACTACACCGCCAACGAGACCATCGGCGGGATCGAGTTCGACTACGTGCCCCGCGGCGTGCGCCCGGACGGCACCGAGGTGCCGCTGGTGTGCGACATGTCGTCGAGCCTGCTGTCCGGGCCGATCGACGTCTCGCAGTTCGGCATCATCTATGCCGGTGCCCAGAAGAACATCGGGCCGGCCGGTCTGACCCTGGCGATCGTGCGCGACGACCTGCTCGATCGCGCCTGTGCCGAGATGCCGAGCCTGATGGGCTACAAGGCGCTGGCCGAGGCCGGCTCCATGGTCAACACCCCGGCGACCTACGGCTGGTACCTGGCCGGCCTGGTGTTCCAGTGGCTCAAGCACGACATCGGTGGCCTGGCGGCCATGGATGCCCTCAACACACGCAAGGCCGAGAAGCTCTACGCCGCCATCGACGGCAGCGACTTCTACTCGAACCCGATCGCCCGGATCAATCGCTCGCGGATGAACGTGCCGTTCGTCCTCGCCGACGACCGGCTCGACAAGGCCTTCCTGGCGGAATCGGAGCAGGCGGGGCTGCTGAACCTCAAGGGTCACCGCAGCGTCGGCGGCATGCGGGCCAGCCTCTATAATGCCGTGCCCGAGGCCGGCGTGGACGCCCTGGTCGACTTCATGGCCGACTTCGAGAAGCGCAACGGGTGAGGTGAAAGCGGGTGTCCCTTCGGTGCCCGCCTTCACGCCTGAATCTCCGTATGACAACGGGGCGTGGCCCCGAGGAAAAGGGAACCACCGATGAGTGATGCCCCCATCAATCTCGATTCGTTGCGTCAGCGTATCGACGAGCTGGACGGCGAGATCCTGCGGCTGATCAGCGAGCGGGCGGAGTGTGCCCGCCGCGTGGCCGAGGTCAAGACCCAGGGCGACCCCAAGGCCGTGTTCTACCGGCCCGAGCGTGAGGCCCAGGTGCTGCGGCGGATCATGGAGCTCAACCCGGGGCCCCTCGACGGCGAGGAAATGGCCCGGCTGTTCCGCGAGATCATGTCGGCCTGCCTGGCGCTGGAGCAGCCGGTCAAGGTCGCCTACCTGGGGCCGGAAGGTACCTTCACCCAGCAGGCGGCGCTCAAGCACTTCGGCGAGAGTGCGGTCAGCCTGCCGATGGCGGCCATCGACGAGGTGTTCCGCGAAGTGGAGGCCGGTGCCGTCAACTACGGCGTGGTGCCGGTGGAGAACTCCACCGAGGGGGTGGTCAACCACACCCTGGACTCCTTCATGGATTCCGGCATGGGCATCTGCGGCGAGGTGGTGCTGCGCATTCATCACCATCTGCTGGTGGCCGAGACCACGCGCCCGGACAAGGTCTCGCGGATCTACTCGCATCCGCAGTCCTTTGCCCAGTGCCGCAAGTGGCTGGATGCCCACTATCCCCACGCCGAGCGCATTCCGGTGTCGTCCAATGCCGAGGCGGCTCGCCTGGTGAAGACCGAGTGGCACAGCGCCGCCATTGCCGGCGACATGGCCGCCAAGCTCTACGGCCTGACGCGTCTGGCCGAGAAGATCGAGGACAGCCCGGACAATTCCACGCGTTTCCTGATCATCGGCAACCAGCAGGTGCCGATGTCCGGCGAGGACAAGACCTCCATCGTGGTGGCCATGCGCAACCAGCCCGGCGCCCTGCACGACCTGCTGGAGCCGTTCCATCGCCACCAGATCGACATGACGCGCCTGGAGACACGGCCCTCGCGCACCGGCGTGTGGAACTACGTGTTCTTCATCGATTTCAAGGGCCATCGCGAGGAGCCGCGGGTTGCCGCGGTGCTCGAGGAGGTGCGCCTGCGCGCCGCCGAGCTCAAGGTGCTGGGCTCCTACCCTCAGGGCGTGCTCTAGGATGCAACGGAATGCCATGCCCGACCGGGTGCTGATCGTCGGTCTCGGCCTGATCGGCGGCTCGCTGGCCGCGGCCCTTCGCAAGGCCGGCTTCGGGGCCTCCGAGAAAGGCGCGGCCGGCTTCGGGGCCGCTGAAGGGGCTACGGCCGGCTTCGGGGCCGCTGAAAAGCGTGCCGAAATCCTGGCCTGCGACCCCGATGCCGACGAGATCGCCCGCGGCATCGAGATGGGGCTGGTCGACCGCGGCGACACGCGCCTGGCGCCGCTGCTCGACGGCGTCGACCTGGTGGTGCTGGCGGTTCCGGTGCTGGCGATGCGCCAGGTCATGACCGAGCTCGCCGACGCGGATGCCATCGCGAAGGGAGTGGTGATCACCGACGTGGGCAGCACCAAGGGCGCCATTCGCGAAGCGGCCGAGGCCGTGTTCGGCAGCATGCCGCCGAATCTGGTGCTCGGCCACCCCATCGCCGGCTCCGAGAAGAGCGGCGTGGCGGCGGCCAACCCCGAGCTCTATGTCGGCCACAAGGTGATCCTGACGCCCGAGCCGACCACCGATCCCGAGGCGCTGGGCAAGGTGCGTGCGCTGTGGGAACGCGCCGGCGCCGAGGTGCTGGAGATGGGCGTGGAGCGTCACGACGAGGTGCTGGCCCGCACCAGTCATCTGCCGCACCTGCTGGCCTTCTCGCTGGTGGATACCCTGGCGCGCCAGGACGAGCGGCTCGACATCTTCCGCTACGCCGCCGGCGGCTTTCGCGACTTCACGCGCATCGCCGGCAGCGATCCGGTGATGTGGCGTGACATCTTCGTCGCCAATCGCGACGCCGTGCTGCATGCCCTCGACGACTTCGAATCCGGTGTGGCCCGGCTGCGCGACGCCGTCGAGCGCGGCGACACCGATGCCATGCTGGCGACCTTCGATCGCGCCAGTCATGCCCGACACTACTTCGATACCCTGCTTAACCAGACCAGTTACCAGGCGGAATACCAGATGCAAGCACAAGACCAGCTGCGCTACCGGGTCAGCCCCGGCGGCGGCGTGACCGGGCGCATCCGCGTACCCGGCGACAAGTCGATCTCTCATCGCTCGATCATGCTCGGCGCCCTGGCCGAGGGCGTGACCGAGGTCTCCGGCTTTCTGGAGGGCGAGGACAGCCTGGCCACTCTGCAGGCGTTCCGCGAGATGGGCGTGGCCATCGAGGGGCCGCACCAGGGGCGTGTCACCGTGCACGGCGTCGGCCTGCACGGCCTCAAGGCGCCGGCCGGACCGCTCTACGTGGGCAACGCCGGCACGGCGATGCGCCTGTTCGCCGGGCTGCTGGCCGGCCAGTCGTTCGATGCCGAGCTGACCGGCGATCACTCGCTGACCAAGCGCCCCATGGGGCGTGTGGCCGATCCGCTGCGCGAGATGGGTGCGGTGATCGAGACCGCCGAGGGCGGCCGCCCGCCGATGAAGATCAAGGGTGGCCAGCCGCTCAAGGGCATCACCTACGACATGCCGATGGCCAGCGCCCAGGTGAAGTCCTGCCTGCTGCTCGCCGGGCTCTATGCCGAGGGCGAGACCCGGGTGCGCGAGCCGGCGCCGACCCGCGACCACACCGAGCGCATGCTCAACGGGTTCGGCTATGAGGTCGAGCGCCAGGGTGATACCTGCTGGCTGCAGGGCGGCGGTGAGCTGGCGGCGGCGCCCATCGATGTGCCGTCTGACATCTCCTCGGCGACCTTCTTCCTGGTGGCGGCCGCCATCACGCCGGGCGCCGATCTGGTGCTCGAGCACGTGGGCATCAATCCGACCCGCATCGGCGTGATCAATATCCTGCAGCAGATGGGGGCCGACCTGCGTCTCGAGAACGAGCGCGAGGTGGGCGGCGAGCCCGTGGCCGACCTGCACATTCGCTATGCGCCGCTCAAGGGCATCGACATTCCGGTCGACCAGGTGCCGCTGGCCATCGACGAGTTTCCGGCGCTGTTCGTGGCGGCCGCCAATGCCGAGGGCACGACCCGGCTGCGCGATGCCGCCGAGCTGCGCGTCAAGGAATCCGATCGTCTCAAGGCCATGGCCGATGGCCTCACCGTGCTGGGGGTCGAGAACCGTCTCTATGAAGATGGCATCGACATCGTCGGTCGCCTCGAAGGGCAGGGCGCCGACGGCCCGAGCTACGGTGGCGGTCGCATCGACAGCCTGGGCGACCACCGCATCGCCATGGCCTTTGCCGTGGCGGCCCTGAGAGCCTCCGACGAGATCGTCATCGACGACTGCGCCAACGTGGCCACGTCCTTCCCCGGTTTCGTGGATCTGGCCCGCCGTGTGGGGCTGTCCCTCGAAGAAGAGCAGGAGGCGTCATGAGCGAGCGGGCGCCGGTACTGACCATCGATGGCCCCGGCGGGGCCGGCAAGGGCACCATCAGTCGTCTGGTCGCCGAGCGACTGGGCTGGCACCTGCTGGACAGCGGCGCGCTCTATCGGCTGACGGCCCTGGCGGCCACCCGGCACGACGTGGCGCTGGATGACGAGCCGGCGGTGGCGGCCATCGCCGAGACCCTGGACGTGGTGTTCCTGGCCGAGAACGGCGAAGCGCGCATCCTGCTCGAGGGCGATGACGCGACGAGCACGATCCGTACCGAGCAGGTCGGTGATGCGGCCTCGCGAGTCGCCTCGCTGCCGGCAGTGCGCGAGGCGCTGCTCAAGCGGCAGCACGGCTTTCGCCAGGCCCCGGGGCTGGTCGCCGACGGGCGCGACATGGGCACCGTGGTGTTCGTCGATGCGCCGCTGAAGATCTTCCTCACGGCCAGTGCCGAGGAGCGGGCGCATCGTCGCCAGCTCCAGTTGCGGGAGGCAGGGGTGGATGCTAGTCTATCGAGTCTTCTCAAGGAGATTCAGGCACGCGATGCGCGCGATATGCAACGCAGCGTGGCGCCACTCGTACCGGCCGAAGATGCCGTCGAGCTGGACACCACGAGCCTGACGATACCGGAAGTGGTGGATCGGCTGACGGAGCTGCTGGCCCAGCGTGGGCTCGCCTCCGGCACCTGAGCTCCCTTGCGGCGCTCCCGGAACGATGTGATGACGTGGTCGGGCACCTTAAGTGCCCCGTGAGCCCGGCCAGGTCGAACCAGCGCCAACATCCCCGGGAGCAGTCTGAAATGGCCCGTACTCGCTGGTGGTACGGAGGAGCGGCCCTGCCGCACAACGTTGATCACGTAGGAACATCATGAGCGAAAGCTTTGCTGAACTGTTTGAACAGTCTCTCCAGGACATCAACATGGAGCCGGGCGCCATCGTCGCGGCTGCCGTCGTCGACATCGAGGGTGACTGGGTCACCGTCAATGCCGGCCTGAAGTCCGAAGGTCAGATTCCCGCGGCCCAGTTCCGCGACGATAACGGCGAACTCACCATCGCCGTCGGCGACGAAGTCCACGTCGCTCTGGAAGCCGTGGAAGACGGCTTCGGCGAGACCCGTCTGTCTCGCGAGAAGGCCAAGCGCGCCGAGGCCTGGAAGGTCCTGGAAGCCGCCTTCGAGAAGGAAGAAATCGTCAAGGGCGTGATCAACGGCAAGGTCAAGGGCGGCTTCACCGTCGACGTGGATTCCATCCGCGCCTTCCTGCCGGGTTCCCTGGTCGACGTGCGTCCGGTGCGCGACACCACGCACCTCGAGAACAAGGAACTGGACTTCAAGGTCATCAAGCTCGACCCGAAGCGCAACAACGTTGTCGTTTCCCGTCGTGCCGTTCTCGAAGCCGAGAACAGCGCCGAGCGTGAAGCTCTGCTCGCCACCCTGCAGGAAGGCCAGCAGATCGTCGGTATCGTCAAGAACCTGACCGACTACGGCGCCTTCGTCGACCTGGGCGGCGTCGATGGCCTGCTGCACATCACCGACATGGCCTGGAAGCGCATCAAGCATCCGAGCGAGATCGTGTCCGTCGGCGACGAAGTCAGCGTCAAGGTGCTGAAGTTCGATCGCGAGCGCAACCGTGTCTCCCTGGGCCTCAAGCAGCTGGGCGAGGATCCGTGGGTCAACATCAAGGCTCGCTACCCGGAAGGCACCAAGGTGCACGCCACCGTCACCAACCTCACCGACTACGGCTGCTTCGCCGAGCTGGAAGAGGGTGTCGAGGGTCTGGTTCACGTCTCCGAAATGGACTGGACCAACAAGAACATCCATCCGTCCAAGGTCGTTCAGGTCGGTGACGACGTGGACGTCATGGTGCTGGATATCGACGAAGAGCGTCGTCGTATCTCCCTGGGTATCAAGCAGTGCACTGCCAACCCGTGGGAAACCTTCAACGCCCAGTACAACAAGGGCGACCGCGTTGCCGGTACCATCAAGTCGATCACCGACTTCGGTATCTTCATCGGTCTGGAAGGCGGCATCGACGGCCTGGTTCACCTGTCCGACATCTCCTGGACCGAGACCGGCGAAGAGGCGGTTCGCAACTTCAAGAAGGGCGACGAAGCCGAAGCCGTCATCCTGTCCATCGATCCGGAGCGCGAGCGCATCTCTCTCGGCATCAAGCAGCTGGACAGCGATCCGGTCGCCGAGTACCTCGCCGTCAATGACAAGGGCTCCGTCGTCACCGGCCGCGTGGTCGAGGTTGACGCCAAGGAAGCTCACGTCGAGCTGGCGACCGATGTCGTGGCCGTGCTCAAGGCCTCCGAGATCAGCGCTGACCGTGTCGAAGACGCGCGCAACGTGCTGAACGAAGGCGACAGCGTCGAAGCGCGCATCGTCAGCGTCGATCGCAAGAGCCGTCAGATCAGCCTGTCCATCAAGGCCAAGGATCAGGACGACACTCGTCGCAACATGTCCAAGCTGCGCGAGCAGCAGGAAACCGACCAGGATGGCCCGACCACCATCGGTGACCTGATCAAGCAGCAGATGGGTCAGGACTAAGATTCGGGGCCCTGCCCATTTAGCGAATCTTGGCTAGACCGGAGGCGCCGCCCGCGAGGGCGGCGCCTCTTTTTTTGTTGGTTGCGAGGGCGGGTTTCCGGCCTGGTGGATGCCGTTTTCGGGATGTCGTCTTCGGGATGTCGGCGGATCGGTGACAACTTGCGGATTGGCCATCATATTAAAAATAATGAATAAAGCCGCTATTGGCGGCAGTTTTATATTTAACTGTGGCCTTCAACTCTTGGCGAGTTGTTCTGTAGTTGCGTGATATGCCTTTAGGCGCAATAATATCGAGGCATTCCCGAAATTCCCCCAGACAAGGAACGATGACATGTCATCACTGCTCAGCAATTACATGCAGAAAGAACAGCAGCTCAAGCAACTCCAGGATGAACTCGATCGTCTGGAGAATGACGAGCGCCTCAAGGCCGAGCTGGAATTCAAGACCAAGCTCGAAGCCCTGATGAAAGAGTTCGACAAGAGCGCGAATGATGTCATCGAACTGCTGAACCCCAAGCCCGGTGCGGCGCCCAAGGCCGCGGCCCCCAGCGCCGGCAGCCGTCGCAAGCGCAAGCTGAAGATCTACAAGCACCCGCAGACCGGCGAAGTCGTCGAAACTCGCGGCGGTAATCAGAAGACCCTGAAGGCCTGGAAAGACGAGTTCGGTTCCGAGACCGTCGAGTCCTGGCTGGTGCGCACCGAGGACTGATATCGGCAGTAAGGCCGGGTATACGGCGAAGCTCAGCCGGCATCAAGAGACGCCGCCCCTTGGGCGGCGTCTTTGTGTCTTGGATTCAGGTGTCAGTCACAGCAGGGGAACATGCAGTTCCAGGCTGTCCTCGGTCTGCAGCAGCAGGGGAGGGTCGCCGCTGAGTGGCTCGCCGGCCCCGGAGACGCCCCGGCACGCCATGTACAGTACGGCGTCATCCAGCTGGCTGGCATGCTGCAGCGGCAGGCAGGCGTGGCGCTGGGCGGGCAGGTCGAGCATGCGGAAGGCCGGGGGCAGCGCCAGGCTGGTGCTGTGGGCCTTGAGCTGCATGCCGAGATCGAGCCGGGGCAGCGCGCCTTCCAGTGGGCGATCATGGAAGATGGCCACCGGCGTGGCTTGCTCGAGGCGGCTGGGCAGGGCCTCGGCGCCCTCGGTGTGGCGGAGCCAGTCGCGCAGGTTGTCACGCAGCCGCGGTGGTCGATACAGGCGCGTCAGCACCGCCTTGCGTGCGGGCAGCTCCCTGATGGCGTAGGAGAACGTCTCGGTCTCGTTCAGACGGCATTTGAGCGACACGCGCCGTGCCTGCCGATAGCGACGCGGCGGCTGGCCGTACTGACGCTGAAAGGCGCGCGAAAACGCCGAATGATTCTGATACCCGCAGATGCTGGCGATCCGGCTGATATGGCAAGTCGTGTGAATTAACAGGCGTGCGGCCTTTTCGAGTCGCAGTCTGTCTCGATAGGCGCCCGGTGATAGTCCGAAGTAATCCCGGAAGCGTCGTCTGACCTGTGATGAGGAATAGCCAATCCTGCTGGCGAGTTCCTCGATGCCCTTCTGGTTGCCCAGCGTGTCCTGCAACCATATTTCCGCGCGCATCATGTCTTGGCACATGCCCGACTCCCTTGCTGCGTTGTTTCCAGTGCCTTGCGTGATGCCGGTCGTGACCGATGGCTGGCAGATCGTCTTGCCGGAATGTGGTCTGCGTGTCGGTTGATGTCGTTATACGGCTACAGTCACTGCTTTATGCAGTCTAACGGGGGGCGAAGGCAAGTTTGCCTCCGGGTAATGAACGTTTCGGCACATAATAGGCGCCAAAAGCCACAGGATGGGTGCTTGTCGAGGGGGAGGCGGGTATAATCGTGTTGTTATCTCGCCCGGCCATGGCCCTCGTTGTCTTCCTCCTCTGGCCAGGCCTTGAACCGACTGGTTGCGAATGAAACAGCACAGATTTCAAAAGCCCATGGATGAGCGTGAGAAGTTACGCAAGTTCCGTGAACTCGATGATGCCTTCGCCGAGGCGTTGCGTGAGCTCGACACTTCCGGTCCGGCCCTGGATATTTCCACCGGGTCTCCGGTTCGTTCTCCGGATGAGCCGCCTGAGCTGCCGATGGAAGCGCCGGAGAGTCGCCAGCAGCTCTTCGAGCGCCGTCTCCGGGAGTTGATGCAGGATTATGCCCAGGATGAGAACAGCGTCAGCGATCTGCTGCGGACACTGCAGGGGCTCGGGCGCATTGCCTGACATGCCCCTGAGGCGCTTCACCTAAGGCCCGGCGCGGCCCTCAGCGACGGTAGCGATAGACCCTGAGGCTCGGGAGCAGCGGCTCCTGTTCCAGTCGCTCGTCGCGGCGACGCGCCCGCGTGCGCGTCTGGGGGGGATGGTCCGGCGGCTGGTTGTGATCCGGCAGGCGGCCGTCGTCGGCCGGCACGAACAGCGGCAGCGCCACGTTCATGGCGCGTCGCCGGTGGCCGTCTTCCAGCGGTTCCGTGAAGAACAGGTTGGCCCGCATCAGCGGTGCCTGGGTCTGCACCTGGGCCAGCGGCTCGCCGTCCGGAATGCCGGCCAGCTGGCGCAGCTGGATGCGCACATACGGGGCGTCGGTATCGAGGGCCAGCAGCTTCTGCTCGGCCTCGCGCACGCTCAGCCGCTTGATGGAGCGCCCGCTCGAGTACCAGGCGAAGCGCACCCTGGCGACCGGTGCCGGGGCTAGCGGGATGCCTCGCCAGCACTGCTTGAGATGCAGTCTCGCCAGGCCACTGCCGCGCAGATGGGTATGCAGCTCGGGATGGCGAAAGGGCAGCACCGCCTTGATCTCGGGCAGTAGCGAGGGCTCTTCCTCCCGAATCCTGGCCAGCAGGTCGGCGAAGGCCTGCTTGGCGCCGTTGACCCGCAGGGCCGCGTCCATGACCGCCGGCGTGGCGGCCACCAGTCCCACATGACTGCGCGTGCTGCGTCCGTCCTGCCCATCCTGATACCAGACGTCCAGCAGCGCCTCGTGCAGCCAGTCGGCATCGGCACGTTCGCGTCCGAAGGCCCAGGTCTGTCCGCCCTCGTCTCGACAGGTGCTCACCAGTGCCTCGCTGGCCTCGATCAGGGCGTCGAAGGCGGCCTCCAGGCGAGCCAGCAGCTGGTATTCGGGCACACGGCTGGTCATCGCCTAGACGCCGCCGTCGCGATCGGCGCGGGCCAGCAGGGCATCGATGTCGGTCTCGTCCATGGCGGGCTCGCCGGCGATACGGTGCGATTCGTCGGCCCAGGCACCCAGATCGAGCAGGCGACAGCGCTTGCTGCAGAAGGGGCGATAGGGGTTGTCCTCGCTCCAGGCCACCTTGGTGCGACACTGGGGGCAGGCGACCTCGAGGGGGCGCTCGGACTCGGCTTGGCTCATGGGGTTCTCTCGGCGTCAGTAAATCGAGGAAAGGATGACGAATCAGCGCGCCCGGGGCAAACCGGAAAGCGCCCGATAGCGCCGGTCCAGCTCGGCGACCCGGGTCGCCAGGCCGGCCTCGTCGGTGGCATTGTCGAGCACCTCGTCGGCGCGGCCCAGGCGCGTGTCGCGAGGCATCTGGGCGGCCACGATGGCGCGGGCCTGGGCCTCGTCGACGCCGTCGCGGGCGGCGGTGCGTTCGATCTGTAGCGCCTCCGGCACGTCGATGACCAGCACCCGGTCGACCAGCGCATGCTGGCCCGACTCGAACAGCAGCGGCGAGACCAGCAGCGCATAGGGGGCCGGGCCCTCGCGAAACGCGGCCAGTCGCTCGAGCAGGCGCTCGCGGATGCGCGGATGGGTGACCGACTCCAGCCAGCGGCGCTCGGCCTCGTCGGCGAACACGATCTCGCGCAACGCGCGCCGATCCAGGCGGCCGTCCGCCTGCAGTACCCGGGGGCCGAAGTGTTCGACGATGGCGGCGAGGGCGGGCTTGCCGGGCTCGACCACCTCGCGGGCGACGTCGTCGGCATCCACCCAGGGAATGTCGTGCGCGGCGAAGGCGCGGGCCACGGTGGACTTGCCGGAGGCGATGCCGCCGGTCACGCCGATGATCAGGGTCGTCTCGGACATCTCACAGCACCAGATTCAGGTAGGTGGCCATCAGCGGTTCGCCGAGCAGCAGCGCGATCCAGCCGGCCGCGGCGAGCCAGGGGCCGAAGGGCATCGGCGCGCCGCGCAGGCGCGGTACGGCCAGCTGAACGATCACGCCGACGATGGCGCCGGCACCGGCGGCCAGGATCAGGATCATCGGCAGGAAGGTCCAGCCGAGCCAGGCGCCCAGCGCGGCGAACAGCTTGAAGTCGCCGTAGCCCATGCCTTCCTTGCCGGTGACCAGCTTGAACAGCCAGTAGAAGCCCCACAGCGAGAGATAGCCGGCCATGGCGCCGATCACCGCGCCCGGCAGCTGCAGCGGCTGAAACAGTAGCTGGTACAGCAGGCCGGCCCACAGCAGCGGCAGGGTCAGCGCGTCCGGCAGCAGCTGGGTGCGCAGATCGATCGCCGCCATCGCCAGCAGGCTCAGGCAGGCGCCGAGGATGAACAGCCCCTCCAGGGTAGGGCCGAACAGCGCCGTCACCGCCAGCGTCAGCAGGGCGCCGGCCAGCTCCACCAGCGGGTACTGGGGGCTGATGCGCGTATCGCAGTGGGCGCAGCGCCCGCGGCGCTTCAGCCAGCCGAGCAGCGGGATGTTGTCGTGCCAGGCGATCGGCGCCTCGCAGCGCGGACACATCGAGCGCGGCTCGGCCAGGTGGAAGGTCGGGGTGTCTTCGGCCTCGAGCTCCAGCGCCTCGCGGGCCTCGGCACGCCACTCGCGCATCAGCATGACCGGCAGGCGGGTGATCACCACGTTGAGGAAACTGCCGAGGCACAGACCGATCACCGCAGCCAGCGGCCACAGCAGCACAGGGGGAAGATCGACAGGCAAGGGACGCTCCTTATCCGCGGGTAGTAGGGCGAGAAGGTGATGGCGCCCATTCTACGGAGCCCGCGACGACTTGTCCGGGGTCATCTATCTTCTCAATCGAGGCGATGCCGCGGACTGTCGTCGGCGCTGGCTTTGGTCTAGAATCGCCTCCCTTCATCCGTCAGGAAGGCGAACATGACCCAGACGCTCGGACCGGTGATGCTGGACCTGGAAGGGACGCAGCTGCGTGATGAGGAGCGCGAGCTGCTGATGCGTCCCGCGGTTGGTGGTGTGATTCTCTTCGGCCGCAACGTCGAAGATGCGGCCCAGGTGCGGGCACTGTGCCGGTCGATCCGGCAGGTGCGCCCGGAGCTGTTGCTGGCCATCGACCAGGAGGGCGGGCGCGTGCAGCGCCTGCGTGAGGGGGTGACCCGACTGCCGGCCATGGGCCGGCTCGGCCGTGAGCATCGGGCGGCGCCCGAAGTCGCCCGACGCCTGTGCCAGGACACCGGCTGGCTGCTCGGCATGGAAATGGCGGCCTGCGGGCTGGATCTCAGCTTCGCGCCGGTACTCGACGTCGACGATGGCCAGTCCACGGTGATCGGTGATCGCAGCTTCGGTGCCGATCCCGAGGTGGTGACCCAGCTGGCCGGCGCCTTCGTCGACGGGCTGCACGAGGCCGGCATGGCCTCGGTGGGCAAGCATTTTCCCGGTCACGGTGGCGTGGCCGCGGACTCGCACCACGAGCTGCCGGTGGACGCGCGCCCCTTCGAGGCGCTGCGCGAGCGTGACCTGGTGCCCTTCGCATCCCTGTCGTCACGCCTCGGCGGCATCATGCCGGCCCATGTGGTGTATTCCGCCTTCGACCACCGCCCGGCCGGATTCTCGCCGGCCTGGCTCGGGATGCTGCGCGAGTCGCTGGGCTTCAAGGGCACGATCTTCTCCGATGATCTGAGCATGGCCGGCGCGACCAGCGTCGGCGCGCCCGCCGAGCGTGCCCGTCTGGCCCTGGAGGCCGGCTGCGACATGTTGCTGGTGTGCAACGACCGCGCCGCCGCCCTCGAGGTGGTCGAGGCCTGCGAGGGCCGCACCACCAAACGCGCCGCCAAGCTGCGCTACGGCCGGGCGCGCCCCGATCTCGACGCGCTCGTGGCGCTGTCGCGCTGGCGTCGGGTGCATGCGCACCTCGAGGCCATGGCCGCCGACTGACGGTTTCCTGACTTTCGAACTCTGACTATCGAACTACGACGAGCTGACGATGCCTAAACTCGATGCCAATGCCCTCCCGTCCCTGTCGGACATGCGTGAGGTCATGGATTCCGCCGATTGCCTGATCAGCCAGGAAGAGGTCGAGCGTGCCCTGGACCGCATGGCCGAAGAGATCGCGACCGACCTGGGCGACAAGCTGCCGGTGTTCTACTGCGTGATGAACGGCGGCCTGATCACCACCGGCCACCTGCTGACCCGGCTCGGTTTCCCGCTCGAGGTCGATTACCTGCATGCCACTCGCTATCGCGGCGGCACCCGCGGCGGCGAGCTGTTCTGGCGCGTGTCCCCCGAAGTGCCGATGGCCGGCCGTCACGTGGTGATCGTCGATGACATCCTCGATGAGGGCTCCACGCTGGCCGCCATCCTCGATTACTGCCGCGAGGCCGGTGCCGCCAGCATCTCCACCGCGGTGCTGGTCGACAAGCGTCACGATCGCAAGGCGATGCCGGATCTCAAGGCCGATTACTGCAGCCTCGAGGTCGAGGATCGCTACGTGTTCGGCTTCGGCATGGACTACAAGGGCTACTGGCGCAACGCGCCGGGGATCTTCGCGCCCAAGGGCATGTAAGCGCCGGGCATCCAGGCAGCCAACAAAAAACCTCCAGCAGAGTCACCTCGCTGGAGGTTTTTTCGTGGCGTTCGAGTCGGCAGGTGAGCGCTATTCTGCTCGGCGCTCGGCGCTCGGCGCTCGGCGCCTACGCCAGTCCGAGCTCGTGCGTCGCCTCCTCGCGCATCTTGAACTTCTGGATCTTGCCGGTGACGGTCATCGGGAAGTCGTCGACGAACTTCACGTAGCGCGGGATCTTGTAGTGGGCGATCCTGCCCTGGCAGAAGGCCTTGAGCCCGTCTTCGTCGAGGGTCTCATCTTCGGCGAGCTTGACCCAGGCCATCACCTCTTCGCCGTACTTGTCGTCGGGCACGCCGATGACCTGGACGTCCGAGATCGCCGGGTGGGTGTAGAGGAAGTCCTCGATCTCGCGCGGATAGATGTTCTCGCCGCCGCGGATGATCATGTCCTTGATGCGCCCGACGATGGCCACGTAGCCGTCGTCGTCCATGGTCGCCAGATCGCCGGTGTGCATCCAGCCGGCGTCGTCGATGGCCTTGGCGGTCGCCTCCTCGTTGTGCCAGTAGCCGAGCATCACGCTGTAGCCCCGGGTGCACAGCTCGCCGGGCTCGCCGCGCGGCACCACGGCGCCGGTGCCGGGATCGACCAGCTTGACCTCCAGGTGCGGATGGATGCTGCCGACGGTGGTCACGCGTTTCTCGAGCGGGGCATCGGTGCGGGTCTGCAGGCTCACCGGGCTGGTCTCGGTCATGCCGTAGCAGATGGTCACGCCCTGCATGTGCATGCGCTCGATCACCTTGCGCATCACCTCGATGGGGCAGATCGAGCCGGCCATGACGCCGGTGCGCAGGCTGGAGAGATCGACATGCTCGAACTCGGGATGCTCCAGCTCGGCGATGAACATGGTCGGCACGCCGTAGAGCGCGGTGGCGCGCTCCTCGGCCACCGCCGCCAGGGTGGCCTGCGGGTCGAAGCCGTCACCGGGATAGATCATCGCCGCGCCGTGGGTCATGCAGCCGAGATTGCCCATCACCATGCCGAAGCAGTGGTAGAGCGGCACCGGGATCACCATGCGATCGGCCTCGGTGAGGTCGAGGGTGCGGGCGACGAAGAAGCCGTTGTTGAGGATGTTGTGGTGGGAGAGCGTGGCGCCCTTGGGGGCGCCGGTGGTGCCGGAGGTGTACTGGATGTTGATCGGCTCGTCGAACTCGAGCCCGGCCTGTCGCTCGGCCAGCTGCGCGTCGCTGACCCGGTCGGCGTGGGTGAGCATGGTCTCCCAGCTGTGCATGCCGGACAGCGCCCGGGCGCCATCCAGGCAGATCACCCGCCTGAGGTCGGGCAGGGCGGCGCTCGTGAGATCGGCGGGGGGGACGTCATCGAGCTCCGGCACCAGCTCGGCCAGCATCGCCACGTAGTCGGTGGTCTTGAACTGCCCCTGCAGGATCAGCGTCGAGGTGCCGGACTGGCGCAGCGCATATTCCAGCTCGTGGGTGCGGTAGCTGGGATTGATGTTGACCAGGATGGCGCCGATCTTGGCGGTGGCGAACTGGGTGATGGCCCACTCGGCGGTGTTGGGCGACCAGATGCCGACCCGATCGCCCTTGGCCACGCCCAGCGCCATCAGCGCGCGGGCCGCGCGGTTCACGGCGTCCTGCAGCTCCCGCCAGCGGTAGCGCAGGCCCTGGTGGCGGCTGATCAGGGCGTCCCGGTCGGGGAAGCGCGCGACCGTGTCGTCGAAGCAGTCGCCGATGGTCTGGCCCTTGAGAGGGGTGTCGCTGATGCCGCTCAGATAGCTGGCGTGTCGAGGCTGGCGTGGCATGGTGGCTCTCTTTGTTGTGTTATCTCGGGACATGGCGGTGTTGTCTCGGGAAAACCGGGAAACCCTGCCTCGGTGGTCGCCCCGGCTACGGCGTGTCCTCCAGCTGGCGCAGCACGTCCCGCGCCCGCTGATCCACGTCATCGATCTCCAGGCGCATCAGGCGGATGTCCTCGAGCTGGCGCTCCAGGTTGGCCCGCTTCTCCGCCAGCAGCTCCAGCAGCCGTCGCAGCTGGCGCGCGTTACCGTCCGGCATGGCGTCGTACATCATCACCACCTCGCGGATCTCGGCCAGCGAGAAGCCCAGCCGCTTGCCGCGCAGGGTCAGCTTGAGGCGCACGCGATCCTTCTCGCGATAGATGCGTCTCTGGCCCTGGCGCGAGGGAGCCAGCAGGCCCTCCTGCTCGTAGAAGCGAATGGTGCGTGGGGTGACCTCGAAGATCTGGGCCAGCTCCCCGATGGTGTAGGTGCGCTGCTGCCGGGGCAGGGCGTCGTTGTCGCTGTCCTGTGCCTGGGAGGGCGTTCGCGTCATGTGATCGATCCTGTAGCCGGGTGGTCCACCGGCGGTTTCCCACCTCGTCCGAGAACCCTAGACGAGGTTTACGTTAACGTAAAGTGCTTGTTAGACCATGGCGGGATATGGGATAACCCGAGCAATTGCTAGGTTGGCGATAGCCGCCGGGAGGATCCCGCGGATGTGCATCGCCGGCCCGGCACTCGGCCGTTCCCGATTCTCTCGACGGAGGTGTTTCCATGGATTTTGCGCTGACCGAAGACCAGCGAGCGCTGGCCGATGCGGCCGCCGACTTCGCCCGGGCCGAGCTGGCCGATCATGCCGCCGACTGGGACGCCCGCAGCCATTTTCCCGTCGACGTCATCCGTCGGGCCGGCGAGGCCGGCTTCCTCGGCCTCTATACCCCTGAGGAACACGGCGGGCTGGGGCTGTCGCGACTCGATGCCTCGCTGATCTTCGAGCGCCTGGCCCAGGGCTGCATCGCTACCACCGCCTACCTCACCATTCACAACATGGTGACCTGGATGGTCGCCAGCTGGGGCCGCGATGCTCTGCGCGAGCGCTATCTGCCGGCCATGATAGCGGGTGACGCCCTGGGCTCCTACTGCCTCACCGAGCCGGGCGCCGGCTCGGACGCCGCCAGCCTCACCACCCGGGCGGTGCGTGACGGCGACGAGTATGTGATTTCCGGCAGCAAGATGTTTATCTCCGGCGCCGGCGCGACCCAGGTGCTGGTGGTGATGGCGCGCACCGGCGCGCCGGACAGCGGCGCGGGCGGCATCTCGGCGATCCTGGTGCCGGCCGATGCCGCCGGCATCGCGGTCGGCAAGAAGGAAGAGAAGATGGGCTGGAAGAGCCAGCCCACCTGCCTGATCAGCTTCGACGGCGTGCGCGTGCCGGTGGGCAACCGGCTGGGCGAGGAGGGCGAAGGCTTCCGCTTCGCCATGAAGGGGCTCGACGGCGGGCGGCTCAATATCGCCAGCTGCTCGCTGGGCGCGGCCCAGCAGGCGCTGACGCTGTCGCGGGACTACCTGGGCGAGCGCAAGCAGTTCGGTCGCGAGCTGGCGAGCTTCCAGGCGCTGCAGTTCAAGCTGGCCGACATGGCCAGCGAGCTCAGCGCGGCACGGCTGATGGTGCGCCACGCCGCCTGGCGGCTCGACCAGGGCGACCCGGAGGCCACCGCCCACTGCGCCATGGCCAAGCGCTTCGCCACCGACATGGGCTTCAACGTCTGCAACGAGGCCCTGCAGCTGCACGGTGGCTATGGTTATATCCGCGAATATCCCCTCGAGCGGCTGGTGCGCGACACGCGCGTGCACCAGATCCTCGAGGGCACCAACGAGATCATGCGGCTGATCGTCGCTCGCCGGCTGCTGGCCGACGGCGTCGTCGAAGGCCTGCAGTGACCCGACACCCGGGAGCGGCCGGCGGTCGGCCGTCGCCCTCGTACGGACTCTCTCACACGGACTATCAGGAGACAGTGATGTCGGACCCCGTGGTCAGCTTCGACGAACTCCCCACGCGCGGCGGCGGCCGGATCGGCGTGGCGACCCTCAATGCGCCCAAGGCGCTGAATGCGCTGTCGCTGGAGATGATCCGGCTGCTGGAAGACCGGCTCGAGGCCTGGGCGCGGGACGAGCGGGTGGTGGCGGTGTGGCTGGAAGGCACCGGCGGCAAGGCCTTCTGCGCCGGCGGCGACGTGGTGGCGCTGTATCGCTCGCTGGCCGACGACGCGGCCCGTGACGAGACCTTCGCCACGCGCTACTTCACCGCCGAGTACCGGCTGGATCACCGCATCCACACCTATCCCAAGCCGCTGCTGGTGTGGGGCGACGGCATCGTCATGGGCGGCGGCCTGGGTCTGCTGGCCGGCGGCTTCCAGCGTGTGGTCACCGAGACCACCCTGATCGCCATGCCCGAGATCACCATCGGGCTCTACCCCGACATCGGCGCGAGCTGGTTCCTCAATCGCATGCCGCCCGGCATCGGCGCCTACCTGGGCCTGACCGGGGCCCAGCTCAACGCCCGCGATGCCCTGGACCTGGGGCTGGCCGATCGCTTCGTGCCCCGCGCGCGCCGCGATGACCTGCTCGGCGCCCTGGCCGAGGCCGACCACGGTGATCATGCCCCGGCGGCGTGCCGGCTGGCGGTGGAAGGCGTGCTCGATCGCTTCGAGGCCCGCGAGCAGGCCCCGGAGGGGCAGGTCTGGCCACGCCGCGATCACCTGCAGTCGCTGGTCGGCGAGACGAGTGCCGCCGATGCCGTGGCGCGCATTCTCGCCGACGACCGTGACGATGCGTGGCTCGCGGCCAATCGCGCGCGCCTCGCCGCCGGCTGCCCGCTGACCGCGCACCTGGTGTGGCGGATGCTCGAGCGTCATCGCCACACCGGGCTGGCCGACGCCTTACGCGACGAGCTCGGGCTCTCGGTGCAGTGCTGCCAGCGCGGCGATCTGGCCGAAGGCGTGCGCGCGCTGCTGGTCGACAAGGACAAGACGCCGCGCTGGTCGCATGCCGACGTGGCCAGCGTGCCCGAGGCCGAGCTTCAGGCGATGCTCGCCTCGCCGTGGTCGAGCGAGGCGCATCCGTTGAGGGATCTGGGCGTCGGGCAGCGGGTCGGCTGACGGCCTCCGGGCCGTGATTTTTCAGGGTTTGCCAATACAACAAGACAAGGAGCCACGCCATGAACATCGCCTTTATCGGACTCGGCAACATGGGTTCGCCGATGGCCGCCAACCTGCTGAGTGCGGGCCACGACGTCTGCGTCTTCGACCTGGTCGAGGCCGCCATGGCGGAGCTCGAGGGGCAGGGCGCCCGGCGCGCCGACAGTGCCGAGGCGGCCTGTCGCGACGCCGAGGTGGTCATTTCCATGCTGCCGGCCGGGGCCCACGTGCTCGGCCTTTATCTGGGCCGCGATGGGGCGCCCGGGTTGTTCGATGCGCTGACGCACAAGCCGCTGGTGATCGATGCCTCGACCATCTCGCCGGACGATGCGTGCCGGGTCGGCGCGGCGGCCGCCGAGCGGGGGCTGAGCTATCTGGACGCGCCGGTCTCCGGGGGGATCGGCGGGGCCAAGGCCGGCACGCTGACCTTCATCGTCGGCGGCAGTGAGGCCGGCTTCGAGCAGGCCCAGCCGGTGCTCGAGGCCATGGGCAAGAACATCTTCCATGCCGGGGAGGTCGGGGCGGGGCAGGTCGCCAAGATCTGCAACAACATGCTGCTCGGCATCCTGATGAGCGGCACCGCCGAGGCGTTGGCGCTGGGGGTGAAGAACGGGCTCGATCCGGCGGTGCTGTCCGAGATCATGAAGCAGAGCAGCGGCGGCAACTGGGCGCTCAACGTCTACAACCCCTGGCCGGGAGTCATGGAGGGCTCGGCGGCGTCGCGCGACTATCAGGGCGGCTTTCTGACCGACCTGATGGCCAAGGACCTGGGGCTGGCCTGGGAGCTGGCGCTCAAGGCCCGGGCCAGCGTGCCCATGGGCTCCCAGGCGCGCAACCTGTTCGCGCTGCACAGTGCCCAGGGCAGCGGCCAGCGCGATTTCTCCAGCATCCAGTGGCTCTATCGCGCCGGTGAGTGAGCGCGCTTAGCCGTGATGCAGCTCTTCCCCGCCGTCGGAGAACGACGGCGGGGTGTTGGCGCTGACGATCACGCACTCCTCGTCGCCGACATTGCGAAAGCGGTGGGGCAGGCGCGAGTCGAAGTAGTAGCCATCGCCCTGTGACAGCACCTCCACCTCGCCGCTGACGGTGATCTCGATCTGGCCCGAGATCACCACGCCGCCTTCCTCGCCGTCGTGTTCCAGCATGTCCTCGCCGCTGTCGGCGCCGGGCGGGTAGCGCTCGTGCAGGATCGACATGCGCCGATCCGGGCGGCGCGCCGCCACCAGCCGCCAGGACAGCAGGCCATCGCCGATCTCGGTGAGCTCACAGGCCTTGTAGAAGGGCCGGGGGTGGCTGGCCTCCTCCCCGGCGAAGAAGGTGCTGATCGACACCGGCAGGGCGTCGAGGATCTTCTTCAGCGAGCTCACCGACGGGCTGACGCTGTTCTGTTCGATCAGCGAGATGCTGCTGTTGGTCACCTTGGCGCGCTTGGCGAGCTCGCGCTGGGAGAGCCCCTTTTCCTTGCGTAGCTGGCGCAGCCGTGCGCCTACATTGAAACCGTCTTCCATCGTCGTTTGTCCGCGTGCGGGTGGCGGTCCTCTGTCGGTCGGCGAAGCATCTGTCGTGCAGAATTATGGACGGATGATACCGTCTCCCGGCGGCGACGATAAGGCGCGGCGTCAAAGGTCGGTCTCGGACAGGGCGCTGCCTCTGTGGACATGGCACCCATCGTGGCGCTGAGGCATCATGGGACGCACTACCGAATGCCTCGCGGGAGCCGGGTCGTGATAGAGCGTGATGCCCTCACTGGACTGGTGCTGGCCGGCGGCCAGGGCCGCCGCATGGGCGGATGCGACAAGGGGCTCGCGCCCTTCGACGGCCGTCCTTTGGTGAGCCATGCCATCGCGCCGCTGGTCGGGCGGGTGGCGGAGCTGTTGATCAGCGCCAACCGGCATCCCGAGGCCTACGCCGAGTGGGCCGATCGGGTCATCGCCGACGCCGAGGCGGGCTATATGGGCCCGCTGATGGGCCTCTACAGCGGCCTGCGCTCGGCGGCCACCGACTGGGTGGTGGTGGTGCCCTGCGATTGCCCGGCGCTGCCGGACGACCTGGTGGCGAGGCTCGTCGCGGGCCGAGGCGACGCCGATATCGCGGTGGCCCACGACGGTGAGCGCCTGCACCCGGTGGTGATGCTGCTGCGCCGCTCGCTGGTCGACGACCTGGGCCGGGCGCTGGCCGCCGGCGAGCGCAAGGTCGACCGCTGGATCGTGCGCCATGCCTGGTGCGCGGTGGACATGTCGGACCGCGCCGAGGCCTTCGTCAATCTCAATACCCTGGATGACACGCGGCGCCTGGAAGCGCGTCGCCGGGAGACACTGCGCCCATGAGCGACACACCCGTCGGCTCCGTGCCGCTGGAGGATGACCTGCCGCTGCTGGGCATTGCCGCCTGGAGCGGCACCGGCAAGACGACGCTGCTGGAGCGCCTGCTGCCGGCGCTGCGCGAGCGCGGCCTGCGGGTGGCGGTGATCAAGCATGCCCATCACGCCTTCGACGTCGATCAGCCGGGCAAGGACAGCCATCGCCTGCGTCAGGCCGGCGCCGAGCCGATCCTGGTGGCGTCCCGGGCCCGGGTCGCGCTGATGATGGAGACCCCCGATCGCGAGGAGGCCGATCTCGCCGAGCTGATCGAGATGGTGCGCCCTCAGCGGCCGGACCTGGTGCTGGTCGAGGGCTTCAAGGCCTGGCCGCTGCCCAAGCTCGAGCTCTACCGCGAGGCGGTGGGCAAGCCGCTGCGCGCGGCCGAGGACGCCTGGATCGTGGCGGTGGCCAGCGACGGCGAGCCCGATCTGCCCGACGACGTCGAGCGGCTCGACCTGAACGATCCCGAACGCCTCGCCGACTGGATCGCCGCCTGGCCGTCACGCTGGCTCGACCGGCGTCGCCCTCGGGGCGAGGGCGTGGCGTCATGACGCTGTCCTGCTTCGATCTCGGCGAGCGCACGCTGTCGCCGGACGAGGCCCGTGAGGCCCTGATGGCGCTGGTGGCGGGGCCGCTGCCCGCCGAGCGGGTGGCGCTGTCCGCGCTGCAGGGCCGGGTGCTGGCCGAGGCGCTGCGCTCGCCCATTGATGTGCCGCAGAACACCAATGCCGCCATGGACGGCATCGCGCTGGCATGGGGCGATGACGAGGCGGATGGCGAGCGTCCCGCTTGCTGGCGCCGGGTGGGCGCCGTGCTGGCCGGGCATCGCCGTGAGGCGCCGCTGGCCGCCGGCGAGTGCGTGACGATCACCACCGGGGCCCCGTTGCCGCCGGGCGCCGATACCGTGATCATGGGCGAGCAGCTGAACGTCACCGGTGACGACGTCGCGGTGGAGCGGCCGGAGACCGTGTGCCGCGGCCAGAACGTGCGCCAGGCCGGCGAGGACATCGCCCGCGGCCAGCCGGCGCTGGCCGCCGGGACCCGCCTGGGGGCGGCCGAACTGGGCCTGCTGGCCTCGCTGGGCCTCGCCGAGGCCGCCGTGCATCGTCGGCCCCGGGTGGCGATCTTCTCCACCGGCGACGAGGTCACTGCCCCGGGTGAGGCGCTGCCGTCGGCCGGCATCTATGATGCCAACCGTTTCTCGCTGGCCGGCCTGCTGGCCGAGCACGGCGCCGAGGTGATCGATCTCGGCATCCTCGGCGACGACCATGACGCCCTGGTCGAGGCGCTCGGCGGTGCCGCCCGCGGTGCCGATCTGGTCCTGACTAGCGGCGGCGTGTCGGCGGGGCAGGCCGACTTCACCCGCCAGGCGCTGGAGGGCGTCGGCCGGCTGGCCTTCTGGCGGCTGGCCATTCGTCCCGGGCGACCGCTGGCCTGCGGCACGCTCGGCGAGCGGGAGGTGCCCTTCATCGGCCTGCCCGGCAACCCGGTGGCGGCGATGGTGACCTTCCTGCAGTTCGTGGCGCCGCTGCTTCGGCGACTCCAGGGGCGTGACGATCTCGCCCCGCGGCGCCACACGGCCCTGGCCGAGACGTCGCTCAAGGGCCGCGTCGGGCGCACCGATTTCCTGCGCGCCACCTGTCGCAGCGACGACGAGGGACGGCTGTGGGTGCGGCCCACCGGGGCCCAGGGCTCCGGTATCCTGTCTTCCATGGTGGCTGCCGACTGCCTGATCGAGATCGATGCGGCGCGTGCCGCTGTCGAACCCGGTGAGGCGGTGGCCATCCAACCCCTTTTTCGACTGTCATGAGGCGCCTTTATGAGCCTGACCCACCTCAACGCCCGCGGCGAAGCCCGCATGGTTGACGTCGGCGACAAGGCCGAGAGCCGCCGTGAGGCGCGTGCCTCCGGGGCCATTCGCATGCGCCCGGAGACCCTGGCGCTGCTCGCCGATGGCGAGCTGCCCAAGGGCGACGTGCTGGCCACGGCCCGCATCGCCGGCATCCAGGCCGCCAAGCGCACTCACGAGCTGATCCCGCTGTGCCATTCGCTGGCGCTGTCCAAGGTCAGCGTGGACTTCGAGCTCGACGAGGCCAGTGCCAGCGTGCGCGTCTCTGCCACCTGCCGGCTCAACGGTCGCACCGGCGTCGAGATGGAAGCGCTGACCGCCGTGTCCGTGGCCTGCCTCACCCTCTACGACATGTGCAAGGCGGTGGACAAGGCGATGGAGATCGGCGAGATCCGCCTCGAGACCAAGTCCGGGGGCAAGTCCGGGGACTACGCTCGGGAAGGCGAGGTCGCCGAGGCGCCGATCGTCACCGGCGAGGGCGAGGCCGGCGAGGTCTCGCTCGGGGCGCGGTGTGCCGCCGGCGAGCCCTGCATCCTGGTGAAATGCCTCGCCGAGCTTCGCGAGCGCCTCGGGGTCGGCGAGGTGTCGTTGCCCTTCGATGCCCTCGAGCGGGCCGACGTGGGCGGGCTCAAGGCCGCCCTCAAGGCCTCGGACCCGCGCTTCGCCGGCCTCGACGAGGGGCGCGTGCTGTGCGCGGTCAATCAGGTGATGGCGGGCAATGCCACGCCGCTGACCGCCGAGGACGAGGTAGCCTTCTTCCCCCCGGTCACCGGAGGCTGACCATGTCACGTGTGCGAGTACAACAACAGGCTTTCGACGCCGGCGAGGAACAGCGCCGGTTGATCGACGCGCGCACCGATATCGGCGCCGTGGTCGGGTTTACCGGCCTGGTGCGAGACTTCAATGAACGTCCCGAGGTGCAGGCGCTCAGCCTGGAACACTACCCGGGCATGACCGAGGCCGCTCTCGAGGCCATCGTCGATGAGGCCGAGTCCCGCTGGCCCCTGCAGGGGGTGCGGGTGATTCATCGCATCGGCCGGCTGGCGCCGGGCGACCCCATCGTGCTGGTGGTGGTCGCCAGTGCCCATCGGCGCGCCGCCTTCGAGGCCTGCGACTTCATCATGGATTATCTTAAGACCCGTGCTCCCTTCTGGAAGAAGGAGCACACGGCCAGCGGTGATTATTGGGTGGCCGAGCGCCAGACCGATCATCGCGATGCCGAGCGCTGGGAGGTGTCATCATGACCGACGAGCTCATCGACGACTTCGGCAGGCGGGTGCGCTACGTGCGTATCTCGGTGACCGATCGCTGCGATTTTCGCTGTGTCTACTGCATGAGCGAGGAGATGACCTTTCTGCCTCGTGCCCAGGTGCTGACCCTGGAGGAGCTGGCGCTGGTGGCCCGCGCCTTTACCGAACTCGGGGTGGAGAAGGTGCGTCTGACCGGCGGCGAGCCGCTGGTGCGGCGCGACATCGATAGTCTGGTGGATGACATCGGCGCTTTGCCGGGGCTCAAGGACTTCGCCATGACCACCAACGGTGCCAGTCTTCCCCGGTATGCCGAGCGCCTGCGCGAGGGCGGTCTCCAGCGGCTCAATATCAGCATCGATTCGCTGGACCCGGAGCGCTTCCGGCGGCTGACGCGCACCGGTGATCTGCAGCGGGTGATCGATGGCATTCGCGCCGCCAAGGCGGCCGGCTTCGAGCGCATCAAGCTCAACGCCGTCATCCTCAAGGGGCGCAACGACGACGAGGTCATCGATCTGGTCGACTTCGCCCGCCGCGAGGGACTCGACATCAGCTTCATCGAGGAGATGCCGCTGGGCGAGGTCTCCGATCATGGGCGCGAGGAAACCTTCTGTTCCAGCGACGAGGTGCAGGCGCTGGTCGAGACCCGTCACACCCTGCTGCCGACCACCGAGTCGACGCTCGGGCCGTCGCGCTATTTCCGCATGCCGGACAGCGATACCCGGGTCGGTTTCATTTCGCCGCACAGCCACAACTTCTGCTCCAGCTGCAATCGGGTGCGTGTCACGGCGGAGGGTCGGCTGCTGCTGTGTCTAGGCAACGAACACTCGGTGGACCTGCGCGCCGTGATGCGCCGCCACCCCGGCGATATCGAGGCGCTCAAGGCGGCGATCATCAAGGCCATGCCGCTCAAACCCGAGCGGCACCACTTCACCACCGATGGCGATGTGCAGGTGGTGCGCTTCATGAACATGACCGGCGGCTAACGACGCTCGCCCGAGCCGGGAGGCGTGCATTATCGGTCTCCCGGCCGTACTTCCTTCCCGAGTCATTCGCACGACTTTTCCAGAGCAATCCTCTCCTCGCTGTCGCGATGCCTCTCTCTTTCTTCGCGCTATGCCCGATATTTCCGGCGGCTTTTTCTTGCCAACGTTGCTTGCCAACCCTGCCGTAGAGCATATACTTTTATCGTTATCGGTTGACTGTAACCGACCATCAATCAGCGTCCTGGAGGGGGCAATGACCGAGCAAACCCTGGAGCGTATCGCTCGCAACAAGAACGTGGCCCGTGCGGCGGCTCGTCAGCTCAGCATGGAGCAACTGCACAAGCTGGCCGAGGTCATCGGCGAAGTCATCGAGCAAAAGAATGACGAGGAGCGTCAGCGCCAGGAAGAGGAAGCCGACAAGGCTCGCAAGCTCGCCGAGATTCGCGAACAGATCAACGAGGCGGGGCTTTCCGTCGAGGATCTGGTGCCCGAGCAGCCCCAGCGCAAGCGCGGTCGTCCGCCGAAGAAGGCCGCCGACAAGGCGTGATGCGCCGAGCTAAAAGCGCCGAGCTAAAAGAAACCCCCGGAGGTGTAGCCTTCGGGGGTTTCTTTTGCTTCGGGCAGTTTCAGGCTGTCGACTGGCCGCTTGCCGCGTTATCCCGACGTCTCGGCCTCGGCGGCGAGGATCTGCAGATGGATCTCCGGCATCCGGCGCAGGTGATCGCCGAACCAGGCGAGCATGCGCGGCCGCAGGGCGAGACGAAGATCCGCCAGCGACTCCACCTGAATGTCGTCCAGACAGTCGTCCAGCCAGTCGACGAAGGCATCCTCGTCCAATGGGCTTGCCTCGCTGACATCCAGCAGCAGGCGCCCGATGCGCGTCCACCCTTGCTCGGTCGCCATGACCGTGAGGGCCAGATGCAGCTGTCCGTGGCGCGCCTCGCCGCCGCCCAGGCCTGGCAGGCGAGCGACTTCGTCCTGATGAATGATGCGCGGCGTCTGGGCGTGGCGGGCTTCCCGATGCAGGCCGTCGGCGTCGAGGCGAATCATGTCGCCGTTGCGCGGGATGATCGGCGCCTCGATGCCGAGCGACTGCGCGAGGTCCTGATGGGCCTGCTGATGGCGAGGCTCGCCGTGTACCGGCAGCAAATGGCGCGGGCGAGACCAGCCGTAGAAGGTCCTCAGTTCGTCCTGGGCGGGGTGTCCGGAGGCGTGTAGCTCTTCATGATTGCTCTCGTCGAGCAGCGACACGCCGAGATGACTCAGGCCGCGCTTGAGTCGCTCGATCAGGCGCTCGTTGCCGGGAATCGCCTTGGAGGAGAAGATCACGCTGTCGCCGTCTTCCAGCTCGACGTGGGGATGGCGGCCCCGCGCCAGTCGTGACAGCGCCGCCCGCGGCTCGCCCTGGCTGCCGGTGGCGATCACCAGCACTTCCTCGGGCGGCAGATAGCCCATGTCGGAGATCGGGACTAGCGGCGGCATGTCGTCCAGATAGCCGAGGCCGCGGGCCACGCCGACCATGCGCTCCATGGAGCGCCCCATCAGCGCGACGCGCCGACCGCAGCGCTCGGCGGCGCGGCCGATGGCCAGCACCCGGGCCAGGTTGCTGGCGAAGCAGCTCACCACCACGCGTCCCCGACAGCCTTCGATCGCGCGGGTGAGGGTCTCGGCGACCTCGCCCTCGCTGCGCGAGTGGCCGGGGAGGGGGGCGTTGGTGGAATCGCCGACCACCAGATCGACCGGCGCCAGGGCGCGATAGAGCTCGGCATCCACGGCGGGGCCGATCAGCGGCTCGGGATCCAGCTTCCAGTCACCGGTGTGCAGCACGCGATGCGAGCCCGCGGTGATCAGCAGCGCGCAGCTCTCGGGAATCGAGTGGGTGAGCGGCAGGTAGCGCAGGCTATAGGGGCCGATGCTCAGCGCCTCGCCGGGCTCGATGACGTGGATCGCCGACTGCGACAGGCCGCGCTCGGCGAACTTGGCGCGCAGCAGCCCCGCCGCCAGCGGCGTGGCGTGGATCGGGCAGCCCCACTGCGGCCACAGCCAGGCGGCGGCCCCGATATGGTCCTCGTGCCCGTGGGTGATGATCAGCGCCTCGGGCGCGATGCCCAGGGTGTCCAGGGTGGACAGATCGGGTACCTGCAGCGGGCTGTCCGGCAGGTCCTGGCGGATCATCATGCCGCAGTCCACGGCGATCCAGCGCGCCTCGTGCTCCTTTTCTGCATACCCATAGAGGTTGAGGTTCATGCCGATCTCACCGCAGCCACCCAGCGGCAGGAAACGCAGGGGAGGTCGGCGGCGGGGGCGGATCTGGGCGCGGGGTTGTGGCATCGAAGGGACGTCGACGGAAAATGTGCCGATTACTATACGGGATGGTGGCACGGCGTCACAACGCGCCGCCTCGGACGCGCGGGGTCTGACTCGACGGGCAGGATTTCGCTACAATGGGGGATTATTCGGCTTATCCAATCTACGGTCTTTCGATGTCACACTACTACCGTCTCGTGGTTTCCTGCCCCGATCGCCTGGGGATCGTCTCGCGTGTCTCGAGCTTCATCGCCGGGCAGGGCGGCTCCATCACCGAGGCCAGCCAGCACTCCGACCTGGAGTCCGGGCGCTTCTTCATGCGCTACGTGATACTGGCGGATTCCATCGGCATGTCCGCCGAGACGCTGCGCGACGCCTTCGCCCCGATCGCCGACGAATTCGAGATGGACTGGTCGCTGACCGACACCCAGACGCGACAGCGTGTGGTGCTGATGGTGTCCCGCGAGAGCCACTGCCTGGTGGACCTGCTCTATCGCTGGACGGCCAACGAGCTGGACTGCGACATCGCCGCGGTCATCTCCAATCATGAGGACATGCGGTCGCTGGTCGAATGGCACGGCATTCCCTACCATCACGTGCCGGTCGATCCCGCGGACAAGTCGAGCGCCTTCGCTGAAGTGCAGCGCCTGGTCGAGGAAGCGCGGGCCGACACCATCGTGCTGGCCCGTTACATGCAGATCCTGCCGCCTAGCCTCTGCGAGCGCTACGCCGGTCGCGTGATCAATATCCATCACAGCTTCCTGCCGTCCTTCGCCGGGGCCAAGCCCTATCATCAGGCCTACCAGCGTGGCGTGAAGCTGATCGGGGCCACCTGCCACTACGTCACCCAGGAGCTGGATGCCGGCCCGATCATCGAGCAGGACATCCACCGGGTCAGCCACTGCCACACGCCCAACGATCTGGTGCGTTTCGGTCGCGACGTCGAGAAGACCGTGCTCGCCCGCGGTCTGCGCTGGCACCTCGAGGACCGCGTGCTGGTGCACGGCAACAAGACGGTGGTGTTTGCCTGACCGGCGCCGCTAAGGCGCCCGTTGTCGAGCCGGCCCGTTGCGTGGCCGGCTTCGCCTTGACGGCCTGATCCGGCCTCTTTTCCTGCGCTCTTTTCCTGCCTTCTGGCCGGGAGGCGGCGGCAGGCGCCGGGGCGAGATGCCCAGGTTGTGTGCGAAAAGTCGGCGAGCGCAGACAGTTGTCGTACAGCACCTAGAGGGGCAGGGTCAGCTGCTGACGGGCGGCCTCCGGCTGCAGCCGAACGCCTACGCCCAGCAGGCGCACCGGGCGCGAGGCCCGGGCCCAGGCCTGTTCCAGCAGGCGCTGGTAGCTGTCGCGGTCGATGGCCTGGCCGCGGCTTTCCAGCGTGGTCAGGCTGAAGTCGTCGAAGCGCACCTTGACGAACAGGCCGGCGACCGCCGGCTCGCCGTGCCGGGTCAGGCGTTGGACTAGCTTGTCGCAGAGCGGCGTCAGCGCCGCCTGGGCGCTGGCCAGGTCGGGCAGGTCGCGGTCGAAGGTGCTCTCGACGCTGACCGACTTGCGCTCCCGTTCCACCTTTACCGGGCGCTCGTCGATGCCGCGGGCCAGCTCGAACAGCCGCTGGCCGAACTTGCCGAACTCCTCGACCAGTCGTTCGCGTGGCAGGCGGCGCAGGTCCGCGCAGGTCGCCACGTCCAGCGCCTCGAGTCGGGCTTTGGTGGCCGGCCCCACGCCGTGCAGCTTGCCGACCGGCAGCTGCGACACGAACGCCGCCACGCGATCCGGTGGTATCACCGTGAGCCCGTCGGGCTTCTCCCAGTCGCTGGCCACCTTGGCCAGGAACTTGGTCGGCGCGGCGCCCACCGAGACGGTGATGCCGGTGCGCGCGAAGCATTCCCGCTTGATCCACTGCGCCATCCAGGTGGCGCTGCCCTGGAAGCCCTCGACGTCGGTGACGTCCAGATAGGCCTCGTCCAGCGACAGCGGCTCCACCAGCGGGGTCAGCTCATAGAACACGGCCTGGATCTGCCGGGAGACCTCGCGGTACTTGTCGAAGTCGCCCGGCAGCAGGGTGAGGTGGGGGCAGAGGCGCAGGGCCTGGGCCGTGGGCATCGCCGAGTGGATGCCGAAGGCCCGGGCGGGGTAATTGCAGGTGGCGATGACCCCGCGATGCTCTCGCGAGCGGCCGATGGCGATGGGGATATCGCGCAGGCTCGGATCGTCGCGCATCTCGACGGCGGCGTAGAAGCAGTCGCAGTCGGCGTGCAGGATCTTGCGCTGGGTGCCCATGTCAGCAGAGAAAACGGTTTGACGCCTGGCGAGCGCTGCCGGCGTTAGCCCAGGGCCTGGCCGTTGCCGCCGCGGATCACCCCCACGCCGATACCCTCGATCTCGAAGGCGTCATGGCGCAGGTCGACCTCGATGGGATCGAAGTCGGCATTCTCCGCGTCGAGGCGAACCTTGTGCCCCTGGCGATGGAAGCGCTTGACCGTCACTTCGTCTTCCAGGCGTGCGACCACGATCTGGCCGTCGCGGATGCGCTCGGTGCGGTGAACGGCGAGCAGGTCGCCTTCCATGATGCCGACGTCCTTCATCGACAGGCCGCGCACCCGCAGCAGGTAGTCGGCCCTGGGAGTGAAGTATTCCGCCGGCAGCGGGCAATAGCGGTCGATATGCTCGGCGGCCAGGATCGGGCTGCCGGCGGCGACCTCGCCGATGATCGGCAGGCCCTGGCTCTGGCTCGGCTCGTCGTTGGCTGCGCCCTCGCTGGCCTCGGCCTCCTGGGCCGGCAGACGGATGCCGCGGGAGGTGCCGCGAATCACGCGGATCACGCCCTTGCGCTCCAGGGCGCGCAGGTGCTCCTCGGCGGCGTTGGGCGACTTGAAGCCCAGGGCGCGGGAAATTTCCGCTCGGGTCGGCGGATAGCCCAGCTCGTTCATGGTCTTGACGATGAAGTCATAGACGTTCTGCTGGCGTGACGTGAGGGGGCGAGTCATGCGGCCTCCGGAGCGGATGGGGGGCGAGTATTGATCAAGTATACAGCATGGGATTCCATCCAGTAAAAGCGTGATCGCGGCGCCGTTTTCCTGCCGAGTCTCCTCACCGTGGCGTTCGTCCAATCCGTTTCAAACGTATGATGGTTGACCTTGCCGCGCCTGACGCTGCACTCTCATGATTCAAGGACAGTTTGAAACAGGCGTTTTCTCACGCCCGAGACCACACAACACCGGATCGAACCGATGGCCCAGCCCGATACCGTCACTCGCATTCTCGATACCGCCGAGGTGCTGTTCGCCGAGCGCGGCTTCGCCGAGACCTCGCTGCGGAACATCACCAGCAAGGCCAAGGTGAACCTGGCGGCGGTCAACTACCACTTCGGCTCCAAGAAGTCGCTGATCCAGGCGGTGTTCGCCCGCTATCTCGATCCTTTCACCGAACGCTTTCATCTGGCGCTGGACGAGCTCGAGGCGCGCCATGCCCGCGACGGCAGCCAGATTCCGCTCGAGGAACTGCTGGAGACCATGGCCCGCACGGTGCTGGAGGTGCCCGCCGAACGGGACAGCCTGAAGGTGTTCATGCGCCTGCTGGGCCTCGCCTACAGCCAGGCCCAGGGGCACCTGCGCGGCTATATCCAGGCGCAGTATGGCGAGGCCTTCAACCGCTTCATCGAGCTGGTGCGGCAGGCCACGCCGGAGCTGCCGGATGCCGAGCGCTTCTGGCGCCTGCACTTCATCCTGGGGTCGGTGATCTTCACGCTCTCCGGGCTGGATGCGCTGCGCGACATCGCCGAGCACGACTATGGCGAGCGGGTCTCGGTGTCGGAGCTGGTGCAGAAGCTGCGCCCGGTGGTGGTCGCCGCCATTCAGGCACCTCTGCCGGAATAGCGCCGAGCGCCGAGCGACAAGCGCCGAGCGACAAGCGCCGAGCGACAAGAAAACCCGAAGGCCATGCCCTTCGGGTTTTCTTTTGCTTCGGGCGGTTTCAGGCTGCCGACTTGCAGCTTGCAGCTTGCAGCTTGCAGCTTGCAGCTTGCAGCTTGCAGCTTGCAGCTTGCAGCTTGCAGCTTGCAGCTTGCCCTTTAGATCACGCTGCCCAGCTCGAAGATCGGCAGGTACATCGAGATCACCAGCCCGCCGACCAGCACGCCCAGCACCACGATGATGAACGGCTCGAGCAGCGAGGTGAGGGCGTCGACCTTGTTGTCGACGTCTTCCTCGTAGTAGTCCGCCACCCGGTTGAGCATGGCGTCCAGGGCGCCGGCTTCCTCGCCGATGCCGACCATCTGCACCGCCAGCGCCGGGAACTGCTCGGTCAGGCGCATGGCGAAGTGCAGCTGCTGGCCGGTGGCGACGTCGTCGCGGACCTGTTCGACCGCGCGCTCGTAGACCTTGTTGCCGGAGGCGCCGGCGGCGGTCTCCAGTGCCTCGACCAGCGGCACGCCGGCGCCGAAGGTGGTGGCCAGGGTGCGTGAGTAGCGGGCCACGCAGGACTTGTCGAGGATGTCGCCGATCACCGGAAGGCGCAGCGCCAGGGCGTGCATGCGGTAGGCGAAGGGCTCGGAGCGCTTGATGCCGGCGCGAATGAAGAAGATGGCGGCCACCACCGCGCCCAGCGCCCACAGCCAGTACTGCTGGGCCAGCTCCGAGAGCTGGATGGTCATGCGCGTCATCGCCGGCAGCTCGGCGCCGAAGCCCTGGAACAGGCTCTCGAACTGCGGCACCACCTTGATCAGCAGGATCGCGGTGACGCCGATGCCCACCGCGATCACCGCGGTGGGGTACCACAGCGCCTTCTTCACCCGGGCCTTGAGCGATTCCACCTTCTCCTTGTAGGTGGCCACGCGCTCGAGCATGCGGTCCAGTGAGCCGGACTGCTCGCCGGCCTCCACCAGGTTGCAGAACAGCCGGTCGAAGTAGGCCGGATGACGCCGTAGCGTCTCGGAGAAGCTGGCGCCGGCGGCGACCTCGTTCATCAGCTCCTGCACCAGGCCGCGCATGGCCGGCTTCCTCATGCTCTCGGCCACCACCTGGAAGGCCTGCAGGGCCGGCACGCCGGCGCGGATCATGGTCGCCATCTGGCGGGCGAACAGCATGATGTCGCGCGGCTTGACCTTGCCCATGCCGTTGCCGATGCCGCTCTTGCGGCGGATGGTCTTGACGATGATGTTCTGGCCGGAGAGTTCCTTCTCGACCTCGACGCGGCTCTTGGCGATGATCTCGCCGCTGATCTTGCGGCCCTGCGGGCCCTTGCCGGACCAGTGCCAGCGATACAGCCTGAGCTTCTGGCCCTTGTGGTAAATGGCCGTTGCCATGATGCGTTCCCCGCGTTGCGTGCGTTATTCCTTGGTGACCCGGTTGACCTCGGCCAGGCTGGTCATGCCCTGCATGACCTTCAACAGGCCGCTGCGGCGCAGGTCCGGGTGGCCTTCCTCGCGCGCCTGGGTATCGAAGTCCATGGCGTTGCCGTGGGTCATGATCAGCTGGCTCATGGCGTGGGAGATCGGCACCACCTCGTAGATGCCGACCCGGCCCTTGAAGCCCTGGGTGCAGTGCTGGCAGCCCACCGGTTCGTAGATGGTGGCGCCCTCGACCTCTTCCTCGCTGAAGCCCTGGGCCAGCAGCGCCTCGCGCGGAATGTCGGCGGGCTGCTTGCAGTTCGGGCACAGCCGCCGGGCCAGGCGCTGGGCGATGATCAGGCTCACGGAACTCGCGATATTGAACGGCGCCACGCCCATGTTGGCCAAGCGGGTGAGGGTCTCCGCCGCGGAGTTGGTGTGCACGGTGGAGAGCACCAGGTGGCCGGTCTGGGAGGCCTTGACCGCGATCTCGGCGGTTTCCAGGTCGCGGATCTCGCCGACCATCACCACATCCGGGTCCTGGCGCAGGAAGGCGCGCAGGGCGCTGGCGAAGTCGAGCCCGATGCGCGGCATCACGTTGACCTGGTTGACGCCGGGCACCCTGATCTCCACCGGGTCCTCGGCGGTGCAGATGTTGCGCTCGATCTCGTTGAGGATGTTGATGCCGGTGTAGAGCGTCACCGTCTTGCCGCTGCCGGTGGGGCCGGTGACCAGGATCATGCCCTGAGGGTGCTCCAGCACGTTCTCGTACATGGCGCGCTGCTCGGGCGTGAAGCCCAGCTGCTCGATGCCCATCTGTGCCGAGCTGGGATCGAGGATACGCAGGACCATCTTCTCGCCGTAGACGGTGGGCAGCGAGTTGACGCGAAAGTCGATGGAGCGGGTCGAGGAGACCTTGAGCTTGATGGCGCCGTCCTGGGGCAGGCGGCGCTCGGAGATGTCCAGCCGCGCCATGACCTTGAGGCGGGCGGCGATGCGATTGCGCATGGCGAAGGGCGGATGGGCCGCATCGTGCAGGATGCCGTCGATGCGAAAGCGCACCCGGTAGCTGGTCTCGTAAGGTTCGAAGTGGATGTCCGAGGCGCCGCGGCGGATGGCGTCGAGCAGGATCTTGTTGACGAACTTGACGATCGGCGTATCGTCGCCGGCGTTGGCGTTGGCGATCGCCTGCTGTTCGTTGGTGACGTCGACGACGTCCTCACCGAACTCCAGCTCGCCCACGGCGTCGTCGACGTTGGACAGCTCGTCGAGCATCGACGACTCGCTGCGGGCCAGGTAGGCCTCCAGCACCGGGCCGAGCTGATCGATTGGGGCCAGCACTCCCTCCAGCGACAGGCCGGTGGCGAACTGCAGTTCGTCGAGCTGGGCCAGGGTGCTGGGGTAGGGCACGGCGACAGTGAGCTTGTGGCCGCGGCGGTGCAGCGGCAGCACGCCGAGCCTGCGCAGCAGCTTGTCGGGATAGTCGCCGGCGTCGGGCAGGCTCTCCAGCCGCAGGGCATCCAGATCGATGATCGGCAGGCCATATTCCCAGGCGGCCGTGAGCGTGGCCTGACGCGCCTGCACCAGCCCCGTGGTGATGACGTGCTTGAGCAGCGAGGTCTCGGCCTCCCGGGCCTCCTGCTCGGCGAGCTGTGCCGCCGCCTCGGTCAGCAGGCCGTCCGTCACCAGCCGGCGGGCCAGGCCGCGCATGCCGCGCAGGCGGCCGGCGGGTGAGGTGTCCGCCTGGTGTGAGGAAGGCGGGCGATCGGCAGAGGGAGGACGATAGTCGTTCATGGAGCTCCTGGTGGCCGGCCGGGGGCCCTGTGTGGCGAGGGCGAGACCGGATCGGCATCATGATGGGGGCTTAATGTCGATTCTAGTCCCTTCGCGCGGGTAGCGGCCATAGGCGATGAGCGTCCTATCAGCCTTTGACCTAGGTGAGATCATGCGATAATAGATTGAGTGAAGGATGATATATTAGATTTTAAATGGATGACGGTCTTGCAGTCGCACTGGCTGTAACTTAACGTAATCGACAGGGCGGCGGGTCGCCGCCGTGCGCGGGGCTGAGGGCCAGCCGCCGTGAAGGACAACGAGCAAGGGGTGAACGAGATGAAGACACAAAGCATGATGAAGGGCATGCGGCGCGCTCAGGGCGGTTTTACCCTGATCGAGCTGATGATCGTGGTGGCGATTATCGGGATCTTGGCGGCGGTGGCTATTCCGCAATACCAGAATTATGTGAATAAAGCTAGAATGTCAGAAGTTGTAGCGGCCGCTGGAGGATGTAGAACGGCTGTGACAGAGAAGTATCAGACAGCTACTGTAGCACCCGGCGCGGGCAACTGGGGGTGCGAGCAAGTGTCTAGTGATGGAACCCAATATGTTGGTGCTATCGATACTGATCAAGACGGTGTCGTAAGAGTTACAATCCAAGGTTTCGATGATGAAGATATTGATGGACAATTTGTTTATTTAGTTCCTCAAGACTCTACACCTGAGGCTATGACAGTAGATGACCTTGGCGACAATGTGAATCGTTGGGCTTGCGGTGGTTCCTCCACAGATGTGGTTAGTATTCTTCCAGGCTCTTGCAGCGTGAACTATAGTACTTCTCCTTTCACTACCTCTGGCGCTGACACTTAATATAAATGGGAGTCGGGGACAGACCCCAATTAACGCGATGAACGAAGACGGTCGGCTTATGCCGGCCGTTTTCTTTATTGGGGTTTCAATCGCTTTTGGGTTGGCGGCCGGGCCTGCCGGGCGTGGTACGTCGTCCGAGTCGCTTGGTGACCTGCTGCCGGAATCGTTCGGTGACGAGCTCCCGGCCGCAGTGAGTGGTGTGGCGAATCTGATTGAGGAGAGCAGGGTCGAGAGCGCGGTGGAAGAGTTCCCGATTGTGCCGGCAGCGCTGCTCCGCTTTCCGCTTGAGATGGGTGAGGTTCGTCGTATTCCCGGGGATAATGCGATAGCTAGGCCAGCGGTACTCGCATAGAGTTCCGATTCGCCGGTTTAGGTCGTTGAAGCGCTGAGCATATCTCTGTTTGAAATGATTACCTGTCCACGAATTCTTGAGCTGTTTAAGCAGGCATCAGAACATGCTCACAAAAAACTCGGGGCCAGCCGCTATTGGCTGGCCCCGACGTTTGGGCATTACTCTGATGATCCTACCCCGATTTACTCCCAGATCTTGTCGTACTCCTCCCAGTAGCGGCTGAGGTCGCGCTCCTCTGTCAGGGGGTAGAGGGCGTAGCGCCGGCCGAGGCGGGCGCCGCCGTCGCGGGTGAGCGGCTGCCAGGCGATGGTGGCGCTGCTGCGGCTGGAGCGCACGAAGAAGGCGTCCAGCGGGACGGTGACGTAGAAGGCCTTGTCGAAGCTGCCCTCGCCGTAGCTGTCGCCGGCATCGGTGAAGGTGGCCCAGGCGCCGATGCGCACGCCGTTGTCGAACTCGCGTGAGAGGTCGACCGTGGCGCCGTAGTCGCCGGCCAGGTAGCGGCCGACGCTGAGCCTGGCGAGGATGTCCTCGTAGCCGGTATCGACGTAGGCGGTGGCGTGACCGGTCCAGGTCTCGTAGTCGCGCAGTCCGAACTGCTGGTCGAAGTCGCGCTGGCGCACCCAGTTGAGATCCAGCCCCAGGGCCCAGCCGGCATCGAAGGGCCGATACAGCATTTCGCCGCCGGCGCCGGCGTACATCATCTCCAGCAGGCCGCCGTAGCCCATGGCGTAGAGGTCGTCGCCGAGCTTGGCGGTGCGGGTGTACTGCAGGTTGCTGATGCCGAGATCGGTCTCGGCCAGGTAGTCGCCGATGTAGGTGCGCACCCGCGGCAGGTCGGAGTCGGCGATGTACTCGTACTCGTCGAGGTTGTCGGCCAGGGTGGCGGTCACGCTACCCGAGAACCAGCCGTTGCGATCGGTGGTGTATTCGCCCGAGGCATAGGCAGAGAGCCGGTACAGATAACCATCCGGGCCGCCGAAGTTCTGCTCGATGGCGGGGCCGACGCTCCAGGAGGCGCGCTGGGCATCGCCCCGATAGAGCGATTCGCCCTTGGGTTCGTCCAGGCGCGCGCGGGAGTAGATGCCATAGCGGTAGGCGGTATCGGCCGAGGCGCTCTGAGCGGCGGCCTCGAAGGCGTCGCGGTCGTGCACGTCTTCGCGCAGGGTCAGGCCCTTGCGCTGCCAGCGGTAGTGGAAGGTGTCGACGTCGTCGTCGGCCTTGGCGCTGAGGATACGGTTGGCACGGCCCTCGCTCTGGCTGAGCGCGCGGTAAGTCGTAGGCTCGCCGGTCACGGTGAGGTCGTTGCCGTCGCGGTGGATCGCGTCGACGCGGATGCCGGCGTTGCGCTGCAGGGACCGTGCCGTGGTGGCCCAGTCGGGATCGGCCGGGGCGTTCAGTGAACGGGGCGGCGGATCGCGCTTGACCTGGGCGAGGCCTGCCAGGTTGGTGGAGAAACTCAGGCCGAGCATCGCCGTGTTGCCGCGCTGCCAGCCGCTGCGCAGCTCGAAGTTGTCACCGAGCCGCAGGCGAGCGCCGACGTTGAAGCGCGAGTCTTGCGGCTGGTCGTTGTTCTGGGGCTCGTGGGCATAGTCGTTGCCCTCGTATTCGAGCTGCAGGATCAGCGGGTCCCAGGGGGTCTGGTACTCGACGCCGCCGAACAGCGACATGGGGCCGCGAAACAGCTGGCTGAGGGCGAACTCGCCGCCCTGGTCGCCGCCGGCATTATCGGGGCGGTCGTCGAAGCGCTGGTCGATCCAGCCCAGTGGCGAGTCGACATCCGCGGCGCTGCCGAGATAGCCCCAGCCCAGCCCCAGGCTGACATCCAGCGAGTTCCAGCGCTTGCTGGCGACCAGATATTCGGCGCCGAACTGGGAGGTGCCGCCGGCATCGCGCAGCCCCAAGGCCAGCTCGGGCCAGTAGCGCCCCTCCTCGCGAAGCCGAAACTTGGCGTCGATGCCTTTATCCAGATAGTCGCGGTCACCGGCGATCTCTTCGCCATAGCGACGGTTTTCCACCGAGACATAGCGAAAGCCCACCTCCAGCCAGTCGAGCGGCTGGGCGAAGACGTTGAAGCGACGATAGGGCTCGGTGCGGCTCCAGCTCGCGGCGAAATTGCCGACCTCATTCATCCGCGCCGTAGGCGTCTGCATCAGGCCCACGCCGCCGAAATCGCTCTGGCCGGTG
Source organism: Halomonas sp. THAF12 (assembly GCF_009363675.1). Taxonomy (NCBI): domain Bacteria; kingdom Pseudomonadati; phylum Pseudomonadota; class Gammaproteobacteria; order Oceanospirillales; family Halomonadaceae; genus Halomonas; species Halomonas sp. THAF12. Next base: position 2,141,314 of record NZ_CP045399.1, on the reverse strand, counting down.
CCCAGGTTGTCGGCCATGGCGGTGTGGGAGACAAGCAGCAGGGGCGTCAGGCCTAGCAGCGGGGTGGCAAGGAAATAGCGGGGTCTGACCCCTGAAACTAGTTTGGCCATAGGGTGCAGTCGTCGCCGGGCAGTCGGCTCGCCAGGAAGGCGGCCAGTTCACGATTGATGATGTGGGCTTCCTGAGAATGCTCAGGCAGACGCACGGCGAGACGGGCGCCGGGCGCCAGTGGGGCATCCTGGCGATTCCAGGCGGCGCTGCCGAGCGTGCGCGACTGGCCGCGGGGGGTGATGACGCTGACCTCATCCAGCCCTTGGGTTGCCGAGGCCGGCAGGCGGTCGAGCAGGGTGTCGACGCTCATGCCGGGCCACCAGTCGATGCGCTGCACGCCGGTCAGGGTCCAGGCTTCTACCCAGCCAGGCGTGTGGCAGGTGCCGAGGCTGTCGATGTCGGCCATGGGCGGATTCTGTCGCAGCGCGCCGGCCAGCGATAACAGCCCCAGCGGCTCGGCGCTGCGGGCGGGCCTGGCGGGCATGCTCTGCAGCCGGCGCGACCAGCGGGCCAGGGCATCGGGCAGGGGCTGCTGCCCCGCGGCCGCGAGCACCGGGCCAAGGCCATTCACTTCGGCGATCAGGCGTGCGCGGCGGTCGGCCAGCTGGTCGGCGTCGACATGGCGCAGGGCAAAGCTGTAGGTCCAGTCGAAGGGCGGCTGGTCGGTCGCCTGCCGCTGTTGTTGCCAATTCAGCCAGGCGTCGATCAGGGTCGCGGGCTCGTTGGTCTGTGCCATCGATGACGGGGCCGAGACCAGTGACGCGCCGAGCAGAGCGCTGCCCAGGAGGCGGCGCGCGCAAGCCCCTAGGTGAGGCTTCAAAAGACGGGAGGCAGTGCTTCGGAGTGTTCGCATGCGGCGGCTCATGTCGGGCTTACCACCAGTGGCGAGCGACGTGCCACGAGACCTCGGGGCCGTTCGGCCAGGGTGTCTCGGTCGCGGCCCAGAGGCGGTGCGTGGCAGGATCGCGCCAATAGGTCGCGCTGGTGGTGTCGCCGGTCGCCCAGTGCCACTCGACCCGGCAGGTCTCGAGGCGGCGTTCGCCCAGTGGCAACTCGACGCGTTGGGCGGGCGAGCAGTGCGGTGCGCCTTCGGCCTGAAAGCGCCGTATGTCGCCGGCGGCATTCTGAACCTGGCGCGTCAGCGTGACCTGCCCGGAAGCGGTGTGCTGCCAGGGGAAATAGGGCGTGTATTGCGTGCCGAGCAATCGTGCATCCAGGCCCTGAAAGGCATGCAGGCCGCCTTGCTCGAGTTCCAGTACCACGCCATTGCGACCGGGCCAGTAGGTCATGTCGCCAGCCTGGGCGCCCATCACCATCAGGCCCCGGATATCGCCGATACGCGCATCGAGGGAGGCGTAGGGTATCGCTTCGGCTTGGGCGGAGGTGTCGCCGCCAGAGAGGATGGCATTCAGTGAGGCGCCGAGGGGTGTCTCGCCGGAACTGGCGCAGCCGCTCAGCGAGGCGAGTGCGACGCCCAATGCTACACAAGACGAGGCCGCCCGCAGGCGGCCTCGTGTTCGGCCATATACCGCGCGTAGGGTCATGACGTTTAGCGAGTACCGGTGGTGCCGGTAGTGCCGGTGGTGCCGGTAGTGCCGCTCTCACCATCACCGCCTCCGCCACCGCCGGAAGCCGCTACGCCCACGCCGACAGCGACGGCGCCTGCCACGGCCAGTCCCGTAAGGGCCGCGGTGGAAAGGCCGGTTGCGGCCGCCAGGCCACCAGCGCCTGCGCCGGCTGCACCAGCGCCTGCGCCCGCGCCCGCACCGGCGCCAGCTGTGCTGCCTGCGCCGGCACCCGCATTGGCACCCGCCGTGCCCGAACCTGCACCGGCGCTACCGCCGCCGCCAGCGCCATTACCGGTTTCGCTCTGCGCCATGGCCAGCGGAGAGGCCGTCATGCCGGCGATGGCGAGATAAGCCAGTCCTTTCTTGAGCATCTTGAATCTCCCTTACGTCTGTGACGGTCATACTTCTACAGCATCATGCTAATGCTTTTAAAGGCTAGCGCATAGCTGTTGCAGTGAGGTGATAGCGGCCACGGACTCTTTTTTTATTAAATGACTGCCAATGTGGCATAAAACAATAAGCAAATGAATGGTTTGTAAGTGATTTCCTACAAGCGATGTGGCGCTTCTCATACATATCTGATGCTTGCGAACACGGCGCTGGTGATGTCATCGCTAGGTCATGTATGATCCGCAAGCTATTCATTTTGCATGATCTACATTGACGTTTTGGCGCGTTGCCAAGCGATACAGGCCTCGGGGATGCGCCATGACACCTCGGGGCGGTAGCGTGCCCTGATGACAAAACTAGTACTCAATACAGGCAGTCCGCATGCGTCATTCAACGCCTCTCAAACTCCTGGCGAGCCTGCTCAGCGTGGCCTGGCTCTCGGGATGCGCCTTCGCCCCCGGTAGCCATTTCGATGCCGACGTCGAGAGTGCGCCGGTAGACGATCTCGTCGATGTGGAACCGATCACCCTCGGCTTGATCACCAGCCAAGGGCGCGCGCCGGATGATCAGGCGCTGAAACAGATGAGCGAGGCCCAGCGCGCCGCCCTGGACAGTTACGACTATCGCATCGGTAAGGGCGATGTGCTGAGCATCATCGTCTATGACCACCCTGAACTGACCATTCCCGCCGGCAGTGAGCGCAGCGCGGCGGAGTCGGGCAATACCGTTCAGCCGGACGGCACCATCTACTATCCCTACATCGGCGAAGTGGCCGTTGAAGGGCAGACGGTGTCGGAAGTGCGGGAGACCATCTCACGCCAGCTGGCCGAATTCATCGCCGCGCCTCAGGTCGAAGTGCGCATCGCCGCCTACAACTCCCAGGACGTGTTGATCTCCGGTGAGGTAGGGGAGCCAGGGCAGCTGCCGATCACCAATGTGCCGATGACGGTGCTGGACGCCATCAGCATGAGTGGCGGGCTTGGGCCTCAGGCCAACTGGCACGGTGTGCAGCTGACCCGAGACGGTGAAACTCGCACCCTCGACGTGTACGGCATGCTCAACGAGGGCAACCTGTCTAGCGACCTCCTGCTTCAGGATAATGACGTGCTGCACGTGCCCGATCTTGGTGAGCAACAGGTGTTTGTGATGGGGGAGGTGAGCGAGCCCCAGTCTCTGCCCATGGGTCGCTCGCCGATCACCCTGACCGAAGCGCTGAGCCGTGCCGGCAGCTTCAACGAGGCCCAGGCCGATGCCAGTGGCATCTTCGTGTTTCGCCGCAATACCCAGCGCCAGGACAAGCTGGCCACCGTCTATCAGCTGAATGCCCGCAACGCCGCGGCCATGGTGCTCGGCACGCAGTTCCGCCTCGAGCCATCGGACGTGGTCTATGTGACCACCACCTCGCTGGGGCGTTGGAACCGCACCATCAACCAGATCTTGCCGACGGTGACCGCGCTGTATCAGGTTACACGAGCGGCCAATGACGCTAACGATCTGCGGAATGACATCTGATGTTTCAGCACCTGCTTGTCGTCTGCACCGGTAACATCTGCCGTAGCCCCGTGGGGGAGGCCATGCTCAAAGCCTCCCTGCCGGGGCGTCACGTGGAATCCGCTGGGCTGGGTGCATTGGTGGGCCATGGCGTCGAGCCGACTGCACGAGAATTGGCCGAAGCCGAAGGCCTGGACGTCGAGGCCCATCAGGCACGTCAGATCACCCAAGAGATGTTGCAATCCGCTGATCTCATCCTGGTAATGAGTGAAGGTCAACGCCGTGCCATCGGCGAGATGGCGCCCGCCGCACTGGGCAAGACGATGCTGATCGGCCGCTGGCTCGACGGCGGCAAGGGCCTCGAGATTCCCGATCCCTATCGCAAGAGCCCTGAAGCCTTCGAACATGTGCATCGAATGCTGAAGGAGGCCGCGGCTTCCTGGGCAGCCAAGATCTAAGCCCCACGGGGGCAGACTCCAACGCTTTTTCCATTTATTGCGCCACCGTCCTGTCGGACGTCGGCGCCCAACCTGACAGTACTCCTATGGCTGACGCTTCCCACAGCACTTCGCATCCGCGCGCTTCTTCCGCCCCCGCCGACGACGAAATCGACCTGGGGCGCCTGTTCGGCCTGCTGCTCGATCACAAGTGGTGGATCATCGGCATTACCGCGGTGTTTGCCGTGGCTGGCGTTGCCTATGCGCTGCTGGCGACGCCAGTGTATCGCGCCGATGCTCTGGTGCAGGTCGAGAAGAAGGCCGGGATGAGCAACCCCCTTGAGGACGTGAAGTCGATCCTCGGTGAGGAACCCTCGGCGGATACCGAGGTGGGTATCCTGCGTTCACGCATGGTGCTCGGGCGCGCAGTGGACCAGCAGCAACTAACACTGCAGGTGACCCCGAAGCGCCTGCCGGTGGTCGGTGATTTTCTGGTGCGCCATGGCATGGAGCGCCCCGGGTTCGCCGAGGCCAGTGTGTGGGCCGGCGAAGCGATCAATGTCGCCAAGTTCCAGGTGTCGCCGATGTTTATCGACGAGCCGTTCGAGCTAACGGTGCTAAGCGAGAATCGCTACCGGCTGAGCCTGGAAGACCGCGAGTTGGGTGAGGGAAAGGCCAGCACCGACGAGTCATTCCTGGATGGAAGCGTGCAGCTACGCGTCGCCGAGTTACAGGCCGGCGAGGGTGCGACCTTCACTCTGCAGAAGTCCTCGCGGCTGGCGGTGATCAATGACCTGCGTTCACGTTTCGGTGTCAGCCAGCAAGGCAAGGACAGCGGCCTGCTGGACCTGTCACTGAGCGATACCGACCCGCAGCGCGCCGCCCGAGTATTGGATGCGATCAGCGAGGTCTATCTGACCCAGAACGTTCAGCGTCAGGCCGCCGAAGCGGAAAAAAGTCTCGAGTTCCTTGAGAATCAGACGCCCCAGGTGCGTGAACAGCTTCGCCAGGCGGAAGATCAGCTCAACTCTTATCGCACCGAGCGCGACAGCGTGGACCTGTCGATGGAAACCGAATCGCTGCTCGAGCGCATCGTGGACCTCGAGAAGCAGCTAAACGAGCTTTCCTTCACAGAGGCGGAAATCTCTCGGCGTTTCACCACCAGCCACCCGACCTACCAGGCCTTGCTCGAGAAGAAGCAGCAGCTGCAGAACGAGCGCGACCAGCTCGAGGAGCGCGTCGACAGCCTGCCCGAGACGCAGCAGCAGGTGCTGCGGATGAGTCGAGACGTCAAGGTCAATCAGGAAGTCTACGTTCAACTGCTCAACAAGATGCAGGAGATGAAGATTGCTCGGGCCAGTACGGTCGGTAACGTGCGCATCCTGGACGAGGCCGCCGTGCAACCGGCACCGGTCGAGCCCAAGAAGCCGCTGATCGTGGTGCTGGCCACGCTGCTGGGCGGCATGCTCGCGGTGGGCCTGGTGCTGGTGCGCGGTCTGCTGCGCCGCGGCGTGGAGTCGCCCGAGCAGATCGAGGACGCCGGCATTCCCGTCTACGCCACGGTGCCGCTCTCCGACGAGCAGGGTAAGCTGATCAAGCGCGTCAAGCATCGCAACGACAAGAGTGGCCAGGACATCAGCTCCGGCATCCTCGCCGAACGGGCGCCGGCGGATACTGCCATTGAAGCGATTCGCGGCCTGCGCACCAGCCTGCACTTCGCGATGCTGGAGGCCGGTAACAATCTGCTGGCGATCACCGGCCCCAGCCCGGGCATCGGCAAGAGCTTCGTTTCCATCAACCTCGCCGCGGTGTGCGCCCAGGCCGGGCAGAGGGTGCTGGTGGTCGATGCCGATATGCGCAAGGGCCATGTGCATCATGCCTTCGGCGGCCGCAGCGAGGGTGGCCTTTCCGAGCTTCTTTCCGGCAAGGCCGCGCTGGCCGACGTGACGCGTTCCGGTAGCATTGAAGGGCTTGACTACATCTCACGCGGCAGCGCTCCGCCCAACCCTTCCGAGCTGCTGATGCAGGAACGCTTCAGCCAGTTTCTGGCGGATATTCGTGAGCAATATGACCTGGTGGTCATCGACACGCCGCCGATCCTGGCCGTGACCGACGCGGCGGTGATCGGCAAGCAGTGTGGCACTACCCTCATGGTGACACGCTTCCAGATGAATCCTGTTAAGGAGCTGGAAATTGCCAAGCGCCGCCTCGAAACCACCGGCGTGCCGGTCAAAGGCGCCATCCTCAACGCCATGGAACGCAAGGCGGCCACCAGCTACGGCTACGGCTACTACAACTACGCCTACAAATAAGCCCGTTTAGTGAATCGGCTGCCAGCCCGCGTCGGCTGATAGCTCATCAACAAGCCTCAGGTCATACCCTGGCCGAGCCTCAAAACCACACAATGGCCCTCCAGCACGGCATATCTCCGCCTGGGGGCTGGCCCGTCAGACGAACAAGAACGAAGCAGCGATATAAGCAACACCACAGGCTCCAATGTCGGCTGCTCTATAGGGAAGGGCAACATGCCGGCATCCATCACGAGCCTGCCTATAACAAGAAAATACGGATCGTGAATAACACGTTTTATCAGCTCATGATGAGCAAGGGATACGCATGGATACCATCAATCCACCCCTGGAGCGCCAACGTCGGCATTCCCGGTTCTTCGAACGCCTGCTTTTCAGTTACAAACTGCAACTGCTCCTCGGCCTCTGCATCGCTGTACTGGCTCCAGCCCTTTGGCACTGGGGGTGGGGTTTCTGGCAGCAGGCTCCCACTGCTCTTTGGGCAGCGCTGACCGGCACCGCCATCGCCTATACAGTATCGATTAATGCGGTTCAGCGTCTCGCCCGCCTTCCCGGCACCAAAGCCTCGCTGCTGATTATACCCAGCATCAGCATTTGTTACGGATTGCTGGTTCTGGCACTGGTGGCGCTCGGCATCGAATATTCCGTTCTGCACGTATTCATTAGCTATCTTGTTGCGCTGGTGTATTGCGGTGGCGGCTACCTGCTTGGTGCTCGTTTCCGCATTCCCAAGCTAGCGGTAGTGCCTTTCGGTAAGGCGCCTGAGCTTTGCCATAACCATGGTGTGGACTGGCGAGTGCTTGATGTGCCTGACCTCGACCAGACCCGTATTGATGGCGTGGTTGCCGACCTGCGTGGTGACATGCCGGAAGAATGGGAACGCTTCCTTGCCAATTGCACTATCCACCGTATTCCCGTCTATCACGCCACCAGTGCCTTCGAAATGTTGAGCGGGCGCGTGCAGCTGGGGCACCTCTACGAGAACCGTTACGGCAGTCTTCAGCCTGATGAAGGCTACGAAGTCATCAAGCGCGGGCTTGACTTCCTGGCAGCCCTGGTGCTGATGCCCATCGTGTTACCGGTGATGGCCATCACGGCTGTGGCGATTCGAATGGACAGCCCCGGCCCAGCTATCTTCAAGCAGCAGCGCATGGGGTTTCACTGCCGACCCTTTATCGTCTACAAATTTCGCAGCATGTATACCGACCAGAAGGGTGCGGGTTTCACCGTCGATGGGGAGGACCCTCGCATCACTCGTGTCGGTAACGTTATCCGTAAATACCGCATCGATGAGCTGCCCCAGCTGTTCAATGTGTTGAAGGGCGATATGAGTCTGATCGGTCCGCGCCCCGAATCCATGAATCTGGCGGACTGGTATGAGAAGGATGTGCCGTTCTTCCACTACCGTCACGTGGTGCGCCCCGGCATTTCTGGTTGGGCCCAAGTAGAGCAGGGCTATGCCGCCGAAGTGGAAGGCATGATTCGCAAGCTTGAGTACGACTTCTACTACATCAAAAATTTCTCTTTCTGGCTTGATGTGCTAATCGTGATTCGTACGCTCAAGACGATGTTAACCGGGAGCGGGGCGCGATAACCGCCCACTTATCGCGATAATTTCGTAAAATCATGGGGTTACAGGTGGTGATTTTGCAATCATGCGGACCGCCCTGCAACATTGCGGGGCGTTTGACGAAACGGCCTTTCCCGCATTGTTGCATCATTGGGCCTGTACCTTTGCGGCCATCGGCACTAGCGTAATTCGCAAGATGGCGGGCCATTCCCGCATTATTGCTGCGGATTTCGCGAAACGGGCGAAGCTACAAGAATGCGGTGACAGCCCTCCTTCTTGTGGCCTTCACCCATCGACAGTCAAGGACGATAGAAATATGTGCGGCATCGTCGGCGCTATTGCACGGCGTAATATCACCCCCATCCTGCTCGAAGGCCTCAAGCGGCTGGAATATCGCGGCTACGATTCCGCCGGCATGGCAGTCGTCCGTGACAGCGAACTCCAGCGCGAGCGGGAATCCGGCAAGGTGGCTGGGTTGGAAGCGGCTCTCGCGGATCGGAACCTGTCCGGCCAGCTGGGCATCGCCCATACCCGCTGGGCCACGCACGGCAAACCCTCGCGGCACAACGCCCATCCCCACCTCTCCACTGCCAGCGTAGCGGTGGTGCATAACGGCATCATCGAGAACTTCGAGCTGCTGAAACAGCGCCTGCAGGAGCAGGGTTATTGCTTCCACTCTGAGACCGATACCGAAGTCATCGCTCACCTGTTCGATGCCAATTACCGGCAACAGCCGCGTGATGATGCCTCACGGCTTCTGGCCGCCTTCCGCGCCACCTTGGCCGAACTCGACGGCGCCTACGCCCTGGGCATCGTGCATCGTGACTATCCCCAGGAATTACTCTGTGCCCGCATGGGCAGTCCACTGGTCATCGGCGTTGGCAGTGGCGAACACTTCATCGCCTCCGACCCGCTGGCCCTGCTCCAGGTCACCGACCGCTTCATCTATCTGGAGGAGGGTGACCACGCTCACCTCACCGCCGACACCTGCGAGATGTTTTCGGAAACACTCGGCGATGCCGGAAGATCTAAGCCGGTCTACGACGCCGGACGCTTGGGGTCAGTCCCCAGTGCCAGATCGAACCTATCAACACAGCCAGTCAGCAGTCCGGTTCAACCTGCGGGGTCTGACCCCAAGTCTTCCTCCGGATGCTGGTCACCGGTCCGCCGCCCAGTGCAGCGTTTCGAACACGGCGACCAGGCCGCCAGCAAAGGCGACTACCGCCACTTCATGCTCAAGGAAATCCACGAGCAGCCCGAGGTGCTCACCCGCACCCTGGCCGACAAGCTGACTCCAGAGGGCCAGCTACTCACCGCCGCGTTGGGCCCCAAGGCTGCCGAGCTGCTGCCCCAGATCAAACAGGTGCAGATCGTCGCCTGCGGCACCAGCTACCACGCCGGTCTGGTGGCCCGCTATTGGATCGAAGGGCTGGCCGGGCTGCCGTGCAGCGTGGAGGTGGCCAGCGAGTTTCGCTACCGTCATGTGGCGGTGATGCCGGGCACGTTGTTCGTCACGCTTTCTCAGTCCGGGGAAACCGCCGATACCCTGGCCGCGCTGCGCTTTGCCAAATCGGCGGGATATCTGTCCACACTAGCCATCTGCAATGTGCCTGGTAGTTCGCTCTTTCGCGAAAGCCAGCTGCGGCTGATGACCCACGCCGGCCCCGAGATCGGCGTGGCCTCCACCAAGGCTTTCACCACCCAGCTGGCGGTTCTAGCCTTGCTGGCACTGGTGTTGGGGCGTGAGAGCGGCGAAATGAAGGAAACTGCAGTGGAGGAGGCTTTCGCCGCCCTCCAAGTATTACCCCAGCAGGTGCGGCAGGTACTGGAGCTCGAGCCGGCTATCGCCGAGCTGGCCAACGGTTTTGCCGACAAGCGCCATACCCTGTTCCTCGGCCGTGGCGTCCATTACCCGGTGGCCATGGAAGGGGCGCTCAAGCTCAAGGAGATCTCCTACATTCACGCCGAGGCCTATGCCGCCGGCGAGCTAAAGCATGGTCCCCTGGCGCTGGTTGACGACGAGATGCCGGTGGTCACCGTCGCGCCAAGCGACGAACTGCTGGAGAAGCTCAAGAGCAACCTCCAGGAAGTGCGCGCTCGAGGCGGCCGGCTGATCAACTTCGTCTGCCAGCAGGCGGGTCTGAATAATGATGACGGTATCCGTAACCTGCCGCTGCCCAAGGCAGATGAACTGGTCACACCGATCCTCTACAGCGTGCCGCTGCAGCTGTTCAGTTACCACGTGGCGCTGGTCAAGGGCACCGACGTGGATAAGCCCCGTAACTTGGCCAAATCAGTCACTGTTGAATAGTAGCGGTGGTTGGTTCAATGAACCGTTGTCAGAAAGCCGCAGTGTAAAAAAGCCGCAGTGTAAAAAAGCTATGTACCCATTGTATGTTGCTTAGTGCGCGCCACTGCCTCATGAAGAAAGTGACTCGGTCCTATCGCTCTGATGTAGCACTACAGTATTCGTCTCCACCCGAAGTAATTGACGGGGTAACGTCTGACGAAACCATGGAACCGACGCATGTGCTAAGCATTGACGTTTTGGATATGGAAGGCCCCCCGCGTAGACGCGCTGTCCGGGGCTGACATGCTCCACCTGGTGAGTGATAGCTATAACGACGTAGGCCTCGATTCCAGCCCAAAGGGCCAGCTGGACGGCAGTAGCACACGCAGTGGGTACAGGCGGCTGTTTTCGGCAAGGTATCGTGGAAGGGATTCTGGCGAGGCGACTGGAGAATGTGTTTCTTTGGGTATTGAGGCATGGGAGCTGACTCAAGCTGTACTGGCGGGTGGGGGGATGCGAGCTAACTCAGTAGACGTTATCCTTTTAAGGTAACTCCCCAACACGCATCGGGGACATAGCCTAAAAAACACTGGGCTAATAAGTGTGATAGGCGCTTGTTGATCATAAAATGAGATGTGCATTCAGCTGAGTAAGTTCTATATATCTCGTATAGATGAAGCGAGGATTTGTCCTGGTAATGGAAACAGCTTTAAAGAAAAGCATTAAGTTTAGTTTTGTCGGCGCGTCTTCACGTTATATTTTCCAAGTTTTGTCAATGATGGTGCTTGCCCGGCTGTTGTCTCCTAGTGAGTTTGGGTTATTGACAAGTGTAATGATAGTAGTGGGATTTGGATTTTTAATTTTGCAGGTCGGTGGTGCAAGTATCGTTGCATCATCTCCTGTGGAAGATCTTGGCAATAATCTGTCAAGTGCAATATATATAAGCTTACTCTTTCTGCTTTTCTATCTATTTGCAGTTGTAGTATTTTTTGATCAAGTATCTATTTTTTTTTCTATTGAAGACAAACTCTTCTTTTCGTTCATGCTCATTTCTACTGTTTTTCGCACTTTCAGTGGCCCTCTTGAAGGGGCATATGCGGCAAGGGGGAGGTTTAAAGAGATTGCAAAATGTGAGTTTTACAGCTACTCTTTTGGATATTTTTTTATTTCGTGCTCGCTTGCTTATTTCGGTTTTGGCTACTGGGCTTTGGGGCTTGCCATATTTTTCCAGGCAGCCCTATACTTAGTGCTTCTTAAGTTAGGGTATAAGCATGAAGTTTTTAAAGTAGTTAAAGCTTCATTGATACATAAAAATTTAAAATTTGGTTTTGGTGTGCTGCTTGCCAGAGTCGCTAGTTTTTTTTCAAGTCAAGGAGATAATATAATAATAAATAAATACATGGGGAGTTATGAGCTTGGCGTTTATGGTCGTGCTTATCAACTTATGGTAGTGCCCACAACATTTGTTGGGCAAGTAATGAATAGGGTTCTCATTCCCAAGATGAGCCAAGAAAGTGCAGAGTCCTCACGGGTTCTTTTCTTTAGATTTCAATTGCTAGCTTTTATAGTTTCTATTTCTATATTTTTAACGATACTGTGGAAAGGTAACTATTTTGTTCGTTTGGTGCTCGGTGAAGGTTGGGGTGATTTGGTTCCCGCTTTGACGATCTTGTCAGCTTCAATATTCTATAGACTTTGTTTTAAATTTTGTGAGTCTAAGATTATATCCGGGAGAAAAAGCCGTTTTTTGCTTTACAGTAATGTGATTTATGCGGCAGCAACAATTTCGTTCTGTTTCTTGATGAAAGATAGCGGAATAGTTGGCGTATCTGCGGCAGTTACCCTTTCCACTTTGTTGTACAGTTTTACGATGTTGCATTTTTCATATTCAAAAGAAAAGCTTTCATGGCATGTGAAGGTTGTTTTACTCAACACTTTTTACACATTGTGTTTTGTGACGACATCCTACTTCTTTGGGTTAGTGGACTTCATCTTATGAAGAATGTATATGCTAGTTTGATTTTTCCTTGCTTGTTTTTTTTCCTAATCCTATCTTGGTTGCTTATTGGAAATCCATTTATCGGGTTGTTTATAAACCTAGCTGCGACATTTCTTATTTATAGCTACTCCAAAGGCTTTTTTTATCATCCGGCAGCTTGGGGAAGTTTGTTTATTTCAACATATAATCTAAGCATTGTTATATTGCATTTCTTGGGCTTAAGAGTAGTAAAAAATCTTAATGAGTTAGTCCTCATTAATCTGATTGCTCTTGCTGGATTCTTGTTGCCTCTACTGCTACTGACAAAAAGTGGTGGGCTAAATCTCAAATGGGGAAATAACGCTTCAACTAGTCTTTCCAAAGCATTATTAGTTATTTTCTATGGAGTTACCTTTCTTGTTTGTCTGGATTTTGTTTCTTCAGGGGCAAGCGTAAAATCACAATATGATAGTAAGTTATTGCCCTTTTTCAATATTGCGAATTTTTATGCCGCACTGTATATATGTTTCACATGGGGCGTGAAAAGGAAAACTCCCACATTTTCCTTGGTTTTTCTTTTTTTATATTTGTTATTTGCATCGTTGCTTTTGGGGGAAAGAAATGTTTTCTTTAGTTATATGGCATTGGTCACAGTCTTGGTGTTTGTCTTTAACCCTGGCAAAGTGAGTTGGGGTTATTTAATCTCATTTGCGGTAATTTTGCTAATACCAATACTGGGGGAATATAAAAATTTTTTCACAAGGAGTAGCTTTAATGAAATTGAATTTTCGAATATCTTTATTGATCTGCTGAATGGTGAGTTTAGAAGTGCTGGCTTTAATATTGATGTAATACTAAATAATTTTAGGGATTATAAATATGGATCAAGCATTGTAGGAGACTTGTTAAGATCTTTGGTTCCTGGCTTTGTTTACGATTTTCAAAATAGCGTCGGCTGGTATAACAATGAGTACCATCCACATCTAGTTGAAATTGGTAGAGGGTACGGTTTTTCATTGGCCGCAGAAGGGTATATTAATTTTTCTTATTTCGGTGTTTTTATATGGTTTTTAATCTACTCATGCATTGTCTCGAGCCTTTATAATTTATCACAAAAGTCTCCGTATTTTTTAGCTATATATTCTGCTTCAATCCCATCGTTTATTTATTCGCTTCGAGGAGATTTTTCGACGCTGCTTTCGCCCCTCATAAAAGGTGCACTGCTGCCATTGGTTCTGTTTTTAATTCTTAGACTGATGTTAAAAAATCTAGGGGTCTTGTATGACACAAAAAAATCTTCTTGTTGTTACTGAAGTGGACTTTGTTGATGAGGATTGTGGGTTTCGTAACTCTTCAGTAAATATAATTTTTTCTGAATATTTGAGGCACTTTGATAATGTGCACGTTTTCTGCCCCTCCCACTTGGAGGGTATTAAATCCTTCAGTGGGATAAAAATTCATGGTGTTAAGCAGTATTCAAAAAAGCTTTCTGATAGGTTACGGTTTTTGTTTTCATTGGAACAAAAGAAAAGATTGAGGAAGATTGTATCACATAATGATATAACTCATCTTCAAATCAGGGTTCCTTCTATTTTTTCTTTAAAATCCTATTCTTTGCTTCCGAGAGGAATGAGCTCTAGTTTTTATGTTGCTGGTGACTGGGTTGAAAGTTTTAGTGAGAATTATGGATTTATAGGTAGCAAAAAAGTTGCTCGTTTACTTAATGGGTTTATGGTGAAAGGGTTTCGAGGAAGAAAAATAGTTACAGCCGGTCGTGCTTTGTCGGAAAAATATAAAGAATATTGTCTAGCAGCACATCCATATATGTCGACTACTCATCACAGCGTTACTAAAGATGCTGCTAACGATCTTCATGAAATATGTTATTTGGGTAGGCTAGAGCCTCTTAAAAGAGTATGCGATGCTATTCTAGCCGTAGACGTAGTGTTGCGAAAAGGATACAGTGTCAAGCTTTACATATGCGGTGATGGAAAAGATAGGCTTAAACTACACGAGCTTGTCAAAGAGAAAGGTTTGAAAGGACATGTTGTCTTTATGGGGCAATTAGCGGAAAGGGCTGATGTTGAAAGTGTCTTATCTAATTCTGGTGTTGTAATACTTCCATCAATTTCAGAAGGAACTCCAAAAGTGCTTGCCGAGGGGATGAGCTTTGGCTGTATACCTATCGCTATTCAAGATGTCGGAAGTATTAATGATATAATTACACATGAAGAAAACGGACTTCTTGCAGATCCTCGCTCACCGGAGAGCCTGGCGGAAAATATAGTAAAAATCATACAAGACCCTGTCTTGGCTAGTGGTTTAAGGAAAAGGGCGTTAAGGTATGCTGAAGAGCACACTATTCAGCATGAAGTAAAAAAACTTTGGGATTTTGTTCGGGCCAATGAAGATTAACTTTCTTGTTAACTCGCTACACAAAGGAGGCGCGGAACTTGCTCTCGCCAGTATAGCAAGTGATTTGTCTAGCCGGCATGATGTGGTGATTTTTTATATTGATGAAGAAGCTGAGCCGATTTCAACCAAAGGTGTTAAATCAAAAAGGTTAGGTATTTTTTCGGGAAAAGGGTTTTATGTAAGAGTTGGCAATTACATTGTTGCATTGCTTCGTTTGGCAATAATGAAAAAAAGAAGTCCTGCTGAACTGTATTGCAGTTTTTTGCTATATTCCAATTTGGTTAATTTTTTTTCATCGCTATTGTCTGCGCATAATTTTTTTGTCTTTTCTGAAAGAACTTTTGTTCTTGATAGAATGAACAAAGTTAGTGGTTGGTTTGTTAAGAAGTTGATTAAAGTTGTATACTCTCGGGCTAAGAAAGTTGTTTGCGTTTCTTCTGGTATCAAAGACTATCTATTAAAAGTAGGAGTGCCTTCTGAAAGGTTGGTTGTAGTACCCAATCCCTTGATTAATGCTCCAACCTGTCCTGCTCGATTTTCTGAAGAGTCTTTGTTTTCAATATTTTATATTGGTCGACTACATAAGGTTAAAAATCTTACGCTTTTAGTTGAGGCCTTTTCGCACCTCAGTCCCGAAACTTATCCTTATCTAACCATTATCGGCGATGGTGAAGAGAAAAAGAATATCTTAAACTTCGCTAAGGAAAAAGGTGTGGCGGACAGGGTAAGGTTTTGTGGATTTTGTGAAGAGCCATTTGAAAAAGTTGGTTCTAACCCTATTTTTGTTCTGCCTTCCTTTAGTGAGTCATTTGGTAATGTTGTTGTCGAGGCGTTGAGTTTTGGGTCTCCTGTTTTAATATCTAAGACAGCGAAAGGTGCTGTTGAAGTTTCTGGCGATTTTTTTGACGATTTAAAGTTCGATCCTTATAACGTTGCTAGTATAATTTCCTCTATTAAAAAGGTTTCGCGCTCAAGTGAATACAAAAGCTATGCTAAAAAAGTTAAGTTTCGATATGCCCAGTTGTTAGATAAGCTTCCTCATGAAGAGTATGAAAAAGTTTTTTATCAGAGCGCTAAAGGTGATTTTTGATTTGTGTCGTGATGGTAACGATGCCTGTCAAGCTTGTTGTAACTTGGAATCAGGCGGCTTCTAATCGCTGATCGCGTTGAACCAGCGGGTCTTCCTGGTCCGGGTTCAGCCAGACCGTCCGACGCGGTGCCCAGTTGCGAGTGGCGCCGCTCCACCTACCGGGATGTTGCCGTTTCGCATCAGCATAGATGGCGTCTCGCTTGGCCAGCACTTCATTATCTTGATCAGCATGCCTCTCACCTGGGGTGACGACAGCGAAAACGCATGAAAAACCGCTCTACGACGGCCTTCGTAGCTCTTTACCAGTAGGTGTAGGGTCCCGGATGATCGAATCGCCTATAGAAGTTATGAAGTGACCCCCTCCATAGCTGCACAGGGTATAGTGCAGTCATCAGGAGGACAGGATGAGCGACGACAACCCCATCAAACGATGGACCGCGAAGCGCAAGGCTGCCGTGGTTATGGACATCTTCAAGGGCAAGACCACGACGGCTGAAGTGGCTCGCCAGTACGATCTCACTGTCTCTGAGGTCGAGGGCTGGATCGATGAGGCCCAGCGCAGCATGGAAAACGGGTTCAAGGCCCGCCCCAAGGACATCCGTGAGCAGTATGAATCCGAGCTCCGGGAGACCAAGGAGGCACTGGGCGAGGCCCATGTGCAGATCTATGCACTAAAAAAATTCAAGCGCCTGCTCGACGAGGACGAGAACTCGTAAAGTCGCTGCAGGCGCAACTGGCCGAAGAAGGCCATGGGTATCGCTCGTTAAGCTCTGCCGCTGGTTGGGACTCCCGCGGCGAAGCCTGTATTACCGGCCTAAGTCGCGACAGCGTGTCATCAATACCGATCTGGCAATGCGGGTGAAGTTGGCCTTGGAACAGTTCCCGACCTATGGCTATCGCCGCCTGGCATGCGTCCTGGGTGAGAACCGCAAACCGATCCAGCGCATCCTGCAGCTCAAAGGCTGGCAGGTGCGCAAGCGGCCTCAGGGCTTTCGACCGCGTGCCAAAAGCCTTCCGTCCGTTGCCTCGAGGCCTGATGAGCGATGGGCGACTGATCTCACCCACGTGTGGTGTGGCAAGGATCGGCGGGCCAGCCTGGCGGTGATCATCGACTGCTGCACACGAGAGATCCTCGGCTGGCGATTATCGGACAATGGCAGCAGCAAGACCGCGGAAGCGGCGCTGGAGGAAGCGCTGATCTATCGGCTCGGAGTGCTGGGGCGTGTTCAGCAGCCATTAGCCCTTCGCTCCGACAACGGGCTCGTTTTCAGCAGTCGCCACTACACGGGCACTGTGAAGGCCTATGGCCTGACCCAAGAGTTCACGACGCCGTATACCCCAGAGCAGAACGGGCTCGTCGAGCGCTTCTTCCGTTCCTTGAAGGAAGAGTGCATCTGGCTCCATCGCTTCGAGTCGCTGGGCCAAGCCAGGGTCGTGATTGACCGCTGGATCCGGTACTACAACGAAGAGCGTCCACATCAGTCTTTGAACTATGTGGCACCCCGAGCACACCTCGCATTAACTGGATGAGGTGTGCAGAAACCAGGGGGTCATTACAAGACACATTACATCGAGCATCGCCTGATCAAGCCAGGGCGGCCTCAGGCGAACGGAATGGTCGAGCGCTTCAATGGCCGTATCAGCGACGTGTTGGCGACACGGCGCTATACCTCGGGCGAAGACCTGGAGCAGACGCTGAAACGCTACATGTGGCTGTACAATCACCACATCCCGCAGAAGGCGCTGCACCACCAATCACCGATTGTGGTGATGAAGGAATGGCAGGCCAAACGACCTGATTTATTTACCAAGCGGGTGGTCAATCACATGGGACCCGACAAGTAGGGGCTAATATGATCATCTAACGGCTTTTGCTCATAGATGACCCGATGCTGACACCTTCTCTTATGCGCCATTTATCGATCGTTCCTGACTTCCGCCAGGCCTGGAAAGTGCAGCACCAACTGTCGGATATCTTGTTTCTGACCGTCTGTGCAGTTATCTGTGGTGCCTAGGACTGGGACGAAATCGAGGATTTTGGCCACGCGAATCTGGATTTTCTTCGCCAGTACGGCGATTTTGAGGCTGGCGTTCCTAGCCATGACACCTTGTCCAGGGACATGGCCCTGGTGAATGCCGAGCAGCTACAAAGCGCATTCGCTGAGTGGATGAAGGCCCGCCACGACGTGACGGAGGGCGCAGTGGTGGCCATCGATGGCAAGATGCTGCGTGGGTATTACTGCCGAGGGAAGGGCAAAGGGGCGATCCACATGGTCAGCGCCTTCAGCGCGGCGAATGGTGTGGTGCTGGGGCAGGTCAAGACGGCGGAGAAATCCAACAAGATTACGGCGATTCCCGAGCTGATAAAGTTACTCAATCTGCAAGGCTGCCCAGTGACGATTGATGCGATGGGCTGCCAGAAAAAGATCGCCACGCAGGTCCTTCAGAAGGGCGCCGAATACCTGCTATCGGTCAAGGACAACCAGCCGACCTTAGCTGATGCCTTTGAAGCCGCGTTCCCCATGACGAAGGTGGTCAATTTCGTGGGGGATGCGTATGTTACGGACGAAAAGCACCGAGGCCGACAGGAAACGAGGTACCATATTGTCAGCGAGGTTGCTGAAGAATTTCAGGAACTTAGCTACGAATGGCCAGGATCAAAAACGGTGGGTGTGGTCATGAGCTTCCGGCAAGAAGGTGATGAAGCTCCGGAGGCCCCGATGATCCGCTACTACATCAGCTCGGCCGACCTGAGCGCCAAGAAGCTTGCCGAAGCGGCTCGCCAGCATTGGCATGTGGAGAATAAACTCCACTGGCCCCTGGACGTGGCGCTCCGTGAAGATGCCTGCAAAATCCACCGTGGTCAGGCCGCCGAAAACCTCGCCAGGGTCCGGCATATTACTCTGAATTACCTGAAAGAGGAGAAGACTTTCAAGGGCGGCATCCGGCGCAAGCAGAAGAAAGCCGCGCTGGATGAGACCTATCTGGCAGACATTCTCGTGGTGTGAGAGTTCTCATGCGCCCTCCCTGAGGGCCGCCGAACCACCTCAGCCGATGTGGTCTTGCCCTTTAAGATGTCCATGACCACGGCGGCCTTGCGCTTGGCGGTCCATCGCTTAATCGGGTTGTCGTCGCTCATACGGTCCTCATGATGGCTGCACTATAGCCTGTGCAGCTATGGAGGGGGACACTTCAATGTGGCACCCATAGCACACCTCGTATTAACGAAATAAGTTTTTCAGAAACTAGGAGGCGTTACAAGGCTAATTAACAGCTTGTGTGAGATGGAACGAGAAGGATGACATTAAGTGTTTCTTGTTATTTGTATTGGTTAATTTTCAAATGTATGGTGAAGGTTGTGAAAGTTGTTTTTTTGGCAAATAGTTTTTGGTATTTGAAAAATTTTAGATCTTCTAGTCTTGAAAGATTCTCGGAGTTTTCAGATACCACTTGTATGGCTCCAGAGACTGGTGGCGTCGATATTGAAAGCTGTTCTTTGGGTAAGTGTAGACAGATTTATTTAGATCCGACAAGTGTAAACCCTTTAAAAGAAGCAGTTTCTGTGCTCTCAATTTTGGTTCGCTTTCTTATAGAGCGCCCTAAGGTTGTTTTTTCTTTTAACCCTAAAACTAATCTGTACTGCTTGGTTGTATGTTGGTTGCTGCGTATACCCTGTGTGCCAAATGTTTCTGGTGTGGGTGTGGCCTCACAGTTAGATGGCGTCAAAGGGAAAATATATCGTTTCTCATCTGGTTTTTTTTATCGTCGAGCATCACATGTTTTTTTTCAAAATTTTGACGATTATGATGCCTTTGTTAAATTGGGCTGGATTGATCCGAAAAATGCAGAGGTTATTCCTGGGTCCGGGGTGGATTTAAATAAGTTTCAACCCAGTCGTAAAGCTGACAAAAAATTTCGATTTTTAATGGCGTCTAGGTTAATCAGGCCCAAAGGGGTGGTTGAGTACTTGCAAGCTGCTCGCCAAGTAGTGGGCGATGGCCTGGACTGTGAATTTATTTTGGCAGGGGTTAAGGACGACTCAGATCGTGTGATTAATGATCAAGAAATTTCGGCTCTATGCGATAGCTCAAAAATTAATTATGTGGGGCACGTTGAAGACATGCCACATCTTCTTGAATCCATTGATTGTGTAGTGCTGCCTTCCTATTATCCTGAAGGTGTTCCTCGTAGTTTAATTGAAGCAGCTGCGTCGGGTAAGATAATTATCACTACTGATTCGCCAGGCTGCAGGGAAGTGGTTGAAAGTGGAAAAAATGGTATTTTGATTAATGCACAATCTGTGCCCCAGCTTTCTGAGGCCATGAAATATCTTGTGCGACTTTCTGGGAATCGTATTCAAACCATGAAGTCCTTTTCTCGTAATTTAGCAGAAACACGTTTTGACGAAGAAATTGTTATTCAGCGCTATTTAAGAGTGGCTAAGAGTGTGGCTGGGTGCTCTTCATTTGTTTTTGAAAATCCGTCGGAGTGATTCTCTGATTTCAATCGTAACGCTACTGAAAGTGATAGAAGCCAGGGTGCATTACTTTGGATGCGGAAGTGCTCATGCTACAATGTGATATTCAGGTCTCAAAAGCTTACGGGCTGATCCCAAACTCCAGAGCAGTACAGGTTATAGTGCAGATCTCGAGTGGAGCTTCAAGTTGGCGCTTGAGCCGTGCGTTATCGTCACCCAGAGCTTTTCGCGCGCTGGAGTATTTTGCTTCTGCGTGACCTCGGTCTTGTATCTTTGGGGTTCGTGGGCATGGGTCTTCTTCATCGACTCTGCTTTCTGCTATGGATTAGCCTGTCTCACTGTTATTTCTGAATGAGGTTTTTACTCCTGTGGGTAGGATCAAAGGTCAATCTCTATAAGAAGTCTCAAGTGAGTGATCATAATGAAAAAAACGCTGTTCCATATTGGCAATATTTAAATTTTTTATACATGTAAGGATGTTGGATGATTCAAAAATTAGATGTTGACAGTGTGCGGTTAGGAGTCATTGGCCTAGGATATGTGGGCCTTCCGTTGGCGGTGGAGTTCGGCAAGGTGATGCCCACCCTAGGGTTCGATATCAATTCCAAACGCATTAGCGAGCTGCGTGATGGTATTGACCAAACACTAGAAGTTGAGCCGGAATTGTTGGCCAGTGCCTTGCAGTTAAGCTTTTCGAGTGACCTCGAGGTGTTGCGTGCGTGCAATGTGTATATCGTCACGGTTCCCACGCCGATTGACGACAGTCGCCGGCCGGACCTGACACCTCTGATCAAAGCTAGCGAGACCCTCGGCCAGGTGGTGGGCGAGGGCGATGTGGTGATCTATGAGTCCACCGTTTATCCAGGTGCGACCGAGACCGACTGCGTGCCAGTGATCGAGCGGGTCTCGGGGCTGACCTTCAACCGCGACTTCTTTGCAGGCTACAGTCCTGAGCGCATCAACCCGGGTGACAAGGAGCACCGGGTCGCCACCATCAGGAAGGTCACTGCTGGCTCGACCCCGGAGGTGGCAGACTTCGTAGATGCGCTGTATAGCCGAGTGATCACCGCCGGCACCCACCAGGCTAGCTCCATTGCCGTGGCCGAGGCGGCCAAGGTTATCGAGAACACCCAGCGCGACATCAACATCGCCCTGATCAACGAACTAGCGGTGATCTTCAATCGTTTGGGGATCGACACCGAGGAGGTGCTGGAGGCCGCTGGCACCAAGTGGAACTTCCTGCCATTTCGCCCCGGCCTGGTGGGGGGGCACTGCATCGGCGTGGACCCCTACTACCTGACTCACCGTGCCGAGCAGGTGGGCTATCACCCCGAGATAATTCTGGCTGGGCGGCGTATCAACGACGGTATGGGGGGGTATGTCGCCAACCAGCTGGTCAAACAGATGATCAGGCGGCGCATCCATGTGGATGGTGCCCGGGTGCTGGTGATGGGGCTGACCTTCAAGGAGAACTGCCCCGACCTGCGGAATACCCGAGTGGTGGATATCCTCAGCGAGTTGGGCGACTACAACGTGACGGTGGATACATACGACCCGCAGGTCGACAAAGATGAAGCTGAGGCCGAGTATGGGATTCGCCCCGTGGAGCGCCCTGAGGAAGGCGCCTACGACGCCGTCGTGCTAGCAGTGGCGCACCGCGAATTCCTCGAGCTGGGTGCTAAGGGCATTCGTGCCTGGGGCAAGCCCGAGCATGTGCTCTACGACTTGAAGTACCTGCTGCCCAAAGAGGCGGTGGATCTTAGGCTGTGAGCAGCCAAGCGAAATTATCTAGGGAATAGCGAATGAAGATTCTAGTAACCGGCAATGCCGGCTTTATCGGTTTTCACGTCGCCAAGCGCCTACTGGAGCGGGGCGACAGCGTGGTCGGCTTCGATGTGGTCAACGACTACTACGACACGACCATCAAGGAAGCACGGTTGAAGATCCTCGAGGAAACCGCGGCGCGGACCGGCAGCGAATACGTCTTCCTGCGCGAGGATCTCGCCGACCAGCAGGAGGTGAACACTGCGTTCCGCGAACACCGTCCCGAGCGGGTGATCCACCTTGCCGCTCAAGCGGGGGTGCGCTATTCGCTGGAGAACCCCCACGCTTATGTGCAGAGCAATTTGGTGGCCTTCACCAACATCCTAGAGGCATGTCGGCACGAGAGGGTTCAGCACCTGATCTATGCCAGTACCAGCAGCGTGTACGGGGCTAATACCAATATGCCCTTCTCGGAGCACGAGAGCGTCAACCACCCGCTGCAGTTCTACGCTGCCACCAAGAAGGCCAATGAGCTAATGGCGCACAGCTACAGCCATCTGTACCGCCTACCAACCACGGGGCTTCGTTTCTTTACCGTCTATGGTCCTTGGGGACGTCCAGACATGGCGCTGTTCCTGTTTACCAAGGCGACTTTGGCCGGAGAGCCGATTTCGGTATTCAACCACGGTCACCATACCCGCGACTTCACCTACATCGACGACATCGTCGAGGGGGTGGTACGCGCCAGCGACGACGTGGCGAAGGCCAATCACGAGTGGAGCAGCGACGCACCGGACCCGGCGACCAGCAACGCGCCCTACCGGATCTTCAATATCGGTAACAATGATCCGGTGAAGCTCTCCGCGTACATCGAGGCCATCGAGGAAGCGCTGGACAAGAAGGTCATCAAGGACCTGTTGCCCCTGCAGCCGGGCGATGTGCCAGACACTTATGCCGACTCCACCGAGCTGGAGAGTGCGGTGGGTTATAAGCCCGCTACTCCGGTGAAGGATGGCGTCTACAACTTCGTGTCCTGGTACCGCGACTTCTACCAGGTCTGAAGCGAGAACTCTGCTTAATACCCGGCACTGGTAGATAGCAAACTCCCAGGAGTGGGGGGGGGGGTTAATTTGGTTACCTGGATTCATAGAATAACCGCAGCACTTTGGACCACGAGGTAGAGGCGGGAGGGGCAGCGCCGGTACCCTTCTCGGCTCACCTACCAAAGTGAAGCAGAGCATGGGATACCGACAGCTGACCCAGACCCAACGATACCAGATCTATGCCCGTCATGACGTGGGTATGAGCCGACGTCAGATCGCCAGAGAGCTTGGCATCCACAACAGCACGGTCAGCCGGGAGCTGCGCCGAAACGCCACCGACAGCGGTTACGATCCTGAGCAGGCACAGTCCTGCAGTGATCATCGGCGACGCACTGCCTGGAAGAGGACAAAGCGCTTGCCCAGCATGATTGCCGCTGTCGTCGACCGGCTGCGCGAGGAATGGAGCCCAGAGCAGATCAGCAGCTTCATGGCGCCCTTGTCTGGCGTCGGCGTCAGTCACCAGTGGATCTACT
Organism: Halomonas sp. THAF12; assembly: GCF_009363675.1. NCBI lineage: Bacteria > Pseudomonadati > Pseudomonadota > Gammaproteobacteria > Oceanospirillales > Halomonadaceae > Halomonas > Halomonas sp. THAF12. The sequence continues at coordinate 2,117,908 of NZ_CP045399.1, read as the reverse complement.
CCTTGATCTGGGATGACAAGGCCCACGGTGGCGATCTCTGGCAGCACCTTCGCCAGCCCAAGCGGCGGAGCAAGCACCGGGCTCAGGCGAAGAGCGCAGGACTCGGCAAGATTCCCAACCGCGTGGGCATCGAGCATCGCTCGGCTGAGGTCGACGACAGGCGCTTCATTGGCCACTGGGAGGGTGACACCGTGGTCCAGGGGCACAAGCAATCGGGCCTAGTGACACTGGTCGAGCGACGTAGCGGCTATCTGCTGGCGGCACGGTTGCCCAGGCTGTCGGCGGAGCTGACGCAAAAGGCCATGATTCGGCTGCTAAAACCTCGCCGCGGTGCGGTTCAGACCATCACCCTGATTAACGGCTCGGAATTCGCTGATCACGAGACCGTGGCCCAGGCGGTAACGGCAGCGACGTACTTCTGCGATCCCTACTGCTCCGGGCAGCGAGGGACCAATGAGAACACCAATGGCCTGATACGACAGTACTTCCCCAAGGGAACGGACTTCAGACGGGTCACCGATGCCAAGCTGCGCAAGGTGGTCGAGAAGCTGAATGACCGCCCCCGAAAGCGTCTCGAATATCGCACACCGGCACAGGTGTTCCTGGGAGAATATTCAGGCGCCCTGGATACCGCAGGTGCTGCGCTTGTTGCTTGAATTCAGGTTATAATCTCGTTGCGCCCGGTTTATGGATCGGGTGCCTTAGGTTCTGGGCGGAGAGTTGGTGGGTACTCGACGAAGCCATCTTGTCCTAAAGAGAGCTCTCGAAATTGAGTTGGGATTTAACGGGTAACAGGGAAATTGGTAGCGGAGTAAAGGAATGAAAGTCACTATTTTTGGCTCTCCGTAGGTCCGCGTGAAACAGGCAGGGCCCATAAGGCAGGTAAGATTAGAGAAACGTCGGTGAATCCGAGTAAGCTGATATTCGCCAAAACGTCAGCCTAAGGACACCGCCGTTGCCTTGGATGCTACCTGTCTGGTCCTGCATGGTTAACCACCCGCTTCGTAAATAACTGAGGGCGCTTGGCCTGCCTGAAGTGACTCCTCCATAGCTGCACAGGGTATAGTGCAGCCATCAGGAAGACCGTATGAGAGATGACAACCCCATCAAGCGATGGATCGCCAAGCGCAAGGCCGTCGTGGTCATAGACATCTTCAAGGGCAAGATCACAACCGCAGAGGTGGCTCGCCAGTTCGATCTCACCGTGTCTGAGGTCGAGGGCTGGATCGATGAGGCCCAGCCCAGCATGGAGAACGGGGTCAAGGCCCGCTCCAAGGTCATCCGTGAGCAGTACGAATCCGAACTTCGGGAGACCAAGGAGGCACTTGGCGAGGCCTAACTGAAGATCTATGCGCTATAAAAAATTCAAGCGCCTGCTCGACGAGGACGAGAATTCGTAAGGTCGCTGCAGGCGCAACTGGCTGAGTAAGGCCATGTGGTATCGCTCGTTAAGTTCTGCCGCTGGCTGGGGTTCCCCGGCGAAGTCTGTATGACCGGTCAAGCCGCGACAACGCGCCATCAATACCGATCTGGCAGCGCGGGTGAAGTTGGTCTTGGAACGGTTCCCTACCTATGGCTATCGCCACCTGGCATGCGTCCTGGGTGAGAACCGCAAGCCGATCCTGCGCATTTTGCAGCTCAAAGGCTGGTAGGTACGCAAGCGACATCAGGGCTTCCGACCGCGTGCCAGGAGTCTGCTGTCCGTCGCCTTGAGGCCTGATGAGCGATGGGCAACCAATCTCACCCACGTATTGTGTGGCAAGGATCGGCGAGCCAGCCTGGCGGTGGTCATCGACTGCTGCACGCGAGAGATTATCGGCTGGCGATTGCAACAGCAAGATAGTGGAGGCGGCGTTGGAGGAAGCGCTGATCTATCGGCTCAGGGTACTGGGGCGCATTCATGCCCCCCCCCACCGTCAAGCTAGTTGGAACCTCGTCACGCCCCATATCGTTCAGAGTCTAACAGCCGCTGAGGCTCCAACTAGCTTGACAGTGGGGGCGAGGCACGTGCCGAGAGACAGGGAAAACGCATGAAAAACCGCTCTACGGCGGGCTTCGCAGCGCTTTACCAGTAGGGGCTAATATGGTCATTTAACGGCTTTTGCTCATAGATGACCCGATGCTGACACCTTCTCTTATGCGCCATTTATCGATCGTTCCTGACTTCCGCCAGGCCTGGAAAGTGCAGCACCAACTGTCGGATATCTTGTTTCTGACCGTCTGTGCAGTTATCTGTGGTGCCTAGGACTGGGACGAAATCGAGGATTTTGGCCACGCGAATCTGGATTTTCTTCGCCAGTACGGCGATTTTGAGGCTGGCGTTCCTAGCCATGACACCTTGTCCAGGGACATGGCCCTGGTGAATGCCGAGCAGCTACAAAGCGCATTCGCTGAGTGGATGAAGGCCCGCCACGACGTGACGGAGGGCGCAGTGGTGGCCATCGATGGCAAGATGCTGCGTGGGTATTACTGCCGAGGGAAGGGCAAAGGGGCGATCCACATGGTCAGCGCCTTCAGCGCGGCGAATGGTGTGGTGCTGGGGCAGGTCAAGACGGCGGAGAAATCCAACAAGATTACGGCGATTCCCGAGCTGCTAAAGTTACTCAATCTGCAAGGCTGCCTGGTGACGATTGATGCGATGGGCTGCCAGAAAAAGATCGCCACGCAGGTCCTTCAGAAGGGCGCCGAATACCTGCTATCGGTCAAGGACAACCAGCCGACCTTAGCTGATGCCTTTGAAGCCGCGTTCCCCATGACGAAGGTGGTCAATTTCGTGGGGGATGCGTATGTTACGGACGAAAAGCACCGAGGCCGACAGGAAACGAGGTACCATATTGTCAGCGAGGTTGCTGAAGAATTTCAGGAGCTTAGCTACGAATGGCCAGGATCAAAAACGGTGGGTGTGGTCATGAGCTTCCGGCAAGAAGGTGATGAAGCTCCTGAGGCCCCGATGATCTGCTACTACATCAGCTCGGCCGACCTGAGCGCCAAGAAGCTTGCCGAAGCGGCTCGCCAGCATTGGCATGTGGAGGATAAACTCCACTGGCCCCTGGACGTGGCGCTTCGTGAGGATGCCTGCAAAATCCACTGTGGTCAGGCCGTCGAAAACCTCGCCAGGGTCCGGCATATTGCTCTGAATTACCTGAAAGGGGAGAAGACTTTCAAGGGCGGTATCCGGCGCAAGCAGAAGAAAGCCGCGCTGGATGAGATCTATCTGGCAGACATTCTCGCGGTGTGAGAGTTTTCATGCGTTTTCCCTGGTCTCGGAGGTCAGGGATATTCATTTGCTTGAGCTTGCCGCTGATCTGCTCGGGGGACAAGCACTGACGCAGCATGTGCTGAATCAAGACGAAGCGTGGACTTCCAGGAAGCAGCTTGTGAAGTGACCCCCTCCATAGCTGCACAGGGTATAGTGCAGTCATCAGGAGGACAGGATGAGCGACGACAACCCCATCAAACGATGGACCGCGAAGCGCAAGGCTGCCGTGGTTATGGACATCTTCAAGGGCAAGACCACGACGGCTGAAGTGGCTCGCCAGTACGATCTCACTGTCTCTGAGGTCGAGGGCTGGATCGATGAGGCCCAGCGCAGCATGGAAAACGGGTTCAAGGCCCGCCCCAAGGACATCCGTGAGCAGTATGAATCCGAGCTCCGGGAGACCAAGGAGGCACTGGGCGAGGCCCATGTGCAGATCTATGCACTAAAAAAATTCAAGCGCCTGCTCGACGAGGACGAGAACTCGTAAAGTCGCTGCAGGCGCAACTGGCCGAAGAAGGCCATGGGTATCGCTCGTTAAGCTCTGCCGCTGGTTGGGACTCCCGCGGCGAAGCCTGTATTACCGGCCTAAGTCGCGACAGCGTGTCATCAATACCGATCTGGCAATGCGGGTGAAGTTGGCCTTGGAACAGTTCCCGACCTATGGCTATCGCCGCCTGGCATGCGTCCTGGGTGAGAACCGCAAACCGATCCAGCGCATCCTGCAGCTCAAAGGCTGGCAGGTGCGCAAGCGGCCTCAGGGCTTTCGACCGCGTGCCAAAAGCCTTCCGTCCGTTGCCTCGAGGCCTGATGAGCGATGGGCGACTGATCTCACCCACGTGTGGTGTGGCAAGGATCGGCGGGCCAGCCTGGCGGTGATCATCGACTGCTGCACACGAGAGATCCTCGGCTGGCGATTATCGGACAATGGCAGCAGCAAGACCGCGGAAGCGGCGCTGGAGGAAGCGCTGATCTATCGGCTCGGAGTGCTGGGGCGTGTTCAGCAGCCATTAGCCCTTCGCTCCGACAACGGGCTCGTTTTCAGCAGTCGCCACTACACGGGCACTGTGAAGGCCTATGGCCTGACCCAAGAGTTCACGACGCCGTATACCCCAGAGCAGAACGGGCTCGTCGAGCGCTTCTTCCGTTCCTTGAAGGAAGAGTGCATCTGGCTCCATCGCTTCGAGTCGCTGGGCCAAGCCAGGGTCGTGATTGACCGCTGGATCCGGTACTACAACGAAGAGCGTCCACATCAGTCTTTGAACTATGTGGCACCCCGAGCACACCTCGCATTAACTGGATGAGGTGTGCAGAAACCAGGGGGTCATTACACTTGCGCCTTGGCCAGCAGACTGTCCGGCGATCCTGGCGACGTTGTTGCGCATGTGACACACGATATCTGCCATCGGACGCTCGATTGCGGCGTATTTCTCGGCTGATCGTCGACGGAGACCGCTCGAGCAGAGCCGCCACCTTCCTGATGCTCAAGCCTTGCGCGAGGTTGACATGGATTATCGCACGTACTTCGATGCAGAGTTCAGAATATGACATGGGTACAACACCTTACCGGTTCAGTCAGGTGTTGCACTCAGAATTTGCGGCCAAGAGGTCTATGGACTGACGCAGGAGTTCACGACGCCATGTACCCCGGAGAAGAACGGTCTTGTCGAGCGCTTTAGCGCTCCTCGAAGGAAGAGTGCATTTGGCTCCATCGCTTCGAGTCGCAGGGCCAAGCCAGGGTCGTGATCGAGCGCTGGATCAGATACTACAACGAAGAGCGACTACATCTGTCTCTGAACTATGTGGCACCCCGAGTACATCCAGAATTAGCGGCGTCGGGTGTGCAGAAACCAGGTGGCATTTCATGGACGTAGATGTCGAAAAGATCGCGCTTTATTAATGGTTAAATTCCTACCCAAGAACCCGACATCCCGGGCATAGTCGGGGCCAATGTCGCCGGCGGGCAGCTGCGCTTTACCACCGATATCGCAGAGGCGGTGAGCTTTGGGCCCTTGTAGTTCATTGCCATGGGAAGGCCGCCCGACGAGGATGGCAGCGCTGATCTTCTTTACGTACAGGCGGTCGCCGGGACCATAGGTATCGATAGGGACTACTACGGCCCCTCCATATCAGTATCTGGTCTGTAAATCAGTATCTTAACAGTATGTTTGAATAAGCAGCCCGGCCTTGTGCCGGGCTGCTGCGTTATGGGATTTAGTCATCCAGTGAAAAGAAATCCCCCGCATTGTCTTCGAAAGCATCGGCAATCCGAATGTAGCGCTCGAAGGTCCTCTGGTCGCGGTGTCCGCTCACTCGTTTGATCTGAAGGTCACTCTTGCCACGGAGATGCGCCTCGGTAATGAACCCTGCCCGGAAGCTATGCGGCGTGTACCCCTCCGAGAGCAGATCGGCCTTCTCCATGGCCTGCTTCATTCGGACATAGACGTTGCCGGACGACATCCGGCCCGCCCCCAGATTTCCCTTGCAGGTAATGCCACGAAAGATCGCCCCACGAGTGATGCCGGAGGCGGCGAGCCAAGTTTCGAGCATCGCGACCGGGCAGTAGGCAGTGTTCTCGGGGGCTCGCGGGATGCTCTTGGTCTCGACGCGCCCTGTGTGATTGGTTTTGCTGTGATGTAGGGTAATGGTGACGCCCTGAGGCAGCCATTGCAGATCCTCGACGGCGATCGCCACGATTTCGCTGCGCCGGAAGGCGCCGTAGAAGCTCAGCAGGAACAGGGCACTGTCACGCAGTCCATGCAGAGACTCACTGTCGATGGCTTCCAGCAGGCGATGCAGCTCCTTGAGGCGTAGTGCTGGGGCAGAGGCCTGCCGCATATCACGACTCTTCTTGATGCCGCGCAAGACACTGCGCACCGCCATCGTTTTGACGGGCGAGGGGAGGTTCATATATCGGTGCCACATGTGCAGGGAGTTGGCATATCGCTCCAGTGTGGCGGGCTTCTTGCCTAGGGCATTCTGCGCGGACAAGTAATTGGCGATATCAGTCTCCGTGGCAGGCAGGGGGCCACCCGCTTGCTGATAGATGCGGATATCGGCCCGCATGGCGCGTACGCTGTTGGCCGAAACGCTCTGGGAGAGCAGGCGCCGAGCCTCGCGGGAGAGCCCCTCGTGGCTGACGGTGAGCCCCGAGCGGGCGGAATGCCGTGTCGAGGCAGTAAGATGTCGAGGTTTTCGTTTGAACGACATAACGATGCACCCTGGAATAATAAGGCCGCGTCAGTGGGACAAAAGCCTCCTGCCACTGGCCATACGACGTGAGTGTCATGCCCAGCCTCACTCCGGCCCCGTCACAGGGGATGGGGAACCGGCAATGAGGTCCTGGCACGCGACGTAGTCGACGATGAGCCTTCACCGGATTGACGGATTAGGGCAACAGGCGCAAGGCAACCAGGCGTTCGAAGAAGGCTCGCGAGAAGGCCACATCCGGATCCAGGTGTTCAGCGCTCCCGACGCTGTCCAGAGCAAGCTCCGTCGATGGCTCACCTGCCTTGCCGGCCTTGGTCGCCTCCGCACTGTCATCGGGCGGTGCCGTATCCTGTGGCGTCAGTGGTGGTGTTGACGCCTCCTCGGCCGAAGGAGCGGCCGGGTCTGATGCCGTCTCCGGCATCGGAAAGGAGACCGTGGCCAGATCCTCGGGCAGGTCTTCCGCAATCCGTCGGGCATAGTGCCGGAGGTGCGGCTCATTGAGGGCATAGAGGAAACACTCGGCATCGTCATCGCCCTCGCGACGGATGATCCGCCCCAGCACTTGCCGGAAATGTTGTTCGGTACGGACCTGGCTCAGGTAGCAGCACACGCGCAGACGGGGAATATCGACGCCCTCGCTGACCATACCCACCGAGACGATCCACTCGGTGGTGGCATCACCAAAGGCTCGGAGATGCGCATGGGCATTGGCCGCCTTGCTGGTGACCAGGCATACCGATTGGTGCCGATCCTCCAGCGCCTCGGCAATCGCTTCGGCATGCAGGATGTCGGACGCGACCACCAGGCCGGCGGCGTCCGGGTCCCGCTGACGAAGCTTGGCCAGCTGCTCGCAGCCTTGGTCCAGCAGGTGTCGCATCGGCGCCTCATGACGCAAGAGACTGCTGTAGTGCATCGCAGGGTGCCGGAGGAGGTGGGGAATACTGGCAAACCGCCGAGTTTCTCGCCGTCCGCTGCGGGGGTGATGGCGAGTGAGGCGGATCGAACGATTGTCGATTAACTGAAAGTGGGGATGGCGGCAGATACCATCCTGGATTGCTTCGGTGAGGGTGTAGACGAAATCCGGCTGCAGTTGCTTCGGCGAGGTGGAGGCTGCATCACTGCCGCACGTATCGTCCTCGTCCGGCGCCTCCATGTAGCGCAGCAGCGGCAGGCAACTGCCATCGGTGCGCCAGGGTGTGCCCGAGAGGGCCAGGGTGTAGTGCACCTGGCGCTCCAGCGCCATCAGGGCCATCCCCCACTGGTTGGCACTGTCGCGTGCATCGGTTTGCCCCGCGGCATGGTGGCTTTCGTCCCAGATCAGCAGCACGCGCTTGTGTTGGCAGAGCTGCTGAAGTTCCGTGAGGCGGTGATGCAGCGCATGATAGGTCAAGGCCACGCCGCTGGTGTCCAGGCGCCCGTTCATGCTCAGGCCCGTGACCTGCTCCAGTGTGCCCCGGGCGCGCTCAACCACCGCTGTGGTGGGCCCCAGATAAACCACCAGATCGATACCGCCGTTTTGCAAGAGCTCATCGGCAAGGACAGACGCCATCAACATCTTGCCGGCGCCGGGGGTCGCCTGACACAGGAAATGTGGATGAGCATCCGATAGCGTTTGCAGTGCCTGTTCGATACAGCGGGCCTGCCAGGGGCGCAGTGCCGGGCAGTCGATCGACGCCATCAAGCGATTGGTGTGGCGGATGTTCATGATGCTGCCTCCTCTCCAAGCTGCTTGCGCAGGGTGATGACGGCATCCAGCGCCCCTTTGGCTTCGCTGCCACGTTGGCAGGCGGCTTCATGCAACGGCTGGATCAAGGCCTGCTGGTCCGGATACTGCGACAGGATGTGAGCGTAGTGGCTGGCTTCCCCCAGTGCCGCTTGCATGTCGAGCTTGAGGCGATGGCATTCCTGAGACAGAAATTCGGCAAAGTCGCGAGAGGTTGCCCTCGCGCTCGAGGCCGAGGAGCATGAGCCTGCTGTGGTGGTTGCTGACGTCTCAGTACTGTGGTGAGGCGACAGGGGAGTTGCTTCTGGAGAAGGGAGGCAATCCTCCGGCAGGTCGAGGATCTGGAAGATAGGGCGATGCTTTCCCTGAATCCCGACACGCTGCGTCAGGCCTTGTCGCGTCAATGACCGGAGTCGATCGCGAACCTTGAGATAGACAGTTTTGCTGTCCGCGCCGTCGAGGGCCGGGTGCTGGAGCAGTTCGTCACGCAACTCGCAGGCAGTGATGGGCGTATCGGACTGCGCATACTGGGCCAGCAGGGCATTGAGATGGTCGGCAATCATGCCGGAGAAAGTATGGGAGCTGTGCGGATGGAGAGAGGTATGGGGTGCGTTCATGACTCGACCTCCCACGGAGCATCGGTGCCCTCGAGGTCGGCCGCACGTGCCAAGGCGTCTGCCTTGCGCATATGCGCATGATATCGGCGGTAGCGAACCGTTTCGCTGCTGTTGGAAGCCAAGGCCGACATGGCCATGGCGCGATGGGCGGCAGCACGCGCACGGCGATCGCTGCGGTGTGGGGATGGAGACAGATGAACCATGGGTAGGGCTCCTTTGTGTTGGGAGCCACCCCCGCTGTCGCCAATGCAGTGATGGGGGCGGCCGCACGCGGGTTGGCGAACCGGCCACAAAGAAACCGGCAGACCCGAAGGTCTCCCACGCACGACCGCCATAACACATGACAGACACAAAAAAAGCGCCAGCCATGGCAAGGGCGCTTGTGCGCCTTTGTGTATTCGGGTCGCCAAACCCGGCCGAGCATTTTGGCTCGGCAGATTTAAATTAGCAGAACGCCAGTCTGGCGTAAACCTTTGCCAACACCCTGAAGAAGCAGGTCAATCAGATCTTGCGAAAGGCCTCCGCGTATTTTGCCCAGGCGGAGCTCGAGCGCCGCGAAAAGTGATCATCAAGTTCATCGATGCTCACAGTAAGTCGTACGGGGGCTAGCTGATCTGCCATATCCTGCCGATCGCCACGTCAACCTACTACGAGCACAAGGCTCGTGACGCCTAGACTGATCGAGCGCCCCCTCCCCCGCATCCAGCGTGATCGCTGGTGGAGGCTCGCCATCCGATGATTCAGCGGACAAAGGCATCGATGACGAAGACGACGTACACGAAGCCCTGCCAGATCGCGACACACGTGAAATCCGACACCCAGAGCGCATCCGGCTGAGTCGGCTGAAACTGCCCAAACCAAGTCGGCGGGAGAAGTCTTGTCTGGATCGGGCTCGGTCTTACGGACCGACTTGCCTCTCAGCACGTCTCTCAATCCCATCTGGCGTATAAGGCGCCCGACTGTGCAACGAGCGGTGGGGATCGCTTCTCGATGCAATTGGCGCCAGGCCTGGTGTATGCCATAGACGCCAAAGTTCTCATCTCAGACGCGCTGGATCTCAGCACTTTCGCTCACCCTGCACCGACATGGTGCTTGATGCGCTGGAGCAGGCGCTTCATGAACGGTCACAGCGACCTGGCAGTGATTTGATTCATCATAGCGATAGGGGTGTTCAATATGTCTCGATTCGATACACATAGCGCTTGGAGGATGCCTGAATCGCCCGTCTGTCGGGAGTGTCAGCGACTCATCCGACAACGCACTGGCCGAGACAGTGATCGGGTTGTTCAAAACAGAGGTGATCCGCCGAAGCGGGCCATGGCGGCATCTGGAAGCTGTTGAGTTCGCAACCCAGGAATGGGCCGACTGGTTCTATCGCCGGCGGCTCTTGGAGCCGATCGGTAACATGCCGCCGGTCGAACGAGAAGCGCTGTAATACAAGCAAAAGGGTCAGGCCAAGAAAACGGCCTGACTCAAATCAGCGGGTCTCAGAGAAAGCCGGTATGGTTCAGCCATCTCCGTTTCGAGGATGGCGTGCTACGTTTGTCAGCAACCTAAGCTGACGTTTCGGGGGGCGCGTCGCCGACGCGGCGGGGAGGGTGGCCGTCGTAGCGCCACAGCCATCCCTTGGGCATAGGCCCCTTGTTGCGTCCTCCCTGACACTTCTGCTCCCACGCGTGGGCGAGGATGCCCACGGAGCGGGACAGACAGAACAGCCCTCTGGCCAACGGTGCGGGGAATGCCAGTTCGGCATAGATCGCCGCCGTGGCCCCATCGATATTCAGCGGGATCGGTTTCCCTTTCGCCTCTGCCAGCTGACGTTCGATCTCTCGGGCGATAGCGGCATAGCGACCATCGACCTCATGACGTTCGGCCGCCTCATCGATCAACTGCAAAAGACGTGGTGCTCGCGGGTCGACGGGGTGAAAGCGGTGCCCGAAACCAGGCACGATCTTGCCGTGGCGCTCACGCCAGGCGTTCAGCTCCGCTTCTGTGGCCTCGACCAAGGGCATGCCGCCTGAGAGGCGCTTCTCGATAGACTGATAGAGCTCTACTGCCTGCTCACCTGCGCCACCATGGACGTCGTCGAGCACGTTGACGGCCGAGGCCATCGCGTTGTTGAGGCTGCTGCCACAGGTCATGGCCATGCGCGCGATGGCGATGCTCGGCGCCTGTGGACCATGGTCCACTGCGCTCATCAGGGCCGCCTCCAGCAAAGTCGACTGGGCCTGAGTCGGCAGTTCGCCGCGGGTCATCAACCAGATCATCTCGGCGAAACCAATGCGGCCGATCAGCGCTTCGATGGGATAGCCGCGATAGCGGATCTCCCCGGGCTTCATATCGATGATCTCGGTGTGCCACCACTCCGCGGCCTGGGTATCGAGAGAATCCTGGGTCATGCGTCTGACTCCTCAACGTGATTGGTGGTGCGCGGCCCGAACCAGCGATCATTGTCGGCGCCCAGCAAGGGCGGGGGCGTCGGTACGCGAGGGGCCTGGCCATCAAACCGGTAACCGCCGCTCACGATCTCAAGAGGGCGGCCAATGCCGGCCTCGTCGAAGCGCTCGATCAGCCCCCTATCGCGAACCTGAGGATGGTTGAGTGCTTCCTCGACGCTGTAGACAGGCCCGGCAGGCACGCCCGCAGCCACGAGGGCGTGCCACCAGTGTTCGGTGGTGTTCTCGCTCAAGGCGGACTCGATCAGATCCTTCAGTTCTTGACGATGTTCGAGCCGCGCCTGACGCTCGGCGAAACGCGGGTCCTCAATCCACTCCGGATGCTGTAGCAACCGGCTCAGAGCCTCGAACTGTTCCTGCTTGTTGGCGGCGATATTGAGCAGGCCATCACCGGTGCGGAAGGTCCCCGAAGGACTGGCGGTGACGTTGTCATTACCGATCGGGGCCGGGGCGCGACCTGCCACTAGCAAGTTGGAGACCGCCCACCCCATGGTCGCGAGCACGGACTCGAGCATCGAGACATCGATGAACCTGGCCTGGCGTTCTTTCTCTGCCAAAGCGGCATTGATCGCCATGGCTGCCGTCAGCCCTCCAATGGTATCGGCCAGCGGATAACCAACCCGGTAAGGCGAATGCACGGCGTCCCCTGTCACGCTCATTACTCCCGCCATGCCCTGAATGATCTGGTCATAGGCGGGAAAGGTGGACAGCGGGCCGTCTTGGCCAAACCCGGAAATGGCACAGTAGACGAGGCGAGGGTTAATCTCCTTGAGCTTGTCGAACTCGAGGCCTAGCCGTGCCATCACACCAGGCCGAAAGTTTTCCACCAGCACGTCGGCGTCCTTGACCAGGCTGATGAATTTCTCGCGGTCCTCAGGCTGTTTCAGATCCAGGGTGACGGATCCCTTGCCCGCGTTCTGTGCCAGGAAGGACACGCCCATATGCTCGCGATTCAGCTCGGCATCAGCACCCAGTTGCCTGGCCAGATCTCCTCCGCCGGGACGTTCTACCTTGATCACCTCGGCGCCCAAGTGGGCCAGCTGGTGACAGCAGAATGGCCCCGCCAGGACATTGGTCAGGTCGAGGACCCGGTAGCCCTTGAGCGGCATTGACATATTGTTGCCTCCAATAGAACATGTTTCCTCAGAGAGAATAGTTAGCCCTTGGCAGTGTTGCAACCTGGTTTCGCCTGTCGCAACATCATCCTTTGGTCGCACACTATGGAGGCACCGTGGCCCAACGACGTGTAGAGGCGGTAGAGCGAGCACTCTCTCTGCTGGAAGCCTTCAATGAACATCGCCGTGAGTTTTCACTGACAGAACTGTCCCAAGCGACTGGTTATTACAAAAGCACTATCTTGCGCCTCATGGCGTCTCTGGAGGTGTTTGGATTCGTGGTCCGGGATGAGCGCGGGATCTACCGCATTGGGCCCGCATGTGCGCGCCTGGCCCCCTTGGCCGGGGAAGGTGTGCGGCTCGAGGGCTTGGTACGTCCGGTACTCGAGGCATTGCGCGATGCCAGCGGCGAAACGGCATCTTTCTATATCCGCGACGACGATGAACGAGTGTGCCTGTATAGGGAGAATGGGCGACACGAGGTTCGCCACCATCTGGAGCAGGGCGCGCGTCTTCCCCTGGACCGAGGAGCCGCGGCACGCGTGTTACGAGGTGATGGTGAGTCCGGTGACGTCCAGGTATCGAGGGGCGAACGAGAGCCCTCGGTGGCAGCCGCCGCCATCGCTATTCGTCGTCCTAATGGGGAACTGTTGGGTGCCCTGGCACTTTCCGGGCCTCGCGAGCGCTTTACCGAAGCGCTGGAGCAACATCGCAACGTCTTGAGAGAGAAGGCAGAAGAGCTAGAGGCTCATCTTCCGCATGGGCCCGTCACCTTCTAACACTGGTCTGCGGAGTGTGTCTGATACACGTCGGGAAGCTCGATACTGCCTTTACCTGGCATACCAAGGCCCGGCTCAGGGTGGAACCCCTAAACCGGGCGTTACTGCATATCGTCAAGCATCAATCAGCCTTCGCTGACGGTCTTCGTCTCGGATGCCATCCGGCGTCTCAAGAGAGGCCCCATGATGTAAGGCAGGATCAGTCCCAGTCCGGCGAACACCCACAGGCCGATGGCCAGGCCGCTGTCCCACAGGATGGTCCAGTCGCCGCTGGAGATGTCCATGGCGTGGCGCAGATTCTTCTCCATCTCCGGCCCCAGCAGCAGGCCGAGGATGATCGGCACCAGCGGAATCTCCAGCTTGCGCAGTACATATCCCGCCACGCCGAAGGCCACCATGAAGTAGAGGTCAAAAGCCGAGTTGCTGATCGAGTAGATGCCGACGAAGGCCACCATGGTGACGATCGGCAGCAGGAACATCGGCGGCACCGACAGCAGCTTGACGAAAATGCCCACCAGCGGGATGTTGAGCACCAGCAGCAGAAAGTTGCCGATCAGCAGCGCCGCGATCACGCCCCAGACGATGTCGGCGTTCTGGGTGAACATCAGCGGTCCCGGGGTGATGTTCAGCGAGATCAGCAACGCCAGCAGCACCGCAGTGGTGCCGCTCCCCGGCACGCCGAGGGTCAGCATCGGCACCAGCGCGCCGGAGGAGGCACCGTTGTTGCCCGCCTCGGGGCCGGCCACGCCGCGCGGATCGCCCTCGCCGAAGTAGCCCTTCTTGCCGACCACCTTCTTCTCGAGGGTGTAGCCGATAAAGCTGCCCAGGGAAGCCCCGGCACCCGGCAGTACCCCTGCGATGAACCCCAGCACGCCGCCGCGGATGCTTGACGGCATGATGCCGCGGATGTCGGACCACTTCAGCGACAGCTTGTTGACGGTCATCTTCTCCTTGCCGCCGCCGGCCTTGTCCTCGATGAAGAACAAGAGCTCGGAGATGGCGAACAGACCGACAATGGCGATGATGAAGTCGACGCCCTCGTAGAGCTCCAGCACGCCGAAGGTGTAGCGCTGCACGCCAGTGTTGTCGATGCCCATCGTGGAAATCATCAGGCCCAGGCAGGCGGCCACCACGGTCTTCATGGGGTTCTTGCCGGTGATGCCGCCGAGGGTGGCGAAGGCCAGCAGGAACAGCGCGAAGTACTCGGCCGGGCCGAAGGAGAGCGCGAAGTCGGCGAGGATTGGCGCCACCAGGATGAGCCCCACGGTGGCGATCAGGCTGCCCATGAAGGAGGCCATAGCGGAGATCGCCAGCGCCTCGGCGGCCTTGCCTTTCTTGGCCATGGGATAGCCGTCGAGACAGGTCATCATCGCCGGCTCGTCGCCGGGGATGTTGAGCAGGATCGAGGAGATACGCCCGCCGTACATGGCCCCCGCATAGACCGAGGTGAGCATGATCAGGGCAGTCTCCGGCGCGAGTCCTAAGGTGAAGGCCAGCGGGATCAGGATCGCCACGCCGTTGGATGGACCGAGCCCCGGCAGGGCCCCGATCAGGGTGCCGAGGAAGGCGCCGAACAGGGCGAACATCAGGTTATGCGGCGCCAGGGCGACGCCGAAGCCGTCGATCAGGTAACTCAAGGTTTCCATCAGTTCACCTCCAGGACAGACAGCGGCCCCAGTGGCAGCGCCAGGTCCAGGGCGAAGTTGAAGATCAGAAACACCACCACGCCGGCCACGCCACCGGTGACATAGGCCCGGACCGGGGGGGCGCCCATGCGCCAGCACAGCGTGCCCAACGCCAGCAGGGTGCTGAGGATGAAGCCGAGCGGCTGCAGCAGCGCGGTGTAGACGATCAGCACCGCCACAGCGATCAGCAGCTCGGCGCCGGTGCGGCTCCAGGGCCAGGCGTTATCCGGGTCGGGCCGCACGATCAGGTAGAGGCTGGACAATGACAGCACCACGGCCAACAAATGAGGGAAGGTCTTGGGGCCGACGGCCTCGGCCCCGCCAAACGGTTCGGGAAACTGGGTAGCGCCCCAGCCGTACGCGACGGCCAGGGCGATCAACAGGACCCCGAAGATGCGGTCGTTGAAGGTCATTCCTGAATCAGCCCGATATCCTTGGAGAGGGTCTCAATATCGTCAATCTGTTCCTTGACGAAGGTCTCGAACTCACCGGCACTCATATGGAACGGCATCAAACCGTTCTGCCGCATGACCGTTTTCCATTCCTCACTCGTGTACAGGCTGTCCATGGCGTCAATCCAGTACTGCTCGGCCTCGTCGGAGATGTCGGCCGGCATGTAGAAACCGCGCCAGTTGGGGCCAACCACATCGATGCCCTGTTCCTTGGCGGTAGGAATGTCGCTGAACTCGCCAGGCAGGCGCTCGTCGGAGAGCACTGCCAGGACCCGCAGGTCACCGGATTCCAGGAAGCCCTGGGCCTCGGAGATGTCGCCGGTGAAAGCATTGACATGCCCACCGACCACCTGGGTCATGGCCTCACCACCGCCGGTATAGGAGAGGTACTTGATGTGTGGCAGATCCGAGATCCCGGCTTCCTGGGCCATCATTAACACCTTGAGATGGTCCCAGCCGCCCTTCGAACTGCCACCGGCGAAGGTGACAGCCTGAGGATCGTTTTGCAGCGCATCCACTACATCCTGCAAGGACTGGTAAGGCGCGTCGTCGGCCACCGCGATGATGCCGTAATCCGCTCCCAGAGCACCGATCCAGTTGACCATCTCGGCATCTAGGCCCTGGAACTGTCCCTGAGCCAGGCGGGTGGTCGTGGCGGTAGAGGCGGCAACCAGCAATTGGTCGTCCCCCTCACGCTTGCTGACCACGTGAGCATAGGCCACGCCGCCGCTAGCCCCCGGCATGTTGACGGTTTGTACGCTGCGCGGCACCAGTTCCAGGTCTTCCATCACCGTGCCGACACTCCGGCAAGTGAAGTCCCAGCCACCGCCAGGATCGGCAGGAGCCAGACACTCCACCTTGCCTTCCGGTTCGAAAGCATGGGCTTGGGTGACGCTGGTAGCAGCGAGGGATGCAGAGATGAGGAGGCGTCGAGCAGTTGTCATGGTGTTACCTCAAGCGTTTCAGTTTCTCTTGTTAGAACTTGTTGCGACTGGGGAAACTAGGTATGTAATGGGTGTCCGTCAAGACGCCAGCACAAAAAACTCGACCAAAGTCGAGCAACTTGACTGTGTCCCGCATGCGGGACTTTCAAACGACGAACGGCGCCGCGAGGGGCGCCGTGTAGCGGATGGCTAGACATTCTCGAGGTACTTGATCACGCCCTCGCGGCCACATTGGCCCCAATGGCGCATCAGCAGACAGTTGTGGCCGCTTCCCCACCTAGTTGGACCCCAGCCGTCAGGCGTTGACCCCGGGGCAGGGGCAGCCAACGACGCGGGGGGAAAGGCCGATGAACCGCAACGTCAGGAGGCTTCTTCACCCGCCGTTGGAAGGTGCATGTCTTGCGTGCTGGAAAGCGGTAACTCCGGGCCGAAGCGCTCCAGATGACGCATCTGGTCATCGGTCAGCTCGATCTTCTGCTCGCGAGTGGTCTGCTCGAGGCGCAGGAGACGCTCATGGCCAGGTAATTCGGGCATGAAAAAGCCCACCCTTCTTCCAAGGGTGGGCTGATCGTGTTTGGTCCCGCCATGGGGATCACATGGAGTCGAGCAGTTCCTGCCGGTGGCGTCCGACCGTCTTGATCGATACCTCATGGGCCTCTGCGTGTGCACGCGCCATGGCCTCTGAGCTGGCCCAGACACCTCTTGCCTTTCGTGAACCTCCTAATACGACAGAGCGCCCCGAGCGTGACGTGCCCCGGAGCTCCTCGCGCCGGTCATCGGGCCTCGTTGCTTCACTGCTCATGTTGGCCTCCCTCAGAGGTTGGGTTGCTGGCGTCTTGCCCATCAGCATACCTATCAAGCGAAAGATATCCCAGTGTGAGGGCCGGACGCAGGAAAACGCCACGAGTCACCCACTCCAGCCAGAATCTACTATGAAGCCGGGAGGGACGGCTTCAAGGATATTCTTTAGCTTTTCTTTTTTATGTGTACTAATGAGGCACATAATAGAATGTTGTCAATGACCTTGCCGCTCATTTCTTTGCAGTTAGATGTCAGGCCCCGTGTGATGATCAGGAGGCCTGATCCATGTCGTTATCCCAGACGTTGATGATCTGCCGAGGTGGCTGGTGTGGACTGACGCAGGTGCCCGTGAGGGAGCAACCCACGGTAGACCGCGGTGGCCATGGGCTACCCTGATAGCCATATCATCAGCTGGGTAGCCTCCCCATGACACCGTTCTCACATCCTCCCATGGACCCGCTCGCTAGCCCGGATCTTTGCCTACAGGGTCATCGACCTACGTGACCGTTTCCCCCAACCCCTGGAGAGCTTTCGCGAGGCACTGGAATGGCTATGTCCCCATTGAATGTTGTTCGGTGCGCCCCACTGCCTCTTGAAGGCAGTGAACCGGGCGTATCGCTATGGCGTAGCGTTCCAGCATTCGTCGCCACCCGAGGTAATTGACGAGGTATCGGGTGGCGACGCCATGGAAACGGCGCATCCAGCCCTTCAAGCGGCTGTGGTAAGCATTGACGTTCGGGATGTGGATGGCGGACGCGCTGTCCGGGCCTGGCATGCACCACCTGATGAGTGATGCCAAAACGACGGGCGAAGGCCGAGTACACGCTCCACCACGAAGCGCTCGATAGGCTCTTCCCTCTACAGTGTCGGAACGCCTGCTACGCTGGTTCTCATCCTTCCCGATGAGCCAGTGTCACGAGCATGGATGCCAACCCGGTCGAAACCCTCTACCAACGCCTTCATCAGATCGCACGTCAGGCGACCCACCCGACCATCGCGCAGAATAACCTGGCGACCGGTGTCGGCAAGAGCTACTGGGCGTTGCACACCTCTGCCGATGCGCTGGTCGAGGCCAAGGAAGCGGGCGAGTCGTTGGTGATTGTCTATGTCGCCCCCCAGCACGCGCACATCGACATCACCAATCATCACGACAGACGTGAGGCACTCCCGCCCGCCCAGCGCAGCCTACTGTCGCATGATATTCCCTGCGTCAAAGTCCCCTCGCGGACCCAGCTCACCGACCCGGATCACCCGCATTGCCTCTACCGAGACGTGTTGGCGATGGAGGACCGTCTGAAGCAGCAGGCCGGTCGAAAACGCCCTCGGCCAGGTCTGCTGAGTGCCCTGCAACAGGCCCTTGATGACGCCCAGCGTCAGCCGGATGACGAACTCGATGGCAACGCCGAGCCCATCGAGCCCGTTGAGGCGATCGCGGCGTCTGCGGCGCAGGGTGACGGCGCAGGTTCCCTGCAGGCCTGCATGGCACTCATCCAGCGACGCCAGGAGCAACTGGCCAGGCTGCGTCAGGAAAACTTCAACGACGATGAGCTGGAAGCCCCCGTCGATCAACTGAAAAACGCCCACGGTCAACTCTACCACCTGGTGCTACGGGCCGTGATCGGCACCTTGAGTCAGGCCAGCCGAGAGGGCGCGTCCCTGAAAAGCGTGCTCGGGGATGATGCCCTGGTGGCTCCCTTCCAGCTGCTGGAACGCCAGCTTTTCCCGTTGTATCGCGTCATGCGAGGGCATTCTCAGGCCCTGGGCCTGGTCGCGATGACGGCGGACCGCTTGATGACCCATCTGGTCTTTCCCCGTCGTCGCCGCCAACCCCGCGCAGGGTGTGGTGACTTCGCCCGGTATGCCGGCTATCTGGAAGACGCCATACACGGCGTGCAGCAGGACGCGGCCGAGATCATCGGGCTCGAGGAGCAGCGCACACGCTTCCTGTTCCTGATTGACGAGGCCGATGCGGTCAAGGAGATCCTGGGCAAGCCGGCAACGTCCGGTGGCGGGCGGATCTATCTGCGGGGCCTGATCCTGGACCAAGGCCGCGCGACCCAGGTCGGGCAGACGCTGCTTCATGAGATGCCGTTGCTGTTTCGCCCGGCGCAGGAGTTTGCCGCGATCGTGCAAGGCTACCAGACACTGGTAGCCGAGCATCCCTGTATCGAGCAGCAGTGGAGGCTCAGGGCCCCGGTGGCGCTGAAGGCGGCGGCGTCTCCCATGACGCGAGAGGCCGCCGAGGCCTTGCGACGCTTTCGCGCAACGCACCGGCTCGGCACCGTACACCCCGCCCACCACCGACAGCAGGCGGCATTGCGCGCTCGCCTGCTCAGCCTGCTGGCGTGGCAGTATGACCAGCACCCCGTCATTCAGGGGACGCCGGAAGAGCGGCTGCAGGCATTTCGAGAGCGGCTTGAGGCGCTGTGCCAGGGCGCCGCCTGGATCAACCTCAACCTGGATGATCCTACCGTGGCCAGTGCCGGGAGCACCGGCGCCTTCACTGGCGGCAGTTGGGCCTTCATCAATCTCGACGATCAGCGCTTGAACGGATTGGTGGCTCACCGGGACAGTCACGCGTTGAGTGACGTTCAGCTGATCAGTGACACCTATCTCGAGGCGTTGGGAAAGCCAGATGGCAGCACCACCTTCCGCCTCGAGGACGCCTTCGAGACGATGCTCACCATCGCGGCGCTGATTCATGAGCTGGGCACCGATGATCCCACCGACCCCAATGACCGGTTGGCGATCCTGCGCAATGCCTATCGCCCGGGCAACACCACCACCTCCGCGCCTCTGACGGCACTGCTACGCGACCTGTCTCACGTCAGGGTTCGCGTGCTGATGCAGGCGCGTCGCCCCCTCGACCCCGCCGCGCCCATCGACGATGACCTGGCATTTCGTACCCCACATCTGGTCATGCAGTGGATACCGGACTTCGAGGATCGTTACCTGCCCGGTGAGCCCGGACTCTCGGTGGTCCCCAGTATCGGCTATCGTGCCTGGTCGGCTGAGCACCATCTTGAGCGATTGATCTCGCCCCAGGCCTACTGCCACAACCTGCCGCAGGGGGTGGCTGCACCCAACAGCACCGTGGATGGCATCGTGACACCCCGCGACGGCCAGTCGTCGCGGGGCGGCGAGCGTCCGACGCATTCATTGGTCTTGATCAGTGCCACCGGCGGTTTCGATGCCACCCACCTGGGCGGGTTCTGTCTGGATATGTTGTCGCGCTCGGCGCATGTGGCGTACATGCCGATGTCGGATCGCGATCTGGCGCTGGCCAAGCTGGCTCGGGAACAGCGTCAACAGGGACGTCACGGGAGAGCAGGCCGGCCGGCACCCAGGGTGGCCGAGATGGCGGAAACCGTCGGGATGTTCGCCTCTGGGAACACCCCTGAGCTCACCCGATCGCTGTTGGCGGCTGCCAACACGCAGAGCCCTTACAAGCGTCGTGAGCTGACGCGTATCGCTGATCTGATTGCCTTGCTGAGCCTGGGCCCCGAGACATGGGACGAGGCGCGACTGTCGTCGGCCGCCATATGCGACGTGCTGTCATCGGCACACACCTGCTCCCCAGACGCCCCCACCCCGCTGGTGGCGCTGATGCTGGTGCAGACCCTAAAGCATTTTCGTCAGGCCATCGCGGCGCTGCCCCCTCGTCAGGCCGATCTGCAAGAGATCGTGCCGCAGCACCTTTATGGGCTGGATCCGGGGCACCGACGGCATGGCCGACGGCCGGTACTGGTGATGAGTTACCAGAGCGGCAGTGGGTCCAGTACGGATGCCCAGCTGCAACATGCGCTGGCGACACCGGATGGCCAGCTCGCCAGGGCGCTGGCCGACTTTCTGAAGTGCTCACCGGCTCAACTGCCCCCTGTGGATGAAGCCGCTGATCTGTTGCGGCGAGATCTAGGGTGCCATGTGGTGGTGGTGACGCCTTATGCCTCAGCGGCCCGGGGCATCAACCTCAAGGTAGACCGACATGCAGGCACTGAGCATGAGCGCGACGTGGACCTGATCGTGCTCGGGATGTCGCCGTTCTACTCCGAGGCGAAGCCCAAGTTCGAGCCGCTGGAGGGGCCTCCCGGGGAAGCGGCCAAGCCTGAGAACCAGCGTGAGCGGGCTGATCGGGAGCATCGCAACCAGCGGCAGTTTTCGGAGAACAACTTGATCACGCACCATCTGGCCTTCACCGGTATGGAGCTGGCCGCGCGTCTCAATGAAGACGGCTGGGGGCGAGACGAGGAGGCGCCGGCGCAGCGCTATCAGGCACGCGACCTGCGGCTACATCCCGACAGCTACTTGCCGCCCTTCGGTCGCTTTCTCGCCGAGCAGCATGTCATCGATCTGGCCCGCACGACGTTCCAGGCGGTAGGGCGCGGGGAGCGAACGTCGGCCTCCCAGCAGCAGGGCCTGCTGGTCTGCGAAGAAATCGTCCACGACCTTCTGGCCGCTGATCCCATCCTCTACGGGCGCGACGATCGAGGGCATTCACTGGCCAATCGTCTGCATGCGGCATCGCTCAACAGCATGACGCTGATGACGTTTGCCCGGCGACGGCGCCACGTCCTGTTCCAGATACCGCCTCCCGAAAAGCTCGCCAGCTACCGGCGGCAGATTCGTGAGGGGGACGAGGCCTTCAGTGATGATCCCGAGGTGCTCGGTTGGAAGAACCAGCAGTTGGCAGCCATCCGCCGGCTCAATGAGCGGCATCAATTCCCGACTTCCCAGCAGGCGCCGCGCCAGGGAGCGAACAGCACAGAGGATGCTCAGGCGGTGGTGGCGCGGTGGGAGGCATGGCATAGCCCGGATCTGTTGTTTGAGTCGACGAGAGACCGCTATGTGAAGCGCCTGCTGGAGCAGGGAGTGCCCGAGGAGGTGGTGGCGCTGATGTGGCTGCCGCTTGACGATCGGAAGCAGTTGCCGATTCGTCGCGGGCCTCATGGCGGTTATCAGGAGGTGATCACCCAACTCCCCAGCGTTGAGCACCCGGCGGCATTTCAGGGCTATCCCGCCCCAGGCATGGCGCTGCGTTATCAGCTGCCGCGATCCTTCGTGGATACGCCAACGGGCCCGGTGGGGCACTACCTCAAGGAGCGGCTGGCAGAGGGAACGGGACCGTCCCTGCGTTGGCGGACCGAATCTTCCGTCCTTCACCCGAGGTTGCAGCCGGATTTTGATGGGATCTGGGGGGAGCTGGCGTTGGATGCCTGGCTGGAGGTGGCTCAAGCGATTTATCCGTCTCTCGCCGGGATGCAGCGGCTGGCGGCCGCGGAAACGCTAGGGCTCTTCGAGTGGTTCGATCGGTTTTATGTCATGCAGAAGGCATCAGGCGCGCGCTGCCTGATCGCGGTGGATGCCAAGCACTATGCGCGGCGAACCGACCAACGCCATGGCCTGGGCTTGATCGACAAGGCACAGCAGAAAATGGCGCGTCTCCATGAGTGGGCCAAGTGGCGGGGCTATCAGTGCTGTCTGGGCGTGTATATCAATACGCAGCCCCAGCCTCAGGAAATGGCCAGGCCACGGCCACCGGTGGGGGATGTGCTGGTGTTGAATGCCTTCGTGCGCATGGCGCTCACGGATGCCAATGCGCCCAGCGACGTCGCGCCGGCAAGAGAGCGCGGGGCGTGCTCGTCGCTGGTGGACTTCAACCATGCGGCGGCCAGCGCACTGATGCAGGCGCTGATACGCCCGTCGTGATCGCATGATGCCAAGTAGAAGGTATGACGAGGGGGGATAGCGCGGTGTCGCCGAAGATGGACCTAAGGACCAATGCCATCGATCTGGGACTTGATCCGCATCGTCCTGGATCGGGAGAGCGTGCAGCACGACTGGCCGAGCGGCTACTGGCCTACTGCCACTCACAATTGTTGCCAGGGGAATCGCTGGCGTGCGTGTCGTTGCTCTATCCCGCGGAGCAATCGGCCGCGGGAGCGGTGGAGCAAGACCCCGATGCGCCGGAGCAGGCGGTGCGCCAGGAGGAGCGGGATGCAGAGGAGGCTGATGGCGAGGCGATACCTCGGGAAGACGAAACCGAGGGGCGTGTGGATTCTTCAGCAGCGTCTCCCTCGGACAGAGGCGAGCGGGAAGGCGAGGCGGGCAGGGGAGATGCCGCAGCCGAAGGGCCACTGGATTGGGAGGCTGGATGGGTGCGACCACGCCACGACGCCATCACCAAGACTCGCCTGGGACGCATGGCGGCGGCCAGGGCCACTCGGCTGCTGGCCTATACCCATGGCTACGGGCACACCCAGGCACGCTCACAGCGCTTCGCCTGCGTGGTCGATGTTGGCCTGTGGGGGCGTGGGCCCCATCAGAGAGCCGCCGGTGTCATGGGCATCTTCGGCCATCACGTGCCGCCTGAGCCGATGGCCACGCTATGGCGGGACAGGACATCTTTGGATGCCCCCCTGCGATGGCGCGAATGGATCAAGGACAGCGGGATTCCGGAGTGGGGGGGTGAGCGTGGAGTGCGGGGCAAGATAGCGCTGGTGCGGCTAATGACCTTGGCGTTCAGGGTTTCCTTGCGGCGTGTCGGGCTCGAGGGTGATGCGCGGGATCGCGACCTGGGGCTGCTGCTGGGGGAGGCGGTGATGTTGGAGGCGTCGCTTGAGCGCGCGAAGAATGGCGCCGGGCTTCTAAAGGGATACGAGGTGCGCCTGGACCTCGATGCGCGCGGCAGGCTGGTGGTTGCAATGCCCCGACGGGTGCAGCGGCTGCCGGCCAAGCTGGCAGACGCTTTGTCGGAGGCGCCGTATCGGCTGGATTCGATGGCGGCGGCGATTCACAGTCTATGTTTGGCCGCTCGTTACAAGCTCAACGCGGCCCGTTTCGCGAGTCAGATGGAGTTCTTCTATTTCTTGCCGGGATCTCGGCGATCGCGCATGGAGAAAGCGGCGCGTTCAGGCGTTGATGTCGAGGCAGCGTCGATGCGGCAGGACGACCTGACGCGGCGTGTCATGACCAGTGGGCTGGTGCTCAGGAATCGTGGCATGGATTTGGTGGAGGCCTTCCTTGATGAGCTAGCCGACGGCGTGGAATGGGAGCCCGAGCGCTTTCGGCCAACTGAGGTGGCTCAAGTGTCGATTCGGCGTGCTCGCACACAACAGCCTGCGTTTCGTGATGTGCCGGTGACGAGTCTGCAGATCGTCTACGCACCGGAGCTGCGTCGCGATGCCCGCTGGGATCGTGTCCACGATCGTTTGATGGCGGCGTTGGCGCGGAAAAATCCCGGCGGCGCGTCGCCGGAGGAACTGAACTGGCGAGTGGTCGACAACCTGGAAGCGACAGTGGCGTCGGACCCTGTGCTTTGTGTCCAGTTGCCAGAGCTGCTCAGTATGCCCTCGGGGGCGCAGCGGGCCTCGAGTGCCTGGTATGAGGATTGCCAGGGGCAAGTGAGAAAGCCTCTGAGCAGGTTTAATCACGCACTGGCCGTTCGCGAAGCTGCACGTGAGCGGGGCCAAGAGGCGGCGCCGTGCTTCGATCCCTATACTGTATTAAAGCTCAGGATTCACGATGGGGGGTGGGAGACCTGGCGGCCGGTCCAGGGACTGAATCTCACGATGGATATTGTTGATGCCCTCGCTGGGGAACACGTCGATCAGCCATTGCCTCCGTTGCTGGACCACAAGTTACGTGAAACGCTTTATGAGCTGTGTTTCAAGCAGGGGCTGGCGTCAAAACGATCCTTTGAGGTGGGTGGCCAGTCGAAAATTGGCGTGAAGGGCGGGGCCCCGACTGCTGATAGCGCATCGAATCACTTTGTGTGCCTGACGGTGCAGTCACCTCGAGGGGCGCCGGCACGGGCTGTGATGATGGAGTTCTGGTGGCAGCAGGACGTCCTGCATGTGGGAGAAGTGGCAATGGCCACCTACCGCCTTCCACGTGATCTGCGGACATCGGGCAACCGGCGAATGAAACAACCCGATGTCAGCCGGCATCAGCTTGCCAAGGCGTATGAGAAAACGCTGGATGGCATTAAGAGCAGCTGGCGAGAACCCCTGCGAGAACACATCGATCACTTGGTGGCGACCCGGCGATTGGCGAGTGGCCAGACGCTACTCTATTCCGTGGTAGATGACACTTTACTGCGCGAGGAGCATGAATCGTTTGGCAAGCGAGAGCTCCTGGGTGCCACATGGCGAGACTTTCCTTTCGAATGGCTGCTCACCGAGGGCAGCTTTCGCTCTGAGCACCAAGGGCTGAACATGGGGCGTGCTGGCGCTCGAGGTAAGGTGTCGGTCGCCCAGCAGCTGATTTCGAACGCGCATGAAGATATCTATCTTCAACCAGAGGGGACGGTCGTGCGTGGGGTGCGTGCACTGATCGGTACCAAGCAGTCGGTGTCTCACAACAACCCGCTGCTGGCATGGAAGGTACAGGGTCGAGACCCAGAGGCTCCTGATCGTCTCTTGGATCTGGCGAATCCTCACCTGACCTCGGTATTCAACGCGTATACCGAGACATTGACCCGGGACGTGCTGAAGGCGGGGCAGGTGAGTCGGATGAGCCTGCCCGACAAGCTTGCGAGCATACTGCTACGGAATTAGTCATCCAGCGCATCGGCAATGCCGTGGCGAGTTCGAAAGCCGCTCAGGTTACCTGGCCCGTGCGGTCTTGCATGCGCTCGGATGCAGCATTGTTTGATACCCTGACTGCCCATACAAACGCTATGGCCCTGGTGAGCTGCACCATGGCTGGCCCGCGCTACCATTCCTCGACATTGGCTGATGGAGAATCTCTGTGCCCGATATTCGCCTGCGTATCGAGCTGCTTGATACCGATCCACTGGTCTGGCGCCGTGTGATGGTGCCGGAGCAGATCAACCTGCATCGTCTCCACGAGCTCATCCAGGGGGTGATGGGCTGGGAAGACTGTCACCTCTATGAGTTCGAGTGCAATGGCCGCTACTACGGCGAGCTCGACGAGTGGAGCGATCGATCCATCGCACTGGCACGCAACGCCAAGCTTAAGTCGCTGGCGGCTCGCGCCAAGGACGGTAGCTTTCGCTACCTCTACGACTTCGGCGATGGCTGGGAGCACCGCATCGTTGTCGAGGCGACGGGGCTGGAGGAGACCAACCCTTGCCCGCGGCTGATCGACGGCGCCATGGCCTGCCCGCCAGAGGATATCGGCGGCACGGGAGGCTATGTGGCCCTGAAGGCGGCAACGGCCGGCGAGAAGGATGTCTATGGCCAGGAGTTGCTTGAGGCTCTGGGTGGCGAGTTCGATCCCGAGGCGCTGAATGAGAAGGAGATCGCCGACATGCTCGAGCCCATTCAGACTGGCTTTCGGCGTCTGGGCGACACGCCCAGCAAGTCACGTCCAGCAAAGGCGCCTCCTCTTGACATGGAGCAGTCGCTTAAGGCCCAGGGGATCCACAGCATTGAGGAGCTGATGCAAGCCCTGCAGGGCGGGATTGACAAGAATCGTCAATGAATCAATGGCCCAGCTGTGATGAGCGGGTACGATTACCACGAGTTCACAGCGGTGAATCGACTGTCAAGATATGACATGGGTACAACACCTTTCCGATCAGGTCAGGTGTTGTACTAATAGTTTTCAGTCAAGATTATTCTTCTTCTTGGGCATGCTTTGTAAGTTGGATAACAAGGTCGCGCATTCGCCCTGTTTTTTTGGTTTTTCTTTTCTTTACCTGGTTTCGAAGAAAAGGTCTGATTTTGGGGCATTTTTCAGCATGTCAATTAAGCATTCGGCGGCAGAAGAGTTAGGTTTATGTCTGCGGGTTATTATTCCAAGAGTTCTCGGGAGAAAAGGGTTAACTAAAGTGCGGAAGTCGAGGTCATGCCCTGATATAAGGTGAAAGCTTAGTGACGGGATAACGCTAATGCCGAGTCCAGATGCCACCATGCGACTAACTGTTGTTATCTGTCCAGTTTCACATAGTATATTTAATGACTTTCCAATATGCGCCATTGCTCTATCGGTTTCTTGTCGAGAGCTTGAATCTCGATGCATTCCTATGAAAGCGTAATCTGTCAGCGATTGCCATTCTACTACTTTTTGAAGAAGAAGAGGATGGTCAAGTGAGCATATTACTACATTTTTGTCGTCTATGATTGGGGTGAATTCTAGATCTTCCTGCCCGGTCGGCTCTACTGATAAACCAAAGTCAGCACGGCCTTCTTGAACCATCTGAGCTACTTGGTTAGCTAAGATGTCGTGCACGCTTAATTTTATGTTTGGGTAAATTCTGTTGTAATCGGCAATAACCTTTGGTAGCAAACTTGCTGCTAACGTAGGAACTGAGGCAATTCTTACCTTCCCTCTTTTTTTGGAAAATAGTGCATCGAGGTCATCGAAAGCCTCCTGCCAATCTTGTAAAAGGCGCTCTGCCACTGGCAGAAATTCCTGGCCCTCTGGGGTTAGGGTGAGTCGTTTTGTTGCGCGGCTGAAAAGTTGACCTCCTATCTGGGCTTCTAGGTTACGTAGAGCGATAGACACCGCAGGTTGAGATAGGTGCAACCGCTCGCTGGCTTGAGCGAGGCTCTGGGCTTGGGCGACGGCGACGAAGGCACGTAGCTGCTTGACGTTAGTGTTCATTTAGAAAATTTATCATAATTTAAAATATATTCAATATACAAAACCTGTTTTTCTGACCACTCTCATGCCTGAGCACGTCGCTCTGAAGAGAAAACACAACAATGAACCCGTGCAACGGGTAATGGAGATACTCATGAATGCACCGATGAAGAGGCTTCTCACTGGTGTTGTCGTCAGTACCGCGATCGTTTCTTCTTCCGTTTCGATAGTGCAAGCCAATGAGCGACTGCTCATCGGCTCGACATCTAGCTCGTCGAGTCACTACGGCTATTTCGTGGCGGTCAATCAAATCATCAATGCCGAACTCGAGGGGGTCAGCACCTCCGTTGCCGAGACTGGCGCTACCGTCGACAATTTGCGACGGCTTAGCCGCAACCAGATCGACATGGGATTGGTGACAACCAATACTGGATTCCATGCCTATTCTGGGCTCGGTGATTTCGAAAATAGACCAATCGATACCCGTCTTCTGTGGGTCTACACCGTGGCGCCCCAAAATGTGGCAGTGCGTGAGGATGCAGGAGTTTCCAGCTTAGCGGACCTTGAAGGAGTGCGCCTTAACCCGGGCATTACCGGCTCTGCCAGTGAGAGCACCACAGAGAGTGTCATGGAAACTCTCGGGATCATGCCCGATTATGTGCGAGGCTCCACCACCGATGTAGTTGATTCCATCAAGGATGGGCGCATCCAAGGTTACGTGAAGTCTGGGGTAGGCGATCGGCTGGATGGCTCGACCATGGACATCGCCACGTTCACGCCGATTGATGTGCTCTCGCTTAGTGACGAGCAGGCCAACACTCTACGCACCGAAATGCCCGATGTCGCGGTCGTAGATATCCCCGAGGGCGCCGCCGAGGGCTTACCTGCTTATACCACCTGGGCCTTCGGCGTGGCCGTCCACGCTCACCCGGACATGGATGAAGAGACCGCTTACCAGATTACCAAGGCTGTAATGGAAAACCCTGAGCCTCAGGCCAACGCTTTTCCGGCGGTCGAGGATGTTGATCTGGCGCAGATGACTCTCGATGTCGGCACCGTCCCGCTGCATGCAGGTGCAGCACGTTACTTCGAAGAGCAGGGCATGAAGATTCCTGATGCCCTTCAGCCCGCTGAATAACGGCCGTCGTAGGAGTTGTTCATGCGCGAGCATCTGACCCGAGGCCTGGCCCTCACGCTGGGTGGCCTGATCCTCTATACCTCCGCCACTGGCCCATTCGAGAGCATGGTTCAGCGCGGTATCTTCCTCGGCCTAGTGATTTTATTGGGTCTGACCGTCTATCCGCTGGGGGCCGGAAAACGCTGGCGCCCCTTTGGCTTGGCCTTCGATCTGATCCTAGCGGTAGGCACCGTGCTCTCCTGCGGGTACGTTGTCATGAACTACGAACGCATCTTGGTAGAGCTGCCGTGGGCATCGCCCCGTGACATGATGTTCACCGGTGTACTGTTGGTGGCGATTCTGGAGTTGTCGCGGCGTGCCATCGGCTTGATCTTCCCTTTGCTAGTAGTTGCCGGCTTGGCCTACGCCTGGTTCGGTGCCGCCATCCCTGGTCCCCTGGGACATCGCGGATTCGACCTGGCCTACATCACCGAGACCATCTACCTCGGCGATCTCGGTGTGTGGGGCATGCTGGTGGGCGTTGCTGCGACGACCATCGCCGCCTTCGTGCTGTTCGGCAGTCTGTTGCTGCATACCGGCGGCGGCCAGACCTTCATGGATATGGCGCTTCGCATTAGTGGCCGCTCACCGGGTGGGGCCGCCAAGGTGGCCACGGTCGCCTCGGGGTTGTTTGGCATGGTGAGCGGCAGTGCTGTGGCCAACGTGGCCACAACTGGCAACTTTACCATCCCCATGATGAAACGCCTCGAATATCCGCGGCCCTTCGCGGCCGGAGTGGAGGCCGTGGCCTCGACAGGTGGGCAGATCGCACCGCCAATTCTGGGTGCGGCCGCCTTCATCATGGCTGAGATCCTTGGCGAAAGTTACCTGCGCATTGCCTTAGCGGCGTTGCTGCCGGCGATACTGTTTTACCTGGGTGTGTTTCTAACCATCCATCTGGTGGCGCAACGGCGCAAACTTCGTGTCGTGCCTGCCGACGAGCTGCCAGGCTGGCGCGATGTGCTGTGTCCTGAGCGCATCGTGCCGATCCTCGCAGCCCTGGGTGGCCTCTTCTTCGGTGTGCTAAGTGGCCGCTCGATCCAGCTGTCAGCGTTCTACGGCATCCTGATGACGTTGCTTACTTTCGTACCATTCTCGCTGATGGGGAAAATGCCGCCGCGCGAGATCCTCGGAAAGCTGCTCTCGGGACTAATGGATGCCGGCAGGGGCATGGTGATCATAGGTGTGTTGCTGGCTGGTGCGCAGATTCTGGTGGCGATGATCGGCATGACCGGCATCGGCGTGACGCTCGCTAGCCTAATCGTCAACGTGGGCGGGGAGTCATTGTTCCTGGTAGCGGGCATTGTTGGTGGGGTCTGCTTGATCCTCGGCATGGGTATTCCCACCACCGCCGCCTACGTGTTGGTGGCCTCAGTACTGGCGCCAGCACTGACTTCTATCGGCGTGGAACCGTTGATAGCCCACCTGTTCGTGTTCTACTTCGCCACACTCTCTGTGATTACGCCTCCGGTGTGCGTCGCGGTGTTCGTCGCCTCGGGCATCGCCGGAACCAACTGGCTGCCGGCCGCTGGCGAGGCTGTACGATTGGCGGGGGCGATCTATGTGATTCCCTTTCTGCTTCTCATCTACCCAGCTCTAGCAGGTTTCGGTGGGTGGATGGAGATCGCTTTAGCTATCTGTCAGGGAGTTGTCTTCGTTCTCGCATTCTCTTCACTAGTATCACGTGCCACATTCACAGGACGCTACGGTATAGACACATTGATCCTAGTTGGGGTCGTGATTTTGGCATTAACGCCAGGTTGGTTAACAACGACGCTTTCTCTTGTTGCTATGGCTTACATGCTCAATAGCAGGCGGCGCCTTTTTAGATTTAAAATTGGAAGCGTATAATTTTTAATTGCAAATATAAGGGTGTGTGATGTCTTTTTTAATAGGAAGCGGCGCTGGATTTTCTGGTGATAGAACTGATGCAGCTATTGCAGTGGTGGACGAGCTAGTTCGCCGAGGCCAGGCTTCTGCTTTAGTTTTTGAGACTTTAGGAGAGCGAACTTTAGCAGCAGCACATCGGCGGAAGCGTGAAGATCCAGAGGGGGGGTATGAACCACTGGTAGAAGAGCTGTTAGAGCCTATTCTTGGTAAGTGCAAGGCCAATGGTATTCGTGTTTTCGGGAACTTTGGCGCTGCTGATCCCCATGGAGCTTGTCGTAGGATTGATGCGTTAGCCAGCAGTCAAGGTATAAGTAATCTCTCCATAGCGGAGGTTTTCGGCGATGATATCCGGGATGAGCTGCACAACTTGAATTTGCTTCAATGGGAGGCTGAGAAGCGAGATGTCCCTCTAGCCGAGGACTTGGTTTCGGCTAATGTCTACCTTGGCGCTTCACCTTTGGTTGAGGCTATTGATTTTGATGCTGATGTAATTGTTGCTGGTCGAGTAGCTGATCCCTCGCTGTTCCTGGCTCCTTTGATTCACCATTTTGGGTGGGCTTGGAATGACTGGGACCGATTAGCCGCTGGAACAATGGCTGGTCACTTAGGAGAGTGCGGCTCTCAGGTTTGTGGAGGATACTTTGCTGACCCTGGAAAAAAAGATGTGCCAGATATGGCAAGGCTGGGCTATCCAATTATCGAGGTTGATTTCGATGGTTCCCTAGTGGTAACTAAGCCAGAGGGTACTGGTGGTTACGTAAATGAGAGAACTGTTAAAGAGCAGCTTTTATACGAAGTTCACGACCCAGCAAACTATCTGACCCCTGATGTGGTTGTAGATCTTACTGACGTGAATGTCAAAGAGGTGGGTCGTAACAGAGTAGAGGTCACTGGGATAAAAGGAAAATCCTCACCCGCCAGGCTAAAAGCCACAGTATGTTATGGCGGCGGCTGGCTTGGTGAGGCCGAGATCTCTTATTCGGGTCCTAATGCCCTTAGGCGAGCTAAGCTGGCCGCTGAGGTTCTCCGTGAACGGCTAAGCTTCCGGGCTCCTAAGGATTTACGTTCACGTTTCGACATTATTGGTCACCTCAGTGTTTTTAATGATGATGATAGTCGCCTCACTATAAATTCCATCTCTCACTATGACGGTGATTATCGTTTGCGATTAGCAGTTGAGCATTCCGAGAGACGCTGGGTTGAAAGGGCCGCTCAAGAGTTGCTCGCACTTTACTGCTCTGGGCCAGCGGGCGGCGGGGGGGTGCGGCAGAATTTTTCACGCAGGCTGCTAAGTTCTTCCTATCTTGTGCGACGAGAAGATGTGAATTCAGGGGCTCGTATTTACCATGCGTAACTCTTTTTGGTTCAAGGTATGGTTTTTATTCTTTGATTGTGGGAGGGTGGTGTGATTGAAAAAAACATGAAAAGTCGTGATGCTCAAGCTAGTGAAAGTTCATGCGGCGGTTTGTTTCGATTGTATGACGTTGCGCATGCCCGATCAGGAGATAAAGGAGATAGGCTGAATATTTCTCTTTTTCCATACAATAGTGATGATTACTCTCTTTTAGAGGAAGTGGTAACAGAAGAAAAAGTGCTGGAGATTTTTGCGCATCGAGGAGTTTCTCGGGTTAAGCGATATCTTATGCCCAATATAGAGGGTATGAATTTCGTTATTGATGACGTGCTTCAAGGTGGTGTGAATGGCGCTCTAAATCTGGATGGGCATGGGAAAAGCCTATCTTTTTTGCTTCTTTCAATGCCTATGATGAGGCCTAGAAGGTAGTTGCTCAAACTATTTGCCCTTTCAACTTTTTTATGATCCTAAAACTGGGGGATAACAATGATCCGTTACC
Organism: Halomonas sp. THAF12; assembly: GCF_009363675.1. Lineage (NCBI taxonomy): Bacteria > Pseudomonadati > Pseudomonadota > Gammaproteobacteria > Oceanospirillales > Halomonadaceae > Halomonas > Halomonas sp. THAF12. Next base: position 2,085,402 of record NZ_CP045399.1, on the reverse strand, counting down.
TTAAAAATGGTGCTAGCGCCGATGCTCGTCTCGATGCCGATCGCAAGGTCCGAGAGGTGGTCGAGACCACCCTGGCCGACATCGAGGCCCGCGGCGATGCCGCCGTCCGCGAACTCTCCGAGCGCTTCGACGGCTGGACGCCCACGAACTTCTTCCTGACCCAGGAGGAGATCGACCAGGCGATCAGCGAGGTCGACCCCCAGGCGCTGGAGGACATCCGCTTCGCCCAGGCTCAGGTGCGTCGTTTCGCCGAGGCCCAGCTGGCCTCCATGCACCCGGTCGAGGTCGAGAACAGCCCCGGCGTCATCCTGGGCCACAAGCACGTGCCAATTGAGGCGGTGGGATGCTATATCCCCGGCGGCGGCTATCCGATGGTGGCTTCAGCCCACATGAGCGTGCTGACCGCCAAGGTGGCGGGCGTCAAGCGAGTGGTCGCCGCGGCACCGCCTTACAAGGGCAAGCCGCATCCGGCCATTGTTGCCGCCATGCACCTGGCCGGCGCTGACGAGATCCTGGTGCTGGGCGGCGTCCAGGCCGTGGGCAGCATGGCCATCGGAACCGAGAGCATCGCTCCGGTGGACATGCTGGTCGGGCCGGGCAACGCCTTCGTCGCCGAGGCCAAGCGCCAGCTGTTTGGCCGCGTGGGCATCGACCTGTTCGCCGGCCCTACCGAGACCCTGGTGATCGCCGACGATAGCGTCGATGGCCTGCTGTGTGCCACCGACCTGCTGGGCCAGGCCGAGCATGGCACCAATTCTCCCTGTGCGCTGCTGACCAATTCCGAGGCCCTGGCCCGCGATACCGAGACCGCTATTGCCGAGTTGCTCGAGAAGCTGCCCACCGCCGAGGCCGCGCGTCAGTCGTGGGAGAACTACGGTGAGATCATCGTCTGCGACAGCCATGAGGAAATGCTTCAGGTCGCCAACGACATGGCCTACGAACATGTCCAGATCATGACCGAGAACGCCGACTGGTATCTCGACAACATGGTCAACTACGGCGCGCTCTTCCTGGGCCCGCGCACCAACGTCGCCTATGGCGACAAGGTGATCGGCACCAATCACACCCTGCCGACCAAGAAGGCGGCCCGCTACACCGGTGGTCTGTGGGTCGGCAAGTTCCTCAAGACCTGCACCTACCAGCGCGTGCTCTCCGACGAGGCCTCTGCCCGCATCGGCAGCTACTGCTCGCGTCTGTGCGCCTTGGAAGGCTTCGCCGGCCACGGTGAGCAGGCCAACGAGCGCGTGCGTCGCTATGGTCAGCGCGATGTGCCCTATGCCAGCCAGGTAGAAGCCTGAGTCGGCTATGCAGGAGGCAACAATGAAACTACCACAGACACCGAGCCATCGGCTGGACGGTTGCACGGCCCTGGTGACTGGGGCCAGCAAAGGGTTGGGGCTGGCTGCCGCCTGTGCTCTGGCCGAGGCCGGCGCCCGGGTGATCCTGGTGGCTCGTGATGCCGCGATGCTGGATGAGGCGGTGGCGGCGATGACCACCGCCGGCCTCGACGCCGTGGGGCTCCCCCTCGACGTGACCGATACCACCGCGGTGCGTGAGGCCCTGGCCGGTCGTCGCATCGACGTCCTGGTCAACAACGCCGGTACTAACCGGCCTAAGCCGCTGGCCGAGATCGATGAAGCCGACTATGCGGCAGTCATGGACATCAACGTCCGCGCCGCCTACTTCCTGGCCCAGGCCGTGGCCGAGGCCATGCCAGAGGGCGGCTCCATCATCAACATGTCCTCCCAGATGGGGCATGTGGGTGCCGCCAATCGGACGCTTTACTGCACCTCCAAGGCGGCGGTGGAGGGCATGACGCGGTCCATGGCGGTCGAGCTGGGTTCGCGCGGCATTCGCGTCAACAGCGTCTGCCCGACCTTCATCGAGACACCGATGACCCGGCCCTTCTTCGACAAGCCGGGTTTTCGTGAGGAGGTGCTGGCGAAGATCCCGCTGGGGCGACTGGGGCAGGTAGAGGACATCATGGGGCCGGTGGTTTTTCTTGCCTCGGACGCCGCCGCTCTGCTGACAGGGGGAGCCCTGATGGTTGATGGAGGTTGGACGGCCCAATAATATATTTACCATTTCTATAATCATAATTTCAATATATTGGCGTCCTTGGAAAATTAAATAACTAACTGCATGGATGGGTTCTATGAAAAATAAGGCTGGATTTTTTATAAGTTTTCTTGCTGCAAGCGTAGCATTTTCACCTTTGTCGTCAGCTGAAGTTTACGCCAAAGAAGAGTGGACGATGACGACGACTTGGCCTGAAAATCTCGATCTAATCGAGATTGACCGCCATTGGGTGGAGCTTGTAAATAACATTGCTGGCGATGACCTTAATATCAATTTCCGTTCAGGCGGTACGTTGATGCCCGGCACTGAAGTGTTTGACGCCACCCAGACCGGTGCCATCCAGGCGGCCGGTGACTGGCCCGGCTACTGGGCCGGTCTGAGTCCGGCTTTTTCACCGCTGGCCACAACTACTAGTCTTTTTAATGCTGTCGATTACATTAATTGGATTCATCAGTGGGGTGGTTGGGAGCTTTACCAAGAAGTCTACGAAGAATACGGTATGGTTTATTTGCCATATGCCGCTCTCAATACCGAGTCCGGTTTTATGGGCCGGACTCCAATCACTAGCTTGGCGGATTTAGAGGGTAAACGGCTTCGTCTCTCTGGGCGTGATCAGGGGCGAGTATTGGAAAAACTCGGCGGTTCTCAGGTCACACTGTCTGGTGGCGAGCTCTATCAGGCTATTGAACGCGGCGTAGTAGATGGAGGAGAGTTTTCCAATCCGGGGATAGATCACAAAGCTGGTTTCGACGAGGTTGTGGATTATTGGTCTACACCAGGTTGGCATCAATCTGGCACTGTGCTTGGAGTAATGATCAACAAGGGTGCTTGGGATGCCCTCTCCGAGGAGACCCAGGAAAAGCTGAAGATCGCCGCCGAGGCAACCATGACTTGGGCACTAGCTTGGTCCGAGCGCGGCTCCACTGAGGGTGCTATCGACTTCATTGAGGCAGGAGTGACGATTAACCAGCTCCCAGACGAGGATATTGAACGTATTCAGGAAATCACCAACGAGGTGATCGTCCAGGGCGCCTGCGAGGACCCGATGCACGCCAAGGTCTACCACTCCATGATCAGCTACCTGGACCACTACGCCAACTGGCGTGACGTCTCGGTGCCCTACAACATGAGCCGCGTCACCGACGACCTGCCGTCCCTCGAGGAGATCGAGGCCTGCATGAACCAGTAAGCGGCCCGGGCCGGCCCTGCGAGGCCGGCCCCGATCGCGACGGTTCCGCCGACTTCCCTCCCGACCGCTTCGTCCGATGCCGAGAGCTCCCACCATGACTGCCATTGCCAGGGCCATCGATGCCCTCAACGAGGGCTTCGGCCGACTTATCGCGCCGCTGCTCGCCGTGATCACGCTGATCGTGATCTATGACATCGCCATGCGCTTCTTTATCGGACGCCCCAGTGACTGGGCCTTCGATCTGACCAAGATGCTGTTTGGCGCCCATTTTATGCTGATGGCCGCCTTCGGGCTGCGCCATCATGCCCACGTCGAGGTCGACGTGCTCAAGCGCCTGCTCGCTCGTCGCAAGCAGGCGGTCCTCGGGCTCCTCGGCTACCTGATCTTCTTCGTGCCCTTCATCTGGATGCTGCTGACCCTCGGCTGGGCGTTCTTCGAGCGCTCCTTCAGCCGCGGCGAGACCACCTACGGCATGATGGCCATCCCGGTCTATCCGGTGAAGGGCGTGATCGTGGTCGCCGCCGGCCTGCTGCTGCTGCAGGCCATCGCCATCGTCATCCGCGCCGTCCAGGCGCTGGGCAAGGAGACCCCCGCATGAACGCCGAGATGCTCACCCTGTTCATGTTCGGCGGCCTGCTGGTCGGCCTCTTCATGGGCCATCCGCTGGCCTTCGTGCTCGGCGGTGTCGCCGTGCTCGGCGCCTGGTTCGGCCCCGGCGCCAATTCGCTGGGCATCCTGATCAACAACATCTACGGCAACGCCATGGATAACTACGTCCTGGTGGCCATCCCGCTGTTCATCCTGATGGCGCGCTTCCTCAACGACTCGGGCGTCACCGAGAAGATGTTCGAGTCGATGCGCCTGCTGCTCGCGAACCTGCGCGGCGGCCTGGCGCTGACGGTGGTGGTCGTGTCGGTGCTGCTGGCCGCCACCACCGGCATCGTCGGCGCCTCCATCGCGGTGATGGGCATGATCGCCCTGGTGCCGATGCTGAACTACGGCTACAACAAGCAGCTCAGCACCGGGGTGATCATGGCCAGTGGCTGCCTGGGCATCCTGATCCCGCCGAGCATCATGCTGATCCTGATGGCCAGCTACTCGCCGGTCTCGGTGGGCGCGCTGTTCGCCGGCGCCCTGGTCCCGGGGCTGATGCTCGGCGCGATGTACGCCCTCTACGTGCTGGTGATCTGCCACCTCAAGCCCGAGTACGGCCCGCTGGTGCCGGCCGAGGAGCGCGCCGGGGTCTCCACCGGCGAGCTTGTGAAGATGCTGGGCAAGTACGTGCTGCCGCCGATGGCGCTGATCCTCGGCGTGCTGGGCTCGCTGTTCACCGGCATCGCCACCGCCACCGAAGCCTCGGCCATCGGCGTGGCCATCGCCTTCCTGCTGTTCCTGATCTTCGGCGATCGCAAGGCGTCTACCTGCTACCGCACCCTGATCGAGGCCAGCAAGACCACCACCATGGTGATGCTGGTGCTGGTGGGCGCCACCGCCTTCACCGGGGTCTTCTCCATCGGCGGCGGTATGGAGGTGATCCACGAGGTGGTGATGGCGATGCCCGGCGGCACCACCGGGGCGCTGATCCTGATGCTCTTCCTGGTCTTCATCCTGGGCATGTTCCTGGACTGGACCGGCATCGTGCTGCTGAGCTTCCCGATCATGCTGCCGATCGTCGAGAGCATGGGCATCGACGTGCTGTGGTTCGTGGTGATGGTGGCCGTGGTGCTGCAGACCTCGTTCCTCACGCCGCCCTTCGGGTACGCCCTGTTCTACCTCAAGGGCGTGGCCCCCCAGGGGGTCGAGACCCTCGACCTCTACAAGGCGGTGATCCCCTTTGTGGCGCTGATCGTGCTGGCCTGCCTGCTGATGGCATTTTTCCCGATTTTGGCCACTGGATTGCCCTCTATGCTTTTAGATTTTTAAGCCTCAAATTTTGTCCATTTGGCAGCCGCAGATATTGAGTGCGGTTGGTAACAGATAAAGGAGTCAAGAGGATTTAAGCTCATTTCGGCTCGTCTCTCTTAAGCGTTGTGTGATTTTCGTTAAATGATTTTTCGAGATTGCTGTCTTGTGGGCGTGCCGAATTCTTGGTTTCGCATGTTGATTTTTCTTTTGGGCAATGATTGGTGAGAAGGATTGCCAAGGTTGATAGCAATAGTGTTTTTTAGTGCTAGGCGTCTATAGATTTAGCTTTACAACCATGGTGGCGTATGTTCTATTTGAGTTTATGCTGATTGCTTTTGCATTAAATTTTGATTTTCATAGGAATTTGTTTGTAAGCGATTTTCTGGAGGAAAGATGAAGTCGAATAGGCTCGAAGGTAAAATTGTTACAAGTTCTCTCGAGTTCCCTGAAGGTCCAATCGCTATGGCGGATGGTAGCGTGTTGGTAGTTGAGATAAAGGGAGGGCGGCTTACGCGTGTATTGCCCAATGGAGAGTTGCAGACTGTAGCCGAGGTGGGGGGAGGTCCAAATGGCGCTGCCATAGGGCCAGACGGTTTTTGCTACATATGCAACAATGGTGGTTTTAAGTGGCATAGTGATGAGGGTTACACGAGGCCTGTTGGTGCTGCTGATGATTATGCGGGTGGCGCGATACAGCGAGTTGATATCGCGACAGGAAGATTTGAGACGCTCTATAGTCACTGTGATGGAGAGACTCTTAAAGGCCCTAATGATATCGTTTTTGATGATAAAGGCGGATTCTGGTTTACTGACTTCGGGAAGAAGTTTGATGACCGCCTCATGCTGGGGAGAGTCTATTATGCCAAGATCGATGGAGACTTTATAACTTGTGCGGCAACAGATCTTATAACTCCTAACGGGGTGGGTATTTCTCCGATTGGTGAGACGTTATACGTTTCAGAAACGGAAACTAGCCGGCTATGGTGTTATCCTATCTTGGGTGAAGGAGTGCTGGGTAAAGAACCTTGGCCCTCTCCCAATGGTGGTAAGCTTATGAATGGACTTCCTGGTTATCAACGGTTTGATTCTATGGCGGTTGAAGCTGGAGGTAATATCTGTGTTGCGACTCTGGTTGAGGGAGGGGTGAATGTTTTCTCTCCCCAAGGTGAACTTATAGAGTCTTATTCTGCTCCAGAAGGTTATTGCACGAATATTTGCTTCGGAGGAGATGGCCTTAAAACGGCTTACATAACTCTTTCTGGTTGTGGTCAATTGTTGTCGGTGCCTTGGAATCGTTCTGGGCTGAAGCTAGCGTTCTGATGTTAGTGAGTGCGAAAAGGGGTTAAGTTGCTATGGACACCTCATTTCAGTGTGCTGTATGAATGAGGTGCCCACTGTTGTTTGGCAAGAACAAGCTAGGGAGCTTAAAAGATAGATGTCGGGTTTCGTGTGAGTAAAGGCTCGTTTGATAAAAACTCAGGACGCTTGGTCTGTTATTCTTTCATCACCGCAATAGGTGATTGATGGTGCAGAGCCATCTGCGGAATGTGGTGATTGTATGTACAATCATGGTGTTCGTCTGACAAATCTTCCCCGTGGGACACCTATATGTACAGTGATGGTAATCACCTGACACATGCCCCCGTGGGGCTCCTATAGTTAAGCAGTGTTTTCTGACGTTTTCCTGGGCTCCTTCTTCGGTGATTTGGGGAGCCCTTTCTTGAACGCGGTATAGGGCGTCATCCCCTTGACCTTCTCCCCAGAAACCGGTCCACCGGCAATGTGAGATGTCCGCTACGTTTACCCTGATAGCCGGAGATCTCGCGATGAAGCGTAATCGACATACCGAAGAGCAGGTCATCACCATCCTCAAGGCCCATGAGCGCGGCGTCTCGGTGGCCGAGCTGGCTCGGCAGAATGGTGTCACCGAGCAGACCATCTATCGCTGGAAGGCCAAGTACGGTGGTATGGAGGTATCAGAGGCCAAGCGTCTGCGGGAGCTGGAGGCAGAGAATGCCCGCCTGAAGAAGCTGCTGGCGGAAAGCGCTCTCGATAATGCCGCCCTCAAGGAGATCGTCTCGGGAAAGTGGTGACGCCCGAAGCGAAGCGGCGGGCGGTAACGCACCTGGTGACAGGCGGCTGGCTCAGCCAGCGACATGCCTGTCGATTGCTGGGCCTGCCACGGTCGGTGGCCCGCTACCAAGCGATGCCGCGTGACGATGAGCCGCTTCGGGCCCGACTGAACGCCTTGGCGACCTGCTACCCCCGCTACGGCTACCTGCTGCTGCACGCTTTGTTGCGTCAGGAGGGCCTGGTGGTGAATCGCAAGCGAACTTACCGGCTGTACCGTGAAGCTGGGCTTCAGGTCCGCACCCGGCGGCGCAAGCGACTGGTGCGGCCAAGAGCGCCAATGCCATGTCCAGACAGGCCCAACCAGCGCTGGTCGATGGACTTCGTCTCAGATCAGCTGGCCTCGGGGCGCCGATTCCGGGTGCTGAACATCGTGGACGACTTCAGCAGAGAGTGTGTTGGTCAGCTGGTGGACACGTCCATTTCCGGGCGTCGCTTGGCCAGGTTCCTGGATGACATTGCGCAGCAGCGTGCGCTGCCCGCGTCGATTGTCTGCGATAACGGCCCCGAACTGACCAGCAAGGCGATGTTCTTCTGGGCGCGTGAGCGGAAGGTCACGCTGGCCTTTATACAGCCGGGCAAGCCGACACAGAATGCCTTCATCGAGAGCTTCAACGGCAAGTTCCGGGATGGCTGTCTCAATCAGCACTGGTTTCTGAGCCTGAACGATGCAAGACATGAAATCGACCAATGGAGGACCCACTACAACCATGTCAGACCGCACCGCTCGCTGGGCTATCTTCCACCCGTCGCCTATGCCAGGGGTGTGCATGAAGGAGCGGTTCTCACATTGTGGTTGGACCGAAACCAGGGGGAAGGTCAGCTGAAACATCAATCACCGATTGTGATGATGAAGGACTGGCAGACCAAGCTTCCTGAGTTATTTGCCAAGGGGGGGGGGGTAGTCAATCACACGGGACCCGACATTTATTCTATGAACCCATATTTTGTAAGATATCTCTTACAAGGCATAAGCTAAATAGTACAAAAATGATACAAAATAGTTTCTCCTTTTTCGTGCCATCCGATTTCTCACCTGCTGGTTAGCTGATAAGATCTATGACATTTGGTAGTGACACCCTATCCTTCATCTAGGAGGGTGGGGCGTTCGTTCATGCTGCGTGGGGTGCTGTAATGAAAATGTTCTCAGGGAGGAGAGGTGTTGAAAGTGCAAGTCAACACCGTAAGCCGTTGGTTAAACTTTTTTTTATCGCGAGTCTACTGCCTGGTGCGACCCTGCTTGCATCCGGAGGCGTACTCGCTCAGTCGATGAATTTTCCTTCGGGGTTGTCTTCGCCTGGTTCAGCAGAACTACGCGGCGTGGTGCAGGAAGCTATCACCACCAATCCAGAAGTGCAGGCGGCGTGGCAGGAGTTCCAGGCGTCAGGACATGATCGCCGAGGAGTATGGGGCAACTACCTGCCTAGCATCGATGCCAATGCCGGCGTCGGCCGAGAGGATCGCGAGTACGATCGGCGCGGGAGCTATGACACGAACTATGCGGAACTGACGTTGACACAGATGTTGTACGACGGTTTCGCGACCAGTAACGAGGTCGATCGCTTGGGTCACGCCCAGCTCGTGCGTTATTACGAGCTGCTGGGGGCCAGTGAAGAGGTGGCTCTGGAGGCGGTGAGGGCCTATCTGGATGTGCAGCGCTACCGTGAGTTGGTGGGGTTGGCGAAAGAGAACTACCGCAAGCATCTCGAGGTGTTCGATCAGGTCGAGCAGAAGACCCTGTCAGGAGCCGGGCGAGGCGTCGACCTCGAACAGATCAGCGGTCGACTCGCCTTGGCCGAATCCAACCTGATGACCGAGGCGTCCAACCTGCATGATGTGACGGCGCGCTATCAGCGCATCGTCGGCGAGCTGCCGGCCGCCGACTTGATGGCGGCTCCAACATTCGCCGAGCACCTCCCGGGCAGTGTTGCGCGGGCACTCGAGCTGGCATTCCAGGGGAATCCCAACTTCCATGCCGCAATCGAGGATATTGAGGCCTCACGCGCCGAGCAGCGCGGCACGCGCTCTGCTTTTCATCCCCAGCTGGACTTCGTCGCACGTACGGGCACCTATCGCGACAGCAATTCCCATTCTGCGCTAGACCCCGACCGGCGGCAAGATCGCCACAGCATCGAGCTGGTCGCTAGTATGAATCTCTATCGCGGCGGCAGCGATCTGGCGAGCTATCGTGCCGCCGGTGATCGTTTGGAGCAGGCTCGGGACTTGCGCGAGAAGGCATGCGTCGATCTTCGCCAGACCACCCAAGTGGCCTACAACGATACTCGACGTTTGCGGGAGCAGCTCGAGTACCTGAATCAGCATCGCCTCTCCACCAACCGTGTTCGTCGCGCCTACCAGCAGCAGTTCGAGATAGGCCAGCGTAGCCTGCTGGACGTGCTGGATACCGAGAACGAGTACTTTGAATCCAGCCGCGCCTATGTGAACGCGCAGCATGATGTGGGCCTGGCCGACGCTCGAACGCTGGCAGCCATGGGCCAATTAACGCAGATGCTGGACGTGCGCCGGGACGACATACCGACCCTGGAGGAGCTGGGCAGCGACGGCGTGAAGCTCGACGCCGAAACGGTCTGCCCAGCGCCAGGCCCGAGCGGCTATGCGCTTGAAGACTTCACGCGCGGACTTTCGTCCACGTCGACAGCGCCGGTCCAATGATCAGCACGCAACTGGGGCGTCCTCGAGAAGTTGACGCCATGTGGGACGACATCATGTCGAGGTATGTGTGACTCAGCAGACCGTGATGGACGAGGCGCAGGATGACGCCTCGTCGCTGGGAGACGACGAGCTGCTGGAATGCCTGGTTAGTGTCGCTCGTTTTTATGAGCACGATGTTAATCGCGATGCGCTGACCGCAGGATTGCCGCTCGAGGCGGGCCGACTGACGCCCGGAGGGTTTACCCGTGCCGCGTCGCGTGCCGGGCTCGCAGCACGGCTCGTGAAAACGCGATTGGCATGGCTCAAGCCCGAGCTGTTTCCGGTGGTGCTGCTGCTCGATGCCGGACGTGCCTGCGTGCTGCTGGAGCGGGATCTCGACTCCGGCCGCGCGAAGGTTATCTTTCCGGACCTCGACGATGCAGCGACCGATGTCTCTCTGGACAGCCTGGAGGCAAGCTATGGCGGGCGGGCCATCTATGCGCGACCGCGGTTCCGCCCGCACGCTCCGCCAGCCGGCGTTGACCGCCAGCGCGGTCGGCACTGGTTCTGGGGCGTGATTCGCGAGAATCGTCGATTGTATCGCGACGTGATTGCCGGTTCTGTGGTAATCAACCTCTTCGCGCTGGCAATGCCCCTGTTCGTCTTGAACGTCTACGACCGTGTTGTTCCCAACCACGCTACGGAGACGCTCTGGGTATTGGCGGTGGGCGTGATCATCGTGTTGGGATTCGATCTCATCTTGAGGCTGCTGCGCAGCCGCTTCGTGGACCTGGCGGCCAGCCGTGCCGACGTGAAGTTGTCATCGACGCTGATGAGCCAAGTGCTGGGGCTTCGCCTGTCAGCGCGTCCAGCCTCGACGGGCGCCTTCGCCTCAATGATGCAGTCTTTCGAAGCAGTGCGAGGATTTATCGGTTCGGCCACTGTTATCGGCCTGGTCGATCTGCCGTTCGTGCTGATGTTCGCTGCGATCATTGCTCTGATCGGCCCGGCCCTGGTTCTCCCAGTGTTGGTTGGCATACTTTTCGTGCTGTTGTATGCCTTCGCCGCCCAGGGCAAGCTGCACGAGCTGTCTCAAACCACTCAGGAGGCGAGCTGTCAGCGCAATGCCACGCTTGTTGAATCTGTCTCGCAGCTGGAGACGCTCAAAGCGTTGCGTGGCGAAAGCCGGATCCAAGGGTTCTGGGAGAAGGCCTCAGCCTTCCTCTCACGGACGAACGTGCAGCTGCGCTTTATCAGCTCCTCGGTGACCAGCGTCGCCCAGTGGATCCAGCATTGCGTGGCGGTGGTGATCATCATCATCGGCGTCTACCTGATCGTTGACGGTCAGCTGACCCAGGGAGGATTGATCGCGGCATACATGCTTTCTTCGCGAGCCATGGCGCCGATCAGCCAGGCCGCGGCCCTGTTGGCTCAATACCATCAGGCATCTACGGCGCTGCAGGGCCTTGATGGGATCATGGCCCTGCCGGCCGAACGCGATGACCAGGCCGCTACCATTGATTGTCCCGTCGTGCGCGGGGATTTGACCCTGGAACGCGTGACTTTTCGCTATCCAGACGAGCAGCGCGACGCCCTGCGTGACGTCTCTGTGAACATCGCGGCGGGAGAACGGGTTGCTGTACTGGGGCGCGTGGGATGCGGTAAGACAACGTTGCACAAGCTGCTATTGGGGCTCTTCGCGCCGGACGCGGGTGGCGTGCGACTGGATGGCGTCGACACCCGCCAGCTTGAGCCGACGCAGCTCCGCCGCCACTTTGGCTATGTTCCTCAGGACGTCATCCTTTTCCAAGGCAGCTTGCGTGACAACATCCTGGCGGGGGCGGGCCAGCAGCCGGTTGACGACCAGGCGCTGCTTCGTGCCATCCGCCTGAGCGGGCTCGAAACGTTGGTCAATGGTCACCCCTCCGGGCTGGACCTCCAGGTCGGCGAGCGGGGGCAGCGCCTCTCCGGTGGTCAGCGTCAGCAGGTGGCCATTGCCCGAGCCATGGTGCATGACCCCCAGATATTCTTGCTCGATGAGCCAACGAGCGCCATGGACCACTCCTCCGAAGGGGGGCTGAAGGCGCACCTGAACGAAGCAACGCGAGGTAAGACGACGGTGCTGATTACTCACCGTACCTCGCTGCTGCCGCTGGTGGATCGCATCATCGTCTTCGACGCCGGCCAGCTGGTGGCCGATGGACCACGCGATCAGGTTCTAGAGGCCCTTAGCAGCGGAAAAATCGGGAGGGCGAAGGTATGAGTCGCTCGTCCCGCAGCGCCGAACAACAAGGGTTTGAAGCTATCGGTCGCGTCTCGAAGGCTGGGCGCCGCCCTCTGGGAAGGCTCATGGAGCGTCTCTTCGCATGGCGATCTGGCGTGGTTCCCCCGGGCGACGAGTGGTTCAGCGAGGCCGACTGGGCGTGTTTGCAGCAGGAGCCGCTTCGGGCCCGCTGGCTGCTCTATTTGGTCGTGTTGGCCGTCATCGTGTTGATCGTATGGTCGGCATTTGCCCCCTTGGATGAGGTGACGCGAGGCAGCGGCCGCATTATTCCCTCGAGCCAGCTACAGAAAGTGCAGTCGTTCGATGGCGGCGTGGTGCAGGAGGTGCTGGTGACCGAGGGCGAGCGCGTAGAGCGCGGGCAGTTGTTGATGCGAATCGATCCCACGCGCTTCCTCGCCAACTTCCGGGAGAACCGGGCTCAGGCCGAATCCCTGGAGGCCCGAGTTGAGCGACTGCAGGCGCTGGTGTCGGATGCACCATTCGCCCCGTCGTCCGAGCTTTCTGAGAAGGCGCCGAATATCGTTGCCCAGGAGAGAGAGCTCTACCGCACAAACCTCGATGCTCTGGAGGAGCAGAAGAGCATTCTCCGCGAGCAGTTGGCGCAACGTCGCGCCGAGCTCGACGAAGCGGTATCGCGGCGCGATACCGCCGCTCGAGAGCTGGGCATGGCGGGCCGCGAGCTGAATCTGACGCGGCCTCTACTGAATTCCGGTGCGGTCTCTGAGGTCGAGGTGCTGCGGTTGCAGCGCGACGTGACTCAGGCCCGCGGCCAGCGCGATCAGGCAGCCGCGCAGGTGGAACGTCTCCAGTCGGCCATCGATGAGGCCGAGTCGAAGCTGCGTGAGGTTGCTCTCAACGCCCGCAACGATTGGCGTGACGCCCTGTCCAGCGCGCTGGCCGATCTCGGCGCGCTCGATGAATCCAGCGCCGGCCTGGAGGATCGGGTTCGGCTGTCGGAAATTCGCTCTCCGGTGGATGGCATTGTACAGCGGCTGACCATCAATACTATTGGTGGCGTGGCGCAGCCGGGGCAGGAGGTGGTCGAAGTCGTGCCCACCAATGACACCCTTATGGTCGAGGCGAGAATTGCGCCTCAGGACATCGCTTTCTTACGGCCAGGACAGCCGGCGACCATCAAGCTCACGGCCTACGACTTCGCAATCTACGGGGGCCTACAGGCCGAATTAGTCCGCATCAGCCCCGATACGATCACCGACGATGATGGCAATACCTTCTATCTGGTGAGAGTCCGGACGGTACAAGGTGATAGCGAGCATCAGACGCTCGATGTGATCCCCGGGATGACCGCCCAAGTGGACATCATGACGGGGAAGAGAACAGTTATGCAGTACATGCTCAAGCCGGTGTTGAGGGCTTGGGGCAACGCTCTGGGAGAGCGTTGACAGCGGTAGCGAATATACATAAGGAATTCATCAACGGCCCGCTCGATTCGTGTGAATCGACAGCCGCAGGATCTTGAGGTGAACATTATGCAGGGTGCTGTCTCGGTGGCGACGCTTACTGGCGATGCCTGGATCAAGGATGAGAACGGAGAGCTTCATCAGATCGGCGTCGGGGATGTCATCCAGCCCGGCGAGACCATCGTGACTGCCGGGGATGCGAGTCTGGTGGTGGTCGATGCGAGAGGCGTGGCACATGAAGTGCCCGCCGGCAGCGATATCCTGCTGCCGTCCGAGCGACGCGACGACGCCGAGGCATCCGAAGACGATACCGATGTGCGGGATGAAGCTGCCCTGAGCGACGACGACCCTGTCACGCCGCTTGCCGAGTGGCCGGCCGACGACGTCGGCGCCGAGCCGCAATCGGAAGGCGTTCACTCCGCCATGGCCACCGAAGGCAGCAGCTTCACTATCCTCGATAGGATCCAACTGGAACTGGACCCCTTGGATTATGACTACGCGTATGCGCGTAGCGACGATCTCGAATGGCGTAAGGGCGGCGCCTTCGAGACAGAGGACGGTTCGGCCTCGGCGCTGGGGAGCCCGCGTCCCACGGTCGAGATATCGCTCCTGGGAGCCGGCGATGACGGCGTTTTTTCCCTCGCGGAGGCGAGCACGGTGACCGCACTGGTGACTTTCGGAGAGGGTACCCAGGTCGGTGATATCTTGGTCGTGACTGATGGCCGTGGTAACGAGCTGGTGAATCGGCCCGTCACCGCGGAGCATTTGAGTGAGGGAATATACGTTGACGTGCCGGTATCCGGTGGTAGCTCTTTGGTCGATGTCTTGGCCACCATTACCGATTCTTTGGGGCGGACAGACGCGGACAGCGACGACAAGCCGATCACCTGGGAGATCGACATCACCGTGCCCAGCCGTCAGGAGGCTGCCGTCGCCGACGGCGATGCGACCGACCATGTGGTCTTCGAGAGTGGCCTGGCCAGAGGCTCTCGTCCTGATACGGACGACACCCGCGTCGAGTCCAGTTTCTTCTTCAAGACACTGGGCGCGCTGAGCGCCGATGGCACATTGACGCTCAGCGTCGCCGACAGCACCCTGACGCTGACTCCCGCACAGCTTGAAGGCCTGAATGATGTACCGCAGTCGTTGACGACGGCCTATGGCGAGCTGGCACTGACGGGATATAGCCAGGCGGCCGATGGCACCATCACGATCGACTACGTCTACACATTGATCGAGGCGGCTAGCGTCGACGCCGAGGATGCGTTTGACGACATCCGCGTCATCGTGACGCCGCGTGACGGCGGCAGTGAAGAAGCGGCCCTTAGTATCAAGGTGGTCGACGACGCGCCGGCCGCTAGTGCCGATACTCACACCATCACCGAAGACGCCACGCCCAATCCGGTGAACGGCAACGTGCTGAGCGGTGGCGTCGCCGACGGCGATGCCGCAGATACCCAGGGCGCCGACGGCGCTCGGGTCAGCGGGGTCCAGGCGGGCACGCCGAGCGGCGATCACGTCGTCGACGGCAACCTGAGCAGTGAACTCCAGGGCGAGTACGGCACGCTGATCCTGCAGGCCAACGGTAGCTACACCTACCAGCTGGACAACGACCATCCGGCGGTCAATGCCCTCAAGGACGGCGACACGCTCAATGACGTGTTCAGCTACACGCTGACCGACGGCGATGACGATCAGGCCACCACCACCCTGACCATCACCATCGACGGGCAGACCGACGGCGATCCCGCGGTGACGATTCCCGATGGTAACGGCCTCGAGGTCGGTGACCAGAGCATCGCCGAGGACGCCACCGACCCGGTCAGCGGCCGTGTCACCGTGAGCGCCCCGGACGGCCTGCAGAGCGTGCAGATCGGTGACACCACGCTGACGCCCGACGACCTTAACGCCCTCAACGACACCCCGCGCGAGATCGTCGGCGACGAGGGCACGCTGACCCTGACCGGCTACGACGCCGAGACGGGCGAGATCAGCTACACCTACCAGCAGAGCGGCACGGCCAAGGATCACAGCGCCGGTGATGACAGCGTCGTCGACCGCTTCGCGATCCAGGTCACCGACAACGCCGGCGAGACGTCCGGCGACAACACGCTGGAGCTCCAGATCACCGACACCGCGCCGACCGCCAACGCCGACACTGGCACGGTCGACGAGGACGGGAGCGCGCTGGACGGTAACGTCCTGACCGCCACCGACTCCGGCCCCGCCGATGTGGCCGACACCCTGGGTGCCGATGCCACCACGGTGACGGGCGTCGCGACGGGTGAGCAAAGCGGTCAGCAGAGCGGCAATGTCGGCACCGGCTTGGCCGGCGACTACGGCACGCTGACGCTGAACGACGATGGCACCTACACCTACGTCGTCGATAACGACAACGCCGAGGTGAACGCGCTGAAGGACGGCGACAGCCTGATCGAGACCTTCAGTTACACCATCCAGGACGCCGACGGCGACTGGAGCACCACCACGCTGACGCTCACTATCAACGGCAACACCGATGGCGCGCCGAGCATCACGCCCGACGATGCCAATGGTGCCGGCGTCGACGGTGAGGTGACTGTCAGCGAAAGCGGCTTGAGTGATGGCTCCGAGGCGGCCAGCGACAGCGAGTCCGCCGACGGCACGCTGAGCGTCAGCGCCGCCGATGGCCTGAGCAGCCTGACGATCGGCGGCACCACGCTGGCTCTGGATGCCCTGGACGCGCTGAGTGACAGCAGCCCGCAGACGATCGACGTGGCGGGTGGCACGCTCACGCTGACCGGCTTCACCGCCACGGACCGCGTGGGTGGCGTGCCCACCGAAGGCGAGCTGAGCTACACCTACACGCTGACCGGCGAGCGCCCCCACAGCGGCGCCGACGATGACGCGCTGACGCTGGACATCCCGCTGAGCGTGACCGACGCCGGCGAGGCGACGCGCGATGGCACCCTGACAGTGCGGGTGGAAGACGACGCGCCGAGTGCCGTGGCCGATACCGGCGAGGTCAGCGAAGGCGCCACCCTCGAGGTGGCCGCGGCTGACGGCGTGCTCGGTAACGACACCGCGGGCGCCGATGGCTGGGCCGATACCGGTGCCGTGGTTGGCGTCAGTGCCGGTGACATTGGCTCCGCGGTCAGCGGTGGCGTGGCCGGCCGTATCGACGGTGAGTACGGTTACCTGACCCTCAACGCCGATGGTAGCTACACCTACGTGGCCACGGCCGACGCCATCAGCGCCGATGCCCAAGACGTGTTTACCTACACCGTGCGCGACGGTGACGGGGATGACGCCACCACGACCCTGACCATCGACGTGGCCGACGTCAGTCTGGCCGACTCGCCGATTGCTGACAGCGTCGAGGAAAGCGGCCTGACCGGTGGCTCGACGGAAGGCGACGATAGTCACACGACCACCGGACAAGTGGACCTGCCGGAGGGCGTGACCGCGGTGCCGCAGAACGAGGTGCCGACCGAGCACGGCACCTTCAGCATCGACGAAGACGGTAACTACACCTACACCCTGGACGGTGAGACCGACGGTGACGATGTCACCGACAGCTTCACCTATACCAGCCAGGACGAAGACGGCAACACGGTGACCAGCACCGTGACCATCGACATCGTCGATGACGTACCGGTGGCCAACGCCGATACCCACACCATCACCGAAGACGCCACGCCCAATCCGGTGAACGGCAACGTGCTGAGCGGTGGCGTCGCCGACGGCGATGCCGCAGATACCCAGGGCGCCGACGGCGCTCGGGTCAGCGGGGTCCAGGCGGGCACGCCGAGCGGCGATCACGTCGTCGACGGCAACCTGAGCAGTGAACTCCAGGGCGAGTACGGCACGCTGATCCTGCAGGCCAACGGTAGCTACACCTACCAGCTGGACAACGACCATCCGGCGGTCAATGCCCTCAAGGACGGCGACACGCTCAATGACGTGTTCAGCTACACGCTGACCGACGGCGATGACGATCAGGCCACCACCACCCTGACCATCACCATCGACGGGCAGACCGACGGCGATCCCGCGGTGACGATTCCCGATGGTAACGGCCTCGAGGTCGGTGACCAGAGCATCGCCGAGGACGCCACCGACCCGGTCAGCGGCCGTGTCACCGTGAGCGCCCCGGACGGCCTGCAGAGCGTGCAGATCGGTGACACCACGCTGACGCCCGACGACCTTAACGCCCTCAACGACACCCCGCGCGAGATCGTCGGCGACGAGGGCACGCTGACCCTGACCGGCTACGACGCCGAGACGGGCGAGATCAGCTACACCTACCAGCAGAGCGGCACGGCCAAGGATCACAGCGCCGGTGATGACAGCGTCGTCGACCGCTTCGCGATCCAGGTCACCGACAACGCCGGCGAGACGTCCGGCGACAACACGCTGGAGCTCCAGATCACCGACACCGCGCCGACCGCCAACGCCGACACTGGCACGGTCGACGAGGACGGGAGCGCGCTGGACGGTAACGTCCTGACCGCCACCGACTCCGGCCCCGCCGATGTGGCCGACACCCTGGGTGCCGATGCCACCACGGTGACGGGCGTCGCGACGGGTGAGCAAAGCGGTCAGCAGAGCGGCAATGTCGGCACCGGCTTGGCCGGCGACTACGGCACGCTGACGCTGAACGACGATGGCACCTACACCTACGTCGTCGATAACGACAACGCCGAGGTGAACGCGCTGAAGGACGGCGACAGCCTGATCGAGACCTTCAGTTACACCATCCAGGACGCCGACGGCGACTGGAGCACCACCACGCTGACGCTCACTATCAACGGCAACACCGATGGCGCGCCGAGCATCACGCCCGACGATGCCAATGGTGCCGGCGTCGACGGTGAGGTGACTGTCAGCGAAAGCGGCTTGAGTGATGGCTCCGAGGCGGCCAGCGACAGCGAGTCCGCCGACGGCACGCTGAGCGTCAGCGCCGCCGATGGCCTGAGCAGCCTGACGATCGGCGGCACCACGCTGGCTCTGGATGCCCTGGACGCGCTGAGTGACAGCAGCCCGCAGACGATCGACGTGGCGGGTGGCACGCTCACGCTGACCGGCTTCACCGCCACGGACCGCGTGGGTGGCGTGCCCACCGAAGGCGAGCTGAGCTACACCTACACGCTGACCGGCGAGCGCCCCCACAGCGGCGCCGACGATGACGCGCTGACGCTGGACATCCCGCTGAGCGTGACCGACGCCGGCGAGGCGACGCGCGATGGCACCCTGACAGTGCGGGTGGAAGACGACGCGCCGAGTGCCGTGGCCGATACCGCCGACGTGCCGGCAGGCAGTCTCGAAGAAATCGGCGGGAACGTCGTGACCGATAACGATACTCAGGGCGCCGACGGAGCCACGGTCACGGCCATTCTTAGCGGTACCAGCGGTACAGCGACCGATGTTCCCAGCGTTGGCACGCAAAGCCTCCAAGGCACCTACGGTGAACTGACCATCCACTCCGATGGCACCTATACCTACGCGCGTGATCCGGGCACTGCCGGGGGCGTTCAGGACGTGTTCACCTACACGCTGACCGATGCTGACGGTGATGCAGATACCGCCACCCTGACCATCGATATCGCTGACGCGACGCCCAGCACGTCGGTACCCGAAGCGGGCGGTGACACGACGACCGTGGATGAAGCCGGCTTGCCGGGTGGCACCGAATCCGCAACCGATAAAGAGACGACCAGCGGCACCATCGAGTTCACCGCAGAAGACGGCCTGGCCGAGAGCGATCCTGTGACCTTGGGCGGTCATGTGCTGACCGCTAACGATCAGACATTCTCTGACGGGCTGACCGCGCGCTATGAGTATGATGCGAGCACCGGTCAAGGGATGGTCCACTACAGCTATACCCTGCTGGAGACAACCACGGGGGACGATACCACCGAGGAGTTCGCCCTGACCGTGACCGATGCGGATGGCGATAGCGCACCGGCAAGCTCGCTGGTGATCGATATCGTCGACGATGCGCCGTCGGCCGCAGTCGACAGCGGCGAGGTCACCGAAGGGGATACCTTGAATGTCGATGCGGCGTCCGGCGTGCTGATCAACGATCAGTCCGGTGCCGATGGTTGGGAAACGAGCGGTGCCGTAGTCGGTGTCGTGGCGGGGGATAACGGCGGAACCGCCGTCGGTGACAACGTTGGAGAAACCATCGACGGCGCCTACGGCACCCTGACACTGAACGACGATGGTAGCTACACCTATGTCGCCACGGCGGATGCCATCAGCGACGATGCTCAGGATGTATTCACCTACACCGTGCGTGATGGCGATGGAGACGAAAGCACCTCGACCCTGACCATCGACGTTGCTGATGTCACCGGTACCCCGACTGACACCACGGATAGCGTGGATGAGGCGGGCCTGACGGATGGCACCGACGCGTCCGCCGACAGCGAAAGCATCAGTGGTGGAAGTCTCGACTTGCAGTCGGGCTGGACAGTAGAGACCCAGCAGAGTGGCTCGACGCCACTGGGTGACTGGACGGTCAATACCGACGGCACCTTCGACTACACCCTGAACAATGAGGCGGACCACTCCGGTACGCCGCCGACCGATAGCTTTTCGTACACGGTGGTCGATCAGTACGGTAATACCGTGGCCAATACGGTAACCATCACCATCGTCGATGATCAGCCGGCGATCAGTGTCGATAACGGCCAGCTGGGCAGCGTCGAAGTCGATGAAACCAGCCTGGCCGGCGGGAACGTCAGCGCCACCGATGCCGACTTTATCGACGGGGTATTCGCTATCGACTTTGGGGCCGATGGTGAAACCAGCACCACCTATAGCCTGCAGGTCACCGATGGCGCGGTATCCGGTGTGACGGATACTGCCTCGAGTGATGCGATCCAGCTCTTCATGGACGGTGACGACGTGGTCGGCCGAGTCGGTGATGCCGATGGCGACATCGCCTTCCGAATTGCGATGGACGCTGATAGCGGTGCCGTCACGCTGACCCAGTATCGCCCGCTGGAACATCCCGAGGGAGGCACTGCCCATGATGACGTCATCTCGCTGAACAACGGCGCTCTGCAAGTCGTCGCGACGGCCGTTGACGGCGATAGCGACAGCGTCGACAGCGATGCCGTCAGCGTCGGTAGTCAGTTCACCTTCCGAGATGATGGTCCTACTATTGGCGCCTCTCCGGCAGCGACAAGTATCGAAGAAGCGGCCCTGTCGAACGGCAGTGAGCCGGATGCCGAAGCCACCAGCGTGACGGCCGAGCTTGACGTCGATTTCGGCGAGGACGGGGCCGGTGAGCTGGTATTCACCGAGTCACAGTCCGCCTTGCGTACGACGCTGAACAACACCGGGAATGGGGACATCACTCTCACGGTTGACGGCGACACTCTGACCGGCAGCCGTGATGGAACGGACGTGTTCCGGGTGACGTTGGATGTCACTGGCGAGTATGGCTTCGAGCTTCTGGGTGCCCTGACGCATCCCGTTGAAGACGAAGATCTGGCGTTCAATTTCGCCTATCAAGCCATCGACGACGATGGTGATACCGTCGACGGCAGCTTCGAGGTCAACGTGGTGGATGATGCTCCTGTAGCCATCAGCGTCACCACACCCGAGGACACGGCGGCCGAGCCGTTCACGACCTCGGCGGATGCCACACTCGACAACGTCACCATTAAGGATAGTGATGGCAATCAGGTAGCCGGCACGGATAATCCCGATGGTACCCGTAGCTTTGATCTGGGCTTTGGTACAGCCACTGTCGACGAACAGGGGCGGGTGACCTTTGATCCTGAGGCCAACTACAGTAACGAGGGCCACGAGGACGTCTTCATTGTCCAGGTCAACGAAGACTCGGGCGGAGCCCCCGAGACTAGGGTAACCGTCAATGTCATCCCGGTCGCCGACGCCCCGAGTCTCGACGTCGATGGCGACACGATCGGCACCGACGAGGATACCGCCGTGGCGCTGGGGCTGAACGCCCCGCAGGTCGTCGACGACACCGATCAGAACGGTCCGTCGGACGGGGACAACCCAGAGCTGCTGGGGGCCATCACCCTCAGCGGGCTGCCGGAAGGCGCGACGCTGAGCTATGGCGACGCCGAGGAATATGAAATCGGCGCCGATGGCAGCGTGACGATCCGCCTGTCCGACGGCGATCACCATGCGAATGCCAGCGCCGATCTGGTCATGAGCACGACGGCGTTCGAGGCCATGACCGTGACCCCGCCGGCCCATGCCCACGAGAACTTCACCGTCGACATGAGCGTCACCAGCTACGAGGTCGGTGACGACGGGCAGCCGCTAGACGGCGTTGAAGGGGAAGCTTCCGACACCAGCGTCGACGTCTTGGTGCGGGCGGTGACCGACGACGCCGTCTTGACCTTCGATACCAGCGTCGCGGCCGATTCAGTCGAAGAGATCGTCGAAATTGCCTATGAAGGCGATCGCGAGGCGACGGCCATGCTCGATGAGGATACCGATTTCGACCTCACCGCACTGCTCGAGGCCAGCTTCGCCGATCTCGACGGCTCCGAGGCGCGCGACATCACCATCGAGAACACCACCGGCCAGGCCATTCGGGTTAACGGCCAGACGCTGGCGGCCGGCGAAACGAGCGATCCCATCGATGCCACCGGCCAGACCGGTGACATCGGCAGCTTCCCGTCGATCTCGATCGGCGCCGACGCAGACTTCAGCGGCGACCTGGACGGCATCATCATCAGGCTGAACGCACAGGACCGGGATGAAGATGGCTTCGAAGGCAACCTCAACCCTGGTGCACCCATTGACGGCGTCGCGGAAGACGATGCCGACAATGATCAGGGCGACCCGAGTAACAATAGCGTGACCCTCAACCTGAGGGTCCGTCCGGTGGCCGGCGACATCAATGCCGACAGCAGCCACGCCATCGACGAAGACACCTCGGTGGCATTCCTGTCCGGCATCGAAGTGACGGATAGCGATGACGGCAGCGCCGGCAGCGAGGTCATCACCGCCGTCAGCTTCGCCGTGCCGAGCGATGCCAACGGCGACTGGACGATCACCGCGCCCGACACGGGCGAAGGGAGCAACTGGCAGGTCTCGGAGAGCGACGGCCAGTACACCATCACGGCGCTGAATGGCTATGACCTGCAGGGCGTGCTCGGCGACTTCACGATCCTCCCGCCGGCGCACAGCAGTCTGGATGCCACGCTGGACGTGCAGGTGACCTCGGTTGACACCCAGACGGTGGGCGGTGAGTCGGTATCATCGGAGCCGGCCACCGTCACGCACACGGTCGAGATCGGCGTGAGCCCCGTGGCGGAGCGGGTCGACAGCGACTCGGCGACCCCGGCGGGCAACGACGTCACGATGTCGGGCGATCATACCTACGATCGTGAAGGCGTTGAGGATGACTGGTTTACACTGGGCACCGAGCAGGATAATGGCAGCTTTGAACTCGGCGCCGGCTGGGATGTGGAAGATGACGAGCAGCTTTACGCTGCGCTGACGCCGGAGCTCACCGCCCATAACGGCACTCAAACTAGCGCGAACGGGGCCCGCTTCCGCTATACCGACGAGGGCGGGCGGCAGGTCGAGCAGACATTCGGCGGCGAGCCGGTACGGGTGCCCGCCGAGTATCTGGACAGCCTGGAATTCATGGCGCCGGCGAACTTCTCCGGCCAGTTCAAGGTGAACGTCCAGGCCGTGACGATAGACACGGACGATGATAGTGACGACGGCACCCGGGTCGAGGCCGTCAGCGGCAGCAGCGAGCTGACCAACATCTTGATCGCCCCCCAGGCCGATGCCGCCACGACCTCGGTCACCGCGCGCGTCAATGGTAGGGAAGATGAGACGATGCCGCTGTCGATCCGTCCCACCAGCTCCGACCCCTCGGAGACCTACGATGTCACGATCGACGGCGTGCCCGAGGGTGCCGAGATCGTCTACGGCGGAACGGCGTATACCAGCGCTTCGGACGAAGCCACGGATAACGGCGACGGCAGCTGGAGCCTCGCGCTAGAAGACTTTGACACGGCCCTCGGCGGCGCGATGTCCATCACGCCGCCTGAAAACTCCAACGAGCCTTTCACGCTGCGCGTCTCGACGCGCACCGTGGACAGCCTGACGGTCGACGGTGTGATCTACGAGGACGTCTCCAATCCGTTGCCCGAGCCCCCGCTGACGATCGTGGTCACGCCCAAGGGCGTGGCGGACGAGGCCGTTGTCGAGGTCGTGGCGCCGCAGGATCAGGCCTTCACCGAACAGTCGCTGGAGGAGCAGGGCGGCGTGATGCTGACGGATCTGCTGGCGAGCACGCCCTCGCTCACTGACACCGATGGTTCGGAGACGCTGAGCTTTAAGCTGCAGGGCCTGCCGGACGGCTTCGGCGTCGAGGGGGCAATCTTCCTCGGCAATGGCGAATGGAGCTTCGCAGCCAACCAGCTCGACGGGGTGAAGATCACGACCCCGGCCAACTTCAGCGGTACCTCCGAGACATTCGTCCTGTCGGCTATCACCACCGAGGATGACGGCGATTCCCTAACCCGGAACCATGCCCTTCAGCTGCGGGCCACGCCCTCGCCCGAGGCGGCGATGAACCTCTCGACGACGGCTGAAGAGGATGTCGGTCAGCGCCTCGACTTCGGTGTCCAGCACCGCAACGGTGATACCGACGAGCAGATCTCCGAGGTGTGGCTCCGTCAGGACGAGGTCAGTGGTCAGGACAACTTCACACTGACGTACGGCCTTGGCGGCCCCGAACTTGCGGCGGGCCAGGACGGCGTGACCCTGGAGGATGGCTGGTTCAAGCTGACCGGCGATGCCATCGGCGGCGTCTATTTGCAGGGCGCGCCCAACTGGCACGGCAGCGGCGCATTCACCGTGCGCTATGGGGTCGAGGATCCGGGGAACGATGACACCGTGTCGCCGGTGTCCGCGATGTCCGAGGATCAGACCTACGCGTTCGATATCACCGCCGTGACCGATCAGCCCGAGCTCTCGGTGACCCGCGGCCAGGCGCTGTCGCTGGACAGCCCCGGCACCGCCACGATCGAGTTGGCCATCGCCAACGACGGCCAAGAGGGTGGTGATTACGACGGCAGCGAGCAGCTGACCCGCATCCTGCTGGACAACGTGCCACAGGGCGTCATCGTCCAGGGCGCCGAATTCATCGGCGAAGGCCAGTGGCTGTATATTACCGACGACACCTTCGACAGCGCTCTGAGCCGTGAGATCGTGCTGCAGGTCCAGTCCGAGGCCGGTGAACTCGATGCCCATCCGATCGGGGTTACCGTGACCACTGAGGACGCCGGCAACGGCGAGTCCCTGACCGATAGCGTCGAGGTCAGCCTGTCGACCGACTTCCCGACTGGCAATGACGGGGATGCGCCGGCGGCGATCATCGAGTGGGCCCAGTCCGACTTTGAGCCCACGGAAGACGAGAGCTTCACCCTCGATCAGTCCTTCGTCGGGGAAATCGAGGACGACGTATCCGGTAACGGCTTTACCATTACCTTGAGCCAGCTGCCGGCCGGTACCGTCGTCGAGGGCATGATCGAGACCTCGATCGACGGCGAGCCCGTGTGGACGGCCTCGGGCACCGGTGGCAACGACGCGCTGCAGACTCTGATGGCCGGCATCACGATTACGCCTCCCGAGGACGCCAACCGCAATACGGGCAGCTTTGTGGTGGATGCCAAGCTGACCACTTATGTGCCCAGCGGACTGAGCCTCGAGGAGACGGTGAGCGGTGCCGCTTTCGAGATCCAGCCCGTCAGCGACGCGCCGGTCGTTGGCATCGCCGCACCTGCCGTGGACGAGGGCGAGGCGTTGTCCTTCACCGTCGATCTCGACAACCCGGCCGATGCTAGCGACTGGAGTCTGGTAGATGGCCGCCTTTATCTGCGTCTCGACGAGAGCGGCGTCGAAGGGGCAGGCACGTTGCGCGGCTCGGATGGGACAGCGCTCACGACGCGTTCTGTCAGCGGCGTGGACGGGCTGGCCGACGGCGACTATTACGTCGTCGACGGCGTGGCGGCGAGCGATTCCTTGACGTTCGAGTATACGCCGGCCACCGAGTACGCTAGCGGCGGCGTCGGTCTCACTGCCTGGGCCCAGAGCAGCGAAGAGGGTTCTGCTGCAGTGGAGACGGGCAGCTCGACCCAGGTTGGCCAGATACAGCCGGTCAACAGTGGCTACGACTTCACGGTGGCCAGCGTCTCTGGGGCCGAGAACGACAGCCAGCGGGTGGAAGACGACCGGTCGAACGTTGTTCGGCTGGACATTACCGATAACGGCCTCATCGATAGCGACGGCTCCGAGAGCGTTGGCACGGCGCTGCTGAGCGGCGTGCCTAACGGTTTTCTGATCTATGTCGGGGACTCGGCTGCCGAGGCTACCGAGGCGCAACTCTCCAACAACGCAGGTGGCGACGGTAGTACCAATACCTGGCTGCTCGGCCAAGGCGGCATCCCGAGCTATGTCGGTGTCATGGCGCCCCAATACTGGAGCGGCACCGTGGAGGGCCTGACCCTGCAGGTGACGTCGGGCGAAGACGCGCTGGGATCGGAGATGCTCTCCGAGCAGACCTTCGATCTGACCGTCGAGCCCCACGCGGATGGCGTGAATGCGCTGGCCCCCACGCCGAGCTTCGGGGTGGAGGGCAACATCATCCCGCTGAATCTCAACCATGAGCTCGCCGACCCCGATAGCGCGGGCCCTGAAGATGCCTCGACGGAGACGCTGACGCTGGCCTTCAGCGGCATGGGAGAGCATGCGGCTTTCTATGTTGGCGAGAGCCTGATCAGCGGTACCGAGCAGGTCGTCGACGAGGGGGGCGGCACCTATACCGTCAGCGGGCTGAGCTCGGCCGATGCGGAGAATCTGGGCTTTGTTCAGGCGGCGAACGCCCTGGGCGACGTTCAGGTGCGGGCGCGTACCGAGGAGTCCGGGGGCGGTACGCCTTCGGCATGGACGGAGTGGGCCGGCATCGACGTTGATAGTGTCAGGGAGCAGTTCGGCACTACCGGGGATGATACCCTGCTGTGGACCGGTGAGGCCCTGGACGCCTTTGGCGGCGACGATACCATCGTCTTGCGTTTCAGCGAGGAAGTGGCCGGGGCGGACCTGTCTGCGAACCTGAGCAACATCGAGACCGTCGACATGACGGGCAATGGCGAGAATGCGCTGACTGCTCTCAGTGCACAGGACGTGCTCGACATGACCGACGACGACAACGTGCTGTCGGTGCTGGGAGATAGCGAGGACCGCCTGACACTGTCCGGCGATGGCTGGACGGATGGTGGCAGTGCCGACGGGTTCCAGCTTTACGTCAATGCCGATGCCGACGGCAGCGATGCCACCCTGAGGGTGCAGGAGGGAGTGCAGATAGACATCTAACAATCTGCATTTTTTTGTCTGACACAATAGTGTGTCGAATATAAAGCTATATGAGCGGGGCCTAGAATATCTAGGCCCTTTGTTCAGTCCTTAATTCCAGTAATAAGCGCCGCACCTGCGGTATCCAGGCCTCCTGAGTGTTCCCCAAGAAACACCTACGCCGGTGTCCGTTAGCCGAGCCGTTTTTGAGGGCGTTCATTCGTAACATTTGGCAAGCCGCCGAGCGCTTGTTTGAAAGTCGAGGAGTCGCCGAATGCTGGATGACGAGCCCAGAAATTGCTCTCCGAGGCCGCATGCCGGCAGATGTTGTGGTTGAAGACCCTTAAAGCGTTTACGACCGTATCAGTAGCTGGTTTGTATATCAGCGTCTTAATAGTGGGACCAGCAGCCCGGCCTTGTGCCGGGCTGCTGCGTTTTGGGTCTCAGTCCTCCAGTGAGAAGAATTTCCCGTGGATTGCCTTCGAAGGCATCGGCGATTCAGCTGGCTTGAGCCTTCACCTGCTCGACGATGTGCGCGCCGATGGGGATCGCCGAGGTGGCTGCCGGCGACGGGGCATTGCCGACATTGATGGTGCGGCGGGTGTTGACGAACAGGAAGTCGTCCACCAGCGTTCCGTCGCGAGAGACTGCCTGAGCGCGCACGCCGGCCGGGTAGGGCGAGAGATCGTCGAGGGTCAAGCTCGGACAATACTTGCGGACCAGCTCCAGGTAGCCCCGCTTGTGCAGCGAGTTCTTCATTTCCGCGAGCCCCGGGCGCAGGTTCCGCGCCAGGACCTTGCGGATGCCGGGGTTGGTCAGCATCTGCGTGAGATCACGCGGGGACACGTCGCGTCGGCGATAGCCTTCACGCTTGAAGGCCAGCACGGCATTGGGGCCGACGGTGACAGAGCCATCGATCATCCGTGTCAGGTGCACTCCCAGGAAGGGCATGGAGGGATCCGGGATCGGGTAGATCAAGTGGTTGACGATGTCGTTGTGCTGCTCCGTCAGCCGATAGTACTCGCCGCGGAAGGGGCAGATGCTGAACTCTGGATCCTGCCCCAACATGCGAATCACCCGGTCGGCCATCAGTCCTGAGCAGGTGACGAGATAGCGCCCGGTGATGTCGCCGTCATGGGTGGTCACGACCACTTCCTGTGACCGCTCCTCCAGGTTGGTGACCTCTGTCTTATAGCGGATCTCGCCCCCCGTGCGTTCAAACTCGGCCGCCATGGCGCGGGTCACGGCGGCGTAGTCGACGATTCCGCTGGAAGGCACGAAGATGCCGCCAAGACCGGTAATGTTCGGCTCACGCTCGGCGAGCGCTCCGGGCTCCAGCCACTCTCGCTCCAGGCCGTTGGCCTCGGTGCGCTCCCACAGCGCCTTCATGCGCTGCATTTCCCGCTCGTTGGTGGCCACCAGCAGCTTGCCGCAGCTGTCGTAGGGGATGTCGTGGGTCTCACAGAAGGCCTTGGTGGCGCGGTTACCCGCCAGGCAGAAGCGTGCCTTGAGACTGCCCGGGGTGTAGTAGACCCCGGCGTGGATCACACCGCTGTTGTGCCCGGTCTGGTGGCGGGCCGCCTCGGGCTCCTTTTCTACCAGCAGCATCCGGCGATCCGGATAGGCCCGCTGGAGCTGCATGGCAGTGGACATGCCCAGGATGCCGCCGCCGATGATGATGAAATCGTACATGCCGTCCTCGTTCTTCGTTGTCCTGTGGCGCGGCGCCGTCCTGGCCGGCTGGGCCTGACGCGGTGCCGTGTCACTGGCCGGCGAGAGGGCCCCGCCAGGCTCTTCGAAGCGGCGCGTGGCGGGGCTTCAGGGGTCACCACCGGAGGCTATCTTGCCGGCCGACCTGGCTGTTCAGGCAGGGCGGGCGTTGTATCCCACCTGCTGGCGCCCCTGCCGTGCGCTCCACACGAAGATGGCCAGGAAGATGCCCAAACCGACCAGGTCGATGGCGAGCATGCCGTGTGGCCACAGCATCAGCGCGCCAATCGGGAACATCAGCAACCGCAGCCACCAGGTCAGTTCGTGCTCGAGATACCCCTCAAGGCCGGCGATGATGGCGTAGATGCCAAACAGTGCCATGGCGAACACGAGGGTCATCTCCAGCGGCGTGCCGGTGATCAACGGCGACCAGACGAAGAGCAGCGGGACGATGTAGAGCCCTTTGGCAATCTTCCATGCGGTCAGGCCGGTACGCATCTGGGGCGTCCCGGCGATCGCCGCGGCGGCGAAGGCGGTCAGACACACCGGCGGCGTGACATTTGAGTCCTGCGACAGCCAGAAGATCACCATGTGCGCGGCCACCAGCGACATGGTCAGGAAGTGGGGCGACAGTGCTTGCTCATAGAGCTGGCTATTGAAGGTATCGGGGACGGCGTCGAGCAGTGACTGGGCTTCGGCCGGGCTCATCGGAGCGGCCAGTGCCTGCATTTGATCCGGCGCCGCGAGCATGAAGATCGCCTTGGCCTGTTCCGGCAGATTGCCGGCGACGAGCAGATCGACCAGCTGATCGTGGGCCATGAGGTTGTACAGGGCGGGCGCCGAGAGCGTCGCCAGCACGATGTAGGACGCGGTGACCGGAAGGCCCATGCCCAGGATCAGTGAGGCGATGGCGATCAGCACGATGGTGAGCAGCAGGCTGCCGCCCGCCCAGTCGGTGATCATCAGCGAGAAGGTATTGCCGATGCCAGTGGTCGAGACCACGTTGATGATCAGCCCCACGGTGATCAGCAGGATCGCGGTGGTGATCATGTTGCGCGTGCCCTGAACCAGCGCCTCGACGATGAGCTTCGGCGTCATCGGCTGCTGGGACAGCCAGGAGGCGACGATGACCGAGACGATCGCGATGCCCGCCGCATAGGTCGGGGTGAAACCATAGACGAGTGCCGCGACCAGCACGATCAGCGGCAGCAGATAGTGCCAGCCGTTTTTGAGCACCTCACCGAGACGCGGGGCATCGGGATCATCGAGATGTTGGGCGTTGCTGCGCTTGGCTTCGATACGCACAAACATCGCGACCGACAGGAAGTAGAGCAGGGCGGGCAGGGCCGCGACACCGATGATGGTCAGGTAGGACACCTGGGTATAGGAGGCCATGATGAAGGCGCCTGCCCCCATGACCGGTGGCATCAATTGGCCCCCCGTCGAGGCGGAAGCCTCGACGCCAGCGGCGAAGCGTGCCGGGAAGCCGGCCTTGCGCATCAGCGGGATGGTAATCACGCCGGTGGAGACCGTGTTGGCGACGGCCGACCCCGACACCGAGCCCATCAGGCCCGAGGAAAACACCGCCACGAAGCCGGGGCCGCCGATGAACCGTCCCGCGGCACAGCGGGCGAGCTCGATGATGAATGCGCCGGCGCCTGACTTGACCAGGAAGGCGCCGAAGAGGATGAACATGAACACGTAGGACCAGGAGATCCGGGCAATGGAGCCCAGCATGCCCTCGCCGCCGATATAGCTGCGGAACAGCACCGTTTCCCATGACAAGCCGGGGAAGTTGAAGACGCCGCCCACGTACTGGCCCCACCAGGCCACATAGGTCAGCGCGATCACGCATAGCACCGGAATGAACCAGCCGGTGGTGCGCCGCGCGAACTCGAGGATCAGCCCCACGGCAAGAATCGAGACGATCCAGTCGGAGGCGATGAAGGTCACACCGCGCTCGTAGAGGGCGTTTTCGAAGACCATCAGGTAGACCGCACAGCCGATGGCGGCCACCGCCAGCACGATATCGATGGCGAACACGGCTCTCCGTGCCCCGGCCTGGCGAGGCCGCGCTAGCGGTACGGCCAGGGCGCACAGCGCGCCGAACAGGCCGAAATGCAGCGCACTCGTCCAAAGCGTGGAGAGCGTCGAGAAGGTGTTGAAGTAGAGGTGCACACAGGCAATAACGATGGCAAAGGCGGTGAGACAGGGGCCCAACCAGGGATGTGAGAGACGTTCCTCGGCCTCCTGTGCATCCTCATCGCGTATGGAATCGGGGGTTGAATGGCTCACAGCGAACTCCTGAAAGCGGCGTGCGTCATGGGGGAGTGACAGCGTCGTGATCGAGCGCGGCACCGTTCGATGGAGGGGGTAGCAGAGCGTCCGGCCATAGCGCCGGACGCCCGCTGGGGGAGTCGGATTACTCCGCGATCAGCCGCTCGGGGATCTCCAGCCCCTGCTCCTCGAAGAAGCGCGCCGCACCCGGGTGCAGCGGCATCGGCAGGCCGACGATGGCCTTCTCCAGCGCCATCGCCTTGGTCGCCGGGTGGATGTTGTTGAGGAACGGCAGGTTCTCGTACATCGCCTTGGTGATGGCGTAGACGTCATCGTCGGGCACGTCGGCGCGTGCCGCCAGGATATTGGGCTGGGCGATGGTATGGATCACCTCGTCCTGATTCGGGTAGGTGCCGGCGGGGATGTCGTAGGCCGACCAGAGCTCGAACCGGCTGTTGACCTTCTCCAGTTGCTCCTCGGTGAAGTCCAGCGTGGTGATATCGCCATCGGCATTGGCGTAGGCGCGTGTCACCGCCGAGGCCGGCACGCCGGCGGGAATGTTCATGCCGTCGATGGTGCCGTTCTGCAGGGCGTCGGCGCTCGGTCCGTAACCCAGGTAGGCGATACCCATCTCGTCCGGCGTAATGCCCAGCTGGCCGAGGATGTAGCGACCGGACCCTTCGGTACCGGAGTTGCGTGCCCCGATCGAGAACGACGCGTCGTAGAGGCTTGTCATGTCGTCGATCGTGCCGGTGTCGACCCTGTCGTTATTGACCACGAAGTGTTCGACGTTCTGCCACAGCATCGACACGCTGCGCAGGTCCCGATACGCCTTGGGGACGGGGCCTTCACCTTCCCAGGCATACGCGCCATACAGCCCCTGAAGAATGCCAAACTGGGCCTGATCCTCGTCCATCAGCTTGAGGTTCTCACTGGAACCGGCGGAGCTGATCGCCGAGAGAGCGATGCCGCTCTCGGGTTCGAGCTTGACCTTGACCAGCGTCGAGAGCGCGACGCCGACCGGATAGTAGGTGCCGCCAGTGGTGGCCGTGCCCATGATGTACTGGTGGGACTCCTGGGCCAGGGCGGAGGACGCGGAAATGCCCAGCGCGGCGGCAGAGGCCAGGCCGATGGCGGATTTGAGGAACTGACGTTTGTGCATGCCATGTCTCCCTTGAGGACAGTGAGCGTTTGTTATGTATACGCCCGCTAGAAAGCAAAGCACTTGCCAGAAAGGTAGAAAGCTTTTTGTTTCATTTGGTTATAGTGAGTATGGAAGAGGCGGGTGCGCGTCGTCGGCCATTTTATGCCGAGGTGACACGCCGGCATCGGCCATTTTTTGCCGATGCCTTGAAAGCGCGACAGGGCGGTCAGGAAGGGGCATCGGCCGTCTTGCCGGTGTCGTCCTGTTCGCAGAACGCCTCGCGACGTAGACCGTGGCGCTGCATTTTCTGATTGAGTGTTCTTCTCGGCAGGTCGAGCTCGTCGAGGACGGCCTGGATATTGCCACGGTGGCGAGACAGCGCGGCACGCAGCAAGGAAGCCTCAAAGGCCGCGATCTGATCGGCGAGTGACCCTTCGGTCGCGTCCCCGGGCGCCACCTCGAGGAAAGGGATGTCCAGGTGGAGCGTGAAACGCGTCGCCGCGTTGCGCAATTCGCGCAGGTTGCCCGGCCAGTGGTAGCGCCCCAGCGCCGCCAATAGCTCCCCATCCGCCTCGCGTTGAGGACGCTGATGCACCTCGGCAGCCTGACGGCTGAAGTGTAGGAACAGCGTAGCGAGGTCTTCGCGACGCTCCCGCAGGGGAGGGATGCTCAGCTCGGCGATGGCCAGCCGGTAATACAGGTCCTCGCGAAAGTCACCGCGTGCCGACTGCTGCAGCAGGTCGGTCTTTGTCGCCGCCACCACCCGCAGATCGACCCGGATGACCCGATTGCTGCCCAGTCGCGTGACTTCCCCCTCCTGCAGCGCCCTCAGCAATTTCACCTGAGTGGCGAGGGGCATCGACTCGATCTCGTCGAGAAACAGGGTGCCGCCACTGGCGTGTTCGAGCTTGCCGACGCGGCTCTCCACGGCACCGGTGAAGGCGCCTTTCTCGTGGCCGAACAACTCGGACTCGACGAGTTCCGGGGGGATGGCGCCGCAGTTGAGGACCACGAATGGCGTGGCGTCGCCGGTACCGAATTCGTGTAGACAACGCGCCACGACCTCCTTGCCGCTGCCGGTTTCGCCATGGACCAGCACATGGGCGCGTGTCGAGGCGAGATTAGCGATCTGGTCGCGCAAGCGCTGCATGCTCGGCGCCTCACCGATCAGTCGTGCCGCCAGGCCGCCCTGACGCAGTGCCTCGCGCAGACGGCGGTTTTCCTGCCCCAGACGGCGGCGCTCCAGCGCCCGCTGAACTTGCTCCTCGAGTCGCTCGGGGTCGTAGGGCTTCTCGATGAAGTCCCAGGCTCCCTGACGCATGGCTTGTACCGCCATCGGCACATCGCCGTGGCCAGTCATCAGCAACACCGGCAGGTCATCATCCGTGTTCTGCACGGCCTGCAGCAGTTGCAAGCCGTCGAGGCCGGGCATCTTGACGTCGGAGATCAGTACGCCACAGGGAGAGCCGGCCCGGAGTTCGTCGAGCGCCGCCTGGCCGCCCGTGAAGGTGCGTACCGGTAAATCGCACAGTTCGAACCACTGGGTCAGCGATTCCCGTACGCCAGGATCGTCATCGACTAGCCAGACGGGCAGTTCACTCATGTCGGGTGTCCTCGTGGTCAGGTTGCCGCGATGCTTCGTCCTCTACCCGCGACAACGCGACATGGAAGACGGCGCCGCCGAGGCGGTCGGGGCGGTTTTCGGCGCGGATGCGGCCGTTGAGATCCTGAACGATCCCATAGGCGATGAACAGTCCCAGACCTAGGCCGTCGCCCACCTCCTTGGTGGTGTAGAACGGGTCGAAAATATGCTCGAGGGTCGCCTCGTCGATACCGGGCCCATTGTCCGCCACGAACAGGTCGACCCGCTGGGGGCCCAGCGTCACGCGAATGTCCAGCCGTGGGGAGGGCACATCGTGGAGGGCATCCAGGGCATTGCGAAGCAGGTTGGTGAGCAGCTGCTCGACGCGAACGCTATCGCCGGCGACCCATGCCGGGGATGCCTCGGGCAGTGCCAGGTGGAGCTCGACTTCCTGACGCTGTAGACGGTCCTCGAGTAGCCCGAGCACGAAGTGCAGCCGCGCCCCCAGGTCCACCGGTTCAAGCGCTCCGCCCTTGCGAGCGAAGATTTTGAGCTGGCGGATCAGCGTCGCCAAGCGATCGGACAGGTCGTGGATATGGCGGAAGTTGGTGATGGCGGTGGCCTCACGGCCGCGTTCCAGCAGGCGAGCCCCGCTGGCCGCATAGGTTCGGATGCCGGCCAAGGGTTGGTTCAGTTCGTGGGCGATCCCTGCCGCCATGGTGCCCAGCGCCGCGAGCTTGCCGGCCTGGACCAGTTCCGCTTGGGCCGCCTCGAGCTCCTGGGTACGCGCCTGTACCCTGGCTTCCAGACGCTCGTTTGCCTCGCGAATGATGCGCGCTTCACGATCTCGGAGGCGCTGCCGCTTCTGGCGTTCGCGAAGCCAGAGGCCCAGCAAGAGCAGGGCCAGGGTGGCGCCTGAGGCGGCCAGAAGAGCGTTACGCGCGACGGTGTAGAGTGGCCGGACGGGGACCAGGTAGTGCATGGTCCAACCGAGCGTTGTCTGGGGTAGGGTCATATCGAAGTAGCGTTCTCCCACGTCCCCATTTCCTGCGCTACCGATATGCAGCGAGCCGTCGCGCAGGCGCTTGCCGAGCGGACGCAGCGGTGTCTCGAGAAACTGGCGCTGATCGTTGATCTCCTGCATGGCGTTGTCACCGATGTCACCCAGGCGACGGTACCGCCACTCCGGCCGGCTCGAGAGGATGACCACGCCGTTGGCATCGGAGAGCAGCACTTGCTCGCCGGCCTGTCGCCAGTTGTCCTGCAAGCCCTCCAGCGACACCTTCACAACCAATACTCCGGCGGGGCGTCCCGAGGCGCCGCCCTTGACGGCGGCAGAGACAAAGTAACCGGCGCGTCCCGTGGTGCTGCCGATGGCAAAGAACTCTCCCTGACCCGTGGCCATGGCATCCTGAAAGTAGGGCCGGAAGGCATAATGGTGGCCGAGAAAGCTGTCTTCGTCGGCGTGGTTGCTGGCGGCGATGGTGACACCCTCATCATCCATCAGAAAGATCGCCTTGGCTCCCGAGCGTTCGGCTACCTGGGCCAGGTAGCGATTGACCTGAGCGGTGAAAACGCCCACTTCATCGACCGCCGCCGCCTGGACCAGAGAATGGCGAGCCAGTAGGCCCGGGAGGTAGCTGAAGCGTTCTAGTGCTCCGTCGAGGCTGCCGGTGTAGAGCGCGAGGCGCGAATCGGCGTGTTGGCGTGCCTCATGCGTGACACGCTCAAGCTGCCAATGCCACACCCACCACAACACCAAGGCGAGGGTGGCGGCGGCGATGACGATCATCAGGTGTCCGAGGCGGCGACGAAGCAGGTGGATCACTGGGCCGGCCCCCGTTGGCCTGCATGATGGCGGGAATGCATTGGGTCGAGATGACCGGTATCGAGTACTGGGTCGACGTGGAAAAACCACGTATGGCGTCTGTAACGCGAGGGGAGAGGCATATGGCATTTCACCTTCTACTAGATCACTGACGGTGGATCGTCACGAAAAACCACCGCCACGCCGCTCAATAGCCTGCCTCGTCCTGGTGACGCTGCCAAGGGGAAGATGCCGTGCTCAGTATCAACCACGTGTGCTATTTGGGTTGACCGATGTGCTGGTGCTTGACCCTGCCAATAGCTTGATCAGCAGTGATGTTCTGGATGTGAAAGGCCCCCGCGCGGATTCGCTGTTCAGACCTGGCTTGCACCACCGGATAAGTGATGCCATAGCAGCGGGCGAAGGCCGAGTACACGCTGGCACCATTTGTCCAGAGCACCGCTTGCTGATCGATGAGGGGAGATAGGGCGTCCTGGATATGCCGAGCATCGAGCTTGTCCAGGAGGAAGTCTGCCCTGCCGTATGACCCTCTCGATCGCGTACTACCATCACCGGTATCTGTTCGGGCCTCGTCTCTCGCTTCTTCCCCACGCCGCCACGTCGACGCGGTGGCATGGCAGGTCGCGCTGTCCCTTGAAGGGTTCCAGAAAAAACGTTTCATCGACTTCCTCGATGCCGTTCCCGATGGGCGTGAGTTGAGCCGCCAGCACCATAAACCGGTGTCGCCAACGAAAGGCTGTATTCTTGCTGATGGCGCAGCGCCGTGCTGCCGCTCGCGCGGTCAGCCTCCCAATCATGACTTGGGCATACATCTGCTAGCACGCGACTCGAGGAACGCGTGCCAGTGGTGTCGCCGTCAGCGTGTTGGTGTGCTCGGTACGAAAGTTTTTCATCTTTTTACAGCCTTGGATTAAAGCTATAAGCGCAGCACCCGCGCTCTTCAGGTCCTCTGAATATTCTCCCAGGAAGACTCCCGCCTGGTACGAATGTTGGAGGGGGGACCTCTGGCACTGGCAGCTTCGCAGGATGAGCTTCAAAGTCTTTTCAATATGTCGGAGTGGATGATCGACATGGTGTGGGCATAATAAAGAATCGTGGTTCCAGAGTGCCTGTGGCCAATCCACTTGGCGACGACTTCATAAAGGTTACCTCGCTGAAGAATGTCTTCGCCTTCTGCCGAGCAAAAATGCTCAAGAGCTTCTTGGCAACGATCATCCTGAAATAGTTCATCAAAACGATAAGAAAGAGAGTCAGCAAAGCTTTGATGCTGAGCAGCATGCAGTCTGAGGAATAGCCAGCTCGCCGCGGCATGGCGGAGGCTGTGGAAGTCGACACGTTTTCCTAGCGTGTCCTTGAGTATTGGCAGGATGGCGTGACCGATCGCTTCCTTCTTATAGGCATCAGGATTTCCTTGGGGGCCAAATAACGCTATTTTTTCTAGTCGCTCGTTTGGGCATTGTCGACGCCGTTCTTGAATCCAATCGTCTAGTACAGGAATCACATCACGGCATGCTAGTACATGAAAGGGAATGCGACGCCTAGCGGACTCTGTCTTCCCCCATTTTACGATGATCCAACAAGCCATTGCGGTTTCCAGAGGATCTGTCTCGTCCGTTAATGGCTGCATAAAATCATCGGAGAATTTGACCCAAGGTTCGATCTGAATATCTTTTAGCGTCAGGCTGGCGACTTCGGAGATGCGCAGCCCACCGTAACATCCGAGTGCCAATATCAAGGCATACATCTGGTTCATGGAGCCAGGCACACTGGCAAGAGTTAACTGTTTCCAGAGTAGCTCGGCATCGCGCGGTGAGATGATTTCCGTCCGCAGGGTGCTCATGGGAACGTCTATGCTTGCCTGTGGTAAATGCAATCCCTCCAAGAGACCTAGCTCGGTGCAAAATGCAAAGAATCGCCGTAGTAGCTGGAGTGTGTTGTGGCGTGTGCTTGCCTCCAGTCGTGTTTCGTGGAGTAGCGTGAGTTGAATGTCTTCAATGGTGTCGTCATCCCATTCCTGCATGTCTAAGATGGCAGGGTTTTCGATGACGCTCATATGGCTAACCCGAGAAAGATATGTGCTCACTGTTTTCCATTTGTGTTTCTTTTGGCAGCACAGTAGGTCGTAACCCCAATCCAGCAGTAGGTGGACATAACTGGTTTGGGTGCCGGTTAAACGTGACACTTGTTGCTGGTAACGAGTGACAATCCTTTCTATGACTGTGCGATGGGATGCCTTGGTGTAAGGAGCGTCAACTTCCGACAAGACGGCATTCAGAAATTGGTTGATGATATTTTTTAATTGGCGTGGCCAATCTTCGGGCAATGATGCCGTCTGTCTGTCCCAGCTACCTGCTTCTCGTGTTAGGGCTTCCG
The DNA here is from genome assembly GCF_009363675.1 of Halomonas sp. THAF12. Classification (NCBI taxonomy): domain Bacteria; kingdom Pseudomonadati; phylum Pseudomonadota; class Gammaproteobacteria; order Oceanospirillales; family Halomonadaceae; genus Halomonas; species Halomonas sp. THAF12. The sequence continues at coordinate 2,047,484 of NZ_CP045399.1, read as the reverse complement.
GGGCTTCTACGATGACCGGCAGCTTGCTCGGGTGGGAATTTAAAACATCCGGCTCGTCTTGCCAGCGCGATGAGCCAAGTAAGGTGCGCGTTGTGCTGGTGGGGAGGGGGTATCGGGCCAGCAGCGTGGCCCATAAGGGCGGCAATCCGGCGAACACCGGTAGATAGCGTGCTGCTCTGGCCAGGGTATACCAGCTCTCACAGTATGTCGGCACCATTAGTTGGTTGTCGCGGCGAGCTGCTTTTTGGTAGGCCTTGAATGCCTTATTCAGGCGTTCGCGCAATTGTTTTTCACGTTTGTCCAAGTCTCTCTGCGCATCATGTGCTGAGAAAAGTAATAGTGTGTCGGGGTTTCGGGCTCGAGCATGAGTCCTGATTGCCCGCAAGGCCTGCCATACATCGTGTGGCACCTGAAGGGTATATCGCCCCACTTGTGGTAACTCGATCGGCTGAGTAGGAATTGATAGCCATAAGTCTTTTGCCACCATTTTCTGGCGGAGCATGGCGAGGGTCGAGACAATGACTCGCTCCCCCATGCCCAGACGTGCGGCTAGTGCCGTCGCCAGTGTTAACAGCCATCCATCGGGATGCTGACTCCCACGGCACCATTGTAGAATGTTGGGGCGGAGTACTTTGGATTCCTCAATGTCCTGTAACTGTTCGCCCCGTTGTGGCATCGCTGTCGGGCGATGCAGCGGCTGAGGCGTGGTTGGCAACACATTGTGACAATGGGGGAGACCATTGAGTGCCTCCAGAACACCGATCATGCGATGGCGGCAATCGGCCAGTCGATAAGTCTTTCCCTTGGACTTACGCATATTTCTGTAGGTATAGATCAAATTTTCTACTTGATCGCTCGTGAGTGCCAGCTGGCCATCTATTTGATGCGGGATGATTATGTCGAGGATGCTTTCTGTTTCTTCACGCCGAGTGGAATGGCACACAGTCGAGCCAAGAGAGATCAGTTCTCCCAGTATTAGCGGGGTGGTAAGCATCAGTGCCATGGTGGTATCTCCATATCGAGTTCGCGGTACCCTATGGCTTTCAGCCATGCTGTCATTTCCTGCTGACATGCTTTGCTTTGTTGGATCGGCGCGTTAGCTCGTGGGTGGTTGCGATCTCTACCTATCCTTGCGTGGCCGACCAGTGCATCCAGTTCGGCTTCGGGGGCAGTACGATATAACGCCGTAGTCATACTGTGTCGCGTCGCATTATCGGAGGGCAATAGTGCACCTAATGGGCGATCTGCGTTGTCCAGGCTAATTAATATCTTTCGAAAATCTGAGTGATGTATGGCACGGATGCGACACCGTGGTTGATTATGGTGAGTAAGCGACATCCAGGCGGGCCATTGCTGATCAGGGCGTCGCAGATCTTCAATTGGGTAGTGGTATTTATTTAGTAGATGAATGGTTTGCTCTATGAGCATGCAATGTGATTGCAGTTGACGAGCCGAGACCTTATGGAGAGGAATGACTCGACTTTCTTTGCCCCGGCGTGAAGCCTTGTCACTGATCCAGGTGCGGGTGCCGGTGACAATGGATTGCGTATTGGCGGATACGGGCCGGGCCCCCGTACTCAGTAGCCACCCCAGATACGCATAGGCGGAAGCCAGCTGGACATATTCAACGACGGATTCGATGGGTAATGGGTCAGGGGATAACCAAAGCTCCAAAGGGTCTCTTGCTTGCCCAATTGCCTCCAGGATACTGGTGGTCCATTGCCGCCACTCGGACGCCGTCAGTACACGTGAAGATCCTACATAGTGGTTGGTGATATCCGGCGATGGTGCCGATTGGACTGGGATGCCGCAACGGCGCAACCCTGTATCAAATAATTTTTGAAGTGTTGTGCTATCGGTCCGGCGATACGCTGCTGGGGCCGACTCGATCTGGCCGTATTCCCCCCGTAGGGTATTAACGATGTGGCTGTCAGTGGCTAAAGGTCGCATTATCAACCACGACGTCGCGCAAAGCCGATGGGCAGTAGCAGTGAGGCCCGCGGTATCTCTGAATTTATGGCGAAGTCGTCTATTTAGACGCTGAATGCTACCGATGAGTGGGGTCTCTGAGTTGGCACTCAGTAGGGCTTCGTTAATCTCGGCGGGCAGGCGCAGCGTCACCCATAAGTGAGAGGTGTTACCGTCCTGTGCGGGGCTGGGGCCATCTTGCAGCCGATAGCGCCAAGTAGCCGACTCAGGCTCCCACAAGGGGATTTCATCAGTGGGCTCCCCATCATGAGAAGTGCGCTGAATCTTGGCGAGCCGATTGACCGGCATCCCCGTGACGAGTAAAAGTCGTGTTATTGCTCGCTCCAGTGGTGGCATATCCATCTTTAGAACCTGTCGCGTTTGCCAGGGCGTCAAACGATGCACGTCCTCTAGTGTCGCCAGTGTGTTAGTCGCTGCTATCTCGACTGCCTTGCGTGCCGCCCGCCGGTCGTCAGCGGGTGTCAACTGAGATGGCGTGGTACGTTGGATAACGGGAATACTCGGTGTGTCGTCAAATTCTGTGTTAGATGGCGTATGGCGCGCAAATCGATAACCGGGCTCTGTCAGCGCCTTGTCGATCTGCCCCTCACCAGAGAACCGCTCTGCCGCGGTCGTTTCAGTGATGAGCTGCTGGTGGGCGAATGGGGCATCGGTGATTTGTTCGCGGCGCCTTTTCTGGTAGCGGTTGAGTTCTTTTCGGAACTCTGAGTGGTGGGCTTTCTTTTTATATCCGGACAGGTTGTGGCCGATTCGAACCCCCGGTCTGCGCTGAGCCTCATGCAACTCATAGAATGTTTTATATTTTTTGTCGAGATTACCGCGTTCCTCTCGCATTGTGGGATGTCCCATGATGCGGATGACATCCTGACTGGTGGCTAGTGTCATGCTATGTCGATCCATAGTGTCCAGTACGACCTTCAAAACATCCCGGACATCTCTTGTCTGATCTAGATATATTGAAGGCTCGGCATGCCGCTCAATAGGCGTAAACCAATTGGTGAGAATCTGTCTGGCCGATTGCGTTCCCGCCTGTTGCCTATTGAGAAATCCGGAGTGGCTGAGTGCGTACCAGACAGGATACTGTGTGCCTGCCGTAGTACAAGCATTAGCATTCAGTGATTCTGTGTTTTCGATTGCATCGATTAACGCGCTAGGAATGGGTGCCGCATGATCCCTGGTAAATAGTTCGCAGGCCAGGAGTAGATCGGGCCGGTTGGGGGGAGGTAGGAAATACTTTATGAGGCTCATGTAAGCATGTAATAGTTTGTTTTCCACTCTGAAAGTGTGGAAGAGGTCATGATGTCGCTCGATGATCCATATAGGTGTTTGGGCTGTCTTGTTCATGATGGCTTCCAAAATAAATGCATGTAAAAGTGGTGCTTGTCATGCGGGCTCACCGTTTGTCCTTTTGGATATGCCCGCATGTTATGAATGTTATGAAGCTACATTTTAAGTCCCAGTCTTTTGCTTAACACTTCTTTGACATGGCACTGGTGTTTTGGTATTGCGATTTCTTCCCTTCTATCTGGATCGAGATGTTTTTCTCTGTGCGCATGTGTCTGATTGTGCTGGCTTTTATTTTCACTATTTCTGGTTTTGACTTCCTGTTTTAATGCTTCATTATCTTCCTGCTCCTGCTCCTGCTCCTGCTCCTGCTCCTGCTCCTGCTCCTGCTCCTGCTCCTGCTCCTGCTCCTGCTCCTGCTCCTGCTCCTGCTCCTGCTCCTGCTCCTGCTCCTGCTCCTGCTCCTGCTCCTGCTCCTGCTCCTGCTCCTGCTCCTGCTCCTGCTCCTGCTCCTGCTCCTGCTCTTGCCCCTGAGCTGATTTTTTGTTTATTAAATTTTCAAATTTTTTGAGTTTGCCTTGTCGGCGCAGGTTAGCGAGGTCTAGCTCAATAGTGCGCTTTGAAAATGTGTGTTTGAACAGCTTTTCAATTGCAGATGGTTTTGTAAGGTCTTCGCCAGGCAGTACAAAATTATAGATGAACTCCATGAGTGTCTTGTCTTCAAAAAGCAGTTTGAGGCATTTTTGTCTCAATGCTTTTTGTTCGCCTTTTTCATTGCTTCCGAGGCAAGCAGGTTCGACCTTTTGGAAGTAAAATGATAAGAACCTTTCTTCGCCTGGCCGTAAGGTTTTACGATCGATGGTATATCCTATAAAGCTACTAATGCCAGGGCGGCTATAGTTTTGAATTTCATTCACAACTGAGGATGGGTTGATGATTTCTTTTTCTTGTTTGATGCCCTCAAAAAAGAATGCGCCTGTATCTAGTGATACAGCCGTATCCCCGAAAGTTGAGGCCAGATGTTTCACCTCAGCGATATTCATTACCTCCATGATGCAGATGAGGGCCTTCACAGTCCAGCTGCCCTTGGGGATCAGACGTTTTGTGACCTGGATGTTGCTCATAGTGCTCTCCGGTTAAGCGCCTATGTATAGAAAAGGGGTCAAATCACGCGCATTTGCGGTGGAAAGACGATTTTTTTTGGCGGAGAGGTGTATGGCGCTGGCCCTGAGGAGCTGGCCCTGAGGATCTGGCGTGGTCGGCGGTGTGCTTCAGAAGCGGTGTGGAACCTGTTCATTAGGGTACTCCTGTTGGTGTCGCACCCTATCTACAGGGGTCATCGATCTGGTTTTTGCGATTCCTAGTCACTTTTTTTGATACGTCATAGCTGCGAAGGGGGATGCTCGGTCAATGAGGAGGGGGGAAAGGACGGCTTCTTTCCAGGTACCGACCTGCACTCGGTGGGAAGGCGCTAGATCCCTAACCAGGATTTGGCCACTGTGTACTGCACCCTGTGCTATCGCGTGTTGGCACCATCTGGATCCTGTACAGCTTGTCCTGGGGCCAGTGCCTGTAGCGCGTCCAGCAGGGCCGTGAATTCCCACGGCATTCGCTTGGCCACCCTTATCGGTGCGTGTGGCGTGGGTTCAGAAGGTCTTATCCAATTGCGGCCACATCATCAGGTTTTACGAGATACCCCGTGCATTGAGTGCGGGGAGGGATAGCGTGTCGCCCGCCAGGATGAACCGTACCGGCTTTCTCGGACCAGTTGGCTTGAGTCAGGCCGCCTTCTTGGCCAGACCCTGTTGCTCGGAATGCAGGGCCTCTCGTTCAGCCGGTGCCTGTTGCCGATCGGCTCCAGTAGCCGCTGCTGATTGAACCAACCGAACCACTCCAAGGCTTTGTCCTCTCTCGATAGTCCCTGGTCATGCGATTCCCGAACGCGCGCCTGGCACCCTGCTGCTTGACGCCCGGACTACTAAAAGAACGCATCGGTGCCCGCCTGGTCTTGCGCCCCAGCGATGTTATCGTTCCCATGTAACATCTCCCGTATCGAGATGTTGCGACGATCGATTGAATCCCCCGAGTAGCACGGCGTCGGTGAAGACTTCCGGGTTGAGCTCCCCATCGTGCCGCTCGCGCACGGTGTCGGCCTACTCGATATAGTCAGACTTCGAGTGCGTATACCGCTGGTCGGAGAGAGAATTGACGATGAACGAGGTTTTGGCCCGGGAGTAGTAGCAAAGGCTAGCTGCCTCGTTTTCGGCTGCCGCCATGAACGGCTCCCTATGTGCTGTGTCATACGAGCTTCGACATCATGTGATCACGGGGCCGATCCCCCATTGGTGAGGAAAGAGGATGAGGGTGGCATCACTGTCACACTGGCAGCGACTTAATTCCTGGCTGCTGGCCGCCTTCGCGGCCCTGTTGATTGTCGTGAGCCTGGGATATGCCCTGGTGCCGCTGACGGTGGCCTTGCTGGCGATGGCTGGGGTGGCACTGAGGCCCGGCGTGTTCAAGCGGTTCGACGGTGTCGATGGAGAAGATGGCCTGTGGTGCCTGGCCCTGCTGGCGTTCGCCGGACTCTGGCTGTGGGATGTCTGGCGCACCGGCATTTGGCCGGTGGGAGAGGGTAACCAGGGCGTCTTCCTGCCGCTGTGGCCGGTGCTGACGGCGGCACTGCTGATCTGGCTGCGCGGGCATCATCCACTGCCACGGCACTGGTGGATCGGCGTGTGTCTGGGGGCCTGGACGGTCGGTGGCATCGCCCTTTACGAGCGGCTGGCGCTGGGCGTGGCCCGGGCCGACAACGGCATGAATGCGATTCCCTTCGGTAATCTGTCTCTGCTGCTGGGCGGGCTGTCGCTGCTGGCGGCGCTGTGGTGGGCACGGGCCTCTGGCCTGAACGGCCGATGGCGCAAGCTCGGCGTGGCGCTGGCCGTGGGAGCCGCGCTGTCGGGCATTCTGGCCTCGCTGCTTTCCGGCACGCGTGGCGGATGGCTATCGGCGCCGCTGCTGCTGTGGCTCTGCTATCGAACGGGCCGCGAGGTGCTGGGAGCGGATCTCCAGCGAGGGTGGCGGGGCGGCATGTTGGTGGTTTCGCTGCTGTTGGCGAGTGTCGTGGTTCTGCCGCAGTCGGGCGTCATCGACCGCGTCGTGTTGGCGGTCGATAACGTCCAGCAGTACTGGCAGCAGGATCAGCGCGGTAGCTCCGTGGGGCTGCGGCTGGAAATGTGGCGCAGCGGCTGGGCGCTGTTTCAGGAACGCCCTCTGACCGGCTGGGGCGAAGGCCGGCTGGAAGCCGCCCGCGATGCGATGGTGGAATCCGGCGAGCTGCACCCGGGGGTGAGTGCCTATGACCAGCTGCACAGTGACATCATCGATACCACGGCTCGCCGCGGCCTGGTGGGGCTGGCCAGCCTGATACTGCTCTATGGCGTGCCGATCGTTCTGTTCTCGCGGCGGTTGGCCCATGGCGATGCCGGCGTTCAGATACTGGCCGCCGCCGGGCTGATGATTTCCCTGGCCTTCATCGATTTCGGGCTGACCCAGTCGATGCTGCGCGATGTGCGAGGGTTGAGTGGCTTCCTGGGACTGGGCCTGGCGTGCTGGGTGCTGTTGCGGGGAGAAGAGGTTCGATGTGGGACCAGCCGCTCAAGCCAATCATGGGATCAGCCCCCACCGTTGTCTGGAGGGGGCTGACCCTGACCTTGGCTAGCCTGACAGTACCGTGGGTAGCCACAGCGCGATCTGCGGCCATACGCTGATGATCAGCGCGGCCAGGCACATCAGCAGGAAGAAGGGCGCGGCGGCCAGCGCCACGCGGCCGATGCTCTCGCCGGTCAGGCTCTGAAGCACGAACAGGTTGAAGCCCACCGGCGGGGTGATCTGCCCCAGTTCCACCATGATCACCAGGAAGACGCCGAACCACAGCGGGTCGTAGCCGGCCTGGATGATGATCGGCAGGGTGATCGGCAGGCTCATCACGGTGATCGAGATGCCATCCAGGAACAGCCCCAGCAGCACGTAGAACATCGCCATGGCCAGCAGCAGGGCGATGGGCGAGAAGCCCTGTTCGGCGATCCAGCCGGCCAGCTCGCTCGGCAGGTGCAGGTAGCCCATGGCGGTGGAGAGCAGGGCGGCGGCCACCAGCAGGCTGCACACCATCACCGCGCTGATCAGCGCGCCGCACAGGGCGTCGATGAACAGCGCCACCGTCAGCTGGCGCTCCCACAAGAGCAGCGCCAGGGTGGCGGCGCAGCCCACGGCGGCGGCCTCCGAGGGCGTGGCGATGCCGGTGTAGATGGCGCCGATGACGATCACGATCAGCCCCAGCACCGGGGCGAGGTCACGCAGCGCCTGCAGCATGCCGCTGCCGGTGTCCTCGGCCTTCGGCGCGAGGGCCGGGTTGGCCAGGCAGCGCAGTCCCACGTAGCCGACGTACAGCGCGGCGATCACCAGCCCCGGCAGCACGCCGGCCATGAACAGCTTGCTGATCGAGACCTCGGCCTGCACGCCGTAGACGATCATCACGATCGACGGCGGAATCAAGAGCCCCAGGCTGCCGGCGCCGGCCAGCGAGCCGATCGAGAGGTCGCGGTCGTAGCGGCGCTGGTCGAGCTCGCGGGTGGTGATCTTGCCGATGGTGGCGGTGGTGGCCGCGCTGGAGCCGCTGACCGCGGCGAACAGCGTGCAGCCCAGCACGTTGGTGTGCAGGATGCCGCCGGGCAGGTGGCGGGTGAACGGCGTCAGGCCGCGGAACAGCCGCTCGGAGATGTTGGAGCGGAAGATCAGTTCGCCCATCAGGATGAACAGCGGGATGGCCGAGAGCTCCCAGCTGTTGGCGGCGCGGAACAGGATCTTGGACAGGATCAGGCCGATGCGGTTGGCGTCGAAGTCGCCGAGCCCCCACAGCGAGAGCATGGCGACGATGACCAGGCCGGCGAACACCCAGCTGCCCAGCGCGAGCACGGCCAGCAGGATGCCGATCACGCCGGCCCCGATGAATAGCGTTTCCATTCAGGCGTCTCCGGCGTCGAAGGCGTGGCGCTGCACCAGGATGCGCAGCGAGCGGACGATGAGCACCAGGCACAGCAGATAGAGGCCGACCAGCACCGTGCCCTGGGGAATCCACAGCGGCGTCTGGGCCAGGGTCTCGCTGACGATGCCGCGCTGGAAGCTGCGCTCCACGGCGATGGTCCAGTAGCGGGCCAGCCAGCCGAAGGCCAGCAGGGCGCTGACGCTGGCGAACAGCTCCAGCGGCCAGCGCCAGGCCTGGGGCAGCCGCTTGAGCACCAGCGCGACGCGGATCAGCCCGCCTTTCTCGAGGGCGTAGGGCAGGCCGAGGAAGGTCATCGCCGCCACAGCGTAGCCGATGTACTCGTCGAGGATGAAGGTCGAGCGCCCGAACAGGCGCATGCCGATCTCGAGCAGGATATGGCCGAGCATGTAGACCACCAGCAGCATGGCCAGGCCGGCCCCCAGCGCCGCGAGGGCTCTGGTCAGCCGGCCGAGAGCATCGACCAGCAGTGCGGCGACGCTGGGGAAGGCGCTGCCGTCACGGCGATGCTGCGAGCTCATTGGCCGCTCTCTTGGTCGCCCGCCTCGTTGAAGGCCTCGAGGATGCGGGTGGCGCGCTCGCCGGTGCTCTCGACCCAGTCATCGACCACCGGCTGGGCGGCCTCGGCGAGCGCGGCGTGGAATTCCTCCGGTACCGGATCGTGGATGGCGACGCCGTGCTCCTCGAGCTCGGCATAGTTCTCGGCCACGCGCTCCTTCACTACCTCCCAGTTGTGGGCGTCGGTTTCCTCGGCGGCCTGGAGCACGGCCTGCTGTTCTGCCTCGCTCAGCGATTCGAAGGCGTCGCGGTTCATGTGCACCATGTTGAGCGGCACGGCGTACTGGATGGCGCTGAAGTCGCTCAGGTGCTCCCAGAAGCTGCCGCTGGCGCCGGCCTCGGCGGAGGTCAGCACCGCCTCGATGCCGCCGGTGGCGAGCTGGGGCACGACGTCTGCCCAGGACAGCTTCACCGGGGAGGCGCCGGCGTTGACCAGGGTGGCGGTGCCGTTGCGGTCGTAGCTGCGGATCTTTAGGCCGTCGAGGGCCTCCATGCTGGTGACCGGCTCCTCTGACCAGATGCCGCTGGCCGGCCAGGGCGAGGCGTAGAGCAGGATCTGGTCGTTGTCCTCGAACACCTTGGCGTATTCCGGGCGGGCGATCTCGTAGAGCCGCTGGGCCGATTCGACGTCATCGGCCAGGAAGGGCAGCGACGAGAGCAGGAAGATCGGATCGATGCCGCCCAGCGCGCCGGAGAGGCTGTCGGCGATCTGCACCGCGTTGTCGGCCACGGCGTAGAAGTGATCGCCCGAGCGGAAGCCCAGCGCGCCGCCGGAGTGCAGGGTGATGTCGACCTCGCCGTCGGTCAGCGCCTCGACGCGGTCGATAAACCAGGCATCGCCCTCGGCATGGATCGAGTTGGCGTTGTATTCGTTTGAGAAGTCCATGCCGGCGGAATGAGCCGGCAGCGATGCGGCGAGGCCGAGGGCCATCAGCGGCAGGGCCGCGGTGCGGCGGGACGGGCGCAGCGTCTGGAGGCGAGTCGGGAAGACGGTCATCGATGTATCCTTTGTGCTTGTAATCATTGGTTCTATCAGCATCCAGAATCCCGATGCGCATGAGCGGTGTGATTACGACCCCAAAGGTTCTGTTTGCGGCAGAGTGTGCGGATTCGTTTCTAGATGGCACGTGGCATTGTCGGCTGTCCAAGGGCGGGTATCTTCGGCGGGCACATCTCCTCAGTATGAGGCGCCATGAAAAAGCCCGGCACGAAGGCCGGGCTTGGGTTCACTGGTGAGGGCGGTCAGGCGCGGGCGGCCAGGGCCTCCGCCGGAGAGTTTGCGTTCGATCGGAGGGTGGCCAGGCTCATGGTGATGAAGATCACAGAGTTGACCAGCAGCCCGCAGAAACCGGCGTGCCAGCCAAACGGAGCGTTGCCGCCGAACTGCAGGAACAGCGTGACGACGGCACCGACGGCGAGGCCGACGAAGGCGGCGTTGCGCGAGGCACGACGCCAGAACAGCGCGCCGAGCAGCATCGGTAGCAGCTGCACCACGATGCCGTAGGCGCCCAGCAGTAGGGCGACCAACGAGCCCGGGTTGGCCAGGGCCAGCAGGTAGGCGGCCAGCGAGATGACGAGCACGCCGATGCGGGTCAGCTTCAGGGTCTTGTGATCTGGCAGATGACGCCACGCCGGCAGGTGCTGGCCGATATCGCGCACCAAGATGGTGGCCGAGGTGTGCGCCAGGTTGGCGGCGGTGGACATGGCGGCGGCCAGGGCGCCCGACAGAGCGATGCCGATCAGCCAGGCCGGGAAGTCGGCCATTTCCACCACCAGGGTCAGCAGTACCTGATCCGGAGAGTCGAGCGGGGTGTCTTGTAGCACCAGGATGCCGGCGAAGCCGATGATCAGCAGCGGGATCAGCAGGTAGCTGTATAGTGGGTAGAGCACGAACACGCGCTTGAGGGTGCGCTCGCTCTTGGCGCTGTAGAACTTCATGAAGATGTGCGGCCACATCACGCAGCCCAGCGCGCTGACCAGGATGGCCGTGGAAAAGGCGCCCCAGCCCATGCCTTGTGCACCAGGCATGGTCAGATATTCCGGGGCCTGGCTCTGGATCTCGCGGAACATCTCGCTGACACCACCGAAGAACTGCTCCGCGGTGGTCAGCCCCAGAGTCCAGGCGATGACGATCATCATCACGCCCTGCAGCAGATTGGTCCAACCGATGCCTTGCAGACCGCTGGCATACACGTAGGCGGCGACCACGCCGCAGGCGACTAGGCTGCCTAACCAGAAGGGAATGGTGCCCGAGGTCGCCGCCTCGAACAGCATGCCGGCTCCGGCGATTTGGATCGTCAGGTAAGGGATCATGGCCAGCACGCTGATGATGCCGGTCAGCAGACCCAGCACGTTGCCATGAGTCGGATAGCAGGCGGAAAGGAATTCGGCCTGGGTGAGGAAGCCGTGTTGCCGTCCCAGCCGAGAGATGTGTGGTGCGATCAGCCACCACACCAGCACTGTCAGCGCCAGGTAGGCAACGATGTAGAGCGCCGGTGCGCCCTTGCCGTAGGCCCAGCCCGGGGCACCCAGGAAGGCGAAGGCGGAGAAGACCTCGGCCCCCAAGATGAAGAACAGCACCAGCAGCCCCATATGGCGCCCACCGGCGACGTAACCCTCCAGAGAGGAGCTCTGGCCACGCCGTGCTCTGAGACCGACGAGCAGTACGATCAGCAGGTAGCCGAAGGTCATGGCGGTGATCAGCAGTGAATCATTCATCGTCGACCTCCTCGGCGGTATCGCGGCGATAGCAGATCACCAGGCCCACAAACATGGCGAACACCCAGGCGATGTACCAGAAAAGGAAGAAGGGAAGGCCCATTACCAAGGGCTCGATACGGTTGGCAATGAGCGCGCCGGGCCACACCATGGCCAGGGTGCAGAGCACGAAATAGCAGAGCATTCCCCGTGAGGGAAGCGTCGGTTTGGTCGTCATGTGTTGCCTCGTTGTTGTGATTGTCGGAGCGTTGCGGGAAGTGCCGTATTCAGGGTTGGTTCAGGGCGCCGAGGCCGATGGCCGTCAGCAGTCGGCAGCCTGTGGGAATGACGTCGTCATTGAAGTCGAAGCGCGCGTTGTGCAGGGGCGGCGTGTCCTCTCCCTTGGCGGTGCCGAGGAAGAAGTAGGCCCCGGGGCACTGCTGCAGCATGAAGGAGAAGTCCTCGCCGCCGAGGCTCGGCTTGACCCCGTCTTCCAGCACCTCTTCGCCGAACAGGTCGACGGCGGTGGCCGCGACATGCTCGGCCGCCGCGGCGTCGTTGTAGGTGACGGGGAAGATGTCTTGGTAGTCCACCTCGATGGTGGCGTCGTGGGCGGCGGCGATGCCGTCGCAGATGCGATGGATGGCGTCCCGCATGCGGGTCTGGGTGGCCTCATCGAGGGTGCGTACCGTGCCGCTGATGCGCACGTCGTCTGGAATGATGGCGAAGCCATTAAGGTCGCCGCCCTGCAGGCCGCAGAGGCTGAGCGCGGCGGCTGCGAGCGGGTCAGCATCGCGTGAGACCACGCTGTGCAGCGCCTGGATCAGAGCGCCGGTGGTGCGAACCGGGTCGGTCGAGAGATGCGGATTGACCCCGCCGTGTCCGCCCTTGCCACGCACGACAATGTCGAGCCGGTCGGTCGCGGCCATGATTGGCCCCGAGCGCACGGCGACCTGCCCGGCAGGCAAGGCCGGCCAGTTGTGCAAGCCATAGATGGCGTCCATCGGATAGCGCTCGAAGAGCCCCTCCTCGACCATCGCACGCCCGCCGCCCAGGCCTTCCTCGGCGGGCTGAAACACCAGGTAGAGCGTGCCGGCGAAGTCGCGATGCTCGGCCAGATAGGCCGCGACGCCCAACAGCATGGTGGTGTGGCCGTCGTGGCCGCAGGCGTGCATGACACCGGGGCATTCGGAGGCGTGGTCGTGCTCGTTGAGCTCTTGAATCGGCAGGGCGTCCATGTCGGCACGCAGCCCGACTCGGCGACCGTTGTCGGCCCGATGGCCCTTAACGGTGACGACGATGCCGGTACCGCCGATCCCGGCCTCGAAGGGAAGGTCCAAGCGCGTCAGCTCGGTGGCGATGCGTTCGGCGGTGATGTGCTCCTGAAAGCCCAGCTCCGGTTGGCGATGCAGTGCCTGGCGCAGCTCTGTGAGGGCGGCGTGGTGCCGCTCGAAGAAGGTCGGGTCGATGAAATCGGTCATAGTTAGCGTTTGTTGTTGGTGGATGATGGTTCATCATGGCGACCCGTGAAGTATCGATAAAATAGTATTATTTTTTTCTTTATATACTTAAATTGTATGTCGCGATGCTTGTCGCTCGTTATGATTCACAAGGAAAGATATGGACTTCAAGCAGTTACGCTACTTCATGGCTGTGGTGGAAGAGGGTTCCATCTCTGCCGCCGCCAAGCGGATTCCGTTGGCTCAGCCTGCGCTGACGCGACAGCTCAAGCTGCTTGAGGAGGCGGTGGGCGCCGAGCTGCTGGTGCGCTCACGCCAGGGGATTCGGCTTACGGCGGCGGGGGAGGCGTTTCATCGAGAAGTGCAGCGTTTGCTCGGCGAGTTCGAGCAGGCCAAACGCAATGCGCAGCGCATCGCGGACGGTCAAATGGGCCAGCTGCGTCTGGGCGTGACGGTCATGCATTTATGGGCACCACAGATCGTCCGCTTGCTCAATGATTTCCGACAGCAAAATTCGGAAGTCACGCTGAAGGTGGTGTCGCTGCTGTCGGCGCCACAGATCGAGAGCCTGCGTCGACAGCAGCTGGATGCCGGCATGTTGTTCTTTCCGCCCGATGACGACGAGGATCTGTGCAGTCACTGTCTCTATGAGGATCGACTGGTACTGGTGACCAGCAGTGGATCGCCGCTGGCGGAGAGCCCACCACGGCGGCTGTCGGAGCTGAACGGTGAGGATTTCATCTGGTTCGACCGCAGCGCCACGCCGGCCTACCACGACAAGCTGATCCACGCCTTCCAGCGACGGGGGTTCACACCCCATGTAGTGCAGCAAGGTGCCGATAACGCCACCATGCTGTGCCTGGTGGCGGCGGGCATGGGCTGCACTATCCTGCCGGAGATGACCATGTCAGGCGCCCCGGAGGGCGTGGTCAGTCATCGGCTGGACGATCTGGAACTGGTCTTGCCATTGATGCTGGTGTGGCGGCGCGATGCTCGACAGCCGGCAGTGGATCGGCTGATCGAGCTCGCCGAATCGCGTTCGCTTGCGCCGTCGCCTGTCTAACCACGGCGCTTGTTACCCTGAGTTATTACTCCACTTGATCCTTGCCGCCTAAAGCGTTGCTGAAGGTCAGGCGATGACGGAGGGAACGTTCCTATCTCAGATTAGGGGCGATGCTGTAAAGCCGCGCGGCGCTGCGGTAAGAGGCAATCGAGCCGTTGCCGATGCTGTCGGCGGCCATGCCGCAGCTGGCATGCTCCTGATGATCGGCTATTCCCGAACCATTCCGTCAAAGGAGCCCACGATGAGTCTCGATCCGTCCCGCCATGCCGAGATCAGCGATGCCGAGCGAGAGGCCCGCATCGCGCTGGCGGCCTGCTATCGGCTGGCCGCCCACTATCGCATGACGGACCTGATCTATACCCACATCACCGCGCGCGTGCCGGGGGAGGAAGGGCACTTCCTGATCAATCCCTATGGCTGGCGCTGGGAGGAGATCACCGCGTCCTTGCTGGTGAAGATCGATGTCGATGGGCGCAAGGTGGACGATAGCCCGGAGGGCGTGAACCCGGCAGGCTTCACCATTCACTCCGCCATTCATCGGGCGAACCACGGCGCGGCCTGGGTGATGCACACCCATACTCGGGCCGGCATCACGGTGGCCACCCAGGCGCGCGGGCTCGAGACGCGGCTGAACCAGATCTCGCTGCAGTTCCACGAGCGAGTGTCCTACCACGACTACGAAGGCATCGCCCTGGACCTGGACGAGCGCGAGCGCATCGTGGCGAGCCTCGGCAACCACTCGGCGCTGGTGCTGCGCAACCATGGTCTGCTGACCACCGGCGCCTCGGCGGCCGAGATGTTCAACAACATGTTCTACCTGGAGCGGGCCTGCGAGCTGCAGGGGGCCGCCCAGGGCACCGGCGAGCCGCTGAGCCTGGTGCCGGAAGAGGTTGCCCGGCATGTGGCGCGCCATTACGACCAGACCATCCATGAGGAGGGCGACCTGGCGCTCGAATGGGCGGCGCACCTGCGCACCCTGGATTCGCTGGACCCGAGCTACAGGAACTGATCGGGCGGCATTCCCCACCCAGAGCGCCCGGCAAGCCAATGGCTTCCGGGGATTAAACGCTTCGGCACCATATGAGGGCGAATCGCGAGGGGCTGGCGCAACGGTGGTGCGTCGGAAGGAAGGAGGTGTGGGGTAGAATCGACAAGGCCTGGGTTTGTTATTGGCTAAGGCCTTGATATCAATATTTTTTGTAGTTATTGGCCCGCTGTTCGCTAAGTTCGAAGGGAAAGGCCGCCGTGGCGGCGGCCCTTCGAACGTGAGCTGGCGTGCTCCAACTGGTCCCCTTCGGGGGACTTTTTTTATGTGCGTTTGTTGAGGGGCATGATGGGCGTCATGACTCGATCCGACAACGAGACCTTAGTGGTAGGGTGGGCATGCGCCTTGTCGGCGGCCGCGATGCCCCGCCCATTTTCTTCTCGTCGCCGAGCCTCGGCGTGCACGCCTGAACCGCCACTGCGTGCCTGGCCCGCTGGCCATTCAGCCCTGGATGCCCCGGCAGCGCCTATGGCATCGGCGCTCGCGATGGTGTTCCATATCGGCCTATCCCGGACCTGAGGCGTTTGCGTGGCACGTGCGATCGATGCGTCGGCATTCGATTCGGGAGAAGGAGCGTTGGAGAAAGGAGAGTCATTGTGAGAACACTTGTCGTGGTGCGTTCCCTGAAGATGGGGGGCATGGAGCGCGTCGCGGTCAATCTGGCGGATGCCTTCGCCGAGGCAGGCCACGAAAGCCATCTGCTGAGCTTTCGCCGCGTCGAGCGCGAGCTGTCGCCTGCGCATCCGGGGGTAAAGCACCATCATCTTAATCTGCGTTGGTGGTCTCGGGTCACTGGGCTCGGGCTGCTGCTTGAGCTGCTGGCACGGCTGGTGGTGAATCCGCTGATCAAGCGTTCGCTGTATCTGGGCACCGGGATCATGGGTGGCGCGGTCTTCAAGCTTTGGTTGCGGCGGTTCGAGCGGCGCCACGGGCGCATCGATCGCATCGTCTTCCGCGGCATCGGCACCTTCGAGCAGGTCTGGACCTTCCGCGACGACAGAGCCTGCTACGTGCTGGAGAACATTCTGCATGCCTCGCGACCGAGCATGAGGCGGCGTCTGATGGGGCGCTGCCTGTTCCAGCATCGTCATCTGGTCACGGTGTCGCGCGGCGTCGCCGAGAGTGTGAAAAAGGCCGAACAGTACTGGCGGTTCCGTCCCGCCTCGTTGCGGGTGATCCCGAACCCCTGCCCGGTGGAGGGCATCCGCGAGGCGATGCGCGAACCCGAGCCCGACCTCCCGGACGAGCCCTATCTGGTCAATGTCGCCCGGCTGGTGCCGGCCAAGGACCAGGCGCTGCTGCTGAAGGCCTATGCCGAGTCCGGCCTGACCCTGCCGCTGGTGCTGGTCGGTGACGGCCAGGAACGTGGGGCGCTGGAGGCGCTGGCCGAAGAGCTCGGCATCGCCGAACGGGTTCGCTTCGTGGGCCAGCGCAGCAACCCCTACCCTTGGATGCATCATGCCCGGCTGTTCGTGCTGAGTTCCCGCTTCGAGGGCATGGGCATCGTGCTGTTCGAGGCGCTGGCCTGCGGCACGCCGGTGCTGAGCGTCGACTGCCCGGGCGGCATTCGGGAGATTCTCAAGGGCGACCTGGAGGCCGCCATCGTGCCGCACTCCGTCGAGGGACTGGCTCGCGGGTTGCGAGCGGCGCTCGAGCAGGAGGCGCCTGCGATCCAAGAGGCCTGGCTGTACGATTTTCGCCCGGAAACCGTCGCCGAGGCGTTCCTGGCGCCAACGACCCAGGCCGGAGCCTGACAGGGCCTCACCGAAGCGCTGGACGCGTGGCGTCGATATGGCACCATAACGAACGATTCAACGGCCGACGAGTCTTTACACCGGCTGTCATCGGCACAGGGCGCATGAATGACATGGAGATAGTGACATGCAGGACGTGATTCAGGCGTTTTACGATATTCAGCCCGATCCCGCCGATTCCACCCAGGCGGTGAGCTTCGGCACCTCGGGGCATCGCGGGCGCTCGCTGGCGGGCTCCTTCAATCGCGCGCATATCCTGGCCGTGGCTCAGGCCGTGGTGGATTACCGCCGCCAGGCCGGCATCACCGGCCCGCTGTACCTCGGCCGCGATAGCCATGCGCTGTCGCGCCCCGCCTGGGAAACGGCGCTGCAGGTGCTGATCGCCAACGGCGTGGAGGTGCGCATCGAGCGTGACGGCGAGCTGACCGCCACCCCGGTGGTGAGTCGGGCGATCCTGGCCCACAACGCCGAGGGCGCCACGCCCCAGGCCGATGGCCTGATCGTCACGCCGTCGCACAACCCGCCCGAAGACGGCGGCATCAAGTACAATCCGCCGCACGGCGGCCCCGCCGAAGGCGAGGTGACCGGCTGGATCGAACGCCGCGCCAACGAGCATCTGACCCAGGAGCTCGAGGCGGTGGCCGAGGTGTCGCTGGAGGAAGCGCTGGCGCAGGCCGTTCGCCATGACATGGTGGGCGAATACGTCGACGGCCTCGCCTCGGTGGTGGATCTGGAGGCGATCAAGCGCGCCGGTCTCACGCTGGCGGCCGACCCCATGGGCGGCACGGCACTGCCGGTGTGGCAGGCCATCGCCGACCGCCACGGCCTCGCCCTCGAGGTGGTCAACACCGAGATCGACGAGAGCTTTGCCTTCATGCCGCCGGACCATGACGGCAAGACCCGCATGGACTGCTCCAGTTCGTCCGCCATGGCCAACCTGCTGGCGATGAAAGACAACTTCGACCTGGCCTTCGGCAACGATCCGGATGCCGATCGCCACGGCATCGTCGACGCCGCCGGCCTGATGAACCCGAACCACTACCTGGCGGTGGCCATCGACTACCTGCTGACCCATCGCCCCGGCTGGCGCGAGACGCTCAAGGTCGGCAAGACGCTGGTGTCGTCGTCGATCATCGACCGCGTGGTGGCGGCCCGAGGCCGCGAGCTCCACGAGGTGCCGGTCGGCTTCAAGTGGTTCGTCGATGGCCTGCATGAAGGCTGGCTGGCCTTCGGCGGCGAGGAGAGTGCCGGCGCGAGCTTCCTGACCCTGGATGGCCGGGCCTGGTCGACCGACAAGGATGGCATCCTGCTGTGCCTGCTGGCCGCCGAGCTGATGGCCGTGACCGGCAAGCGCCCGAGCGAGGCCTATCGTGAGCTGACAGAACGCCACGGTGCGCCCCATTACCGGCGCGTCGACACCGCCTGCACCCCCGAACAGCAGCAGGCGTTCAAGCGCCTGGATCCCGCGAGCCTGGCCGTCACCACCCTGGCCGGCGATACGGTCGAGCGCATCCTCGTCAATGCGCCCGGCAACGATGCCCCAATCGGCGGGCTCAAGGTGGAAACCGCCAACGGCTGGTTCGCGGCTCGCCCCAGCGGCACCGAACCGCTCTACAAGGTCTATGCCGAGAGCTTCCGTGGCGAGGCCCACCTGCAGGCCATGATCGAAGAGGCCCAGGCGATGCTGGATGAGGCTCTGTAGCCTCTTAGTCGACCGTGTAGCCAGCCCTGGCTCGTGTTGAGATAGAGGGCGAAGTGTGCTTAACTTCTTGCTATTCAAAGTGTTGGGCGAAAAGTGTGCCCTCTGAAGCTGAAAACGCTCCAGACATAGGTTTGTGGGCGGAAGTAGCGCTTTCTTGCACGGCTATTGGCCGTATGACCGGCCCTTCGGTTGCGATAGGCTGAGCTAAAACCCTCTGGCGGGATGCGTCGGAGGGTTTTTTGTGGCTGGGTCGCCGAACATGACCAGGCAAACTTAGCCTGCCCGCGCTGCCTGGCGCCGCTGGATAGAGGCGCCAGGGGTACTGGCGTAGAATCGCAGGTCTGACAACGTGGTGGGTGGCTTGGCCTTGGAGGTCGGCACCATCGCTACAAGACAGCAGGGCATGGGAAAACGCCCGGGACAATCCCTGGGCGGTAGCGTGCTTGATTGAATCCTCTTTAAACGCCGACACCACTTTCTTACCTTTCGCATTAAGATATAAAAAGCTTAATGCACCTATGTTTTGCTTTGCAGCACAAAATGAGCAGGTATATGAAAATCAACTTCAAGAAGCAAGTTAAAAAAAGTCATCACCTGGCAGTCTTTACTGTATTTGTTTCTTTTTTGGCATCATGTTTTTTTGGGGGGGTGTCCTCTGCCACCGTATTTTTGACACTGTGTGCCGTACTTCTCCAGTACTGTTTTGGAAAGTATCGAAAAATATATGGCAAGATCATTTCGATTGAAGTAATGCGTGCAGGGTTGCCTTCTGTTTTCCCGAGGTATTTTTCCAATATCTCAGTTTTATTGTGCGTGACACCTCTGATATCTGAATACAGCCCTTTTACAGGAGCTGCGGTGATTTTAATTTCATCGGCGTTCTTTGCTAAGCCTTTTTATGTTCTTTTCAAGAGAGTTTATGGCTCAAAGGAGTTGATTGAATTTCAGAAAAAGCAAATATCTTCTTATTCTCCAGAGATAATTGTTTATATTTCTGGCTTAAAAAATGTAGCTTACCAGATAAACCAGTGGATCCCGGTTCTGGAGCTTTTCGATAGAAAAGTAGCTGTGCTGGTGAGGGAAAGATCAATATACGATGGCATGATAAAGACAGACATTCCTGTTTTTTATGCTAGGACGTCACATGATGTAGAATTTATCCTGTCCACAACTGGATCAGTCAGAACGGTTCTTTATCCTGCGAATCCAATGAAGAATGCTCAGGCGTTGCGTCATTTTAAGTTAAATCACTGTTTTATAAATCATGGTGAGAGTGATAAAGCTGTAAATCAAAGTAAGTTCTTGATGGCATATGACAAGATTTTGGTTGGGGGGCCTTTGGCGAAAAGGCGGCTGGAGACTGCTGGGTTGCCGTTGCGATCTGATCAAGTTGTCTTCGTGGGAAGGCCGCAGGCAGAAATCCTGCTTGACAAAATCAATGCTCCCAAAGAAATAAAAACCATACTTTACGCGCCTACATGGGAAGGATTTGTCGATGATGTCAATTATAGCTCAGTAGAAGAGAGTGGCTTTCAAAAGATAAAAAGTATCATTGAGAGTGGTAAATATAAGCTGATATTCAAGCCTCATCCATATACCGGCAGTCGAAATGAAGAAACTAGAGTGTGGCTTCATGAGATGGAACAGGTATGCAAAGAAAATGATGTTGAGGTTGTCGATAAGATGGTGCCAATACACGAGCTGATGAACCGTAGTGATGCGTTAATAACAGATATTTCGAGTGTTTTGAATGAGTTTCTCGTTACTCAAAAGCCTATTTTTCTTTTTAATGTCAAGAAGAAGGATGGCGAGTCTTTGTATAGTGAGTTCCCATCCAGTAGAGCATCGTATGTGATTGAAGAAAACTCTAATATGTTAGCAATGATCGATGCCGTGTCAGAGAGTGACTCATTGTTTGATATTCGTAATTCAGTTAAGAAAGATTCTTTGTCGGAGTTTCCGGAAGGATCGGCAAGGCGTTTTATAAGTTTTGTGGAAAGTCTTTGATTTGACTGTTTTTGGAAAGAGTTGATATGAAAGAGCTGCTCTGCCATTTGGGTAATGTCAAGACGTTGGTTTTTTTCTTCGTAAGGGAGTGTAAATATAAGCTTTTTTTTCCGGCCATAGCGCTTTGTTTGTCTAGATTCTTCCAAGTTATGTCGCTATTCCTCCCTCTGAAAATATTGATTGTTGTTTCTTCTGAAAGTGTTCCGGCTTACTTCGGCAAGTATTTCGAAAAAGACTATATAGTTTTTGTTTTTATGAGTCTGGTTCCTCTTCTCTATGTGGCCTATATTGCCTCGGGTGTTTTGGGTCGAAGGTTGATGGATAGTTCTTTATCTAATTCTGTGAAAAACATTCTTGAAGGGGAGGTGGGGAATGAGAAAAAAATTGGAAATGATAAATTCAAAGGTTTGTACGAGTCTTCTTGCAAGGTTTTATCTGATATTCTGTTGATTTTGTCTTCCTCTATCCTTCTAGCTTGTGTCAATTTTCTTGTCTCTTCTCTATTTTTGTTTGTTGTTTCCTTGGCGTTGAGGTTTTTTGCAAAGACGACATATACAGTGACGAGCGATAGAAGGCTGACTTTTTTGAATTTGCATCGGCGGCAATGTGTTGAGTATATCTGCTCGGTTTGTTTTTTGTTGTTGTTTTTTTTCTTGGTTGTTGGTGTTTATTTTTTGGGGATGGGTGTGTACGAAGCGCTTTTTTGCTTGTTGATCTCCAGGCAGGCCTTTCAGGCTCTTCAGAGATTTTCATATGAAAGTATTAAAATATATAGCGGTGGATATGTAAAAAAGTATGCCCAAGAGGCCAATTGAGTATCGTGGTATGTTGAAGAGGAGGGGGTATGGGTAGGTTTCTTTTTGTTTTTAGTTCACTAGGTGTGAATAGGGGAGGGCTGACGAAGTCTGTTATTAAGCGAGCCAATTATTTGGCCGAGAATGGGTGCCAAGTAACTATAGCGACCTACCTATTTCAGGATAATTATCATGAGGTGGTTGCAAAGCTCAGAAATATGGGAGAGTTGAGCGAAAATGTTGAGGTGTTGAATTTCTTCGATGCAAAGATATATCAAAAAAGGAAAAATAAATATTTAAAAAAAGTGCAGTCCCTGATCATGTCATTGCGTGACAGAGGCGGGTATTTTGTTAGGCGAAATGCGTGTTCTTACAGGTTTTATAGGAAAGGGAAATATGAAAAGTATCAAGAGTTTAATCGGTATGGAAGGCTTTTGTTTGAAGATTATATGGGAGATGGTAGGCATAGGAAAAGACGGGTTTCATATGATACATCATTAAGGAAGAGGAAGATTGTAGAATATGATGTGGTTAGCAATCTTCCCCGGGTTGAGAAGTATTTTGATAATCTTGGTAGATGTCGGATTTATTCGTGGGTAAGCTCGGATGGCGGGCGAGGCAGGACTGTTCATTTTTGTGGCCGACGAGCAGTTCAATATAAATCTCTTCGCGATTTCCAAAGAGAGTGGGTCTATGAGCTGGCCAAAGAGTATGATGTGATAGTTAGCGACTCAAGGAAAGTGGATGATTTGGTGCGCGGAGTAAAATACGAGAAACTGAAAAAAATAGCTGTTCTTCACAACAATCACTTTAAGGATCCTTCTTGTTCCGAGAAGGGAGTTAAGGCTGGATATCATAAGCTGTTCTCCGATGATGAGTTTGATAATTATGTCTTTCTAACTGAAGGGCAAAGAAGTGACGTTGCAAGCAATTATGAGATTTTTGGGAAAACGCTAGTGATACCTCATGCTATAGAGGTATCAGCTGAAGACTTACCGATAAGTCGGAAGAAGCGTAATGAATTTGTTATGCTTGCAAGATATGAAAATCAAAAAAGGATTGATCATGCGATACGGGCATTTGCATTAGTCTTGAAAGCTAATTCTGAAGCTACGCTTGAGGTGTATGGTGAAGGTGAGAAAAAGAACGAGCTAGAGGAGTTGATATCATCACTAGGTGTTGCGGATAATGTGTTTTTGAGAGGGTATGCAAGATCCCCAAAAAATATCCTACATGAAGCCGGGTGTCTAATACTGTCTTCAGAGTATGAGGGGTTTGGTCTTGCTGTCGGCGAGAGCTTGGCGTGCGGAACTCCTGTTGTTGCATATGAGTGTAAGTATGGGCCCTCGGATATGATTGAGGATGGAGTGAATGGTTATCTGGTTGAAAGTGGCAATGTAGATGCCTTGTCGATAAAGATAAAAAAAATACTGGAATTACCCTTTGATGATTTTGCCGCCATGTCGGAAAATGCTAAGATTAGCATGTCTTCTTTTTCAAAAGAAAAGTTTGTCAATAGCTGGAAGCGCTTGGTCTATTAAGCCATATGGATAATTTTGAGGGGGTTAAAGTGTCAAAGGTGGTTATCACATATGGTACGTTTGACATGTTCCATGTCGGTCATCTGAAGCTTCTTCAGCGCCTTAGTGAGATGGCCGATAGAGTGATAGTGGCAGTGTCGACGGATGAATTTAATCTTGGCAAGGGTAAGAAGACACTCATTCCCTATGAGCAAAGAGCCCAGATTGTAGAGTCGATAAAGTACGTTGATCTCGTGATCCCCGAAGAGAGTTGGGAGCAAAAACTTCAGGATGTTAAAAAATATGATGTCGATATTTTCGCGATAGGGGAGGACTGGAAAGGAAAGTTCGATTTTCTATCCGATCTCTGCGAGGTGCGCTATCTCGAGCGCACTAAAGATATTTCGACTACTGAGCTGAAGCGCTCCCTCAAGAATTTTCTTAGCATTCCCCAGGAAGATCTCAGGCAAGCGTTTGAGGTGCTGGAGCTACTGCGTCGTGACTTGGAGTAACCCTGTTTGATAATGAAGTGGTGATATGAAATCTCAGAGCCGTGTGCTTAGTGGATTCAGCATGTATACGACCGAGTTCGTAAGATTGCTGGATCTTGGGCTTGTGATACTGGCAGGACTCTTCGCGTTCTGGATGCGTTTTGGTGAATGGGAAATTCCGGAACGCTATCTATGGGGGGTGACGCTCGGTGCCTTGCTGACGTTGGTGGTTCTGCCTAATTTCTCCATCTATCGCTCATGGCGGGGGCAGGTCCAGGTTGTATTGATCCTGAAGCTGTTGAGTGGCTACCTGGTCGTAGGTGGTTTGTTGGCCTTGATCATGTTCATGACCAAGACGGGCGCGAATTTTTCTCGGCTCTGGGTTGGCTATTGGATGGTCAGTGCCGCCTCTTTCTCGATTTTGGCCCGTGCCTTGGCTTATCCGTTACTGAATCGCTTGCGTGCCGATGGGGCCAATCGGAAGTCCGTTTTACTGATTGGTGATACTGTATCGTGCGAAAGAGCTATTCGGCATCTCTCCAGTGTGCCATCCGCCGGGTTTGATGTTACTCATTTGATCCTGACCGGCGATGGGCCACTTTCTGCTCTTCTTCGTGACAAGCACTGTGAGAGATACAAACCAGGTAAAGTCATTGAGCACGCTGAGCAGGAAGTGTGGATTTGCCTCCCGCTTTCCGAAGGAAATCTTGTTCGACAGATACAGCGCTCGTTGAGCTTCTCGACGGGTAATGTTCGGTTCATGCCGGACATGAGAGACTTTCGGCTCATCAATCACGATGTATCGGATGTTGCTGGCCTTTTCCTGTTGGACTTGAGTTGTTCTTCCATGTCTTTCAGTGCACGTATTGTGAAGTGGCTTGAAGATAAGTTCTTGGCATTGGCTATTTTAGTAATGGTGAGTCCGGTGCTGCTTATTGCTGCTATTGGAGTGAAGCTTACTTCGCCAGGCCCCATTTTTTATCGCCAAGAACGTGTTGGCCTGAATGGTCGTCCTTTCATGATGATAAAGTTTCGCTCCATGCCTGTTGATTCTGAGCGTGATGGAGTGCGCTGGGGAGGAGCAAAAAGTAAGACGACCACTCGATTTGGTGCTTTTTTGCGCCGCACCAGCCTCGATGAACTACCCCAGTTTTTCAATGTATTGAAAGGGGATATGTCGATTGTTGGCCCTAGGCCTGAGCGCACAGTTTTCGTGGAAACCTTGAAACATGAAGTTCCGGGGTATATGCAAAAGCATATGGTGAAAGCCGGCATTACTGGTTGGGCGCAAATCAATGGTTGGCGAGGCGATACTGACCTTCAAAAACGTATCGAGTGTGATCTCTGGTATGTCGAGAACTGGTCTATGTGGTTAGATATGAAGATCATATTTCTGACCTTTTTTAAAGGAATAATAAATAAAAATGCATATTAAGGCGTCGCTAGGGGAGAAGGGATGAATATTGAGGTTGAGAAATCCTATGGGCTGCTTAGGTTCATTAACAAGCCGCGCTCGAAGCCCGTCAGGATTCTCTATGGCCTGATGAGCTGGTGTGGCCTATTGTTGTTGGGCGCGCCGCTGAAAGTAGCCAAGGATAGCTGTTGTCTTGCGATGAAACCGAATGGCATAAAAATTGTAATTCGCAGGGTTATATGGTTTGTTCATGCAGGCTGGTTCCCTATATCGATCCGTTCTGACTATTTTTTCGATATTTCGGAGAAGATGTCGGACGGAGCTTGCCGTGCGCTGATCGTCTGGTTGAAAAACAATAAACGGATCGATGAATTTGATCGTCATGTCTGGCTGGCAGATCTTTACGGCGGAATCATCGAACGAGAGTGCGACAAGACAGGGGAGCTCATGTTAACAAGTCAGCATCCTCTTAAGGTGGAAGATGAGCTGTTTTGCCGGAATATGAATGTGGCTTTATCGGTCTTGAGCCAGAAGCTTTCGGCACCGTCTCAAACTCCTGTTGCTGCTAAAAAGTTCCAGAAGTCAGGAGAGTCCTTCGATAAGCGTGATGCTTATCAAGCTATTGCCGATTTTCGTAAAATGATGTCTGATCTTGCCTGGCCATGGTATGTGGTCAGTGGAACGTTTCTTGGCGCAGTGCGTGAGCAGGACTTCCTGGGGCATGATTATGATATCGACGTAGGCGTCGATTATCCGGACTTTGATCTTGAGCTCTTGCAGGAATCGGTAAAAGCTTCTGAGGGTGTCTGGTTCATCAAGTCGGTGAGTTATTGTACCTTTCGGGAACCAGTTGATGATAGTGATGTTCGTTATTATCAAATGGAAAAGCCCATTCTCGTCAAACTAGTGCATAAAACCGGATTGGTAGCTGATCTCTTTGTGCATGTCGAGGAAAACGGGGTGCTTTGGCATGGCTCCCCCATACATCGTTGGGATAATGACAGCTTCGAACTGGCGGAGTATCAGCTGGGGCATGAAACTGTCTATGGAGCAGTGGATGCGGATCACTATTTGACAGAGAACTACGGTGATTGGCGTACTCCGGTACTGGAGTTCGACTGCAGTATTGATCCACCCAATATTCGTTATTCGCGTACCGTCAGGGCGGTGACCTATCTCGCCAAGGTTGCTTATCGTTTTCTGCTGGATGGTGATGCCGACCGTGCTCAGCGTTATCTGACTTCTTTGGAAGCTGCGGGTGTGCTGGCACGTGATGGCCAGACATGGCGTTTCAACGGTTAATCCAGGAAGGGGTGAATTCGTGCGTGTACTTGTCACCGGCGGTGCCGGCTATATTGGTTCGCATACCGCTGTGGAACTGCTCGAGGCCGGCCACGATGTGGTCGTGGTCGACAATCTGTGCAACGGCTCGGAAGTGGCGCTGCGGCGTATCGAGGAGATCACTGGCAAGGGCGTGAACTTCGTGCGAGCGGACATCCGCGACCGCGAGGCCATGGATGCGATCTTCGCCGAGCATGATATCGATGCCGTGATCCATTTCGCCGGTCTGAAGGCGGTGGGCGAGAGTGTCGGTAAGCCGCTGGCCTACTACGAGAACAACGTGAACGGTACCCTGGTGCTGTGCCAGGCCATGGAGGCCGCCGGCGTGCGCCGCATCGTGTTCAGCTCCTCGGCCACGGTATATGGCAGCGAGGCGCCGGTGCCCTATGTGGAAACGACGCCGCGTGGCACGACTTCCAACCCCTACGGCACCTCCAAGGCGATGGTGGAGAAGCTGCTCGAGGACCTGGTGGTGGCCGACGAGCGCTGGTCGGTCACGCTGCTGCGCTACTTCAACCCGATCGGCGCGCATCCTTCCGGCAAGATCGGCGAAGACCCGCAGGGGATACCCAACAACCTGATGCCGTTCATTGCGCAGGTCGCCGTTGGCCGACGCGACGAGCTGACGATCTTCGGCAATGACTACGAAACGACTGACGGCACCTGCGAGCGCGACTATCTGCACGTGGTGGACCTGGCGGTCGGGCATCTCAAGGCGCTTGAAGTCGTCAGCGAGCCAGGTGTGTCGATCTATAACCTGGGCACGGGGCAGGGTATCTCGGTGCTGGAGATGGTGAACAGCTTTACGCGTGTGACGGATGTGCCGGTGCCTTACCGGTTCGGTGCCCGCCGAGCAGGCGATCTTCCTGCCTTCTGGGCCGATGCCTCTAAGGCGAAAAAAGAACTGAACTGGGTCGCCGAAAAAGGCCTGGACGACATGATGATCGATACCTGGCGCTGGCAGTCGGGCAATCCGGAGGGGTATTCGTAGGGCCGATTCGCGGCGGTGCGGCTGCCTGAGCACGCAGGATTTCGCTAGCGGGGCACTCCAGATGGCTGGGGTGCCCCGTTCTCGTTTTGAGGCCCGCTCGATGTCTGCCAAGCCCGATAAAAGGCTCGCGACGGATGAGGCGGTCGCTAATCTCATTTAGGATATGCTGGCTATGTACGTGCCGATGGCGCTTAGGTAAAGTGCTCGGCTCTGAACATCTGGTGTGAGGATGGCTGTGAAGTTGCAACATATCTGGGCTGCTCCCGTGGGTTGGTCATACCCCAAGAGCCTTTGGGCTGTGGGCATGTTATCGCTGTTGCTCTACACCACGTGTCGCATGTTGTGGCCTGACGTGGGCTCCACTTCCGAAACGGTGATGGCGTTGATAGGCCTGATCGCTGTGCTCGTGTGGGGCAAAGGTCTCAGAGGCGGCGCTGCCTTGTGGCTATTGCTGATGGCCGTGGCCGTCCAGGCGCTATCCTGGTGGCTGGGCTATCTGCACCATCCCCAGTGGGTGGCTGACAACCCTCAGGTCGACCGTCTGGCTAAACTGTTCATCTTCATCGCCGTGGCGTGGTGGTTGGGCGGAAGTACTCGCAACACCCTCTTGGTTTGGTGTTTGGCCGTCATTGGCTTGATCCTTTCCAGCGTCGTTCAAGGAGACGGCTTGAATGAGTGGCTCCAAGGCTTCGATGGGCAGCGTGTGGGATTCGGGGTGCGTAATGGTCAGCACGGCGCCATGCTGTTCGGCGTCGCACTGCTGGGTCTAGCCATTTTTACGCCTCGTTTTTTTGCTCACGGCCGCTGGCGAGCGCTCAGGATCGTTGGTTGGAGCGTACTGCTTGGGCTTTCGGTGATCGCCGTCATGATCGGTCAGACGCGGGCTGTCTGGTTGGCGCTGAGCCTCTCCTTGCCCATGGTGCTAGTGGCCTGGCTGGTCGTCCGGCGTCAGTCAGGCACATCTCCCGTCAATCGCAAGCTGCTGGCCGTGTGCACGACCGTCTTGTTACTCGTTCTCTTGGGAGCGGGTAGCGTCATCAAGGGCCCGCTCCTCGACAGGCTCAATAAAGAATCATCGGTCGTGAGCATGCTGCTGGCAGGCAATATCGATGAGGTGCCCTATACCAGTATCGGAATTCGTATCCATTCATGGCAGGCGGCCTTTGAATGGATCGAACAGCGCCCCCTCGTGGGGTGGGGCGGCCAAGGGCGTGGCTTGGTGATGGACCACACGGAATGGTTACCGGAGCGGGTGAGTGAGAAGTATGGGCATCTCCATAATTACTTTATAGAGATTTGGGTCGCCTACGGCATGTTGGGGCTTGCTGTCATCGGCGCTCTGGCCTTTTGGATCGGACTGGCCACTTGGCGTGCCTGGAGAGCGGGTGCGCTACCCGGCGATCTGGCGCTATTCGGAGGTGGATTCTTCATCTACTGGATGGTCGTCAATCAGTTTGAATCCTATAACTCCTTCTGGACAGGCGTCTATGTGCACAATTTGGTGGTGGGTGGCTTGATCACGCATTATTGGCGCTGGCAAATGATGTCCAAAAATGAGGAAACGGCTTGAACATTGTCTCAGTTGGCGGCGACTCGTTATCTCACTGAGCTTTCGCGGCATTGGGGCATATTGATATCCCATTTAATTGCTCTGGATGTTATTTAGGGGCGGAAGTGGTGTGGCCGCTTTCGCCCTGTTAGGTTATTTTTAAAAAACTCTTCGATGCTGCTGATTCTGGAATCAACGGCAGGATAGGGGATAGAGTCGTTAGCTCCTGCCGGTCAGGCGAGCAAGGATGATTTGTTAGGGCGAGCATGTTATGGTTGCTAATGTTTTGTGATCGTATTGTCGGCCGTCGGTGGAGCTTCGAGCGAGCCTCCCGCCGCCTGGTCTTCTGTTGGTGAGCCCTAGATGAGTCAACCTGCCCGATCAGGCGTGTCGCCTATCCCGCTGGCCCCTGCTGGCGATCCCGCCTTCTTTCCCCTCTATGACGAGCGCATGCGCTGGCCTATTCGTCGGGCTCAAATTCAGGTGTCGGTGCGTTCCAGCATTCACGAGCGGTTGGCTTTGCCGTTGGAGCGCCTGCTGTTGAGACGCTGGTCCGATGAGAAAGCGGGAAGTGTGGTGGTCGAACGTCATGGGCTGCCTCAGCATGCGGTGGAGGAAGCGCTCGATGATCACTTGACCCTTCAGGTCGACCCCCGGGCATTGATTCAGAGCACCGACTGGCGCGGCTACGATCGTCGTCTGCGTCCGTCTTCTTCTCGCTTCCTCTGGGACGGCGACTGGGACCTGAGGCGCGGCAACCTGCGCTTCAGCTCACGCTACCGCTTCGTCAGCGATCTCGACGAGCATCGCCATGATCTGACGCAGAGCACGGCCTTCGCGAGGTATGCCGGTTACCTGACGGCGGGGAAGCCATGGTCTTCCCATCAGCAGGGGGTGCTCTTGGATTCCGAGGCGCGGATCCTGATGTATCTGCGCGTCTATCTGAGCTTTCTGGATGACATGGCGGTACGCGGCTTCGATGCGTCCCGCGGCAAGGACGCGCTGGGTGTGGCCGTCAGCCGCGAAGGCCGCTTGATCAAGATCAATCGAGGCTTGCACCGGTTGGCCATGGCCCAGCGCCTGGGGTTGCCGACGGTGCCTGTTCGAGTGAAAGCCGTGCATCGTGACTGGTGGCGGCGTGTCACCGATGGAGTGGGCGGGCGAAAGGCCCTGGTGCGGGTATCTCGGGCGCTGCAGGAGTGTATTCCGGAACAGGAGGCGGGATCGCTGGACCCTGCCACCTATCCGGAGTCCATTACCTGGCCGGAGTATTGCGCCCACAGGGCCGCTGCACGCTGATCGATCGATGGCAGGGCGAACGCCTGAGCCGATGGCACAAGCGGGCGTGCTTCTCTGGCACCATGTTGTGATGCGTCAATCGCTGACCAGAGCCTGGTAGCAGGAGGCGATGGATTCTGGCTTGTAGGCCTCGACCAGGTCGTCGGGAATCCTGGGCGGAGACTCGAGACTGTTGCGGATGGCGTCGGCGAAGGCCGCGATGTCTTCCAGGGGCACCAGTCCTGATGCCAGCTCTCCGGTCAGGATGTCTCGCGGTCCCGACAGGCAATCCGTGCTCACCACCGGGGTCCCGCAGGCCAGTGCCTCCAGCAGCACGTTGGGCAGCCCTTCGTAGTCAGAGGCGAGGAGCAGCGCACTCGCCTGTTTCATGTAGGGATAGGGATTGTCCAGCGCCCCGAGCAGCAGCACCTGGTCGTGTAGTCCCTGCTTCTCGATTTCTTTCTCGACGCCTTCGCGATCGCCGTCGCCGATCAGCACCAGCGGATGCGGCACCCGGCTGGCGCGATAGGCGCTCAGCAGTCGGTCGAGCCGCTTCTGGCGAAAGTTGAGCCGTCCCACGTAGAGACAGTATGTCGTGTCCTGAAGGCTCGCGGGCACGACGGGCTCGGCCATGAGTGCGCGGATCCTCGCGACGTCCAGTACGTTGGGGATGACGCACGACGCGGCCGGGCGGCTGCCGATGCGCGCGATGGACTCGAGGTTGGTGCTCGAGAGGGCGATGATGCGCTTGCCGTCGTAGAGGCTGCGTACCTTGCGCTGCTTGATGTGGCGCCGCCAGCCTTCCTTGTTGGACAGCAGCTCCTGCCAGGGGTCGGAGCGGATGCAGAGCCATGCTCGGTCGGCCAGCGAGGAACGCGTTGTGACCTGATGGGCCTGATGCAGGTTGGACACGACCAGGTCGTAGCGGTGGCCCTGGGCCTCGAGGAAGGCATCCAGGCGCCGCGCATGCAGTCGATAGCGCTGCAGCTTCTGCCAGCGCCCCTTCGGGGCGAAGGGAACGGTATGCACCTCGACGCCTTCGGGGATCGGGAGCCTGACGCGGTCGGAAAGCGCGATCAGCGTGACGCGCACGCCGCTGTCGTTGAGCGCTCGTGCCACCTTGATGACCGAGCGAGGCGCGCCGCCGCTGGCGAGCTGGTCGATGAGGAAGAGGGCGTGGGGCATGCCGGTAGGGCTCCGAATCGATGCGGTGAAGAGGATGAGAGAGCGTGACGCCGGGCGTGTCGAAGCGGTCGCTCAACCGCCGTCGGGGCGATGCCATCGCCGGTGCAGCTGGTTTCGTGCCATGTCGTGATACGCCGCGCCGCGCATCTTGTTAGTGGTCAGCGAGCGCTCGAGCGCCGGCCATCGAGCGCCGGGGCTCCTCGGCAGCCGGCGCACGTGCGCGTCGATCCAGACGAGGGTGCCGTCGGCCGCGACCAGCAGGTTGTTGTAGTGCAGGTCGCGGTGCACGTAGCCGGCGCGGGCGAGCCTCGCGACGTCTTCGCAGAAGCCCGCCAGGAAACGCTCGCGGCTTGCCTCGTCCAGGGCCTCGAATACCTCGCCGCCGGGGCGGGCGTCCTGGCGGTGCTCCATCAATAGCAGCGAGGCGTTGCGATTCGCCGGGTTGAGCGACAGCCCCCAGCCGTGGCATCTGGGCGTGGTGAGGCCGGCGCGCTGCAGGATGCGCAGGCTCAGGAATTCCTTGCGGGCGTCTGATTGCATCAGCCAGCGCTTTTCCAGGTAGTCCCGGCTGAGCCAGCTCAATGGTGCCTGGCGCTTGGCGAACTTGTCGGGTACCACCTTGGCGAGGATCTGGTTGTCCTGCGAGAGATAGAAACGGCTGCTGCCCACTGCCTCGAAGGCGGCGGTGGTGCTGGTGCTGGCCAGTCGCAGCCGGGCAGGCAGGCCATCGGCATGAAAGACCAGGTAGCGTCGGCGGCGGTCGTCGAAGGGGATATCGAGCAGTTTCACCGTCACAGCGCCTCGAACTGGGGCAGCACCGTTTCCTTGAGGAACTGACGGTAGTGACGTGGCTCGATGGTGACTGGCTCCCGATCCATGCGCGTGAGCGCCCGGGCCAGGCCCGCCTCGTCGTCGGGGGCGACCAGGAAGTCGGCCAGCTCCTGGGTCAGGATCTCGCGCGGGCCGCTGGGGCAATCGACGCTGACCACCGGCGTGTGCAGCAGCAGGGCCTCGATCAGCACTCGCGGCAGCCCCTCGGCGTCGGAGGCCAGCACCATGGCCTTGGCGTGGCGGATGAAGGGATAGGGGTTGTGATGGTAGCCGAGCCACAGCACCCGGTCTTCAATCCCGAGTGCCTTGATCTGCTCGCGGACGGTGGCCTCGTGCTCCGGCTTGCCCTTGCCCATGATCGCCAGCGGCGTGGTCACGCCGCTTTCGGCGTAGGCGCGAAGCAGTCGGTCGTGGCGCTTGCGGGGCTCGATGGCCGCCACGCACAGGAAGTAGTCGCCCTCTGGAACCGGCGTCGGTTCTTCGGCCATGGCCACGAAGGGCTCGCGCTCGTAGGGGTTGTAGATCGGTACGATGCGCTCCGCCTCGAGGCCGACCACGCTTTCCAGGTTCTCCTTCACGCCCTGGGAGACGGCGATGACCTGGCGTCCACGATAGAAACGGCGAACTTTATCGAAGGCGCGCTTTCTCTGCTTGGGGTCGGCGAACTTGGCGGAGACGTCCGACTTGATCCAGAAGTAGAGGTTGGGCAGGTCGAGATGCCGCGTGATCTTGTCGCAGGAGCAGGAGATCACCACGTCGGGTCTCCAGGGCGTCAGGGCGCGCTTGATGCGGCTGGCCTGCCACTTCTCGGTCAGCACCGTGCTGGTCGCCTTGGTGATGCGGGTGACCACGCCCAGGTCCTCGATCTCGAGCCCCTCGGGCAGGCGATGCTCGATGCGCTCGCGCAGGGTGAATACCTTGACCGCATGGCCGCGCTGGCGCAGTTGGTCGGCGGTGTAGAGCAGCGATTTCTGGGCGCCGCCGCCGTAGAGGTCTTCGATGACGAAGGCGAAGCGTTTGCGGGTCATGGGGTCGTCCTGCACGGCGAGGTCATCCGGTGGCGTTCCGCGTCGTCGCGGCGCCGCTAAAGGGCCGAATTCTAGCATGTTCCTCGCCGCCGGGCAGGCACGGGCGCTTCGGCGTGAACGCGATGCTGGGGTACAATGCCGCCATAAGCGGGCGCCAGTGCCGCGCGAGAATGACGATCAGGAGTCGCAGGAAAATATGAAGTTATTGATCACCGGCATGGCGGGCTTCATCGGCCATGCCGTCGCCAAGCGCCTCTCGGGGCAAGGGCATGAGATCATCGGCGTCGACAATCTCAATCCCTATTACGATGTGGCGCTCAAGCAGTCGCGCCTCGACGACCTGGCGTCCTGCGAAGACGTGCGCTTCGAGCGCCTCGATCTTGCCGACCGCGAGGCCGTGGCCGCGTTGTTCGAGGCCGAGGGCTTCGAGCGCGTGATTCACCTGGCGGCTCAGCCGGGGGTTCGTTATTCGCTGGAGAACCCGCATGCCTATGCCGACGCCAACCTGATCGCTCATCTCAATGTGCTCGAGGGATGCCGCCATGGCCGGGTGGGTCATCTGGTCTACGCCTCATCGAGTTCGGTCTATGGCGCCAACGACAAGGTGCCCTTCGATACCTCGGATAACGTCGATCATCCCATCAGCCTCTATGCGGCCACCAAGAAGGCCAACGAGCTGATGGCGCACACCTACGCCCATCTCTACGATCTTCCGACCACCGGGCTGCGCTTCTTCACCGTCTATGGTCCCTGGGGCCGGCCGGACATGGCCATGTTCAAGTTCACCCGTGCGATCCTGGCCGGTGAGCCGATCGAGGTCTTCAACCACGGCGACATGTCGCGGGACTTCACCTACATCGACGATATCGTCGAGGGCATCGTAC
Organism: Halomonas sp. THAF12; assembly: GCF_009363675.1. Taxonomy (NCBI): domain Bacteria; kingdom Pseudomonadati; phylum Pseudomonadota; class Gammaproteobacteria; order Oceanospirillales; family Halomonadaceae; genus Halomonas; species Halomonas sp. THAF12. The sequence goes on along the minus strand of NZ_CP045399.1, from coordinate 2,013,560 downwards.
GCGTGCTCGAGGTGGTGCCCGAGCGGCGGGCCGAGGCGACGACCTCCATGCCCGACACCAGCCATGCGCCCTATGCGCTCTACAATATCGGTCATGGCAGCCCGGTGGCGCTGATGGATTTCGTGCGCGCGGTGGAGGCCGCCACCGGTCAGGGCGCGCTGTGCGACCTCAAGCCCATGCAGCCGGGCGACGTGCCGCGGACCTGGGCGGATACCGAGGCCCTGTTCGAGGCCACCGGGTACCGGCCCAAGGTCGGCGTCGAGGAGGGCGTCGCCCGCTTCGTTGCCTGGTATCGCGACTACTACGGCGTCTGACGGCGCCCAGCTTTCGGCATCTCATCGTTAAAAGGGAAGGACACCCATGAAAATCACCATCTTCGGCACCGGCTATGTGGGCCTGGTGACCGGCACCTGTCTGGCGGACGTGGGTCACGACGTGCTGTGCATGGACGTGGACGCGGACAAGATCGCCCGCCTGGAAGCCGGCGAGATCCCGATCTTCGAGCCGGGCCTCGAAGAGATGGTCAAGGCCAACGTGGCCGAGGGGCGGCTGCGCTTTACCACTGACCCCGAGACAGCGGTCGCCTTCGGCACCCTGCAGTTCATCGCCGTCGGTACACCTCCCGATGAAGATGGGAGTGCTGATCTCAAATATGTCCTGGCGGTGGCCGAGACCATCGGGCGTCACATGACCGAGGAGAAGGTCATCGTCGACAAGTCCACCGTGCCGGTGGGTACCGCCGACCGCGTGCGTGCCGCCGTGGCCGGCGTGCTCGATGAGCGCGGCGAGGCGATCGACTTCGAGGTGTGCTCCAATCCCGAATTCCTCAAGGAAGGCGCGGCGATCGAGGACTTCACCCACGGCGCGCGGATCATCGTCGGCACCGAATCCGAGCGAGTGAAGACGCTGATGCGCGAGTGCTACGCGCCCTACATTCGCCTGCAGGAAAAGCTGATGTTCATGGACGTGCGGGCGGCGGAGCTGACCAAGTATGCCGCCAATGCCATGCTGGCGACCAAGATCAGCTTCATGAACGAGATCGCGAATCTGGCCGAGCGTCTTGGCGCCGACGTCGAACAGGTGCGACGCGGCATCGGCTCCGATCCGCGTATCGGCTATCAGTTCATCTATCCGGGCTGTGGCTACGGCGGTTCCTGCTTCCCCAAGGACGTACAGGCACTGGCGCGAACCGCCGGTGAGGTCGACTATTCGGCCGAGTTGCTGGGCGCGGTGGAAGCCGTCAACCGGCGCCAGAAGCAGACGCTGTTCGCCAAGCTGTCGCGTGCCTTCGACGGTGACCTGAGTGGCAAGACCATCGCGCTGTGGGGGCTGGCGTTCAAGCCCAACACCGACGACATGCGTGATGCCCCGAGCCGCACGTTGATGGAGGCGCTGTGGGCCGCCGGTGCCAGCGTTCGCGCCTATGATCCCGAAGCCATGGAGGAATGCCGCCGCCTGTATGGGGAGCGTGACGACCTCTCGCTGGTGAGCGATCGCGCCGAGGCGGTGGAGGGGGCCGATGCACTGGTGATCTGCACCGAGTGGAAGAGTTTCCGCAGCGTCGACTTCGCCTGGCTGAAGTCACAGCTGTCACTGCCGGTCGTCGTCGACGGCAGAAACCTCTTCGATCCCGAAGCGCTCAAGGCGGCGGGGCTGCTTTACTACGCCGTGGGGCGAGGCGAGTCGGTCACGTCGGCCTAGTATCATCCAAGGATAGGCGTCTTGCCGCTGCCCACTGGGCAGCGGCAAGTTTAGTATTGCGCCGAGTGAATTCCATTGGCCCTGATGGCGGCCCCCTCCCTGGACCCCGATCGCATTCTCGCGGTCTCGAACCAGGTCATGTCCCGTCGGTTTAGCTGGCATGACGCCCGCCCCCATGCCAGAAGACGGATTGTCCCGTTCTTCAGATCTGCCCCCTCTTTTGACTGACCCCCATCACTTCTCACCTGATCGCCCTGTCATGGGAAAAACCATCATTCCGACGGCACGTTAACAATGTAATCTTGTGTTAACGGCTGTGCCGATCTGCGGCACGGCGCTACGCCGAGGCCGGGTGCCCGAAGATGAGGAGTTGTCGATGGCTCAGAGCGGTGCCCCGTCGGCGGTCGTCACCGCGCCCCGGGAACGGGATGGGACCCAGGAAGGCCCCGGATTGCTGGCCCTGATCCCCATGGAGGACGCCTGGAATAGCGAGATGGTGCTGCCCGGGGTCGTGATCGAAAGGCAGGAGATGTCGCTGTCGCCCGGTGGCTGGCAGTACCTCTTGCGTTGCCTGGACCCCGTGCCGCCTGGTTGGCCCCGCTCCAGGCCGCACAAGGCACCGCTGCTGGTCAAACGGCTGGTCATGGCGGTCGGCATGCGCCCCCCCGCGCGCCTGGCGCAGAAGGGCTGGTTATTGCTCAGCTGCCCGCGGGAGCGTGAGCGTATCGCCGAGTTGGTGCTGACCCCCGGCGGGCGGCATTTCCTGAACCATGCGCTTCATGCCCGGCGGGCGAAATTGGCCCCTGACTTCAGCGCCGAGCTGCGTGGCCTGCTCACCCGGGCCGGAGTGACGCCGCAAGAGGTGCTGTTTGGCCCGGAAACGCTGATGCAGCTGTACGGGCTGAGGAAGGCGCGCTATATCGATGTGTTGACCAGGGCGCCGGGGCCGTCGTCGGGACTGTCACCGGGAGCACCGCTCCGGGTCATCGGCACGGATGAGCTCGGGCATTTCTCTACCGATAGCGCGCGGCTGCTCGAGGATGCCCGGCATCATGTCGTGTCGGATGGCTTGACGTTCGTGTCATTCGGTATGGCTCATGCCTTCAAGCGACACCGTGGTGTCTGGCGCGATCGCCTCGATCTGAGCATGATGCGCTCCCTGGAGCGGCGCCATCGCTGGCGCCTGCACCTGGCCCTACTGGTCGACCGGATGCTGCCGTGACCTTCTCCGCCGGCCCGGGCATGTCTGCCCCCGGCGCCGAGGCCGGATTCACCACCACACCCACAGCGCCCCCATCGCCGCCATGCCCAGAAAGGCCGCCAGCCCCAGGCGGGCCGTGGGCAGGTGCTGCTCGCCGTGCTGCGTCAGCGTGGGGGCGGCCGGATCGTAGCGAACGGTCAGCCGGCTGCCCGGCGGCGTCTGGGCGAGAAAGGCCTCGGCGGCCTCCCGGCTGGGGAAGTCGGGAACGCCGTCGAAGCGTCCGTTGTCAGAGCGATACTCGCTCCCCTCGACCTCGAGGCGATAGTGGATGCGCGCCAGGAAACGCCGGGGATGATCGTCGCGATCGGCGCGGCGATGGTGGTCATCGACGGCCTGCACCTCGGTGCGCTCCACGGTGGCCAGCGCCTCGGGCCAGCGGTTGACGGCGCGCCGCCGCCACGCGCCGCGAAGGGCTAGGGCGGCGCCCGCGCCGCAGGCCAGGGCTATGAGAAGGGGAGTCACATTCGGCATGTCGGGAGTCCCTATGATTCAGTCCCTGCAACGGCTCTTTCAGGACATGATGACGCCCGCGGCGTCGTCTGAACAGGCCGAACCCGGTCAGGCGCTGGCGGTGGCGGTGTTGCTGTGCGAGGTGATCCGGGCGGACTATCGCCTGGAAGAGACCGAGCTCGAGCACCTGTCGACGCTTCTCGCCGCGCGTTTCGGGCTGCCGGGCGATGAGGCGCAGGCGCTGGTGAGCCAGGCCTGCGACGAGACGGAATCGGCGGTGGATCATCATCGTTTCCTGCGCGCGGTGCGCGATGGCTGCGACTACGACGAGCGGGTCGCGCTGGTTCGCGAGATGTGGTCGCTGGCGCTGGTCGACGGCGACAAGGATCCGCTCGAGGAGCATCGCATTCGTCGCCTGGCCGAGCTGCTGCACGTCGCGCACGGCGATTTCATCCGCACCCGCATCGAGGTGGAAGCCGGCGGCGAATGATCGCCGTGCCCTTGCTTCCCTCATGGCCTCTTCGTGATCATGGTGTCTTACGCATCGACGAGGGAATGAGCGGATGAGCAGTGGCACTATCGTACTGGGAGCGGGCATGGTTGGCGTGTCGGTGGCCTGGCACCTGGCCCGGCGCGGGCATGACGTCACCCTGGTGGATCGTCGTGAGCCCGGCCGCGAAACCTCGTTCGGCAATGCCGGCATCATCCAGCGCGAGGCCGTGCGGCCGTATCCCTTCCCGCGTGATCTCGGCACCCTGTGGCGCGTCCTGCCCAATCGGCAGGTGGATATCCGTTATCGCCCCGGCGGCATGCTCGAGTCGGCCGGCCCGCTCTGGCAGTACTGGAAAAATTCTTCCCCCGATCGGTATCGGCGGATCGTGCCCGAATACGCCTCGCTGATCGAACGCTGCCTGGACGCCCACGGGGCGATGATCGAGGCCGCAGGCGCCGAGTCGCTGGTGCGCCGTGAGGGTTGGCTCGAGCTGTATCGCCGTCAGTCCGCCCTCGAGGCGCGTCTGGCCCAGGCCGAAGAGAACGCGGCGCAGTTCGGCGTGCGCTATCGTGCGCTCGACGCCGCGGCGCTGGCTGATATGGAGCCCAGCCTGGGCGAGGGGCTGGCCGGTGCCATTCACTGGCTGGATCCCTGGACGGTGGCCGATCCCGGCGCGCTGGTCTCGGCCTATGCCGAGGCGTTCGAGCGTGAGGGTGGGCGCATCGTCAAGGCCGAGGTCGACACGCTGTCGGGGGGCGATGGCCACTGGCACGTCACCGCCGGGGCCGAGACGCTGTCGGCCGCGTCGGTGGTGCTGGCCCTCGGGCCCTGGTCGCGCCAGTGGCTGTCGCGGCTCGGCGTGTCGGTGCCGCTGTTTGCCAAGCGTGGCTATCACATGCATTACGTCAGCCGAGATGACGCGCGGCTGAATCACTGGGTGATGGATGCCGAGGTCGGCTATCTGCTGGCGCCGATGCGGGCAGGCATTCGCCTGACCACCGGCGCCGAGCTCGAGCGCCTCGAGGCGCCGCCGCATACGCAGCAGCTGGCGGCGGCCGAGGCGCGCGCCCGTGACCTGTATCCGCTGGGCGAGCGTCTCGATGCCGAGCCCTGGAAGGGCGCGAGGCCCTGCACGCCGGACATGAAACCGGTGATTGGCCGAGTGGAGGGGCAGGCGGGGCTGTGGTGCGCCTTCGGCCACGGCCACCAGGGCTTCACCCTGGGGCCGGCCACCGGGGAGCTGCTGGCGCAGATGATGGCCGGGGAGCCGCCGGCGATCGACATGCGGCCGTTCCGGGTCGATCGCTTCTGAGTCGGCGGGCGAGGCGCCGCGCGCGGCTACTGGGCCTTGCGCTCCTCGCGATGGCGGCGCTTTTCCTTGACCACATGAATCAGCAGCTTGATCGCCAGGGTGAAGATGAACACCAGCCAGCCGGCGGTGGCCAGCACGTTGAACAGCAGCATCTTCTGGATGCCGTTGATCGGGGTGATCAGGTGCTCGATGAGAATGGCCAGCAGGAAGGCCAGGCCGAGGGGCAGGGCGAGGATGTGCATCCACATCTCGGTGCGGCGCTTGCGCACGTGATACCGGCTCAGCAGCACGCGGATGGGTCGGTGCACGAAGCTGATCATGATCAGGCTGCCGGCGATCAGCAGGGCCGCCATGGTGGGCTCGATGTTGTCGATGTACACCGAATAGCTCACCGACCAGTAGACCAGCAGCCACATCAGGCCGGCCAGGATGGCGACGAGGTCGGCGTAGTGACGTACCTTCGGCATGTTTTCTCCCGGAAATTCTGTCGGACGTGTCGCGGATCCGCCATGAGCGCTGACGCTTGGCCAGGGTCGCCGACATGATGCAGGCCGTCGCGCGACTCACGTCCTCGGGTCGCGGCGAGGGCTCGACAGGCCTGGCAGGATCCGCGCCCATGATACGGCATCGCGGCCGGCCGACCCACCCGTGTTCGCCGCTGTCGTGCGCTCGAACGGCCGGTGGGTCGTGCCGCCGACGGCCGGCCGCGTAAATCGCATCCCGGCCCGGGGCCCGCTTCCGGTATACTGCCGGCGACGCCGGGCCCGCGAGGCCCATTCCCGGAATCGCCGAGACAGGATTGATCGTGACTTCCTTGACCCTGACCCGCCCCGACGACTGGCATCTTCACCTGCGCGATGGCGCGGTGCTGTCCGCCGTGGTCTCCGCCAGTGCCCGGCAGATGGGCCGTGCCATCATCATGCCCAACCTCAAGCCGCCGGTGACCACCACCGAGCAGGCGCTGGCCTATCGCGATCGCATCCTGGCGGCGGTGCCGGACGGGCTCGACTTCGAGCCGCTGATGACGCTCTATCTCACCGATCGCACCTCGGCTGAGGAGATCGAGCGCGCCCACGCCTCCGGGCTGGTGCAGGCGGTCAAGCTGTACCCGGCGGGTGCCACCACCAACTCCGATTCCGGCGTCACCGACCTGGCCCACTGCGATGCGGCCATCGCCGCCATGGCGCGCCTCGGCATGCCGCTGCTGGTCCACGGCGAGGTGACCGACGCCGAGATCGACATCTTCGATCGCGAGGCGATCTTCATCGAGCGAGTGATGAAGCCGCTGCTGGAGCGCCATCCGTCGCTCAAGGTGGTCTTCGAGCACATCACCACGGCCGATGCGGCGGCCTTCGTGGCCGAGGCCCCGGCCAACGTCGCGGCCACCATCACCGCCCACCATCTGCTGTTCAACCGCAACCAGATGCTGGTCGGCGGCATCAAGCCCCACTATTACTGCCTGCCGATCCTCAAGCGCGAGCGTCATCGCCAGGCGCTGATCGAGGCGGCGACCTCGGGCAGCGGCAAGTTCTTTCTCGGCACCGACAGCGCGCCCCATGCCAAGGGCGACAAGGAAAGTGCCTGCGGCTGTGCCGGCGCCTACACCGCGCCGCACGCCCTGGAGCTCTACGCCACGGCCTTCGAGCAGGCCGGCGCGCTGGATCGTCTGGAAGGCTTCGCCAGCCACCACGGGCCGGACTTCTACGGACTGCCGCGCAATGCCGAGACCGTGACCCTGGCGCGTGAGGAATGGATCCTGCCGGAGAGCCTGCCCTACGCCGATGGCCGGGTCATCGTGCCGCTTCCGGCCGGCGAGACGCTGGGCTGGAAGCTGCGCGACTAGCGCCTGCATAGAGGCCCGGGCGACGCGTCACAGGACACCCCGACGGCGGATGCCGTCGGGGTGTTTTTTTGGGGCGTCACATGTTTCGCACGGCGGCTTGCCGCTTATTGCTCGGTCGTGGAGAGCTGCTCGTCGAGGAAGGCCAGGGCGGCGTCCATGGCGCCGTCGCGGGTCAGGAAGGCGGTGATATGGCCGCGCCATTTCTGCAGGTAGAGCTCGGCGGGTACGCCGGCGGCGTCGAGGCGACGATACATGTCGGTGGCATGATCCACCGGCACCAGGCCGTCCCGATCGCCGTGGAACAGGAAGTGGGGCGGCGTCTGCGGCCCGACCTGGCGGGCGGGGGAGGCCAGGCGATAGGCGCGGGGCTTCTCGGCACGGGTGCCGCCGATGAACTCCCTGACCAGGCGGCCGTCGTCGAACTTCATCAGGTCGCTGGGCAGGCCGCCGGCCACCACCGCGGCCAGGCGCGTCCTGTCGCCGCCGTAGGGCGTATCGAGCGGGGAGTCCGGCCGCTGCACGCCGAGCAGGCTGACGAGGTGGGCGCCGCTGGAATAGCCCACGCCCACGATGCGATCGGTGTCGATGCGCCAGGCGTCGGCATGATCATGCAGCCAGGCCATGGCGATCTGCAGGTCGTGCAGCTGGGCGGGGAAGCGATGGTCGGGAGCGAAGCGGTAGGCGATATTGGCGACCACGAAGCCGCGGGCGGCCAGTCGTTCGGCGATCGGCACCATGTCGCCGGGGTCGCGTCGCTGCCAGCCGCCGCCGTGGACGACCAGCGCCGCCGGGCGACGGGCCTGGCCCGGGGTGTCCGGCAGATAGACCTGGGCGGTCAGCGGGGCGGGCCATTCCGGCGGCGTGTAGACGCGATCGGATAGCCGCCGGAAGGGCGTCTCGAACGTGGCGGGGGTGTCGTTCGGGGCCTCGATGGCCGGGGCGCCATCGGTGCTGCGCTGGCTGGCGCAGCCGCCGAACAGCAGGGGCAGGCACAGGGCCAGCCCCAGCAGGCGGGAACGGCGTCCGGGCACTCGTCAGTCCTCGACGGCGACGCTCGCGGTCGCCGGCTCGGCGAGCCGCGCCACCATGGCGGTGACCATGCGCGTGGAGTGGTCGGCGGCCTTGTCGAGGAACTCCTCGAACGAGAGGTGGTTGTCGCCACCGCCGGCGATGTCGGACAGGGCGCGGATCACCACGAAGGGGCAGCCATAGAGATGGCAGGTCTGGGCGATGGCCGCGGCTTCCATCTCGGCGGCCAGCATGGTGGGGAAGCGCGAACGCGTCTTGGCCACCAGCTCGGGGCAGGCCATGAAGACGTCGCCGGTGGCGATCAGGCCCTCGACCGCGCGGACCTCGTTCATCGCCTCGACGCACTCGCGGGCGACCGTGACCAGGCGCTGGTCGGGCAGGTAGGCGGCCGGCATCTGTGGCACCTGACCATGCTCATAGCCGAATACCACGGCGTCGACGTCGTGGTGGCGCACCTCGCTGGAGACAACCACGTCACCGATCTCGAGCCCTTCGCCGAAGCCGCCCGCGGAGCCGGTGTTGATGATCGCCTCCGGCTGGTACATGTCCATCAGCAGGGTGGTGCCGATGGCGGCGTTCACCTTGCCGATCCCGGACTGCAGCACCACCACCTCGACGCCGTGCAGCCGGCCCTGGTGGAAGGTGGAGCCGACGTGGGTGCGGGTCTCACGATCCTCGAGCATGTCCGCCAGTCGGGCGACTTCCTGGGCCATGGCGCCGATGATGCCGATGCGTTTCATCTATCCGGTGTCTCCGCGAAGTGAAGGGGTCAGAGGGAAGGGGCCGGCGTCGTCGCCGAAGACCTGGGTCCATTCGTCACGCTGGGTGAGAAAGCCGCGGGCGGTGCCCTTGGCGATCCTCGCGCGTCGTGGGGAATCAGCGGCACATTTTAACGAAATCGGGCCACGGGTGCACGGCAGTGGCCGGCTTCCGTGGCCCAATGGGCGCCGACGCTGGGCGTCAGCCCTTGCTATCCATGGCGTCGTGCATCTCGGCGGCGAGCAGGGTGTTCTCGAGCAGCGAGGCGACGGTCATCGGGCCCACGCCACCGGGAACCGGGGTGATGTAGCTGGCGCGGGCGGCGGCGGGCTCGAATTCCACGTCGCCGATCAGGCGGCCGTCGTCCTGGCGGTTGATGCCGACGTCGATGACGATGGCATCGTCGCGGACCCACTCGCCCTTGACCAGGCCCGGCATGCCGACGGCCACCACCAGCAGCTCGGCGCGGCGCACGTGCTCCTCGAGGTTCCGCGTGAAGCGGTGGCAGACGGTCGTGGTGCAGCCGGCCAGCATCAGCTCCAGCGCCATGGGGCGGCCGACGATGTTGGAGGCGCCGACCACGGTGGCGTCGAGGCCGCGAACGTCCACGCCGGTGTCCTGCAGCAAGGTGATGATGCCCTTGGGCGTGCAGGGCCGCAGCAGGGGCAGGCGCTGGGCCAGTCGGCCCAGGTTGTAGGGGTGAAAGCCGTCGACGTCTTTATGGGGGAGGATGCGCTCGAGGATCGGGCGCGAATCCAGGTGGTCGGGCAGCGGCAGCTGAACCAGGATGCCGTCGACGCTCGGGTCGGCGTTGAGGCGGTCGACCAGCTCCTCGAGCTCGGCCTGTGAGGTCTCGGCGGGCAGCTCGTACTTGATCGACTGAATGCCGGCTTCCTCGCAGGCGCGCTGCTTGTTGCGCACATAGACGGAAGACGCCGGATCCTGCCCCACCAGCACGACGGCCAGTCCCGGGACCCGTGCGCCGGCCTCGTGGCGTGCCTGCACCTGGCGTGCGACCTGCTGGCGAACTCGGGCGGCAATGGACTTGCCATCGATCAGTTGGGCGGACATCGAGTTTTCCTCTGGGTGAAAAGAAGACGGTGAGAAAAAGAGCGGCGATTTTCGCATGAGCCGACGTCCAGGCAAAGCAATCTCGGCGCTCAGGCGCGTGAGCAGGGCACAGGAGAAGAGGGCGTCGGCTAACATCCTGATCAACGGGCATTGTGGCTTGACGAACGCGGAGAGATCCGTAGAATACGCAGCGCTCGATGAGGCCCCTGCGGCGGCGTCGAGGCCGTGCAAGAGCCGGCGGGGTGTAGCGCAGTCTGGTAGCGCGCCTGCTTTGGGAGCAGGATGTCGGGGGTTCAAATCCCTCCACCCCGACCACAAGATGTTGATTGAATAGAAAAAATTCAATTTTCTTCTTGCGGTAAGATGCTCGGGAACGTAGAATGCGCCCATAGCTCAACCGGATAGAGCAACGGCCTTCTAAGCCGTAGGTTGCAGGTTCGAGTCCTGCTGGGCGTGCCAGTCAGCATGGCGTCTATGAGGTCTCGTGTCGGTCGAGCGGAAATCGAAATGGTGGATGTAGCTCAGTGGTAGAGCCCCGGATTGTGGCTCCGGTGGTCGTGGGTTCGATCCCCATCATCCACCCCATTTCGATATCACCCAGGCAGTGGTGGATGTAGCTCAGTGGTAGAGCCCCGGATTGTGGCTCCGGTGGTCGTGGGTTCGATCCCCATCATCCACCCCATTGCCTCCCTTCTTTATATGATTCTGATGGTTCGGATTCCTGGCGCTGCCACCCATTCTGAGGTGAGCGGCAATTCTGTCGTTTCCGTGTCAGGGTCGCCTCGTGGACGGCTGACATCGCGTCACGGAGAATCGGCGCCGAGCCCTTGTCTAATCGGGTGATCGCCCCCATATCTTCACGCATGGCGCTTGCCACTGCTGGGCGGGATTCATAGAATCCATGCCCTTGAACGTTTGAACGCTCTTCACGCAGCGCTTTTTTACACACTGAACGCCCCAGTCGGTAGAGGACAATTCATGCAAGTTTCCGTCGATACGACCTCCCAGATTGAACGCCGCATCACGGTGCAGGTGCCGGCCGCCGAAATCGACGATGCCGTTGCCGCTCGCCTCAAGGACGCCGCCAAGAACGTGCGCCTGGATGGTTTCCGTCAGGGCAAGGTGCCGATGTCCGTGATCCGCCAGCGCTACGGCCGTGGCGTGCGCGACGAGGTGGTCGGCGAGGTGATGCGCGAGCGTTACGTCAAGGCCATCACCGACGAGAGCCTGAATCCGGCCGGTAACCCGCAGATCGAAGCCCACGTCAACGAGGCGGGCAAGGATCTCGAGTTCACCGCGACCCTGGAGATCTATCCGGAAGTCGAGCTGGCCTCCATCGAAGGCACCGAGATCGAGCGTCCGGTGGCCGAGGTGACCGACGCCGACGTCGACGAGATGATCGAGACCCTGCGCAAGCAGAACGCCGCCTGGGAAGAGGTCGAGCGTGCCGCCGAGGATGGCGACCAGGTCAACATCGACTTCCAGGGCTACCTGGGCGACGAGCCGTTCGAAGGCGGCAGCGCCGAGGGCCACGACCTGGTGATCGGTTCCGGCAGCTTCATCCCCGGTTTCGAGGAGCAGCTGATCGGTGCCAAGGCCGGTGAGGACAAGGAGATCAAGGTCACCTTCCCCGAGGACTACCAGGCCGAGCAGCTGGCCGGTCAGGAAGCGACCTTCAAGGTCAAGGTCAACGGCGTCAAGGCGCAGGCCCTGCCCGAGATCGATGCGGCCTTCGTCGAGAAGTTCGGCGTCGAGGACGGCGATCTGGCCAAGTTCCGTGACGAGATCACCAAGAACATGACCCGCGAGGCCGCCCAGGCCGTCGACAACCGCGTCAAGCAGCAGGTGCTCGAGGCGCTCAAGCAGGCCAACGACATCCCGGTGCCGCAGGCCCTGGTACAGCAGGAGACCGACGGTCTCAAGCGTCAGGCCGCCCAGCAGTTCGGCCTCGGCGAGGACTTCGACGTCAGCCAGCTGCCGGACGAGCTGTTCGCCGAGCAGGCCAAGAGCCGGGTGCAGATCGGTCTGCTGCTGGCCGAAGTGATCAAGGTCAACGAGCTCGATGTCTCCGATGACGAGATCAAGGCCAAGGTCGAAGAGCTGGCCCAGCAGTACCAGGAGCCGCAGCAGGTCGTCGAGTACTACATGGGCAACGACCAGATGAAGGATCAGGTCAAGTCCGCGGTCCTCGAAGAGAAGGCCGTCGACGTGCTGCTGGCCCAGGCCAGCGTCAAGGACGTCGAGATGAGCTATCAGGAAGCGCTGGCCGCCGCTCAGCAGCAGGGTGGCGAAGCCGACGACGAAGAGGCCGACGAGGCCGACGCCCAGGCCTGATGGTCGTTTCCGCCTTCCCGCCCGCCGCGGGCGGGAAGGCGGTCATCCCGCCGGGGCGCGTGAATCGGCGTCGGCGAGCGGCGTTTTCCTCCTCTGTCGAGGGGCGGCGTTGAATAGTCCGCTATTCACCCCCATCTCTTCCTGGGGTATGACAACGTCGTGACCCTCGCGAGATCAGCCGGCCCGGCGGGCTACTGGTGTCGCCCCCACACATCGGACGCAAGGACATCATCATGAGCAACGAGTTCGATACCCAATCCGCCGGCGGCCTGGTGCCGATGGTGGTCGAACAGAGCGCACGCGGCGAGCGGGCCTACGATATCTACTCCCGCCTGCTCAAGGAGCGCGTGATCTTCCTGGTGGGGCCGGTCGAAGACTACACGGCCAACCTGCTGGTGGCGCAGATGCTGTTCCTGGAGTCCGAGAATCCGGACAAGGACATTCATCTGTACATCAACTCGCCGGGTGGCTCCGTCACCGCGGGGATGTCGATCTACGACACCATGCAGTTCATCAAGCCCGACGTCTCCACCGTGTGCATCGGTCAGGCGGCGAGCATGGGTGCGCTGCTGCTGGCCGGCGGCGCAGCGGGCAAGCGCTACTGCCTGCCCAATTCGCGGATGATGATCCACCAGCCCCTGGGCGGCTACCAGGGTCAGGCCTCGGACATCGAGATCCACACCCGCGAGATCCTCGGCATCCGCGAGAAGCTCAACCAGATTCTGGCCGACCATACCGGTCAGGACTTCGAGACCATCGCTCGGGATACCGACCGCGACAACTTCATGAGCGGCCCTCAGGCGGCGGAATATGGCCTGATCGACGCCGTGCTGGATAAGCGGCCGACATCCTGATAGCGTGAAATCAACCACGCTGTGATTACGTGATTCCCGGCGGCCCGCGGGCCGCCGCTGCGAGAGAGGTACGCGAATGGCCGACGGCAAAGGCAAGGACGAAGGCGGCAAACTGCTGTACTGCTCGTTCTGCGGCAAGAACCAGAACGAAGTGCGCAAGCTGATTGCCGGCCCGTCCGTCTATATCTGCGACGAGTGTGTCGATCTGTGCAACGACATCATTCGCGAGGAGGTGCTCGATGCCGATGCCGAGAGCGACGAGGAGCGTCTGCCTGCCCCCCGCGAGATTCGTCACACCCTCGACGACTATGTGATCGGCCAGGACCGCGCCAAGATGGTGCTGTCGGTGGCGGTCTACAACCACTACAAGCGGCTTCGTTACGCGTCCAAGGACGAGGTGGAGCTCGGCAAGTCGAACATCCTGCTGATCGGCCCGACCGGTAGCGGCAAGACGCTGCTGGCCGAGACGCTCGCGCGGCTGCTCAACGTGCCGTTCACCATCGCCGATGCCACCACGCTCACCGAGGCAGGCTACGTCGGCGAGGATGTCGAGAACATCATCCAGAAGCTGCTGCAGAAGTGCGACTACGACGTGGACAAGGCTCAGCGCGGCATCGTCTACATCGACGAGATCGACAAGATCTCGCGCAAGTCGGACAACCCGTCCATCACCCGGGATGTCTCCGGTGAGGGCGTGCAGCAGGCGCTGCTCAAGCTGATCGAGGGCACCACCGCCTCGGTGCCGCCCCAGGGCGGCCGCAAGCATCCGCAGCAGGAGTTCGTCCAGGTCGACACCACCAACATGCTGTTCATCGTCGGCGGCGCCTTCGCCGGCCTCGACAAGGTCATCCGTGACCGTGCCGAGAAGGGCGGCATCGGCTTCAACGCCGAGGTGAAGAGCAAGGACGAGACCAAGGGCGTCGGCGACCTGCTGATGGACGTGGAGCCCGAGGATCTGGTCAAGTTCGGCCTGATCCCCGAGTTCGTCGGCCGTCTGCCGGTGATCGCGACCCTGACCGAGCTCACCGAGGATGCGCTGATCCAGATCCTCACCGAGCCGAAGAACTCGCTGATCAAGCAGTACGCCCGGCTGTTCGAGATGGAGAACGTCGAGCTCGACTTCCGCGAGGACGCCCTGCGGGCCGTGGCCCACAAGGCCATGGAGCGCAAGACCGGTGCCCGCGGCCTGCGCTCGATCCTCGAGTCGGTGCTGCTCGACACCATGTACGAGATTCCTTCCCTGGAAGGCGTCTCCAAGGTGGTGATCGACGCCTCCGTCATCGCCGGTGAAAGCGAGCCGCTGCTGATCTACTCCCAGCAGGAATCGCCGAAGGTCGACGGCACCGACGGCTGAGACGCTCGTCTCGCTCCGGTGCGGCGCCCCCGATCGGGCGTCGTCGACCCAAGGGCCGCTTCGGCGGCCCTTTTCTTTGCGCCGTCATTGCCCTGGCCTTGCAATGCCGCGTCATCGCCCCCATTCCTTGGGTATCTCCACTGATCGTTTGAGGAAGGTCTGCGATGCAGCAGAACGCCGAACAGACCCAGAGTCTGCCCCTTTTGCCGCTGCGGGACGTGGTCGTCTACCCGCAGATGGTCATCCCGCTGTTCGTCGGCCGTGAAAAGTCCATCCAGGCGCTGGAAGCCGCCATGGAGGCCGACAAGCGCGTGCTGCTGGTGGCGCAGCGTGAGGCCAGCAAGGACGATCCCGATAACGAGGACCTGTTCGCCATCGGCACCGTGGCCGAGATCATGCAGCTGCTCAAGCTGCCCGACGGCACCGTCAAGGTGCTGATCGAGGGCGAATCCCGGGCCGACATCCAGGACATCCTGGCCGTCGACGAGGGCTACAGCCGCGCCGAGGTGGTGCTGCGCGACAGCGAGCCGCTGTCCGAGCGCGAGCAGGAGTCGCTCGTCCGCGTGCTGCTCAACCAGTTCGAGCAGTACGTGAAGATGTCCAAGAAGGTGCCCAACGAGGTGCTCAACTCGCTGTCGGGCATCGAGGATCCGAGCCGTCTGGTGGACACCATCTGTGCCCACCTGTCGCTGAAGATCGACGACAAGCAGCAGTTGCTCGAGATGGATCGCGTGCGCGACCGCATCGAGCACCTGATGGCGCTGATCGAATCCGAGATCGATCTGCTTCAGGTGGAGAAGCGCATCCGCTCGCGGGTCAAGGACCAGATGGAGAAGTCCCAGCGCGAGTACTACCTGAACGAGCAGATGAAGGCCATCCAGAAGGAGATGGGCGAGCTCGAGAATGCGCCCAACGAGGCCGACAAGTACGAGCAGGCCATCGAAGAGTCCGGCATGCCCAAGGACGC
Organism: Halomonas sp. THAF12; assembly: GCF_009363675.1. NCBI lineage: Bacteria > Pseudomonadati > Pseudomonadota > Gammaproteobacteria > Oceanospirillales > Halomonadaceae > Halomonas > Halomonas sp. THAF12. The sequence goes on along the minus strand of NZ_CP045399.1, from coordinate 1,998,132 downwards.
CGCCGAGAAGGCACGTCAGGAGCTCGGCAAGCTGCGCATGATGACGCCGTCCTCCGCCGAGGCCACGGTGGTGCGCTCCTATCTGGATTGGCTGATCGCGGTGCCGTGGAAGAAGCGCACCCGCGTGCGCCACGACCTCGCCCACGCCCAGCAGGTGCTGGACGAGGATCACTACGGCCTCGAAGAGGTCAAGGAACGCATCCTCGAGTACCTGGCCGTGCACAAGCGGGTCAAGAAGCTCAAGGGCCCGGTGCTGTGCCTGGTGGGGCCGCCCGGCGTCGGCAAGACCTCGCTGGGGCGCTCCATCGCCCGCGCCACCAACCGCAAGTACGTGCGTCTGGCGCTCGGCGGCGTGCGCGACGAGTCCGAGATCCGCGGTCACCGGCGGACCTACATCGGCTCGCTGCCCGGCAAGCCGATCCAGCGCATGAGCAAGGCCGGGGTCAAGAACCCGCTGTTCCTCCTCGACGAGGTCGACAAGGTCGGCATGGACCACCGCGGCGATCCCTCCTCGGCACTGCTCGAGGTGCTCGATCCGGAGCAGAACGACAAGTTCAGTGACCACTACCTGGAGCTGGACTACGATCTGTCCGAGACCCTGTTCATCTGCACCGCCAACTCGATGAACATTCCGGGGCCGCTGCTCGACCGCATGGAAGTGATCCGTCTGCCCGGGTACACCGAGGACGAGAAGCTGGCCATCGCCAAGCGCTACCTGGTGCCCAAGCAGCTCAAGGCCAACGGCTTCAAGGAGGACGAGCTCGGCTTCGCCGATGAGGCGCTGCTGGAGCTGATCCGCTACTACAGCCGCGAGGCCGGCGTGCGCGAGCTCGAGCGCCAGATCGCCAAGGTCTGTCGCAAGGTGCTGCGCGAGCGTATCGAGCAGGAAGCCAAGGAGGGCGCCCAGGCACCGGCGATCCTGGCCGCGGCCGATATCGAGGCCTATGCCGGCGTGCGTCGCTACAGCTACGGCCTGGCCGACCAGGAAGATCAGGTGGGCCGCGTCACCGGCCTGGCCTGGACCTCGGTGGGCGGCGAGCTGCTCAACATCGAGTCGGTGGTGACCCCCGGCAAGGGACGCATCAACAAGACCGGTTCGCTGGGTGACGTGATGAAGGAATCCGTGAGCGCCGCCCAGACCGTGGTGCGCGCACGGGCCGCCAGCTTCGGTATCGACCCCGAGCGGTTCGAGAAGGAAGACCTGCACATCCACGTGCCGGAGGGCGCGACGCCGAAGGACGGCCCCAGCGCCGGCGTGGCCATGGTCACGGCGATGATCTCCGCCTATACCGGCCGGCCGGTTCGCTGCAACGTGGCCATGACCGGTGAGGTCAATCTGCGCGGCGAAGTGATGCCGATCGGTGGCCTCAAGGAGAAATTGCTGGCCGCCAGGCGCGGTGGTATAAATACCGTGCTTATTCCGGAGGAGAACCGCCGAGACCTCAAGGAGGTCCCGGACAACATCAAGCAGGCACTCGATATCCGACCCGTGCGTTGGATCGACGAAGTCCTCGAGGTGGCCCTGAGCGAAAAGCTCGGTGCACCGGATGAAGATTCTCGAGCGGAAGACGAGGCCTCTTCTCACTCGATGATCAGTACACACTGACGACTTTTTTCCCTATTGCCGGGGTGAAAACCCCGGCATGACGGGGATTGTCAGGGAAGGTTGCTTGACACGTCTTTCATCGCATTGCTATAAACTACCGCCATGCTGTGATCGCGTCAGTCAGCCGTAAGTCTCGCCGATTAGAGCCAATTTACGTAACAGTCAAGGGGTGAAGTGTGAACAAGTCCGAGCTGATCGAAGCCATTGCTGCGTCTGCCGATATTCCCAAGGCAGCCGCTTCTCGTGCGCTGGACGCCATGGTCGACGCCGTGGCTGACAGCCTGAAGAAGGGCGACAGCGTCTCTCTGGTGGGTTTTGGCACCTTCACCGTCAAGGAGCGGGCCGCGCGTACCGGCCGCAATCCGCAGACCGGTGAGCCGATCGAGATCAGCGCCGCCAAGGTGCCGAGCTTCAAGGCCGGCAAGGCGCTCAAGGATTCCGTCAACTAAGGATACGGCCTCGCCGTCTTCCTGACCGACGTTTCCCTACAGGCGCACCGCTGTCGCGGTGCGCCTGTTTTGTTTCGGGGCCCCGACGCGGAGCCGGGCGCAAGGCGCTCGCCCCGTCGCGTGGCCAGTGCGGACGCATGTAAGATGTGCGTCCTGACCCACTAGATCCGCAGAGGCCTGCATGCTGCAAAGTATTCGTGACCGCTCCACCAGTTGGGGCGCCAAGATCCTGGTCGGCGCCGTGGTGGTGACCATGGCCCTGTTCGGCGTCGAGTCCCTGGTGGGGCTGCTGAACAGCGACGGTGAAGAGGTCGCCACCGTCAATGGCGAGCCGATCACGCGTCAGCAGCTCGAGCTTCAGGTGCAGCGGGCCATCCGCAGCGGCCAGGTGCCGCCGGAGCAGGAGCGTCAGCTGCGCGCCGAGACGCTCGACAGCCTGATCACCAACCAGCTGCTGACCCAGTATGCCGAGGAGGGCGGCCTGCATCTCTCCGACGCCCAGATCGACCAGCTGATCGTGAGCCTGCCGGAGTTCCAGGACGCCAACGGTCGCTTCGACAGTGAACTGTTCCAGAACCGCCTCGCCAGCGCCGGCTTCACGCCGATCACCTTTCGCGCCCAGCTGCGCGAGGACATGAAGCGTCGCCAGCTCCAGCAGGGGCTCACGGTCAGCGAGTTCAGCCTGCCGAGCGAGCAGGAGCGGCTGGCCGAGCTGCAGCGCCAGGCGCGCACCTTCCGCCACTATGCCCTGACGCCGGCCGATCTGGACGCGGCGCCGGAGATCAGCGACGCCGACCTGCAGGCCTACTACGACGCTCACGCCGAGGCCTACCAGCGTCCCGAGCAGGTCAAGCTCGCCTACGTGGTGCTCGACAAGCAGGCCATGGCCGATGATGTCGAGGTCAGCGACGAGGACCTGCGCCAGGCCTGGCAGGACGAAGCGGCCAGCGCCGATCGTCGTGTCTCGCACATCATGGTCAGCTTCGGCGACGAGCGCAGCCGCGAGGAGGCCGAGGCCCGCCTGGAGGAGGTCAAGTCCCGGCTGGCCGACGGCGAGTCCTTCGCCGATCTGGCCGCCGACTATTCCGACGACACCTCGACCAGCGATGCCGGCGGCGACCTGGGCGTGATCAGCCGCGGCTTCTTCGGCGAGGCCTTCGAGGACGCGGCCTTCGCCCTCGACGAGGGTCAGGTCTCGGATATCGTCGAGACCGACAACGGCCTGCACCTGATCCAGGTCACCGAGCTCGATCGCCCGTCGTTCGAGCAGGCCCGCGACCGTCTGCGTCAGGACGTGGCGCTGGAGAAGGTCGATGACGCCTTCAACGACAAGGCCCAGCAGCTGATCGACGAGAGCTTCGCCGCCGAGGACCTGGCCAGCGTGGCCGAGAATCTGGGCCTCGAGCGTCAGCAGAGCGACTGGGTGAGCCGTGACGCCGCCGACGGCGTGCTGTCAGAGCCCGGCGTGATGCGTCAGGCCTTCAGCGATGACGTGCTGGAGGAGGGCTTCAACAGCGAGGTCATCGAGCTGGACGAGGATCGCCGCATGGTGCTGCGCGTGGTCGAGCATCGCGACGCCACCACGCTGCCGCTGGACGAGGTGCGCGACCGTGTCGTGGCGGCCGTCGAGACCGACAAGACGCGCGAGGCTCTCGAGGCGCGCGCCGACGAGATGCTGGCCTCGCTACGCAGTGGCGAGACTCTGGGCCTCGACTGGCAGCGGGCCGAATCGCTGAATCGTCAGGGGCAGAGCGAGCTGGCCCAGCCGGTGATCGAGGCCGCCTTCCGCCTGCCGCATCCGTCCGAAGGCGAGACCGTCTACGGTCGCGCCGGAGATGGCCAGCGGGTGGTGCTGATCGGGCTGGAGTCCGTCACCGCGGGTGAGGCCAACGCGCAGATCGAGTCCTTCGTGGCGCGCATGGCGCAGCAGCTGCGCTCCCAGGCCGCGGTCAACGGGCTGCTCGACCACCTGCGCGAACAGGCCGAGATCGAGCGTCCCTGACGGGCGACCCCGCTCGCGGGATTCCGCGAGGGTAGAAAAGGAAGGTGAAAAAGGGGGCTTCGGCCCCCTTTTCGTGGCCGTCGTTCCTGGCTTTCGTTAGGTCTGCCGTTTGGCCGGCGATGACGTCCATGCGGCCGGGGATTTGGCCTCCGAATTTATACCGTTATCTTGCAGTCCCTTGCCGGCGGTCGAGGGGCTTCGCCCTGGGGGCGGGGCCGTGAGCATGCGATGATGACGCTCGATCTTCCTTCCACCGACGAGAGTTGTCCATGGCCCGGCCCCCGCTGCGCGATATTCCCGCCCATCTGATCACCGGCTTCCTGGGGAGCGGCAAGAGCACGCTCATTCATCATCTGATCCAGAACAAGCCGCCCGGTGAACGCTGGGCGGTACTGATCAACGAATTCGGCCGCGTCGGCATCGACCAGGCGATGTTCGCCGAGCGCGACGATGTGGTGGTTCAGGCCCTGCCGGGCGGCTGTCTGTGCTGCCAGCTGGCCACGGTGCTGCAGACGAGCCTGGTCCAGCTGCTGCGTCGCGAGCGGCCCGACCGGCTGATCATCGAGCCTTCCGGGCTCGGCCATCCGGCGGGTCTGATCGAGCTGCTGCGAGGCGAGGCCTTCCGCGGGGTGCTCGATCTTCGTGACGTGGTGGCGGTACTGGACCCGCGACGCCTGGACGATCCGCGCGCGCGGGGCCACGAGACCTTCCGCGATCAGCTGCGGCTGGCCGACGGCGTGGCCCTGACCATGGTCGATCGGCTCGGGGCGCAGCAGGTGGCGGCGGCACGGGACTGGCTGGCCGAGACCCTGCCGGGTGAGCGCTGGGTGGTCGAGGCGCCCCAGGGTCGCCTGCCGGTCGAGCGGCTGCTCGACGGTGGCGCGCACCGGGATCTGGCCTCATCGGTCTCTCCGGCGGCGCATCTCGCTCTGGCCCAGGCGCCGGGGCCGTGGCTCGATCTGGACGCTCGGGCACCGCGCGTCGGGGCGCCGGTGCGCGAGAGCGGCGCGTCGCTGGGCCACGAGAGCCTGGGCTGGCGCTGGCATGCCGATGAGGTCTTCGACGCCTCGGCCATCACGGCCTGGCTGGACGCTCTGCCGACGGTGCTGCGGGTCAAGGGCGTGCTGCACACGGACGCGGGATGGGTCTCGATCAACCGCGCCGGGGGGGAGGGGCCGCTGACGCCCAGCGAGTGGCGCCGCGACTCGCGCCTGGAGCTGATCGCCGAGGCCGGAGGGATGCCGGACGCCCAGGCGCTCGAGGCCGGGATGGCCCGCTGCCGTCGGTCATCGTCGATCTAGGACAGGGCGGGAGCGGGGTGCCGTGCCCACCAAAGGGCCGGATGGCGAGGTGCCATCCGGCCCTTTTTGACGCTGGATCATGATCGCCCGGGGCGAAGGGCTCAGCCCTGCAGCGGGAAGTCGCGCAGCACCGGTGCCTGGCCCGGCGCGACCTCGATGTCCCAGCCCCGGTTCGGCTGCCAGTCGCCCAGCACGAAGCGGCGCGCCGTCTCGCCGTCGAGGTCGACGTCATGGACGGCGGGGCGGTGGGTGTGGCCGTGGATCATCGTGGTCACGCCGTGTTCGCGCAGGGCCTCGACCACCTCGGCCGGCGTCACGTCCATGATGTCCTCGGCCTTGTTGGAGTTGGCTTCCCCGGACTGGTCGCGCAGCTGTTTGGCCAGCGCGATGCGCTCGGGAATCGGCATGGCCAGGATCTGCGCCTGCCACTGCGGGTCGCGGGCCTTGGCGCGGAAGGCCATGTAGGCCTCGTCCAGGGTGCACAGGCTGTCGCCGTGCATCAGCAGCACCCGCTCGTCGCCGAGGGTCACCACGCTGGGATCGGGCAGCAGGGTGGCGCCGGCGGCCTCGGCGAAGCGCTCCCCGAGCAGGAAGTCGCGGTTGCCGTGCATCAGGTAGATGGCGGTGCCGGCCTCGGCGCGTTGCTTCAGCGCCTCGGCGATGCGCTCGGCGAGCGCGGCGGTGCCGGTGGGATCGGCGGCGCCGAGATCCAGCAGGTCATCGCCGATCCAGGCCTCGAAGAAGTCGCCGAGGATATAGAGCCCCTCGGCGCCGGCGGCGCGGGTCTCCAGCCAGTTCAAAAAGCCCTCGGTGATGGCCGGGGCGCCGGGATGCAGATGAAGATCGGAGATCAGCAGGGTCGACATGGCATCTCTCGCGGGCAGCGGATGAAGGAAAACGCCCCCGCCGGAGGGCGAGGGCGCGGGACTCACGGGGCCGGGGTTCAGGCCTCGGCGTCGTCCTTGATGTAGGCGCGCTGGATGATCACGTCCTCGGCCGGCACGTCGGCGTGCATGCCGCGGCGAGTGGTGGTCACGCCCTTGATGCGCTCGACCACGTCCATGCCCTCGATGACCTCGCCGAACACGCAGTAGCCCCAGCCCTGCAGGTTCTTGCCACGATGGTTGAGGAAGTCGTTGTCGGCCACGTTGATGAAGAACTGGGCGCTGGCGGAGTGCGGGTCCTGGGTGCGGGCCATGGCCAGGGTGCCGCGGGTGTTGGCCAGGCCGTTGTCGGCCTCGTTCTCGATCGGCTCACGGGTCTGCTTCTGGTTGAAGTCCAGGTCGAAGCCGCCGCCCTGGACCATGAAGCCGTCGATCACGCGATGGAACAGGGTGTTGTCGTAGTAGCCGTCGCGCACGTACTGCTCGAAGTTGGCGGCGGTCTTCGGCGCCTTGTCGTGATTCAGGGCGACATGAATATCGCCGAAATTGGTCTGCAAGATGATCATCATGATGTCCTGTCTTCTCGAAGCGGGATGCCTTGGCGCCCTATGGGCAGGTGGCGCTATAATAGCCGTTTTGCGTCGATGCGCGAAGCCGTGGTCAGGCCCGCGGCGTCGCGACGACAGGCCCGCGTTCAACCAGAGGTTGCCCAATCAACATGACCAGCGAGACCACCAGCGCGCCGAACTTCATTCGCAACCAGATCAGCGAAGAGATCGAGGCCGGCCGACAGGGGAAGATCGTCACCCGCTTCCCGCCGGAGCCCAACGGCTTCCTGCACATCGGCCATGCCAAGTCGATCTGTCTGAATTTCGGGCTCGCCGAGCAGTTCGGTGGCGACTGTCATCTGCGCTTCGACGACACCAATCCGGCGAAGGAAGAGCAGGCCTATATCGACGCCATCAAGGAAGACGTCAGCTGGCTGGGCTACGAGTGGGCCGGCGACGTGCGCTTCGCCTCGGACTACTTCGATACCCTCTACGACTGGGCCCAGCACCTGATCCGCGAGGGCAAGGCCTACGTCGACGACCTCTCCCCGGAGGAGATGCGCGAGTATCGTGGCACGCTGACCGAGGCCGGCACGCCGAGCCCCTACCGCGAGCGCAGCGTCGAGGAGAACCTCGACCTGCTGGAGCGCATGCGCGTCGGGGAGTTCGCCGAGGGCGAGAAGGTGCTGCGCGCCAAGATCGACATGGCCGCGCCGAACATCAACCTGCGCGACCCGATCCTCTATCGCATCCGCCACGCCTCGCACCACCAGACCGGCGACAAGTGGAAGATCTATCCGTCCTACGACTTCACCCACGGCCAGTCCGATGCCCTGGAAGGGGTGACGCACTCCGTCTGCACCCTGGAGTTCGAGGATCACCGTCCGCTGTACGAGTGGTTCCTGGACAACCTGCCGGTGCCGGCCAAGCCGCGTCAGATCGAGTTCGCACGGCTGAACCTGAACTACACCCTGACCTCCAAGCGCAAGCTCAAGCTGCTGGTGGACGAGAACATCGTCGACGGCTGGGACGACCCGCGCCTGCCGACCCTGTCCGGAATGCGTCGCCGCGGCTATACCCCGGCCTCGATCCGCAAGTTCTGCGAGATGATCGGCGTGACCCGTGCCGACGGCGGCCTGGTCGATATCGCCATGCTCTACCACGCGATCCGCTCCGACCTCGAGGACAACGCGCCGCGCGCCATGGCCGTGCTCAAGCCGCTCAAGGTGGTGCTGACCAACGTCGCCGAGGACTTCGCGGAGACCTACCGGGTCGCCGGGCATCCGGCCCGCGAGGACATGGGCGTGCGCGAGATTCCGTTCGGTCGGGAGATCTACATCGACCGTGACGACTTCATGGAGGAGCCGCCGAAGAAGTTCTTCCGCCTGGCGCCGGGCAAGGAAGTGCGGCTGCGCAACTCCTATGTCATCCGCTGCGACGAGGTGATCAAGGACGAGGCCGGCGAGGTCAGCGAGCTTCGCTGCTCGGTCGACTTCGACACCCTCGGCAAGAACCCCGAGGGCCGCAAGGTCAAGGGCGTGCTCCACTGGGTCAGCGCCGCGCAGGCGGTGCCGATGGAGGTGCGGCTCTACGACAACCTGTTCACCGTCGAGCAGCCGGACAAGGACAAGGACGCCGACTTCCTCGAGCACCTGAACCCCGAGTCGCTGACCGTGGTACAGGCCATGGGCGAGCCGAGCCTGGCCGATGCCGCGCCCGAGAGCCGCTTCCAGTTCGAGCGGGTCGGCTACTTCTGCGCCGACCGCCATGCCTGCCGCGACGGCAAGCTGGTGTTCAACCGCACCGTGGGACTCAAGGATGGCTGGGCCAAGGCCCAGAAGAAGGGCTGACATGCAGATCTACAACACCCTGACGCGTCGCAAGGAAACCTTCACGCCCATCGAGCCGGGCAAGGTACGCATGTACGTCTGCGGCATGACCGTCTACGACTTCTGTCACCTGGGCCATGCCCGGGTGATGGTGGCCTTCGACGTCATCACCCGCTATCTGCGGGCCCGCGGCTACGATGTCAGCTACGTGCGCAACATCACCGACATCGACGACAAGATCCTCAAGCGGGCGGACGAGAACGGCGAGACCATCGAGGCGCTCACCGACCGCATGATCGATGCCATGCACGAGGACGAGGGCCGCCTCGGCGTGCTGCGCCCGGATGCCGAGCCGCGCGCGACCCAGCACCTGGACGAGATCGTCTCGATGATCCAGACGCTGATCGACAAGGGCTACGCCTACGCGGCAGACAACGGCGACGTCTACTACCGGGTGCGCAAGTTCGACGGCTACGGCAAGCTCAACAACCGCGACCTGGACGACATGCGCTCCGGTGCCCGGATCGACGTCGACGAGCACAAGGAAGACCCGCTCGACTTCGTGCTGTGGAAGGCCGCCAAGCCCGGCGAGGCCAACTGGCGCTCGCCCTGGGGCGAGGGACGTCCCGGCTGGCACATCGAGTGCTCGGCGATGTCCACCTGCTGCCTCGGCGAGACCTTCGACATCCACGGCGGCGGGCCGGATTTGACCTTCCCGCACCACGAGAACGAGATCGCCCAGAGCGAGGCCGCCACCGGCAAGCCCTACGTCAACACCTGGATGCATGCCGGCGCGGTGCGCGTGAACCAGGAGAAGATGTCCAAGTCACTGGGCAACTTCTTCACCATTCGCGACGTGCTCGAGCATCACGACGCCGAGGTGGTGCGCTACCTGCTGGTGTCGAGTCACTATCGCAGCCCGATCAACTACGCGCCGGAGTCGCTGGCCGACGCCCGCAAGTCGCTGGAGCGCTTCTACAATGCGCTGGACGGGCTGGCTCTGGACGGCGTCGAGGTGCGGGAAGGCGAGGTCGATGCGCGCTTCGACGAGCGTTTCACCGCCGCCATGGACGACGACTTCAACACCGCCGAGGCGGTGTCGGTGCTGTTCGACCTGGCCCGAGAGCTCAACCGCGCCAAGAAGGAAAGCCCCGAGCAGGCGCCGGCCCTGGCCGCCGAGCTCAAGCGTCTGGGCGGCGTGCTCGGCCTGCTGCAGCAGGCACCGGCGGCCTTCCTGAAGGGCGCCGGTGCCGGCGAGCTGCCGATGACCGAGGCCGAGATCGAAGCGAAGATCGCTGAGCGCGCCGCGGCCAAGAAGGCTCGCGACTTCGCCACCGCCGACGGCATCCGCGACGAGCTGGCCGCACTGGGCATCGTGCTCAAGGACAGCCGTGAGGGCACCGGCTGGGTGTTCGAGGCGCCGGGCGACTGAGTCCCGATGCTCGCTCGATAGGTAATGGAAACGCCCGGCCCGTGCCGGGCGTTTCTCGTTGGGCATCCTCGAGACTCAGCGCGTCTCCGCGCCGAGCGCCTCGTCGACCAGCGCCATGGCTTCGTCGAGGCTGACGGCGACCGCGTCCCAGGGCAGGGTCGATCCGACGAGGTGGCAGTGATAGAGGGCATCGTCATCGATGTCGACACGGTGGATGTCGTTGCCCCGGTCGTCCTGCCACCAGTCGGCGTGGACATGATGCCAGCGCGGGTCGATCCGAGCGTTCATGTTCATGCGTCACCTTCCTTCGTGAGCCGCCCATTCGGGTGAGCGCTCAGCAAGCCTTCCAAATCTTCAGGCGGGGTTCCGTCAGCCCGTACCAGCGGGAATAGAAGTCGCGTCGACGCTCGGCGTTGGCGAGATCCACGAGGCCAAGGACGTCGTGAGGCGTGTGGGCGAGACAGCCGACGGCGAGCCTTCGATGGGGGTGAGAGCGCGTTAGGAAGCGTGACGCCTGGCGTTGGCCGTGGCCCATCGGCCGCGCTCGAGGGAGTGAGTGTTGCTCAACGGACCTGTGGGTCAACCGCAGTACCTGGTTCATGGGGCATCCCTCCGAACGGCATGGAACCAAGGGAAGCGACTCGCCGTCGCCGGTCGTGGGAGCGTCAGGCGGGCCGTTACCGACAGCATAGTTCAGAAACGCTGTTTGTAAATTAAAGTTACAGACGGGTGGCCCAAGTCGGTCGTGGAGAGGCCGTTAGCCCATCATGACGGTGGCAGGGGCAGTCGATGCGGCCAGGCATCGTCGACGATGAACACGCGCTGCCAGGCGGCGCTCGAGGCGTGCTCCAGATGCAGTCCGAGCTGCACCGGGGCGCCGCCACGGGCGAAATGCAGCCGCAGGCGGTGTTCGAGGGTCGGCAGCGTGCTCAGCTGTGAACGGGGCGGCAGCGCGAGCCAGTGGGGCTTGCACAGCCAGGCGCCGAGCGCCTGTCCCGGGAGGCTGGCGCGCCAGCGTGACCAGTCGCGCCAGGTCAGCCAGTGGCCGCGCAGGTGATCGGGCGTGGCATCGCGCGGCGCGGGTAGCTCGGCCCGCCAGGGATAGAACAGCACGCCGGGCATCGCCAGGCGTTGCCGCAGCCCCGTCACCGGGGCTCCCAGCCGCTCGGCCAGCGCCTGCTGCGCCACCGGGCGCTGGGCCAGCGGCAGCTGGTGATGCTCCAGGTGGTGGCGCTTGAGCGCCAGGCTGTCCAGGCCGCCGGGGCCGACCCAGCGGGCCTGATCGTCGTCGTCGCCGGGGCCCTCGGTGAGACCCAGGTAGTACTTGATCGCCACCTCGAGATGCACCGGCACGGGATCCGGCGATTCGGCATAGATCAGGTCGAGCTCGCCCAGCGTGCGACGCTCCTGGAGCACCGGCAGGTTGTGAGCGAGCAGTCGGGTATGGGGGGCGGTATCGAGCAGGAATTGCCACAGGCGTTCGTGATAGTGGCCCATGCGGCCTTCCAGGGCCGCACCGACGTAGCGCTCCAGGTCCTCGGGGGCATCGTCCAGGTGGCTCAGATAGTCGGTCAGGGCGTCGTCGCTCTCGAGACCCAGGCAGTGGCGATCGGGGCGGCCGGATGAGGGGAGGGCAATCAGGTCCGGCGCCTGAACCAGCCAGGCCAGGTCACGTACCAGCGCGTGGCGCCAGGGGCGGATGTCATCGCGGAATGGCGGCATGCGGTCTCGCTCCGGGCGTTGAGATGGCGCTCTGACAGAGAAGCTATACAGGCCTTATACTCCAGCATACATTCATTCGGGAAGCGGGTGGTATCCATGCAGCCAGTACTGACACGTCTCGTCGCCATCGCGGCCGGCACCCTGATGACCGTGGGCGCGGCGCAGGCTCAGGACAACGCCGGAGAGCCGGTGGTGATCGCCTCCAAGATCGACACCGAGGGCTCGGTGCTCGGGCAGCTGATCCTGCAGCGCCTCGAGGACGGTGGCATCGCGGTGGAGGATCGCCTGCAGCTGGGCGCCACCAGCATCGTGCGCTCCGCCCTGGTCGCCGGGGAGATCGATCTCTACCCGGAATACACCGGCAACGGCGCCTTCTTCTTCGACATGGCCGATAGCCCGGTATGGAAGGACGCCGAGCAGGCCTTCGACACCGTCAGCCAGAAGGATCGCGAGGCCAACGACCTGGTGTGGCTGACGCCCGCCGAGGCCAACAACACCTGGGCGATCAGCGTGCGCGGCGACCTGGCCCGCGAGCAGGAGCTGGCAAGCCTCGAGGATCTGGCCGCCTATCTCGACGACGGCGGGGACTTCAAGCTGGCGGCGAGCGCCGAGTTCGTCGAATCGCCCCAGGCGCTGCCGGCCTTCCAGCAGGCATACGGGTTCGAGCTTTCCGAGGACGAACTGCTGGTGCTCTCCGGCGGCAACACCGCCGCTACCATGCGCGCCGCCGCCCAGCAGACCAGCGGCGTCAACGCCGCCATGACCTATGGCACCGACGGCGGCCTCAAGGCCCTCGATCTGCAGGTGCTGGATGACACCCTCGGGGTGCAGCCGGTCTATCAGCCGGCGCCGGTGGTGCGCGCCGAGGTGCTCGAGGTGCATCCCGAGATCGAAACCCTGCTGGCGCCGGTGTTCCAGGCGCTGGACCGTGACACCCTGCAGCGCCTCAACGGCGACGTGGCCGTCAACGGCCTGGACCCGGCCAAGGTGGCCGGCGACTTCCTCGACACGCTCGACGAGTAAGCCGCTCCTGAATGAGCCGTGAGAGCGAGTCGGGATCGTCAGACACCGAAGAGCGCAGCAAGGGTGGGGTGAACGCCGAAGTGGTGAACAAGGAAGTGATCAACAAGGAAGCGGTGAACGGGGACTCGCCTCGCACCAACGTCGTGCTCGTGAGCCTGCTGCTGGCGACCCTGGTCGCCTGGAGCGGGCTCGATGCCGTCAGCGTGGCGCCCAATCGCATCGTGCCCGGCCAGGGCCACGCCGCCTGGGACGTGGCCGGCTGGCCGGGATTCCTGCTCAGCCTGGTGCCGATGCTGGCCGCACTGGCGCTGGCCTGGGGCCCGGACCGGCGTCGACTGCGCTGGGCCCTGGGGCTGGCGGTGGCGATGCTCGCCGCACTGCCGGCCTGGCTGGCGCTGGCGTCGGCGCGGCTGGTCGATGCCGATCTGCCCCAGGCGCGCATGGGCGTCGGCGCCGGGGTCTGGGTGGCGCTGTTCCTGCTGCTGCTGGCGCTGATCGAGCTGCGCACACGGCTGGCGCTGCCGCGGACCCTGGGCTGGTCGCTGCTGCTGGTGCCGCTGGCGAGCCTCGCCGCCTGGCTGACGTTCGGTCTCGCACCGCTGGCGCTGCGCCAGGAGTTCCTGGCCCGCCGCGACGGCTTCATCGCCGCCATCGTCGAGCATCTGCTGCTGGTCGGCGCCGCCGTCGGCGTCAGCCTGGTGCTCGGCGTGCTCCTGGCGCTGGCCATGCGCCGCTGGGCGCGCTGCCGAACGCTCGGCTTCGCGGTGCTCAACTTCCTGCAGACCATCCCCAGCCTGGCGCTGTTCGGCCTGCTGCTGGCGCCGCTGGCCTGGCTGGGTGCCCACGTCGAGTGGCTGGCGGCGCTGGGCGTGAGCGGTATCGGCGCCGCGCCGGCGCTGCTGGCGCTGGTCGGCTACAGCCTGCTGCCGATGGTGCGCAACACCTTCGTGGCCCTCGATGAGGTCGACCCCGGCGTGATCGATGCCGCTCGCGGTATGGGCATGAGCCGCGGCCAGGTGTTCCGCCAGGTGCGTCTGCCGCTGGCGGCGCCGGTGATCCTCGAGGGCATCCGCATCACCACCGTGCAGGCCATCGGTCTGACCGCCGTGGCCGCGCTGATCGGCGCCGGCGGCCTCGGCACCTTCATCTTTCAGGGGCTGGGGCAGGCGGCCATGGACATGGTGCTGCTCGGCGCCCTGCCGATCCTGGTCATGGCGCTGATCGCCGACGCCCTGCTGGGCGCCCTGACCGACCTCACACGCCAGGGAGAGGCCACATGATCGAACTCATCGGCGTGTCCAAGCGCTTCGGCGACACCACCGCGGTGGACGACATCTCGCTGCGCGTCGAACGCGGCGAGCTGTGCGTGCTGGTGGGCACCTCCGGGTGCGGCAAGTCGACGACGCTGCGCATGATCAACCGTTTGATCGAGCACAGCGACGGCGAGATCCACATCGACGGCCAGCAGATCCGCGACTTCCGCGAGGAGACCCTGCGCCGGCGCATGGGCTACGCGATCCAGAGCACCGGGCTGTTTCCGCACTGGACGGTGGCGCGCAACATCGGCCTGGTGCCGCGGCTGCTGAAATGGCCCCCGGCGCGGATCCGCGAGCGGGTCGAGGCGCTGATGGCGATGCTCGGCCTGTCGATGGAGGAGTTCGCCGGCAAGTATCCGCGTCAGCTCTCCGGCGGCCAGGCCCAGCGGGTCGGCGTGGCCCGGGCGCTGGCCGCCGATCCCGATATCCTGCTGATGGACGAGCCCTTCGGGGCGCTGGACCCGATCACCCGCGAGACGCTCCAGCACGAACTGCGCGCTCTGCAGTCGCGGCTGCAGAAGACCATCGTCTTCGTCACCCACGACATGGACGAGGCGCTGCGGCTGGCCGACCGGCTGGTGGTCATGGACGGCGGCCGCATCCGCCAGCAGGGCCATCCGCTCGAGCTGCTGCGCGAGCCCGCCGACGCCTTCGTCGAATCGCTGCTCGGCGGCGAGGACCGTGGCCTCAAGGAGGCGGCGCTGCTGACCGTCGGCGAGCGGATGATGCCGCTGAGCCCGCGGCTGCTGCCGCGGGAGCGCATCTCCCGCCATGCCACCCTGCGCGAGGCGCTGTCGATGATGCTGTGGCGCCACGCCGAGCGCCTGGCGGTGGTCGACGACGAGGACATGCCGGTCGGCGAGCTGTCGCTGCGCCAGCTGGTGGGGGCGAAGCATCATGAGTGAGGCCGTGAGTCGCCTGGTGACGGGGGGAGGGCGGCGCTGGCTGGTGCCGCTGGCCTGGAGTTCACTGCTGATCGCCGCCTGCGTGGGCATGCCGTGGCTCGAGGGCCTTTTCCGGCTGGTCGAGCCGGACAGCCGCAGCGTCGTCTATGCCCGGGCCGATTTCCTGACCCTGCTGGGGCGTCACCTGCTGGTGGTGGCCGTCGCGGCGCTGGCCGCGGTGGCCATCGGCGTCGGGGCCGCGGTGGCGGTCACGCGCCGCGCCGGCCGCGACTTCCTGCCGCTGGTCGCCCAGCTGGCCTCGATCGGGCAGACCTTCCCGCCGGTGGCGGTGCTGGCGCTGGCGGTGCCGGTACTGGGCTTCGGTACCCTGCCGATCATCGTCGCGCTGCTGCTCTACGGCCTGCTGCCGATCGTGCGCAACACCCTGGCCGGGCTGGAGGGCGTCGATCCCGGCGTGCGCGAGGCGGCCCGCGGCATGGGCATGACCGGCGGCCAGCTGCTGCGCCAGGTGGAACTGCCCCTGGCCGCGCCGGTAATCCTGGCCGGCATCCGCACCTCGGTGACCATCAATATCGCCACCGCGGCGATCGGCGCCACCGTGGGGGCGAGCAACCTGGGCGACCCGATCATCTCCGGCATCGTCAACGGCAACACCGCCTACGTGCTGCAGGGTGCGCTGCTGATCGGGCTGCTGGCGCTGACCGTGGACAGCGTCTTCGCCCGGCTGCAGCCGGGCACCGCTCAAGAACGCTGACGCGCCAGACTTGGGCCGCCGTTCAGGCATCCAAGGACCCGGCTTCGCGCAGACGCGATAACGACTTCCTGTCGCTCCCGATGCCCAGCTGCGCTCTATGCATCCTGCTCTGCTTGCAGTACCGGTGCTGGCCGTCCATGGCCAGCCCGTCCGGAGTGATGCTCCTCACCCATGGCGCAGGGGCGCCGCCTGGACTGGCTCTCGGTGTCAGGGATCACGGCCGTGTGACTTTCGTCGTGCTATCGAAGGTTTTCAGTTTACGTTAACGTCATTGCTGTGCGTTGATCGACGCCCGGGTGATCCCCTGGCGGTCCGACACAAGAGCGACAACACTGCCCCCAAAAGGGGTAAGGATCACGACGATGACCACGACGCGAGATATCCACGTGCCGGAGTTCCTGGCCGGTGACGAGTTCAGCATTCCCACCTATCGGGTGCTGACCCAGGAAGGCACCCTCTGCGAGGGCGCCGAGGCTCCGACCCTCGAGCGCGACGAGGCCCGTGCCATCTACCGGGCGATGATCGCCACCCGGGTGCTCGACGAGCGCATGATGGCCGCCCAGCGCCAGGGCCGGCTCAGCTTCTACATGCAGTGCACCGGCGAGGAGGCCGCGGTGATCGGCGCCACCGCGGCGCTCGACGAGGCCGACATGATCATGGCCCAGTACCGCGAGCAGGGCGCGCTGGTCTATCGCGGCTTCACCTTCGACGAGTTCATGAACCAGCTGTTCGGCAACGAGCTCGACTACGGCAAGGGGCGCCAGATGCCGATCCACTACGGGTCGCGCAAGCTCCACTACATGACCATCTCCTCGCCGCTGGCCACCCAGATTCCCCAGGCCACCGGCTATGCCTACGGCCAGAAGCTGGCCGGTGAGGGCAAGTGCACCATCACCTTCTTCGGCGAGGGCGCCGCCTCCGAGGGCGACTTCCACGCCGCCCTGAACATGGCGGCGGTGCACGAGGTGCCGGTGATCTTCTTCTGCCGCAACAACGGCTACGCCATCTCCACGCCGGCCATCGAGCAGTTCGCCGCCGACGGCGTGGCGCCGCGGGCCTTCGGCTATCGCATGCACGTGATCCGCGTCGACGGCAACGACATCCTGGCGGTCCATCGCGCGACCCAGGAGGCCCGGCGCATCGCCGTCGAGCACAACAAGCCGGTGCTGATCGAGGCCATGACCTATCGCCTGGCGGCGCATTCGTCCTCGGACGATCCCTCCGGCTATCGCTCGCGCAAGGAGGAGGAAGCCTGGCGCGAGAAGGACCCGATCCTGCGCATGCAGCGTTGGATGAGCGACCAGGGCTGGTGGAGCGACGACGAGGAGAAGGAGCTGCAGGAGCGGCTGCGCCGCGAGGTGCTGGAGGCCATGAAGCGCGCCGAGAAGCGCCCGCCGCCGCCCCTGGAGACGCTGGTCACCGACGTCTATGCCGAGGTCACGCCGGACCTGCAGCATCAGCTCGACGCGCTCAAGGCGCATATCCGCCGCCATCCGGAGGCCTATCCGAAGGGCGCGCGCTTCCTCGACCCCGAGCTGAGCCGCACCGACGACGAGGGAGAGTCCTGACATGCCGACCATGAATCTGCTGCAGGCGATCAACCACGCCCTGGACATCGCCATGGCCGAGGACGAGAAGGTGCTGTGCTTCGGCGAGGACGTGGGCGGCTTCGGCGGGGTCTTCCGCGCCACCAGCCATCTGCAGGAACGCTACGGCCGGGCGCGCTGCTTCAACACGCCGCTGGTGGAACAGGGCATCATCGGCTTCGCCAACGGCCTGGCCGCCCAGGGCTCGGTGCCGGTGGCGGAGATCCAGTTCGCCGACTACATCTTTCCGGCCTTCGACCAGATCGTCAACGAGACCGCCAAGTTCCGCTATCGCTCCGGCGATTTGTTCAACGTCGGCGGGCTGACCATCCGCGCGCCCTACGGCGGCGGCATCTCCGGCGGCCACTATCACTCCCAGTCGCCGGAGGCCTACTTCACCCATACGCCGGGGCTCAAGATCGTGGTGCCGCGCAATCCCTACGAGGCCAAGGGACTGCTGCTGGCGGCCATTCGCGACCCGGACCCGGTGATCTTCTTCGAGCCCAAGCGGCTCTATCGCGCCTCCACCGGCGAGGTGCCGGAGGAGGACTATCAGCTGCCGCTGGGCGAGGCCGAGGTCACCAAGGAGGGCAGCGACGTCACCCTGGTGGGCTGGGGCGCCCAGATGGAGGTCATCGACCAGGCGGTGGAGCTGGCCGAGAAGGAGGGTATCTCCTGCGAGGTGATCGACCTGCGCACGCTGTTGCCCTGGGACGCCGACACCGTGGCGGAGTCGCTGCTCAAGACCGGCCGGCTGGTGGTGACCCACGAGGCACCGCAGACCGGCGGCTTCGCCGGCGAGATCGCTGCCACCCTGCAGGAGCGCTGCTTCCTGTACCTGGAGTCGCCGATCCTGCGCGTGACCGGCCTGGACACGCCCTTCCCGCTGACGCTGGAGAAGGAGTATCTGCCGGATCAGCTCAAGGTCTTCGAGGCCATCCGCGAGAGCGTCCACTACTGAGTCCAGGACAGGAGCAAGCACGATGACCGAGTTCAAGCTGCCCGATATCGGCGAGGGTATCGTGGAGTGTGAAGTCGTCGAGTGGCGCATCGCCGAGGGCGACGCCATCGAGGAGGACCAGCCGGTGGTCGAGGTGATGACCGACAAGGCGCTGGTCGAGATCACCGCCCCCGAGGCCGGGCGCGTCACCCGACTGCACGTGCCCAAGGGCGAGATCGCCAAGGTCCACGCGCCGCTGTTCGCCTACCAGACGGCGGACGGCGAGCCGGCCGCCGAGCCGGAAGACGACGAGGCATCGGCGCCGTCCCCGCAGGCGGGCGCCGATACCGACACCGGAGCGTCCGGCGTTAAGGCGCCGGCGCCGCGGGCGGGTAAGGTGTGCCCGGCCGGGCAGCAGCGACCCGAGCGGGCCGCGGCCGGGCAAGGTCCCCACGGCCGGATTCCGGCCAGCCCCGCGGTGCGCCGCCTGGTGCGCGAGCATGACCTGCGCCTCGAGGACGTCCCCGGCTCCGGCAAGGACGGCCGGGTGCTCAAGGAGGATGTGCTGGCGTTGATCGAGGGCGGACGCGCGACCGCGTCGGGCGATACCCGGGGGGAGCATCGGGGCGAGGGGCAACAGGACATTCGCGTCGAGCCGCTGCGCGGCGTGCGCGCGGCCATGGCCCGGCAGATGGTGGCCGCGGCCTCGACCATCCCGCACTTCCAGTACGGCGAGGAGATCGACGTCACCGCGCTGCTGGCGCTGCGCGAGCGGCTCAAGCCCCGGGCCGAGGCGCGGGAGATCAAGCTGACCCTGATGCCGTTCTTCATGAAGGCCATGGCGCTGGCGATCCGGGACTATCCGCTGCTCAACAGCCGGCTCAACGAGGCCGGCGACGAGATCCACTACCTGCCATCGTGCAACATCGGCATGGCGGTGGACGGCCGGGCCGGCCTGATGGTGCCCAACGTCAAGGGCGTGGAAGGCCTGAGCCTGCTGGACGTGGCCGGCGAGATCCAGCGGCTGACCGGCGCGGCGCGGGAAGGGCGCGTGGCCCAGGCGGATCTCCAGGGCGGCACCATCAGCATCTCCAACATCGGCGCCCTCGGCGGCACCTACGCCGCGCCGATCATCAACGCCCCCGAGGCGGCGATCGTCGCCATCGGCAAGAGCCAGTGGCTGCCGCGCTTCGACGACGCCGGCGAGGTGACCCGCCGGGCGATCATGACCGTGACCTGGGCCGGCGATCACCGCCTGCTCGACGGCGGCACCATCGCGCGTTTCTGCAACGCCTGGAAGGGGTATCTCGAGGACCCGGAGACCATGCTGCTCGAGTTGAGCTGAGGATCGCCTCGGGGGAACGATGACCCAGCCGCTGCAGCAGTTCTATATCCCGGAAGACCAGTCGGTCTACCTGCTGAGCCACCACGATGCCCGCAAGCTGCGGGAGTGGGTGGCGCTGTGCCAGGCCCAGCTCGAGCAGCTGGGCTACCGGGAGATCGAACTGATCGGCAAGGGCGCCTACGGCTTCGTGTTCGCCGGCCTCACCGCCGGCGGCGAGCAGTACGTGTTCAAGTTCACCCGGGTCAACCTGCCCCAGTCGCTGCAGGACCGCCTCGAGGAAGAGGCCTTCATGCTGGAGCAGGTGGCCCATCCCCGCGTGCCGCGGCTGATCGTCTTCCAGCGGGTGCGCCACCAGTCGATCCTGGTGATGCAGCGCGCGCCCGGCGAGAACCTGGAGGAGGTCTCGCTGCGCGAGGGACGGCTGTCGCCGCGGCGGGTGGTGCATATCGCCGCCCAGCTGGCCGATATCCTGCGCGCCCTGCGCCGCGAGTCAGGCCCCTCCGGCCGGCCCATCGTCCACGGCGACATCAAGCCTTCCAACCTGGTGTTCGACGAACGCGACGAGAGCGTGGCGCTGATCGACTGGGGCTCCTCGGTGTTCGCCCAGCTCGACGCCGAGCTGCAGTTCGTCTCGGCCAACGTCATGGAGCTGATGTCGGACAACCTGCAGCAGACCAACGCCCGCCTGGGCGACGTCTATTTCATCGGCGACGATCAGCTCAATGGCGCGCTGTCGTCGCCACGCTTCGACGAGCAGGGCGCCGCCGGCACCCTCTATGCGCTGGCCTCGGCCCAGTCGTGCCGCTTCGGTCACCGCGCGATTCCGGCCACCTCGCTCGGCCTGCCCATGGAGTTCGCGCGCATGCTCGACGGCATGCTCGACCCCGACCCACGCACCCGCATGAAGGCCGGCGATCACTTCCTGCGCGAGATGCCGCGCCTGTCGCGGCTGGTGATGCTCGACCTGCCGAGCCCGCCCGAGGCGCCGCTGGTGCCGGTATGGGCCCGGGCCGCCGACCGTGAGATCGACACCGTGGTCTACAGCTCGCGCAAGGCCTTCCTGCGCGAGGAGGACGGCCGGGAGACCCTCAGCGACGTCAACGACGTGCAGCTCGACCGCTACTATCGGAACTTCATGCAGGGCATGGGCGAGACCGAGAAGGCCTTTCTCGCCGCGGTCAGCCGGCTCGGCAAGTACCCGGTGGTGGGCGGGCTGGCGGTGCGCTGGGAGGCCGACGGCGTCTACATCGACTCGTCGCTGAACCTGCATGACCCCGAGCTCAAGCCGGCCTTCATCGCCGCGGTCAACAACATGGTCAGCCTGGCCCGGGGCATCCACCGCCGCGGCATCTTCAAGAGCTGCCTGTTCAACGCCCGCGATACCCTGCACCTGGACCGCGAAGGCCCGGATCGCCCCTTCGTGATGCCGCCCGACCTTCGGCTGGCCTACGAGGTCAGCGCGGTGCCGGAGCTCGAGGACCGCTCGCGGCTGCACAGCTACTTCGAGGACGGCCCGGACCCGGAGGAGTTCCTGGTGCTGCCCGAGGCCATCATCGCCTCGCTGGAGGCGCTCAACGAGATCCACCACACCGGCATGATCATCTTCGAGGCGCTGCCCGAGCACCTCAAGATCCATAGCCACTACCGGCTGCTCGACCCGTCCCGGGAGGCCGAATTCCGCCGCCGACTGGATGACATCCTCGCCGCGGTAGGGCGCATCGAGGGGCTCGGCGTCTCGGGCTTCATGAAGATGCCCTACAAGGACACCCGCGTCTTCGCCCACGTGGCCCGCCAGCCGGAGCGCTTCTATCCCCGCGACCCGCGCGCCGCCCTGGCGGCGATGAGGGAGCTGGCTGACACGGAAGGCCGTCCTTAGGGCCTTTCGGCCATGAGCTTACGCCTTCACTCTGGCAAGATAGGCGGCCTTGGAGCGCCTTCTGTTAGCCAGACATCGGGGGCCGGGGGCAAGGCGGAGTGAGGTTCTTTTGACTAGGGGTGAGGCGGATTCCGCCGAACGGGTTGGCCAGGGAAGGCCAGCACAGGCCCTGCAAGCGGAGCAGGATGCGATAGCGCCGCAGGTCAAAAGAAGCGCCCAGGGACGGGTTTACCGCGTCCTCGTGAAGGCTTGCCCCCGGCGTTGCCCCACATGTTCCGGCGCTCGCGACTGTCAGCAAAGATCAAGGACGCCGCATGGCTCAGCTGTTACGCATCGTGATGATCCACGGTCATCTCGAGGGGGTGGTCGAACTGGATGTCGATGGCCACACCAACATCTGCGGCACCAACGCTTCGGGCAAGACGACCCTGCAGCGCCTGGTGCCGGTCTTCTACGGGGAGCTGCCCAACCGGGTGGTGCCCAAGACCCGGCGCAAGTTCGATGCCTTCTACCTGCCGCATCGCAACAGCTATCTGGTCTATGAATATCGCCGCGAGGAGGGCGACGTCTGCCAGGCGGTGTTGACTCGCAAGAGCGAGGGCGGCGTCGAGTATCGCTTCGTCGGCGCGCCCTATCGCCCCGAGGACTACCTGGTCGAGACCGAGGGCGGCGTGGTCGCCCTCGACTACGCCCAGTGGAACCAGGGGCTGCGCCGCCAGGGCACCCAAGTGTCGCACAAGCTCGGCGCCACCTCGGAATACCGCGCGGTGATCCAGAACGACTTCACCCAGCACGGCAGCGGTGGCGGCCGCCGCGAGGGCCTGAAGCTGCGCCAGGTGGCCGCCCGCTTCAGCCTGGTGCGCGCCGGGCGGCGCATCCGCCACATGGAGAAGCTGGTCTCGGCGGTGCATGCCAAGGAGGGCAAGATGGACACCCTCAAGACCATGCTGGCGGCGATCTTCGAGGAAGACGGCGTCGAGCTGCCGATGACCCGCATCCGCAACACCAAGGCGCGGGAGTGGATCGCCCGCATGCGCCAGTCGATGCGCCTCGAGCCGTTGCAGCAGGCGCTTTCGGACCTGCAGCGCCAGGATCGCGAGATCGCCGACCTGGAGGCCGGCCTGTGGCAGCTGCGTCCCCAGCTCGAGGCCGACCGCGCCCGGGCCGAGCGCGGCCGGGCCGATCTGGAAGCGCAGATCGGCGAGCGCCAGCGCGACTTCCAGGCCCGCGAGCAGGCCTACGAGCAGGCGCGTCAGGACGTCAACGACCGCCTCAGCGAGATGGGCAGCGAGCTCGAGCAGACCCGCACCGAGCTCGACGATCTCCAGCGCCGCTTCGAGGCCTTCGAGGAGGCCGACATGCCCGGCCTGGAGCAGGACCTCAAGGCGCTGCCCCAGTGGCGCGAGCAGCAGCAGGGCCTGCGCGACCACCTCGAGTTCATGCAGCAGGCGGTGCAGGAGAGCAAGGCCCGCCTGGAAGCGCGGCTGGTCGAGCTCGGCGATCAGCTCGAGCGCCGCCGCGACGAGCTCCAGGCCCAGATCGACGCCCTCGGCGAGGAGAAGGAAGCCCGCCGCGAGAGCCAGCGCGAGGCCGAGAGCCGCCTCGACGCCGACTACCAGACCCGCCGCCAGGCGCTGGACGGCGACTACCGCGAGCGGATCGAGCGGCTCACCGCGCGCCTCTCCGAACTCAAGGCCGAGCTCGCCCACGGCACCCAGACCGAGGAGGAGGCCCGCGAGGCCGAGCGGGCCCAGCTGCGCGTCGACGAGGCCAGAAGTGCCCAGGACGCCATCGCCGCCACCCTCGACACCCTGCGCGGCGAGCTCGACGGCCACAAGCGTGCCCGCGCCGACGCCGAGCGCGAGCTCGACCGGGCCCGTCAGCAGCGGGCCCGGGCCGAGGCCCGCCTCGAGGCCCTGGAGGTGCAGCGCGACCCGGCCCAGGGCAGCCTGCGGCACTTCCTGCGCCACCACCGTCCCGGCTGGGAACAGACCCTCGGCAAGGTGCTGGCGCCGGCGCTGCTCGAGCGGCGCGATCTCTCACCGCAGCTCAATGACGACGCCAGCGACGACCTCCACGGCCTGGCCCTCGACCTGGCTGCCATCGCGCTGCCGGATCATGCCCAGGACGAGGCCGGCCTGCAGGCCGAGATCGCCGCCGCCGAGCAGGCGCTGGCCGACGCCCGGGCGGCGGAGCAGGACGCCGAGAAGGCGCTCAGGGCCGGCCACGACAGGGTGCAGGAGGCCGACGCGCGTCTCGAGCGGGCGGGCGGCGAGAAGCGCCGCGCCGCCGAGGAGGTGGACTACGCTCTCCAGGCCCGCAGCCAGTGCCAGCTGCGTCATCAGCAGGCCCAGCAGGAACGCCAGGCGAGCCGCCGTCGGGCCCTCGAGGAGCAGCAAGCGGCGCAGCAGGCGCTGCGCGAGGAGCGCGATCAGTCGCTGGCGACGCTGGACGAGACCCACCGTGCCCAGCGCATGGAGCTCACCGCCGATCATCAGGGCCAGCTGGCCGGCGTCGACCGACAGATCGAGCAGTATCGCAGCCAGCTCGGCGAGATCCGGGAGGACAACCGCCGTCAGCGCGAGGAGCTCGAGGCCGCCTTCGATCGCGAGCTGGCCGATCGCGGCGTCGACCCGGTCCAGGTCCGGGCGACCCGTGCCCAGATCGAGGATCTGGGACAGCGCATCCACGATACCGAGGCGCGGCGCGACGAGCTCGATGCCTACGCCCGCTTCATGCGCCTCGACTGGGGCGAGCGCAAGCCGCGGCTGGTGGCACGGGAAGCGGAGCTGAGCCAGGCGCAACAGGCCGCCGAACGCGAGCGCAAGACGCTCAAGGACGCCTTCGACGCCGACCGGGGCGAGCATCGGGCGGCCGTCGGCGAACTCAAGACCCGCCGCGAGGCCGAGCAGGCGCTGGTCGAGACCCTGGCGCCGCTGCTCGAGACCCTGGAGGGGCTGACCCTGGCGCCGGTGAGCGAGCCGCTCGGCGAGGCACCGGGTGACGTCGACGAGCGGATCGAGCGCGTCCGCCAGGCGCTCGCCGACCACGCCCGCGCGCTCGACGCGCTGCGCCGAGGCTGCGAGAAGATCGAGGCCGACCTGATCAAGGGCGCCAGCGCCGACTTCCAGGACACCCTGGAGGCCGAGCGTGCCAAGCTCGAGGACACCGGTCCGCGCCGCCTGCTGGCGGTGCTGGCCGACATGCTGCAGCTGCTCGAGGGGCAACAGCAGCAGCTGCTGCAGGAAGGGCGCAATCTCGGCGACGATCTCGACAAGTTCTTCACCGTGTTCCGCGACCTCAACCGGCGCATCAACGCCCAGAGCCGGCGCCTCTCCGATGAGGTGGCCGACGACCTGAGGCTCGAGGGCATCGGCAAGGCCGAGGTGAAGATCCAGTCGACCATCGACGAGCTCGGGTTCTGGGAGCCGCTCAAGCGCTTCGCCCAGCGCTATCGCGAGTGGCGCGACGGCGGCCGCGCGCTGCCGGACGACGACTACCTCGACGCCCTGGGCGACGTGGTGGAGCTGTTGCGCAGCGACCAGCAGTACAGCGTCGAGAGCCTGCTGCGCCTGGAGCTGCACCTCAACGAGGGCGGCGCCGATCTGGTGATCAGGAACGACCGCCAGCTGCTGGAGTCCTCCAGCCACGGCATGGCCTATCTGATCCTGTGCAAGTTCCTGCTGGCCTTCACCCGGCTGCTGCGCGGCCCGGCCGAGGTCGCCGTGCACTGGCCCATCGACGAGATCGGCACCCTGGCGTACCACAACGTCGAGAAGCTGTTCGACGCCTGCGACAACAACCGCATCCATATCGTCGGCGCCTTCCCCAATCCGGAGTCGGACGTGCTGATGCTGTTCCAGCACCGCTATCTGATCGACCGCGACGAGGCCGCGCCGGACAAGCGCCGGCTCAAGCGCATCGAACCGCGCCTGAGCCGCCTGGCCCAGCGCCTGCAGGACCGCCACAACGATCGTCAGGAGGCACCGGCATGAGCGAGGACATGATGTCAGAGAATCCGATGACGGACCGCTCCATGGTGGAGCTGGGCCCGCTGCTGGAGCGCCTGCTGGCCGGCGACTTCCTGTGCGCGGTCAGCGACGACACCGCCTTCCGCCGCCTGCAGGACGAGGCGACCCGCGAGCGCCTCGACGCCTACCTGCGCCCGCTCAACCGCCGCCTGGCGAGCAACGACGAGGGCAGCGTCTACTTCCTGGCCTGGCGCCAGCTGGACGAGGGTGCCCGCGACCAGCTCTCCCGCCAGCTGGCGGAGACCGTCGGCAGCCTGCTGCCGATGCTCGAATGGCTGCAGCTGGTGCAGGAGGCGCTCGGCCGCGACGGCCCGGTGTCGCCCGGCGACGTGCTCAAGCCGGCCGACTTCAGCTCGCGCTGCGAGGACAATCAGGGGCTGCGCGAGCGCCTCGAACGCCTGGCCACCGATCCCTTCTTCGGCTCCCAGAGCGAGCAGCTCGACGCCCAGATCAAGCAGGTCTTCAAGCGCCTGCGCGAGCGCGGCTACCTGCGCCAGCCCCACGCCGATCGCCACTATTTCATTGCCACCGCCAAGATCGACTACCTGATCGAGCTGGTGCGCTTCATCCGCGACGAGGAGCAGTTGCCCGTCGACGACCAGGCCCCGGAGGCCCAGGAGCGGCTGCTGTGAGCGCGAGCGACGCAGACGCCCTGGACAACCGACTGCTCGGCACCGGCGCCGAGCGGCTGGCGCTGCTCGGCAAGCACGCCGAGGCGCTGATGGCCGGCTACGTGCGCGACGAGGTGCCGCTGGAGGGCCTTTCCACCACCGCGCTGAATCGGCTGCTGTCGGCGCGCATCCTGTGGCGGCCCGACGAGCAGGCCGGGGTGAAGCTCGCGCCCAAGGTGCGCGAGCTGATCGCCGAGATGCTGGCCGACGAGACCCGCCGCCACGTCAACGCCGACGTGGCGGAGACCCTGGAGCTGATGCGCGGCCTGGTGCAGAGCTATCGCGAGGCCCGTGACGGCGCCGAGTACTGGCGCCAGGAGCAGCAGCTGCTGCGCCTGCGCCAGGCGGTGGACGACCTCGACGGCCGCTTCGCCGACGCCATCGACAGCCTGTGGCGGCGCCTCAACAGCGACTTCGGCTTCGTCAGCCGGCTGGCCGACAAGATCCGCGAGAACGACCGCGCCCAGAAGCAGATCGTGCGCCTGCTCGACGGCCTGGCGCTGATCGACTTCGACGAGCTGATCGACCTGGTGGGGGCCGACGGGGCGCTGCGCAAGCTGCTGGTCAGCCAGCTTCAGCATCGCCTGAGCCAGCACTACACCAGCCTGCGCGAGGTGCAGCGGCGGCTGATCGAGCTGATGACGCGCTTCCGCCAGCAGCAGTCGCGCAGTCGCCTGGTGGCGGGCATGGCCGCCTTCCTGCGCGAGCATCCGGGCTTCGTGCCCGGCAACTACGCCCGGCGCAGCGAAGTGCCGGCGCTGGTCAATCGCGCCGCGCCGCTGATCGCCGCCGGCGCGGTGGCGCTCGATCACGCCCCGGACGCCCGGGTCGTCACCGGGCTGCTGCATGACCTGCCGCGGCCCGCGGCGTCACCGGAGCCCGTCGCCGCCGCCGTGGCCGCCGAGCGTCACGAGGACTCGATGGTCGCCGCCCGTCAGCAGGCGCTGAGGGAGGACGTCGAACGCTTCTATCTGTCGGTGGTCGAGGGCGACGGCGAGCCGCTGAGCGCGCTGGAGTACCTCGAGGCCGGCGAGCTCGAGTGGGGCGAGGAGATCTGGCTGTTCCAGGTGCTCGCCGAGTTCCAGGGCCTGCCCCGGCGCGAGCAGGCCGCCTTCCGGCTGCGCCAGCAGGAGACCCGCGCGGCCGCCTT
Organism: Halomonas sp. THAF12; assembly: GCF_009363675.1. Taxonomy (NCBI): domain Bacteria; kingdom Pseudomonadati; phylum Pseudomonadota; class Gammaproteobacteria; order Oceanospirillales; family Halomonadaceae; genus Halomonas; species Halomonas sp. THAF12. Next base: position 1,970,762 of record NZ_CP045399.1, on the reverse strand, counting down.
CAACGACGTGCGGCTGATTCATGACGTCAGCCTTCAGCTCGCCCCCGCGCGACAGGAGCGCGCATGACCACGCTCTCGGAGGCGGAACGCGAGCTGCTGCGCGACGCGGCCGGCAAGTTGCGCCTTGCTGCCCACGTCGACAAGCCGAACGGCCCCGTGGTGAAGCGGATCGTCGCCTGGTGCGAGGCCTGGGACATCGAGCCCGGGGCGCGCCTGACCCGCACTCGGCTGCGTCTCGATTGCGAGCTGCTGGAGGCCATCGACGCCGAGCTAGAGGTGCAGGGCCAGCCGCCGCTGGCGGCCGATCTGAGCGGGCTGACCACCGCGCAGCAGGCCGAGTATGGCTATTGGGAGGCGAAGAGCGTGCGCGAGGCGCCGCGCGAGTCACGGGTGCTGGTCAGCCTCCCGGCTCGTGCACCCTGGCCGGGCATCGCCGGTGGCGAGCGGGAGTGCCGGGATATCGACTGGCGTGCCATCACGCCGGCCGCCTTCGATGTGCTGGTGCAGGTCGAGAACCTCGACAGCTTCTACGCCTTCACGCCCGAGAACCCGGCGCTGTCGGCGTATCCAAGGCCGCTGGTGGTCTATCGCGGCGACCGCCACTACGGCGGCGGCTTCGCCCGGCTGGCGGAGGCCTGGGCGGCCACCGGCCGGCCCCATGCCTGCGTCGGCGACTTCGACCTCAAGGGGCTCGATATCGCGCTCGGCAGCGGTGCCACGCACTGGCTGCTGCCACCGCTTGATTGGCTGCAACAGCATGCCACGGCGCTTCATCTGCCGGCGAAGCAGGCGCGCTATCGAGACCGACTGCTGCGGTATCGCGACACGCTGCCCGGGGAGCATCCGCTGCGCGGCCATCTGGCGCTGCTGCTCGATGAACAGCGCGGGCTGCTTCAGCAGTGGTTCGCGGCGTCGCTGGTTGGCGTCGCGCTCGGCAAGGCGGCGTGAGGAATGAGAGACGACGCCGCGCCGTGGGCCTGTTTTAATGAGGAGACGATGACGGAGGAAGAGACGAGACGCATGCGCAAACTGCTGCTGAATGCCGACATGGGCGAGAGCTTCGGTGCCTGGACCATGGGCATGGACGCCGAGGTGATGCCTCACGTGGACCTGGCCAATGTGGCCTGCGGCTTCCACGCCTCGGACCCCGACGTGATCCGCATGACGGTGCGCCTGGCGCGCAAGCACGGCGTCACCGTGGGCGCGCATCCGGCCTATCCGGACATGGTGGGCTTCGGGCGGCGCCACATGGCCTGCACGCCCGAGGAGATCGAGAACCTGGTGCTCTACCAGCTCGGGGCGCTGTCCGGCGTGTGTCGCGCCGAGGGCCTGTCGGTGGGCTACGTGAAGCCCCATGGGGCGCTCTACAACGACATGATGCGCGATCCCGAGATCCTGGCCGGGGTCATGCGCGCGCTCGTCGCCTTCGATGCCGAGCTACCGCTGATGGTGATGGCCACCCGCGACGATTCGGCCGCCCGCGAGCTGGCCGATCGCTTCGGCGTCACCCTGTGGTTCGAGGCCTTCGCCGATCGCGCCTACGACGGCGAGGGGCGGCTGGTGTCGCGGCGCGAGACCGGCAGCGTGCACCATGACCCGGCCGTGATCGTCGACCAGGCGCGTCGCATCGCCCGCGGCGAGCCCCTCGTCGCCCGCGATGGCAGCGCGCTGATCCTCGCGGCCGACACCCTCTGCGTGCATGGCGACAACGCCGAGTCGATCGCCGCCATCCAGGCCATTCGCGAGGCTCTCCAGCAGGACGATGCGCCCGAGGAGGGGAACCCATGAGCGCCCCGGGGCTGCCGCGACTGGAGTCGGCGGGGCTCGACGGCTGGCTGGTGCGGCTGTTCGAGGCCATCGACGAGGCCAACCTGCCCTGGATCACCGCCCTGGTGCGCGACTGCGAGGCGGCCTTCGGCGACGCCCTGGTGGACCTGGTGCCGTCCTATACCACCCTGCTGGTGATCTTCGATCCGATGCGGATGACGCCCGGCGAGGCGCGGTCCCGTCTCGCCGAGACGCTGGCCGCGCTGGCGTCCGACGAGGCGGATGCCCAGGGCGAGGTGCATGAGCTTCCGACCTGGTATCACGAGAGCGTCGGCCCGGAGCTTGTGCCCCTGGCCGAGCGGGCGGGGCTCGACGTGGCGGAGACCATCGCACGGCATGCCGAGGTGACCTATCGCGTCTATGCGCTGGGCTTCGCGCCGGGGTTCGCCTTCATGGGCAGCGTCGACCCACGGCTCGAGACGCCGCGCCTGGAGACGCCACGCAAGAGGGTGCCCGCCGGCAGCGTCGGCATCGCCGGGCGCCAGACCGCGGCCTATCCCGCCGTCTCGCCGGGGGGCTGGAACCTGATCGGGCGCACCGCCGCGCGGCTGTTCGACCGCGACCGTGACGGCTTCAGCCTGCTCCGGGTGGGCGACCGGGTGCGCTTCGTGCCGGTCTCGAAGGAGGAACTGGTGCGATTGGGCGCCGATGTCACGACCATGGAGGACAGGCGATGACGGCGGTGATACGGGATACCGTGGCGGGGCTGCGGGTCACGCGCCCGGGGCCACTGGCGCTGCTGCAGGACGCCGGGCGCTTCGGCGTGCGCCGGCTGGGCGTGACCCAGGGCGGCCCCGCCGATCTGCATGCCTGGGCCTGGGCCAACCGGTTGGCCGGCAACGCCTGGGGGGCGGCGGCGCTGGAAGTGACGCTCGGCGGTCTGGCACTGGAGGCCGAGCGCGAGCTGACGCTGGCGCTGGCCGGTGCGGATCTCGGCGCGACCCTCGATGACAGGCCGCTCGCGCCCTGGCAGCGGCTTCGCCTGCGTCCCGGCCAGGTGCTGCGCTTCGCCCAGCCGGTCGGCGGGCTGCGCGCCTATCTGGCAGTGGCCGGCGGTTTTCGGGCCGAGCCGGTGCTCGGCAGCCTGGCCGGCGTGGTGCGCGAGGGGCTCGGCGGCCACGATGGACGGGGGCACGCCCTGGCCGAGGGCGATCTCCTGCACGTCGGCAGCGAGGCAGGGGAGCACCCGGTCGGCGACGAGCGGGAGGCGCCCGCGGAAGCGCGGCCTGATTATGCGGCGATGCCGCGGCTGTCGCTGCTGCCGGGGGCCCAGATCGCCGAGTTCGAGGGCGCGAGCCTGGCCGCGGCCTTCAATACGGTCTGGCGGGTCGACGACCGCGCCGACCGCATGGGCGTGCGCCTGCGCGGGCCGACGCTGCGCTGTCGGCTGACCAGCATGATCTCCGAGGGGCTTAGCCTCGGTGCCGTGCAGGTGCCGCCGGACGGCCAGCCCATCGCGCTGCTCAACGACCGCCAGACCATCGGCGGCTATCCACGCCTGGGGGCGCTGACGCCGCTTGCCTGCGCGCGGCTGGCGCAGTGCCTGCCGGGCCAGGAGCTGCGCCTTGAGGCGGTGTCGTCCGAGCGGGCGCTGGCCGAGCACCGACGCTTTCGTCAGGCGTTCGACTGAGCTCGGCTCAGGCGCCCAGGCCGCTCTCGCGCAGCAGCTGGTCGATGCTGCGTTCGGCGCGGCGCAGGCCGGCGCCCTCGATCATCAGCTCACTCTCGAGATTGGCGATGCCCTCGGTGACCAGGCGCTCGAGCAGTTCGTGGCGGGGCAGCCCGCAGCGCTCGGCGAGGCGTTCGAGGCGCAGTTCCTGGTCGCGGGTCAGGTGCAGCAGATGGGGCAGGGGCATGGCGATCACTCCTCCGTGGGGTCAGGACGAGTATCCCCCGACTTCCGTGACAACACGATGACCGCGGTCAATACGATCCCGTCACGACGGCCTCGGCTTATGCCAGCCCCCGGCGCTGCATCGCATCGAGGATGATCGGCACCGGCGTCATCAGGTGCTCGCGCATCATGGATCGTGAGCGCTCGGCGTCGCGGGTCAGGATGGCGTCGACCAGGGCGGCGTGTTCCTCGCGCTTGCGTGCCAGAGCCTCGTCGGAGAGCACCGTCTCCTGCAGCCAAAGGTGGCGATAGCGCTCGACCTGGTCGAACAGCCCCTGGCGCGCCTGCATCAGGTGGGGCGAGTTGCAGCCGGCGACCACCGCGGTGTGGAAGGCCTGGTGGCGAGTGTCCCAGACGTCGAGCATCTCCTCGGGACTGTGCACCTCCATGACCTTGGCCAGGGTATGGGCCTTGGCCAGCACGTCGGCCTCCCAGGCGTCGTCGCCGCGCTCGATGGCCAGCTCCAGCATCAGGCCCTCCAGCTGGGCGCGGGCATCATAGAGATCGGCCAGCTCCTCGCGCGACATCGGCGCGACCCGGTAGCCGCGCTGGCTGATGGCGACCACCAGCCGTTCGGCGACCAGCTGCGACAGCGCCTCGCGCAGCGGGCCGACGCCGAGATCGTAGCGCTCCTTGAGCCGGCTCATCAGCAGCTTCTCGCCCGGCGGGTAGACGCCGCGGATGATGTCCTGCTTGAGCCAGCGGTAGGCGCTGATGCCGAGGTTCTGTCGAGGGGTGCTGTCCATGATGCCGCCGTTCCCTGTGATGGGAGGTCATGATACTTGATCATCGTGAGCCATGAGAATCGTCGCCACTTGCCCCGGCCTTCGTCATTTATTCGGAACGTGGATATTCTCGATCGATGCTCGGCCTTGAAGCGCCGCCCGTGGCGTACGCGGCCGCGCGGGCGATGGTGCGAGTCGAGGTGTCAGGCGAGGGTCGGCAGGGGACTCTCGCGTGTCCCCTGCTCGTCGGGAGGGCTTCGACAGACGAAACGCTAAGATACCTCGGAATCCGCGTTGGATTAGTATTGTTCGCAACGCCCTCTAACGTCTCGTCTTCCGCCCAAGGAGCTGTCATGAAGCCCGAAACGCTCGCCCTGCATCACGGCTATGCCCCCGACGACCAGCATGCCGTCGCCGTGCCGATCCATCAGACCACCTCCTTCGCCTTCGACAGTGCCCAGCATGCGGCGGACCTCTTCGATCTCAAGGTAGAAGGCAATATCTACTCTCGGATCATGAATCCGACCTGTGCCGTACTGGAGCAGCGTGTGGCGGCCCTGGAGGGCGGTATCGCGGGCCTGGCGGTGGCGTCCGGCATGGCGGCCATCACCTACGCCCTCCAGACCGTGGCCGAGGCCGGTGACAACATCGTCTCGATCAGCGAACTCTACGGCGGCTCCTACAATCTCTTCGCCCATACCCTGCCGCGCCAGGGCATCGAGGTGCGCTTCGCCGACAAGGACGACCTCGGGGCGCTGGAGGGGCTGATCGACGCCCGGACCAAGGCGGTGTTCTGCGAGAGCGTCGGCAATCCCTCCGGAGGCGTGGTGGACCTGGCGCGGCTGGCCGAGCTCGCCCACCGCCATGGCGTACCGCTGATGGTCGACAATACCGTGCCCACGCCTTTCCTGTGCCGGCCCATCGAGCACGGGGCGGATGTGGTCATCCATTCCGCCACCAAGTACATCGGCGGGCACGGCACCACCGTGGGCGGGGTGATCGTCGATTCGGGGCGTTTCCCCTGGGCCGATCACGCCGAGCGTTTCCCGCTGCTCAACGAGCCGGACGTCTCCTACCATGGCGTCTGCTATACCCGGGATCTGGGCGAGGCCGCCTTCATCGGGCGCGCCCGGGTGGTGCCACTTCGCAACATGGGCGCGGCGCTCTCTGCCCAGTCCGCCTGGCAGCTGTTGCAGGGGCTCGAGACCCTGGCATTGCGCATCGAGCGCATCAGCGACAACGCCCTGGCGGTGGCCCGCCATCTGGAGAACCATCCGCGGGTCACCTGGGTGCACTATGCCGGCCTCGAGCATCATCCGGACCATGCCCTGGCGAGCCGCTACATGCAGGGGCGCGCCTCGGGAATACTCAGTTTCGGTATCCGGGGCGGCAGCGAGGCGGGCGCGCGCTTCTACGATGCCCTGGGGCTGATCCTGCGGCTGGTCAACATCGGCGACGCCAAGAGCTGTGCCTCGATCCCCGCCGCCACCACCCATCGTCAGCTCAACGACGAGGAGCTGAAGGCCGCCGGCGTGACGGACGACATGGTGCGGCTGTCGATCGGCATCGAGCACATCGACGACCTCATCGCCGATCTGGACCAGGCCCTCGCGGCCTCGGCCTGATCGCCCTTCAGCGATAGCCGGCCAGGAAACGCTCGTCCAGCCGGCGTTTCCAGTACCGGGCCAGCCGTCCGCCCCACCAGGCGCCGCCGCGTATCGCCAGCGCCTGGCCGCGGCCCAGATCGAGGATCGACAGCGCCCGGGGCTGGGGCCGGTAGGGGCGCAGCGCCTCGCCGCGCCACCAGGCGATGAGATTGTCCCGCAGCACCGGCGCCTGGCGCACCCCGTAGACGCCGAGCCGCGGCAGTGGGTGGTCGATGATGGCGGCGCAGTCGCCGGCGGCGAAGGCCCAGGGGGCCGCCGGGCTCTGCAGGCTGTCGGTGACCGCCAGCCCGCGGCCGGGAATCGTCGTCAGGCCGAGTCGTTCGATCACCGGCGGCGGCGCCAGGCCCACGGCGTGAACCACGTGCTCGGCGGCGACAAAGCGCGCGTTGTCTTCGCCGGCGGGCTGTCCCGCGGGCGTCGCCATGATGCCGCCCGGCAGATGGGCGACCAGTTCGAGCCCGGTCTCGACCGTGATGCGACGCCGGGCGAGCCGGCGTCGCAGCCAGCGCACCGCGCCTGGCGGGGCGCCCGGCAGCAGCTCCGACGACCGGGTCAGCAGGCGAATGGTCGGGTCGACGCCGTAGCGGTCGGCCAGGGCCCGCAGCTGGCAGGCCGCTTCGACGCCGCTGGCGCCGCCGCCGACCACCAGCAGCCGCGGGCAGCTTCCCGCAGTGAAGTCGCGCGCCAGCCGGTGGCGCAGCGACACCAGACGAGGGATCGGCTTGACCGGCCACACCCCGGGCCCCTCGGCATGGGCCGGCGGCGTGTTCACCGTCGAGCCGAGATTGAACGAGACGGCCGATACCGCCAGGCGTCGGCCGTCGTCCAGCCGCGCCTCGCGTCGTGCGGGATCGAACTCGGCCAGCCGGCCGCGCAGGCCCTCGACGCCATGGCGGCGGGCGAGCGCCATGGGATCGATTCGGTCCGCGGCGGGGCAATGCTGGCCGCCCAGCACGCCGCCGGCCATGCCGGAGTACCAGAAGCCGCCGGGATCGAGCAGCATCACCCGCGGCATGGGCAGGCGCTCCCGCTGGTGGATCAGGTGCAGGTGCGCGTGGCCGGCGCCGACCAGCAGCAGGGGGGCCGTCGATGAGCGGGGCGGCGCGTCGTGAGGGGCGAGAGATGTCATAGCATCGCCATGTGACCGGGATAGCGCCATCTTCCTCCTGCCCGCCATCCTCCGCCACCCCTGATGCAGGCTCTGCGGCCGAATTCGTGGCGGTGCCGGGCCGCCTGCTTGAGCGCGTCGATCCTCGTGCCCACGCCGGGCTTCAGAGAGCGGTTGGCAGGCCACAGCACATGGGAGCGGCCTCTCGGTGCCGGCGAGCTCGCCGTCTTCGGCCGCCGGCGGGGCGAGGGCTTGCGTCAGTACTTTCGGTTGACGTCCGGAGCGACAAGGCGTCAGATAAAGCCTTGAACATAAACGAGTCGGGTTCCCGATGCGGTCGCGAACGCGGTTACCACACCTCAAGCTCCTGCTGTGCCGCTGCCTGGCGGGGCTCGTGATCGCCGCGTCGTCGGCATCGGCCGTGCCCGCGAGCGGGGCCAGCGGCACCGTATCCGCCGGCGAGGCCTCGCGCATCCAGGTGCTGGCCTCCTATCACCGCGGCAACCTGTGGACCGACGAGCTGCTGGCTCGTCTCGACGAGGCGGCCGAACGGCTCGGCGTGCCGGCGCTCGAGGTGGACTATCTGGATGCCCGGCGCCTGGGCCGCGAGCGTGCCTTCAGCCTGCAGCGCGAGCGCCTGGCAGGGCGCTTCGCGGTGACGCCCAGCGATCGTCTGCTGCTGCTCGACGATGCGGCCCTGGCCTTCTATCTCTCCCGCCCCGAGGCTTGGCGCGAGGCGTCTCGTGTGGTGGCGATCGGCATCAATGATCCGGCGCTGCAGCAGCGGGCGCGGGACGCGGGCATCAAGCGGATCGAGACCACCGAGGTGGCCGAGCCGTCGCTGGCCTTCCTGGGGCAGGCATTCGGCGCGCCGGTGCCCTGGCTGGTGCTGGGGGATGACACCGCCGTCGGCGAGGACCTGACCCGGGCCTTCGTGTCGCGGCTGCGGGCGTCCTCCTCGGGGCGGCTGGCCGGCGTGCTGTGGGACTGGACGCCGGCGGCGGTGATCGAGGCGCTGGACGCGCTGCCGGACGCTACCCGGGTGTATCTGGTCGAGGGCCAGACCACCGGCAGCGGCGATCTCGATCCGACGCGACGGGGCTGGCTGGAGGCGCTCGCCGCCGAGGGCGTGCCGGTCTTCTGCCATGTGCCGTACCAGCTGGACCTTGGCTGCGCCGGCGGCACCCTGCTCGACACCCGGCGGGCGGCCACCCTGGCCATCGAGACGCTGCTGAGCCCGATCTTCGAACGCCAGCCCGCGCGTCAGGTCGTGGCGGAAGGCCGCCGGGTGCTGGACGCTCGCTGGCATGCCCGGGTGCCGGCGCCGCTGACCGGCTCCATCGAATGGATCGGCGTCAACGACGCCATGCGGCAGGTCGAGGATCAGCGTTCGATGCTGCTGTGGGCCGGCCTCGGTGGCAGCGGCGTGCTGGGCGGCGGCCTGCTGGTCATGGGCTGGTCGCGGCGACGCATCGCCCTTCGCCAGCGGCGGCTGATGATCGATCAGGCCAGCGGCCTGCCCAGCCAGCAGCTGTGGGAGGCCGAGGCACCGAGCCGCGGCGGCTGCCTGTTCGAGCTCGCCTCGCCGCAGCTGCGCGAGGCCCGCGAACGTTTCGGGCTGACCGCCGCCAAGTCGATGCTGCGCGAACAGCTCCCGGCGATGCGCGAGGCGCTGCCCGCGGACTGGCATCTCTACGCGGGGCCCGGCATGAACCTGCTGGGGTGGATGCCGGCCTCGGCGCTGGCGGTGGATGTCGAGGTGCTGTTCGACGGCGTGCTGGCGCGCCTCGGCGAGCTCTCGCCCCAGCGCGGCGGACAGCGGCTGAACTGGTATGCGAGCCTGCTGTGTCTCGGCGACCGGGGCGCCGACATCGCCCAGTGCCGCGACGCGCTGGACGAGGGAGTGAGGCATCTCGACCGGCGCGGCTGGTCGCAGCCCCTGTGCCGTGTCATCCCGCGAGAGCCCGGATCGGCGACGCGCTTTCGCCATCTGGCGGAGGCGATCGAGGCGCTGATCGACGCGCCGCAGTCCCAGTGGCGGCTGGTCTTCCAGCCGCAGTTCGCCACCCGGGATCATCGCCTGCTGGGCGCGGAGGCGCTGTTGCGCTGGCAGCATCCCGAATACGGTGCCGTGTCACCGGGTGAGTTCCTGCCGGTGGTCGAGAGCCTCGGCCTGACGCGCCAGCTGGATCACTGGGTCATCCAGGAGGCCATCGACTGGTTGAGTCGGCATCGGGCGCGCCTGGGCGACGACTTCCGGCTGTCGATCAACGTCGGGCTGGCCTCCCTCGAGGACGAGGCCTTCGTGCCGGGGCTGGCCGATGCGCTGCGGGAGAGACGGTTGCCGCCCGGCCGGCTCGAGATCGAGATCACCGAGCACGCCGACTTCGGCGAGCTGGTGGGCCTCGAGCAGACGCTGGTCGAGCTGCGCCGCCTCGGCGTGCGGGTCTCGCTGGACGATTTCGGCACCGGCTATACCGCCTTCCGGCTGCTGCAGCGGCTGCCCTTCGATGCGGTCAAGCTCGACCGCGAGCTGCTCGAGGCGGCCGGGCGCCATGAGCGGGCGGTCGAGGCCTATGCGGCGATGGTGCGCTTCTGCCGCCAGCTCGGCCTGGAGATCGTCGCCGAGGGCGTGGAAAGCGCGACGCAGCTGCGCTGGCTGGCGTCGCAGGACGTGCAGCTGCTGCAGGGCTTCCATCTGGGGCGGCCGAGCGAGTCCGAGGCGTTCCTGACGCGCTGGCGCTAGCCCGCGGTCCGGTCACGCTCAGGCGCGGGCCTGTGACGGCGCGCGGCGCTGCCAGGCCGACCAGCTGTAGAGCGCCAGGCCGATCCAGATCAGCACGAAGGTGGCGAGCTGGGTCGGTTCCAGCGGCTCGTCGAACACGAACAGGGCGATCAGGAACTGCACGCTGGGGTTCAGGTACATCAAAAAGCCCAGGGTGGCCAGGCGCAGGCGGCGGGCGGCGCCGGCGAAGGCCAGCAGCGGCAAGGCGGTGATCACCCCGCAGGCCACCAGCAGCAGCGTGGTGCGGGTGTCGGCGAGCAGATGCGACAGGCCGGCCTGGCTGAGCGCGCCCAGGGCCACCAGGCCCAATGGCATCAGCAGCAGGGTCTCGACCAGCAGCCCCGAGAGGCCGTCCAGCGGCACCTGCTTTCGCAGCAGCCCATAGGTGCCGAAACTCAGGGCCAACACCAGGCTGATCCAGGGCAGGGTGCCGAGCAGCGCCAGCTGCAGGCCGATGCCGATGCCGGCCAGGCCCACCGCCAGCCCCTGCACCCGGCTCATGCGCTCGCGCAGCACCAGCATGCCCAGCGCGATGTTGATCAGTGGCGTCAGGTAGTAGCCGAGGCTCGCCTGCAGCACGTGCTGGGTCTCGACGGCGTAGATGAACAGGCCCCAGTTGATCGCGATCAGCACCGCGCAGCCCAGTACCCTGCCCAGCTGTCGCGGCCGGGCGAAGGCTTCGCGCACCGGCCGCCAGCGGCGCAGCACGGTCGCCACGCCGGCCAGGAACACGCACGACCACAGCACCCGGTGCACCAGGATCTCGTAGGCGGGCACGCCGTCGAAGAGGGCGAAGAACAGCGGGAAACAGCCCCACATCAGATAGGCGGCGAGGCCGTATCCCACGCCCTGGACGGCCTGGGTGTCGCGGTCGATCGAAGGCATCTTCACGTCCCTGTTCAAGAAAGCGACAGCCTATCATGCGTGCCGGCCGGCAGGGTGATGGCTGCGTCGGCGTGCGCTCTCGTTTAGGCTATGGGGGCCGTTTGATCCCCAATGGAGTCCTCGATGAGCGAACTCAGAACGACCCTGGTGCAGGCCGACCTGCGCTGGGAAGACCCCGAGGCGAACTGCCGGATGCTGGAGGCGTCGCTGGGCGAGCTCGACGGCGACGACACCGACCTGATCGTGCTGCCCGAGATGTTCGCCACCGGCTTCACCATGAATTCCCGCGAGATGGCCGAGCCCATGGCCGAGAGCGCCACCGTGGCCTGGCTGCGCGAGCAGGCGATCCGACGCGGCTGCGTGGTGACCGGCAGCGTGGCCGTGGTGGAAGACGGTGACTGCTTCAACCGCCTGATCTGGGCGCGCCCCGACGGCAGCCTGGTGCACTACGACAAGCGCCACCTGTTCCGCATGGCCGGCGAGCACGAGCGCTATGCCATGGGCCACGAGCGGGTGATCGTCGAGCTCAAGGGCTTCCGCATCCTGCTCAGCGTCTGCTACGACCTGCGCTTCCCGGTGTGGCTGCGCCAGCGGCCCGAGGCCGGTGAAGCCTTCGAATACGATGCGCTGCTGTGCGTGGCCAATTGGCCGGCGCCCCGTCGCCATCCCTGGCGGGTGCTGCTCCAGGCCCGCGCGGTGGAGAACCTGTGCCCGGTGATCGGCGTCAACCGTGTCGGCGAGGACGCCAAGGGCCTGGCCTACGCCGGTGACTCGATGCTGGTGGACGCCAAGGGCGAGCCGCTGATCGACGAGCCCCGCGATGTGGCCTTCGTCAGGACAGGGACGCTGTCGCTTGACGAACTGCATGCCTTCCGGGAGAAGTTTCCGGCCTGGCGCGACGCCGATCATTTCGGCCTGACCGATGGAGTGGGTGCCTGATGCGACTGGATCGATTTCTCTCCGAAAGCACCGAGATGACCCGCAGCCTGGCCAAGCGGGCGCTGCTCCGCGGCGAGGTCGAGGTCAACGGCGAACGCGAGAAGAAGGCGGCCCGCCACCTCGCGGCCGATGATCGCGTCACCTGGAACGGCGAGCGCCTCGAGCTGGTCGGGCTGCGCTACGTGATGCTGCACAAGCCGGAAGGCGTGGAATGCACGGCGCGCCGCGGCCTCTATCCGCGCGCCATGGACCTGATCGACCTGCCCAAGGCCGAGCGCCTGCAGACGGTGGGGCGGCTCGACGTGGAGACCACCGGCCTGCTGCTGCTCAGCGACGACGGCCAGTGGTCGCATCGCGTGACTTCGCCGAAGCGCGGCTGCGCCAAGGTCTATCTGGCGACCCTGGCGCGTCCCCTGGAAGGCGCCGAGGCCGAGCGCGCGGTGGCGGCCTTCGCCGAGGGCATCGAGCTCGAGGGTGACGAGGCGCCGACGCGGCCGTCCGAGCTCGAGATGCTCGACCCGCTGCACGCGCGGCTGACCGTCCACGAGGGCCGTTACCACCAGGTGCGCCGCATGTTTGCCGCCATCGGCAACCACGTCGAGATACTGCACCGTGAATCGATCGGCGCGCTGACGCTGGACCCCGAACTGGCGCCCGGGGAATGGCGCGAGCTCAGCGCCGAGGAAGTGGCGCTGTTCTGAGGGGGGAGTTCCGCCTGAGGTCGATCCTCATGTCGCGGTGATGATGCGGTTGCGGCCGGTCTTCTTGGCGCCGTACAGCGCCCGGTCGGCCAGATCGGGCAGCGCCAGGGGATCGTCGGTGTGCGCCGGGTAGGCGGCGATGCCGCAGGACAGGGTCACCGGGCCCAGCATGTGGCCGTCGTGCCAGTAGACGCGGTCGGCCAGGCCGGCCATCAGCGAGGCCGCGCGCTCCCTTGCCGTGTCGGCGCCGGCGCCGGGCAGCAGCACCACGAACTCCTCGCCGCCGATGCGGCATATCTCGTCGTCGTCGCGGAAGTGCTCCCGCAGCGCGATCGCGACGCCCGCCAGGATCCGGTCGCCGGCCGCATGACCGTGACTGTCGTTGATGCGCTTGAAGTGGTCGATGTCGAGCATCGCCAGCGCCAGTGGCGCCTGCCGGGTCCTGGCCCGGTGGGTTTCCTGGCGCAGGCACTCGTCGAAGTGGCGGCGATTGTGCAGGCCGGTCAACGGGTCGGTGGTGGAGTCGATCTCGAGCCGGTCCACCAGCTGCTGTAGCCGTTGTGTTCGCTCCTCGACCTCCTGCTCGAGCTGCCGGTTGAGACGCTTCAGTTCACGCTGCGTATGGGCATAGTCGATCAGCGAGATGCCCGCGATGACCAGGGCAAAGGCCAGCGCCCCGGCGCTGGTCGGCACCCGCCGCCAGGGCAGCAGGCCGTGGGCCACGGCCATGTCGATCAGCAGCAATGCCCCGAAGAGGGCGAAGGCGCCGAGTATGGCCCGCTGCCGGGCATCGAACCGCCCGAGATAGGGCACGATGATCGCCAGCAGCAGGACGAGGCTGACGACCAGCAGCGCGTCGAACACCGGGAAGGTCATCGACAGCTCGACCCAGCCGAGCCCGCTGGCGCCCAGCGCGCCCACCAGATAGAGCAGATGGGCCTGCCAGATGCGGCGGATGCGGCGAGCCCGGGTGTCGGCGAACCAGTGTTCCAGCAGCAGCCCCAGCGCGACCGGCAGGCTGAAGTAGCCCGCGGCGGTGAGGCCGTCCCACAGCAGCGGGCGGTCGATCAGCAGCTGACTGGCCGGACATTCGGCCAGGATCATGACGCCGGAGCCCAGGGCGAACAGGCCGATGGGCAGGAAGCGGCGGCGATCGTCCTGGAACAGTGCGAAGCCGCCGGCGAGCAGCGCCAGCAGCAGGCACAGCGGGCCGACGATGAGGGCATCGAGGGAGTCGCGCAGCAGGAGGTCGTACAGCTCGGCCCGCTCCATCAGCCTGACCTCGCCCCACAGGCCGATGTCGGTGTAGTCGGAGTAGACGCGCAGGGTCAGGAGGCGGCCGGCGAAGTCCTCGGGGAGGCGGATCATGTGCCAGGGCCAGCCGGCGAAGCGGCCGTTGCCGGCGGCGTCGAAGGTGCCGTGGTGATAGAGGCGCTCGCCGTCCAGATAGGCCTCGGCGATCAGGTCGATGCTGGTGATGTAGAGCACCGGGTCGCGCCAGTCGCCGTCGGGGAGGACCGTGCGGAACCAGGCGTGGGTCTGGCCGCGGCGGCCGGGTGGGTTGGCGGGGAAGTCGATGGCCTGCCAGGCCGTGTCATCGCTCGGCCGTGCCCAGGTCGGCACGCCGTCGGCGGTCATGGGCGAGTCGCCCCAGCGATATTCCCAGCCGGCGCCCAGGTCGCGCGATGCCGCCATCGCCGAGCCGGCCCACAGGGCCGCCAGGCACAGCAGCGTCGCGGCGGTCAGCCACATCCTTGCCTGACGCATCCCGGTTCCTCTCGTTCCTTCGACACTCGGCAAGTATAGATAGGCGGCCCTTCGCTGCCAGCAAAACCGTCTCCCGGGTCGTCTCTGATTTATACCGTTATCTTCAGTCGCTTCTGCAGCATCAACGCCCGGTGCGGCCTGGTGAGCAGGCCGCGGGGGAGGCGGCGACGCCGATGGCGGCGCTCATCGTGACATCGACGACAGCCCCGCGGCCTCGACCAGGGCGCGGGTGTAGTCGGTGGTCGGCCGGGTCAGCACGGCCTCGCAGTCGCCCTGTTCGACGACCTCGCCGTCCTTGAGCACCAGCAGGCGATGGGCCATGGCGCGTACCACGGCCAGGTCGTGGCTGATGAACAGATAGCTGAGCCCGCGCTTGCGCTGCAGCTCGCGCAGCAGGGTGACCAGCTGCTTCTGCACGGTGCGGTCGAGCGCCGAGGTCGGCTCATCGAGCACCAGCAGCGACGGCTCGAGGATGAGGGCACGGGCCGCGGCGATGCGCTGACGCTGGCCGCCGGAGAACTCGTGTGGATAGCGGGCGCCACATTCCTCGGGCAGGCCGACCTCGCGCAGGGTGGCGCGCACGCGGCGGTCGACCTCGGCATCGTCCAGCTCGGGGTGGTGGAAGCGCAGCCCCTCGCTGACGATATCGGCTACCGGCATGCGCGGCGACAGCGAGCCGTAAGGGTCCTGGAACACCACCTGCAGCCGCCGCCGCTGGCGGCGCAGGGCGTCGCCGTGGAGGCGGTCGAGACGCTGGCCGTCGAAGGTGATCTCGCCGTCGCTCTGCTGCAGGCGCAGCAGCGCCAGGGCCAGGGTGGTCTTGCCGGAGCCGGATTCGCCGACGATGCCGAGCGTTTCGCCCGGCGCGACCGCGAGGTCCAGCGGCTTGACCGCCTCGAAGGCCGGCGGTCGGCGGCTGAAGAGTTTCTTCGGCCGCTGGAAGCGGATCCCGAGCCCGCGGGCGCTGAGCAGTGGGGGGCGATGGGTGAGCGGCTCGGGGCGGCCGGTGGGGTCGGCGGCCAGCAGTTCGCGGGTATAGGGGCTCTCGGGGGTCTCGAACACCCGCGACACCGGGCCGGTCTCCTGGACCCGGCCGTGGCGCATGACGCAGACCCGATCGGCGTGGCGACGCACCAGATTGAGGTCGTGGGTGATGAACAGCATGCCCATGCCGTGGGTATCGCGCAGCTCGGCCAGCAGCGCCAGGATCTCCTGCTGCACGGTGACGTCCAGCGCGGTGGTCGGCTCGTCGGCGATCAGCAGCCGCGGGTGGTTGGCGATGGCCATGGCGATCATCACGCGCTGGCGCTGACCGCCGGAGAGCTGGTGGGGCCAGGCGTCGAGCAGCTCCTCGGCGCGGGGCAGCTGGACCTGTTCGAGCAGCTCTCGGGCGCGTCGGCGGGCGGCCGCGCCGCGAAGCCCCTGGTGCAGGCGCAGGGTCTCGCCGATCTGGCGGGCCACGGTGTGCAGCGGGTTGAGCGAGGTCATCGGCTCCTGGAACACGAAGCCGACTCGTCCGCCGCGGATCGCGCGCCAGTCGCGCGTCGATAGCCGCGCGAGATCGGTGTCGCCGAGTCGGCGCGTCCCGCTGACCCGGGCCCCGGGTGGCAGCAGGCCCAGGGCGCCGAGCGCCGATACCGACTTGCCGGAGCCGGACTCGCCGACCAGCGCCAGGGTCTCGCCGGAGCGTACCTGCAGCGACAGCGCCTCGACCACCGGGGCGTCGTCGAAGGCGATGGTCAGATCCTCGAGGCGAAGCAGGGTCTCGTCGCTCATCTGGCGCTCCCGGTGGCGGTCTGGCGCTCGCCGTCGGCCGGTTCGGCCTTGCCGCTGGCGTGCTGGATGTGGCGCGGGTCGAAGGCGTCGCGCAGGCCCTCGCCGATGAACACCAGCAGCGACAGCATCACCGCCAGGGTCAAGAAGGCGGTGATGCCGAGCCACGGCGCCTGGAGGTTGTTCTTGCCCTGGGCCACCAGCTCGCCCAGCGACGGCGAGCCCGGCGGCAGGCCGAAGCCGAGGAAGTCCAGGGCGGTGAGGGTGGTGATGGCGCCGGTGAACAGGAACGGGATGAAGGTCAGGGTGGCGACCATGGCGTTGGGCAGCACGTGGCGGCGCATGATGATGCGCGACGGCAGGCCCATGGCCCTGGCGGCACGCACGTATTCCAGGTTGCGGGCGCGCAGGAACTCGGCACGCACCACGTCGACCAGCCCTAGCCAGGAGAACAGCAGCATGATGCCGAGTAGCCACCACAGGTTCGGCTCGACCAGGCTGGCCAGGATGATCAGCAGGAACAGCACCGGCAGGCCGGACCAGATCTCGATCAGGCGCTGGCCGATCAGGTCGACCTTGCCGCCGAAGTAGCCCTGCACGCCGCCGATGGCGACGCCAAGGGCCAGCGAGCCGGCGGTCAGCACCAGGGCGAACACCACCGACAGGCGGAAGCCGTAGATCACCCGGGCCAGCACGTCGCGGCCCTGGTCGTCGGTGCCCAGCCAGTGGCGGGCGTCGGGCGGCGAGGGCGCCGGATGGTCGAGGTCCTGATCCAGGGTGTCGTAGGAGAACGGGATCGGCGGCCACAGCATCCAGCCGTCGGCCTCGATGGCCTCGCGGGTGTAGGGGTCGCGATAGTCGGCCGGGGTGGGCAGGAAGCCGCCGAAGGCGCTGTCCGGGTAGTCGACGATCAGCGGTGCGTACCACTGGCCCTGGTAGTTCACCAGCAGCGGCCGGTCGTTGGCCACCAGCTCGGCGCCGAGGCTGACCACGAACAGCGCCATGAACAGCCACAGCGACAGGCGCGCGCGGGGGTTTCCGCGGAACACCGCCAGCCGGCGGCGGGTGATGGGAGAGAAACGCTCGCTCAGTGCCATGCTCAGGACTCCCGGGTCTCGAAGTCGATGCGCGGGTCGACCCACACGTAGGTCAGATCCGAGACCAGCTTCAGGATCAGCCCGATCAGGGTGTAGAGATACAGGGTGCCGAAGATCACCGGGTAGTCGCGCTGCATCACCGCCTCGAAGCCCAGCAGGCCGAGGCCGTTGAGCGAGAAGATCACCTCGATCAGCAGCGAGCCGGTGAAGAAGATCGCCACCAGCGCCGAGGGCAGCCCGGCGATGATGATCAGCATGGCGTTGCGGAACACGTGGCCGTAGAGCACGCGGCGGTCGCTGGCGCCCTTGGCCCGGGCGGTCAGCACGTACTGCTTGTGGATCTCGTCGAGGAAGCTGTTCTTGGTCAGCATGGTCAGGGTGGCGAAGCTGCCAATCGCCGAGGCGATGACCGGCAGGCTGATGTGCCAGAAGTAGTCCTTGACCTTGCCCCAGGCGGAGAGATCGCTGAAGTCCGGTGAGGTCAGGCCGCGCAGCGGGAACACGTCCCAGTAGCTGCCGCCGGCGAACAGCACGATCAGCAGGATGGCGAACAGGAAGCCCGGGATGGCGTAGCCGACGATCACCAGGCCCGAGCTCCAGACGTCGAAGCGCGAGCCATGGCGAAGCGCCTTGCGGATGCCCAGCGGGATCGAGATCAGATAGACCAGCAGGGTGGTCCAGAGGCCCAGCGAGATCGACACCGGCAGGCGTTCGAGCATCAGGGTGGTGACCGGCTCGCCGCGGAAGAAGCTCTCGCCCAGGTCGAAGGTGGCGTAGTCGACGAGCATGTCGAGGAAGCGCTGGTAGGCCGGCTCGTCGAAGCCGAACTGGGTCTCGAGGCGGTCGATGTACTGCTGCGGCACGCCGCGGGCGCCGCGGGATTCGCCGCCGCTGCCCGCGCTGTCGCCGCCGCCGCCCTCGAGGCGGGTGCTGGCCTGGGTCGACAGGCCCTCGAAGCGGGCCAGCATCTGGTCGATGGGGCCGCCAGGGGCGGCCTGCACGATGAGGAAGTTGAGCAACATGATCCCCAGCAGGGTGGGGATCATCAGCAGCAGGCGGCGCAGTACGTAGGCGGCCACGGAGTGTCCTTAGAGCTTATATGAAATCTCAACGTTCGCGGCGACAAGCCCCGAAGTGTCGGACCATCGCGAGGACGCGGTAAACCCATCCCTGGGCGCTTCTTTTGACGTTCCTGTCAAAAGAACCTCGCTTCGCCTTGTCCCCGGCGCTCATCTGCCAGCGAGCATCGTACCTCGTACCCGACTCACCGATTGCGCTGTCGGGCCTCGATCTCGGCGCCGCGCTCGGGGTCGACCCACCAGGCGTCGAGGTCGAGATTGTACTCGGGGAAGGGCTCCTTCCAGCCGAACTTGTCCCAGACCGCGATGCGGGTGCTGTCCAGATGCCACTGCGGAATGACGTAGAAACCCCAGCGCAGCACCCGGTCGAGGGCCCGGGCGGCGGTGTCCAGCGCCTCGCGGCTGTCGGCGGCGATCAGCTCGTCGACCAGGGCGTCGATCGCCGGGTCGGCCAGGCCGATCAGGTTGCGGCTCTGCGGCGCGTCGGCGTACTCGCTGCCCCAGAACTCGCGCTGCTCGTTGCCCGGGTTGGCGGACTGCGGGAAGCCGCCCACCACCACGTCGAAGTCGAAGCGGCGCAGCCGGTTCAGGTACTGGTTGACGTCGACGATGCGGATGTCGCCCTGCACGCCGAGCCGCGCGAGGTTGCGCAGCAGCGGCTGCACGACGCGTTCGAACTGGGTGTCGTAGAGCAGGACCTCGAAGGCCAGCGGCTCGCCGGTCTCGGCGTTGACCAGGGTGCCGTCCTCGCGGTTCTCGTAGCCGGCGGCATGCAGCAGGCCGAGGGCCTCGCGCAGGCGGCCGCGCATGTCATCCGGCCGCTCCACGGGCAGCGGTTCGTCGAACACCCGCTCGGGCAGCGCGTCGCGCCAGGGCTCGAGCAGGGCCAGTTCGGCCTCGCCAGGCAGGCCCTCGGCGGCCATCTCGGAGTTCTCGAAGTAGCTGTGGGTCCGCTCGTAGGCGCCGTAGAAGAGGTTCTGGTTGAGCCACTCGAAGTCGAAGACCAGGTTCATGGCCTCGCGCACGCGCACGTCCTGGAACACGTCGCGGCGGGTGTTCATCACGTAGGCCTGCATGCCGGCGGGCTGGCCGTCCGGCACCTCCAGGCGCTCGACGAAACCGTCGTCGGCGGCCGGGAAGTCGTAGGCGGTGGCCCAGTTGCGTGCGCTGGACTCGATGCGCATGTCGAGGTTGCCGGCCTTGAAGGCCTCGAGCGCCACGGTCTGGTCGCGATAGTAGTCGTAGACCAGCCGGTCGATGTTGTGGCGGCCGCGATTCACGGCCAGGTCGCGGCCCCAGTAGTCGTCGACCCGTTCGTAGACGATGCGTCGACCGGGGTCGACCTCGGCGATGCGGTAGGGGCCGGAGCCGAGCAGGGCGTCGCGGGTCGGTCGCTCGAAGTCGCGACCGTCCCAGTAGTGGGCCGGCAGGATCGGCATCTGGCCGAGGATCAGCGGCAGCTCACGGGATTTGCTGTCGGCCAGATCGATATGCACGGTGTCCTCGTCGACCGCGCGGACATCGCGCACGTCGGCGTAGTAGGCGGCGTAGAACGGCTGGCCTAGCTCGGTGAGGGTGTCGAAGCTGAAGATGACGTCTTCGGCGGTGACCGGCTCGCCGTCGTGGAAGCGGGCATCGGGATCGAGGTCGAACTCGATCCACTGGCGGTCCGGGTCGAGGCGAATGCCCTCGGCCAGCAGCCCGTACATGGTGAAGGGCTCGTCGGGGTTGGCCACCATCAGGGTATCGTAGATGGCATTCAGGCCCGAGGCCGGGGTGCCCTGGATGATGAAGGGATTGGTGGAATCGAAGCTGCCGCTGGCGCCGCGGGTCAGGGTGCCGCCCGTGGGCGCGTCGGGATTGACGTAGGGGAAGTGGTCGAAACCCGCCGGCAGCGCCGGGTCGCCGTAGAGCGCGAGGCCATGGCGGGTGGGCACGTCAGCCGTGTCCGCGGCCAGGGCGGGCGTCGCCGCCAGGGCCGCCGTCAGCAGGACGATCGATCGCATCGGTCAGCATCCTTGTACCAGGTCGGGGGGCGATGGCCCCCCTGATCATCTACCGGAAAGTGTCAGCTGCTGGCCGGGTTGTAAAGCGTTGGGGCTGTCGAGGCCGTTCCAGCGGGCCAGGTCGGCGACCGCCACGGCGTGCTCGGAGGCGATGCCGGAGAGGGTGTCGCCGCGCCGCACCACGTGGATCTCTCCCGCGGCGCCGCCGCTCGGGGCGGTGCTTTCCAGGGCCGCCAGCAGCGGTTCGGCATTGTCGACGGGCACCAGCAGCTCGCTGACCTGGCCGGGATGGGCGGTGTCGCCGCGCATCCCGGGGTTCAGTGCGGCCAGCTGGCCGGTCGGCACGCCGGCCAGCTCCGCGGCCTCGCCGAGGCGGACGGTGCGCGTCACCGGCACGCGTTCGAAGGCCGGCGTGCCCTCGATCTCGGGCAGCGTCACGCCGTAGCGCTCCGGCTCGCCGACGATGGCGGCGATGGCCAGCAGCTTGGGGACGTAATCCATGGTCTCGTTGGGCAGGTCGAGATCCCAGTAGTCACCCCGCTTGCCCTGGGCCAGGGCGCGGCGCTGGGCGCGGTTCACGGTGCCGGCCCCGGCGTTGTAGGCGGCCAGCGAGAGCTCGATGTTGCCCTCGTACCACTGGTCGGCCTGGTACTCGATGTAGTCCAGCGCGGCCTCGGTGGAGCGCACCACGTCCAGGCGGCCGTCCCAGCTGCCGGAGCGGTTCAGCCCCAGGGCATCGCCGGTGCGCGGCATGATCTGCCACAGGCCGGCGGCGCCGAAGTGGCTGCGCGCCTCGGGGTCGAAGGAGCTCTCGACGAAGGGCACCAGGGCGATCTCGCCGGGCAGGCCGCGGTTCTCGACCCGCTCGAGGATCCACGCCAGCCAGGGGCGCGCGCGCTCGGCGATCTCGGCGACGTTGTGCGGCTTGGCGCTGTATTCGTCGATCCAGTGCTGAACCCGGGCGTGGCCGGCGCCGTTCTGCCACTGATCCTTCCACTGGAAGGTGTCGCGCAGACGCGACCAGGCGTCGGCCGGCTGCAGCTGCAGGTGGCTCCAGAAGGTGCGCTGGCCCTCCGGTTCGCCGCGGTGAACCGGGGCGAAGCTCGGGGTATCGGCGCCCATCTGTCCGGCGGGCAGGGTCGATGCCTTGGTGTAGGCGCCGGCGATCAGGGCGCCGGTCATGGCGATCGTGCTGGCGAATCCGAGGAGTCGCCGGCGCGATGTGTGATAGGTCATTCAGGGCCTCCGGGGCGGGCGTTGCCGTCCGTGAATCAGGCGGGCAACGCGAGTTGCCGGGTGGGTCTCAGAAGTCGTCTTTCCAGCCGCGCAGGGTGGCGAAGGTCGTCACGGCGTCGGTCGTGTCGCCCTGGGGGGCGGCGGCCCGACGCACACCGGCGTCCTCGCAGCGCAGGAAAGGGTTGATGCGCCGTTCCCGCCCGATGGTGCTGGGCAGGGTGGGGCGCTCGAGCTCCCGGGCCCGCCGGCACTCCTGCTCGGCGGCGTCGATGTCGGGGTTGTCCGGGTCGGCGGCCTTGGCGAAGGCGAGGTTCGCCAGGGTGTACTCATGGGCCGCGAAGACCAGGGTGTCCTCGGGCAGCGCCGTGAGGCGCGCCAGCGAGGCATGCATCTGTTCGGGGGTTCCTTCGAACAGGCGTCCACAGCCGGCACTGAACAGGGTGTCGCCACAGAACAGCAGCGGCGGAATGCCGGCGGTGAAGAAAGCGATGTGATCCAGGGTATGCCCCGGGACCTCGATGATCTCGAACAGGCGCCCGATCACCCGAACCTCGTCACCGGCGCCGACGCGTTCGTCGATGCCCTCGATGGCGGGGTTGTGCG
Organism: Halomonas sp. THAF12; assembly: GCF_009363675.1. Classification (NCBI taxonomy): domain Bacteria; kingdom Pseudomonadati; phylum Pseudomonadota; class Gammaproteobacteria; order Oceanospirillales; family Halomonadaceae; genus Halomonas; species Halomonas sp. THAF12. Next base: position 1,948,670 of record NZ_CP045399.1, on the reverse strand, counting down.
GTCCGATCACCCGCGGCGAGTAGCGCTGGATCAGCTCGGGCAGCCCGCCGACGTGATCAGGATGATGATGGGTGACGAGAATGCTGCCGAGGGTCAGTCCCTCGCGCTCCAGGGTCTCGATCACCGGGGCGGCATCACCCGGATCCACCACGCAGACCTCGGGGCTCGTGTCCTGCCGCAGCATCCAGATATAGTTGTCGCTAAAGGCGGGAATCGGTGTCACGCTCAACATGGGCTCGGGGTCCTCGCGCCGGGTCGGTGATGTCCGAGGCCGGTGGCGCATTGAATCGGGTCTGTGCAAAATCGAGTACTCTGGAGAGATGAACGGATCATGTCAAATTCGCAGGAGGCGATGCGCATGGCGCGGCTGGTGCGAGAGGGCCGCCATTACTGGGCCGGCGCCGCCGGGCAGGGCGTGTGGCAGGCCCAGCGCGCCTGCCTCGGCCCGCTTTGCGAGCGCTGGTTCGGCCCCCACGGGCTGGAGCTCGGGCTGGCGCCGAGCCTGGCCGACATGTGTCCGGTGCGTCATGCACTGCGCTGGTCGCCGACCCGGGAGCTGGCCGCCGACGAATCCACCCTGGTATGCCCCCTCGATGCCCTGCCGCTCCCCGACGGCTGCCTGAGCCTGGTGGTGGTGCATCACCTGCTCGAGATCGCTCCCGATCCTCACCATCTGCTTCAGGAGGCGGCCCGCGTGACCGCCGACGACGGCCATCTGATCCTCTTCGGCTGGCATCCCTTCGGCCCCAGTGGCTGGCGGCGCTGTCGGCCCGCCCGGCGGCGGCAGCTGCCCGGCCGCGGACGCTGGCGCACGCCCGGGCGGCTCGCCGACTGGTTGGCGTTTGTCGATTTCGAGGCCCGCCGGGTAGACTATTGCGGCTTTCGCCTGCCCGGCAGTCCGGCCCGGAACGCCCGGCTCGAGACCCTCGGGCGCCGGTACAACCTGCCGCTGGGCGACAGCTACATGATTCATGCGCGGCGCCGGTCCCAGCTGGTCCAGCCCGGGCGCGGCCGGGTGGTCTTTCCGACGCCGCTGGCCGGCTCGGCGCTGGGCAACGTATCCGGCCGGTCCGCCACCGACGAAGGTAAGCAAGGGTGACAGACCAACCACAGTCAGGGGCGTTGCCCGACGTGACGATCTATACCGACGGCGCCTGCCGCGGTAATCCCGGCCCCGGCGGCTGGGGCGCGCTGCTCTGCAGCGGCCCTCACGAGAAGCCGCTCAAGGGCGCCGAGGAGAAGACCACCAACAACCGCATGGAACTGATGGCCGCCATCATGGCGCTGAAGGCGCTGACCCGGCCGTGCCGCGTCGAGCTGTGGACCGACTCGGAATACCTGCGTCGCGGCATCACCGAGTGGATTCACGGCTGGATCAAGCGCGGCTGGAAGACCGCTTCCAAGCAGCCGGTCAAGAACGCCGAACTGTGGCGCGCCCTCCACGAAGAGGCTCAGCGTCACCGCGTCGAGTGGCACTGGGTCAAGGGTCACAGCGGTCATCCCGGCAACGAGCGCGCCGACAGCCTGGCCAACGAGGCCATCGACGAGATGCAGGCCAAGGCCTGATGCTCGCCCAAGAACGCCGATTTCCCCACAGGTAACGCCCCATGCGTCAGATCATCCTGGATACCGAGACCACCGGCATCGACCCCCGCGACGGCCACCGTCTGATCGAGATCGGCGCCGTGGAGATGGTCAATCGCCGGCTGACCGGCAACACCTATCACCAGTTCATCAATCCGCAGCGCAGCATCGATGCCGAGGCGGTGGCGGTGCACGGCATCACCGATGAGCGGGTCGCCGACGAGCCGCTGTTCGCCGAGATCGCCGACGAGTTCTGGGCCTTCATCGAGGGCGCGGAGCTGGTGATCCATAACGCGCCCTTCGACGTGGGCTTCATCGACCACGAAATCGGCCTGCTGAACCAGGCCCGCGGCGAGCCGCGTCTGGGCCCGGTGGCCGATCATTGCCGCATCCTCGATACCCTGCAGATGGCCCGGGACAAGCATCCGGGCCAGCGCAACAATCTCGATGCGCTGTGCAAGCGCTACGACATCGCGAACGGGCACCGGGTGCTGCACGGCGCCCTGCTGGATGCCGAGATCCTGGCCGACGTCTACCTGGCGATGACCGGGGGCCAGACCGCCCTGTCGCTGGACGCCAGCGCCGGTGACGGCGACGAGTCCGCGGCCAGCGGCGGGTTGAACATCCGTCGGGTGGCGCTGACGCCGGGCAGCCTGACGGTCCAGGCGCCGGACGAGGCCGAGTGGCAGGCCCATCGCGACAAGCTGGCGACCGTCCGCGAGGCCGGCGGCGAATGCCGCTGGGACACCCTGGAGGGGTGGCCGGGTCGGGAGACCTCCTGATGCTGCGTCGCGAACTGCCCCATGAGGAAACCGCGGGTCGGGTGATTCGCCTGGCCCGGGGGCGCATCGCCCCGGGCACAGACGGCGGTCCGCTGCAGCCGTGGCAGCCCTGGACCCCGGCCATGCAGCCGATGTGCTGGTGGCACGACGCGCCGGTGGCGCTGTCGGTGGAGGAGACGCCCGGCGACGACTGGATCGAGGGGCGGGAGTGGCTGGCGCGGCTGCCGGAGTCCTGGTTCGCGCTGGTCTCCACCGCGCTGCAGGTCGGCGCCTGGCTGCGCCATCATCGCTTCTGCGGCAGCTGCGGCGCGCCGGCCTCGCGGCTCGACCACGAGTTCGCGATGCACTGCGAGCGCTGCGGGCATCGCAACTATCCGCGCATCTCGCCGTGCATCATCACCCTGGTGACCCACGGCGAGTCGCTGCTGCTGGCGCGCAGTCCGCGTTTCCCCCCGGGGCGCTACTCGACGCTGGCCGGCTTCATCGAGCCGGGCGAATCCGCCGAGGAGGCGGTGCACCGCGAGGTATTCGAGGAGGTGGGGCTGACGGTGGGGCGGCTGCGCTACTTCCAGAGCCAGGCCTGGCCCTTCCCGCACTCGCTGATGCTCGGCTACTTCGCCGAGGCGGCCAGCCGGCGCATTCGCATCGACGGCCACGAGATCAGCGACGCCGCCTGGTACTCGCCGCGTCGGCTGCCGCAGCTGCCGCCGCCTCACTCCATCTCGCGGGCGCTGATCGAGACGCACCTGGCCGAGGTCGGCGTGCGGCCTTGAGGCGAACTCGCCCGCCCTCGGCTCAGTCGCGGCGGGGAAACAGGCCGCCGAGCTTGGTCGCCAGCATGACGTTGCCGGTGGCCTTGAGGCGGCCGCTCATGACGGCGCTCATGCCGCTGATCTCGCCGCTCATCACGCCCTTGAGGGTCTCGGTGCTCAGGCTCAGGCTGACCGACGGCTCCTCGTGAACGCCCTCCTGAACGTCCAGCGTGCCGTCGCGCACCACCAGGTGATAGTCGCCGGCGTCGCTGAAGTGAAACTGGAACACCTCGTCCATGCCGCGGGCGGCCTCGGGATCGAAGCGGGCATGGAGCTTGTCGAGGGTGCTGTCGGACATCGGGGGTCTCCGGAGACGTGAAAGATCGATCCGCGAGAGTAGGGAAAAGCGTCGGAGCCATCAAGCCGGTCGGCTTGTCGCGGCGCCCGCCGCTGGGCAGGATGAGGGGCAGCCCTGCGGCGAATGACGCCGCGAAGGATGGACACTTCGAAGGAGAGACACGGTGAACGAGTGGCTGACGGATTTCGGCATGTTCCTGGCCCAGCTGGTGGCGGTGGTGGTCATCGTGGCCCTGGGCGTGATGGTGGTGATGCGCTCGCGCGGCGGCGAGAGCGAGCGGACCCGGCTGCGGGTCGAGGAGCTCAACGGCGATCGCCGTCGCCGCCGTCGCCGACTGCAGCTGGCCGCCAGCGAGCCCGGTGCGCGCAAGCGGCTGCAGAAGGCCTTTCGACGCGATGACAAGGCGCGCGGCAAGCACAAGGACGATGCCGGCGGCGACGTCGCCGGGACGGTCTGGGTGCTGGACTTCCACGGCGACCTGAAGGCCAGTGCCACCGGGCGTTTCGCCGAGGAGGTGTCGGCGGTGCTGGACGTGGCCGGCGAGAAGGACGAGGTGGTGGTGCGCCTGGAGTCGCCCGGTGGGCTGGTGCACGCCTACGGCCATGCCGCCGCCGAGCTCGACCGCCTGCGTCAGGCGGGGCTCTCCACCACGGTGTGCGTCGACAAGGTGGCGGCCAGCGGCGGCTACCTGATGGCCTGCTGCGCCGACCGGCTGCGGGTGGCGCCCTTCGCGGTGCTGGGCTCGATCGGGGTGGTCGCCCAGGTGCCCAACCTGCATCGCCTGCTCAAGCGCCACGACGTCGACGTGGAGGTGCTGACCGCGGGCCGCTACAAGCGCACCCTGACGGTATTCGGCGAGAACACCGAGGAAGGGCGCGAGAAATTCCTGGAAGACCTCGAGAACGTGCACGGGCTATTCAAGCATTATGTCGCCGAGCGTCGCCCGGACCTGGACATCGAGGCGGTGGCCACCGGCGAGAGCTGGTACGGCCAGCAGGCGTTGCCCCGGGGGCTGGCCGACGAGATCGGCACCAGCGAGGCCTATCTCGTCGAGCGCATGAAAGAGGCGCGGGTGGTCTCGTTGCGCCTGGAGCGTCGCCAGCCCCTGGCGGCAAGGCTGGGTCTGGCGGTGTCCGACGGCGTGGAACGTGGCGTGGAGCGGGTCGTCGAGAGCCTGGAGGCGCGCGGCTGGCAGAAGCGCTGATCCTGCGGGGCCTCGGTGTCAACCGCTTCCCGGTCTCAGTGGTTCCCCAGTTCCATTCCGGCGAGGGCCGACAGCAGGATCCTCGCCCGGTCGCCGTTGAGCGAATAGTAGATGGTCTGCGACGCGCGCCGGGTGCTCACCAGGTTCTCGCGTCGCAGGATGGCCAGATGCTGGGAGAGGGCGGACTGGCTCAGCGCCAGCTGGTGGTTGAGCTCCGTGACCGACAGCTCCTGCCCGTCCAGCAGGCACAGGATCCTCAGCCGGTTGTCGTTGGCCATCGCCTTGAGCAGGGCGCTGGCCCGGTCGATGACGTCATCCCCGTCGTGCAGCAGGCCATCGGCCTGGGCTTGCGAAGTGCTCATGATGTATCACCTCTCATGCTGCCAAGGCAGCCGATGGCGGTCGTCTCTTGCCGATGGGCTGTCGTCATGACGTCTCCCGGCAAGCCCTGGGTGTTGTGATGGTGCGTGCCCGCGGTGGCCCGTTACGTCACGTCTTTTCTGATTCAGTCATTTCTCAACTATAGTTCAGGGCGGCCGGCGTGGCCGTGTTGGTGCGCTTGATGCGTCATGTTTGTCGACAACGTGGCGCGATGTCTCGTCCATTTGTCGAATTTCTCCCTTGGTATGAGGGTTTTGGGGTTGGTGTTGTTCTAGTGTGTCAACAATCGAGGCGACATTCACTGAACAGGCAGGCCCCATGTCCACATATCGCAGCGAATATCAGCGTTCCATCGAGCAGCCGGAGGCCTTCTGGGCCGAGCAGGCGAGGCGCCTGCCCTGGATCACCCCGCCGACGCGCATCCTCGAGTATGACGATCAGGGCCATGCCCGCTGGTACGGCGACGGTGAGCTCAACCTCTGTCATGCGGCCCTCGATCACCACATCGAGCAGGGTCGCGGCGATCAGGACGCACTGCTGTGGGACTCGCCGGTCAGCGGCGACAAGCGGCGCTACACCTATGCCGAGCTGCGCGAGCGGGTGGCGCGCTTCGCCGGGGCGCTGCGGGAGCTCGGCGTCGAGCAGGGCGATCGCGTGGTCATCTATTTGCCGATGGTGCCGGAAGCGCCGATCGCCATGCTGGCCTGTGCCCGGCTGGGGGCCGTGCATTCGGTGGTGTTCGGCGGCTTCGCCCCCCACGAGCTGGCGGTGCGCATCGAGGACGCCGAGCCCAGGGTGGTGATCGCGGCTTCCTGCGGCATCGAGGTCGACCGGGTGCTGCCCTACCAGCCGATCGTGCGCGAGGCGCTGGCGCAGAGCGCCCATCGCCCCGAGGCCTGCGTGATGCTGCAGCGCGAGCAGTGCCCGGTCGAGCTCGGCGAGGGCGAGCATGACTGGGCGACGCTGGAGGCCGCGGCGGCGCCGGCCGAGTGCGTGCCGGTCCGGGCGACCGATCCGCTCTATGTGCTCTATACCTCCGGCACCACCGGCAAGCCCAAGGGCGTGATGCGCGATACCGGCGGCTATGGCGTGGCGCTGCACTATTCCATGGAGGCGGTCTACGACATGGCGCCGGGCGAGGTGTTCTTCTCGGCCTCGGACGTGGGCTGGGTCGTGGGCCATTCCTATATCGTCTACGGGCCGCTGCTGCGCGGCTGCACCACCGTCGTGTACGAGGGCAAGCCGGTGCGGACCCCGGATGCCGGGGCCTTCTGGCGGCTGATCGCCGAGTATCGGGTCAAGGCCTTCTTCACCGCGCCGACCGCCTTCCGGGCGATCAAGAAGGAGGATCCCGAAGGGGGGCACCTGAAGGACCACGACATCTCGTGCCTCAAGGCGCTGTTCCTGGCGGGGGAGCGACTGGACCCGCCGACCTTCCACTGGCTGAAGGGGATGCTGGATGTGCCGGTGGTCGATCACTGGTGGCAGACCGAGACCGGCTGGCCGATCGCCGCCAACCTGCTGGGGCTCGAGCCGATGCCGGCCAAGGCGGGGTCGGCCACGGTGCCGGTGCCGGGCTTCGACGTGCGCATCCTCGATCGCAGCGGCCACGACGCGCCGGCGCTGGAGCAGGGCAGCGTGATGATCAAGCAGCCGCTGCCGCCGGGCTGCCTGTCCGGCATCTGGCGTGATCCCGAGCGTTTTCACGCCGCTTACATGGCGGCCTTCTCGGGCTACTACCTGACCGGCGATGCGGGCTATCTGGACGAGGACGGCTATCTGTTCATCATGGGGCGCACCGACGACGTCATCAACGTGGCCGGGCATCGTCTCTCCACCGGCGAGATGGAGGAGGTGGTGGGCGGCCATCCGGCGGTGGCCGAGTGCACGGTGATCGGCATTCACGATGCGCTCAAGGGTCAGGTGCCGGTGGGGCTGGTGATCCCCAAGGACGGCTTCGACGGCGACGAGGCGACCCTGGAGCGCGAGCTGGTCGAGCGGGTGCGCGAGATGATCGGTCCGGTGGCCTGCCTCAAGCAGGTGCTGGTGGTGGATCGCCTGCCCAAGACCCGCTCCGGCAAGATCCTGCGCAAGCTGCTGCGTCACATCGCCGACGGCGAGGCCTATGGCGTGCCCTCGACCATCGATGACCCCGCAAGCCTCGCCGACGTGCACGATGCCATGGTGGCGCGCTCGCTGGGCAGCGCCGAGCAGGCACGGCAACAGTAGGGCGGCGCGCCGAGGCGGGTTTGGCCCCCGGCGAACGGGCGCGTATAATTCGCGACCGTTCGCCGGGGTACCGGCATGCCATTCGATGAGGGTTCCCTCACCCCTCCCGCCAAAAAGGTGTTCCATGTTCGCGCTTACCGCCGCCCAGACCCGCCGCTGCCTGACGTGGCTGGTCGCCTTTCATATCCTTGTCATCACGGCCAGCAACTACCTGGTGCAGCTGCCCTTCAGCCTGTTCGGGCTGCATACCACCTGGGGCGCGTTCAGCTTTCCCTTCATCTTCCTCGCCACCGACCTGACCGTAAGGCTGTTCGGCAAGGAGCCGGCTCGGGCCATCATCCTGCGGGTGATGTTTCCGTCACTGGTGATCTCCTATGTCGTCTCGGTGGTGTTTCCGCGCGGCGGCTTCGCCGGGCTGGAGGCGCTGGGTGAGTGGAACCTGTTCGTGGCGCGCATCGCCCTGGCCAGCTTCATGGCCTACGTGCTGGGCCAGCTGCTCGATGTCACCGTCTTCGATCGCCTGCGCCGCCTCCGGGCCTGGTGGGTGGCGCCGGCGCTGTCGACCCTGCTCGGCAATCTGGCCGATACCTTCGCCTTCTTCTCGATCGCCTTCCACCGCGGCACCGATGCCTTCATGGCCACCCACTGGCCGGAGATCGCCTGGGTGGACTACGGCATCAAGCTGGGCATCAGCCTGGCCTTCTTCCTGCCGCTCTACGGCGTGCTGCTGGGCTGGCTGACTCGCCGCCTGGTGACGCTGACCGGCGACCGCGACCTGGCGCCCGAGCAGCTCCGCTAACCCGACAAGGAGTTCACGATGACTCTCGCTCTCCATCATATCGACACCGGCGGCGACGGCACGCCGCTGGTGGTGATTCACGGCCTGCTGGGCAGCGCCGACAACTGGCGCTCGCACATCAAGAAATGGCAGGAGCAGCATCGGGTGATCGCGGTGGACCTGCGCAACCACGGCCGCTCGCCGCATGCGCCCGGCATGGGCTACGCCGCCATGGCCCGCGACGTGCTGGCGCTGCTGGAGGCGCTGGGCGTGGCCAGGGCGCATGTGCTGGGGCATTCCATGGGCGGCAAGGTGGCGATCACCCTGGCTCGGCTGGCCCCCGAGCGGCTGGCCTCGCTGATCGTCGCCGACGTCGCTCCCCAGGCCTACGGCCACGGCCACGACAACGAGCTCGGCGCGCTGCGGCGCGTGCGCGACGAGCGGCCGGCCGATCGCCGCGAGGCCGATGCGCTGATGGCGGATTTCATCGACCAACGCACCACGCGGCTGTTCCTGGCCACCAACCTGGTGCGCGGTGAGGGCGGCATGACGGTGCGCGTCGGGCTGGATCAGATCACCGAGGACTATGCGTCGATCAGCGGCGAACCGGACGGCGAGGGCGCCTTCGAGGGGCCGACCCTGGTGGTGCGCGGGAGCCGCTCGTCCTACGTGACCGATGCCATGCTGCCGGCGCTGCGCGAGGTGCTGCCGAACGCCGAGCTCGAGACCCTGGAGGCGGGCCACTGGCTGCACGCCGAGCGCCCCGAGGAGTTTCAGGCGGCGGTCAACGGCTTCCTCGCCCGCCAGCACGACTGAGGCCTTCGTCACTGTCGCGCCCCGAGCGTCGGACGCGGTCGGCCTGACGCTGCATCACTGGCGGTTCGGATCGATGGCCAGGCGCTCCACCGGCGTGGTTTCGGATACCAGGTGCTGCTGGTTGAGGAAGTGCTCGAAGTCCGCGTAGCGCTTCTCGTGCAGGGCGGCGGGGGTCAGGCTCAGGCGCCGCATGGCCTCGGGCCAGGCGGCGCGGTTGGTCGGGGTGTCGATGGCCGGTTCGGCGCGGGCAAGCAGTGCCCAGCCGGCATCGGGATGCTCGACGATCCAGGCCGTGGCCTCCTCCAGGGCCTCCACCAGTGCCACGATGGCCTCGCGCTGCTGGGCGAGATGGTCGCGGTTGGCCACCAGTATCAGGCCGTCGTAGCGCGGCACGCCCATGGATTCGGTGGTGTAGGTTTGCGTCGACAGACCATCGTCGGCCAGGGCGCGCGGCAGCAGATAGCGCACGGCGCCGATCACCCCGTCCACGCGCCCCTCGCGCATGGCCTGCTCGAGCCGGAAATGCAGGTCGGGGCTGTCCAGGGCCTCGCGGGTCAGCTCCTGATGGGTCAGCAGGCTGGCCAGCAGCACGTTCTCGGCATCCAGGTCGACGTGACCGATGCGCGTGCCTTCCAGCGCCTCGAGGCCGATGGCGTCGTCGAGCACCAGCGAGGCGAGCGGCAGGCCGACCAGCGTCGCCACACGCACCAATGGCTGGTCCTGATCGACCATCAGGTGCAGCAGCGGCTGACGGGTCAGGGCCAGATCGATCCGCGAGGTCGCCAGCAGCTTGGTGGGCACGTCGGGGTCGGCGGGCGTCTGGATCTCCACCTCCAGCCCGCGCTCCTTGAACAGGTCGAGCTCGCGGGCCACGAACAGCGCCGCGTGGCGCGGGCTCGGGTACCAGTCGAGCATCAGCGACAGATGCGTGACCGGCGGCGGCGCGATGGGCTCGGCGGGGCCCACGGCCACGGCCGGGGCGGTCGGCCGCGTGGGCGTGTCCACCGACGGGCCGCTCGGCCGGCCCTGGAAGGCGGTCAGCGGGTCCTCGATGACCGCCGGCGCGGTTTCCGATCCCAGGTCGGGGACCATGACGTCGGTACCGAGCGGCGGGTAGCCACCCTCGGGCGTTTCCGGCGCGGCATGGCCGACCGGAGACAGTCCCGGCAGGCCGAGCGCCATGACCAGTGAGGCCCAGGCGCTCGGTCGGGCCGGGCGGCGGATGAATGACAGCATGTCAGCGGCTCCAGCGATGCCCGGGAGGTGGCGATGACGGGCCCGGGCAAGGGGAAAGACGTGGTCAGTCTATCGGCGTGGGGTCCCGCCTGACCAGCGCCGCGGTCAACGTGTCGGTGCGCGTCGCGGCCGCCCGCACGCTATGAGATACTTGGATGACTTTCTGGGGCAGGATGCCATGGACACGATCAATACCCTTTTTCTGCTCAGCGGCTTCCTGATCGCGCTGAGCGTGCTGGCCAGCCGGCTCTCCACGCTGGTGGGCGTTCCCCTGCTGCTGCTGTTCCTCGGGCTCGGCATGCTCGCCGGGGAGGAGGGCGTGCTCGGCATCCAGTTCGACGACTACCCGCTGGCGTTTCTGATCGGTCACCTGGCGCTGGCGATGATCCTCCTCGACGGCGGCCTGCGCACCCGGCTGAAGACCTTCCGGGTCGGCTTCAAGCCGGCGCTGTCGCTGGCCACCCTGGGCGTGTTCGTGACCAGTGCGCTGGTCGGCGTGATTGCCATGTGGGTGTTCGGGCTCAGCCTGGTGCAGGGGCTGCTGGTGGGGGCGATCGTCGGTTCCACCGATGCCGCGGCGGTGTTCTCGATGCTCGGCGGGCGAGGCATCAACCTCAACGAGCGGGTCGGGGCCACGCTGGAGATCGAGTCGGGCACCAACGATCCGATGGCGATCTTCCTGACGCTGATGCTGGTGGAGGTGCTGGTCGGTGATATCGGCGGCTGGCTCGATACCACGCTGTTCTTCCTGCAGCAGTTCGGCGTCGGCATCGCACTGGGGCTGGGGGCCGGCTGGCTGATCGCGCGGCTGATCAGCTGGGTGGATCTGGCGCCGGGGCTCTATTCGCTGCTGGCGCTGGCGCTCGGCTTCTGCGTGTTCGGGGCGACCAGTGCGCTGGGCGGCAGCGGCTTTTTGGCCATCTACCTGACCGGCCTGATGATCGGCAACCGGCCGGGGCGCCACCTCAACTTCATTCTGCCGGTCCACGACGGCCTGGCCTGGCTCAGCCAGATCGGCCTGTTCCTGGTGCTGGGGCTGCTGGTCAACCCCAGCGAGATGATGGTCTATGCATTGCCCGCCGCGGTGGTGGCCCTGGCGCTGATCTTCGTCGCCCGCCCGCTGGCGGTGGTGATCGCCATCAAGCCGTTCTTCCGCTTCCGCTGGCGCGAAGTCGGCTTCATCGCCTGGGTCGGGCTGCGCGGCGCGGTGCCGATCGTGCTGGCGATCTTCCCGGTCATCGGCGGCGTCGAGAATGCCTCGCTCTATTTCAATGCCGCCTTCGCGGTGGTGCTGCTGTCGCTGCTGATCCAGGGCGGCTCGCTGCCGTGGATGGCGAAGCGCCTGAAGGTCGAGCTGCCGCCCAGCGTGACGCCCAAGCGGCGTGGCCCGCTGGGGATTCAGCACGACAACGACTTCGAGATGTTCATCTATCGCGTGGAGAGCTCCGATCTCGAGGAGGTGCCGATCCGTCTGCTGCGCTTCCCCTCCGGTGCGATCATCGCCGCGCTGTTCCGCGATGGCGTGATGGTGCATCCCAAGGGCAGCACCCAGCTGCAGCGCAACGACGTGTTGTGCGTGATCGGTCGCGGCGACGACCTGCCGGCGCTCAACCGGTTGTTCAACGGCGATGCCACCTTACGTCGCCAGAGTGCCTTCTTCGGCGCCTTCAGCTTCAACGGCGATGCGCGGCTGGGCGATATCGCCGATGCCTATGGCTTGACCCTGAGCCCGGGGGAGCACGACATGACGCTGGCGGATTTCATCTCGCTGCGTGTCGGCGGGCATCCGGTGGTGGGCGACGATATCGATTGGCACGGCATTCACTGGGTCGTCAACGAGATGCAGGGCAATCGCGTGACGCGGGTGGGGTTGAGGCTCTACTGACCATGGTCGTACCGCCCGATGTCGCCGGGGCCCTGTGGCGGCCCGTGCATCGGGCGGTCGGCCATTCATGTGATGGGCCGGCGTCTGGGGCTATTCTCTGGATTTGGCGATCTTCCAGGTGATGGCCGCGGCAATCAGTGATCCTCCGCTGGCCAGCCACAAGCCATACGCGACGTGCATCGACAAGGTCGTATCTCCTATCCTGGTGCATTGTTGGTGTATCGGGTGCAGGCGGGTTATCGGCACCGGCCGCGGGAAGTTGAATGAATATTCACCCAGGCCCGCATACCGCGCCCGCCGTCCTGCCCGGACACGATCGATGCGTTCGCTCAGGAACATGGTCGGCCAGCGTGGGGTCGATACCCTGACGACGACACCTAGCCATCGTTAAAAGGAACTCTCTCATGGACGTGCTTCGTATCCTGTTCGCCATTCTCCTGCCGCCGGTAGGCGTGTTTCTCCAGGTGGGCCTGGGCCTTCACTTCTGGATCAACATCCTGCTGACGCTGCTGGGCTACATTCCCGGCATCGTGCACGCGGTGTGGATCATCGCCCGGCGCTGATCGCCGATAGAGGCTAGTGGGGCAGGCGGGGGCGATGCCGATCGGCCCCGCCTGCCCCGCACGCTTTTACTCTCTTGTTCCCCTTCTTCCTTCTCTCCTCGGCTGTTTCGCTCGGCTCTTCGCTTGAGCCTTGTCCTCTTCCGCAGTCAGCGTGATCTCGCTCAGACGCCCCTGGTGTCATCAAAGCCTTTCTCGGCTTTGATGATGCCAGAAATCCCGCTAATCGCTGGTATCGCTAAATAAGCATTATCTGCGACCATAGGAAGCTAGCCTGCCAAACTGATGTCATGCCGAGGAGAGCGCATGGGACGAACCTTCGCGTATTGCCGCACCGGCGACGCCGAGCCAGATATCGATGATCAGCTGGCCTCGATCGAGGCCGCCGGGTTTCGCGTGGCGCCCTACCGGGTGATCGACGAGGCCGTCAGTGTCTCGTGGCCGGCGATGGAGCGAGAGGCCTTCAGGACGCTGGTCGAGCACAAGCTGGAGCCCGGAGACGTGCTGGTGGTGCTCCGGCTCGATCGTCTGGGGCGCGACAACATCGACGTCCGGCAGAGCATTGCCCGGCTGTCCGATGCCGGCGTGAGTGTGGTGTCGCTGGATCTGCCGGTCGGTGATCTGACCGGCGGCGAGGGCGAGTTGATGCACCAGATGTTCGATGCCTTCGCCGAATTCGAGCGTGTGCGCTTCAGCGAGCGGACCCGGGAAGGACTGGCGCGGGCTCGGGGGCAGGGCAAGAAGCTCGGTCGCCCCGTTGCCATCGACACCACCGAAAGGGTGCAGGCACTCAAGGCGGAAGGGCTCAGTCAGTCGGCCGCGGCGGCGCGCTCCGGGTTGAGTATTGCCACGATCAAGCGGCACTGGAACCGGCGCCTCGCGAGCGTGGGATAGCGGCATAACGTGTCGCTTACGCCGCGTCTCGTCTCGAGGCAGGATGCGATAACACATTGATCGCATGAAACTCTTGACCAAAACAGAAAGATTGGTAATATATGCGCCGTGAGCCGGAGGGATGGCAGAGCGGTTGAATGCACCGGTCTTGAAAACCGGCGTAGGTGAGAGCCTACCCAGGGTTCGAATCCCTGTCCCTCCGCCACCTTATTCTCAAGAATCAAGCGCCTTCGGGCGCTTTTTTCGTTTCAGGACTCCTCCAAATCCTGCGTCGGCAGTTTCCCTGCCACATGAGGGCGAGTGACGTCTCGCGGCCGCATGATCCGAGGCATCGAGCGCCGCCGCGCCGTCCGCGAAGACGTATCGCGCCGATCGGCCAAGCCTTCCGCGGGCCAGTCCGCTCAGGCGGCGGGCTTCATGCGCCTGCGATGGGAAAGAATCGATGATGGCCTAATGGTGGTGTCTCCTTCACGTCAGAGATGCCGCCTGGCTTTGCCGACGCTTCCCGAGGCGGCAGTGTCGTATCGCGCATGTTACCGTCGAGTGGGCCATCGAGCCCCAGGCGTGTCGCCGCAGGGTGACAAGCGTGATCGGTTCAAACTTGCGTCACCACCGTCCAGGCGGCATGCTGTTAAGCATCGCCAAGATCAACCACACGGAGCTTTGGATCGATGGCTTACCAAGACACGCGAATGACGACGCAACAGACGAGTGCCGTCAGCGCCAATAAGGTCCTGCGCAACACCTATGGCCTGCTGGCGATGACCCTGCTTTTCTCCGCCGTCACGGCCGGCGCCGCCATGGCGCTCGGCGTCCAGCAGATGAACATCTTCATCTTCTTCATCGGCGCCTACGGGCTGATGTTCCTGGTGCACAAGACCGCCAATTCCGCCATGGGCCTGCTGGCGACCTTCGCCTTCACCGGTTTCATGGGCTTCACCCTGGGGCCGATCCTCAGCGCCTACCTGTCGCTGCCCAACGGTGCCCAGTTGATCATGACCGCGCTGGGGCTGACCGGCCTGACCTTCTTCGGTCTTTCCGCCGTGGCGCTGGTCACACGCAAGGACTTCAGCTTCCTGGCCAACTTCCTGATGGCGGGTGCCATCGTGCTGGTGCTGGCCATGCTCGCCGGGCTGTTCTTCCAGATCCCGGCGCTGTCGCTGATGGTCTCCGCCGGCTTCGTGCTGTTCGCCTCCGCGACCATCCTCTATCAGACCAGCGAGATCGTGCACCGGGCCGGCGAGACCAACTACATTCTCGCCACCATCACCCTCTATGTGTCGATCTACAACCTCTTCATCAGCCTGCTGTCCCTGCTCGGTATCATGAGCCAGGATTGACGCCAGCCACGGCGATGCGAGAATTGCTGGCCCCGCTTCGGCGGGGCCAGCCTGTTTCTGAGAGGATGATATGCGCTACGCGATCCTGCTGATGGGGGCTCCCTACAGCGATCAGGCCAGCCACTCGGCGCTGCGATTCGCCCGGGCACTGCTGGCGCGGGGACACCGCCTGGAGGCGGTGTTCTTTTACCACGACGGGGTCTACAACGCCGCCCGCCTGTCGGCGCCGCCCCAGGACGAACCGCATCTGACCGATGGCTGGGTGGCGCTGCACGTGACGCACGGCGTGGCGCTTCAGGTGTGCATCGCCGCGGCGCTGCGTCGCGGCCTGATGGACGAGCGCGAGGCGGCTCGCCACGGCAAGGCAGGGCACAGCGTCGAGGCGCCGTTCGAACTGACCGGCGTCGGGCAGCTGGTCGACCTGAGCCAACGTTGTGACCGGCTGGTGACCTTCGGGCCCTGAGGGAGAGTGTGACATGAGTGACGAACACGAACCGCTCGCCGGCGATCTGCTGGTGATCCTGCGTCATGCGCCTCACGGCAGCAGCTGGCTGCGCGAGGGCCTGGACGTCGCCCTGGTGGCGGCCGCCTTCGGCACCGACGTCTCGCTGCTGTTCATGGGTGAGGGCGTCACGGCCCTGGCCGAGGATCAGTCGGCGGGGGCGCTGGGGCAGAAGAGCACCGCGCCCACGCTCGAGATGCTGGAGATGTATGATATCGAGACGCTGTGGGTCGAGGCCGAGGCCCTTTCGCGCTTCGGTCTCGATCCCGACGAGCTGATGCTGGCGCCCCGGGTGCTCGAGGCCGGGGCGATCGCCGAGGCGGTCCGGAAGCACCCGCGCGTGCTCACTTTCTAGCCTGGTGGGGGAACCCGACACCATGAAACTTCATATCGTGAACCGTTCGCCGGCCAGTCATCGCGTGCACGAGCAGGCGCTGGCCGCCATGGGGCCGGAGGATCGCCTGCTGCTGATCGAGGACGGCGTGCAGGGCGGTCTACCGCAGTTGGTACGCCACTTCGAGGCGATTGCAGGGCGGCTCTATGCGCAACGCGAGGATCTCGAGGCGCGCGGACTGCTCGGTCGCTGCGACGGCTCGGTGCAGGTGGTCGACGTCGACGGCTTCGTCCAGCTGACCGAGCAAGCCGAACACACCCTGAGCTGGTACTGAGCATGGCAACCACAGCAATCACCCGTTATCTGACCGTCTCCGATGCCGAGATCGGCCTCGACCCCGAGGGCTATCTGGTCGAGCTCGATCAGTGGTCGCCGGCGGTGGCCGAGGCGCTGGCCGAGGAAGAAGGCATCGAGCTGGACGCCGAGCACTGGGAAGTGCTCGAGGTGCTGCGGGCCTTCTATGCGAAATACGAGATGGCGCCGGCCATGCGGCCGCTGGTCAAGGCGGTCGGGCGCGAGCTGGGCCCCGACAAGGGCCGCTCGATGCATCTGATGCGGCTGTTTCCCGGCAGCCCCGCCAAGCGCGCGGCGCGGCTGGCCGGGCTGCCCAAGCCGACCAATTGCCTGTGAGGCGCTCGCCATGAACTTCCTGGCCCACGGCTGGCTCGCCCGCGGCGGCAGCGACGACTTCCTCTACGGCAATCTGATCGCCGACGGGGTCAAGGGCGTCGATCTCGACGCCTGGGGGGCGGGCGTGGCGGCGGGCATCCGCCATCATCGGCGGGTCGACGCCTACATCGATCGCCATCCGGTGCTGCTCGAGGTCAAGGCTCGGGCGCCCCGCGAGGGGCGTCGCGTGGCCGGTATCGCCCTGGATCTGATGTGGGATCATTGCCTGGCGCGCCGCTTGACCGTCGCCGAGCGCGACTGGCTGGTCGCGCGCTGCTATCGGCTGCTCGACGCTCGTCCGGCGCCGGATCGGCTGGCCGCGATGATGCCGGCTCTGGTGCGCCAGGACTGGCTGCGCGGCTATGCCGATTTCCGCTTCACCTGTCGTGCGGTGGCGGGGCTGGGGCGCCGGCTCTCGGGCCCCAACCGCCTCGCCGCGCTGCTGCCGTGGCTCGAACGCGACTACCTGGCGCTGGACGAGGCCTTCACCCGGCTGTGGCCGGACATCGAGGCCCATCTCGACGTGCCGTTCGACCCGAACGACACCGGCTCAGTCGACGCGCAGCCACAGGCAGCGGACCGCATCGCCGGGCGCCACTGACGCCTCGGGCGGGATCACCGCCAGGGCGTCGGCGCCGACGCAGGACGAGAGCACGCCGGAGTTCTGATCCGCGAATGCATGGGCCTCGATGCCGTCGGCGCCGAAGTCCAGCGTCACGCGCAGGTAGTGCTGGCGTGGGCCGGTGCGCGTGGTGAAGGTGGCGCGCGCGGTCAGTGCCGGCAGCTCGGCCATGGCGTGACAGCCCTGCAGCGCGCCCATCAGCGGGCGCAGGAACAGCCAGGCGCCCACATAGCCCGAGACCGGGTTGCCCGGAAGGCCGACGAAGCGGGCTTCACCGCCAGCGCCGGGCAGCCGGCCCAGGGCCAGCGGCTTGCCGGGGCGCAGCGCCAGCCGCCACAGATCGAGCCGCCCCAGGGCCTCGACCGCGCCGCGCACGTGATCCTCTTCCCCCACGCTGACCCCGCCGGTGGTGATCACCACGTCGGCGAGCTCGGCCGCCTCGCCGAGCAGGCGTCGCGTGCTCGCGGCGGCGTCCGGCACCGCGGTGGCCATCACCACCTCGGCGCCGAAGCGTTCGAGCAGCGTCGTCAGCATCGGGCGGTTGGTGTTGTAGATCTGGCCCGGCCCCAGGGGCTGGCCCGGATCGACGATCTCGTCGCCGGTGGAGAGCAGCGCGACCCGCGGACGGCGCCTGACCGAGACCTCGGTGATGCCCTGGCCGGCGAGATGCCCGAGCGCGGCGGCGTCGAGCCGGGTGCCGCCGGCCAGCAGCGGGCTGCCGGCCGCCACGTCGCGGCCTCGGCGGCGCAGGTTGTCGCCTTGCGGCACGTCCTCGGGCATCCGCGCCCGGTCGCCTTCGAGCTCGACCTTCTCCTGCATCACCACGCAGTCGGCCCCGGGCGGGATCTCGCCGCCGGTGAAGATGCGCGCGCACTGGCCGCGCTCGAGCGGTGCGGCCGTGTGGCCGGCGGCGATGCGCTGGCCAATCGGCAGCCAGTGCCCGGCATCGGCATGATGCAGGGCATAGCCGTCCATGGCGCTGTTGTCGAAGGGCGGCACGTCGAGCCGGGCGGTGACCGCCTCGGCCAGCACTCGCCCCGCGGCCTCGCTGGTCGCCAGGCGCTCGCCCTCGACCGGCGTCACGTCGGCCAGCAGCGCCTCCAGCGCCGCCGCGACGGGCTTGAGCTCAGCCATGCTGACCTCGCCTGGGGATGACGAGATTGGCCGGACCTTGTAGAGAGCGGCAGGGCGCGTCGTGGAGGAACGGCTGCCGCTTTCGTGTGATGTTATCCATGCTGGCCTCGCTCGGGGATGACCAGGTTGGCGAAATTGCAGGGCCTATGGCGGCTGTCGAGCTGCTCGGCGAGGATGCCGTCCCAGCCGGTGCGGCAGGCGCCGGTGGAGCCGGGCAGGCAGAACACCACGGTGGCGTTGGCCAGGCCGCCGAGGCAGCGGCTCTGCACCGTGGAGCTGCCGATCTCCTGCCAGGACAGCTGGCGGAACAGTTCGCCGAAGCCCTCGATGCGCTTGTCGAGCAGCACCGAGACCGCCTCCGGCGTGGAGTCGCGGCCGGTGAAGCCGGTGCCGCCGGTGGTCAGCACCACCTGCACCTCGGGGTCGGCGATCCAGTCGGCGACCACGGCGCGGATGCGATAGACGTCGTCGGGCACGATGCGCTTGTCGGCCAGCCGGTGGCCTGCGGCGGTGAGCCGCTCGACCAGCGCCTGGCCGCTGCGGTCGGTGTCCTCGTTGCGGGTGTCCGAGACCGTCAGCACCGCCACCGACAGCGGGACCATCTCCTCGCTCATGACGGGTCGTCCTGCTTGGCCGCTTGCTTCGCTTCCTGGCGCGCCTCGAAGGCGGCCAGCTGTTCCGGCGTGGCCTTGGGCTGATAGAGCGACTTCCACTCGCTGTAGGGCATGCCGTAGACGTACTCGCGGGCGGCCTCGTAGTCGAGGGTCTCGCCGCGTTCCTCGGCGGCGGCCACCAGCCACTTGGAGAGGCAGTTGCGGCAGAAGTCGGCGAGGATCATCAGATCGATGTTCTGCACCTCCTTGTGCTCGTCCAGATGGCTCAGCAGTCGGCGAAAGGCGGCGGCTTCGAGCTCGGTGCGGGTGCTGTCATCCAGGTGTTGCATGATGCTGACTCCACTGTCGTTCTGGACCATGCGGTCTGGCCCATGGGGTAGGCGACCAGCTTATCAAAAGTCATCCGGGCTGGGGCGCGCCGAACGACGGCGCACGACAGGCACGCCGCGACGGCGAAACGGGACGCATGAGCGAGAGTCGGAAGGCTTACTGGGAGTCGCGGGGCGTGCACACGGACAGCACGGTGGCGTCTTCCTCGCTCACCGACACCAGGGCGTGGCCCATGTCGCTATCGAAGTAGATGCTGTCGCCCTTGACCAGGTGCAGGGGCTCGTAGAACTCGGAGTAGAGCTGGATCTCGCCCTCGAGCACCATCAGGAACTCCTCGCCGTCGTGGCGCACCCACTGGCAGAACTCGTCGAAGCTGCGCGCCCGCACGATGGTCTTGAACGGGATCATGCGCTTCTGGGCCATCTCGCAGCTCAGCAGCTCGTGCTCGTAGGTCGGCGTCGGATGCTGCTGGCCGTCGCCGCGGCGCGTCAGGTCGCGGCGACCCATGGTGCGGGCCTGGGGGCGCGGCTGGGACAGCAGCTGTGGCAGGTCGATGTCCAGGCCGCTGATCAGCTTCTGCACGGCGGTGAAGGTCGGCGAGATCTGGTCGTTCTCGATCTTGGACAGGGTCGAGCGGGCCAGGCCGGTACGCTCGCTGACGTCACCGAGGGTCCACTGGTTGGCCAGGCGGATCTCCTTGAGGCGCTCACCGAGCCTGAGCGGCTCGACGAAGGCCTTGCGCCCGGAGGCGATGCGCAGGGCGGCATCCTGATCGTTGTTGGCGGGCATGCGGGTTCACTATCGGAAACATGATTTCCACCAGCCTACCACATCGCCGTGCGCCTGCGGACTCGGTTGCGACCCGCGGCAGATGGGCTGCGACATGGCGTCGGGATGACCGGCCGTCGCGGGATCCTGTTTCCCGCGGGTCGGAAACGGCGGCCGCGTTCAGTCGAAGGGCAGCCCCATCAGCGCCTTGAGGTGCGCCTCGACGCCGCGGCCCAGGACATCGAGGTCATAGCCGCCCTCCAGCACCGAGACCAGGCGGTGATCGGCATGGCGGTCGGCGATGTCCATCGCCAGGCGGGTGATCCAGTAGTAGTCCTCGTCCTCCAGGCAGAGGTCGGCCAGCGGGTCGTGGCGGTGGGCGTCGAAGCCGGCCGAGAGAAGCACGATCTCCGGGGCGAAGTCCACCAGCGCGGGCCGCCAGTCCCGCTCGATGGCGCGGCGAAAGGCCGCGCCGTCGGCGCCTGCCGGCAGCGGCGTTTGGACGACGTTACTGGCTTCGGTCTCGAGGTGTCGCCAGGGATAGAAGGGCGACTGGAAGCTGGTGCAGATCAGCACCTCGGGATCGTCGCGGAAGATGTCGATGGTGCCGTTGCACTGGTGAACATCGAAGTCGAGGATCGCCACCCGCCTGGCGCCGTGCCTGGCCCGGGCGTGCGCGGCACCGACCGCCACGTTGTTGAAGAAGCAGAAGCCCATGGCCTGGTCGCGCTCGGCGTGGTGGCCCGGGGGGCGCACCGCGCAGAAGACGTTGTCGGCCTGGTGGCGATAGACCCGGTCGACCCCACGCACCACGGCGCCGGCGGCATGGCGGGCGGCCTGCAGGCTGTGCGGATTCATCAGGGTGTCGTCCTCGAGCAGGATCAGCCCGTGTTCGGGCAGGCAGGCCTCGAGACTCTTAAGGTGGCTTCTCGGGTGCACCCGGGTCAGCTGCTCGTCGGTGGCGGCGGGGGCGTCGCCCTGCATGGTCTGCTGGAGCAGGCCGGCGCGCATCAGTCGCGCGTGAATGGCATCCAGGCGCTTGGGGCTCTCGGGATGTTCGGGCCCCATGTGGTGGCGATGGCACTCGGGGTGGGTCAGATAGGCCGTGATCATGCAGGGGCTCCAGACGAGACGCCCTTACCCTAAGCGTGATGGGGCCTTGCGTGACAGTGGCCATAAGTCGTACACAGTAGGCTGAGCCGAATCACCACGGAGCCCCGGATGAGCACACGCTTCCTGCACCATTTCTTCTCGCCGCGCAGCATCGCCGTGGTCGGGGCCTCGGAAAAGCCACATTCCATGGGCGGCATCGTGATCCGTAACCTGCTCGAGGGCGGCTTCGCGGGCACGCTGTGGGCGATCAACCCCAAGGGCTACGACAGCGTGCACGGGGTGGATGGCCTGTCCCGCGTGCATCAGCTGCCCCGGGTGCCGGACCTGGCCGTGGTGTGCACGCCGGTGGCGCGCGTGCCGGGTGTGATTGCCGAGCTCGGGCGCTTCGGCGTGCGGGCGGCCCTGGTGCTGTCCGGCGGGGCGAACCTGAACGAGGACCTCGACGGTCACGGCTCGATCCGCGGGCGCATGCTGGCCGCGGCGCGTGAATCCGGCATCCGGGTGCTCGGCCCCGGTTGCATGGGGCTGATCGTGCCGGGGCGTCGGCTCAACGCCTCCTATGCCAGCCAGCCGGTGAAGAAGGGGCGAATGGCCTATCTCGGGCAGTCGGGCATGCTGGGCAATGCCATGATCGACTGGGCCGCCGGGCGCGGCATCGGCTTCTCTCATCTGCTGACCGTGGGCGACAGCGTCGATGTGCTGCTGCCGGACATGATCGACTATCTCAACCAGTTCGCGCCGATCCAGGCGCTGATGCTGCACCTGGAGCATATCCAGGACGCCCAGCATTTCATGACCGCGGTACGCGAGGCCTCCCGTCATCGCCTGGTGCTGGCGATCAAGAGCGGACGCACCGCGGCGTCGGACATCGCCAATCTGCCGCCCACGCCGGGGATCGCTAACCGCGATCAGATCTTCGATGCGGCCTTCGCCCGGGCCGGGGTGGTGCGGGTCGATGACTCCGACGAGCTGTTCGATGCCCTGGAGACGCTGTCGCGCATGCGTCCGCTCAAGCGCGACCGGCTAGCGGTGGTGTCCAACGGACTGGGGCCGGCGATGCTGGCCATCGACAAGTTGATCAGCGCCGGTGGGCGGCTGGCCACCTTCAACGAGCAGACCCGTGAGGCGCTGTGTCGTGATGACATGGACGTCAGCAAGCCGGGCGAGAATCCGGTGGATATCGGCGGCAACGCCACGCCGCAGCGGTTCACCGAGATCATCGAGCTGGTCGCCGCCGATCCCGGGGTGGATGCGGTGCTGGTGGTGCATGCGCCGACCCGCATGGCGCCGTCGCTGGATACCGCCCAGGCGCTGATTGCCGCCCGCCAGCGCTTCCGGCGCAACCTGCTGACCAGCTGGATGGGGCTCGGCGAGGCGCTGGCCGCCCGGCAGGCCTGTCACGAGGCCGGCGTTCCCACCTATCTCTCGCCGGAGAAGGCGGTCAAGGCCTTCATGCACATGGTCAACTATCAGCGGGTGCAGAAGCTACTGCAGGAGACGCCGCCGAGCCTGCCGTTCTCCACCACCCGGGAGAGCCGCGCCGCCAGCCGGACGCTGATCGAGCGGGTGCGGGATGAAGGACGCGAGTGCCTGTCCCACTCCGAGACCGCGCAGGTGCTGTCGGCCTACGGTATCCCGGTGGCCGAGAGTCGCTATATCGACACGCCGGAGCAGGCCGCCGAGGCGGCACTGGGGCTCGAGGGGCCGCTGGCGCTGAAGGTGGTGCATGACGGCAACTGCCGGCCGTACCGCTATCGTCAGCATCCCCACAAGCTGTCCGCCGGCCTGCTGCAGGATCTGGAGGGCCCCGAGCGGGTCGCCGAGGGCGTGGCCCGGCTGAGTGACAAGGTGGCCGAGAAGTTTCCCGCCTTCACGGTACGAGAGTATTGCCTGCAGCCCATGCAGCGCGGCAAGCACTCCATGCAGCTGTGTGCCGGCATCACCCGGGATCCGGTGTTCGGCCCGCTGATCGTGTTCGGCATCGGCGGCTACAAGGTGAACATTCTCGCCGACCGGCAGGTGGCGTTGCCGCCGCTGAACATGAGCCTGGCCGCGGACCTGGTCGGGCGTACCCATGCCGCGCGGCTGATTCGCGAGCACTCCAGTGATCCCGAGCGCGATCTGCGGCGCATCGGCGAGCTGCTGGTGACGCTCTCGCAGATGGCCAGCGATCTCACCGAGCTGCGCGGGCTGGAGCTCAACCCGCTGGTGCTCAATCGCGACGGCATGCTGGCGGTCGACTTCGCCATGGACCTGGGGACGCCGGCGCGTTTCGCGATCATGCCCTACCCGGAAGAGTTGCGCGAATGGGTGACGCTGAACAACGGCTGGGAGGTCGAGGTGCGGCCGATTCGCGCCGAGGACGCGCCGCTGATCACCGGCTTTCACCGGCGGCTGTCCGAGGAAAGCATTCGCTTTCGCTACTTTCATCACAAGGCCGACCTCACCCAGCGCGACCTGTCGCTGCTCTCGCACATCAACTACGACCGGCAGATGGCCTTCATCGCCGAACATCCGCTGCCCGAGGGCGGCAAGGAGATGCTCGGCGTGGTGCGGGTGTGGAACGATGCCGACAACATCCGCACCGAGTTCTCGATCATCGTGCGCGACGACCTCCAGGGACTGGGGATCGGCAGCCTGCTGATGGAGAAGATGATCCGCTACAGCAAGCGCCTCGGCACCCTGGAGATGGTCGGCAAGATCATGGTCGACAACCGGCCCATGCGCGCGCTGATGGAGCATCTCGGCTTCCGGCTCAGCTACAACCTGGAAGAGGAGGTCATGGACGCTGTGCTCAGGCTCAACGAGCCCGAGAGTGACTGGCAGCGGCTGCGCCTGGAAAGCCCGGTGGAGGGCTGAGAGAGGCTTCGGGTATAAAGTCGAGAGCGTAAAAGGCCCGACCCCGCACGATGGCGGGGTCGGACGGTCATGCTGGTGCTGGTCAGGCGGGGATCAGGGCGCCAGGCGGAAGCGATGCCAGTGGTCGTCGCGGCGCTCGAAGCGGATGCGGTCGTGCAGGCGGCTGGGCTGACCCTGCCAGAACTCGATCATCTCGGGCACCAGGCGATAGCCGCCCCAGTGGACCGGGCGCGGGATGTCCTGGCCCTCGTAGGCCTGCTCGAACCGGTTCTCGCGTTCCTCGAGCCACTGGCGGCCGGGAATCACCACGCTCTGGGTGGCGACCCAGGCGCCCAGCTGGCTGGCGCGGGGGCGGCTGGCGAAGTAGGCATCGGATTCCTGTTCGCTGACCTGCTCGACGCTGCCTTCCACGCGGATCTGGCGTGCCAGCGACGGCCACCAGAAGACCAGCGCGGCCTGGGGCACGTTGGCCAGCTCGCTGCCCTTGTGGCTGTGGTAGTTGCTGAAGAACTTGAGCCCCTGGTCGTCGGCCCCCTTGAGCAGCACCACGCGGGCGTGGGGAAAGCCCTGACTGTCCACGGTGGCCAGCGTCATGGCGTTGGCGTCCTCTCCCTCGGCGTCCAGCGCCAGGGCCAGCCACTCGTCGAACATCGGCATGGGCCGGTCGGGGAGCTGGGTCTCGTCCAGGCGGCCACCCTCGTAGTCGCGCCTGATATCGGCGATGTTGCGTGTCATGGTGTTCTCCTCGAATGTGCTCCCATGTTCGCCGCTTGTCGGGGCAAGCTCAACCTCGCCCCGTCGACTCGGTTCGGGGTGGCGAGTCGACCACGGCCATCATACGCCATGTGAGCGGGATTCCATTGAGCTAAATCATCGCCGCCACGCGGCTGGCGCCGTGACAAGCGCGCGTGAACCGCCTCGCCGTGAGGCGGTTCCGGCCGCTCGGGCAGTCCAGTTACTGCCGGGCCTTGAGCTGGCGGCTGCGGAAGCGGGCATAGCCCATGCAGCCGGTGAACAGCGACAGCGAGACCAGTGCCTCGAGCCCGCCGCGCAGCATCTCGCCGGGCAGCGAGGCCACCATCACGCCCTGGGCGAAGTAGAGCAGGCTGACGAAGGCCAGCCAGGCGTGGCCGCGGGCCCGCTGGGCGAGGATCGACGGCAGGAACAGCACCAGCGGCAGCACGAAGGCCACCAGCGGGCCGACGTTGCTGCCGTCGCTCTGGATCGCCACGCCGCGATACAGCATCAGCGCCAGCAGCACCACGTAGCTGCCGATCACCAGGCGCCGCGACCGGGCGGTCAGGTGGTCGAGCCCCTGGCGAGCCTCCAGGTCCTCCAGCCAGCGCCTCATGAGCGATCCCCCGCGCCGTCGAGCGCCAGGGCCAGCCGCGCCAGGCGTTTGCCCTGGGCGTAGGCCAGCTGGCGCTCGTTCTCGTCGAGGGGACGGTCGCTGCGCTTGCCGGCCAGATGGCTGGCGCCATAGGGCGTGCCGCCGCTCCGGGTCTCGGTGAGCTCGGTCTCGCTGTAGGGCAGGCCGGCGTAGACCATGCCGTGGTGCAGCAGCGGCAGCAGCATCGAGATCAGGGTGGTCTCCTGGCCGCCGTGCAGGCTGGAGGTCGAGGTGAAGGCGGTGGCCGGCTTGTCCACCAGGGCGCCGCCCAGCCATAGCTCGCTGGTGGTGTCGACGAAGTGCTTCAGTGGCGCGGCCATGTTGCCGAAGCGCGTGGGGCTGCCCAGCGCCAGGCCGGCGCAGTGGCGCAGGTCGTCGAGCTCGGCGTAGATGGCGCCCTCGGCGGGAATCTCGGGGTCGACCGCCTCGCAGGTGGGCGAGACCGGCGGCACGGTGCGCAGCCGCGCCTCGATGCCGCGGCAGGACTCGACCCCGGCGGCCAGGCGCTCGGCCATGGCGCGGGTGGCGCCGGAGCGGGAATAGTAGAGGATCAGCACATAGGGCAGGGAGGACATGGAGCTTCCTGATTCCGGAGAGGAAAGGGCGTCAGTCGAGCAGGGCGAGGATATCTTCCGGCGGTCGGCCGATGATCGCCCGACTGCCATCGTCGGCGATGGGCCGCTGCAGGATCTTCGGATGGGCGACGATGGCGTGGATCACCTGCTCGGGGTCGTCGCGGTCGGCGCCCAGGGCCTTCCATTCGGCCTCGTTGGTGCGCACCAGGTCGCGCGGATCGGCGCTCAGGCGCCCCATCAGGGCGCGAAGCTCGGCACCGTCGAGCGGCTCATCCAGGTAGCGACGTACCTGGACGGCGGCGCCGCGCTCTTCCAGCAGCGCCAGGGCCTGGCGCGACTTCGAGCAGCGCGGATTATGCAGCAGGGTGATCATGGGCGAGAGTCCTTGGTGTTGTCCGAGAGGTCGTATCGCGGGTCTGAAACGCGGCTCATTGTAGGCTGGGGCCGAATGTCGTCACAACTGGCGGCCCGTCAGTCACCGTCGGGCCGGCGGTGGTGCGGCAGGGCGCGTTCGATGCCGCCCAGCACCACCATGATCACCAGTGCCATCAGCGTGACCATGGCGGCCAGCGGGAAGTTGTGGACGCCCGCGGCGATGCCGATGGCGCCGGCCAGCCAGATCGAGGCGCCGGTGGTGATGCCCTGGACGCTGGTGCCGCTGCGGATGATGCTGCCGGCACCGAGGAAGCCGATGCCGCCGATCACGCCCTCGACGATGCGGGTCGGATCGATGCGGGCGGAGGGGTCGCCCTCGGCGGTGGCGTACAGGATCTCGAGGCCGACGATCAGGAAGGCCGCGGCGCCCAGCGCCACCAGCATGTGCGAGCGCAGCCCGGCAGGCTTGCCGCGCAGCTCGCGCTCGAGACCCAGCACCAAGGCCAGGCCGGCGGCCACGCCCAGGCGAGCGAACATGTCGAGCAGGGTGATCCCGGCATCCATGGAGGCGTCCTCGGTCAAGGAATGATGTCAGCCCCGATAGTGCCTGCGATATGACACGGCCGAAACCCAGGAAAGTTTATACCGTTATCTTCTGTTTCCTCCAAAAACGATCCACTTTAAGGGTCAGCTTTGGTTATCCAGGCGGCGATAGACCCAGGCCGAGCGGCCATCGGCCAGCTCGATGCGTACGCGACGATAGCGCACGCCGAGGCGCTCGTAGCGATCGAGGCGGGCCAGCTCCTCGGCGCTGACGGTCAGTCGAAGCCCTTCCACCTCACAGGGCGTGCAGGGCACCAGGTCGAGCCCGGTACGCCGGTAGCCCTCGAGACTCGCCGGCTCGGGGTCGCCCGCGCGGCCATAGACCACCCAGCGTATCGGGGCGTGGGTCAGGGTGCCGTAGACGAACAGTGCGTGCGGGCCCTCGGCGATGGGCGCCAGATGCTCGGGGCGCTCGTAGGTCCAGGGGCTGAGCATCGTCAGCCACAGCCAGGCGGCGACCGCCGGCGGGGCGGCGAGCAGCGGCAGGCCGATCAGCAGGCGCGGGGAGGGCATGGGGGAACTCCGGGGCGACAGAACGGCGCCCATGCTGCCATAGCCGCTCCCGGGGCGACAGCACGACGGGGCATCGCGGCTCAGGCCAGGAAGTCCGCCAGTCTCGATGCCTGCTGGAGGACGCCCTCGAGGATGGGGTCACTGGTCGCCGCCGGGAAGTCGCCGGGCAGGTCGGCGTCGAGATCACCCACGATCCGCCCGGCGGAGCCGGCGATCTCCTCCATCAGGGCGGTGACGCGTTCGGGGGAATACTCGACCTGTTCGGCGGTGGCGATGAAGTGCCGGGGCGCCATCCGCGACCAGCGGTAGTGGCGATTCTTGCCCTTCAGGGCCATGGCCATCTTGGCGCGCTCGGCGGCCATGCTGCCCTGATGCATGAGCGGATAGGCCGAGATGACGTCGTACATCGGCGTCATGCGATAGGCGCTGCCCGGCTCGAGGAACAGGCTGAAGTTCTTGGCATGCCCGTCGATGGCGGCCAGCAGCCAGAACAGGATCTGGGCCTTGAAGAAGCGCTCCCGGTCCACGCCGGCCTGCTGTGAGCCGCGCAGCAGGCGCATGCCCTGGGCGATCCCCGGGCCGCCGTCGCTCTCGTACTTGAGCGCCGGGGCAATCCCCAGCGCCTGGCAGAAGTCTTCCTGGGGCAGGCGCATGAGCCAGGACCCGTCCCGCGACCAGCGGCGGTCGAAGCGCTCGACCACCAGCACCTCCTGGTCACCGAAGCGGGCGAGTTCTGTCTGCGCCGCCGGCAGGCCGAAGGCCTCCAGCAGGCGCAGGCACAGCCACTCGTTGGCGTTGCTCTGGCGCAGGTCGATGTTGCTGTGTTCGAGAAAGCCGATCGGCAGCTTGAAGATGTGACTGGTGGGCGTGCTGCCGGTGGGACGCTGCCAGCGGCCCTGATGCCACAGCAGCGCCGTCTTTTCCTGGGCGCCGGCCAGCGAGATGCGGAAATCCTGGCCCTCGGCCATGCCCAGCGGGGCGTCCTGGTAGCCGGACAACAGCGCCTCGATGGCGCGATCGTCGAGCGGCTCGGCGCCGACGCCGTGGACGTCACCACACGGGGCATCCTCGGGGGTGAGCTGGATGGCGCCGACGCAGTCTCGGCCGATGCTCGCCAGCAGGTCGAAGGGGTGGCGCGTCGGCACCCGGAAACGGGCCTGCATGCGGGCGCGGATCGCCTCCGAATCCGGCAGCAGGTTGTCGAAGAAATTGTAGACCCGCTCGCCGCGGTACGCCGCCGTGGAGAGCGGCAGCGAGAGCGAGACGGCCCGGGCGCCGGGGCGGTCGACCCATTCACGGCGGTACTGGAAGGCCATGGCGCCGGAGCGCGCCAGGCTCAGGGTGCCGATCTCGATGCCGTTCATCGCGACGGTGAGATTCGCCATGGCCTACCACTCCTGGTCCCAGCCCGCCTCGGGGCTGGCCGATGCGTCGGTGCTGTCGCGTTCGGTGACGTGAAGCTCCAGCTCGAGAGCCGACAGCAGCTTGAACAGCGTCTCGAGCCGACTGCGCTCCGGGTGGTGCTCGAAGCCGGAGACGGTCGACTGCTTGATGCCGATCTGCTCGGCGGTGGCCTGCTGTGTCAGCTGGCGACGCGTGCGCGCGTTCTTCAGCGAGTGCGCGAGCATCTCGGGTGAGGTGATCTTCATGGTATCCCCTGTAGAGGATAAAAATGCGTTTATCCGCTATAGAGGATATTAGCACAATATCCCCTATAGCGGATATTGTGGCGTCATCTCGACATGCGATGGCCCTCGGCACTTTGCTAGGATGAGCGTTCTACTCACGCTGGCCAGGAGGTGTGCCATGACGGACCTTCACGACGATGCCGATTTCCAGGCCCTGATGGGCGATGTGAAACCCCTGTCGCGCGGCCAGGGCCGGGCGCATACCGGCCAGACTCGCCGCATGCCCACCGAGGCGCAGCTCGCCAAGCGTGAAAGCGCGGCCGGTGACGCCGCGGGCCGCGATATTCTCTCCGACGACTTCGTCGATCTGGTGCCGCCCTTCGATCCGCTGGACTTTCGCCGCGACGGCATCCAGCGCGGCGTGGCGGAGCGTCTGCGCCAGGGCGGCTACCCGATGCAGGCCAGCCTGCACCTGCTGCGGCGCCCGGTGGAGGAGGCCCGCCAGGCGCTGCCGGCCTTCCTGCGCGAGGCCGTGGAGCACGACCTGCGCTCGGTGATGATCGTCCACGGTCGCGGCCGCGAGATCGACAGCCCCGCCAACGTGCTGCGTTCCTACCTGGCCAAGTGGCTGCCGGCCTTCGACGAGGTCCAGGCCTTCGCCTCGGCCAGCCAGGCCGACGGTGGACTGGGCGCCACCTGGGTGATGCTGCGCAAGAGCGAGCGGGCGAGGGCGGCCAACCGCGAGCGCCAGCAGAAGCGCCGTGGCTGATGATCGAGAAGTGACTGCGCTCGGCTATACGGCGTTAAACATCAGCCCGCGTGATGACAACCATGGTGGCCTGGACGGGGGCTGACTCCAGCCAGCACCGATTCGGATGACCAGAAACGACGAAGCCGGCCCAAGGGCCGGCTTCGTGCGTTCTGGCGAGGCGATCCGTCAGGCGACTTCGCCCTTGTGGGCTTCGCGCAGGCGACGTCGGAACAGCGGTTCCGGGTCGTCGGTGCCGGGCTGGTAGCTGCGGCTGAAGGTGCTCAGGGCGTTCAAGGCATCCTCGACGATCTGATCCTCGCGCAGCGAGAAGGCGTCGAAGCCGCAGCGTGACATGTAGAACAGCTGGTCGATCAGCACGTCGCCGATGGCGCGGATCTGGCCCTGGTAGCCGTGCCGCTCGCGCAGCAGGCGGGCGATGCTGTAGCCGCGGCCGTCGGTGAACTTCGGGAAGTCGATGGCCACCAGCGGGGCGGCCTCGAGTTCACGCGCCAGCTCGTCGGTCATCTCGGTGTCGCTGGCCAGCCAGGGGGCGACGTCGTCGCCCTTGTCGGAGGCCTGCCAGTCGGCCAGCGGCAGCAGGGCCGGCTGGCCGTCGGGGCGCTGGGTGGCGTCCTCGCAGAGGATCCACTCATCGGTCACGACGCGCCGGTCGGCGATCAGGGGGCGAGAGGTCTGCTCAGGCATAGACACGCTCCTTGAAGGGTTTGAGGCCGATGCGGCGATAGGTGTCGAGGAAGGTCTCGTCGGGGTGGCGCTCGCCGACATAGACCTGCAGTAGGGTGTCGATCACGCCCGGCACGTCCTCGCGGTAGAAGGAGGGGCCGAGGATCTTGCCGAGCGAAGACTCGTTGCCCTGGCTGCCGCCCAGCGAGATCTGATAGTACTCCTCGCCCTTCTTGTCGACGCCGAGGATGCCGATGTTGCCGACGTGGTGGTGGCCGCAGGCGTTCATGCAGCCGGAGATGTTGAGCTCCAGCGGACCCAGGTCGTAGAGGAAGTCGAGGTCCTCGAAGCGTTCCTGGATGGCATGGGCGACCGGGATCGACTTGGCGTTGGCCAGGCCGCAGTAGTCGCCGCCGGGGCAGCAGATCAGGTCGGCCAGGGTGCCCACGGTGGGGTTGGCCAGGCCGAGATCGTCGAGGCGCTGCCACAGGGCTTCGATCCGGTCCACGGCCACGTCGGTGAGCACCAGGTTCTGCTCGTGGGTCACGCGCAGCTCGCCGTAGCTGAACTCGTCGGCGATGTCGGCGATGGCGGCCATCTGATCGGAGGTGACGTCGCCCGGCGAGTGCTCGCGGCGCTTCAGCGACAGGGTCACGGCCTTGTAGCCCGGCACCTTGTGATCGGTGACGTTGTTGGTCACGAAGCGGGCGAAGGCGCGGTTGTCGGCGCGCAGCGCCTCGTAGGCCTCGATCGCCTCCTGGCTGATCTCGCGACGCTCGGGGTCGACGAAGTGCTCGGCCACGGACGCCACGGCCTCGTCGGTGAGGGTCTGGGGGCCGTCCTTGAGGTGCGCCCATTCTTCCTCGACGCGGCGACGGAACTCGTCGACGCCCAGGGCCTTGACCAGGATCTTGATGCGCGCCTTGAACTTGTTGTCGCGGCGGCCGAACTGGTTGTAGACCCGCAGGATCGCCTCGAGGTAGGTCAACAGGTGCTGCCAGGGCAGGTCCTCGCAGACCGTGTTGCCGATCATCGGGGTACGGCCGAGGCCGCCGCCGGCCAGCACCTTGACCCGCACCTCACCGTCGTCGTTGCGCCAGAAGCGCAGGCCCACGTCGTGGACCTGGATCGCCGCGCGATCCTCCTCGGCGCCGGTCACCGCGATCTTGAACTTGCGCGGCAGGTAGGCGAACTCGGGGTGGAAGGTGGACCACTGGCGGATCAGCTCGCACCACGGGCGCGGATCGACGTCCTCGTCGGCGGCGATGCCGGAGAACTGGTCGGTGGAGGTGTTGCGGATATCGTTGCCGCTGGTCTGGATGGCGTGCATTTCCACGCTGGCCAGGTCGGCGAGGATGTCCGGCACGTCTTCCATCTTGGGCCAGTTCAGCTGCAGATTGGTCCGCGTGGTGAAGTGGCCGTAACCGCGGTCGTAGCGCGCGGCGATCTCGCCCAGCTTGCGCAGCTGGTAGGACGCCAGCATGCCGTAGGGAATGGCGATGCGCAGCATCGGCGCATAGCGCTGCACATAGAGACCGTTCTGCACGCGCAGCGGCAGGAATTCCTCGTCGCTGATCTTGCCCTCGAGGTAGCGACGCATCTGGTCGCGGAACTGGGCGACGCGTTCGTCGACCAGGGTCTGATCATGGGTGTCGTAGCGATACATTCAGCGCTTACCTGAAACGGGGAAGTGGCGAAGCTTGGCGACTACCTTAACGGGTCGCAATTATTCTATAAAAGAATAAATCTTCATAGTTTATATTCGAAACGGAATGAGCACAGGGCCTGTTCGTCGACCCTTTTCGCTCATACCGCCAACCGCTGCCAGCCTCGGCGCTGCCAGATCAGCATGAAACCGAGGGAGTTGAGGCAGCGATAGCCGAGCTGGACCCACCAGATACCGAGCAGCCCGGCCTCCTGATGCACGCCGACCCACCAGGCCAGCGGCAGGAATACCATCCATTGTAGCGTCAGGGTGAGGGTCATCACCGTACGCTGGGCACCGGCGCCGAGCAGCGCCTGAGCGAACACCAGGGCCGCGGCGTCGAGCACGATCATGGCCGCCGTGAGCTGCAGCGGCAAGCGTCCGAGCGCGATCAGCGCCGCGTCGTGCAGGAACAGCCCCAGCACGAGATCGGGCAGCAGCACCATCGGCAGGGCGATCAGCGCCAGGCAGGGAAAGGCCAGGCGCACCACGTCCCAGCCCCAGCGATGGGCGTCGCGATGGTCGTGACGCCCCAGCGACTCGCCGACCAGGCTCATCGCCGCCATGCCCAGCCCCACGCCGGGCAGGATCAGCAGCAGCGACAGGTTCACCAGCACGTGCCCGACCGCCACGCTGGCGGTGTCGATCCGCCCCAGGATCCAGAACAGCACCGCGTAGCCGGCGGCGAACCAGATCTGCTGGAAGGAATGCGGCACGGTCAGGCGCAGCGTGGTGGCGAAGGTGCCGGCGCAGGGGCGCTGCGTCAGGAAGCCGTTCGCCCGGGCGTGACGCAGGCTATGCCAGGCCCACAGGCCGAGCCCGGCGAACAGCGACAGGGTGGTGCCGGCGCCGGCGCCGGCGCTGCCCATGGCGGGCAGGCCGGCCAGGCCGAAGATCAGCCCCACGCTCGCCACCACGTTGATCAGGTGCATGGCCAGGATGATGCGCAGGTAGAGGCCGGTCTGCTGGATGCCGTTCCAGTAGCCGCGAAAGCAGAAGATCATCGCCACCGGCACCAGCGAGGCGACGCGCCACTGGAAGTAGCCGGCCGCCTCGGCGTTCACCGCCGGGTCCTGGTTGATCAGCGCCAGCAGCGCCGGCGCCTGCCACAGGCACACCAGGGTCAGCGGGCCGGCCACGGCCAGGGCGATGACGAGCCCCGCATTGAGCGCCACGGCACAGCGTCCCCAGTCCTGCTCGCCGTGACGGCGCGCCGCCTGGGCCTGCACCGCGGACGACAGCCCGAAGACCACGGCGGTGATCAGGAAGATGGCATAGCCGCCGATGCCCACCGCGGCCAGCGGCACCTCGCCGAGCGAGCCCACCAGGGCGGCATCGACGAGGTTGAGCAGGCTCTGGGTGAGCATGCCGCCGATGATCGGCAGGGCGAGGCGCAAAATGGTCTGGCGTCTGGAGGTCTCAGGCAGCATGCCGGCCTCCATGGATCGGCAGGGCGAGGCGCAGGATGGTCTGGCGTCCGGAGGTCTCAGGCAGCATGCCGGCCTCCATGGATCGGTAGGGCGAGGCGGTGGATGGTCTGACGACGAGAGGATTCAGGCAGCATGCCGACTTCCAGCAATGACGAAACCGGGCCCGCTGAGCGGGCCCGGGACGAGCGAGACGACCATCAGCTCGGGTCGTAGGAGAGCACCGGCGACAGCCAGCGCTCCATCTCGGCCAGCGCCATGCCCTTGCGGCTGGCCAGCGCCTCGACCTGATCGCGGGTGATCTTGCCGGTCGAGAAGTACTTCGACTGCGGGTGGGCGAAGTACCAGCCGGACACCGCGGCGGCGGGCCACATGGCGAAGCTGTCGGTGAGCTCGAGGCCGGCGTTGGCCTCGGCCTCGAGCAGCCGGAACAGGGTGGCCTTCTCGGTGTGATCGGGGCAGGCCGGATAGCCCGGCGCCGGGCGGATGCCCTGGTACTTCTCGGCGATCAGCGCCTCGTTGTCGAGGGTCTCGTCGGCGGCGTAGCCCCAGAACTCCTTGCGCAC
Organism: Halomonas sp. THAF12; assembly: GCF_009363675.1. NCBI lineage: Bacteria > Pseudomonadati > Pseudomonadota > Gammaproteobacteria > Oceanospirillales > Halomonadaceae > Halomonas > Halomonas sp. THAF12. The sequence goes on along the minus strand of NZ_CP045399.1, from coordinate 1,914,649 downwards.
CCGCTCGTGCATGCTTTCGGCGAAGGCCTCGGCGAGGCGGTCGGCCAGCGCCTGGACCATGATGGCGTTGTAGTCGTCGCCGGCGGCCTTGTAGCGGTTGGCGAGCTCCTCGACGCCGTGGCCGGTGGTGACGGCGAAGCCGCCGATCCAGTCCGGCTTGCCGGCCTCCTTCGGCGCGATGAAGTCGGCCAGGCTGTAGCAGACGCCCTCGCGGTTCTTGGTGGTCTGCTGGCGGATGTGGTGCAGCCGCTCGATCACCTCGCTGCGCGACTCGTCGGCGTAGACCTCGATGACGTCGTCATCGACGACGTTGGCCGGCCACTGGCCGATCACGCCGCGGGCCTGGACCAGCCCCTCGTCGATCAGCTTGCGAAGCATCGCCTGGGCGTCGGCGAACAGGCTGCGCGCCGCCTCGCCGACCACCTCGTCGTCGAGGATCTTCGGGTACTTGCCGGCCAGCTCCCAGCTCATGAAGAACGGCGTCCAGTCGATGCGCTCGACCAGCTCGTTGAGATCGTAGTCCTCGAACACCTTGAGGCCGGTGAAGCCCGGCGCCGGCGGCGTGTAGCCGTCCCAGTCGAGGACCGGCTTGCGCGCACGGGCCTCGGCGTAGGACAGATCCGCCGCCTTGGGCCGACGCTTGGCGTTGCGCTCGCGCACGGCCTCGTATTCGGCGCGGATCTCGGCCACGTACTCGGGCTTGAGCGCCGGGGAGAGCAGCTTGCCGGCCACGCCCACGGCCCGAGAGGCGTCGGTGACGTAGATCACCGGATGCTCGTAGCCCGGCTCGATCTTGACCGCGGTGTGGGCCTTGGAGGTGGTGGCGCCACCGATCAGCAGCGGGGTGTCGAAGCCCTGGCGCTGCATCTCCTTGGCCACGTGGACCATCTCGTCCAGCGACGGCGTGATCAGGCCGGAGAGGCCGATGATGTCGGCGTTCTCTTCCTTCGCCGTCTGCAGGATCTTCTCCGCCGGCACCATCACGCCGAGGTCGATGACCTCGTAGTTGTTGCACTGCAGGACCACGCCGACGATGTTCTTGCCGATGTCATGGACGTCGCCCTTGACCGTGGCCATGACGATCTTGCCCTTGGTTTGAGTATCCTCGCTCTTTTCCGCCTCGATGTAAGGCAGCAGGTAGGCCACCGCCTGCTTCATGACCCGCGCCGACTTGACCACCTGGGGCAGGAACATCTTGCCGGCGCCGAACAGGTCGCCGACCACGTTCATGCCGTCCATCAGCGGCCCCTCGATCACCTCGATCGGGCGCGTGGCACGCTGGCGGGCGAGCTCGGTGTCTTCCTCGATGTAGGCGGTGATGCCCTTGACCAGGGCATGCTCGATGCGCTTCTCGACCTCCTCGTTGCGCCACTCGAGGTCTTCCTTCTTGGCGCCGCCGGAGCCGTCGCCCTTGTACTCGTCGGCGATCTCTAGGAGGCGCTCGGTGCTGTCGCTGCGGCGGTTGAGCACCACGTCCTCGACCGCCTCGCGCAGCGCCTCGGGCAGGTCGTCGTAGACCGCCAGCTGGCCGGCGTTGACGATGCCCATGGTCAGCCCGGCGCGGATGGCGTGGTAGAGGAACACCGAGTGGATCGCCTCGCGCACCGGATTGTTGCCGCGGAACGAGAACGACACGTTCGACACCCCGCCGGAGACCATGGCGTGGGGCAGGTGCTCGCGAATCCAGCGGGTGGCCTCGATGAAGTCGACGGCGTAGTTGTCGTGCTCCTCGATGCCGGTGGCGATGGCGAAGATGTTGGGGTCGAAGATGATGTCTTCGGCGGGGAAGCCGATCTCGTCGACCAGCAGGCGATAGGCGCGCTGGCAGATCTCGGTCTTGCGCGCGAAGGTGTCGGCCTGGCCTTCCTCGTCGAAGGCCATCACCACGATGGCGGCGCCGTAACGCATGCAGCGGGTGGCCTGCTCGCGGAAGATCTCCTCGCCTTCCTTCAGCGAGATCGAGTTGACCACCGCCTTGCCCTGGATGCACTTGAGGCCGGCCTCGACGATCTCCCACTTGGAAGAGTCGACCATGATCGGCACCCGGGCGATGTCGGGCTCGCCGGCGATCAGGTTGAGGAAGCGCACCATGGCCTCCTCGGATTCCAGCATGCCCTCGTCCATGTTGACGTCGATGACCTGGGCGCCGTTCTCGACCTGCTCCAGGGCCACCTCCAGGGCGGTGGTGTAGTCCTCTTCCTTGATCAGGCGCTTGAAACGCGCCGAGCCGGTCACGTTGGTGCGCTCGCCGACGTTCACGAACAGCGAGTCGTGGGCGATGTTGAACGGCTCGAGGCCGGACAGCCGGCAGGCCAGCGCGCGCTCGGGCACCTCGCGCGGAGGCAGGTCCCGAATCGCCCGATGGATGGCGGCGATGTGCTCCGGCGTGGAGCCGCAGCAGCCGCCGATGATGTTGACCAGGCCGCTCTCGGCGAAATCGCCGACGATGGCGGCCATCTCCTCCGGCGTCTGGTCGTACTCGCCGAACTCGTTGGGCAGGCCGGCGTTGGGGTGCGCCGAGACGAAGGTGTCGGCCTTGTCGGAGAGCTCCTGCAAATAGGGGCGCAGCTCCTCGGCCCCCAGCGCGCAGTTCAGGCCCACCGAGATCGGCTTGGCGTGGCGGACCGAGTTCCAGAACGCCTCGGTGGTCTGGCCCGAGAGCGTGCGGCCGGAGGCGTCGGTGATGGTGCCGGAGATCATCACCGGCAGGCGTTCGCCGCGATCCTCGAACAGCTCTTCCAGGGCGTAGATGGCGGCCTTGGCGTTGAGAGTGTCGAAGATGGTCTCGATCAGGATCAGGTCGCTGCCGCCCTCGATCAGCGCCTCGGCGGCCTCGCGATAGTTCTCGCGCAGCTGATCGAAGGTGACGTTGCGCTTGGCCGGGTCGTTGACGTCCGGCGACAGCGAGGCGGTGCGCGAGGTCGGTCCCAGCACGCCGGCGACAAAGCGCGGCACGCCGGTTTCCTCGGCCACGGCGTCGCAGACCGCGCGGGCCAGGCGCGCCGACTCGCGGTTGAGCTCGGCCACCAGCGCTTCCATGCCGTAGTCGGCCTGGGACAGGCGGGTGCTGTTGAAGGTGTTGGTCTCGACGATGTCGGCGCCGGCTTCCAGGTAGTCGCGATGGATGCGCGTCACCAGATCCGGGCAGGTCAGCGCCAGCAGATCATTGTTGCCCTTGAGGTCGGTGGGCCAGTCGGCGAAGCGCTCCCCGCGGAACTCTTCCTCCGACAGCGCGGCATTCTGCAGCATGGTCCCCATGCCTCCGTCGAGCATCAGGATGCGGCGGCGAAGGCTGTCGGTCAGCGAAGCGGTGAGAGGAGTCGGAACGGCGGCCATGGGTCGAGTCTATCTCCAGCGATAAGGGCGTCGGGGCGCGACAACGGCGCGATGATATTGTGTCGTATGGCGTCCGTCGCGAGGCCGGACAAACGTCGCATCTTAGCAAAAGCCGGGGTCCCGCGGCAGGGGCGCGACGCGAGCGTCGTTCATGTCGTGCGTGACCGGGTTTCATGCAGCCGGCGGGCGTAAAACCCAGCGCGGCGGTCGGGATTGTCAGGGTTCGGGCAGTCGCTTACCATAGTGGCAGACCCTCATCCCGGCCCGACCGTGCCGGGCTCGACCAGCGAGAGAGCAATGAGCGAGAGCATTCAGATCACCGACAGCGCCCAGGATTACCTTGCCGAGCTGCTGGCCAAGCAGAACGTCGAAGGGATCGCCGTGCGCATCTTCATCACCCAGCCGGGCACGCCCTATGCCGAGACCTGCCTGGCGTACTGCCGCCCCGGTGAGGAAGAGCTGACCGACGAGCGTCTGGAGCTCGACAAGATCATCGTCTACCTCGACAAGAACAGCATCGCCTTCCTCGAGGAAGCGGTGGTCGACTTCAACGCCGACCGCATGGGCGGCCAGCTGACCATCAAGGCGCCCAACGCCAAGATGCCCAAGGTCAACGAGGACAGCCCGCTGGCGGATCGCGTCAACTACGTGCTCTACAGCGAGATCAATCCGGGCCTCGCGGCCCACGGCGGCGAGATCAAGCTGGTCGAGCTGACCGAGGAGCAGGTGGCGGTGCTGGCCTTCGGCGGCGGCTGCCAGGGCTGCGCCGCGGTCGACCTGACGCTCAAGGAAGGCGTCGAGAAGACCCTGCTCGAGCGAATCCCCGAGCTCGCCGGCATCCGCGACGTGACCGACCACAGCGACACCACCAACGCCTACTATCAATAAGCGTTCCGCCGGGCCGGCTCAGTGGCCGGCCTGTGTGTCCTCCTCGGGCCCCGCATCGTCGGGGCCCGAGGCGTTTTCGGCCGCGGCCTCGAGCCGGTCCTGACTCGCCTGCATCTTCTCCAGCGATGACCACAGCCGCGCCTCGAGCTGCTGCTCCAGCGCTTCCACGCGGGCCTGGCGGCTGGTCAGGGCCGCCTGGGCATCCTCCAGGCGGGCGCCGAGGCGGGTGCGTTCCTCGTCGAGGCTGACTCGGGCAGCCTCGGCATCGCGCCGCGCCTGCTCCTCGCTGCGCCGCTTCTTCTCTTCTTCCTTCAGCGCGTCCTGCAGCGCCTGCTGCTCCGTCTTGGCGGCCTCGAGACGCTTCTCCAGGCGCTCGTGACGCGCAGCATGGGCCTTCTCGGCGGCCTGGCGTTCCTGGCGGGCCTCGTCGACCAGCCCCATCAGTCGTGCCTCGGCGGCCTCGTGACGCTGCTCCTCCTGGCCGAGTCGCGCCTGGTGCGCGGTTTCCAACTCTTCCTGCGCCTGACGGTGGGCCTGGGCCTGGCGCTCCAGCTCGCCCTGCAGCTCATCCAGCCGCGCTTCCAGTCGGCCGCGGACCTCGCGCTGACGCGTGGCCTCGGCCTGCAGGGTGTCGTGATCGGCCTGCAGGCGACCGAGTTCGGCGGTCTGCTCGTTGAGGCGTTCCTCGCTGCGGGTCAGGTGTGACGACAGGGCGCTCTCGCGCTGCTCGGCATCCTCTGCGCGGCGCTCGGCGGCGGCCACCGCCTGCTGCGCCTCGGCGACCTTGTCGTCGGCCTCGCGGCGGTAGTGGGCCAGCGCCTCGTTGGCGGCGTCCTGAGCCTGCTGCCACAGCGATTCAGCGAGCTCCTGCAGCGGCGCCGGCATGCCGCGGGGCGGCGGCACGTCGCGATTCTCCTCGCGGCGTTTTCGCCATTCGCGCAGATGCTCGCTGATGGTGGTGAAGCTGCCGGTGCCGAGCGTCTCGCGAATCCGCTGCACGCTGGGCGCCTGCCCGGCGGCCATCAGCTCGTCGATCGCCCGCTGCACGTCTTCGAAGCGTACGCCGCTGCGCGCCATGCCGTTCTCCTCGTCTCGTGAGTCCGCCCGTCGGGGCCTTCAGCTCGCACTATACCCGTCCCGGTCGTCGGGATAAAGATAATTACATTAAACGTAATACGTAATTTACATTATCAAGAAAGACATAAAAGCAAGATTACGCGGCTTATCTTGATTATCTGTGGCGTAACGTCGATACTGCGGCCGGGTGGAGCAGACGATGGAATTCAAAGGGTAAAATGCGGATGAAAGTCGGCGGGAAGGGTGGTCGGGCGCCTGTTCCACCGCACGCTTCGACGCAACAGCCACGAGGGAGGTGTAAACGTCCGTGGAAAGGGATAGCGAGAAGCCGGGCGCGCTGATGTCTCGGGCGGCGGCGCTGAACGAGGCGATGGGTGAGGTGCTGGGCGATGTCGTGAGTCGGGGCGAGCCGTCGACGGTGGCTCCGGCCGCCGGCCGCGCCCTTATCGTCGCGACCAGCGATGCCCAGGCGGTGGCCCAGTGGCTCGGCGAGTATCGCGCCAGCCCCAACACCCAGCGGGCCTATCGGCGCGAAGCGGAGCGGCTGCTGCTGTGGCTGGCCGAGCAGGAGCTCGCACTCGGCGAGGTGCGCCGCGATCATCTGGACGCCTTCGAGGCCTTCCTGGCCGATCCGCAGCCCCGCGAGCGCTGGGCCGGGCCGACCCGGCCGCGCCACGATCCCCGCTGGCGGCCGTTTCGCGGCCCGCTGTCGCCGGCCAGCCGCCGGCAGTGCCTGGTGATCCTGCAGGGGCTGTTCGCCTGGCTGGTGGAGGCGGGCTGGGTCGGGCACAACCCGTTCAGGCTGATGCGCGACAAGCGCCGCCGGCTGGACAATCGCCAGGGCAGGGTGGAGCGCTACCTGGAGAAGCCGCTGTGGGACTGGCTATGGCAGTGGCTGAACGAGGCACCGGACGACGATGCGACGCCGCGGGCGCGCTTCGAGCACGAGCGCCGCCGCTTCGCGTTCGGCTTCGCCTACCTGCTGGCCCCACGGATCGGCGAGATGGCGGCGGCCAGGATGCAGGACGTGTTTCGCCGCGAGGGGCGCTGGTGGTGGCACACGGTAGGGAAGGGCGGCAAGGCGGCCAGCATCCCGGTGCCGCCGGACATGACGCGCCTGCTCGGGGAATGGCGAACGGCGCTCGGCCTCGCGCCCGAGCCCGCCCCGGACGAGATCACACCGATGCTGAGAGGACTCGATGGCCGGCGCGGGCTGGGCGAGAACCGGCTCTATCGGCTGATGCGCGAGGCCTTCACCCGGGCCGCGGATGACCTGGAGGCGCGCCAGGGCCGGGCAAGCGCCCGCGAGATCGCACTGCTGCGGCGCGCCACGCCGCACTGGCTGCGCCATACCGCGCTCACGCACCAGGCCCAGGCCGGCGTGGAGCTGCGCTATCTCGCCGAGACGGCCCGGCATTCGCGGCTCGACACCACCGCCCGCTACCTGCACGCCGAGGACGCCGAGTGGCATCGCCAGCAGTCGCGTCATGGACTGTCGTCGGGGGCGGACGACGACGGGGCCCAGCCGTTATAATGGCGACAATCGTTTCAAGGAGTGTTGCATGACCACGACCGCCGAACAGGCCCAGCAGGAACTCGTCGACGAGTTCGAGATGTTTGACAACTGGATGGACCGCTACCAGTACATCATCGACCTGGGCAAGCAGCTGCCGACCTTTCCCGAGGAGTGGAAGGTCGAGGAACTGAAGATCCAGGGCTGCCAGTCCAACGTCTGGATGCACCATGAGCGCGACGGCGAGCGGCTCCGCTTCCAGGCGATCTCCGACGCCGCCATCGTCTCCGGGCTGATCGCCGTACTGATGCGCATCTACGACGACCGCCGCCCGGAGGACATCCGCGACACCAGCCCGCACTTCCTCAAGGATCTGGGCCTCGACAAGCATCTCTCGCCGACGCGCAGCAACGGCCTGAACGCCATGCTCGAGCGCATCTATCGCGTCGCCGAGCAGGAAGCCGCCTGACAGGCGCCGGCCGCGGCATGAAAAAACCGCCCGCCGTCGATCCTCGTGGATAAACGATGGATCGCCTGCGGGCGGTTTGCGTTCAGGCAAGGACACCCCGCTTGCTGCGGCTAGCGTGGGGCCTCGTCGTTTGACGCTGCCTCGTCGCCGTCGCGACAACGGAAATGCTCGTCGAGCTCGGGGTCTTCCCGGCACAGCGCCTCGCTCGGGCCGCCCGGGACCGGGTCGATGCCGCCCTCGGCGCCCGGGTGGCAGCGCAGGATGCGGCGCAGGCCGAGCCAGCCGCCCCGCATCGGGCCGTGGACCCTCAGCGCCTCCGCCGTGTAGTGGGAGCAGCTCGGCCAGTAGCGACAGCGAGGCCCGAGCAGCGGGCTCAGGATCAGCTGGTAGGCCTTGACCAGGCCCAGCAGGGGCCAGGTCAGGAGGCGTCCGGCCAGGTGCCGGACGCGGTGGAGCAGGGGGGTCATGACTTCAGCGCTTGCCGTAGAGGGTCTCGGGGTCGATCAGCGGCGCCGAGGTGATGCGTGCCTCGTCGCCCTCGAGGGACACGTAGAAGCAGCTGCGGCGGCCGCTGTGACAGGCCGGGCCGGTCTGGTCGACCTGCATCAGCAGGGTGTCGCCGTCGCAGTCGAGGGTGGCGCTGCGCAGATGCTGCTGCTGGCCGGAGGACTCGCCCTTGCGCCACAGCTTGCCCTTGGAGCGCGACCAGTAGCAGACGCGGCCGGTGGCCAGGGTTTCTTCCAGCGCCTCGCGGCTCATCCACGCCATCATCAGCACCTCGCCGCTGTCATGCTGCTGGGCGATGGCAGGAATCAGGCCGTCGTCATTGAAGCGGATGGCATCGAGGATCTCGCCGAGCGGGCGGCGGCTGTCGAGTGCCGCGACTTCCAGGCGCTTGAAGGTGTCGGTCATGGGGGCTCCGTGCATCATGAGGTCGCGATGGCCGACCGGCAGGCCTCGCACTGGCCGAGCAGCTCGATGGTCTGGCGATGCACCACGAAGCCGAGCTCGCGGGCACGCTGGCCGAGCCGATCGTTGATGTCATCGAGGTGCAGCTCCTCGACCCGGCCGCAGTCGCGGCAGATCAAGAGCTGGAAGCCGTGGGCGTGCTCCGGGCAGGGGCAGGCCACGTAGGCGTTGAGCGATTCGATGCGGTGCACCAGTCCCTGGTCGATGAGAAATTCCAGGGCGCGATACACGGTGGGCGGCCGCGCCGACGCGTGCTCGGTGGCGAGGCGGTCGAGCAGCTCGTAGGCCTTCAGGCCGCCGCGGGTGTCGGCGATGATCTGCAGCACCCGCTGGCGAATCGGAGTGAAGCGCACGCCACGCTGGTGGCACTGTCGCTCGGCCTGTTGTATCAGGTCGCTGGAATCGGTCATGCGGGCCATGCGGTCGAGGATTGAGGGGGACATTCTACGCGCCCGGCATGGCCCGAGCCAGCCGGGCGTTGGTGGCCACGATGACGGTGGCGTGGCTTCGAGCGGCGACGCGCGAGGAGGCGGGCAGGGCGGCCGCCTCAGGCCTCGGCCGCCTCCTGCGCCACGCGCTCCAGCTCGCTGCTGCGGGCGAAGTGATGCTGGGCGAAGGCCACGCGCTCCTCGGGCGATACGCCCTCCGGCTGGCGTTCGATGAGGTCGAGCCGCTTGCGCAGCCCCTCGCCGTTGGCCATCTGGATCGCCAGCCCCGGGCGGGCGTTGAGCTCCAGCAGCATCGGCCCGTGCTGGCGGTCGATCACCATGTCGGTGCCGAGGTAGCCCAGTGCCGTCATCTCGTAGCAGCTGGCGGCCAGTTCGAGCAGCGTCTTCCAGCCGGGGATGCGCAGGCTGGCCAGCTCGTGGCCGGTGTCTGGGTGGTCGTGCCGGGCCCGGTCGAACTGCACGCCGCGGATCGCCGTGCCGCTGGCGATGTCGATGCCCACGCCGACCGCGCCCTGGTGCAGGTTGGCCTTGCCGTCGGAGGCGGCGGTCGACAGTCGCATCATGGCCATCACCGGATAGCCCTGGAAGACGATCACGCGGATGTCCGGCACGCCCTCGTAGCTGTATTCGGCGAAGGATTCGTCGAAGTCGATCAGCGCCTCGATCACCGCCACGTCCGGTGAGCCACCCAGCGAATAGAGCCCCGAGAGAATGTTCGACACGTGGCGTTCGACGTCCTCCAGGGTGAGGTGGGCGCCGCTGGGCTTGACGAAGTGCGCGCCGTCGCGCTGTTCGATGACCAGGATGCCCTTGCCGCCGCTGCCCTTGGCCGGCTTGATCACGAAGCCGCCGTGGGCGGCCAGCATCTCGTGGATGCGCTTGACGCCGAACTGGGTCGAGACGGTGCCGATCAGCGCCGGCGTGGTGATGTCGTACCGCTGGGCGAGCAGCTTGGTCTGGAGCTTGTCATCGACCAGCGGATACAGCCGCCGGTCGTTGTAGCGGCCGATATAGCGGATGTTGCGCTGGTTCATGCCGATGATGCCCTTGGCGCGCAGCTTGCCCGGGGAGGTCCACATGCGATCAGTCCTCCGTGACCGGCTTGAAGCGACGCAGCTCCAGCAGCCGGTAGCCGGTGTAGTTGCCGAGCATCAGGATCAGCGCCATCAGGATCAGCTGCACCCCGAGGAAGTTGAAGGTGATGTGGCGGATCCAGGGGTTGTTCATCGCCAGGTAGGCCAGCACCGCGGTCAGCATGCTGCCGCCGCCCTGGATCAGCACTTCCTTGGGACCTTCCTCTTCCCACAGGATCGACATGCGCTCGATGGTCCACGACAGGATGATCATCGGGAAGAAGGTGATCTGCAGCCCGGCGTTGAGGCCCATGCGGAACGACAGCACCGAGAACAGCGAGATGATGGCGATGACCGTGATGATCACCGCCGTCACCCTGGCCACCAGTAGCAAGTTCAAGTAGGACAGATAGTTGCGGATCACCAGGCCCACGGCCACGACCAGCAGGAAGCCGACGAGTCCCGTCACCAGCGAGGTCTGGATGAAGGCCAGGGCGATCAGCACCGGCATGAAGGTGCCCGATGTCTTGATCCCTACCAGCACCCGCAGCAGTACCACCACCAGCGCGCCGATGGGGATCAGCAGGATGGTCTGGAACAGCGCCTGCTCCTCGAGCGGCAGGCTGTGGATCGAGAAGTTGAGCAGGGTGTCGGCGTCCTTGGCCACCTGGCTGCGCACCGCGGCGGCGGCGGGCTGGTTGCGCGAGATCATCGAGAAGCTGATCCGGGAGCTGGTCCCGCCCTGTACCTCCAGCACCGACTGGCCGGCGTTCTCCCACAGCAGCAGGTTGTCCGGGCGGCCGCGTTGGCCGGTGGCCGGATCGAACAGTGCGCTCTCGTTGCCGTCGTAGACCTCGAGCCAGGTGTTCAGGGCCTGGCGACGGCGGCCGTTCTCCAGCGTCAGGCCGCTTACCGCTCGCGCCTGGACGCCGGCCTGATGGAACAGGCGCAGCAGCAGCGGCGAGCGATCGAACTGGGTCAGCAGCAGGCGCACGTTCTCGCCACGCCGCTCGTCGCTGAAGTCGCTGATCAGCTGCTGGGCGAAGGTGAAGGGATCGGCGCTGCGCGACCAGGCGTGGTCGATGACTTCCTGGGCCGCGGTGTCATAGGGCGGCTCCCAGACCACGTTCGGCACCGGGCGCGGCGGCGGCACGTCACCGGCCTCTGCGTTCGGCGCGACCAGGACCTGGGCACTGTAATAGAGCTGCTGGTTGCCCTCGGCCTCGCGTACCGACCACAGGGCACGGCGCGCGCCGTTCTCCTCGAGGTAGTTCAGGCCATAGCCGGGCGAGGCGGTGTGCTCGGTGAGCACCCGGAAGCCGGGCTGGGTGGAAGGCAGGGCCATTTCGACCCTGGCCGGGCCGCCGTCGGCGCGGAAGTCGACCTGGGCTTCGATCTCCCAGACCTGGCGCTGTTCGCCCGGCGTCCAGGGGACCTCGAACTGGACATGGCGATGGACGCTCATGGCAATGCCGGTGACCAGCAGCAGGGCGACGATCAGATAAAAGGGCAGTCGGGACATGTCGGCTTCCTTGGACGCGTGACGTGGGCTTCGCTGACGGGATCAGGGCGCCGTCGTCTCGTCTTGTGTCTCGGGCGCGTCGGCATCCGCTGCCGACGGCGAGGAAAATTCGGGGCGATCGTAGATATGCCGGCGGGCCACGTCGACGATGGTGATATCCATCAGGAAACGACGGCCCAGCAGCGCCGGAGAGTCGAGATGGGTGCGGTCATCGAGGGTAAACTCCACGCTCTCGCGCAGCGGCCCCAGCGTCAGCAGCAGGCTAATCACCGGCCGCGAGGCGTCGCCGTTGGCCTGGGCGGCGCGGACCCGGCGCTCGACAGGCGCCTCGATCCACTCGTCGCGCTTGGACTCGATCACGCTGTCCTCGTCGTTGAGGCCCAGCTTGAAGCGCACCCAGTCTTCGCCGTCACGCTCGAACGGCGTGATCTCGGTGGCCGACAGCGACGACATTTCGGCACCGGAATCGATACGCGCTTCCAGATAGGTGCCCACCTCGGGCAGGCCGATCCACTCGCTGCGACCGACCAGGGTCTTCTTGTCGAGCCGCTCGTCGACCACCGGGCAATTGCGGGACGTCGGCTCCTGGCGTGTCTCGCCGCGCAGCGTCTCGAGCTCGCCGCGCACGTTGCGCAGCAGGTATCCCAGCTCGCGCACGTCGGCGCGCAGGCCCAGCTGCTCCTCGCGGTGCGCCGACTGGGCCTGGAGCGTGGCGTCGCAGCGGTCGGCCAGGTCGGCCTGGAGCCGATCCATGCGATTCGCGAAGGCCTGCTGGGTGACGGGCTCGGGGGGCGCTTCGCGCTGGGGCACCATTCCGCAGCCACCGAGCGATAACAGGGCGGCGAGAGGTGCAATCAGCAGGGGGCGAATCGGCATGTCGTCGACATCCTTGGCTCTGGCGAGTGAAGAGGCAAAGGCCTCGCGAACTGACGGGATGATAAGGAGCGGGGGCCAAGCTGTCCATGTCGTGGCGATGACGAACCCGTGGCTGACACGGGCTTGCATGGCTCCGACACGACCATGATTTAACATAATATATATTATGCGAAGTCCTGGCCGTGGCGGCTTGATGCCCTTGTGTCATCATCGCGACACCAAGACGGCCGTCTCCGTCCACCCCGTCGGTGACGGCCTCGACGGCCTGGCATGATGCCAGTGTCGTCCAGCCTTCACGCTTTCGCCACGGGAACCCGCGTCACAGCGCCGGCGCCCGGAACGCCTCTCGAGGTTCCGGGCACGCGGCCGTACAGTCGATGATGTCAGGCCGTCTCGGCGTCCAGTCGCTGGCTGGGCGCGGCGCGCTCGAGCCGGATCGCGATGAACTTCGAGGTCGGCGTGAAGGTCTGCTCGCCGTAGCTGTCGAGCGGCACCAGCGGATTGGTTTCCGGATAGTAGGCCGCGGCCTGGCCGTCCGGCATGTCATAGGCCACCAGCTGGAAATCGCTGACCCGACGTTCGCGGCCGTCGTCCCACAGCGACACCAGGTCTACCCGGTCACCGGGGGCGAAGCCGAGCCGCCGGATCTCCGTCTCGCTGGCGAACACTACCTCGCGCAGCCCGAAGACGCCACGGTAGCGATCGTCGAGCCCGTAGAGCGTGGTGTTGTACTGATCGTGGGAACGCAGCGTCTGCAGGATCAGGTCCGGGGTCTCGCCGCGCGCCAGCACGCCGGCGTTGACCAGCGCTTCGGGCAGCGCGTGGGAGCGGAACCGGGCCTTGCCGCTGTCCGTGTGCCACACGCGCTCCGCGGCGGCGTTGCCCAGGTGGAAGCCACCGGGCTGGTTCAGCCGTGCGTTGAAGTCCTCGAAGCCGGGAACGGTGTCCGCGATCAGCTCGCGGATGCGGCCATAGTCGGCGATCAGCGACATCCAGTCCACGGGATGCGGGCCCAGCGTCGCCTGGGCGATGCCGGCGATGATCGCGGGCTCCGAGCGTAAATGTGGAGATCGCGGTGTCAGCTGGCCACGGGAGACGTGCACCATGCTGAAGGTGTCCTCGACGGTGACGCCCTGAGGCCCCTCGGCCTGCTTGTCGATCTCGGTGCGCCCCAGGCACGGCAGGATCAGGGCGTCCCGGCCGGTCACCAGGTGCGAGCGGTTCAGCTTGGTGGCGATATGCACGGTCAGCTCGCAGTGTCGCAGCGCGGCGTGGGTGCGCTCGGTATCCGGCGTGGCCTGGGCGAAGTTGCCGCCCAGGCCGAGAAAGACCTTCGACCGCCCTTCTTCCATCGCCTGGATCGCCTGCACCGTGTTGTGACCATGGTCTCGCGGCGCCTCGAAGCGGAAGCGCCGCTCCAGGGCGTCGAGCAGCCTCGCCGGCGGCTTCTCGTCTATGCCCATGGTGCGATCGCCCTGCACATTGCTGTGGCCGCGCACCGGCGACAGCCCGGCGCCAGGCTTGCCGACATTGCCGCGCAGCAGCTGAAGATTGACGATTTCCTGCACCGTTGCCACCGAATGGCGGTGCTGGGTGATGCCCATCGCCCAGCACATCACCACCCGTTCGGCGCGGCGATACATCTGTGCGGCCAGCTCGATGTCGTCGAGCGAGAGCCCCGACTGCTCGCGAATATGCGCCCAGGGCGTGGCATCCACGGCGGCCAGATAGTCGTCCAGGCCGTCGGTGTGGGTCTCGAGGAAGGCGTGATCGAACACCGGCGGCTCGCCGGCCGCCAGCGCTTCGCGCTCCCAGCCCAGCAGGTATTTCGCGATGCCGCGCATCAGCGCCATGTCGCCGCCGAGGGCCGGACGGAAATAGGCGGTGTGGGTAGGCTCGGAGCCGTTGCCGAGCATTTCCAGCGGTTTCTGGGGATGCTGGAAGCGCTCGAGGCCGCGCTCCTTGAGCGGATTGATGCAGACGACCTGGGCGCCGCGCTGTACCGCCTCGCGCAGCGGCTCGAGCATGCGCGGATGGTTGGTGCCGGGATTCTGGCCGATGACGAAGATCGCGTCGGCGTGCGCCAGGTCGTCGAACACCACGGTGCCCTTGCCCACGCCGAGGCTGTCGGTCATGCCGATGCCGCTGGCCTCGTGACACATGTTCGAGCAGTCGGGAAAGTTGTTGGTGCCGAAGGCGCGCACGAACAGCTGATAGAGGTAGGCGGCCTCGTTGCTGGCCCGGCCGGAGGTGTAGAACTCGGCCTGGTCGGGCGACTCGAGACGGTTCAGGTGCTCGGCGATCAGCGCGAAGGCGTCTTCCCAGCGGATCTCGACGTAGCGGTCACTGTCGGCGTCGTAGCGCATGGGATGTGACAGCCGGCCCTGATATTCCAGCCAGTAGTCGCTCTGCCTGAGCAGGTCCGAGACGCGGTGTTCGGCGAAGAACGCGGGGCCGACTGAGCGCCCGGTGGATTCCCAGTTCACCGCCTTGGCACCGTTCTCGCAGAACTTCACCAGCCCGCTCTCCGGCGCCTCGCCCCAGGCGCAACCCGGGCAGTCGAAGCCGTGATCCTGGTTGGTCTTGAGCATGGCACGGAGGTTCTTGACCGCGTTGTCGCTGCCGAGCCAGCTTTTGGTCACGCTCTTCAGCGCTCCCCAGCCGGCCGCCGCGCCCGAATACTCTCTGATATGCTCGTCCTGGCTCATTGCCTCTTCCCCAACTAATGAGCCCCCTAACATATTCCTCTCGTCGCACCGCGTCCAATCGAATCCCGTGAGGCCTTGACCCTGCCGTCCGTAAAGGCGGCGCCGAGAAGATCGCCACGTCCTTGACCGAACAGCGCTTCGCCGAGATTCGCGCCCGATGTCCCGAAGCCCGACCTGCCCCGGCTCGCATGGCACCCGCAGCCTCACTCCTCTATATTGTTATACATCGCACATAAAGGATATGAGTCATGTATAGAAAATTACCGAGCCGGCGGGGCCGCCCGGTCGTCTGGCTGGCCCTGGTGCTGATGCTCGCCGGCTGTGCCGGCATCGACGTGGGGCGCTACGCGGGAACCACGCCACGGCTCGACATCGCCGACTACTTCGAGGGGCAGACGCGGGCCTGGGGCATGGTGCAGGACTACAGCGGTGAGGTGCAGCGCCGCTTCACGGTGGACATCGACGGCAGCGTCGAGGGCGACACCCTGACCCTGGATGAGCGTTTCACCTACGCCGACGGCGAGACCGATCGCCGCGTCTGGACCTTCGAACGTCGCGACGGCGGTCGCTGGGAGGGGCGCGCCAATGACGTCGAGGGCGTGGTGCAGGCCCGCCAGGCGGGGCACGTCTTCCATATGAGCTATCCACTCGAGGTCACGGTCGACGGGCGCGACCTCACCTTCCAGATGGACGACTGGATGTACTTGCAGCCCGACGGCCGGCTGATCAATCGCACGTCCATGAAGAAGTTCGGCCTGACGCTGGCCGAGATCACCATCATCTTCGACCGCGACGCCCCACGCTAGGTCGTCACCCTGCCCTGTCTTCCCGTTCTTCCTTTACAGGAAACGACACGGCCCCGGTTCCTGATGGAACCGGGGCCGTTGGCGTCATGGCCTGATCGATGGTTGATCAGTCGTCGGCCGGCGCGTAGGAGCCATCCTCGCGGTGAACCTCTTTACCGGTCAGGCCCGGAGTGAACACGCAGGCCAGATGCATGGTCTTGGTCGCCCGCAGCAGGTGGTCGTCATGCTGATCGAGGATGTAGATGTCGCCCGGCTTGATCGGCCAGATCTTGCCGTCGGCCAGGGTCTCGACCTCGCCCTCGCCTTCGATGCAGTACACCGCCTCGAAGTGGTGCTTGTAGTGGATGTGGGTCTCGGTGCCCTCATAGATCCGGGTGATGTGGAAGGAGCAGTTGCCACCGTCCTCGGCCAGCGACAGGCGGGTGCTGTCCCAGTTGCCGTTCTCGGCGGTGACCAGGCGGTCGGTCTGACGGGCTTCCTCGAGATTGCGAACGATCATTGGCGCTCTCCATGGGATGTCTGGTGTGACGGGCGTCCGGCCCGCTCGATGTGTCGAGGCTCGGGCCGGCAGCGATGACCACCCGCCTCGTCGGCGACGAGACGGGCCGGGGAATCGATCAGCTCAGGGCCTGGCGGGCACTGGCCTCGAGGATGTCCAGGGCTTCGATCAGGTCCTCGTCGGGAATCGTCAGCGGACACAGGCACTTGACCACTTCACCATCCTGGCCGCTGGTCTCGATGATCAGGCCGTTCTCGAAGGCCTGGCCGGTGATCTTGTCGGCGATGTCACCGCTGCCGACGTCGATGCCGCGCATCAGGCCACGCCCACGCTCGCTGGACTCGATGCCGCACTCCTCGGTGAGCCAGGCGGCGATCTTCTGGAAGCGCTCCTCGACGATGCGGCCCTTGCGCTGCACGTCACGCTCGAAGGTGTCGTCGCTCCAGTACTGACGCAGCGCGGCGGCGGCGGTGGTGAAGGCCAGGTTGAAGCCGCGGAAGGTACCGTTGTACTGGCCCGGCTTCCACTTGTCGAGCTCGGGGCGCATCAGCACGTGGGCGAACGGCAGGCCGAAGCCGGACAGCGACTTGGAGTTGGTGACGATGTCCGGCACCACGTCGGCGTGCTCGAAGCTGAAGAACTTGCCGGTACGGCCGCAGCCGGCCTGGATGTCGTCGACGATCAGCAGGATGTCGTGGGCACGGCAGATGCCTTCCAGACGCTTGAGCCAGTCGAGACCGGCCACGTTGATGCCGCCTTCGCCCTGCACGGTCTCGACGATCACGCCGGCCGGCACGTCCAGGCCGCCGGACTTGTCGCCGAGCAGCTTCTCGAAGTAGTCGAGGGTGTCGGTGGCCTCGCCCATGTAGCCGTCGTACGGCAGGAAGGACGCGCCCTGGGTCGGGATGCCGCCGGTGGCCTCGCGGAACTTGCGGTTACCGGTGGTGGCAAGTGCCCCCATGGTCACGCCGTGGAAGCCGTTGGTGAAGGTCACGATGTTGTGCCGGCCCTTGGCCACGCGGGCCAGGCGGATGGCCGCCTCGACGGCGTTGGTGCCGGTCGGCCCCGGGAAGTGCACTTTGTAGTCCAGGCCGCGCGGCTTGAAGATCACCTCCTCGAGGGTCTCGAGGTAGTCGCGCTTGGCGGCGGTCCAGAAGTCCAGGCCGTGGACGATGCCGTCGCTGGCCAGGTAGTCGACCAGGGCCTGCTTGATCTTGGGGTTGTTGTGGCCGTAGTTCAGGGTGCCGGCGCCGGCCAGGAAATCGATGTACTCGCGGCCGGTCTCGTCGGTCAGGCGCGCATTCTGCGCCTTGGTGAAGACGACCGGGAAGGAGCGGGAATAGGTCCGGACGTCGGATTCCATGCGTTCGAGGGTCTGGGTCTGCATTGCGACCTCCTGTCGGAAAGAGCGGAAGAAAGGGGAATTCGGGCGTGACGATGCCGGCCGACCTGGCGCGCCGGCACCGTGGCAGCAGCGATCAGATGTCGACGGTCTGGAAAGGACCGATGCGCACGAGGTTTTCGGGGTCGTGCTCACCGCCCAGCTGATCGGTGGAAAAGTATTCACGGCTGTTCAGCGGCGCCTGCCAGCGGTCGGCCAGGCGGCGGAAAAGGCCCCAGGACGCCTGGTTGTCCGGCGTGATGGTGGTCTCGAGGTGGTGCACCTCGGCCAGCTCCGGCCGGGTCATCACGGCCTCCACCAGGCGGCGAGCCAGGCCGGTGCCGCGGGCCTTCTCGCCCACGGCGACCTGCCACAGGAAATAGGTGTCCGGGCAGTTGCTCTTCACGTAGCCGGAAACGAAGCCGACGATCTCGCCTTCCTCGTTGGTGGCCACGGCGCAGCTGTCGCGAAACTGGGTCGCCAGCAGCAGATAGGCATAGGCGGAATTGACGTCCAGCGGCGGGCAGGACTTGACCAGTTCGTAGATGCCCCAGCCGTCGTCCGGGTTGGGCTTGCGGATGAACAGCGGGGTGGACTGATGGCCGACGACGGTGTCGGCAATGCTGGGCCGGGCGAGCTCGGCGGAGGGAATGAAGGGCTCTGTGGTCACGTTCATTATCATGTTCGCTTAGCGAATTCGGAAATTAGCATAACAGCTGCTTATCACCTTTTCAAAAACGCTGTTATCCGGACGGCAAGAAACCATAAACCTGTATTATGGCATGCGGTGAAATGCCGCCATGACGGGCTTCTCACAGCATAGCCCGGTCTCGCTCCTCCGGCCTGCCGATGCTTCAAACGCAAGCGGGCCACCCGTTCAGGGTGGCCCGCTCATGTGGCGATGGTGTGACGGCGAGATGTCGCCGTCCGTGGCGTCAGCGACGCGTCGGCGTACGCATGGTCACGAATTCCTCGGCCCCGGTGGGATGGATGCCCACCGTCTGGTCGAACTGGGCCTTGGTCAGCCCGGCACGCACCGCGATGGCGATGCCCTGGATCAGCTCGCCGGCCTCGTCGCCGACCATGTGCGCCCCGACCACCACATCGCTCTCGTCATCGACGATCAGCTTCATCAGGCAGCGTTCGCTGCTGCCGGACAGGGTGTGCTTCATGGGGCGAAAATCGGCGCTGTAGACGCGAATGGCGTCGAAACGCTCGCGCGCGGCCTCTTCGGAGAGGCCCACGGTGCCGATGTTGGGATGGCAGAACACCGCGGTGGCGATGCGCTCGTAGTCCAGCGGCTCGGGCGTGGTGTCGCCGAAGTGGTGCTCGACCAGCTTCATGGCCTCTTCCAGCGCCACCGGGGTGAGCTCGGGGCCGTCGGTGACGTCGCCCAGCGCCAGGATGGACGGCACCGAGGTCTCGAAGCGCTCGTTGACCTTGAGCTTGCCGTCGTCGCTGGTGGCGACATCGAGCTTGTCCAGGCCCAGCCCTTCGAGGTGCGGGCGACGGCCGGTGGCGGCCAGCACCGCATCCACTTCCAGCGTCTCGCCGCTGGTCAGGGTCACCTTGAGGCCGCCCTCGACCTGCTCGATGGTCTCGATGTTGGTGCCGAAGTGCAGGTTGACGCCCTTCTTGTCCATCTCGTCGCGGGTGAACTCGCGCACTTCCTGGTCGAAGCCGCGCAGGAACAGGTCACCGCGGTAGACCAGGTGGGTGTCGCTGCCCAGGCCGTTGAAGATGCTGGCAAACTCCACGGCGATATAGCCGCCGCCGAGTACCAGGAAGCGTTCCGGGAAGCGGTCGAGATCGAAGACGCGGTTGGAGTCCAGCGTCAGCTCATTGCCCGGGAAGTCCGGCACCCAGGGCCAGCCGCCCACGGCGACCAGGATCTTCTCGGCGCTGATGGTCTCGCCGCCGACGCTGACGTGGTGTTCGTCGACCACCGTGGCCCGGCCGTTGATCAGGCGCACGCCGGCGCCGTCGAGCAGCCGGCCGTAGATGCCGTTGAGGCGCTTGATCTCGCCGATCTTGTTGTCACGCAGGGTCGCCCAGTCGAAGGTGGGCGCCTCGGGCAGGGTCCAGCCGAAGCCGCTGGCGTCCTCGAAGCTGTCGTGGAAGTGGGCGGCGTAGGAATACAGTTTCTTGGGCACGCAGCCGACGTTGACACAGGTGCCGCCCAGGTAGCGATCCTCGGCCACGGCAACGCGGGCCCCGGTGGCGGCGGCGGTGCGTGCGGCGCGGACGCCGCCGGATCCCGCCCCGATGACGAAGAGGTCGTAGTCATACTCGGTCACAGACACAGGCATCTCCTGTTGGGTGTGTATAGATGGGTGCGTGATAGAGGGGATGGGCGTGAGTGGCAGCGATCATACCAGCCGTCGGCAGCCCCCGGGAGGTCCGCGGCCATTGACCGCCGCTATGGTGGTAATAAAAAAAGCAACTTGTCAGCGATCCCGATCATAAGAGCCGCCTCCCTGCCCCATCAAAACGTCATGAGCGCCCCGTCGGCGGGCCTGGGCCGGGTCGCCCTGCCGTATCCCAGCGACCGCGTGGCACCGCCAGGCGAGCCTCATTCGCCGGGCGCATGACGCCTCTCGTTATTTCGATTGTTCTCCCGCCGCCGAACTCTCTATGTTGAAGGCCGGACCGGAACAAACGGTCGTTCGCCCCATCCCGAGGCGATACGCATAACAATCCATCCGGCATGGAATACAACATGACAATCAAGAAGACCCTTCTGGCCAGCGCCGTAGGCGCGGCCATGACCGCGGCTGCCATCGCACCGGCCGCCCAGGCCGAGACCACCCTCAGCATGGCCTACGACGCCGACCCGGTGTCGCTCGATATCCACGAGCAGCTCTCCGGCGGTATCCTGCAGCTGTCCCACATGACCTTCGACCCGCTGGTGCGCTGGAACAAGGACCTCGAGTTCGCCCCGCGCCTGGCCACCGACTGGGAGCAGGTCGACGACACGACCCTGCGCATGACGCTGCGTGAGGGCGTCGAATTCCACAGCGGCAACGCCTTCACCGCCGAGGACGTGGTGTGGACCGTGGAGCGCCTGAAGCGCAGCCCCGACTTCAAGGCGATCTTCGCGCCCATCGCCTCGGTGACCGCGGTCGACGAGCACACCGTGGAGTTCACCACCGAGAAGCCCTATCCGCTGCTGCTCAACCTGGCGACCTACATCTTCCCGATGGACAGCCAGTTCTACAGCGGTGAGGACGCCGACGGTGATCCCAAGGACGAGATCGTCAAGAACGGCAACTCCTACGCCTCGCGGCATCTGTCCGGCACCGGTCCCTTCGAGGTCAGCGAACGCCAGCAGGGCGTGCGCGTGGTGTTCGAACGCCACGACGACTACTGGGACGAGGATTCCCCCGGCAACGTCGACAAGATCGTGATGACCCCGATCAGCGAGAACGCCACCCGCGTGGCCGCCCTGCTCTCCGGCGACGTCGACTTCATCGCCCCGGTGCCGCCCAACGACCTGGAGCGCATCCGTAACGACGACGATACCCAGCTGGTCACCATGACCGGCACCCGGATCATCCTCTTCCACATGAATCAGGAGCGCGTCGAGGCCTTCCAGGATCCGCGGGTGCGCCAGGCCTTCGCCTATGCCATCAACCAAGAAGGCATCGCCGACCGGCTGATGAAGGGCTTCGCCACCCCGGCGGCCCAGATGTCACCGGAAGGGTATGCGGGCCACGTCGAGGGCCTCGCGCCACGCTACGACCTCGAGCGAGCCCAGGAACTTATGGCCGAGGCCGGCTATGAGGACGGCTTCGAGATCTCCATGATGGCGCCCAACAACCGCTACGTGAACGACGCCAAGATCGCTCAGGCGGTGGCCGCCATGCTGGCGCGCATCAACGTCACGGTGGATCTCAAGACCCTGCCCAAGGCCCAGTACTGGGGCGAATACGACGACCGTGTCGCCGACATGATGATGATCGGCTGGCACGCCGACACCGAGGACTCGGCCAACCTGCACGAGTACCTCACCGCCTGCCCGGACGCCGACAGCGGGGCCGGTCAGTACAATGCCGGCAACTACTGCAATCCGGAGCTCGATGCCCTGGTCACCGAGGCCAACCTGGAGGTCGACCTCGAGGCCCGCGCCGAGATGCTGCAGCGGGTCGAGCAGACCCTGCATGACGAGGCCGCCTTCATCCCGCTGCACTGGCAGGACCTGGCCTGGGCATCCGCCGCCAACGTCGACATCGAGCCGGTCGTCAACGTGATGAACTTCCCCTATCTCGGGGACCTGGTCGTCGAGGAAGAGTGATTCCTCCCTCGCCGGCGTCATCGTCGGCGAGGACTTCCCCCCCATCCTGACCCGGTGGCGCGCTCGACGCGAGCGTGCCACCCCGTATTGCCTACGGGACGCCACTCATGATCGCCTTTCTGATCAAGCGCCTTTTCCATGCGCTGCTGGTGATGTTCGTCATCAGCGTGATCGCCTTCGCCATCCAGGACAATCTGGGCGACCCCATCCAGCAGATGGTCGGCCAGTCGGTGCCGGAGAGCGAGCGCGCTGCGCTGCGCGAGGAACTGGGCCTGAACGACCCCTTCGCGGTGCAGTACCTGCGCTTCGCCGCCAACGCGGTGCAGTTCGACTTCGGTTATTCCTACGTCTTCAACGAGCCGACCACCGACGTCATCCTGCGCCACCTGCCCGCGACCCTGGAGCTGGTGGCCGCGTCCACCTTCCTGATCATCGCCCTGTCGATTCCCATCGGGGTCTACAGCGCCATCCGGCCGCGTGCCTGGCTGTCGCGGTTCTTCATGGGCGTGTCGATCATCGGTATCTCGATACCGGTGTTTTTGACCGCCATCGTGCTGATCCAGCTGTTCGCCATCGGCGTGTCCTGGTCGCCCTTCCCCGCCGATACCGGCTGGGGCGCCTCGCTCAATGACCTGATCAGTACCGACGGCGGCATGCCGGCCTACGGCCGCGGCGACCCGGTGCCGGTGTTCGGCACCTGGGAGACCAACTTCGCCTCCCTCGAGGGGCTGACCTACCTGGTGCTGCCCGCCATCTCGCTGGCCTCGATCATGCTGCCGCTGTTCATCCGCCTGATCCGCGCCGAGATGCTCGAGGTGATGCAGTCGGAGTACGTGAAGTTCGCCCGCGCCAAGGGCATCTCGCTGCGCCGCATCTACTTCCTGCACGCGCTGAAGAACACCATGCTGCCGGTGATCACCGTGGGCGGGGTACAGATCGGCACCCTGGTCGCCTACACCATCCTCACCGAGACGGTGTTCCAGTGGCCCGGCATGGGCCTGATGTTCCTCGACGCCATCGAACGCTCCGACATTCCGCTGATCGTCACCTACCTGATGATCGTGGGGCTGATCTTCGTGATCACCAACACCCTGGTCGACCTGATCTACGGCCTGGTCAACCCCACCGTCAAGCTGACAGGAAAGCCCGCATGACCACCTCGACCTCATCCGCTGCGAGCTCGTCCACGGCGAGCCGCTGGGAGCGCTTTCGCGACTCCTACCTGCTCTACAGTTTCCTGCGTGACCCGATCGCCCAGGTCAGCCTGGCGGTGTTCATCCTGATGGTGGCCTGCGCCGTCCTGGCGCCCTGGCTGGCGCCGATGAACCCCTACGACCTGGCACAGATCGATATCCTGGCCTCGGAGCTGCCGCCGTTCTGGGTCGACGGCAGCGATCCGGCCTATCTCATGGGCACCGATGCCCAGGGGCGTGACCTGCTCTCGACCATCCTCTACGGCCTCAGGGTCTCGCTGATCATCGGCTTCGGCGCGGTGGCGCTGCAGGCCACCCTCGGCGTGTGCTTCGGCCTGCTGGCCGGCTACCTGGGCGGGCGCGTCGATGCCTTCCTGATGCGCATGGCCGATATCCAGCTGTCGTTCTCCACCCTGATGGTGGCGATCGTGGTCGGCGCGCTGTTCAAGGCGATCTTCGGCGGCGCCACCTTCAGCACCTATGCGGTGCCGCTGCTGGTGCTGATCATCGGCCTGGCCGAGTGGCCCCAGTATGCGCGCACCGTGCGCGCCTCGGTGCTGGCCGAGAAGAGCAAGGAATATGTCGACGCCGCCCGCGTGATGGGGCTGCCGAGCCGGCGCATCATGTTTCGCCATATCCTGCCCAACACCCTGTCGCCGATCTTCGTCATCTCCACCGTGCAGGTGGCCAACGCCATCATCTCCGAGGCGGCGCTGTCCTTCCTCGGCCTCGGCATGCCCGAGACCCAGCCCTCGCTGGGCTCGCTGATCAAGTCCGGGTTCGACTACATCCAGTCCGGCTCCTGGTGGATCACCCTGATCCCGGGCCTGGTGCTAGTGGTGCTGGTGCTGGTCATCAACCTGCTCGGCGACTGGCTGCGCGACGTCCTCAATCCGCGTCTCTACAAGGGCTGAGGCCATGCTGAATATCGATACGTCCCCCATGTCCGACGGTCGCCGGCACGACGCGCTCGATCCGCGCCTCTTCATCCGGCACAAGGGCTGAGGCCAAGGAGTTCCCATGTCACTTCTCGAAGTCAACCACCTCGACGTGCGCTTCGCGCTGCGCCGCGGCGACGTCCAGGCCCTGCGCGACGTCTGCTTCAGCCTGGATCGCGGCGAACGCCTGGGCATCGTCGGCGAGTCCGGCGCCGGCAAGTCCGTGGCCGCCTTCAGCCTGCTCAACCTGATCGCCAAGCCCGGCTACATCGCCGGCGGCAGCATCGTGTTCGACGGCCAGGAGCTGATCGGCCTGTCCGACCGCGCCCTGCGCCGCATCCGCGGGCATCGCATCTCGATGATCTTCCAGGACCCGATGATGACGCTCAATCCGGTGCTGACCATCGGCGAGCAGATGATCGAGTGCCTGAAGGCCCACCGTCGCATCTCGACCAAGGACGCCCGGGCGATCTCGCTGCGCAAGCTCGAGCAGGTGCAGATCCCCTCGCCCGAGGCGCGCCTCGACCAGTATCCCCACGAGCTCTCCGGCGGCATGCGTCAGCGCGTGATCATCGCCATCGCGCTGTTGCTCGACCCGGACATCATCATCGCCGACGAGCCCACCACGGCGCTGGACGTGACCATCCAGGCCGAGATCATGGCGCTGCTGCTAGAGCTGTGCGAGGAGCACAACGTCGGCCTGGTGCTGATCACCCACGACCTGGGCGTGGTCAGCCAGGTCACCCAGCGCATGCTGGTGATGTATGCCGGCCGCGTGATCGAGCAGGGCCCGACCCGCGAGATCATCAACGACCCGCAGCACCCCTACACCCAGGGCCTGCTCAACGCCCTGCCGCAGATGGCCACGCCCGGCGAGCGGCTCAACCAGATCCCCGGCAGCATGCCATCGCTTAGCCACCTGCCGAGCGGCTGCGCCTTCCATCCGCGCTGCGGCTTCGTCACCCGGCCCGACGGCTCGCGTCGCCAGGCCTGCGTCGACGAGGTGCCCGCCTTCGTCGCCTCGGGCAACTGCCAGGCGGCCTGCCACATGGTCGCCGAGATGATCGAACGCGAACGCATTCCGGCCGAGGAGCAAGATTCATGACCACCGCCTCTCTTTCTTCATCTACCGGCTCCTCCCCGGGCGCTTCGAAGGCGCCGGAGACGGCCGAGCCGCTGCTGTCGATCCGCGGGCTGGAGAAGCGCTTCTCGCTGTCCGGCGACTTCCTCGAGCAGCTCAAGTTCAAGGGCGGCAAGCTGGTGCGCGAGCAGAAGCACGTGCACGCCATCAACGGCGTCGACCTGGACATCCGGCGCGGCGAGGCGCTGTGCGTGGTCGGCGAGTCCGGCTGCGGCAAGTCCACGGTGGCGCGCACCGTGATGGGCCTGATCACCCCCAGCGCCGGGGAGATCCGCTACGATGGCGAGCGCATCGACGACCGCTCCACCAGGGAGCTGCTGCCCTACCGTCGGCGCATGCAGATGATCTTCCAGAATCCCTATGCGTCGCTGAACCCGCGCATGACCATCCAGCAGACGCTGGAGGAGCCGATTCGCCTGCATCATCCCGACTGGTCGCCGGCCAGGGTCCAGGACAAGGTCGCCGAGGTGATGAACGCGGTGGGCATCGCCCCGGACTGGGGGGCGCGCTACGGCCACGAATTCTCAGGCGGCCAGCGTCAGCGCATCGCCATCGCCCGGGCGCTGGCGGTGGACCCGGAGTTCATCGTCGCCGATGAACCGATCTCGGCCCTCGACGTCTCGATCCAGGCCCAGGTGCTCAACCTGCTGATGGAGGCCCAGCAGCAGCGCAACCTGACCTACCTGTTTATCACCCATGACCTGGCCGTCGTCGAGCACTTCGGCACCCGGGTCGCGGTCATGTATCTGGGCCGGGTGTGCGAGGTGGCGCCCACGGCGACGCTGTTCGCCACCCCGCGCCATCCCTACACCCAGGCGCTGATGTCGGCGATTCCCCGGCTCGAGGATGACCGCCCGCAGCACATCCGCCTGCAGGGCGAGGTGCCGACGCCGGTGAACCTGCCGTCGGGCTGTGTGTTCCACGGCCGCTGCCCGCATGCCGACGCGCGCTGCCGGGAAGAAGTCCCGACCCTGATCGCCACCGACCAGGGCGGCCAGGTGGCCTGTCATGGGGTGGAGGAAGGCCGGATCTGAGGTATCGAAAAGTGCCTGCGCTCGGCTAGACGCGCGGAGAGACGCTGCCGTTGATCATCCGGCTGACCGGTTGGTCAACGCTGGCTAAGCTGAGTAGACTCACCGTCCCTGGCGCTCCGGCACAAGGAACACTATGGAATTACGCTGGCTGGAAGACTTCATCGCCCTGGCGCGTACGCGCCACTTCTCGCGGGCGGCGGAGACCCAGAACGTGACCCAGCCGACCTTCTCGCGCCGCATCAAGCTGCTCGAGGAGGAGATGGGGGCCACCCTGATCAATCGCCAGACCCTGCCGCTGTCGCTGACGCCGGCCGGCGAGGAGTTCCTGGCGCTGTGCGAGGACGTCACCCGACGGGTGACCACCGCCCGCGAGCGCCTCGGCCAGCTGGCCGAGGCGGACGCCAGCCGTCTGCGCCTGGCCGCGCCCCAGAGCCTGCTGGCCAATTTCCTGCCGGAATGGCTGGCCGATTTCGATCCCGCCCCGCCGGTCACGCCTTACCTGCGCGCTACCGGCTGGCTGGCCGACGACTACTTCCGGGCCCTGGAGCGCCAGGAATGCGACCTGGTGCTCTGCTACTGGCCCGCCACGCCACGCACGTTGCCACTGGAAACCGAGGGCCTGGAGGCTCGGGTGCTCGGCCGCGAGCGGCTGGTGCCGGTGTCGCTGCCCGACGCCGAGGGCAACCCGCGTTTCTCGCTCGAGGACAGCGGGCGTCGTCCGCTGCCGCTGATCGCCTATCACCCCCGGGGGGTGATCGACCAGTGCATTCGTGCGCATTTGCAGGCGCTCGGCCAGGTGCCGACCTTCAGCGTGCTCAACGAGAGCATCCAGAGCGGCAATATTCGCGAACTGGTGGGGCTCGGCTACGGACTCGGCTGGCTGCCGGCGCGCTCCATCCAGACCGCGCTGGCCTCCGGCGGTCTGGTGCCGGCCGGCGGCACGCGCTGGCAGGTGCCGCTGGAGATTCGCCTCTTTCGCCACCGTGACAACCCACACCCGGCGGTGGAGGCACTGTGGCAGAGGCTCGTCGAACCCAGGGCCGACGCCATATGACGCCGGGCCGCCATGCGGCGGATTTCCGCGCCCCGACGGGCCTGGCCAATCGCCACCTGCAGACCCTGTTGCCGAGGATGCTGCCGGCGCCCTCGCCCGCGCTGGCCTGGGAGACGCTGGCGCTGCCCGACGGCGATGTGGTCGAACTCAGCTGGGTGACACCGGGCCCCGCCGACGACGACGCGCCGCTGTTCGTGCTGTTCCACGGGCTGGAAGGCTCGGTGGACTCGCCCTATGCCCGGCAGCTGCTGACGGCGGCCGGCGAACGTGGGCATCGTGCCGTGCTGATGCATTTCCGCGGCTGTGGCCGCCACCCCAACCGTCGCCCGCGGGCCTACCACAGCGGTGACACCGCCGATGCCCACTGGCTGCTGACCCAGCTGGCCCGCCGCCATCCCCGGGCGCCGCGCATCGCCTGCGGCGTGTCGCTGGGGGCCAACATGCTGCTCAAGCTGATGACCGAGGATGCCGGCCGCGAATCCCCGGCGCTGGACGGCGCGATCGCCATCGCCCCGCCGGTGGATCTCGCGGCCAGCGCCGACTGCCTGGAACGCGGCTTCGCGCGGGTCTATCAGCGTCACCTGCTCGGTGCGTTGAAGGCCAAGGTGGCGCCGCGGCTCGAGGCCGGCGAGCTGCCGCTGGCACTGTCACCGCGGGCGCTTGCCGGCCTTGGCACCCTGCGCGAGTACGATGATGTGGTGACCGCGCCGCTGCATGGCTTCGACGGCGCCGCCGACTACTATCGCCGGGCCTCGGCCGGGCCACTGTTGCAGGAGATTCGCCGGCCGACGCTGATCCTCCACGCCGAGGACGATCCCTTCATGCCGCCGGGCCTGTTCGAGAACGTCGCACTGGGCCCGGGCATTCGCCTGGAAACGGCCCGCCACGGCGGTCACGTGGGCTTCGTCGAACGCCGTGACGGGCGGCTGGCGAGCTGGCTCGCGCGCCGGGTCGGCGCTCAGCTGGAGGGCCGGGCCGACACGGCGCCCTGCCTGCGCGAGCCGCTCAGCCGATCGGGCAGCTGACGCCGGTGCCCTTGAGGCCGCAGTAGCCGTCGGGTCTCTTGTCGAGGTACTGCTGGTGATAGTCCTCGGCGTAATAGAAGGTCTCGAGCGGCTCGATGGCGGTGGTGATGGGGCCGCGTCCAACCCGGGCCAGGGCGTCGTCGTAGGCCGCGCGGCTGTGCTCGGCGATCTCGCGCTGGGCCTCGTCGGTGACCAGGATGATCGAGCGATACTGGGGCCCGATGTCGTTGCCCTGGCGATTGCCCTGGGTGGGATCGTGGGCCTCCCAGAAGTGGCGCAGCAGGGTCTCCAGATCGATCGTCGCCGGATCGAACACCACCCGCACCACTTCGGCGTGGCCGGTGCGTCCGGTACAGGTCTCCTCGTAGGTGGGGTTCGGCGTCACGCCGCCGGCATAGCCCACGGCGGTCACATGCACACCGGGCAGCTGCCAGAACAGCCGCTCGGCGCCCCAGAAACAGCCCAGCCCGAGCACGATCTCCTGCAGGCCCGCCGGCCACGGCGGCGTCATGTCGCGGCCGCTGACGGTGTGGCGACCCAGTATCTGCAGCGGCGTGTCGCGGCCCTCGGGGGCGTACAGCGGCGAAGTGGTCATCGTGTGGCTCCTTGGTTCGTCTTGCGCATGTCGCTCATCGTGTCAGCGCCGGGGGATCGCCCGGCAGGCTGAAGGTATAGATCAGGTCGACCGCCTGGCTGGCGCCGGATACCGCCTCGAGGTAGAGGTCTCGCCACAGCTTGTAGCGCAGCGTCAGCTCGGCGATCGGCGAGAAGACGCCGACACCATATCCGACGCTCAGCCGGTCGGTCAGGTTCCCGGTCACGACCACCTGGCTATCGTCGCCGCTGCCGGCGGTGTCGAGGCTCAGGTCGTCGATGCCGAAGGCCTCGCCGATCGCGCCCACGGCGCCGCCGGCCTGGCCCAGGGTCACGCCGATCAGCGCCGAAGTCAGGGCGCTGCCGCCGCTGCTGTCGTCCGGGGCACGGCCGCGCAGCACGTAGGACAGCGCCCGGGACTCGTTCATGGACGGCTCGGAGAAGATCTCCAGGCTGGGATTGGCCGCGGGCCCGCTGACCCGCAGACCGGCCACCACCTCGTCCTGGGTATTGTCCGGATTGCGCACCGCCTCGAAGTCGAGCAGCGGCTGGCCCGGGGGGCCGCTGAAGTAGAGGATGCCCTCGCGGACGATCAGGTCCTGGCCGAAGGCCCGGAAGCGTCCGTCTTCCAGGTTGACGTTGCCGAACAGCTGCACGGGGCCGTCGGACTGGCGCACCTGCAGGTCGCCGCGCAGGTCGGTCTCGAGCCCGTAGGCCTCGAGACGCATGTCCGGCCCCAGCACAAGGTCCACCTGAACGTCCAGCGCCATACCGGCCTGCTGCATGGCCTCTGCGGTGCTCGCCCCCGGCTCCTCGCTGGCGGCCTGGCGGTCGGCGGCCTCGGCCTCCTCGCGGGTGACGATGACCTCGTCGGGGCTCGGCGAGACCGCCGAGGCCGGGACCTTGCCGACCTCGAGCCGGGCCCAGGGAATGCCGACCTCACCGCGCACCCGCAGCCGGTCCGGATCGGCGCGGATCGACAGGTCCGGGGCGATGTGCAGCCGCCCGAACCCCGGCAGCGCGGCCAGCAGTGGCGCGTCGCGCCCTTCCAGGTCGAGGGCCGCCTGCCACGCGGCCGACGAGGGCCAGCGGGCATCGCCGGTGATGTTCATCCGGCCTTCCTCGCCTTCCAGGTAGCCGTCGATGTCGGCGCGGTCGCCGGACAGGTCGACCTCAAGCTCGCCGTCGGCCACCGACAGCGGCAGCCCGAGGCCCTCGGCGCGCAGGCCGGCCAGCGCGAGGCGGCCGTCCAGCCGCGGCTGCTCGCGGTCGCCGGTGATGTCGATACCGGCGTCGAGCGCGCCTTCCAGGGTCTCCATGTCGGCGACCAACGGCCGGTACGGCGCCAGTCGCACGTTGTCGATCTCGAAGCGCCCGTCCAGGCGGCCGGCACCCATGGGCTCGATGATGCCCAGGTCGAGGCGCATCGCGCCCTGTTCGCCGAAGGTCAGCCCCAGGTCGACGTCGGCACGCTCCTGATCGGCGTCGAGGGCGAGCGAGAGCCCGGTGCCGGGCACCGACCACGGCTGGCCATAGGCGTCCTGGCCGTTGATCTCGGCCTGGCTGTCGAGATTCGCGCTGGCCTGCCAGCGGGCGCCGCCGTTCGACCATTCGGCCACCAGGCCGCCCTCGGTGGCGCCGTCGATGGCCCATCCCGGCGGCATGGCGTCGTTGATCAGGTCCATCGGCAGCTCGCGGATCGCGAGCTCGGCGCGTCCGCTGTCCGGCGACGCCGACAGCGGTGCCGTCAGGCACAGCCCGCCGCCCTCGGCGCGGGTCAGGCAAAACGGCTGGACCTCCACGGCGCTGGCGGTCAGGTCGGCATCGAAGGCCAGCGCCTGGTCGAGGCCGAGGCTGCCGTAGGCGGTCTCGGCGTCCAGCGGCGTCAGCCGCCCGCGATAGTGCTCGCGGGCCTCGTCCAGCGCGCCCTCGAGGGCCAGGTTCAGCGCCGACAGCGGCCCGTCCGGGTCGCCTTCCACGTCGAGGGTCAGGCGATGCTCGGAGAGCCGGCCGTCGAGGCCCAGCGCGATAGACGTGAAGGCTTGGCCACCGGCGGCGACGTCGTCGGCGGCCAGGCTCAGGTCGAGGCTCGGGTCGTCGAGGCCGGCCACCTCGCCGTCCAGGCGCAGCCGGGCGAGGCGGTTGTCGCCGAAGGCCAGCCGATCGCCGCTCAGGGACAGCGACAGCTGCGGCCGCTCGACGCTGCCGCGGGCCTCGATGTCGCCGTCGAGCGCCCCGTCGAGCTCGGGATGGAGGGTGTCCAGTCGCGGCATGTCGATGCGGGCGTCCAGGTCCAGCTCGCTCGGCGCGACCCGGCCCGAGGCGTCCAGGCGATTGTCGCCCTGGCGCAGGCTCAGCGAGGCGATGTCCCAGTTCATGTCGTGATCGCCGGACAGCTGCCCCGAGAGCGAGAACGGCTGCTCGGCGAGTTCGCCGTCCACGGCAAGCGTCGGCACGCCGAGCCGCCAGCCGTCGGCGCTCTGGGAGAAGGCCACCTGCAGGCGGCCGTCGAGACGGCCGGCCAGTCCCTCGACGAAGGGCTCGGGGTCGAAGCCGTCGACGTCGAGCCGAGCCGACACCGAGAGCGCCTCGGACCAGTCGATCCGTCCCTCGCTGGTCAGCGTGCCCTCCGGCGGCGTCAGGCGCAGCGGCGCCCAGTCGAAGCGCTGCAGGTTGCCCTGCCCGTTCAGCGCGATGTCTGTGCGCGGCAGCGACGGGCCCTGGGCGGCGAGTCCCAGGCTGACCCGATAGTCGTCGAGCGTGCCTTCGGCGTCGAGGTCGAGGTTCTCGACTCGCCACGGCTCGGTCGGCGTGTCTTGCGCCGTCTCGCTCGCGCCCTCGTCCTCGCCGTTATCCGCGTCCTCGGGCGCCGCCACGGCGCCGGGCAGCGGCCACTGCAGCTCGGGGCTGGTCAGGCGAGCGGAGAACGGCATCGTCGGGTCCAGGGCGTCGAGGCGGGCCGTCAGGCTGGCTTCCATGGGGCCGCTGGCAGTCAGCGCCACGTCCAGGTCGCCGAGGTCCCCGCTCAGGGCCAGCTCGAGCCGCTGGCCGGCCAGGGCCGGCAGGCGTTCGGGCAAGTAGAAGTCGGCGCCCAGCCGCACGTCGAGGGGATAGTCATCGCGCAGGGTGACCTCGGCCTGGAGGGTGGCGTCGGCCTCCCGGGAGGCGACGGCGAGCGGGTGCACGGCGATGTGCTGGTCGCGGGCGGTGACGCTGAGATCGAGCCGGTCGATGACGTAGGCCTGCGCGCCCTCGAAGGCCGCGTCTTCCACGGTCAGACTCGGTACCTCCACCGCCAGCGGCAGGGTGACGTCCGGCAGCCGGAGGCGCTCCTCGGCCGGTGAGTCCGGCGACGCCGGCGAATCGCTCACTCCTGCGGCGGCCGCGGCGACGCTGGCCGGCAGCGGCGAGCGCACCGCCACGGCGGCGTCGATCGCGATGGCCGTGAGCACGTCGTCGCGGCTTTCCGCCTCGCTCAGGGCGAGCCGGTTGCCCGGCGAGATCGACGGCGTCAGCCGCAGCCCGACCAGGCGCGTCGGCGACAGGGTCAGGGCGTTGCCTTCGGCCTCGGCGCCGCTCTCGAAGTGCCGCCAGCCAAGGCGGGTGCCATCGGCGAGGCGCACCTCGACGTCATCCAGCAACAGCTCGCGCAGCGCCACCGGCAGCGGCAGCTGAATCGGCCCGGGCGGGCCGCCGTCGCCCTCTTCCGCCACCGGCTCCTCGGCGGCGTCGCTCGCGCCGAGGCGGATGCGGGCGCCCGCCACGGCCAGGCGGTCGATGCACAGCCGCCCCTGGAGCAGGCAGTCGTCGGCCCAGGCGAGCTCGACGTCGGACACCGCGACGCTGGCCGGGCCGGCCGTCAGGCGCAGCCCCTCGATCCTGAGCGTGTCCAGGGGCGCGCCCTCGACGCGCTCGACCTCGAGCAGGCCGAGCCGCTCGGCCTGGGTGAACAGGGCGCTGGTGCCCCAGGGCGACAGGGCCAGGCCAAGCAGCAGCATGACCAGGCCGATCAGCCACAGCGGCAGCAGGATCAACAGCCGGAGCAGGGCCCAGCTAAGGCGGCGCATTCTCACGATGATGACTCTCGCGGCAGCGTCGTCCGGGGCGCGGTGAGCCACGGACGACGGGGGTGAACGGTGACGATGATCGGTGCCCGGCGCACGCTAGCACTCACGCTAGAACTCCGGGCCGATAGCGAAGTGGATGCGATAGGCGTCGTCGCTGTCGAAGGGATGGGCGACATCGAAGCGGATCGGCCCCACCGGCGAGATCCAGCGCACGCCGAGGCCGGCGCTAGTGTTCAGCTCCTGGGGCCACCAGTCGGTGAAGGCATCGCCGGCGTCGACGAAGCTGGCCAGCCACCAGGGGCCGGTGATCCGGCGCTGGGCCTCGACGCTGCCGACCAGGCGCTGCTCGCCGCCGACCAGCTCGCCGTCGCTGTTCTCCGGCGACAGGGTCTCGTAGCCATAGCCGCGCACGCTGGTGTCGCCGCCGGCGAAGAAGCGCAGCGACGGCGGGATGTTCTCGAAGTCGTCGGTGACGATGCTGCCCGCGCCGACGCGACCCACGAAGCGATAGTCGTCGCCGAGGCTGCGGATCCACTGGGTATCGGCATCCAGGCGCAGGAACTCGGCGTCGGAGCCCCAGGCCTCGCTGGAGTACTGCACCGAGATCTGCTGGCGATCTCCCCAGCGCGGAAAGGTCGGATTGCGCGAGCGAGTGCGGGTCCAGCGCACGCCGGGATAGAGCAGCAGCACCTGGTTGTCGAGATCGGCCTGGGTGAAGTCCTCGTAGGTGGCGCGCAGGTAGACGATCTGCTCCCAGGCGTTATCGAACTGCCAGCGGCGGCCGAACTCCACGCTGGCCTCGAGGGTTTCGGTGTCTTCGTTGTCCTCGTTGCGCAGCCCGTACTGGAGGCGATAGCTGTCGCGACGCGGATCGTCGAGGGGCATGTTGTAGACGCCGCTGAACTCCTGCTCGGGCCCGGAGAGGTAGAGGTCGTGCTCGAGGCTGTGGCCGTAGCGGTTGACCCAGGGCTGGTCCCAGGAGAAGCGCATCCGGGGGCCGACGTCGGTGGCAAAGCCGATACCGACCTCGAACTGGTGACGATCGGCCGGCGTGACACTGACCTCGATGGGCACCTCGGGCACCGCCGGTGCCTGGAGCGACGCGGCCGCGGCGAGCGCCTCCGCGCTCAGGCGGGGCTCGGGCGGTGGCGCCTCTGGCAGGTCCTCCACGTCGAGGGCGTTGAGAAAGCCGATGGGCGACGGCGGCAGCGCCAGTTCGCCGATGCCGGCATCCAGCAGCGGACGCACGCTGACCGAGCCGAACCACTCGGTCTGGCCGAGGCGCTGGTTGAAGGTGGCGATGTCGCTGGCGAGATAGGGCTTGCCCTCATGGAACGGCGCCAGGGCCTGCAGGCGTTCGGTCTCGATGTGCTGGCCGTGGAAGCGCACCGGTCCGAAGCGATAGCGCGGGCCGCTGTCCAGGTCCAGCGACAGCCGGGCGCTGTTGGCCCAGGGGCGGATCTCCATGCGCCGTTCGCTGAAGCGCCAGTCGAAGTAGCCGCGCTCGAGGGCCAGGCCGGAGAGCTGGCTGCGCAGCGCATCGAAGGGGGCGTGGCGAAGCACATCCCCCTCTTCCTGGGGATAGGCGTCGATGGCGTCCTGGAAGGGCTGATCGTCGGCGGCGCCACCGGCCAACCCGAAGGCGAGACGCTCGATTCGCACCGGTTCGCCGGGGTCGACGACGATGGTCACCTCTTCCGGTGCGTCGCGGTCGTCGAAGCGAAGCTCGAAGATGGGCTCGTAGTAGCCATAGACCCTGAGCGACTCGCCGGCCAGGCGACGCACTTCGGATTCCAGCCGCTGCGGCGAGTACTGCTCGGCATCGAGGCCGTCGAGGTAGGTCTCGAGGTTCTCGGCCGGCTCGCCCTCGAGGCCCTCGATATTGGCGTCGAGGGCCAGGACGATGCCCGGTGAGACGAGGCCGGCGACCAGCAGGCCGGTCACGAGACGATTGACGAGATACTTGTCCATGATGTCGGGGTTCCCTGGCTGACGTCCTGTCACTGCCGCAGCGCTTCCAGCTGGGCGTTCATGGCCAGCTGTGACTGGCGCAGCTCCCGCAGTTCGGCCTGCAGATCCGCGAGGCGTTCCTCGAGGGCCGCGGTTTGCTCGCGCTCATCATCGCTCGACGAACCCAGGGCTTCAACGTCGTCGCTCAGCCTGGCCAGGGCCTCGACGGCGCCATCGAGCCGTTCGTCGAGCGCCTGCTGACGCTCGGCCTCGCCCTGCTGAGTGCTCTCCAGTGCCGCCAGGCGCTCGGTAAGCGCGGACCGTCCCTCGCGGCTGGCGGTCTCGAGGGCATCCATGGAGTCGCGCACCGCCGCCAGGGTATCGGCACGCACCTCGCCATCCTCGGCCAGGGTCGCGACCCGGCCTTCGAGCGCAGACTGGGCCTGCGCTTGCGGCGCCAGGTGTTCGTCCTGCCAGTCCGACAGGCGCTCGGTGACGCGGTCGTCCAGCGTGGCTTGTAGCCGGTCCTCCAGCCCCTCGAGCTCGTCGAGGCGTGTCTGGATCTCCGACAGCAGCTCGCCGCGACCCTCGGAGGCGTCGAAGCGGGCATGGACGTTGGAGATCTCGCCGTTGAGGCGGGTCAGCCGCTGCTCCAGGCGCTGACGCTCCATCCAGCCGGCGTAGGCCAGCCCGATCAGCGCCGCGGTGAGCAGCAGGATCAGCAGCCACAGTGGCCAGACGGTCGCCCTGGGCGGGGCGTGTGACCGGTGGTGCCCGGCCAGGCTGGCATCCGGGTCCGGCACGATCGGTCGTGGCTGCCGGCTGTCTTCCGGGCGCTCTGCCATGGTGGTCTCCTTGCGCGTTGCGTGTCGGCGTCCCGCCGGCGATATCGCCGGCACGCGACCCAAGCCCGAGTCCCCTGATCGGAATTGGCGGACCCCAGGCCGGGTGATATGATGCCGTGACCGGACTGGTACAGCACACTGATAGTGTACGGTTTTTTATCGAGGGAGCGAACGGGGCACGGCCGAAACCGGGCCGACATCGACCTTGCACTCCCCCAGCGCACTGGCACACCATGGGTCGCCGACCCATGACTAGCAACGAGGAGAAACGATAATGGCATTCGAACTGCCCGCACTGCCGTACGAAAAGAACGCCCTGGAGCCGCACATCTCTGCCGAGACCCTGGAGTACCACTACGGCAAGCACCACCAGGCCTACGTCACCAAGCTCAACGAGCTGACCGAGGGCACCGAGAACGCCAACAAGTCCCTGGAGGAGATCATCCAGTCTGCTTCCGGTGGCCTGTTCAACCAGGCGGCTCAGGTCTGGAACCACACCTTCTACTGGCACTGCCTGTCCCCGAACGGTGGCGGTGAGCCGACCGGCGCGCTGGCCGAAGCCATCAACGCCAAGTTCGGTTCCTTCGAGGAATTCAAGAGCGCCTTCAACGCCAAGGCCGTCGGCAACTTCGGCTCCGGCTGGACCTGGCTGATCAAGACCGCCGACGGCGGCGTCGACATCGTCAACACCGACGACGCCGACACCCCGGTCGCTCACGGCCAGACCCCGCTGCTGACCATCGATGTGTGGGAACACGCCTACTACATCGACTACCGCAACGCGCGTCCGAAGTACCTCGAGAACGTCTGGAACGTGCTGAACTGGGACTTCGTCGCCCAGAACTTCGCCTGATCCCCAGCGGACTCGCGAACGACAACGGCCCCGCCATCTGGCGGGGCCGCTTTGTTTCTACCGCTTATTAGAGAGTCGGCCTCGATTTACGTCGCGAGCGAAGGCAGGCTGGTTGCGGCCGGAGCACAGCTACCGGAGCGTAGCCTGCTACATGAGGATAGCGAGCACTGCCGGCGGCCAGCCTGTCGAGCGCAGCAGCAAATCGAGCCGACTCAAGGATCGGCGCGGCGCCCGATGCCCCGATAGTGCAGCCCCATGTCGGCGACGTGGGCCGGGTCGTAGATATTGCGGCCGTCGAGCAGCAGCTTGCCCTTCAGCTTTGATGCCAGGCGCGGCCAGTCCGGGTTCCAGTAGGCCTTCCACTCGGTGACCAGCATCAGGGCGTCGGCGCCCTCGAGCGCCTCGTCCGGATCGCCGTCGAACAGTTCCAGCAGCGGATGCTCGCCCAGCCGTTCACGCAGCGCCTCGGTGGCGGCGGGATCGTGCAGCCGCACGCGCACGCCCTGGGCCCAGAGGGCACGCAGCAGCGTCAGCACCGGCGCATGGTCGATGCGCGCGGTACCGGGCTTGAAGGCCGCGCCCCAGATGGCCACGGTCAGGCCTTCCAGCCGGCCGTGGTAGTGGGCCCACAGCTTGCGGAACAGCGTCTCCTTCTTCTGCTCGTTGATGTCGAGCACCTGATCGAGCAGCGCCGAATGGCGGCCGCTGGCCGACTGGACGTCGGCCAGGCGCATCAGGTCGCGGGAGAAGCTGGGGCCGCCGAAGCCGCAGCCGGGATAGAGGTACTCGTAGCCGATGCGGCTGTCCGCCCCCATGCCCTCGCGCACGTCCTCGACGTCCACCCCCAGGGTGTCGGCGAGGCCGGCGATCTCGTTCATGTAGCTGATGCGAGTGGCCAGCATGCCGTTGATCGCCAGCTTGGTCAGCTCGGCGGCACGCCGCGGCATGCGCTGGAAGACCTCGCGGCGGCGATTGAAGGCGCGCAGCAGCTCGCGCACCTGGCGCTCGGCGTTGCGGTCGTCGCAGCCCAGCAGCCAGCGTGACGGCCGGGTGAAGGTCTCCCAGGCGCGGCCCTCCTCGAGCAGGTCGGCCAGCGCCACGGCGCGCCGGCCGTTGCCGAGGCCGGCGGCCAGGCGGTCGGTCTCGCCGACCGGGAAGGTCGAGTTGTTGACCAGCACGGCGTCCGCGGTCAGCCGCGACGACAGCTCGGCGACGGTGGCACGGCCTTCCTCGCGCTGCTCCGGCGACAGGGCCAGCCACAGCACCTCGAAGTCGTCGCCCTCGGGCTGTTCGCCTGCGCCGAGCACGCTCAGATGGCCCTGGGCGATGCCCTCGCCCAGGCGCGCCATCAGCTGCGGCTCGCTGGTCAGCCAGCCGCTCTCGGACAGGGTCGACCAGTCGGCGCTGGCGTGGGGCCACCAGCTCACCCGGTGGCCGACCGAGGCCAGCGCCGCCGCCGCGGTGGCGGCGGCCAGCTCACTGCCGTGGACCAGAACGCGCATCGCTTACTCCTCGCCGCTGTAGCGGGTCAGCAGCTCGCGGAAGCCCTCGCCGTAGCGGGCGTGGCGGCGGCCGTAGGCGAGGATCGCCTCGAGGTAGCCGAGCTGATGGCCGCAGTCATAGGTGCGACCGAGCATGCGCCAGGCGTCGACGCCGCTCTGCTGACGCAGGGTCTCGATGGCATCGGTGAGCTGGATCTCGTTGCCGGCACCGGGCGGCGTCTCGGCGAGCAGCGGGAAGATGGCGCCGGGCAGCGCGTAGCGGCCGATGACCGCCAGGTCGGAGGGCGCCTCCTCGACCTTGGGCTTCTCGACCAGTCCGGCCAGGGCCCCGGCTTCGCCGGCCGCGGGCGGCTCGCCCTCGGGGGCGACAATGCCATATTTGTAGACCAGCTCGTGGGGCACTTCCTCCACCATCAGCTGAGTGCGGCCGGTGGCGTCGAAGGATTCGATCATGCCGGCCAGGTCGTTGCGCTCGAGGCCGTCGCCGTCGACCAGCACGTCGGGCAGCAGCACGGCGAAGGGTTCATCGTCGCCGATCACCGGGCGCGCGCAGAGCACCGCATGGCCGAGGCCCAGCGGCTCCGGCTGGCGCACGCTGATGATGTTGACGTCCTCCGGCACGATCGAGCGCAGCTCCTCGAGCAGCTCGTGCTTGCCCTTGGCCTCGAGGCCGGCCTCGAGCTCGAAGTGCTTGTCGAAGTGGTTCTCGATGGCGCTCTTGCTGCCGTGAGTCACCAGCACGATGTCGCGAATGCCGGCCTCGACGGCCTCCTGAACCACGTACTGGATCACCGGGCGGTCGACGATGGTGATCATCTCCTTGGGGATCGCCTTGGAGGCGGGGAGGCAGCGGGTGCCGAAACCGGCAACGGGGAGAACGGCCTTGCGGATCATGGTGCGGTCCTTGTCGTGTCGCATGTAGCCCGACGCGGCCGGGCATGGGCCGGGCCGTCGGGAACGAGTAGAATGGCATCATACCGAATCATGCCGAGCTCGCCACAGTGGCCGGCCGGCGACACCTACGGAGAGGACAGATGACGGCAAGCCAGTCGCAAGCGGACAACGTCGACGCGGCGGAGATCGCCAAGTTCGAGGCCCTGGCCCATCGCTGGTGGGATACCGACGGCGAGTTCAAGCCGCTGCACGAGATCAATCCCCTGCGCCTCGACTTCATCGACGCCCGCGCCGGGCTGGCCGGCCATCGGGTGCTCGATGTCGGCTGCGGCGGCGGCATCCTCGCCGAGGCCATGGCCCATCGCGGCGCCGAGGTCACCGGCATCGACCTGGGCGAGGCGCCGCTGGCGGTGGCCCGGCTGCACACCGAGGAGACCGGCGCGAGCGTCGACTACCGCCAGGTCAGCGTCGAGGCCATGGCCGAGGCCCATGCCGGCGAGTTCGACGTGGTCACCTGCCTGGAGATGCTCGAGCACGTGCCCGACCCCGCCTCGGTGATCCGCGCCTGCGCGCGGCTGGTCAAGCCCGGCGGCCAGGTGTTCTTCTCGACCATCAACCGCAATCCCAAGGCCTACGCCCTGGCCGTGGTCGGTGCCGAGTACCTGCTGCGCATGCTGCCGCGGGGCACCCACGACTACGCCAAGTTCATCCGCCCCTCGGAGCTCGCCGGCTGGTGCCGCGAGGCCGGTCTCGCGGTCTGTGAGCAGAGCGGCCTGACCTACCAGCCGCTGACCCGCCGCTATCGCCTGTCGGCCACCGACGTGTCGGTGAATTACCTGATGCACTGCCGTCGGGAGGCGTCGTGAGTCGCGAATGGACGACACCCGAGGCGCTGCTGTTCGATCTCGACGGCACCCTGGTGGATACCGCGCCGGATCTGGCCCGTGCCACCAACGCCCTGCGTGACCACCACGGGCTGGCGCCCCTGCCCTACCCAACCATCCGCGCCCAGGTCTCCAACGGTGGCAGCGCCCTGGTGACCCTGGCGCTGGGCCTCGAGCGCGAGCACGACGGCCACGATGATGCCCGGGCCTTCCTGCTGGCCGCCTACGGCGAGGCGGTGGCCGTGGAGAGCCGGGTCTTTCCGCCGCTGGACCGGCTGCTGGACGAATGGCGTGATGCCGGTCGCCCCTGGGGCATCGTCACCAACAAGCCGCGGGCCTATGCCGCGCCGCTGGTGGAGGCTCTGGGCCTCGAACCGGGCGCGCTGCTGTGCGCCGACGACCTGCCGGTGAAGAAGCCCGACCCGGCGCCGCTGCTCGAGGCGGCGCGGCGCCTCGCCGTGGCCCCCGGCGACTGCTGGTACCTCGGTGATCATCACCGCGACATGCAGGCCGCCAGGGCGGCGGGCATGCCCGCGGTGGCGGTGGGCTATGGCTATATCACCGAAGACGACGACTATCGCCTGTGGCCGGCGGATCGCTGGTTCGACACCGCCGAGGCGTTGACCGAGACCCTGCTGCCGGTCGATCCCAAGCGTTGATGTCCCGTCGGGGCGACACCCCTGTGCCGGCATGACGGCCCGGTCGTGACGGCTCCGGCAGGGGGTAAACGCGATCAAGGCCATCGACAAAAAAAGCGGGCCTCCCAGTCGGGAGGCCCGCTTTTTCGGTACCCCTGGTCCGCCCCCATGCCGGCGTCTTTGCCGTGCCGGCTTGTCTCGCTGGTCCGGCCCTACTGGCGCGGGGGTTGAGCGTCGAACGCCTCGCCGCTGTGGCCGCGGCTATCCGGCCCCATCAGCCACAGATAGGTGGGCATGATGTCCTGCGGCGTGCGCAGCGTGCCCGGATCCTCCGCCGGATAGGCGGACTGACGCATGGCGGTGCGGGTGGCGCCGGGGTTCAGGGTGTTGATGCGCAGCGTGCCGAGATGCTCCACCTCGTCGGCCAGCACCTCCATGAAGCCCTCGGTGGCGAACTTCGATATCGCATAGGCGCCCCAGTAGGCGCGCCCGCGGCGACCCACCGAAGAGGAGGTGAAGATCACCGAAGCATCCGGTGAGGCCTCCAGCAGCGGCAGCAGTGCCTGGGTCATCCAGATCGGACCATTGATATTGACCTGCATCACCTGCTCCCACAGCGCCGGATCATACTGGGCGAAGGGCGTGATGCTGCCCAGCAGGCCGGCGTTGTGCAGGATGCCGTCCAGGCGCCCGAACTCCTTGTTCAGGGCCTCTGCCATGTCGTGGAAGTCCTTGAGCGTCGCGCCCTCGAAGTTGAGCGGGAAGATCGCCGGCTGCGGCAGCCCCTCCGACTCGATGGCGTCGTACACCGCCTCCAGCTTGGCGATCGTCCGTCCCAGCAGGATCACCGTGGCGCCGTGGCGCGCATAGCTCAGGGCCGCGGCGCGGCCGATGCCATCGCCCGCGCCGGTGACCAGGATCACCCGGCCGTCGAGCAGCCCCTGCGGTGCCTCATAGTCGATCTTGCAGACCGTCATGATGTCCCTCCGGGGCTAGTTGCCCGACTGCCGCTGGAAGTCGGCGGCCAGATTGGCGGCGCTGCTGTCGGGATATTCCTGCTGCACCCGCTCGAGCAGTGCCTGGCTGGCCTCCGGCTCGCCCTGGCGGGCCTTGAGCAGGCCCAGCTT
Source organism: Halomonas sp. THAF12 (assembly GCF_009363675.1). Taxonomy (NCBI): domain Bacteria; kingdom Pseudomonadati; phylum Pseudomonadota; class Gammaproteobacteria; order Oceanospirillales; family Halomonadaceae; genus Halomonas; species Halomonas sp. THAF12. The sequence goes on along the minus strand of NZ_CP045399.1, from coordinate 1,873,050 downwards.
GTAGAGGGTGTCGGGCACCTTGTTGCTGTCGGAGAAGTCGTCGAGCACGCGCTGGAAGGAGGCCCCGGCGGCCTCGAGGTCGCCGCCGGCCGAATGCAGCTCACCGAGCCAGTAGTAGGCGTTGGCGGTCAGCCCGGCGTTCGGATACTGGTCGACGAAGGCCTCGAAGGCCTGGGTCGCGGCATCGAACTCGCGGGCCTGCACCTTGGCGAAGGCCGCCTGGTAGTCGGCCCGGGCGCCGGCGTCGTTGTCCGCCGAGCCCGACGCGCCGGCGGCCTGCCCGGTGGATGATGCCGACGGCTCGCCGGCATTGCCGCCATTGGCCACCTGCTCGGCCGCGGCGGCACCGGCCCCGCCTGCCGCACTGGCGGCGCCGGCGTTAGCGGACAGGCGCTCGTCCAGGTCCATGTACTGCTGACGGGTCTGGCGCTTGAGTCGGTCGAGCTGATAGCGCAGCTCCTCGACCTGGCCACGCAGCTGGCGGAGCTGCTCCTGGTTGCGCTGCAGCTCGTTGAACAGCTCCAGATTGCCACCCGCCGGCTCGCGGGCCGCGGTCTGGTCATAGAAACTGCCGGAGCCGGAGCGGGCGGTGAGATCCTCCACCACCGGCTGCTGGGCCAGCGCCGGGGCGGCCAGCAGGCTCAAGGCGCCGGCGGCGGTCCAGATTCTGAGACGCGGTCTCATCGCTTTCTCCCTTCGCTATCGTGGTGCCGTGCGTGGCGCGGGGCTCAGTAGGCGAAGACCACCCGGCGGTTCTGGGCGTAGGCTTCCTCGTTGCTGCCGCGGGCCGCCGGGCGCTCCTCGCCGTAGCTGACGACTTCGACCTGGGACGGCGACACGCCCTGCACGCTCAGGAAGCGCTTCACGGAGTCGGCGCGACGCTCGCCGAGGGCCAGGTTGTACTCGCGGGTGCCTCGCTCGTCGGTATGACCCTGCAGCACCACGCTGGCGTTGCCGTTGTTCTGCAGGAAACGGGCGTGTGCCTCCAGCACCGACTGGAACTCGGGGCGGATGGTGTCGCTGTCGTAGGCGAAGTAGATGGTACGGACCTCGGGAATGCGCGAGCCGGCCATCTGGCCGGCGCCCTCGCCGAGGCCACTGCCGCTCGCCTGACCGGCACCGGCGGTGCCGGTTCCCACGCCGCCGGTGCCACCGGCGGTGCCATCCATGGAGCCTTCCTGGGTGCCACCGGTGCTGGAACAGCCGGCCATGACGGCCATCGACATGGCGGCGATCAGAGTGCGGGCATAAGGCTTGAATTGCATCGTATGACTCCTTTCTTTGCGGGATACATTCAGTTCAGAAACGGGGACCAGGCGGGCTCGCGCACGTCGCCCTGGGCCGCGGGAAGGCGGAACGAGGCACGACCGTCCGCGGAAACGCCCCCCAGCACCCCATTACCGCCCTGCTGGGTGGCGAAGATTACCATGGTGCCGTTGGGCGCGACACTGGGCGACTCCGCCTGGCGGGCGTCGCCGAGCTCGACCAGCCGGCCGCTCTCCAGATCCTGCTTGGCGACCCGATAGCCGTTGCCGCCGCGATGGATCAGGAAGATGGATTCGCCGTCCGGCGCGAAGCGCGCCCGGGCATTGTAGTTGCCGGTAAAGGTGATGCGCTCCGGCGAGCCGCCAAGCGACTGGCGATAGATCTGCGGGCCGCCGCTGCGGTCCGAGGTGTAGATCAGGCTGTTGCCGTCCGGTGACCAGGCCGGCTCGGTCTCGATGCTCTGGCTGTTGGTGACGCGCTGCAGGTTCTGCGAGGCGACGTCCATGACATAGATCTCCGGCTGGCCGTCGCGGGACAGCGCCATCGCCAGTCGGCGGCCGTCCGGCGACCAGGTCGGGGCGCTGTTGAGGCCCTCGAAGGAGGTCAGGCGCACTCGACGGCCGCTGGCGACTTCCTGCACGTAGATGCCCGGGCGGCCGGACTCGAACGACACATAGGCCAGCTTGCCGCCGTCCGGCGACCAGGCCGGCGACATGATCGGCTCGTCGGAGCTCAGCACCTGCCGGCTGTTGCGTCCGTCGGCGTCGGCGACGAACAGCTGATAGGCGGTCTCGTCGCCGACGCCCTGAGAGGTGACGTAGGCGATGCGCGTGGAGAAGGCACCGCGAATGCCGGTGATCTCCTCGAAGATCTTGTCGCTGATGCGGTGGGCGGCGGCACGCATCTGATCCTGGCCGGCGGTGATCACCTCGCCCAGCATCCGCGATTCGCCGCTGACGTTCATCAGCTCGTACTGGATCTCGACGCCGCCGCCGGTGCGGCTGACCCGGCCGACCACCAGATAGCGGGTGTCCAGGGCCTGCCAGTCACCGAAACTGACGTCGTCGCCGCGGGTCGGCCTGGCGAACATCGCCTCGCGCTCGAGGGGCGCGAAGTAGCCGCTGCGTTCCAGGTCGTCGGAGATGATCCGGGCCACGTCCTGGGGCAGGTTCTCGCCTTCGGCGAACGGCACCACGGCGATCGGCGTGGCCTGCTCGTTGCCCTGGGTGATGTCGATGGTCAGGTCGGCCTGGGCCAGCGACGTGCACAGCAGCAGCACGGCCGCCAGCCAGGTGGTCATCAAGGCTCTCATCAGCGTATGTCCCCCGGTCGGAATCTGAGATTGAACTCACGGTACTGGCGCTGCACCGAAGCGGGCAGCTCGCGCAGTTCGGCGAAGGGCGCGGCGGTTTCCACCGCGCTCAGCGCCGAACGGTCGAAGGCACTGTTGCCACTGCTACGACCGATGTTGGCGGCGAATAGCTCCCCGGAGGGCCCCAGGCGAACCGATATCTCGGCCGCGGCGCCGTCGGGGACGTTGGGCGGAATCGACCAGGCCTGCTCCACCGCCTGGCGCACCAGGTTGATGAAGCCGTTGGCCGCCTCCTCTGCCTGTTGGGCGTTGGCCACGGCCTCGGACTCGCCGGCGATGGCCTGGTCGAGGCTGTTCTGGGCGGCCTCGGCGGCGCGCTGGGCGGCGGCCTCACGCTCGCGCTGCTCCTCGGCTTCACGCTGGCGGCGGGCCTCTTCCTCGGCCTGGCGCTGGCGTTCGGCCTCCGCCTCGCGCTCACGCTGTTCCTCGGCCTGGCGCTGGCGTTCGGCCTCCGCCTCGCGCTCACGCTGTTCCTCGGCTTCGCGCTGACGACGGGCCTCTTCCTCGGCCTGGCGCTGGCGTTCGGCCTCCGCCTCGCGCTGTCGCTGTTCCTCGGCTTCGCGGCGTTGGCGCGCGGCCTCCTGCTGACGCTCCCGCTCGGCCGCCTGTTCGGCGGCTTCGCGCTCGCGGCGTTCGGCTTCGGCCGCCGCCTGTTCGGCGGCTTCGCGGGCCTGCTCCCGCTCGGCGGCCTGGGCCGCCTCCTGTTCCTGGCGCTGGGCTTGCTCTGCCTGTCGCTCCGCTTCGGCGGCGGCCTGACGTTCGGCTTCCGCCTGCTCGGCGGCCTCGGCCTCCTGACGCTCGCGTTCCGCCTTGGCCGCCGCCCGGGCCTGCTGCTGTGCCTGCTGGGCCTGATCGGTGGCGGTCTCGGCACGCACCAGGGTGGCATTGACGATGGCCTGGTTGGGCAGCTCCTGCTCGGCGCTCGGGAAGCGGATCACGCTGACCACCAGCAGCCCCAGATGCAGCCCGACGGCGAGAATCAATGGCAGACCGTAGCCGACATGGCGATGTTGTTTGGCCATGCGTCCTCCTCAGGCGTCCCCGGGCGGGGGCTCGGAGATCAGTCCGACGTTGGCCACGCCCGAGGTCTGCAGGGTGCTCATCAGGGTGACGATCTGGCCGTAGGCGACGTTGCGATCACCGCGGACCAGGACACGGGTGCCCGGCTCGCGCTCGAGCAGGATGCCGACCCGCTGGCCGAGCTGATCGAGATCGACGGCGGTCTCGTCGCCGCTCAGGCTGACGTAGATCTGGCCCTCGCTGTCCACCGAGACGACGATCGGATCGCGATCCTCGCTGTCCTCGATCGGCTCGGAGGTCACCTGGGGCAGGTCCACCTTGACGCCCTGGGTCAGCATCGGCGCGGTGATCATGAAGATCACCAGCAGCACCAGCATCACGTCGATGAAGGGCACGACGTTGATCTCGTTCATCGGCTTGCGCCGGCCCATGCGATTGAAGGGTCCGTGCATGGCGTGGCCCTCCTCAGCCCGCGGCGGATTCGCCGCGACCCTGCAGGTTGCGGTGCAGGATGGAATGGAATTCCTCGGCGAAGTCCTCGTACTTGCCCAGCAGTCGGCTGGATTCCGCCGACAGCCGGTTGTAGAAGATCACCGCGGGGATAGCCGCGAACAGGCCCATGGCGGTGGCGATCAGCGCCTCGGCGATCCATGGCGCCACGGTACCGAGTGTGGCCTGCTGAGCCATGGACAGCGACTGGAAGGAGCCCATGATGCCCCACACGGTGCCGAACAGCCCGATGTAGGGGCTGGACGAGGCCACGGTGGCCAGGAACACCAGATGCAGGTTGAGGCGGTCTTCCTCGCGGGACCAGGCGACGCGCATGCTGCGTTGCACGCCGTCGAGGATGGCCTGGGGGCTCTGGGTCTTCGGCATCAGGCGATTGAACTCGCGAAAGCCGGCGCGAAAGATGTGCTCGGCGCCCAGGGTCTCCTGCTCGGCGGGCGTCTCGCGATACAGCTCGTTGAGGTCGACCCCGGACCAGAAGCGGTCCTCGAACTCACGGTGGGCCTTGCGTGCACGGCGCATCACGAAGGTGCGCTGGAAGATCACCACCCAGGACAGCAGCGAGCCCAGCAGCAGCAGCAGCATCACCGCCTGGACCACGCCGCTGGCGTTCATGATCAGGTGGGGAATGGACATGGCGTCGTTCACGGGAATCCTCGTCTCGTCGAAGTCAGTCTTGGGAAGGTGTCGGCGCCGGGGCGCGGTCGTCCGGGGCCAGGCCGAAGTGCTGCCAGGCCTGGCGCGTCACCACCCGGCCGCGGGCGGTGCGCATCATCAGCCCCTGCTGGATCAGGTAGGGCTCGATGACGTCCTCGATGGTGTCGCGCTCCTCGCCGATGGCCGCGGCCAGGGAGTCGACGCCCACCGGGCCGCCGTCGAACTTCTCGATCATCGCCAGCAACAGGCGGCGGTCCATGTGGTCCAGACCGTGATGATCGACGTGGAGCATGTTGAGCGCCTGGTCGGCAATCTCGGCGTCGATGCGCCCGCCGCCGCGGACCTCGGCGTAGTCGCGCACGCGGCGCAGCAGGCGGTTGGCGATGCGCGGGGTGCCGCGGGAACGGCGCGCCACTTCCCGGGCGCCGGCGTCGTCGGCGGTCACGCCCAGCAGTCGCGCCGAGCGGGCGACGATCTCGCTAAGCTCCTCGATGGAGTAGAACTCCAGGCGCTGGACGATGCCGAAGCGGTCGCGCAGCGGCGAGGTCAGCAGGCCCGCCCGGGTGGTGGCACCGACCAGGGTGAAGGGCGGCAGGTCGAGCTTGATCGAGCGCGCCGCGGGCCCCTCGCCGATCACGATGTCGAGCTGGAAATCCTCCATGGCGGGATAGAGGATCTCTTCCACCACCGCCGACAGGCGATGGATCTCGTCGATGAACAGCACGTCGCCGGGCTGCAGGTTGGTGAGCATGGCGGCGAGATCGCCGGCCCGCTCGAGCACCGGGCCGGAGGTCGACTTCAGGCCGACGCCCATCTCGGTGGCGATGATGTTGGCGAGCGTGGTCTTGCCGAGCCCCGGCGGACCGAACACCAGGGTGTGGTCGAGGCTCTCGTCGCGACCGCGGGCGGCGTGGATGAAGATCTCCAGCTGCTCGCGGACCCGCGGCTGGCCGATGTAGTCGCCGAGCTGCTTGGGGCGGATGGCGTGATCGAGATGGCCCTCGCCCTCGCGGTTCTCGGCGGCGATCAGGCGGTCAGTTTCCAGCATGGGGGCCCTCCGCCGGCATTGGGATGAAAGGCTGCGAATCGCGCATGGTCATCAGCCTGCCATGCGACGCGCGAGCGCCGCCTTGATGATCGCCTCGGTGCTGCCCTCTTCCTCGAGGCCGGCGAGCATCCGCGCGGCCTCGGCGGGCTTGTAGCCGAGGCTGACCAGCGCCGCCTCGGCCTCGGCCAGCGGCTCCTGGCGCGGCTCGGGGGCGCCGCCGGTCGACGGCGCCGCGCCGTCCACGGGCGCCTCGGCCTCCCAGTGCGGGAAGCGGTCGCGCATCTCGACGATCAGCCGCTCGGCGGTCTTCTTGCCGACGCCGGGCAGGCGCGTCAGCGACTTGACGTCGTCGTCCATCACGCAGCGGATGAAGGCGTCCTCGTCCATGCCGGAGAGGATGGCCAGGGCCAGCTTGGGGCCGACGCCGTTGACCTTGATCAGGGCGCGGAACAGCGAACGCTCCTGCTCGCGGGCGAAGCCGTAGAGTAGATGGGCGTCGTCGCGCACAGTGAGATGGGTATGCAGCACCACGTCCTCGCCGACCCCGGGCAATGCCACCAGGGTGGTCATGGACGCTTCCAGCTCGTAGCCGACCCCGGCCACGTCCAGCAGCAGCCAGGGAGGCTGCTTGTCGACCAGGGTGCCTCGCAAGCGTCCGATCATGATATGTCACTGTCCTTGATGATGAATCCGCAGCGCGTCGCGCTCACTATACTGGTCCCCCCCGGGCCATGCCAGCCCGTGGAACGCTGTTCGACAACCGCTTCGGCGTCGCCGTCAGGCGACATCACTCGGGGCGAAAGTCGCGCCAGGACGCGCTCTTTCCGCGCCCTCGCCCGCCGCCGCCGTAGCTGCCCCGGCGGATCAGCCCGAGCCGGGCATAGGCGTGGGTCAGGGCGATGGCCAGGGCGTCGGCCGCATCGGCCTGGGGCGTGCCGGAGAGGCCCAGGATGGCGGTCACCATGTGCTGCACCTGGGCCTTGTCGGCCGCCCCGCCGCCGGTGACCGCCTGCTTGATCTGGCGCGGGCCGTACTCGCTCACCGGCAGGCCGTGATTGGCCGCGCAGACGATGGCGGTGCCCCGCGCCTGCCCGAGCTTGAGCGCCGAGTCGGCGTTCTTCGACATGAACACCTGCTCGATGGCGAACTCGCCGGGGCCGTGCAGGCCGATCACCTCGCTGACCCCGGCATAGACCTGAGCCAGGCGCTGGGCCAGGTCGTCGCCGCGAGTGCGGATGCAGCCGCTGGTCACGTACTTCGGCCTGGGCTCGGTGACGTCCAGCACGCCGTAACCGGTGATACGGGATCCCGGATCGATGCCCAGGATCAGCATGGGCGCTCTCTCGTCGTGAAATGATCAGTCATCATGCAGCTCTTCCAGGCTCTCATCCGAGCCGGGTCGAGAGCGCATTGGTGTGCCGTCTCAATCATGCAGTTCATCGAGAATGGCATTATCGAAGTCGGCATTGGTGTAAACATTCTGCACATCGTCCAGGTCCTCGAGCCGGTCGACCAGCCCGACGATGCGCCGGCCGAGCTCGGCGTCGTCGATGTGGGTGTAATTGTCGGGATACAGCCCCACGTCGCTGGCCTCGGGCGCGATGCCCGCCTCGACCAGGGCGTCCTTGACCGCGCCGAAGGTGTCGGGGGTGGTGACGACCTCCAGGCGACCGTCCTCGAGGGTCTCGATGTCCTCTGGCTCGGCGGCCAGGGTCGCCTCCATGGCCGTCTCCTCGTCGACGCCTTCCCGCAGCGTCAGTCGCCCCTGCCTGTGGAACATGAAGGCCACCGAGCCGGAGGTGCCGAGGTTGCCGCCCTGCTTGCCGAAGGCGTGTCGCACCTCGGAGACAGTTCGATTGCGGTTATCGGTCATGGCCTCGACCATCACCGCCACGCCTTCGGGGCCGTAGCCCTCGTAGACCACCTCCTCCATGGCATCGCCGTCGGTATTGCCGGCGCCGCGATCCACCGCCCGCTGCACGGTGTCCTTGGGCATGTTACTGCCGAGCGCCTTGTCCATGGCGGCGCGCAGGCGCGGGTTGTCCTCGGGATCGCCGCCGCCCTGTCGCGCGGCCACGGTCAGCTCGCGGATCAGCTTGTTGAAGATCTTGCCGCGCTTGGCGTCCTGAGCCGCCTTGCGATGCTTGATATTGGACCATTTGCTATGGCCGGCCATATTCCCTCCTTCGTGTCTCGTCGGTGAGTCAGGAAACCGGATTGAATCATCGGCCAGATGAGCCCTCCCGACGACCAGCCTTCACGAGGACGCGGTAAACCCTTCCCTGGGCGCTTCTTTTGACATCCTTGTCAAAAGAACCTCGCTTCGGCTGGTCCTCGGTGCTCAGGTCGAATGCTGAAGCTTTATTACCCCCAGAAACGACACCGGCGCCACAAGGGGCGCCGGTGCGATCACGGGAGACTCGCCGATTATTCGGCGGCGCCTTCCGCCTTGGCCTTCTGGCGCAGGCGAATGTTGAGCTCCTTGAGCTGCTCGCCGCTGACCTCGCCCGGGGCGTCGGTCATCAGGCAGGCCGCGCTCTGGGTCTTCGGGAAGGCGATCACCTCACGGATGGTGCGGGCGCCGCTCATCAGCATCACCAGGCGATCGAGGCCGAAGGCCAGGCCACCGTGGGGCGGCGCGCCGTACTGCAGGGCGTCGAGCAGGAAGCCGAACTTCTCGCGGGCCTCTTCCTCGCCGATGCCGAGCAGCTCGAGCACGCTCTGCTGCATGGCCTGATCGTGGATACGGATCGAGCCGCCACCCAGCTCGGTGCCGTTGAGCACCATGTCGTAGGCGCGGGACAGCGCCTCGGCCGGGTTGTTCTTGAGCGTTTCCACGTCGCAGGACGGTGCGGTGAACGGGTGGTGCAGCGCCTGCAGGCGGGCGTTGCCGTCGGCCTCGAACATCGGGAAGTCGACCACCCACAGCGGCGACCACTCGGCGGTGTAGAGCTCGAGGTCCTCACCCAGCTTGACGCGCAGCGCGCCCAGCGCCTCGTTGACGATGTTGGTCTTGTCCGCGCCGAAGAAGATGATGTCGCCGTCCTCGGCGCCGACGCGGTCCAGCAGCTGCTCGACCACGCCTTCCATGAACTTGACGATCGGCGACTGCAGGCCCTCAAGGCCCTTCGCGCGCTCGTTGACCTTGATCCAGGCCAGGCCGCGGGCGCCGTAGATGCCGACGAACTTGGTGTACTCGTCGATTTCCTTGCGCGTCAGGGTCGCGCCGCCCTTGACCTTGAGCGCGGCCACGCGACCGTCATCGGCGTTGGCCGGGCCGGAGAAGACCTTGAAGTCCACGTCCTTCATCAGGTCGTCGACGTCGGTCAGCTCGAGCGGGATACGCAGGTCCGGCTTGTCGGAACCGAAGCGCTGCATGGCCTCGGCGTAGGGCATGCGCGGGAATGCCGGCAGCTCGACGTCCAGCACGTCCTTGAACAGGTTGCGCACCATGTTCTCGGTGATCGACATGATGTCTTCCTCCTCGACGAAGGAAGCCTCAAGATCGATCTGGGTGAACTCGGGCTGGCGGTCGGCGCGCAGGTCCTCGTCACGGAAGCACTTGGCGATCTGGTAGTAGCGATCGAAGCCGGACACCATCAGCAGCTGCTTGAACAGCTGCGGCGACTGCGGCAGCGCGAAGAAGCTGCCCGGATGGGTGCGGCTCGGCACCAGATAGTCGCGGGCGCCTTCCGGCGTGGCGCGGGTCAGGATCGGCGTCTCGATGTCGAGGAAGCCCTGCCCCTCGAGGTAGGCGCGCACGCTGTGGGAGATGCGCGAACGCAGGCGCAGCTTGTCGATCATCTCCGGACGACGCAGGTCGATGTAGCGATGCTTGAGGCGCACCTCCTCGCCGACCTTGCCGTGCTCGTCGAGCTGGAACGGCGGCGTGGCGGCGGTGTTGAGCACCTCCACGTCCTTGGCCAGCACCTCGATCAGGCCGGTGGGCATGTTGGGGTTCTGGGTGCCCTCGGGGCGCAGACGCACGCGGCCGCTGATGCGCAGCACGTATTCGCTGCGGGCGCGGTCGGCATTGGCGAAGGCCTCGGCGGTGTCGGGGTCGACCACGACCTGGGCGATACCGTCCCGGTCGCGCATGTCGAGGAAGATGACCCCGCCATGGTCACGGCGGCGATGAACCCAGCCGCACAGGGTGACCGTCTGATCCACCATGGTCTCGTTCAGCTGGCCGCTATAATGGCTGCGCATGTCGTATCCTGTTCTGTTGCGTGAAATGGTGTAGGGAGGCGACGACCGCGGTCAGGCCGCCGACCCGGACGTCTCGCCGCCGCCGGCCAGGTTCTTCTTGCTGCCGGACTTGAAGTCGGTCTCGTACCAGCCGCTGCCCGCCAGGCGGAAACCCGCCGCGGAGACCAGGCGGTCGAGCTCGGCCTGTTCGCAGGCCGGGCAGTCGGTCAGCGGCGCGGCGCTGATCTTCTGCAGCTTCTCCAGGCGGTGGCCACAGGCCTTGCACTCGTATTCGTAGATGGGCATGGTTCGATATCTCCCGGTAACGACGTCCCAGAGGGCGATGCGGACCGAGCGGGCCCGCGACACGTTCTGCGATATAGGGTCGGGCGGCGAAGATTCCAACACTGGCCTGCCCTGAAAGCCCGACATTATAGCCTGCCGTCAGGCCCCAGGCCCAGCCCCGCGGTGACGTCTCTAACGACAAGGAAGACCGCCATGCATGCCGTGATTCTCGACGCCGCCAGCCTCGGCGACGATATCGACCTGACGCCGATCCGCGAGCGGGTGTCCCGCCTCGACGTCCATGCCTTCACCGAGCGCGACGAGGCCGTCGCCCGGCTCGCCGGCGCCCAGGTGGCCATCGTCAACAAGGTGGTGCTCGACGCCGACGCCCTGGCCGCCCTGCCCGACCTCAGGCTGATCTGCGTGCTGGCCACCGGCACCAACAACATCGCCATGGACGAAGCCGAGCGCCGCGGCATCGTGGTGCGCAACGTCTCCGCCTACGGCACGGCCAGCGTGGCGCAGCACACGATGATGCAGCTGCTGGCCCTGGCCGGCCGTCTGCGCCGTTACCAGCGCGACGTGGCCGAGGGCCGTTGGGGAGACAGCCCCTTCTTCTGCCTGATGGATCACACCACCCTGCAGCTCGAGGGCAAGCGTCTGGTCATCGTCGGCCAGGGCGAGCTCGGCACCCGGGTCGGCGAGCTCGCCGGCGCCTTCGGCATGGAGGTCATCTTCGCCGCGCGCCCCGGGGCCGAGCAGGATGCCCGCCCCACCCTCGACGAGCTCGCTCCCACCGCCGATGCCATCAGCCTGCACTGCCCGCTCACCGAGGCCAGCCGACACCTGGTCGACGCCGACTTGCTGGCGACGCTCAAGCCGTCGGCACTGCTGGTCAACTGTGCCCGTGGCGGGATGATCGACGAGATCGCGTCGCTCGAGGCCCTGCGCGAGGGACGGCTCGGCGGGCTCGCCGTCGACGTGCTGCCCGAGGAGCCCCCGCGTGACGGTCATCCGCTGATCGATGCCCTGAGCGAGCCGCTCAACCTGATCGTGACGCCCCACAGCGCCTGGATCAGCCCCGAGGCCCGCCAGCGCATCGTCGCGCTCACCGCGGACAACCTCACTCGCCCCCTCCGCGACTGAAGACTCTCACACCGTCGGGCCCTGCCTGGCGGTTTAAGCAAGAAGATAACGGTATAAATGTGGTATTGGGCCTCGTCCCGGCTTGCGAAGGTCGCTCTGGCCCCCGATACTCTCGCCGGTATCGTTTCCCCAAGCCCCTTCATCCGGACGACGGCATGCTGCACAACTTCGGGTCGATCAATCTCGACCATATCTATCGCGTTCCCCACCTGGTCACGCCCGGCGAAACCCTCACCAGCCACGGCTACCGCGTCGGGCTCGGCGGCAAGGGCGCCAACCAGTCGCTGGCCATGGCCCGTGCCGGCGGTCAGGTGCGCCACTGGGGCCGCCTGGGCCGGCAGGACGCCTGGGCACGCGACCTGCTCGAGGCCTCCGGGGTCGGCGTCGACAGCGTCGAACTGGTGGATGAGCCCAGCGGCCACGCCATCATCCAGGTCGACGATGCCGGCGAGAACGCCATCCTGCTGTTCCCCGGCGCCAACCATGGCTTCACCGAGGCGGCGCTGGATGCGCGACTGGCCGAGGCCAGGCCCGGCGACTGGCTGCTGGCCCAAAACGAATGCATCGCCCTGCCCTATCTGTTCGAGGCGGCGCGCGAGCGCGGGCTGCATATCGCCTTCAACCCGGCGCCGATGACCGCCGACGCCGCCGAGCTGCCGCTGGAGGCCTGCCGGCTGCTGTTCGTCAATCGCAGCGAGGCGGAGATGCTCACCGGCCTGCCCGCCGGCAGCGCCGCCTCTGCCCTGCTCGATGCCCTGGCCAGCCGCCTGCCGTCCACCGAGACCGTGCTGACCCTGGGCGGCGACGGCGCCTGGTATCAGGTCGGCGAGACGCGCCACTTCCAGCCGCCGATGCCGGTCACCCCGGTCGACACCACCGCCGCCGGCGACACCTTCATCGGCTACTATCTGGCGGCGCTGCAGGACGGCGAAGGGCCCGAGGCCTGCCTGGAACGGGCCGCCGCCGCCGCCGCCCTGGGCGTGCAGCGCTCCGGCGCGGCCGAGAGCATTCCCGAGGCCGCCGAGGTGGCCCGGTGGCAGCGCCAGACTCAGACCCCGAACACTCCCTGAACCCGACCGCCGAGGACGCCATGTCTGAACCGATCATCTTCGATACCGATCCGGGCGTCGACGACGCCCAGGCCATCGCCATCGCCCTGCGCCATCCCGACATCGAGCTGCTGGGCATGACCACCACCTTCGGCAACGTCGACGTGGAGACCGCCACCCACAACGCGCTGCTGCTGTCCGAGCTGGCCGGCCAGCGCATCCCGGTGGCCCAGGGCGCGGCGGTGCCGATGGTCAAGCCGCGCCACCCGGCACCGGCACACATCCACGGCGCCAACGGCCTCGGCGACATCGACCTGCCGGCGGTGACCGGTCAGGCCGACGCCCGCAACGCGGCGCAGTTCATCGTCGATACCGTCAACGCCCGCCCCGGCGAGGTGTCGCTGGTGGCCGTGGGGCCGCTCGGCAACCTGGCCGCGGCGCTGCAGATCGACCCGAGCATCACCGAGCGGGTCAAGCGCGTGGTGGTGATGGGCGGCTCGATCAGGGAAGGCGGCAACGTCACCCCGGTGGCCGAGGCCAACATCTTCAACGACCCGCACGCCGCCCAGCGGGTGCTGACCGCCGGCTGGCCGCTGACCCTGGTCGGCCTCGACGTCACCCATCGCTGCGTCCTGGCGCCGCAGCACATGGAACGCATCGCCGCCGGCCAGGGCACGCTGGGCGAGGTGCTGGCCGGCAGCTACGCCTTCTACCGCGAGTTCTACCAGGGCGCGCTGGGCATCGACGGCTGCTGCCCGCACGACAGCCTGGCCCTGGCCTGGCTGGTGCGTCCGGAGCTGTTCACCGTCGCCAGCGGCCATCTCAACGTGGCCACCGAAGGCCCGGCGGAGGGGCAGACCCTGTTCGCGTCCGAGGGCCGCGAGTTCATCGCCCCGCGCTGGTCGCAGACGCCGCTGGCCGACGTCTGCCTGGGGGTCGACGGCGAAGCCGTGGTCGAGTGGATCACCGAGACCCTCGCCTGATTCGCGGGCATCGCGAAGCCGTACGACACCGCCGGTCCACAGGGCCGGCGGTTTTCGTTGCGGCACCGCGTCTCGCTCGCGGCGCCGTCAGCCGGTGGTGAAGGCGCCCGGCGCCTCGCCCTCCGCCAGCGCGATCTCCTCGGACTCGACGCTGGTGACCTCGGCGTTCGGCGGCCCCTGCCACAGCCAGGCCGCCACGGCCTCGACGTCCTCCCGCGCCCCGCACAGCAGCACCTCCACGCGGCCGTCGGCCAGATTGATGGCGTAACCGGTCACCCCGGCCTGCCTCGCGCGCTCCTGGGTGGCGCGGCGATACCAGACGCCCTGGACGCGGCCGCTGACGCGCGCCTTGATGGCATGAATCTTCATACGACGCCTCCTGTGGTGAACGGTTGGCGATGATGATGTCCTAATCTATAGGGTGACATCGGCGTTTGCGCGGCCACAAGCCTCGCGGCGCCGCCTCGCTGCCCCGGTTTCCTCATAAGGGAGACGCCTCATGCCGGTCTTCGATCATCCCGACTTCGACCACCATCTGCAGGTCATCCACGGCTGCGACACGGCCAGCGGCCTGCGCGCCATCATCGCCATCCACAACACCACCCGCGGCCCCGCGCTGGGCGGGCTGCGCATCCATCCCTACGCCAGCGAGGCCGACGCCCTCACCGACGTGCTGCGGCTGTCCCGCGGCATGACCTACAAGTCGGCGCTGGCCGATCTGCCGCTGGGCGGCGGCAAGGCGGTGATCATCGCCGACCCGCGGCGCGACAAGACGCCCGAGTTATTGCAAGCCATGGGCCGACTGATCGACTCGCTGGGCGGGCGCTACATCACCGCCGAGGACGCCGGCTCCGACGAGGCGGACATGCACGTCATCGCAGAGGCCACCGAGCACGTCGGCGGGCTCGGCCGAGACGGGGCCTCCGGCGATCCCTCACCCTGGACCGCCCTCGGCGTCTTCCATGCCATGCAGAGCGCCATCTACCACGGCCTCGGCCGGGCGGAATCCGAGGATCAGCTCGCCGGGTTGCGCATCGCCCTCCAGGGCGTCGGACACGTCGGCGGTCGCCTGGCCCGGCGGCTGCACGATGCCGGCGCCCGGCTGGTGCTGGCCGACGTCGATCGCGACGCCGTGGCCCGTCTGGCCAGGGAGCTCGACGCCGACACCGTGGCCCCCGAGGCCATCGTCGATGCCGAGGTGGACGTCTTCGCCCCCTGCGCCATGGGCGCGGCGCTGACGCCGGAAGTGGTGAGGCGCCTCAAGGCGCGGGTGGTGTGCGGTGCGGCCAACAATCAGCTGGCCAGCCCCGAGGTGGCAGACCAGCTGCTGGCCCGCGGCATTCTCTACACGCCCGACTACGTGGCCAATGCCGGCGGCGTGATCGAGATCGCCTGGCAGCGCCGCGACGACGCCCGCCCCGAAGCGGTGATGGCGCATATCGCCGGGATCGGCACGACCCTGGACGAGATCTTCGCCAGGGCCGCGCAGGAAGGCCGCAGCCCGGCCCCGGTCGCCGACGACATGGCCCGGGAGCGCTTCGAGACCGGCGGCTGAGGCTCAGCGAGCCGAAGGGGGACGGGGCTCCGAATCGCCGGTGGCGCCATCGGCGTCCTCCGAGCTCGCCTCGGCGCGGGATGATGCGCTGGCAGGTTCGCCGGCGGGCGTGTCATCGGCCGCCTCGTGGGGCGACGCATCGTCCCGGTGGCGGCCGGGCCACCACCGCTGGCCGTTGGTCGCGGCCTCGTCCCGGGATTCGTCCTCGACCAGCTCGTGATGCACCAGCACGGCGGTATTGCGCGGGATCACCTTACCGCCCCGCGCCAGCAGCAGGCTCTTGGTGAAGGCGGCGCCGAACAGCAGGATCAGCGAGCTGTAGTAGACCCACAGCAGCACGACCACCACCGAGCCCGCCGCGCCGTAGGTGGACGCGGTGGCGGTGTAGGCCAGGTAGGTGGCGATGGCGCTGCGACCCACGGCGAACAGCAGCGCGGTGACCACGGCCCCCACCAGCACGTCGCGCCAGCTCAGCAGCACGTCCGGCAGCACCCGGAAGATGGTCGCGAACAGGGCGCTGACCAGCGCCAGGGAGATCAGGAACTCGATGGCCGCCGTCAGTGCGCCGACGAACGGCATCAGGTCATTGGCCGCTTGCAGCAGGGACTTGACCGCCACGCCCAGCACCAGCGACACCAGCAGGATGAAGCCGATGGCCAGTACCACCGTCATCGACAGGGTGCGCTTCTTCAGCAGCAGCAGCACGCTGTTGGCCTTCGGGTGAGCGGTAACGCCCCACAGGGTATTCAGCGAGTACTGCATCTGGCCGAACACGGTGGTCGCGCCGGCCAGCATGGCGCCGATCCCCATCAGCGTCGGCCACAGGCCGGAGGCCTCGATGCGCGACTGGGCCACGGCGCTCTGGATGGCCTCGGCGGCGCCGGTGCCCATGGTGCCCTCGAGCTGGGCGACGATCTGCCCCTGGGCGGCCTCCTCGCCCAGCACCAGGCCGATGACGGTCACCGCGATGATGATGGTCGGCGCCAGCGAGAACAGCGTGTAGAAGGCCAGCGAGCCGGCATAGCTGAAGGCGTTGCGCTCGACCCACAGCTTGACGGCATCGCGGGTCACGCCCCACCAGAAGAGTACGACCTGCTTGATACGGCTCCACATCACGATGTCTCCTTTACAGTCCCTTGCCACTTCAGCATACCGGAGCCCCCTGGTCGTCACGAGCATTAGCATTGCACGGCTTCATGGGGCTCACCATAATGGGGCCCTTTTCCCGCCGGAGCCCCGCCATGTGTCCGCCGCCGGACGCCGAGACGTCCTCCCCCGACTTCGACTGCCTGGTCTTCATCGGCCGCTTCCAGCCCCCGCACCTGGGGCATCTGGCGGTGATCCACGAGGCGCTCAAGCGGGCCCGGCAGGTGATCGTGCTGGTCGGGTCGGCCTGGCAGGCGCGCTCGCTGCGCAATCCGTGGCGCTTCGACGAGCGCCGCCGGATGCTGCGAAGCGCCTTCGACGCCGACGACAACGCCCGGCTCGAGATCGTGCCGCTGCTCGATGCGCTCTACAACAACGACGTCTGGGTCCGCGACGTGCAGCGCAAGGTGCGCGACATCGCCGCGCCGAGCCATGCGCGCCTGCCGCGCATCGGCCTGATCGGCGCCAGCCGGGGCCAGTCCAGCTACTACCTGTCGCTCTTCCCCCAGTGGGAGTCGGTCAGCGTGCCGATGGTCGAGGGCATCTCCGCCAGCCAGATCCGCGAGCGACTGTTTCGCTCGTCGATCGCCGCGGCGGACTACGCCAGCGCCGGCGCCTCGCATGACCTGCCGCCGGGCGTGGTGGACAGCCTCAAGGGGTTCCTCGAGACCGAGGCCTTCGAGCAGCTGGTGGAGGAACAGGGGCTGCTGGAGCAGTACCGCCAGGCCTGGGCCCAGGCGCCCTACCCGCCGGTGTTCGTCACCGCCTGCGCGGTGGTGGTCCAGTCGGGGCACGTGCTGCTGGTCAAGCGCACCGCGGCGCCCGGCAAGGGGCTCTATGCCCTGCCCGGCGGCTTCATCAGTCCTCAGGAGCGGCTGCTGGATGCCTGCCTGCGCGAGCTGCGCGAACGGGTGCGGCTCAAGGTGCCGGAGCCGGTGCTGAAGGGTTCACTGCGCGGGCAGCGGCTGTTCGACGAGCCGCATCGCAGCTGGCGGGGACGCACCCTGGCGGAAGCCTTCTACTTCGCCCTGCGCCCGGAGCAGCAGCTGCCGCAGCTCAAGCCGGTCAAGGGCGGCGACCACGCCCGCTGGGTGCCGCTGGCCGACCTCGAACCCGACGCGCTGTTCGAGGATCACTTCTTCATCATCCAGAACTTCCTGGGCCTGCCCGCCGACTTCGGCGGGCCCTGACAGGCGCCGGCGAGTCCCTGTCACCCCAACCATGATGCTGGAACGCTGAAAACGTCGAGATGTCCGTCACGAGCCGTCGAGCGCAGCAGGACATCCCGCCTTTTTCAGGCCTGGAGGAAATCCCGCGGCAGCTTCATCATCTGCCGCCACAGCTTCTCCACCCCCGGCTTGTGCACCAGCGAACAGCGATAGAGGCGGATCTCCAGCGGCACGTCATAGTTCTCGGGCCCAGCCCGCACCAGGCGCCCGCTGTTGAGCTCCTCGCGGATGCAGAAGTCGGGAATCCAGGCCATGCCCACGCCCTGCAGCACCATGCCCTTGAGGCCCTCGGCCATGGCCGTCTCGTAGACCACCCGCAGCCGCATGCGCAGCGGGTCGTTCTTGAGCAGCATGCGCACGCTGCGGCCGAGGAAGGCGCCCTGGGTGTAGGCGAGATACGGCACCTCCTGGCGCCCTTCCAGCGAGAAACGCGGCTTGCCCGCCTCGTCGGGCAGGCTCACCGGCACCATCTTGACCTGACCGATCGAGAACGACGGGAAGACCTCGGCATCGAGCTGCATGGTGGCGTAGGGATCGTAGTAGGCCAGCATCAGGTCGCAGTTGCCCTCCCGCAGCACGTGGATGGCGTCCCCCACGTTCATGGCGACCAGCCGCGTCGGCAGCTCGCCCACGCCCTTCTGCAGGCGCGAGATCCAGGGCGGAAAGAAGCTCAGCGCCAGGGAGTGAGCGGCGACGATGTCGAGCGCCTCGTTGGCCATCGACAGTCCACGCAGGTGACCGAGGCTCTCGTTGAGCTGCTCGACCATGTTGCGCGCGGTAACCAGGAACAGCTGCCCCTGGGGAGTGAGATCGACCGGCGTGGTGGAACGATCGACCAGGGTCACGCCGACGGCCTGCTCCAGGGAACGGATGCGGCGACTGAAGGCCGGCTGCGTGACATGACGCTGCCGGGCCGAGGCGGAAAAGCTGCGGGTATTGGCCAGGGCAACGAAGTCCTCCAGCCACTTGGTCTCGAGATTCACCACGACTCCGAACGGAATGCATGAAGGCCGCTAATGTACCCCAGCCAGCCTGACGACCCAAGACGATTCGCCGCTTTCCGCGTTCACTGCACCGGCGCGAACAGGTAGGCGCCCCGGGAGACCAGCTTCTTCCATAGCGGGCGCGAGCGGATCTCCTCCAGCGAGACCTCGCGACAGTTGGCGAAATCCCGCTCCAGCATGGTTTCCACTTCCGTGGCGAAGCCCTGATCCGGCACGAAGGCGGTGACCTCGAAGTTGAGCCGGAACGAGCGATTGTCGAGATTGACCGTGCCGACGCAGGCCGCGGCCTGGTCGATCAGGATCACCTTCTGGTGCAGGAAGCCCGGCTGGTAGCGGTAGACCCTGACCCCGGCGCGCAGCATGTCCGGCAGGAAGGAGAAGGCCGACAGGAACACCAGCAGGTGATCGGGCCGCTCGGGCATCATGATGCGCACGTCCACCCCACGCATGGCCGCCAGACGCAGGGCGTCCTGTACGCTGTGATCGGGCACGAAGTAGGGACTGGTGATCCATAGCCGCTCGTGGGCCCGGTGGATGGCGTGCTGCACCAGCAGGCTGGCGGTCTCCTGGGGGTCCGCCGGCCCCGAGGGCACGATGACCACGTTACGACACGCCTGATCGCTCTCGCGCGGCACCCAGTCCAGGCGGATCACCTCGCCGGTGGCCCAGTGCCAGTCTTCCCAGAAGGCCTCCTGCAGGCCGAGCACGCTGGGCCCGACCAGCTTGAGATGGGTATCGCGCCAATGGCCGTGACGGGCATGCTGGCCCAGGTACTCGACGCCGACGTTGTGCCCCCCGATCCAGCCCTGATAACCGTCGACCACCACGATCTTGCGATGGTTGCGGAAGTTGAGCTGGAAGCGATGACGCAGCCCACGTGACGAATGGAAGGCGCTGACCTCGATACCGGCTTCCCTCAGCGCCTTGAGGTAGCGCTCCGGCAGCGCGTGGCTGCCGATCTCGTCGTACAGGAAACGCACCCAGACGCCCCGCTCCGCCGCCGCCCGCAGATGCTCGCTGAGCCGATGACCCAGGTCATCGTCGCGGACGATGAAGAACTGGATCAGGATGTAGTCCTCGGCGGCATCGATCCCGTCGAACAGGCTGTCGAAGGTGGCCGTGCCGTCGATCAGCAGCTCGGCGTCGTTGCCCCGGGTCATCGGCATCATCGCCAGCTTCTCCACGGCCCGCACGTCGGCCTCACGGGCGCCGGCCAGATAGGGGGCGACCCGCTCACGATAGCCTTCCAGCACGCGGCGCAGCACGGTATCGCGCTCGCCCCTCGCGGAGACGTAGCCGTAGAAGCGCGGGCGCCCGAACACCCAGTAGGCCGGCACCGCCAGATAGGGCACCGTGACCAGCGACAGGATCCAGGCGATCGCCCCCTGGGAGGTGCGCGCCGACATCAGCGCCTTCACCGCCGACAGCATGCCGAGCAGATGAAGGGCGAGGATCAGCAGGCCGAACAGCCATGACGTCATGAGCAGGCTCCCTTTCCGTGGGATGTGCGCGAGGGTCCCCAGCATACGCAAAACGACGACGGCCCCGCCAGATGGCGGGGCCGTCGATTCTCACGCTGGCGTCGGGGATCAGACGCGCTCGGCGATGATCTCCTTCCACTTGGCCGGACCGGTCTGGTGGACCGAGGTGCCCGCGCTGTCCACGGCCACGGTCACCGGCATGTCCTCCACCTCGAACTCGTAGATGGCTTCCATGCCCAGGTCCTCGAAGCCGACCACGCGGGCCTGCTTGATGGCCTGGGCCACCAGGTAGGCAGAACCGCCCACCGCCATCAGGTAGACGGCCTGGTTGTCGCGGATCGCCTCGATGGCCGCCTCGCCCCGCTCGGCCTTGCCGACCATGCCCTGCAGGCCGGTCTGTTCGAGCATGGTGCGAGTGAACTTGTCCATGCGGGTCGCGGTGGTGGGGCCGGCCGGACCGACCACCTCGTCGCCGACCGGATCGACGGGCCCGACGTAGTAGATGAAGCGGCCCTTGAGGTCCACCGGCAGGGTCTCGCCCCTGGCCAGCATGTCGACCATGCGCTTGTGGGCGGCATCGCGGCCGGTCAGCAGCTTGCCGTTGAGCAGCAGGGTGTCGCCGGGCTGCCAGCTCTGCACCTCTTCCGGAGTGATATCGTCGAGGTTGACGCGCTTGACGTTGTCGCCCGCCTCGCGGGTGATCTCCGGCCAGTCCTCGAGCTTCGGCGCCGGCAGCGCCGCCGGGCCGGTGCCATCCAGCGTGAAGTGGGCGTGACGGGTGGCCGCGCAGTTGGGGATGATCGCCACCGGCTTGTTGGCCGCGTGGGTCGGGTAGTCCTTGACCTTGATGTCGAGCACCGTGGTCAGGCCACCCAGGCCCTGGGCGCCGATGCCGGTCTGGTTGACCTTGTCGTAGAGCTCGAGGCGCAGCTCCTCGGCGCGATCGGATGCCCCCCGGGCCTGCAGGTCCTGGATGTCGATCGGGTCGAGCAGCGACTCCTTGGCCAGCTCCATGGCCTTCTCGGCGGTACCGCCGATGCCGATGCCGAGCATGCCGGGCGGGCACCAGCCGGCGCCCATCTTGGGCAGCTGCTCGAGCACCCAGTCGACCACGCTGTCGGAGGGGTTGAGCATGGCGAACTTGGACTTGGCCTCGCTGCCGCCGCCCTTGGCCGCCACGTGCACCTCGACGGTATCACCGGGCACCAGCTTGTGGTGGATGATCGCCGGGGTGTTGTCCTTGGTGTTCTGACGCTTGCCGTCCGGGTCGGCCAGCACCGAGGCGCGCAGGATGTTGTCGGGCAGCTTGTAGGCCCGGCGCACGCCCTCGTTGACCATGTCGTCGAGGCTCATGTCGGTCTCGAAGCGCACGTTCATGCCGACGTGGACGAAGACGGTGACGATGCCGGTGTCCTGGCAGATCGGCCGATGGCCGGTGGCGCACATCCGCGAGTTGATCAGGATCTGGGCGATGGCGTCCTTGGCCGCGGGGTTCTCCTCGCGCTCGTAGGCCGCCGCCATGGCGTCGATGAAGTCCTTGGGATGGTAGTAGGAGATGTACTGCAGGGCATCGGCGACGCTCTGGATGAGGTCATCCTGGCGGATCACGGTCATGGGCAAGACGCTCCATTGGTGGGTCGACACGCCCGCTTCTCAAGACAGGTGCCGGACTCAACGCTGATCCGACAGATGCCTGCGGCCTGAAACCGGTGGCGGGCTCGAACGGGGCGACATTATATCGCACTTGCCTTCCAGCGGCAGCGCCACCGAGGTTAGCGAGGTAAGGAAAACAGAAGATAACGGTATATTTTTTCACCGAGAACCTCGAGGGCTCAGTCCGGCTGGCAGGACGGGCAGCGATAGAGCCGCCGCGAGGCCACGCCGAGCTTCTCGATCGGCCGCCCGCAGCGATGGCAAGGCAGGCCCTCACGCTCGAAGGCGGCGAAGCGCCAGCGCCTGCGGCTGCGCCCCTCGCGCCGGTCGGCGGCGGCCCAGTCGTCGCGGTTGGTCACCCCGCCGGTCTCGTAGGAGCGCCGCGTCAGGGCCAGCATCTGCCCGGCAAGCTCGCGACGCTCGTCGTCGCTCAGGTCGACCGGCCGGGCCCGATGGGAGAGCGCGGCGAAGAACAGGATCTCCGAGCGCAGGTAGTTGCCGAGCCCCGCGACCAGCGACTGGTCCAGCAGCAGGCCGCCCAGGCGGCGCCCGCGCCAGCGCGGGTCCATCAGCCGCTCGACGAGGGTGTCGACCGTGACCTCATGGGTCAGCAGATCGGGACCGAGCCGCGACAGGAAGGGATGCTCGTGCAGGCGCCCTGCTTCCCACAGCGACACATCGGAGGCGCTGTAGAGGCTCGCCATGCGATCCCCGGCGGTCAGGCGCACGCGCAGCGAGCGTTGGGTATCGGGCTCCCGCTCGGCGTCGTGGAGCTTCCACACGCCATAGAGCTGGTTGTGGGAATAGAGCACCCGACCGTCGTCGAAGCGGGTCAGCAGCGCCTTGCCCCAGCTGTCGACCGCCCTCACCTCGCGGCCGATCAGCGAACCGGCCTGATCCGCCAGCTCGGGAAACGCGAACCAGGCGTCGTCGAGACGACGCCCGGCGAGGTGGTCGTGCAGCGCATCCGCCGCACGACGAATCTCGGGGCCTTCCGGCATGCTTTCTCCTTGCTGATACCGTCCCTGCTCAACCGCCGGTGACTAGCCCACGGCCAGCTGGCGCTCCTTGAGCTCCAGCAGCCGGTCGCGCAGCCGCGCGGCCTCCTCGAACTCGAGGTTCTGGGCCGCCTCGGACATGGCGTCCTCCAGCCGGGTGATCTCCTTGGCCAGCTCGGCCGGCCCCAGGTCGTTCGGATCGTAGACCGTCGAGCCCTCGGCCACCTTGCGCTCGCTCTTGCGGCCCTTGCCCTTGCGCCCCGGGGCCTCGGCGGCCTCGAGGATGTCGGCCACCGAGCGATGCACCGTCTCCGGCACGATGCCGTGCTCCTCGTTGTGGGCGATCTGCTTGGCCCGGCGACGCTCGGTCTCGTCCATGGCACGGCGCATGGAATCGGTGATGCGGTCGGCGTAGAGCACCGCCTTGCCGTGGGCGTTGCGTGCCGCGCGGCCGATGGTCTGGATCAGCGAGCGCTCGTTGCGCAGGAAGCCTTCCTTGTCGGCGTCGAGGATCGCCACCAGCGACACCTCGGGGATGTCGAGGCCCTCGCGCAGCAGGTTGATGCCGACCAGCACGTCGAACTTGCCGAGGCGCAGGTCGCGGATGATCTCGACCCGCTCCACGGTGTCGATGTCGGAGTGCAGGTAGCGCACCCGCACGTCGTGCTCGTCGAGATACTCGGTGAGGTCCTCGGCCATGCGCTTGGTCAGGGTCGTGACCAGCACGCGCTCCTCCACCGCGGTGCGCTCGCGGATCTCGGACAGCAGGTCATCGACCTGGGTGGAGGCCGGACGCACCTCGAGCTCGGGGTCGAGCAGCCCGGTGGGCCGCACCACCTGCTCGACCACCTGACCGGCGTGCTCGGCCTCGTAGGGGCCGGGCGTGGCCGAGACGAAGACCGTCTGCGGGCTGAT
Organism: Halomonas sp. THAF12; assembly: GCF_009363675.1. Classification (NCBI taxonomy): domain Bacteria; kingdom Pseudomonadati; phylum Pseudomonadota; class Gammaproteobacteria; order Oceanospirillales; family Halomonadaceae; genus Halomonas; species Halomonas sp. THAF12. The sequence goes on along the minus strand of NZ_CP045399.1, from coordinate 1,849,548 downwards.
CCGCTCCCACTCCTCGAACTTCATCGGGCGGTTGTCCAGCGCCGAGGGCAGCCGGAAGCCATACTCGACCAGGGTCTCCTTGCGCGAGCGGTCGCCCTTGTACATGCCGCCCACCTGAGGAACGCTGACGTGGGACTCGTCGATGAACAACAGCGCGTCGCTGGGCAGGTAGTCGAAGAAGGTCGGCGGCGCCTGGCCCGGCTCGCGGCCCGAGAGATAGCGCGAGTAGTTCTCGATGCCGTTGCAGTAGCCGAGCTCGAGCATCATCTCGATGTCGTAGAGGGTGCGCTGCTCGAGGCGCTGGGCCTCCACCAGCTTGTCGTGCTGGCGCATGAAGGCCAGCCGCTCCGCGAGCTCCTCCTTGATGCGGTCGATGGCGCCCATGATGGTCTCGCGGGGCGTGACGTAGTGCGACTTCGGGTAGATCGTCATGCGCGGGACCTTGCCGCGCACCTCGCCGGTCAGCGGGTCGAACAGGCTGATGCCGTCGATCTCGTCGTCGAACAGCTCCACCCGCACCGCCTCGTCCTCGGCGTCGGCCGGGAAGATGTCGATCACGTCGCCGCGCACCCGGTAGGTGCCGCGCTTGAAGTCCAGGTCGTTGCGGGTGTACTGCAGCTCCGCCAGGCGGCGCAGGAAGGCCCGCTGGTCGATCAGCTCGCCGCGATTGAAGTGCAGGCGCATCTTCAGGTACTGATCGGGATCGCCGAGGCCGTAGATGGCCGACACCGAGACCACGATCAGGGCGTCGCGACGCTCGAGCAGCGCCTTGGTCGCCGACAGCCGCATCTGCTCGATGTGGTCGTTGATCGAGGCGTCCTTCTCGATGAAGGTGTCCGAGGACGGCACGTAGGCCTCGGGCTGGTAGTAGTCGTAGTAGGAGACGAAGTATTCCACGGCGTTGTCGGGGAAGAACGACTTGAACTCGCCGTAGAGCTGGGCCGCCAGCGTCTTGTTGGGCGCCATGACGATGGTCGGACGCTGCAGGCGCTCGACCACGTTGGCCATGGTGTAGGTCTTGCCCGAACCGGTCACGCCGAGCAGCGTCTGGTGGGCAAGCCCCGCATCGAGCCCGTTGACCAGGCCCTGGATGGCCGTGGGCTGGTCGCCGGCGGGCCGGTACTTGGACTCGAGTCGGAATGCCTTGCTCATCGGGTCTCCTGGTCTGGTGACGACAGGTCACATGAATCTGGGGGCTCAGTCGCGCTGCCGGGTGGTGATCTCCACCGTGGCGGCGGTCATCAGGCGGTGGATCGGGCACTTGTCGCTGATTTCCTCGAGCCGCGCCCGCTGGGCGTCGTCGAGATCGCCGAGGAAGGCCATGACGACCTCCAGACGATAGACGCCGTGGCGCTCCTCGCGTTCATCGCGATTGACCGTCACCTCGACGCCCTCCAACGGCCATTCCTTGCGCCGCGCGTACATCTGGGCGGTGATCGCCTTGCAGGCGCCCAGCGAGAGGTCGAAGTAGTCGTGAGGATCGGGCGCGCTGCCCTCGCCGCCGAAGGCCTCGGGGACGTCGACGAACAGGTCCTCCGCGCCCTCGAGCTCGACCCGCTGGCGGAGCACGCGATCGCGCTGGCTGGTGACACGGATCGGCGGCTTCATCACGACACCTCGATGCCGAGCCCCAGCTTCTTCACGGCCTGAATCAGCGCCTCGCGGCGCGCCCGGCCGTCGACCTCCGCCCCGTGACGGCCGACCTCGACACTCTCGACGCCGTCGAGCATCATCAGGGCGGTGGTGATGCGATTGACCTGATCGGCGTTCTCGACGCCCTTGAAGGTAAGGCTCTGCTGGGCCATGGGCTGGCTCTCCGGTCGGCTGGATGGGAATGGCACGAGTCTAGCATGCCGCCTCGGGGCCCGGCAGCGGTTGCAATGCCGCCCCGACGCCCTCATCTCGGGGGACCAAAGGCCTAAGGAAAGAGACGAGGAAGACCCCACATGAATGATTGGCTCGACCGCCTCGGCGGCCGCCGGGAAGACGACACGCGCCTCGTCTTCGAGACGCCGGACCAGGCCCATCTCGCCATGGACGCCACCGTGATGACGCCGCTGGTCCACCTGGGCATCCTCGATGTCAGCGGCGCCGACGCCGAACGCTTCCTGCAGGGCCAGACCAGCGCCCAGGTGTCGCTGGCCGACGGCACCTTCGCGCCGCTCACCAGCTTCTGCACGCCCAAGGGCCGGATGCTGGCCAATGCCCAGCTGTGGCGCGTGGCCGAGGGACACTACCGGCTGCTGATGCATCGCAGCCTGGTGGCCGGCCTGCACGGCCATCTCAAGAAGTTCGCGCCCTTCTACAAGGCCGAGCTCAGGGTCCGCGACGACCTGGCGCTGATCGGGCTGATCGGCCGCGAGGCGCCGGCGGTGGCCGAGGCGCGCCTGGACGTGCGACCGCCCACGGCCTGGCATCAGGCCAACGGCGACGATCTTCAGCTGCTCGCCCATCCCGGGCCGCGCCCCCGCCTGCTGGCCAGCCTGCCCGCCGAGCGCGCCGAGGCCGTCTGGCAGTCGCTGGCCGATCAGGCCACTCCGGTCGACAACGCCATCTGGCGCCTGCACGACATCCAGGCCGGGCTGGCCTGGCTGAACGCCGACCAGGCCGACGCCCATCTGCCGCAGATGCTCAACTGGGAGGCGCTCGGCGGCATCAGCTTCAAGAAGGGCTGCTATACCGGCCAGGAAGTCGTGGCCCGCGCGCACTTCCGGGGCCAGGTGAAGAAGCGCCTGGTACGCGGTCAGCTCGAGGGTGAGCGACTGCCCGCCGAGGGCAGCGCCGTGGAGGATGCCAACGGCAAGAGCCTGGGCGAGGTGCTGTGCGCCGAGCTCGACGCCTACGGCCAGCCGGAAGTGCTGGCGGTGATGAGCACCCGGGAAGCTCCCGAACCGCTCAGCGTCGACGGCCAGCAGTTCAAGCGCCTGCAACTGCCCTACCCGCTCGAGCGCCTGGACCCGGAGAGCCTGGCCACCAAGGCCTGAACGAACGCCTCACGCACGCACCGGCAGGCCGAACAGCCGCCGGGCGGTGGCGGTGCTGTCCGCCGCCACCCGCTCGGCGGACTGCCCCCGAAGCTCGGCCACCCGGCGACACACCTCGCTCACCCTGGCCGGCTCGTTGCGCTCCCCCTGATGACCGGCCGGCGGCATGTCCGGGCTGTCGGTCTCCAGCACGTAGCCATCGTCCGGCAGCGCCGCCACGCTGCGCTGCAGGCGTCTCGCCCGCTCGTGGGTCAGCGCCCCGCCGAGCCCCACCGCGAAGCCGAGATCGAGAAACGCCTTCGCCTGCTGCGGCGAGCCGGCGAAGGCGTGGATCAACCCGCCGGTCTCAGGCGCCAGCTGACGCAGCCGCTTGGCCAGCCGGTCGTTGGCCCGCACGCAATGGATCACCAGCGGCAGATTGCGCGCCTTGGCGAGGCGGACCTGGGCGTCGAACAGCGCCCACTGGGCGTCCAGGGTGTCGGTGAGGCGCGCATCGATGCCGCACTCGCCCAGCGCCACCGCCTCGGGATGCGCGTCCAGCGCCGCCGCCAGGGCATCGATATCGCCCTCGCGGTGATCCTCCATGAAGTAGGGATGCAGCCCCAGGCAGACGCTGACGTCGTCCCGTGCCCCCAGCGCCAGCACCCGCGGCCAGTCACGACGCCGGGTGCCCGGCACCACGAAGTGCTCGACGCCCGCCGCATGGGCACGCGCCAGCACCGCCTCGCGGTCGGCGTCGAAGTCGGGGAAGTCCAGATGGCAGTGGGCGTCGATGAGCATGGGCTCAAGCTACAAGCTACAAGCTGCAAGCTGCAAGCTGCAAGCTGCAAGCTGCAAGCTGCAAGCTGCAAGCTGCAAGCTGCAAGCTGCAAGCTGCAAGCTGCAAGCTGCAAGCTGCAAGCTGCAAGCTGCAAGTCAGCAGCATGAAACCGCCCGAAGCAAAAGAAAACCCGAAGGCCAAGGCCTTCGGGTTTTCTTGTCGCTCGGCGCTTGTAGCTCCGGGCGCAGCCCGGGTCAGTGCTCGCGGGTCGGGCTGAAGCGAACGTCCGGCCAGCGTTCCTGGGTCATCTGCAGGTTGACCCGGGTCGGCGCGATGTAGGTCAGGTAGCCGCCGCCGTCGATGGCGAGGTTCTGGCTGGCCTTGCGCTTGAACTCCTCGAGCATCTTGGCGTCGTCGCAGTAGACCCAGCGGGCGGTCTGGACGTTGATGCCCTCGTAGAGGCAGTCGACCTTGTACTCTTCCTTGAGGCGATGGGCGACCACATCGAACTGCAGCGTACCCACGGCGCCGAGGATCAGGTCGTTGTTGTCCATCGGCATGAACACCTGGGTGGCGCCCTCCTCGGACAGCTGCTGCAGGCCCTTCTGCAGCGCCTTCATCTTCAACGGATCCTTGAGGCGCACGCGCTTGAACAGCTCCGGGGCGAAGTGCGGGATGCCGGTGAAGCGCATGTCCTCGCCCTGGGTGAAGGTGTCGCCGATCTGGATGGTGCCGTGGTTGTGCAGGCCGATGATGTCGCCGGGCCAGGCTTCCTCGACGTGGGAACGATCCGAGGCCATGAAGGTCAGGGCGTCGGCGATCTTGACGTCCTTGCCGATACGCGTGTGGCGCATCTTCATGTTCTTCTCGTACTTGCCCGAGCAGACCCGCAGGAAGGCGATCCGATCGCGGTGGTTCGGGTCCATGTTGGCCTGGATCTTGAACACGAAGCCGGTGAACTTGCCGTCCTCGGACGCCACCGTGCGCAGGTTAGTCTCCCGCGACTGGGGCGCCGGCGCATACTCGACGAAGCCGTCCAGCATCTCGCGCACGCCGAAGTTGCCCATGGCGGTACCGAAGTACACCGGGGTCAGCTCGCCGCGGCGATAGGCCTCGAGATCGAACTCGTGGGAGGCGCCGCGCACCAGCTCCACCTCCATGCGTAGTTCCTCGGCGGCGTCCTCGCCCAGGATCTCGTCGACCTCGGGGCTGTCGAGGCCCTCGATGCGCTTGTCCTCGGGGATCCGGTTGCCCTGGCCCTGGGTGTAGAGATGGATCACGTCGTTGTAGAGGTGATAGACGCCCCTGAAGTGACGGCCCATGCCGATCGGCCAGGTCATGGGCGCGCACTGGATGTTGAGCACCTTCTCGACCTCGTCCATCACCTCGATGGGATCGCGGATGTCCCGGTCCATCTTGTTGATGAAGGTCAGAATCGGCGTGGTGCGCAGCCGGCAGACCTCCATCAGCTTGATGGTACGGTCCTCGACGCCCTTGGCGCCGTCGATCACCATCAGCGCCGAGTCCACCGCGGTCAGGGTCCGGTAGGTGTCCTCGGAGAAGTCCTCGTGGCCCGGGGTATCGAGCAGGTTGACGATACGCCCGCCGTAGGGGAACTGCATCACGGAGGTGGTCACCGAGATGCCGCGCTCCTGCTCCATCTTCATCCAGTCGGAGGTGGCATGGCGATCGTCGCGCTTGCTCTTAACCGAGCCCGCCATCTGGATGGCGTTTCCGAACAACAGCATCTTCTCGGTGATGGTGGTCTTACCGGCGTCCGGGTGCGAGATGATCGCGAAGGTGCGGCGCAGCGCGGCTTCTTGGGCGATAGGGTCGGTCGACATTGAGGCTCGTTGCTGATCTGTGCTCACCCGCGGACTCGGGCGTCCGAGGACCGCGGGCGATGATGGGTGTGAGAAATGCGGAGATTGTACCGCCAGGCCCGCCCGCTGTCTCGACAGCATGACGTCGGGCAGACACTCGGCGGCGGGGCGATGGCTTACGAGGATGTCTGAGATCGCCGACAAGGCGCTGGCGCGCCGGCAGACTACCATCAGCGCTGACATCACCTAATAGAGAACAATCAAATGGACGATATCACGCTGATGCCTGAACCTCGCGGGGGGTGGCTCATGATGTGTCCCTGCGGAGCCAGTGAGATTCGCCCATCGACGATGGACACCTGGCACGAATTCGGCGTTACCGCGGTCGAGGATCGCACCTACCTGCTGGTCTGCGGCCAGTGCCAGCAGCGCACCGTCTATCGACAGCCGGCGCCGGCCCAGGAGGACGACCGCTAGCCGGCCCCCTACACCACTGCTCCGAGCGCATCGCCCAGCGCCTCGATGATGAACGCCTTCACCTGCGGATCGTCGGGCTCGGCCACTTCCACCGCCAGCAGGCGCATGGCCAGGATGTCGCTGCCGCGGCTGACATCGTAGAGCGGATAACAGCGCGCGCCGGACTGCAGCATCAGAAAGAGCCCCTGCCGGGGGTCCCAGCCGACGCCGCGCAGCGGCTCACGGCGCGGAACGGCGAAGACCACCTCGGGCGCCGCGCCGCCACGCTGGTGCAGTCGATGAAGGGGACGCCGCTCGACCTCGACATGACACATGTGACCGCCTCCGCGCTGACCGCTGGGACCTAAACAATAGTCCAAAGGAGGGAGGCCGAAGGCTCATGTGCGGATGAAAGTTTTGCGTCCACGGCGTTGTCGAACAGCGGTCGATCTCCGACTCGGCGCTCAGTGCGCCCTCCCTCGCCTTCCTCCCTCAGACCTCCTCGTCAAGGCTCTCGGCCAGCGCCCGCTGCCAGCGGGAATCGCGCTCGCCGCAGGCGATGAAGGCCGGATTGAGCAGCGAGGCCTGACGATTGCAGCGCAGCGGCGTCAGGGTCCGGGCATCCAGCACCTCGCCCCCGGCGGCGGTCACCACCGCCTGCGCCGCGGCCGTGTCCCACTCGCTGGTCGGCCCGAAGCGCGGATAGAGATCGGCGACGCCGTCGGCCACCAGGCACAGCTTCAGAGAACTGCCTCGCGAGACGAGTTCGTGCCGCGGCAGGCGCTCCAAAAAGCCCGCCAGGGACGACAAGCCATGGGAGCGGCTGCCCATGACGTGCCAGGGCTCGCGGTCAGGATCCGGCAGCGCGCGCACGCCGATCGCCCGCGTCTCGCCGGCCTCGCGCCGCCAGGCGCCTTCCCCCAGCTGGCCGAACCAGCTCACGCCGAGCGTCGGCGCATGCACGATGCCTAACGTCGGCACGCCGTCCTCGATCAGCGCCACGTTGAGCGTGAAGTCGCCGCTGCGGCGAATGAATTCCTTCGTGCCGTCCAGCGGATCGACCAGCCAGTAGCGCCGCCAGGTGCGGCGCGTGTCGTAGGACACGGCCTCCGACTCCTCGGAGAGCACCGGCAGCGTCGGCGTCACCTCGCCGAGCAGCTCGACCAGCGCATGATGCGCGCAGAGGTCGGCCTCGGTGACCGGGCTGTCGTCGGCCTTGGTCGCCACGTCGAAGGGCCGCCGATAGATCGCCATCACCGCCTCGCCCGCCGCCTCGACGCCCGCCAGCAGACGCTCGCGCGCCTCGGGCGTGACGAAGGCTATCTCCTCGCCGGCACCGGGCCTCACCATGGCAGGCGCTCGCCGTTGCTGTGCCAGAAGCCGCCGCTCGTCTCCAGGGTCAGCGCCTCGATGCGCTCGGCGAGCCCGGCGGCGGCTTCCTCGGGGTCGATCAGCCCGCCGAAGTTGACCATCCGCGTCTGCACATAGCCCGGGTGCAGCTGGGCCACGGCGATGCCGCGCGGCGCCAGGTCCACCGCCAGCGACTTGCCGAAGGCGTTCAGTGCCGCCTTGGAGGCGCGATACCCGTAGCGTCCGCCGGAATCGTTGTCGGCGATCGAGCCCATGCGGCTGGTGATGTTGGCGATCTTCGCCCCCTCGCCCAGGCACGGCAGCAGCGCCTCGACCACCCGCAGCGGCGCATAGGCGTTGATCTCCATCTGGGCACGGATCGCATCGAAGTCGATCTCGCCCAGCACCTCGTCGTGGAGCATCCCGGCATTGTTGACCAGCAGCGCCAGCGACTGGCCCTCGAGCTCGGCCGCCAGGCGCGCGATGTCTTCCTCTCGCGTCACGTCGATGCCCTCGATGACGCGAGCCGCCACCTCGGCCAGCTCGAAGGACGCCTCCCGGCAGACGCCGATCACGGCCCAGCCCGCCTCGTGATAATGACGCGCCAGCGCCAGGCCGACGCCGCGATTGGCGCCGGTGATCAGTACGGTGGATGTCATGTCGCCTCCTTGGATATCCAAAACACCATTGTGCAGAAAATTGCTCAAAAATTGTCGCAAGCCGATTTTTTGAGAAGTATGGTTCTCAAAAAAAGCCTCCCTGCTCTATCCTGAGTAGCATATTGCTCAAAACAGACGCCTTCCATGCAGCTGACGATACAGATCCACCACCAGGCACGCTGGCAGGACGCCGCGCTTCTCGAGATTCCTGCGCCGGAACGGGGAACGCGTGGCCCCGCCAGGATGGGATACTTCCAGGACTATGCCCTGGCATGGATGTTCCACGACGACGAACATGCGTGCAGCCTGACCCTGCCCGTCGAACTGATGATGACCCACCGCGGCGATCGCTGGTTCGGCTTTCTAGAGGACATCATGCCGGCCGGTGCCAGCCGCCGCTACTGGATCGACCATCTGGGCCTGCAGGATCTCGACGCCGGCCAGCAGGACAGCGAACTGCTGCGTCTCGGCACCATCGCACCGGTGGGCAATCTGCGCATCCGCGAGGCACTGCCCGAACGCCCGCCCGGGGATGCACTGGCGTCCCTGCGCTTTCCGCTGGAAGACGTGCTGGAACGCCACACCGACTTCCTCGAATACGCCCAGCAGATGGGCGCCGCAAGCGGCGGCGCCACCGGGGCCGGTGGCGAGGCACCCAAGCTGCTGATACGTCGCACCCCGGAGCGTCAGGTGTGGATCGATACCTGGCAGGACGACACCACCACGCCCGACGCCCATTACCTGGTCAAGTTTCCCCGCGGGAGCCGCAGCGACGACGACTGCGACATCCTGCGCGCCGAATATCACTATTACCGCGAGCTGCATGCCCTCGGCGTGGATACCGTGCCGCTCGAGGGCCTGGAGCTCCACGAGGGCACGCGCTATCCCTCTCTCTGGCTGCCGCGCTTCGACGTCGAATGGCGCCAGGGCCAGCTCCATCGCCACGGCCTGGAATCGGTGTACGCGCTGCTCGGCGCCGCACCGGGCACCCACCTGCGCCATCCCGCGGTCATTCGCCGACTGGTGGCGCTGCTGAAGGGACAGCATCGGGTGCGCGAGGGCAACGAGCCCTTCGATACGGCCGCCTTCGTCGTCGACTGGGTCACGCGGGACCTGCTCAATCTGGCCTTCGGCAATTCGGACAACCACGGTCGCAATGCCGCCCTGCTCAAGCGCCCCGAAGGCATATGGCACGCGCCGGTCTATGACTTCGCACCCATGAAGGCCGACCCCGAGGGCGTGACCCGGACGACACAGTGGGGCCCGGAATTCGAACGAGGCGGAGACGTCGACTGGCCGGCGGTCGCCGAGCACCTGGCGGATCTGGTCGAGCCGGAGCGCCTGATGGGTGAGCTGCGAGCCCTTGGCGAGCGCCTGACGGGCCTTCGCGATCGACTGGCGAATCGCGGCGTGCCGTCGCGCATCCTGGACATGCCGGCGGTGGGGCTGAACCATCTCGACGATCGCCTGACGCGCTGGGGGCTGACATGAAGCCACAGGCCCGCTCTCCCGAAGCGCGCCAGGCGGCGCTGCTCGAACAGCTGCGGCTGCTGATGCGCGGCGAGACCACCGAAGGCCGCGTGCTGCGGACGCTGCGTCGCGAGGTCCTGGGCCTGACCCAGACGGCCTATGCCGAGCTGGTCGGCGTCAGCCGGCGCACCCTGTCGGACATCGAGCGGGATGCCGGCAACGCCTCCATGGCCAGCCTCGATCGGGTCTTCCGTCCGCTGGGGCTCAGGGTCGGCCTGATGCCGCGACAGCCCGAACTGCTGGCCGAACTGCTCGACGACGAGTCATGACCGAACCGTTCACGTTCCCCTGGCATCCGGCACCGCCTCGCGCCCGAAGCGCTCGCGCAGGGGCTCGAGATAGCTGAGCAGCGCCGGAATCACCGCCAGCACCAGCAGCGTCGAGAGCCCCAGCCCGAAGGCGATGGAGACCGCCATCGGGATCAGGAACTGGGCCTGCAGCGAGGTCTCGAACAGCAGCGGCATCAGCCCGCCGATGGTGGTCAGCGAGGTCAGCAGCACCGCCCGGACCCGCTGCACCACCGCCTCGTTCAGCGCGGCATCGATGGCCAGCCCGCGGTGGCGCTGCTGGCGGTAGAAGGTCACCAGGATGATGGCGTTGTTGACCACGATGCCGGAGAGCCCGAACAGGCCGAACAGCGACAGCATGGTCAGGTCGAGCCCCATCAGCCAGTGGCCCAGCAGCGCGCCCACCAGCGCCAGCGGGATCGTCGCCATGACGATCAGCGGCAGGCTCCATGAGGCGAACACCCAGGCCAGCACCACGTACATCAGCGCCAGCCCGACCAGGAGCCCGACGCGCATGTCGGCGAAGGTCTCGCGCTGGTCGGCGGCGCGGCCCTCGAAGCTGTAGCGCACGCCGTGTTCGCGCATCAGCGTCGGCAGTACCGTGGCGGCGAGATCGGCCAGGATACGGTCGGGCGTATTGACCGCGGCGTCCACCTCGGCGGTGACCTCCACCGCCAGCCGCCCGTCGGCGTGGCGCAGCGTCTCGAAACCCTGGCGATAGCCGAAGCGGGCCACCTGATCGAGGGGCACGAAGGCGCCGTCCGGGGTGCGAATCGACAGCCGCGACAGTGAGCTGAGCCGTTCGCGCTGCTCGCAGGGCAGCAGCACCCGCACCTCGACCTCGTCCGGGCCGTCCTGATAGACCTGCACCAGCCTGCCGTCGTAGGCCGCACGCAGCTGGCGCCCCAGCTCGCGGGTGGTCAGCCCCAGCGCCTCACCGCGCGGACTGACCCGGTAGATCAGCTGCTCGCGGCCCCAGGGCATGTCGTCCTCGGTGGCCAGCACCCCGGGCAGCTGGGAAAGCGAGCGCGACAGCGATGTCGCCGCCGCCTTCAGGGGCTCGGCGGTATCGCCGGTCAGGCGCACGTTGACGTCCTTGCCCGGCGGGCCGGCGCTGCGCTCGCTGATGGTCAGGTTCTCGATGCCCGGCGGCGGATCGAGGCGTGCGCGCCAGTCGCGGATGATCTCGGCGTTGCGCGCCGTGCGATCGTCGGAGGGAATCAGCTCGACCATGATCGAGCCCAGGTTGTCGCCGCTGCGCCCGGCCTGCCCCTCGGCGATCACCGCGCCGTGCCGCGTCACCGCCTGGGCCACCAGGCCACCGCCCAGCGCCTCGTCGGTGGCCTCGAGGGCGGCTTCCATGTCGCTCAGGAAGGCATCGACCTGAGCGCGATCGGTGCCGGCGACGAAGCTCGCGTTGGCATAGAGCACGTTGGGCTCGGGCGTGGGGAAGAAGTTGAAGGCCAGCCGCCCGCCGGCCAGCAGCCCCACCGTGACCAGCACCATGGCCACCGCTGCGGCCAGGGTCGCGGCCCGGTAGCGCAGCGTCAGCGACGAGAAGCGCCGGAAGGGGCCCTCGCGGAAGGCGTCGAAGGCGGCATCGAAGCGAGCGCGGGGGCGCGCCAGCGGCAACGGCCTCGCTGCCCTGGCGCCTGTCGACGCGGCGGGCACGAAGGCGTTGCGAAGATGGGCGGGCAGCACCACGAAACACTCCAGCAGTGAGGCGACCAGCACGCAGATCATCACCACCGGGATGTCGCCGAGGATGCTGCCGATCACGCCGCCCACCATCAGCAGCGGCATGAAGGCCGCCACCGTGGTCAGCGAGGAGGCCATCACCGGCCACAGCATGCGCCGCGCCGCGCCCTCCGAGGCGCGCCGGGACGCCTCGCCCTGGCGAAAGTGGGCATCGGCATCCTCGCCGACCACGATGGCGTCATCGACGATCACCCCCAGCGCCATGATCAGCGCGAACAGCGAGATCATGTTGATCGAGCCGCCGATGATCCAGAACGTCGCCATGGCACCGAGGAAGGCGGTGGGAATGCCGACCGCCACCCAGAAGGCCACCCTCCCCGGCAGGAAGAAATACAAAAGCCCCAGCACCAGCAGCAGACCGCCCAGGCCATTGCTGATCAGCAGCCCGATGCGCTCGGCGATCAGCTGCCAGGTCTCGTCGTGGACCTCGAGCGTCACCGTGGGCGGCAGCAGCGGGCGCGTCTCGTCGAGCCAGGCCCGCAGCGTCTCGGCCGCCGCCAGGGAGTTGCCGTCCTCGCTGCGCTGCAGCAGCAGCTCCACCGCGCCCTGGCCTTCACGGCTCAGCGTCACCTCGCCCTGCCGGGGCTCCTGGCGGATGATGGCGATGTCGCCCAGGCGCAGCTGCACGCGGTCGCTGCCGAGAATCGGCAGCTCGCCGAAGCCGGCCGGCGAGCGGCGCTGCTCCACGGCACGCAGCTCGCGGGTGCTGTCGCGCTGGCCGATCAGCCCCGCCGGCAGGTCCCGGGACATGGCCTCGACGCGCTCGGCGATCTCGTCGAGGGACAGCTGCAGCCCCTCCAGGCGCCGGGCCGGCACCTCGATGCTGATCTGCTGCTCGGGCAGGCCCTCGATCTCCACCCGGTCGAGGCCCGCCTGCAGCAGCGAGTCCTCGAGCCGATTGGCCAGATGACGCAGCTCGTCGTCGGACAGCGCGCCGTGAATCAGCAGCCGCGCCACCGGCTCGAAGTGCGCCACCCGGCTGATGCGCGGCTCCTCGGCATCGACCGGCAGGTGGGTGAACTCGTCGACCGGCTGGCGCACGTCGTCCAGCGACAGCACCGGATCGGTGCCCTCGCGGAATTCCAGGCTGATGCTGGACACGCCCTGGGCCGAGGTCGAGGTCATGCGCTTCAGCCCCTCGATGCTGCGCAGGCGCTGCTCCAGCGGCAGGGTGATGCCCTGCTCCACGTCCTCGGCGGCGGCCCCGCTCCACACCGTGCTCACGCTGACCACGTCGAGGGCGAAGTCGGGGAAGAACTGGACGTTCATGCGCGCAAGCCCGAGCGCGCCCCCCAGCAGCATGACCAGCATCACCAGATGCGCGGCGACGCGGTGGTGGACGAAGAAGCTCAGTGGGCCGCGACGCCGGCTCATGGGCGCTCCCCGGTCCTGTGGTCTTTTTCCCCGGCGACCTCGACCCTGAGGCCCTCCGCGGCGTTGGGCAGATGGGTGACGATCACCTGCTGACCCTCGGCCAGCCCCGCGCCGCTGACCAGTACCCAGCCGTCGCCGGGCGCCGTGGCGTCGTTCACCGGGCCATGACGCTCGACGCGCAGTCGGCGCATGCGATCGTTCTCGTCGCGCAGGTAGAGCACCTCGTCGCCGTAGAGCGCGCTGGCCGGGATCGCCAGGCTATCCGCCACCGCCGGGCGACGCAGCGTCACGTCGACCAGGCTGCCCGGCCGCAGTCCCCGGGGCTCGCCCACCAGGCGCAGGATCGCCTCGGTGCCGCCCGGCGCGCTCTCGCCGACGAAGCCATCGAGGCGAAACCGCGCGCCCTCGCCCTGGGCGACGGGATGCTCGCCGTTGTCCAGCGCCGCCTGCAGCTCGTCGAGATAGGCGCTGGGCACCTGGGCGCGAAGTTCCAGGCCATCACGCGGGTAGATCGACAGCAGTTCGGCGCCCTCGCCGACACGCTCCCCGGGCGCCACCGTCACGCCGCTGACGATGCCCTCGAAGGGCGCCAGGACCCTGGCCCGTTCGGCGTCGCGACGCGCCTCGGCGAGCCCGGCCCTGGCCTCGGCGAGCCCGGCCTCGAGCTGGGCCAGCCGGGCGGGATGGCCGGCCAGGGCGCCTTCCCGGGCGTCGACGGTCACCCGCGCCTGGGCCAGGGCGTCGCGGGCATCGTCCAGCGACGAGGCCGAGGCCAGATTGCGATCGGACAGCGAGCGCACACGCGCGAGTCGGCGGCCGGCGTTGTCGAGCAGCTCGCGCTCCCGGGCCAGTGCGGTGCGATCGCTCTGCTGGCGCACGCGTTCGGCCTCGATCTGCGCCGCCAGGTCGGCGACCCGGGCCTCGGCTCGCGCCACCACCGGCGCCACGTCCGCCTCGTCCAGGACCACCAGCGGCTCGCCTTCGGCCACGCGCTGGCCGTCGCGCACCGGCCGTTCGGCGATGCGCGCGGGCAGCGGCGCGGTGAAGGTCAGCGCCTCCGGGGCGACGATCTCGCCGTAGAGCGGCAGCAGCGGCGCATGGTTCGACAGCGCCACGGACAGCGTCTCGACGCGCCAGCTGCGCTCCTGGGGCGCCACCTCGGCGGGTTCCGGGCGCGTCGCCCGCAGGCCGAGAAAGGCGCCGGCGCCGAGCGCCAGGAACAGCACGGGGATCAGCAATCGTCGCATCGGCCATCCATCGGACAGGATTCGAAGACTCCAATATACCGTCTGAACCGCACGGAGAAACCCGAGATTCGTCGTCGGCTTGCGCGCCGTCATGGTTCCGTCATCCCGCGCCCCTAAGGTCGTGCCCCGACTTCCAAGGGAGACGATCGATGCGACAGGGACGCGACATCCTGGGTCTGGGCGTTCAGCCCCGGAGCAGCCGGCCACGGGCCGGGCACGACACCATCACGCCATCATCATCGCCGAAGCCCCGCCGGCCGGCAGTGACCTCCGGGGTGATGAGCGTGGACCTGCTGACCGGGCGCGCCATGCGCTGGTCACGGGGCGGCGACCACGGCCGGTCGGGGAGCGACGCCTGACCGCACCCCGCCGCGGGACGCGGTGCGGAGCGATCGGGTATCATCGCGAGCACGATTCTGCCGCGGAGCCCCCATGCCAGCCGCCCTGCCCCTGCCGCTGTCCACCCCCAACCGCAACATGGTGCGCCTGACCATCGTCCGAGGCATCACCTGGACCGGTTTCCTGTTCGGCATCGTGATCGGCGTGACGGGGCTCGGCTTCGAGCTCGACCTGCCCGCCGTGGGCGCGGTGATCGTGGTGATGGCGCTGATCAACATCGGTACCTGGTGGCGGCTGGGCCGTCCACGGGACGTCAGCCACCGCGAATACCTGGCGCACCTGCTGGCCGACATGGCGGGCCTGACGCTGCTGTTCTACTTCACCGGCGGGGCCACCAATCCCTTCATCAACTACTACCTGGTGCCGGTGACCATCGCCGCCGCCACGCTGCCGTGGCGTCATGCCTGGGGCGTGGCCGCCGCGGGCCTGGCCGGCACCAGCTTCCTGATGGTCTTCTATCATCCCGTGCCTCAACTCGGCATGCCGCACCTGCAGGACGGCATCAGCCTGCATATCCTCGGCGTGTGGCTGAACTTCGCGCTGTCCGCGGGACTGGTGACCTTCTTCATCTTCAAGATGGCCCGCGCCCTGCGCGGCCGCGAGCAGGCCCTGTCGCGCACCCGCGAGGCGGTACTGCGCAACGAGCAGGTGCTGGCCGTGGCCACCCAGGCCGCCGGCACCGCCCACGAGCTCGGCACCCCGCTGTCGACCATGGCGGTGCTGCTCAACGAGATGCGCGATGACGCCCGGGGCAACGAGCTGCTGGAGAAGGACATCGACCTGCTGCGCGAGCAGGTCGCCACCTGCAAGTCGCGGCTGCGCCACCTGGTGGACAACGCCGACCGGCGCCGCATGGCCAGCCCCGAGGTGCGCGAGGCCACCGAGTGGCTCGAGGAGGTCGTGCAGCGCTGGCTGGTGCTGCGCCCGGACGTCGGCTACCGCCTCGAGGTGACCGGGCGCCGCGGCACGCCGCGCCTGACCGTCGACACCACCCTCGCCCAGGCGATGACCAACCTGCTCAACAACGCCGCCGATGCCAACCCGGACAACATCCTCATCCAGCTCGACTGGAAGGCCGACGAGGTGGTGATCGACATTCGCGATCACGGTCCCGGCGTGTCGCTGGACATCGCCGACCAGCTCGGCGAGACCTTCGTGTCCACCAAGAGCAAGGGCCTCGGCATCGGCCTGTTCCTGACCCATGCCACCATCAACCGTTTCGGCGGCGGCGTGCGGCTGTACAATCATCCCGAGGGCGGCACCCTGACCGAGGTGACCCTGCCTCGCAGCGCCCCCGCCGTCTGAGCGGCCCCGATTCCAGCGAGGATGCCATGCAAGAGACCGACGAACGCCTGCTGATCGTCGATGACGACGAGATGTTCTGCCACGTGCTGCACCGCGCCATGAGCCGGCGCGGCTTCGAGGTGCTGGTGGCCCACGACGCCGAGCACGCCCTGTCGCTGGCGCGCCAGCATGCGCCCACCATGGCCACCCTGGATCTGAAGCTGGAACAGGAGTCGGGGCTCAAGCTGCTGCCCGAGATGCTCGAGGTGGTGCCGGACTGCCGCGTGGTGGTGCTGACCGGCTACTCGAGCATCGCCACCGCGGTGCAGGCGATCAAGCTCGGCGCGGTGAACTACCTGTGCAAGCCCGCCGACGCCGAGGAGATTCTCGCCGCCCTGTCACAGGAAGAGGCCGACCCCGGGGCCGAGGTCGCCGAGCATCCGCCCTCGATCAACCGCCTGACCTGGGAGCATATCCAGAAGGTGCTGCAGGAGCACGACGGCAATATCTCCGCCACCGCCCGCGCGCTGGGCATGCATCGCCGCACCCTGCAGCGCAAGCTGCAGAAGCGCCCGGTCAGGCGCTGAGGCGCAAGCTGCAGCCTGAAACCGCCCACAGCGAAGAAACCCCGAAGGCCCGGGCCTTCGGGGTTTCTTGTCGCTCGGCGCTCGGCGCTTGTCGCTCTGCGATTACTGGGCCGTCCAGCCCAGATCGATGTTCCAGCTGGCGCCGGTGACGGCCCCCGCCGCATCGGAGGCCAGGTAGCCCACCAGCGACGCCACCTCGCCGGGATCGATCAGTCGCTTGACGGCGGCGTTCTTGAGCATGATCTGCTCGACCACCTCCTGCTCGTCCATCTGGTTCAGTCTCGCCTGGTCGGCGATCTGGTTCTCCACCAGCGGTGTCTTCACATAGGCCGGGCACAGGGCGTTGGCGGTGATGCCCTGCGGGCCGCCTTCCAGGGCCGCGGTCTTGGTCAGCCCGATCAGGCCGTGCTTGGCGCTGATGTAGGCGGCCTTGCCCGGGGACGCGACCTGGGCATGAATCGAGGCGACGTTGACGATGCGGCCCCAGCCGTTTTCGCGCATCGAGGGCCAGGCGGCCTGGGTCAGCAGGAAGGGCGCGGTCAGCATCAGATCGATGATCCGACGCCACTGCGCCTCGGGGAATTCCTCGATCGACGACACATGCTGAATGCCGGCATTGTTGACCAGGATATCGAGCCGGCCGAAGCGGCTCAGGGCATCGGCGACCGCGGCCTTGCAGGCCTCTCCATCGGTGAGGTCGGCCTGGAAGAAGGCGGCGCCGGCGCGCTCGGCGATCGCCTGGCCCTCGGGATTGAAGTCCACGGCCAGCACCTGATGGCCCTGCTCTCGGAAGTGGCGCACCACGGCCTCGCCGATGCCGCTGCTGGTGCCGGTGACGAGCGCCACGCGCGGCGTGGATGATTGAGCGGTCATGGAGTCTCCTCGTTCCAGTTCCATGGGAAAGCTGAAGATACGACGCTGCGCCACCAGCATATGAACCTTTGACGCACTGCACCAGAGCGACCTTTCTCCTACTCGGCGGCAGCCGGCGCCATCACCTGCGCCATCAACCGCTGGGCCAGCCGGCTGCCGTCCTGCACCGAATCGAGATCGGAGAGATCGTCGAGCAGCGTGCACAGCCACAGCCACTCGCCGGCGCGCAGCGACACCGCCTGGAAGGGATAGCGCCCGGAGGGCAGCGCCAGCGTCAGGCGCGCCCCCTCGCCGGGACACGCCTCGTCGTCTTCCGGTACCAGCGCCAGCGACAGCGAGCCCGGGGTGATCAGCGCGCCCAGCAGGCCGCGTCGACCGTCCGGCAGCGCCTGGGGCTGGAAGCACAGGGCATCCACGCCGAGCCGCGGGTTGTCGCCGGGGGCGCGGCAAGCGGCCTCCAGGAAGTCGCGCTCCCAGGCCTGCGCCAGGCGGTTCAGGCGGTCGTACTGATCGGCGGACAGGGCCTGCATCACGGCGCTCCTGCGTTGAGATGACACGATGAGATGAACGGGCGGCCAGTATAGCCAGCCGACCGGGGGTTACTGCTAGCATGGTAAGCCTAACGACACCCCGAGGAGCCGCCATGACCCCCGAACAGCGCCTGGAGATCGCCGTCGACATCGCCACCCACGCCGGGCGGATGATCATCGAGGCCCGCGAACAGGGCGATTTCGACCATCGCTACAAGCAGGGCCAGGAACTGGTCACCGACATCGACCTGCAGGTGGACACCTACATCGGCGAGCGGCTGGAGGCGAGCTTCCCGGAGGAAGCGCGGCTCAGCGAGGAGCTCGCCCCGGACCGCGAGGTCCTCGAACGGCCCGATGCGCTGTGGGTGGTGGACCCGATCGACGGCACCGTCAACTTCGCCCACGGCCTTCACCACGTGGCGGTCTCGGTCGGCTGGGCCAGCGGCGGCAAGGTGAGGCTCGGCGTCGTGCACGCCCCCTTCCTCGGCGAGACCTACACGGCGCTGGCCGGACGCGGCGCCTGGTGCAACGGCGAGCCGATTCGCGCCAGCGGCAACAAGGAGATGGCCACCAGCCTGGTCGGCACAGGCTTCCCCTATCGCCGCGACAGCCGGCCGCCGCTGATGCGCCGGCTGATGGCCGTGCTCACCCACTGCCAGGACGTGCGCCGCGCCGGCTCCGCGGCCCTCGACCTGTGCGCCGTGGCCAGCGGCCGCCTGGACGCCTACTACGAGAGCGTCTCGCCCTGGGACCTGGCCGCCGGCCTGCTGATCGCCCGCGAGGCTGGGGCGCGCACCGGCCATCTCTATCCGGTCCCCGGCGGCTTGCCCGAGGATCTCTACGGCGAGAACCTGCTGGTATCGAGCCCGGCGCTGCACGAGCCACTCGGCGAGCTGCTGCGCCACGCCGACGCCAGCGACCAGGACGCCCTCTGAGCCCGTCCGCCGGGGCGCCGCCCCCGGCGGCAAGCGCCCTATAGGGCGATGCAATCGCCGCCCCAGCCGATGCCTATTGGCCACATGCGCGTCGCTGGGGCAGAATGGCCCCCGATTTCGCCTTTATCCCCTTTCGATGCATCCGTGATGCAAGGAGTCATGCCATGTTCGTCGTCATCTTCGGCCGCCCCGCCTGCCCGTTCTGCGTTCGCGCCAAGGAGCTCGCCGAGAAGCTCGAGAGCGCCGGCGCCATCCAGGGGCACCGCTACGTGGACATCCACGAGGAAGGCATCACCAAGGCCGACATGGAGAAGACCATCGGCAAGCCGGTCGAGACCGTGCCGCAGATCTTCGCCGACCAGACCCACATCGGCGGCTTCACCGAGTTCGACCAGTACGTTCGCGAACAGGGGCTGCTGGAGAAAGCAGAAGCCGCCCAGTAAGCCGCGCGACACATGCTAGACGAAGGCCGCCCGAGGGCGGCCTTCTTGCGTCATGGCCGCGCCTGCTGCCTCGTTGAATCCGCCCACACCCGCGCGGCTTACACTCCTGAAGGGACAACCACGCGGACAGAGGAAGAGGCAGGATGCAGCGGGAAGAATTCATCCAGCAGCTATGGCTGGATTACGTTCATCAGCACCCGGATCTCGGCGGGCTGCGGCTATGGCCGGTGGAGACCCCGCCGGAATACCTGACGCTGCTGACGCTCAACCACGGCCCCTGGGCCATGGAGGCGCTGCTGCCGACCCTGGTGCGCTTCGGCTATCGCCCGCTGCAGCGCTATGCCATGGCCGACCGCGGCCTGCTCGCCACCCTGCTGGCGGCACCCGACGACGGCGCCTGGCTGGTGCTGGCCGAACTGCAGCTCGGCACCCTGTCGCGGCCGCCCCGCGAGGCCCTGCAGCAGCTCGTGAGCCAGGCCCATGCCGCCGACACCCGGGGCCAGAACCTGCTGTGCCGCGGTCGCCCCTGGCCGATGCCGGACTGGGCCACCTTCCAGGCACTGACGGCGGCGCATCCGCTGGCCGGCTGGCTGGCCGCCATGGGGCCGCGACTGCATCATCCCGGCTTCGACTGCGCCCGGCTCGGCCAGAGCCTCGATCAGCTCGACGGCGCCCTCGCCCAGTCGGGCATCGACGGCAGCGCCGACCGCCATCAAGGCATCCTGCCCGTCTCGCCACTGCTCGACTACCGCTTCTATCCGGGGCCGGCCCGGCGGCTGATCTTCGCCGAGGGCGACGAGCACAGGGTCACCGCCGGCGGCCTGGCGCTGGTACAGAAGCAGGTCAGCGCCAATCAGGAGCGCTGCGCCGAGCTGCTGCTGCCCCACCACACCCGCTGCGAGCTCACCTAGGTCCCGAACAAAACTGTCTGCGCTCGCCCATCCGGCGGGCGTCTTTTGCTGGCCAACCGAGCGCCAGCTCACCCGCCGTTTCTCGACCCGATCTCCGCCCGCGCCCCTTGACGATTCGGCCTCGAGGCGTCCCGGCTCGCGCCGCGCCGGCGCGACCATCCACAGTTTCTGTGGATAACGCTGTGCATCATCTCGGCACAGCCGGCGACGAGCCCCGTGACATGGCCGTGGCGCTTGGAATGGTCAGTTTTTCGGCACTCGCCGGCAACGAGATGGCCCGGGCAAGCCCGGGCCATGAAAGGAAAAAATCCTTGACGACGCCGAAGACGTCAGTCGGCGAAGACCATCTCCGGCACGTGGTCCGGCACGATCAGCTTGCCGGCGGTCTTTTCCTTGATCTCCTCGACCGAGACGCCCGGCGCGCGCTCCTTGAGCACGAAGGCGCCGTTCTCGATCTCGAGGTAGGCCAGGTCCGTCAGCACGCGGTTGATGCAGCCGGCGCCGGTAAGCGGCAGGTTGCAGGATTCCAGCAGCTTGGACTCGCCGTGCTTCGAGGCGTGGGTCATGGTGCAGATGATGTTCTCGGCGCCGGCCACCAGATCCATGGCGCCGCCCATGCCCTTGATCAACTTGCCGGGGATCATCCAGGAGGCGATGTTGCCGTTCTGGTCGACCTCGAAGGCGCCGAGCACGGTCAGGTCGACGTGGCCGCCGCGGATCATGGCGAAGGATTCCGCGGAGGAGAAGATCGCCGCGCCGGAACGGGCGGTGACGGTCTGCTTGCCGGCGTTGATCATGTCCGGGTCCACTTCCTCCTCGGTGGGGAAGCGGCCCATGCCCAGCAGGCCGTTCTCGGACTGCAGCATGACGTCGATGTCATCCGGCACGTAGTTGGCCACCAGGGTGGGAATGCCGATGCCCAGGTTGACGTAGAAACCGTCCTCGAGTTCGCGCGCCACGCGCATAGCCATCTGTTCGCGAGTCAGTGCCATCGTGATTGCCTCTTGTCTGTCATGATTGACGACCGTCGGGGAAAGGCGAAGCGAGGGTTTTTGCCATGAATGGCAAAAGTAGCGCCCAAGGATGGGTTCACAGCGCCTCGCGCAGGCTTTCCCGGACAGGCTCGCCTCATCGTTGATCGTGTAATGACGCGCTTAGCCCTGGTGCACGGTGCGCTTCTCGATGCGCTTCTCGAAGGTGCCCTGGATGATGCGATCGACGTAGATGCCCGGGGTATGGATCTGGTCCGGCGGCAGCTCGCCGGGCTCGACGATCTCCTCGACCTCGACCACGGTGATCCTGCCCGCGGTGGCGGCCAGCGGATTGAAGTTCTGGGCGGTGTCGCGGTAGATGACGTTGCCGTAGCGGTCGGCCTTCCAGCCCTTGACGATGGCGAAGTCGCCGACGACGGATTCCTCGAGGATGTAGTGGCGGCCGTTGAACTCGCGGACCTCCTTGCCCTCGCCGATCGGCGTGCCGTAGCCGGTGGCGGTGTAGAAGGCCGGAATGCCGGCACCGCCGGCGCGCATCTTCTCGGCCAGGGTCCCCTGCGGCGTCAGCACCACCTCGATGTCGCCATCGAGCATCTGCCGCTCGAACAGCGCGTTCTCGCCCACGTAGGAGGCATAGATGGTGCCGATCTGGCGATCCTCGAGCAGCAGGCCCAGGCCGAAGCCGTCCACGCCGCAGTTGTTGGAATAGACGGTCAGGTCCTTGACGCCACGGCGCTTGATCTCGCCGATCAGGTTTTCGGGGATACCGCACAGCCCGAAGCCGCCGGCGATCACGGTCATGCCGCTCTCGATGCCGGCCATTGCCTCCTCATAGGAACCCACTCGCTTGTCGAATCCGGCCATATCTGCCTCGCCTGGTTGGAAAGTGGTTGTTGTTGCGGAGTTATTTTCAAGACACCCGCAGTGTCGACGGGGAATATATATTTGTTAAGTTTGATTTTTTTATAGATTATTTTGATTACCAAATAGACTAGCGTAGCGCCCATGACCGTCAAGCAACTCCGCGCCTTTCTCGCCGTGGCCCAGACGCTCAGCTTCACCCAGGCCTGCGAGCGGCTGCATCTGTCGCAGCCGGCCCTCAGCCTGACCATCAAGAGCCTGGAGGAAGCCCTCGGCGGCCGCCTGCTGACCCGCAGCACCCGCAGCGTGCGGCTGACGCCCGAGGGCGAGTCGCTGGTGCCGCTGGCCAAGCGCCTGCTGGCCGACTGGGACAACACCGAGGAGCTGCTGCGCCAGCGCTTCACCCTGCGCCTGGGCCGGGTGGCCGTGGCGGCCATGCCCTCCTTCGCCGGCAACCAGCTGCCCACCGTGCTCAGGGCCTTCCGTGCCCGCTATCCGCAGATCAATGTCACCGTGCACGACGTGATCAACGAGCAGGTCATCGAGATGGTACGCCAGGGCCGCGTCGAGCTGGGCATCGCCTTCGCCCCCGAGGCCACCGATACCCTGCACTTCACGCCGCTGTTCGAGGACCGCTTCGTGGCCGTGGTGCCGGCCGATTCGCCGCTGACCGAGCGCCAGCGGGTGGACTGGCCGACCCTGCTCTCCGAGGACTTCATCACCCTGCAGCGTCCCTCCATGGTCCGGCTGATGCTCGAGGAGCAGCTGCGCGCAGAGGGCATCGAGCTGCCGGTGGCCTTCGAGAGCTATCAGCTCTCCACCGTGGGCCGCATGGTGGCCGCCGGGCTCGGCGTCAGCGCGGTGCCGTCGCTGTGCATCGAGCAGATGCATGAGCTGGGCGCGCGCTGCCTGACCCTGGAGGCGCCGACCATCCAGCGCGCCGTGGGCGTGCTGTCCGCCAACGCCGAAGCGCTCTCGGTGGCCGCGCAGGCGCTGAGAGAGGTCATCCAGGAGACCATCACCGCCCCCGTCCTCGACGCCGACTAATCTCAAGACAGGGGAATCCGACAGCCGTCGTCGATCAGGAGGGATGTCCCATGGCCGAACCGCTCTGGCAACCGTCTCCCGAGGCGATCGAGGCGACTCGCCTGGCCGCCCTGATGCGCCGGCTTGAACGCCGGCACGGCATCGCGCTGCCCGACTACGCCGCCCTGCACGCCTGGAGCCTCGCCCATCCCGAGGCCTTCTGGACCCAGCTGTGGGACGACGCCGATATCATCGCCGAGCGGCGCGGCGAGCGCGTGCTGGAATGGCCCGACGCCATGCCCGGTGCCCGCTGGTTCCCGGACGCCCGGCTGAACGTTGCCGAGAACCTGCTGCGCCGCCGTGACGCGCATCCGGCGCTGATCGCCCGGGACGAGCGCGGCCGGCGCCGCGAGCTGAGCCATGCCCGGCTTTACCGGAGCGTGGCCGCCCTGGCCGCGGCGCTACAAGAGCTCGGCGTGGGCCCCGGCGACCGCGTCGCCGGCATCGTGCCCAACGGCGAGCATGCGGTGATCGCCATGCTCGCCGCCACCAGCCTCGGCGCCATCTGGTCGTCCTGCTCGCCGGACTTCGGCGCCCAGGGCGTGCTCGACCGCTTCGGCCAGATCGGTCCTCGCGTGCTGATCGCCGCCGACGGCTACACCTGGCACGGCAAGGCGATCGACATCCGCCCACGGCTGGCCGAGATCGCCGGCGCCATCGACGGCCTGGCGCGCGTGGTGGTCTACCCCTTCCTGGACGACGCGCCCGAGCTCGGCGACATTCCCGGGGCCGTGGCCTGGGACGACGTCCTGGATCACGACGCCACCGAGATCGCCTTCGCCGCGCTGCCCTTCGATCACCCCCTCTACCTGCTCTACTCGTCCGGCACCACCGGCACGCCCAAGGCCATCCTGCACTCGGCCGGCGGCACCCTGCTGCAGCATCTCAAGGAGCACCGGCTGCACACCGACATCGGCCCCGGCGACGTGCTGTTCTACTACACCACCTGCGGCTGGATGATGTGGAACTGGCTGGTCTCGGGGCTCGCCTCGGGCGCCACCCTGGTGCTGTTCGACGGCGCCCCCTTCGCGCCCTCACCCGACGCGCTGTGGGCCATGGCCGAGCGCGAGGGCGTCACGGTGTTCGGCACCAGCGCCCGCTACCTGGCCGCCTGCGAGAAGCAGGGCCTGCGCCCCGGCCGCGACCACGACCTCTCGGCGCTGCGGGCGGTGCTGTCCACCGGCTCGGCGCTGTCGCACGCCTCCTTCGACTACGTCTACCGCGACATCAAGGCCGACCTGATGCTGGCCTCGATCTCCGGCGGCACCGATATCGTCTCCTGCTTCGCCCTGGGCTGCCCGATCCGCCCGGTCCATCGCGGCCAGATCCAGTGCCGCGGGCTGGCCATGGCGGTGGACGTGTTCGACGACGACGGCCGGCCGCTGCGCGGCGACAAGGGCGAGCTGGTGTGCACGCGGCCGTTTCCCTCCATGCCGCTGGGGTTCTGGAACGATCCCGGCGGCGAGCGCTATCACGACGCCTACTTTTCCACCTTCCCCGGCGTCTGGGCCCACGGCGACTACGCCGAGATCACCCCGGAGGACGGCCTGATCATCCACGGCCGCTCCGATGCGGTGCTCAATCCGGGCGGGGTACGCATCGGCACCGCCGAGATCTACCGCCAGGTGGAGAAGGTCGAGGAGGTGCTGGAGTCGCTGTGCATCGGCCAGGAATGGCGCGATGACATCCGCGTGGTGCTGTTCGTGCGCCTGCGCCCGGGGCTGACCCTCGACGACGCCCTGCGCGAGCGCATTCGCGAGACCATCCGCGCCAACGCCACGCCGCGCCACGTGCCGGCGAAGATCCTCCAGGTCGAGGACCTGCCGCGCACCCTGTCGGGCAAGCTGGTGGAGCTCGCCGTGCGCCACGTGGTCCACGGCCGGCCGGTCAGGAACCGAGACGCACTGGCCAATCCCGAGGCGCTCTCGCTGTTCGAGGATCTTCCCGAGCTGAGAGAGTGATGCCTGACCATGCACGGGGCCGATCCGTCGGTGGGTCCACAAGTGGGGCCGCCGCCTCGCCTGCCGGCACCGACGCCACCGAGTTGACGCGCAGCGCTGGGCACCCCCGCCACGATCCATTAGCATTGGCGCCTACATCTTTCTTCAAGGAGACCAACGGCATGTCGACCCTCAGGGGCATCGTCAGCCTGCTGCTGCTGACCCTCAATACCCTGTTCTGGGCGGTGCCGCTGATCGCGCTCACCCTGCTCAAGCTGATCACCCCGGGCCGCCCGCTGCGGCGCCGGGTGCTGCGCTGGCTGAACGGCGTGGCCCTGGGCTGGGTCGACGTCAACCTGTGGTGGATCCGCCACTGGATCCGCCCCGATCTGCGCCTCGACCTGCCGGACGGCCTGAGCCGCGATGAATGGTGGCTGGTGCTGGCCAACCATCGCAGCTGGACCGATATCTTCGCGCTGTTCCTGGCCCTTCATCGCCGGCTGCCGATGCCGCACTTCTTCGTCAAACGCCAGCTGATCTGGATTCCGGTGGTCGGGCTGGCCTTCTGGGCGCTGGAGTTCCCGATGCTGCGCCGGCTGACCCGGGAGCAGCGCGAGCGCCATCCGCACCTGGCCCGCCGCGACCGGGAGGCCACCGAGCGCATGTGCGCCCACGCCCGCGAGCGGCCGATCGCCATCTACAACTTCGTCGAGGGCACCCGCTTCACCCCGGCCAAGCACGCCGCCCGCCACAGTCCCTATCGCCACCTGCTGCCGCCGCGCGCCGGCGGCATCGCCCAGGTGCTGAACCTGCTCGGGGATCGGCTGAGCGGCATTCTCGACGTGACCCTGCGCTACTCGCGCCCCGAGCCCCGCTTCTGGGATTTCCTCTGCGGCCGCGAGGGGGCGATCCACCTGAGCGCCCGTCGCCTGACGGTGCCCGAGTGGATGACCCAGGGCGACTATCACCAGGACCCCGCCTACAAGGAACGCTTCCACACATGGCTCAACGCCCAATGGCAGGCCAAGGACGCCGCCCTCGATACGCCCTGACCCTTCTCTCGCTGCTGCTGGTCGTCCTGCTGGCCGGCTGCGCCGGCCCGTCGGGGGTGATGCGCGGCGGCTCGCCGGCCGGCCACTGGGTGAACATCCAGCGAGGCGACACCCTGGGCGAGATCGCCCGGCGAGCCGACGTGCCGCTGGTGCGGCTGCGGCGCTTCAATCCCGGCGTGAATCCGCGCGGGCTGGCCGTGGGGCAGCGCATCCTGGTCCCCAGCCAGCGGGAGCGGGCGCCGTCCGGGGGCCCCTATCGCTACCAGATCCGCCCCGGCGACACCTACAGCGCCATCGCCCGGCGCTTCGGTACCTCGCCGGTCAGCATCGCCGCGGCCAACCCCGGCGTCAGCCCCACCGATCTCAAGATCGGTCAGCTGGTCTCGGTGCCGCTGCACGGCACCCGGGCCGCCTCGAGCCGCGGCAGCACGTCCAGCGCCCCTTCACGCTCGTCGTCGCCGAGCCCGGCGCCCGATCCCGGTCCGGTGCCGAGCGACGCCCGCGACTGGCCCTGGCCGCTGGACGACTACCGGGTCGCCCGCGCCTTCGGCCAGGACAGCCGCGGCACCCTGCAACCCATGCTGCTGGCCACCGACCAGGGTGCCCGCGCCAAGGCCGTGGCCGACGGCGAGGTGCGCTTCGCCGACAGCATGCGCCAGCTCGGCCGGGTGGTGATCGTGCACCATGAGGGCAACCTGCAGAGCGTCTATGCGCTGTGCGACACCCTGCTGGTGGACAGCGGCACCCGGGTCGACCAGGGCACACCGCTTTGCACCGTGAGCCGGCACGCCGCCACCGGACGCCATGACCTGCTGTTCGACATGCGCCACGGTGGCAAGCCCATCGATCCGCGCAGCGTGCTGCGCTGAGCCGAACCGCTCCGATATTGTCATCGCGGCGTCATGACGATGTCGCGATGCTGTCACCCCGCCCGGCCATCCTGAATCGGCAACGGGGCCACTCCGGCCACCGACGTCACGAGGATGGACATGCGCATCTGCCTGGTCAGCGAAACCTGGACGCCGGACATCAACGGCGTGGCCCACACCCTGGCCCAGCTCAGCGGCCAGCTGCGGGAACGCGGCTTCTCGTTGCAGCTGGTACGACCGCGCCCCGCCGACGGTGAGCATCGCGCCGAGGGCATGGACAGCGAACTCCAGGTGCGCGGTACCTCCGTGCCAGGCTATCGCGAGGTGCGCCTCGGCTTTCCCGCCGGCGGCCGCATCCGTCGCCTGTGGCAGGCCGAGCGACCCGACGTCGTCTACGTGGCCACCGAGGGCCCGCTCGGCTGGTCGGCGCTGGCCGCTGCGGAGAAGCTGGGCATCCCCGTGGTCAGCGGCTGGCACACCAACTTCGATCATTATTGTCGGGACTACGGCGTCGACTGGCTGCGCCCGCTGGTCACCCAGCGCCTGCGCCGGTTCCACAACCGCTGCGGCGCCACCCTGGTGCCGACCCATGCCCAGGCCCACGACCTCGGCCAGCGCGGTTTCGAACGGGTCAAGGTGATGGCCCGCGGCATCGACGGCGAGCGTTTCTCGCCGGCCCATCGCGACCCGGCCCTGCGCGAGCAGTGGGGGGCCGACGAGCATCAGCCGGTGGCGCTCTACGTGGGCCGCCTGGCGCCGGAGAAGAACCTCGATCTGCTGCGTGACACCTTCGCCGCCATGCTCGACGCCCATCCCGGCCTCACGCTGGTGGTGGTCGGCGACGGCCCCGGCCGCGCCAACCTCGAGCGCGCCCTGCCCCAGGCCCACTTCGCCGGCTTCATCTCGCCGGACGACCTGATCCGCTACTACGCCAGCGCCGACCTGTTCGTCTTCCCGTCGATCTCCGAGACCTGGGGCAACGTGCTGCTCGAGGCCATGGCCAGCGGCCTGGCGACCGTCGCCTTCCGCCACGCCGCCGGCGCGGAACTGATCGAGGACGACGTCAACGGCGTGCATCTGGCGGTCGGCGACGAGGCCGGCTTCCGCGACGCCGCGGTGGCGCTGTGTCAGCAGCCGGCCCGCTACGGCCGCCTCGGCCGCGCCGCCCGCCAGCGCGCCCTCGGCTATCGCTGGCCCGCCATCACCGATGACTTTCTCGCCGCCCTGACCCACGCCCGGGAGATGTCCGATGAAACCTCGCGCCCCTGCCGTGTTTGACCGCCTGGATACGCTCGAATGGCACCTCTGCCAGCGCCTGGCCGGGTTCAGCATCCACCGCCCCTGGCTGTGGTCGCTGCGCCTGGCCAGCAAGGCCGGCGACTGGCCGATCTGGGTGGTGCTGATCGCCGCCCAGCCCTGGCTGCACGGTGGCGAAGCGGGCTGGCGGCTGACCCTCCACTACACCCTGACCGCCCTGGTGGCGATCGCCTTCTATCGACTGGTGAAGACGCGGCTGTGTCGCGAGCGCCCCTTCATCACCTTCACCACCATCGCCTGCCAGGAACCGGCCCGGGATCGCTACAGCTTCCCCAGCGGCCACACCATGCACGCGGTTCTGTTCTGTACCCTGGCCGCCGCCCACACGCCCTGGCTGCTGCCGGCGCTGATTCCCGTCGCCGCCCTGATCGCGGTCTCGCGGGTCGGCCTCGGCCTGCACTACATCAGCGATGTGATCGCCGGCGCCGCCATCGGCTACGCCATGGCGCTGGCGAGCCTGGCGCTGGCCTCCTGACACTGGTGTCCAGGCCCCGGGGCTGGCACCCTGCGGGCATGGACCTGTTTTCTCCCTCTGCCGACGACGGCGAGCGGCTGCTCGACCATCCCCCGCTGCATCGCTTCGCGCCTCTGCTCGGTGCCGATAGCGCCGACCGGGCCCTGGCCCGTCTCGACGGCGAGCTGGACTGGCAGCGACCGACGCTGCGTCTCTACGGCCGCGACCACCCGATTCCCCGCCGCCAGGTGTGGATGGGCGACGCCGACTACCGCTACTCGGGCCGGCGCTTCGCGCCGACGCCCTGGCATCCCGCCGTGCTGGCGATCCGTGATGCCGCCGTGACGCGACTGGCGCGCGCCGGCATCGAGGCCCGCTTCAACAGCGTGCTGCTGAACCGTTACGCCGACGGCGACGAGCGCATGGGCTGGCACAGCGACGACGAGCCGGAACTCGGCGAGGCGCCGATGATCGCCGCCGTCAGCCTCGGCGCCGACCGGCCGCTGCGCTTTCGCTGGAAGGATCGCCGTGCTCCGGCCTTCAACGTCAGCCAGCCCCACGACGGCCTGCTGCTGATGGGGTCGGGCGTTCAGGCCGACCTCGAGCATGCCCTGCTGCCGCGGCGTGACCACGGGCTACGCATCAGCCTGACGTTTCGCTGGGTACAGCACGATTGAGGGCCGCGCTCCCCGGTGGCTCACCCGACCCACTCCCCACTCCCCACACCCCCCCTTCGCACGACGCACATAAAAAAACGGCCACCCCTTTCGGGATGGCCGCGTCCGGCTCGATGCACCTGAGACATTCGATGTCGCCGATGCGCTCGGTCATGAAGACCGAGATAACGGTATAACATCAGCCACGGTGGTAGCCCGGCGCAACGAAGGGCATCTTGCTGACCACCATCGGCAGGCGCTTGCCGCGCACCTCGGCGAAGACCGTGGTGCCGACTTCGGCCCGCTCGATGGTCACGTAGCCCATCGCCACCGGCTTGCCGACGGCGGGGCCGAAGCCGCCAGACGTCACCACGCCGATGACATGGCCCTCGTCGTCGAACAGCTCGGCGCCCTCGCGCACCGGGGCGCGCCCCTCGCCGAGCAGGCCCACGCGCTTGCGACGATGATCCTTCTCGGCCACCTGATGCAGGATCAGATCGGCGCCGGGGAAACCGCCGGGCCGCTCGCCGCCGCGGCGACGCGGCTTGCCGATGGCCCAGATCAGCCCGCCTTCCACCGGCGTGGTGGCGGTGTCGATGTCGTGACCATAGAGGCACAGCCCGGCCTCGAGACGCAGTGAATCGCGCGCCCCCAGACCGATCGGCTCGACCTCCTGCTCGGCCAGCAGGCGACGCGCCAGGGACTCGGTGTCCTCGGCGGCCACCGAGATCTCGAAGCCGTCCTCACCGGTATAGCCGCTGCGGCTGACCCAGACCTCGATGCCGTCGATGGAGAAGCGGCCGTGCTGCATGAACACCATCGCGCAGGCCTCGGGGCACAGCCGTGACATGACGTCGGCGGCCTTCGGTCCCTGCAGCGCCAGCAGGCCACGATCCAGCACCTCGACCTCGTGACCGGACAGGCCACGACGCAGGTGCGCGATATCCTGCTCCTTGCAGGCCGCATTGACGACCAGATAGAGGTGATCTCCCCCGTTGACGATCATCAGGTCATCGAGGATGCCGCCTTCCTCGGAGGTGAACAGGCCGTAGCGCTGCTGCCCCTCGGCCAGGCCGACCAGGTCGGCGGGCACCAGGGTCTCCAGCGCCTCGGCCGGCTCGGGGCCGCGCACCAGCACCTGGCCCATGTGCGAGACATCGAACAGGCCGCAGGCCTGGCGGGTATGCTCGTGCTCCTTCTTGACCCCCAGCGCGTACTGCACCGGCATGCTGTAACCGGCGAAGGGCACCATCTTGGCGCCCAGTTCGAGATGGAGATCGTGAAGCGGCGTCTGGCGTTGTTCGTTCATCGCGGTCGTATCACTCCCATAAAGCGGAGGCGCGGGGCGGGATCCGACCCGCGCCGGGTGTCGTTTACTTGTTGAGGTCTTCGCCCGGCAGCACGTCCTTGCCGTCGAAGTAGTCGCGGGTCAGCTTGAACACCACCGGCGACAGCAGCGCCAGGGCGATCAGGTTCGGGATCGCCATCATGGCGTTGAACACGCTGGCCAGCAGCCACACGAAACCGAGCGGCAGCACCGAGCCGACGAAGATCGCCAGGATGTAGATCACGCGGTAGTACTTGATGGCGCCCACGCCGAACAGGTACTCGAAGCACTTCTCACCGTAGAAGGCCCAGCCGAGGATGGTGGTGAAGGCGAACACCGCCAGCGCGAAGGACACCACGTACTGGCCGATGCCCGGCAGCGCCTGGTTGAACGACAGTGTGGTCAGGGCCGCGCCGGTCTCGCCGGAGGTCCAGGCGGTGGTGAGGATCGCCAGTGCGGTGATCGAGCACACCACGATGGTGTCGATGAAGGTGCCGAGCATCGCGATCAGGCCCTGGCGGACCGGGTTCTTGGTCTGCGCGGCGGCGTGAGCAATCGGCGCGCTGCCGAGGCCAGCCTCATTGGAGAACACACCGCGGGCGACGCCGAACTGGATCGCCTTGGCCACGGCCGCACCGGCGAAGCCGCCCGCCGCGGAGATCGGCGTGAAGGCGTGGCCGAAGATCAGGCCCAGGGCATGGCCGATCTGGTCGGCGTTGATGATCAGCACCAGCAGGCCACAGAGGATGTAGGCCACGGCCATGATCGGCACCAGCTTGCCCGCCACCTTGGCGATGCGCTTGATGCCGCCGAGGATGACCGCGCCGGCCAGCAGCATGATCACCAGGCCGGTGATCCAGTGCGGCAGGCCGAGGGATTCGCCCAGGCCGTCGGCCACCGAGTTGGACTGCACGGTGTTGCCGATGCCGAAGGCGGCCACGGCGCCGAACAGCGCGAAGGCGCCGCCCATCCAGGCCCACTTCTGGCCCAGGCCGTTGCGGATGTAGTACATCGGGCCACCGACGTGATCGCCGGCCTCGTCGACCTGGCGATAGCGCACGGCCAGCACCGCCTCGGAGAACTTGGTGGCCATGCCCACCAGGGCGGTGATCCACATCCAGAACACCGCGCCCGGGCCGCCGAGGAAGATGGCGGTCGCCACGCCGGCGATGTTACCCGTCCCGATGGTCGCGGACAGTGAGGTCATCAGCGCGTTGAACGGCGAGACCTCACCTTCGCCCTCATCGCCCTTCTCGGTGCTGCGCCCCTTCCACAGCAGCTTGAAGCCCATGCCCAGCTTGCGAATGGGCATCACCTTCAGGCCGACCTGCAGATAGAGGCCGACCCCGAGCAGCAGCACTAGCATCAGCGGGCCCCATACGACCCCCTCGATGGCCGACAGAAAATTGGTCAAGGTTTCCACGTCTTGTCTCCCTAAAGCTTGTTGTTATGCACCAACGTGCACTTGTCTTGCGGGCGAGTGATACCAACGATGATACGAACTCGCGTACCATAGCGGATCCTTCCGTTGGCGCTCCAGTCTCCTATAGGAAAATACGGCGATTTCCCCGCGTCACAGCATGAAGCATAGCCGAGATCGCATTTGACGCGGCGCGTCCCCATTCCTGTGCCGCCACCTCGGCCGGAGCCGGAGAAATATGTTTCTTATCGGAAACAGGCATCACTCTAGCCGCCAGCCACGAGGGTAGCAAGTCCGACATCACCGCCCCGGTGCCCTCACCACGCGGCGCCGAACGTGTTCGTCACGGGGCAAGCGAGCAGGAATCTCCTCGGCGGCCTACGCTGGGAGAGGCGTTCACGCATCGCCCCGTGATGTCCCGTTGCGTCCGGGGCTCGCCAAACGCCTCCGGGGGCGTTAGGATGCCCCCACACCAGAAACCTTTTTCGTATAGGAAAACGTCATGAGTGCTATCCCCGCCAACCTGCGCTACGCCGAAAGCCACGAGTGGATCCTCGACAACGGCGACGGCACGGTAACCATCGGCATCACCGACCACGCCCAGCAGTCCCTCGGCGATGTGGTCTTCGTCGAGCTGCCCGAGGTCGGTGCCGCCCTGGCCAAGGGCGACGAGTTCGGCGTGGTCGAGTCGGTCAAGGCCGCCTCCGATCTCTACGCCCCGCTGTCCGGCGAGGTCGTCGCGGTCAACGAGGAACTCGAGGACGCGCCCGAGACCCTGAACGAATCGCCCTACGAGGACGGCTGGATCCTGAAGCTTCGCCTCGAGGAAACCAGCGCTCTCGACGACCTGCTCGATGCCGACGCCTACCAGGCGCTGGCCGACGCCGAGGACTGATCCGACCCCGTCGGTCCCGGCGGCGGGGCATGGCGCCAATCCCCCTGACGCCATGCCCCGCGCCCCTTTCCCCTTTCCCTGCCCGCATCGGGCGCGACCGCAATAGGGTATCCCATGGCTTTCGAACAACGCCGCCTGGCCGAACTGGCCAACCATGACGCCTTCCTCCGCCGCCACAACGGCCCGGAGGCCTCCGACGTGGCCACCATGCTGGACACTCTGGGCATGGACAGCCTGGACAGCCTGCTCGAGCGCACCCTCCCGGCCGGCATCCGCCTGGGGCGCGAGCTGGAGCTGGACCCGCCGCGCAGCGAAGCCGAAGCCCTGGACTACCTTCATCGCCTGGCCCGCCAGAATCGCGTGGCCAGGAGCTACATCGGGCAGGGTTACTACGACACCCATCTGCCGGCGGTCATCCAGCGCAACGTGCTGGAAAACCCGGGCTGGTACACCGCCTATACCCCCTATCAGCCGGAGATCTCCCAGGGTCGCCTGGAAGGCCTGCTGAACTTCCAGCAGATGGTCATGGACCTCACCGGCATGAGCCTGGCCAACGCCTCGCTGCTGGATGAGGCCACCGCCGCCGCCGAGGCCATGGCGCTGTGCCGTCGTGCCAACAAGAAGGCCAAGACCAACGCCTTCTTCGTCGCCGACGACGTCTTCCCGCAGACCCTCGACGTGGTGCGCACCCGCGCCCACTACTTCGACTTCGAGCTGATCGTCGCCCCGGCCGCGGAAGTGGCCGAGCACGACGTCTTCGGCGCCCTGCTGCAGTACCCGGGCGACGGCGGCCGCGTCCACGACCTGGCACCGCTGCTGGAAGCCGCCAAGGCCAAGGGCATCATGACCTGCGTGGCCGCCGACATCCTGTCGCTGGTGCTGCTCAAGGAACCGGGCGCCATGGGCGCCGACATGGTGGTCGGCTCCGCTCAGCGCTTCGGCGTTCCGATGGGCTTCGGCGGCCCGCATGCCGCCTTCTTCGCCACCACCGACAAGCTCAAGCGCTCGATCCCGGGCCGCATCATCGGCGTCTCCCAGGACAGCCGAGGCGAGACCGCACTACGCATGGCCATGCAGACCCGCGAGCAGCATATCCGCCGCGAGAAGGCCACCTCCAACATCTGCACCGCCCAGGCGCTGCTGGCCAACATCGCCGGCTTCTATGCCGTCTATCACGGCGCCGAGGGCCTGCGCACCATCGCCGGCCGCGTGCATCGCCTGACCACCATCCTCGCCGAGGGCCTGGCCCGCGGCGGCGTGAGCCTGGCCCACGACAGCTGGTTCGACACCCTGCGCCTGACCGGCATCGACCCGCGCAGGATCCACGGCCGTGCCATGGCCCATGACGTTAACCTGCGCTACTTCGACAACGGCGACATCGGCGTCAGCCTCGACGAGACCACCACCGCCCACGATCTCGACCTGCTGTTCGACGTGCTGCTCGACGCCGAGCACGGCCAGTCCGTGGCCGCCCTCGACGCCGAGATCGTCGAGGCCGGCAAGAGCGGCATCCCGGCGGGCAGCGAGCGCGAGTCCGACTTCCTGACCCATCCGACCTTCCGCCGCTACCACAGCGAGACGGAGATGCTGCGCTACCTCAAGCGCCTGGAGAACAAGGATCTGTCGCTGGCCCACGCCATGATCCCGCTGGGCTCGTGCACCATGAAGCTCAACGCCACCAGCGAGATGATCCCCATCACCTGGCCGGAACTGGCGCGCATCCACCCCTTCGCGCCCAAGGACCAGGTGGCCGGCTACCAGCAGATCATCGACGAGCTGGCCGACTTCCTGGTGGAGATCACCGGCTACGACCACATCTCCATGCAGCCGAACTCCGGCGCCCAGGGCGAGTACGCCGGCCTGGTGGCGATCCGTCGCTATCAGCAGGCCGAAGGCCAGGGCCATCGCGACGTCTGCCTGATCCCGAGCTCCGCCCACGGCACCAATCCGGCGTCCGCGGCCATGGCCCACATGAAGGTCGTGGTGGTGGAGTGCGACGACGACGGCAACATCGATCTCGCCGAT
This sequence comes from Halomonas sp. THAF12, assembly GCF_009363675.1. Classification (NCBI taxonomy): domain Bacteria; kingdom Pseudomonadati; phylum Pseudomonadota; class Gammaproteobacteria; order Oceanospirillales; family Halomonadaceae; genus Halomonas; species Halomonas sp. THAF12. Next base: position 1,814,464 of record NZ_CP045399.1, on the reverse strand, counting down.
CTGCGTGACAAGGCCGAGCAGCACGCCGCGTCGCTGTCGGCGATCATGCTCACCTACCCGTCCACCCACGGCGTGTTCGAGGAAGGCGTGCGCGAGGCCTGCGACATCGTCCACGCCCACGGCGGCCAGGTGTACATCGACGGCGCCAACATGAACGCCCAGGTGGGCCTGGCCCGCCCCGGCGACTTCGGCGGCGACGTCAGCCACCTGAACCTGCACAAGACCTTCTGCATCCCCCACGGCGGCGGCGGCCCGGGCATGGGTCCGATCGGCGTCAAGTCGCACCTGGCGCCCTACGTGTCCAACCATGTGGTGCGCCCGCTTGACGGCGTCGAGGCCGGCAGCGGCGCGGTGGCGGCGGCGCCCTTCGGCAGCGCCTCGATCCTTCCGATCTCCTGGGCCTACATCAAGATGATGGGCGCCCGCGGCCTGCGCGAGGCCACCGAGCTCGCCATCCTCGGGGCCAACTACATCGCCGCGCGCCTGGGCGAACACTATCCGGTGCTCTACAAGGGCGCCAACGGCACCGTGGCCCACGAGTGCATCATCGACATCCGCCCGCTCAAGGCCGACTCCGGCATCAGCGAGGAGGACATCGCCAAGCGCCTGATGGACTACGGCTTCCACGCCCCGACCATGTCCTTCCCGGTGCCCGGCACGCTGATGATCGAGCCCACGGAATCCGAGTCGCTGTACGAGCTCGACCGCTTCTGCGACGCCATGATCGCGATCCGCGAGGAAGTGGCCAGGGTCGAGGCCGGCGAATGGCCCGCCGACAACAACCCGCTGGTCAATGCGCCACACACCATGGCCGACCTGATGGACGCCGGCTGGGAGCGCCCCTATTCCCGCGAGCTGGGCGCCTTCCCCTCCGGGGCGGTCAAGACGGCCAAGTACTGGCCGACCGTCAACCGTGTCGACAACGTACTCGGCGACCGCCAGCTGATCTGCTCCTGCCCGAGCATCGACGCCTATCGCGAGTGATCCCACACGGATGACCGCACGCGAAGCGCCCCGCCATTCGGCGGGGCGCTTGTCGTTTGCGGGGATGTCACATCAGGGGATGGGGCCGTCGATGGGAAACGGCGCCGCGGCGGCCGAGCGACTACCCGGCGCCCTCGCCCGGCACCTCACCGAGATCGGCAAGGCCGGGCTCGCCGTGTCCATAGCGTTCGTGATGGCGATGCTCGCGGAACGCCTCGAGCAGGCGGGTATAGCGCCGGGGCATGCGCATGCCGCGCCGGGTGACCAGGTAGAGCGTTTCCTGCACCGGGTGCGGCAGCGTCAGCTCGCGTACCTGGCGCTGCCAGGGTGAGGTCTCGAGCACCAGCCGCGACACCACGGTGAAGCCCAGCCCCCGTGCCACGGCGTCGAGCACCATGCTGGATTCGTTGGTAAAGCCCTGGCGCGGGAAGTGGCTCATCGAGCGGAACTCCCCGGGGAAGTTCTGGCGCAGCACGCCGCCGGCGCGATTGACCCCATCGGCATAGCCGATGAAGCCCAGCGCCATCAGGTCGGCAAGGCCAGTGCCGGTGAAGTCCGCCGGCACCACCAGGCACAGCGGCTCCTGGTGCCAGGGCTCGCAGTCGATCTCGGGGTGGCGAACCGCCTCGGTAACGATACCGAGATCATGCCGGCCGGCCTGCACGTCCGTGACGATCTCGTGGTTGAAGGCGAAGCTGTAGCTCACCGTCAGCCCAGGATGCATCTGCTGCTGGCCGAGGATGAAGGGATAGAACATCAGCCCCACGCTGCCCGGCGAGGCGATGCGACATTCGCCGCTGTCGAGGCTCTCGTCGTCCAGCGAATGCCGGAACTGCTCGTGCTCGGCGAACAGCTTGAGCGCGTAGTCATAGGCCCGGCGGCCGGCCTCGGTCAGCGCGAAACGCCGTCCCTGGCGGTCGAGCAGCGACTTGTCCAGATAGCGTTCCAGCTTGCGGATATGCTGGCTGACCCCGGGCTGGGTCATCTCCAGACGCTGGGCGGTCCGGGTGAAGCTGCCGGTCTCGACGAGGGTGATGAAGGTACGGAAATACAGGGCATTGAACATGGCGGAAGACATCTTGACCACAGGGACCGGACATCGACATTCTACCAGCTCGCCCGGAAGCGCGCAGCGCTGCGCCTTGCGCGGGGGCGTGTTAGCATCGAGGCAGGCGGCTGCGAGCCGCCCTCCAGGCGCGATCCGACGCGCCGGCAAGCGAAGGCCAGGCACGATCGGACACCGCCGCTCCCTTTCCAGTGACACGGACGCGCTGCATGGCCAATACCATTTCCAGCATCATCTCCCCGGAAGGCAGCCTCGAGATCCTCTCTCAGCATGAGGTCAACCGGCTGCACGATACCTCCCGCAGCGGGCTTCATGGGCTCCTGCGCAGCTGCGCCCTGGCCGTGCTGAACTCCGGCAACCCGACCGACGACGGCCTGGCGCTGATGGAGACCTACTCCGATTTCGACATCGAGGTCATCCAGCAGGACCGCGGGGTTCGCCTCAAGCTGACCAATGCCCCGGCGGAGGCCTTCGTCGATGGCAAGATGATCCGCGGCATCCGCGAGCACCTCTCCTCGGTGCTGCGCGACATCGTCTACGTCTACAACGAGATCCAGACCCACCAGCGGTTCGACCTGACCACCGGCGAAGGCACCACCAACGCCGTCTTCCACATCCTGCGCAAGGCCGGCACCCTGCACCCCAGCCGCGACCCGAGCATGGTGGTGTGCTGGGGCGGTCACTCGATCTCCCGCGAGGAATACGACTACACCAAGCACGTCGGCTATCACCTGGGGCTGCGCGAGCTGGACATCTGCACGGGCTGCGGCCCCGGCGCCATGAAGGGGCCGATGAAGGGCGCCAACGTGGCCCACGCCAAGCAGCGCCGCACCGAGGGCCGCTACCTGGGCGTGTCCGAACCCGGCATCATCGCCGCCGAGGCGCCCAACCCCATCGTCAACGAACTGGTGGTGATGCCGGACATCGAGAAGCGCCTCGAGGCCTTCGTGCGCTTGGGCCACGGCATCATCGTGTTCCCCGGCGGGGTCGGCACCGCCGAGGAGATCCTCTACCTGCTCGGCATCCTGCTGCACCCGGACAACGCCGACATGGAGCTCCCGGTGATCCTCACCGGCCCCGCCGGTTCCGCCGACTACTTCAGGCGCATCGACGAGTTCCTGGTCTACACCCTCGGCGAATCCGTGCGCCGGCTCTACACCATCATCATCGACGACCCGATCGAGGTGGCGCGGACCATGCGCAAGGGCGTCGACGACGTCGCCGAGTATCGCCGCCAGCGCCAGGACGCCTTCTACTACAACTGGCGCCTCACCGTGGCCCGCGACTTCCAGGCACCGTTCGACCCGACCCACGAGAGCATGGCCGGCCTGGCCCTGCATCGCGAGCAGCCGGTGCACGAGCTGGCCGCCAACCTGCGCCGGGCCTTCTCCGGCATCGTCGCCGGCAACGTCAAGGAACGCGGGATCCGGCTGATCGAGGCCCACGGCCCCTTCCGCCTCAACGCCGAGCCCGAACTGATGGCAAGGCTCGACGAGCTGCTGAACTCCTTCGTCGCCCAGGGCCGCATGAAGCTGGCCGGCGAATACAAGCCCTGCTACACGCTGAGCTGACCCCAGCGAAGCGTCCAACGAAAAGCCCCGCCGGCATCCGCCGGCGGGGCTCTTTCGTCTGACGTGGCAGGCGTTCAGTCTCGCAGCGGCCTGAGCCAGATGCCGAGCGCATGCAGCAGCAGCCCCAGGGTGGTGCCGTGGGAGGCCAGCAGCGCCCAGCCGCTCCAGCCGGCAACGAGCCCCTGCCAGACCGCCATCGCCACCAGCCCCACCACCAGGAAGACCACCAGACGGCGCAGCAGCGCCGGCAGCCTGGCGCGGGCCTCGGCGGCCAGCAGCCGCCACTGGGCCAGCGCCACGCCGAGCACCGCGACGATGGCGAATGCCAACAGGATCAGGCGCGTCTGATGACCACCGATCATATAGCGCAGCAGGGTCGCCGCCATCATCACCGCCAGCCCGACCAGAAGGCTGAGCCGCTCCGGGCTAGAGGTCGCGCCCATCAGGCCACCTTCAGCTGCTGGGTGGTGATCCACTCCTCGACCCAGGGAATCGCCGCGTCGTCGGCCATGAAGGTCTCCATGGCGTCGATCTCGAGGCGCTCGCCCAGCCGCGTGGCCCCCTGCCCCTGCAGCTGCTCGTCGAGGGAGCGGCCGGCGCCGCAGAAGGAGTCGACGTAGGAGCCGTCACCGAGCGCGATCATGCCGTAGCGCAGCTCGGTGAGCCCGGGGCTCTGGGCGTCCAGTTCGCGCACGAAGGGCACCAGGTTGCCCGGCACGTCGCCGCTGCCGGTGGTGGACACGCAGAACAGCGCCAGATCGGTGGGGGTATCGGTCAGATCGGCCAGGGTCGGCTGGTCGAAGATCTCGACCTCGTAGCCGGCGTCCTCGAACAGCGGCTGGACCTGCTCGGCCACATCCAGGGCACCGCCGTACATGGTGCCGACGAAAATCTTGAGCTTGGGCATGTCGTGGATTTGCCTGAGAAATTTGATCGGATTTTAACACGGCCGCCGGCAAGGCCGCACCCTTGCGCCCCCTGCGGGTCAGGGAGCCAGGCCGTATAATGACGCTCCCGTCACCCTCTCTCCGGGAGCCCTCATGACCCACACCTTCGAAGCCTGGATCACCCCCCTGATGATCGGCGGCCTGATGCTGTTCATGTGCTTCATCATCTGGGATCTGGCCAGACAGTCGAAGGCCGGGCACTTCGGCACCCTGATGCTGTTCGTGGTGCTCGGCGCCGGCATGCTGGGCTACGTGCTCAAGGTGGTGATCACCTGGTGGCTGGAACGCGGCGCCCTCTAGCGACCGTCCCGACTGGCACAAGAAAGCCGACGCCACCCCGGAGGGTGGCGTCGGCGTATCGCATGAAGGAGGCGGGGTCAGCCCTCCTCGGGATGGTACTCCTCGACCTGCGTCTTGAGCTTCTGCCCCGGCCGGAAGGTCACCACCCGCCGGGCGGAGATCGGAATCTCCTCGCCCGTCTTGGGGTTCCGGCCCGGCCGCTCGCTCTTGTCCCTGAGGTCGAAGTTCCCGAAGCCCGACAGCTTGACCTGCTCGTTCTCACGCAGGCAGGCGCGGATCTCCTCGAAGAAGGCTTCCACCATGGACTTGGCCTCACGCTTGGAGAGACCGAGGTCGGCGTGCAGATGTTCGGCCAGTTCGGCCTTGGTCAACGCCCCCATGTCGCTTCCCTCTCGCTGCTGGTCGAGCCCGGAATCCCTCATGCGCGAAGCTCGGCGCCCAGATGCAGCCGCGACTCCTCGACGATGGCATCGACCAAGTGGTTGATTTCCTCGTCATTTAGCGTGCGCGAAGGATGCTGCCAGGTCAAGCCCAGGGCGACGCTCTTGTGACCCTCGGCCACGCCCTTGCCCTGATAGACGTCGAACAGGCGCACATCCACCAGCCATTCGCCGGCCTGGGCGTGCACGGTGTCGAGCAGCGCCTGGACCGGACGCTCGGCGTCGACCAGGAAGGCCAGGTCGCGACGCACCTCGGGATAGCGCGACAGCGGCGCGAAGGCCGGCACCTGGCCCTGGGTCAGCGCCTCGAGGCGAACCTCGAACATCACCGCATCGACCTTCAGCCCCAGCTCGGCGCGCACCGCCGGGTGCAGGGTGCCGATCCAGCCGGCCTCCTCGCCGCGGTACAGCACCCGCGCGCACTGGCCGGGATGCAGGGCCGGATGCTCGGCCGGCTCGAAGCGCCAGGCCTCGGGCTCGCCCCCCATGGCCAGCAGGGTCTCCAGGTCGCCCTTCAGATCGAAGAAGTCGACCTTGTCCTTGCCGCCGTTCCAGCCTTCCGGATCGCGGGCGCCGCAGACCAGGGCGCCGAGCATCGGCACCTGATGCAGGCCGTCCAGCTCGCCGCGGAACACCAGGCCGGTCTCGAACAGACGCACCCGTGTCTGCTGGCGATTGAGGTTGTGCTGCAGCGCACGCACCAGGCCCGGGAACAGGCTCGCCCGCATCACCGACAGGTCGCTGGAGATCGGGTTGGCCAGCGTCGGAGAGACGGCTTCCGGCAGCAGCGTGGACTGCAGCTCCGGCGCCACGAAGCTGTAGGTCACCGCCTCGAAGTAGCCGCGCGCGACCATCTGGTTGCGCAGGCGGGACAGCGGCGTGCGGGCCTCGACATCGGGCTCGAGGCCCAGGCGGGCCTGGGGACGACGCACCGGCAGGCGGTTGTAACCGTGGATGCGCGCCACTTCCTCGATCAGGTCTTCCTCGATGGCCAGATCGAAGCGCCAGCTCGGCATGCGCGCCTGCCAGCCCGCCTCGACGCTCTCGACCGCGAGGCCGAGGCGCTCGAGGATCTCGCCGACTTCCTCGCCGTCGAGCACCTTGTCCAGGGCCTGGTCCAGGCGCTCGCGACGCAGCAGCACCTCGCGGTCGCCGGGCAGGCGCTCCGCGTCGGCCACCTCGACCAGCGGGCCGGGCTCGCCGCCGACGATCTCCAGCAGCAGCGCGGTGGCGCGCTCGGCGGCCTCGTGGGCCAGCGCCGGGTCCACGCCGCGCTCGAAGCGATGCGAGGCGTCGGTGTGCAGGCCATAGGAACGGGCCTGTCCGGCCACCGCCAGCGGCGAGAAGTGCGCCGACTCGAGGAAGATGTCGCGGGTCTCGGCGCCGACGCCGGAGTGTTCGCCGCCCATCACACCGGCGATGGCCAGCGGGCCGCGCTCGTCGGCGATCACCAGGGTGCTGGCGCCCAGGGTGATCTCCTGGCCGTCGAGCAGCACCAGCCGCTCGCCCTCGCGGGCGCGACGCACCACCACGGCCTCGTTGAGGTTGGCGCGGTCGAAGGCATGCAGCGGCTGACCGAGCTCGAGCATCACGTAGTTGGTGACGTCGACCACCGGGTCGATGGCACGAATGCCACTGCGACGCAGGCGCTCGACCATCCACAGCGGCGTCTCGGCGGTCACGTCGACGCCCTTGATCACCCGACCCAGGTAGCGCGGGCAGCCGTCGGCGTCCTCGACGCGCACCGGGAAGGTCTCGTCGTGGCTCGCCGCCACCGGCGCGATGGCCGGGCCTTCGACCGGCAGGCGGTTGAGCACGCCGACCTCACGGGCCATGCCCTTGACGCTCAGGCAGTCGCCGCGGTTGGGGGTCAGGTCGACCTCGATGGTGTGGTCGTCCAGGCCCAGGTAGTCGCGCACGCCCTCGCCCACCGGCGCGTCGGCCGGCAGCACCAGGATGCCCGGCGAGGCGTCTTCCTCGAGACCGAGCTCGGAGGAGGCGCAGATCATGCCGCGTGATTCGACGCCGCGCAGCTTGGCCTTCTTGATCTTGAAGTCGCCGGGCAGCACCGCGCCGACCCGGGCGAAGGGCACCTTCTGGCCGACGTCGACGTTGGGCGCGCCGCACACGACCTGGACGCGCTCGCCGCTGCCGTCCTCGACCTGGCAGACGTTGAGCTTGTCGGCGTCGGGGTGCTGTTCGCGGGCGACGACCTCGGCCACCACCACGTCGGTGAATTCGGCCGCCACCGGCTCGATGGCATCGACCTCGAGACCGGCCATGGTGACCTGGTCGGCCAGTGCCTGGGTCGCCAGCGCCGGGGAGACCCATTCACGCAGCCACTGTTCGGAAAATTTCATGTCAGTTCCTGTTTCCGCGTAGTCGGTGGTCGATCAGGCGAACTGCTTGAGGAAGCGCAGGTCGTTGTCGAAGAACAGCCGCAGGTCGTTGACGCCGTAGCGCAGCATGGCCAGGCGCTCGGCACCCATGCCGAAGGCGAAGCCCTTGTAGCGCTCGCTGTCGATGCCGGCGTGGCGGAACACCTCGGGGTGCACCATGCCGCAGCCCATCACCTCGAGCCAGCCGGTGTGCGAGCACACACGGCAGCCGTCGCCGCTGCACATCACGCACTCGATGTCGACCTCGGCGGAGGGCTCGGTGAACGGGAAGTAAGACGGGCGGAAACGGACCGAGAGGTCGTCACGCTCGAAGAAGGCGTGCAGGAAGTCCTCGACGGTGCCCTTGAGGTCGGAGAAGCGCACGTCCTCGTCGACCAGCAGCCCTTCCACCTGGTGGAACATCGGGGTGTGGGTCAGGTCCGAGTCGCTGCGATAGACGCGACCCGGGCAGACGATGCGGATCGGCGGCTCCTGATCCTTCATGGTGCGCACCTGGACCGGCGAGGTATGGGTGCGCAGCAGCCGGGTGGCGTCGAAGTAGAAGGTATCGGCCATGCCCCGCGCCGGGTGATGGGCGGGAATGTTGAGGGCCTCGAAGTTGTGGTAGTCGTCCTCGATCTCCGGGCCGACCGCCACGTCGAAGCCGACGCGGGTGAACAGTCCCTCGATGCGCTCCAGGGTGCGGGTCACCGGGTGCAGGCCGCCGCTGGGCTGGCCGCGACCGGGCAGGGTCACGTCGAGGCGCTCGGCGGCCAGACGCGCTTCCAGGTCGGCCTTCTCCAGGGCCTGGCGGCGAGCGTCGATCTCCTGCGACAGGGCCTGCTTGGCCTCGTTGATGCGTTCGCCGGCGGCCGGGCGCTCCTCGGGGGGCAGCTTGCCGAGGCCCTTGAGCAGCGCGGTGATCTCGCCCTTCTTGCCGAGGTAACGCACCCGCAGCTCGTCCAGGGCGGCCATGCTCTCGGCGGCCTGAACGGCGTCGCGGGCCTCGGCGACCAGAGTGGGAAGGTGGTCCATCCGTTGTGCTCCGATGTCTTGATCAGGGGGTCACATGCCAAAAAAACAGGGGAAGAGCGGCTGCTCTTCCCCTGCGACGATCCGTGGCATGGCGCGCCCACGGAGAGCCCACCATGCCATCACGAGATCACTTACTGGGCAGCCTTGGCCTTCTCGACGATAGCGGCAAAGGCAGCCTTTTCGTTGACGGCCAGATCGGCCAGGACCTTGCGGTCGATCTCGATGCCGGCCTTCTTCAGGCCACCGACGAAGCGGCTGTAGGACAGACCGTGCTGACGGGCACCGGCGTTGATGCGCTGGATCCACAGGGCGCGGAACTGACGCTTGCGCTGGCGACGGTCACGGTAGGCGTACTGACCGGCCTTGATGACGGCCTGCTTGGCAACGCGGAAGACGCGTGAACGGGCACCGTAGTAACCCTTGGCCTGGCTGAGAATCTTCTTGTGACGACGACGTGCGACGACACCACGCTTGACGCGAGTCATGGCTTACTCCTGACGTTTAAAATGGTCTACCAAGGATTACAGGTTCGGCAGCATGCGCTGCACGAGCTGCTTGTCGGCGTCGTGGATCTGCTTCATACCACGCAGCTGACGCTTACGCTTGGTGGACTTCTTGGTCAGGATGTGGCTGCGGAACGACTGCTTGTGCTTGAAGCCGTTGGCCGTCTTCTTGAAGCGCTTGGCAGCGCCGCTGTTGCTCTTGATTTTCGGCATGAGAATACACTCCGCTCGAGGTTTTTGAGAAAATCCGGGGCCAATGGCCGGCTAGACGCCGGCCATCCGTTTGACGGGCCGTCGGATCACTTCTTCTTGGGGGCAATGATCATGATCATCTGCCGCCCTTCCATCTTCGGGAAGGACTCCACGGTACCGAGATCTTCGAGATCGGCGGCGATCCGTTCCATCAGTTTACGACCGAGGTCCTGATGGGCCATTTCGCGTCCGCGGAAGCGCAGCGTGACCTTGCCCTTGTCGCCACCTTCGAGGAAACGCGTCAGGTTCTTCATCTTGACCTGATAGTCGCCCTCGTCGGTGCCAGGCCGGAATTTGACTTCCTTGACCTGAATCTGCTTCTGCTTCTTCTTCTGAGCCGCCTTCTGCTTCTTCTGCTCGAAGACGAACTTGCCGTAATCCATGATCTTGCAGACGATCGGATCGGCATTGGAAATCTGGACCAGGTCCATACCGGCGGATTCCGCGCGCTCCAGGGCATCGCGAGTCGGCATGACGCCGAGCTGCTCGCCGTCGCTGTCGATCAGGCGAACTTCGTCTACGGTAATCCGCTCGTTCATCGGGGGCCGCTTGTCCTGCGGACGCCCTCTGGGGTTGCTTCGCTTGATGGTTCCGTCTCCACTTCAGTCTTGGAAGATGTCGTTATAACCGTTCGGCCAGCACCTTGTCGATGAAGGTCTCCACCGTCATGGTGCCGAGATCTTCGCCGGTGCGGGTGCGCACGGCGATGGAATCGGCTTCGACTTCCTTATCTCCCACCACCAGGAGATAGGGGACCTTCTGCAACGTATGCTCGCGAATTTTAAAGCCGATCTTCTCGTTCCTCAAGTCCGCCTTGACGCGCATGCCGATTTTCTGCAAGCGGCGTTCGAGATTTTCGACGAAACCCCGCTGCGAATCGGTGATGTTGAGGATCACGGCCTGCTCCGGCGCGAGCCACAGCGGCATGGCCCCGGCGTAGTGCTCGATGAGGATGCCGAGGAAGCGCTCGAAGGAGCCCAGGATAGCACGATGCAGCATGACCGGCGTCTTGCGCTCGCCGTGCTCGTCGACGAACTGGGCGCCCAGGCGGCCCGGCAGGTTGAAGTCGAGCTGCAGGGTGCCACACTGCCAGACGCGGTTCAGGCAGTCACGCAGCGAGAACTCGATCTTGGGCCCGTAGAAGGCGCCCTCGCCCGGCTGCAGGTCCCAGTCCAGGCCAGTGCTGTTCAGCGCGGCCTCGAGCCCGGCCTCGGCGCGATCCCACAGCTCAGCCTCGCCCATGAAGTCATCCGGGCGGGTGGACAGCTTGAGCTCGACGTCCTCGAAGCCCAGCTCCTTGTAGACCTGCAGCGTCAGCGCGATGAAGGCCTCGGCCTCGGACTGGATCTGCCCCTCGGTGCAGAAGATGTGCGCGTCGTCCTGGGTAAAGCCGCGCACGCGCATCAGGCCGTGCAGCGAGCCGGAGGGCTCGTTGCGGTGGCAGCTGCCGAACTCGGCCAAGCGCAGCGGCAGATCACGGTAGCTCTTCAGCCCCTGGTTGAACACCTGCACGTGGCAGGGGCAGTTCATCGGCTTGACCGCGTATTCGCGCTTCTCCGACTCGGTGGTGAACATCAGGTCGCTGTAGTGCCCCCAGTGACCGGACGCCTTCCACAGCGAGAGATCGACCACCTGGGGCGTCTTGATCTCCTGATAGCCGTGCTCGATCTGCACCCGCCGCATGTACTGTTCCAGCGCCTGGTACATGGTCCAGCCGTTGGGGTGCCAGAAGACCATGCCCGGGGCCTCTTCCTGCAGGTGGAAGAGATCCATCTTCTTGGCCAGCTTGCGGTGATCGCGCTTCTCGGCTTCCTCGAGACGCTTGAGATAGGCCTTGAGCTGCTTCTTGTCGCCCCAGGCGGTGCCGTAGATGCGAGTCAGCATCGGGCGTTCGGCGTCGCCGCGCCAGTAGGCACCGGCCAGCTTGGTGAGCTTGAAGGCCTTGAGGTGGCGCGTGTTCGGCACGTGCGGGCCGCGGCACATGTCGGTGTATTCCTGGTGATGGTAGAGACGAATGGTCTCGCCATCGGGAATCTCGCGCACGATCTCCTGCTTGTAGGGCTCGTCGCGATGCAGGAAGGTCAGCATGGCCTTGTCGCGATCGACATACTCGCGCACCACGTCGTAGCCGGTGTCGATCAGCGCCTTCATGCGCTGCTCGATGGCCTCGAGGTCCTCGGGGGTCGCCGAGCGGCCGAAGTCGACGTCGTAGTAGAAGCCGTCGTCGATCACCGGCCCGATCGCCATCTTGGCGTCGGGATAGAGCTGCTTCACCGCGTGGCCGATCAGGTGGGCGCAGGAGTGGCGAATGATCTCCAGGCCGGCCTCGTCACGCGCGGTGATGATGGCCACCTCGGCGTCATGGTCGATGACGTCCGCGGCGTCCACCAGCTCGCCGTCGATGCGGCCGGCCACGCAGGCCTTGGCCAGGCCGGTACCGATGCTCTCGGCCACCTGCATCACGGTGAGCGGTTCGTCGTAAGTTCTCTGGCTGCCGTCCGGCAGGGTCACGATGGGCATGATGAAGAAGTTCCTTGTGCGCAGTGGTGATCCATACCAGGGATCGAGCCCACTGCTTTAATATGGTCTATCTTGCACAGCTTCACATAGCAGGCTGTTGATTCCCGTGGTTTTTCATAACGCCCGGCCACATTCGTCAACAATCGCACATGCTGTTTTCGTGTATGGTCCCGTGTATGGCGCCATACAGATTGGTGTATGGTGAGCCCGTCACCATACAGCACGCGAGCATGCTCTACATGAAGCGCACCGCAATCAAGCGTCGTCCGCTAGCCGACACCGTCTTGGCCAGCCTGGAGCCAGAGGCCAAGGAATACCGTGAGGCCTATGGTGTCGATCGCCTCTATTTTGTCGTCAGCCCATCCGGCCGCAAACGCTGGGAGGTTCGATACAAGAACCCTGAAACCGGGCGCTGGGGCTGGATGGGTGTCGGGGGATACCCCGACAAGTCGGCAAGGCTCGCTCGCGACAGTGCGAAAGCCATTGCCGACGACGTATCAAACGGGATCGACCCACTGGAGAAGCGTCGCCAGGAAAAGGCGTCACATCGCCCCGACCGCATGGCGAACTGGTCCGTCACGGCCGAGGAATGGTACTCCCACTGTGAGAGCGAGGGTATCGCTCACAACACGCTGAGAGGTATTCGCAGCTGGCTGGACAATGACGCTTACCCGACCATCGGCCGGATACCGATCTCCAAGGTGACGCGCGCCGACTGCGTAAGGGTACAGCAGCGGCTGGAGGATCGAAACGCCCTCTCGCGAGCAATCAAGGCTCGAGGCTGGCTGAACGGCATCTTCCGCTATGCCGTGGCCCTCGGGCGATGCGATAGCAACCCGGCGGCCGACCTGACTTCGGTGGCCAAGCGCGCACCGGAATCGACCCCCTATGCCCACTTACTCGAGTCAGAGCTGCCCGGGTTTCTGCGTGCCATGAACGGTTCGCCCAGTGGGCTGCTCGTCAAGACGGCGGCCAGGATCAATGTCCTCACCGCCTCGCGCCCCGGCAATGTGCGCTGGATGCACTGGGATGAGGTGAATCTCGACAAGGCGCTCTGGCATATACCTGCCGGGAAGATGAAGGCGCGCCGCGATCATCTGGTGCCACTGCCGAAGCAGGCGATTGACGGCCTGCGCCAAGTCAGGCCGCTGGCGACTCGCAGCGGCTACGTCTTCCCGGGCCGCGGCAGCAAGTCCCCCGTGGTTTCGCACAGCGCGATCAACAACTGCATCGACCTCGCTGGCTACCAGGGCCGCATGACCGGGCATGGCGCCAGGCATACCGCCACCACCCTGCTGACCGAGCACGGATGGCCGGAACGATGGACCGATATGCAGCTCTCACACAAGAAGGTCGGGGTCCGCGGCGTCTACGACAAGGCTGCCTATCTGGAGAAGCGCAAGCTGATGATGCAGTGGTATGCCGACTACCTGGATGCACTGGAGAGAGGGATCACCGAAGAAGAAGTCGAGGACTTCCAGTCGCGGATACGCCTGATGTGAGACGCCCGGCCCTCGCATGCCCTGTGCGGCTGCGCTACTTTGGGCGGGCAACATGCCCAAGGATGACCACATGCCCTCCCCGACCAGATTCAACGTCCCGCGCACCCTCACCCCCGAGCAGATAGTCGAGAAGCTGCGTCGCCGGCCATATGACCGGGCGGCACGGGAGGCGGCCGATCTCATCGAGGAGATGCTGGCAGAGCGGGAGGCGCAGGGAGAGCGGCGGCATTGAGGCGGCATTGAGGCGGCCATCCTTGGCCTTCGGAGATCATGCTGAGCTGTGACGTCGGCTTGCCTCCTTGGCGGCGGGCCCGTCGCGGGCTCGCGGACGCCTGACATCACGCTTTCAGCGTAGTGAGAAAGGCCCGGGCGCTATGTAGGAGATCGCCCTGGCGCATCGTCGGCGATCTCTAGCAGCGAGGCGCCGCTGCTCACAGCTGCGCATTCCGCCACGCCACCACCCCATAGACGACGGCCAGCCCGCCCAGCACCAGGGCGAGGCGGTCGTCGCGCGGGTAGTGCCAGGCCGCCCACAGCGCCGGCAGAATCGGCAGCGCCTTGAGCACGGGCCAGCCCCGGCCGGTGTGCTCGATAAGCCAGTGGATAATCGGATTGGCCTCGCGGCCACGGGCGGTGGCGAGAAAACGGTGCGTGGTCACGGTGTCGGCGATGCTGGCCAGCAGCAGCGCGAGCGCGGCGAGATGGGTCAGGGTCATGGCATGTCCTCGAGCACGAAAAAGGCCCGCCGGGTGGCGGGCCTGGTGGAGCGATAGCGGATGGTCGAGCCGGTCAGGCGCCGGCGAGAATGCCGAACCAGGCCGGGGGCGTGACGGCGGTGGTCATCGCCTCGCGTCCGGCGATGCTGACGGCGGCATGGGACGGCACCACCTCGGCCCCCTCCGGCACCACCAGCTCGGCGGTGTCGGTGAGGGTGACGGCTCGCGACTGACCATCGACGTCGATGGTCACCTCGGTCGGCTCGGTAAAGGCCGGATCGGCGACGAGGGTGATCGACTCCTCGCCGGTGGGCACCTCGCGCGGCGTGCGGTCGTAGACGCTGTCATAGGAGGCGAGCGCGTCGGCATCCGCGAAAACCTGGCCATAGACTGCCTGGGCGGTGCCCTTTCCCTGGTAAGGAGCCTCGGCCAGCACGGTGACGTGTGGCATGCCGCGCCACTGTTCGATCTCGGCGGGGCGCAGGCGGGCGTAGACGAGCAGCGCAGAGCCGTCGGTGGTGGTGGCCGCTGGGGTGCGGGCGAACCCCGTCACCACCGGCGGTTGGGCGATCTCGCCGGCCTCGTCACGAACCAGCAGCGCCGGATACTCGGCGCCCAGGTGAGTGACCAGGGCCGGATAGTCCGGCACGTAGAGAATGGCGTCGGTCATGCTCATGCGGTCATCTCCTCAACCTGGGCAGCGGTGCGAGACTCGGGGATGTATTCAAAGTGCTTGATGTGGCCCGTCATCTGGGTAGACCCAGACTGGGAGGAGCCTAAATATAGCGTTTTAGTTGCCGGAATCGCATTACAGGAGGCCTGACGGGCTGCCCCTCCATTAACTGACACATAGTAGCCCCCTTCAATCAAGTTATAGGATAAGGCCACCTTTATCTTGCCATATGGAACAGCAATGCTTTCCATATCGTCACCCTGATCGTCAACCTGAAACCTCACCAGGATTCTATTGTTAAAGTGGTACAAAGCGATTCTGTTCCCATTATCAAAGCCGAGAAAGAAAAGCGCTTGAGCCACTGAAGATCGGGATACATCTCCCTCCCAATAAAATACGCCACCGAGCTCATTAATCTGCCCCCCCATGTCCCGTGGCACCTGATCCTCTGCACGTGTCACAGAGATCCCATATGTGGGTATATAACCGGAAGGGTAGCCCCCTCTTTCTAACATCCACCGACGAGTAACAAACGAATCGGATGGTTCCCCAGGATGGGGGCCTCCCGCAAACTCAATACGGCAGTAGTCCGCAGCGTCTTCATTTTTGGTCGCCGTTATCCAACACCGATAAAAGCCATCGCTAACAAGCCTCACATCCGCATAAATATCGACATACTCATCGGTGCTGCTGCTGACGGAATTCACCACACCACTAGCAAGATCGATGTTTGCACTGCACCTGGGGCCGCCTATCTCGAGTTTGACGATGCTAACACCATCTGCCTTTATGTCGGCTGAAAACGTGATGTCATCGCCGACGGAAAAACCAAAATTCGGTGTAGCGACATTATGAGGTTCATCGGTTTCCGCTTCAGAAAAACGGAACGAACCGTCAGCGAGAAGTGTTGGTGTAACGCCATTATGGTTCCACCATGAGGTGCTCATATCCTCGCTGAAAATAACCTTATTCGACCGCGCCCCCTCGATCAGAACACCCAGATAATCCCCGGTCGCCGCGTCCCACTCATGGGCCAGCGTATCCGGCGGCACCTCGACGAGCTGGATTGCGCCGCCGACCACGCGCTGAAATGCCCGCTTCGGCGTCGCCCGCTGCACGGTGAACATCTCCCCTTCGCCCACCGCGCGGCTGATGCCGGTGGTATCGCCGAGGCCGTAGCCCTGGGCCTCGAAGTCGGCGCGCAGGCTCTCGCCGTTGTAGGGCCGCATCGAGAACGAGCGATTCAGACGGGTAGCCTGCTCGTTGGCGGCCTGGATCGCCGCCGTCAGCCCGTTGAGGCTGGGGTAGGTGTCGATCGGCTGGGCGGTGCTGGCGTCCTGGCGCTGCCACAGGGTGAGGAAGCCCTCGTCATCGGCCGCGGGCGTCTTGAAGTAGTCGCCGTCGCCCACGGCGGCCAGGCCGGCGGCGGTGTCGGCGTAGACCTGGCCGGCCACGGCGGCGCCGTCGCGGTAATCCCTGGCGTCGGTCACGGCCTGCTGCGCCTCGTCGCGCAGTCCAGCAGTCTCGTCGCGCAGCTCGGCCGAGGTGGCGAGGTCGGCCGCCATCTGGTTCAGCGCCTCGAGGATCTCGTCCTGAATCGCGCTTGAGTCCACCGGCGTCGGGTCGGCCTGCAGCACCTCGGGCAGGCTGGCCTCGCTGAACGGGTCGGCGGTGACGGTGCCCAGGCGCACGCGGTGGCCGCGCTCGATCCAGTAGACGTTATAGAGCCCGGCCTCCAGGTCGATGACGTAGGTGCCGTCCTCCTGGGTGGTGAACTGCGCATCGGCGCTGTAGAGCACGCCATTCATGGTGGTGGCC
Source organism: Halomonas sp. THAF12 (assembly GCF_009363675.1). Classification (NCBI taxonomy): domain Bacteria; kingdom Pseudomonadati; phylum Pseudomonadota; class Gammaproteobacteria; order Oceanospirillales; family Halomonadaceae; genus Halomonas; species Halomonas sp. THAF12. The sequence continues at coordinate 1,797,759 of NZ_CP045399.1, read as the reverse complement.
GTGGCCTCGAACACCACGGTGACATTCGCGAGCGGGCCGCCCGCATTGTAGAGGGTGCCGGTCAGACGCATGGGGTGTCCTCGGTCAGGCGTTGTTCAGGGCGACGATGTAGGCGGTCTCGACGCTGTAGGCCGCCGGGTCTTGGATGGTGGGGATCTTGGCCAGCACCGCGCCCTTGGCGGTGTAGCCGCGGCGCAGGGCGGCGAAGATGGCATCGTGCAGGGCCTGCATCTCCTCGAGGCTGCTGATCGTCAGCGTCTCGCCACCGGCGAACCACTCGAACGGCACCGGCTGCTGGCCAGAGATCACCGCATCGAGCACGCCCCTGGCGTTGATGCGCGCCTCGACATCAATGGCAATGTCGGCCCCTTGGAATGGCGTGGTGCCGCTGCTGTATTTGTCGTGCACGCGGGAGAGCTCGGCGCGCAGGTCGTCTTGAGTGACCTCGGCCGGCGCCTCCGGCTCGGGGTCCGGCTCAGGATCGGGCGTCGGCTCGGTGGGAATCTCGACCAGCGACCAGCCGCCATCGGCGAACACGCGCCGCATGCCCGTCTGGGGTTCGGGCGGCGCGATCGTGGTGGCATGGGCGGGGATCAGGTACTCGCCCGGCTCCATCGGCGACGGATCGGCCTCGCCCTGGCTGAGGAAGTCGCCGGTCGCAGGATGGTAGTGATAGATGATCATGGGGCTCCCTCAGTAGCGGATACAGGCCAGCAGCGCGCCATTGACGGGGCGCGCCTCGTCGCCGCCATCGCTCGCGATGTCGTGGTTGTGGGTGTCGCTGTTGATGCCGTGCCGGTGCGTGTTGCTGTTGATATTCAGGCCGTGGTTGTGGGAATCGCTGTCGGTTCTGATCGTCTTCTCGTTGAATGCGGCGTTGGCGCTGCCGTCCTCCAAGACGTCACTGCCGTTCTTGGAGTATTGATTGATGACCCTGACGTCGTGATTGTGTGAGTCGTAGTCGGTGTTACCGCTGTGACTGTGGGTGTCGTTGTTGGTATTGCCGCCATGGTCGTGCGTATCGCTTCCGGTGCTGCCGCCATGGTCGTGGGCCTTGTTCTGGTCGCCCTGGGACTCGCCGATGCCACGGCCGGCATCGATGCCGCGGCCGTCGTCCCACCAGCGCGGGAACACGCCGCGGTGATCGGGGATCGTGAACGTCGTCGAACCATCGCCCGGCCCGAACTGCAGCGGGTCTTTCCCCGCCTCGGTAGCCGCCAGGTTGCCGCTGGCCTGTGCAAAGGCCCACAGGTCGGCGTAGGCGCTGCGTGACAGCTCGGCACCATTGAGCTTGAGCCAGCCCGAGGGCGCCGTGGTGCAGGGGAAGCCCATCACCGCGCCGACCGGCATCACGAACCGCAGCAGACCGTCGAGCTCGTAGCTCTGCTCGTCGTCGGCGACGCGGAGCACCTTCTTGGCATTGCCCGCCTTGGGCGGCAGCCCGCCCTCGCTGATCTCCTGGGTCTGATCGCGGTACGCCTGGGCCTCGCTCGCCGATTGAGCGGCGGCATCCCTGTCCTGGGCGACCTGATCGATGTCCTCGTTCAGGGTGGTCATCGTCTGCCGCAGCTCGTTGCCGAACGTCACGAGGGCGGCATTCTGGCCGTTCTGCTTGGTGATCGCGGCGTCGGTGTCGCCCAGCGCGAAGTTGAACTGGGCGAAATTAGGCACCGTAGGGACGTGGGCCATTTAAACCTCCACGAGAGTGAGTGAGCTGCGCCAGTTGGCGAAAAAATCGTGCCGATGGCCGTAGTTGTCCTGCCGCCGGGCCAGGAAGGCGTGCTCGGCCTCCTCGAGGCCGCCGGCTTCGGGATACATCGAGACGTAGACGTCGCGCCCCTTGCCGCCGCGCAGGAAGGCGCGGGTCAGCGTCGCGCGACCGTTGGCGTCCATGTAGTCGAGGTCGAAGGCCAGGCGCCGGGCGAGGCCGCCGCCCAGGGTGCGGAGCGAACCGCCCTCGCTGCGCCGATGCTCGGCGGCGTCCTGCCACTCCAGCTCGACGCCATAACTGGCGTTGAACTGCGGAATCACCGTGGTGCCGGCGATGATGCGGCCGACCTCCATCACGCCGTCGAGGTTTTCGGGGTCGCTGATGGTGAGGCGGTAGCCGGTGATCGCCGTGGCGGGGAACCAGAACGGCGCCTGCTGAATCGGCAGGTCATCGGTCAACGTGGCGCCCCAGGGATCGACGCCGAAGCGGAAGTCGCCGAGGGCCACCAGCCCCGAGACGATGACCGCGCCGGTGTCGTAGACGACGCTGCCCTCATTGAGCAACTCGAGGCGCACCGTGGCCGTGGCCGACAGGTTGTGGCGGTAGATCACCAGGGCGTCGATGAACGCCGGCGTCGGTAGCGTGGCGGTGATCACCTGGTCGGCGAGGTCCGCCGAGCGCCACACGTAGGCCCGGCCGGTGCGCTGGGTGTAGGCCACCGCCAGCGCCTCGGACGTGGCGGTGAGCGTGGTGGTGTCGTGCAGGTTGTCCACGATCATGCGCAGGGTGTTGGTCACAGCCAGACCTCCAGCGTGGTGATGCCGCGGGTCGGCGCGCGCCGCACGGCGATGATCCGCCCTACCCGGCCGGCCAGCGCGCCCACCTCGACGGTGACGGCCTGGCCGACCTCGGCCTGGGGCAGGAACGCATCCATCCGCCAGACGTCACGGCGCACCGCGCGCAGGGCCAGCAGGCGGTCGCGCTCGGTATCGGCGTCGGCGCTGGTGGCCAGGACGCTGTCGCGGCTGACCTCCTCGGCCTGGGGATATTCGGGCAGGGATTGGGTCGCGGTGGATTCGCGCCACTCGCGCTTGAGGCGCTCGGCCTCGGCGGCGTCGTTGTCCTCGATGGTCCCGGCGACCGTGCTCAGGTGCGAGGCGTTGCGGCCCCAGCGCAGCGTCAGCGACGACCACGGCGCCTGTGTCTCGATCAGCTCCAGGCTGTCGCGCTCGATGTCGTCGGCGTAGAGCGTCAGGTCGGGCGTCGAGGGCGCCAGGTGCTGCCGGATCACCAGCTCGCCCACGGCGTTGAGATACCAGTAGCCGCCCTGCCCTTGGCACAGGTCGTCGAGGATCTGCCGGCCGGTCACGGCGTCGGCGTAATAGAGCCCCACGGCGTAGCTGGGGAGGCTATTCTCGGCGACGCTCAGGCCGTACTGCGACGCCACCCACTGCGGGATGTCGGTCGTGTCGTGCGATTCCTGAATGTCGACGGTCAGCGCCCCGCCCGGGGCGTTGTTGAGCGTGAAGGCGCCGCCGGCCAGGTCGTCGCTGTGCGGCACCCCGTTGCCCAGCTCCTTGGGAGCGAGGCCGGTCACGGCCAGAAACGACGCCCGATAGGTCAGCGCGGTGGTCGAGACCCGGAACGCCGGGGCGTTGTAGACGTTGCCCAGGGCCAGCGGCACCGGGCCGCCGTCCAGCGGCAGCGTGCCGGTGTCGATCGGCTCGTCGAGCACCGCCGACTGATCCACCATCCCGAACGCCAGCTCGCCGCGGCGGGCGCCGGTGATGCCCTGGTTGATGCCGCGGACATGCAGCCGGAAGTCGTCGCGGGACCAATCCGGCCCGCCGAGGTAGAGGCGGATCTCGTGGCCCGCCCAGGCGAAGCCCAACCAGGGGTCGAGCTCGCCGTCGTTGATCAGCCGCACCTGGCCGAACGTCAGCCGCGCATCGATGCGGGTCTCGATGTCGATGGCCTCGGCCAGCAGGTCGTCGTGTATGCGGTTGGGGTCGCTGTCGCCCGGCCGCGAGATATACGGGTGCGTGGCCACGTACTCGGTGCCGGCGGCGTGATCCAGCTCGGCCAGCACCACCCGCTGGGCGGCGTGGTCGGCGAGCCAGGCCTGAAAATCCGCGTCGGTCATCGACCCTCCAGAAACGAGAGAACCCGCCGGGTGGCGGGTTCGAGTTGGGTGTTGCCGCTAGGCGGCGATGGCGCGGATCAACGCATGACGTCGTCCCAGGCGCGGCGCATCTGCGCGGCGCTGACCGGCGGTGGCATGCCGCCGGTCAGCGTGGCCAGCCCCGGGCATAGCACCCGGCCCAGCCGCCGCTCCCGCGCCACGACGAGCGCTGCCCGAAAGGCGAGGTAGGCGTTGTCGGTATGTGGCACCGGCATCGGCCGAAACATCGTCGGCGCCGAAATCAGCCACGGCACATCGCTGCCGCCGGTCTCGAGCACGATGGCGCGCCCGACGGGCAGGTGCCCCTCGGGCTGCTGGGCGCAGGCGCGGCGGTTGGCGTCCTGCAGGTGCCAGCCCCAGCGGCGCACATAGAGCAGGTCGATGCCGCCATCCATCCAGCCGTGACTGTTCGCTGGGCTGATGATGGCGTCGGCCGGCGCAGCGTCGAAGATGCTCGCGCACGCCGCGTCGAGCTGCGTCACGCCCTCGAACGCCGTGGCCACCGCCTTGGCGACATGCGGGTTGGTGTCGCGGAATATCAGCTGAAGGGGCATATCGTCTCCTGGTTACAAGGGGGTCACCGGCGTGCGGGTGTTGCGGTCGATGCCCTCCTGGGCGCGCAGCTGTTGATCGCGCTGGCTGGCGGCGCGGGCGGCATCCTCGCCACGCTCGCCGCGCAGCTGACGGACCTCGTTGCGCAGTCGGGTCATCTCTTGGTGCATCGCCTGCATGGTGCGCAGCATCTCACCGTCGCTCGAGCCGCCCGGGGCGCTGTCGCGGTAGAGCTGAGCGATCGGCGCCGGCAGCACCGTCTCGCCGCGGTGAAGCTCGGCGCGGTAGCCGTCGAACGGCACCGTACCGAGACCCGCCGCATGCGAGCCGTCGATCTCCACGCCCAGCCCGCGGGCCGCGTCGAGGATCTCGTCGAAGATCGATCCATACTGGCCCGAGGCCTGGCCGTAGTAGCTGGCCGCCTCGGCCAGATACTGCTGCGCCACGTTGCCCAGGCTGCCCATGGCGTCGGTGTCGCCGTTCTCGGCCTGGACCAGCAGCGAGGCGTACTGCGACTGCGATTCCTGCAGCCGCTCGCTGGGGTCGAGCGTCGACTGGTCGGACAGCAGCAGCGAGTCAATCCAGTCCTGCAGCTGGCTGTGCTGCTGATCCATCACGTCCAGATACTGCGACATGGTGGGCACCAGCTGCAGCAGCGCGGCGTACTGCTCGCGACCGGCCTCGGTCATCAGGTTCTGCGCCTCGACCAGGTCGCGGAAGCCGGCGGCGGTGTCCGGCATGGCCACGCCCAGATCATCAAACGCGCTCGACAGATCGTCCTCGAGGTCGCCGAAGCGTTCCGCGTCGGTGAAGAACGACTGGTAATACTGCTGCTGCGCGCTCGCCAGGGCATCGACGCCGCTCATCAGCTCGGCCAGGTTGCCGGCCGCCCGGTAGGACGCCACCGAACCATCACGGAAGCGGAGGTTCAGGGTCTCCATCCCATCGGCCAGCAGCGTCAGCGCCTGCCGGGCCGGCACGGCCGTGTCGACGATCTCGTCCACGCCACCATCGATGCCGCGGACAAACCGGCCGAACGCCCCGTCGAGGGTGCCCAGGATCGATTCGTACCGCCCTTCCAGATCCCCCATGCTCGACAGGCCGTAATCCGCAGCGGCCTCACGCATGGCGGCCAGCTCGGCCTCACTGCTGGCCAGCTGGGCGATGGTGTTATCCATCTGGGCCAGCTGCTCGGCGTACTCCTGGGCGTTCTCGAAGTTGTCGCGGTCGCCGAACAGGGAGTCGATGTCGCGGCTCTCACGGGCGAAGCCCACCCGGCCCAGGGCCGAATCGGCGAACACCTCACGCTCGAAGCCATCGCGGCCGGCGGCGCCGTACTCGTTGACCGTCTTGAGGGTGCCGGTCGGATCTTCCCCGGCGTACTTATCGGAAAACGCCGAGCCGATCGACGAGCCGATGAAGCTGCCGATCGCCGCGCCCACCGGGCCGCCGAAGTAGGTGCCAATGGCCGCACCGGCAGTGCCCAGGTGCTGGCCAGTCTGAGTCTCGCCGAAGGCCGCCCCGCCGAGCTGGGTGCCGATGTAGCCGGCACCGGCCGACGCCAGGCCATTCATGCCGCTGAAATTCGACATGGACCCGCCGAAGTAGCTACCGCCGGCGCTGGTGGTGCCCATGCCGGCCGTGGCGCTGCCGGCGAAACCACCGCCGTAGCTGGTTGGTGCCCCCGTCCAGGCGATGTTACCGATGCCGCCGGTCACGCCGTTATAGAGCTGGCGACCGGTCGAGAGCAGATTGCCGGAGCCGCCCAGGCCGCCCCCACCGGTCAGGCCGCCGAACATGCCGCCGCCCTGCTGCCCGCCACCAATGCCCAGCGCGCCCTGCATGTCAGAGGTGAACCCGACCACAATCGGCCGCAGCGTGGCCTGATACGCCAGCTCGGCGAGCAGGCGCTTGAAGGCGTCCTCGAGCTGCGAGGCGAAGTCGTCGAAGCTGTCGAATGCACCGGCGAAGGCATCGGCGAACGTCTCGTCGACGCGGTTGCTGGCCTCCTCCCAGGCCCGGGCCATGTCCTGGGTCAGAGGGTCAGATTCGAGCGCGACCTTGCGCATCTCCTCCTGGATGCCGGCCAGCGCCCGCTGGTACTGCTCGAAACTCATCTCGACTTCCGGGTCCTTGTAGGCCCGGTTCAGCGTTTCGACGGCCTGGCGGAGTTCCTGCGTCTTGCGGGCCTGGCTGTCGTAGGTATCGAGGATGGACTCGACGCGCTTTTCGTACTCCTCCTGGGCTTCGAGCTTCTCGTTGATCTTGTCGACGGCCTCGGCCTCTTGGACAAGCTCCTGCTTGCGGGCCTCGGAGAGGTTTTGCAGAGCCCCGTGCTCGATGTCATAGCGAACCTTCGCCGCCTCGCCGGTCTCGCCGTAGAGAGCGATCTGGCGAGAGAGGCTGTTGGCCTGGCGGTCGTAGGCCTTCATCAGGCGCTCGGCTTCGCGCTCGGCCTCTTTCTGGACGCGCCGCTGGTCGCGGTAGGCGTCGGTGGACTCCTCGATGCCGCGCTTCTGCTCTTGCAGGGCCTGGATGGCGTCACCGATCTCTTGTCGCTCGGCGTCGCTGGAGGCCTGGGCCTGGCGCTCGCGCAGGAAAGCGATGTCTTCTTCGACCTTGGCGATCTCACGGCGGGCGGTCAGGTTCTCCTCGACAAGCCGGTCTTGGCGCTCCTGAAGCTCGATGTGCTCGCGGACTCGGTCGTTCTGCTCGCCTTGGGCCTCAGCGATAGCACTTTCCTGGGCAAGCTGGCCGATCTTGACGGCGAGCTGTAGTTCATAAGCCTGGAGCGCCCTGCGAGCACCCTCCACACCGCCGGTGTTGCTGGACCGGCCCGAGTCAATGGTCTCCGTGACCCGGGCGATGTTCTCCCGGATCTGCTCGATTTCTTCGCCGAGGGTGTCTTCCCTGCCGATATTCAGCAGACCATCCCACATCTCTTTTGCAGCGCCTGCGACGCCGCGAGCCGCTTCTTCGATCCACCCCAGATTGCCAGCAACATCGGACGCCCGGTCGCGCATGGTATCGGCATACGCATCCATTGCCGCGCGCTGGGCGCCCAGGGTGTCGCCACTCTCTTCGAGCGCGCGGATGTTGTTGTAGACCTCCTCGGTCAGGAAGCCATACTCCTCGTTCAACTCGATGACGGCGTCGACAGGATCGTCTGCGATCTTGCCGAACTGCTCGATGGTTTTGTCGATGGCCTGGCCGGTGGCGTTCTCCATCAGCAGCGCCGTCTCGGTGACAGTGCGGAACTGTTCGGCGGTGAACTTGCCGGACCGCACAACCTCAGTGAGGGCGGCTGCGGCGCGGTTCTGGGTCGTGTCCGCCAGGCTATCCATGCCGGCAGCCATCTGCATCAGCCGATCGGTCGCGGTGCCGGCCTGGTTACCGGTCATGATCAGCGTATTGTTGAACTGCTGGGCTTCATCGCGCCCGGACTCGAAGGCGATCACCACGCCGGCCGTGGTGCCGGCCAACAGCGTCATCGGGTTGATCAAGCTGGCCACATAGCCGGCCATGCCGCGCAGTGCCGGGCCGACGCCGCCGAATATGTCCTTGAGCTGCCCGCCTTGCTGCAAGAACACCTGCATCACCGGCTGGCCGGATGCCAGAGACGTGAAGATGTCAGTGAACTGCATGGGCAGTTGCTGCTGCGCTTGGCGAAGCTGTGCGGCGCTCAGGCCGGCACGCTGATAGCTCTTGGCGGCGCCATCGGTGGCTTGGGCGGCACGGTTGACGCTCTGGGCGTACTGCTGGGCCTGCACCGGCTGGAACAGCCCCTTCTGCCCCGACTTGATGCTGGCCTGAGCCTGCTGCATGCGGCCCATGGCGCCGCGAGCGCTGTTCAGGTTGGTGACGAGCCGCTGCGACTGCTGAGCCTGGCCGGCCATGGCCGAGGACACCGACTCAGTGGTGGCCGTGACGCGCACACCGGCGTCTTCCAACGCCTGGAGAGCGCGGTGCACGTCCTTGGCCTTCTGCTCGGCCGTGCGCGAGTCGATGACGATGCTGAGACGGGACTCGGCCATGTTTCCTCCGGGCACAAAAAAGGCCCGCCGGATGGCGAGCCTGGAAATGAAAAGCCCCGCTCAGTGGCGGGGCCTGGATGATTGTGGCGCTTCTGCGCTAGTAGATAAAGGCCGTCCCCACAGGCGGGTGATCGTCGTCGACGCAGTGGCGATTCCAGTAGATCAGCTCGAACTCGGTCTGGTTTTTTGGTCCCGACTCAATCACATCGGGAGAGACAGCCCTTCCACTGTCGTCGTCTATATGGACGCTCACATTGGAAAGCGGGGCGTTCTTGTAAGTGCTGCCGAGGACTACAAATCTTCGTTCGTCGTAATACCGGCTCGCGGATTGCTTGGATGTGAACCGGCCGCAAACTGCAACGAAGTTTGCGTACTCACTGCTCTCGACGACGTACGCCTCATCCAAGGACGGATAGCTTCCAATCTCGCGGTCGATCTCTTTTTTGGCATCCCGCTCCCAGTGATCTTCGTTGCTGCATCCTGCCAACGAGATGGCCACCACCGCCAGCGCTGCTACCCACTTCCTCATGATGCCTCCGTGCGATTCGTTCTCAGTGAAGTCCCGGCGAGCCACCATCGGCCGGCAGCTCCAAGCTGATCTGGCGCTCTGATGGAAGAGGCTCTATGTCGTCCAAACTGACGACATCAAGCCCAAACTTCTCCGCCACCTTGTCAATATCTGAGTCGCTGGTATAAATCCTACTTGCCTTGTTGGCTTTGGCGATGGCGGCAATTTGATAATCGACCTTAACCTTCTGCCAGGGTTCTTGCGATCCTGCTTTTTTGTTTCCTTCGTCTCTTGCCTTTCGTACAGCCAGCGCAGCTTCAATGGAAGCTCTTTGGTCAAACGGCTGCACGATAAAGTGCTTGGAGCCGTGCAGGTATCGGATAAAGCTGGCCATCTGCTCATGATCCATCTGGACCATGACCTCTGATAGAGCCGGGGTTGGGATCAGAAAGCGCCTTGTCTCTATATTGTAGAGCGCTCTGGATACATTCACGTCCATGCTGCTTGCTTCATCTTCGTCTGAACCAAGAATGAAGCGAATCAGAAAGTTAGCATCCAGAGCCACCATCAAGCATCTTTCCTTATGCGAGCAATCAGATCTTCAATGTCTTCAACTTCTGTCCATTCGCCCATCGTCCCCCGGAGAGCCATCAGCGTGTCGTCTAGGCTTTGATCCTCAAGTCGCTCGATCTCCTTCACGCTGATGTAGTCCTGCACAGACCAATGCCCATTCTTATCCCGCGTCCAGTGGGCATCCCCCGTGACCACAAAGGTCTCATAGAGCTGCCCGCTGACCTCCTTGGCCTTATCTCTTGGCAGACGGCACTTGTAGGAAGTGCCGTCGCCAGCGATGAAGTGGGCTATGCTTGGCTCATCCAGTCCACCGCCGCCGATCCACTCCAGGTCGCCCTTGATCGTGGTGCTTTGGCGAACCGACATGGGCTTTTCGTAAGGAATCTTGGCACCAGGAATCTCAAGCCTGACTCGCTCATCCTGGTCATAAAGCACGGCATATGTGCCTTGCTTACGGAGCAGATCATCGAACCTGTCAAAAGCCTTGCGCCGATCAGCGCGATAGCTGGCGATGTTGTGCCGCACCCCAGAGGCCCCCTTGGGATCGACGAGCGCGTCGAGCGCGATGCAGTTGTCACGGATGCCCTGAAGATGAACGTCGGCCTTGTACCCCAGCATCTTGGCAAACTCGGAGATACAGTCGGCCACCCACTGCATAGGCGCAGCGTCAGGCGACGTCCTCTCGATCTTCAGCGTGTATTTGTCTGCCGGGCTATCCATGATCGTTCCTGCAGGGCTTGACTATGCCTATTGAGCGTAACTGATGCGGCCAGAGCTGGACAGCCCTGAGCTGCCGCCCTCGCCTCGCCTTCGCAAGCTGAGCCTGCTTCGCCCCGGCCGCGGCCGGGGCATGCTACCTCCCTGCGTTGGCTTTGCTCGAGCGTAGCGAAGGCGGGTCAGGAAGGCTGGCTAGTGGTCAGTACCGGTTACGGAAGTCGCGCGCCATGTCGCCGATCCAGAGCATCTGGCGCACATTGCGCGCCTCTTCATGAGCGCGAGGATAGAGCATCGCCAGCAGGCAGTACTCGTCTTCTTCGATTAGCCCCTGCACATACACGAGCGCAGCGTCGCGATCAGGCTCATCCCTCCGGCACACCATACGTCGCTGTTCGAGGTGGCTAGGGAAGCCTGATCTCGGCGGCATGCAGATATGGATATGCCAAACCTCCAAGCTTCTGATCCATGGAGGCTGCGTATAGAGGTCGAATTTGCCGAAGCGCGCAGGGCGGTCGTCGAAGTCAGATTCTACGTAGGCCTTGAAGTCGTCTCTGAGCGCCTGCTTCAACCCAGGGTGCTGAGCATCCACTTCATCAAACAGGTATTCACTTTCTGGATGGAAGTGGACGTTCGCCATAACGCCCCTTATGAAAAGCGATCGGACAGCTCGTCATCGAAGCGGTCAGCCAGGGCCTTCATGCCTTCTCCGCTGGCGACACCCTCGACCACTCGAGGCTTGTTGACGGTCTGCTTCGCAAGGAGGGTCGCATTTGATGCGGCAGAGCGCGCCCGGGCGGTGTAGCGGCGCAGCTCCATGATGCCCATGTCTTCGGCTTCATCGCGCCCCACAATCTCAATGATGCGCTTAAGCATGACCTCTTGATCGCGGAGGGCGTCCACGAGCCCTTGGTAGGCCTCCGGGTCAACGACGGCATCGTCAGGCATCTGGGAGAGCCGGACGCACTCGTTCTGGAAGATCTGCGCCAGATGACGAGCACGACGGTTTGCGCGCACGATCTCGCCCATGATGTGAGCGCGCTCAGAGCGGCGGCTTTCTTGCTTATGAGCTGTCGGCACCTGATGAACCGCGTAGTGGGTAGCCTCAACAGACGCCATGCCGACGCCGGACGACAGCGCGCCGAACATGCTGATGGCGAAGCCAATGGACGATTTGAGGTTCACAGTGTTCATAGCAGATGCCTCCGCAACAAGTCTGAAAAGGCACTTCACGCCATTAGACTAGCACGATAGGAAAGTGATGCGATTCGCCCCACCGGGCGAGGACGCGCAGCTTACTCCAGCCATCGGTATTGTTCAAGGCAGCTTTAGTGTGCTAGGCGCCACCCTCACACCCTAACCAGCTTGCGGCAGGCGCCCTCGTAGCGGGCCATCGAGATCTGGCGGGCCTTCTCCAGCTGGGCTTGAGGATCGCCAGGGCAGGGTCGCGCCTTGGCGACCTCGCCAGGCTGGCGGCGAGGGATGGTGAGGCGAGTGCGTCGGGTCATTGCGGCGCTCCGGCTAGAACGGGATCTCGTCGTCGAATTCTTCCAGACTTGGTGGGGTCGTCTTCATCTTCTTTACATCCCCCTCACTGACGCCGTGCTCAGTCAGCTTAAACGGGCGGATCGCAGATGCGTGCTTATGCCGTGCCACATGGTCGATGATCGGCTCCCAGTATGCCTGAACCATCTCGACGTTCAGATGGATGAGCTCGAGCCTATTCATGACGGTCGGGTTGGGGATTCGCCACAGGTCAGGGGACGCCTTGATCGTCTCCCATATCCGCATCTCATCATAGTCGAGGAGAGATGGCTTGTTGAAGGCTAAGGCCACCAAGCGCATCGCTTCGTCCGTAGACCACAGCACGTCCAGCATGTCGCGGAATGACGGCCCGTCATAGCCCGACGAGACGTCAAAGCGCTCCTGATCTGCCGCGCGCTCAAGCGCCCACTCGATCACGCCTGTGATCGTGCGCTTCTGATCCCTGGCCAGCAGGTCGATCAGGTATTTGGTCTTCGGATCCAGCCTGAGCGAGACGTTGACGCTGTTCGACGTCCTAGCCCCTGATTTTTTTTCCGCCATGCGAGGCTCCAAAAAAAGCGAGTCTCGTCAAGTTTTTATCATTGCCGCCAAGGCGTCAACATGCACCTATTGAGCGCGTGTGCCGCAAAATGCTTGCAAGGCGTAAATATGCCTCTTAGACTGAATAAGCAATCCATCAAACAGGAGAGGCCCATGGCCACCGAAGCCCGCAAGAAGCACTTCAACACTCGCATCGAGCGCAGCCGAGGAGAGCAGATCGACGAATGGGCAAAATCAGCCCGCCGCAGCTTCACCCAGGAGGTGCTGCTGCTGATTGATCAAGGCATCGCATGGAGGAAGGAGCATGGGAACACAGTCCCGCAGCCCCACGAGGGGCAATAACGAGGAAGCCCCGGCGATGGGGGTCGCCAGGGCTTCGGGGGTATCGCACCAATCTCTCACAAAAGGAACGAACACAATGAATGATAGCACCACTATGGTCCATAGCAACGTCCAAGGTCAGACATCACCGGCCGTCTCCATGTCAAGCGTGGAGATTGCGGAGACCACCGGAAAGAAGCACATGCATGTGATCCGTGATGTCCGCGCCATGCTGAAGCAGCTCTACGGAGCCTATCCAAATTTGGATGGCTCTGATATTAAAGGAGTTTTTGAGGAGCTACGCAGCGACAACGGCCAAACCAAGGCTTTTCATCTCGACCGAGAGCATGCTGAGTGCCTCGTTACTGGCTATAGCGCCGCACTGCGCATGAAGGTCATTCGCCGCCTGCGCGAGCTGGAGGAGAAGGCCGCGAAGCCCGACCCCATGAAGGCCCTCAACGATCCTGCGACCCTGCGCGAAGTACTGCTGGGCTACTCCGAGCGGGTGTTGGAGCTGGAGTCCACCGTCAGCGAGCAGGCGCCGAAGGTAGATGCCTATGATCGCATCTCCAATGCCGAGGGGTCGCTGTGCCTCACAGATGCCTCCAAACACCTCCAGGTCCAGCGCAAACGCCTGATCGCTTGGCTGCACGCCAACCGGTGGATCTATCGCCGCGTCGGCAACAAGAACTGGGTCGCCTATGAGGAGCGGCGCAAGCAGCAGGTCCTGACCCACAAGACCACGACCATCACCCTGGATGACGGCTCTGAGCGTTTGTGCGAGCAGGTGCGCGTGACTCCGAAGGGGTTGGCCAAACTTGCCGTGGTTTTCGATCAGGAGGCTGCCGCATGATCTCTCCAACCACTCGCGCCATCTCTGGCATCGCCACGCGCGTTGATGCCACCACGCGCCTCCTGCAGTGCACCCGCTCCCTGCTGGATGAGGACCATCGCCCCATTCTCGACATCGCCGTGCGGCAGCTCTGGCTGTGCACCGAGGGCGCGCGATTCGCTGCCCGGCGCATCCACGGCCAGCCCGCGTCGCCCAGTGCGGACCTCATCACCGATGTCATGGCCACCACCGGCGAGGGCATCCACGCGATGTCGCCTGGTGACCTGCTCGATAGCTACGTGAGTCTGCACCTGGATGCCACTCGGGGCGCTCTGCTGGTCGTCGAGTCGCTGTATCTGGATAGCGACGAGAAGCCGCTGCAGCAGATCGGCGTCGCCCTGTTCGAGTGCCTGCACTGGATCTCCTCGGCTCGCGAGGAGCTGCAAGCCTACTCAGGAACTGCCCTCGAAGCTGCCCTGGCAGCGTGACCCACCCCGCCCCGGCTGCGGCCGGGGCTCTTGCTCTCGAACTATTGCACATCCCCCATTAGGGGTTGTGCGGCACCCCTGCGCCTGGAGCCCGATATGACTGACGTTACTGAGAGCGCCGCTCATCGCGAGATGTTCACCCTGCCGCCCCTGCGAGAGAGCGCGGAGAGCCTGCCTTCCGCCTACGAAAAGCCCGCCGAGGAAGTGGTCACCGGCGACAAGGAGGTCGACGCCGTGCTGTGGCTGCACAAGGTCATTCAGAGCGGCGAGCCTGCCGCCATAGAGCGCGCTAAGGAAGCGGCGAAGTTCATCAAGACGCCGCTCAAGGATCTGGAGAAGCGTTATACCCAATACCTGAACCGTGCAAACCCAGGCAACCCGTTCGCCAGCTTCGCCTCCATCGGGTTCGCCGACCTCGACAGCATGGCAGAGAAGGCCATCAAGCGACGCAACCTCCAGATAGAGGCTGCCAGTCGATTTGGTGACGATCTGATGCATGAGACGCCTGCTGAGAACTTCTGCATCGAGGCCTTGGCCGGGCTGGAGCCGGGCTGGATCGGCCTCTTCGAAGGCGAAGAGGTAACCGAGCGCTTTTCTGCCCGCCGAAGCATGGTGCCAAGCTCTCTGAGCGAATGCCTGCACGAGCTCCGCTACTGGGACAAGTTGTATGCAATGAGACACGCATGCGAATGGATGTACGAACACCATAGCGAAGTCTGCGCCAGAGAGGACTTCCTGGTCGGTCTTCTCGCCTCCATTACCCCTAAAGATCGAGCCGAGGCGAGAGAGGTCTACCAGTATGTCCTCGACAATGGTGACAAGTGCGGTGATGGGCGAAGCGCCATCATCTGGAATCTGATTGGTTAGCCAGGAGCCCGCCATGCAAACCCTAAGCGAGCTTTTCCGCGCCGCCGTGGATGCCCTTGGCGACGCGCTCGAGAGCCTTCTCGACACCCTCCTAGACTGATCAGCGCCCCGCCTTGCGCGGGGCCTGCTTGTTTGCCTCTCCCTCCATCACCACGTTGTCCATCCGGATCACCGCGCGAATGAACTCGCGCTCAGGGATCGGCGGCTCGAAGCGGTCCAGGTAGGGATTGATCTCGTGCAGCGACAGCGGCTGTTTCGCCGCGCCGTCCATGCCGGCAATGTACCGGCGACCCCGGGCGATCAGGCTGAACGCATCCATCAGCATGGCGCTCAGCCCGTCGAGCTCGGGGCGCGTCGCCTCGACGCTTATGAACTTCGAGATGGCATCGTACTTTTCTTGCGACCCCCACTCGATTTGCCAGCGGAGCTCTTCGACGGCTTTTTTTCAGCGCCCTCAGCCAGAGAGAAGGCGTCTCGCTGGAGCTCCTGAGCCTTCTGAATGACCCACACGAACAGCTCGACGTTCATCTCCAGCAGCGTCTCACCGAGGTCGATGGTGTAGTCACAAGGCTCGCCATCGATCATCACCTTGCCGTCATCACGCCCCGGGGTGCGCATGTCAAGCAGGATGTGGCGAGCCATCAGGGCTGACTGCGCCTCAACCTCGGTCTGCTCGTCGTCGTCTACCTCGGCCATGTCGTCGGTGAAGCGCAGGCGGCCGTCGGCTTCGGCCTCCTTCAGCAGTCGGTTCCGCTTCTCCTGGTAGACCGTGCGGAAGCGCTGAAGACCCACGGTGTACTTGGGGTTGTCCCAGCGGGCGACCAGCACCTCGGTGTCGTCGTCGTACTGGAACCAGCGGGATTCGTTCATGTCGCCGGAGCGACCTTTCAAGGAAAGCGCCATGTCCCCTCCTTAGGCGGGCAGAGTGCGGGAGATCTTGATGGACGTTCCTTCCACCGAGTCTTTCAGCGCGGTGTATGAGACCGCAGGCCGGAGCACAGCGTCGCGGCCGCCGGACGGCATCTCGACGCCGAGCTTGCAGCGGAACATCTCGAACAGGTACTGGTTGCCGTCTGCGCCGTCAGTCATGTCCAGCGTGACGGTGAACTCCTCCTCGTTGATGGACTGCTGCAGGAGGCCGAAAGTGGCCTCGGTGAGCGCCAGGGAGATGTTCCCGCTGACCGTGGCAGTACCCTTGAACTGGTTGGCCACCAACTCGCCGACGCAGGGATCACCCTGGTAGTTGCGGTTGATTGTGACGTCCATGGTGTTCACGCAGACGTCGATCAGCGCTTCGCCCTGGAGCGTCAGCTGGTTGATGTCCTGGGCGCAGTTGAGCGGCTTGGTGGCCGTCTCGTCGGTGAAGGTATCGCCGCTGGCGTCGTAGTCGGCCTCGTACCCCTCGCCCACGATGGAGAATGAGCCGGTGAGGATGTCGCCGGCGGAGATCGACAGCTGCATCTGAGAGATGTTGGCGTCCTTGATGACGTAGCTCTTGCCCGCGGCGCCGACGTCCTGATAGGTGACCAGAAACTCCAGCTTGGGCGTATTGCGACCGATGATGATCGTGCTCAGCGTCGAGTCGCTGCCGTCCACCAGCCAGTCGGTGCCCATTACGTTGCGGATGATCATGTCGTAGGTGATCGCCGAGAACGCGATCGACACGTCGCCGCCGACGTCGATAGAGGTCAGCAGCATGGAGCTGTCCTGGCCGTCGGGATCGACCTCGTTGGGGTTGGTCAGGTTGGTGGTGATGCCGGGGCCGCCATCGGTACGGCGCAGGATCTGCCACGGATCAGTGGAGCCGGCGAGGCGCATGGCCAGGCGGTACATGTTGGACTCAGCCATTGGGTTTTACCTCTCGGTCGGGCATGAAAAAAGCCCTGGCGGGCGCCAAGGCTTGTTAGTGCTTGATACTGCGCTAGTGCGCTGTGAAGGGGACGCTCAGGTTCACCTGAAACCATCCATCGGATGGGCCAACCCTCGTGGCCGACGCCGCCAGGGTCTCCAGGTTTCCATCGCTCCAGTATTGGATCTGTTCCGAGAGAGAGTCGGCGAGACGGTAGGCCTCGGCGGTACCTTGGCGCTCAGGCGTGAATATCTGGCAGGAGATGATGCCTGGCCTTCGAGCCCGGGGGGCGGAGCCCACCTCAGAAGTAAAGCCATCGCCGTTGAGTACGGTAAGCCTGATCCAGGCCTGCTTGTTGTCGATGGCATCCTGGAGCGTCGGCCCATTCGGCACGCCGTCATAGGCGACTGGCGCCGTCGGCAACACACCGCTTACCTGCCAGGCGGCCAGCCGCATCTCGACCACTTGCCGGATGGCGTCAAAGTTCATGATCCGTACCTCTGCCGTAGGTCATTGGACACGATGCCGTAGACGCCCTGGGCCGCCTGACCTGAGTGCCCGTGCTCGATGGCGGTGCCGTAGATGATATTGTTCTGGACATACGCGACGGAATAAGGCCCCAGCGCGACGATTTTCTGAGCCTCGCGATTGTAGGTCTCTTGATCCATGGCGCCCTTCGGGATGTTCGGGTTGCCGGCACTAGGATCGCTGCTGTAATCAGGCGACCCCACAGAAATGCGATTGTTGGCCCTGTACGCGCCGCTATCGACCGGCGACTCGAAGATGACTCGGGTGAGTGCGTATAGGACCATCTCCTTCTGCATCTCCACGAGATCTTCCTCCACCTGGTGCATGAACTCGGTGGGGCGGAAGGTCCAGCCTTTCTTGGCCATTTCACGTCCTCCGTAGCCCGATGGTCCACGTTGCGCTGGCCGGATCCTGCCCGACGCTTTTCACCGCCTTGCCGTCGAGCTCGTCGTCGACCTGGGGTGTCGCCGGGCTGCCGTCGCTGTCGAGCGTGAGCTCAGACTGCAGTGCGGTCAGCTTCTCGTCGGTGGCGAGGATGTGCTGCCCATCGACCTCTTCCTGCCGGAAGGAGCCGAAGACGCCGCGGCCAGAGTAGGCGACGACAGTCGTGGAGGTGCCGGTGACGGGATCGTACTCCCCGGCAATCTCTCGCTGACCCGCGAACTCCCGCACAGCGTCGCCCAGCTTGCCGTCGAAGGCCTTGGGCAGCTTGGCGTTGATCTTGCCCTGGATGTAGCCCATCACAGCCTCCGGAGGATCGTGACGCCATTCGTCTTCGGCAGGTATGGGGCGATCAGGTCGGCGATCATCGACAGCGCGCCGGTCTGCGCCTGGGCGCCGTCCTGAAACTCGGTCTCCACCTCGACGGTGTCGGCCTTGACCCGCTCGCTCTTCACGGCGCCGTCGGTGTCGGCGTAGAGCCTTCCCGCCGCCGCCTCCTGGGCCAGCAGGGCGCCGGCCATGACCACGTCATCGTCGACAGGATCGGAGGGCCGGACCCGCTTGGCGGTGAGCCAGGTGTTGGCCTCGAGGACAGCGCGAGCCTTGTCGCCCTCTCCTTCCCAGCCAGTGCCCAGCTTGGTGTCGACGTCGCTGACGGTGACGTAGGTGGCCATGGGTTACTCCGCTAGTTCGTAGGTGGCGGCGAAGATGTCCGGCTTGCAGGGGTACAACTCACCCTGAACGCCGCGGATGATGTAGTCGCCCACGCTCGCCTGCATGACGCCCTCCAGCGTCTCGATCTCCAGCACGACGCGCCCCTCGGGGTTGCCCTCCTCGGGAATGAAGCGGGTGCGAACTGGCTTTCCCATGAACCGGGAAACCTCGTCCTCGTTGCGCTCGACGCTGACGCCGTGCTTGCGCTGGGTGCGCGACATCTCGCGGAACTGCACAGCCTCGATCTCGACAGGCTTTTTTCGATAGCGGGCCATGGCTTACTCCTCGGGCTGCTCGACCTCGTCGCCGGCCGGAGCCAGCTCGGCATAGCGGGATTCCAGGGTCTCGGTCTTGGTGTTTGCACCGGGGCGCTTGCCGGTGGCCTTCTCAATGGCATCCATCAGCCCGGCACGGTAGGCCTGCTCATCGACGGCGGGCTCCAGGCCCTGGCCGTCGACTTGGATGCCGGGTTCAGCGTCGTCCGGGCGCTCCTCCTCGGTGCCGATCACCTCGACTTCGATGTCGGCGGCCTCGTAGGCAGCGACGACGGCCGGGTGATTGCCCTCGACCGTTACGGCAGTGGCCGCCTTGTCGATGCCGGCGAAGAAGCGGGGATTGCGGTACTGCCGCCCGGGCTCGAAGCCGCGGCGGCGCGTGGTGTAGATCAGGTGCATGGCTGACTCCTATCAACAGGCCAGCGGGCGGCCCGCAGGCCGCCCGCTAGGCATCACAAGCTAGTTACTACGACACCTGCTGTATCCTTCACGTCGCTGGCGATCTGCGACCAGTTGGCACCAGTGCCGATCGCGCTGTCGTCGGGCGACTTGCCGCCGCCGTAGGAGTAGCCCTTGAGGCCCAGGTTGTAGGTGTACTCGGCCTGGAAGATGCGGCGGATGTTCTCGTCGCCGGTCTTCTCCTCAACGGTGGCGTAGTAGTCGTTGTTGTCCTCGACGGTGGCGGCATCGCTGGCCAGGCCCAGGGTGTGGTAGTGATCGACGCCCGCGCCCCCGCCGTCGGCCTCGTACAGCGCCGGGGAGTCGGTCATCACGAACCGGCGGCCGAAGCCGTCCTGGGTGACGCGCACAGTGCCGAACTCGAACAGCTGGTTCCCGTTGGTCAGCGCACCGTCGAACAGGTCGGTCATCGGCTTGGAGTGCAGCACCCAGACCATGATGTCCATCATGCGGTCGCCGAACTTGCCGGCGCCCTTGTTGAGGGCGTTGAGGCTCAGCGTGCCGGCGGTGGCGTCATGCGCCACGGCGGTGTTACCGATCATGGCGGTCTGCAGGGCCAGGATAGCGGTGTTCACCTCGTCGGCGATCACGCCGCGGGCTACCTGCTCGCCGATCACCACACCAGCCTCTTCGGGCTGACGCTGGATCCACTGGAACTGCTGCGGCTGGAACTCCACCGGCGAGGTGCCGCCGGCGATCTTCACCGCCACATGGTCCATCTGGGCCAAAGTGGTCGGGGTCACGGCGCCGGTGCCGTAGGCGTTACGGCGGCGCATCAGGTTGGCGATGGCCTTGTAGGAGGCCTCGTGAGCGAAGTCGCCCACATTGCCCGCCTGCTGGAGCTGCAGGGCGCCGCCAGTGGCGGCGTTGAACAGCTCGATCTGCTGGCGGATGGTCTCGGTGGCTGCCGAGTACAGGAAGTCGTTGAAGACCTTCATATCTGCGAGTGCCATAGGGCGTTACCTCATTGGTTCTGTTTGCGTTTCAGGATCTCCACCTTTTCGGCGGTAGATTTCGCGTCCTTCCACGCCCTTGGCGCTGACGGACCACCTCCGCCACCCGGCGCCTGCGACCCCTTGGGCTGCGGGAACCAGTGCGGAGCTTTCTCGCGCATGGACTCAAGCCATGCGGAAGGGGTGAGAGGCTTGCCGTCTGCATCCAGACCGGCCTCCTCTCGGGGCACGACATTGCCCTCGTCATCGACCTCGAACAGCGAGCTCGCGCGGTAGACGGCGTCCTGCACGGCCGAATCCACGATGCCGACCTCGGAGGCCGCCGCGCGGATCTCGTCACTCATGACCCGGCCGCGGAACTTGTCGGCGAAGGCCTTGGCACTCTCGGCGGTCTGCTGAGCCTCGCTCAGCTGGCGGTCATAGCCTTCCCGCATCCGCTCGGTGCGCTTGTTCAGCACCTCGTCGAGCTTGCCGTCGGCGATCAGCTGGGCCTCCTCGTTCTCAGCCAACTGCTGCTCGAGATTCCGGGCCCGCTCGGGGTCCAGACCCTCGAACTGCTTGAGCTGGGACTTGAGGGTTTTCTGCGCTTCAATCAGCTGTCCGTTCTTCGACTTGAGGCCGCTGACCTCGCTGTTGAGCGCTTCCTCGTGCTTGGTGTCCAGCGCCTCCTTGAGGGCCTTGGCCTTGTCGTCGTCCAGCTCGATGCCGAGTTCGGTGAGATCGATGTCCAGTGGCATGTTGTCGTGCTCCTTGAGCGCGTTGGGGCCGCCCGCCTGGCGAGCAGCCATGAAAAAGCCCCGCACGGTGGCGGGGCTTGAATTGAATCGTTGGTCAGTCTTCGAGGTCGCCGAGACGGCGTCGAACCTCGAAAGAGAGGTTCCAGCAGAGGCGGGCCTGGAGCTGGTCGGCGAGCGTTCCGCTGCCGGACTGCAGTCGCTGCCACAGTCGCCACCAGGTGATGAAGTCAGGATCGGCGGGGGTCATGCCCTCAGCCTACCTCATGCCGCCTCGCCGAACACCTCGGCGAAGGTCTCCCGGTCACGCTCGCGCAGCTCGTCGAGGGTGTATTCGCGCTGCTGCGGGTCGGTGAATCGGTCCAGGCTGTAGCCGCCCTCCTTGTAGAGCCGGTAGCGCCGGTCGCCCAGCCATTCGAGTTGATACCGGGCGCTCTGCCGCGAGAACCAATCCGAGTAGGTGGTGCCGGCGCCGACCTGGCCGACCTCAAGGCCGGCCGCCTCGCGCTGCTTCTTGGTCATGTTGCCGATGCTGCGGAACTTGGCCTGGTCGTCGCGCCCCTTGACCTTGAGGGCCCGCACGTAGGGTCGCTGACCCATGATGTCGCCATCGAGCGAGGGCGCCAGGCAGCAGCGGCAGCGATGGTGAAGCGGGGGCTCGGGGTGTGGCTCGTCGATCTTCCAGCGGCGGCCGTCAAGCGGTGCGCAGCGGCGACAGGTCCGGCCCTCTAGCTGAGCCACCCAGACCACATGGGTGACGCCCAAGGCGTTGTAGGTCTCCCGGTAGGCCTCGTTGCTCATGTGCTGCCGGGCAGTGCGCACCACGTTGTCGACGTTGTTGCGCGTCGTCTGCAGCACGCCGTCGCGGTATTTGAGCGCCGGCGTCCCGCGTAGAGCCCGGATGATCTGGCTGTTGCTCTGCCCCTCGCTGACGCCTTGGCGGATGGTGCTGTACACCCGATTGCGGGTCGCCGGCCCGATGTCGGCCAGCATGTCCTCGACGAACTCCCCCATCACCGGCCGAGCAAGCGCAGCCGATGCCGCGGCGGGCGCCGGCGGAATGTCGCCCTCCACCGCCTGAGCGATGAGGTCTCGGACGTAGCCGGCCTCCTGGTCGGCCAGGCTCGACAGCTCCTCGATGCTCATGGCCTCGATGCGCTCGCCCAGCGTCGCCGCCCATCGGTCGATGGCGTCGCGCAGCCCCTTGAGCCGGGTCGTGTGGTAGCGGCCCCGGGCGAATGCCTGGAGCTCGGCCGGCGTCAGGTTGTCGAGGCGCTCGCCGATCTCCCGCGGGATCTCGGCGCTCATCTCGTCGATGATCGCCAGCGCCTTGTTGACGTGCGCCGTCCCGGTGCGATGCAGGTATGAGACATGCTGCGCCAGGGCCGTGACGATCCGGCGCTGTGCGTCCTCGCGATCACTCATCGTTGGTCACCTGGCCATCCAGCAGGGCCAGCAGCTCCTCGTCGGTCAGGCTGGTGAGCTGAGCCTTGCGCAGTGATTCGAACAGCACCGCTTGCGGCACCTCGTCGGCCAGGCGCAGATCGCGGACGATGCCCATCATCGCGGCGTCGATCTCGGCCTTGCTGAATTCCGGCTCGACCTTGAACGCGATGGCATCGATGTCGGCCTGCGGCAGGTTCAGCCAGCGGCCGAAGTAGCGCAGCAGTTGCTCGATGCCCTCGGCCGCGGTGACCACGACGCTGTACAGGCTGGTGTGCTGGTCGCTCTGGCGGGCCTTGCGGGCCTCGCCGGACTCATCAGCGCCGGCATCGATCACTCGGGCCCCGGCCTCCAGCGCGGTGTTGCGCTGGTCCTGCATCGCCGTGCGGTTGGCCTCGATACCGGCGCCCCGGAACTCCAGATACCCGACCTTCCCGTCCTTGCCCACGTTCCACGCCGCCATGGGGCCGCTGACGCTGAATTGCTCGTCCTCGCCCAGGTCGGCCGCGATCCACGGCTGGGGGTGCGAGGTGTAATGGAGCGAGGTGTAGTAGTCCGCCGAGAGCTGGTAGCTCTTGAGCGCCGCCTTCGCCATCGTCAGCAGCGGAATCTCGTCGGTGTCGGCGTTGTTGTCGGTGCTGCCCAGATAAACCAGCGGGATGAAGTCGAGCGGGCCCTGGTCGGTGCCGGGCGTCGACTCCTCCTCGACCGGCTCGCCGTTGTCGGCCAGCAGCCGCACCCGATAGGCGCCCTCGAACAGGTCGAGCACCCGGTAGCGGGCCTCGCTGTCGTGGCTGAACTCGTCGCCCTTGTGGACAGCCTCCTTGAGCACGCTCAGCACCAGATCCCGGCGACCGTTGTTGTCGGCCTCACGCCAGTTGATGGCGTCCAGGGCGCCGTAGGCGGCCACGTAGGGCCGGCCCTCGCCATCCCAGTCGGCGAGCAAAGGCTGGCGGCCATAGGCCAGCAGGCCGAGCACAGCGCGCAGGAACAGCGTCTTGAGCGGGAACCCATCGGCCGTGGCCTCGTCCTCGAGGGAGGCGAGAGACGCCGGCAGGCTGATCTCCGGCTCCTGGCGAGACACCAGCCCCATCATCGTGCGCAGGCTGTCCTTCACCCACAGCGGGTACTGGGCGCGGCGCTTGTAGGCCCGGTAGATCTCCCTCGCCTCGTCGAGCGTCAGCATCGCGCTCTCGTCGGTATTCGCCTGGTGTTCGAGAGCCAGCTGGCCGCTGGTCTTCGGCAGGTAGCCGGCGTCCGCGTTCTTGATAGCCCCCTCGCCTTCCAGGCTGTCGCGCATCAGCTCCCAATCGGCGAGCCGGGCGTCGTATTGGGGGTGGGTCGTGGTGACGGGCATAGTCAGGCGAGTCCTCTGATCCGGCGCATGCCGGCATTGGGCCGCTTGCGCATCACGCGATAGCGCAGGGCGTCGTAGTCGTGGTCTTCGGCAGTGGTGTCGATGTCGTCCGGATTGCGCTCGCTGCGCGGCAGGACCGGCAGATGGGCGATGATGTTGCGGCAATGGTCCATGAAGTAGAGCGCCGGCTCTTCGGGCGCCTCCTTGGCGGCCTCCTTCAGTCGGGTGCGGATCAGCTCAAGGCCGTTCACTCGCGAGCCGGGCTTCTTGTCCGACTCGGTCCACTTGATGCCTTCCGCCTCCATCTTCTTGGCCACGCTGTCGCTACCGGACTCGTTGACGTTGCTGATCTGGTTGTCGGCCGGCCCCGGCTTGATAGCTGCGGGCAGCCAGTCGCCGTCGCGGAGCGATGTCTCGCGATCTTTGATGCCCTTGGCTATCTCCGGCGCCGACAGCTTCAGGCCCTCGTTCGGCCCCTTGGCGCCGTACCACTCATGGCAAACGATGATCGAGCCCTTGGGTGGGCAGAAGGTGCGGCCGTCCTCCAGCGCTACCTCGGTGCCATCTGCCTCCGCATGCCAGAGGACAGAGAAGGGATGGGTTGAGCCCCAGTCGAACGAGCGATCCACGTACCAGCTGGACGGCACGGCGAAGCGCGGCACGACATGCCGAGTCTCATGCCAGACGTCATCGAAGGCGCCACCGGACACGATGTTCCAGTCGCCGTCCTTCATCGCCTTGACCAGCGCGGGATTACCCAAGCCCTCCAGACGATCGATGTAGTCGGGGTCGTTGTCGAGCAGCGACGGGTTGTCGTTGAGCCGCGCCGGGATGTACTGGCGCAGCATGCCGCCGTCAGCCTTCGCCGCCCTATGCACGTCCATCGGGCGGGCCGAGTCGACAAAGGCGTACTTCACCCAGTTGTGGCCGACGCCGCCAGGGTTCGAGCCACAGATGGTCCGCGGGAATCTGCCCCGGTGCTTCTCGGGAAGCTCCAGCACACCCAGGCGCAGACGGCCTCGAAGGTAGCGGTAGATGCTCTCGGTGAAGTGCGTCAGCTCGTCCATCAGCAGGACGTGAATCTCGGCGCCCTGGTATTTGAACTTGTCCTTCTCGTGCTGGCAGTGGGCCAGGAAGATGCGCGATCCGTTCCAGAACTCGATGTAGTGCTTCGAGCCGTTGTACTTTGCCCATCCCGTCTTGAACCACGGGGCGAGCAGCTCGAAGAAGCCGCCAGGGCCGTACAGATGGTTCTTCTCCAGGTCGTCGGACAACCGGCGGAAGATGTAGACCATCAGGCCGGCGATCTCCGCGCACCAGATGATGGCAGCCACACGCATCAGGTGAGACTTCCCGCCGCCGGCCGCGCCGCCGTAGAGAATCTCAGTGGCCTCTGAGTCGAACGCCTCCCCCTGTCGCCTGTGAAGCCTGACGTTGAGGGCGGCATCGTCGCTCATCATTCCCTCGTGATGTTGATGGTCGGGGCGGTGGTCTTGAGCTCGCCGGAGATTTCTTGGCGCTCACGCCAGGCCTGAACGTCGACGTGCTTCCCGAGCAGCTCCAGATTCTTCACCTTGTCCGGCCACTTGATCTTCTTCAGCAGGCCGATCTGTTCGCGCGTGTCGCCGTTGTGTTCCCACAACTCGCTGACATCGAGGCCTGAAAGGGTTCGACGCCAGGCCATCGGCCATTCACGGATCGGCAGGATGCTGCCGTCGTCGGCGAGAATGTCGGCCACGTCCATCTGGTCGATCTCGACCAGGCGGTGGAGCACGTAGTCGGCGTCGACCTTGGTGCGCTCGGAGCGCTGGGCCTTGCGCTGGGCGATGGCCTCCGCGACCTTCGCATTGCTTAGCAGCCGGGAGGCGGTGCCTTCGGCTGATCTCTCGGCATACCCGGCGCGGATTGCGGCCTGCTTGCCGTTCAAATCGACGAGGTACTCGTCCACGAATCGAGACTGCCGAGCTGTCAGCTCGACAGCCCCCTTGGCAGTCTTGGTCATACGCTCCTCGTTGTCGGTCTACTGCAGCGTCACGGCCTCATAGCCGTCGACGCGAGCTGACAGCCAGGTGCCGTCGGGTAGCTGGGCGATGAAGGCCCGGGGATCGTCGCCCGCCGAACACTCGTCACCGTCAGCATCGAACAGGGTGTCGATCGGTACCGTCTCGCCGGTGTCGGTCAGGGCGATGCCCTGACGGAGGTTGATGGCCTCGATGTCCATGGTCATTCCTCGGCGCCCCTACCGGTGTGATTGGAGATCACCAGCCCCTTTCCCATCTCCAGCAGGCCGATGGTGAACACGTCGTCGTCGGCGCGGATGCCTTGGGCGAAGACCTCGACGGTTTCATCCTCAGCGCTGGAGACGATCACCAGGCTCTCCGGCATCGGGTTATCGCCGCGCTCCAGCTGGTCGGCCAAGGCGCGCAGACTTGCCGGAATGTCGGTGCGGTAGGTAGCGCACGGCAGGCGGGTGACTGATTCCTTCGCCATGAGGCCTCCCGAAAAAGAAAGGCCCCGCTCGGTGGCGGGGCCATGACACTAGGCCCTTCGCAATGCCTAGAAGGTTGTTAGTACGAAAGTCTTACTAAAACCTGATGTTTTGAAATAGTGTTACATCCGCATCAATGCCTAAGTTCAGTGGGCAGCATGTGCTGCGACTTCTACGCAGGAGTTCTGAAGATGGCCAAAGTCGCCCCATTCCATGCCAAAGACAGCGGCGTTCATCACGACAACAACTCGTGTACCGAAGGAAACAACATCGAAACCAAGAATCGCCAGTCAGGCACCGGCGGTAAGCCGAAGTGCAGCCATTGCAAGCGCCTAGGCTAAGTAGTGGCGCGGGCTGTATACGGCAGCCCGCGCCTAGCTTCGTCAGGCCAGATAGAATCCATCAATCACGACCCCTTCCGGCACTTGGTTTTTCCACCACCACTCGCCCCGCTCCATGTGCTCCTCACAAGGCTCTGTCACCAACGCCTTCAGCTCGACTGAAAGATGATAATGATCACCATCATTCAGGTAGATGTCCCCCGGCCGCTCCGGATGGATAGCGGCGCAGAGTATGCGGCCGTCAGAGCGAATGCGAAGGGCCATATCTGTCTCCGACCTCAGGTTCTGATAGATCTACTAAACGCCTTTGCCAGACACGCGCGCCTTAAGGGCGTCCATGAAGGTGTCGGGCTGCTGGCCCATCGTCGCCAGGCGCTCACGGCCGGCGCGGTTGATGTCGATACCGAGCACGGTAGCCATGATCCCGAACATCACCAGGGCGTGGCCCAGCAACTCCGGCTTATCACTGCCGGGCTGGAACATGGCCCACACGATCGAGCCCATGATGCCGGCGCACGACAGGGCGAACGTCCAGCCGGTGGCACCACGCCATCCGCTCTTGAGCGGGCTCTTGGCCTCCAGCTCGGCGCGCATCGTCTCGTTGACTGCCTCGAGGCGCTTGGTGCGCTCCCGGGCCTCGGCCGCCTGTGCGCCGGCCTCGATCTCGCGCAGCTTCACCGCCGCCTCGGGATCGGCCTGCACCGCTTGGCCAACCGCTTCTGGTGACTGCTCCACGCCCAGCTGATCAGCGATGACGCGACCAACTGCAGCCCCAAGGGGACCGTATAGAGCGCTGCCAGCAGCCGGCGCGACCTTGCCCACTGTCTCTGCGACATCTGACCAATCCATCAGCGGTTCTCCAGACGGGACAGGCGGCTCGTGAGCGCATCGATGCGGCCATTCATCTGGTCGCGGTAGAGCGAGGCGTCCTGAATCGTCATGTACTGGTTATCGGCGTCCCGCAGATCGTTGCGGAGCTGCTCGGTCAGGGTGATGAGCTGGGTGATCCGCTCATCCTGGCGGGCCGAGGTCTCGATCAGCTTGAGCGTGGTCACGCCCTGCCAGGCGATGAGGCCGGCCACCAGGGTGAGCAAGAGGGTCTGCATATGAGTTTCGAGCTTGGTGCGCGCTCTGACTGGCACGGTCTGTTCGGGACTATCGCTCATCCCGCCTCCTTCGTGTGATATGGAGCGAGACCCATTCCGTGGCGAGGCGAATAACCCATGTCGACCTTGGCCTCCAGCACCTCCATTGCAGCCAGGTCCAGATCATCAAAGGCAAACAGCCCGAGATGCTTAGATCGCCCCTCAATTCTGACGACAGCCGCCCACTTCCGCTTTTTTGCCATCCAGTACACGCCGGTCACGCCACTAGAATTGTCTTTTGGCATGGCGCGATTCAGGTGGTTCTTCTCCGTGCCATCGCGGAGATTGTCCCACCGGTTGTTCAGGGCATCTCCATCTCTATGGTCGATCTGCTCCGGCGGCTCATCGCCAGTCATCAGCTTCCAGATGACCCGATGGGCAAGAATATTCCTGCGCCGACGGCTGTGGTCCCAGGTAAGGCCGACCTTCTTCCACTCGTAGCCCCACCTGTTTCTGGCTACCGAGGTGGCTTCTTTCCCGGCACGAGCATTGGCAATGGACTGCGCGCGCCTGTCGCGGAAGAAGTCCAGCGGGCGATGTCGCCAGAACATCTCCCCGGTCTCTGGGCGATAATCGAAAGCTTGTTGCAGCACCTCAAGAGGAGGGAGCTGGACGTTTCTCTGTGTCATCCCGCCT
Source organism: Halomonas sp. THAF12 (assembly GCF_009363675.1). NCBI lineage: Bacteria > Pseudomonadati > Pseudomonadota > Gammaproteobacteria > Oceanospirillales > Halomonadaceae > Halomonas > Halomonas sp. THAF12. The sequence goes on along the minus strand of NZ_CP045399.1, from coordinate 1,769,529 downwards.
CCTTGGTGGACCTGCGTATCAAAAGCATGGGCTTCGCTCGCGCTACTCTGGCGGTATCGTCGAGCCTGTCAGGCTGCGATCAGCCGGGAATTGTTGGGGCGCTGGCCTTCGACCAGCATGTTCTGGACCTTGGCGCTGGCCTCGTCCTTGGTGATCTCGCCATCCTTGTTCGCGTCCAGGCCGGCGTTCTGCCGGTAGGCGATGCCGCTGGAGAACAGGACACTGCCACCCGGCTCGCCGACGTACTTCGGTAGCAGAATGGCCATGTACATATCGGGGAGCGTGCGGATCCGGCGGTGGTACGGCTGGAAGTAGTCCTGCACGTAGTCGAGCTGGCGGATCGGCGTCATCTCGGCCAGTTGGTCGGTCGTGGTGCCGAGGCCGCGGGCCGTGGCCGGCATGAACTGAATCAACCCGGTGGCGCCGCTGCCAGCAGCGTTGCGGATCGAGGGGCTGAACGTCCGGCCGCTCTCGAAGGCGATGCACGCCATGACGTGGCCGGCCTGGTCCATCGACCAGCCGAAGTCCTCGCACATCTCGATGACCCGCTCGGCGAACGCATCGTCGACATGCTTCGCCCAGGCGAGGCGGATGGCGCCATGCGGGATGGCGTCTACGTGATCGAGCCAGCGCATGGGCACCCCGGAAACGAAAAAGGCCCGCACGATGGCGGGCCCGGAACGAGAAAAGCCCCGGCAGGTGCCGAGGCTTCGATATGTCGTGGCTGTTTGGGCGTATTGCCGTCCAGCCTACGAACAAGGTATCCGACCGGGGCTAAGAAATCAAGGGAAATTCACGCAAGAGCGTCATATTCGTGAGCCATCCTCATGCAGCTTGGCGGAAATGCCGCATCACGTCGCCGATGGTCTGGCTGATCGGCTCCATGGCCTCGCCTTCCCAGTGGTTGATCGCCGCCTGGATCACCGACCACACCGGTAGCCAGTCCTGGTGCCACTTGCGGGTAACGATCGCCACGCCGTACCAGTCGGCCATGTGGGCGCCGATGCGCTCCGGGCCCCATGCCGGCTGGGCGTTGGAGAGGTTGCGCTGCCGCTCTTGCAGAGCGACGTGGATCAGCCAGTGCACGCGCTCCTTCTTCGCCGGCTTCCAGGCGCGACCGTCGCCCCAGTTCGGGATGCTCTCGATCACCTTGCCTTCGACAGCCTCCACAACGGCGTCGAGAAAGGCATTCGCCTGCTCGGTCGAGGGATGGCACAGGAAATGGCCGATGGCCGCAAGAGTAGGCTCCTCGCGCTCCATGCGGGTGATCTCGGCATAGATCGGGGCGTAGTCGGAGCCATGACTGGCCCCGGCCCCGCCCCGGGTGCTGTACTGCACCCGGCCGCCGGTCTCGAGATCTTCCATGATCGGGCCCAGCTGGGATCGGACGCCGCTATCCATGGCCATGGCCCAGGCCAGTTTCGGTTCGGTGGTGATCATGCCGCTGTCTCCTTGGTTGCCCGCTCTGCCTTTCGATTCCCCGCATCCGCCACAGGGGATAAACCGCCGCCCATCCCCTGGAGCGGATATTCCTCGTCATCCAGCTCGATGATCTCGATGGTGGTTCCGGTCACCGCCTGGCGGTCGATCTCGGCGGGCTCGAGGATCACCCGGCGGACATGGGCCTCGGTGTCGTCGGCCAGCACCCCAGCCTTGACCAGGGCGTCCTCGAGGAGCTTGGCCGTCATGCTGGCGTTGCTGGTGTCTCGGCGGCGCACGCCCTTGCCCAGCCGCGGACGGAAGACCAAATCGACCCGCCCTGCCACCGGCTGGATGTCGGCAGCGCGGACGGCGGCCAGGGTGGCGCGACAGGCGTCATCCTTGGCCTTCTTCCGCTTTGCCCAGTGGACGCCGGCATAGATGGCGTTGGTGCTGGGCCCCAGGTACTCGACGAACAGGTGCATCAGTCACCCTCCTGAAGATGCATCCGGTTGGCGATCAGCTCGCGGGCGACCTCAAGGGCGGCGGCCTCAAGCTCTTCCTTCGACGCCTCCTTAGCGAGTCCCTCCCCGGGGCTCATGATGACGTGGCTGTGGCTGTCCGGCTCCGGCACATACCCGTATACCCCGCGCGCCATGGTGGCGTGATGCCTCTCCCAATTGGCGCCGGCCTTGGCCAGCCGACGCCCCGCCTTGCTTGAGATGGTGATCATGCCGCCTGCTCCTTCTCGTCGATGAAGGCCCACGCCTCGCGCAGGGCCTGGCCGATGTCGCCGCCGAACTGGCGCACGCCCCGGGCGATCGTCCAGCGCAGCCAGTTGGGCTGATACCGCTGCAGCTCGGGCAGACGGTGCACGTCCTGGTGACAGGACCGACAGACCGGGAGCGCGAAATTGTCGGGAGCCGTCAGCCCCATGCCAGATAGCTGCCAGCCAAGCCCAATCACATGGTGCGCGTCGTCCGCCGGCGCCCCACAGCGGGCGCATGGCTGCTGGCGGACCCACGCCAGATAGGTCTCGCTGCGCCACCGGTTGTCGTTGGCCGCCTGCCGCCGTGGCGCGCTGCGCTTCTCCCGCTTGCGATTCATCGGCGCCTTGGTCTTGAGCTCGCTGCGGTTCTGGATCGGGGTCTTCCGCTTGATCGGGCCGGTGCGCTTCATGCCGCCTCCTGCACTTCGCGATAGGTGTCGAACACCGCCTGGGCCTTCTCGCTCCACTGGATGCCGTTCTCGGCGCCGTAGGCGTAGATCAGCTCGATCAGGTCGCTGAACTCCTGCTTGCGCATCTTGCTGGTCCGCATGCCGAGCACGACCATGCCGCCGTCGATGCCCTGGGCCATGCGCTGGTGACGGCTGAGCGCGCTCGTGAACACGTCCTTCCAGTCCTCGCGAGTCGCCCAGACCAGCGCGCCGTCGATGACGAGCTGCTGCTGGGTGGCCACGTCCTCGAGCATCGGCCAGAGCTTGGCGTTCTGGCTCAGGCTGCGAATCTCGCTCGGCCGGCGCAGCACCACCTCGACCGCCCCGGCCTGGAGCCCTTTGTTCACCATCTCCCAGACGAGCTGCATCTTGCTGCGCACGTCGCCCAGGCCCTTGATGTGGTAGGTCAGTTCGCGGTTCATGCCATGCCCCTCTGCGCGTCATGGAATCCAGCCATCCACCAGCAGCGGGCAGTGATTGCGGCGCCGTGATAGGGGCATTCGTCCTCGCTGACAGCGGCCACACCCTCGTAGTACTCGTCAGCGAGGTCCTTCGCTCGCAGCGCGCCCAGGCGATCCTGCACCACACGACGCTTCCGGTGGCGCCGAATGGTGGTCTCGCATACCTCCAGCGCCTCGGCGCACTCGGCAGTGGAGCAGCCGGCGTGCAGCAGGCTGGCCAGTGAACGGCTATGCCTCGGGGTCCATTTCATGCTCATGCAGCACCTCCCGATCCGCCGCCCTCGACGACATACAGCCGATACTCGTGCGGCCGGGTGCTGGCATCCCCCGGCACCTCCTGGCTGGCGATGGTCTGGCCGTAGCCGCGCAGCTCGCGGATCCGCGCCGAGATGGCGGCGTGGCTGTCCTGCTGGCCGAAGCGCTCGAGGATGGCATCGGCGATCTCGTGGAGCTGGAGCCAGCCGGCGGCGTCACGGAGCACGAGGTAGGTCCGGCCCAGCTGGCTGTGCGGGTTGTCGAGGCGGCGGCCGCGGCGCGGCGCCAGGTGGATCACTGTGGCCATGGTCATGCCCTCCTATACGGCGAATCGAGCAGGTTCGGCGGCCGGGGCCGGCTGGGGCGGAAACTCGCGGTGGTAGTCGGAGACGTTCTCGGCGGTGGCCGGCTTGAGCTGTGATCGGCTGAGGTCGCACACCACATTGACGGTGCCCACCTCGCCATCGCGCTGCTTGGCCACGATCAGCTCGGCGATGCCTGGATAGGCGCATCCCGGGTCGTGCTTCGCTTCGCGGTAGATGAACAGGATCATGTCGGCGTTGTGCTCGAGAGATGCGGACTCGCGCAGGTCCGACATCACCGGCCGCTTGTCGCCGCGCTTGGTGTTCTCGCGGTTGATCTGAGCCAGCAGGATCACCGGGCAGGACAGCTCCTTGGCGAGGATCTTGGCGGCCTTCGACACCTCGGCCATCTGCTGCTCGCGGGGGATGCTCTTGTCGTCCGGCTGGACGATGCCGGCGTGGTCGATGATCACGCAGCCCAGCTCGCCGTAATGCTCCTTCCACCGCTTGGCAGCGGCGCGCATCTGGGTTGGCGTCAGCCCGGGACGGTCGTCGATTACCAGGCCGGCTTCCTTGGCAGCGGAGACGCCGGCCGTCAGCTTGTCCCAGCCTTCGCCGTCCATGTGCCGCTGCGGATCCTTGAGCGCGTCCAGCTTGACGCCGGTATGCGAGCCCATGACGCGGTTGAACACTTGCTCCTTGCGCATCTCGAGCTGAAACATCACCGCCGGCTTGTGCTGGCGAAGACACACGCTGTCGAGGATGTGCGCGGCCACCACGGTCTTGCCCATGCCGGACTCGCCGCCGACGATGATCAGGTCTTCGGGGTGCATGCCGCTGGTCTTGGCGTCCAGCTCGGGGATATTGAACAGCACGCCCATCGGGTCGATCTGGCCATTGAATCGGGCGTCCAGCTCGTCGACCCAGCTGTTCAGCCAGTCGCCGACCGGCTTCACCTTGCTGGCACGCTCGCCCATCACGCCGGCCAGCTTGGACTGCGCCTGATCGATCAGCTCGGGCAGTTCGGAATGGGGCGACTCCAGGCGGCTCGACAGCTCCTCGAGGGAGATTTGCAGCCGGCGGCGCTGCGCCTTGTCTCGCACGGCGGTAGCGTAGAGCCGGGCGCTCTCGGCGCTCGGCGTGTTCCGCGCCATCTCGGCCAGCCCGGCCAGGCCGCCGTAGGCTTCCTGTTGATCGGACATGTGGTCGTGCAGGGTTACGACATCCACCTCCCCGGACATGGCCAGGCGCTGCAAGGTGTCCCACATGGTGCGGTGCAGCGGCAGGTAGAAGTCTTCGGTGGACACGATGTCGGACACCGCGTCGATTTGCTCGGGGCCCAGCAGGCATGAGCCGATCAGGCTGGTTTCGGCTTCGGAGCTGAAAATCATGCGATCTCTCCCTTGAAAATCTGCACGGTCACGTCCTTCTGGGCGACCCAGGACAGGCGGCACCAGCGGGCGGCGTCTTCGGTTTGAATGCGAGCAACCTTGGCCAGCCGACGGAACACTTCGCGGTAGAAGGCGACGCCCTCGGCCTCTTCGGTAAAGACCGGTTTCCCGGTGGCGGCACGCGGCTTGGTTTTGAACGTTTCCCATGAGGCGGCCAGGGTCTGGAATGCGTTGCTTTCGGGCGTCCAGTCCTCAGCGCTTAGCTTCTCGATGTGCGCCGGCAGTTCCTCATTCCAGGCCTGGATGATCGCGGCGTGCGGGCAGCGCTCGGGCAGGTCGTCGAGCCAGCGCTTCTGGTTGAGGTAAGTCTTCGGGTGGAGCTTGCTGAATCCGGGAACGCCGGCCTCCAGGCGAATCTTGATGTCGTTGATCAGGCCCTCGGTGAACCCCTCGGGGTCAGCATGGCCAGACACCAGGCGGAAGAACTTTTCCTTGGCGGGGATCTTGCCGTCCTTGCGCATGCCGGCCTGCCAAAAACGATCGAACAGTTTTTCAAGGTCGTGCTGGACCTCGCCGTCGGACTGGTCCGACAGAGGGGTTATATCTTTCCTATCTTTCCTATCTTTATTAGATTCACGGTTTTGGTGAGTGGTTTGTTCACCATTTTCGTGAACGATTCGTTCACCATTTTCGTGAATCATTCCCGATTTTGGATCGGGCCGTTTCACGGTTTTGGAAGCGCTGGATTTGGCCTTCCACTGGTCGTGATGCTTGTTGAATCCGATGGGCCCTTGGCTGTCGCCGACGCGGTACAGCACGCCACGGCGGATCAATTCAGCCACGGCCTCTGACGCCTTGGTCACCGGGATGCCAAGCTCTTTGGCGATGTAGTTGGTGCGCAGGATCTTGTGTTTGACGTGCCAGCCCCAGGTCTCGTCGATGACGAATAGCACGACGGGGTACTCGGACCCGCGAAGGCGGGCACGTCCCAAGGCGCGCATGACCTCGTGGCTGATACGGACGTAGCCGTTTTCCAATTGAGGGCCCCTTGGAGCATCAGCGGACGCCGGCTCCGGCTCATGGCCCGGGAGGTAGGCGAGGTTGCTCATTGCGCACCTCCGTTGTCCAGAAGGGCTCTTAAGCTCTGGATCGCATCAGAATTTCTCTGGAACCTGGCTGCATCCCGGTCGCGCTGCTCTTCCTCGCTGAGCACGGGCACCGGCTCGGGGGCCGGTGCCACTTGCGGACGGCGCGTCACGGGCTCATAGACGCCTGAGTCGACGACTTGCGTCAGGAATGCGATGGCCGCCTCGCGATCGTCAGGAAACTCGAAAAATTCGCGCGCCTGGTTGGCCCGATAAGCCTGTAGGCGGGCATGCACTTGCATCTCTACCAGTCGAGGCTGATAGCTGCGCAGCGCCACGATCAGGTAGAACGGGCGCGGCACAGACGTGCTGCGGGAGAGCTCCGCTATTCGGGTCTCCAGGCTGCGCTGCGTGTGGCCGATCTTGTACATGCCGGGCATTGCCAGATTCCCGAGGAGGTAAACCTCGCCCTTCTGGACCGGGCGGTATTCCTGGTTTAAGCTCATGTCATCACCTCGTGTTGGTGAACACAGAAGCCCCGGGGATTGGTTGGTAGCCTCCCGGGGCTTCTTTCGTTTCAGTCGCCCACAACCTGAAGCGACGGCTTCATCACGCGCTGCTTGATCAGCTCGCGCGTCCCCATCAGCGCCGCGATGGCGTTGTCGATGTCCTTGAGCACTTCCGGTGCTGCCTCGGCGTCCTTCTCGTCCAGCAGGCCGTCCTCAAGCAGACCGGTGTAGGAGCCCATCATGTCGCCGGTCTCGCGGCTGACGGCGGCCAGAGCGGCGAAGGCGCAGGCCGGGGTCTCACCCTTCTGCGGCCGGCGAACGCCAAGGAAGCCATGCCGGCGAGCCAGCTCGATGCGGGTCATCTCGTCGCCGTGCTGCTCCAGCGCCATGACCCACGGCTCTTCCAGCCAAGCCGGGAACTCCACCGCCCCACTCGCCCACCGCTGGACGCGCTTGTTCCAGCTCATGACCGCGTGGTCGTAGTCCTCGGTGACTTCGGTGAAGGAGGACAGGCACGGCATGTCCTCGGTCTTCGCCGGGCACAGGGAGTGCGCCAGGCTGTTCAAGGTCCGGGAGAAACGCTCGGTCGAGAGGCCGCGCTGTTCCTTGAGCTGTCCAAGGGCATCACGCATCAGGGCGTCGCGGCTCGGGTGTCTGGTGCTGGACGTGGGCATATGGATCGCCTGTCTCTAATCTGGTGGGTGTGGTCAGGCGGCAACGCCGGCCAGACCAGGACACAGATCGACGGCAAGGATCTCGCCGTCGGTCGCTTTCTCAGCCTTCATGGCGTGCAGCGCGGACATGCCGTGCTTTCCGCTGACCCAGCCGGACACACTCGCCTGGCTGACGCCCAGCGCCTCCGCTGTGCGCTCTTGGGTGCCGAAGTGCTTGATGAGTCGGGAAATAGGAGTTTCCATGCTGCTCGCCTTAGAAAACAGGAATGCCTATACAATAGAGACAGGAAGTCCTTTTTGCAACGCCATAGGTGCGCCTATATCTTTCGGTGGCATGAGCATCGGAGATCGGGTGCGCCGGGCCCGCAAGAAAGCCGGCTTAACTCAGCGTCAGCTGGGGGATGAGGTAGGCGTAAAGCAGGCCACCATTTCAGGCCTTGAGAAGGGAGATTCCCGCTCGAGCGCCTACCTCGTGCAGATCGCCCGCGTGTGTGGCGTGAATGCCGACTGGCTGGCCACTGGCAACGGCGAGATGGAAGGCAACGTCACGCAGATGAAGCCGCGCCGCGCCGTAGACGGCAACGCCGAGATGATCGACCACGAGCTGATCGAGGGCGACGAGCCGCTTCGTCCCGACGAGGTGATGCTGCCGATGTTCCGCGAGGTAGAGTTCTCGGCCGGCGACGGCTGCACACAGGTCATCGAGAACCACGGCGCCGAGGAGCGCTTCAGCCTGCCCCGCCTCTCCCGGGCCGGCGTCCAGCCGGATAATGCAGCCCTGGCCATCGCCAAGGGCGATTCCATGATGCCGGCGATCACCGACGGCGCCACGATCGGCATCGACAAGGGTTGTCGCGGCATCATCGACGGCAAGGTCTACGCCCTGGATCACGGCGGCATGCTGCGCATCAAGCGCCTCTACCGCATGCCGCTCAACCGCGTGCGTGTGGTCAGCGAGAACAGCGACGAGTACCCGGAGGAGGTCTACAGCCTGGGCGACCCGGATGCGCCAAGGATCCTCGGCAGGGTCTTTTGGTGGGAGAATTTCGATTGATCCTTATCCTATTATGCATAGCCTGCATTAGAAATCTTGACCGCCCCAGGAGGCATAATGGCCGAAGAAGAGCAGCCACTTGACGCTGATGCTACGTTTGCGGCTACCAAAAGGCTTCGAGAGCTGCGCCCAAGGATGGTTTGTCCATTCTGTCAAAGCGAAGACTCTTTTTTGCATCAGCTTCGCGCAAAGCCGCTAAGGTATGCCTTTACAATTTTCAACACCGAAAAAAAAGACTTTGAGCAGGCATACTTCATGGATCTAATTACCTGCCACCTTTGTGGATACACCATGAGCTTCCTGCCTCCCACGCTTGAAAGGTATCTTCAGAAGCTCGAAGACGAGCAGCAAGCGCAGGAAGGGGGCGAGGAGCCAGCAAATGATGGTGACACCTGACTGGCAGCGCATGATCGCTGATCTCAGTAATGGCGATGCGATGCCTATTAAGCGTACACTCATAGGTGAGCAGGCTGAGATCCAGCAAGAAGATGACGAGCTCGCTAGGCTGGCAGCTTTTGTCGCGCGCGATGCCGTGCCAAAAAAGCGCCGAGCAACGCATGAGGATGCTCCGATGAATGCCACTGATCGCCACATTGAGGGTATAGAGAAGAAGCTCGACGCCCGCATGGAGGCTATGCAGCGGTTCAATGAGCAAGCGGATGAGCGCAACCGCGACCTGATCGCCCGAATGGAGCGCCAAGCTGAGCAGGCTGAAGGCCGCATGAGCCAAGACTTTCAAAAGCTCGACGATCGCGTAGACGCCCTTCATGCTGACAACAAAAGCCTTCGCAAGCATGTCTGGGGAGCGGTGCTGACGACAGTGCTGGGGTTTGCCGGAATTGTCGCCCTCATGCAGACCTCGATGGATAACACTATCTCTGAGCAAGGGGCCTGGATCCGGCAGAATGTCGATCGAGCCGACCAGGAGCGCTCAGACACGAGCAGCGCTTTGCAATCGATCCAAGCCACCCAGCAATCAATCCAAGAGACGCAGGCCGCGATCCTAGACCGACTGCCGCCCCGCCAGCCTGAGCCTGAAGCTCAACCAGAGACAGCTCAGCCCAGCAGCTAGACCTGCCTTCCCCAATAACCCGCCCACCGAGGCGGGTTTTTTGTTGCCTGCTGATAAAGGCAAATCAATCACATAGCGGCTTTCCTATAAAAAATATAGGAAAAGCTGTTGACCCCAAAAACAGGTATGCCTATATTTTGAAGCGTCGACGGGCACAGCGCCCCACCGACCCGGAGGCTGACCGGACAACAGCCAGCTCTTTTCCAACCTATCACTCCCTCCCCGGGTACAAGGGGCGACAGCCGGCAACATGCCGCGCTGGCGAGCGCAGCGGCCCTAGCGGGGCGCCAGGACACACCGGAGACGGTCAGCCCCTGGCGTGGCGCAAGAGGCGGGTAGACCCCGCTGAGCGTCGGCAGAGAGCGATGCCGCGCTGCGTGAGAGACCGATACCGGCAGCCCCTGCCGCACCAGGGGCTGCATCCACCAGCGCCTTCGACGAGGGTGCTGACGGATGACAGGAGACAGCGACATGATCAAGCGGACGTATTTCTACTCAGCCACTCGGCGCAACAAGAGCGGGGAGTATGCATGGTGGAAAGGCACGTTCTCGACCTGCTCGTGGCTGCCGAAGCCGGCCAGCAGCCTCATCGAGATGGCTGAGCGGGAGGCCAAAGACGGGATCGAGAGGGTTGCATTGGACCAGATTTGGCACGACAGGACGCCACGCTTGGTGGCCCTGAATCGCCTATAGCCAACCAGGAGACATCGCCATGAGCGAAGCACAGCAAGAATCACGACTAAAGATCGAGGTGGACCCGAGCGCGATCATTCCCGAGTACCGGGAGCGGGTGGCCAGAGCCATTGAGGACAGGGCTGAAAACGGCGACCCGGTATACGCGAGCGACCTGTTTTGCCTGGCGGCCGAGATTCGAACTCTTGGGGCGGCCGGCGAAGGTACTCATCAGGCTGGCGGCAGCTCGGGGCCTAAAGCGGGCGGTTGTATTTCAGAAGGCGCGGTGGCCCGACGCCGTGTCGCCAAACTTCTCAAGGGGTGGCGAAGCAAGCTGTCTCGGGCCCGAGAGCTTGAGGCGGAAGCGAGGCGCCTCCGCCAAGAAGCAGAGATCGAGGCTGACGAGATCATGCCTCTGATCGATCGGTATGCCTAACAGCTCTAGGCCTGCTCCAGGACCCAGCTCAGCTCTTCCGCCTGAGTCACGAGGATGAAGCTGGTGCGCACAACGCTATCAGCGACAGCGCGAACCTCTTCCCTGATTTGGTAGGCAGTGGCCGGCTTCTCTGCGACGTATTCAGCATCAGGCAGGCGGTACTTGCCTCCATCGGAGCCGACCACCTCTCGGCTGAACTCTCGGCGCTGCATCTTCTCGTGAAGCTCCTCGTAGTGCTCAGAAGTGGCGCCACGAAGCTCAACCCGAACAACAAACTTCGGCATATCAACCTCTTTCGCTGCGTTGCTGTGTGGAAGCTTCAGCGTAGCGCGGAGCGCGTCACCTGCGAAGTGGTGAGGCAGCCGGGGCAGGCCGGCACAGCGATCCGCTGCTCAGTGCGGCACAGAGCGCAGGCAGACGCTGAGAATATCTGCCCATCGGAGAGGGCTCGACTGAAACACGTCTCGCGAGCACTGGATTAGGTCGAGTCCTCCCCGATGCCTACCGCATCCCCAATTCCCTGCATTGCCGCCTCCGGGCGGCTTTTTTCTGCCTGCGGGCTCGCCACGACGGGCCGCGCCCACGACATGGAGATCGCCATGGACACCCTTCTGCCCAAGACCCCGAAAGAGCGCGAGCGCGAGATCGACGACGCACTGGCGGCCAGCAGCCGACGCATCGAGCTGGACCACTACCTCGACGAGAAGCGGCTGGAGCGAGAGCTGGCCGATCCGTGGGAGCTGGACTCATGAGCTCTCGATACATCGCCTGGGATCGCCACAGCGGCCGCCTGACGCCGCGCTGCGATCTGCCGGGCTCACCGTTCGGCAGCAGACGCCAAGCGCTGAGAGCGGCCCACAAGGCCGGCATCGACAAGCCGAAGATCACCACCGTCTCACGGAGAGCATCATGAACGCACCGACCGACAACTTCATCCAGAACCTCGCCCAGGGCGGCTACACCATTGCCCTCGCCCTACTCCTCTGCTGCCTGATCGTGATCGGCGCATTCGTGATGCTCGGTGTCTGGCTGGAGCGGCGCGAGTGGCGAGAGAAGCAGCGCCGGCTCGCCGAGAGCGAGCGCCAGGCCCGCCGCCCGATCATCGGGCCGCACTGGGCAGAACGAGAAATGGGCAGGCGCTGATATGAACGAAGCAGCAGCCCGCCAAGCCATCGACCACCTACTCGCCGCCGGCGGCACCGACATCGTGCAGCTCGACGGCCGCCTGTACCGCCTCACCGCCGAGCAGCTGACGCCCGACACCGTGTCGGACGCTGCCCGCGAGATACTGGAGAGCCAATCCGATGATCACCACTGAACAGCAGGCCCTGCTGGCCAGCATCCAGTCGCTGGCCGCCGCCGGACGGGGGCAGACCGGATGGAGCATCAAGCACCACGTCGAGTTCGACGCCACCGGCCATACGCGCTCGACCGTCACGGCCTTCTTCCCTGGCCGCCCGCCGGCCGACGCCTACCTGAGCTGGGCGACGATCGACCCCAAGGGTAACGACACCGCCGAGGGCATGACACCCGAGTTCATCGCCGAGCACGAATGCACCCTGGCCCAGCAGCGCGACAAGCTCGCCGCCTGGATCGCCGCCAACCGCGTCAGCAGGGAGGCCGCATGAGCGCAGCCATCGACATCAACAGCACCCGCCAGCACTGGCCGCAGTTCCACAGCGACCAGCCCGATACGCCGGCCGAGCAGCGCATTGAAGCACTGACCGTTGGCGAGGACGAAGCCGCCGCCGAGCAGTTCGTGGACTGGCTGGCCGACGAGGACAACCGCGAGACGCTCTACCACATGATCGTGGATCGGCTGGGCGAGGACGACGTGAAGGGCGCGGCCCGGCAGTGGGCGAAGGAGGCGGCATGAGCGATAGCGAGCTGGCACCAGGCAAGGTGCTGATTGAGGTCATCTCAGGGCCGGAAGGGCCGTGCCTCAGCATCGGCGATGAATCGACAGGCCACAGGCTGGCAGGGCCGAAGCCGTGGGGTGGCGGCAGCGTCACCCATCAGTTCCAGGTCGATGTTGAGGAGCTGATTCGCGAGGCGCACCCGTTCCGCGAAGCCCGCGGCGAGAAATGAGAAGGCCCGCTACCTGCTGGCACAGGTGAGCGGGCCGGATGATCCGCACAACGAATCGAGAGGAGTATCACCCATGAGCTACGAACAGGCAATCGCCGCGCTGAACGATCAGTGGTCGCAGGGCGACATGGATAGCGATGAGTATGCGCTCGAGCGGGAGCGCCTCGACTATGAGCGCGGCGAGATGATGAGCGCGCAGGACGCGCCGGAGGTGGCCGCATGAGCATTACGACGCTGATCCTGGGCCAGTCTGGCACCGGCAAGACCGCAAGCCTGCGCAATCTCGACCCATCGAGCGTGGCGCTGATCAAGGCGACCGAGAAGCCCCTGCCGTTCCGTGCGGCAGGCTGGAGTCAATTCACCACAGATGCCTGGGGCAAGATCATCCAGGCGGCGCGCCAGGCGGTCGCCAACGGCAAGGAGGTCATCGTCATTGACGACTTCCAGTACATCATGGCCAACGAGTTCATGCGCCGCAGCGAGGAGAAGGGCTTCGAGAAGTTCACCGAGATCGCCCGCCACGCCTGGGAGGTGATCAACGCCCTGTCGGCCCTGCCGGCGCACGTCCGGGTCTACATCCTGAGCCACACGCAGGACGACGACTACGGCCGCACCAAGATCAAGACGATCGGCAAGATGCTCGACGAGAAGATCACCCTCGAGGGGCTGTTCACCACCGTCCTGCGCACGCAGGTCAACGACGGCCAGTACCAGTTCCGCACCGTCAACAACGGCAGCGACACCGTGAAGGCCCCCATGGGGCTATTCGACACCGACACCATCGACAACGACCTCGCCGAAGTAGACCGCCTCGTTGTGGACTACTACGGCATCACCGCCCCGCAAGCACAGGAGCAGGCATCATGACCACCGCATTCACTTACAACGAGGACCAGGCTGCCGCGGCTGACGGCGGTAGCAGCGAATACTTGCTGGAGAGCGCGGTGGTGCGAGGCACGATCACCGCCGCCCGCTGGACGCTGGCCAATAACAGCCGGGCCGAGTTCCTCCAGTTCGACTTCGAAACCGAGCAAGGCAAGAAGGCCAACTACATCAACCTCATCTTCAAGGACAAGGAAGGCAAGCCGCTCCAGTTCGGCGAGGAGCGCATTCAGGCGCTGATGGGCTGCACCGGGGCACAGAGCCTGTCGCGGGTGCAGAAGGGACAGGAAGTGACGTGCCCCGAGCTGGTGGGGCGCAAGGTGGCGCTGGCTCTCGAGGTGCGCTACTTCCCCAAGACCAACAGCGACAAGCCCGGGTTCGGCTTCGACGTCAAGGCCATCATGTCGGCCAAGTCAGGTATCACCATCGGCGAGCATCGCGAGGGCAAGGGGCCGGAAAGCAAGGAGTACTGGGCCGGACAGTTCGCGGCCAACCCGCACGGCAACAAGGCCGAGGTCGAAGCCAAGATGGCTGGCGGCGCGCCTGCCGGGCAGGGCGCTCCTCAGCAGCAGGGCGGAGGATTCAGCTACGGCGCCCCGGATCCGGGCGGCCCTGCACCGGGAGCTCCCGAAGACTTCGACGACGAGATCCCGTTCTAGCACGAGATTAACGTATCACAAGGCCGCCATCGAGCGGCCTTTTCTTCTGGAGGATCCGGCATGTCATCTCTCTACGCACTGACCACCGAGTTTCAACAGCTCGCCGACATGGACGCCGGCAACGACGAGGACTTCGCCGCCGCGCTGGCCGACACTCTGGACGCCACCAGCGAGCAGCTCGAGGACAAGATCGAGGCGACCATCATCGTCTCGCGGCAGCTCGAGGCCGACGCCGAAGCCTGCAAGGCTGAGGCCAAGCGCCTGACCGAGCGCGCCAAGGCGTTTGAGCGTAACGCCCAGGCGTGCAAAGACCGCGTACTGTGGGCAATGGAGGCGACCGAGCGCAAGAGCGTCAAGCGCCAGTTGTTCACCATCACCCGTGCCGCCGGCCGGCCGGTGGCGGCCATCGACGACGCTGACGCGCTGCCGGATGACTACCTCGTCACCAAGACCACGACCAGCCCCGACAAGAAGCTGATCCTCGACGCGCTCAAGGGCGGCGAGGACGTGCCGGGCTGCCACCTCGACGCGGGCAAGCCGTCGCTGCGCGTCAGCTAACCGAATCAGCCCAGCGGGCGGTGGCGCCAGTAACCACCCGCAGCCAGCACACGACCGCCTCCCCGCCCTACCCCGTCACCATTCCAGCATAGGGGCTGGAGTGTCGGGCCGGGCGTACCGCGCCGCGGCAGGCGTGCGCGCTGACCGGCCACCCCTCCGAGATGGGGCATTGATTCCAAGGCCTCGGCAGCGCCGGGGCTTTTTCATGCCAGGGAGAGACGCATGACCGCAACCGCCGAGACACAGGCACCCGATGCCGCATACGAGCAGCTGGCCGAGCGCAACGCCGAGCTGGAGAACGAGAAGCGCGAGCTACTGGACCGTCTCGCCAAGTTCGAGACACCCATCATGACGCTGCGCGCAGAGTGGCAGCAGGAGGCGTGCGCCCGGGTCGCCGATGCGCTGCGCAACGGCATCTTCGACTGGGACAAGATGGGCGGCGATCCCAAGGAGCAGGCCGCCAATATCGCCACCATCGTCGGTAACGACATTCGCCGGGAGGCCGGCCCGACGGAGGAGACCGCCGCATGAGCATCGACATCGACAAGCTGGAGGCGCTGGCCCAGGCGGCGACGCCTGGGCCTTGGAGCATGGCCGAGGACGGATCGCCAGTGGTCAACGCCGGCGGCCGAGCAGCACACCTCATCGGTCCGCCCGGCTCCGACGAGGAGGCGGCGGCGAACACGCAGTTCATCGCCGCCACCGATCCTGACGCCATCCTCGCCCTGATCGCCCGGCTGCGCGAGGCAGAGGCAGCAGCCGCCGAGCGCGACGCCCTGGCGGCGCATGTGGAGCAGATTACCAGGGCGCCCGCAACCCACGAAATTCTGGAGGAGATACATCGCCGCGCCGGGAAGGAGTGGAGCGGCGATTTCATTGTCACCATCAATCGGGATGAATACGAGGCATTCGAGGCTGAGCAAGAGGCACTGCTTAGCACGACGCCCGCCACCTCCCTCGCCCGCCGGGATGTCGTGAAAGGAGCCGGATTGCTAACCCTGCTGATCGATAAGGCAGAGGGGCGCGGTGACAATCACTGGACCCTGAAGGAGCTGAAAATGGTGCGCGATGAATTGCGCCGCCAAGCCGAGCAGGCCGACACGGCCAAGGAGGACGCATGAAGCCGGGAGCCTATGGGATGTGGCGCCTCGACGCCGATGGACAGCGCATCGAGAGGTCCGCCGAGAAGACGCCGAACGGGCGCGACATGAACAACGCCCGGAGAGTGGCCAGGCGGCTCAAGTTCGAGGCGCTATGCCGTCGCCACGGCCTCAAGCCAGAGACGGTGCGCGCCCGGACCAATCCCCGCAAAGGCGGCATGTCGCTACGGGAGGCGCTGCGCACGCCGATCATGCGCGGCGGCCGACAGAAACGGTCGGCTGAATGGTCAGCCCAGGCCCGCGGGCATTGGCAGGAATTCGGAGAGGCCCGGGAGGCCAAGGATTCATCCTGAGCACCATGCCACTCAGAAACCGCCGCCCCGCCCATTCCTGAGCAATATCCCGCACATCGCCGCCCTCGGGCGGCTTTCCTGTTTCCAGGGCCCCGACCCACATTGAGACGAACGAGAGAGGTTGCCATGAGTGCAGCAGAGGATTACTACAGCAGAGAGGACGCCGAAGCGGCGCACCAGGGAGAGGACCTGGTTTTCCTGACGACGAAGGCCGCGATGGAGAAGCTGGGGTTTTCCCGAACGACGCTGACCGCCAAGCGCCAGAACGACCCGACTTTTCCGAAGCCTGTTGTGCTCGCAGCCGGTGACGGACGCCGTCGAAGCATCTGCTGGGTTAAGTCAGAGCTCGAGGAATGGATGCGCGAGCAGATGAAAAACCGCGGCTGAATCACCCTTCCGCCCCTGCGTCCTGCGGGGGCAGCCCCGCCCTTCCTGTATGGCGTCATGTATGTTGGCGACCACATACCAACCTAAGACATTGATCTTCATACCTCATTTCGATCCATACCAGGGATCACATGCCGCCAGAAGAAGAATGGTCGTCGGAAGCGCTTACGAAAGCGCGCCTAGCCTAGCAGACGGCGCCGGCACGAGGCCATGCCGTCGCGGCGAAACATGCCGCCACAACGAAAAGAGGCGCCCGAAGGCGCCTCTTTCACTCGCGAGATGCCCCGACTGGCCGGGGCAAGGGCTCAGTCGGAGATCACTCCCACTCGCCCAGCTCGACGCGACGGTTCTCGGCACGGCCGGCGTCGGTCTCGTTGCTGGCGACCGGCTGGGCTTCGCCGTAACCGATGGTACGCATGCGGTTACGCTCGACACCCTGGGAGGCCAGGTAGTCGGCCACGGAGTCGGCACGACGCTGGGACAGGTCTTCGTTGTAGCTGTCGCTACCCACGGCGTCGGTGTGGCCTTCGATGCGAACGCGGACGTTCTCGTTGGCCACCAGCTTGTCGGCGACGTCGTCGAGGATGCTCTCGGCACCCATGGTCAGGGTCGCGGAGTCGAACTCGAAGTTGACGTCACGCAGCACCAGGTCCTCGACGCAGCCCAGGGCGTTGACCTCGGCACCGGCCGGGGTACCCGGGCACTGATCCTGGTAATCCGGCACGCCGTCGTTGTCGGAGTCCAGCGGGCAGCCCACGGCATCGACGGCCACGCCGGCCGGGGTACCCGGGCACTGGTCGTTGGCGTCGATCACGCCATCGCCGTCGGTGTCTTGGGGAGCCGGCTCGGCCTTCTTGTTGGGCTCGGCACACAGCAGGGCACCGATGGTGGCACCGGCGGTACCGCCAACGGCTGCACCGGTGTCCTCGTCGGACTCGCTGGAGGAGGCATAGCCGATGCCGCTGCCGATCAGGCCACCGGCCAGACCGCAAACCGCCGGATGCTGGTACCAGGCACGATCGGAAGAGGCGCTATCGCCCATGCCGGAGGATTGAGAGGCCGAGCTCGCGCAGCCGGAGAGGCCGACGACGAGAGCGGAACCGAGCAGCAAACCAGTCGTTGATTTTTTCATGTAAGACTCCTTCTTCACACAAATCCGAATGGACGTCTCGGGGACGCCATTCGTGAGGTCCGATGGTGTTAGCCAGCGGCGGCGAACAGCGTTCGCCTACACCGATCAAGAAAGCACGAAAATGTGATTTAAGCCAGCAAGCACCGCAGGATGGCACCGGCGTCCTTCCACATATCAGCCATCTACGATACCTGTACAAGGTTGCCGGAGGTGATCGTCAGATGCAATCGCTGTCTGCCCGATCGCTCTTCCACGCGGACGGAGTCCAGTACCTCATCATCAGTGCAGGGACGCCGGCCATTCACGACGGAATCGCAGCACCGCGCCCGCCGCCTCGATCACGGCGTCGCGCATTTCGTCCTCCACGGCCAGGCGCTCACGATCCTCCTGAAAACGCGCCTTCGGCGTCAGCGCCTGACGCGCGGAGTGCGTATGCAGGTGGCGAGTGCGACCATGCACCTCGCCGAAGGCACGAAATTCGGGGCGCTCGACCAGGCTCGGGTCGAGAATGTCGAGCAGCGTCTTGCAGCGCCAGGCGCCTTCGGTGATGTCGACCTGCTCCTGCTGCAGGGCCGAGGCCACCAGCTCCAGGTTCTCCAGGCAGTTCTCATGGGCGCGACGCAGCTCCTCCTCGCGGAAGGCCTTGCGGCGGCGCACCTCGCGCCACAGCGTCACGGCATAGGCCGCCAGGCCGGCCACGATAGCCAGGGCAATGCCCAGCAGGATCAACGCGGTAGTAAGGGACATTCAGGCTCCCGAAGACATCGAAGGGTAGGGTCACGCATTTTATACTCTGCCCCGCAACGCCCCAATCCCCCTCAGGACCTTCACGGCAAGGAGCCATGCATGAGCGATTCGGAGAGTCATCCCACCACCGCGGCCCGCATCGGGCTGATACTCGGCCCGCTGTGGCTGCTGATGACGCTGACGCTGCCGCCGCCCGGCGGCATGAGCGAGAGCGCCTGGGCCTGCGCCGGACTGGCCCTGCTGATGGCGACCTGGTGGTCGACCGAGGCGATCCCGATTCCCGCCACCTCGCTGGTGCCGCTGGTGCTGATCCCGGCACTGGGCCTCGGCGACATCAAGCAGGCCGCCACGAGCTACGCCAACCCGATCATCTATCTGTTCCTGGGCGGTTTCCTGCTCGGCATTGCCATGCAGCGCTGGAACCTGCACCGCCGCATCGCACTGCACGTGCTGCGCGTGGTCGGCCACGAGCCACGCCGCCAGATCGGCGGCTTCATGCTGGCCACCGGCTTTCTCAGCATGTGGGTCTCCAACACCGCCACGGCGATCATGATGCTGCCCATCGGCATGTCGGTGATCAGCCTGCTGGACGACAGCGATCCCGATGAACTGGCCCGCTACGCCACCGCCCTGCTGCTGGCCATCGCCTATTCCGCCAGCATCGGCGGTATCGCCACCCTGATCGGCACGCCGCCCAACGCGCTGCTGGCCGGCTACCTGGCCGACAGCCGGGGTATCGATCTCGGCTTCGCCCAGTGGATGCTGGTCGGTCTGCCGGTCAGCGTGACGATGATGATCTGCGCCTGGTGGTGGCTGACACGCCGCCGCTTTCATCTGGCGGGCGGCGACGACAGTGCCGACATGGTACGCCGCGAACTGGCGTCGCTCGGCCGCAGCAGCGCCGCCGAGCGCCGCGTCGGCCTGATCTTCCTGCTGGCCGCCCTCGCCTGGGTGTGTCGTCCGCTGCTCAACCAGGCCGGCCTCGACTGGCTGTCGGACACCGGCATCGCCATCGCCGCCGGCATCGCGCTGTTTTTGGTGCCCTCGGGTGACGGCAGCGGCGAGCGCCTGATGACCTGGGACGCGGCCCAGTCGCTCCCCTGGGGCATCCTGCTGCTGTTCGGCGGCGGCCTGACCCTGGCCGGCGCCATCAGCCGGTCGGGACTCGCCGAATGGATCGCCCAGCGACTCGAGATCTTCGGCGCCTTCCCGCTGCTGGCCCTGATCGGCGTGGTGGTGCTGGTGATCATCTTCCTCACCGAGGTGACCTCCAACACCGCCACCGCGGCGGCGTTCCTGCCGCTGCTCGGGGCGCTGGCCGTGTCGCTGGATATCTCGCCGCTGCTGATCACCGTGCCCGCGGCCATCGCCGCCAGCTGCGCCTTCATGATGCCGGTGGCCACGCCACCCAACGCCATCGTGTTCGCCACCGGCCATCTGCGTATCCGATCGATGATCCGCGCCGGCTTCGCCCTCAACCTGATCGGCACCCTGCTGGTCAGCCTGCTGGCCTATCCGCTGGTGACGCTGTTCTGGTAAGCCGAGGGAGCGCTGGCCGACGCCACCTGCGGCACCGGCCAGCGCCATCGCCACCCCGCCAGCAACAGGCTGACCACCAGACACAGGGCTCCCGCCGTGTGCAGCAGCGCCAGCCACAGCGGCAGCCACATAAGCACGTTGGCCACGCCCAGTGCCGCCTGGGCCAGGCCGGTGCCCACCGCCAGCGCCAGCCAGGGGCGCATCGCGCGATCGCGGCCATGACGCCAGCCCAGCACCAGCAGGCACGCCAGCAGCGCCGCGCCGCCGAGACGATGCCCCACCTGGATGGCGCTGCGCGCCTCGGCGTGCAGCTGGCCATAGAGATAGCTGGGCCCCACCGCCTGAGTCAGATGGAAGCCCTCGCCCCAGTCCAGCGCCTCGACCCAGCGCCCGTTGCAGGTGGGAAAGCCCTGGCAGGCGATACCGGCATAATTGCTCGAGGTCCAGCCGCCCAGCGCCAGCTGCAGCACCAGCGCCAGCAGCGTCGCCCGCCACAACGGTGTCAGGCGCCGTGGCCGCATCACCGCAGGAGCCCCGAACGCCAGCCGGCGCAACCGCAGGTGCAGCCACAGGAACATCGCCATCACCGACAGCCCGCCGAGCAGGTGCAGAGTCACCACCTGCGGCCACAGCTTGAAGGTCACGGTAAGGGCACCGAAGGCGCCCTGCACCGCCAGCGCGACCAGCAACCCCAGGGTCAGCCGCCAGGGATAGTCGTCACGACCGCGACGCAGGCGCAGACCGCGTGCCGCCAGCAGCAGCGCCACGGCGATCAGCCCCGCCGCCAGATAGCGATGCAACATTTCCATCCAGGCCTTGGTCGCCTCGAGCGGCCAATGGGGGCTATGCGCCAGGGCCCGCTCGGCATCGGGCACCAACGGCGCACCGTAGCAACCCGGCCAGTCGGGACAGCCGAGTCCCGCATCCATCAGCCGGGTCGCTGCCCCGACCAGCACCACCAGGGCACAGAGCCCGGTACCGGCCAGGCTGAGCCGCATCACGCTTCGCCATGCCGGAGACGCCTGGAAGAGTCGCATCGCCTTCCTCCTTTCTCGCTGACCGCTCGCTCACCGCCATCACTCGGGCTGGAGACGCGCCATGGGCGGTTCGGGATTGCGCTCGAGCAGCAGCTCGACGTCCTCGAGCACCCTTGCCGTCTCGATGTCCGGGGCATAGGCCAGCACCGCGCGGCCGTCGGGGTCGAACACCCACAGCCGGCCCGGTGAGCGCCAGGATGCCGCTTCCGTCCAGCTGGCCGCCGAGGCGCCGGGCAGCGTCTCGCCGCTGCCGCCGAGGCGCAGCCGGCTGATGCGATGGGCGTCTCGTCCCAGCGCCCGATGCAGTCGCCACCAGCGATCGGCCTGGGCGTCGCACGACGCCGGACAGTCGAAGGCCAGCACCCAGTCGTCGGCGCCCTGCCTGGCCATGCCGTCGAGCGGCCAGGCCTCGAGCGGCGGCAGGTCCGGCGTCAGCTGGCCGTGGGCGGTGCGGCCCTCGGGAATGCCCAGCCGCCACTCGACCATGCCCCAGGCCACCGCCATGGGCAGCAGGAACACCGCAAACAGCGCCAGCAGCTTGAGTCGCGACGAGACGGGAGACACGCGGGCGTCGGCGGGCATCGGCTTACTCCTCTTGGGCGGGCGTGGAGAGAGATGAAAGGGCGCGATCTCGCACCAGGCGACGGCCTCCCAGCCACATGACCGTCAGCGCGGCGAGCGCCAGACCCCACCATTGGAAGGCATAGGCCCGGTGACGCTCCGGCGGCAGCACCGCGGGCGTCCACCAGGACTCGAGGTGGCCGGGGCCTTGTTCCAGATGCAGCCAGCCGGCATGGGCGAAGCCCTCCAGCGCCGGCCAGGCGGAGAGCGTGATACGCTGCAGTCGCCGACCCTCGCGATTCGGCCCGAACAGCGGTGCGCTGTCGCCGGCGACCTGCCAGCGTCCGCTGAGCGTCACCGAGCCCTCGGGCGTGGCCACCGACGGCGTCTTCCGGCGGGTACCGGTAGCCAGGAAGCCGCGCTGCACCAGCCACAGTCGCCCCTCCTCGTCACGCAGCGGTGTGAGGGCGGCCACGCCAAGACGGTTGCCATGGGTGCGATTGTCGAGAAACAGCGTCTCTGCGCCGAGGTACTCGCCGCGCAATGTCAGCCGGGCGCCGTCCGGCGGCGCTGCGACGGGTGCCTCCAGCCGCGGCGCCGTCTCGTAGCGCAGCAGCAGCTCGCGCTTGTCGGCGGCCCGCTGCCACTGCCATAGTCCCAGTGCCAGCCCGAGCGCGACGACCAGGCTCCAGCACAGGATCCAGAGCCCCAGCCGACGGCCGTTCCCGCCACGCGCGACGGCGTCTTTCACGGAGTGTGAGATGCTACTCAAGACCCTGATCGCCCTCGTTTTCCTGGCCATGGTGGCGAGCCTCGTCGCCGGCGCCGGGTTTCTGATCAAGGACGGCGGCCGCTCGCGGCGCGTCCTCGTCTCCCTCAAGCTGCGCGTCGCCCTGGCGACGCTGCTGCTGGCCCTGCTCTTCTACGGTTTCCATGTCGGCCGCCTCGGCTGACACGCTCAGAGCGAACGTGCTCGGAACACACGCACTCAGAACACACGCACTCAGAACACACGCACTCAGAACACATAGACGAAGGTGAACAACCCGATCCACACCACGTCGACGAAGTGCCAGTACCAGGCCGCGGCCTCGAAGCCGAAGTGATCGTCACGGCTGAAGTGGCCGCGCACCACCCGCGCCAGGATGGCAATCAGGATGATGGTGCCGATGATCACGTGCAGGCCATGGAAGCCGGTCATCAGGAAGAAGGTGGCGCCGTAGATGCCGGCCTGCAGGGTGAGGCCGTAGTGGGCGTAAGCCTCGTAGTATTCGACGCCCTGGACGACGATGAAACACAGCCCGAGCAGCACGGTGCCGGCCAGCCAGTGTCGCGCCGTGGTGCGATAGCCTTCCTTGAGCGCTTCGTGAGCCACCGTCAGGGTGATGCTGGAACCGACCAGGATCAGGGTATTCACCAGTGGCAACTGCCAGGGCGACAGCACATCACGGGGCCCTTCGATGCCCTCGCCCGGCGGCTCGAGCAGCGGCCAGGAGGCGGTGAAGTCGGGCCACAGCAGGGCCGCCACGCCCTTGGCGCCCTCCCCGTCCAGCCACGGCAGCGCGAAGGTGCGCACATAGAACAGCGTGCCGAAGAAGGCCGCGAAGAACATCACCTCCGAGAAGATGAACCAGCCCATGCCCCAGCGGAAGGAGCGGTCCATCTGGGCATCGTAGAGTCCACCGCGCGACTCGTGGATGACGTCCCGGAACCACAGCGTCATCACCGCCAGCACGGCCAGCAGGCCGACCACCATCACCGGCATGCCGACCACCCCGAAGACCAGCAGCGTGCCGGTGCCGACCATCATCGCCCCCAGCGCCAGCGACGCCAGCACCGGCCACTTGCTGGAAGGGGGAACGTAGTAGCTTCCACCGCTCATGTGCGATCTCCTCCGCCGAGAGACGGCTCAGTGCTGCCGGGGCACGAACTCCGGCGGCGTCTCGAAGGTGTGCAGGGGCGCCGGGCTCGGCACCGTCCACTCCAGGTCCTCGGCGCCATCCCAGGCACGGGCCGGCGCCTTCTCGCCGCCGCGCACGCACATCACCACCACCACCACGAACAGCAGCTGGGACAGCCCGAACAGGAAGGCGCCGATGCTGGTGATCATGTTGAAGTCGGCGAACTGCAGCGCGTAGTCGGGGATCCGTCTCGGCATGCCGGCCAACCCGGCGAAATGCATGGGGAAGAAGGTCAGATTGACGCCGATCACCGAGAGCCAGAAGTGCCACTGGGACAGTCGCAGGTGCGGGTAGTGGCCGGTCCACTTGGGCAGCCAGTAATAGACGCCGGCCATGATCGCGAAGACCGCGCCGGGCACCAGCACGTAGTGGAAATGCGCGACCACGAAGTAGGTGTCGTGGTACTGGAAGTCCGCCGGCGAGATGGCCAGCATCAGCCCGGAGAAGCCGCCGATGGTGAACAGCACCACGAAGGCCAGGGCGAACAGCATCGGCGGCTCGAAGGTGATGGAGCCGCGAAACAGCGTGGTCACCCAGTTGAAGACCTTTACCCCGGTCGGCACCGCGATCAGCATGGTGCTGTACATGAAGAACAGCTCGGCCACCAGCGGCAAACCCACCGTGAACATGTGATGCGCCCAGACCAAAAATGACAGGATGGCGATGGACGCCGTCGCGTAGACCATGGAGGCGTAGCCGAACAGCGGCTTGCGCGCGAAGGTCGGGATGATCACCGAGACGATGCCGAAGGCCGGGAGGATCATGATGTAGACCTCCGGATGGCCGAAGAACCAGAAAAGATGCTGGAACAGCACCGGGTCGCCGCCGCCGGCGGCGTTGAAGAAGCTGGTGCCGAAGTTGATGTCCATCAGCATCATGGTGATCACCCCGGCCAGCACCGGCATCACCGCGATCAGCAGGAAGGCGGTGATCAGCCAGGTCCACACGAACAGCGGCATGTCCATCAGCCGCATGCCCGGCGCCCGCAGGTTGAGAATGGTGGCGATGATGTTGATCGCCCCGAGGATCGAACTGATGCCGGCCAGGTGCAGCGAGAGAATGAAGAAGGTGGTGGACGGTGGCGAATAGGTGGTGGACAGTGGCGCGTAGGACGTCCAACCGAAGTTGGGCGCCCCGCCGGGCATGAAGAAGGTCGACAGCAGCAGCGTGAAGGCCACCGGCAGCAGCCAGAAGCTGAAGTTGTTGAGCCGGGGCAGCGCCATGTCCGGTGCCCCGATCTGCAGCGGCACCATCCAGTTGGCGAGCCCGACGAAGGCCGGCATCACCGCGCCGAAGATCATAATCAGCCCGTGCATGGTCGTCATCTGGTTGAAGAATTCGGGCTCGACCAGCTGCAGACCCGGCTGAAACAGCTCGGCGCGGACGACCATGGCGAACAGGCCACCGATGAAGAACATCGCCAGCGACAGCAGCATGTAGAGCGTGCCGATATCCTTGTGGTTGGTGGTCAGCAGCCAGCGCTTGAGTCCACCCGGTGGCGAGTGCGGCTCGGCGGCCACCCCCGCGGAGCTGGGCTGGCTGTGCTGCGTGGTCGACTTGGGAGGCAGGTGCGAAGCCATCGTGATTCCCCCTGGTTGGCGCCTCGGGGAAGCGCCCGTCGAAAGAAGGACCGCCAGCGTGCCTAGTCGGCGAGTCGCTCGGCGATCGCCGAGGGCTGGACAGTGTCGCCGGCCTCGTTGCCCCAGGCGTTGCGCTCGTAGGTAATCACGGCGGCGATCTCCGCCGGATCCAGCGTGTTGGCGAAGCCCGGCATGGCGCTGCCCGCAATGCCATCGATCACCGTCTCGATGTGCCGCTCGCGGTCATCCAGCAGCGCCTGGTTGCCGGCCAGGGCCGGGAACACCGGCGGGTTGCCGCTGCCATCGGGCTGGTGACAGGAGGCGCAGATGGTGCCGTAGACCTGCTCGCCACGCGCCATCAGCTCGTCCATGGCCCACTCCCTATCGAGCCCCATGGCGGCCTCGGCGGCCTCGGCCTGGCGCTCGGACAGCCAGGCATCGAAACGTTCGGGCTCCACCGCCTCGACGACGACCGGCATGAAACCGTGGTCGCGACCGCACAGCTCGGCGCACTGGCCGCGATAGATGCCCGGCTCGTTGATGCGCACCCAGTTCTCGTTGACGAAACCCGGGATGGCATCCTGCTTGACGCCGAGTTCCGGCACCCACCAGGAATGGATCACATCGTCGGAGGTCAGCAGCAAGCGCACCTTGCGGTCGACCGGCAGCACCAGCGACCGGTCGACCTCGAGCAGGTAGTGCTCGCCCTTTTCCTGCTGGCCGGCGATCTGCTCGCGAGGGGTCGCCAGACTGGAGATGAAGGACACCTCTTCGCCACGATATTCATAGCGCCAGCGCCATTGCTGCCCGGTGATCATCACCTCCATATCGGCGTCGGAGGCGTCGTACATCGACTTGAGCGTCGCCGTGGCAGGGATCGCGATCACGACCAGAATCAGCAACGGCACGATCGTCCAGATCACCTCGACCGTGGTGTGCTCATGAAAGGCCGATGGTTTGGCGCCACGGGAGCGGCGATAGCGGAAAAGCGAGTAGAAGAGTGCACCGAAGACCACGATGCCGATGACCACACAGATCCAGAAGATGGCCATGTGAAGGCCATGGATGTCCCGGCTGAGATCGGTGACGCCGACCGGCATGTTCCAGCCGCTGGCCAGGGCCCCCGACACCGGAACGCCCATGGCCGTTCCGCTCGCCGTCCATACGAGCCGCTTGCGCATCCGCATCGCCTCCTCCTGAACGTCGACGTGTATCCACCACGCCTGGATCGAGTATAGGACTCCGTTGTCGCATGACCCGCGGGCGCCATCTCCCGTACCCAACGGCCCCTTCAACGCAGTCCGGATTCCTCAGCGAGCCGCCAGCATCGCCACCAGGGCGATCAGAACCACCAGCACGATCGCCAGCACCACGCCCGCCACGATGAAGGGCCCCGCCCCGCCTCTGGAGAAATCCTCCTGGCGCCGCGCCTCCTTCTGAACCCCGAAGAAGGCCGCCAGCACCGACGCGATGACCCGCCACATGAACATGCTCCCACTGACCGACTCACTCCTAGACCGTAGACCAGGGATCGCCGATATGCGCACTCCCTGACCTGCATCAGGGGAAAAAGGGAAAGCCCGCTCGGCGCACGCGAGGGCGCTGCGAGGGCCTATACTTCGGGGTGACAGCGACGGCAGCGGATGGCGTTGCACCATCCTTCAGCGCACAGATCGGGAGGTTCGAGATGACCCAGTCAACGGGAGAGACCACCAGCGCCCTCCCTCCCGCCAGCGATGCCATGCTCCAATGGTGGACCCAGCAGCTGACGCAAGGCACGACGCCCTTAGCCCGGATGCAGTTCGCCTGGCTGGAGAGCCTGGCCGAGGCCATGCAGTTCGAGGCCGAGTGCCTGCGCGCGCTGGCGGAGAGCGGCGAGCGCATGGCCGGCTGCTATAGCGGCGAAGCGCATCCGCACGAGCTCCACGAGTGCTACCAGCGGCTCATGCAGGATGTCGCCCAGGTCCACTGGCAGCGGCTCGAGAGGGTCGCCGAGCTCTCAGAGGACTTCCGCCAGCGGATCTGGGAAGAGATCTGATCGGCCAGCGCGCGGAACTCCTTGCCCCCTGCGGCGCCCTCGCCTCGGCGATCAGCTCAGTCCCAGCAGATGCACCAGCGGCGGCAGCAGAAAGGCCGTCAAAAGTCCCGTGATGCCCATCGCCAGCCCCGAGAAGGCACCGGCCACCGCGCCCAGCCGTGCAAACGACTGAGCCGTGCCGAAGCCATGGGCCGCCAGCCCCATGGCGAAACCCTGCACCGCGGGATCCTGGATACGCAGCAGCCGGAAGATGACCGGCCCCAGCGCGCAGCCGATAGCCCCGGTCAGCAACACCAGCCCCGCCGCCAGAGACGGAATACCGCCGATCTGTTCGGCGATGCCCATGGCGATCGGTGACGTCACCGATCTCGGCGCCAGCGACATCAGTGTCTCGTGACGCGCCCCCAGCACCAGTGCCAGCCCCAGCGTGCTGGCCACGGCCGTCACGATGCCGGTCACACAGGCCAGCAGCAGCGGCACCAGCAGGCGCCGCACCCGTTCGCGGTGATCGTACAGCGGAATGGCCAGCGCCACCGTGGCCGGCCCCAGCAGGAAGTGGATGAACTGGGCGCCCTCGAAATAGGTGGCGTAATCCATGTCCAGCAGCAGCAGGCTGCCGATCAGCAGGGCAATCGCCAGCATCACGGGATGCAACAGCGGCGTGCCGCCCAGCATCTTGTTGATCCGCACCGCCAGAGTGAAGGCCACCAGCGTCAACAATAGCGACAGCAGCGGATTGCCCGACAGGTAGACCCAAAGCTGGTCGAGGCGAGCGACGTTCATCGGCGGCCTCCCTGGCCCAGGCGGCCCTGAAGTCGCGACAGCACCCAGGCCGTGACGCCCAGCGTCAGCGCGGTGGAGACCACCAGAGTCACCAGGATCGGCAGAATGTCGCGGCCGATCAGCGCCCCGTGCACCATCACCCCGACGCCGGCCGGCACGAACAGCAGCGTCAGATAGCGCAGCAGCCCCTCGCCCGAGGCCCTCAGGCTATCCGGCACCTTGCCACGCACCAGCAGGGCCACCAGCAGGATCACCATGCCGATCACCGGCCCCGGGATCGGCACCGCCAGTCCCCTGGCCAGCAGTTCCCCCAACATCTGGCACGCCAGCAGCATGCTCATTCCCAAGATCAGCGGCATCGTCGTTCTCCCTATCCGTGTGCTCCTATTCTACTAAGCGGGGAGCACGACGGCAGTTCTCGACGGGGCTAGCCAACCTTTTGAAAAAAAGCGCAAAAAGGACTTTTCATTTGCGGAGGAGCGAGGTAATATACGCCTCGTTCTCGGGGGACACGCCCAACGGCAACAAGCCCAAAAGAGAACGTCGGAGCGTGGCGCAGCTTGGTAGCGCGTTGCAATGGGGTTGCAAAGGTCGCTGGTTCGAATCCAGTCGCTCCGACCATCAAACATCTGAAAAACGGCCACTTAGCTCATCAGAGCGGTGGCCGTTTTTCTTTGTCTGAATCTTTTCGACAGCCCCACCTTTTCCAACTGCGCTGCTCGCCGCCCGACGCCCTTGGTTTGCCAGTACGACGGGGCAGATAGAACAGCGCTTGCGCCGAGGGACACCGCTAGAGGCTGGGCACACACTAGGATGGCTCACCGCAGCAGCCTTGGGCGGCCGTGACAGGACTTGATCTCACCCACTGACGCATCCATAACTGTCCCACAGGCCACCCACCCTAGGAGCGCATGCCATGAAGAAAGCCATTGGGGCCGCGATTGCGAACTGGTTTCGCAAGCCCGAGAACCGTGAAAAGGCCCGGCAGGCGGCGAAGCAGGCCTATAGCCAGTACCGGAAGCGCAAGAATTCCGGCAAGTAGCCGAATACGCACAAGAGAATGGCGCGAATGCTCGTCGACCGTAGCCCCGACCGCCATGTGTCGTCAGCCCGGTGAAGCAACCGCGAGAAGCCGCCGAGACCGGCAGGAACGACGAAATAATCGAATGCCCAAACGCTAACCGGGAGCCCTGAGGGGCTCCCGGTTAGCATGTTCGATGGCACCCTTCGGCCTGGATGATCTCTCCTGGCCGATGCCGCCTCAGCCCATGTAGTGGGCGATGGCCTTTTCGGCTTCGTTCTTGG
The DNA here is from genome assembly GCF_009363675.1 of Halomonas sp. THAF12. Lineage (NCBI taxonomy): Bacteria > Pseudomonadati > Pseudomonadota > Gammaproteobacteria > Oceanospirillales > Halomonadaceae > Halomonas > Halomonas sp. THAF12. The sequence continues at coordinate 1,740,271 of NZ_CP045399.1, read as the reverse complement.
CGGCCGCCACGGCGGTCCAGTGATCGAGCACTTCGGGGGTCAGGGAAGTGGGCATGACAGACTCCTGTTTCAAACGTATGACTCGAGCGCAAGATTACCACGGCGGCCGCACGCCGCCATTCGCCTTTCGGCTACCCGGCGGCAATACTGCAGACGAGTCCATCCAGCGAGGGCACGACGTGCGCCACCACGAACAGACCCACATCGGCTTCGACGAGCACGGCAACGAATACGTCATCGACGAATTCCACGACCGGCCGCACCTCGAGGGCCTTCAGCACGGCGGCGCCATCAGCCGGGGGCTGCCGACCTTCAGGACCCGCGACGGTCATGAGGTGGAGCGTCTGGGCCCGGGCGAGTTCAGCGTCCGCGTGCCCGGCGAGGAAAGCGGCGTCCCGGTGTGGACCCACGATCCCGAGCATGTCTGATAGGCTGGGCGCTCCCCAGAAGGAGCCCGACATGCCACGACTCGCGCCGACCGCCCTGCTCTGCCTCGCCCTGATGGCCGCTCTCGGCGGCTGCACCACCTACACCTGGCCCGACGGCCACCGTGAGACGGTCTGGGGCGTGCCCACCCAGGACGAGACCAAGACCGATCAGCAGAAGCGCGCCGAGGGCGTGCAGTATCGCGAGCCGGGCGAGCCGCCCGAGTGACGCCTCGGGCCTTCGATCAGGCTCCGTGCTTGCGAAAGACCAGGCACAGGTTGTTGGCCGGCATCTCCACCAGCCGCTCGAGGCCGAGCGCGTGACGCTCGGCCTCGGCGCTCACGTCCGCCAGATCGCGAATGCCCCAGCGCGGATCCCGCGCCCGCAGGTCGGCGTCGAACGCCAGGTTGCTGGAGGCCGTCGGGTGATCCGCCCGCAGGTAGGGGCCGTAGAGCAGCAGCATGCCGCCGGCCTCGAGCCGCTCCCCCGCCCGTGCCATCAGCGCCTCGGTCACCGCCCAGGGCGAGATATGGATCAGGTTGATGGCGACGATCGCCTCGAAGCGGCCCTCGGGCCAGTCGGCGGTGGCGTCCAGCGCCAGCGGCGCCCTCAGGTTTGGCAGCGCCACGGCCTCGCGCCAGGCGGCGATGGAGGCGCGGGCCTCCGGAGTCGGGTCGCTCGGCTGCCAGTCCCAGTCCGGCCGCGCCGCGGCGAAGTGGCAGGCATGCTCGCCGCTGCCGGAAGCCAGCTCGAGCACGCGCGCCGGGCCGGGCAGCGCCTCGGCCAGCACCTCGAGAATCGGCTGGCGGTTGCGGGCCGCGGCGGGGCTGTACAGTCGGGCATCGGTCATAATGGCCTCTGACGATCGGGCAAAGGAGAGTAAACGGCCGATGATAGCCGCATCGACCCTCGCCTCTCCAGCACCGGCCTCTCTGCGGCGCCACCCTCCTCCCCCCGTGTGACCGCCGGCGGCGTCCGCCTCAGGACACCGTGTCCCGCGTCATCGGCGAGGCGTTCAGCAGGCGGTGCAGCACCGCCATCACCGCCAGGGTGATGACCATGGCCACGCTCATCGAACTGAAGCGGTAGAGCGCGGCGTAGAAGACATCCTGGTTCGGCCCCAGATACTGGCCAAAGAGAATCCCGAGCGTCGTCAGGGCCCCGAAGCCGACCCCCGAGCCGCCGCCCTCGAGCAGATGGATGCGCGCGAACAGCATCAGGCCAATCCAGTAGCTGAGCATCACCAGCAGCAGATGATCGCTCTGGGTGAACAGCAGCAGCTGTATCAGGATCGCCAGGTTGCAGCCCAGCAGCGCGCCGATCGCCCGCTTGACCGCCGAGACCCTGGCATTGGGATAGCCCAGCGCGAACAGGATCAGGATGGTGGCCATCTGCGCCGACAGCGAGTCCTTCAGGTCCAGGGTCTGGAAGACCGCGAACGACAGCGTGGCGGTGATGGCGCCGATCAGTGTCTGGTGGCGCACCAGCGAGGCCGGCTTGTCGACCGCCGGCGGCGGCTTGCGCCCTTCGGCGTCGGGAAACAACAGGTACATCAGCGCCGCGATGCACACCGCCAGCACGCTGGCCACCACGTTGTTGGTCAGCAGGTCGAACAGGTTCCGACTCGGATAGCTGGCGAAGTGCAGCAATATGCTGAGGGTCAGCACGCCGTTGGCGCCGAACAGGAACAGCGGCCCCCTCGCCATCAGCCGGAAGCGCGAATAGAACAGCAGGAACGCCAGCCCGGTCATCACTACCGGCATGTGCTGGGTGAACCCGACCACCAGCGACACCTCGACCACGTTGATGCAGGCGTTGCCCAGGAACTGGCGCACCACATGGGGTTTGAACACCGGCACCAGGCCCAGCAGGAACATCGGATAGACGGTATAGAAGACGCCGTAGTTCCAGTCCATCAGGTGGCTGATGGCGAAACCGATCATGCCGGCGAAGGCGATGCGCAGGCACTGGCGCATGTCGTTGACCGAGAAGCGCGACTCGCCGGCTTCCTGCTCCTCCGGGGCATGGCCGCGGTGCGGCAGCACCAGCCCCGCCGAGCGCAGCAGCAGTCGCCTCAGGCCATGCACCAGCCCGGCCTGCGAACCCGCCGGCGAGGCCCGCTCGCCGGCCCCCGGCGCCTCATCGGTCGCGGCATCCGGCCGTGCTTCGTCCCCGCCGGGACGATCAGTAGACATAGTGCAGCCAGGACATCAGGCGGATCTGCAAGCCCCCGAACAGCGCCGACAGCGGATTGGCCTCGGGCAGCAGCTGCACGGTGGCCCGCGCGCCGCTGACGGGCAGCGGCTCGGGCGGATGTTCCAGTTCGAGATGCAGGCGCACGCGCTGGGCGTCGCGCACCCAGCGATCGGTGGTCGGGATGTCCGCCAGGGTCCCGTCCGCGGCCAGCTGGCCGTCCTGGACGCCGGCATCCCGCGAGGCCACGCGCGCCTCGAACACCCGTCCCGGCAGCGCGTCGAACACCACTCGGGCCGCCTCGCCCTCGCGCACGTGGCGCAGGCTCTTCTCGCGCAGATCGGCCACCAGGTCGAGCCCGTCGCCCACCACCGCCAGGGCCGGCTGGCCGCGGGTCACGTAGTCGCCCTCGCGCAACTGAAGGTTGGTCACCACACCATCGCGGTCGGCGCGCACCAGGGTGTGCGTCAGGTCGAGTTCGGCCTGGTCGATGGCGTTGTCCGCCTGGCGCAGCTGCAGGTTGTTGTCGCCACGATCGCCGAGCTGCACCTCAAGCTGACGAATACGGGCCTGAGCCGCCGCCACCGAGGAGCGCGCCTGGCGCTCCTCGGCCACGATGCTGTCGACCTGCTGCTGGGAGATGCTGTGGCGACTGAGCATTGTCTCGGCCCGACGACGCTCGCCGGCCAGCTCCTCGGCCGAGGCCCGGGCCGCATCGAGATCAGCTCGTGCCTCGGCGAGATCGGCCTCGAGCAGGGTGTTGTCGCGTTCCACCGCCTCCCGGCCCAGCCGCGCCTGATGCAGCGCCAGCTCGAACGGCGCGCGATCGAGCGAGAACAGCACGTCGCCGCGCTCGACCCGCTGGTTGTTGGACACGGCCACCGTCTCGACCCGGGCCGATACCTCCGGCGCCACCCGCACCACGGGCCGCAGCACCCGCGCCTGCGGCGTCATCGGCATGTAGGTATCGGCAACCACGAAATAGACGAACAGCACGCAGAAGGCCGCCAGCGCGACTCGAACCCAGCGCGCGAAACTCTGATCTGGAGACATTGACCCCTTCCCGTCGATGAGGCCGGCCGAGACGGCCGGCGACGCAAAAGGGAAAGATGATAGCAACCCTTTTAGCAAGCTAAAAGATGTATCGCGATTGTATTGCCAACTACTTTCATGCTCGCTATCGATAGCGCCGCTTGCTTACTCCCGGACGAGCATCGATGCCCCGTTCTGCGCGGCATGCCTGGCATCGCGAGTCGAGATGACTACAATGGACGGCTGCTTTTTTCGCCCATCACCGACCTCCCCCGCAAGGAACCCTCATGAACGCCATCGTGCTTGCCATCCTGGTCATGGTCATTCTCAGCCTGATGCGAGTGTCCGTGGTCTTCGCGCTCATCGCCGCCACCCTGGTCGGCGGTCTCTACGCCGGCATGCCGATCGGCGAGATCATGGACGCCTTCAACGACGGCCTGGGCAACGGCGCCACCGTGGCCATCTCCTACGCCGTGCTCGGCGCCTTCGCCGTGGCCCTGTCACGCTCGGGCATCACCCAGCTGCTGTCGCAGAAGGCCATCGCCGGGCTCCACCTGGACCAGGGCATTCCCCGCCGCCGCACCATCGTCTACGTGCTGCTCGGCGTGCTGCTGGCCTTCTCGGTCAGCTCCCAGAACCTGATCCCGGTGCATATCGCCTTCATCCCGGTGCTGGTGCCGCCGCTGCTCAAGCTGATGAATCACCTCGAGCTCGACCGCCGCGCCGTGGCCTGCGTGATCACCTTCGGCATCACCGCGCCCTACATGCTGCTGCCGGTAGGCTTCGGCTCGATCTTCCTGCACGACATCCTGCTGACCAACCTCAACGACAACGGCCTCGACGTCAGCGCCGCCATGGTGCCCACGGCGATGATCGTGCCGATCGGCGGCATGGCGATCGGCCTCGTGGTCGCGATCCTGTTCAGCTATCGCGGCAAGCGCAGCTACGAGGATCGCGACCTGGCCCACGGCGACGAGACCCCGGCAGAGGCCGCCGGCCACCTCAAGCCCTGGCAGATCGCCGTGCTCGGCCTGTCGCTGGTCGGCACCGTGGCGGTGCAGCTGGTCAGCGGCTCCATGGTGCTCGGCGGCCTGTTCGGCTTCGCCGTGCTCTCCGTCAGCGGGGTGTTCCACTGGCACGAACAGGACGACATCTTCACCGAAGGCATGCGCATGATGGCGCTGGTCGGCTTCATCATGATCGCGGCGGCCGGCTTCGCCAGCGTGATGCAGGAAAGCGGCCAGGTGGAGACCCTGGTGACGAGTTCCACCGAACTGATCGGCGACCACAAGGGCCTGGCCGCGCTGGTCATGCTGCTGGTGGGCCTGTTCATCACCATGGGCATCGGCTCGTCGTTCTCGACCATCCCGATCATCGCCTCGATCTATGTGCCGCTGGCGATCGGCTTCGGCTTCTCGCCGATGGCCACCATCGCCCTGGTCGGCACCGCCGCCGCCCTGGGCGACGCCGGCTCGCCCGCCTCGGACTCCACCCTCGGCCCGACCGCCGGCCTCAACGCCGACGGCCAGCATGACCACATCTGGGACAGCGTGGTGCCGACCTTCCTGCACTACAACATCCCGCTGATCGGCTTCGGCTGGCTCGCCGCCATGACGCTGTAAGTCAGCCAGTCGCGTCACCATGCAAGAGGCCCCGCCGGTATCGCCCGGCGGGGCCTCTTGCTTTCCGCAGAAGGGCTCGGCGATGCGGGACTCAGCCGCGCACGCAGCAGGCCTTGCCCTTCTTCCCGCTCCCGCACAGGCAGGGATCGTTGCGCCCCGGCTTGAGCCGCGTCACCGAGGGCTCGCCGTCCACGTAGACCCAGCGGCCCGCCTTACGGCGAAAGCGCGAACGCTCGTCCAATGCGCCCCAGCGACGACCCTCTCGGAAGGTGGCGCGAAAGTGCACCGTGCCGGTATCGCCCGCCTCGTCGTGATCGAGGATCTCGAGGCGCACCCACTGGGTCGGGTCATCGTCCGGCAGCGACGCCGGCCGCGTCTCGGGCGCCCAGCTCTGCAGCAGATAGTCGCTCAGGCCCAGGGCGAAGGCGCTGTAGCGCGAGCGCATCAGCGCCTCCGGGGTCGGTGCCGGCTCGCCGTGATGATAGCGGCCGCAGCAGGCGGCGAGCGGCAGGCCGCTGCCGCAGGGGCAGTCGTTCGAAGTCGTCATCGGGGTCTCGTATTCATCGTGAATGGGGTTCAGGGACTACGCCGCTTGGTGCGCGCCGTGGCCTCCGCCGACCACGGATCCTCCGGCCAGGGATGCTTGGGGTAGCGACCGCGCATGTCCTTGCGCACCTCGGGGTAGCCATTGGCCCAGAAGCTCGCCAGGTCCGCGGTGACCTGCAGCGGGCGCCGCGCCGGCGACAGCAGGTGCAAAAGCGGCGCGACCCGGCCGTCGACCAGCCGCGGCGCGGCCTCCCAGCCGAACACCTCCTGCAGTTTCACCGCCAGCACCGGCGTCTCGCCGCGATAGTCCAGCGCCACCCGCGAGCCGCTGGGCACCGTCAGGTGGGTCGGCACCAGGGCGTCGAGCCGGGACGACTGGCCGCCGGCCAGGCCGTCGCGCAGGATGCGCGCGAACGGCAGCGCCTCGACCTCGTCGAGGCGAGTCAGCCCGGCCAGGTAGGGCCCGAGCCAGGCGTCCAGGTCCTCGAGAAGGGCCTCGTCGGACCAGTCCGGCCAGTCGTCGCCCAGGGTGCGGCGCAGCAGCAGGACCCGGGCCCGCAGCTGCTCGGTGGCCTCATCGAACGGCAGCCCGCGCCGGCGCACCGCCTCGAGCAGCGCCTGCCGGGCGGCCTCCGGCGGCAGCGTCGTCAGCGGCCGGCGCTCGAGCACCACGGCGCCGAGCCCGCGGCGCCGCTCGCCGACCAGCCGCCCGCGCTCGTCGGACCATTCGAGATGATCGCACCACTGGCCGGCCTCGGGATGCAGCGCCGTCAGCCGCGCCTCGTCCAGGGCCGCGGCGCGGAAGATCCGCCCGCCGCCGCCCTCGCCGTCCAGGGCCACCGCCACCAGCAGCTCGGCGTGGGCCAGGGGGTGGGACTCGGGCAGCGTGGCCTGCCCGCCGCCGGCCAGGCGGAAGCGGCCCGGCGAGAGCCGCTGGGCGATGCGCTCGGGCCAGGCCAGCGCCAGCAGCTCGCCGAGCGCCTCCATCCGGGGCGACGACAGCCGGCAGCCCATCAGGCTCGCCAGGCGTTTCGCATCGCGCTGCCAGGCGCGATCCTCGCCGGGGCTGGCGAAGCGCTTCTCCAGTGCCGCGGCCAGGTCGCGCTCGTCGTCGGCACCGCGCCCCTCGAGCAGCGCCGCCAGGCCGCAGGCCAGGGCCGCCGCGTCGAGCTCAGGCGCACGCTGAAGCATCACCGCCAGCCGCGGGTGGGTCGGCCAGCGCGTCGAGGCGCGGCCCAGCGCCGTCAGCCGATGGGCGTCGTCCAGCACGCCGAGGCCGCGCAGCAAGTCGCGCCCGGCAGCGAGCGCCCCCGCAGGCGGCGGCGTGATCCAGGTCAGCGACTGGGGGTCGGTGATGCCCCAGCGCGCCAGCTCGAAGGCCAGCGGCGCCAGGTCGGCCTGACGCATCTCCGGCTCGCGGTCCGGCACCAGCGGCTGCTCCTCGGCCCACAGCCGATAGCAGACGCCAGGGCCCTGGCGACCGGCGCGGCCCCGGCGCTGGTCGGCGCTGGCCCGGTTGACCCGCCGGGTCTCGAGCCGCGTCAGGCCGGTGCGCGGCTGGAACACCGGCAGCCGTTCCTGGCCGGCGTCGATCACCAGCCGCACGCCGGGCACCGTGACGCTCGACTCGGCGATGGCGGTGGCCAGCACCACCCGGCGACGGCCCTCGGGATCGGGCGCCAGCGCCCGTCGTTGGGCGTCCAGCGGCAGCCGGCCGTGAAGCTCGTGGATCGCGGCATCGGGCAGGCGATCGGCCAGCGCCCGCGCCAGGCGGCGGATCTCGCCGACGCCCGGCAGGATCACCAGGGCGTCGCCGTCGTCGGCCGCCAGCGCCTCGGCCACTACCGCCGCCTGATGGCGCGAGGCCTCGTCACGACGCTTCGGAGGACGGTAATGGGTGGCGACCGGAAACTGACGCCCCTCGCACTCGATCACCGGCGTGTCCTCGCCGAGCACCGCGGTCAGCGAGGCCACGTCCAGGGTCGCCGACATCACCAGCAGGCGCAGGTCGTCGCGCACCGACTGGGCATCGAGGGTCAGCGCCAGGCCGAGGTCGGCCTCGAGGCTGCGCTCGTGGAACTCGTCGAAGATCACCCCGGCCACGCCCTCGAGCAGCGGGTCCTCCTGGAGCATGCGCGTCAGCACGCCCTGGGTGACCACCTCGAGGCGCGTCTCGGGCCCGACGCGAGACTCGCCGCGCATCCGGTAGCCCACCGTCTGGCCGACGCTCTCGCCCAGGGAATCGGCCATGTGTCCCGCCGCCAGCCGAGCGGCCACGCGGCGCGGCTCGAGCAGCAAGAGGCGCTGTCCGCGGCACCAGTCGGCCTCGAGCAGCGCGAGCGGCACGCGGGTGGTCTTGCCGGCGCCGGGCTCGGCCACCAGCAGGGCACGGGCGTGCCCGGCCAGCGAGCCCTGGATGTCGGCCAGCCTCGCCTCGATGGGCAGGCCGGTCGGAGTCGCGTCATTCACGCCTGTGGTCATGCGGATCTCGTGTCGTATGCCTGGAGAGAAAGGGGAGTTCCAGGCGCCATTTTGTCGAGCCTGGGGCGTCGTGGACAGGTCAAGAGCCAGTTTTCGTCGACGGATCCCTCTCGGCGACATCGACCGCCGAGTCCGATACCCGCCTCGCTTGCACGCCGGCGGGCCAGCGGCTAGCCTTGATCTTCGCTGATCTTGACCAAAAGGTCAGAAAAATTGCCTCACATCACCCACAACAACAACAGGGTATCGGCATGCAACAGACCTCTCCCCGCGCCGACGGGGCGCTCAACGCGGACGCACCCTCGCGGCAGCCCAGCCTGCCTCTCCTCGATCGGTGGTTCGGCGTCACCCGCCGCGGCTCGACGCTGAAGACCGAGCTGCTGGCCGGCATCGCCACCTTCCTGGCCGGGATGTACATCATCGTGGTCAATCCCGCCGTGCTCTCGGACGCCGGCATCCCCTTCTCCGCGGCGTTGTCCGCCACCGTGCTGATCAGCTTCATGAGCAGCCTGGCGATGGGCCTCTACGCCCGCAACCCCATCCTGGTCGCCCCGGGCATGGGCATGAACGCGCTGTTCACCTACACCCTGGTGCTGGGCGCCGGCCTCAGCTGGGAAGTCGCGCTGGGCTGCGTGTTCTGGTCGGGGGTGCTGTTCGCCCTGCTGGCGGTGTTCAACGTGCGCCGCGCCATCATCGAGGCCATCCCCGCCTCGCTGCGCTACGCCATCACCTGCGGCATCGGACTGTTCATCACCTTCATCGGGCTGCAGAACGCCGGCTTCATCGTCGGCAGTGACGCCACCCTGGTATCGCTCGGCACCATGGACGCCTCTCTCGCCACCTTCTTCCTCGGGCTGGTGGCCACCGCGGTGTTCGTGATCCTGCGCTTCAACGGCGCGCTGATCATGGGCATCGCCCTGACCACGCTGATGGCCGCGCCCATGGGCCGGCTGTGGGGCGACGAGGTGATGGTGGCCTGGAACGGCCTGGCCGCCTGGCCGGACTTCGGCGCCGTGATGCAGGTCGACATCCTCGGCGCGCTGAAGGTGGCCTATCTGCCGTTCATCTTCGTGATGCTGTTCACCAACTTCTTCGACGCCCTGTCGTGCTTCATGGCGCTGTCGGAATCGGCGGACCTCAAGGACGAGGACGGCAACCCGCGCCACCTCAAGCGCTCGATGACGGTGGATGCCTTCGCCTCGATGATCGCCGCGCCGCTCGGCACCAGCGCCGCCCAGACCTTCATCGAGTCGGGCGCCGGCGTCGCCCAGGGCGGCCGCACCGGCCTGGTGGCGGTGGTCATCGCGCTGCTGTTCCTGCCCTTCCTGTTCCTCTCGCCGCTGCTGTCGCTGGTGCCCGGCATCGCCACCGCCCCAGCGCTGGTGCTGGTCGGCCTGTTCATGATGGCGCCGGTGGCGAAGATCGACTGGCAGCGCTTCGACCAGGCCTTTCCCGCCTTCCTGGCCATCATCCTGATGCCGCTGACCTACTCGATCACCCTCGGCATCGCCTTCGGCTTCATGAGCTTCGTGCTGATCAAGGTGGCCACCGGACGCCTCGAGGACATCCGGCCGGCGATGTGGGTGTCGGCGGCGCTGTCGGTGCTGCTGCTGGTCACCGCTCAGTAAGCGACGCCTCGTCGGCCGGCGCGCGGTCGGCGGGGTGCTTCACCCCGCAGCCCTTGATCACCACCCGGGTCAGGAACTCGGTGATGCGCTCGATATCCTCGTTGGAGAGCGCCTCATGGCCGGTGATGCCCCGCACCTGGGCCTCGAAGTCGGCGTAGTGCTGGGTCGAGGACCAGATCAGAAAGATCAGCCACACCGGGTCGACCGGGTCCATCAGGCCCCGCTCGGCCCACTGGCGAAACACCGCCGCGCGGCTGTGCACCCAGTCGCGCAGCTCGCCACTCAGGAACTCCTGCAGGAAGGGCGCGCCGCCGATGATCTCGCTGGCGAACAGCCGTGAGCCCTCGGGATACCGGCGCGACATCCACATCTTCGAGCGAATGAAGGCCGACAGCACCTCGGCCGGGTCGTCGTCGGCCGAGATGTCGTCGAGCATGGCGTTCCAGCGCTCCATCACCCGCTCCAGCAGGCGCACGTAGAGCCTGCGCTTGCTGCCCATGTAGTAGAGGACATTGGACTTGGGCAGCCCCGCCTGCTCGGCGATCTCCTGCACGCTGGCCCCGCGATAGCCGTGCCGGGCGAAGACCCGCTCCGCCGCCGCCAGGATCGCCTGCTCGTTGCGCCGGCGGATGGCGCCGCCTTCCTGTTCACTGCCGTTGTCTGCCTTGGCCATGGGCCCTCGCTGTCGGTACCGATCCTGGGGGCAAAGAGTGCCTCAGGGCCCGGCATCAAGGCAATTCGGCATCACCGCCGACGCCCGATCGGGGAGAAAACGGCACCGGGAGGCGCCTGACACTTGCCAAAGCTGACCACACGGTCAAGAATTAGATCATCTCCTGATTCCCGGCCACTACAACCACAATCGGAGCCGACACCCATGATCGACTTCTACCTCAACGGCAGGCGTCAGCGCTGTCGCAACGTCAGCGCCGACACCAGCACCCTCGAGCTGCTGCGCGAAGGCCTCGGCCAGACCGGCACCAAGGAAGGCTGCGCCTCCGGCGACTGCGGCGCCTGCACCGTGGCGATCGGCGAACCCGGTGAGGACGGCGAGCTGGTCTATCACAACGCCAACGCCTGCCTGACCCCGGCCCACCAGCTCGACGGCTGCCACCTGGTCACCGTCGAGGGGCTGGCCAGCGGCGAGCGGCTGCACCCCGCCCAGGCGGCGATGGTCGACTGCCACGGCAGCCAGTGCGGCTTCTGCACGCCCGGGATCGTGATGTCGCTGTTCACCCTCTACGAGGATCAGCGGCGACGACCTGCCCCGCTGAACCAGGCGCGCCTCGAGGAGGCCCTGGGCGGCAACCTGTGCCGCTGCACCGGCTACCGGCCGATCCGCGACGCCGCCCTCGCCATGGGCGACTATCCGGCGGCCGATCCCGCCTGGGCCGAGGACGCGGGCCTCGCCGGCCACGTCGCCTGCCTGCGCCAACCCCGCGACGGCGAGCCGGCCGCGGCGGGCCACGACGTCAGCCACTATGTCACGCCCCGGGACCTCGAGGCCCTGCGCGCGCTGAAAGCCGAGCGCCCCGACGCCCGGCTGGTGGCCGGCGGCACCGACCTGTGGCTCGAGGCCACCCAGCAGCTCAAGGCGCTGGACGATCTGATCGACGTGCGCCAGGTCGCCGAGCTCAACGCCATCGAGGAGACCGAGGCCGGCTGGTGGATCGGCGCCTCGGTCACCCTGGCCCGGCTGACGCCGCTGCTCGCCGATCCCTACCCGGCCTTCGCGCACCTGATGCATCGCTTCGCCTCCTCGCAGATCCGCCACCGCGCCACGCTCGGCGGCAACATCGCCAACGCCTCGCCGATCGGCGACACCCCGCCGGTGCTGCTGGCCCTCGATGCCATACTGCGTCTCGACGGCCCCGGCGGCCCGCGCGAGCTGCCGCTGTCCGATTTCTTCCTCGACTACCGCCAGACGGCGCTGGCCGACGACGAGTTCATCGCCGCCGTCTTCCTGCCGCGCCCGAGTGCGGCGCAGAATCTCAAGGTCTGGAAGCTGTCGAAACGACGTGAGGACGACATCTCCGCGGTGCTCGCCGCCTTCGCCTGGCGCCTGGAAGACGGCGTGATGCGCGACGTCCACCTGGCCTTCGGCGGCATGGCGGCCGTGCCCCGCCGCGCCCCCGCCGCCGAGGCCGCGCTGGAGGGCCACGCTCCGGACGCCGAGGCCTTCGCCGCCGCCCGGGCGGCGCTCGGCGAGGAGCTCGCGCCGATGTCCGACGTGCGCGGCAGCGCCGAGTACCGCCGCCTGGCCGCCGGCAACCTGCTCGAGCGGCTGCGGCTGATGATCGCCGCCGAACATGGCCCCATCGACGACAACGGCGCCAACGACAACAACGATTCCGCGACCAAGGTGACTCTCGATGCGTACGCTCACTGACATTCCCCAAGACACCTCACGGCGGAACCAGGGCGACGCGCCGCTGGCCCGGGAGACCGTCGCGGCCCGGGGCGGCGCCGGCAGCGCCCGCGCCCACGAGAGCGCCGTCAAGCACGTGACCGGCCGCGCACCCTATATCGACGACATCGCCACCCCGGCCAACGCCCTGCACGTGGCGGTGGGCTTCTCGCCGGTGGCCCACGGCCGCCTGACCCGGCTCGACCTGGACGGGGTGCGCGACGCGCCGGGCGTGGTGGACGTGATCACCCTGGCCGACGTGCCCGGCCATACCGACATCGGCCCGGTGTTCCCGGGCGACCCGATCTTCGCCAGTGAGGAGATCAGCTACCTCGGCCAGAGCCTGTTCGCGGTGGCGGCGGAGAGCCACCGCGCGGCGCGGCTGGCGGTCAGGGAGGCGATCGTCGAGATCGACGAGCAGCCGGCGTCGCTGGACCCGGTGGCCGCCGCCGAGCGCGAGGAGTTCGTGCGCCCCACCCACGTGCACCAGCGTGGCGACTGGCAGAACGCCCTGAACGAGGCGCCCCATGTGCTGGAGGGCGAGCAGTTCGTCGGCGGCCAGGAGCACTTCTACCTCGAGGGCCAGGCCTGCCTGGTGGTGCCCTCCGAGGACGAGGGCGTGATGGTCTACACCTCCAACCAGCACCTCAGCGAGAGCCAGAAGCTGGTCGCCGAGGTGCTCGGCGTGCCCTTCCACGCGGTGACCATGGAGATGCGACGCATGGGCGGCGGCTTCGGCGGCAAGGAGACCCAGGCCTCGCCCTGGGCCTGCATCGCCGCGCTGATCGCCCGGCGCACGAACCGCCCGACCAAGCTGCGCCTGCCCCGGGCCGAGGACCTGCGCGCCACCGGCAAGCGCCACCCCTTCCATAACCGCTATCGCCTCGGCTTCGACGAGCGCGGCGTGCTGGCCGGCGGCGATATCACCGTGATCGGCGACTGCGGCTACTCGCCGGACCTGTCCGAGGCGATCGTCGACCGCGCCATGTTCCACGCCGACAACGCCTACTCGCTGGGCGAGGCCCGGGTGACCGGCCAGCGCGCCCGCACCCACAAGGCCTCCAACACCGCCTTCCGCGGCTTCGGCGGCCCCCAGGGCATGATGATCATCGAGCGCGCCATGGACGACATCGCCCGCCATCTCGGCGAGGACCCGCTGACCGTGCGCAAGCGCAACCTGTATCGGGCCAGGGGCGAAGACGGCGCGCCGCTGGACGTCACCCGCGATATCACCCACTACGGCCAGCGCGTCGAGCAGCTCACCCTGCTGCACGACCTGATCGACCAGCTCGAGCGGAGCAGCGACTACTGGGCGCGGCGCCGAGAGATCACCGCCTTCAACGCGGCAAGCCCGATCATCAAGCGCGGCCTGGCGCTGACGCCGGTGAAGTTCGGCATCTCCTTCACCGCCCAGCACCTCAACCAGGCCGGCGCGCTGCTGCACGTCTATACCGACGGCAGCGTGCTGATCAACCACGGCGGCACCGAGATGGGCCAGGGCCTGCACACCAAGGTGTGCCAGGTGGTGGCCCGGGAGCTGGGCCTCGATCTGGAGCGGGTACGCATCAGCGCCACCCGCACCGACAAGGTGCCCAACACCTCGCCCACCGCCGCTTCCAGCGGCGCCGACCTCAACGGCCAGGCGGCCCGCGACGCGGCGAGCAAGCTCCGCGAGCGGCTGTTCGACTTCGCCGCCGCTCACTTCGACCGGGAGGCGGGCGGGCTCGACCGCGAGACCATGCGCCTGGAGGACGGCCAGCTGGTGGCCGGGCTCGGCGAGGCCGAGACGCGCATCCCCTGGGGCGAGCTGGTCCAGGCCGCCTATATCGGCCGCGTCTCGCTGTCCGAGAAGGGCTTCTATGCCACGCCCCTGATCCACTACGACCGCGCCACCGGCCGCGGCCGGCCCTTCTACTACTATGCCTTTGGGGCCGCCGTGGCCGAGGTCGAGGTCGACACCCTGTCCGGCGAGTATCGCGTCAGCCGCGCCGATATCCTTCACGACGTGGGCGATTCGCTGAACCCGGCCATCGACATCGGTCAGATCGAGGGCGGCTTCATCCAGGGCATGGGCTGGCTGACCAGCGAGGAGCTGGTCTGGAACGAGGCCGGCCGGCTGGTCTCCGACGGCCCGGCCACCTACAAGATTCCGGCCTTCGGCGATTTGCCCGAGACCTTCAACGTCGCGCTGATGCAGGGCCATCCCAACTCCCAGGCCAGCATCTATCGCTCCAAGGCCGTGGGCGAGCCGCCCTTCATGCTCGGCATCTCGGTGTGGTCGGCGCTGCGCGATGCCCTCTCGAGTCTCGCCGACTATCGCGTCAGCCCGGCGCTGGACACGCCCGCCACCCCGGAGCGTGTACTGATGACCGCCGAGTCCCTCAGAAGGACCCGCACCGACGCCTATGCCGAGCATGGCGCCGCCCATGACGAGGGGTCTGACCATGCACCCACCTGAGCCCTGGTACGCGGCGCTCGCCCGCCTGCAGCGCGAGGCGCGCCCCCACGCCCTGGCCAGCGTGGTGGGCGTGGCCGGCTCCACCCCGCGGGAGCCCGGCGCCAAGATGGTGGTCACCGCCGACGATGTCCACGACACCCTGGGCGGCGGCCACTTCGAGCAGCAGGTGATCGAGGCCGCCCGCGAGGCGCTGGCCAGCGGCCGCCGCGACACCCGGCTCGAGGCCTTCCCGCTGGGCGGGCGCTCCGGTCAGTGCTGCGGCGGCTACGTGCACGTGCTGATCGAACCGTTCGCCGGCGCCGAGATGGAGATCGCGCTGTTCGGTGCCGGCCACGTCGGCCGGGCGCTGGTCCAGGCGCTGGCCCCGCTGCCCTGGCGCATCCGCTGGTTCGACAGCCGCGAGCACGCCTTCCCGGATGACGCCGCCGACCGAGACCGGCTGCAGCATGTCCGCCTGGCGGCCGGTGCCGAGGGCGCGGAGGCCGCGGTGGCCGCACTGCCGGCCGGCTGCCACGCCCTGGTGATGACCCACGATCACGCCGAGGATCGCGCCCTGGTCGACGCCCTGCTGCGGCGCGGCGACTGCGCCTCGATCGGCCTGATCGGCTCCGACAGCAAGTGGGCGAGCTTCAAGAGCCGGCTGCGCGACGCCGGCCACGACGAGGCCGCACTGGCAACGGTGCGCTGCCCGATCGGCGTGCCCGGCGCCCACGGCAAGCGGCCCTGCGAGATCGCCCTGGCGGTGGCCGCCGAGCTCTTGACGCTCAAGCCCGACACCGAGCGCGACGACCGCCGCGGCGTCGCCCCGGAGACGCTGCGCCAGGCGTTTCCATCAAGAACTTAGAGCCACACCGATGAGCACCGGGGATAAGGCGCAGCGAGGGTTTTTGCCATGGGTGAGGCGGATTCCGCCGAACGGGCTGGCCATGGATGGCCAGCACCGGCCCTGCAAGCGGCGCAGGACGCGAGAGCGCCGCAGGGCAAAAGTAGCGCCCAGGGAAGGGTTCACAGCGCCTCGCGATGGTCCGGCACCCCGGGGCTTGTCGCCGGGTAAGCTCATCGCCTGAACATTCGCCAAGACCCAACAGAATCCGACTTTTCCATGCGCCGGCCAAGCGGCGTTCAGCGGAGAGATTGATGACCGACCCCCAACCCCACATGCGCCTGCTGCGCGGCCCGCTGCTGAGCTTCGACGCCGACCCGGGCGAGGACGACGCCCCGGCCGCGGGCAGCGTGCGCCATCTGGAAGACGGCGCCGTCTGGCTGGTCGACGGCCACATCCACGCCGTGGCCGACTTCGCCGAGCTGGCCCCGCACCTGCCGGCGGACATCGAGACGGTGGACTACGGCGACAAGCTGATGATGCCGGGCTTCATCGACAGCCACGTGCACTACGCCCAGCTCGACATCATGGCCTCCTACGGCCGCCAGCTGCTCGACTGGCTCAATGACTACACCTTCCCCGAGGAGTGTCGCTTCGCCGAGTGCGCCCACGCCGAGGCGGTGGCCGAGGCCTTCCTCGACGAGACCCTGCGCGCCGGCACCACCACCGCCCAGGTATTCTGCACCTCGCATCCCGGCTCGGTGGACGCCTTCTTCACCGCCGCCCGGGCCCGCGGCCTGCGCATGCTGGCCGGCAAGGTGCTGATGGATCGCCACGCCCCCGAGGCGCTGGTCGACGATCCCCTCGGCGGGCTGGCCGACAGCGAGCGGCTGATCGGCGACTGGCACGGCCGGGGCCGCCTCGGCTACAGCCTGACCCCGCGCTTCGCGCCCACCTCCAGCCGCGAGCAGCTCGAGGCCACCGGCGCGGTGCTGCGCAACGCCCCGGATCTTCACCTGCAGACCCACCTCTCGGAGAACGAGGGCGAGATCGCCTGGGTCGGCGAGCTGTTTCCCGAATGCGAAGACTATCTGGGGGTCTACGAGCGCTACGGCCTGGTGGGGCCGCGCAGTACCTTCGCCCACGGCATCCACCTCGACCAGCCGATGCGCCGCCGGCTGGCCGAGGCCGGCGCCAACGTCGCCTTCTGCCCGACCTCCAACCTGTTCCTCGGCAGCGGACTGTTCGACCGCCTGGCCTGCCGCGAGGCGGGGCTCGCCACCACGCTCGCCAGCGACGTGGGCGCCGGCACCGATCTCTCGGGGCTCGCCACCCTCAAGGCCGCCTATCAGGTCGGCCAGCTGCGCGGCCAGCCGCTCACCGCCTGGCAGGGCTTCTACCGGCTGACGCTGGGCAACGCCCGGGCCCTGCACCTGGACGAGCGCATCGGACGCCTGCGCGAGGGCCATGAAGCCGACCTCGTGGTCCTCGACCCACAGGCCACGCCGCTGCTGGCCCGACGCACCGCCCGCTGCCGCAAGCTCGCCGAGACGCTGTTCGCGCTGATGATGCTGGGCGACGACCGCACCGTGTACGCCACCTGGGCCAACGGCCGGCGGGTGCATCAGCGAGACGCCTGATCTCCCCCTGCACACGCCAGGCATGAATGACCGGCACGAAAAAAGGGCGGCGCCGAAGCGCCGCCCTTTTTCCATCGATGCCCGCCGACATCAGCCGCAGGCCGCGAGCCTGGCGCGAAGTTCCGAGCGGCGCTCCTCGCTCATGAAGGCCGCCTCGATCGCGTTGCCGGCGAGCCGGCCGAAGGTCTCCCGGGACCAGCCGAAGGCGCGCTGGCAGGCCTCGAAATTTTCCAGCATGCCGCCGCCGAAGTAGGCGGGGTCGTCGGAATTGAGCGTCAGGTTGAGGCCGGCCTCGAGCATCGCCGGCAGCGGATGCGCCTCCATGCGCTCGACCACCTTGAGCCGCAGGTTCGAGAGCGGGCAGACGGTCAGCACCATGGCCTCGTCGCGCAGCCGCGCGACCAGCGCCTCGTCCTCCAGGCAGCGCACGCCGTGATCGATGCGGCAGACGTCGAGCACGTCCAGCGCCTCATGGATATAGGCGGGTGGCCCCTCCTCGCCGGCGTGGGCGACCCGGGCCAAGCCCAGCTCACCGGCACGGCGAAACGCCTCGGTGAACTTGCCCGGCGGATGGCCGACCTCGGCGCTGTCGAGGCCCACGGCGTCGATCCGGTCGAGATAGGGCGCGGCCTGCTCCAGCAGCGCCTCGGCCTCCTCGGCCGGCCGGTCCCGCAGGAAGGCGAGGATCATCGCCGTGGACAGGTCCAGCTCGTCCTCGGCGCGACGGCGGGCGCGCTCGAGCCCCTCCATCACCGCCTCCAGCGCCACGCCCCGCGACAGATGCGCCTGGGGGTCGACGTGCATCTCCACGTGCACCACGCCCTCGGCGGCGGCGCGCCGGAAGTAGTCCATGGCCAGGTCCTCGAAGTCCCGGGCGGTGAGCAGCACGCTCATGCCCTGGAAATAGAGGTCAAGGAAGGACTGCAGGTCGTCGAAATCGTAGGCGGCGCGCACCTCCTCCACCGAGGCGTAGGGCAGCGTCACGCCGTTGCGCTCGGCGAGCGCCATCATCAGTTCGGGTTCCAGGGTGCCCTCGATGTGCAGATGCAGCTCGGCCTTGGGCAGGGCCTTCAGGAAATCCCGCATGAATCACCTCGTATCAATGCTTTGCCCTATCCTGAAAGATTCCGCGCGGCGGCGCAAAGTCCTTCTCCGGCAGCAGGCTCAGGGCCTGCCAGCGATCGACCCCGGGCAGTGCCGTCTGTTCGGCCCGCTCGTGCACCAGATAGAGCACGCTGCGCCCGGCGAGCCAGCCGTCGAGGCGCTCGGCGATGCGCGCGGCCAGCGCCGGATCGAGGCCGGCGAAGGGCTCGTCGAGGATGACCAGCCCCGGATCGCGCAGCAGCAGCCTCGCCAGCGCCACCCGACGCGCCTGGCCGCCGGAGAGTCGCCGACCGCCCTCGCCCACCCGCGTGTCGAGCCCGCGCGGCAGCGATTCCGCCCAGTCGGCCAGTTCCACCGTCTCGAGCACGGCCCACAGCCGCGCGTCATCGGCCTCGGGGGCGGCCAGCAGCAGGTTGGCCGCCAGGCTGTCGTCGAACAGTTCGGTGTGCTGGGTCAGACAGGCGACCCGCTCGGCCAGAACGTCGGCGGCGATCTCGCCGACCGGCGCCTCGTTCAGACGCACCCGGCCCGCGTCCGGCACCCGCTGGCCGGTGACCAGCGCCGCCAGGCTCGACTTGCCGCTGCCCGACACCCCGTGCACGGCCAGCCGCTCGCCGGGTGAAAGCGCCAGCGAGAAGCCGTCGAACACCGGCGTCAGGGCGCCGGGATAGCGCAGCGCGACCTCCTCGAGGGCGAGCGCCAGCGCACCGGGGCGCAGCGACGCCGCGCCCCGGTCGGCGTCGTCGCGACGGGTATCCTCCAGCGCATTGAGCCGCTCGGCGGCGGCCAGGGTGGCCCCGAACTGGGTGAAGGCCATGGGCAGCGCGGTCAGCGCCTCGCTCATCGCCATCACCGCCAGCGGCATCATCACCATCAGCGGGCCGGACAGCCCCCCGGCCTGCCAGGCGAGGGCCGCCAGCCACAGCGCCGAGAGCCAGCCGAACCCGACGGCCAGCCCGGCCACCGCCGTGCCCAGCGCCGAGAACCGCCCCAGGCGGCCCTGATCGGCGTAGAGCCGATCCTCGATGGCCTCGAGGCGCCGCCGCTGGCCGGCCAGGGTGCCGTAGGTCTCGAGCTCGGCGAGCCCCTGGAGCTGTTCGATCAATCGGCCGCGCAGGCGCTCCAGCTCATCGACCCGCTGCCGGCTGGCGGCGAGCCCGAGGCGCGCCTGGCCCAGCGTCAGCCAGCCCCAGGCGGCGCCGAGCAGCCCCGCCACCGACAGGGCCGTCGCCGGCGACCAGATCGCCAGGAAGCCGGCCAGGGCGAGGATCGCCAGCAGCGCCACCGCCGCCGGCGCCAGCAGGCGCAGGAACAGGCTGTCCAGGGTGTCGATGTCGGCGGTCAGGCGGTTCAGCCAGTCGCTGGCCCGGCGCCGCGACAGCGTCTGGGCGTCGAGGCCGGCCAGCACCGCGAACATCCGCCCGCGCAGGTCGGCCAGCAGGCGCAGCACCGTGTCGTGGTTGTAGAGCCGTTCGACGTAGCGCGCCGCGGTGCGGGTCACCGCGAAGCCGCGGATGCCGCTGCCCGGCACGTAGACGTCCAGGGTCATGGCGCCCCCGGCGGCCAGGGCGATGCCGGCCAGGCCGGTCGCGGTGATGAACCAGCCGGACAGCGCCAGCAGCCCGATCGCCGAGGCCAACGCCAGCGCCATCAGCGCGCCGCCGGCCAGCAGGCGGCCGCGGCGCCGGCCGAGCAGGCGCAGCCAGGGCGCGAGGGTCGCGATCGTGGCGCGTCGCTCAGTCATGGATCACCTCCTCGAGGCGGCCGTCACGCAGCGTCAGGTGCCGGTCGGCGCAGGCCAGCGGCGCGGCCCGGTGGCTGGCGATGACCAGGCTGCGGCCCTCGGCGGCCAGCGCCATCAGCGCCTCGATCACCACCGCCTCGCTCTCGGCGTCGAGGCTCTCGGTGGGCTCGTCGAGCAGCACCAGCCGCGCCTCGGAGAGAAACACCCGGGCCAGCGCCAGACGCTGGGCCTGGCCGCCGGAGAGCCCGACCCCGCGCTCGCCGAGCCGGGTGTCGAGCCCGTCGGGCAGCCCGGCCACCAGCTCGCCCAGGCCGGCGGCGACCAGCGCCCGATGCAGCGCGGCGTCATCGGCGGCGGGCGCGGCGAGGCGCAGGTTGTCGGCCAGGCGGCCGTGGATCAGCAGCGGACGCTGGTCCATCCAGGCCACCTCGAGCCGGGTGCGCAGGCGACGATGGCCGCTGTCCGGATCGACAAAGCCCGCCAGGAGCTGCAGCAGGGTCGACTTGCCGACGCCGGAGGGCCCGCTGATCGCCAGCACCTCGCCCGGCGCCAGCGTCAGGTCCAGCGGCCCCAGCACGCGGCCGCGCTCGGGGTGCGACACCGTGACCGCCTCCAGCTCGGCCACCGCCCGAGCGGCATGGGGCGCGGGCGGCGTCAGGCCGCTGCGGCGCGGCGTCTCGTCGAGCAGTGCCACCATGCCCTCGGCGGCGCCCAAGGCCGAGGCGCGGTCGTGATAGTGCTGGGCCAGGCTTCTCAGCGGCTGGAAGAATTCCGGCGCCAGCAGCAGCGCCAGCAGCCCGGAAAACAGCGTAAGCTGGTCGGCCGGCCCGTAGCTGATGTAGCCGAGCAGGCCGAAGCCCACGTAGATCGCCACCACGGCGATCGACACGGCGGCGAAGAACTCAAGCACCGCCGAGGAGAGAAAGGCCAGCCGCAGCGGGCGCAGGGTCCGGCGCCGGTAGTCGTCGGCGGCGGCGTGCACCTCCTCGGTGGCCGCGGCGGTGCGGCCGAACAGCTGCAGGGTGGTGATGCCGCGCACCCGGTCGATGAAGTGGCGCGACAGCCGTGCCACGGCATCGAACTGCTCCTCGTTGAGCCGCTCGGTGCCCATGCCCACCAGCGCCATGAACAGCGGGATCAGCGGGGCCGCCAGCAGCAGGAACACCGCCGCCAGCCAGTCGAGCCAGGCCACGACGGCCAGGATGACCAGCGGCAGCAGCACGGCGAGATAGCGCTGGGGCAGGAAGCGGGCCACGTAGCCGTCCAGCGCCTCGACCTGGTCCACCGCCCGCTGGGCCAGGCTGGCGCTGTGATGGCCGGTGAGGCCCACCGGCCCGAGCCGTTCCAGATGATCGAGCAGCTCGCCCCGGGCCCGGCGGCGCAGCCGCAGGCTGGCGGCGAGGCCCAGGGTCTCCTGGCCCCACTGGGCCAGGGCCCGCAGCCCCATCAGCGCCGCCAGGGCGATGAAGGCCAGCAACAGCGTGGAGGGCGCACGGCCCTCCACCAGGAGTGATGTCACCAGCCAGGCCAGCAGCACCAGCTGTGCCACGGTGGCGATGCCGGCGACCAGGCCACAGCCCACGGCCAGGCCCAGTCGCCCTCGTTCGGCGCGCGCCAGGCCGGCGAGCCAGGCGCGCGATGTCGATGCCTGCGTCATCGTCTCAGTGGTACCCCTCGCCCACGCGGACCTTGCCGCGGAACACCCAGTAGCTCCAGGCGGTGTAGGCCAGCACGATCGGGATCACGAACAGCACCCCGAGCAGCAGGAACAGCTGGGACTCCGGCGCCGAGGCCACGTCCCACAGGGTGTAGTTCGGCGGCACGATCACCGGCCACTTGCTGACCACCAGCCCCAGATAGGTGAAGACGAACACCCCCAGGGTGGCGATGAACGGCTGGCCCTCGCGGCGCGCCTGCACCGAGCGCCACAGCCAGAAGGCACACAGCAGGGCCAGCGCCGGGAACACCCACAGCAGGTGCAGGTGACCGAACCAGCGCTCGCGCACCGCGTCATCCACGAAGGGGGTCCACAGGCTGATGATGGCGAACACCGCCAGCACCGCGACCAGCAGACGCGGTGCCAGCCGGTAGGCCCAGGCCTGGATGTGGCCCTCGGTCTTCATGATCAGCCAGGTGGCGCCGAGCAGCGCATAGCCGGCCACCAGGCCGAGGCCGGTCAGCACGGTGAAGGGCGTCAGCCAGTCCAGGGCGCCGCCGACGTAGACGAAGTCCTCCACCGGGAAGCCCTGGATGTAGGCGCCCACCACGGCCCCCTGGGCGAAGGCCGCCACGGTGGAGCCGCCGAAGAAGGCACGGTTCCACCAGCGACGATTGCGATGCGACTTGAAGCGGAACTCGAAGGCGATGCCGCGGAAGATCAGCCCGGCCAGCATCAGGAAGACCCCGATGTAGAGCGCCGGCAGGAACACCGAGTAGACCACCGGGAAGGCCGCCAGCAGTCCGGCCCCGCCGAGCACCAGCCAGGTCTCGTTGCCGTCCCAGATCGGGGCCACGGAGTTCATCAGCACATCGCGGCTGTCCTCGTCCGGGGCGAAGGGAAAGAGAATGCCCACGCCCAGGTCGAAGCCGTCCATCAGCACGTACATGATCACGCCGAAACCGATGATGCCGGCCCAGATCAGCGTCAGATCCAACATTTCCATGGTTCAGCTCCTTCCCGGCTGGTTGGCGGCGTCTTCGAACGGCACATGGGAGGCGGACAGCGGCCGCTTGGGACGCTCCACCTCGTCGTCATGGGGCGGCTCGGGCAGCATGCCCTGACGCACGACCCGGGTCAGGTAGAGCGTGCCGGCGTAGAACACCACGGCGTAGACCAGGATGTAGCCGATCAGGGTGAACAGCGCCATGCCGCCGGTCAGCGACGGCGTCACCGCCTCGGCCTGGGTCATGATGCCGTACACCAGCCAGGGCGCGCGGCCGATCTCGGTGACGAACCAGCCGGCGAGCACCGCCAGGAACGGCGTGATGGTCATGACGCGCATGAACTGCAGGAAGCCGCGATGATCGTAAAGCCGCCCCTTGGCACGCAGCCCGGCGCCGATCAGCACCGCGACGATCATCGCCAGCCCCATGGCCACCATGATGCGGAACGACCAGAACACCAGCCACACCGGCGGCTGCTCCTCCGGCGGCACCTCGCTGATGCCCGGGACCTCGCCGTCGATGTCATGGGTGAGGATCAGGCTGGCCACCCCGGGCAGACCGACTTCCAGCGCGTTCTCCTGGGCCTTTTGATCGGGCCAGGCGAACAGCAGCAGCGGCGTGCGCGACTGGGTCTCCCAGTTGCCTTCCATGGCCGCCACCTTGGTCGGCTGGTGCTCCAGGGTGTTGAGCCCATGCCCGTCGCCGACGATCGCCTGGGCAGGCGCCAGCACCAGCAGCAGCCACAGGCACATGGAGAACGCCTTGCGGTTGGCCTCGACGTCACGGCCGATCAACAGGTACCAGGCGCTGACGCCGGCCACCACGAAGCCGCCGGTCAGGAACGACGCCATCACGAAGTGCACGAAGCGATACGGGAAGGAAGCGGTGAAGATCGCCTCGCTCCAGTCGGTGACGTGGAAGCGCCCGTCGATCAGCTCGGTGCCGGCCGGGGTCTGCATCCAGCTGTTGGAGACCAGGATCCAGAACGCCGAGATGAAGGTGCCCAGCGCCACCATGATCGAGGCGAACAGGTGCACGCCCTGGGGCACCTTGCCGCGCCCGAACAGCAGCACGCCGAGGAAGGCCGCCTCGAGGAAGAAGGCGGTGACCACCTCATAGCTCAGCAGCGGACCGAGAATGTTGGAGGCCGCCAGCGAGAAGTTGCTCCAGTTGGTGCCGAACTGGAAGGCCATGACGATGCCCGAGACCACGCCCATGCCGAACACCACGGCGAAGACGCGCGCCCAGAAGATCGCCAGGCGTTCCCAGGCGGGGTTGCCGGTGCGATAGAACAGGCCGTTGAGCACGGCGAGATAGGATGCCAGCCCGATCGTGAAGACCGGGAAGATGGCATGGAAGGAAACCACGAAGGCGAACTGCAGCCGCGACAGCAGCAGAGGATCCAGTTCCATGGGTGACACCTCGTTCCTGCGGATCGATGAACGTGATGCGAAGGCACTCTCCGTGCTCTTGGTCGTCGGGCGCCGGGGCGCCCTGCCGCATTTCTCCCTTGCCTGCCCAGCCTAGCCGAAGAGGCCGCGGCGGGAACAGGCAACGAAATCATCTTACCCCGGGAAGGCTTCCCCCATGTGTGTCGGGATGTCGCAGTGCATCATGCGGCGCCGGCGTCTATCACCAGGTGCACCATGAAGCCGAGATAGGCCACGTACATGGCCAGCAGGGCGCCGCCCTCGAGGCGATTGATGCGACCCTGGCGGCCGCGCCAGCCCAGCGCGAAGACCACCATCAGCACCGTCATCGCCGCCATCAGGCTCCAGTCGCGCAGCAGTACCTCGCGGCCCGCGTCGATCGGCGAAATCACCGCGGCCAGCCCCACCACGCCGAGTGTGTTGAACAGGTTGGACCCCACCACGTTGCCCAGCACCAGGTCGTGCTCGCGGCGGCGCAACGCGCTGATCGAGGACGCCAGCTCCGGCAGCGAGGTGCCCACCGCCACCACGGTCAGGCCAATCACCAGATCGCTGACGCCGAGGCTCTGGGCGATGTCCACCGCGCCCCACACCAGCAGCCGGGAACTGGCCACCAGCAGCACCAGCCCGAGCGCCGTCCAGCCCAGGGCGGCCTTCATCGACATCGGATGCGAGGCCAACTCGGTCTCGGTGTCCGACGACAGCGGATCGCTGCCGTCCTTGAGCCCCCGGAACACGCTGTAGCCCATGAAGGCCACCAGTACCACCAGCAGCAGCGCGCCCTCCAGGCGCACCACGCCGCCCAGCAGCAGCACCGCCGACAGCAGCGTCGCGCCGCCCAGCACCGGCAGCTCGCGGCGGATCACCCCGGAGTGCACCGCCAGCGGCGCGATCAGCGCCACCAGGCCCAGGATCAGGCCGATGTTGGCGATGTTGGAGCCATAGGCATTGCCCAGCGCCAGGCCCGGATTGCCCTGGCTGGCGGCAATGGCCGAGACCACCATTTCCGGTGCCGAGGTGCCGAAGCCGATCACCAGCATGCCGATCAACAAGGGCGATAAGCCGAGTCGCGCGGACGTCGCCGCCGCGCCGTCGACGAAGCGCTCGGCGCTCCAGACCAGCAGGATCAGGCCTGCCACCACCGCCAGGGCGGGAAGCATCATGGTGTCTCCATCGGAACAAATGAGACGCGCATGGTTGACTATGGTGCCCCCCGCGTCAACGTGACACACTTCCCTTAAGCCGTTGATCGTCAGGAGGACATCATCGCCGTGCCAAGGCCGGCCTTTCGCCACATCGCCCTGCCCAGCCAGGTGCCCTATGTCGACCGCATGCCGCCGGAGGCCCGCGCCACCCGGCGACGCCTGCGTGCCTGCCACGAATGCGACTGGCTGATGGCCCTGCCGCCGCTGCATTCCGGCGAGCAGGCGGTATGCCCGCGCTGCGGCCACGCCGAGGTGCGGCGCCATCGCTATCCGGCCCAGCGCAGCCTGGCGCTGGCGATCGCCGCGCTGGCGAGCCTGGCGATCGCCGCGGCCTTTCCCTTCCTGGCCTTCAGCGTGCGCGGCGTGGGCAACCGCATCGAACTGACCCAGACCGCCACCGACCTGATCGGCCATCACGCGCCGCTGGTGGCGATCGTCGTGCTGCTGACCATCCTGGTGCTGCCGACCCTCTATCTGCTGGCGGTGGTGTGGCTGCAGATCGGCCTGCTGAGCGGCCATCCGCTGCCGGCCAGCCGCAGCGCCGCCCGCGCCCTCGCCCACCTGCAGCCTTGGATGATGGCCGACGTCTTCCTGATCGGCACCCTGGTCAGCCTGATCAAGATCGTCGGTCTCGCCCAGATCGAGCTCGGCCCGGCCTTCTGGGCCTTCGGCGCCTTCGCGGTGCTGCTGCTGGCCACCACCCAATCGGTGGACCGCGACTGGCTGTGGTTCGCCCTGGCCGGCGAGCCCCCGGCACCGGAGGGCAGCCAGACCGGACGCCCCGCCGCCCCCCAGGGGCTCACCGGCTGCCACACCTGCGGCCTGGTGGGCCGCCTCGATGCCGGCGGCCACGGCCAGTGCCAGCGCTGCGGCGAGCCGCTCCACGCCCGCCGTCCCCACAGCCTTCAACGCACCTGGGCCCTGCTGGCCGCGGCGGCGGTGCTCTACATACCGGCCAACGTCTATCCGATCATGACCACCGTCAGCCTTGGCCGGGCCAGCCCCAGCACCATCGTCGGCGGCATCGTCGAACTGATCGAGATGGGTTCCTTGCCGGTGGCGCTGGTGATCCTGGTGGCCAGCGTGATCGTGCCGATCGGCAAGCTGCTGGCCCTGGCCTGGCTGTGTCTGATGGCGCCCAGGGCCCACGCGCTGAAGGCCCCGGTGCGCACCCGGCTGTATCGCATCACCGAGTTCATCGGCCGCTGGTCGATGGTCGACATCTTCGTGGTCGCGATCCTGGTGGCACTGATCCGCGCCGGCAACCTGATGGCCGTCGAGCCGGGCCCCGCGGCCGTGGCCTTCGGCAGCGTGGTGGTGCTCACCATGCTCGCCGCCATGACCTTCGATCCCCGATTGATCTGGGATGGCACCACTTCCACAGCGGACGAGGAAGCCCCGCATGAACGACACGCCCCCTGACGCCGCGCCCGACAACGAGCAGCAGCGCGCCCGGGCCACCCGCCAGGCGCCGCTGTCGCCGATCTGGATCGTGCCCATCGTGGCGCTGCTGATCGGCGCCTGGCTGGTCTACGACAGCTACCTGAGCCGCGGCCCGACGATCACCCTGATCATGGAGAGCGCCGACGGCATCGAGGCCGGCAGCACCCTGATCAAGACCCGCAACGTCGAGATCGGCCGGGTGGAGTCGGTGGACCTGTCCGACGACCTTTCCCAGGTGGTGCTGACCGCCCGCATGAAGCCCGAGGCCGCGCCGATGCTGGTCGAGGACAGCACCTTCTGGGTGGTCAAGCCGCGGATCGGCCGCGAGGGCATCAGCGGGCTCAACACCGTGCTGTCCGGGGCCTACCTGCAGCTCGAACCCGGCCAGAGCGACGAGGAGGCCGAGCGCTTCACGGTCACCGAGCAGCCGCCGGTGGCGCCCCCCGGCGCCGAGGGCCTGCGCATCAACCTGCTCAGCGAGGTCGGCAACGGCCTGAGCGTCGGCGACCCGGTCACCTACCAGGGCTTCACCGTGGGCCGCGTCGAGGAATCCGAATTCGACGTCGAGACCCGGCGCATGCGCCACCGCATCTTCATCGAGAGCCCCTACCACCGCCTGGTCACCGTCAACACCCGCTTCTGGGGCTCCAGCGGCGTCGACCTGCGGCTCGACTCCGAGGGCGTGCGCGTCAGGCTCGACTCGCTGGAGACCATGGTCAGCGGCGGCGTCACCTTCGGCGTCCCCGAGGACCTGCCCCGCGGCGTGCAGGCCGATCCCGACAGCACCTTCACCCTCTACGCCGACGAGGACAGCGCCCGGGAGGGCACCTTCGACCGCTATCTGGAATACGTGCTGCTGATCGAGGACACCGTGCGCGGCCTGTCCCGCGGCGCGCCGGTGGAGTTCCGCGGCGTGCGGGTCGGCACCGTGGCCAGCGTGCCGTGGAACTTCACCTCGCCCCAGCCCGAGAGCGACGCGCGCCTGGCCATCCCGGTGCTGATCCGCATCGAGCCCCAGCGGCTCGGCATCGACAGCCAGACCCTGGACCTCGACGAGTGGCGGGCGCGCTTCGAGCGGCTGTTCCAGCGCGGCCTGCGCGCCTCGCTGAAGAGCGGCAACCTGCTCACCGGGGCGCTGTTCGTCGACCTCAGCCTGGATCCCGAGCGCGGCGACGACTACGCGCCCGAGCTGTTCGCCGAGCGCACCGTCTTCCCGACCACCTCCGGCGGTCTGGCGCAGATCCAGGGCCAGGTCACCGCACTGCTCGACAAGCTCAACGACCTGGAGCTCGAGCCGATCCTCGACGGCCTGCAGAGCAACCTGGCCACCTCGGAGGCCACCCTGGAACAGGTGCGCCAGCTCACCGCCGGCGTCCAGTCGCTGCTCGACGATCCCGAGACCCGCGCCCTGCCCGGCGAGCTCAATAGCACCCTGTCATCGCTGCGTGACACCCTCGAGGGCGTGTCGCCGGGCGCGCCGGCCTACCGCGACCTCACCGAGACCCTGGACCAGCTCGAGCGCCTGCTGCGAGACCTCCAGCCGACCGCCCGCCGCCTCGGCGACAACCCCGGTGCCCTGCTGTTCGACAGCCTCGACGCCGACGACCCCATGCCCCGCGCCCCCGACAGGAGTTCGCCATGACCGCGCTGCGCGCCCTGCTGCCCTTCCTGGCCCTGCTGTGGCTCACCGGCTGCGCCCTTAACGGCACGCCGGCGACCCGCTACACCCTGCCCGACGCCGAGGCGCCGGCCAGGGCCGATGCCTCCGCCGGGCACACCCTGGTGCTGCGCCCGCTGCGCCTGGCCCCGCTGCTCGATGCCGAAGGCATCGTCGTGCAGCTCGACGACATCACCCTGCGCGAGGCCAGCGGCCATCGCTGGGCCGAGCCGCTGGGCCGCCAGCTCGAGCGCGGCCTGCGCGACCGGCTCACCGCGGCGCTGCCCGACACCCGGGTACTGTTCGACGCCGAGGCCGGCGCCGGGGACGATCCCTTCCAGCTGAGGGTCACGGTGGAGCGCTTCCAGGGCCTGCCCGACGGCCAGGCCCTGGCGGCCGGACGCTGGCAGCTGCTCGACGCCGACCAGACGCTGGTCGACGCCGCTACCTTCCGCGTCGCCACGCCCCTGGCCGAGGACGGCTATCCCGCCCTGGTACGGGCACTGGGCCACAGCTGGGACGCCGCCGCCGACCAGGTCGCGGCGGCGGTCGCGCGTCATCAGCGGCGCGCGACACCCTGACGCGGCCCACGGTCGGCTGCGACTTTTCCGGCGCTATGGCATAATGCGCGCCACTCGCGGCCGCCTCCCGCCGTCGCGATTCACCTCATTCCCTCGTTCCGCCACGATCCGCGCGCCCCGCGCGATGGATCGGGCGTGACGTTGCCGCGGAGACTGCATGACCTTTTCCGATCTTGGCCTGTGCCCCGAGCTGCTGCGCGCCATCGACGCCCAGGGCTATACCACCCCGACGCCCATTCAGAGCCAGGCCATCCCCGCCGTCCTCGGCGGCGGCGATCTGCTGGGCAGCGCCCAGACCGGCACCGGCAAGACCGCCGGCTTCACCCTGCCCATGCTGCAACGCCTCAAGGACGGCCGCCGCCCGGCCAAGCGCGGCGTGCGCGCCCTGGTGCTGACCCCGACCCGCGAGCTCGCCGCCCAGGTGGGCGACAGCGTGCGCGACTACGGCAAGCATCTGCCGCTGACCTCCCACGTCATCTTCGGCGGCGTCGGCCAGCAGCCCCAGGTGGACGCCATCCGTCCCGGCCTCGACATCCTGGTCGCCACCCCCGGCCGCCTGCTCGACCTGCAGCAGCAGGGCCACGTCGACCTGTCCGGCGTCGAGATCCTGGTGCTGGACGAAGCCGACCGCATGCTCGACATGGGCTTCATCCACGACATCAAGAAGGTGCTGAAGCTGCTGCCCGACGGCCGCCAGAACCTGCTGTTCTCGGCGACCTTCTCCAAGGAGATCCAGGCGCTGGCCAACAAGCTGCTCGACGACCCGACGCTGATCGAGGTGGCGCGCCGCAACACCCCCGCCGAGACCGTGGACCAGGCCGTCTACCGGGTCGACCGCGAGCGCAAGCGCGATCTGCTCACCCACCTGATCAGCAGCCGCCAGTGGTTCCAGGTGCTGGTCTTCACCCGCACCAAGCACGGCGCCAACCGCCTGGCAGAGCACCTCGACAAGCGCGACATCTCGGCCATGGCGATCCACGGCAACAAGAGCCAGTCGGCCCGGACCCGCGCGCTGAGCGCCTTCAAGTCCGGCGACCTGCAGGTGCTGGTGGCCACCGACATCGCCGCCCGCGGCCTGGACATCGACGAGCTGCCCCACGTGGTCAACTTCGAGCTGCCCAACGTCGCCGAGGACTACGTGCACCGCATCGGCCGCACCGGACGCGCCGGCCACGACGGCCAGGCGGTATCGCTGGTCTGCGTCGACGAACACGGCCTGCTCGGCAACATCGAGAAGCTGATGAAGCGCGACCTGACCAAGCACATCGAGCCCGGCTTCGAGCCCGATCCCAACGCCAAGCCCGAGCCGATCGAGAACGGTCGCAACCGCGGTCGCGGTGGCAACGGTCGCGGCAACGGCGGCGGCCGCAACGGTAACGGCGGCAACCGCAGCAGCGCCGGCGGCAACGGCGGAAACGGCGACGGCCAGGCCCCGGCGCGCCGTCGCCGTCGTCGTCGCAGCGGTGGCGGCCAGGATCGCCAGCGCTCTGGCAATTAACATCCGACAATGCGAATGTACTATCCGCATTGGCTGACACGACACGTGCAAGGAAGCCCATGGACTCTTCAGAGCTGATCCACGACTACCGCCGCTGGCAGCGCTTCCAGCGCCAGGCCCAGCTCGATCGCGAACATCGCGCGGCCTGGCAGCAGCTGGAATCGGCTGGCGTCTCGGCGCAGCGCACCACCGAGGCCTACCGCAGCATGGCCGACAAGGCCGCCACCCAGGGTGCCTGCTACCGCACCCTGTTCCAGCGCGAATTCGAGGCCGGCGAACGGCTGGCCTGCGAGGGCTGGCTGTTCGTGCGCCGGGTGATCGCCGAGAACGGCGCCACCCGCTTGCGCGCCACCCTGCTGCCGAGCTTCACGCTGACCGGCGGCACCCTGTCGCCGGCCGAGGCCGCCGCCGAATCCGTCACGCTGGAGATCTTCGACCAGCTGCTGGTCGACCGCGGCCTGGCCAGCGTCGCTCGGGTCGATCGCGTCGACGCGTCCGGCGACAGCCACTTCATCACCCTGATCGACAGCGTGCGAGGCGATCTGCGTCAACATATGAGTTGAGCGAGCCATGTGGAAGAAACTGTTCGGCAAGCCCCCGATCCGCGTCTGGGTCATCAAACAGGTCGACGACGGCCTGCTGCACCTGTGCGGCGAGGGGCACATCGAGCCCGGCAGCAAGCGGGCACGCGAGAGCGTGCTCACCGGCCTGCAGGACGGCACCTACCAGGGCGCGGTGGCGCTGGCCGACAACGGCCTGGTGCTCAACGCCCGGTTGTTCGCGGCCCTGGTGCCGCATGACGGCCTGCATCTCGATGCCGACGGTCTCGCCCACTGGCAGGGACGAGTGTGGCGCACGTCCCAGGTGCCCCAGCGCTGCTGGACCTACGAGGGCGCGCTGATCGCTCGCGCCACGACCCAGGGCCCGCTCGACCTGGTCAGCAGCGAGGACGTCAGCGGCATCCGCCGGCGCGCGTCCGGCGAAGGCCAGACCGCGTCGACCCGGCTGCAGTTCGGCGCCGCCGACGAACTCGAGGGCGAGGCCGAATTCGCCGAACGCTGGCGCCGCCGCCAGGAAGGCGCCTCCGCGGAGGCGCCCGCCTCTTCCCCTGAGGCCAGCGACAGCGAACGCCAGACGGAACGCCGGCATGGCGACCAATGATCCCGGGCAACGGCGCGGCACCCCGTCACCCGGGGTCTTCATCGCCCTGATGGTGCTGGTCGGGCTCAACCTGCGCCCGGCCCTGTCGTCGCTGGCTCCCCTGCTGCCACGCATCGAGGCCGACAGCGGCCTGCCGATGCTGGCCATCGGCGCCCTCACCACCCTGCCCGTGCTCTGCCTGGGCCTCTTCGCCCCCTCCGCGCCCTGGCTGTCTCGACGCCTGGGCACCGAACGCACCCTCTCGCTGGCGCTGGTGATACTGGCCGCCGGGCTCGGCCTGCGGGGCCTGGCGGCCCCGTTCTGGCTGTTCGCCGGCACCCTGCTGGTAGGCGCCGGCATCGGCATCGCCGGCACCCTGCTGCCCGCCCTGGTCAAGCGCGAGCTGCCCGACAGCGCCGACCTGATGACCGGGGTCTACACCATGGCCCTGTGCCTGGGCGGCGCGCTGGGCGCCGGACTCAGCATTCCCCTGGCCGAGGCGCTGGGCGGCTGGGCCGCGGCGTTGACCAGCTGGGCGGCGCTGGCGGTGGTCAGCCTGATCGCCTGGCAGACCCTGATGCCGACGCCGACGCGGCCGCCGACAACGACACCGGCCCGCGGCGATACCGGCGCGCTGCTGCGCCAGCCGCTGGCCTGGCAGGTCACGCTCTACATGGGCTGCCAGTCCTCACTGGCCTATATCGTCTTCGGCTGGCTGCCGGCCCTGCTGGTGGAGCGCGGCTACGACGAGGTCGAGGCCGGATGGATGACCGGCGCCTCGGTGATGCTGCAGCTGGGCGCGGCCCTGTCCGCGCCCTGGCTGGCCCGCCTCGGTCGCGATCAGCGCCCGGCCCTGATGCTGGTGCTGAGCCTGACCGCCGGCGGCTTCTGGACCCTGCTGCAGGGCCCGACCGAGTGGCGCTGGGCCGGGGTGGCGCTGCTCGGCTTCGGCCAGGGCGGCGGCTTCAGCATGGCGCTGTCGCTGATCGTGCTGCGCACCGCCGATGCCCGCCTGGCCGGCAAGCTCTCGGGCATGGTGCAGGGCATGGGCTATGCCCTGGCCTCCCTGGGCCCGCTGGGCGTCGGTGTGATGCT
Source organism: Halomonas sp. THAF12 (assembly GCF_009363675.1). Classification (NCBI taxonomy): domain Bacteria; kingdom Pseudomonadati; phylum Pseudomonadota; class Gammaproteobacteria; order Oceanospirillales; family Halomonadaceae; genus Halomonas; species Halomonas sp. THAF12. The sequence goes on along the minus strand of NZ_CP045399.1, from coordinate 1,707,454 downwards.
GGAGCTCGACCTGGGCCTCGCCGGCATCACCGCGGCGCTGCTGGCCCTGGCCGCCGCCGCCACCGTCTTCGCCCTGCTCGCCGGCCGCAACCGCCGCCTGGCCAGCGATGACGCGGGCCGGCTCGTCGTTCGTTGAACGAGTGCGATGAATCCGGGGGTCGCTGGCGTCTTGCGCCTCTTGCCTGACGACGCCGGGGCTCTATCATGACCCCCAACCTCAGCCTGGAGCTTCCATGACGTCACCCGCTTCTTCCCTGCTGGTCATCTACACCGGCGGCACCCTCGGCATGGTGGACAGCCCCGACGGACTGGTCCCCGGTCATGACATCGAGCCCCGACTGCGCGCCGCGCTGGCCACGCTACCGCCGGGCCGCCAGGCCGGACTGGCCGATTTCCGGGTCATCGCCACGCCGACGCCCATCGACTCCAGCGCCGCCACCCCCGAGGACTGGCAGCGTCTCGCCGGGCTGATCGCCGAACACTACGCCGACCATGCCGGCATCGTGGTGATCCACGGCACCGACACCCTGGCCTGGACCGCCTCCAGCCTGGCCTATCAGCTGCAGGGCCTGGACCGGCCGGTGGTCATCACCGGCTCCATGCAGCCGCTGGAAGCCCAGGGCAGCGATGCGCTGGCCAACGTCGAGGCGGCGCTGCGCTTCGCCGCCGATTCGCGGCTGCAGGAAGTGGCGATCTGCTTCGCCGGACGCCTGCTGCGCGGCGCGTGCAGCCGCAAGTGGCAGACCCGCGAGGCCGATGCCTTCGTCAGCCCCAATCATCCGCCGCTCGGCGAATGGGTGGATGACGACGCCGTGCTCTACCCCAGCCGCGGCCTGGAGCGAGCGCAGCGCGGCGCCCCTCGCTTCGAGCTGCCCGACTACACGCCGCTGGCCGAGGGTGCGGTACCGCGCCTCGTGCTGTGGCCGGGGCTCGCCGCCTGGCAGCTGGAGGCCTGGCTGCTGGACGATCGCGTCAGGGGCGTGCTGCTGGAGGTCTGGGGCGGCGGCAACCTCCCGGACGACCCACGCCTGGCGGGCGTGCTGGCCCAGGCCGTCGGCGAGGGCAAGCTGATCGCCGCCATCAGCCAGTGCCCCCACGGCGCGGTGGCCATCGGCCACTACGCCGCCGGCCAGGCGCTGGCCGAGGCCGGCGTGCTGTCCGGCGACGACATGACGCCGGAGGCCGCCGTCGCCAAGCTGGTGCACCTGCTGGCCCAGCCGCTGCCGGAAGCGGAGCGCCGTCGGCGCTTCCTGACCCCGCTGGTCGGCGAGCGCGCCGCGCCCTGACGCGGGCGTCCTGCCGGAGGGACGGTCAAGCGTTGAACACGCCGGGGCCGCCCCATCGCCATGACGGGGCCCGAGAGGCTAGAGTGGAGTCACACGTCCGCTTGCACAGGTAGCCCGTCATGGAACATCCCGATCATCCCTTCACCGAACTCTTCGAACAGCTCGGCCTGGCCTCGGAGCCGAGCGCCATCCAGCGCTTCATCGAGCGCAACTCGCCGATCCCCGAGAACATGGAGCTGCCCGACGCGCCCTGCTGGAACGAGGGCCAGGCGGAGTTCCTGCGCGAGGCCATCGAGGCCGACGCCGACTGGGCCGAAGTCGTCGATCACCTCAATGCCTCGCTACGCAAAGCCTGAGCGGCCCGAGACGGCCATCCGCCTCGGAACGAGAACGCCGCCCGGGTGGGCGGCGTTCTCGTTGGGTCACGCTACAATCTGGCCGCGACGCGATCCAGGATCTGCTGGCTGACCCGATTGACCAGCGGCGTCACCGCGCGCTTGACGGCCTTCTCCACCAACCGGCTCTGGATCTCGTAGTCCAGCGTCAGCGCCACCTCGGTGCCCTCGGGCACCGGCGTCAGCCGGTAACGCCCGCGGTTCTTGACGCCGCTGCGCGACTCCCAGGCCAGCGCCTCCGGCGGGCGGTGTTCGGTGATCTCCACCTCGAAGGTCCAATCCATGCGCACGGCATGCACGTGCCAGCGGTAGCGCCCCTCGCCCAGCGGCTCGATGCGCTCGATCAGGTCCGAATAGTCGACGAAGTCCTCGACCCGCTCGAGCAGGGCAAAGACGCGTTCGGGCGGCGCCTCGAGAATGGCGCGATGTTCGATGGTGGCCATGCCGTTTCCTTGTGCTGGGGGCCTTCGATGCCGTGCCAGCTTCCCCGAAGGGCCCGGCCGATGTCCAGTCCGCGGCGATTCCGCTCGAGGCGGCTCGTCGACGTCTGGCACCTGTCTTGCTGGTCAAGTACACTCCCGGACCGCCGGACCGGACCCCGGTAAAGAAAATTCTCCGACCAAAGGTTCCCCCATGTCCGATTCTCCCCGTCCGGCCACCGTGGTGATCTACTCCGGTGGCATGGACTCCTATACCGTGCTGCATCGCGCCCTGCGCGAGGGCCGCGAGGTGCACGCCCTGTCCTTCGACTACGGCCAGCGCCATGCCCGCGAGCTCGAGGTCGCCCGCGAGGTCTGCCGCGACCTCGGCGTGCCCCACCAGGTGGTCGACATCACCGCGATCCATGGCCTGATCGACGCCTCGGCGCTCACCGACTCAAGCCAGGAACTGCCCGACGCCGACTACGCCGAGGCCAACCTCAAGGCCACCGTGGTGCCCAACCGCAACATGATCCTGCTGTCGCTGGCCATCGCCAAGGCGGTCAACATCGGCGCCGACCGGGTCGACTACGGTGCCCACGGCGGCGATCACGTGCTCTACCCGGACTGCCGCCCGGAGTTCGTCGAGGCCATGAACGACGTGGCCGGCATCGCCAACTTCGAGCCGGTGACCCTGCACGCGCCCTACCTGCGCGCCGGCAAGGACGAGATCCTCGCCGAGGGCCTGGCCATGGGGCTCGACTACGCCATGACCTGGACCTGCTACCGCGGCGAGGCACTGGCCTGCGGCCGCTGCGGCAGCTGCCGCGAACGGCTTTCGGCCTTCGCCGCCAACGGCGCCGTCGATCCCCTCGCGTATGACACCATCGGCGACGAGGCCTCTTCACAGCGGCCCGATGCCGCCGCCTCTTCACAACGGCCCGATGCCGCCGCCGAAGGGACCGACCATGTATAGCGTCAAGGAAGCCTTCTACTCGCTGCAGGGCGAAGGCGGCCAGGCCGGCCGCGCCAGCGTGTTCTGCCGCTTCAGCGGCTGCAATCTGTGGTCCGGGCGCGAGGCCGACCGCGCCGCCGCGGCCTGTCGCTTCTGCGATACCGACATTCGCGGCACCGATGGCCAGCACGGCGGCCGCTTCCATGATGCCGAGGCGCTGGCCGATCACCTGACCGCACTGTGGCCGGACGCCCCGGGCACCGCCACGCCCCAGGTGATCTTCACCGGCGGCGAGCCGCTGCTGCAGCTCGACGAGGCGCTGATCGAGGCCATGCACCAACGCGGCTTCGACGTCGCCGTGGAGACCAACGGCACCCTGCCGGCGCCGCCGGGCATCGACTGGCTGTGCGTCAGCCCCAAGGGCGAGACCGAGCTGGCCCAGACCTCCGGCGACGAGCTCAAGCTGGTCTATCCGCAGAGCGACGCTCCGCCCGAGCGCTTCACCGCCCTGGACTTCCATCACTTCTTCCTGCAGCCGATGGACACCGCGGCGGTCGGTGGCGGCGATGTCACGGCCGAGACCGTGGCCTACTGCCTGAGCCATCCCCAGTGGCGGCTCTCGCTGCAGACCCACAAGATCACGGGGATCGACTGATGACGCTGTTCGTCAACCGCCTCACCCATCTCGACGCTTCGCTGTGGTGCCCCGAACGCGGGCTGATCGGCGCCAGCTGGCGGGTCGACGCCGAACTCGACGGCGCGCTCGGCGAGGACGGCATGCTGTTCGACTTCGGCGAGGTCAAGCCGTGGATCAAGTCGCGCATCGACCAGGGCCCCGATCACGCCCTGCTGGTGCCCACCGAGGCGCCCGGCGTCAGCGTCCACGACTGCGCCGAGGGCCTGTGCGTGCGCGCCGAGTCGCCCTACCCGTTCGAGGTCCGCGGCCCGCGCCAGGCCTTCGCCCTTCTGCCCTGGCCGGCCATCACCGCCAAACGCCTGGCCGAGCACCTGTCGGCCTCGCTGACCCGCCAGCCGCCGGCCCGGGTCGAGGCGATCCGCCTGACGCTGACCGACGAGGCCATCGACGGCGCCGCCTACACCTACAGCCACGGCCTCAAGCGCCACGCCGGCAACTGCCAGCGCATCGCCCACGGCCATCGCTCGCGGCTGCACGTATGGCAGGACGGCGAGCGCCGCCCGGCGCTCGAGGCCGAGTGGGCCGATCGCCTCGCGGATCGCTACCTGGTGGACGAGGCCGACGTGGTCGAGGGCCTCGATGCCGCCTTCACCGGCCGGCTGACCACCCGCTACACGGCCGAACAGGGCCGCTTCGCCCTGACCCTGCCGCGGGAGCGCTGCATCCCGATGCCGACGCCGACCACGGTGGAACATATCGCCGCCTGGCTGGCCGGCGAGATCGCCCGCGAGACCGGCCGCGCCACCCGCGTCCAGGCCTTCGAGGGCATCGACAAGGGGGCGCTGGCGGAGGCCGAGGCGTGAGCCCCAGCCAAGCCATGAGCGCGGAACAGGACGGCGGCTGCCGCCCCGGCTGCGGCGCCTGCTGCATCGCGCCCTCGATCAGCTCGCCGATCCCCGGCATGCCGGACGGCAAGCCCGCCGGGGAGCGCTGCGCCCAGCTCGACGACGACAACCTGTGCCGGCTGTTCGGCCGGCCCGAGCGGCCGGCGGTCTGCGCCCGTTTCGATTACGACCGTGAACTGTGCGGCGATCACCGCGATCAGGCGCTGGAACGGATCGCCGCGCTGGAAGTCGCGACCTGAGCCCGGCGCCTCGCGCTCCTGCTTCACCGCCCCCACCACCTCTCCCGAGACGCAAGACGCCCGGCGACGCTCGTCTCACGAGCCTCGCCGGGCGTCTTGCCATTTCCCATGGCGCCGAGGACGCGCGCGCCGTCAGTCTTCCAGGTCGGCGGTATGCGGCAGCCGCTTGTCGAGCAGGGTCCGCCAACGCACCAGCACCGGCGCATCGCTGTGGCTGACCTCGCCCAGCAGGCCGCGGAACGCCATCCGCGCGTCCTCGTCCTCCGGATCGACCCTCGTCAGCCAGGCCTCCAGGGCGCAGAGCTGCTGGTGCAGGTTGCCGTCGCCGCCGGCCTGCTCGAGGGCCTGCTCGATCAGCGCGCGCACCTCCTCGGCGGGATGCCCCAGGCGGTGACGCACCCCGGCCAGATGCACCGCCAGTTCGGCGACGAACAGCGTGGCGCGCTCGCGGGCGATCAGCAGGCACTGGTCGAGGTAGTCCTCGGCCCGGGCCAGGTCGCCCAGCGAGGTGCAGGCATCCACCCACCACAGCGAGGGCCGCTGGTAGGGATCGCGCCCGGTGACCTCGACGAACTCTTCCTGGGCCGCCTCGATGCGCTTGAGCCCTTCGCGATCGCCGGACAGCGCCCGCTGCCAGCCCAGCACCTGCCGCGCCGAGACCTGCCACAGCTGCAGGTCGGGCGTGCCGGTGATCTCGTAGGCGCGCTCGGCGCGCTGGGAGGCCAGATGCTCGTGCCCCACCTGGCGATAGAGCGCCGCGGCATACATCAGCGCCATGGCCAGGCTGCCCGGGTGATTGATGCGCTCGGCCAGGCGGATCGCCGATTCGACCTGCTGCTGGGCGCGATGGTAGTCGCCGCGCAGGCACAGCGCCCAGCTCTGGAAGCAGGTCGCGGCCACCTGGGGGTGGTCGGAGAACGGCAGCCACTCGATCATCATCGGCGAGTTGAGCGGGTCGATCTCCTCGAGATGCTCGTAGGCCTGCTGGATGCGGCCGGCCCAGTACTCGCAGCTGGCCCGCGCGAAGTCGGCCAGGCGCCGGTAGCGCGGATCCTCGAGCCGCGAGGCCAGGTCCGCCAGCCGCGAGGCCAGCAGGAAGGCATCGGCGTGGGCGTTGCGCTGGCTGCAGCCGACCCACAGCCCCCACTTGACCAGAAACGCCTGCTCCAGGTCCTCGCTGTCCTCCGGCACCTCGTCACTGCAAGTCAGCAGCTCGCGGGCGCGGACGAAGCTCTCGTGGGCGGTGGGCGAACCGTGTCCCTCCAGGGCGAAGGCCGCCTGGCCGCGCACGGTGTGCAGGCTGACCTCACGCTCCTCCTGGCCCTCCACGTGGCGCAGGCTGGCCAGGCCGAAGTCGGCCATGCGCAGCGCGGTGCGGTTGGCGCTGACCTTGAGCGCCTCGCGGGCCGCCAGCTCGAAGTAGCGGGCGCCGCGGGCGTGGTGCCCGCTGCGCCGCAGATGGGTGGCGAAGTCGCCGGGGTGGCGGCTGATCCAGACCGGGAAGCGCTCCTCGATCAGCGCCACGACCTGACTGTGCAGGGCCACCCTCACGTCCCGCGGGCAGGACAGGTAGGCCGCCTCCTGCAGCAGCTGGTGGGTGAACTGGTATTCGCGCCCCTCTTCCGCCTCGTCGACCGGCTCGATGATCTCCAGCCGCACCATCTGCTCCAGCGCCGCGGCCAGCTTCGGCATCTCGCGGTCGCTGCACTCGGCGAGGAAGTCGAGCCGGAAGCGCCGTCCCAGCACCGCCGCCACGTGGGCCACGTCGCGGTCGCCGTCGAGCTGGTCGATGCGGCTGGCCAGCAGGCCGAGCAGGCCCTGGGGCAGCTCGTCGAGGTCGATGCGACGCCCTTCGCGACGGTCCATGTCGACGCGGCGGCAGATCTCCTGGAGATACAGCGGCACGCCGTCGCAGCGCTCGACGATCTGGCTGCGCAGGCGCGGGCTGAGCTGCAGCCGATAGCGCCGCGCCAGCTGGGTGAGCAGACGCGACGACTGCATGGGATCGAGCCGCCCGAGGGTGATCTGCTGATCCCAGTCGAGCCGGGTCGGCAGCGCCTCGCGGCCATGGTGGCTGGCCACCATCAGGAAGGGGCAGGTGATCGGCAGGCGTGCCTGCAGGCCGCCCAGCACCTTGAAGGAGGGCTCGTCGAGCCATTGCAGGTCGTCGACCATCAGCACCAGGGTGCGGGTCTCGGTGAGCTGCTCGATCAGCCGCTGCAGCACGCCGACCACCAGCTCCACGGCCTCGCCGCTCTGGGTGAGCAGGGCCACCTCGCGGGGAGGGCAGACGCCCAGCGCCTCTTCCAGCAGCAGCCGAGGCTCGTCGTCGAGGTCATCCGGCGTCAGCGAGGTCAGCGCCTCGGCATCGAACGCGTCGCCGAAGTGCCAGTGCAGCAGCTGTCGGGCCACGCCGTAGGGTTCCTGGATCGACAGCCGGGTGGTGGGCTGCCAGCAGATCGCCGCCTCGCGGCTCTGCTCGAGGTGGCGGAAGCCGACCAGCAGCGCCGACTTGCCGAGCCCCGAGGGGCCGCGCACCAGCACGCTCTGACGCAGCCCGATGCCGGCCCGGGCCAGGGCGTCACGCAGCGTGCGCAGCGCCCCTTCGCGGCCGATCAGGCTCGGCGGCATGGCCTCGCGGCCGCCTTCATTCGCGCCGAGCACCAGCGCTCGCAGCCACACGCGACCGTCGCTGGCCACCAGCCGTGACGAGAGCCGTGGCTGCAGGTCGAGCGCCGGCGGCATGTGCTGGCTGGCCTCCTGGGAGATCACCAGCTCGCTGCCCTGGGAGGCGGCCATCAGTTCCAGCGCGCCCCGGGTGACCTCGCCCAGCGGATCGACCAGGTGGCGCTCCGGCAGATAGACCACCTGGCCGCTGTTGAGACCGGCGGCCAGGCAGATGCCCGGCGGCTCGCCTTCGCCGCTCCAGTGGCGGGCGCACTCGTCGGCGAGTGCGCGCTGACAGTGTTCGTAGAGCGCCACCAGCTCGGCGAGCTGGTGGGCCGGCCCGTGGGTGCCGAAGCAGGCCAGGCCGATGCCACCGGCGGCGCCGGGCAGCCAGAAGCCGCCCAGATGATGACACTGCTGCTCGAGCCAGCGCATCAGCTCCGACTGCAGGGTCAGACTGGCCCGGGTCTCGCCACGGGTGGAGAGATCGGCGTGCAGGTCCAGGCGGATCGCCATGACCGACAGCTGGCGCATCTCGATCTCGTCGTCGCGCAGCGGCACGCTGTCCGCGGCCAGGGTGCGCGAGAAGCCGGCACCGGGGCCGACCGACTCGTCGCCGGCGCCATCGGACCAGTAGCGTGCCAGCTGCAGGAAGGCGGGGTCCGGCTGCTGGCCGGTCAGCGCCAGCAGCTGCAGGTAGGCGTTGTACTGCTCATGGGCGGCGGCCAGCTGACCCTGCTCGGCGAGCTGGCGAACCAGCCGCTCGTGGAAGGGGCCGTAGCCGGAGAAGCGGCTGACCAGGGTCTCCAGCAGCGCGTCGGGCAGCGGCTCCGCCTGCTCGAGCACCGACTCGGCATAGCGGATCACCCGCTGACGCCACTCGTTGCGCACCTGGACCAGCCAGCGCTGGAACTCGGCGCAGGTGGCGAGCTGCAGCTCCTCGACCAGGTCGCCCTGGTAGCACTCCAGGATCTCTTCCAGGGTCGCCACCTCGGCGGGCGCCTCGAGCATCGACTGCAACTCGTGGAGATCGAACTGCCACGCCTCGGGGAGCTCGAAGGCGATGGTCTGGCGGGATACCGAGAGCACCTCCTCGGCCTGCTCGCCCAGCGACTGACGCAGGCAGTGCAGGGCGTGACGCAGATTGGTCCGCCCCGAGGAGAGGCCCTGGTCGGGCCACAGCAGTTCGGCGAGGGTCGCGCGGTTGACCGGCTGCTCGTGAAGCAGCAGGTAGACCAGCAGCGCCTTGACCTTGTCGTAACTGAAATGGGTCAGCGCATCGTCGCCCAGGGTCAGCGAAAAATGACCGAATAACGCCAGGCGATCTTGTTCTTCACGGGTTACGGCGTCGGAAGCATCCCGCATGATTATTAGGCCCTGCTGGGCGGCGCCCCGAACGTCAGGCGGGAACACCGCTGTGAAAACGAAATGCCGTATCCGGCATGGTGATCAGCTCGGCTTCTCGCGCGGCGAGGAAGGCGATGCGATCGTCGATGGCCTCCGGGGCGGCCCGGCGTGCCAGCATCAGGTAATCCTCATAATGACGCCCTTCCGACTTAACCAGACTGCGATAGAACTTTGCAAGCTCATCGTCAAGCTGGGGGATCAAACGGGCGAAACGCTCGCAGCTGCGCGCCTCGATCAGCGCCCCCACGATCAGGATATCGACCAGCCGCTGCGGCTCTTCGCCGCGCACGTGCCGGCGCAGCCCCTCGGCGTAGCGCGAGGCCGACAGGTGGCGATAGACGATGCCCCGCTGCTCCATCAGCGTGACCACCTGCTCGAAGTGCAGCAGCTCCTCGCGGGCCAGCTGACACATCTTGGTCAGCAGCAGCGGCTGGTCGACATAGCGATAGAGCAGGCTCATGGCCGTGGAGGCGGCCTTCTTCTCGCACTGGGCGTGGTCGATCAGCAGCAGCTCGGGGTTATCGAGGGCCCAGTCGACCCAGGCATCGGGCGTCGGGCAGTGGAGAAACGCGAGCAGCCCCTCGGGCAGCAGGTCGACGGGGGCAGGGGCATCGGCAATGGCGGTCATCGAAGAGTCCGGCGGTACATGGTCTGGGAAATCAGGAGAGCGAGGCCCGGGCCTCGCGGCGCGCCTCGGCGGCGTCCAGCAGGTCGGCGGCGAGGCGGGCATGCAGGGTCGCGGCGTCGAGCGGCTCGACGGGCGCCAGGCCATAGCGCGACAGGTCGCGGATACGGTCGCGGCCGACCCGCAACAGCTCCACCGCCCGGGACAGCGACGGCTGATCGGCGCGAAAGCGAATCCGGTGGCGCACCAGCTGGGCCTCCAGGGCCGCGGCGTCCACCACGCTCAGGTGACGGCCGGCCACCTCGACGCGCAGGGCGTCCAGCTCGGTCATGCGCCGCTCACGCGCCTCGCCGTCCAGGGCCGGCCAGTCGCGGATCTCGTCGTCGATGCGCTGACAGCCGCGGCAGACGCGATCGCCCACCGTCGTCGAACACAGGCCCACACAGGGGGAGGCGATACGCCCCGCCATCGGCCACTCCTCTCCGTTGATGAAAGTCGCACCATGGTAACGCGACGACCGCACACTGGCACCCCGCCGGGCCTCGAACACGACCAGAGACCAAAGTTCGAAGCCCGTCATGGCCGGGATTCTTAACATTGTCGACAGTTTCTCCTAGAATACCGCCACCGTTGACCGTGCCAGGAGCCAGCCAGGCGTCACGCCGATCGGCGACGAATCCCGGGATTCCCGCCACGATCGGTCACCTCCGGCTGGCGACTGTGCGTCGTGCCAAGCGGCTCGTTGCGGCATCATCGCCGCCGCAGGACGCTCGGCCACTACCAACCAATGAGGGCCACCACGTGCTTGAAGCCTATCGCCAACATGTCGAGGAGCGCGCCCAGGCGGGCGTTCCGCCGAAGCCGCTGAACGCCGAGCAGACGGCTGCCCTGGTCGAACTGCTGAAGAATCCGCCCGCCGGCGAGGAAGAGGCCATCCTCGACCTGCTGACCAACCGCGTGCCGCCGGGCGTCGACGAGGCCGCCTACGTCAAGGCCGGCTTCCTGACCGCCATCGCCCGAGGCGAGGCCGAGTCTCCGCTGATCGACCGCGTCCACGCCGTCAAGCTGCTGGGCACCATGCAGGGCGGCTACAACATCGCCTCGCTGGTCGAGCTGCTGGACGACGACTCGCTGGCCAAGGAAGTGGGCGAGCAGCTCAAGCACACCCTGCTGATGTTCGACGCCTTCCACGACGTGGAAGAGCGCGCCAAGGCCGGTAACGCCGTGGCCAAGGAGATCATCGAGTCCTGGGCCGAGGCCGAGTGGTTCCTCTCCAAGCCGGCACTCGCCGACAAGATCACCCTGACCGTGTTCAAGGTGCCCGGCGAGACCAACACCGACGACCTCTCCCCCGCCCCGGATGCCTGGTCGCGCCCGGACATCCCGCTGCATGCCAACGCCATGCTCAAGAACCCGCGCGACGGCATCGAGCCGGAAGAACCGGGCGTCACCGGTCCGCTCAAGCAGATCGAGGAAGTGAAGGCCAAGGGGCACCAGGTCGTCTACGTCGGCGACGTGGTCGGCACCGGCTCCTCGCGCAAGTCCGCCACCAACTCCGTGCTGTGGTTCTTCGGCGACGACATTCCCAACGTGCCGAACAAGCGCGCCGGCGGCTTCTGCTTCGGCGGCAAGATCGCCCCGATCTTCTTCAACACCATGGAAGATTCCGGCGCCCTGCCGATCGAGATGGACGTTGAGAAGCTCGAGATGGGCGACGTCATCGACGTCTACCCGTATGAAGGCAAGGTCTGCAAGCACGGCACCGACGAAGTGCTGACCACCTTCGAGCTCAAGACCCAGCTGCTGCTCGACGAGGCCCGCGCCGGCGGTCGTATCCCGCTGATCATCGGCCGCGGCCTGACCGCCAAGGCCCGCGAGTCCCTGGGCCTGGCCCCGTCCGACGTCTTCCGCCTGTCCGAACAGCCGGCCGACACAGGCAAGGGCTTCACCCTGGCCCAGAAGATGGTCGGCAAGGCCTGCGGCATGGAAGGCGTGCGCCCGGGCATGTACTGCGAGCCGAAGATGACCACCGTGGGTTCCCAGGACACCACCGGTCCGATGACCCGCGACGAGCTCAAGGACCTCGCCTGCCTCGGCTTCCAGGCCGACCTGGTGATGCAGTCCTTCTGCCACACCAGCGCCTATCCGAAGCCGGTCGACGTGGAGACCCACCACACCCTGCCCGACTTCATCATGAACCGCGGCGGCGTCTCGCTGCGTCCGGGCGACGGCATCATCCACAGCTGGCTGAACCGCATGCTGCTGCCCGACACCGTGGGCACCGGCGGCGACTCCCACACCCGCTTCCCGATGGGCATCTCCTTCCCGGCGGGCTCCGGCCTGGTGGCCTTCGCCGCCGCCACCGGCGTGATGCCGCTGGACATGCCGGAATCCGTGCTGGTGCGCTTCAAGGGTCAGCGTCAGCCCGGCGTCACCCTGCGTGACCTGGTCCACGCCATCCCCTACTACGCCATCCAGCAGGGGCTGCTGACCGTCGAGAAGTCCGGCAAGAAGAACGCCTTCTCCGGCCGCGTGCTGGAAATCGAAGGCCTCGAGGACCTCACCGTCGAGCAGGCCTTCGAACTCTCCGACGCCTCCGCCGAGCGCTCCGCCGCCGGCTGCACCATCACCCTCTCCGAGGACAGCGTCAGCGAGTACCTGAAGTCCAACATCACCCTGCTCAAGTGGATGATCGCCAACGGCTACGGCGATGCCCGTACCATCGAGCGCCGCATCCAGGGCATGGAAGAGTGGCTCGAGAACCCGAGCCTGATGCGCGCCGACAAGGACGCCGAGTATGCCGAGGTCATCGAGATCGATCTCGACCAGCTCGACCAGCCGGTGCTGTGCGCCCCGAACGACCCGGACGACGCCCGCCTGCTGTCCGACGTCGCCGGCCAGGACATCGACGAGGTGTTCATCGGCTCGTGCATGACCAACATCGGCCACTTCCGTGCCGCCGGCAAGCTGCTCGAGAAGCAGCCCGCGGGCAGCCTGAAGACCAAGCTGTGGCTGGCGCCGCCGACCAAGATGGACCAGCACCAGCTGACCGCCGAAGGCTACTACGGCATCTACGGCCGCGCCGGCGCACGCATGGAAATGCCGGGCTGCTCGCTGTGCATGGGCAACCAGGCCCGCGTCGCCGCCAAGAGCACCGTGGTCTCCACCTCCACGCGCAACTTCCCCAACCGCCTGGGTGACGGCGCCGACGTCTTCCTGGCGTCCGCCGAGCTCGCCGCCGTGGCCGCGGTCGAGGGTCGCCTGCCGAGCGTCAGCGAATATCGCCGCTACATGAGCGAGTTCGACGCCATGGCCGGCGAGATCTATCGTTACATGAACTTCCACGAGATCGAGGAGTTCCAGAACGCCGCCTCGAACGTGATCCCGGTGAGCCAGGAAGCCTGATCACCGCCATCGTCACCGATGCTCGCAACATCGCGGGCCCGCCGTAAGGCGGGCCGTCGACGACCGAAGCGCCCCGCCCCGTGCGGGGCGCTTTTTTGTTGCCCCGTCCGTCCTGCCACCCCCCAAGGGGGGACTTTCCTCATCGTCTGGCTGTGGCATCATCGATGGGTTCATCGACCGAGGAGACACCCCGTCATGCCTGCCATCGTCACCCCCGATCTGTGCGATTCCTATCCCGAAGTGGCCGTGCTGGAGCCCATGTTCGTCAACTTCGGCGGCCATGAGACCTTCTTCGGCCCGGTGCGAACCGTCAAGTGCTTCGAGGACAACTCGCTGGTGCGCCAGGCCGTCAACGAGCCCGGCGACGGCGCCGTGCTGGTGGTCGATGCCGGCGGCTCGACCCGCTGCGCCATGCTCGGCGACCGACTGGCCGAACAGGCCGCCGGCAACGGCTGGGCGGGCGTGGTGATGTACGGCTGCGTGCGCGACGTGGACGAGCTGGCCGAGACCGAACTCGGCATCCAGGCCCTGGCCGCCCACCCGCGCAAGAGCGAGAAGCACGGCGAGGGCCAGCGCGACGTGCCGGTCAGCTTCGGCGGTGCGACCATCGAACCCGGCCAGTGGCTCTACGCCGACAACAACGGCATCCTGATCGCCGATGACCGCCTCGCACTGGACTGATCCCCCGCCAGCGGCTTGCCGCGCGAGGGACTCGGCTGGCAGGCTGAGGGCATGCCCCACAAGATGCCGACCACGCCTCGCCTGAGCGGCGACGTCCTGCGCAGCCTCAAGCACCATCTGCGCCCGCTGATCGCCTTTCACGCCTTCTTCACCCTGCTCGCCTCGAGCCTGCTGCTGCCGGCGGCGGGCTGGGGCCTGGCCAGCATGCTGGGGCGTCTCGACCGCCCGCTGATCACTCTCCAGGCCCTGCTCGAGGCGCTGTGGACACCGGGCGGGATGGCCTGGCTGCTGGCCACGCTGGCCGTCACCTTCCTGATCCTCTACCTGCAGCAGGCCGGCATGACCCTGGTCGCGGTGCGTCCCCGTGACAACCATCTTCGCCTGGCCGCCGAGGCACTCTGGCACAGCCTGCGCCGGCTGCCTGCGCTGTCCGGCCTGGCGCTGCTCCAGGTCGGCACGCAGCTGCTGCTGATGCTGCCCGCGGCCGGCATCGTGGTGACGCTGCACGGCCGCCTGCTTGGCGACCTCGACCCCTACTATGTCCAGCAGGTGCGCCCCCCGGCCCTGTGGGCCTTCCTCGCCACGATCGCCCCGGTGATACTGGGCTGGGGCGCCCTGGCCGCCGCGCTCTACACCCGCTGGCATCTGGCCCTGCCGGCGCTGATCCTGGAGGGCCTCGGCCCGCTCCACGCCCTGAAGCGCAGCGCGCGCCTGACCCACGGCTGCCGCCGCGGCATCGCGGCATCGATCCTGGTGCTGCTGGCGACGATCCTGGCGCTGCCGCTCGGCGTCGGGGCCCTCTTCGACGCCCTCTTCACCCCGCTGCTGGGTCATCTGCCCGAGCGTCGCGAGATCCTGCTGCCCGCCATGCTCGGCTATGTCACCGCCTACGGCCTGGTGACCCTGGCCGCGGTCTTCGTCGGCATCGCCGCCAACGCCTTGCTGGGAAGCTGCCTCTACCTGCGCCTGGCACACCGTGAGCCCCGGCCGCCGGCGCCGCCGTCGGCACACCCCGGGCGCCTGGCCTGGGGCGTGGAGCTGGGCGTTCTCGCCTTCGCCATCGCCCAGGCCTGGTGGGTCGTGCAGGGCAGCACGATCCGCGAGGAGGTCGACAACATCGCCCACCGCGGCAGCTCGATGGTCGCCCCGGAGAACACCCTACCGGCCATCGAACAGGCCATCCATGACGGCGCCGATCTGATCGAGGTCGATGCCAGGCTCACCGCCGAGGACGAGGTCGTGCTCTACCACGACACCACCCTGTCCCGCCTGGCCGGCGATGATCGACGCATCGCCGACCTCGAGCACGACGTCCTCGACGGCGTGGACGTGGGCAGCTGGTTCGGCGATCCCTTCGTGGGCACCCGGATTCCCGACCTCAAGGAGGCCCTGGTGAAGGTCAGGGGGCGAGCCGGGCTGGTGATAGAGCTCAAGCCGGACCCGGGCCATGGCCGGCGGCTCGTGGACCGGGTCGTGACGCTACTGGAGGCCGAGGCCCGGGCACGGCGAGACTGTCGCGACCGCGCGTCGGACGGTGTCGGCCGCGCGGCCTGCGGCGCCCCCGATCTGAGCTCGGGAATATGGCTGGCCGCTCAGTCCTATGAGCTGCTCGACGAGGTCGCTCGACGGGCCCCCGGGGTGCGCCGCATGCTGCTGGCCCAGCTGACGCTGCGGGGCGCCCTGCCTCGGCATGGCTACGATGTCCTGGCGCTGCGCCATAACCGCATCGACGAGCGCGAGGTACGGCTCGCCCAGCACCACGGCTATGCCCTGATGGCCTGGACCGTCAACGACCCGACCCGCATGTCGCGGCTGATCGACCTCGGGGTGGACGGCATCATCACCGACCGCCCGGCCTCACTGCGCCGACTGCTGGCCGAGCGGCGGTCGCTGGGCGACGGTGCCCTGTTGCTGCTGAAGCTGCGTCACTGGCTGCGCGACTGATCTGCTAGGCATGACGCCGGCAGCGCCAGCTTGCCAACAGGCCGACCAGCGCCACACCGACCAACGCCATCGCGCCCCAGCCCACGGCCTCCACCAGCTGTCGAAAGGCGTCGGGGGCGTGCTGGGGCCGGGCCACCATGCCATGGTCGATCAGCCGTCCGCCGCCGTACAGGACGCCGAGCAGCACGGCCAGCGGCCAGGCGCCTTGCAGCGGCGCCAGCGCCATGGTCAGCCGCCAGGGAGGCGACGGCTCCGCCTTCTTGTCGCGGCGCGCGGCATCCTTGCCCGCGGCGGCGGCATCGCGGCGCGATGGCGCCTTCTCCGTTTCCCTGGACGGTGCCTTGCTCGACGCCCTGGACGTTGACTTGGCCGCCCCCCGTCGACCCTTCGACGCCCTGGCGGCCGTCTTCTTCCTTCCCCTGGACGGGGTGCTGCGCCTCAGACGCGCGCAGGCCCAGCGCAGCATCCGCCAGACGGCCCACCCGAAGGTGACACATACGGTCAGGGCCAGCCCGCCCATTACCAGAAAATACGCCATCGGGCGGCTCCTCGAGACAATCAACCGCCCATGATGCCAAAAGCCGCGCCTCCTGTGGGAAACCAGGACCGCTCAGGGGGCCACGATGACCGGTATCATGGCCCGCGACAGGCCGCCCACCTCCTGCACCGCGCCGTGCTGCCGGTCAGGGCGAAGTCGAAGGGCTCGCTCGGGCGGCATCGGAACACCGCCTCCACCTCCACCTCAAAGGATCCACCATGGTCCGTCTCCATCGTCGTCGACGACAGCAGGGGGGATCCCCAGGAAGGCGACCCGCTCCGAATCAGTCGAGCACGTCACGGATCACGTCATGGATGATGTCGTTGGTGATGTCGACCAGCACGGCATCGGTACCGACGCGGCGCCATTGATAGCCGTCATAGTGCGGCAGGTCGCGACGGATGTCGGCATCGAACCGCTTGGCGATGCCCGCGGGCATGGGCTTGCCGCGGGCCAGGTTCTGGCGCACGCCGGGGGGAATCGAGGCGCGGTCCTGATAGGCATAGCGGTCGCGATGGCCGTGGAAGATATCGCGGATCTGCGTTTCCTCGAGGCGGGGGCCGTCGCGGCCATCACGCTCGCGATCCCGACCATCGGAGCCGCGCTCCTCGTGACGCTCGCCAGAACGCTCTTCTTGGCGTTCCTCGCGGCGCACCGTACGCTCGCGACCGTGGGCGTCATCGCGCAGTCGCTCGGACTGCCCCTGGCCGCCCTGCCCCTTCCTGGCATGCTCCGGCGGCCCGTTACCGTTGTCGGGATCGGCCAGCGCCGGCAGCGCCACGAGGCCGAGGATCAGGGCGCCGGCCGAGGCCAGGCAATGGAATCGACGCGTCTGTGAGGGCATGACGGGCATTCTCCTGTTGTCTGAAGGATGGCCGCAGTCTACCCCCTCTCGCCCGGCCAAGCGTGCAAAGGGTGTGCAGAAACGACGACACCCGGGCCGAGGCCCGGGTGTCGTGTCACTCACGGTCGCGATCGCGGGACGATCAGCCCAGCGTTTCGCCGGCCAGCATGAACCAGGTCTCCAGTACCGCGTCCGGGTTCAGGGACACGGAGTCGATGCCCTGCTCCATCAGCCACTTGGCGAGGTCCGGGTGGTCGGACGGGCCCTGGCCACAGATGCCCACGTACTTACCCTGGGCCTTGCAGGCCTGGATGGCCATGGACAGCAGCTTCTTGACCGCCGGGTTACGCTCCTCGAACAGCCCGGCGACGATGCCGGAGTCGCGGTCGAGGCCCAGGGTCAGCTGGGTCAGGTCGTTGGAGCCGATGGAGAAACCGTCGAAGTACTCGAGGAACTCGTCGGCCAGCAGCGCGTTGGCCGGCAGCTCGCACATCATGATGACCTTGAGGCCGTTGTCGCCACGCTTCAGGCCGTTGGCGGCCAGCAGGTCGATGACGCCACTCGCTTCCTCGGTGGTGCGCACGAAGGGGACCATGATCTCGACATTGTCGAGGCCCATCTCGTCGCGCACGCGCTTGATCGCCCGGCACTCCAGCTCGAAGCAGGCCTGGAAGTCCTCGGAGAGGTAGCGCGAGGCACCGCGGAAGCCCAGCATCGGGTTCTCTTCGCCCGGCTCGTAGAGCTTGCCGCCAATCAGGTTCTCGTACTCGTTGGACTTGAAGTCCGACAGGCGCACGATGACCCGCTGCGGGTAGAAGGATGCCGCCAGGGTGGAGATGCCTTCGACCAGCTTGTCGACGTAGAAGCTGACCGGATCGTCGTAGCCGGCGGTGCGCACGTCGATGGTCTGCTGCAGATCCGGCGACAGGGTCTCGTAGTCGAGCAGTGCCTTGGGGTGCACGCCGATCATGCGGTTGATGATGAACTCCAGGCGCGCCAGGCCGACGCCGGCGTTGGGCAGGCTGGCGAAGCTGAAGGCGCGGTCCGGGTTGCCGACGTTCATCATGATCTTGAACGGGATTTCCGGCATCGCATCGACGCTGGTGACGTTGCGATCGAAGGCCAGCAGGCCGTCGTAGACGTGGCCGGTATCGCCCTCGGCGCAGGACACGGTGACATCGCGGCCGTCTTCCAGCACCTCGGTGGCGTCGCCGCAGCCGACCACGGCCGGGATGCCCAGCTCACGGGCGATGATCGCCGCGTGGCAGGTACGACCGCCACGATTGGTGACGATGGCGGAGGCCCGCTTCATCACCGGCTCCCAGTCGGGGTCGGTCATGTCGGTGACCAGCACGTCGCCGGCATGGATCTTGTCCATGTCCTCGGGCGTCTCGACGACCTTGACCGCGCCGCTGCCGATGCGCTGGCCGATGGCCCGGCCGGTCACCAGGGTGCGGCCCTTTTCCTTGAGCTGGAAGCGCTCGAGCTTGCCGCCCTCCTGCTGGGAGACCACGGTCTCGGGACGCGCCTGGACGATGTAGAGCTTGCCGTCGTCGCCGTCCATCGCCCACTCGATGTCCATCGGGCGGCCGTAGTGCTGCTCGATGATCACCGCCTGGCGGGCCAGGGCCATGACCTGTTCGTCGTCGACGCAGAAGCGCGCGCGGTCGGCCAGCGGAACGTCCACGGTCTCGACCGACTTGCCGGCGCTGGCATCCTCGGTATAGACCATCTTGATCAGCTTGGAGCCCAGGTTGCGACGCAGCACGGCCGGGCGGCCGGCGGCCAGGGTCGACTTGTGGACGTAGAACTCGTCGGGGTTCACCGCCCCCTGCACCACGGTCTCGCCCAGGCCCCAGGAGGCGGTGACGAAGACCGCATCGCGGTAGCCGGACTCGGTGTCCAGGGTGAACATCACGCCGGAGGCGCCGGTCTCGGAGCGCACCATCTTCTGGATGCCGGCGGACAGCGCCACGTTCTCGTGGGCGTAGCCGCGGTGCACGCGGTAGGAGATGGCGCGGTCGTTGAACAGCGAGGCGAACACCTCGTGCACGGCCCGCTTGATGTTGTCGAAGCCTTCGATGTTGAGGAAGGTCTCCTGCTGGCCGGCGAAGGACGCGTCCGGCAGGTCCTCGGCGGTGGCGGAGCTGCGAACCGCGACCTTGAGGTTCGGGTGCATGGCGGCGAGCTTCTCGTAGCTCTCGCGCAGGGCGGCCTCGAAGGTCGGCGGCAGCGGGGTGTCGATCACCCACTGGCGGATCTGGGCGCCGACGCGGGCCAGCTCGGCGACGTCATCGACGTCCAGCGTGGACAGCGCCTCGTTGATGCGCTCGTTGAGGCCTTCGTGGGACAGGAACTCGCGGTAGGCGTGGGCGGTGGTGGCGAAGCCGCCGGGCACGGTGACACCGGCCTCGGCCAGGTTGGAGATCATCTCGCCGAGCGAGGCGTTCTTGCCGCCGACGCGCTCGACGTCGTTCATGCCCAGCTTCTCGAACCACTGAATGTAATCGTCCACGAAACCCCCCTTAGGATTGGAAACCGACACCGGAAAGTGCCTGACGCACCTTCATGAGTGGATGCGAACGACTCTATCAACGGCCTTCCATATTCGCCATTGGTCTAACAGCTAAGTCACTGAAGGTTTTTTACAACAATTCGCCGATCCGGGCATTTCCTGTAGTCGGCTTGTCTGGCCCCGCGCGAGACTCGACAATGAGGCCATTCCTTCTCCCGCCCGAGCGAGCCCCATGACACGTACCGCCTTCTTCATTTCCGATGGCACCGGCATCACCGCCGAGAGCCTGGGTCGCAGCCTGCTGGCGCAGTTCGAGAACGTCGAGATGCGCATGCTGACCAAGCCCTACATCGACAGCGTCGACAAGGCCAAGCGTCTGGTCGAGGTGATCCAGGCCACCGCGATCAAGGACGGCAACACCCCGATCATCATCGACACCATCGTCGACCAGGACGTGCGCGACGTGATTCGCACCGCGCCGGGCTTCACGGTCGACATCTTCTCGACCTTCCTCAAGCCCCTGGAGCAGGAGCTGGCCACCCACTCCTCCTACAGCGTGGGCCGCACCCACGCCATCGGCAGCGACGACGTCTACATGGATCGCATCCACTCGGTGCATTTCGCGCTGGACAACGACGACGGCGCCCGCACCCATCAGTACGACCAGGCGGACATCATCCTGGTCGGCGTGTCGCGATGCGGCAAGACGCCGAGCTCGCTGTACCTGGCGCTGCAGTTCGGCGTCCGTGCGGCCAACTACCCGCTGACCGAGGACGACCAGGACGAGAACGGCAGCCTCAAGCTGCCGCCGGTGCTGGCCAAGCATCGCCACAAGCTGTTCGGGCTGACCATCGACCCGCGCCGGCTGGCGGCGATCCGTCATGAGCGGCGCCCCAACAGCCGCTACAGCTCCATGGATCAGTGCGTGCAGGAAGTGGCCGAGGCCGAGGCCTTGTATCGTCGCATGCACATCCCCTATATCGATACCACGCGCTTCTCGGTGGAGGAGATCTCGACTCGAATGATCGCCGAGACCGGCATCAGCCGACGCTTCTCGCCGCGCTGAGCCGCCACGACATGGCCCAAGAATGAGATAAATTTTCATTCACACCCGGCAGCTAGATCGATTATCCTTCCGTTGGCGCCAGCCGACCAACATCAACCAAGGATATCGAGATGCCGACTCCGTTCGCCCTGCGCCCGCTGCGCCATGCCATCGCCGCCACTGCCCTGCTGCCGATGGGCGCCATCGCCGCCGAAGACGTCACGCCCGAAGGGGTCGTGGCCCACTATGCCGACCTGGCCCATGCCACCTTTGAGGATGCGCTGATCGCCGCCAGGACCCTCGACGCACGCATCGACGCCCTGCTCGAGGCACCGTCTGCCGAGTCGCTGGCCGCCGCGCGCCTGGCCTGGCTCGAGGCGCGGGTGCCCTATCAGCAGAGCGAGGTGTTCCGATTCGGCAATCCGGTGGTCGACGACTGGGAAGGCCAGCTCAATGCCTGGCCCCTCGACGAGGGGCTGATCGACTATGTCGCCTCGGATGATTACCAGCACGAACTGGGCAACGCCGGGGCCACCGCCAACCTGGTCGCCAGCACCTCGATCCAGATCGGCGGTGAGACCCTCGACGTCAGCGAGCTGAGTCCTGAGCTGCTCGCCGACCTCAACGAGATCGGCGGCTCCGAGGCCAACGTGGCCACCGGCTATCACGCCATCGAGTTCCTGCTGTGGGGCCAGGATCGCCACGGCTTCGAAGCCGGCAACGGCGAGCGTCCTGCCAGCGACTACCTGACCGGCGACGAGTGCACCCACGGCCATTGCGACCGTCGCGGCGCCTATCTCGACGCCGTCTCCGACCTGCTGGTCTCGGACCTGGAGTGGATGGTCGCCCAGTGGACACCGAACGAGGGCGACAACTACCGCCAGGCGCTGCTCGCCGAATCCGCCGACGAAGGCCTGCGGCGCATGCTGTTCGGCATGGGCTCGCTGTCGCTGGGCGAGCTGGCTGGCGAGCGCATGAAGGTCGCACTGGCCGCCAACTCGGTCGAAGACGAGCATGACTGCTTCAGCGACAACACCCATAATTCACACTTCTACAACGGCCAGGGCGTGCAGAACGTCTATCTCGGCCAGTACCAGCGCCTGGACGGCAGCATGCTCGACGGCCCCTCGCTCTCCGACCTGGTCGCCTCGGAGGATGCCGAGCTCGACGCCAGCCTGCGCGCCCAGCTCGAGGCCTCCATGGCCGAACTCGGTGAACTCAAGCAGGCCGCCGAAGCCGAGCAGTCGCCCATGGCCTTCGACATGATGATCGCCCCGGGCAACGAGGTCGGCGCCGCCCTGGTCAACGACGCCATCCTGGCGCTGGTGACCCAGACCGGCTCCATCGAACAGGCCGCCGGTCGCCTGGGCGTCAGCCAACTGCAGCCGGACGACGCCGGCCACACCTTCTGAGCCAGGCATGATCCCTCCTGCGGCCGCCGCCGGCCTTGCCGGCGGCGGCTCCTGTCGTCAAGCACCAGGCACGCCCATGTCTCGACTCTCCCCTTCCCTCGCCGCGTTGCTCCTTGTCCTCGCCGGCCACGCCACGGCCGCGGCGCCGCCCTTACAGGACACTCCCTACAGCGGCGGCCAAGGCTCGGTGGCCCAGTTCGACCACAACGCCTACTCGCTGCCCCTCGACAACCTGTCGATGACCAAGCGGCTCGACTTCAGCGTCGGCAACAGCTTCTTTCGCAATCCCTGGGTGGAGGCCCCGGCGAGCACCGAGGCTCGGGACGGTCTCGGGCCGCTGATCAACACCAACAGCTGCCAGGGCTGCCATATCAAGGACGGCCGCGGGCATCCGCCGCGCGGCGACGAACGCGCGGTGTCGCTGTTCCTGCGGCTGTCGCTGCCCGATGACGGCAGCGATCCCGAGACCCTACGCCGGGTCGGCGTGAAACCGGTGCCCGGCTATGGCACCCAGTTACAGAACGCCGCGATCACCGGCATGCAGGCCGAGGCCAGCATGCAGCTGACCTATGAAGAACGCACGGTCATGCTCGACGACGGCACCGAGGTGGCGCTGCGCGTGCCCGAGTACCGGATCCTGGAGCCCGCCTACGGCCCGCTGCCCGATACGCTGCTGACCTCGCCACGAGTGGCCCCGCCGATGATCGGACTGGGCCTGCTCGAGGCCATTCCCACCGCCCGCATCGAGGCCGCCGCCGACCCGAAGGACGACGACGGCGACGGCATTTCCGGACGCGTCAACCGAGTCTGGGACGAGCGGCGCAGCGAGACCGCGCTCGGCCGCTTCGGCTGGAAGGCGGGACAGCCGAGCATCGAGCAGCAGAACCTGCACGCCTTCGCCGGCGATATGGGGCTGACCTCGACCCTGGTGCCCCACACCGACTGCATGCCCGAACAGGGCTGCGAGAGCATGCTCGACGGCGGCACGCCCGAGGTCAGCGACGAGATCGCCGATTTCGTCACCTTCTATGCCGCTAGCCTGGCGGTGCCCGAGCGCCGCCACCTCGATGACCCGGCCGTACAGGCCGGCGCCGAAACCTTCAATGCGCTGGGCTGTGCCGGCTGCCATACCCCACGCCAACAAACCGCCGAGGACGCCGAACGCCCCGCCCTGGCCGGCCAGACCCTGTGGCCCTACACCGACCTCCTGCTCCACGACATGGGCGAGGCCCTGGCCGATGGCCGCCCGGAGTTCGAGGCCAGCGGTCGCGAGTGGCGCACCCCGCCGCTGTGGGGCATCGGCCTGGCCCGGGTCGTCAATCCCAGAGCCGGCTTCCTGCACGACGGCCGCGCCCGCAGTCTGGAGGAGGCCATCCTGTGGCATGGCGGCGAAGCCGAGCCGGCCACCGACGGCTACAAGGCGCTGCCATCGACGCGGCGCGAACACCTGATCCGCTTCCTGGAGTCCCTGTGATGTCACATCGCTCTGTGCTCAAACACCTCGGTCGCCTCGGCCTGGCGGCGGTGACTCTGGCCGGCCCACCGCTGTACGCCGACGACTCGTCCGAGGCCCGTGCCCGCTGGCATCAGGCAATCGGGGCCCGCTACACGCTGCTGGCCGAGGCCGGCAGCCAGCTGGAGGCCAGCGCCCAGGCCTACTGCGACGCCCCGGACGCCGAGGCTCGCACCCGGCTCGAGGACGACTGGCTGGAGGCCTACCAGGCCTGGCAAGGGGTGCGTTTCGTCGACTTCGGCCCCATCGAGCAGCAAAGCCGCGCCTGGCAGCTGCAATTCTGGCCCGACAACAAGAACCTGGTGGGCCGCAAGGTGCAGGCGTGGCTGAACACGGATGCGCCATCGACCATCGAGGCCATCGCCGCCGACAGCGTCGCCGTGCAAGGCTTTCCGGCCCTCGAATACCTGCTGTTCGACGAGCACATGGCCCCCCCGAGGGCTCTGGCCACGCCAAGGGCCTGCGGGCTGCTGCAGGCAGTGAGCGGCCATCTCGCCGACACCGGCGCCGCCCTGGTTCGGGACTGGCGGGCCTTCGGCGAGCATTATCGCGGCACCGACAGCTACACCGCCGCGACACTGCAGGCCGGCCTGCTGACACTCGAGACTCTGGAGGACAAGCGCCTCGCCGAGCCGCTGGGGCTGGCCGGCTCGGTGGCCAACGG
The DNA here is from genome assembly GCF_009363675.1 of Halomonas sp. THAF12. Taxonomy (NCBI): domain Bacteria; kingdom Pseudomonadati; phylum Pseudomonadota; class Gammaproteobacteria; order Oceanospirillales; family Halomonadaceae; genus Halomonas; species Halomonas sp. THAF12. The sequence continues at coordinate 1,683,358 of NZ_CP045399.1, read as the reverse complement.
CTACCGGGCCGAGGCCTGGCGCAGCGAGCGCTCCGTGCGCCTGATCGAAGCCAGCCTGTCTGGCCTGCAGGACAGTTTCCTGCCCGGGTTACGCCCGCTGCTGGCCGAGGCCGGCCAGCCCGGGCTCGCCAACGACTTCGCCACGGCTCTCGACGAGGCCCGCCAGCGCGCCGCCACCATGGCCCCGGGCCTGGCCCCAGCGCTGGACGACACGGCCGCCTTCGCCGAGTTGCAGGGGCTCTACGTCGAGATCAGCCAGCTGAGCTGGCTGGGCCAGCGAATCGCCGGCGCCCTGGGACTGGTGCGTGGCTTCAACGCCAGCGACGGAGACTGACATGCTGGACAGGCGCGACCTGCTGAAGGCCGGCTTCGCCGGCCTCACCACCTTGGGCCTGCCGGGCCTTGGCATGGCCTCCGCCGGACCCGCGGACGAGTGGCTGTTCAGCGCCGTGGACGATGCCGAGGGGCACAAGGTACTGGGCTATGTACCGGCCACCGGTGAACGCTTCCGGATCGCCGTCTCGGAGCGCTGCCACGGCGGCTGTCGACGCCCCGGTCATTCCCAGGCGGTACTGTTCGCCCGCCGTCCGGGGCGCTCGATGCACGTGATTGCGCCCGGAGAGCGTCGCGAAGTGGCCCGGATCGAGGCCGGCACCGGCCATCACTTCTATGGCCACGGCGCGTTCTCGCCGGACGGCCGCTACCTCTACGCCAGCGTCAACCGCATCGACGACGGCGCCGGCCTGATCCGGGTCTTCGATGCCGAAAGCGACTACGCCCGGCACGACGAGCTCGATCTTGGCGGTATCGGCCCCCACGAACTGCGCCTGATGCCCGACGGCGAAACCCTGGCGGTTGGCCTCGGCGGGATCCGTACCGACCCCGATTATGGTCGGGTCAAGCTCAATCTGGACGACATGGCCCCGGCGCTGTTGTTGGTCGACCGCCAGAGCGGCGAGATTCGCGAGCGCCACGTCCCGAGCCATCATCAGTTGAGCTGTCGCCACCTGGATGTTGGCCCCGATGGCACGGTGATCGCCGGCTACCAGTTCCAGGGTCCGGCCTGGGAGCGGCACCCGCTGCTGGCCCGCCGCGCCCCCGATGGCGGCTTCCAGGAGCTCGCCCTGCCCGACGAACTCACCGATGAGCTGCGCCACTACACCGCCAGCATCGCCGTGGCCCGCGACGTGCCGCGGGTGCTGGTCACCGCGCCGCGCGGGCATCGGGTGGTGATGCTGGATAGTTGCGACGGCCGCCTCGTGGCCAGCCATGCCCTCCAGGACGCCGCCGGCGCGCTGGGGGACGGCCAGGGGGGCTTCTGGATCTCCTCAGGGGCTGGCGACTTCTATCGCGTCGCCGGCGACGGCAGCGCCCCCGAGCGCCTCGAACGACTCGCCCTCCGTTGGGACAACCATCTTGCTTGAGAGTGGCAAGTGATGAGCCGATAGCGTGACATCGCGCCGAACTACCTGACCACCCCCGCTCTTCTGAGCCGGGCGATATCTTCCCGGGAAAGCCCCAGCTCGGTGAGCACGGCGTCGCTGTCCTGGCCGAGGCCCGGCGGCGCGCCATCGGAGGTGGCACTCTCGCCGTCGAAGCGCAGCGGGTTGGCCATCTGCGGCACCGCCCGGCCATCGGCGAGCGCCAGGGTGCGGCACAGGCCACGATGGCGCACCTGAGGATCGTCGAAGGCCTCGGTCAGGGTATTGATCGGCCCGGCGGGAATGCCCAGGGCCTCGAGATCGGCCAGCCAGGCATCGCGCGGCCGGGTCAGCAACGCCTCGGCGATCCGCGGCACCAGCGTCTCGCGGTGCGCGACTCGAGCGGCATTGGTGGCGAAGGCGGGATCGTCGGCCCAGTCCGGATGACCCAGCAGCTCGGCCAGGCGTGCGAACTGGGCGTCGTTGCCCACCGTCAGCACCAGGTAGCCGTCGGCGCAGGCGAAGGCCTGGTAGGGCACGATGTTGGGGTGGGCGTTGCCGTGGCGGGCCGGGCTCTCGCCCGTCACCCGGGCGTTGAGCGCCTGGTTGGCCAGGGTCGCCAGCTGGACGTCGAGCAGCGCCACATCGATATGACGCCCCTCGGCCCTCGCCTCACCCTGTTCGTCCTCTTCGCCCCGCTGCCGCTCATGGAGGGCCGCCAGCACGCCGACCGCGGCATAGAGGCCGGTCATCACATCGGTGATCGCGACCCCCGTCTTCATCGGCATGCCGTCGGGCTCGCCGGTCAGGCTCATCAGCCCGCCCAGGGCCTGGATCATGAAGTCGTAGCCGGCGCGGTGGGCGTAGGGACCGTCCTGGCCGAAACCGGTGATCGAGCAGCCGATCAGGCCCGGATTCACCGCCTTCAGGCTCCGATGGTCGAGGCCATAGCGGGCCAGGCCGCCGACCTTGAAGTTCTCGAGCAGCACGTCGGCGCCGGCGGCGAGTCGACGCACCAGCGCCTGGCCCGCCTCGGTGGCGATATCCACGGCCAGCGACTGCTTGCCGCGATTGGCGCAAAGATAGTAGGCGGCCAGACACTCGGCGCTCTCCTCGCGGCCTTCCTTAGCCTTCTCTTCGCCTTCCAGCCAGGGCGGTCCCCAGCCGCGGGTATCGTCACCGCGCACGGGATGCTCGATCTTGATCACCCGGGCGCCCAGGTCGGCCAGCAGCTGCCCCGCCCAGGGCCCGGCCAGCACCCGGGACAGATCCAGCACCACCACGCCGTCCAGCGGTCCACTCATTGCACCCTCCCTCCTCTCGAAGCTGCTCCGGCGTCAAGCCATCGAGGAGTCCTGTATTAGCCGGTGAAGGCCTGAATGCCGGTCTGGGCGCGCCCGAGTATCAGCGCATGGATATCGTGGGTGCCCTCGTAGGTGTTGACCGCCTCGAGGTTCATGACGTGGCGGATCACCGGATACTCGTCGCTGATGCCGTTGCCGCCGTGCATGTCCCGCGCCTGGCGGGCGATGTCCAGGGCCTTGCCGCAGTTGTTGCGCTTGATCAGCGAGATGGTCTCGGGCACCAGCTGGCCGTCGTCGATCATCCGCCCCACCCGCAGCGCGGCCTGCAGCCCCAGCGCGATCTCGGTCTGCATGTCGGCGAGCTTCTTCTGGATCAGCTGATTGGCGGCCAGCGGGCGGCCGAACTGCCGGCGGTCCAGCGTGTACTGGCGGGCCGCGTGCCAGCAGGCCTCGGCGGCGCCCATGCTGCCCCAGGCGATGCCGAAGCGGGCACGGTTGAGGCACGAGAAGGGCCCCTTGAGGCCGGTGACGCCAGGCAGGCAGGCGTCGTCCGAGACCTCCACGTCCTGCATCACGATCTGGCCGGTGGTCGAGGCCCGCAGGCTGAACTTGCCGTCGATCCTGGGGGCCGAGAGCCCCGCCATGCCCTGCTCCAGCACGAAACCGCGGATCGTGCCCTCCTCGTCCCGGGCCCAGACCACGAAGACGTCGGCGATCGGTGCGTTGGTGATCCAGGTCTTGGTGCCGTTGAGCCGCCAGCCGCCGTCGGTGCGCCGGGCACGGGTCGACATGGCGCCGGGATCGGAGCCGTGATCCGGCTCGGTGAGACCGAAGGCACCGACCCACTCGCCGCTGGCGAGCTTCGGCAGGTAGCGATCCTTCTGGGCCTCGCTGCCGAAGGCGTGAATCGGGTACATGACCAGGCTCGACTGCACGCTCATGGCGCTGCGATAGCCGGAGTCGACCCGCTCGACCTCACGGGCGATCAGCCCGTAGCTGACATAGTTCATCCCGGCGCAGCCGTAGCCGTCGAGAGTCGCCCCGAGCAGGCCGAGCTCGCCCATCTCGGTCATGATCTCGCGATCGAAGCGCTCCAGGCGGTTGGCCTCGCGCACCCGGGGCAGCAGCTGCTCCTGGCAGTAGTCGTGGGCGGTCTGCTGGACCAGTCGCTCGTCGCCGTCCAGCTGATCGATGAGGCGGAAGGGGTCATCCCAGGTCATAGGTGTGATCTGGCTCATGAGGGCGCTCCGGTGAATATCTACATTTTATTAAAATGTAGACCCGAGAAACGCCCTTGCCAAGCCAGACCAAGGGAGAAGAAGGGAGGCAACGGGAAGGCGGAAAGCGAGACCGGCCGCCGGCACTGTCGGCCAGCGGCGAGGCCTTATTCCTCCTCGGCGCGCGGCAGGATGGCGTTGAGCAGGATACCCACCAGCGCGGCGAGGCCGACGCCCTGCAGGGTGAACTGGCCGCCGCCGAGCTGCATGCCGCCGATGCCGAAGACCAGGATCAGCGACACCACCACCAGGTTGCGCGGCGCGGTCAGCGGCTTGCCGGCACGCACCAGGGTGTTCATGCCGACCACCGCGATGGAACCGAACAGCAGCGTCATGATGCCGCCCATCACCGGGCCGGGAATGGTCTGCAGCACGGCGCCGAGCTTGCCGAGGAACGACAGCAGCACGGCGATCACCGCGGTGACCACCATGATCCGCGGATTGAAGGCGCGGGTCAGGGTCACGGCGCCGGTGACCTCGGAATAGGTGGTGTTGGGCGGGCCGCCGAACAGCGAGGCCGTGCAGGTCGCCAGGCCGTCGCCCAGCAGGGTGCGGTGCAGGCCGGGCTTGTCCAGGTAGTTGCGACGCGTCACCGAGCCGATGGCGATCATGTCACCAATGTGCTCGACCGCCGGGGCGATGGCCACCGGGATCATGAACAGCACCGCCGCCCAGTGGAAGCTCGGCGCCACGAACTCGGGCATCGCCAGCCAGGCCGCCTCGCGCACCGGGGTGTAGTCGACCACGCCCATCAGTGCGGCCAGCAGGTAGCCGGTGACGATGCCGCCGAGGATCGGGATCAGGCGGATCAGGCCGCGGCCGAACACCGCCAGCACCAGGGTCACCAGCAGGCTGGCCATGGACAGCACCATCGCCCGGCCGTAGCCGATGGCGTCGCTGGTGCCGCCGGTGGCCATGTCCACCGCCACCGGCGCCAGGGCCAGGCCGATCACCATGATCACCGGGCCCACCACCACCGGCGGCAGCAGGTGATGCAGCCAGACGGTGCCCTTGAGGCGCACGATCTGCGAGATCACGATGTAGACCACGCCGGCGGCCAGCAGCCCGCCGAGGGTCGCGGAGACGCCGAAGCTCGCCACCGAGCCCTGGATCGGCGCGATGAAGGCGAACGACGAGGCCAGGAACACCGGCACGCTTTTGCGGGTCACGGCGTGGAACACCAGGGTGCCGATGCCGGCGGTGAAGAGTGCCACGTTAGGATCGAGACCGGTGAGCAGCGGCACCAACACCAGCGAGCCGAAGGCCACGAACAGCATCTGGGCGCCGACGATCAGTGTACGCAGGGGGGATTCGGCCGTCGGGGCGGTCGAGGAAGCGGTACTTTCCGTCATCCGAAGTCTCCGTGAGAGCCTGGCAGAAAAACGCCCCTGAAGAAGGGGCGTCAGAGCAATCAATGATGTATTGAATCAGCGGGTGCCGAAGATCTTGTCGCCGGCGTCTCCCAGTCCGGGGACGATGTAGCCGTGCTCGTCCAGGCGCTCGTCCACCGAGGCGGTGTAGATCTCGATGTCCGGGTAGGACGCCTGGACGCGCTCGATGCCCTCGGGCGACGCCACCAGCACGATCACCTTCATGTGCTGGCAGCCGCGCTCGCGCAGCATGTCCAGGGTGGCGACCATGGTGCCGCCGGTGGCCAGCATCGGATCGATGACGATGGCCATGCGCTCGTCCAGCTCGCCGGCGAACTTGGAGAAGTACGGCACCGGCTCGAGGGTCTCCTCGTCGCGGTAGAGGCCGACCACGCTGATCCGCGCGCTGGGAATCAGGTCGGTGACGCCGTCGAGCATGCCGAGGCCGGCACGCAGGATCGGCACGATGGTGGTCTTCTTGCCCTTGAGCTGCTGAACGGGAATCTTGTTGCCACTCCAGCCGTCGATCTCCTGGATCTCCAGCTCGAGATCCTGGGTCGCCTCGTAGGTCAGCAGCTTGGCCACCTCGCCGGCCAGTTCACGGAAACTCTTGGTGCTGATACCGGCTTCGCGCATCAGTCCCAGCTTGTGCTGGACCAGGGGATGCTGGATGGCGTGAACACTCATGGGGCGGACCTCTTCGGGGCGTGGGGATTCGTCGGCAAGCTTAGACGCACGCGGGGCGTGCGCAAATCGCGCGCCATTCTACCCGCAAGCCGCCTCGAGGTTAAGGCGGCCGTTGAACCGCGCCCGTAAAGTCACGATCGTCGGGAAAAAGGCGCGATAAAGGGCGACAACATCGCGGGGAAAGGCCGTTTCCGGGCAATGCCTACCCCCGGAAACGGTACGTTCACTCCGCCGCGGCCGGCAGCTGCCAGTCGATCGGCTCGCGGCCATGCTCGGCCAGGAAGGCGTTGGCACGCGAGAAGTGGTGATTGCCGAAGAAGCCGCGGTGCGCCGACAGCGGTGACGGGTGCGGCGACTCCAGCACCAGGTGGCGCGAGGTGTCGATCAGCGCCTTCTTCTGGCGGGCGTGACTGCCCCACAGCAGGAACACCGTGGGGCCGGCATGTTCGTTGACCGTGGCGATGGCGCGGTCGGTGAACGCCTCCCAGCCCTTGCCGCGATGGGAGCCGGCGTTGCCCTGCTCCACCGTCAGCGAGGTGTTGAGCAGCAGCACGCCCTGGCGCGCCCAGTGCTCCAGATTGCCGTGGTCGACGGGCTCGAAGCCGACGTCGGCGGCCAGCTCCTTGTAGACGTTGACCAGCGACGGCGGAATGCGCACCCCGGGGCGCACCGAAAAGCACAGGCCGTGGGCCTGGCCCGGACCGTGGTACGGGTCCTGCCCCAGGATCACCACCTTGACCCGATCCAGCGGGGTCAGCTCGAAGGCGCGGAACCAGTGCGAGGAGTGCGGGTAGATGACCTTGTGGGCGGCCTTCTCGGCCGCCAGGAAATCACGCAGCGCCTGCATGTAGGGCGCGGCGAACTCGTCGCCGAGCCAGCGCTGCCAGCTGTCGGGTAGCGGGCCATTCATGGTCAGCGCTTGACCCGATCGGCCAGGGGTTCGACATAGGCCACCCCCATGTCCCAGGGGAACTGGATCCAGCAGTCCTGGCCCACCTCGGTGAGGTACTGGTCGACCAGCGGGCGCCCCTCCGGCTTGGCGTAGACGGTGACGAAGTGTGCCTTGGGCAGCAGCTCGCGCACCTTGCGCGCGGTCTTGCCGGTATCGACGAGATCGTCCACCAGCAGCCAGCCGTCGCCGTCGTGGTCGACGCCCTTCATCACCTCGAGCGCTCCCTGGTCCTGGCCCTCGTAGCTCTTGATGCAGATGGTGTCGATCAATCGCACGTTGAGCTCGCGGGCGATCAGCGCCGCTGGAATCAGGCCGCCGCGGGTGATGGCGACGATGCCTTGAAAGTCGCGTTCGACCAGTCGATGGCAAAGCTCGCGCACGTCGCGGTGGAGCTGGTCCCAGGACACGGTGAAGTGCTGGTGATAGCGATGACTCATGATGGCGTCACTCGTCCTCGGTGAAGGAACAGACCGCGAAGACGTTGAAGCCGGCCTCGCGGATACGATCGGCGCCGCCCAGATCCGGGAGGTCGACGATGGTGGACGTCTCCACCACATGGCCGCCGCTACGGGTGATCAGCTTGGCCGCGGCCAGCATGGTGCCGCCGGTGGCGATCAGGTCGTCGACCACCAGGATGCGGTCGCCCTCGCGGAAGGCGTCGCTGTGCAGTTCGACCTCGGCCTCACCGTATTCCAGCGTATAGGTCTCGCTGATGGTCTTGAACGGCAGCTTGCCCTTCTTGCGCACCGGCACGAAGCTGCAACCCAGCTCGTAGGCCAGCGGCGCACCGACGATGAAGCCGCGGGCATCGATGGCGGCGATGGCGTCGAGCTCCAGGTCCTGGTAGCGGTGCACGAAGCTGTCGATCAGCTTGCGGAAGGCCGAGCTGTTCTGCAGCAGCGGCGTGATGTCACGGAAGTTGACGCCCGGCTGCGGCCAGTCGGGGACGGTGCGGATGACGGACTTGATGTAGTCGCCGTAGATGCTCATCGCGATTCTCGTCGGTCGGTGTCAGTCGAGGAACAACAGCTTGGCGCTGAAGACCAGCGCCAGCACCACCACGGCCGGGTTCAGATCGCGGAAGCGACCGGACAGGGCCTTGATGGCGGCATAGCTGACGAAGCCCAGGGCGATGCCCTCGGCGATGGAAAAGGTCAGCGGCATGGCCAGCGCCGCGATCAGCACCGGCGCCGCTTCGGTGGCGTCATCCCAGTCGGCGTGCGCCAGGCTGCCCGCCATCAGCACCGCCACATAGAGCAGCGCCCCGGCGGTGGCGTAGGCCGGGATGGAGCCGGCCAGCGGCGAGAAGAACAGGCTGATCAGGAACAGCACGCCGACCACCACGGCGGTCAGGCCGGTACGCCCGCCGGAGATGATGCCGGCGGTGGATTCGATGTAGCTGGTGGTGGTCGAGGTGCCGAGCGCCGCGCCGGCCATGGAGGCCCCGCTGTCGGCCATCATGGCGCGACCGATGCGCGGCAGCTTGCCGTTCTCGTCGAGCAGGCCGCCACGGTGGGCGACGCCGATCAGGGTGCCGGAGGTGTCGAACAGGTCGACGAACAGGAAGGCAAACACCACGCTGATCATGGCCACGTCGAAGGCGCCGGCCACATCGAGCTGCATCAGCGTCGGCGCAACGGAGGGCGGCATGGAGACGATGCCGCCGAACTCGTTGTGGCCGAGCAGCATCGACAGCACGGTGACGCCGAGGATGCCGATCATCACCGCGCCGGTGACGCGCAGATGCGACAGCGCGGTGATCACGAAGAAGCCGAGCAGCGCATAGAGGGCGGCGGGTTCGGAGAGATCGCCCAGCGCCACGTAGGTGGCCGGATTGGCGACCACGATACCGGCGTTCTTCAGCGCGATCATGGCCAGGAACAGGCCGATGCCGGCGGCGATCCCCAGGCGCAGCGACATGGGAATCGCGTTGATGATCCACTCGCGGATGCGGAACACGCTGAGCAGGAAGAAGGTGAAGCCGGACAGGAAGACCGCCCCCAGCGCCGTCTCCCAGGCATAGCCCATGCCCATTACCACGCCGTAGGTGAAGAAGGCATTGAGGCCCATGCCGGGCGCCATGGCGATGGGATAGTTGGCCCACAGGCCCATGATTAGACAACCCACCGCGGAGGCCACGCAGGTGGCGACGAATACAGCGCCGTAGTCCATGCCGGACTCGGAAAGGATGCTCGGGTTGACGAAGATGATGTAGGCCATCGTCAGGAAGGTGGTGATCCCGGCGATGATCTCGGTCTTCACGTTCGTGCCGTGTTCGGCGAGCTTGAAGTGACGTTCGATCAGGCTTTTCTGCATGGAGAAGTCGTCCTGTGCGGCGCGTGGCGTCCTGCTGTGTGCGAGAAAAGCCGCACATGGTAGCGGATGGCGCCCCGGGAATCGAGGCGCCATCCGCTAGCGACAATGCGGCACGGCCTTCAGAGGTATAAGGGATGGCCGGAGCGCTGGCCAGCGGGCTGGCCAACGCACACTGAACGCCTCAGGCCCCGCGCGAGGCCATGACCCGCTCCACCGTCTCGACGATGGCCTGGGTCTGGGGATCGATCTCGATGTTGGCGTGATCGCCCGGCACCCGGTCGGCGAGCACGGTCCGCGCCAGGGTCTCGGGGATCAGATCGACGCAGAACCGCGGGCCGTGATCGGCGGTGGCCGGGCGCGCCTCGCCGATGGTCAGGCTGGCCCCGTCCACGCCGATGTAGCCCTTGTCGAACACGAAGCGACCCAGGGTCTCGGGCAGCTCGAACCACAGCCGACGGTTGTTGGGTGCCTCGTCGAGCGACACCAGCTCGGCGGTGGCGATGACGTGGCCCGACATGGCATGGCCGCCGATCTCGTCGCCGAAGCGCGCCGCGCGCTCGACGTTGACCCGGTCGCCGACGACCAGCTCGCCGAGATTGGTGACGCGCAGCGTCTCGCGCATCAGGTCGAAGCTGACGCGCTCGCCGTCGATCGCGGTGACGGTCAGGCAGACCCCGTTGTGCGCCACCGACGCACCGATCTCCAGTCCCTCGCCCAGCGCCCCCGGCAGGCGCACTACATGGGTGCGAAAGGCCTCCGCCTCCTCGATGGCCACCACCTCGGCCATGCCCTGCACGATGCCTGTGAACATGTGCTGCTCTTCCTCTCGTGTCGTACCGCCCGGACGGGCGAAAAGGCGATCAGTGTAGGAAAAGGCGGCACCTGGCGTCCATGGCGGCGTCGGTGGACCACGGGGCCGACCGGACACCCCTGCCCGCCCCTTTCGCCAGACGTTTTTCCTGTCTCAGGCATTTTTCTGGGCATTCTCACCACCAGCCCGGCTAGAGAACGCCAACTTGGACCAAATGGTTTGACATACGCCCGTTCGAACCCTAGGATACGCGCACATTTTGACGGCGCCGATTTGGACCCGGATTGCGGGCGCCGCTGACGCATGGTCTTTGCGCCGTGCGCTCAGGAAGTGCAGCTAAAAGGGTGTGTCCAGCGTTGATGGCCACCCGTCAGGGTGGCCTTTTTTTGGCCGCTCGCCGGCTGACGGCCCGCCCCTCCCCCGGCGCCACCCCGGTGGCCCAGATGATTCGACTCCAGAACGTATCCAAGACCTATTTCACCAAGGGCAAGCGCGACGGCGTCGAAGCGCTCAAGCCCGTTGACCTGCACGTGCCCCAGGGCCAGATCCACGGCGTGATCGGCCTGTCCGGCGCCGGCAAGTCGACCCTGATCCGCTGCGTGAACCTGCTCGAGCGCCCCACCACGGGCACCGTCACGGTGGACGGCCAGGAACTCACCGGCCTGTCCCGCGATGCGCTCAACCAGGCACGCCATCGCATCGGCATGATCTTCCAGCACTTCAACCTGCTGACCTCACGCACCGTCTTCGACAACGTCGCCCTGCCGCTGGAGCTGATGGGCGTGAAGAAGGCCGAGATCCGCGAGCGCGTCACGCCGCTGCTGGAACTGGTCGGCCTGGCCGACAAGGCCAGCCACTATCCGGCCCAGCTCTCCGGCGGCCAGAAGCAGCGCGTGGCCATCGCCCGGGCGCTGGCCAGCCGCCCGCGGGTGCTGCTGTGCGACGAGGCCACCTCGGCACTCGACCCGCACACCACCGGCGCCATCCTGGAGCTGCTGCAGGACATCAACCAGAAGCTCGGCCTGACCATCCTGCTGATCACCCACGAGATGGAGGTGGTCAAGACCATCTGCCATCGCGTCAGCCTGATCTCCGGCGGCGAGCTGGTCGAAGAAGCCGACGTCGGCGACTTCTTCACCGCCCCCGGCACCCAACTGGGGCGCGACTTCCTCAACGACTTCCTCGAGCTCGAGCCGCCGCGCACGCTGGTCGAGCGCCTCGAGGAGTCGCCCGGCGCCAAGACGCATCCGGTGGTACGACTGGCCTTCTCCGGCGATGCCGTCTCCACGCCGCTGATCTCGCGACTGGCCCGCGAATGCGGCGTCGACGTCAGCATCCTCCAGGCCAAGGTGGAGTCGATCCAGGATCGCACCCTCGGCCTGATGATCGCCGAACTGATGGGCGACGCGGACGACACCCGCCGCGCCATCGCCTACCTGGAAACCCATGACCTGAAGGTGGAGGTGCTCGGCCATGTCCAGCGCGATGATTGAACTGATTCTCGAGGCCACCCTCGACACGCTTTACATGGTGGCGATCTCCGGGCTGATCTCCGCGGCGGTGGGCATCCCGCTGGGCGTGCTGCTCAACGTCACCCGCCCTCGCCAGGTGCTGGCCCAGCCGGCGCTCAACGGCGTGCTCGGCATCATCACCAACGTCGGCCGCTCGGTGCCCTTCATCATCCTGATGGTAGCCATCATTCCCTTCACCCGCGCCCTGGTCGGCTCCTCCATCGGCACCAACGCCGCGGTGGTGCCGCTGACCATCGCCGCCATTCCGTTCGTGGCACGGCTGGTCGAAGGCGCGCTGAACGAGATCCCGCCGGGCCTGGTGGAAGCCGCCCAGTCCATGGGCGCCACGCCCTGGCAGATCATCACCCGGGTACTGCTGCCCGAGGCCCGCGGCGGCATCTTCACCGCCCTGACCGTGACCATCGTGACCCTGATCAGCTACTCCGCCATGGCCGGCGCGGTAGGCGGCGGCGGCCTGGGCGACCTCGGCATCCGCTACGGCTACAACCGCTTCAACCCCACCATCATGCTGATCACCGTGGTGATCCTGGTGGTCATGGTGCAAGGCTTCCAGAGCCTGGGGGACTATCTGGTGCGCAAGAGCGATCACAAGTGAGCGCATCGACTCGATAACCAGATAGCATTACACATCTCGTTTTTATACCTTTATAGTAGTGGACGAACCTCACGTCAGCTTCGACAGGGAGACATCGATATGCGCAGCATCCTGATCGGCGGCCTCGCCGCTTCCGCCTTGGCCCTCGCGATCGGCCAGGCCAACGCCGACGAGCACGGCATCAAGATCGGCACCGTGGCCGGCCCCGAGACCGATGTCATGCAGGTCGCCGCCGACGTCGCCGAGCGCGAGTACGGCCTGGACGTCGAGATCGTCGAGTTCACCGACTACGTCACGCCCAACGCCGCCCTGGCCGACGGCAGCCTGGATGCCAACGCCTACCAGCACGAACCGTACATGCAGTCGATGATCGACGACCGCGGCTACGACTTCGCCATCGCCGGCCACACCTTCGTCTACCCCATCGGCGCCTACTCCGAGAAGTTCGACAGCATCGACGCGCTGCCGGACGGGGCCACCATCGCCCTGCCCAACGACCCGACCAACGAAGGCCGTTCGCTGATCCTGATGCACGAGCAGGGCCTGATCACCCTGGACGACCCGTCGAACCTCGAGGCCACCCCGCTGAACGTGGTCGAGAACCCGCATGACTTCGACTTCCGCGAGATCGAGGCCGCCCAGCTGCCCCGCGTGCTGCCCGACGTGGACATGGCCTTCATCAACAACACCTTCGCCCAGCCGGCCGGCCTGAGCCTGGACGAAGCGCTGATCAAGGAAGGCCCGAACTCGCCCTACGTCAACCTGATCGCCGTGCGCGCCGGTGACGAGGACCGCGAGGAGATCCAGCAGCTGGTCGACGCCTATCAGAGCGCCGAAGTGGCCGCCAAGGCCGAGGAGCTGTTCGACGGCGCCGCGGTGCCGGGCTGGACCGAAGACGAAGCCGAATAAGGCGCACGATCGCGCCATGGCGCGCGATCACGCACCGATGAGGCCGGCCCATGGGCCGGCCTCCGTCGTTGAAGGAGAGATCATGACCGACTATGCCCTGCTCGCCCGCCAGCTCGACGCCCTGCTGGACACCCGCGACTGGCTGACCAACAGCGCCCAGACCTGCGCCTTCATCATGCAGCAGGTGCCCGAACTGAACTGGGTCGGCTTCTATCTGCAGCGCCGGCCCGAGGTGCTGTCGCTCGGCCCCTTCCAGGGTCAGCCCGCCTGCCATCCGATTCCCTTCAGCAAGGGCGTATGTGGCGCCGCGGCGCGCTCCCGCGAGACGCAGCGGGTCGAGGACGTCCACGCCATCCCCGACCACATCGCCTGCGATGCCGCCTCTCAGGCCGAGCTGGTGATCCCGATCGTGGTGAACGACCGTCTGTGGGGCGTGCTCGACCTGGACAGCCCGACGCGCGGCCGCTTCGGCGCCGACGATCAGGCCGGCCTCGAGGCGCTGGTGAAGGTGTTCGCCGAGCGCAGCGATCTCGACTAGAGGCCTGCTCCGCCCGGCGGCCACGACTGCCGCCGGGCGGAAGCGCATCGCTCCCGCACCACCGAGCCGCAGACAGCCACAGGCACAACGAAAAACGCCCCGAAGCGTGAGCCTCGGGGCGTTTTTACGGAATCTGGTAGGACCAGGCGGATTTGAACCGCCGACCTCCACGATGTCAACGTGGCGCTCTAACCAACTGAGCTATGGTCCTGCTGTCGATGTCGCGGCGCGATGGTAGGACCAGGCGGATTTGAACCGCCGACCTCCACGATGTCAACGTGGCGCTCTAACCAACTGAGCTATGGTCCTGCTGTCGATGTCGTGTCGCGCTGGTAGGACCAGGCGGATTTGAACCGCCGACCTCCACGATGTCAACGTGGCGCTCTAACCAACTGAGCTATGGTCCTATTATCGCTGTTTGCGGCGATCTGTGCCGTGACAACGGATGCGTATTCTACGGACACCGCGGAAAAATGCAAGCCCTTTTCTCCGCTTTACGCAAACAAGTCGCGGCGGATCAGGAAGTTGTCGCCGCTCCTTCGGGATCACAGCGCACGCGCTCTACCGCTTCCAGCCAACCGCTGTAGAGGCGTTCGCGCTCGCACTCCTCCATTGACGGAAAGAAGCTGCTCTCGTTATGCCAGAGGGATGCAATTTCCTCGAGATCCCGGTACCAGCCAAGGCGCAGACCGGCCAGATAGGCCGCCCCAAGCGCAGTGGTTTCTAGAATCCCCGGGCGATCCACCTGCACCCCCAGCATATCGGCCAGGAACTGCATCAACCAGTTGTTCGCGACCATGCCGCCATCCACCCTGAGAGTGCCCGGCGGAGTGCTCATATCGTCACTCATGCACACCTGGAGGTCCCGCGTCTGATAGCACACCGCCTGGAGACCGGCGGCCACGATGTCGGCAATCCCGGTGTCTCGCGTCAGCCCAAGGATCGCCCCACGGGCCTTGGGGTCCCAATGAGGCGCACCAAGCCCGGTAAAGGCTGGCACCAGATATACGCTTTGACCGCTCTTGGTCTCACGCGCCAGCGTTTCGGTCTCGGCGGCATCGGCAAACAATTTCAGACCGTCGCGCAGCCACTGCACCGTGGCACCGGCGACGAAAATACTGCCCTCCATGGCGTAGGTCGGCACGCCATCGAGACGATAACCCACCGTCGTGAGCAGACGATTACGCGAGGCCTCAGCCACTTCCCCGGTATTGACGATCATGAAGCAACCGGTGCCATAGGTACTCTTGCCCATGCCCGGCGAGAAGCAGGCCTGACCCACCAACGCGGCCTGCTGATCGCCGGCGACACCGGCAATCGGCAGCTCACCGCCCAGCAGCTCTGGCCGCACAGAGCCGAAATCGTCACTGGAATCTCGCACGTCGGGTAGCAGGCTCGCCGGGATATCAAACAGCGCCAGCAGATCCGAATCCCAGCGCTGCGAATGGATGTCGAACAACGCCGTGCGCGACGCGTTGGTCGCGTCCGTGGCATGCACCCGACCACCGGTGAGGCGCCAGATCAGAAAGGTATCGACCGTGCCGAATGCCAGCTCACCACGCTCAGCCCGCTCCCGCGCGCCCTCGACGTTATCCAGCAACCACGCCAGCTTGGTCGCCGAGAAATAGGGATCGATCAACAGCCCTGTACGCGCCTGCACCAGCTCGGTATGCCCGGCGTCACGAAGCTGCTGGCAGCGTTCGGCGGTACGCCGATCCTGCCAGACAATCGCGTTGTGGAGCGGCTCACCGGATTCCCGGTCCCACAGCAGAGTGGTCTCTCGCTGATTAGTGATGCCGATCCCGGCGATATCCTCTATGGCTACCCCCTGCTTGGCGATAACCTCTCGGCAGGTCGCCACCACACTCTCCCAGATAGCTTCGGGATCATGCTCGACCCATCCATCAGCGGGAAACTGCTGAGGAAACTCACGCTGAGACGCAGCGATACTACGACCCTCGCGATCAAAGAGGATCGCCCGGGAGCTGGTGGTCCCCTGGTCGATAGCAAGAAGGTAAGAGGCCATGAGGATTTATCCTGATATTGCTCGTTGTCTCGGGAACACTTTCGCTTTTATCGAAAAATGTTCGATTATGATCAAAAGACTACGCTAGTGACTGTTAACGCTCAATTGGCGACGCCGCCTTCCACCTAAGACTTTCGGCGAACCTACCGCATCGAGAACCCCCTGCAGCGACACTCGGGATGGCGTAGAATCCTACTTCTTCAAGGAGTTAGCATGACCCCACAGCAGCGCCAAGACAGCATCGTCGAACTCGTTCGACGCCAGGGCTACGCCAGCATCGAGCAGCTCACCGAGCACTTTGCCGTCACCCCGCAGACGATCCGCCGCGATCTCAACCGTCTCTCCGGCGAGGGCCAGGTACGGCGCGTTCACGGCGGAGCGGGCCTGGAATCCAGCACGGTCAACACCGCCTACGCGATGCGCAAGAACCTCAACCTGGAGGCCAAGCAGCGCATCGCGGCTCTGCTCGCCCACCACATCCCCAATCATGCCTCGCTCTTCATCAACATCGGCACCAGCAACGAAGTCATTGCCGAAGCCCTGCTCGATCACAGTGGGCTCGAAGTCATCACCAACAACCTCAATGTGGCCGCCATCCTGCAGCGCAAGGAAGATTTCAACGTCATCGTTGCCGGCGGCCAGGTCCGCTCCCGCGACGGCGGCATCATCGGCGAAGCGACCATCGACTTCATCAACCAGTTCAAGGTCGACTTCGGCATCATCGGCATCAGCGGCATCGACGAGGACGGCTCGCTGCTTGAGTTCGACTACCAAGAAGTCCGCGTCGCCCAGGCCATCATCCAGAACTCCCGTCAGGTTTTCCTGGCCGCCGACCACTCGAAGTTTCAGCGCAACCCCGTGGTTCGCCAAGGCAATCTCTCCCAGCTCGATGCGCTGTTCACCGATCGCCCCCCTTCAGAGCGCATCCAGGAACTGCTTCACCAGCACGACGTCTCCCTGCACCTCGCCTGACTGCCCCCGCCTGCCTCACCTTCTCGACCGAGACGGGCGTGTTGACTGATGCTCTCTTGATGTTCGCTTTCAAATACTCTATGTTCGCTTTCGAACATCATCGGCTTTCCATAAAGGCCCACGCCCGACGGAGCATACATGGCAACTTCTCCCGACATCCTGGATATTTTCGTGATCGGCGGCGGCATCAATGGTGCCGGCATCGCCGCCGATGCATCCGGTCGCGGCCTCTCGGTCGGCCTTTGCGAACAATCCGACCTGGCCAGCGCCACCTCATCGGCCAGCAGTAAACTGATCCATGGCGGACTGCGCTACCTGGAACACCACGAATTCCGACTGGTGCGCGAGGCACTGCGCGAACGCGAGGTCCTGCTCGCCAAGGCGCCCCATATCATCTGGCCACTTCGCTTCATCCTGCCCCATCGCTCCCACCTGCGTCCGGCGTGGATGCTCCGTGCCGGCCTGTTTCTTTATGACCACCTCGGTAAACGCCAGCGTCTACCGGCTTCCCGGGGGCTCCGCCTGACACCAGAACTGGGCCTGTCAACCGACCTTTCCCGCGGATTCGAATACTCGGACTGCTGGGTGGATGACGCCCGACTCGTGGTCCTCAACGCCATTCAGGCCAGCGAAAACGGTGCTGACATCATGGTCGGCACCCGTTGCGTCAACGCCCAGGAGGTCGATGGCCACTGGGAAATCGAACTGGAGGACGCGGAAAGCGGCGTCCGCTTCACGCGGCACGCGCGCACACTGGTCAATGCCGCGGGACCCTGGGTGGAAGGCGTAATTCGTGGCATGACACCCCGCACGTCCCGCTACGGCGTCCGCATGATCCAGGGCAGCCACATCATCGTCCCGAGATGCAATCACGACGACCGAGCCTTCATTCTTCAGAACACCGACAAACGCATCGTCTTCGTGCTGCCCTACGAGGAAGACTTCAGCCTGATCGGCACCACCGATCGTCGCTACCAAGGCGATCCCGCCAGCGTCGAAGCCGGCGACGAGGAGGTCGACTACCTGCTTGATGTCGTCAACGACCACTTCGAGAACACCCTGACGCGCAACGACGTCATCCGAACCTTCTCCGGTGTACGCCCACTCTGCGACGATGAATCGGCCGATCCGTCAGCCATGACACGCGACTACACCCTGGATCTCGATACTCAAGGCGCACCTCTGCTGTCGGTATTCGGCGGCAAGATCACCACCTACCGCAAGCTCGCCGAGGCCGCGCTGACCAGCCTAGAACCTCACCTTCCTCCGATGACGCCCCCCTGGACGGCAGATGCCCCGCTTCCTGGCGGCGACATCAAGGACCAGGACAGCTTCCGGCAGAGCCTGCAAGCCGACTACCCCTTCCTGACGCTCGACCAGATACGGCGCTTCGCGCGCACCTACGGCTCAATGTGCCACCACTTCCTGGCGGGCAAGGCATCCCGCCAGGCGCTAGGCGAGGACTTCGGTGCCGGACTGAGCGCCGCCGAGGTTGACTACCTGATGGAGCGTGAGTGGGCACATCACCCCCAGGACATTCTCTGGCGCCGCACCAAGCTGGCCTTGCATCTCTCAGAGCAACAGGTCGCACGCCTTGCGTCCTACATGCAAGCCAAGAGGCGCCAGGCACAGGCCGTCTGATACTTTCTGATACCGGTCAACCCCGGCTCGACAAACTACTCTCCGAGCCGGGCTTAATAGCGCTACGAAAAACCTACCCCTCACCCCCTCCTTAGAGCACGATAGTCGTATCTACCACCGGGGAGTGCGACGAAAGATGCATAGATCACAAGATTCGTAGCGCTACGATTATACCTGTTTTCGCAGCGCTGCGAATATGTGAAACACCACGACAACAACACACGCCACACCGGAACTTTCACATGACCAAGTTATTCCAGCTCGCCCCGCTTGCCGCGGCCCTCACCCTGACAGGGGTCAGCCCCGCCATCCTGGCCGACGACGCCGATATCGAGGCAAGACTGGCAGCCCTCGAAGCCAGGGTGATGGCCGCCGAACGTCGCGCAGCCGCCGCGGAGGCTCGACTGGACGAGCAAGCCGCGGCCGAGGAATACGAAACCCGGCTCGCCGCCCTCGAAGACAAGGCCAGCAGCGATGATGGTTTCTCCTTCAGCGCCTATGCCCGATCAGGCCTGCTTCTCGGTGACGAGGGCAAGAGCCTGCCTGGCGGGCCCTACGTCACTCCTGCAGGCACCGTAGGCGGCGCCGTGGGCCGCCTGGGCAACGAACCAGATACCTATGTGCATGCGCGGCTGAACCACCAGCACACCTTCGACAACGGAGCCAAGCAGCGTTTTCAGGTGTCGTTTGCCGACTCGGTCGAGACCAGCAACGATTGGACCGCCAATGAATCCGAGCTGAACATTCGCCAGGTCTTCGTCGAGCTTTCGGATCTGCCAAGCCTCGAGAACAGCGCTTTCGAGGATGCCACCCTATGGGCCGGCAAGCGACTCGATCGCGATATCCACGATATCCACTGGCTAGACAGCGATGTGGTCAAGCTGGCGGGGCTGGGCGCAGGCGTCTATGACGTCCAGCTCGGCGATAGCTGGAAGGCGAACTTCTCGCTGTATGGACGCAGCTTCGATGACTTCAGGCTCGACCCGGAAGACACGGAGCTCAGCGATGATACTGACAGCCTGGTCCTGACCACCAACAACTATGTAGGGAACTGGCAGTTGATGTTCAATGCCATCTCCGCCGCCGACAACGACCAGCGCATGACCGACGGCCCGGGTACCGCCGCCGATAGCGGCTTCCACAGCATGCTCGCCTACAAAGGCGACAGCTTCTTCGGAATGGCGGACGGTGGCTTCCGGGCCGCTCTCCTGCACGGCCAGGGACTGGGCGCCGAAGTGAAGCAGATCGGGGCGAATGGAGACTTGCTCGACGATGCCAAGGCCACCCGACTGGCCATTCAGGGCACTACCTATCTGACACCGAGCTGGCGCATCGCTCCGGCTCTACTGGCCGAGGTCAGCGAGGACCGGTTCATCGAGGGTGACGACTACCGCTGGGCCTCCCTCAACGCGCGCATTGCCAACGAGCTCAGCGAGAACTTCGAGATGCAGTATGAAGCCAGCTTCCAGGCCATGGATCTCGATCCCCAGGGGTACAGAGGGCGCAGCGCAGTGGAAGGCAACTTCTCCAAGCTCACTATCGCGCCGACCTTCAAGCCTGACGTAGGAGGCTTCTGGCAGCGCCCGGAGCTGAGAGCCTTCGCCTCCTATACCGCCTGGGATGACGAGCTCAACGATTTCTCTACCGATGACGCCTTTGGCCAGGAAGGCTATACGGGCGGTCAGTGGAGCTTCGGTGTCCAGGCGGAGACCTGGTTCTAAGTGCCCGCCGGGGCAGCGCGCCCCTCGCTTGCCTTTCGTTTTGATTCCGCCCCATGCCCAGGCCGCATGGGGCTTTTTTGATCCAGCTCGCCTTGGACGTGCTCGTGCGAGGGTATGATAGGATTCCTGCCAACGCCCCCAGAGGATGCAAAACCCTACCGGGAGGCACGCTCCGACGTCCAGGCCACTTAAATCGAGCAATCATCATGAGTAGCCAACAGCGCTCCCGACGCACTACCAAGCGCGTCACCATGACGGACGTCGCCAAATTGTCCGGCGTCTCGGCCAGCACGGTATCGCTCTACCTGCGTCGCCCTGGAGAAGTATCCGACACTTTGGGCCGACGCATCCAGGAGGCCATCGATACTCTGGGCTATGTGCCCAACCTCATGGCCGGCGCACTGGCCGCCGCCAAGACCCAGGTGGTCGGTGTTGTGGTTCCCTCCATGGTCAACTCCATGTTCGCCTCGACCGTCAGTCGCATGCAGATGGCAATGAGCCGTCATGGCTACCAGTTGTTGCTGGGGAACAGCGAATACTCGCAAGAGCAGGAAGAGTCATTGGTCCGGACCTTCATGTCCTGGTCACCCAGCGCCATGGTCCTGACCGGGCTGCAGCATACGCGAGAAACACGCCGCATTCTGACCAGCTCAGCCCTCCCCGTGGTGGAAATGTGGGAGCTGGGCTCCAACGCCCTGGACACCATGGTCGGCTTTTCCCATGAGGACGTCGGGAGAGCCCAGGCACGCCACCTCATCGAATCGGGCTGTCGTCGGCTGGCCTTCATCGGCGCGCGAATGAGCGTGGACAATCGTGCTCAGCTCAGGGCAACAGGCGTACGAACCGCTTGCCGGGATCTGCTTGGCAGCGCCGAGTGCCGGATCATGGATACAGGAACCGGGCGCATGGCCGCAGCGGCCCGCGATGCCATGCAGACACTGCTGGCCGAGATGCCCGACGTGGACGGTATCGTCTTTTCTAATGATGTGCTGGCACTGGGCGCCACGGCCCAAGCCCAGGCCCAGGGAGTGCGCGTACCCGAAGATATCGCAATGATAGGGTTCGGCGACATGGACTTCAGCAACTGCTGCATGCCAGCCATCTCGACGGTGCGCCCGCCGCGCGAGGAAATCGGCGACCGGGTCGCCATGAGGCTTCTCGACCGCCTGCAGGGCAAATCCATCGAGACATCGATTGATCTTGGCTTCGAGCTGCTGGCACGCGAGAGTTCGACCCGAAGCGTCGAAATCAATATCTCCTGAAAAAAACGGGGCGCCGCCAGGCGCCCCATCCGCATCAGCTTCCCCCAACACCCGAGAGGCACAGGCTGATCCCGGACCCCATCAGCAGGACGAAGGCCAGGCGCCGAAGATTTCGTGCCGACAGCGGCGGCGGATAGCGACGGCCCAGCCAGGTGAACAGCAGCACAACCGGCACCGCCGCCACTGCGATCCCCATCACCTCGATATCTAGCGCTCCCTGGAACGCCACGATCACCAGTCGCTGGAGACTGTTGATGGCGAATATCAGTAGCAAGCAGTCACGAATGACCGCCGGCGCCAGGGGCTGACGGTAGAGCTGGAAGACCATCGGCGGCCCCGACGTCGAGAACATTCCCCCCATGAAACCGGAGAGACCGCCGAACAACGCAAAGCTCCAGTTCGAGGAAAGTTCGCGCCGCGGCCGGGGATGGCGTACCAGCATCAGGCTGCTGACAATGATGGCCGCACCGAGGATGACCTGCAGCCAGCCGACGTAGTCCCCGCTCAGGACATCCAGCGCCCAGACCCCGAGAAACACGGTCACCATTCCACTCGCGGCACTGATCAGCACAACCCGCCTGTCCAGCGTGGCACGCTTGCCATACAACGCCACCGCACAATTAAAAAGGCTCAGAATGCTGATGAGGATGGCACCGAGTGCCACCGGGGCAATGCCGAACAGCACCACCCCCGCCATAAAGATCAGACCGAAGGCGAAGCCGGTGATGGTCTGGGCATAGGTCGCCAGGGCCACCACCAGCAGCAACGGCAGATGCTCCAGCAGCTCCATCAATCGGCTCCCGGCACGGTCTCGAAGAGCTCGCACCAGCCACTCTGCTGTCGATAGAAGACCGGGGGCCGACCATCGGGTGCGCTGACTTCCAGCCGACGGCCGCCGGCCTCGATAGCACCACTCCAGAGATGCACCCAGATCTCGCCCGCCGGAAGATAGACCTCACGCGCTGTCACGCCCTCCTCGACCACCGGCGCGACCAGAAGATCCGGACCGTAAAGATACTGGGTCTGAATCTCATAGGCCTCGGGATCGTCCTCGAAATGCAGGAACAGCGGTCGCTGTACCGGAATACCCCGTTCGGCTCCTTCCTCTACCAGCACCCTGAGATAGGGAGCGAGATGCCGGTAGACTCGGCTCATATGTGCCAGGTGCTCCGTCAGTTCGGCACTGTCGAACCACTGCAGGTTGTCGAAAGGGCGATTGCACTCATGGGTACGCATGACAGGGGTGAAGGCGGCAAGGTCCACCCAGCGCTTGAACAGTTCGGCACTGCGGACGTTGCCGAACAAACTGGTGTAACCGCCGATGTCACTGTGGTGGAACGCATTACCCAGCAAGCCAGACGACAGTGCCGCGGTAATCACCGTGCCGATGCCATCGTGGCGAGAGAAATCCACCGACTGGTCGCCGCCCCACAGCAGCGGACAATGCGACTGAACACCGGTATAGCCGGCCCGCATGAAGAAAGTCGCCTCGCTCGTCTTGCCGCGTTCCGCCACCGCCTCGGCGTTGACCTGCGCCCAGCGGGTCGGCCAGCGATTGTGCTCGACTTCCGCCGAGACCCCGTTGGCAAGCGTCACGTCCACGGGTAGGTACTCTCCGAAGTCCGCCATCCAGCCGCTGACGCCGATATCGAGCATATTGGCCTTGAGGATGACATCCTTGAACCAGCTGCAGGCCTCGGGATTGGTGAAGTCCACCACACCGCAGTCGAACTCACCGAAATCGACAATGGCCACCTCCCCCTGACCATCGGAGGCGAGAAAGCCCTGATCGCGGGCCACAGGGAAGAATTCTCCGTCCACGCACAGATAGGGATTCACGTAGCCAAGGAAGCGAATCCCGCGCGACGCCAGCTCGCGACACCAGCCGGCCAGGTCCGGATAGCGATTCTCGGAGGCCTGCCAATCCCAGAAGAGCCGCGCACCGAAGCTGGTCTCGCGAATGCCCGCCCAGTCCTCGCACCAGAGGGCCGAGACGGCCATGTCCGCAGCCAGCGCCTGCTCGAGCTTTGCCTCGGCATGCTCCTTGCCACGCTTGAGGCCCAGGATGACTCCTTCGTAGACCCACTCGGGCAGACGAGGCTGATGGCCGAACCTTACACCGAGCGCCTCTACCAGAGACAGGTAAGTGGTCGCGGCGAAAAGTTCGAGTCGCTCCGGCACGTCCCACACCTGAAGCTCGTGGAAGCCGTCATGCCGAAAGTCGAAGTCCGCATAGCTGCTGGTCTCGACATGACAGGCATAGTGACGAGAGGAAAGGAAGGTAGGTTGAGGGTAATTGGTATGGTAATAGTCCCCGCCAGCGCGATTCTCCGCATCCGATCGCCAGGTGATATAGGTGTCCTTGTCGCGGCCGACACCGGGCTCGGACGTCCACAGCGGGAAGTGCCGGCCGCGCAGATTGAGGTAGGACATCTGTTCGCCACATCCCCAGACCTGCTCGCCCTGTTCGGCCACCAGCCGCCACCAGGTGCGATTGATACCCGGAGCCACATGGTGGGTGGTCAAGGTGGCGCCGGACGACGAAGATGCCAGTCGGAGTTCGAGCTGCAGATCGTCACCGTCATGGCGACGAAACGCCAACCGATAGCCCTGGCCGTCCTGCTGGACATCCAGGTGCCGGAGCGGTTCACGGGCTTCCAGGTAGTCCTCGATCTCGAAGTTGCCCCGATACATATCGAAGCTCGCCTGGCCACGGCCAATGTATATCGCCGGAGCATCGATCTCATGGCGAAACAGCAAGGCGTCGCCGTGGTAGACACTGACGGCGTGCGACTCGGTGATGACGCGCATCATGGTGGTTTCCCGTAATGATGATGAAGACTGGAAGCTCCGAGGAGGCATTTGGCTCCCCGAAGCCGGCTCCGCTCAGTTGAGTGTCAGGCCCGCATCGACCACGAAATTCTGGCCGGTGCAGCCGCGACTCTCCGCGGAGCCGAGGAACAGCGCCATGCGCGCCACATCGTCGGCCTGCAGACGAAACTTCAGCGCCTGCTGGTCGAGGAAGCGCTGGTTGAGCTCCGGCGTCAGCCAGAGACGCTCCTGCCGGTCGGTCAGAATGGCACCGGGCACCAAGGCATTGACTCGGATACCATGGACACCGATCTCCTGGGCCAGGGTGCGGGTGAGCCCGTTGATGGCCGCCTTGGCCGTGGTATAGCCCACCATGCCCGGACGACCGCGCATCCAGGAGATAGAGCCGAGGTTGATGATACTGCCTTCGCCGCGCCGTTTCATGCCAGGCAGCACTGCCTGTGTCGCGAAGACATGATGACGCAGATTGATCGCCTGGCAGTTATCCCAGTAGTCGGGGGTCAGTTCCTCGATCGCGTGACGATCGTCTAGGCCGGCATTGTTGATCAGCACGTCGATGGGGGCCAACTCGCGCTCCACCTCGGCGATCACGCCCTGAAGGCGCTCTATGTCACGAATATCGCATTCATAGAAGTGCACAGATGCCGGGGACAACTCGGCCACCAGGGCCTCCGAGGAAACCACGTCAATATCGACGAAGGCGACTCGAGCCCCCTGGCCCGCGAAGGCGCGCACAAGGGCGGCGCCGATGCCAGAACCGCCGCCCGACACGAATATCATCTTGTCCCGCAGGGAATGATACTGAGCTTGAGACTGTTCGCTCATGCGGTCGCCTCCTAGATGGCCATGTTGATGTACTTAGTCTCGAGATAGTCCTCGATTCCCTGATGAGCGCCCTCGCGTCCCAGGCCGGATTCCTTGACGCCACCAAACGGTGCTTCGCAGGTGGAGACATGGCCATTGTTGATCCCCACCATGCCGTAATCGAGGCCTTCGGACATGCGCCAGGCACGCCCCAGGTCACGGGTGAAGCAATACGCCGCCAGGCCGTACTCCGTATCGTTGGCCAGTTCAAGGACCTCTTCCTCTTCGCCGAACCGGAATACCGGAGCCAGCGGGCCGAAGGTTTCTTCCGAGAAACACTCCATGTCCCGCGTGGCGTCCGCGACCACGGCCGGCGACAGGAAATTGCTCGACAGCCGCTCTCCTCCTTGGTGCAGCCTGCCTCCCTTGGCCACGGCATCGCGCAGCTGCTGTTCGACCTTGTCCGCGGCGGCTGCATCGATCAACGGGCCGACATCCACCCCCGCCTCATGACCGGCACCGACCCTGAGTTCGGCTACACGGGCGGCCAGGCGCTCGACGAAGGCATCATGGATGCCGTCCTGCACGAAGATCCGATTAGCACACACGCAGGTTTGACCGGCATTGCGGAACTTGGCCACCATCGCCCCCTCGACGGCCTGATCCAGGTCCGCATCATCGAAGACAATGAACGGCGCATTGCCACCGAGCTCCATGGATACCTTCTTGACGGTGTCGGCGCACTGCCGCAGCAGTAACTTGCCGATGGCGGTAGAGCCGGTGAAGCTCAACTTACGCACCTTGGCGCTCGACGTCATGGCACCACCGATGCCACGCGCATCACCGGTGACCACGTTGACCACCCCGGCTGGAATCCCGGCACGCAGCGCCAGCTCGCCCATGGCCAGCGCCGAGTAGGGCGTCTGCCCCGCCGGTTTGATGACGATGGTGCACCCGGCGGCCAAGGCCGGCCCCGCCTTGCGGGCGATCATGGCGGCCGGAAAGTTCCACGGGGTGATGGCGGCGCAAACCCCAACCGGCTGCTTGACCACCATCATTCGGCGATCCCCCATGGGACTCGGAATCACATCGCCGTAGGTACGACGCCCCTCCTCGGCAAACCACTCGAGAAAGCTCGCCGCGAACCCGATCTCACCGCGAGCCTCGGCCAGCGGCTTGCCCTGCTCGGCGGTCATCAACACCGCCAGATCCTCGCGATGCTCAAGCATCAGATCGTGCCAGCGGCGCAATAACCCCCCCCTCTCCTTGGCGGTTCGACCTCTCCACTCACGCATGGCGTTATCGGCAGCGTCGATCGCGCGCAGCGTCTCGGCCTCGCCGAGTCGTGGAACATGGCCAATCTCGTTGCCATCCGCAGGGTTGGTCACGACATCGGCGGCGCCATCGTCGGCACCGACCCATTCGCCGTTGATCAGGCATGCCTGGCGCAGCAGATCCTTGTCCTGGAGGTTAAGCATGATGGGCTCCTGTTGAGTCTTGAAAGTGAACCGGCGTCAGCCGGCAAAGAGCGGTTCGGGACGTCCAGCAACCTCGGTGCGCATGGCAAAGAGATCTCCGGACTGCGGATAGGCCGACAACTCCTCGGCCGGCCGGCCATGCCGGGCACTGGTCACGTAGAGAGTCTTGAGATCCGCCCCGCCGAAGGCGCACATGGTCGGGCAGCGTGCCGGGACTGGGTACTCGGCGACGATCTCGCCCGCGGGAGAAAGACGCACCACTCTCCCCCCCTCGAACAGGGCCGACCAGTAATAGCCTTCACTGTCGACGGCCGCCCCGTCCGGGCGTCCATTGCCGAAAGGAAACTGATGAAACACTTCCCGGGACCCAACTAACTCGCCGCTTCGTGGATCCAACGGATAGCGGTAGATGACATGGTTAGGAGTGTCGGAGTGATAGGCCCATTGACGATCCGGGCTGAAGGCCACGCCATTTGACACCAGCACCTCGCCGGCCAAACGTTGGCAACTCAGGTCGGGCGCCACCCGGTAAAGGCTGGCCAGGGGGGCGTCGCGGGGCTCATGGATCGTGCCGGCCCAGAAGCCGCCCCAGGGATCCACGCGGCCGTCATTGAAACGGCTGATGGACGTGTCGCTGACTGGCCTTGCCAGGCAAGTTTGAGGGCGAGCCTGCTCATCGAGCAGCCACAGGCCGGAACGCAGCCCCGCGATGAAGCCGCCCTGCCGACGACGCCCAATGCAGCCGATGTGCTCGGGCAGCGGATAGGCAAGGTTCTCGCCGGTTCCAGGATCGAACCGGTTCAAACTCGGTGCTTCGATATCCACCCAGTAGAGCACGCCTTCCTCAGAAGCCCAGAGCGGACACTCGCCCAGTGCCGCCTGGGCCGTCAGCACAGTGCGAAATGGAGAATGATTCATGGTGTGATCTCGCCAGTCAGGTGAATATGGCCGGTCAGGCGCTCGCCAGGCGGCAGTCGTCGCATACCCGCGGCGACCGGGTCGGCCATGTTGAGCGCATCGTTGGCATGGCTCACCGGCTCGATGCCGACGAAGTCACGCCCAGCCGGGGTGAACACCACCAGATGAGAGAAGGCCTCGGATGCCGTCATGCTGATGGCGATGCCGCGCGAGGGCCAGGCCAGATCGACCCTGCTGTCCCAGGTCGTGAAGCAGTGATCCAGCGTCGCCGGGCCAGGCGGGCGGCGCTTGTCGAAATCCCACTCGGCCGGCACATCGACATGCGTGCGGGGGAGCTGGCGATCATCGTTCAGCCACACACCCTTGCAGCGAAAGGCCATGTCGAGCCCTTCCCGAAGGAAGTAAGGGTGCCAGCCGATGCCTGCCGGCATGTCACGCTCATCGAGATTCTCGACCTCGAGGGTCAACGTCGCGTCGAGGCCGTTAAGCCTCCAGATCTGCCGCAGCCGGCAGCGCCACGGCCAGTCGGTGTCTGCGGGATGATCGAGCACTAGGCTCGCGCTGCCCGGATCGCTCGCCTGCACCGTCCAGCCACGCTGCCAGGCAAAACCGTGAAGGCTGTGAGGGTGGTCGCCGAAGTTCCGGGCCAGCCGGATGGGACTGCCATCCCAGGGGAAGCGAGCATCGGCGATGCGATTGGAATATGGCGCCAGCATGTAGCCACCGCTGTGTCGCACCGCCTCCGCGTCCTCGGACAGCTCCGCGCCAAGGGGACGCAGCACGTCGCGCCCCACCAAGCTCAGGCGCGACACGGCTCCGCCGATAGAGGGCACAAGGGCCAGCTCCCAGAACGATGACGACAGCGTGAGGGGCTCAGCCATGCTTAATAAACACCGCTGTTCTCAGTGGTTGCGGTCTCACCGTGCAGAACAGCGAGGTACTCCTGGGCACGAGACATCATCAAGCTCATGTCGGAGCCAATGGCCACAAAACCGAAGCCCTTGGCGATGTAGTCACCGACCAGCTCGGGGTCGGCGCCAACGATGCCACATGGCATCTTGCGAGCCCGGCAAGCATCGAGGGCATCCCCGATCATGCCCTGCACCTCGGGATGACGAATTTCACCGATATACCCCATGGCGGCCGACAGGTCCCCCGGGCCTATGAATAGGGCATCAACGCCTTCCACATCCGCAATCTCCGGCAGGGCCGCTATGGCCTCTGGCGTCTCGAGCTGAAGCACGACACCGATCTCGCGGTCGGCCTCATGCAGATAGCGCTTGACGGTGCCGTAGCGGCTGGCCCGATGCACGGCCGCCACGCCACGGAAACCACGACCAGGGTAGCGAGTGGAGGCCACCGCTTGACGTGCTTCTTCGACGCTCTGGATGTAGGGGAACATCAGGGTCTGCGCACCGCTGTCAAGCACTCGCTTGACCATGACCGGATCGTTCCAGGGTAGTCGCACTACCAATTCCGCCGGGGTTCCCGCCACGGCCTGCATGATGGCGATGGCCTGGGGCACGTCTACCGGCACGTGCTCCATGTCGAGCATCACGTAATCGAAGCCAGCGAAACCGATCGCCTCTGCCACATTGGGGCTGGCGGTCATCAGCCAAGTGCCTACCGGCACCTTGGACCCGCCCAGCCACTGCTTGAAACGGTTCACGGGAAGCGTCATGTCATCCACCTCAAAAGATTTCGGGTTCGTCTTGTCGCTGACCGCTCTGCAGGATGTCGAAATCGCATCCCTGGTCGGCCTGGGTCACATGTTCCTGAAAGATCGCGGTGTAACCGCGATCGATTCGTGGACTTGGGGCTCGCCAGGCCGCGCGTCTGGCGTCGAGCTCATCAGGCGTGACACATAGTTCGAGACGGCGGGCCTCGACATCCAGCTCGATTTCATCACCATCGTGAACCAGGGCCAGAGGACCACCCACGGCCGATTCAGGCGCCACATGCAGTACACAGGTGCCATAGTGGGTGCCGCTCATGCGCGCATCAGAAATCCGCAGCATGTCTCGCACGCCCTGGGCCAGGAGCTTCTTGGGAATAGGCAGCGCCCCCCATTCCGGCATGCCCGGTGCCCCCTTGGGCCCGGCATTGCGCAGCACCAGCACGGAATCGGCCGTGATCTCCAGCTCGGGGTCATCGATGCGTGCCACCAGGTCGGCATGGTTATCGAAGACCACGGCACGACCACGGTGTCTGGCCAGATCGGGGTTCGCAGCACTGGCCTTGATGACCGCACCGCTCGGGGCCAGGTTACCGCGCAGCACGGCCAGTGCGGCCCCGGGGGTAACCGGCTTGTCAAAGGGACGAATGACATCGTCGTTGTAGCATTCCGCGTTGGCGACCCACTCGCCGAGGGATCGGCCCGAGATGCCACCGACATCCAGCGACAGATGGCTGCCCAGGCGCTGAAGCAGCGCAGGAAGACCACCCGCGTAGTAGAAATCCTCCATCAGATACTCGCCCGAAGGAAAGATATTGGCGAGCACTGGAATCTGCCGGGCCACGGCATCCAAGTCATCCAGCGAGAGCTCGACATTGGCACGGCGGGCAAGGGCGATCAGATGGACGGCGGCATTGGTGGACCCTCCCATGGCCATGTAGCAGCGGGCACCATTGAGAAAACTCTCACGCGTCAGGAACGTGGAGGGCTTGAGGTCCTGCCAGATCATCTCGACGATGCGCGAGCCGCATTCGGACGCCATACGAGTGTGGCCGGAATCCGCCGCCGGGATGCTGGAAGCTCCAGGCAGGGTCAGGCCCATGGCATCGACGATGGAGGTCATGGTAGAGGCCGTGCCCATGGTGTTGCAGGTCCCGTTGGAACGCGTCATACGCGACTCGAGATCCACCCACTCGTCCTGGGTGATATTACCGCTGCGCAGTTCATCCCAATACTTGCGTGTGTGGGTGCCGGCCCCGAGGGTCTTGCCCTTCCACTTGCCATTGAGCATCGGCCCGGCCGGGCAGAAGATCGCCGGAATATCCATGCTGATGGCCCCCATCAGCAGCCCGGGGGTGGTCTTATCACATCCCCCCAGCATGACCACGCCATCGATCGGGTGCGATCTCAGCAGCTCCTCGGCCTCCATCGCCAGGAAGTTGCGATACAGCATGGTGGTGGGCTTGACCATTACCTCGCCGAGCGACATGGCGGGCAACTCAACCGGGAAGCCGCCAGCGGCCCAAACCGCGCGCTTGACGGCTTCCGCCCGATCCCGCAGATGGGCATGACAAGGACTCAGATCACTCCAGGTATTGAGGATGCCAACCACCGGCTTGTCCATGAACTCCTCACGACGCAGCCCCATCTGTTGCGTACGCTGCCGATGTGCAAAACCGCGCATGTCCGGGGAGCTGTACCAGCGCTGGCTGCGCAATTGGTCAATGGTGCGTCGGTCCTTGTTCATCTTTTTGCCTCTCGGTTATTCGCCATGGCCGGCACGGCGATTAAAATCGTAGCGCTACGAAATATTGTGCCAGCCCAGGATCGCTGTCAACTCAACGCCACTAGGCAACGCAAGCCACTAATTCCAACGTATTGAAAATTCATAAAATGTTGAAAAATTAATACTTTAGTTGAACATTTGTGGCGATTTTTCCGCCTTTGGTCGGCTTGACACTCCTAGGGGGCAAATCTACTATTTCGTAGCGCTGCGAAGACGGATGCCGCGGCGATCCGAACACGGACAATAAACACGCGACCGCCGCTGGACGTAACTTCCATCCGGCAAGAGCGGCTCCCGGAGACAAAGCATGCCAACGCTCGTATCCCTCCTCGATCGCCTCAACCGACAGACGACGCGCTGGGCCGGTTACACGGCGACGCTGCTGCTGGCCGCCATGCTGGTTGTGATGATCGTGCACGTCATCTATCGATATGCCCTGGGAAACAGTTTCGGTTGGACCGAGGAACTATCCCGCTACATGATGGTGTGGATGGCTTTCCTGTTTTTTCCAGCGGCCCACAAGAAAGGCCTCAACGTCAGCCTCGACCTATGTACCGATTTTTTTCGAGGCTCGCGCCCCTGGCTGCTACTCCAGGTACTGATCGAGGCCGCCATTCTCGCCACGCTGATCTGGTGCATCCAGCTCGGGTTCGACCGTATCGAGCGCGGCGCCACCACTCATAGCCTGTCGCTGGGCATCCCCATGGCCCAGGTCTACTACGTGCTACCGATCAGCTTCGCACTCACCGCGCTATGTTCGCTGGAGCGACTCCTGCGCGCGACCCTGTCCCTGATCTCACCCAAGGCAGCAACCAAGCTTGCAGCGCTCGATCAGGATCTCGACCACCACCAGGCGGGGGCCTGATCATGACATTCGCCTATCTCTGGATCTTCGCGGGTCTGCTCATCATCGGCATGCCTATCGTCTTCCTGATGCTGATAGCACCGGGCATTAGCCTGTTGCTGGAAGGCAAGGTCATGTTTTTGGATCTGCTCTTCCAACGCCTTTTCGCGGGCATCGACAGCTTCCCACTGATGGCTCTGCCCTTCTTCATCCTGGCCGGCGAGCTGATGACGGCAGGTGGGGTGACCTCCAGGATTGTACGTTTTGCCGAAACCCTGATCGGCCATCGTCGTGCCGGACTGGGACAGGTATCCGTCTCTTCCTCGCTGATGCTCGCAGGCGGTTCAGGCTCGGCGGTCGCGGACGCATCGGCGTTAGGCTCGGTGATGATCCCGGCCATGAAGTCCTCGGGTTACACCAATCGCTTCTCGGCAGCAGTGACGGCGGCATCGGCCGTGATTGCCAGCATCATTCCGCCAAGCGGTATCTTCATCCTCTATGCCTTCATCATGAACGTGTCGGTCGCGGGGATGTTTGCTGGCGGCATCGTACCCGGCATCCTGATTGGCGTGGGTCTCATGATCACCATCTCCGTGATGACGCGTTTCAAGGAATTCCCGGAGCCGTTGCCCAAAGCCAGCTGGAACGAGAAGTGGAAAGCGTTCGTCGCCGCCTTCATGCCCCTGCTGACGCCGGTGATTCTGATTGGTGGCATCGTGGGCGGTATCTTCACCCCCACGGAGGGTGCCGCCATCGCCGCCTTCTACGCCTTGATTCTTGGCCTGTTCGTCACGCGTGACCTCAAGTTGGGTGATCTGCCGAGGCTCTTCGGCAAGGCAGCGCTTAGCTCGGCCGTGGTCCTGCTACTGGTCGGCGCAGCGGTAGCCTTCGCCTCACTGGTCAGCCTCAAGGGCACTCCACAGCTGGTCAGCGGCTTCATCCTTGGCATCACCGACGATCCGGCCCTGCTGTTTTTCCTGGTGGTCATCTTCCTGCTGGGCATCGGCACCATCATGGATGCCGGACCCGCCATCCTGATCCTTGGCCCGATTCTGTCACCGGTCATGGTCAGTGTCGGCGTCGATCCCATCCACTTCGCCGTCGTCATGAGCGTGACGCTCATCATGGGTCTTATCACACCACCCATGGGCCTGGTGCTGTTTGTTGTCGGCAGTATCAGCAACGAGAAAATCGAAAAGATTGCCTGGGAAATGCTCCCGCTTTTCCTGGTCGAGATCGGCATTCTTTTCGCTCTGGTTTATGTGCCGGACCTGGTACTCGCCCTTCCCCGCGCCTTCGGTTACGTCGCATGAGCGCCTCGTCAACACCACTCATCAAGTAAAAGTAGAGGTCAAAACAATGAAAATTCCGAGCTTCAAGCCATCGCGCATCGCCGGTGCCGCCCTCTTCGCCTCCACCCTCGGCGCGGCCTCCATGGCACAGGCTGTAGACCTCAATCTGGTTCTGCTGGCCAACGAGCAGGACGAAGAATACGACGCCGCGCTGGTCTTCGAGAACTACGTCGAGAGCCGCACCGGCGGAGAGGTCAATGTCAATATTTTCGTCGGCCCGCAGCTTTGCGGTTCAGCGAACGAATGTTTCGAAGCCATGCAAGCCGGCATCGTCGACCTTTTCACGGCGACGGCAGGTGGCGTGGCCGGTATCTATCCGCCGATCCAGGGCATGGATATCCCCTACACATTCCCGGACGACCGCACCGCCATGGGTATGCTGTCGGATCCGCAGCTCACCGACTACCTGCGCGGCGAGATTCTCGAGTCGACCGGCAACGGGATCCGACTCATGACCATGACCCAGACCGGTGGCTGGCGTAACTTTGCCAATGCCGAACACGAGATTCGCTCACCGGCCGACGTGGAAGGGCTGCGATTCCGCACCATCGAATCGGAAATCCAGCAGCGCCTGGTCCGCGAAATGGGTGGCTCCCCGACCCCCCTGCCCTGGCTGGAGGTATACACGGGGCTGCAGACCGGCGTGGTTGACGGCACGAAAAACTCGATCTCCGACATCACCAACATGAACTTCCAGGAAGTCCTCCAGTACATCACCTTGGACGGTCATGCCTATATGGCCTCCATGTGGTTGATGGGGAATCAGAAGTTCGAATCCCTGAGTCCTGAACAGCAGCGCATCGTAGCCGATGCCTCCGCGCTGATGGGCGTGGTGCAGTTCGGCATGCAGCCGCGCAAGGAGCTCGAGGCCTACGCGGCATGGCAAGAATCGGGGGGGGAGCTCTACACGCCGACCGAGGAGGAGATGGAACAATTCAGAAGCTATGCGGCGCCCATTAAGGACTGGTATCTGGAACAGTATGGCGAGCAGGGTCAGGAATTCTTGACCGAGCTCGAGGCTGCTCGAGACCGAGCCGCAGAGCGGGTTGAAACAGACCGCGAATCTGCCCTGCGCTGAGCCAGCGCCCAAGACCATCACACAAAGCTCCGCAGATTCCGGGCGACGCCTCTGCATCGCCCGGATGCGTGATACTCCCTCTCACCGCCCTCGCGATCGATCGCCTTAGCCCTTACCCTCGAACGACGGGCGTGACGGACGGCGCCTATCATGGACCGACGCGAGGTAGAGTGAGATGCTCGATGAGATACTCGGATGGCTACTCGGCGGGATCGCCGCTCTAGTGCTGCTGGCCAGCCTGATCGCCCGGGTGCCCGGGCACTGGTGGTGGCTGAGGGCCTGCGAGTTCCCGCGCCTGCAGATCGGCCTAGCCGGCGCCGCCTGCGCGCTGGCCTCGCCACTGGCCGATGCGGCCATGACGCCCTGGATCGCCACCACGGGCGTCACCGTGCTCGCCATCCAGCTGCGCTACATCCTGCCCTGGACGCCGCTGTGGCCGGTGCAGGTGAAGCGCGCCCGGGACGACCGCCCGGATCGCTGCCTGACGCTGCTGGTCGCCAACGTGCTGACCCCCAACCGTGACAGCGATGCCCTGCTCACGATCATCCGCGAGCAGGACCCCGACCTGATCCTGACCCTCGAATCCGACGCCTGGTGGGGCGAGCGCCTCGACGAGGGGCTGGGCGACGACTGGCCGCATGCGGTACGCGTGCCGCTGGACAACCTCTACGGCATGCACCTCTATTCGCGCCGGCCATTGGTGGACCCCAGGGTCAAGTGGCTGATCCAGGACGACATCCCCTCGATCCACTGCGGCATCGAGCTCGAGAGCGGCGATCATATCCGCTTCCACGCCCTGCACCCGCGACCGCCGGCGCCCAGCGAGAGCGAGGAGTCGCTGTGGCGGGACGGCGAGCTGATGCTGGTGGCCAAGCACATCCATCAGGACCCGGTGCCCACCGTGGTGGCGGGCGATCTCAACGACGTGGCCTGGTCGCGCAGCAC
The DNA here is from genome assembly GCF_009363675.1 of Halomonas sp. THAF12. Classification (NCBI taxonomy): domain Bacteria; kingdom Pseudomonadati; phylum Pseudomonadota; class Gammaproteobacteria; order Oceanospirillales; family Halomonadaceae; genus Halomonas; species Halomonas sp. THAF12. The sequence continues at coordinate 1,648,312 of NZ_CP045399.1, read as the reverse complement.
CCGGCTGTTCTGCCGGGTCAGCGGCATGCTCGACCCGCGCCGCGGCCGCGGCATGTTCAGCACCTTCCATGCCCAGCACGCGCTGCTGCGCTGGCCGCTGGATCACGTCTTCGCCAGCGAGCACTTCACCCTCGGGCGCATGCGCCGCCTGCCGTCCTTCGGCTCGGACCACTTCCCGATCCTGACCACGCTGTGCTATCGCCCCGCCCGCGCCGACGAGCACGAGAACCCGACGGCGACCACAGACGAGCATCGCGACGCGGTGGAGACCGTCGAGGAGGCTCGGGAGCGCGAGCAGGACGACTGACGCCCCCGGCCATCTCGCCGAGGCCTAGCCCGGGATGCCGCCTCGGGTGAGCCCGGCCGGATCCAGCAGCCGCTCGAGCTCCTCGCGGCCGAGATCGGTCTCCTCGTCGGCCACATCGATGATCGGCCGCCCCGCCTGGTAGGCCTTCTTGGCGATGGCCGCCGCGGCGTCGTAGCCGATCACCGAGTTCAGCGCGGTCACCAGGATCGGATTGCGCGACAGCGGCTCGCTCAGGTGATCCTCGCGCACCTTGAAGGTGGCGATGGCGCGGTCGGCCAGCAGCCAGGCGGCGTTGCGCATCAGGGTGATCGAATCCAGCAGGTTGTACGCCACCAGCGGCAGCATGACGTTGAGCTGGAAGTTGCCGCTCTGCCCCGCCACCGTCACCGCGGCATCGTGGCCGATCACCTGGGCGGCGGCCTGGGCGGCCGACTCGGGAATCACCGGATTGACCTTGCCCGGCATGATCGAGCTGCCCGGCTGCAGCGCCTCGAGCTCGATCTCGCCGAGCCCCGCCAGCGGCCCGGAGTTCATCCAGCGCAGGTCGTTGGCGATCTTCATGATCGTGCAGGCCAGCGCCTTGAGCTGGCCGGACAGCTCCACCGCCGCATCCTGACTGCCGAGGCTGGCGAAGAAGCTGTCATTGGGCGAAAGCGACAGCCCGGTCTGCCGGCCAAGCTCCTGGGCCATCCGGCTGGCGAACTCGGGATGAGCGTTGATGCCGGTGCCCACCGCGGTGCCGCCCTGGGCCAGCCGGCACAGTCGCCCCATGGCATCGTCGAGGCGCTCGATGGCCTGGCCGACCTGGCTCGACCAGCCGCCGAGCTCCTGGCTCAGTCGCAGCGGCATGGCATCCATCAGGTGGGTACGGCCGGTCTTGACCACGTCGTCCAACGCCTCGGCGCGCACGTCGATGGTGCCGCGCAGGTGCACCAGCGCCGGACGCAGCTCGCAGGCCACGCCCAGCGCCGCCGAGAGATGCAGCGCGGTGGGAACGACGTCGTTACTCGACTGGCCCATGTTGACGTGGTCGTTGGGCCCCACGTCCAGGCCGTCGCGGCTGGCCAGGTGGGCGATCACCTCGTTGACGTTCATGTTGCTGGAGGTGCCGGAGCCGGTCTGGAAGACATCCACCGGGAACTGGTCGTCGTGGTCGCCGGCGATCACCGCCTCGGCGGCCGCCTCGATGGCCTCGGCCCGGGCCGCGTCCAGCAGCCCCAGGTCGCGATTGACCCGGGCCGCCGCCAGCTTGATGCGGGCGATGGCATGAATGAAGCCCGTGGGCATCGCCTGGCCGGATACCGGGAAGTTGTTCACCGCCCGCTGGGTCTGGGCGCCGTAGAGGGCATCGGCCGGGACCTCCAGTTCGCCCATGCTGTCGCGCTCGATGCGGTGCTCGCTCATGTTCGCCTCCTGGCTGATGGTCTCCTGTAACCATGGTGGCGCACCCGCCGGCTTGCAAGACGCCGACGGGCCGAAAAGTCGAATCGAGGATGTTGCACTGCACAAAAGGCGCTGCTATTGTGCATTGCAACAGAGGAGAGAAGGCGGCGGCATCCAGCCCAGGCCTTCGCAACGTGCGCCATCACAGGAGGCGAAGACGATGCAAAACTTCGATACCAAGCAGTTCACCGAACAGTTCGAATCCATGTTCTTCGGCCCGGCCCGCGCCTATGCCAGCCTGTCCGTGGACTACGCCGAGAAGCTGACCAACGCCCAGCTCGAGGCCGGCCGCGCCTATACCGAAACCGGCATGGCCCAGCTTCGCGCCCTGCTCGACGTCAAGGATGCCGAAGGCCTGCGCAGCTACATGGAAGGCCAGCAGAAGGTCGCCAAGGACCTGACCGAGCGCATGAAGGGCGACGCCGAGAAGGTCGTCTCCCTGCAGCAGGACTTCGTCCAGCAGAGCCAGAAGCTGACCGAAGAGAACGTCAAGCAGGCCACCGAGACCGCGACCAAGGCCGCCAAGTAGCCCAGCGGTCCAGGCAGTCTCTCGGGGCCACCGCCATCGGCGGTGGCCCTTTCGTTGTGCATATGCGTTAAGCTCTTCCCCGCACAGGGCCAACCCTCACGGGAGAGTGCGATGAAGAGTGCGACGACCAGTACGATGAACCGCGTGGCGACACGCGCCCTGCGATCCGCCGGTCTGCCCATCCTGACGGGCCTGATCCTCACCGGCTGCCAGCTGCTGCCGCCCGACGGCGCCACGCGACGCGGCCCCGCCGAGGTGATCGACATCGGCGGCGAGGCCCCCGGCACGGCAACGACGTCCCGGGGCCGCGTGCCGCGTCAGGTGTCCTTCCCCGCCGACGAATACGCCGCCCTGGAGAAGACCGGCAGCGCCGCGCTCAGCGGCCGGCTGACCCTGAACACCGCCTCGGGCACCGTGGTCGGCCGCGGCGAGACCGTCTCGGTGGCGCCGATCACCACCTACTCCGCCGAGGCCGCCGAACAGGCGCTGGCCGGACGCGCGGTGGAGCCCGCCGATCCGCGGGCCCGGGCCTACACCCACACCACCCGCACCGACGGCGACGGCTACTTCGTGCTGCGCGACCTGCCGTCCGGCAGCTTCTATGTCTCGAGCAGCGTGGTCGATCCCGCGAGCGGCCAACGCCGGGTGATCATCCACCAGGTGTCACTCTCCGACGGCCGGCGTCACGAGGTGCAGCTGAGCCGCTGAGAGGGACGCCAGGCGAGGCGCCGAGAAAACAAGCCAGGAACGCCGGCCCGGGCGAGCCGGCGCGGACTACCAGCCCAGCGCCTGCTTGACGAACGGTATGGTCAGCTTGCGCTGGGCCGAGAGCGAGGCCTGGTCGAGGGTTTCCAGCGCGTCGAACAGCGCATCGAGCTTGCGCGGGCCGCGGTGCAGAATATAGCGCGCCACCTCGTCCGGCAGCTGCATGCCGCGCACCCGCGCCCGCAGCTGCAGGGCGGCCAGTCGATCATCGTCGCCCAGGCCCTGCACGTGGAAGGTCATGCCCCAGGTCAGCCGCGAGGCCAGGTCGGGCAGCTTCACCGCCAGCTGACGCGGCGGCGCCTCGGCGGCGATCACCAGCCGCTTGCCCTCGTCGCGCAGGCGATTGAAGGCGTGGAACAGCGCCTCCTCCCAGCGCTTTCGCCCCACCACGCGGTCGATGTCATCGATGGCGACCAGATCGAGCCGCTCCACTTCCTCCAGCATCAGCGGCGGAAAGTGACCGAGCTCCTCCAGCGGCAGGTAGAGCGCGCGACGGTCGCGATCCGAGGCGGCGTGACAGGCGGCCTGCAGCAGGTGGCTGCGGCCCACGCCCTCGCCGCCCCACAGATAGAGGAAGGGCTCGCCGTCGTCGTCCAGCTGCCGCTTCAGTCGATCGACCAGGGTGGCGCTGGGGCCGGGATGGAAGTTGGCGAAGGTGGCGTCGTCACGCAGCCCCACGCCCAGCGGGAGCTGCGCGGGTGCTCGACTCATGTTGACTCCTCGTCCTGGGGGCTGCGTCCCGCGTCATAAAGTGTGCTGTTTTTATAATGCTCGTGAAGATAACGCAACACCACCATCACCACGGCGGCCACCGGCAGCGCCAGCAGGATGCCGGTGAAGCCGAACAGCTGGCCGCCGGCCAGCACGGCGAAGATCACCGCCACCGGATGCAGGCCGATCTTGTCGCCGAGCAGCTTGGGCTGCAGCACGGTGCTCTCGACCAGCTGGCCGAAGCCGAAGACCCCGGCCACGGCCAGCAGCATCAGCCAGTCGCCGAACTGGAAGAAGGCCACCAGGCCGGCGACGCCGATGCCGACGATCACCCCGAGATAGGGCACGATGCTGGCCAGCCCCGACAGCAGGCCGATCAGCAGCCCGAACTTGAGTCCCAGCAGGGTCAGGCCGACGGCATAGATGACGCCCAGACACAGCATCACGATCAGCTGGCCGCGCAGGAAGGCCGACAGCACCTCGTCACACTCGCCGCCCAGGCGCGCCGCCGCCGGCTCCCACTGGCGCGGCAGCGACCCACGCAGCTTGGCCACCAGCACGTCCCAGTCGAGCAGCAGATAGAAGGTCACCACCGGAATCAGCGCCAGATTGCCGACCCAGGCCGCCAGCGCCAGACCCGACTGGGACACCTTGGCCAGCAGGGTCGCGGCCACGGTGCCCGTCTCGCGCCAGTTGTCGAGCAGCGCCCGGCGCAGCTGGTCGAAGTCGGTGCCCAGATCGATGCCGGTCAGGCGGCGGATCTCGGGCAGCACCGTGGCCTGCACCCAGTCCAGGGCCGTCGGCAGCAGCTGGGCCAGCTGGCCGATCTGGCGGCCCAGCAGCGGAATCACCAGCAGCAGCGTCAGCACGATGACGAGCGTCAGCAGCAGGAACACCAGCGACACCGACAGCCGCCGCGACAGCCCCTTCTCCTCCAGCCGGTCGGCCAGCGGATCGCCGAGATAGGCCAGCACCGCGCTGATGAAAAACGGCATCAGCACCGGTTCGATGCTGATGAAGAACCACAGCCCCAGCGCCGCCGTGACGGCCAGGACCCACCCCTGTCTGCGCATCTCGCTCTCCCTGTGTGATGCCCGGCACGGCGGTGCGAGCCGTGCGCCGTGATGCTACAATTCACGCCCCATCTTGCCCAGCCCGGCGGCGCCGACAGCGCCAAGGGCATTATTGACCGCAATGTTCATACAGGACAGGCCATGACCGATTCCACCAACCGCCCGAGCGGCGCCTCCCTCAGCTACAAGGACGCCGGCGTCGACATCGATGCCGGCAACGCGCTGGTCGACCGCATCAAGGGCGTCGCCAAGCGCACCAGCCGCCCCGAGGTGATGGGCGACCTGGGCGGCTTCGGCGCCCTGTGCCAGCTGCCCAGCGGCTACCGCGAGCCGGTGCTGGTCACCGGCACCGACGGTGTCGGCACCAAGCTGCGCCTGGCCATGGACCTGGGCTGCCACGACACCATCGGCATCGACCTGGTGGCGATGTGCGTCAACGATCTGGTGGTGGCCGGCGCCGAGCCGCTGATGTTTCTCGACTACTATGCCACGGGCAAGCTCGACGTGGACATCGCCGCCGACGTGGTGAGCGGCATCGGCACCGGCTGCGAGCAGGCCGGCTGCGCCCTGGTGGGCGGCGAGACCGCCGAGATGCCCGGCATGTACGAGGGCAACGACTACGACCTGGCCGGTTTCTGCGTCGGCGTGGTCGAGAAGGACGAGATCCTCGACGGCAGCCAGGTCGCCGAGGGCGACGTGCTGCTGGGCATGGCCTCCTCCGGCCCCCACTCCAACGGCTACTCGCTGATCCGCAAGATCCTCGAGGTCTCCGACGCCTCCCTGGACACCGCCATCGACGGCAAGCCACTGGGCGAGGCGCTGCTCGCGCCGACGCGCATCTATGTCAAGCCGCTGCTGTCGCTGATCAAGGAAACCGACGTGCCGGTGCACGCCCTGTCGCACATCACCGGCGGCGGCCTGACCGAGAACCTGCCGCGCGTGCTGCCCGAGGGCGCCGCCGCCCGCGTCGACGTGGCCAGCTGGGAACGCCCGGCGGTCTTCGACTGGCTGCAGCAGCAGGGCAACGTCGAGGAAAACGAGATGTACCGCGTGCTCAACTGCGGCATCGGCATGGTCATCGCGGTGCCGGCCGACAAGGCCGACCAGGCCCGCGCCCACCTGCAGGGCCTCGGTGAGACGGTCTACCGCATCGGCGAGATCGTCGCCCGCGGTGACGGCGAGGAGGTCGTCCAGCTGGAGAACCTGAAGGGATGAGCGAGAACGACTACAGCAGCGATACCCTGCAGGACTTCACCCCCGAGCCCGCCGAGGCTCGGCGGGTGGTGGTGCTGATCTCCGGCAACGGCAGCAACCTCCAGGCGCTGATCGACGAGCAGGTCCACGACCGCCTGGGCGGCGAGATCGTCGCGGTGATCTCCAACCAGGCCGACGCCTACGGCCTGCAGCGCGCCCGCGAGGCCGGCATCGACGCCGTCGCCCTGCCCCATCGCGAATACGACAGCCGCGAGGCCTACGACGGCGCCCTGATCAAGGTCATCGAGCGTCACGAGCCCGACCTGGTGGTGCTGGCCGGCTTCATGCGCATCCTGACGCCGCGCTTCGTGCAGCGTTTCCTGGGCCGGCTGATCAACATCCATCCGTCCCTGCTGCCGGCCTACCAGGGCCTGCACACCCACGCCCGGGCGCTGGCCGACGGCGTCGCCGAGCACGGCTGCAGCGTGCACTACGTCACCGAAGAGCTCGACGGCGGCCCGGTGCTGCTCCAGGCGGCGGTCGAGGTTGCCGACGGCGAGACCGAGGAAAGCCTCAAGGACAAGGTCCACGCCCGCGAGCACCTGATCTACCCGATCGCCGTGAAGTGGTGCCTGGAGGGTCGCCTGCAGTTCGGCGAAGGCGGCGCCCGCTTCGACGGCATGCCGCTGCCGGAACAGGGCCTGCGCATGTCCCACGCCGACGCGGCCGAGGAGCTGGACGAGGATATCGAGGAGTAAGCTGCCAGTCGATAGCCTGATATCGCCCAGAGAAACAGAAACCCCCGAAGGCTCGACCTTCGGGGGTTTCTTTTAGCTCGGCGCTTTTAGCTCGGCGCTTTTAGCTCGGCGCTTTTAGCTCGGCGCTTTTAGCTCGGCGCTTTTAGCTCGGCGCTTTTAGCTCGGCGCTTTTAGCTCGGCGCTTTTAGCTCGGCGCTTGTAGCTCGGCGCTTGTAGCTCGGCGCTTGTCGCTCGGCGCTTTCCGTCTAACCGGTGCTCAGGTGCGCGGCAGGGTCACGCCTCTCTGCCCCATATACTTGCCGCCGCGGTCCTTGTAGGAGGTCGCGCAGACCTCGTCGGACTCCAGGAACAGCATCTGGGCCACGCCCTCGTTGGCGTAGATCTTGGCCGGCAGGTTGGTGGTGTTGGAGAACTCCAGGGTCACGTGCCCTTCCCACTCCGGCTCCAGTGGCGTGACGTTGACGATGATGCCGCAGCGGGCATAGGTCGACTTGCCGAGGCAGATGGTCAGCACGCTGCGCGGAATGCGGAAGTACTCCACGGTGCGCGCCAGGGCGAAGGAATTGGGCGGGATCACGCAGACGTCGCCCTTGACGTCGACGAAGCTGTTGTCGTCGAAGCCCTTGGGGTCCACCACCGCCGAGTGGATGTTGGTGAACACCTTGAATTCATCGGCGCAGCGCACGTCGTAGCCGTAGCTGGACGTCCCGTAGGAGATCACCCGCCGGTCGTTCACATAGCGCACCTGGTCGGCCTCGAAAGGCTCGATCATGCCTTCCCGCTCGGCCATGCGGCGGATCCAGTGGTCGGATTTGATGCTCATGGGTCGTCCTGCTGGGTGGAATCGAAACGAATAGGGGCCGCCATGATAGCGGCCCCGGGAGCGGGCGTCACGGTTCTCGCCGCCGGCGGGCTCAGTCGCTGAACGAGATCGCCGGGCCCGTGTCGGACGAGGCGCCCTCGAGCTGCTCGGCCACCTGACGGGCCATGGCGCGGAAGCTGGCGGTGACCTCGCCGTCCGGCTCGGCGACCACGGTGGGCGCGCCGCCGTCGGCCTGCTCGCGGATCGACAGCGTCAGCGGCAGCTGGCCCAGCACGCGGGTGTCGTATTCTTCGGCGATGCGCTCGCCGCCGCCCTCGCCGAAGATCGGCTCGCTGTGACCGCAGCTCGAGCAGACGTGCAGGCTCATGTTCTCCACCACGCCGAACACCGGCACGTTGACCTTGCGGAACATCTCGATGCCCTTGCGCGCGTCCAGCAGGGCAATGTCCTGGGGCGTGGTGACGATCACCGCGCCGTCCACCGGCACCTTCTGAGCCAGTGTCAGCTGGATGTCGCCGGTGCCCGGGGGCATGTCGACGAACAGCACATCCAGCTCGTCCCACACGGTCTGGGTCAGCAGCTGCTGGAAGGCGCCGGCGACCATCGGGCCGCGCCAGACCGTGGGCTCGCGGGTATCGATCAAAAACGCCATGGACATCACCTGCAGGCCGTGGGCCCGCATCGGCTTCATGGTCTTCTCGCCCGCCACCTCGGGGCGTGCGCCCTCGGCGACACCGAGCATCTTGGCCTGGCTGGGGCCGTGGATATCGGCGTCCAGAACGCCCACACGGTAGCCCTCGGCGGCCATGGCCAGCGCCAGGTTGGCGGTGACGGTGGACTTGCCCACTCCGCCCTTGCCGGACGCCACGGCGACGATGTGCTTGACCCCTTCGATCACGACTTGCTCCTTACCTCGGTTGGGATGGCCGCCCGGGCGGCACAGGCCATCAGTATACCCGCCGTCCCGGCGGCCGGTGAATGCCATCTCGCTGCCCGAGAACGACAGCCAGGATCACCCGCCGGCCGCGGCGGGATTGACGCCAACGCCGTCGAGCGGCCTATCATGCCGTCAGACTTCCTCGACCCGGCCCCGCCATGACACCGCCTCCCGCCAGCGCCACCTCGTCGTCTCGCCGCTTCCGCCACACCCGGCGGGTACTGAGCTTCGTCTGGCGCGTGCTCGGCGTCTTCCTGCGCAATCGCGGCATCCTGCTGGCCGGCGGCGTGGGCTACAACATCCTGCTCTCGGTGGTGCCGCTGTTCGCGGTGATGGTGGTCCTGCTCGCGCGGGTGGTCGACGAGCAGCAGCTGCTCACCCTGCTGTCGATCCAGGCGCGCCATCTGGCCCCCGCCCACGCCGAGGTGCTGCTCGACGCCGTGCGCTCGCTGCTCGACTCGCGCGAGGCGATCGGCATTCTGGGCCTGCCGGTGCTGCTGGTGTTCAGCTCCTTCGCCTTTCGCATGCTGGAGGACGCCCTGGCGATCATCTTCCACGCGCCCGATACCCACGTCGGGCGCTCGGCCTGGGTCTCGGTGCTGATGCCCTACGCCTTCATGGTGGTGCTGGGCGCGGGGCTGATGGGCCTGACGCTGCTGGTCAGCCTGGCGGATGCGGTCAATACGCTGTGGATGGCGCTGCTGGGCAGGGAGCTGCCCCTGGCGGGGCTCTCGAGCACGGCGCTGAACCTGACCAGCTTCGCCGGCGTGTTCCTGCTGTTCAGCGCCATCTACAAGGTGATGCCGGTGGTCAAGGTGGCGCTCAGGCGCGCCCTGGTGGGCGGCTTCGTCGCCGCCCTGCTGTGGGAGGGCGCCCGCCTGCTGCTGGTCTATTACTTCGCCCATCTGTCGTTCGTCAACGCCGTCTACGGCTCGCTGGCGACGCTGATCGTGGTGCTGCTGACCCTGGAAGTCGGCGCCATCATCCTGCTGCTCGGCGCCCAGGTGATCGCCGAGCTGGAGCGCAACGCCCGCCTGGGCCTGCCGTGGCATCTGGACTCACGGCATCAGGCGGTGACCCACGTCGAGTAGCGGATGACCGCGCGAACCTCCGGCGACTCAGCGGTGCTTGGCGTGCCCCTGCTGGCCACGCAGGCGCCGCACCAGCCCCATCAGGCTGCGCCCGCTGATCATCCCCAGCAGGTAGAGAGCCGCGATCAACAGCGCCAGCGGTACCGAAACGCTCCAGGTCAGCAGGCGTACCTGGACAAGATTCAGATTCTGCACGACCAGTACGAACACCAGCGCCAGCAGCACCAGCTTCACCCCCAGCCAGAACCGTTCCATGTCGTGTCTCCCTCGTGATCGCGGATCGCCGCCGGCTGCTTCAAGGTGGGTCGGCCTCGACAAGGCTGTCAAGGCGAACCACCGCCCATCAGAAGGTCGAGAGCCCCGTGGCCTCCATCAGCCGGTAGCGCCAATGATCCACCGCCTCGGCGGCATCGGGCGCGGCATAGGCTCGGCTGGTGGTGCGTTCCGGCGTGGAGTGCCAGCGGCGGGCGAAGAACGCCTCGGCGTCGGCCAGCGCCGGCTGGCTCGGCGGGCCCAGCAGCCGCACGCTGGTTTCCAGGTTCAGGTCATCGAGGTTGCGGCGGGTGAAGTTGGCCGAGCCCAGGATCAGTTCGACCTCGCCGCCATCGGCGGGCCGGCGCATCAGCAGCTTGGTGTGGCACTGCTCGCCGCGGGTGGCGCACCAGCGCACCGCGATGCCGGCCGCCACCAGCTCGTCGGCCACCGGCCGATTGGGAATGCCGCCCTTGTCGAGGCCGAAGGCCTCGCGGTTGGGGTCGAGCAGCACCCGCACCTCGGCGCCCCGCCGACGCGCCGCGATCAGCGCCTCGATCAGCTCGCGATGGGCCAGATAGAACACCGCCACGTCGAGGCGATCGCCCTCCCCGGCCCGCTCCACGGCGGTGACCAACGCATCGCGGATCGCGCCCTCGGTCAGCAACTGCAGGCGGGCGCCGGGCGGGCCGTCCTCGGCGGGCGGCGGTGCGGGCCCGGGCACGGTGACGCCGGACCAGCCCGCCACCGCGCGCTCCGAGGCCAGCAGATCGAGGGCCGCCGCGCCCTCGACGCGCAGCGCCACGTTGCCGTGCAGGCTGCTGGCATCGTGGGGATTGGCCGAGGTCACCAGCCCCGCCCAGCCGTCGCCCTGGTCCACCACCAGCGTCTTGCGATGGTTGGCCTTGACGTTGGCCAGCGCCAGATAGCTGCGCAGGGTGACCTCCCCCGGCCCCAGGGCATTGGGCAGCCAGCCGGCGGACGCCTGATTGCCGAGCCAGCGTGGCCCCAGATGCCACAGCCCCGACCACAGCGGGTTGGAGGCCCGCAGCCGATTCAGATCGGTGATCGCCACCTCCACGCCGGCGTCGCGCAGGCGCTCGAGGTGGTCGAGCTCGAGCCCGCCGTAGAGCGTATTCAGCGGATCGGTGATCAGGATGGCGCGCAGCTCGGGATGACGGTGCCGCTGACGGACCAGCGCCTCGGTGAGCTCCTCGGACAGCGGGCGGAAGTCGACCCCGTCGGCCGCCCCGGTGAAGTCGTTGAACAGGAACATGTCGACCACCACCAGACGCCGCGCCTGGCCGATCATCGCCAGCGCCTCGTCGAAGATCGCCTGGCGACGATGGCGCTCGCCCGCGGCGTCGTACCAGGTCTCGTCGGTCAGCAGCCGCGGCGATTCGGCCACGCGCAGCGGATGGGCCTGGCCAACGCCCTCCGGCAGCGGCTTGTAGCGCTGCCAGGCGCCCATGGCCAGCCACGCCAGCAGCAGCCCACCGAGCCACCATGACCACATCCGTCGACTCCTCGTCACGCGTCTCATGTCGCGCCTCCCTGGCAGCCACCGAGGGCACCATCGGCCCCGCTCATCGACGCCAGCATAGCGTGGGACCGGCCTCGACGCAGCGCCCCTGACACAAGAGCCCTAACGCAGCGCGCCCGGCACGAGGCCGGGCGCGAGGACATCCTGCGGCGAGCGATCAGCCGATGGCGAACAGCGCGCCCATGGCGGCGATGGCCGCGCCCAGGCCGCGCAGCACCCGCTGCTCACGGGTCATCAGCCAGCCGGCGACGCGGCGGCCGGCAACGGTCAGGCCCAGGGTCGCCAGGCTGAAGCCGGCCAGGTACAGCAGGGTGCTGGCACCGTGCGGCATCTCGGCGGCGTGGGCATGGCCGTGGAAGACCATGAAGGCGACCACGGCGACGCCGCCCAGCGCCGCGGGCACGCGGGCCAGGGCCGCGACCAGCACGCCGGCCAGCAGCACGCTCATGGCGATGCCGAACTCCACGCCCGGAAGCGCCACGCCGGCCCAGGCCAGGCCGGCGCCGAGCAGCATACCGCCCACCGCCAGCAGCGGCACGACGCGACCCATCGCGGCCGACTGACGCACGCTGAACAGGCCGACGGCCAGCATCGCCAGCAGGTGATCGAGGCCGAACAGCGGGTGGCCGAGGCCCGCCGCGAAGCCGCCGCCGGCGACCTCGTGACCGGGATGGCCCCAGGCGCTGCCGGCCACCAACATCAGGGAGGCGGCGCCCAGGGCGCGCGAGCGAACGAGGGACGAGAGGTTCATGGCGTTCTCCTTGCCGTGATGAGTAGAGGGATTCAGTCGGCGTCGGCGTGCTGGGCCCGGCGCTCCGGCAGCATGCCGCGGTCGAGAATGAAGGCGATGATCTCCTCGAGCCCCACCCCGTCGTGCAGGTTGGTGAACACGAAGGGCCGCTCGCCGCGCATCATCTTCGAATCGCGCTCCATCACCGCGAGCGAGGCGTGGACCTGCTCGGCGATGTCGATCTTGTTGATGATCAACAGATCCGACTTGGTGATGCCAGGCCCGCCCTTGCGCGGGATCTTGTCGCCGGCGGAGACGTCGATCACGTACAGCGTCAGATCCGAGAGCTCGGGGCTGAAGGTCGCCGACAGGTTGTCGCCGCCGGACTCGACCAGCACCAGCTCGAGCCCGGGGTGGCGCGCCTGGAGGTCGTCGATGGCCGCGAGGTTCATCGAGGCGTCCTCGCGGATGGCGGTGTGCGGGCAGCCGCCGGTCTCGACGCCGAGGATGCGATCCGCCGGCAGCGCCTCGTGGCGGGTCAGGAAGTCGGCGTCCTCGCGGGTATAGATATCGTTGGTGACCACGGCGATGTCGTAGTGATCACGCAGGGCCCGGCATAGCTGCTTGAGCAGCGCCGTCTTGCCGGAGCCCACCGGGCCGCCGACGCCGATACGCAGGCAATGGGTCATGTATCTCTCCTCTTACTATTACTGAATCTGCTTTCAGTGCCGGCGACGCGCTGGATTCACCACGCCACGCGGCCGAAACCCTGGCCCTCCGGCCGGCCTCTCGCGGTCGGAAAGACGGCACATCCCTGTGCCTTGCTTTCCTCGGCCTTCTTCCCTGAAGGCCGACCGCGTCGTCTCGGCCCTCGCGCCAGCGGCCACGCAAGGTGGTTCACCAGCGGTCGCCTGTTAGCTGCGGAACAGCCGCGAGTACTGGGTCTCGTGCTGGGCGCTGGCCAGCGCCAGGCCGGGCAGCATCGGTCCGAGTTGGTCGTCGTCGTACTCTAGGGCCGCGTCCGTCGCCGCCACCAGCGACGGGCGCAGGCGCTCGATCAGGCGCTGGGCGGCGGTGTGGCCGAGCGGCAGCGCCTTGCAGGCCACGGCGAGCTGGTTCTCGAGCCAGGCCCAGGCGAAGCCGAGCAGCGCCTGGCGCGGCGTCACGCGCCGGGCCAGCGCCAGCCAGGCGAAGACGCCGACATAGCCCATGCCATCCAGACGCGACGGCTCGGCCGGCGTCAGCCCGAGGCTCGTGACCAGCCGCGTCAGGGCGCTGCCGAGACGCGCCTCCTCGGCGGCGAGCTCGGCGGTCTCGCGGGTGGCGGCGAGCCAGCCGTTCCAGTGCTCGAGCGCCTCGACGTCGTCCTCGGCCCAGGCCGCCATGAAGCGCGCCAGGGCCGGCAGCTCGCAGCGTGCCAGGCCGTCGTCGAGCACGCCTTCCAGCCACTCGCCGAGATCGTCCTCGCCGCGCACCCAGTCGAGCTCGAAGGCGCTTTCCAGGCCCTGGGACCAGGCGAAGGCGCCGATCGGCAGCGCCGGACTGACCAGCTGCAGCAGCCCGAGCAGCGCCAGATCGTCGCTCGACTCAGTGGGCATGGTCATGACCGTGATGGTGGCCGTGATGATGGTGATGGCCGCCTTCCCCGGCGCGGGCATAGGCGCCGGGCTCGGGATCGAAGGGCGCGTCGTGGTGCTCGAGCCGCGCGCCCAGGCGCTCGGCCAGCGCTTCCAGCACGTGATCCGGCGGGAAGCGGACCCAGCCGTGGCCATCGCCATCGACCCCGATGGCGAGCTGCACGTGGCGGTTGCCCAGGTGATAGCTCAGCCGCGCCAGCGGCAGGCCGGCCTCGAGGCGCGCGGTGACCACCGGCTCCACCGCGGCCTGGACGCGGATCGTCTGTCCGTCCTCGCCGGTCAGCCCGTCGCCGTGGCGCAGCACCGGCCCGCGGTCGAGGAAGACCCCGACCTCTCGGCCGCCATCGGAGCTGGCCTTGAAGCGCCCGCGGGTGCGGGTCGTGTAGTCGAGGGTCAGGGTGTCGACGGCGGCGCTCGCCTCGATCGGCCCCAGGCGTTCGGTCAATGTCAGCATCGTCACTTCCTTAGAACAGATGATAGCGCTGGGCCAGCGGCAGCTCGGCCAGCGGCTCGCAGGTCAGGAGCTCGCCATCGCAGCGCACCTCGTAGGTCTGCGGGTCGACGCTGAGCTCGGGGCAGGCGTCGTTGAGCTTCATGTCGCCCTTGCGCACCTCGCGCACGTTCCTGCAGGCCACCAGCTCGCTGTCGAGCCCCAGCCGCTCCTTGATGCCCGCCTCCAGCGCCGCCTGGCTGACGAAGGTCACCCGGGTGGCGCTCGCGGCGCAGCCGAAGGCGCCGAACATCGGCCGGTAGTGCACCGGCTGCGGGGTCGGAATCGAGGCGTTGGGATCGCCCATCGGCGCGGCGGCGATCATGCCGCCCTTGAGGATCAGCGCCGGCTTGACGCCGAAGAAGGCCGGGTCCCACAGCACCAGGTCGGCCAGCTTGCCGACCTCCACCGAGCCCACCTCGTGGCCGATGCCGTGGGTGATGGCCGGGTTGATGGTGGTCTTGGCGATATAGCGCTTGGCGCGGAAGTTGTCGGCGCCCAGCGCCGCGTCCTCGGGCAGCAGGCCGCGCTGCAGCTTCATCTTGTGGGCGGTCTGCCAGGTGCGGCAGATCACCTCGCCGACCCGCCCCATGGCCTGGGAGTCCGAGGCGATCATCGAGATCACCCCCAGGTCGTGGAGGATGTCCTCGGCGGCGATGGTCTCGCGGCGAATGCGTGAGTCGGCGAAGGCCACGTCCTCGGGGATGTTCGGGTCGAGGTGGTGACACACCATCAGCATGTCGAGATGCTCGTCGATGGTGTTAACGGTATAAGGCCGGGTCGGGTTGGTCGACGACGGCAGCACGTAGGGCTTGGCGCAGGCGGTCAGGATGTCCGGCGCGTGGCCGCCCCCGGCGCCCTCGGTGTGATAGGTGTGGATGGCGCGTTCCTTGAACGCCCCCAGGGTGTCCTCGACGAAGCCCGACTCGTTGAGGGTGTCGGTGTGGATGGCGATCTGCACGTCATAGCGCTCGGCCACCGACAGGCAGGTATCGATGGAGGCCGGCGTGGTACCCCAGTCCTCGTGCAGCTTGAGGCCCATGGCGCCGGCCTCGAGCTGGACCTCCAGCGCCTCAGGCAGGCTGGCGTTGCCCTTGCCGAGCAGGCCGATGTTCATCGGCAGGGTGTCGATCGCCTGCAGCATCTTGCCCAGGTGCCAGGCGCCCGGGGTGCAGGTGGTGGCGTTCGAGCCGGTGGCGGGGCCGGTGCCACCGCCGAGCATGGTGGTCACGCCGCTGGCCAGCGCCTCCTCCACCTGCTGCGGGCAGATGAAGTGGATGTGGGCGTCGATGTGGCCGGCGGTGAGGATCTTGCCCTCGCCCGCGATCACCTCGGTGCCGGGGCCGACGACGATCTCCACATCGGGCTGGGTGTCCGGGTTGCCGGCCTTGCCGATGGCCGCGATGCGCCCGCCCCGGAGGCCCACGTCGGCCTTGACGATACCCCACCAGTCGAGGATCAGGGCGTTGGTGATGACGGTGTCCATGACCGCGTCGTCGACGCGCTGGCTCTGGCCCATGCCGTCGCGGATCACCTTGCCGCCGCCGAACTTCACCTCGTCGCCGTAATGGGTCGCGTCGCGCTCGACCTCGATCCACAGCTCGGTGTCGCCCAGGCGCAAGCGGTCGCCCACCGTGGGGCCGTACATGTCGGCATAGGCCCGGCGACTGATCTTGCTGGGGGTGGTGTTGGGCGTGTTATCCGTCATGACGACTCTCCTTGATCGGCATCGCGGGATGACGAAGGACGCGCAGCCTCGGGCGCGGTAGTTCGGGTACGCGCGTCGTCGGGCGCGGCAGAAGCATTACGCTCGGCTTCGGGAGCGGTAGAAGCATTACACTCGGCTTCGGGAGCGATAGAAAGCGCCCCCATGACGTCGCCACGGAAGCCGTAGATGCGCCGATGGCCGACGAACGGGATCAGCGTCACCTCGCGCGACTGGCCGGGCTCGAAGCGGATCGCCGTGCCCGCGGCCACGTCGAGGCGCCGGCCGCGTGCCAGGTCCCGATCGAAGACCAGTGCCGGGTTGGCCTCGGCGAAGTGATAGTGGGAACCGATCTGCACCGGGCGGTCGCCGGTGTTGGCCACCTCGAGGGTGATGCGTTCACGTCCCTCGCAGAGCGCGATCTCGCCGTCCTGAAGCCGATATTCACCGGGAATCATCGATGCTCCCTCTTCGTTATTCGCGGTTATCCCATTGACGGAAAACTGATCGAGTGCCGCCAGTTTTAGACGATGGGGTGATGGATGGTGACCAGCTTGGTCCCGTCGGGGAACGTCGCCTCCACCTGCACTTCGTCGACCATCTCGGCCACGCCCTCCATGACGTCGTCGCGACCGAGGATCTCGCGTCCCGCGCCCATCAGCTCGGCGACGCTCCTGCCGTCGCGGGCACCCTCCATGATCTCGCAGCTGATCAGCGCCACGGCCTCCGGATAGTTCAGCTTGAGGCCGCGGTCGCGGCGCCGCTCGGCCAGCAGGCCGGCGGTGAACAGCAGCAGCTTGTCCTTGTCTCTCGGGGTCAGTTCCATCGCGGTCACTCCCTCGCCATAGCGTGATCGTTCGATGCCGGGGCGTGGCGGAACAGGCCCCGGCTCATGTCGGTCCGTCAGGTCAGCCAGATACGCGGCACGCAGGCAGCCCGCCCCGCCAGCCGCGGGCGCAGCACTTCCCAGGCCCGCTGACACAGCGACCAGGCGACGTTGCGTTCATCGCCCAGGTAGCGCAGCAGCAGCACGCCCTGGCGCACCGTCACCGCCCATTCCCGACCCGCCGGCAGCGCCTCGCGCAACGCGGCGATCGCACCGGCCTCGTCGTCGAGCCCCACCGCCCACAGCGTCGCCTGAACGCCGGCGCCACCCTGCCCCCAGGCGCCGCGGAAGCGACGATGGGCCGGGTCCAGCAGCTGGCGTTCGCACCACAGCGGGCGCCCCTCACGGGTCAGACGAAAGCGCTGCTCGATGGCGCCGGAGACATAAGGCAGCTCGCTTGCCGGCCGCCCCAGCGCCAGCACCTCCCAGCCCAGGCAGCGCGCCCCGGCGGCCAGCGTGATGTCGGTCACCTGGCTGCCCTTCGAGCCGTCGAAGGCGATGGTCTCCTGGGGCAGCCACTCCAGCAGCGCGTGCTCGGCCACGTCGAGCCGGGTGTGCTGATGCCAGCGCACGCCCCGGCTGTCGGCACGATAGAGCTTGTTGGCCGCCGGCGTGGTGAGCAGCGCCCGGGCCCCGGGCGCGAGCCGCGCCTCGATGGCGAGCTCGTCGCCGCTGACCAGTCCGCCGGGCGGATGCAGCAGATAGACGTGGCAGGCGCCGGGGCGGCCCGCCTCATCGGGGGCCTCCGGATAGAAGGGACGCTGCACGCGCAGCGGGCCCTGGTGGCGAGCCTTGAGCAAGCGGGTATGGCCATCGTCGCGGGCATCGAAGGCCAGCGACAGCGACGCCGCCCAGCGACGCTCGCCGTCGAAGCGGTGGCCCGACTCGGCGGGCGACGGGAGGGCACGCGGAATGGCGGTCATCGACGGGTCCTGTCGGTCGGGTGGCTGTTGTCCATTGCCCTGACTCAGCAAGTCACGTACCAAGTTGGTGAAAACACGAAATAGTCATTAATAAACAATGCCTTATTTTGTACACAATGGCGTATCCCAAGGCCGCACTGCACCAGGAAGGCACACCCAGGTCCTCGGGGCGCACTGATATCGATCGCATTTTTTCTCTTTCGCACCAGCATGATGCACCACGCCCGCCGGGAGGGGACCTCGCGACGGGCGTGGTGCAGGTGCGCCGAGTCCGACGCTCGGCGTCAGACGGTCAGGTGGGTCTTGATCAGCTCGTCGTCGAGCTCGTCGATCGCCCCTTCGGCCACGGGCCGGCCGCGATCCATGATCGCGAAGCGGTCGGCGTACTTGCGGGCGAAGGGCAGCTTCTGCTCCACCAGCAACACGGTCAGGCCGTCCTCTTTGATCAGCCGGCGGATCACCTCGCCGATCTGGGCGACGATATTGGGCTGGATGCCCTCCCCCGGCTCGTCGAGGATCAAGAGCTTCGGCTCCAGCACCAGGGCCCGGCCGATGGCCAGCTGCTGCTGCTGGCCGCCGGAGAGGTCGCCGCCGCGCCGGTGGCGCATCTCGGCCAGCACCGGGAACAGCTCGTAGATGCGCTCGGGAATGCGCCTGGCGCCGTCGCCGCGGGCCGCCAGGCCAGTGCGCAGGTTCTCCTCCACGGTCAGCAGCGGGAAGATCTGGCGGCCCTGGGGCACGTAGCCGATGCCGAGCCGCGAGCGATCCTCCACGCGTTTTTGGGTCAGCTCCACGTCATCGGCGTAGCGCAGGCTGCCCGAGGCCACCGCGACCTCGCCCATCACCGCCTTCATCAGGGTGGTCTTGCCCACCCCGTTGCGGCCCATCACGCAGGTGCACTGCCCGGCCGGGATCTCGAGATCGACGCCCCACAGGGTGTGGCTCTCGCCGTAGTACTGATCGAGTGCGCGAATGCTCAGCATCGGGCGTCCTCCGTGTTGTCCGACTCGGTGCCGAGATAGACCTCGACCACCCTCGGGTCGCTCGACACCTGATCCATGCTGCCCTCGGCCAGCACGCTGCCCTGGTGCAGCACCGTCACGGTGCGCGCGATCGAGCGCACGAAGCCCATGTCGTGCTCGACCACCACCACCGACTGCTTGCCGGCCAGGCCGGTGAGCAGCTCGGCGGTGCGCTCCATTTCCTGTTCGGTCATCCCCGCCACCGGCTCGTCGACCAGCAGCAGCCGCGGCCGCTGCATCAGCAGCATGCCGATCTCCAGCCACTGCTTCTGGCCGTGGGAGAGGATCCCGGCCGGCCGATCGCGGTGCCCGGTCAGGCCGATGGTGACCAGCACCTCGTCGATGCGGTCCCGCGCCTCGCCGGAGAGCCGGGCGGTCAGCGTGGGCCAGATGCGCTTGTCGGCGGCCATGGCGAGCTCGAGGTTCTCGAACACCGTCAGCGCCTCGAAGACGGTCGGCTTCTGGAACTTGCGGCCGATGCCGAGGCTCGCGATCTGCGGCTCGTTCATGGTCAGCAGGTCGTGGCGGCTGCCGAACCACACCGAGCCGTGATCGGGTCGGGTCTTGCCGGTGATGATGTCCATCATGGTGGTCTTGCCGGCGCCGTTGGGGCCGATGATGCAGCGCAGCTCGCCGTCGTCGATGGTCAGGTTCAGGTCATCGATGGCGCGGAAGCCGTCGAAGCTGACGCTGACGTCCTCCAGATACAGGATGGGGCCGTGGCGCACGTCCACCGGCGAGCGCGCCGGCGCCATGAAGTCGAAGACGCGATCGCGGCTGGCCATCTCCTTGAGCAGGTTCATGAGCTCGCTCCTTGCGCGGGTGTCTCGGAGGCGTCGTCATCGCGACGGCGGCGCAGCGACGCCAGCAGGCCGGCCACACCCTTCGGCAGCAGCACCGTGACCACCACGAACAGCCCGCCGAGGGCGAACAGCCAGGCCTCCGGCATCACGCCGGTGAACACCGTCTTGGCGTAGTTGACCAGAAGCGCCCCGATCACCGCGCCGTAGAGGGTGCCGCGGCCGCCCAGGGCCACCCACAGCACCACCTCGATGGAGAAGATGGGCGAGAACTCGCCGGGATTGATGATGCCGACCTGGGGCACGTAGAGCGCGCCCGCCACGCCGGCGAGCATCGCCGAGACCACGAACACGAACAGCTGCACCCGCTCGACGCGATAGCCGAGAAAGCGCGTGCGCGCCTCGGCGTCGCGGCAGGCCACGCTGACCCGCCCCAGCTTGCTGGCGACGATGGCTCGGCACAGCACGTAGCCCAGCGCCAGCGCCAGCCCCGAGGCCAGGAACAGCCCCAGCCGCGTGGCGTCTCTGCGCAGGTCGAAGCCGAGCAGCTCCTTGAAGTCGGTCAGGCCGTTGTTGCCGCCGAAGCCCATCTCGTTGCGGAAGAAGGCCAGCATCAGGGCGAAGGTCAGCGCCTGGGTGATGATCGACAGATAGACCCCGGTGACCCGCGAGCGGAACGCCAGGAAGCCGAACACCAGCGCCAGCAGCCCCGGCGCCAGCAGCACCATCAGCAAGGCGAACCACGCCATGTCGAAGCCGTGCCAGTACCAGGGCAGGCTGTCCCAGTCGAGGAACACCATAAAGTCCGGTAATACGGGATCCCCGTACACCCCGCGATCCCCGATTTGCCGCATCAGGTACATGCCCATGGCGTAGCCGCCCAGGGCGAAGAAGGCGCCGTGGCCGAGGCTCAGGATGCCGAGATAGCCCCACACCAGGTCCAGCGCCACCGCCAGCAGCGCGAAGCTCAGGTACTTGCCGAGCAGGGTCACGGTATAGGTCGAGACGTGCAGCGGGTGCCCCGCCGGCACGATCAGGTTGAGCAGCGTGACGACCGCCAGGGTGGCCAGCAGCACGCCGAGGAATATCTGCGTCGAGCGCTCGCGCAGCGGCCGCGACAGCCAGGATCTCGAAGCCAGCATGGATCAGCCCTCCGCCGCCCGGCCCTTCTGCGGAAAGAGTCCGCGGGGGCGTTTCTGAATGAACAGGATGATGAACACGAGCACCAGGATCTTGGCCAGCACCGCGCCGGCCCAGGGCTCGAGCACCTGGTTGATGACGCCCAGCGACAGCCCGGCCACCAGGGTGCCCCACAGGTTCCCCACGCCGCCGAACACCACCACCATGAACGAGTCGATGATGTAGTTCTGGCCGAGGTTGGGGCCCACGTTGGTCAGCTGCGACAGCGCCACGCCGGCGAGGCCGGCCACGCCGGAGCCCAGGGCGAAGGTCAGGATGTCGACCCGGGTCGCGCGGATGCCCATCGAGCGCGCCATGGCACGGTTCTGGGTCACGGCGCGCACCTCCAGGCCCAGCCGGGTGCGGCGCATCACCAGCATCAGGCCGGCGAACACCAGCAGCGCGAAGCCCAGCACGAACAGGCGGTTGAGGGTCAGCGACAGGCCCTCGTTGATCATCAGCGAGCCGCTCATCCACTCCGGCGAGACCACCGTGCGGTTGAGCGGCGAGATCAGGGTGCGCACCAGCTGCTGGAGGATCAGGCTGACGCCGAAGGTGGCCAGCAGGGTCTCCAGCGGGCGGCCCTTGAGGAACTGGATGACGCTGCGCTCGATGACGATCCCGGCCAGCGCCGCGACCAGGAAGCCCGCGGGAATCGACAGCAGCAGCGCCAGCCCCGGCTGGCCCGGCAGCAGCTGCTGCATGCCCCAGGTGGTGTAGGCGCCGAGCATGATCAGCTCGCCGTGGGCCATGTTGATCACGCCCATCACGCCGAAGGTGATGGCCAGGCCGATCGCCGCCAGCACCAGCACCGAGCCGAGCGACAGGCCGAAATACAGCGTCTGGATGCCGTCGTTGAGCTTCTGCTTCTGCTCGATGCCGGCCAGGGCCTCGGTGGCGGCCTCGGCCAGGGCCGCGTCGTCGCTGCGGGCGGCGGCGCTGAGCGCCGAGCGCACGGACGTATTCAGGCTGCCGGACAGCGCCTCCACCGCCTCGACGTCGCCCCGCTCCAGGCGCTGGATGGCGATGGCCTGGGTTAAGAGCCGCCGGACCTCGTCGTCGGCCTCGCCCTCTACCAGGGCGTTCAGCGGCTCGACCATCGACGGACTCACCTCGCCGAGCAGGTCCCGGGCCGCCTCGCGGCGCGCCGAGACCGCCGGGGCACGCAGATCTAGCAGCGCCAGGGTGTTCTGCAGCTGGCCGCGCAGCGCATTGTTGATGCCGATGCGATCGAGATCGCGGCGCGACATCTCGCCGAGGTCCTCGTCGGAGAGCGCATCGCGCACCGGCCAGTGGCGACCGCGATTGGCGAGCACCACCACGAAGCGGCCGCCGTCTTCCTGGCGCTGCAGCTTGCCGTCGAGCAGCGCCTCGAGCCAGACGCGGCTCTGCGGATGGCCGCTGTCGGCGATGGCCGTCACGGCCTCGCCCTTGGCGGCATAGGAATCCGTGTCGAGGGCCTCGAGCAGTGCCCGGCCGTCGTCATCGGGCGCGGCCAGGGCGGCCGGCGCGGCGAGCGAGACGACGATCAGGCACAGCAGCCCCTGCACGAGGGAGCGAATCGTCCTCATGACCATGTCCTGTCAGTGGGAGAATGGAAGGCCCGGGCCGCGACCGCGGCCCGGGGAGCGGCTTATTCGACCGAGGCCACCTCGGCGTCGGCGCCGCCACCGCAGCGTCCCTCGACGACGTTGTAGTTGCCGCAGCGCATCGGCGCGCGCCAGTCGCTGATCAGGTCGCGCGAGCCCGGCAGGTAGTCGGACCAGGCATCGCCGGCCACGGTGGACGGGGTCTCCCAGACGATGGAGAACTGGCCGTTGTCCTGGATCTCGCCGATCAGCACCGGCTTGGTGATGTGGTGGTTGGGCATCATGGTGGCGTAGCCGCCGGTCAGGTTGGGCACGGAGACGCCGATGATGGCGTCCTTGACCGCGTCGACCTCGGCGGTGCCGGCCTTGCGCACGGCCTCGGCCCACATGTTGAAGCCGATGTAGTGGGCCTCCATCGGATCGTTGGTGACCGCCATCTCGTCGCCGGTGTAGTCGATCCAGCTGTCGATGAAGTCGTAGTTGGTGTCGGTATCGACGCTCATGAAGTAGTTCCAGGCGGCCAGATGGCCGACCAGCGGCGCGGTGTCGATGCCGGACAGCTCCTGCTCGCCCACCGAGAAGGCCACCACCGGGATGTCCGCGGCGTCGATGCCCTGATTGCCGAGCTCGCGATAGAACGGCACGTTGGCGTCGCCGTTGATGGTCGAGACCACCGCGGTCTTCTTGCCCTGGCTGCCGAAGTCGGCGATGTCGGAGACGATGTTCTGCCAGTCGGAATGCCCGAAGGGGGTGTAGTTGACCATGATGTCGTCATCGGCCACGCCATGGTCCTTGAGGTAGGCCTCGAGGATCTTGTTGGTGGTGCGCGGATAGACGTAGTCGGTGCCGGCCAGCACCCAGCGCTCCACGCCGACCTCGTTCATCAGGTAGTCGACCGCCGGGACCGCCTGCTGATTGGGCGCCGCGCCGGTGTAGAAGACGTTCTCGGAGGACTCCTCGCCCTCGTACTGGACCGGATAGAACAGCAGGCCATCGAGCTCCTCGACCACCGGCAGCACCGACTTGCGTGATACCGAGGTCCAGTTGCCGAAGATCACGTCGACCTCGTCCTGGGCCAGCAGCTGGCGCGCCTTCTCGGCGAACAGCGGCCAGTCGGAGGCCGGGTCGACCACCACCGGTTCGAGCTCGCGGCCGAGCAGGCCGCCCTGCGCGTTCTGCTGCTCGATGAGCATCAGCATGGTGTCCTTGAGGGTCGACTCGCTGATGGCCATGGTGCCGGAGAGCGAGTGCAGGATGCCGACCTTGATCGGGTCCTCCTGGGCCATGGCGGGGGCCGAGACGGCGAGGCTCAGCAGGGTGGCGGCGAACAGACGCTTGGGCACGGCGGGCGAATGGGAACTCATGATGATCTCCTTGTCGATCCAGACGTAGTATTGGCGTTGTTATGAAGGGCGGTGGCACGCCACGGTGCACCATGCCCTACCCTCGCGCTGCAAGAGCTACGCCACATTCTGGATCAACCGGGATAAACATTAACTTTCAATAATTTAATGAATCCTCCAACACACTTCCTCCTGCCGATAGTGCCCTTCTGGTGCAAGTGTCGCACCGGCTTCGCTCCACTTTGGTGCCACCCCGCGGCGCTGGGAGGTCGCGGCCGGGGGCGCATGGTGTCGCTGTCGATATCGGTGCCAGGCCGAAAACGAAACGGGGGCGCCGGCACGATGCCGACGCCCCCGTCAGGTGGCGGATGCGATCAGGTTCACGCCATCAGTCGCCCTCCGGGCCTCCGGTGCCGGTGGCCACCTTCATGCGACGGCGCAGCAGCGGGCCGACGATGTAGGGCAGGATCAGGCCGAGGCCGGCGAAGACCCACAGGCCGATGGCCAGGCCGCTGTCCCACAGGATGGTCCAGTCGCCGTCGGCGATGTCCATGGCGTGACGCAGGTTCTTCTCCATCTCCGGCCCCAGCAGCAGGCCGAGGATGATCGGCACCAGCGGAATCTCCAGCTTGCGGAAGAGATAGCCGGCCACGCCGAAGGCCACCATGAAGTAGAGGTCGAAGGCGCTGTTGCTGATCGAGTAGATGCCCACGAAGGCCACCATGGTGACGATCGGCAGCAGGAACATCGGCGGCACCGACAGCAGCCGGACGAAGATGCCCACCAGTGGAATGTTCAGCACCAGCAGCAGGAAGTTGCCGATCAGCAGCGCCGCGATCACGCCCCAGACGATATCGGCGTTCTGGGTGAACATCAGCGGTCCCGGGGTGATGTTCAGCGAGATCAGCAGCGCCAGCAGCACCGCGGTGGTGCCGCTGCCCGGCACGCCGAGGGTCAGCATCGGCACCAGGGCGCCGCTGGAGGCACCGTTGTTGCCGGCCTCGGGGCCGGCCACTCCGCGCGGATCGCCCTCACCGAAGTAACCCTTGCTGCCGACCACCTTCTTCTCGAGGGTGTAGCCGATGAAGCTGCCCAGGGAAGCCCCCGCACCGGGAAGCACGCCGGCGATGAAGCCGAGGATGCCGCCGCGGATGCTCGACGGCATGATGCCGCGGATGTCGGCCCACTTCAGCGACAGCTTGTTGACGGTCATCTTCTCCTTGCCGCCGCCGGCCTTGTCCTCGATGAAGAACAAGAGCTCGGAGATGGCGAACAGACCGACGATGGCGATGATGAAGTCGACGCCCTCGTAGAGCTCCAGCACGCCGAAGGTGTAGCGCTGCACGCCGGTGCTGTCGATGCCCATGGTGGAGATCATCAGGCCCAGGCAGGCCGCCACCACGGTCTTCATCGGGTTCTTCCCGGTGATGCCGCCGAGGGTGGCGAAGGCCAGCAGGAACAGCGCGAAGTACTCGGCCGGGCCGAAGGTCAGGGCGAACTTGGCCAGCAGCGGCGCCAGCAGGATCAGGCCCACGGTGGCGATCAGGCTGCCCATGAAGGAGGCCACGGCGGAGATCGCCAGCGCCTCGGCGGCCTTGCCCTTCTTCGCCATCGGGTAGCCGTCGAGACAGGTCATCATCGCCGGCTCGTCGCCGGGGATGTTGAGCAGGATCGAGGAGATGCGCCCGCCGTACATGGCCCCGGCATAGACCGAGGTGAGCATGATCAGCGCGGTTTCCGGCGGCAGGCCCAGGGAGAAGGCCAGCGGAATCAGGATCGCCACGCCGTTGGCCGGCCCGAGGCCCGGCAGCGCCCCGATCAGGGTGCCGAGGAAGGCCCCCAGCAGGGCGAACATCAGGTTATGCGGCGCCAGGGCGACGCCGAAGCCGTCGATCAGATAACCCAGCGTTTCCATCAGCTCACCTCCAGGACAGACAGCGGCCCCAGCGGCAGCGCCAGATCGAGGGCAAAGTTGAACACCAGGAACACCACCACGCCGGCCACGCCGCCGGTGACATAGGCCCGGACCGGAGAGGCGCCCATGCGCCAGCACAGCGTGCCCACCGCCAGCAGGGTGCTGAGGATGAAGCCGAGCGGCTGCAGCAGCGCGGTGTAGGCGATCAGCACCAGCACCGCGATCACCAGCTCGATGCCGGTGCGGCTCCAGGGCCAGGCGTTATCCGGGTCGGGACGCACGATCAGATAGAGGCTGGACAGCGCCAGCACGACGGAAAGCAGCAGCGGGAAGGTCTCGGGGCCGACGCCCTCGGACCCGCCGAACGGTTCGGGAAACTGGGTAGCACCCCAGCCGTACGCGACGGCCAGGGCGATCAACAGGACCCCGAAGATGCGGTCGTTGAAGGTCATTCCTGAATCAGCCCGATATCTTTGGAGAGTTGGTTGATGTCGGCGATCTGGTCGGTCACGAACTGCTCGAACTCACCGGCGCTCATGTGGAACGGCATCAGGCCGTTGCTGGCCATCACGTCCTTCCACTCCTGGCTCTCGTAGATGGTGTCCATGGCATCCATCCAGTACTGCTTGGCGTCGTCGGAGACGTCGGCCGGCATGTAGAAGCCGCGCCAGTTCGGACCGATGGCGTCGATGCCCTGCTCGCGGGCGGTGGGGATGTCGCTGTACTCGCCCGGCAGGCGCTCCTCGGAGAGCACGGCCAGCACCCGCAGGTCACCGGATTCCATGAAGCCCTGGGCCTCGGTGATGTCGCCGGTGAAGGCATCGACGTGGCCGCCGACCACCTGAGTCATGGCCTCGCCGCCGTTGTTGTACGACAGGTAGGGAATCCGCGGCAGGTTCTCGACCCCGGCTTCCTGGGCGGCGATCAGCACCTTGAGGTGGTCCCAGCCGCCCTTGGCGCTGCCGCCGGCGAACTTGACGCTGCGCGGGTTTTCCTTGAGCGCGTCCATCAGCTCGGGCAGGTCGTCGTACTCGGAGCCATCGGCCACGGCGATCACGCCGTAGTCGGCACCCAGCGCGCCCACCCAGTTGACCATGTCGGCGTCCATACCCGGGAACTGGCCCTGGGCCAGGCGGGTGGTGGTGGCGGTGGAGGCGGCGACCAGCAGCTGCTCGTCGCCGGCGCGCTTGCTGACGGTGTGGGCGTAGGCCACGCCGCCGCCGGCACCGGCCATGTTGATGGTCTGCACGCTGGCCGGCACCAGGTCCAGCTGTTCCATCACGTTGCCCACGCTGCGGCAGGTGAAGTCCCAGCCGCCACCCGGGTCGGCGGGAGCGATGCATTCGACCTTGCCTTCCGGCTCGAAGGCCATGGCGGAACCGGCGCTGACGGTGAAGGCGGCGACGGCGACGAACTTGAGTGGCGTTCTCACGGACATTGTTGTTGTCCCCTCTGATGTTTTCGTTGGCAGATCGGGTCGGGCTTGTCGGACGCTGACACCTGCCTTACAATTCTGTAAGGCAGAACAACGTTCCCTTGAGCGGAAAATTAGGCCGCCCATGCCATGGGGGTCAATGCCGTTTCGGCGAATTGCGACCAAAGTTGCAGAGGTTCGGATCGCCGTCACGGAGGCCGCACAAGGCCATGAGAGACCATCCACGGGCGATGGCGAGAGCAAGATCATGAACGAGGAGCGACGATGGCCCAGGACCGCGTCGAGGCCGTCGAGCGCGCACTGACCGTGCTCGAGGTGTTCGATTCTTCCCAGGAGGCGTTCGCCCTGGCCGAACTGGCCGAGGCGACCGGCTTCTACAAGAGCACACTGCTGCGCCTGCTCGGCTCGCTGGCCCGTTTCGACTACGTGCAGCGCGGCGAGGACGGCCGCTGGCGGCTCGGCGGCAGCCCCATGCGCCTGGCCCGTCGCCACGCGCCCTCGCAGCAGCTGGCCGTGCGCGTCCAGCCCTGGCTCGACCGCCTGGCCGCCGAGACCGGCGAGACCGCCGCCCTGCTGGCGCTGCATCCCGGCGAGGCGGAATGCCGTCTGGCCGCCCTGCCCGCCACACCGCTGCGCCACGACCTGCGCCCCGGCAGCCGCTGGCCGGTGGAGCAGGACGTGGACCCGCGCCCCGCCCTGCCCGGCGGCACCATGACCTGCCTGGCGCTGGCCGACGCGCCCGGGGAGCCGCCGCTGTGGCTGTCGCTGTCCGGCCCCGCCGGCCGCCTCGCCCCGGGGGCCGCCCACGAGGCCCTGGCCCGGGCCCGCGATGCCCTGAGCCGAAGCCTAGCCGGCGAGGAGGAGACCCCACGATGATGCTGCTGGTGGAAGACGATCGGCTGCTGGCGGAGACGCTGGTGGACGCCCTGTCGCTGGAGGGACACGGCATCGAGCACCTGGCCGACGGCGAGGCCGCCCGGCAGCGCCTGGACGGCGCCGACCACGGCCTGTCGCTGGTGCTGCTGGACCTCAACCTGCCCGGCTGCAGCGGGCTCGAGGTGCTCGAGACCCTGCGCCGCCACGACGCCGACACCCCGGTGCTGATCCTCACCGCCCGGGGCGCGGTGGAGGATCGCGTGCGCGGGCTCGATCTCGGCGCCGACGACTACCTGGCCAAGCCCTTCGCCCTGGACGAGCTCGAGGCCCGGGTGCGCGCCCTGCTGCGCCGCCGTGAGCGCGGCCAGGCGCTCCAGGTCGGCCCGCTGGCCTTCGACGCCCCGGCCCAGCGCTTCACCCTCGACGGCGAGACGCTGTCGCTGCCGCCGCGGGAGCAGCGCCTGCTGGCCTGCCTGATGCGCCACGGCGGCGAGCCGGTCGACAAGGCCCGCCTGGCCGAGGAGGCCTTCCAGGGCGAGGCCATGGGCGACAACGCCATCGAGGTCTACGTCCACCGCCTGCGCAAGCGCCTGGCCGGCAGCGCCGTCGCCCTGCGCACCGTGCGCGGCCTGGGCTACCTGCTGGAGGCCGAGTGACGCGGCGCGACAGCCTGTATCGGCGCCTGCTGACCTGGCTGCTGCTGCCGCTGATGGCGCTGGGCGCGCTGATGGTGCTGCAGGCCTGGATCGAGGCCCGCCACACCGCCGATCGCGCCTTCGACCGCCTGCTCGAGGCCGCCACCCTGGCCATCGCCGAGCAGGTCCAGTGGCAGGACGAACGGCTGTGGCTCGACCTGCCGCCGGCGGCGCTGGAGATGCTCGCCACCGACGCCGAGGAGCGCGTCTTCTACGCCCTCTACGACGCCGAGGGGCGCTTCGTCACCGGCAACGCCGACCTTCCCGGCCCGCCCCGCCGCGACGGCAATGACGAGAACGCACTGCGCTTCCGCGATCTGGTCTGGCACGACCTCGAACTGCGCCAGGGCGTGCGCCGCGCCCGCCTGGAGGACTGGCGGGCGCGCGAGCGCTTCGAGGTGCGCGTCGCCCACACCCGCGAGGGGCGCGAACGCCTGACCGGCGAGCTCTTGCGCGCCAATCTGGCCTACATCCTCGGCATGGCGGGGCTCGCCGCCGCGGTGGTGGTGCTGGCCATTCGCGGCGCCCTGACCCCGCTGAGCCGCCTGCGTCGCGCCATCCGCGCCCGCGACCCACGCACCCTGGCGCCGCTGGAGCTGCCGCTGCCGCACGAGCTCGCCGAGCTGCGCGAGACGCTCAACGAGCTGCTGGCCCGCATGCGCCGGGTGAAGGCCAACCAGGAGCGCTTCATCGGCGACGCCTCCCACCAGCTGCGCACGCCGCTGGCCGGCCTCTCGGCCCGGGCCGAGCTGGCCCTGCGCCAGGACGACCCGCAGCACTGGCGCGAGGCGCTCGAGGCCATGCAGGCCACCAGCGCCCGCACCTCGCATCTGGCCGTCCAGCTGCTGTCGCTGACCCGCCTCGACAACCCCGAGTACCACCCTGAGCTCACCCCGGTGGATCTCGATGCCTTGGCGCGCGGCGCCGTGCGTCGACACTGGAGCCCCTGCCATCGCGCCGGCATCGACCTGGGGCTCGACGCCCCGGACTCCCCGGTGACGGTGGCCGGACTCGACTGGCAGCTCGAGGAAGTGCTGGCCAACCTGGTCGACAACGCGCGCCGCTACGGGGCGACGCGCATCACCGTGCGGGTCACCGCCGCCCCGCCCGTGCTCGAGGTCGAGGACGACGGGCCCGGCATCCCCGCCGACCGGCGCCTGCTGATGCTGCGCCCCTTCCATCGCGGCAGCGACGATCCCGACGGCTCCGGGCTCGGGCTCGCCATCGTCGACGGCATCGCCCGCACCCACGGCGCGCGCCTGCGGCTCGACGACGGCCTGGACGGCCAGGGGCTGCGGGTCGGCCTGCACTTCCCGGAGGAGATCGCCTGATGCGACATTGCTGGCTCGCCCTGCTGTGGCCATGGCTTTGCCTGGCCCCGCTCGCCGGCGCCGACGAGCGCCTGCACTACCCCGCCGAACCGATGACCGGGACCTCGGGCGAGCTGGTGGTGCACGGCGCGCTGGACCTGGTCTACGCCCGGCCGCTGTTCGAGGCGTTCCACGCGCGCCATCCGGGCATCGCGCTCACCTATCGCAACCTCGACACCCTGAGCCTGCATCGGCGCTTCCTGGCGCATCCCGACGAGGTCGACGTGCTGATGTCCTCGGCCATGCCCTGGCAGTACCGTCTGGCCAACGACGGCCACGCGCGCCCGCTGGCGTCGCCGGAGGCCGAGGCCTGGCCCGCCTGGGCGCGCTGGCGACACGAGCTGTTCGCCTTCACCTTCGAACCGATCGTGATGGTGGTGCGGCGCGAACTCATCGAGCGCTTCGGGCGTCCGGAGAGCCACGCCGATCTGCTCGCCATGCTCGAACGCCATCCCGAGGCCCTGCGCGGGCGCGTGGTGACCTACGACCCGGAGCGCAGCGGCGCCGGCTACGGCTATGCCATTCAGGAATCGCGGCTGACGCCGCGCTACTGGGATCTGGTGGCCGCCTTCGGGGGCGCCCGAGCGGCGCTGGCGACCACCACCGGCGAGATGCTGGCGGGCCTCGACGACGGCCGCTACTGGCTGGGGTACAACCTGCTGGGCAGCTATGCCCGGGCGGTGGCCGACGCCAATCCGGCGCTGGAGGTCGTGGTGCCCGATGACTATGCCCTGGTGACCCAGCGCCTGGCGCTGATCTCGCGCCACGCGCCGCATCCGGACAACGCGCGCCACTTCATGGACTTCCTGCTCGGCGAAGCCGGTCAGCGGGTGATCGCCGAGGCCACGCCGCTGGGCGCCGTACACCCGGCGCTGGAGGGTCCGGGCACGGCCGCGGCCCTGCAAGCTACCCACGGCGAGGCATTGAGGCCCGTGTCGCTGGGGCCGGGGCTGCTGGCCACCCTGGACGACCTCAAGCGCCAGGCGCTGCTGACGCGCTGGAAACGGGAGTTCACACGCACGGACGCCGCGTCACCCTGACGGGCGACGCGGCGTCCGGACGGCGGATCAGTCGACCAGGCTGAGCTGGACCCGGGCCGTGCCGCGATGGAGCATGCCGAGCGCACGGGCGGCGCTCTTGGAGAGATCGATCACGCGGCCGGAGACGAAGGGGCCACGGTCGTTGATCATGACCTCGACCTGACGGCCGTTGTCGGGCCGGGTCACCAGCACCTTGGTACCGAACGGCAGGGTGCGGTGCGCGGCGGTGAATTCACGCTGGTCGAAGGCGTCGCCGCTGGCCGTGGTGCGCCCCTGGAAGCGATCGCTGTAGAAGGACGCCACGCCCTTCTGGATCGACGCGGCGTCGCCCTCGTCGTGGGCCAGGCTCGGACCGGTGCTGCCGAACATCCCGGCCAGCAGGCCGATCATCGCCAGACGGCGAACGCCGCTGAAGCGGACCGGGCCCGCCTTGCCGAAAAACCCCATGTGTCACCTCGCAACAGCATGGGCGCCAATCGACCTCCTGCGATCAGGCGCCGCCAGACGTATCGGACGGTGTCGGGTGCTTTCCCTGCAGCCAACCATGGCTGGCGGCTCGATCGCTGTCGAACCAGGCCAGGGCGTCATGCAATGTCACCACCGTGCCGACGATGATAAGCGTTGGAGGGCGGATATTAGCCAACTCATCGACCGACGGCAAATCCGACAGGCTGGCCACGTGCACCCGCTGGCGTGCCGTGGTGCCCTGCTCGATCAGCGCCAGCGGCGTGTCATCCGCCAGCCCATGGGCGCGCAGTTGCTCGCAGATGAGCTCGAGGCTGCCGAGCCCCATGTAGAACACCAGGGTCTGGCCGGGGCTGGCCAGCGCCTGCCAGTCCAGATCGCAGCTGCCATTGCGCAGGTGGCCGGTGATGAAGCGCACCGACTGGGCGTGATCCCGATGGGTCAGCGGAATGCCGGCATAGGCGGCGCAGCCCGAGGCCGCGGTGATGCCCGGCACCACCTCCACCTCGACGCCGGCCGCCACCAGGGTCTCGAGCTCCTCGCCGCCGCGGCCGAAGATGAAGGGGTCACCGCCCTTGAGGCGCACCACGCGCTTGCCCGATTGCGCCCAGTCGACCAGCGCCTGGTTGATGCCCTCCTGGGGCACGCTGTGGTCGGAGCGGGCCTTGCCGACGTAGAGACGCTGCGCCTCAGGGCCGGCCAGGGCCAGGATCTCGTCGCTGACCAGCCGGTCATGGAGGATGACGTCGGCGGCCTGCAGGCGCCGCAGCGCCTTGACGGTCACAAGCTCCGGATCACCGGGCCCGGCGCCGACCAGGCTGACGCGCCCGGGCACCAGGTCGGACGCCGCGGGAGGCAGCCGGAGAGCCGAGGAAGCGGACGGGGGGGTCGCGGCGCACATATTCCAATATCTCGATCAAAAAAGATTTTATATGCAATAAAGTAATTAATTTGCCGGCAAAATGCCACTCCCCATCGCCTCTCATCCAGGATTTGTGTGCCCGCACGATGCCTGAAACGACGCGGCCCCCGCCAAAGCGGGGGCCGCGTACACGCGAAGCACGGTGTCGTCAGGCGGACAGCGTGCGCATCAGCCGGGGGCTGGCGAGCTCGCCGATCAGCGTGATCACCGCCAGTGCCAGCAGCAACCAGGGCCACTGCACGCCGAACTCCAGGGTGGCGATGCCCAGGGCATCGAGGAAGATGACCACGATGCCCAGCGGGCTGACGTAGCGCACCATGAACAGCCACAGGGCATGCACCGCCGGCGACAGACCGAGCTCCTCGCGCACCGACTCGCTGTTGAGCACGAAGCCGGCCAGCAGCGCCACGCCCAGACCGCCGAGCGGCATCATCCAGCGCGAGGTCAGGTAGTCCAGCCAGTCGAAGAAGTGCTTGCCGGCCAGGGTCCAGTCGGCGCCGACGTTGAACGACAGCATGGCCAGGGTGCTGATCACCCACAGCACGATGCCGA
The DNA here is from genome assembly GCF_009363675.1 of Halomonas sp. THAF12. Lineage (NCBI taxonomy): Bacteria > Pseudomonadati > Pseudomonadota > Gammaproteobacteria > Oceanospirillales > Halomonadaceae > Halomonas > Halomonas sp. THAF12. The sequence continues at coordinate 1,615,312 of NZ_CP045399.1, read as the reverse complement.
TGCCCCAGGACGCGGTGCGACGCGAGATGCCCTTGTTGTCGGTGAGCCAGGAGACCGTGGCCTCGACCATGGAGATCGAGGAAGTCAGCGCGGCCATGGACAGCATGACGAAGAACAGCACGCCGAACAGGGTGCCCATCGGCATGGCCTGGAAGGCCAGCGGCAGGCTCATGAAGATCAGCCCCGGACCGCTGCCCGGCTCCATGCCGTTGGCGAAGATCACCGGGAAGATCGCCAGGCCGGCCATCAGCGCCACCAGGGTATCGGCGACGGCCACGCTGAGGGTGGTGCGGCCGATGGAGGCGTGGCGCGGCAGGTAGCTGCCGTAGGTCAGGATCGCGCCGGAGGCCAGCGACAGGGTGAAGAAGGCGTGGCCCATGGCGGCCAGCATGCCTTCGCTGGACAGGCTGCCGGCGTTGAAGGCGAACAGGAACTGCACCGCCTCGCCGAAGCCGCCGGAGAAGGCGCCGTAGACGATCATGATCACCAGCATCACGACCATGCCGGGCATCATCCAGCTGACGCTCTTCTCGATACCGGCCTGCACGCCCTTGCCGACGATCACCATGGTGGCGATCGTGACCAGGGTGCTCCAGAAGCCCAGGTTGAACGGGTTGGCGTTGTTGGCGCCGAAGATGGCCGCCATGTCGTCGACGCTGGAGCCGGCCAGGCCGCCGGTGAGCATCTTCCACAGGTAGGAGAAGGACCAGCCGGCCACGACCACGTAGAAGCACAGGATCATGAAGCCGCAGAGCATGGCCATCCAGCCGAGCAGCGACCAGGCCGAGGCCCCCTTCGATTCGGCGGTGACCCGGCGAATGGCGTCGATGGGGCTGCCGCGGCCGCGGCGACCGAGGGCGATCTCGGTCATCATCACCGGCACGCCGATGGCCAGGATGCAGGCCAGATAGACCAGCACGAAGGCCCCGCCGCCGTATTCGCCGGTCATGTAGGGAAACTTCCAGACGTTGCCCAGGCCGACCGCGGAGCCGGTCGCCGCCAGGACGAAGCCCCAGCGGCCCAGCCACTGAGTACGGGGTTGTGAGTCGTTAGTCATGTCACACCAGGGATCACGGAACTATTGTTGTCGCCGCCACACAGCATGGGGCCACCGCAAGGCGGCTATTGTGACGGATTTTATCGTGGTTGGGCAGGGAGACGGCGGATTGTTCTGTTTTCCGCCTCCCCGCCATGACCGGCACTCGGCCAACCGGTGGGATCAGTCTGCCTTGAGCACGCCGCGGCGGATCTGGTCCTCCTCGATGGATTCGAACAGGGCCTTGAAGTTGCCCTCGCCGAAGCCGTCGTTGCCCTTGCGCTGGATGATCTCGAAGAAGATCGGCCCGATCACGGTCTCGGTGAAGATCTGCAGCAGCACGCCCTGCTCCGGGGCACCGTCCACCAGCAGGTTCAGCTCGCGCAGCTCGTCGAGGTTCTCCTCGTGGTTGGGCACGCGCTGGTCGACCCTCTCGTAGTAGGTGTCCGGGGTGGACAGGAACTGGATGCCGTTGGCCTTCAGCGCGCGCACGGTGGCGTAGATGTCGTCGGTGGCCATGGCCAGGTGCTGGATGCCCTCGCCGTTGTACTCGCGCAGGAATTCGGCGATCTGGGAGCTGTCGTCGGCGGACTCGTTGATCGGGATGTGCATCTTGCCGCAGGGCGCGGTCATGGCCCGGGAGTAGAGCCCGGTCTTCTTGCCGGCGATATCGAAGTAGCGCAGCTCGCGGAAGTTGGCCAGGCGGGTGTAGAAGCCGGCCCAGACGTCCATCTGGCCGCGATCGACGTTGTGGGTCAGGTGATCGAGCACCTGCAGGCCGACGCTGTGATCCCCAGCGCTGCGGCCCTCGATCGGCGCGAAGTCGATGTCGTAGATGCTGCGACCCTCGCCGTCGAGCCTGTCGTCGACGAAGTACAGCAGCGAGCCGCCGATGCCCTCGACCGCCGGAATGCCGACCTCGCCCTCGCCCACCGGCACCTCCACCGGCGTGGCGCCGCAGTCCACGGCGCGCTCGAAGGCCCGGCGGGCATCGGCCACCTTCCAGGCCATGGCGCAGGCGGAGGGCCCGTGAACGCGCGCGAACTCGGCGGCGTGGCTGCCGGGTTCGGCGTTGAGCACGAAGTTGATTCTTTCCTGCTGGAACAGGAAGACCTCCTTGGAGCGGTGCTTGCGCGTCTCGGTGAAGCCGAGCTGCAGGAACAGGCGACGCAGCGCCTCGATGCCCTCGGCGGTGGGCGCGCTGTACTCGACGAAGGCGAAGCCGTCGGTGCCGAGCGGGTTGGTGGTATCGGTCTGGGGCGCCTGAGCGGGGGTGCCTTGGACGGGGGCGTTCATGCAGAACCTCCGGGGTGCTTGTGATTGTGATCTCCGGGCCTTGGCCCGTCGAGGTGCCCCCAGACTAGTGCGCCTCGCCCCCCGCCGGAATGCGCCGCGGCGCCCTCCCGCCGCCCTCGGAGGGCCCGCCTCGACGGGCATCGTCAAGATTCCGTGACACCGTCATCCCACCCCCCAAACCTCCTCGCTCGGGCGGAAAGGTTCGCTGACAGGCCGTCAAATTTTCGTTACACCCTGAGCGTCGGTATCGCCCAGCAGGCGCTCGACGCTTTCGACCTTGTCATCCATGCGCTGCTCCCGGTCGGTCCGCGTCCCCATCTTGAGGGTCGAGGTGATGCGCGGCGCCCCCATCTCGTGCACCGTTTCGTGACAGCGCTTGACCACCGCCATGACCTCGTCCCAGGGCCCTTCGATATTGGTGCCGTAGGCATGCATCCGGTAATCCAGCCCGGAGGCCTCGATCACCCGCTGGCAGGCCGCCACCTGGGGCGAGACCGACACACCGACGCCCAGCGGCACCACACACAGATCCACGATGACGTGCATGATATTGCCCTCTTCTCTTAACGGTTGGTGATTTATAAAACAGTAACGTGAGTTGTCAGAAACGCTCACGCCTGATCTATGCTAACGCCTTGTAATAGAACAATCGGAATCACGCCACCTCCCGCTTTCACATCCCGGCTGCCCCGACTCTGAAGGACCAGGAGGAACCATGACCAGCGACCCACGTCTCGGCCCCATCGCCCTGCCCGACACCCGAGCCCGACGCGTCTTCGAGAAGCTGCTCGACGGCTCCGGCATCGCCCTCAACGGCTCGGCCCCCGCGGACATCCGCGTCTACCATCCCGACTTCTTCTCCCGGGTTCTGCACCAGGGCACCCTGGGACTCGGCGAGGCCTACATGGACGGCTGGTGGGAGTGCGAGCACATCGACGAACTGGCCCACCGGCTGCTGCGTCATGGCCTGGGCGAACATGCCCAATCCAGGTCGGAACGGCTGATGTATCGTCTGCAGTCCGGTTTCTTCAACCTGCAGAGCCGCGCCCGCGCCCATATCGTCGGCGAGGCCCACTACGACTTCGGCAACGACCTCTTCGAGCGCATGCTGGACGAGACCATGTGCTACTCCTGCGGCTACTGGAAGGACGCCGGCAGCCTGCGGGAGGCGCAGCTCGCCAAGCTCGAGCTCGCCTGCCGCAAGCTCGATCTGGAGCCCGGCATGCGGGTGCTGGACATCGGCTGCGGCTGGGGCAGCTTCGCCGAACACGCCGCGCGACATCACGGGGTCGCGGTCACCGGCATCACCATCTCCAGGGAGCAGGCGGAGCTGGCCCGCCGGCGCTGCGAGGGGCTGCCGGTCGAGATCCTGCTCGAAGACTACCGCGAGCTCGAGGGCCAGTTCGATCGCGTGGTGTCCATCGGCATGTTCGAGCACGTCGGCCATCGCAACTACGCGACCTACTTCGAGACCGTGGATCGCCTGCTGCCCGCCGACGGCCTGTTCATGCTGCACACCATCGGCTCCAACACCTCTCATATCAGCGCCGACCCCTGGATCAACCGCTACATCTTCCCCAACGGCGTGCTGCCCTCCGCCCGGCACATCGCCCAGGCCAGCGAGGAGCACCTGCTGATGGAGGACTGGCAGAATTTCGGTGCCGACTACGACCGCACCCTGATGGCCTGGCTCGAGAACTTCGACGCCCACTGGGACGAGATCGCCGACCGCTACAACGAACGCACCCGGCGAATGTTCCGCTACTACCTCGCCATCTGCGCCGGCGCCTTCCGCGCCCGCAATCTGCAGCTGTGGCAGGTGGTATTCTCGAAAGGCCGGGAGGGACGCTACGACGCGCCACGCTGATGAAGAACACGCCGATGAAGAGACAGGCGCCGAGGTAGAACCCAAGGCTGACAGGCTCGCCCCTCCATCGGGCGACTTCCCCGCGCACGGTTTTCCCTGATCCCAACGTCATCCTTGGGTGCCTCGGCGACGCCCGGTTTCCCGCTGCCCTTGCCCTTGTGCCCCGCCGGCTGACTGCAATCATGAGTCAGTTCGCCGGGTCGCTTCAGGCACCGACGCTGTCGCCAATCTCCTACACCAGGCGCAGCGTCTGGCCTACGTCCAATGCTTATGTCGGTCAACGGCAACGAATGTATTATATTCCACTTCATTAAAAACAATGATGGCGCGCTCCTCCTCCGCGACGATCGCCACGCATTCAACGACAAAGACACTCCTGTACGCAGCAGGAACCAACAGGGAAACCCCATGCCTCCCATCGATGTCGCGCCGTGCACGGAACGGCTGGAACCGTCGAGGGTTCTGGAACTGGCCGATCAGCTGCCCGGGCTGATCTTTCAGCTGCATCGCAGCGCCACCGGCCATCTCCATTTCCCCCTGCTGATGGGCAGCGGGATCCAGCTGCTGGAGCTGGACCCGGAACGCCTGGCCGAGAACGCCGAGCCGGCCCTCGCCCACATTCACGAGGCGGACCATCCCGGCCTGATGGCCAACATCGAGCGCTCGGCGCGCTTCGGCTCGCCGATCATTCTCAAGTTCCGCTTCGTCATCACGGAAGCGCGATGGCGCTGGATCGCGGTGCGCGCCCAGCCGCAGCGGGTCGAGACAGGCGTGCTGTGGCACGGCATGATGCTCGACGTCAGCGAGCAGGTCGCCGAAGAGGAGCGCCTGCGGGCGCTGTCGGACAGCGACACCCTCACGGGGCTGGCCAACCGGCGCAAGCTGCTGAGCCGGCTCGACGAGGAAATCTCGCTGAGCAACCGCCATGCGATCCCGCTGTCGCTGATGATGATCGACATCGACCACTTCAAGGCGATCAACGACACCTGGGGACACCTGCAGGGGGATGCCACGCTGTGCGAGCTGGCCGACTGCTGCCGCTCGCTGCTGCGCGAGGAGGACCTGCTGGCCCGACTCGGCGGCGAGGAATTCGCCCTGCTGCTGCCGCTGACCTCCCGGCAAAACGCCGCCCTGCTGGCCGAGCGCCTGCGCCGGGCCATCGCCGAGCACCACTTCGACGACCTCGGCCCCGGGCGGATCACGGTCAGCATCGGCATCACCGAGCACCGCGTCGGCGACGCCCGCGACACCCTGCTGCATCGCGCCGACGCCAGCCTCTACCGGGCCAAGCACCAGGGCCGCAACCGGGTGGTGGCCGACGGCTGACGACGGGGCCGCCCTGGAGCGGGGCGAGATCGCCGCCCATGGCGTGTATCCTTGTCGCTTCATCGACGCCGCCCGGAGCCGCCATGACCGCTATCGACCAGACCCTCGCCCGGGTCTTCGGCTATCCCGACTTCCGCCCCGGCCAGCGCCCGGTCATCGAGGCCGTGGTCGCCGGCCGCTCGGCGGCCGCCATCTTCCCCACCGGCTCGGGCAAGTCGCTGTGCTACCAGCTCTCCGCCCTTCACCTGCCGAATCTGACGCTGGTGGTCTCGCCGCTGCTGGCGCTGATGCAGGACCAGCTGGCCTTCCTGCAGCGTCACGGCATCGCCGCCGCCAGCCTCGACTCCTCCCAGAGCAAGGACGAGGCCCGGGCGGTGATGGACGGCGTGGCCCGCGGCGACATCCGCATCCTGATGGTGTCGGTGGAGCGGCTCAAGAACGAGCGCTTCCGCGCCTTCATCCGCCGCGTGCCGATCTCGCTGCTGGTGGTCGACGAGGCCCACTGCATCTCCGAGTGGGGCCACAACTTCCGCCCCGACTACCTGACCCTGCCGGCCACGCGCCACGAGCTCGGCATTCCCCAGAGCCTGCTGCTGACGGCCACCGCCACCCCCAAGGTGATCGAGGACATGCGCCGCCACTTCGCCATCGAGGCCGAGGACGTCACCGCCACCGGCTTCTACCGCCCCAACCTGGACCTGCAGGTGGCGCCGGTGGCGGCCGACGAGCGACCGCGGCGGCTGGTCGAATGGCTGCGCCCACGAATCGAGGGGCCGAACGCCGGGGCCACCGTGGTCTACGTCACCCTGCAGCAGACCGCCGAGCGCCTGGCGGCCTATCTCGGCGCCGCCGGCCTGCCCGCGGCGGCCTATCACGCCGGCCTCGACGCCGAGACCCGCGCCCGCCGCCAGGACGACTTCATGGCCGGGCGCACGCCGGTGATCGTCGCCACCATCGCCTTCGGCATGGGCATCGACAAGTCTGACATCCGCGCCGTGGTGCACTTCGACCTGCCCAAGTCGGTGGAGAACTACAGCCAGGAGATCGGCCGCGCCGGGCGCGACGGCGCCCCGGCCGAGTGCCTGATGCTGGCCGGCCGCGATCACCTCAGCGTGCTGGAAAACTTCACCTATGGCGACACCCCGGAGCGCGACGCCATCGCCCGGGTGACGGCGACCCTGCCCGCCCCCGGCGAGGACTGGGCCTTCACCCTCAACACCCTGTCCCGGGACAGCGACATCCGTCCGCTGCCGCTCAAGACGCTGCTGGTGCACCTGGAGCTGGAGGGCGTGATCCGGCCGCGCTTCAGCTACTTCGCCGAATACCGCTTCCGCCTGGAGGAGCCGGCGGAGACCCTGGTGGCCCGCTTCCAGGGCGAGCGCCGGGCCTTCGTCGAGGCGATCCTCGAGGCCTCGTCGAAGGCGCGCACCTGGTACCGGCTGGACCTCGAGGCCCTGGCGCGGCTGGGCGCCGAGCGCGGCCTCGACACCTCGCGCCAGCGCGTGATCACCGCCCTGGACTACTTCGCCGACAAGGACCTGATCACACTGGAAAGCAAGCAGATGACCGAGGTCTTCGAGGTGCGCCAGCCCGTCGACGAGGCCCTGATCACGCGGCTACACCGGGCCTTCGTCGACAAGGAGCGGGCCGAGATCGAACGGCTGCACGCCATGCTGGCGCTGTTCGAGCGCGAAGGCTGCCTGACCCGGCGGCTGGCGGACTGGTTCGGCGACGCCGCCGCCCCCGAACGCTGCGGCCACTGCTCGGGCTGCCGCGGCCAGGTGGCGCAACTGCCCTCCCCGCCGCCACCGGCGCCGCTCGCCGCGATGGACGCCGCCGCCCTGACCGCGCCGCTGCGCGAACGGCTCTCGGCTGCCGGCGAAGGCGAGGCCGCCACCGCGACGCTGCTGGCCCGCTTCCTGTGCGGGCTGACCTCGCCGCGGCTGACCCGCCACAAGGCGCGCCAGCTCGACGGCTTCGCGGCGCTGGAGGCCCATCCCTTCGGCGAGGTGCGCGACTGGCTTTCCCGCTGATCGTTCACGCTCGCCGCCGCACCAGCGAAAGCGTCGCCAGATGCACCGGCAGATAGAGCGCCAGCGGCCAGGCCAGCATCAGCGCGATGACATAGAGCCCGTCCGGCAGCCAGGCCTGGGCGCCGCCGAAGGGGCCCTCGACCCAGTTGACGTTGCGCGAGGGATCGGTCAGCGCCCGGGCGGCGAGGATCGCCGCCCAGGTCAGCGCGGTCTGCCAGGCGAGGGCCACGCGATCATAGCCGAGCCTCGCGACGCCAAAACCGGCCACCAGCGGCAGCACCAGGTGATAGAGCGACAGCAGTCGCACCGATAGCGGAATCTCGGCATCGAACATGTACTCGGTGCCGCCGATGGGATGCCAGCCGCTGGCCCAGGCGACGCCGGCATCCAGCGCCCACAGGCTTCCCACCAGCGCCGTGGCCAGCCAGGCCATGGAGACCAGCCGGCGGCTCTCGGCCCACAGCCCGGCCAGCAGCAGGAAGTTGGCCAGGTTGCACAGCCACAGGTAGTTCTGCACGCCGATGCGTAACGCCACCGAAGGCGCCCAGAACAGCATCCACAGCGTGAAGGTCATCTTCAGCCAGCGCGGCAGTCGCCCTCGACCGGCGACACTCATTCGTCCTCCGAGCCGATCCCGTGGCGCTTGAGCTTGTTGGCGATGGTGGTATGCGAGACGCCGAGGCGCTTGGCCAGCTGGCGGCTGGAGGGATGCTGCGGATAGAGGCTCGACAGCACCCGCCGCTCCACCTCGCCGAGGATATCGCCCAGCGAGCCGCCGAGATCGATGCCGGCGAGCCCCGGTACCCGGCCCACCTCGGGCAGGCGCAGATGCGCCGGCTCGATGACCCCGCCCTCGCACAGCGACACCGCCTGGAACAGCACGTTCTCCAGCTGGCGCACGTTGCCCGGCCAGTGATAGGCCGACAGCCGCGCCACCGCACCCGGCGACAGCTGCGGCATCGGGCAGCCGATCTGGGTGGCGGCGCGGTCGATGAAGTGCGTCGCCAGCGCCTGGATGCCGTCCAGGCAGTCCCGCAGCGGCGGCACCTCCAGGGTCAGCACGTTGAGACGGTGGTAGAGATCCTGGCGGAAGCGCCCCTCGGCGCACAGGCTCGGCAGGTCCTGCTGGGTGGCGCAGATCACCCGCACGTCCAAATAGGTCTCCTCGTCGCTGCCCACACGGCGAAAGCCGCCGTCCTGCAGGAAGCGCAGCAGCTTGACCTGCATGCGCGGGCTGGTCTCGCCCACCTCGTCGAGGAAGATGGTGCCGCCGGCGGTCAGCTCCAATAGCCCCAGCTTGCCCTCGGGTCGCGCGCCCTCGAAGGCGCCCGGCGCATAGCCGAACAGCTCGGTCTCGGCCATGGATTCCGGCAGCCCCGCACAGTTGAGCGCCATGAACGGCGCCTGCCCCCGCGGGCTCGCCAGGTGGCAGGCCCGGGCCAGCAGCTCCTTGCCGGTGCCGGTCTCGCCCTGAATCAGCAGCGGCGCGTCCAGCGGCGCCATGCGGCGCGCCTCGCCGATCAGCGCCTCCAGCCGCGGGCTGGCCTGGAACAGCGACTCGAAGCCGCGCAGCTCCTGGCGCTGCACCTGATAGATGCGCTCGCCGATGCGATCGGCGCGATGCAGGGTGACCACGGCGCCGGCCAGCGAGGCCACGTCCGACTGCTGCTCGCGGTGCAGCGGCGAGATGTCGGCCAGGTAGACGGTGTCACGCAGCTTGACCCGCAGCCCGTTGACCCGGGCGTTGTTGCGGCGGATCAGCTCCGGCAGGTCGAGATCGGGCAGGTAGCGGTCCAGCGACAGGCCCGGCACCTCATCGACCCGCACGCCCAGCAGCTGCCCGGCGGCGCGGTTGGCCGCCACCAGGTGGCCCTCCATGTCGATCGACATCACCGGGTCCGACAGCGACGACAGCAGCGCATCGAGCTCGAGGTGTCGCCGCTCGCTGGGCATCAGGCCGACCCGGCGCACGCCGAACACCCCGGGCACCTGCTCGAGCTCGGGCTTGAGCGTGGCCAGCTGGGCGTTCAGCAGGTTGGGCACGTGCAGGTAGATGGCGTTGCCGTGCTCGCCGCCGACCTCGCCGTGGGCCACGTTGAGCCCGTAGTCGGCGAAGTGCGCCACGATATCGCGCAGGATGCCGATGCGGTTCTGGCAGTGGAATCTCAGGCGCATGAAAGACTCGCAGGTCGAAAAAACGGACCGGGCCGCAAGAAGGTCGTCAGCCCGGCGTGACTCACCTGTAAAGATAACGTGACATTAAGGGCGTGGCGACGCCGATACCATGCGCCTTTGGCCGCATCACCCCCTCCGCGAGCCCCGACTGTCATGCATTCTTTACAACCAAACGCCTTCCCGCCGCCCGAGTTCGCCCGCCGAAGGCCCCACTCGCCCCGTCGCTCCACCTAGACTGCGGTCATCCCCTTGAGGCCATGACAATTCCAATACCGTGACGGGAGCAACCATGAAGGCTCAAAGCGCCCCCAAGAAGACCGCCTATCAGGCCAGAATGCCGGACGCCAACGGCCATATCGCCTGGAGCGAGCAGGAAAACGCCACCTGGCGCACGCTGATGGAGCGTCAGGTAGAGCTGCTGCCGGGCCGCGTCTGCCAGGAATATCTCGACGGCATGGAGCGCCTGGCGCTGCCCGTCGAGCGCATCCCCCAGCTCGCCGAGGTCGACGCCGTGCTGCGCGACGCCACCGGCTGGGAAACCGCCCAGGTGCCGGCACTGATTCCCTTCGACACCTTCTTCGAGCTGCTGGCCAATCGCCGCTTCCCGGTGGCCACCTTCATCCGCACGCCGGAGGAGCTGGACTACCTGCAGGAGCCGGACATCTTCCACGAGATCTTCGGCCACTGCCCGATGCTCACCAATCCGGCCTTCGCCGAATTCACCGCCACCTACGGCCGCCTGGGCCTGGAGGCCACGCCCAAGGAGCGCGTCTACCTGGCCCGGCTGTACTGGATGACCGTGGAATTCGGCCTGGTCGATACCCCCGCGGGCCGGCGCGTCTACGGCGGCGGCATCATCTCCTCGCCCAAGGAGACCCTGCACGCCCTGTCCGACGCCCCCGTTCAGGCGCCCTTCGATCCGCTGGACGCGCTGCGCACGCCCTACCGGATCGACATCCTCCAGCCGCTCTACTATGTACTGGATAGCCTGGAGACGCTGCACGAGCTGGCCGGCCGCGACATCATGGCCATGGTTCACGAGGCCATGGCACTCGGGCTGTTCGAGCCGCGCTTTCCGCCGAAACCCAAACCCGCCGAGACCGAGGCAGCCGGCGCCTGATGCCTGGCAGCGGCGCGACCGCCCCTTGCATCGGCGGCCGATCATCACCATGACATATCCCACATCCACCACAACGCGCCTACGAGGAGTCATCATGAGCGAGCTTTCCGAACAACAGTGCGAAGCCTGCAGCTGGGACGCCCCCCACGTCACCGAGAGCGAGATCGAGCAGTATCGCGGCAATATCCCCGAGTGGCAGATCGTCGAGCGCGATGGCATCATGCAGCTGGAGCGGATATTCACGTTCCGCAACTTTCGGCAGGCCCTGGCGTTCACCAACCGGGTCGGCGAGATCGCCGAGGAAGCGGGCCACCACCCGGCCCTGCTGACCGAGTGGGGCAAGGTCACCGTGACCTGGTGGTCCCACGAGATGAAGGGCCTGCACAAAAACGATTTCATCCTAGCCGCCAGAACCGACGAGGTAGCGACGTAAATGTTCGAACAGATTGAGCGGGTTCCCGGGGATGCCATCCTCGGGCTCATCGAGGCCTTCAAGAAGGACACCAACCCTCAGAAGGTCGATCTCGGCGTCGGCGTCTATCGTGATGCCCAGGGCAACACCCCGGTGATGCGCGCGGTCAAGGAAGCCGAGGCCCTGCTGCTCAACAACGAGACCACCAAGACCTACATCGGTTCTCACGGCGCTCCGGCCTACGGCAACGTGGTGCTGCCGATGGTATTCGGCCAGGGCTCCCCGGTGCTCGAGGCCGGCCGCGCCAGCGCGACCCAGTCTCCCGGCGGCACCGGCGCGCTGCGCCTGGCGGCAGACTTCATCGCCACCCAGCTGCCCGGCAAGGACGTCTGGGTCAGCGATCCGACCTGGCCGAACCACCTCGGCATCTTCCCGGCGGCCGGCCTCACCCTGCACAAGTACCCCTACGTCGACGCCGACAACCGTCTCGACTTCGACGGCATGCTCGGGGCTCTGAAGCAGATCCCCGAGGGCGACGTGGTGCTGCTGCACGCCTGCTGCCACAACCCGACCGGCTTCGACCTGTCTCAGGATCAGTGGAAACAGGTGCTGGAGGTGCTCAAGGAGCGCAAGCTGCTGCCGCTGGTCGACTTTGCCTACCAGGGCTTCGGCGAGGGCCTGGACGAGGACGCCTTCGCGCCGCGCCTGCTGGCCGAGAACCTCGACGAGGTGATCATCACCAGCTCCTGCTCCAAGAACTTCGGCATCTACTGCGAGCGGACCGGCTGCCTGATCATGGTCGCCAGGAACGCCGAGCAGATGGAGAACGTGCGCTCCCAGGTGGCCATCGTCGCCCGCGAGAACTACTCCAACCCGCCGGCCCACGGCGGCGCCATCGTCTCCGAGATCCTGCACTCCGACGAGCTGACCGCCGTCTGGCGCGAGGAGCTCACCGAGATGCGCGACCGCATCAACACCCTGCGTCGCGATTTCGTCGAGGCCCTGAAGCCCTACGGCCTGGACGAGAAGTACGCCCACGTGGCCGAGCAGCGCGGCATGTTCTCCTACACCGGCCTGACGCCGGAACAGGTGGACCGCCTGCGCGACGAGTTCAGCATCTACATGGTGCGCTCAGGCCGTGCCAACGTGGCCGGCTTCTCCCACGAGAACCTGCCCTACCTGGCCAAGGCGATCGCCGCGGTCAACGACTGACCGGCTGACGCCGTTCGGACACGCGACGCCCGGGCCCTGCGGCCCGGGCGTCGTGCATTCCGGCCGCGACGCGCGGCGGCTCGGACTCAGCGCCGAACGGCGCGATGCGTGGCATCCTCCACGGCGGTCGTGGCCCGATCGTGGCGCTGCGCCAGCTGCCGCTCCACCCGATCCGTGGCGTCATGCACCGTTTCCGAGGCCCGCTCATGATGCTCGCCCGAGCGACGCGAGGCCTCTCCCGCGTCGCGGTCGGCCCGGCCGCGTTCGGTCGCGAGGCCACTGTCGGTATCGGCGCCGACGCGCACGTCATGGTGCGAGGCCGACAGCCGGGCACCAGCGCTGGCCTCGGCCGCGGTATCGGCCAGCAGGGTGCCCGCGCTCAGTGAACTGCAGGCCAGGGTGATGCCGATGGCGAGTGTCTTGAACGTCATGATGCCTCCTTGGCGAAACCGGCGTGGCGGCGATACGTTGCCTGCGACGCCCGGTGGGTGTCGACGGCAGTCCATCGAGGCCTGCCTCACCCTCATAGGCTGCGAACGACGTGCCAGCTATTCCGCGATGCTTTTAATATCAGCAAGTTAAAAATCGATCGTGACGACCGAACGAGCCCGGCGACCGCCCTCGACCGGGAAGACGTCGCCATGAGGCGACATACCAGCCCCCCACCCTTTATTCCCTTTGAAAACAGAGGATTACATTGTCGCCATACGGCGACGGCCCGCGCCATGCGCGGGCCGTCCGGTCAATATCCGCGAGCAAGTCGCGGGCAAGGGCGCGTCAGGCGGCGTAGCGCGAGACGTCGAGCCCCTGCGGGTCGATGCGCGGCGTTTCGGACGCCATCAGATCGGCCAGCAGCTGGGCGCTGCCGCAGCTCATGGTCCAGCCCAGGGTCCCGTGGCCGGTGTTGAGCCACAGGTTGTCGTAGCGGGTGGCGCCGATGATCGGCGTGGAGTCCGGCGTCATCGGACGCAGGCCACTCCAGAACTCGGCGCGGTCGACGTCGCCGCCCTCGGGGAAGACGTCGCGCACCACCATGTCGATGGTCGCTCGGCGCTTCTCCGGCAGGCTCAGGTCGTGGCCCGCCAGCTCGGCGGTGCCGCCCACGCGGATGCGGTCATCGAAGCGCGAGATCGCCACCTTGTAGGTCTCGTCCATCACCGTGGACTGGGGCGCCCCGCCGTCGTCCACCACCGGCACGGTCAGGCTGTAACCCTTGACCGGGTAGATCGGCAGGCGGATGCCCAGGTCCTTGACCAGGAACGGCGAATAGCTGCCCAGGCAGACCACGTAGGCGTCGGCGGTGAACTCGCCGGCGCTGGTGATCACGCCCTCGATGCCGGCGTTGCCGCGGCGGATGCGCTGGATGTCGACGCCGAAGCGAAAACTGACGCCCAGGTGCTCACGGCAATAGTCGGCCAGGCGATTGGTGAACAGGTGGCAGTCACCGGTCTGGTCGTCCGGCAGGTGCAGGCCGCCGATGAACTTGCCCGGCACCCGGGAAAGGGCCGGTTCGACCGCGGTGACCTCGTCGGCGCCCAGCAGCCGGTGGCGAACGCCGCAGCGCTCGAGCACCTGCATGTCCTTGGCCACGGCCTCCACCTGGCTGTCGTGACGGAACAGCTGCAAGAGACCCTTCTGACGATCCTCGTAGCGGATGCCGGTCTCGGCGCGCAGAGCGTCGATGCAGGCCCGGCTGTGCTCGGCGATGCGCACCATGCGCTCCTTGTTCACCGCATAGCGCTCGGGATTGCAGTTGCCGAACATCTTCATCATGAAACGGGCCATGGTCGGGTCCATGCGCGGCTGGATCTTCAGCGGCGCATGCTCCTGGAACATCCACTTCACCGCCTTCTGCGGGATGCCGGGTGCGGCCCAGGGCGAGGAGAAGCCGAACGACACCTGACCGGCGTTGCCGTAGCTGGTTTCCATGGCCGGTGCCGACTGACGATCCACCACGGTGACCTCATGGCCCTGACGCGCCAGATAGTAGGCGCTGGTGACACCGACCACGCCGCTGCCGAGAATCAATACCTTCATGCCGTGCTCTCCCCTGATCGTGTTGTTGGATCGCCGTGCCATCTGCGGGAACGAAATCGCCCGGGCCATGCCCGGGCGATGCGATGGAACGAGTATAGGAGAGCCAAGTTAGATGATTTTTCTGTTATTCACTTCATGGATTGTCACAACCTTCAAATAATCATCACTTACTGGACTTTAAATAAACAAAAACAATGAAAAACAGCAAAAAACACTACCCACTTCCGACTGGCTGGCGCCGCGGGCTGGCGAGGGTACGCCGCAACAGCCCCCAGGCCGCCAGGCCGGCCAGCAGATTGCCCAGCGCCGCCCCCAGTGCCAGGCCCGGCAGGTCGCCCAGCCAGGCCCCCAGCCCCAGGCAAGGCAGGTAGAAGGCGAACAGCCGGGCGGCGGACATCATCATCGCCCGCAGCGGCCAGCCCAGCGCATTGCCGGCGGAGACCACCAGCATGCAGACCCCTAGCGCGGCATAGCTCGGCGGCAGCCAGTGCAGCAGTATGGTCAGGTCATCGCTCACCTCGGCGGAGCCGGCCAGGGCCGCGGACACCCAGGGCGCGGCCAGCGCCAGCCCCAGCCCCAGCCCCAGCTGCCAGAGCACGGCCACCTTCAATGCCAGACGCATCAGGCGATTCACCTGCGGCCAGTCGCCAGCGCCGTAGCAGCGCCCCAGCCAGGGCGGCAGCGACATGGTCATCGCCAGCACGGCCATCAGCGACAGGGTCTCCAGGCGGCTGGCCAGGCCCCAGGCCGCCACCTGGGACTCGCCGAGCCGAGCCACCACCGAGATCGCCAGCATGGCGGCCAGCGGCGGCATCAGCTGGCTGATCATGGCCGGCCCGGCGATGCCGAGGAAGGGCCGCAGCGACCGACCGGCCTCCTCCCACAGCCCGCGGGTGGCCAGCCAGTCGGTGCCGGCCAGACGCATGCCCATCACGCCGAGCCCCACCAGCATGGCCAGCACCGTGGCCCAGGCCGCCCCCGGCAGCCCCAGCCCCTGCCAGTCGCCGACGCCGAAGATCAGCAGCGGATCGAGCGCCAGGTTAGCCAGGCTGGTGATCACCATCAGCGAACCGGGCAAACGCGTGTTGCCGTGGGCCCGGAACAGGCTGTAGCCGAAATAGAGCACCGCCCCCACCCAGGCGGACAGCAGCTGGGGGCCCCAGTAGGCGCGGATCAACGCCAGCGAATCGGGGGCGGCGCCCAGACGCCGGAAGATCGGCACCTGGGCCAGCCACAGCCCCACGGCCAGCAGCGCGATGACCAGCGCCCCCACCAGCAGCACCAGGCTGCTCAGGCGGCGGGCTCGCGACGCCTCCCCCGCCCCCAGGGCCCGGGAGATCAGCGCGGCGATGGCGATCCCCATGCCCACCTGGACGCCGATGATCAGGAAGGACAGCGGCAGGGTGAAGGACTGGGCGGCCAGCGGCGCCGTGCCCAGCCGGGCGACGAAGGCGCTGTCGATCAGCTGGAAGCCCAGCAGGGACAGCACGCCGATGGCCATGGGCCAGGTCTGACGCCACAGCGTCACACCCAGCGAGGAAGGGGTAGCGTCGTTTCGCAACACAAAGACTCCGCGAGAATCGTCGAGGGCGGCCCATTCTACGCGAAGTCGCGGCCCGTCTCAGGGGGCGTGCTCGAGCTGGGCGAGCAGCAGCCGCTGCACCTCGGCCGCCGGCAGCGGTCGATGGTAATAGTAGCCCTGCACCAGATCGCAGCGTATCTCGCGCACCAGGGCCAGCTGCTCGGCGGTCTCGACGCCCTCGGCCACCACCTCCAGCCCCAGCCGATGACCGATGAAGACCGCGGCCTCCATGATGGCGCGGTCCTCCGGCTGCTGGGGCGCATCGCGCACGAAGGAGCGGTCGATCTTGAGCGTGGTGAGCGGAAACAGCTTGAGGTAGCTGAGCGACGAATAGCCGGTGCCGAAGTCGTCGATGGCGATGCGCACCCCGCGGCGATAGAGGCGACGCAGGCGCGTCAGCACGCCCTCGTTGGCCTCGATCAGCACGTTCTCGGTCAGCTCGATGCCGATGTCCTGCGGCTCGAGTCCGTGGCGCGCCACGCAGGCCTCCAGGCGTTCGAGCGTCTGCGGCGCGCGCACCTGGCGCCCCGACAGGTTGATGTCGATGCCCAGCGCCTCGACCCCCGCCGCACGCCAGGCCGCCTGCTGGCGACAGGCCTCCTCGATCACCCAGTCGCCGAGCCGCTCGATCAGCCCCGAGCGCTCGGCCAGGGGAATGAACTCGGCGGGCGAGACCGCTTCGCCGTCGGTCGGCTCCCAGCGCAGCAGCGCCTCGAGGTTCTCGATCCGGCCGCTCACCGCCGACACCTGGGGCTGATAGTGCAGGCTGAGCTCGCGATTGGCGATGGCGTGTTCCAGCCGCTCGGCGAGCCGATGCTGACGCACCAGCTCGTCGTGGTAATGCTGCTGGAAGCCCTGCAGGGCCCCCTGCCCGTCCAGCTTGGCGCGGTTCTTGGCCACGTCGGCGTTGCGGATCAGCTCCCGGGCCACCCGACCGTGATCGGGGAAGACGCTGAGCCCGAGGCTGGCGGTGACCGGGCGCGCGATGCCATCCACCTCGAAGGGCCGGTCGAACACCGAGCGAACGTTCTCGACCACCGTGCGCCGCGCCTCGGCATCCCCCACGCCGGGAAAGGCCATCACGAACTCGTCGCCGGAGACCCGCGACATCAGGTCCCCGGACCGCTGGCGATGGCGCAGGCGGCGGGTCAGCTCGATCAGGATCTGGTCGCCCTGGGCATAGCCGAGGGCGTCATTGATCTCGGCGAAGTGGTCGATATCCAGGTAGAGCACGGTCAGCGACCGTCCCTGGCGCCGGCAGCGGTCGAGCCGTTCGTCCAGGTCGGCCTCGAAGGCCTGGCGATTGGGCAGGTGCGTCAACTGATCGAAGCGGGTGGCGAAGGCCAGATCGCGATGAGCCCGCTTCTGGTCGGACAGATCGATATCGACACAGAACATCAGCGGGTTGTCGGTATGCTCGCCGAGCATCACGTGGTGGGAGAACACCGGTACCGGCTCGCCGCTGCGGTGGCGCAGCTCGAGCTCATCGGCGGGAATTGCCTGGCCCTGCTCGACCCACGCCCGGTGGGCCTCGACGACCGGCTGACGCA
This sequence comes from Halomonas sp. THAF12, assembly GCF_009363675.1. Classification (NCBI taxonomy): domain Bacteria; kingdom Pseudomonadati; phylum Pseudomonadota; class Gammaproteobacteria; order Oceanospirillales; family Halomonadaceae; genus Halomonas; species Halomonas sp. THAF12. Next base: position 1,597,666 of record NZ_CP045399.1, on the reverse strand, counting down.
TGGGATCGGGAATGATCAGATCCTCGAGCAGGCGCCCCATGGCCTCCTCGGCCGGATAGCCGTAGAGCCGAGCACTGGCATCGTTCCAGTAGATGACCCGACGCTGCCGGTCGTAGCCCTGCACTGCCACGCGCGGCAGGTTCTCCAGCAAGACGCGAAATCGCTGCTCGCTATCCTGGTGAAGGCGCTGGATCGCCCTCACGTCCTCGCGATCATGTTTCCCTGAGGCAGGCCATGCCCCGACCGTGCTGCACCACCGGAGCCATCGATCACGAATGCGCTTGACGTGCCGTCCGCCCATGGAAACTCCGCGTCGTTGGGACCCGACCGCCTGACGAAGAAGGAACATTTGTCATTCAAAAGTATCAGACGGCCACCCTCAGCATAGACGCTTTCCACGCCCGGGATCTCCCCGCCGAGGCTCAGTGATCATCGCGGCACATCGAGCCCCACGTCCACGCAGAACATCACCGGCGAATCGGTATCGCTGTCGAACATGACATGATAGGAGTAGACATCGACGGGCTGGCCGCTTCGATCCTGGAGCCGCAACCGCTCCGCGGGGATGGGAATGCCATGATCCACCCAGGCCTGGTGACGACGGATGACCGCCTCCCTCATGGGCAAGGGGATGATCAGCTCCTCGAGCTTGTGCCCCCAGGCCTCCTCGTACCGGTACCCGTAGAGTCGCGTGCTGGCCTCGTTCCAGAATACCACCCGTCGATGCCGGTCGTAGCCCTGGACGGCGGCACCGGTGAGCCCTTCCAGCAAGGCGCGGAAGCGATCGTCGCCACACCGGGCCTGGCGTCGGGTCAGCTCGTCGACCGCGGGGCGGCGGCCACCCGGCAGCGCGCACGCCGCGGAGACGATACAACAGCCGGTGACCACGATCAGGGCCGCCCCCGCCCACCACTGGCCGTGCCACAACACCAGCGCGGCCAACAGCCAGGACAGAAGGCCCAGCCCCAAGATTGCGCGAGCCCGCCACTGGCGATGATGACCACGCGCCTTTTTCATCCTGCCAATTCCCCATGCCTCCGGGTTCCGGATCCTGCCGATTACAGCCCAAAACGACACATCCCGGCCATGGGCCGGGATGTGTCGCACAGGCGCCGCCGGAAGTTTACTGGCGAATGCCCTCGAAGGTCACGTACAGCTCGAGCTCGTGCATCGACTCCGGGAACTGCGACATGTCGATGCCATAGTCGGAGAGTGTCAGGGTGGTGGAGCCCTCGAAGCCCGCACGATAGTTGCCCCAGGGATCGTCGCCCTCGCCCAGCAGGGTGACCGGCATCTCGATGGTCTGCGTCTCGCCGTGCAGGGTCAGGTCGCCGGTCAGCACCCCCTCTTCGTCTCCGGTGGGCTCGAAGCCGGTGGAGGCGAAGCTCGCGGTCGGGTACTCGGCCACGTCGAGGAAATCGTCACTCAGGATGTGCTTGTCGCGCTCGGCATGATTGGTGGTCAGGCTATCGACTTCCACGTCCAGATGGGCAGAAGACGCCTCCGGATTCTCGGGGTCGTAGCTGAAGCCGCCGTCGAACTCCTCGAAGCTGCCCAGGATGTAGGAAAAGCCCAGGTGGCTGATCTTGAACTGCACGAAGGCGTGCTGGCCGTCGGTGTCGATGGCGTAGTCGGCGGCCTGTGCCTGGGCGAGCGGCACCAGGGACGCGGCGGCCAGGGCGGCGGTCAGTGCGGTTTTCTTGTACATCGCTAACTCCTTGCGTGACTCGATGGGTCAGTGGGAAGCGGGCCCGCCGCGGCGGCGAGCCCGGGTGTAACGGGGCGAGAGCATGCGCAGCAGGGTGTCGTTTCGATCCACCCAGTGATGCTTGAACGCGGCGAGGCCATGGCCGCCGGCGAGCAGCATCAGCGCTAGCGCCGCATACCAGTGGACGCTGCCGGCGACGCTGGCCTGACGGGGCAGCCCGCTGACCAGCGCCGGCACCTCGAAGAGGCCGAAGACGTCGATGCCGGCCCCCTCCGCGGTAGAGATCAGATAGCCGCTGACCAGCACCAGCAGCATCAGCGCGTAGAGCGCGGCATGGCCGAGGTGAGCGGCCAGGCGCTCGAGGCGCGAACCAGGCAGCGCCGGCGTCGGCTGCAGCGCCCGCCACGCCAGCCGGCCCAGGGTCACGGCGAAGACCAGCACGCCCAAGGAACGATGCCACCAGGGCGCCAGGTGGTACCAGTCGTCGTAGTAACCGAGACCGGTCATCCACCAGCCCAGCACGAACAGCCCGACGAAGGCCAGCGCACTCAGCCAGTGCAGCAGGATGCTGGTCAGTCCCCAGCCAGAAGAGGTATTACGCCACATGAGCGGTCCCGAACGCGGTTCACAAGGCACCAGACTACCCGAGCGCGACGGGGGAATCCGCTGAAAAAAGATGAATGCTTCGTTCGGAAATCCCGCATGCCGCCCGTTTGAACGGCATGCGAACGCCTTGGCGTCGGCCTAGACCAGGGTGTCGAGGCCGCGGGCCAGGTCGGCCTGGATGTCGGCGATGTCCTCGAGACCCACCGCAATGCGGATCAGGCCCTCGCGAATGCCGGCGGCGGCCTTCTGGTCGTCGGAGAGGCGACCGTGGGTGGTGGTGCCGGGATGGGTGATGGTGGTCTTGACGTCGCCCAGGTTGCCGGTGATCGACAGCATCTCGGTGGCATCGATCACCGACCAGGCGCCTTCTCGACCGCCCTTGACCTCGACGCCGAGCACCGCGCCGAACGCCTTCTGCTGACGCGCGGCCAGCTCATGCTGCGGATGACCGGCCAGCCCGCTGTAATACACCCGCTCCACCGCCGGATGGGCCTCGAGCCACTCGGCCAGCTCGAGCGCGTTGGCGCAGTGGGCCTTCATGCGCAGCCCCAGGGTCTCCAGGCCCTTGGTGAAGATCCAGGCGTTGAACGGGCTCATGCAGGGCCCGCAGGTACGCACCACGCCGAAGACTTCCTGCAGCAGCGCGTCGGGGCCGACCACCGCGCCGCCAACGGCACGCCCCTGGCCGTCCAGGTACTTGGTGGCGGAGTGGATCACCAGATCCGCCCCCAGCGCGATAGGGGTCTGCAGCGCCGGGGTCAGGAAGCAGTTGTCGATCGCCAGCCAGGCGCCGTGGCGATGGGCGATCTCGGCCAGTGCCGGGATGTCGCCCACCTCGGACAGCGGATTGGACGGCGTCTCGGCGAACAGCAGCCTGGTCGCCGGCGTGATCGCCGCCTCCCAGGCCGCCAGGTCGGAGAGCTCGACGTAGCGGGTGGTGATGCCGAACTTGCCCAGGTACTTGTCGAACAGGCTGACCGTGGAGCCGAACAGCGAGCGCGAGGCGACGATCTCGTCGCCGGCCTGCAGCAGCGCCAGCGCCGTGGACAGGATCGCCGACATGCCGGAGCTGGTCGCCACGCAGCGCTCGCCGCCCTCCAGGGCGGCGAGGCGGCGCTCGAAGGTCTGCACCGACGGGTTGGTGAACCGCGAGTAGACGTTGCCCGGCTCCTGGCCGCCGAACTTGCGCGCCGCCTCGGCGGCGCTGCCGTAGACGAAGCTCGAGGTCGGAAAGATCGGCTCGCCGTGCTCCTGCTCGGCGGTACGGTGGTGCCCGGAGCGGATCGCCAGGGTATCGAGCCCCCAGTCCTGCTCGGGAATGGTGTCGTCGTGCATGGCGCCTTCCTGTCAGTCGGTGTCGTCTTCCTGATTGTGCATGCCCACCAGCGCGTGGTCGCCGGCGCTCTGCTCGGACTTGGCGTCGTCGTTGCGGCTGGCTTCCAGGGCGGCCAGATAGGCGTCATCGATGTCGCCGGTGGTATAGCGACCATCGAACACCGAGCAGTCGAACTCGTCCAGCGCCGGGTTGATCTCGCGACAGGCCGTCTTCAGGTCCTCGAGATCCTGGTAGATCATGCGGTCGGCGCCGATCAGCTCGCCTACCTCGTCCTCGGTGCGGCCGTGAGCGATCAGCTCGCTGGCCGCCGGCATGTCGATGCCGTAGACGTTGGGATAGCGCACGGGCGGCGCCGCGGAGGCGAAATACACGTTCTTCGCGCCGGCTTCCCGGGCCATCTGGATGATCTGGTTGCAGGTGGTCCCGCGCACGATGGAGTCGTCGACCAGCAGCACGTTCTTGCCCTCGAACTCGATGTCGATGGCATTGAGCTTCTGGCGCACCGACTTCTTGCGCTGGGTCTGCCCCGGCATGATGAAGGTCCGCCCGATGTAGCGGTTCTTCATGAAGCCTTCGCGGTAGGTCACGCCCAGGTGCTGAGCCAGCTCCAGGGCCGAGGTCCGCGAGGTGTCGGGAATCGGGATCACCACGTCGATGTCGTGCTCCGGCCACTCGTGCTTGATGCGATCGGCGAGTTTGCGCCCCATCGCCATGCGGGTGCCGTAGACATAGGCGCCGTCGAGCAGGGTATCCGGGCGCGCCAGATAGACGTGCTCGAAGATGCAGGGGGTCAGACGCGGTGAGTCGGCGCACTGCTGGGTATGGATCTCGCCGTCCATGCTGACGAAGATCGCCTCGCCCGGGGCCAGGTCGCGATGCAGCTTGAAGCCTCCCACGTCCAGCGCCACCGACTCGGAGGCGATCATCACTTCCTGGCCCTCGCCCTCGTCGCGGCTGCCGAACACCACCGGACGGATGCCGTGCGGGTCGCGGAAGGCCACCATGCCCACGCCGTTGATGATCGCCACCGCGGCGTAGCCGCCCAGGCAGCGACGATGCACGCGACGCACGGCGTCGAAGATGTCGCCCGGCGCCAGGTGCGGCCCCTGCTTGCCCAGCTCGTGGGCGAAGACGTTGAGCAGCACCTCGGAGTCGGAGCTGGTGTTGATGTGGCGCAGGTCGGAGGAGAACAGCTCCTGCTTGAGCTGGTCGGCGTTGGTCAGGTTGCCGTTGTGGGCCAGCGAGATGCCGTACGGCGAGTTGACGTAGAACGGCTGGGATTCCGCCTCGCTGGAGGAGCCGGCCGTGGGATAGCGCACGTGGCCGATGCCCAGGTTACCCTGGAGACGCGCCATGTGGCGGGTGTGGAAGACGTCGCGCACCAGACCGTTGCTCTTGCGCAGCAGGAAGCGACCGTCGTTCCAGGTCATCATGCCGGCGGCATCCTGGCCTCGGTGCTGGAGCACCGTCAGGGCATCGTAGATCCCCTGGTTCACCGCCTGCTTGGCCATCAGGCCCACGATACCGCACATTACACCTTACCTCGCTTGCCTTGGTTGGGCGGCACTGCGGCCGCCTCGATCAATCATGTCGGGGGGTAGCGATCCGCTCGTCCGGTGCCTGCGATGGCATCAGCGAGGCGGGATCGCCGAGGGATTCGGGGGATACCGGCAGCCGCCCTTCCCAGGCGGCCAGGCGGCCGATCGCCCAGTCCTTCAGCTGCTGGAAGGGAGGCCGCAGGCTGGCCTGCTGCCAGGCCTCGAGTTGTTGCAAGGGGGTCAGGCCGATCAGCAGGGTCGCCACCACCAGGATGGCGCCGCCCTTGGCCAGGCCAAAGGCGGCACCGGCCACGCGGTTGAGCAGGCCCATGCCGACCCACTCCACGGCGGCCTGAATCAGGCGGATGATCACCCCACAGGCCAGGATCACGCCCAGCACCACCAGCACGAAGGCCAGGATCAGACGCCCGTCGGGGCTGTCGATCAGGCCATCGAGCTGAGCGGCCAGGGGCGCGGCGAGCCAGCGCGCCCCCAGCAGCGCCACCACCCAGGCCGCCAGGCCCAGGGCCTCGCGGACCAGGCCGCGCACCAGCCCGGCGATACCGGTGACGGCGAGCACCGCCACGAACAGCCAATCCAGCCAGGTCAGGGTCATGACCTTATTCCGTCTCCACCAGCAGGCCCTGAAGATTGAGGTCGGCCTTGAGCTCGGTCATCGCCTGCTCGGCGACCTCGCTGCTGGCATAGGGCCCGACGTATACGGTGGTCAGATCGTTGTTGCGCGGACGCCGATAGGCGGGATAACCCTGATCCTCGAGGCGGGCCTCGAGGCGCTCGGCGTTGGCCGGCTCGCCGAAGCTGCCCACCTGCACCGCCCACTCGCCGCCGGAGACCGCCTCGCGGGTCGGCGCGTCGGCGGCCGCCATGCGCTCGTCGGCGGCGCGGGCCAGATCGGCGATGGGGTCCGAGGCGGGCGCATCGGCCTCGGACGATGCCGCGGGATCACCGGAACCGGCCGTCGCCTCGACCTCGGTCGGGCGCTCCTGCGCCCTGTCCTGATCGGTCGACGCGTCGTCGCCGTCGGAGGACGAGGCATCGGCCGGCGCCTGCCCCGCCTCGACCGAGACGACGTCATCGGCGCCCGACACCGGGTCGCTGGACGCCAGCTCGTCCGGAGGCTCGGGTGCCTCGGGCTCGCGGTGCGGCACCTCGATCGGCTGCTCGATGCTCATGGTCGGCTGCGGGCGATCTTCCCGCGGCGCCGGATCATCGAACAGCAGCGGCAGGAAGATCACCGCCAGGGCCAACAGGATCAGCGCACCGCTGATCCGCTCTCGCCATCCGTACTTCATCTCGTTCCCTCGCTGCCGGCCTCCGCGGCAGCCTGCGCCGGCTCGGCCCAGGCCGCCAGTACATCGGCCACGGTGAAGAAGGAGCCACAGACCAGGACCCGGTCCGCCGGGCTCAGCCGCTCGCTCAGCCAGGCCATGCCGGCCGCCGGGGAGTCGGCCCGGTGCCACACCGGCTGGCCGAGCGCCTCGAGGGTCTCGGCCAGCGCCTGGGCGCTGCGCGCCCGATCGCCCGCCAGGCTCACCGGCAGCCAGGCGTCGATCGCCGGCGCCAGGGCGCCGATCACGCCCTCGGCGTCCTTGTCGGCGAGCATGCCCAGCAGGGCGACGGTGCGCCCCTCGCAGGGCCGCTCGGCCAGGCGTTCGGCCAGGTAGGTCGCGGCATGGGGATTGTGACCGACGTCCAGGCACCACTGGCCGCGCCACTGCATGCGCCCGGGCAGCTCGACGCCGGCCAGGGCTCGCCGGCAGGCCTCGGGCTGCAACGCCCAGCCGCCCAGCGCGAAGGCCTGCAGCGCGGTGGCGGCGTTGTCCAGCGGCAGGCCCGGATCGGGCAGCGCCTCGAGGCGCGCCTCGGCGCCCGCGGCATCATGCCCCTGCCAGGTCCAGCCGCCCTCGCCCGCTTCTCGGCCGAGGGTCTCGCGCCGGCATGCGGCACGCGTGAATGCCGTGCCCAGGGCATGCACCTCGGCGCCCAGCGCCTCGGCGGTGGCGGCCACGCTTTGCGGAAGTGCCTGGCTGCCCAGCACCGCGGGGCGGCCCGCGCGCAAGATACCGGCCTTCTCGCGGCCGATGACCTCGAGGTCGTCACCCAGATAGGCGGCATGGTCGCGAGCGATGGTGGTCACCACCGCCACGTCGGCGTCGAGCACGTTGACCGCATCCAGGCGGCCGCCGAGGCCGACCTCGAGGATGGCGAGCTCGGGCGCACGCCCGCGGATGGCGTGCAGCGCGCCCAGGGTACCGGCCTCGAAGTAGGTCAGGCTGATCGGCTCGCCGTCGAGACGCGCGGCCTCGACGGCCTCGAAGCCCGCCACCAGCTCGGCATCGCCGGCCTCAACGCCGTCGAGGCGCAGGCGCTCGTTGTAGCGCAGCAGATGGGGCGAGGTGTAGGTGGCCGTGCCGATGCCGTGTGCCCGGGCCAGCGACTCCAGCATGGCCACGGTGGAGCCCTTGCCGTTGGTGCCGGCCACGGTGATCACGCGCCCGGCGATGGGCCCATCGAGCAGCCCCATGCGCCGGGCGACCTCGGCCACTCGCTCGAGGCCGAGGTCGATGCTCACCGGGTGCGCCGCCTCCAGCCGCGCCAGCCAGTCCTCGAGGGAAGCGGAACGAGCGTCGTTCATGTGGCGATCAACGCTCGGCGTCCTGACGCGGTTCGGCGCCGTCGTCCGCCGCCGGCTCGAGCGGGACGTCCTCGGCCTGCTGAGCGGCGTCGACCAGATCCGGCTCGGCGGCCTCGGGCGCGTCGGCCGGGCCGTTGGTCGGCTGGTGGGTCAGCTTGCGCAGCACGCCGCCGAGGCGCTCACGCATCTCGTGGCGGTGAATGATCATGTCCACGGTGCCGTGCTCGAGCAGGAACTCGCTGCGCTGGAAGCCTTCCGGCAGCTTCTCGCGCACGGTCTGCTCGATGACCCGCGGGCCGGCGAAGCCGATCAGGGCGTTGGGCTCGGCGACGTTGAGGTCACCGAGCATCGCCAGCGACGCGGAAACGCCGCCGAAGACCGGGTCGGTCAGCACCGAGATGTAGGGCACGCCGGCCTGCTTGAGCTTCTCCAGCGCGGCGGAGGTCTTGGCCATCTGCATCAGCGAGAACAGCGCCTCCTGCATGCGCGCACCGCCCGAGGCGCCGAAGCACACCAGCGGCACGCCGTCTTCCAGGGCCTGCTCGGCGGCGCGCACGAACTTCTCGCCCACCACGGCGCCCATGGAGCCGCCCATGAAGGTGAACTCGAAGGCCACCGCCACCACCGGCAGGCCGTCCAGCTGGCCGCGCATGGCGATCAGGGCGTCCTTCTCGCCGGTGGCCTTCTGGGCCGCGGTCAGGCGGTCCTTGTACTTCTTGGAATCACGGAACTTGAGGCGGTCGACCGGCTCGAGCTCGGCGGACAGCTCCTCGCGGCCCTCCTTGTCGAGGAACCAGTCGAGACGCTTGCGTGCCGTGAGACGCAGGTGATGCTCGCACTTGGGACAGACGTGGTGATGCTTTTCGAGTTCAGGCAGGTACAGCACCCCATCGCACTTGGGACACTTGCGCCACAGACCATCCGGTACGGTCGAGCGGCGGTCCTTGCGCTGAATGCGGCCCACCGAGGGCACGATCTTGTCTAGCCAGCTCATGTCAGAAACGCTTCCATTTTTTGCGGTCGCCCCATCTTGAGGGGGCGACTGACGAATCGGTGTTCGGGGTCTGTCAGGCGTCCAGGGCCTGGCGCATCTCGCCCAGCACGGCTTCCAGCTCGGCGGGAATCGCCTCGGGCCGCTCGGCATGCTCGGCGATGCGCGAGACCAGCGCACTGCCGACGATCACGCCGTCGGCCACGCGGCCGACCTCGGCGGCCGAAGCCCCGTCGCGGATGCCGAAGCCGACGCACAGCGGCAGCTCGGTCATTTCGCGCAGCGGCGCCAGGTGCTCGGCGACGTCGGCGGCATCGACGCTGGCACCGCCCGTGACGCCCTTGAGCGAGACATAGTAGAGATAGCCTTCGCCATGGGCGCATATTGTAGCGGCCCGGGCCCGGGAAGTGGTAGGGGCGACCAGGAAGATCGAGGCCAGGCCGCGCGCCTTGAGCGCCGGCCCCATCAGATCGGCCTCCTCCGGCGGCATGTCGACCAGCAGCACGCCGTCGATGCCGGCGTCCCGCGCGGCGTCGGCGAAGGCCTCGAGGCCCATCCGCTCGACCGGGTTGAGATAGCCCATCAGCACCACCGGGGTCTCGGCGTCGTCGCGACGGAACTCGCGCACCATCTCGATCAGGTCGGTCAGGCGCACGCCGTGCACCAGGGCCCGCTCGCAGGCCTTCTGGATCACCGGGCCATCGGCCATGGGGTCGGAGAACGGCACGCCCAGCTCGATGACGTCGGCGCCGGCCCGCACGAGGGCGTGCATGAAGCCCACGGTGTGCTCGGGGGCGGGGTCGCCGGCGGTGATGTAGGGAATCAGCGCACGGCGGCCCTGCGCCTTGAGCGCGGCGAAGCGTTGGTCGATACGATTCATCGGTGTCCCCTAGAGTTCGATGCCGTCGAGCTTGGCGACCGTCAGGATATCCTTGTCGCCGCGTCCGGAGAGGTTGACCACGATATGCTGGTCGGGGCGCATCTGCGGCGCCAGCACCCTGGCATGGGCCAGCGCATGGGCCGACTCCAGCGCCGGCATGATGCCCTCGACGTGGGTCAGCTCGCGGAAGGCCTCGAGCACGGCGTCGTCGTCCGCCGCCACGTAGTTGACCCGGCCCACGTCCTTCCACAGCGCATGCTCGGGCCCCACGCCCGGATAGTCGAGCCCGGCGGAGATCGAATGGGTGTCGCTGACCTGACCGCCCTCGTCGGACATCAGATAGGTGCGATTGCCGTGCAGCACGCCGCGCGGCGCACCGGAGGCCAGCGGCGCGGCATGACGGCCGGTGGCCACGCCATCGCCGCCGGCCTCGACGCCGTACATGGCGACCCCGTCGTCCTCAACGAAGGGATAGAACAGCCCCATGGCGTTGGAGCCGCCGCCAACGCAGGCGATCAGCGCATCGGGCAGGCGCCCGAACTCCTCCACCGACTGGCGGCGGGCCTCGCGGCCGACCACGGCGTTGAAGTCGCGCACCAGCATCGGGTAGGGATGCGGCCCGGCCACGGTGCCGATGATGTAGAAGGTGTTGTCGACGTTGGTCACCCAGTCGCGCAGCGCCTCGTTCATGGCGTCCTTGAGGGTGCGGGTGCCGGACTCCACCGGAATCACCTTGGCCCCGAGCAGGCGCATGCGGTAGACGTTGAGCTTCTGGCGCTCGACGTCCTCGGCGCCCATGTAGACCTCGCACTCGAGGCCCAGACGCGCCGCCACGGTGGCGGTGGCCACGCCGTGCTGACCGGCGCCGGTCTCGGCGATCACCCGCGGCTTGCCGCTCTTCTTCGCCAGCAGCGCCTGGCCGATGGTGTTGTTCACCTTGTGGGCGCCGGTGTGATTCAGGTCCTCGCGCTTGAGCCAGATCTGGGCGCCGCCGAGGCGCTGCGACCATCGCTCGGCGTGATAGAGGGGCGATGGCCGACCGACGTAGTGGGACAGGTCATGGTCGAATTCGGCCTGGAACTCCGGATCGTCGCGCAGCTGCACGTAGGTCTTCTCCAGATCCTCCAGGGCGAAGCTCAGGGTCTCCGAGACGAATCGGCCGCCGTAGGGGCCGAAGTGGCCGCGGGCATCCGGCAGCCGGGTCAGGTCGCTGAACTTGCTCACAAGGACACCTCACAGGGTCGCCAGTAGGGAATGGACGGGACGCCGCTTCGACAGCGAGGGTCAGGCATCGGCGCATCGGACCGCGCGGAGAAAGTCGGCCATTGCCGCGCCACCCTTGATGCCGGACGCGGTCTCGATGCCGCCCGACACATCCACCGCCAGGGGGCGCACCGCGGCGATGGCCTCGGCCACGTTGGCCGGCGTCAGGCCTCCGGCGAGAATAACAGGTTTCGCCAGGCGCGCGGGGATGCGCGACCAGTCGAAGGTCTCGCCGGTGCCGCCGGGCACGCCGGGGCGGTAGGCGTCGAGCAGCAGCGCCCGGGCACCGGCGTAGTCGCAGGCGGCGGCGTGGAGATCCAGCCCATCGCGCATGCGCAGCGCCTTGATCCAGGGCCGGGGGGCGGCCGCGCAGAACGCCGGCGTCTCCTCGCCGTGGAACTGCAGCAGGTCCAGATGCTCGGCGGCCTGGGCCACCAGCGCCGCGTCGGGATCGACGAACAGCCCGACCCGGGTGACGAAGGCCGGCACCCGGGCGGCCAGCGCGGCCAGGCGCTCGAGATCCACCGCCCGCTTGCTGCCGGGCCACAGCACGAAGCCCAGGGCATCGGCGCCGGCAGCCACCGCGGCATCGACGTCCTCGGGACGGGTCAGGCCGCAGAACTTGACCCGGGTGCGACCCAGGGCCGCGCCATGCTCAAGCATCGCCGCCCTCCTCCGCCAGCGCCGCCGCGGCGTTGGCCGCCCGGGAGCGATCGCGCCGGTAGGCGGCCATGGGCGAGTCGGGCACCGCCCTCTCGCCGCTCCACTCGCCGAGGAAGGCCAGCAGGTTGGGGCCCAGCGGCTCGGCGGGCAGCCCCCAGCTCTCGTCGAAGAGGCAGTCGACGAAGTGCAGGCCGTGGGCCGGCGCGGTGACGTCGCCCAGGGTGCGATCACGCAGGGTCAGCAGCCGAGCGATGTGGCCCTCGTCCTGGGCGCCGCGCCCCACCGACATCAAGGCGCCTGCGATGTTGCGGATCATGTGATGCAGGAAGGCGTTGCCCTGCACGTCGATGACCACCAGCGGGCCGTAGCGATTGACCTCGATGAAGTGCAGGTGGCGCCAGGGCGTCGTCGACTGGCAGCCGGCGGCGCGGAAGGTGGAGAAGTCGTTCTCGCCGACCAGCGCCTGGGCGGCGCGATGCATCGCCTCGGCGTCGAGCGGATCGCGACACCAGGTCACGTTGTGGCGCTCGAGCACCGGCGGGCTGGTGCGATTGAGGATCACGTAGCGATAGCGCCGCGCCAGCGCCGAGAAGCGGGCATGAAAGTCGTCGGCCACCGGCTTGACCCAGCGCACCGCGATGTCGCGGGGCAGGTTGGCGTTGGTGCCGAACACCCAGGCCTTCTCCGAACGCGGCGAAGGCGGGTCGAAGTGAATCACCTGGCGGGTGGCGTGCACGCCGGAGTCGGTGCGGCCGCTGCACATCACCGAGACCGACGCGGCGGCCACGCGGGACATCGCCTTTTCCAGGGAGGCCTGCACCGAGGCGCTGTGCTTGAGGCGCTGCCAGCCGCAGTAGGCGGTGCCGTCGTATTCCACGGCCATGGCCAGTCGGCCGCGGAGGGGTTGCTTGTCGTCGAGACGATGAAAGAAGGTCATGCGTTCTTCATGGCTGATGGCGGTCGAGCAGGTCGCGGGCCTCTTGCCGGGCGGCGGCGTCATCGGACGCCTCGAGGAAGCGCTCCAGCATGACGCGCGCCTCGCGAACCTCGCCGACCTCGATCAGATGGCGTGCCTCGTCCAGGATGGCGGTCGCAGGCGCCGCGTCGTCGGAGCCGTCATTATCCCCGGGCAGCGGCGGGAACGCCACCTCCTCGACGTCCCAGCCCGCCGGATCACGCTCACCGCGGTCGTCACGATCGACAGCCTCTTCGGGCGTGAACGCGATCTCCGGCTGACGCGGCGTTTCCTCACGGGGCGCGGCCGGCTCCAGCGACGGCGGCCGATAATCGATGACCCGAGTGCCGTCATCCTTCGTCCGGGTGGCCACCCGGGGCATCTCCGGCTCAGGCGCTCGTGCCGGCTGCGAGACCGGCGCCTCAGGGGAGACGCCGGGCCCACTCGCCCGATCCGTCCCGGTCGTCGACTCGGCCGATGCCTCGTGCGGCTGCCGGCCGGGATCGGCGGACGATGCCGCATCGGAGCGGGGCTCGATGACCGGAGGACGATAGCGCGACAGATCGGACGAGCCCGAGGCCGGGCCCGTCCGTTCGGGCTCGACGGGCTCGACGGGCTCGCCGGCCTCGCCGAAGTGACGCGGCTGGCGCTCATCGGCCGCGCCGAAGACCGCGCGCTCGGCGGGGGCCGGCGCGTCCTCCGGCTCCTCGGCGGGGCGCCCCATCAGCCGGGCCACCTCGCCGCGGACCACCGCGTCGTCGGCATGGCGCAGCCGCTCGGCCTGGGCCTCGGCGGCGGCGCGATCGCCCTGCTCCAGCTGCACCCGCATCAGTTTCAGGCGCAGGTCCTCGCGCCCGGGATCCCGGGCGACGCTCGCCTCCAGCAGCTCGCGGGCCTGGTCGTAGCGGCCGTAGGCGATGAAGATATCGGCTTCGCTGATCGCCTCCGCCTCCGGCATGGCCGCGCGCACCGAACGCCCGGACGGGCCCGCGGCGTCACTCCCGCCCGCCGGCGAGGCCGACTCGCCCGGCGGGCGGATGACCCGGTTCTCGCCGAAGGCGGGCGCCGGGCGAGCCGGCGCGCCCGCTTCCTCGCGACGCCGACGCACCAGCGCCCACAGCGCCAGCAACAGCGCGATCGCCGCACCGCCCAGCACCAGCGGCCGCTCGACCGCTCCCCGGTAGAGCGCGCCCCACCAGGGACGCGACGAACCCGCATCACCGGCGCCCTCGGGCGGCACCACGCGGCCGGCCCCCGCCGCATCGACGCCGGCACCGCCGGCCGCCAGGGCGGCGACCCGATCGCGCAGCGCATCCAGCTCCTCGCGCAGCCCGCCGACCTCGTCCTCCAGCGCGTCGCGCTCGGCCCGCACCTCGACCAGGGCCGAGCGGCTCTCCTGGAAGCGCTGTTCCAGGCGCAGCAGGCGTTCGTCGTTGGTCAGCCCGCCGCGGCCGGTGATGGCCGCCAGCACCTCGGGGGCGATCCGCTCGGCGGCGTCGAGAGACGCCGGGGGCGCCGCCGTCACCACACCGCCGACCTCGCCGCTGCCTTCCCTCGCCGCGTCCCCGGCACCGCCGGCATCGACGCCGCCATCGTCCAGGCCGGCGGCGACCTCCTCGTCGGTCAGCAGGGTCAGGCGTGGCGCCTCGTCGCGCGAGGCCTCACGTGGCGACTCGGGAGGTACGGTCTCGTCGGCGCTCGCCTCACGCCTCTCGCCCCCGCGCATCTCGCCCCCAGGCGTCTCGAGCCCGGACGTGTCCCTCTCGGCCATGGCCGACTCGGCGGGCCCCGGCAGCACGGGTGCCGGCGCCCCGCCACCGCGACTGGCCCAGGCACTGCTCATGGCCTGCGCCAGCTCGGCCGACCTTGCCGGCGAACGCGCGGCGATGGCCTCTCGGGAGGGCACGGTCAGGGTATAGCCGGCACGCATCTCGTTGATGTTGCCGCTGGGGAAGACCTCGGGATTGGCCTCAACCAGCGCCAGCATCATCTGATTCATGCCGATGCCGCTGTCGGGCCGCAGCCGGCCGGCCACCGCCCACAGGGTATCGCCGCTGCGCACCCGGGCCGGATCGCCGCCACCGCCGGAGGACACGGCCCGCGCGGGCGCCGCCGGCGATGTCGAGGACGTCGTCGTGGCCAGCCCCACCGACCCGCCGCCCTCGACCAGCGGCGGCATGGCGGCATAGTCGGGCGGGTCGAACAGCAGCGTCACCTCGCGCAGCTGGCGGCCGCCCGGCCAGTCGAAGCGCAGCAGCAGATCGACCCAGGGCTCGCGCACGACACGCTCGCTGGAGAGCTCCAGCACCAGCCGCCCCTGGCGACGCCGGACCGCCAGGTCGACGCTGGCCACCAGCGGCGTGCGGGTCAGTCCCGCGTCACGATAGGCGTCGCCGTCGGCCAGCGAGGCGTTGAGCAGGCCGACTTCCAGACCGGCGGTGTCGGTCAGCGGAATGGTGGCGCGCAGCGGCGCGTTGAGCGTCGAGCCGACCTCGGCGCTGCCGAGCCCCAGCGCCAGTGCCAGCGGGCTGACCAGGGAAAGCGGCAGCAGTGTGGTGAGCGATAGCGTGCGTTTCATGGGTCCCCTTACGCCGCCCGGTCGGGCGCGGTGCACGGCGCCGACCTGGAGCAGTCAATACGATATCTGTCCTACTGGCCTAACACTTTCGGCTCGTTGGTGGCCCTCAGCCACCCGCGCCCGTATCTCGCTCTTTCAACGTAACCCATTGATCTACGCCAGGGCGAGCCCGCCCCAACGACAGGCGGGGCGCCTCCCGAAGGAGACGCCCCGCCAGGTCCGCCCACATGAGGCGGAAGGAAATCCGCGATTCCGTCGCAAGCGCGATCAGGAAACCGGAATGCCCCTTACTGCTCGCGCAGGATCTTGAGCATGCGCTTGAGCGGCTCGGCCGCGCCCCACAGCAGCTGGTCGCCGACGCTGAAGGCGGACAGGTATTCGCCGCCCATGGCCAGCTTGCGCAGGCGGCCCACCGGCACGCTCAGGGTGCCGGTGGCGGCGGCCGGGGTCAGCCCGTCGATGCTGGCATCCTTGTCGTTGGGGATCAGCTTGACCCAGTCGTTGTGGGTCGCGATGCGCTCCTCGATCTCGTCGAGCGGCACGTCCTGGCGCAGCTTGATGGTGAACGCCTGGCTGTGCGAGCGCATGGCGCCGATGCGCACGCAGAGACCGTCGATCGGCACCGGATTGTCCTGCAGGCCGAGGATCTTGTTGGTCTCGACGTTGCCCTTCCACTCCTCGCGGCTCTGGCCGTTGTCGAGCTTGGAGTCGATCCACGGCAGCAGGCTGCCGGCCAGCGGCGCGCCGAAGTGATCGGTCGGGAACTCGCCGGAGCGCATGGCCGCGGTGACCTTGCGATCGATGTCGAGGATGGCGCTGGAGGGATCGGCGAGCTCGTCGGCCACGCTGTCGCGCAGGCCGCCCATCTGATTGAGCAGCTCGCGCATGTGCTTGGCGCCGGAGCCGGAGGCCGCCTGGTAGGTCATGGAGGTCATCCACTCGACCATGTTGGCCTCGAACAGGCCACCCAGGCCCATCAGCATCAGGCTGACGGTGCAGTTGCCGCCGACGAAGGTCCTGGCGCCGCGGGCCAGCTGCTCGTCGATCACCTTGCGGTTGACCGGGTCCAGCACGATGGTGGCGTCGTCGGCCATGCGCAGGGTGCTGGCGGCGTCGATCCAGTAGCCCTTCCAGCCGCCGTTGCGCAGGTCCTCGTAGACCTTCTTGGTGTAGTCGCCGCCCTGGCAGGTAATGACCACGTCGAGCGCCTTGAGCGCCTCGAGGTCGAAGGCGTCCTTCAGCGGAGGCACCTCAACGCCGACGTCGGGGCCGGCCTGGCCGACCTGGGAGGTGGTGAAGAAGATCGGCTCGATGCCGTTGAAGTCTCCATCTTCCACCATCCGCTGCATGAGCACGGAACCCACCATGCCCCGCCATCCGACGAAACCGACTTTCAACATGTGAAGTCCTCCAGAAAGAATTGAACCCGTTAGTCTACAGAAAAAAGCGTGGCCTAACAGCGAGCGCCCGGTTGTCGCGATCGCGACACGAAATGACAGGAAAACGCACGCTTCCTGCCACTTTCATCGCCTCGAGCGCTTCGCCGACACGCCACTCCTCGGGCGATCAGAGCGCCTCGAAGGCCGCCAGCACGGCGTCACCCATCTCGCGGGTGGAAACGCGGGGCGCGCCCTCGGCCGCGATATCGGCGGTGCGCAGGCCATCGTCGAGCACCTTGCCCACGGCGGCCTCGATGCGCTCGGCCAGCTCGGCCTCGCCCAGCGAGTAGCGCAGCATCATCGCCACCGAGAGGATGGTGGCCAACGGATTGGCCAGGCCCTGACCGGCGATGTCCGGGGCACTGCCGTGACAGGGCTCGTACATGCCCTGACCGGATTCGTTCAGCGAGGCCGATGGCAGCATGCCGATGGAGCCGGTGAGCATGGCGGCGGCATCGGAGAGGATGTCGCCGAACATGTTGCCGGTGACCACCACGTCGAACTGCTTGGGCGCGCGGACCAGCTGCATGGCGGCGTTATCGACGTACATGTGCGACAGCTCGACGTCCGGGTATTCCGGCGCCAGCCGCTCCATGACCTCGCGCCACAGCATGGTGACCTCGAGCACGTTGGCCTTGTCGACGGAGCACAGCTTCTTGCCGCGCTTCTGGGCCATCTCGAAGGCGACGCGACCGATGCGCTCGATCTCGGCCTCGGAGTAGACGTAGGTGTTATAGCCGACCCGCTGGCCATCGCGCTCCTCGATGCCGCGCGGCTGGCCGAAGTAGATGCCGCCGGTGAGCTCGCGCACGATCATGATGTCGAGACCGGATACCAGCTCGGGCTTGAGGCTGGAGGCCTCGGCCAGCTGCGGGTAGAGCAGCGCCGGGCGCAGGTTGCCGAACAGGCCGAGCTCCTTGCGCAGGCCCAGCAGGCCCTTCTCGGGGCGCTTGCTGATGTCCTCGAGCTTGTCCCACTTGGGGCCGCCCACCGCGCCCAGCAGCACGGCATCGGCGGCCCTGGCCTTGGCCAGGGTGCTCTCGGGCAGCGGCGAGCCCTCGAGATCGTAGGCGGTGCCGCCGACCGGCGCCTCCTCGACCTCGACGTCGAGGCCGCGGGCCTGGCAGGCGGCCAGCACGCGGCTGGCCTGGGCAGTGATTTCCGGGCCGATGCCGTCGCCCGGGAGAACCAGAATCTTGCGTGTCATCGTGTCTTCCTTGTGTCCTCAGGGCCGAGCGGCCCAAGGGGCGCCGGGGGCAGGCCGCAGAGAATCGGTAGCGCCCATGGATGGTTTCACAGCGCCTTCTCGCAGGCCTGCCGCCGGATCAGCCCCGCCGCCCGGCTGATGCGGGGTAAAACGTCAGGCGCTTGCCTCATCGCGGAACAGCCAGGGCCGCGCGGCGCGGTGCTTCTGTTCGAAGGCGCGGATGGCGTCCTCGTCCTGCAGGGTGATGCCGATGTCATCGAGCCCCTCGAGCAGGCAGTGCTTGCGGAAGGCGTCGACCTCGAACTCGAGGACCTCGCCGGACGGCGTGAGGATGCGCTGAGCCTCGAGATCCACGTCGAGGCGATAGCCTTCCTCGGCCTCGGTCTCATTGAACAGCCGGTCGACCTGCGCCTCGGGGAGCTTGATCAGCAGGATGCCGTTCTTGAAGGCGTTGTTGTAGAAGATGTCGGCGAAGCTCGGCGCGATCACCACCCGGAAGCCGAAGTCGGCCAGCGCCCAGGGGGCATGCTCGCGGGAGCTGCCGCAGCCGAAGTTCTGACGCGCCAGCAGCACGCTGGCGCCCTGATAGCGCGGCTGGTTGAGCACGAAGTCGGGATTCAGCGGGCGCTGCGAGCAGTCCTGCCCCGGCTGGCCCTCGTCGAGGTAGCGCAGCTCGTCGAACAGGTTGACGCCGAAGCCGGTACGCTGGATCGACTTCAGGAACTGCTTGGGAATGATCAGGTCGGTGTCGACGTTGGCGCGATCCAGCGGCGCGACCAGGCCCTGGAGACGTTCGAATTTCTGCATGGCTCAGGCCTCCTGCTGCTGGGTGGCGTCGTGGGCGGCAAGCCCGCGAACGTCGACGAAGTGGCCGGCGATGGCGGCGGCGGCAGCCATGGCCGGGCTGACCAGGTGGGTGCGCCCGCCGTAGCCCTGGCGTCCCTCGAAGTTGCGATTGGAGGTCGAGGCGCAGTGCTCGCCGGCGCCGAGCTTGTCGGCGTTCATCGCCAGGCACATGGAGCAGCCCGGCTCGCGCCACTCGAAGCCCGCCTCGCGGAAGATCGCGTCGAGCCCTTCCGCCTCGGCCTGCTGCTTCACCAGGCCCGAGCCCGGCACCACCATGGCCAGCTTGATGGAATCGGCGACCTTCTTGCCGCGCGCCACCTTGGCGGCCTCGCGCAGGTCCTCGATGCGGGAGTTGGTGCAGGAGCCGATGAACACCTTGTCCAGGCGGATGTCGGTGATCTTCTGCTTCGGCGCCAGGCCCATGTACTCGAGCGCGCGGCTGATGCCGGTGCGTGCGGTATCGTCGACGGCCTCGGCCGGGTCCGGCACTTCACCGCCGATGCCGGTCACCATCTCGGGGCTGGTGCCCCAGCTGACCTGCGGCTCGATGTCCGCGGCGTTCAGGGTCACCACCTTGTCGAAGTCGGCGCCTTCGTCGGACACCAGGCCACGCCAGTCGGCCACCGCGGCCTCCCACTGCTCGGCGCTGGGCGCGTAGTGGCGGTCCCTGAGGTAGTCGATGGTGGTGTCGTCCACGGCGATCAGGCCGACCCGGGCGCCCGCCTCGATGGCCATGTTGCAGACCGTCATGCGGCCTTCCATGGACAGCTCGCGGATGGCGCTGCCGGCGAACTCGATGGCGTAGCCGGTGCCGCCGGCGGTGCCGATCTCGCCGATGATGGCCAGCACCACGTCCTTGGCGGTGACGCCGACGCCGAGCTCGCCTTCCACGCGCACCTGCATGTTCTTCATCTTCTGGGCCAGCAGGCACTGGGTGGCCAGCACGTGCTCGACCTCGGAGGTGCCGATGCCGTGGGCCAGCGCGGCGAAGGCGCCGTGGGTGGCGGTGTGGGAGTCGCCGCAGACCACGGTCATGCCGGGCAGGGTCGCGCCCTGCTCCGGGCCGACCACGTGCACGATGCCCTGGCGCGGGTCGTTGATGCGGAACTCCTCGATGCCGAACTCGTTGCAGTTGTCATCGAGGGTCTGGACCTGGATCAGCGACACCGGGTCCTCGATGCCGGCATTGCCCTCGGCCCGCTCCTTCAGGGTGGTCGGGACGTTGTGGTCCGGCGTCGCCAGGTTGGCGTCGATCCGCCACGGGCGGCGGTTCGCCAGGCGCAGGCCCTCGAAGGCCTGGGGCGAGGTCACTTCGTGGAGCAGCTGGCGATCGATGTAGATCAGCGCGGTGCCGTCGTCGCGCTCCTTCACCAGGTGCTGCGACCACAGCTTGTCGTAGAGGGTCTGGGCTGCCATCTCGTTCTCCCGGGCCTGGGCCCTGTGCGTGTCCGGTCGGTTTTTTGGCGCTTGGCGCTTTTGCAGAAGTGTCCCGCGACGCGCACATAAAAGCAATTCATGTTATTTATTCAAAGGATTCCCAAAAGGAATACAGAACTCTCCCAAGCCCACATCGCTGGAGCCCGAATGGATACCCAGAGCCTGCAGGCCTTCCTCGCCGTGGCCGACGGCGGCAGCTTCTCCCGCGCCGGCGAGCAGCTGCATCTCACCCAGCCGGCGGTCAGCAAGCGTATCGCGGTGCTCGAGGATCAGGTCGGGGCGCGGCTGTTCGATCGCATCGGCCGCCGGGTGACACTGACCGAGGCCGGCAGGCTGCTGCTGCCGCGTGCCCGGCAGATCCTGGTCATGGTGGACGACAGCCGGCGTGCCCTGGGCAACCTGGACGGCCAGGTGGCGGGCAGCCTGACGCTGTCCACCAGCCATCATATCGGGCTGCACCGACTGCCGCCGCTGCTCAAGGACTATACCCGCCAGCATCCCGAGGTGCGGCTCGACCTGCGCTTCGAGGACTCGGAGCAGGCCTATCAGGGCGTGCTCGACGGCACGCTGGAAATCGCCGTGGCCACCCTGGCCCCGCATCCCGACGCCCAGCTCCAGGTGGTGCCGGTGTGGATCGACCGGCTGCGCTTCGTCTGTGCCCACGATCACCCCCTGGCCGCACGAGGCCCGCTGGCCCTGAGCGAGCTGTGCGCCTTCGATGCCGTGCTGCCGGGACCGCTGACCTTCACCCGTGGGTTGATCGAGGCACGCTTCGCCGCCGCCGGCCTTCGCCTGCCGGTGACGCTGTCCACCAACTACCTCGAGACGCTGAAGATGATGACCGCCATCGGCCTGGGCTGGAGCCTGCTGCCGGAAGGCCTCGCGGCCGGCGAACTGCACGTGCTCGAGGTGGATCACCCGCCGATCCAGCGCCCGCTGGGCTATCTGGTGCACCGCAGCCGCACCCTCTCCAACGCCGCCCGGGCGATGCTCGATCGCCTCGAGGCGGCGCGGGAAGACGCGGCACTGCACTGGTCGGCATAGCGCGGGCGTCGAGGTCGCTGCCTTGAGGCCGGAGGGCACATTGCTTAGGATGCTATTTTTTGGCGTGTCTCGTGCGCCGCCAGCCAGGAATGATCGCCATGCCCGCCCAGACCGTCGAAGCGACCGCCTCCGGCGTCGGCCTCCGCCATGCCCTCGCCGGCCTGTCGATCCTCGTCGGGCTGATGTCGCGCATCGCGGGGCTGGCCTGGCTACCTGGCGCCGAGGCACTGACCGGGCCGGCCCTGTGGCTGGGCACCGCGCTGCTGTGGCCAGACCTGCCACGCCGCAACCGCCGCCAGGCCGGGCTGCTGGCGGGCCTCGGCGTCGGCCTGCTGCTGATCGCGGCGTTCGTCTATGGCGCCCGGGTGGACTGGCCGGCGATGCTCGACGCCAATACCCAGGTGGTGGCGATGCTGGTGGGGGTCAGTTTCATCGGCCTGATCGGCAATCGTCGCGGCCGGTCGCGCCCCTCGGGGCCACCGGTCACCGGGCGGCGCGGCCTCGCCGGCACCTGGCTCGGGGTGCACCTGCTCGGCACCATCCTCAATCTGTCGACGGTGTT
Source organism: Halomonas sp. THAF12 (assembly GCF_009363675.1). Classification (NCBI taxonomy): domain Bacteria; kingdom Pseudomonadati; phylum Pseudomonadota; class Gammaproteobacteria; order Oceanospirillales; family Halomonadaceae; genus Halomonas; species Halomonas sp. THAF12. Next base: position 1,575,957 of record NZ_CP045399.1, on the reverse strand, counting down.
CATGGTCGGCGATCGCCTGGCACGCCGCGCGCCGCTGACCACGCCCCAGCTGCTGGCCCTCAACCGAGGGCTGTCCAGCGCCGCGCTGTGGTCGCCCTTCTTCGCCTCAATGGGCATCGTCATCACCCTGGCGCCGGGCATGGACTACGCCACCGTGCTGGCCCACGGCCTGCCGCTGGCGCTGTGCGCGGGACTGGTGACGCTGATCGAACTGCCGCGACGCTTCGACCTGACCGACACCGCCGGCTTCTCGATGGCGCCGAGGAGCCTGCTGCTGCCGGTGGTGATGGCCGCGCTGGTGATGGTCTTTCACTTCGAGCTGACACCGGCGCTTTCCATCGTCGCCATCATCACCTTCCTGATGCCCGGCGCGGCGCTGGCGGCCAACCTGACACGCGGCCTGCACTGGACCGCCGCCCGCCTGCGCCAGCACACCCTGACCCGGCTGCCGGCCATGCGCGGCGAAATCTCGCTGTTCCTGTGTGCGGGGCTTCTGACCCAGGGGCTATCGACGCTCGCCGAGGCCGCCACCGAGGGCGGCTGGACGCTGTTCGAGCACTTCGGCGCTCTCCAGGCGATCGGCAGCTTTCTCGCCATCGTGGTCAGCGCCGTGGCCGGGCTGCACCCGATCATCGGCGTCTCGGTGCTGGCCTCGGTGCTCGACCTGGAAGCGTCGGAGCAGACGCTGTTCGCCTTCGTCGCCCTGGCGGCCTGGGCCGTGGGCACCAGCGTCGGGCCGCTGTCGGGGATCAATCTGTCGCTGCAGGGGCGCTATGGCGTCAGCGGCGGGCTGATGATGCGAGAGAACCTGCGCTATGCGCTGATCATGGCGACGCTGATGGTCGGCATGATCGCCTGGCTGGCGTAAGGCGCGCCAGAGAGTGCCTGCGCCCGGTGACGCGGCGTTACACATCGCCTCGTGCGCGAGCGCGGTCGGAAGACTCATTGACACAAGCCCCCCGAGCGCCGGGTCGGCCTCAGGGGGCGGGGAGATCAGTCCAGCGGCGCGCGCATGAAGTAGCGGTGACCGCACTGGTGGCAGGGCTCGAGGCGGGCGACCCCGTTGAGTTCGACCACCGCGTCGCAGTGGGCGCAGGCCATGCGACCCGGCGCCGCCATCTCGCCGGCGGTATAGTCGGCCCGCGAGGCCTCGAGATCGTCTTCCAGGCGTTCGCGCTCGACCTGGCTGCGGTCGGCGATCGACAGCAGCGATTCCACCACCCGACGCGACAGCACCGAGAGGTCGACGCCGAGCCAGTGGGCCACGCTATGGCCACCGGCGTTCAGGTAGCGGCGCATCTCCTTGAGGTCACGATCGACCCAGGCGCGCAGCAGCGAGAGCTCGTACCGGGTGAACTCCTCCACCTCGGCCTCGAACTCGATCGCCTCGTCGAGTTCCTTCTGCAGCGACTCCCGGTTCAGCTCGCCGGCGCCCTCCTGCAGACGCTCCAGCACGCGTTCGTAGGCATCCTTGAGGCGATGGTCCTCAGGGGGCTTTTGCGGTTGATCGCTCATCGCAGTTCTCCAGTCCGTGTCCTGTCCGCATCGGGGTCACGGCGCCACCACCATAGCCGGCGCCCGCCGTGCTGGGGTATCCTTGCGCCCCAGAGGTTCTTCCATTTAGACGATATGCCGTCGGTGAATCAATGGCTTCCCCCAACGAATGGGGATGACCCTGACGCCGGACAAGGCCCGCTGACATGCGCCGCGCCACGCGCGCCGCGCTCGACTAGCAAGGTACCCGAAGACAGCGATGGACGCACAATACCAGCCCCGAGAAATCGAACGCGACGCCCAGCAGTACTGGGAGAAGAACGCCTGCTTCAAGGCAGTGGAAGACGCCAGCCGCGAGAAGTACTACTGCCTGTCGATGTTCCCCTACCCCAGCGGCAAGCTGCATATGGGGCATGTGCGTAACTACACCATCGGCGACGTCGTCTCCCGCTTCCAGCGCATGCAGGGCAAGAACGTGCTGCAGCCCATGGGCTGGGACGCCTTCGGCATGCCGGCGGAAAACGCGGCGATCAAGAATCAGGTGCCGCCGGGCGAGTGGACCTACCAGAACATCGACTACATGCGCGGTCAGCTCAAGGCGCTGGGCTTCGCCTACGACTGGGACCGCGAGTTCGCCACCTGCGACGCCGACTACTATCGCTGGGAGCAGTGGTTCTTCACCAAGCTGGTCGAGAAGGGCCTGGTCTACAAGAAGATGTCGACGGTCAACTGGGACCCGGTCGATCAGACCGTGCTGGCCAACGAGCAGGTGATCGACGGCTGCGGCTGGCGCTCCGGCGCGCCGGTCGAGCGCAAGGACATCCCGCTGTGGTTCCTCAAGATCACCGACTACGCCGAGGAGCTGCTGGCGGATCTCGACCAGGTCGACTGGCCCGAGCAGGTCAAGACCATGCAGCGCAACTGGATCGGCAAGTCCAGGGGCGTCGAGCTGGCCTTCGACGTCGCCGACCATGACGACAACGCCCTCGAACCGCTGCGGGTCTACACCACCCGCCCCGACACCCTGATGGGCGTGACCTACGTCGCCGTGGCCGCCGGCCATCCGCTGGCCCAGGCCGCCGCCGAGGGCAACCCCGAACTGGCCGACTTCCTCGAGGAGTGCGCCCACGGCGGCACCTCCGAGGCCGAGCTCGCGACCAAGGAAAAGAAGGGCATGGCCACCGGCTACCAGGCCGTGCACCCGCTCACCGGGCGCCGCGTGCCGGTCTACGTGGCCAACTTCGTGCTCATGGAGTTCGGCACCGGCGCGGTGATGGCCGTCCCCGCCCATGACCAGCGCGACTGGGAGTTCGCGACCAAGTACGCGCTGCCCATCGAGCCGGTAATCGCCGACGAGAACGGCCAAGCGCCGGACCTGAGCAAGGGCGCCTTCGATGAGCACGGCGTGCTGATCAACTCCGGCGAGTTCGACGGCCTCGACTTCCAGGCGGCCTTCGATGCCATCGCCGCCCGCCTGGCCGAGCAGGGCCACGGCGAGGTCAAGACCAACTTCCGCCTGCGCGACTGGGGCGTGGCCCGCCAGCGCTACTGGGGCGCGCCGATCCCGGTCAAGTACGGCCCCGAGGGCCAGACCGTGCCGCTCACCGACGACGAGCTGCCGGTGTCCCTGCCGCTGGAGGTCACCGTCGACGCCTCCGGCTCGCCGCTCAAGAAGATGCCCGAGTTCAGCGACCTGGGCGACGGCTGGGTGCGCGAGACCGATACCTTCGACACCTTCATGGAATCCTCCTGGTACTACGCGCGCTTCGCCTGCACCGACAACCCGGAGGCCATGCTCGACGAGCGCGCCAACTACTGGCTGCCGGTCGACCTCTACATCGGCGGCATCGAGCACGCCATCCTGCACCTGCTCTACGCGCGCTTCTTCCACAAGCTGATGCGCGACTTCGGCCTGGTCGAGTCCGACGAGCCATTCCAGCGCCTGCTGACCCAGGGCATGGTGATCGCCGAGACCTTCTATCGTCCCGAGGCCAACGGCGGCAAGGAGTGGTTCAACCCGGCCGACGTCACCGTCAAGCGCGACGATAAGGGCCGGCCGCTGAGCGCCGTGCTCGAGGAGGACGGCCAGCCGGTGGAGATGGGCGGCATCGAGAAGATGTCCAAGTCCAAGAACAACGGCGTCGACCCCCAGGCGATGATCGACCGCTTCGGCGCCGACACCGTGCGCCTGTTCATGATGTTCGCCGCGCCGCCCGAGCAGTCCCTCGAGTGGTCCGACTCCGGCGTCGAGGGCGCCCATCGCTTCCTCAAGCGCCTGTGGCGGATGGTGGCCGAGCACGTCGAGGCCGGCACCCCGGGCGAGCTCGACCTCGATGCCCTGAACGACGATCAGCGCGAGCTGCGTCGCAAGACCCACGAGACCATCCAGAAGGCCAGCGACGACATCGGCCGGCGCACCACCTTCAACACCGCCATCGCCGCGGTGATGGAGCTGACCAACGCGATCGGCAAGTTCGAGGACGCAAGCCCGCTCGGCCTGGCCGTGGCCCGCGAGGCCGTCGAGGCCTGCGTGCTGCTGCTGGCGCCGATCACCCCGCACGCCTGCCACGCGCTGTGGGCCGAGCTCGGCCATGACGAGCCGGCCATCGACGCCGCCTGGCCGGCGCTCGACGAGTCCGCCCTGACCCGCGATACCATCGAGCTGGTGGTGCAGGTCAACGGCAAGCTGCGCGCCCGCCTCGAGGTGCCGGCCGAGGCCGACAAGGCCGCCATCGAGGCCCAGGCCATGGCCGCCGAGAACGTCCAGCGCCATCTCGAGGGCAAGACGGTGCGCAAGGTGATCGTGGTCCCGGGCAAGCTGGTCAACATCGTGGTCGGCTGAGCCGACCGCCGGCCAAGGAGAGAGCCATAATGCAACGGCGTGACTTCCTGCGCTTCACCCTGGCCGGCGCCGCCGGCCTCACCCTCAGCGGCTGCGGCTTCCGGCTGCGCGGTCTCGACCAGCCGGCGCTGGGCCTGGAGTCGCTGGCCGTGGCCGGCGCCTCCGGCGACTTCTCGCGACGGCTCGGCCAGCGGCTCGAATCCGCCGGCGTGTCGGTCCGCGACGATGCGCCGATGGTGCTCAACCTCGGCGCCGAGCGCATCGAGGAGCAGCAGATCGGCGTGCTCGACACCGGCAGCCAGGAGCGCGAGCTCACCCTGAGCGTGCCCTTCTCGGTGCAGCGCGCAAGCGACGGCGCCTATCGCCTCGACCAGCAGGTGGTGGAGGTCAGCGAGCGCTACTCGATCAGCGACAACAACCTGCTGGTCGCAGACGAGCTGCGCGACGACGCCACCGAGCGACTGCGCCGCGAGGCCGTGCGCCGGCTGATGGACCGCCTGCGCGCCCTGTCGCCGAACTGAGGTCGTCGTGAAGGTCTTTCCCGACAAGCTCGAAGGCGCCCTGGCCAAGTCGCTGCCGCCGGTCATCATCGTCGCCGGCGACGAACCGCTGCAGCACCGCGAGGCCTGTGACGCCGTGCGCGCCTCGGCCCGCCAGGCCGGCATCGAGGAGCGCGAGGTGCTCCATGTCGAGGCCAACTTCGCCTGGGGGCGGCTGACCGAGGCCGCCGCCAGCCTGTCGCTGTTCGCCTCGCGCAAGCTGATCGAGCTGCGCCTGGGCAACGGCAAGCCCGGCCAGGAAGGCGCCAAGGCGCTGCGCGAATACGCCGAGGGCATGGCCGGCAGCGACAACGTGCTGCTGGTGGCCGCCGGCAAGCTCGACTACCGCGAGCAGAAGAGCGCCTGGTTCAAGGCCCTCGACAAGGCCGGACTGTTCGTCCCGGTGTGGCCGGTGGACGTCTCGCGGCTGCACTTCTGGCTGCGCGATCGCGCCTCGCACCACGGCCTGAACCTCGACCTCGATGCCGCCCGCCTGCTCGGCGAGCGCACCGAGGGCAACCTGCTGGCCGCCGACCAGGAGCTGCAGAAGCTTGCCCTGCTCTCGCCGCCCGGCGCCCGCATCGCTCCCCAGCAGGTGGCCGGCGGCGTGGAGGACAGCGCGCGATTCGATGTGTTCACGCTGATGGATGCCTGCCTCAAGGGCGAACGCGCTCGGGTGTCGCGCATCATGACCGGCCTGCGCGGCGAGGGCGTCGAGCCGCCCATCGTGCTGTGGGCGCTGACCCGCGAGCTGCGGCTGCTGCTGTCGCTGCATCAGCATCTCGATCAGGGCCAGAGCCTGGAGCACGCCTGCAAGGCCCAGAAGCCGCCGATCTTCGACAAGCGCCGCCCGGCCTACCAGCAGGCGCTCAAGCGTCTGCCGATGAAGCGCCTGCACAAGCTGCTGCTGTTCGCCCAGCGGCTCGACCTGGCGATCAAGGGCGCCAGCCCCATCCCGCTGTGGGAGGGCCTGCACGACCTGGCCCTGACGCTCGCCGGCGGCCGCGGCCTGCTGGCCGAGTCGCCACACTCCTACCGCGTCGGTTGATCGACCCGGCACAGTCGACACGCCCACAATCCCCGGGCTTCGGGGTATCATCATCGGCAATTCCTTGTTGAGGCATTCCATGATGCTGTCACGTCGCCTGGCCCTCTCTGCCCTGCTCGCCGCCGCCCTGTGGCCCTCTCTCTCGACGGCGGCCGAGCCCGTTCTGGATATCCACGCCCACGGCGAAACCCGCCATCTGTCGCTCGAGGACATCGAACGGAGCGATACCGGCGAGGTCACGATGCGCCACTTCGAGGGCCCGGAAGGCACCTTCAGCGGCGTCTGGCTGAATGACTTCCTCGCTGACCAGAACCTCGACGAGGCCTCCCGGCTGCGCTTCATCGCCCTGGACGACTACACCAGCTTCCTCACGCCCGCCGACCGCGAGGAGAAACGCTTCCTGCTCGCCACGCGGCTGGACGGCACGCCGCTGACGCCCGACAACCTCGGCCCGCTGATGCTGGTGGTGCCGGCCGATGCCGAGGCGGTGCTCAAGGGCGATGCGCCGATGAGCCAGTGGATCTGGTCCATCGACGAGATCCAGGCGCGGTGATTCCGGCGTCCGGCCTTCGCCTGCTCGCGGGCTTCTGCCTGCTGGGGGCGATCGGCGCCGTCGTGGCCGGCGCCTTCGCTCTCCAGGCGGGCCGCCATCTGGGCGCCGACTACTCGGCCCTGGCCGGCGACATCGTGCGCGCCCAGGAAGACACCGCCGAGCTGCGCCTCGAGCTAGACGGACTGATCGATCACGCCCACCACGCCTGGCATATGGACCGCATCACCAGCCTGGTGGAGCGTATCCCCGAACGCATTCGCACCATCCGCGTGGGGCTCGCGCGCAGCGAGATCAACGCGGCCGACTACGCGCCGATGCTGGCCGAGCTGACCCAGGCGGAAGGCCTCTACCGCAGGCTGGCATCGACCCTCGATACCCTGGCCCCCTCCGTCGGTGACGACGTCCGGCAGCTCAACCGCCTCGGGCACGAGCTGGAGGGCTCCCTCGCCTGGACCTACAGCCGTCTGCTGCAGGAGGTCCACCAGGCCGCCGCCGACCAGCAGCGCCTGATGACATGGCTGAGCCTGGCCGTGATCCTGCTGGTGCTGCTGGTGGCCGCGGCGCTGATGCTGGCGCTCGTTCGCATCCATCGCCAGTGGCTGTCGCTGCGCCAGCTGAGCGTCACCGACGAGCTGACCCAGCTGGCCAATCGGCGTCAGCTGTGGGAGGTGGCGCAGCGCTATCTCGAGCTCAACCAGCGAGACGGCGGAGAACTGAGCCTGCTGCTGATCGACCTGGACCACTTCAAGCGGATCAACGATCGCTACGGCCATCCCGCCGGCGACGCGGTGCTGCAGGCCGTGGCGGCCGAGTTCACCCGCGTGGCGCGAGAGTCGGACCTGGTGGCCCGACTGGGCGGCGAGGAGTTCGCCGTGCTGATGCCGAACACCGGCACAGAGGGCGGCCGGCGACTGGGCGAACGCCTGCGCGAGGCCACGGCCGACCTGCCCCTGCCCGGCGAGGCTCGTGAACATCGGCTGACCATCAGCCTCGGCCTGGCCACGACCCTCGCCGGCCGGGAAGCGCTGGCTCAGCTCTACTCCCGTGCCGACCGCTGCCTATACCGTGCCAAGCAGAACGGGCGCAACCGTTTGGAAATCAACGCACAACCGTGAAACCGCCCCCACTTATCCCCTATACTGTCGTGGCATCGCCGCCGGCATGGCGCTAGGACGCCCATGTGGAGCGACACCGAGCCGGACCTCCCCAGAAACACAAGGAATGCCATCATGAAACGACTCACCCGACTCCTCAGCCCGCTCCTGATCCTCGCCCTGGTCATCGGCAGCCTGCCGGCCATCGCCGCCGTGCCGGCGGCCGATCAGGGACTGGTGGGCACCACCACGCTGCTCGACGCCCAGTCCAGCCAGCAGGATCGCGACAAGATCCGCCGCGTTCTGGCCCGCGAGGACGTGCAGCAGCAGCTGCTGCTCCAGGGCGTCTCCCCGGCCGAGGTGGAGGACCGCGTGGCCGCCCTGTCCGACGCCGAGGCCCGCCAGATGGCCGACCGCCTCGACCAGATGCCCGCCGGTGCCAGCGTGGTCGGCGCCCTGTTCGCGGTCTTCATCATCCTGCTGGTGACCGACATCCTCGGCCTCACCGACGTCTACCCGTTCACCCGCTGAACCGGGAGATCCCATGACCGGCCTATTCTCTACCGCCGGACGCAAGAACGCCCGCCCCGCGGGCGTTCTTGCGTTGGTACTGACGCTTCTGCTGCTGACGGGCTGCGCCACCGCCCCGTCGCTTTCCCCTGCCACCCGCCAGGCGCTACCGTCGATGGCGCTCAACGAGGCGGTCCCCTTCCACGGCCAGCGCGACTACCAGTGCGGCCCGGCCTCGCTGGCCATGGCCCTCGAGGCCGCCGGCCTCGAGGTGAGCGTGGACGAGCTGATCCCCCAGGTCTTCCTGCCCGGCCGCGACGGCAGCGTGCAGCCGGAGATGCTGGCCACGGTGCGTCGCCACGGGCGGATTCCCTTCCGCCTCGAGGGCGACTTCGCGACCCTGCTCGACGAGCTCGCCGCCGACCGCCCGGTGGTCGTGATGCAGAACCTGTCGCTGCCGGCCTTCCCTCAGTGGCACTACGCCGTGGCCATCGGCTATGACCTGCCGGCCGAGGAGCTGGTGCTGCACACCGGCATGACGCCGTCGCGGCGCATCGGCTTCGCCCGCTTCGACGCCACCTGGGCGCGCAGCGAGCGCTGGGCCTTCGTCGCCCTGCCTCCCGGCGAGCTGCCGGCCGACGCCAATGCCGAATCCGCCACCCGCGCCATCGCCGACTTCGAGACCGTGCAGGGCAGCGAGGCCGCCCTGCCCGCCTGGCAGGCCCTGGCCGAACGCCATCCCGACGTCGCCACGATACAGTTCGCCCTCGGCAACGCACGACACGCCACCGGCGATGCCGACGCTGCCCTGGCCGCCTTCCAGGCCGCGGTGAACGCGGATCCCGAGCTCGCGCCGGCCTGGCTCAACCTCGGCATCGTCGCGGCCGACCAGGACCGTCTCGACACCGCCCGGGAGGCGCTGTCCCGCGCTGCGGCACTGCCCGGCCCCTGGCAGTCGCGCGCCCGGGAGGAACGGCAGGCGCTGGAGATGGAGGGCGAAGCATGAGCCGGGAGATCGCCCTCAAGCGCGTCTACCAGGCCCCCGAGCCCGACGACGGTGCGCGGGTGCTGGTCGACCGACTGTGGCCTCGCGGCAAGCGCCGCGAGTCGCTGCAGCTGGCCGACTGGTATCGCGATGCCTCGCCCTCGCCCACCCTGCGGCGCCAGTTCCACGAGGGAGAGATCAGCCCCACCGTGTTCGCCGTGCGCTACCGAGGTGAGCTGCGCGACCACCCCGAAGCGCTGACGCCGCTGATGCGCCACGCCCGCGGCGGGCGCCTGACGCTGCTTTCCGCGGTACGCGATCTCGACGAGTCTTACCTCCCGATCCTGCGTGAGGCGCTGCTGAAGGCCCTGGACGCCGAGGATGCCCTCGATCGCGAGCCGAGCTCGCCGCCGTGTTACGGCCACCTGGATCCCGAGCCACCCGCCAACGGCTGACATCGACGACGGTCGTCGATCACTGGCATGAACGACCGACGGCGCCCAGGGGGCGCCGTCGGTCGTCTTTCGGCCCAAGCTGATCGACGGATCAGAACAACCGATTCAGCCCGTTCTGCGCCGCGACTCGGTAGGCCTCGGCCATGGTGGGATAGTTGAAGGTCGTGCTGACGAAGTACTCGAGGGTGTTGGCCCCGCCCTCCTGCTGCATGATCGCCTGGCCGATATGGACGATCTCCGAGGCCTGGTCGCCGAAGCAGTGGATGCCGTAGATCTCCAGCGTGTCCTGGTCGAACAGGATCTTCAGCATGCCCACGGTGTCGCCGGTGATCTGCGCCCGAGCGGTGTCCTTGAAGAACGCCTGAGCCACCTCGTAGGGCACCCTGGCCTCGGTGAGCTCGCGCTCGTTGCGACCGAAGGAGCTGATCTCCGGGATCGTGTAGATGCCGGTCGGCACCTCGCTGACGAAGCGGTACTCACGATCGAGCAGCTCGTCGCAGGCGTTCAGGCCCTGGTCATAGGCCGCGCTGGCCAGGCTCGGCCAGCCGATCACGTCACCGGCGGCATAGATGTGCGGAATCGCCGTGCGATAGTGCTCGTCGACCTGCAGCTGCCCGCGGCCATTGGCCTCGAGGCCGACGTTCTCCAGCCCCAGCTCGTCGGTGTTGCCGGTGCGGCCGTTGGCCCACAGGAAGGCGTCGGCGCGCAGCCGCTTGCCCGACTTGAGATACACGGTCACCCCGGATTCGTCGCCCTCGACCCGCTCGTACTCCTCGTTGTGGCGGATCAGCACCCCGTGCTTGCGCAGGTGATAGGACAGCGCATCGCTGATCTCGTCATCGAGGAAGGACAGCAGGCTGTCGCGACTGTTGATCAGGTCGACCTTGAGCCCGAGGCCCGAGAAGATCGAGGCGTACTCGCAGCCGATCACCCCGGCACCGAAGATGATCATGGTGCGAGGGGTATGGTTGAGGCCGAGGATGGTGTCCGAGCAGTAGATGCGCGGATGCCGGAAGTCGATGTCGGCCGGCCGGTAGGGACGCGAGCCGGTGGCGATGATGATCCGCTCGGCCACCAGCTCGTCGACGCTGTCACCGTCACCGCGCACCACCAGGGTGTGGGCGTCCTTGAAGCGCGCCACGCCGCTGTAGAGGTCGATGCGGTTGCGCGCGTAGAAGTTGGTACGCATCGCCACCTGCTGGTCGATGGTGACGCGGGAGCGCTCCATCACCCGCGGAAACGAGAACCAGCGCGGCTCGCCGATGTCGCGGAACATACGATTGGTGTTGAACGACAGGATCTGCTTGACCTGGTGGCGCAGCGCCTTGGAAGGAATCGTGCCCCAGTGGGTGCAGTTGCCGCCCACCAAGGGCTGCTTCTCGACCACCGCCACGCGCTTGCCGTGCTTGGCGGCATTGATGGCGGCGCTCTCGCCGGCCGGCCCGGTGCCGATCACCACCACATCGTAGTTATGAACTGCCATGACTCCCCTGCTCGTCTGGGTGCTTGAAGGCACCGAGCCGGGGAATCATGGCGCAAGCATCACCTCTCGTGCCCGGCGCCGTCATTCCGGCGCCAGCCTGCGGCCACACGTCCCTGGCGGCTCAGCGCCGGAAAATGAAAAAAGGGTGGTGCCGTCGGATCAGCGGCGGGTCGCGTCGTAGCCGAGATCCGCACCGCGGCTCTCGTCGCTGCGGCGGCGGGCGCCGCCCTGACGCTTGCGGTTTTCCTCTTCGCAGACCTGGTCCTGGCCGCCGCAGACCTCACAGCCTTCCTTGAGGCCGAGCTGGTTGAGGCCGCCGCAGCTGCCCGCGATCGGCTTGCGGGCGACGATGACGCCGATGGCCATGGCGGCCATGATCACCAGCATGAAGGCGAGTACCACGAGAAAGGTGCCCATTGAGTGCTCCATCGAGTTCGCTGAGAAGGTGTTGCCCTTGGGACCACGTCAGCGCCGCCGTGATCCCCGGGGAGCGCTGCCACTGTAGGGTGCCGTCGCCTGATATGCCGCCCCAAGAGCGGCATATCGGGCGGCGGAACCAATCAGGGCTGGCCCGGAGGCCAGCCCTGACGGTCGCCGCAGGGCGATCAGCCGCCGAAGTCGTCGAGCATGATGTTCTCGGGTTCGACCCCGAGATCCAGCAGCATCTTGATCACGGAGGCGTTCATCATCGGCGGTCCGCACATGTAGAACTCGCAGTCCTCGGGAGCCGGATGGTCCTTGAGGTAGTTCTCGTAGAGGACGTTGTGGATGAAGCCGGTCGGGCCTTCCCAGTTGTCCTCGGGCTGCGGATCGGACAGCGCCAGATGCCAGTCGAAGTTGTCGTGCTCTTCGGCCAGCTGGTCGTACTCTTCGTTGTAGAAGGTCTCGCGCCAGGAGCGCGCACCGTACCAGAAGCTGATCTTGCGCTTGGTGTCCAGGCGCTTGAGCTGGTCGAAGATGTGGCTGCGCATCGGCGCCATGCCGGCACCACCGCCCACGAATACCATCTCGGCATCGGTGTCCTTGGCGAAGAACTCGCCAAAGGGCCCCATCACCGTGACCTTGTCACCCGGCTTCAGGCTGAAGACGTAGGTGGACATCAGGCCCGGCGGGTGGTCGGTGTTGGGCGGCGGCGTGGCGATACGGATGTTGAACTTGAGGATGCCTTTCTCTTCCGGGTAGTTCGCCATGGAATAGGCCCGGATGATTTCCTCGTTGTTCTTGTGGGAGACGTTGAACAGCCCGAACTTCTCCCAGTCGCCGCGGTACTCTTCCTCGATGTCGAAGTCGGAGAACTTGACGTCGTAGGCTGGTGCCACCAGCTGCACGTAGCCGCCGGCGCGGAAGGCCACGTCCTCGCCCTCGGGCAGGCGCAGGTTGAGCTCCTTGATGAAGGTGGCGACGTTGGGGTTCTCGATGACCTCGCATTCCCACTTCTTGACGCCGAAGACCTCCTCGGGAACCTCGATCTTCATGTCCTGCTTCACCGGCACCTGGCAGGACAGGCGCCAGCCTTCCTTCTTCTCGCGCAGGGTGAAGTGGGACTCCTCGGTGGGCAGGATCGAGCCACCACCCTCTTCCACGCGGCACCGGCACTGGGCGCAGGAGCCACCGCCGCCACAGGCGGAGGACAGGAAGATGCCGTTGGCGGCCAAGGTGTTCAGCAGCTTGCCGCCGGCCTGGGTGGTCAGGGTGTGATCGGGATCTTCGTTGATCTCGATGGTCACGTCCCCGGTGCTGACGAGCTTGCTGCGGGCGGCCAGGATCACCGCCGTCAGACCGATGATGATCACGGTGAACATGACCACACCGAGCAAGATGACTGTTGTATCAACCATGTCGGTTTCCTATTGCTAGCATTGACTGGTCACACCGGCGGCGCGCCACACGCGCCGCCGGAAGCCGCCTCAGAGCTGGATGCCGGAGAAGGACATGAAGCCCAGCGACATGAGGCCCACCGTGATGAAGGTGATGCCCAGGCCCTGCAGAGAGGCCGGCACGTCGCTGTACTTGAGCTTCTCGCGAATACCGGCCAGCGCGGTGATGGCCAGTGCCCAGCCCACCCCGGCGCCGAGGCCGTAGACCACGGATTCGCCGAAGTTGTAGTTACGCTCGGACATGAACAGGGTCGCACCGAGGATCGCGCAGTTCACGGTGATCAGCGGCAGGAACACGCCCAGCGCGTTGTAGAGCGCCGGCACGTACTTGTCGAGGAACATCTCCATGATCTGCACGATGGCCGCGATCACGCCGATGTAGCTCAGGTAGCCGAGGAACGACAGGTCGATGTTCTCGGCGCCGGCCAGACCGGTCCAGGTCAGGGCGCCCTCGCCGAGCAGGTAGGTCAGCAGCAGGTTGTTGACCGGCACGGTGATCACCAGCACCGCGATGACCGCGATGCCCAGGCCGATCGCCGAGGAGACCTTCTTGGACACGGCCAGGAAGGTACACATGCCCAGGAAGAACGCCAGGGCCATGTTCTCGACGAAGACCGAGGCGACGAACAGGCTCAGATAGTGTTGCATCTTACACGGCCTCCTTCGGCTGGGTGTTGTCCTTCATCTTGAACTCGTTCTCCTCGACCTGTTCCGGGTTGATGGCGCGCAGCGCCCAGATGATCAACCCGATGATGAAGAACGCGGACGGCGGCAGCAGCAGCAGGCCGTTGGGCACGTACCAGCCACCGTTCTGCACGGTCTCGAGCACGGTGAAGCCGAACACGCTGCCGGAGCCGAGCAGCTCGCGGAAGAAGCCAACGGTCATCAGGATGAAGCCGTAGCCCAGACCGTTGCCGACGCCGTCCAGGAAGGACAGGCCCGGGCTGTTGGTCATGGCGAAGCCCTCGGCGCGGCCCATCACGATGCAGTTGGTGATGATCAGGCCGACGAAGACCGACAGTTGCTTGGACATCTCATAGGCGTAGGCCTTGAGGATCTGGTCCACCACGATCACCAGCGAGGCGATGATCGTCATCTGCACGATGATGCGGATCGACGACGGAATGTGGTTGCGGATCAGCGAGACGAAGAAGTTCGACAGCGAGGTGACGAAGATCACCGCCAAAGACATGACCAGCGACACGCTCATGCTGCTGGTCACCGCCAGCGCGGAGCAGATCCCCAGGATCTGCAGCGCGATGGGGTTGTTCTTGAAGATCGGCGTTACCAGGACGCCCTTGGGAGTCGGTGCAGACATCATCAGGCTCCTTCAGTGTCGGTGGAGGCATCCTGCACGGTCTCACGCTCGATACCGCTGCGGAACCGGGCGAGGTACTCGCCGAAGCCCTCGGGGCTCAGCCAGAACTGCAGGAGGTTGGTGACGCCCTTGCTGGTCAGCGAGGCGCCGGAAAGCGCGTCGACCTCGGTCTCGCCGCTGGCGCCGCCCTTGACCAGGGCGATGTCCGGCTGAACGCTGTCGGCGCTGGCGAAGATCTCCTTGCCGTCCCACTGAGACTTCCAGCGCGGGTTGTCGACCTCGCCGCCGAGACCCGGGGTCTCGGAGTGGGAATAGAAGGTGATGCCCTGGATGGTGTTGCCATCGCCCTGCACCGCCAGGTAACCGCGCATCAGGCCCCACAACCCCTGACCACGCACCGGCAGGATGATCTGCTCGGGGTCGTCCGGGTTGCCGACCAGATAGACGGTGGTGAAGTTCTCCTGACGCGACAGGCCGGCGATGTCCTTCTCCCCAGAGAGGGTACGGGACTGGGCCGGATCACGGGCCGCCTGGAAGCTGTCGTAGGTGGCCGCATCGAACTGGTCGGTGTACTCGCCGGTGCGCAGGTCGACGACCCGCGGCGTGACCTGTTCGAAGGCCTCCTCGACGTCGGTGCCGGGCTCATAGAGCCCCGCCACGTCGAGGATGTTCGACTTGCGGTCCAGCTCCTGGTTGAGCTCCTGCTTGGCGCGCAGGCCGACCGCGGCGGTGGAGACGATCACAGAACACACGATGCAAAGTGCGAACGCCACCGTCAGGATCTTCTTGATGGAGTTGTTGCTCTGTGCCATCAGGCGTTCTCCTCGGCCGGCACACCGGTGCGCTGCTGGCGGCGCTTGATGTTGGCCTGAACAAAGAAGTGGTCGATCAGCGGGGCGAACAGGTTGGCGAACAGAATCGCCAGCATGATGCCCTCCGGGAAGGCCGGGTTGACGACGCGGATCAGCACGGTCATGACGCCGATCAGGGCACCGAAGATCATGCGGCCCTGGTTGGTCATGGAGGCGGAGACCGGGTCAGTGGCCATGAACACCATGCCGAAGGCGAAGCCGCCGATCACCAGGTGCCAGTACCACGGCATGGCGAACATCGGGTTGGTGTCGGAGCCGATCAGGTTGAACAGCAGGCTGGTCGTCACCATGCCCAGGAACACGCCCAGCATGATTCGCCAGGAGGCGATCTTGGTCCACAGCAGCACGATCGCGCCGATCAGGATGGCCAGCGTCGAGGTCTCGCCCACCGAGCCCGGGATGAAGCCGAGGAAGGCGTCCCACCAGCTGAACTGGTCGGTCAGCGCGCTCATGCCGCTCTGGAAGGCGGTGGAGAGCGCGGTGGCGCCGGTGTAGCCGTCGGCCGCGACCCACACGGAGTCGCCGGAGATCTGCGCCGGATAGGCGAAGTACAGGAAGGCACGGCCGGTCAACGCGGGGTTGAGGAAGTTCTTGCCGGTGCCGCCGAAGATTTCCTTGCCGATCACCACGCCGAAGGTGATGCCGAGCGCAACCTGCCACAGCGGAATGGTGGCCGGCAGGATCAGGGCGTAGAGCACGGAGGTGACGAAGAAGCCCTCGTTGACCTCGTGGCCGCGCTTGATGGCGAACAGCACTTCCCAGAAGCCGCCGACCGCGAAGGTCACCAGGTAGATCGGCAGGAAGTAGGTCGCGCCGAGCACGAAGTTGGCCCACAGGCTGCCTGGGTCGTGGCCGCCCGCCAGGGTCATGACGATGGCCTCGCGCCAGCCGCCGGCGGCGCCGAAGCCGTCGGCGATGGCCACGTTGGCCTGCCAGCCGGCGTTCCACATGCCGAAGAACATGGCCGGGAAGGTGCACAGCCACACCGTGATCATGATGCGTTTCAGGTCGATGCCATCACGCACGTGCGCCGTGGTCTTGGCGACGCTGGGCGGCGTGTAGAAGATGGTGTCCACCGCCTCGAAGAGCGGGTAGAACTTCTCGTACTTGCCGCCCTTGTGAAAGTGCGGCTCGAGGTTCTCGAGTGTCTGTCGGATACCCATCATCAGGCCTCTTTCTCGATCATGGTGAGGTTATCGCGCAGGATGGGACCATATTCGTACTTGCCGGGGCACACGTAGGTGCACAGCGCCAGGTCCTCCTCATCCAGCTCCAGGCAACCGAGCTGCATGGCGGTCTCGATGTCGCCGACGATCAGCGAGCGCAGCAGCTGGGTGGGCAGGATGTCCAGCGGCATCACTTCCTCGTAGGCGCCCACCGGCACCATGGCCCGCTCGGAACCGTTGGTGGAGGTGGTCGGGGCGTAGTTGCTGAGGCCCTTGATGCGCGACAGGTAGATGCCGAGCACCGAGTGGCGATTCGCGCCCGGCGACAGCCAGCCCATGAAGCTGCGCTTGTTGCCTTCCTCGAGCAGGCTGAGCTGGGTGTTGAAGCGACCCACGTAGCGCAGGCTGCCCTCGGCGGTGAAGCCGGAGAACACCGAGCCGGAGATCACCCGGGTGTCATCGGGGTCACGGACCTCGCTGGCCAGCAGCTCTTCGGTGCTGGCACCGACGCGGGTGCGCAGCAGCCGCGGCTTCTCGGCGCGCGGGCCGCCCACCGCCACCACGCGGCTGACGTCGAGCTTGCCCTCGGTGAACAGCTTGCCGAAGGCGATGACGTCCTGGTAGCCGATGTGCCAGACCTTCTTCTGCAGGCCCACGGGCGAGAGATGATGGATGTGCGTGCCGACCAGGCCGGCCGGATGCGGACCGCCGAAGGTCTCGGCCTGCACGCCCTGGACGTCGCCTCCCGGCACGTCGGCGCCCGGCGCGGTGCACAGGAAGACCTTGCCTTCGGTCAGGCGCGTCAGCACCTTGAGGCCATCCTCGAAGGCCTGGGACTGGCCCTGGACGACGGTGGCGGGGTCGGCGGACAGCGGGTGGGTATCGACGGCGGTGACGAAGATGTCGTTCGGCACGCTGTCGATGGCCGGCGTGCGGGAGAAGGGACGGGTGCGCAGTGCCGTCCAGAGACCGGAGTCGACCAGCTGATCGACCACTGCCTGACGCTCCAGGGAGGCCAGCTTGTCACGGTTGTAAGAGGCGAACTCCACCGCGTCTTCGGACTCGTCGACCTTGATCACCACGGACAGCAGCCTGCGCTTCTCACCGCGGTTGATGGCGACGACTTCACCGCCGGCCGGCGCCGTGAAGCGCACGCCATCGATCTTCTTGTCCGTGAACAGCAGGTCGCCCAGCTTGACCTTGTCCCCCTCTCGAACCTCCATGGTCGGCTTCATGCCGATATAGTCGGTACCGAGAACCGCCACGTGGCGCACCGGACGCGCGTCTTCGACGCGCTGCTCCGGGGCTCCCGTGATGGGGAGATCCAGGCCTTTCTTGACTTCGATCATAGTCTCGCCCAGTTGATGGATCTGATATACGAAGGAAAGGGGTGCGATTGGATCGGATTCTTGTGTTTTGTCCAGAATGTAACCAGTCGGGCCCGAGGCGAACTCGAACCACCCCGAAAAATCCCCCGCATTATAAAGAGAAGCCAGTGGAATGACTACCTGCCGGAAGGTCGCAGGAGGCCGTCCGCGGCAAGTGGCGAAGTGTCGCAGACGAGTGAGAAAAGCGTTGAGGGAGAGATGCTTGGCGGGAGCCCCGGCCGAGCGGCCGGGGCGGGAGTGATGCGACGCGCGGGAGCGCTTAGCCCTGGGCGTGGGGCAGCTTGCGGAAGGCCACGTTGGAGATGTGCTGCAGGATGCGGATGACCTGGCAGCTGTAGCCGAACTCGTTGTCGTACCACACGTAGAGCACGGCGTGCTTGCCGTTGGCGATGGTCGCCTGGGCGTCGACGATGCCGGCATGACGGTTGCCGACGAAGTCGGTGGACACCACCTCGGGCGAGTCGACGTAGTCGATCTGCTTCTGGTACTGGGAGTCGATCGACATGCGACGCAGGTAGTCGTTGAGCGATTCGACGTCGGTCTCGCGCTCCAGCGTCAGGTTGAGGATCGCCATGGAGACGTTGGGCGTCGGCACGCGGATGGCGTTGCCGGTCAGCTTGCCGCCCAGCTCCGGCAGCGCCTTGGCCACCGCCTTGGCCGCGCCGGTCTCGGTCAGCACCATGTTGAGCGGCGCGCTGCGACCGCGGCGATCGCCCTTGTGGTAGTTGTCGATCAGGTTCTGGTCGTTGGTGTAGGAGTGCACCGTCTCGACGTGACCATGAACGATGCCGTACTCGTCGTTCAGCGCCTTGAGGGCCGGCACGATGGCATTGGTGGTGCAGGACGCGGCCGAGATGATGCGGTCGTCGGCATTGATGTCCTGGTGGTTGATGCCATAGACGATGTTCTTGACGTCGCCCTTGCCCGGCGCGGTCAGCAGCGCCTTGGCCACGCCCTTGCAGGCCAGATGCTGGCCCAGGCCATCCTCGTCGCGCCAGATGCCGGTGTTGTCGACCACCACGGCGTTATCGATGCCGTAGTCGGTGTAGTCGATCTCGGACGGCGAGTCGGCGTAGATCACCTTGATGACGTTGCCATTGGCGGTCAGGGTGCGCGCTTCCGGGTCGACGCTGATGGTGCCGTCGAAGGGCCCGTGAACGCTGTCACGACGCAGCAGGCTGGCACGCTTCTCGAGATCCTTGGCGATGTCGCCGCGGCCGCGCACCACGATGGCCCGCAGGCGCAGCAGGTTACCGCCGCCGGCCTTCTCGACCAGCACCCGCGCCAGGATGCGGCCGATGCGACCGAAGCCGTAGAGCACCACGTCCTTCGGCTCGCCGTTGCCGGTGTCCGCGCAGTGGCCGTCGACGATCTCGGCCAGCTCCCTGCGCAGGAAGGCCAGCGCGTCGCCGCCGCCCTGCTTCTTGTAGGCCACGCCCAGCTTGCCCACGTCGACGTGAGCCGGCCCCAGGTTCAGCTCGGTCATGGCCTTGACCAGCGGGAAGGTGTCCTGAACGGACAGTTCGGTGCCCTCGATCTTGCGCACGAACCGGTGGTCCTTGAGGATGCGGATCACGCTGCGATTGAACAGCGAACGCCCGTACAGCGTGGTCACGACGTTGTTGTGACGGTACAGGCTGCCGATCATCGGGATCATCTGCTCGGCGAGCGCCTGATTGTCGTGCCATTCCTGGAAGACGGTATCGGGGGTTTGCTGACTCACGTGGGGCCTCTCCATGGGGTTGAGATTCGAGAGGCATTATCCGAGGCCGGACACCAGGGGGGCAATCGAGGGATAGTCGCAGACGCTGTAGGGGATTTACAGGAATTCGGGTTTCACTACATGACGGTGCCGGACTGTTATGATGCCCCCAGTCACCCATTGGACACGACGCAAGCGACGCCCATGCCGACCTTCTCGCCTCTCGACCCGCCTCGCCCCACGGGCCTGCGCGACACCCTCTACTGGCAGACGCCTCCCGGCAGCGCGACCGCCCTGGCCCTGGCGCACCTCGCCGAAGACGCGCCGCTGCTGGTGGTCACCGCCGACACCGCCGCCGCCCAGCGCCTGGAAGACGACCTGGCCTTCTATTCACGGCTGCCGGTGCTGCCCTTCCCCGACTGGGAGACGCTGCCCTACGACAGCTTCTCGCCCCACCAGGACATCGTCTCGGCCCGACTGCGCACCCTGCGCCGCCTGCAGGACGGCGAGCACGGCATCGTGCTGGTGCCGATCAACACCCTGATGCAGCGCCTGCCGCCGGTGGACTACATCGCCGGCCGGGTGATGACGCTCGAGGTGGGGACCACGCTGGACCGCGAGGGCTTCCGCGACCGCCTGTCGCGCGCCGGCTACCGCGCCGTGGAGACCGTCTTCGAGCCCGGCGAATATGCGCTGCGCGGCGCGCTGATCGACCTCTTCCCGATGGGCTACGATGCGCCGCTGCGCATCGACCTGTTCGACGACGAGATCGACACCCTGCGCCACTTCGATCCCGATACCCAGCGCAGCGCCGACAGGGTCGAGCGCATCGAGCTGCTGCCCGCCCACGAGTACTCGCTGTCCCGCGGCGCCATCGCCTGCTTCCGCGAGGGCTTCGAGACGCTGTTCGACGTCGACCCGCGCCAGTGCCCGCTCTACGTCGATGCCCTCAAGGGCATCCCCTCCCCCGGCCTGGAGCAGTACCTGCCGCTGTTCTTCGACGAGACGGCGACGCTGTTCGAGCACCTGGCCGAGAGCACTCGTATCGCGCTGCTGCCCGGCGTGTTCGAGGCCGCCGAACACCATTGGGCGGCCATCGAGAGCCGCTATGAGAACCTCGGCGTCGACCCGACGCGGCCGCTGCTGCCGCCCCATCGCGCCTTCGTGCCGGTGGCCGAGGCGTTCGGCGCCATCAAGCGCCATCCGCGGGTCGAGCTCACCGACGACGCCGAGCACCGCCATGCCCTGGCGCCGGCGGCGCGGCCGGCGCCGAACCTGCCGGTCAACGCCCGCGCCAAGCGCCCGCTGGCCGAGCTCGAGGACTTCCTCGCCGAGCACGACGCCACCCGGGTGCTGTTCGTCGCCGAGTCCCGCGGCCGCCGCGAGGCGCTCGAGGAAACGCTCGCGCCGCTGAACCTGCCCCTGCCCCACGTCGACGACTTCACGGCCTTCCTCGACGGCGAGTCACGCACCGCCATCACCGAGGGCACCATCGACGCCGGCCTGTGGCTGGAGGCGCCGGATATCGCCGTGATCGGCGAGACCGAGCTCTACGGCGAGGTGGTGCGCCAGAGCCGCCGCCGTGAAAGGGCCACCGACGACAACGAGCTGGCGATCCGTCACCTGGCCGAGCTCAAGCCCGGCGCCCCGGTGGTCCATCAGGCCCACGGCGTCGGCCGCTATCGTGGCCTGGAGACGCTGGAGGCCGGCGGCCAGGCGGCGGAATTCGTCACCCTGGAATACGCCGACGGCGCCAAGCTGTACGTGCCGGTGGACAGCCTGCATCTGATCTCGCGCTACGCCGGCGTCGACGACGAGCTGGCGCCGCTGCACCGGCTCGGCTCCGAGCAGTGGGACAAGGCCAAGAAGAAGGCCGCCGAGCGCATCCGCGACACCGCCGCCGAACTGCTCGACGTCTACGCCCGCCGCGAGGCCCGGGAAGGCTTCGCCTGCGAGGCACCGGACGCCGAGTACGCCCGCTTCGCCGCCAGCTTCCCCTTCGAGGAGACCCCCGACCAGCGCGCCGCCATCGAGGCGGTGGTCGGCGACATGACCGCCCCAAGGCCCATGGACCGCGTGGTCTGCGGCGACGTCGGCTTCGGCAAGACCGAGGTGGCGATGCGCGCCGCCTTCCTGGCGGTGCACTCCGGCCAGCAGGTCGTCGTGCTGGTGCCCACCACCCTGCTCGCCCGCCAGCACTATGAGAACTTCCGCGACCGCTTCGCCGACACCGCGGTCAACATCGAGCTGGTCTCGCGCTTCACCGGCGGCCAGGGCCAGAGCGCGACCGCCAAGCGCATCGAGGAAGGCCAGGCCGACATCGTCATCGGCACCCACAAGCTGCTGTCCAAGTCGATGCGCTTCCCCAAGATGGGCCTGCTGATCATCGACGAGGAGCATCGCTTCGGCGTCGCCCAGAAGGAGCGCCTCAAGGGCCTGCGCGCCGAGGTCGACATCCTCACGCTCACCGCCACGCCGATTCCGCGCACGCTCAACATGGCCATGAGCGGCATCCGCGACCTTTCGATCATCGCCACCCCGCCCGCCCGCCGGCTGTCGGTGAAGACCTTCGTCCAGCAGCGCGACGAGGCGGTGATCAAGGAGGCGATCCTGCGCGAGATCCTGCGCGGCGGCCAGGTCTACTTCCTGCACAACGAGGTCAAGACCATCGAGACCGCCGCGGAGACGATCCGCGAGCTGGTGCCGGAAGCGCGGGTCGGCGTGGCCCACGGCCAGCTGCCCGAGCGCGCCCTGGAGCGGGTGATGTCGGACTTCTACCACAAGCGCTTCAATGTGCTGGTGTGCTCGACCATCATCGAGACCGGCATCGACGTGCCCAGCGCCAACACCATCGTCATCGAGCGTGCCGACAAGTTCGGCCTGGCCCAGCTGCACCAGCTGCGCGGTCGGGTCGGGCGCAGCCACCACCAGGCCTATGCCTACCTGCTGGCCCCGCCGCCGCGGGCCATGAGCCGCGATGCGGTCAAGCGCCTGGAGGCCATCGGCCAGGCCGAGGACCTGGGCGCCGGCTTCACCCTGGCCAGCCACGACATGGAGATCCGCGGCGCCGGCGAGCTGCTCGGCGAGGAACAGAGCGGCCAGATGGAGGCGCTCGGCTACAGCCTCTACATGCAGATGCTCGACCGCGCCGTGAAGGCCATCCGCGAGGGCAAGACGCCCAACATCGAGGCCCCGCTCGACGAGGGCGTCGAGGTCAGCCTCAACCTGCCGGCGCTGATCCCGGACGACTACCTCCACGACGTCCAGCAGCGCCTGGTGATGTACAAGCGCATCGCCGGCGCCGAGACCGAGGCCGAGCTCAAGGAACTGCAGGTGGAGATGATCGACCGCTTCGGCCTGCTGCCGGCGCCGGTCAAGACCCTGCTGCGCCAGACCCGCCTGCGCCAGCGCGCCGAGCGGCTGGGTATCGCCCGCCTCGAGGCCGGCCCCGAGAAGGGCCGAGTGATCTTCGCCGGCCACACCGGCGTCGACCCGCTGATCCTGGTGGAGCTGATCCAGCGCCAGCCCGATCGCTATCGCCTCGAGGGCGCCGACACCCTGCGCTTCGAGGCCGACATGGAAGGCGAGGACGCGCGCTTCTCGGAGGTCGAGGCGCTGCTCGACCACTTCAACCGCAAGGCCGAAGCCGCCTGAAGTCCGCGGTGGCGACTGGCGAACCGTCGCCACCTCGGGCACTCTAACGACATGGCCGCTCCGCGCGAGCGTAGCGCCCCCTGACGCCCCCGATTCGAGACATGACCAAGATGATCCCTTCACCCCTGCGCAGCACCGTGGCCCGCACGACCCTGCTGGTCGGGCTGACCACCGCCCTCGCCGCCCCGCTGCAGGCCAGCGAGGACCTGCCCCGCGGCTACTACTACCTGCCCGAGGAAGGCGACCTGGTCGGCGAGGTCTACACCATCGAGGCCGAGAAAGAAGACACCCTGATCGACATCGGCCACGAGCACGGCATCGGCTATCGCGCCATGGTCCGGGCCAACCCCGACGTCAGCGTGTGGTATCCCGGCGAAGGCACCGAGGTGACGATCCCCGGCCAGTTCATCCTGCCCGACGTCCCGCGTAACGACATCGTGATCAACGTTGCCGAGATGCGGCTCTACTACTACCCCCCGGCCGAGGATGGCGAACCGCGCATCGTCCAGACCTACCCGCTCGGCGTGGGCCGCCAGGACTGGGAGACCCCGCTGGGCAACACCACCATCACCCAGATGGTCCGCAATCCGGCCTGGTACCCGCCGGCATCGATCCGCCGGGAACACGCCGAGGCCGGCGACCCGCTGCCGAGCGTCGTACCCGCCGGCCCCGACAACCCGCTGGGCACGCGCAAGATGCGCCTCGGCATTCCGGGCTACCTGATCCACGGCACCAACAAGCCGGAGGGCGTGGGCATGCGGGTCTCCCATGGCTGCGTGCGCATGCTGCCCGAGGACGTGGAGACCCTGTTCGACCAGGTCTCGGTGGGCACCCAGGTGCGCATCATCAACGAGAGCTTCAAGCTGGGCTGGTCCGACGGCACCCTCTACGTCCAGGCCTACCCCTACCTGGACGAGAAGCAGGGCACCACCATCCAGCGCGTCACCGAGGCCCTGGATGAGGTCGACGCCAGCACCGAGGGGCTCGACTACGCGGTGGATTACTCGCGGCTGCGCGAGGTCGTGGAAGTGCCGGGCGGCATGCCCGTGGCGCTCGAGACGCCCCCCGAGCCCGAGCCTGCGCCGCGGTTCTACGAGCAGCTGCAGCTGATCGCCGCCACCGACGATGCCGATGAAGACGAGGCCTCACAAGGCTGATTCGAGACCGGCCGCAGCACCCCGAGGGCCCGGCGATTGCCGGGCCCTTTCGTGTCACGCAGGAGCCTCCCGCAGAGCGAGCACTCCGCCACCGGACGCCGACGGCGCTCTCATCGCGTCGTCGCGACACGCGATACCGCCTTCTTCTCTTGGCCCCTCACTGTCATGCGCCGTCAGGCTCGACCGCGCCCTTGAGGGACGGATCGTCCGCGCGGCCCGCTCGCGCCGATTCGCCGGCCGCCAGGCGCTCCACCAGGGCCTCCACCGGCTGCGGCTCACCGAACAGTGGCCCCTGCACCGAAACGAAGTTCATGCCGCGAATGGCCACCAGCTGGTCCGAGGTGGTGACCCCGGTCACGGTGATATGGCGCCCCGCCAGCTTGACCATGTCGCGCAGGCTCTTGATCAGCAGGATCGACGCCTGATCCGCGGGCACGCCGCGCATGAGCCGCGACTCCAGCACCAGTCGCGTCAGTAGCGACCGACTCACCGGCAGCTGATGATGCAGGCCATGCCCGTCAGCCGCCGAAGTCCCAGCTCAGGCGCGCATTGACCCGCCCTTCCCGGGAGGCGTCCTCGGCGGGGAGATCGCCGACGGGGTAGGCATACTCGAGCCCCAGGCGGTACATGCTACCGCGGCTCAGCTCGACGCCGCCGGCCACCGAGGCCAGGTCGTATTCCAGATCGCTGTCGTTGAACTCGGTGTGGGCGCCGTCCATGACCAGGTAGGGCGACACATGCGAGGCCCAGGACGCGCCCAGTGCGTGGCGGTAGCGCAGTTCGATCTCGCCGGCGTAGCCACGCTCGCCCTCGGCTTCGCCATCGTCGTAGCCGCGCGCAAAGCGGCCGCCACCGTACTGGCCGCGCTCCGGCGCCGGCAGCCGGTCGTCCGACCAGAAACCGGCCACGCGCGTCGACAGCCGCCAGTTCGGCGTCAGCGCCTCCAGCCAGCGCCCGTTGAGCTCGACGCGCGTGTATTCGAGTTCTTCCTGGCCGTTGGCCGCCACCGAGACGCCATTGACCACATTGCGGATCTCGGTAGTGGTCCCGGCCTCTCCCAGATCGACACCCTGACGCAGCTCGCCACGCACCTCGAGGCGACGGTTGGCATTACCCTGGCGGTAATGGGTCCCCAGCTCCAGCGTCGAGTAACTCAGATCCTGCCGGGCGCGCAGCTCCGGCCCCAGGTCGGAGCGATAACGATAGTCGGCCGTTTCGTCGAGATGCTCGACGTTGGCCTCGACGCTCCAGCGGCGATTGCGCTCCAGCAGCAGCGGATAGTCGAGTCCCAGACGATAGCGATCGCGCGTCTTTTCCTGGTCGACCTCGTAGGGCCGCCCGCTCACCAGAACCGGGTCTTCCTCGTCGCCCTCGAAGCGCTGGGCGCTCAGGGTCAGGCGCAGGCCGTCGGTACCGAGCGCCTGGCGGTACTGGGCGGCATAGAAGGTATCCTCGTTGTCGACCGGCATCAGGTAGGCGAACGAGAGCGTTTCCGCGTAGGGCGTATGGCTGTGCAGGGCCAGGTTGCCGACCGCCTGGGTATCGTTCTTGTCGCCACCGCCGAGCGTCACGCCGGCGTCGATGCGGTCGCTGTCGCGCTGCTCCACACGCAGGGTGGTTGCACCGGACGGGGTGCGCGGCACCGGCGCCTTGACCGCCAGGCTCGCCCCCGGGATGCGCTCGATCAGCGCCGTATAGCGCTCGAAGGTCGCACGCGTCAGCGGGCGCTCCTCGCGCATCCGCTCGGCCAGCCGACGGACTCGCTGGGCCACCGCCGTATCCTCCACGGCGATCTCGGTGCGGGCGATATAGCCCTCGACCACCACGACGGTCAGCGTGCCGTTCTGGAAGTTGTTGCTGGGCAGGTAGGCATAGGAAAGGGGGTAACCGGCGTCCTGGTAGCGCCGCGAGATCGCTTCCACGGCCTCGACCAGTCGCTCGACACTCACGCGCTGCCCGACGAGCGGCTGGAGGGGGGCACTCAGGGCATCGAGTTCGAACACACTGCCGCCGCGAATCTGCACGCGCTCCACCGGCACCCGAGTCTCGGGGCCGATCGCCCCGGCGGCACCGGGCAGGCTGATCTCTGCCCCGCCCGCTCCCTGCTGCTCCAGCGCATCCTGCACCGGCGGTGTCAGCGTCGGCTGACGCTCGTCGATGACCGATGGCACATCATTGGCCTGCGCCGCCCCCGACAACAACGAAACGACCGTCATCGCGGTCAGTGGCACAAGACTCTGCCGCACGCGCGTCGCGCCCAACCTTGGCATCATGTTTTTTCCCTGCGTTTTATTCAGTTCCTAAAGCGCCTTCGCATCATTATCGCGTGAGCGTTAGGCGCATCGGCTGCACGGCTTTATCCCAGCGTTACATGCCGAAGTCTGAAACTGATTAGTACAAATTCCGCACTCGATGACAACCCAAGATTATTAAAATCTAATACAAAGGGCTGCCATACCGGCCACTGCGGACCTCGGGACGCACACACGACGAAGGGCCCGGCGTTTGCCGGGCCCTGTTACACGCGTGGCGCCATCGCCCTCAGCGCTTACCGAGCAGGCCTCCGCCCAGCAGGCCACCGAGGAGACCACCGCCACCATCGGCGCCGGCATCATCGCCATCGGACGAAGAGCCGCCCAGCAGGCCGCTCGCCACGTCGTCCACCGTGCCGGTCACACCCTGCAGGGCACCGCCGGTCACACCATCGACGGCATCGGTCACGCCATCCACGGTATCCGAGACGCCACTGAGGAGTCCGCCGGCACCGCCCAGGCTGCCGCCGTCATCGCCGCCGCCGAGAAGCCCCGAGCCACCACCCAGCAGGCCGCCGCTATCGCCGCCACCGAGCAGACCCGCGTCGCCACCCAGCAGGCCATCGGTCACGCCGCTCAGCAGCCCACCGTCGCCTCCCAGGAGGCCATCTTCGCCGCCGGCCACGCCGCCCAGCAGGCCACCGTCGCCCCCCAGGAGACCACCTTCGCCACCGGCCAGGCCGCCCAGCAGGCCACCATCGCCGCCGGCCAGGCCGCCCAGCAGGCCACCATCGCCGCCGGCCAAGCCACCCAGCAGGCCACCATCGCCGCCAAGGAGGCCGCCACCGGAAGACAGGGAACCCGACAGCAGGTTATCGTCGCCGACGACCTCGCCGTCGCCACCGACCAGCAGGCCGCCGGTCACGCCACCCAGCAGACCACCACCGCTTCCCAGCAGGCTGCCATCACCACCATTCGTGGACAGCAGGCCGCCGGCATCGGCCACCAGCTGACCGGTGGAAGTCACCAGGTCGCCGACGCCCGCGAGCCTCACGTCGTCTCCCAGACGCTCGCCCAGCAGGACGACGGCACCACCGGTCTTGGCCAGCAGGCGACTGCCCACGGGGCCAACGACCAGGGCGTCACCGAGGCGCTGGGTGGTCCCTTCCAGGTTCACGACCAGCGGCCTGACCACACCGGTCAGCTCACTCGTCAGGCCCGACAGGTGGCCGTCTTCGTCGGTCAGCGTGAAGGTCAGGCGATCGCCCACCGCGGTGATCGTGGCGCCGAGCTGGTCGACCGTGCCGCCCGCGCTGGCGAGCACCCCGGTGCCATCTTCCACCTGCATCAGCACCGGCAGGGAACCCAGCCCCTCGACGATACCGCCCGTGCTGCTGACGGCCTTGCCGGTCTGGGATACCAGCCCCGTCGCACCGCCCAGCGTCGTGCCCAGGGCATTGTCGTTCTCGCTGAGGTTGCCAAGCCCGTCACGCAGCCCCGTGGCCAAGCTGTCGACACCACCGCCAAGGTCCTGGACGACCTGGCCGGCACCGTCGGTCACGCCGCTGACCACCGGAGCATCCACCTGCTGGATCTTGCCCCCCAGCGTCGTGACGGTGCTGCCCACCGCACCCGAGGCGCCGGCGACATCCTGCAGCACTCGCTCGGTGCTGGAAGCGGTATCACCGGCGCCATCTCCACCGCCGCCGGAGCCATCACCGTCGTCGGAGCCATCGCCGCCGCCGGAACCATCGCCGTCGCCGGAGCCATCACCGGACTCCATGCCACCGTTGCCGCCATCGAGCGGCTGAGAAATGTCCGAGCTGCCGCTACAGCCGGCCAGCGAGATCGCCAGCACCAGCGCCGTCAGCGGAAAGATACGTGTCCTGAATTCCGTGTTCCCTGCCATCATCACGTTCCTCATCTTTTTTTCTGGAGCCATCATCCATCGGGCGGAGGGGCGATACCCGACGAATGCATCACTCTCGTAAACGTATGAAGGAACGAGGGTTTTTCATACCACCTAAATTCTCTTATATCAATACGTAAGCGTCTGAAAAATATATAGTATTACATCAATCGGCAGCATTGATTACGCGGATTGCATGATATTTCCTACACGCATCATGGCCATGAACGCCACCAGGGGCGCGACAAGAGCGACACCCCGGCCCGGCCGGCGTCGTCGGGCGCCTGGGTGGCACTCCCGGCGTGATGTCCTGCCGCTGTGCCAGAGACACAAAAAAAGCCACCCCTCTCGCGAGGGGTGGCCCGGGGTATGGCATCACCAGGCGAGCAGGCCTGGCCAGCCGCTACCGACTTACTTGCGCATGGAACGCTCGAACATGCGGTTCATCTCTTCACGGTTCTGCTGGGACATCTGCAGAGCCGCTTGAGCGTCGCGCTGAGCCTGGTTGGCGGTGTTCTGCGCCTGGGTCGCGATGCTGCGAGCTTCCGCGGCGTCGGCCTGTGCGGATTCGGCAGTGGTGCGAACTTCTTCCAGGGCGCTGGAAGAGGCGCAACCGGCCAGAACGGCGAGAGAGGCGGCAGCGGCGGACAGCTTGAGAGTAGTCTTCAGAGTCATGGTGTTCTCCTTGAGTCTTCCTTGGTACTGCGTTGGTGATGCCTGACAACCAGGCGTCCTGCTATCGCAGGTTCTAATGCAGCAACAATGCCTGCTGCGAACCGGAGACGTCAAATGCTGGGCGTTTTTCACGACAGCACACGTCCACCGGCTAGAACGTCCTTAGCGCATATAAAGACTAGCGGATGACGACCCGCGTGCCAATGTCGATCATCGACGACAGGGTATCGATCTGCCGATCGGTGACCGCGACACAGCCATCGGTCCAGTGAAAGCGTCGATGAATCTCGGGGTCGGCCACGCCGATGCCGTGGATGCCGATGTAGCCGCCCAGCACCGTATCCTGCGGCGGCGCGCCATGGCGACGATAGTAGCTGAAGTAGTCGTCGTAGTCCTGCTGGCTGTAGACCCCGGCATTCAGCGCCATGCGGGCATGCGTCGGCGTGGGGTAATCCAGCCCGACGAAGGTGCGGTACTTGCTCTGATAATTGAAACGCGTGACGCGAAATTCGCCCAGCGGCGTCGCGCGATCGCCCCGGGTACGCTCCGCTCGGGCCCCACCGCGACCGAGGGAGATCGGCGAGAAGCGCTCCACCATCCGGTCCCCGCGGAAGACGCTCAGGCGAGCCTCATGGTCATCGACCAGCACCCACAGCTCATCGGGGGCGCGCGGCGTGCTGGCCCGCGCCAGCAGGTCGCTCATCAGCGTGGCCGCCGGGGCGGAGGCCGACCAGAATGGCAGACTCAATGCCAGCAGGCCGAAACGCCGCCTGCTCAGACGGAGCCGCTCTTCTCGGTGTTGCGTCATGGGGAAAGCCGGTAGCCGGAAAACGAGGAAGCCGTTATATCGCATCTGGGCACCGATGTCAGGCGACAACCGTCACGCCCGACCTCTTCCTGCCACCGAAGCCGTTCGATGCCAGGATGAGGCGGCCGACGCCTCCCTTCGCCGGCCGACTTGTCACCCCCTGGCGACAACCGAAACCCCTGCACTCGACACGGCCGAAACAGTGGCGGATTCAGTAGGCTTCCAGCCGCTGGATATCCCGCACCAGGCGCCTCACCTCGGCGTCTTCGGCCTGCACCAGTGCCTCGAAGAACTCCCTCTCCGGGTCGCTGCCGGCGCGCTCCACGCGGTGCCGATAGAGATCCTGCAGCGTGCGATGCATCGTCAGCGCCGTCGACAGCACCGTCTCCACACCCTCGCCGTCATCACCTTCGGGCAGGCGCTCGAGCACCGGCGCATGAGGGAACTCCTCGGGATCATCGAACCAGGCATCGAGCACGCGCCGATGCTCGCTGCCTCCGGCGAAGAAGGCCTCGAGCTCGCGCTGCATGCGACGCTCGTGTTCGGCGAGATAGTCCAGCGCCATCCGTCGGCGTTCGCCGACACCCTCCTGCGCGGCCCACCCGGCGTAGGCCTCATCGAGCCGACCGTGATAGTCCGCCGCCCAACGCACCAACTCTCTGACCTGATGAAAACGCATGGCACACCCCCAGAGACACGATGACCGCGGGAATCCCGTTTTCATGCTCCCGCTGCTGATATCCTAGTCGACACGGGCACCATGCCGGCTTGATGCACGTCATTCGGACGCATCGAGCCCGGCCGTCGCGGACAACCGGTCAGCGCGCCACCGGCCATGCATATTCGAGGAGCGGCCATTGATCGAGCTGTTGCTGGACAGGGGTCACCTGCTGGTGGCGGGCACCACCCTGGTGGTGGTGGCGGCCTGCGTGCTGCTGCACTTCGAGGCGTCGAGCGTGCTGAGCCGGATGATGCGGCGCACCTCGCCGTCGCGGCGGCGGCGCTTCCTGGGGCTGATGTACGGCCTGCTGGCCGCCCACGTGCTGGAAATCTGGCTGTTCGGCCTGGCGGCCTGGTGGCTGACGGACGCCACGACGGCCACCGTGGCCGGCACGACGCCAATGGAAAACGGGCTGGACTACATCTATCTCTCGGCGATCACCTTCACCACGCTCGGCTACGGCGACGTCTTCCCCGAGGGCCCGCTGCGCTTCCTGATGGGCACCGAGTCGCTGACCGGCTTCATGCTGATCACCTGGTCGGCGTCGCTGACCTTCCTGGAAATGCAGCGGCACTGGAACGACCGCGGCTAGACGCTGGCAGGATCCCACGCCTCGCCGCGGCAGTCGTTACCACTCTTCGCTGGTCTGACGCAGGTCGCCGATCTCGCGCTTGGCGGCCGCCAGGACGTCGTGCAACTCGTCACCCAGGGCAGCGGCGCTGCCCACGGCGATGATGCCCTGGGCCGCGCCGCTGGCACGACGCGCCACGCCGTCGCTGGCATGCAGCGCCTCGAGGCGGGCGATCAGCCGCGCGAGCCAGCTGTCCGGTCGCCGAGCCAGGCTGCGCAGACGCTCGAGCTCGGCCAGCGGCTCACCGTCCGCCGCCAGCAGCTCGCGCCAGTCGTGACGCGCCAGGCGGGCATGCTCGGTCACCTCGCGCAGCAACGACTCCAGCGCCAGCTCGAGCATCGCCAGCGCCCCCTCTTCCCCGGCCATGCGGCGTGCCTCGGCGTGCTCGTCATCGCCGGCGGACGTCGTCAGCAGCAGCTCGGCCTGATAGAGCAGCTGATTGGTACGGGCTCTCGGGGTCACTTGCGCTTGTCCTCCACCTGCCATTGACCGTCGTCGAAGGTGGCCTTCCAGCCGGTGGCCTTGCCGTTGTCCTCGGTCATCAGGAACTGCGCCTTGGCCTTGCGCGAGAAACGGATCTGGGCCGGACGACCATCGGGATCGGCGTCCGGCGCGTCGAGCAGGTAGCGGTACTTGTCCGGCAGCTCCTCGGCGTGCGCCTTGAGCTCGATCACCAGCGGCGGACGGGTCTCGCGGTTCTTGGGGAACTTGCTGGCCGCCAGGAACAGGCCGCTGGCCCCGTCGCGCAGCACGTAGTGGTCCTCGACCTTCTGGCAGGCCAGCTCCGGCATCGGGATCGGGTCCATCTTGGGCGGCGCGACCTCGCCGTTCTTGAGCAGCTTGCGGGTGTTCTTGCAGCTCTCGCTGGTGCAGCCGAAGTACTTTCCGAAGCGCCCGGACTTGAGCTGCATCTCGCTGCCGCACTTGTCGCACTCGATGGTCGGGCCTTCGTAGCCCTTGATGCGGAACTTGCCCTGCTCGACCTCGTAGCCGTCGCAGTCCGGGCTGTTGCCGCAGACGTGCAGCTTGCGATCCTCGTCGATCAGGTAGCTGTCCATCGCCGTGCCGCACTTGGGGCAGCGGTGCTTGGCGCGCAGCGCATCGGTCTCGGCGTCCTCGTCGGCATCGGCGGCCACCGCCTCGTCGCCGGGCAGCAGATCGATGGTGGTCTTGCAGCGCTCCTTGGGCGGCAGGTTGTAGCCGGAGCAGCCCAGGAACACGCCCGTCGAGGCGGTGCGGATCTGCATCTTGCGCCCGCAGCTCGGGCAGTCGATGTCGGTGGGCACCGGCTGATTGGGGCGCATGCCCTCCTCGCTCTGGGCCTCGTCGAGCTCCTCGCGGAACTCGGCGTAGAAGGCGTCGAGCAGCTCGCGCCAGCGGCGCTCGCCCTCGGCCACCTCGTCGAGGCTGTCCTCCATCCGCGCGGTGAAGGAGTAGTCCATCAGGTCCGGGAACGACTCCTTGAGCCGCTCGGTGACGATGTCGCCGAGCTTCTCGGCATAGAAGCGCCGGTTCTCCAGCGTCACGTAGCCGCGATCCTGGATGGTCGAGATGATCGCCGCGTAGGTCGACGGCCGGCCGATGCCCTTCTTCTCCAGCTCCTTGACCAGGCTGGCCTCGGTGTAGCGGGCCGGCGGCTTGGTGAAGTGCTGCTGCGGGTCCAGCGACTCGAGGGTCAGCGCCGCGCCCTCGGCCAGATCGGGCAGCGACTGGTCCTCGTCCTTGCGGCCCATGGGCTTCATCACGCGGGTGTAGCCATCGAACTTGAGCACCCGGCCCTTGGCCTTGAGCTCGTAGCCGTCGGCGGCCACGGTCAGGGTGGTCGAGAGGTACTCGGCCGGGGTCATCTGGCAGGCCACGAACTGGCGCCAGATCAGCTCGTAGAGACGCTCGGCGTCGCGCTCCATGCCGGCCAGATCGGTGGCCCGGCGGGTGACCTCGGAGGGACGGATCGCCTCGTGGGCCTCCTGGGCGCCCTCCTTGCTGGAGTAGCGGTTGGGCGCCTCGGGCAGGTAGCGCTCGCCGTATTCCTCGCCAATAAAGTCGCGTACGCCGTCCACCGCCTCGCGGGAGAGGTTGGTGGAGTCGGTCCGCATGTAGGTGATATAGCCCGCCTCGTAGAGGCGCTGGGCCAGCGTCATGGTCTTCTTCACCGAGAAGCCCAGGCGGCCGCTGGCGGCCTGCTGCAGGGTCGAGGTGATGAAGGGCGCGTTGGGCTTGGAGCGGGTCGGCTTGTCCTCGCGGGAGGTGATCGCCAGATCGGCCTGGCGCAGCGCCGCGATGCGCTCCAGGGTCTCGGCCTCGGAGGTCGGGCGGAAGGCCTTGCCGTCCTGGCGCGCCAGCTCGAAGCGCACCGGCTCGGCCGAGGGATCGTCGGCCGGCTTGAGGTCGGCGTGGACGTCCCAGAACTCCTCGGGCACGAAGGCGCGGATCTCGCGCTCGCGCTCGACGATCAGACGCATGGCCACCGACTGCACGCGGCCGGCGGACAGCCCGCGGGCGATCTTGGCCCACAGCAGCGGCGAGAGCATGAAGCCCACCACGCGGTCCAGGAAGCGCCGCGCCTGCTGGGCCTCGACCCGCGGCATGTTCAGCTGGCCCGGATCCTCGAAGGCCTCGTGGATGGCGTTCTTGGTGATCTCGTTGAACACCACGCGCCGATAGCGCGACTCGTCGCCGCCGATGGTCTCGCGAAGGTGCCAGGCGATGGCTTCCCCCTCGCGGTCCAGGTCGGTGGCGAGATAGACGGTATCGGCCTTCTCGGCGAGCTTCTTGAGCTCGGCGACCACCTTCTCCTTGCCGGGCAGGATCTCGTAGTTGGCTTCCCAGTCATGCTCGGGGTCGATGCCCATGCGCCGGATCAGCTGCTCGTGGGACTTGCGCTGGCGATACTCGGCCTTCTCCTCGGCGGACATCTTGCGGGTCGCCGCGGCCTGCCGGGCACGCTCCTTGGGATCCGAGGCCGCCTTGCCCGAGCCGCTGGTCGGGAGGTCACGAATGTGCCCCACGCTCGACTTCACGATGAACTCGTTGCCGAGATACTTGTTGATCGTCTTCGCCTTGGCCGGCGACTCGACGATGACCAGAGACTTGCCCATAGTGCTCCAAACGTCTGTAGGCGCGGGAAAACCCGCGTCGAACGGAATCGGCCACCCGCTGGCGGGTGAAAAATGCGCTTACCCTACCCCAGCGCCAGCCAACACGCCAGTCGCGGGATTGCCGGGCCTTTGACCCTAGACCGCCGCCCCCGGCTCGGCAAGCACCGCCCCCAACGCAGGCGCCCCCGCCGGGAAATCGGCGGGGGCGCCTGCGTTGGGGCGACTCGAAAACCTCAGCTCTCGGACTCGGGCGGCTTGCGGCGCCGTGCGCTGGTCTGACGCGGACCGCTGCGGCGCGCCCCGCTCTTCGCCGGCGATTCTGCCGCCTTCCCGGACGCCTCCGACGAAGCGGTCTCGGGCGCCGAAGATGCCTTGGACGCCGTCGCGGCCTTGCTCGGAGTGCTCTTGGCCGTGACATTCTTGGCCGGAGCGGCCTTGGCAGGGGCCGTCTTCCTGGCGGCCGGACGCGTTTTGGGCGTCTCAGCGGCCTGATCCGCCTTGGATGACGCGGGTGTCTCGGCGGCCGGCGACGTGCCGGACGCCTCTGACGATCCCGCCACGCCGGGCGTTCCCTCCGGCGTCTCGTCGGGCGTGGTCGATGGCGCCGGCTCGGGGCGGGCGCTCTCGAACAGCTCGCGAATGCGCGCGAAGCGCTTGGCGGCGCGATCGCTGAGCTCGCCGCTGGCCGCCAGCACGTGGTCGATGTGTTCCAGATGGGCGTCGATCTCGTCGGCCGCGAGCCCTTCCAGCAGCGTCGGGATCGCCTCCAGCGCCAGCTCGCGGTCCTGCTCGAGGATGAAGAACTGCTCGCGCACCAGGTGCTTGAAGTCGGCCAGCCGGGCATCCGGCTCCAGCTCGGCCCGCGAGGCCCGCAGGCGCTGGAAGTTGCGCCCGTCGGTGGCCGGCGCGCCTCCCAGCACGTAGATCACCGAGCGCATCACCGCCTCGTGGCTGCCGCCCTCGGCGACCCGGGTGCGGATCGCCGCGTGACGCTGCTGCACGAAACGACGCTGCTCGGGCTCGGCGCCCGGCTGGCGGCGCACCGGGGCGTCGCCGCCGAGGCCGACCAGCAGCTGCAGCAGCGGCTGGCCATAGACGTCCTGAAACCAGCGCTCGAGGCTGCGGTCGCGCAGCTCGCGCCAGGCCTCCAGGGCATGAGTGATCTGGCTCGACACCACGCCCTCCAGGGCGCGGAAGACGTTGTCCTCGCCGACCTCGTGACGATCGCGGCGAACCCGATCCGCCAGCACCGGGACCGGCACCATCAGCGGATTGCGATCGGAGAGCAGCCGATAGCCCAGGCGATTGGGGTGCATCCGACGCATCCAGTGAGCCGACTCGGGCGTGGCCAGCGCCTGCACCCAGGGCTGCAGGAAGGCGCGATAGAGGCCCTGATTGATCTCGGAGACCCGGGCCACGGTGGCGAAGCGACGCTCGTCGTCGGCGCGGTGCTGGATCTCGTGATCCAGCTCCTCGACGCTGCGCGGCTGGAACTCGAGCAGGTAGTCGCGCTCGATCAGCTCGGCGTCGGGGCGATCCTCGGCCCGCGAGATCGCGGTCTCGTAGAGCCCCGGCGGCAGCACGTCGATGTAGTCCATGTTGGCGGTGAACTCGGCGTGCTCCTTGCGCGACACGCTGCCCGACACGAAGATGCCCAGGTGCCCGGTGGTGTCGTGCACGCAGTAGACGATGGTCTGCTCGTTGGCGATCAGGTCATCGGTGTCCTGGTAGAGATCCTGCACCCAGCCCAGGGCCTGGGGCGGCGGCGTGATGTCGTCGCCCCGCGAGCAGAACACCACCACCGGCGAGCGCAGGTTGCGCAGGTCGATGCGCCGGCCGTCGGCGGTCACCATCTGGGCGGTGGAGAGGCGGTTGCCGACGAACAGGTTGTCGACGATGTACTGGATCTCCTGGCCGCCCAGCACCACGTGACCGCCCCACCAGCGCTCGAAGTCCAGATAGCGCTCGGCCTCGGTATCGACGCGGGAATAAAGGTGGTACTGCTTGCTCCACCAGGTGTTGGCCGGGTTCAGGCGTTCGAAGTTCTGCACCAGCCAGGCGCCGTCGAACAGGCCGTCGCCCAGGTCGCTGAGCAGCGTGGTGACCCAGCTGCCGCCGGTCATCCCGCCGGTATAGCGCATCGGCGCCTGACCGCGGTGGCCGGCCCAGTAGGACAGCGGCGCGCCGGCGATCAGGATCGGCCCGAACACCTCGGGTTCCAGCGCCGCGGCCATCATGATCTGCCAGCCGGCCTGGCAGTTGCCCACCACCATCGGCTTCTCGGCGGTGTCCGGGTGCAGCGAGATCACGTGGCGCAGGAAGGCCACCTCGGCCTCGACCACGTCCTCGACCGTCTGGCCGTGTTCGGGGTAAGGCAGAAAGCCGATGAAATAGCACGGATGGCCGGCGCGCAGCGCCACTCCGAGCTCGCTGTCGGGCTTGAAGCCGCCGATGCCCGGCCCGTGGCCGGCCCGCGGGTCGACGACCACGAAGGGTCGCATCAGCGGATCGGTCTCGACGCCCTCGGGAGGCAGGATACGCATCAGCTCGTAGTTGACGGGACACGGCAGGTCACGGCCGTCGAGCAAGACCTCGGACTCGAAGCCGAGCACGTTGGGCTTGGTCTGCTCGATGTGTTCCAGATACTGGTTGCCACGCTGGCGCATGACATCCAGGTAAAGCGTGCTGCGCTCCAGGCCGTCGCGCCAGTAATCGACGGCGGCGCGGCCGAAGCCGAAGGGGTCCATCCAGGACGCCAGGGCGGGAGGCAGAGTCGGCATGAGGGGAATCATATTATCGACGCTCCATGGGTCGCCATGGGGATAAAGGCGGTCACGCCTCCAGCGCCGAACCGCCTTTGCTGCATCGCAATATAACCCACACGCCGCCGCGTGGCGAGAGCCACCTTACTCGAGGGGCCAGTGCGCTCGCGCGCCCTCCTCACCCAGCAGCGCGGTCAGCACCCGACGGGCGCGCCCCTGCAGGTCCTCGGGGCGCCGCCCCCACACCACCAGCCGCGCTTCCTCCCCGGAGCCGGCGGCGTCCAGTCGCACGCCGGGACCGCCATCGAGCCGCGCCTCCTCGGGCAGGATCAGTCGCCACAGCCGGGCATGGCCGCGGGCGGTCAGCCTGCTCTGGCGCTCACCCAGGCGCTCGCCGCCCCACAGGCGCCACTGGGCCACCAGCGGATCGAGGCCGAACAGCGACTCGTCGAGGGCCTCCTCGCCGTTCGGCCCGGGCACCAGGGAATCGAAGCCCACCGCATTGTCGAATACGCGAAACCTCGCCTCGACCAGCCCCGTCGCCCCGAGCGCGGCCACGGCCTGGCCGGCCAACCGCCCCAGATAAGCGCTGCGCTCCGGCGTCAGCCACGGCAGTGGCGCCAGCGATGCGCCATCCGGCAGCGTCTGGCGCGGTGCCAGATGCACCATTCGCCCGGCGCCGTCGGCCAGCAGCGCGACGCTCACCAGGGGGCCGGACGCTTCGGCCGCCAGCGGCAGTCCGGCCTCCTGCACCAGCCGGCGCATGGACGCCTCGTCGGCCATGGCGGCGAGCAGCGTCGTGCCCTGACCCAGAAAGCGCAGCCCGGCCTCGCGACAGGCCCGGGCCAGGGCGAGCTGACGAGACGGCGCCGCCTCGCCGGGATGCAGGGCATCGCAGCCCAACGCGCGCGCCCTGGCCACCAGCGCGGCGGGCTCGCCCTCGGCGCTGTGCGCCAGGATGCCGAGTTCCCGGGCGGCCTGACGCAGCCGCAGGGCCGCCACGCCATGGCCCACCACCAGCGGCCGACGAGGAAGAGAGAGCGAAGAGGACATGGGCGGATTCCACAGGCTGATGATGACGGCGCCGGACACGGCCGTGGGCAGGCGCCCGCCCGCGGCGCCGAATGTCGGACATTACCGGCGGGCACCGCCGAGATGCTAGCATGAAGAGGCCCTGCCGGACGCTTCCGCGCCGCCGCTACGGATGATCCATGACCACGCCCAAGCTGCTCAATCGCCTGACCTTTCGCCAGCTCCAGGTATTCCGCGCCGTCCACGAGCGCCAGTCCTATTCCCGGGCGGCGGAGGCGCTGGGCCTGACCCAGCCGGCGGTCAGCGCCCAGATCCGCCAGCTCGAGCAGGCCCTCGGCCATCCGCTGTTCAAGTATGCCGGGCGCACCCTGCACGCCCTGCCCGCCGCCGACGCCCTGGCCGCCTCGACCCAGGCGATCTTCGGCCAGGTGTCGCGGCTGCAGATGAGCCTGTCCGACCTCGAGGGCACCATCACCGGCGAGCTCAACCTGGCCGCGGTGTCGACCGCCCAGTACGTGGTGCCGCACCTGCTGGCCCGCTTTCGCGCCCACTATCCCAACGTCCAGATCCGGTTGCGGGTGTGCAACCGCAGCCAGGCCCTGGAGCGTCTGGCCGAGCGCCGCGACGATCTGGTGATCATGGCCCGGGTGCCGGACGACGACGCCCTGGAGTTCATGCCGATCCTCGACAACGAGATGATCCCGGTGGTGTGGCCGGGCCATCCGCTGCTCGAGGCACAGCGCCCGACGCTCGAGGATCTCGCGCGCCACTATCTGCTGATGCGCGAGCCCGGCTCCGGGGTGCGCGGCGCGCTGGAGGAGCTGGCCGCCGACCAGGACGTGCGCCTCGATCACGCCATCGAGATGGGCACCAACGAGGCGGTCAAGCAGGGCGTGATGGCCCAGCTCGGCGTGGCTGTGCTGCCACGCCTGGCGGTGCGCCTGGAGCTCGAGGCCGGGCTGCTGGCGACCCTCGACCTGCCCGGCTTCCCGCTGCGCCATTCCTGGTGCACCGTCTATCATCGCGAGCGCTTTCCCACCCCGGTCACCGAGCTGTTCCTGCGCTTCGTGCGCCGTCATCTGGACGAGTGGCAGCATCATTTCGCCGCCGGCCCCGCGCCCCTGCCCAGCCACGGCGTGGCCTGCCTGCCCAGCGCCCTCCCCTGAGGCGCCTGTCCAGCCGGACAGCAAATATGGTAATTTAAGCGCCCGAGATTCTGGATAGACAGATCCTAGACAGCACCACCGGCCGCCCGAGGGCGAGACGCGCGGCGACCGGCCGCCGAGTGGAGAAACGCCAGCTCATGAGCGACAACACCAGCAAGTCAGTGTCCAGCGGCGAGAAATACCGCAACGAACACGGCGCCACGGCCATCAAGGATGGCATGAAGGCGCGCCAGCAGGCCGAGGACAGCCCGGAACTGGGCCGCAAGCCCAAGTGGCTGCGGGCCCAGATCCCCGGCGGCGAGCGCTTCGACGCCGTGAAGAAGAACGTGGCCGAGCATCGGCTGAGCACCGTGTGCGCCGAGTCCCACTGCCCCAACATGGGCGAGTGCTGGAGCAACGGCACCGCCACCATCATGCTGATGGGCTCGGTGTGCACCCGCGCCTGCCGCTTCTGCGCCGTCGACACCGGCAACCCCAAGGGCTGGCTGGACCCCGAGGAGCCCGAGAACACCGCCAAGTCGGTGGAGCTGATGGCCCTGCGCTACATCGTGCTCACCTCGGTGGACCGCGACGACCTGCCCGACGGCGGTGCCGGCCACTATGCCGACTGCATCCGCGCCATCAAGGCCCGCACGCCCGAGGTCGCGGTGGAGGCCCTGACGCCGGACTTCGACGGCGCGCCCAGCGCCATCGAGAAGGTGGTGGACTCCGGCCTCGAGGTGTTCGCCCAGAACGTCGAGACCGTGGAGCGCCTGACCCGCCGCGTGCGCGACCCCCGCGCCGGCTACCGCAAGACCCTGGACGTGCTGGCCCACGCCAAGCGCCACCGCCCGGACGTGATCACCAAGACCAGCCTGATGGTCGGCCTCGGCGAGACCGAGGAAGAGATCATGCAGACCTTCGACGACCTGCGCGAGATCGGCGTCGACATCGTCACCCTCGGCCAGTACCTGCGCCCGACCCGCAACCATCTGCCGGTGGAGCGCTGGGTCACCCCCGAGGAGTTCGAGCGCTATCGCCAGAAGGGCCTCGAGAAGGGCTTCATGGAGGTGCCGTCCGGCCCGCTGGTGCGCTCCAGCTATCGCGCCGACCGGGTGTTCGAGAACAACAACCTGGGCCTGGAGCTCGCCTCCCC
Source organism: Halomonas sp. THAF12 (assembly GCF_009363675.1). Lineage (NCBI taxonomy): Bacteria > Pseudomonadati > Pseudomonadota > Gammaproteobacteria > Oceanospirillales > Halomonadaceae > Halomonas > Halomonas sp. THAF12. The sequence goes on along the minus strand of NZ_CP045399.1, from coordinate 1,535,631 downwards.
CGTCGAGGTGCCCGGCCAGGAAGCCGACCCGAACATCATCCCCGCCCGCAACGTCAGCTGAGGCCGCCGCGGGGCAACAGCCTGAAATCGCCGACAGCAAAAGAAACCCCCGAAGGCTCCACCTTCGGGGGTTTCTTGTCGCTCGGCGCTTGTCGCTTATCGCTATCCCGCGGCGTCGACCAGTTCGCGACCCAGCTCGCGGGCCAGACAGGCGGCGAGCGCCTCGCCGACGTCAGACACCGACGGCGCATCATCCATCAGGTCGGCCAACCGGGTCATCGCCAGGCCGGCGTAGCCGCAGGGGTTGATGCGCCCGAAGGGCGAGAGATCGCCATCGACGTTCAGGGCGATGCCGTGGAAGCTCGCCCCGCGCCGGATACGCAGCCCCAGCGAGGCGATCTTGGCCTCGCCGACGTAGACGCCGGGTGCGTCGGGGCGGGCACGGGCCTCGATGCCGTACCCGGCCAGCAGCGCGATGGCGGCGTTCTCCAGTGCACTGACCAGCTCGCGCACGCCGATGCCGGCGCGCCGCACGTCCAGCAGCGGATAGAGCACCACCTGCCCCGGGCCATGATAGGTGACCTGGCCGCCGCGGTCGGTCTGCACCACCGGGATGTCGCCGGGCATCAGCAGATGCTCGGGCTTGCCGGCACGCCCCTGGGTGAACACCGGGTCGTGCTCGACCAGCCACATCTGGTCCGGGGTGTCGGCGTCGCGGGTATCGGTCAGCTCGCTCATCGCTCGCCAGATCGGCTCGTAGGGGCGCCGTCCGAGGCGATGCAGCGTCAGCGGCGCCATCTCAGAGCACCATGTGCACGTGCTCGCAGGCCTTGAGCTCGGCGAACAGCGCCTGGAGCTGGGCCTCGCCGGTGGCGCGCAGGGTGATGCGCACCGAGACGAAACGCCCGTTGCGGCTAGGCACGACCTGGATGGCGCTGGCATCGAATTCGGGATCGTGGCGGGTCACCACCTGGCACACCACGGCGGTGAAGTCCTCGGCGGCATCGCCCACGACCTTGACCGGATAGTCGCAGGGGAATTCGATCTTGGGGGGCTCACCGCCGGAGGCGGTGCTGGGCTGGCGCAGGTCGCGCAGGGTCTTGTTGCTCATCCGTCAACCGTCTGAAAGCATGTCGACCCATTATTCTACGCGACCCGCGCCCGCCCACCAAGGCGACCGGCTCAGTCGAAGAAGCCGCCCACCAGATTGATGAAGAAACGTTGCACCTTGTCGAAGATGCGCTTGAAGAAGCCGCCCTCCTCGACCGGCTCCAGCGCCAGCAGCGGGCGTTGGCCCACCACCTCGTCGCCGAGGCGCACTTCCATGGTGCCCACCTGCTCGCCGGCGGCGATCGGGGCGGTGATATCGGAGCGGATATCCAGCTTGGCAGTCAGCTCCTGGTCGCGGTTGCGCGGCACGGTCATGAAGACGTCCTCGTCCACGCCGACCTTGAGCGCGTTGCGATCGCCGCCCCACACCCGCGGGGTATTGAGCACGGCGCCCTGGTCATAGAGCTTGAGGGTCTCGAAGTAGCGGAAGCCGTAGCTGAGCAGCTTCTGGGACTCCTGGGCCCGAGCCTCCTTGGAGTCGGTGCCCATCACCACCGAGATCAGGCGCATGTCGTCGCGCTCGGCGGACGCCACCAGGCAGTAGCCGGCGGCTTCGGTCCAGCCAGTCTTGAGGCCGTCGACGCTGGCATCCCGCCACAGCAGCAGGTTGCGGTTCGGCTGCTCGATCCCGCCGTAGGTGAAGTGCTTCTGCTCGTACATCCGGTAGTGATCCGGATAGTCGTTGATGATGTGCTGGGCCAGGATCGACAGATCGCGCGCCGAGGAATAGTGGTTGTCGTGCGGCAGGCCGGTCGGATTCTCGTAGTGGGTGTTGGTCATGCCCAGCTGCGCGGCGTGCTGGTTCATGAGATCGGCGAAGGGCTCGGTGCCCCCGGCCAGATACTCGGCCATGGCCACGCTGGCATCGTTGCCGGAGACGATGACGATGCCGTGCAGCAGCTCGCTGACCGGCACCTGGTCGCCGACCTCGACGAACATCTTGGAGCCACCGGTACGCCAGGCCTTCTCGCTGATCGGCACCATGTCGTTCGGCGAGATGTTGCCGGTCTCCAGCTCACGCTCGACCAGGTAGGCGGTCATCAGCTTGGTCAGGCTGGCCGGCGGCAGCCGCTGGTCGGGGTTGTGCTGGGCCAGCACCCGGCCGCTGTCGGCATCCATCAGAATCCAGGAGCTGGCCGCCAGCCGCGGCGGCGACGGAATCACCGTGCGCGGAATCGCGGCGGTGGTATCGGGCTGGGGCACCTGCGCCAGCAGCGGCGAGGATACCAGCGACAGACAGATCAACAGTAACGGCAGCAGCCGGCGTAGCGTGATGGTGCTCAGGGGTTTCATGAAGGACAGTCTCTTCGGGAACATCGGGAAGATTCGGGGCCGACTCAGTCGGCCCTGGTATCGACGACAAAGGCTTCGTCGAAACCGGCCCGGCGCAACTCGCCGCGCACCGGGTCGATCTGGGCTCGGCCGGCCAGCGGGCCGACCTGAACGCGATGCAGGCCGGCGTCGGACGCCACCCGCACCGGGCGTGAGAGCGCGTCCTGCAGCCTCGCCTTGAGCGCATCGGCCCCTGCGACAGAACCCAGCGCCGCCACCTGCAGGTAGACGGCGCCCTCCGGCGCCGCCTCCGCGCCGTCGCCAGCGTCACCCTCGACGGGTGCCGGCGCGGCCTCGGCGGCCGGCTCGCTGGCGGCCACGGGTTGGGCGCGGGCATCATCGTCGGCGCCGCCATGCTGCGCCTGCCAGTCGGCGGGATCGATCGCCTCGACCTTCACCCGGCCGGTGCCGTGATCGAGGATGTCGAGGCGCGCCGCCGCGGCGTAGGAGAGATCGATCTCGCGCTCGCTGTGGAAGGGCCCGCGGTCGTTGACGCGCACGATCACCGAGCGGCCGTTGTCGAGATTGGTGACCCGGGCGAAGCTCGGCAGCGGCAGCGAGCGATGAGCGGCGCTCATCTTGTACATGTCGTAGATCTCGCCGTTGGACGTGGCATAGCCCTGGAACTTCTCGCCGTACCAGGACGCGGTGCCGCGGCGCTCGTAGCCGGTGGCGTCGTCCAGCACGTGATAGGTCTTGCCCCACACCTCGTAGGTCGAGCGGTTGCCGGCGCGCGAGCGCGGCTCGACGCGCGGCACCGCATCCGGCACCTGGCTGACGTCGGGCGGCTCCTCGGGATAGGCGTCGCTGCTCATGGCGTAGCGCCCGCCGCCGCTCGCCTCATCGTCGTCGACGCCGGCGGACGACACGGGGGCCGTGCCACCGCCGCCGGCACAGCCGGCCAGGACGAGCGTGGCCAGCAGCGGGATCCACCAGGCTCTCATGGGCGTTCCTCCGGGTCGGCGGCGGTCGCGGTGAACCAGTCGGCCTGGCGACCCTCGGCCTCGGCGATGGCCTCGGCCAGCTCGGTCACGGCCATGGCGTAGAGATAGCTGTGGTTGTAGCGGGTGATGACATAGAAGTTGTCGCGCCCGAAGCGATAGCGCAGGCTGCCGTCTTCCAGCTCCAGCCCCAGCGGCACCACCTCGGTGTCGGCGGCAAGCCCGGCCTCGCTGTCGATGCCCGCCGCGGCCAGCTCGCCCACGGTCGTGCTCGGCGGCCGCGCGGCATTGAAGGTGATGCCGTCGGGCAGCGCGCTCGGCCCCTCGGCCTCGTGATAGATCGGCGCCCCCGGCTGCCAGCGGTGCTCGGCGAAGTAGTTGGCGATGCTGCCGATGGCATCCACGGGATCGGTCCAGAGGTTGCGATGGCCGTCGTCGTCGAAGTCCACCGCATAGGCGCGATAGCTGGTCGGGATGAACTGCGGATAGCCCATGGCGCCGGCGTAGGAGCCCTCGATGCTCTCCGGCGCCACCTCCTGGCGGTAGGCGATCTCGAGGAAGGCGGCAAGCTCGCCGCGGAAGAAGTCACCGCGCCGAGGATGATGGAAGGCCAGGGTCGACAGCGAATCGAGCACCCGATGATCGCCGGTGATCCGGCCGTAGCGGGTCTCGACGCCGAGGATGGCGGCGACGATCTCCGGCGGCACGCCGTACTCGGCCTCGGCGCGCTCGAAGGCCTCGCGGTGGGCGTCGATGAAGTCGACGCCCTGCTGGATGCGCTCCTCGCCGAGGAAGATATCGCGGTAGTCGTGCCACACCAGGCGGTGCTCGGCGGCACCGGACATGGCGTCGAGCACCTCCTGGCGGAACTCGGCGCGGCCCATGGCCTGCTCGAGCCAGCCGCGGTCGACGCCGCGCTCGGCGACCTCGTCTACCAGCGCCCGGACCTTGCCCTGCCCGGAGTCGAAATCCGCCGCCGAAACGCCGGCGGACAGCCCCGCCAGCAGGCCGCCGAGGGCCAGGCCCAACCAGCGGCGTCCGTGTCGCGACATCGTCACCGTCATGCTGCTCTCCCTGAGTCGATCGGCCCGCTCGCCGCGCTAGCGCGGCAGCAGGCGGCGGTGCGAATGAATGGCCATGAGAATACCGAAACCGGCCAGCAAGGTCACGCTGGAGGTCCCGCCGTAACTGACCAGCGGCAGCGGCACCCCGACCACCGGCAGAATGCCGCTGACCATGCCGATGTTGACGAACACATAGATGAAGAAGGTCAGGATGATGCTGCCCGCCAGCAGCCGCCCGAAGGACTCCTGCGCGGCGCCGGCGAGCCACAGTCCGCGGCACACGATCAGCAGGTACAGCAGCAGGAAGACCAGCATGCCGATCATGCCGAACTCCTCGCCGAGCACCGCGACGATGAAGTCGGTGTGGCTCTCGGGCAGGAACTCCAGCTGCGACTGGGTGCCGTGCAGCCAGCCCTTGCCCCACAGACCGCCGCTGCCGATGGCGGTGGTCGACTGGATGATGTTCCAGCCGGCGCCGAGCGGGTCGCTCTCCGGGTCGAGGAAGGTCAGCACCCGCTGCCGCTGGTAGTCGTGCATGTTCATCCACAGCAGCGGCAGCGCCGCGGCGGCCAGCGCCCCCAGCAGCCCGATGATGCGCCAGGACAGCCCGGCCAGCAGGATCACGAACACCGCCGCCATGGCCACCAGCAGCGAGGTGCCGAGGTCGGGCTGGCGGGCGATCAGCAGCACCGGCGCGCCGATCAGCAGCGCGCAGACCAGCAGGTCCTGCCAGCGCGGCGGCAGCTCGCGGCGGCTCAGCCAGGCGGCCACCATCATCGGCACCGCCAGCTTCATCATCTCGGAGGGCTGGAAGCGCACCACGCCGGGAATCACCAGCCAGCGCTGGGCGCCCATGCCCATGTCGCCCATGATCTCCACCGCGAGCAGCATCATCATGCCCGCCAGATAGGCCGGCAGCGACCAGCGCAGCAGCGTGGCGGGCGTGAACTGGGCGATGATCACCATGCCCGCCAGGGCGACGCCGAAGCGGATCGCCTGGGCGGTGACCAGCTGCATGCCCTGGCCGCCGGCGCTGTAGAGCACCACCAGGCCGGCCGACATCAGCGTCAGCAGCAGCCCGAGCAGCCAGGGATCCAGGTGAATGCGCTCCCACAGGCTGCGCTTGCGGGACATGCCGCTCGCGGTTTGCTTGACCGGATACGGGCGTCGGAGCAGGACGTCGACCATCGCCATCATGCCTCTCCCTCGGCGCCGTCCGCCTCGCCGTCCTCGTCGGCCGCCGCTTCCGGCGGAAGCTCGCCGTGATCGCGCTCGAGCATCCAGTAGTCGGTCATGGCGCGGGCCGGTGCGGCGGCGTGGCTGCTGCCGCCGCCGGCGTTCTCGATGATCACCGACACCGCGATCTGCGGGTCCTCCACCGGCGCGAAGGCCATGAACAGGGCGTGGTCGCGCAACCGCTCCTTGAGCTCATCGGCGTTGTAGCGCTGATCCTGCCCCAGCGAGAACACCTGGGCGGTACCGGACTTGCCGGCCATGCGATATTCGAGCCCGGCCCCGGCGCGCCGGGCGGTGCCTTCGTTGCCGGACAGCACCTGCTCCATGCCGGAGATGACGTCTTCCCACCACTCGGGATGCTCGAGCTCGACGTCCGGCGGCGTGTCGGGCAGCTCGAGCAGCATCGGCTCGTCGCCGGTCTCGTGCACCAGGCGCGGCTTGACCCAGTGGCCGCGGTTGGCCAGCGTCGCGGTGGCCGAGGCCAGCTGCAGCGGCGTGATCTGCAGATAGCCCTGGCCGATGCCCACCGACAGCGTCTCGCCGGGGTACCAGGGCTGGTCGAAGCGCGCCCGCTTCCAGTCCCGCGACGGCAACAGCCCCGTGCTCTGGCCGTAGACGTCGGCGGCCACCCGGGTGCCGAAGCCGAACTGGGTCAGGCTGTCGTGGATGCGATCGATGCCCAGCTCATGGGCCAGGGAATAGAAATAGGTGTTGTTGGAGACCTCTAGCGCGCGCTCGAGATCCACCCGCCCGTGCCCCCAGCGCAGCCAGTTGCGATAGCGGCGGGAATCGTTGGGCAGCTGATAGTAGCCGGGATCATAGACCACCTCGTCGGGGGTGATCTCGCCGTTGCGCAGCCCGGTGATGGCCATGAACGGCTTGATGGTGGAACCCGCGGGATAGCTGCCGCGGATGGCGCGGTTGAACAGCGGCAGGTCGATGTCCTGCTGCAGCGCGCGATAGGACGATACGTCGATGCCGGTCACGAACTGATTGGTGTCGAAGCCGGGCACCGAGGCCATGGCCAGGATCTCGCCGGTCTGCGGCGCGATCGCCACGATGGCGCCGCGTCGGCCGTCGAGCAGGTCCACGGCGAGGTGCTGCAGCCCCTTGTCCAGGGTCAGCGTCAGGTTCTCGCCGGGCACCGGGTCGGTGTGGCCGAGCTCGCGCAGCACTCGGCCGCGGGCGTTGGTCTCGACCTTGCGCAGCCCGGCCTGGCCGTGCAGCGTGTCCTCGTAGAAGCGCTCGACGCCGGTCTTGCCGATGAAGTGGGTGCCGGCGTAGTTGCCGCCGTCGACCCGCTGCAGCTCCTCGGTGTTGATCCGGCCGACATAGCCGAGCACGTGCGACATGGCCTCGGCGTCCGGGTAGTAGCGCAGCAGCTGGGCCTCGACCTCGACTCCGGGCAGCCGGTGGCGATTGACCGCCAGCCGGGCGATCTGCGCCTCGTCGAGATCGCTCATCAGAAGCGCCGGCTGATAGGGGCGCTGGCGCTGGCGCGAGCGCTCGCGGAAGGCCTCGACCTGATCCGCGGGCAGGTCGAGCAGATCGACCAGCAGCGCCAGGGTCTGGTCCAGATCGTCGACCCGCTCGCGCACCAGGGTCAGGTTGTAGGTGGGCCGGTTCTCGGCCAGCAGCTCGCCGTTGCGGTCGTAGATCAGCCCGCGGGTCGGCGGCAGCGGCTCGACCCGTACGCGGTTCTTCTCCGAACGGGTGCTGTACTTCTCGTGCTGGACGACCTGCAGGTAGAACAGGCGACCGGCCAGCAAGCCGCTGAGCGCCAGCACGATCACCACCGCCAGCAGCGAGCGCAGGCGGAAGATCCGCAGTTCGTGTTCGGGGTTCTTCAGGGTGTCGCGTGGCTGACGCATGCTTGGCGAAGACCTCGAGCCTCAGCGATGGTAGGGATGGCCGACCATCAGGGTCCAGGCCCGATAGAGCTGCTCGGCCAGCAGGATGCGCACCAGCGGATGCGGCAGGGTCAGCGGCGACAGCGACCAGCGCTGGTCGGCGCTGGCGGACAGCGCCGGGTCGAGCCCGTCGGGACCGCCCACCAGCAGCACCACGTCGCGCCCGCCGAGGCGCCAGTCCTCGGCCTGGCGGGCGAGCTGCTCGGTGCTCCAGGTCTTGCCGCCCACCTCGAGGGCCACCAGATGCTCGCCACCCTTCAGCCGGGCGCGCAGGCGCTCGGATTCCTGGGCGATGGCGCGGCGGGTGTCGGCGTTCTTGCCGCGCGCTCCGGGCGCGATCTCCTCGACCTCGAGGGCGAAGTCCCGGGGCAGGCGCTTGCGGTACTCCTCGACGCCCTTGGTCACCCAGTCGGGCATCTTGGTACCGACGGCCAGCAGTCGTACCTTCATGAAGCGCCGTGGGCCCGCTCTTCTTCCTCCAGCGCCTGGCCGTCGCTCGGCAGGTCGGCCCACAGGCGTTCCAGATCATAGAGTGCCCGGGTCTCGGGCATCATCAGGTGCACCACCATGTCGCCGAGGTCGACCAGCACCCAGTCGGCACCGCTCTCGCCCTCGACGCCCAGCGGCGTCACGCCCTCTTCCTTCACGGTCTGGATCAGCTTGTTGGACAGCGCCGCCAGGTGGCGGTTGGAAGTACCGCTGGCGACCACCATCAGGTCGGTCACGCTGGTCAGGGAGGAAACGTCGATGACGGTGATGTCCTGAGCCTTGAGCTCCTCCAGTGCGTTGAGCACCAGCGTCTTGAGTGCGTCGATGTGCATACCCTTCGTATCAGCCCCTCTAGGCGAAAATGATCACGCCACCATTGTACCGGCTCGGGCCGGGCCTGGCAGCGCCCGATGGCGGCTCGACCACGTTTTTTTGTGCCGGGCCGCCAGCGGCTAGCGACGATAGAGTCCCGCGGAGAGAATTCGTTCCTCGACCGCCTCGGGCAGCAGGTAGCGCACGCTGAGCCCCTCGGCCAGACGCCGACGCAGCTCGGTGGCCGAGACCGCCATCCTCGACGGCAGCCGCAGGCGCAGCAGGCCGCCGCACGGCGAGGCCATCAGCGCCTCGGCATCATCGACCTCGCGGCCGTCGATCAGCGCGGCGAGCGCCTCGGGCAGCGCATCGTCGTGATCGGGGCGATCCACCACCACCAGATGCGCCAGCGCGAACAGACGCTCGGGCGCATGCCAGTCGGCCAGCCGCAGGAAGGCATCGTGGCCCAGCGCCATGACCAGCCGCGCCTCGGGGCCATAGTCGCGACGCAGCGTGGCCAGGGTATCGGCGCTGTAGGACGGCCCCTCGCGCTCGAGCTCGCGCGGGTCGGCGACCAGCCCCGGGGTGTCGCCGATGCCCAGGCGCAGCAGCGCCAGGCGCTCTTCGGGGGTGATGTGCGGCCGGCCGCGCAGCGGCGGCTGGGCCGCGGGAATCATGTGCACCCGATCGAGCCCCAGCGCCTCGTGCAGCTCCACGGCGCTGCGCAGATGGCCGAGATGGACGGGATCGAAGGTCCCGCCCAGCATGGCGACGCGCGGGGCACACTCGTTGACCGGCCCCTCGCTCACTGTCGGATCTGGCCGTCGCCGAGCACCACGTACTTGCGCGTGGTCAGGCCCTCGAGGCCCACCGGACCGCGCACGTGCAGGCGATCGGTGGAGATGCCGATCTCCGCGCCCAGGCCGTACTCGAAGCCGTCGGCGAAGCGGGTGGAGGCGTTGACCATCACCGAGCTGGAGTCGACCTCGGCCAGGAAGCGACGCGCCAGGGTGTAGTTCTCGGTGACGATGGCATCGGTGTGCCGCGAGCTGTAGCGCTCGATGTGGGCCATGGCGTCGTCGATGCCGTCGACCACACGGATCGCCAGCACCGGCGCCAGGTACTCGGCGGCCCAGTCGGCCTCGGTGGCCGGAACGACGTCGGCGAGGATCGCCCGGGTGCGCTCGCAGCCGCGCAGCTCGACGCCGTGCTCGGCGTAGGCCGCGGCCAGCGCGGGCAGCAGGTCTTCGGCCACCGGGGCATCGACCAGCAGGGTCTCCATGGTGTTGCAGGTGCCGTAGCGCTGGGTCTTGGCATTGAGGGCGATGGCCAGCGCCTTGTCGCGATCCGCGGTGGCGTCGAGATAGACGTGGCAGACCCCGTCCAGGTGTTTGATCACCGGCACCCGCGCGTCGCGGGAGATGCGCTCGATCAGCGACTTGCCGCCGCGCGGGATGATCACGTCGACGTACTCCGGCATGTCGATCAGCCGGCCGACCGCGGCGCGATCGGTGGTCGCCACCACCTGTACCGCCGCCTCGGGTAGCCCGGCACGCTCGAGGCCCTCGCGAATGCAGGCCGCGATGGCGGCGTTGGACTCGCGCGCCTCGGAGCCGCCCCGCAGGATCGCCGCATTGCCCGACTTGAGACACAGGCTCGCGGCTTCCATGGTGACGTTGGGCCGCGATTCGTAGATGATACCGATCACGCCCAGCGGCACCCGCATGTGGCCGACCTGGATGCCGCTCGGGCGAGCGCTCAGGCCGTCGATCTCGCCGACCGGATCGGGCAGCGCCGCGACCTGGTGCAGGCCCTCGATCATGGCGTCGAAGCGCGCCTCATTCAGCGCCAGGCGGTCGAGCAGCGCGCCATCGAGGCCGTTCTCGCGACCGCGCTTCAGGTCGCGGGCGTTGGCCGCCAGCACCGTATCGCGGGACTCGCCCAGCCGCTCGGCCATGGCCTTCAGGGCGGCGTTCTTGGATGCGGTGTCGGCGCGGCGCAGACGCGCGACGGCGTCACGCGCCTGCTGCCCCAGCTGCTGCATGTAGGCATCGACGTCGGCGATGACGTCATCGGAGTGGGAGGCGTGAGCTGTCATGCCGTAGAGTGTCTCCAGGAAATCGGTGCGGGGCATCAGGCCACGCCCCAGGCTCGTGTCGAATCGGGAAGGAGCCCATACTAAGTCACCATGCAGAGCAAGTACAAAGTCGGGCTGATGCGCGCCAACCTGCTGATCGCCGCCGGCCTCACTAGCTTCCTGGCCGCCACCGCCGAGACCCTGCCGGACGCCCTGCTGCTGGGCCTCGCCGCGCTGTGGCTGGCGGTGACGACCACGCAGATGGCCCACCGCCATCGCCACCCGGCGACCGTGCCCTGGCAGCTGATGCCGGGCCTGCTGCTGGCCGCCATGCTGTGGGTCACGCCGGAGCGGCATCTGACCTGGCTGTGGGCCTGGGCCATCCTGTTGATGCTGCCCCAGCCGCGCTGGATGCTGCTGTTCAATGCCGCACTCGCCGCCACCAGCTGGTGGCACCTGCAGCCGCTGCTGGGCCTCGAGCAGTGGGCGCTGGCCGGCCTGCTGCTGGTCGGCCTGATGCTGTTGGGGCTCGCGCGCTCGCTGGGGCTCCAGGCCCTGCGACGCCGCATCCGCCACCGCGCCCGACTGTCGCCGGACCTGCCCCTGTGGCCGAGCCAGTGCCTGCGCCACGACATTCAGCGCGAGCGCCAGCGTGCCCGCCTCGAGAACAGCCACGTGGAACTGCTGCTGCTCTATACCGGCCGCCGGCAGCTGTGGTCGCTGGCCGACCGGCTGTGCCGGGAACTGCGGCCGTTCGAGAACGGCTATCGCCTGGACCGGCGCACCCTCGGGCTGCTGCTGGTCCATCGCGACGCCGACCAGGCCGCCGAACGCCGCCAGGCCCTGCTGGCGCCGCTGGACGACTCGGTACGGGCCCGGGTCGTCACCCTGCCCCGCCTCGGCTCGCTGACCCGCGAGCGTCGTGCGCTGAAGCGCCAGACCCGTGGCATCGAGGTGCGGGAGGTCGCCCATCATGATTGAGCCGAATACCCCCCGCCCTCGCCTGTTCCTCCTGGTGCTCGGCACCGCTACCCTGCTGCTGCTCGGCCAGGCGCTGTGGTTCTATCTGATGGGCCACTACGTGCGCATCCTGCTGCCGGCCCTGCTGGCGCCGGTGATGGCGCTGGCCGCACTGCTGGCCGCCGCCGGCAAGACGCCCTCGCGGGCCTCGGCCTATCTCGCGCTGATCTGCGGCTTCCTGCTGATCGCCGTCGAGCTGCCCGGCCAGAGCGGGCATCCGGCGCTGTGGATCGGCCTGCCGCCGATCCTGACCCTGGTGCTGCTGCCGCTGGGGCCCGCCATCTTCCTCAACCTGGCGCTGACGCCGATCTGGCTGGCCCTGCTCGGCGACGGCCAGGCCGACGCCGATCTCGCCGCGGCCTATCTGGCGCTGGTCGCCGTGGCCACCCTGGCGCTGTGGGACCGCCTGCGCCAGCGCAGCCTGCTGCAGGCCACCGACCCGCTGGAGCAGGAATGCCGCGCCCTGACCCGCACGCACCTGCATGAGCGGCTGATCGGCGAGTTCGAGCGCGCCCGCCTGCTCGAGCGCCCCATGGCGGTGCTGCTGATCCATCTGCCCCAGCTCGACATGACCCGCGAGCAGTTTGGCGATGACACCCGGCGCGCCATGCTGACGGCGTTCTGCCAAGGCGTGCTGCGCGACTGCCGCGACCTCGACTCGCTCGGCCGCGAGGACGAGACCGCCTTCTGGCTGATCCTCCCCGACACCACCGAGAGCGGCGCCCTGCTGGTGCGCCAGCGTTTGCAGCAGGCCCTGGAGCAGATCGTGCTGGTGGACACCGGGCCGCTGGAAGTGCGCCTGCGCCTGGAGACTCCTCGCGCCGGCGAGGCCAGCCCGGCCTTCCTGACCCGCCTGCAGGCCATGACCCAGGCCCTGGCCGCCGGCTAGCGCCCACCCATCGATCGAGGAGGGAGCCTTGAATCTCGTCGACCTGCTGCAGCAGCTGACGCCATCGCCGGCCATGCTGCTGCTGTTGACCGCTCTCATCGCCATGGTGGAATCGCTGGCCCTGGTCGGCCTGCTGGTGCCCGGCGTGGTACTGATCACCGCCGTCGCCTCCATGGCCGGCCACCAGGAGCTGGCCGTGGCCGCGATGATCGCCGCCGCCTTCATCGGCGCCGTGATCGGCGACGGCCTGAGCTTCTGGCTCGGCCATACCCAGCGCGAACGCGTCACCGGCATGTGGCCGCTGTCCCGCTACCCCGAATGGATCGCCCAGGGCGCGCGCTTCTTCCACCGCCACGGCGCGCTGTCGGTCTTCTTCGGCCGCTTCGTCGGACCGGTGCGTCCGGTGATACCGATGATCGCCGGCATGATGCACATGCCGCCGCGGCGTTTCACCCTGGCTAACCTGGCCTCGGCGGCGCTGTGGGCACCGGCCTACGTGCTGCCCGGCTACCTGCTGGGGCGCACCTGGCAGCGCCTGCCCGGCGTGCCCGAGGCCCTGGAACCCTGGCTGGTGGGTCTCGGCGCCGTGGTGGTGGCGCTGGCGCTGATCTTTTCCTGGCTGCGCCACCAGACCCATCACGACGGCCTGATCTACCGGGCCATGATCGACCTGCTGCGCCGCCACCCCCGCGGCCGCCGGCTGTGGCGGGCGCTGGGCCGGGCCCGGGGCCGCGAGGCGCCGCTGGGCACCTGGCTGCTGCTGCTGACCTCGCTCACCGCGCTCTCGGCCTGGACCCTGGTGGTGCTGCATCACGGCGGCCCGCTGCCCATGGATCAGCGGCTCGACGGCCTGATGGACGAACTGGCGACCCCCTGGCTGGCGACCTTCGCCGACACCCTGGCACGGCTCGGCGATCTCTACGGCGTGATCGCCCTGGTGCTGCCCTGGGGGCTGTGGTGGCTGCTGCGAGGACGACTCGACGCCTTCGCCCACCTGGTCGGCGGGCTGGTCGGCATCGCCGCCCTGAACACGCTGAGCAAGGCGCTGATCGGCCGCGTGCGGCCGGACACGCCGCTGCACCTGGCGGATTCGTTCTCCTATCCCAGCGCCCATACCTCCACCGCGGTGGTGCTCTACGGCCTGGCCGCGGCCTTCATCGCCCGCGAGCTGCCGCTGGCGCGACGCTTCTGGGCCTACTGGGGCGCCATCGCCATCATCGTGCCTATGGCGCTGTCGCGCCTGGTGCTGGGCGTCCACTGGCTGAGCGATCTGATCGGCGGCACCCTGCTGGGGCTGGTGGTCTGCACGCTGGTGCAACTGGCCTGGCAACGCCGCCCCCACCGCACCCTGCGCCCCTGCCCCTGGCTGGCGCTGGGCACGGCATCGCTGGCGCTGGCCGCCGCGCGCGTCGCCTGGCTGGGGCCGGCGTAGGGGCAAGCGGCAGCGTGCCCCCCCCGAAGCAAAAGAAGACCCGAAGGCCATGGCCTTCGGGTCTTCTTGTCGCTCGGCGCTCGGCGCTAGCCCAGGATCAGCCAGGCCCCGACGCCGATCATCAGCGTGCCGGCCAGGCGGTTGAGCAGGCGCACCTTGTCGGCCTGGCCCAGCAGATGGCGCAGGGTCTGGCCGCCGGTGGCATAGGCCAGCAGCGCGCCGAACTCGATGGTCAGGATGATCGCCACCAGCGCCACCAGCTGGGCGGCGAGCGGCCGCGAGGCGTCGAGAAACGGCGGCAGCAGGGCGACGAAGAAGGCCCAGCCCTTGGGATTGGCCACCGCGGTGACGAAGCCCTGCATGCTCCCGACGCCCGGCCCGCCCCTGGCTCTCGAGATCGTCGGGAATCGCCATGCGACCGCGGGAGCGCCACATCATCACGCCGAGATAGGCCAGGTAGGCGCCACCCACCCACTTGAACACCGCGAACAGCGTCGGCTGGCGCAGCATCAGCGTGGCCACGCCGGCGCCGGCCGCCACGGCCACCAGCCCCACGCCGACGAGCTCGCCGATCATCATCCACAGGGTGCGTCGCACGCCCTGGGTCATGCCCAGCACCATGGCCAGGGTCATGCACATGCCCGGCGTCAGCGACACCAGCAGGAAGGTCGGCACGAACACCGACAGCACAGACAGCGTGATCACGGGAAGCACATCCTTGTGGTCGCGACCCGCTCAGCGTGGCGGGTCGGCATGACGGCGGCGTGAACGGGCGCTCCGTGGCCCGGGCCGCCCTATTCGCCCCAGCGGGGCATCAGGCGATGCTCGATGCCGAGCTGGTTGAGAATGCGCGCGACGATGAAGTCGATCAGGTCCTCGACCGAGGCCGGCCGATGGTAAAAGCCCGGCGCCGCCGGCATCACCACCGCGCCCAGGCGGGTGAGGTTCAGCATGTGCTCGAGGTGGATCGCCGACAGCGGCGTCTCGCGCGGGACCAGGATCAGCTGACGGCGCTCCTTCAGGGCCACGTCGGCGGCGCGCTCGATCAGGTTGTTGCTGGCGCCGCAGGCCACCGCCGAGAGCGTGCCCGTGGAGCAGGGGCAGATCACCATCGCCGAGCTGGCGCCGGAGCCGGAGGCCACCGGCGCCATCCAGTCCTCGCGGCCGAAGCAGCGGATCTGGCCCGGTGCGGCGCCGGCGCGCTCGGTGAGCGCCTCGGCCAGCCGTTCGGGGCGCGCCGGCAGGTCGCCGTCGGTCTCGGTGGCGATCACCAGGTGCGCGGCCTTGGAGATCATCACCCAGACCTCGCGCTCGGCCGCCACCAGCGCCTCGATCAGGCGCAGCCCGTACTGGGCGCCGGAGGCCCCGGTCAGCGCCACGGTGACCGGGGCGCCGAAGCGCTCGCTGCCGTGCTCAACCGCCATGGGCCACCTCCAGCGCCGCCAGCAGCTTCTCGTGGATGCCGCCGAAGCCGCCGTTGGACATCACCACCAGCCGGTCGCCCGGCCGCGCCTCGGCCACCAGCGCCGCCACCAGGCCGTCCAGGTCGTCATGCACGCCGCCGGGCCGGCCGCTGGCCTCGACCACCGGCGCCAGGGTCCAGTCGAGTCCCGCCGGCTGGTACCAGTAGGCGGCATCGGCATCGGCCACGCTGCCGGCCAGGCGCTCGCGCAGGGTGCCGAGGCGCATGGTGTTCGAGCGCGGCTCGATCACCGCCAGCAGCCGCCCTTCCCGGGCGGACGCGCGCAGCCCGCCGAGGGTCGCGGCGATGGCGGTGGGATGGTGGGCGAAGTCGTCGATCACCTGGATGCCGGCCACCTCGCCGCGCACCTCCTGGCGCCGCCGCGGGGTGGCGAAGCGGGCGAGCGCCTCGGCGCCGTCGGCGAGCGACACGCCGCAGGCGTGGGCCGCGGCCAGCGCGGCCACGGCGTTGCGGGCGTTGTAGGCGCCGGTCAGCGACCAGTCGACCACCGCGGCTTCCTCGCCGCCGTCATCGCGGCGATGCACGACCCGGAAACGGCTGGCGTCGTCGCGCTCGAGGGCCAGGCGCCAGGCGCTGTCCGCCGCGCTGCCGAAGCGCTCCACCGGCGTCCAGCGGCCCTGCTCGAGCACGCGCTGAAGCGCCGGCTCGCCGTCGGCCACCAGCAGCCGCCCCTTGCCCGGCACGGTGCGCACCAGGTGGTGAAACTGGCGCTCGATGGCGGCCAGGTCGGGAAAGATGTCGGCGTGGTCGAACTCCAGGTTGCCCAGCACCGCGATCTCGGGGCGGTAGTGCACGAACTTGGAGCGCTTGTCGAAGAAGGCGGTGTCGTACTCGTCGGCCTCGACCACGAAGGGCGCCTCGGCATCGCCCAGCCGCGCCGAGACGCCGAAGTTGCGCGGCACACCGCCGATCAGGAACCCCGGCGCCAGCCCCGCGGCCTCCAGCAGCCAGGCGGTCAGGCTGGCGGTGGTGGTCTTGCCGTGGGTGCCGGCCACGGCGATCACCCGCCGACCGGGCAGCACGTGCTCGGCCAGCCACTGGGGGCCGGAGACATAGGGCAAACCGCGGTCGAGCACCGCCTCCACCTCGGGATTGCCCCGCGAGAGGGCGTTGCCGATCACCACCAGGTCCGGCGCCGGCTCGAGGTTCTGCGCCGAGAAGCCCTCGCTCAGGGCGATGCCCGCCTGCTCGAGCTGGGTGCTCATCGGGGGGTAGACACCGGCGTCCGATCCGCTGACCCGATAACCGGCCTCCCGGGCCAGCAGCGCCAGGCTGCCCATGAAGGTGCCGCAGATACCGAGGATATGAAGGTGCATGCAAACTCCGCTGCCGAAAGCCTGTCTGCCGGCGGGCCGGCGAAAAGCGGCAGCCTAGCATGGCGCCTGCGACCGCTCCAGCACACGCCGGCGCGTGTCAGGCGTCGCGCGTCGCCGACAGGATGCAGCACCCGGAGCGATGGGCTAGAATCGCGGCTTTTCGGGACGAAGCCGGGAAGCGCTCGCCGAGCCACGGCCGCCCTTCCCTTGACGCGACCAGCAACAGGATAGCTCCATGGCCCAGCACAACGCCTTCTACGCCCAGTCCGGCGGCGTCACCGCCGTGATCAACGCCAGTGCCTGCGGCGTCATCGAGGCCTGCCGCCGCCACTCCGACCAGATCGGCAAGGTCTATGCCGGCCACAACGGCATCATCGGCGCCCTCACCGAAGACCTGATCGACGTCAGCGAGGAGAGCGACGAGGCGATCGCCGCCCTGCGCCACACCCCGGCCGGCGCCTTCGGCTCCTGTCGCTACAAGCTCAAGGACATCGAGACCCACCGCGCCCAGTACGAGCGGCTGATCGAGGTCTTCAAGGCACACGATATCCGCTACTTCTTCTACAACGGCGGCGGCGACAGCGCCGACACCTGCCTCAAGGTCTCCCAGCTGTCCGAGAAGATGGGCTATCCGCTGACCGCCATCCACGTGCCGAAGACCGTGGACAACGACCTGCCGATCACCGACAACTCCCCCGGCTTCGGCAGCGTGGCCAAGTACATCGCCACCTCCACCCTGGAGACCTCGCTGGACATCGCCTCCATGTGCGCCACCTCCACCAAGGTGTTCGTGCTCGAGGTGATGGGCCGCCACGCCGGCTGGATCGCCGCCGCCGGCGCCCTGGCCGGCGAGAAGGAAGGCGACGCGCCACACCTGGTGATCTTCCCCGAGGTCGCCTTCGACCGCGCCGCGGTGATGGCCCGGGTCGAGCAGTCGGTCAAGGACTACGGCTACTGCGTGATCGTGGTCTCCGAGGGCGCCCGCTACGAGGACGGCACCTTCCTGGCCGACTCCGGCAACACCGACGCCTTCGGCCACCGCCAGCTGGGCGGCGTGGCGCCGACCCTGGCCGGCATGGTCAAGCAGGACCTGGGCTACAAGTACCACTGGGCCGTGGCCGACTACCTCCAGCGCTCCGCCCGCCACCTGGCCTCCAAGACCGACGTGGAACAGGCCTACGCGGTGGGCGAGAAGGCCGTCGAGCTGGCCATCGCCGGCGACAACGCCAAGATGCCGGCCATCAAGCGCACCGGCGACGCCCCCTACGCCTGGACCGTCGAGGCCGCGCCGCTGGCCGAGGTGGCCAACCGCGAGAAGTTCATGCCCCGCGAGTTCATCAGCGAGAACGGCTTCGGCATCACCGAGGAATGCCGCCGCTATCTGTCGCCGCTGATCCAGGGCGAGGACTTCCCCCCGTTCGAGAACGGCCTGCCCAAGGTCGCGCGCCTGGCCAAGCGGCGCGTCGAGCGCAAGCTGCCGGAATTCAGCATCTAAGCGGCAGGCCCAGAGCCTGAAATCGCCGCGAGAAACAGAAAACCCCGAAGGCAAAACCTTCGGGGTTTTCTTGTAGCTCGGCACCACAGGGGCCACCCCGCGTCGATGCCTATCGGAGGAACCAGCTCAGCACCAGCAGCACCAGCAGCGCGGCGGCGACGGCCTGCCAGAAGCCCGCCGCCCCGCCCCGCTTCGGCGGCGCCTCGCTCGGCACCGGCGGCGTCGGCGTCTTCAGCGCATGCAGGAACTCCGACAGGCGCCGGAAGCGCAGCGCCCGCTGGGGCGTCAGGGCGCGCTTCAGCGCCTCGTCGAGGGCCTCCGGCACCTCCGGGTTGAGCGCCCGGGCGCTGCGATAGTGCATGCGCTCCAGGTCGGTGTGGCGCAGCAGATCCTTCACCGGCACCTCAAAGGGCAAGGCGCCGGTCAACAGCCAGTAGACGGTGGACGCCAGCGAGTACTGGTCGCTGCGACGGCCGACCTCGTCGTCCATGGCGTACTCCGGCGCGCTGTGCTCGGTGAGCCCCACCTGGCGCAACAGCCCGCGGGAGCGACGATGGCCGTCGACGTCGCGCAGGTGGCAGGCGCTGAAGTCGGTCAGCACCACCTGGCCATGGCGGTCGACCAGCACGTTCTCGGGGTGGATCTGCTGGTGTATCAGGTCGCGGCGATGCAGCGCCTGCACCGCCTTGCCCAGCTGGGTGGCGATGTCGAGCCGCTGCCCCAGGCCCGCCCGGGGATGACGCCGCGCCCACTCCTCCAGCGTCATGCCTTCCACGTAGGCCATCAGGTAATAGAGGAAGCGCCGCGGCCGCGAGGGAGTCATGACCCGCACCACGAACGGCGAGCGCACCCGCTCGACGATCCACTGCTGCAGCAGGAAGTGCTCCAGGTAGGCGTTGCGACTGGAGAGCTCCGGGCTCGGCGCCTTCATCACCATCTCGCGCTCGGTGTGGGTATCGCGCACCCGGTAGACCCGCGACTGGGCGGTGCGCGACAGCACCTCCTGCACCTCGAGCCCGTCCAGCCGTTCCCCTACCGCCAGCTCCGGCGGAATCGGCAGTTCGCCGTAGGAGCGGTCCGGCTGGTCGCGCTGCTCCTCGGGCAGCGCATCGATGCGCACCAGCTGGAAGCAGAACGGATCGCCGCCGTAGCCGCGGGCGCTGGCGCGCTCGCTGGCGGTCTGGGCCAGGCGTTCGCAGGCCGCGTGCAGGTCGCTGGCGTCCTGGCGAATCAGCTGCACGTAGTCCGAGGGCATCAGGGTGCCCTGCACCGCCTGGGTGGTGAACAGGAAGATGTCGCCCTGCTTGAGCGGCAGCTCCACGTAGTCGATGTCGAGGCTGGCATCCATGCCCAGCGCCCGTGAGGGATAGCGGTAGCCGCCGAGGTCGGTGACATGGTCGCGGCTGAGCTGTTCGAACTCGGCCCCGCGCAGGCGAAAGACCAGCGTGTCGCCCATGTGGAAGAGATGCGCCGCCTGGCCCTGGTAGACCATCGCCGACATCGAGCTGACGTAGCCGCCGTCACGCACCTGGCGGCTCTGGCCATAGCACCAGCTGTTCAGGGCATGCAGCACCCGGTGCGCCGAGAGCTTGGCGCCCCAGTGCTCGGGCGTCGAATAGAAGTCGGCCAGAAAGCCCTGCACGCTGAGATCGCCGGCCTGCTTGGCCAGCGGATTGCGCGAGGTCGAGTCGGTGATCAGCGCCGTCGCGCCCTTGCCCGTCAGCAGCGCCGTCTCGTCGGGCACGCAGACCGACATCGAGCTGCGATGACGCCCTCGGTCCGGCACCACGAAGGCCTGGCCGAAACTCAATGACAGTTGCGCGGATGCCACGACGATCTCCTTGTGTGTCAGCGACTTCGAGACCGAAAGGCCCCTTTCCATCGCCGCCATGATACACGCCCACCCCCGTGCCTGGCTCTCCCCCCATGGTCGGCGTCCTCGCGGCACCCGAACGACCTAGGTCGGGTTGGTAATCGACGGGGCGGCCTCGTATAATTCGGCGGATTTTCAACCGACGGCCACCCGCCAGGGTGATACGCCCAGGGCCACAAGCCAGAGAAGGACGCGCTCATGAACTTCGACAACATTCCCGCCGGCAAGGACCTGCCGAACGACCTCTACGTCGCCATCGAGATCCCGGCCAACCACGCCCCGGTCAAGTACGAGATCGACAAGGACATGGGCGCCCTGCTGGTCGACCGCTTCATGGCCACCCCGATGTTCTACCCGGCCAACTACGGCTTCATCCCGCACACCCTGGCCGACGACGGCGACCCGCTGGACGCCCTGGTCGTGACCCCGTATCCGGTCCAGCCCGGCAGCGTCATCCGCGCGCGTCCGGTCGGCATCCTGAACATGACCGACGAAGCCGGCGAAGACGCCAAGCTGGTCTGCGTGCCGCACGAGAAGCTGTCCAGCCTGTATGACGACGTCCAGGAAGTGACCGACCTGCCGGAACTGCTGCGCCAGCAGATCGCCCACTTCTTCGAGAACTACAAGGACCTCGAGAAGGGCAAGTGGGTCAAGGTGGAGTCCTGGGAAGGCGTCGAGGCCGCGCGCAAGGCCATCGAGAAGTCCGTCGCCGCCTACAGCAAGGCCTGATCGCGACCGCGATCCCGTCTCGCGGAACACACGCGTCCTGCGAGACATGCGCCCAAAAAGGGCCGCCCGGTGGGCGGCCCTTTTTACATGACGACTGACATGACGGCATGGCGCCGATCGAGCGACGCCCCGCCCGACTCAGGATGCCTCGCCGTCTTCCGGCACGGCCAGCGCCTCGGCGTCGTCATCGGGCGCCTCAGACGCCTCTTCACCGTTTTCCCCGCTGCTTGCTTCGGCGCTCTCTTCGCTGCTTACTTTTGTACCTTCTACGACGCTCGCGTCTTCCGCTGCCTGAGCCTCCGGCTCTCCGGCTTCCGCCGCGCTTGCTTCGGCGCCTTCACCAGTGCCTTCTGCCGCAGACGCCGCGTCGCCGGCCCGATCGACCGGCTCGTTCACGGCATCATCGCCGCCCGCCGCTTCCGGCGACGCCGCGGCCTCGCCTTCACCGGATGAGGGCGCGGCGTCAGGCGCTGCCGGCGGCGCGTCGGGCGCGCCAACCTGCGTCGCCACGTCCTCGGAGAGCTCGCGGCTCAGGTCGCGGGCCCGCAGCACGTGGTGCGCCATCACCAGCGAGTGATTGGCGAACAGGCCGAAGCCGGAGCCATTGAGGATCACCGGGCTCCACAGTCGGCGCTGGCTGAGCTCGAGTTCGGCCAGCAGGGCCTCCCAGCGCATCGCCAGCCCGGCCGCCTCGATCCGCTCGGCCTGGTCGCGGCGCACCGCCTCGAGCAGGCGATGCAGGGCCCAGGCCTGGCCGCGGGCCTCGAAGAAGACGTTATCGAGCCGGTACCAGGGCGTCTCCGTGGGCAGCCCCTCGGTGTCGAGATCCAGCCCGGCCAGCGCCTCGGGGCTGCCGACACTCGCGGAGAGGCGCCGCCCCATGTCGTCGAGACCTCGGGCCACACCATTCAGCCAGGCGGCGAGGCCCTGGGCGTCGGCGGCGAAGCCGGCCTGGCCGCCGGCCACCGCCTGACGATAGCCGTCGAGCGCGGCGCGGGCCTGCTCGAGGCGATGCTCGGTGGAGGGATAGAACCAGTCGTCGGCGTCGCCCTCCAGCGCGGTGCGGGCGGCATCCAGCGCCGAGGCGTCGCCGCCGGCGATGGTCGGCAGCGACTGGCTCATCCAGCGCGCCTGGTCGAGCACGCCGAGCTCCCAGGCCGGCATGTTGTCCAGCCACAGCCCCGGCGGCGCCAGGTCGTTGCGCAGGTAGCCGCCCGGCTTGTCCAGCAGCGTGGTCACCAGCGACGACAGGCCGTCCACGGTGGCCGTGCCGGAGGCGGGGCCGGCGATCGCCGCGGCATCGTCGGCCGGCACCTCGGCCTGGGTCGCCTCGAGGGCCGGCGTGCGGCTCCACCAGACCCCGAGGCCAAGCGCCACCACCAGCGCGATGATCAGCGCCGCCAGCAGCGGCTTCCAGATCCAGCCATATTGCGGACGCTCCAGCGCCTCCTTCCTGCGGCGGCGCCGGTCGGCCGCCTGTCGCTTCAATGCCATGATAGAATTTCCCTGACGATGTGGGCCCGGAATCCGCCCGAGCTGCGACGACGCGGCGCATACCCCCACGCCCCGCCGCTACGTTATCCTGAGCGCGCCGGATGCCGGCTCGGCACTGCACGCCCCTGCATCAGATCATAGCGGTCAACGCCGCGGAACCCCATGCCCCGCCAAGGGTCACACGCTCGCCGCCGATTCACGGCCTCGGCATTGACGCCACGACACCCGCCTCAAGATCAAGGAACGCCCCGTGCTTCACCTTCGCCGCCTGCCATGCCTGCTCGTCCTGCTGTGGATCCCGCTGCTCGCCCAGGCGCAGTGGTTCGACAACGGCGACGACGGCGACTTCCTGCCCGTCGAGGAAGCCTTCCAGCCCAGCGCCTGGCACGACGGCGAGACGCTTTCGATCGGCGTCGAGAACGCCGACGGCTACTATCTCTATCGCCACCGCTTCAGCGTCGAGAGCGACACTCCCGGCGTGACCCTCGGCGAGCCTCGGCTGCCGGCCGGCCAGGCCAAGACCGACGAGTTCCTCGGCGACGTGCGGGTCTTCTACGACCGCGTCGTGTTCACGGTGCCGATCGAGCACCGGGGCGAGGGAATTCCCGAGGGGCCGTTCGATGTGACCTTCGGCTTCCAGGGCTGTGCCGACGCCGGCCTCTGCTATCCGCCGGAGACGGTGTCGCTGCAGGCGCCCGAGGGCCAGGCACCGGCCGCCTTCGCCGATGCGCCCCCCGACCGGCCGGTCGCGACCGACATCGACACCCGGCCCGACAGCACCGCCCGGCCCGCTTCCGGCGCGCCCGCGGCCCCGGTCAGCGAGGACGGCCGCTTCAGCGCCCTGCTTGAGGAGGCCAGCCTGCCGCTGGTGCTGGGCCTGTTCTTCCTCGCCGGTCTGGGGCTGACCTTCACCCCCTGCGTGCTGCCGATGATCCCTATCCTGTCCTCGATCATCGTCGGCCAGCAGCCCCGCCGCCCGCGTGCCTTCGCCCTGTCGCTGTCCTACGTGGCCGGCATGGCGCTGACCTATGCGGTGGTGGGCGTGCTGATGGGCAGCTTCGGCGCCGGGCTGAATCTCCAGGCGCGGCTGCAGTCGGCCCCGGTGCTGATCGGGTTCGCCGGGCTGTTCACGCTGTTCGCCCTGGCCATGTTCGGCGCCTTCGACCTGCGCCTGTCGTCGCGGCTGTCGGGGCGCATCGAGGCCTGGCAGACCCGCGCCCAGAAGAGCGGCCCGGCCGGCCTGGCACTGGCCGGTGCGCTCTCGGTGCTGGTGGTCTCGCCCTGCGTGTCGGCGCCGCTGGCCGGCGCCCTGGTGTTCATCTCTTCCACCGGCGATGCGGCGATGGGCGGCATCGCCCTGCTGGCCCTGGCGCTCGGCATGGGCGTGCCGCTGCTGCTGGTCGGCACCTTCGGCCCGACCCTGCTGCCGCGCACCGGCGCCTGGATGAACGGCATCAAGGCCGCCTTCGGCATCCTGCTGCTGGGGGTCGCCGTGTGGCTGATCGAGCGCCTGGTGCCTGGCCCGGTGGCCCTGCTGCTGTGGGCCGCCCTGGCCATCGGCACGGCGCTGACCCTCGGCGCCCTGAGCCTGAACGCGCCCCAGGGCTGGGCGCGCGCCCGCCAGGCGCTGGGCATCCTGCTGCTGGTGTGGGGCGTGACCCTGGTGATCGGCGCCTCCCGCGGCGCCGAGGATCCGCTGCGCCCGCTGGCCCGTCACGGCGCCCCGGCGCTGGCCGAATCCGGCCCCGGCGCCCCCGAGCCGGTGACGGTGGTCACCCGGCTCGACGAGCTGGACGCGGCCCTGGCCGCGGCCGAGCGACCGGTGTTCGTCGACGTCACCGCCGAGTGGTGCATCTCCTGCAAGGTCATGGAGCGCGAGGTCTATCCCGACCCGGCCGTGGTCGCGGCGCTGTCCGGCTTCGAGCGCATCGAGGTCGACGTCACCGAGACCGACGCCGCCAGCCGGGCGCTGCTGGAGCACTACGCCCTGTTCGGACCGCCGAGCCTGCTGTTCTTCGACGGCGGTCGCGAACTGCGCCAGGCCCGCATCCAGGGCGAGGTCGACGCCGACCAGCTGGCCCGCCATCTGGAGGGCGTGAGCGCCTCGCTCGACGGCGCCGCCGCCGCGGGCTAGGGTTCATTGGCGAACGCCGTTCGGGCCGCTGGACATCGCCCGGGAATTTCGGCAAACTCCGCCCACACCGCTTTTCGAGGCCAATAGAGACGACAAGAGACGAGATCTTGTCGCGATCTATAGCAAGTTAGCCAAGGTTGACTGCGACGGCCGTTATCCCGAACTCACCATTGAGACGACGTCATATGGATATTCGCAAGGTCAAGAAGCTGATCGAGCTGCTGGAAGAGTCGAACATCAGCGAGATCGAGATCCAGGAAGGCGAAGAGTCTGTGCGCATCAGCCGTCACCCGAACGGCACCGCCTACCCGCAGCCGGCCGCTCCCGCCTGGCCGGCTGGCGCTCCGGCTCAGCCCGCCGCCCCGGCACCGCAGGCGCCGGCCGCTGCCGCCGAGCCCGCCGAACAGGGCCCGTCCTACCAGGGCCAGGAAGTCCTGTCGCCGATGGTCGGCACCTTCTACCGCGCCCCGGCCCCGGGCGCCAAGCCGTTCGCCGAAGTCGGCCAGAGCGTCAAGAAGGGGGAAACCATCTGCATCGTCGAGGCGATGAAGATGATGAACCAGATCGAGGCCGATCGTGACGGCGTCATCGAGGCCTTCCTGGTCGACGACGGCGAGCCGGTCGAATTCGAGCAGCCGATGGTCGTCATCTCCTGATCCCTTCACCCACATTGGCGGACCCCATCATGCTGGACAAGGTTCTCATCGCCAATCGCGGCGAGATCGCTCTGCGTATCCTGCGTGCCTGCAAGGAGCTCGGCATTCGCACGGTCGCGGTCCACTCCAAGGCCGACCGCGACCTGATGCACGTGCGCCTGGCCGACGAGGCCGTGTGCATCGGCCCGGCCTCCTCCGCGCAGTCCTACCTCAACATCCCGGCGCTGATCAGCGCCGCCGAGGTCACCGACTCGAGCGCCATCCACCCCGGCTACGGCTTCCTCTCCGAGAACGCCGACTTCGCCGAGCAGGTGGAACGCTCCGGCTTCACCTTCATCGGCCCCCGCGCCGAGACCATTCGCCTGATGGGCGACAAGGTCAGCGCCATCGAGGCCATGAAGAAGGCCGGCGTGCCCACCGTACCGGGCTCCAACGGCCCGCTGGGCGACGACGAAGGCGAGATCCTCGCCACCGCTCGCCGCATCGGCTATCCGGTGATCATCAAGGCGGCCGCCGGCGGCGGCGGACGCGGCATGCGCGTGGTGCACACCGAGGGCCACCTGCTCTCCGCGGTGACCGTGACCCGCACCGAGGCCCACTCGGCCTTCGGCGACGGCACCGTCTACATGGAGAAGTTCCTCGAGAACCCGCGCCACGTCGAGGTTCAGGTACTGGCCGACGGCCAGGGCAATGCCGTCCACCTCTATGACCGCGACTGCTCGCTGCAGCGCCGTCACCAGAAGGTGCTCGAGGAAGCCCCGGCCCCGGGCCTCGACCCGGACGCCCGCGCCCAGGTGCTCAAGGCCTGCACCGATGCCTGCATCGAGATCGGCTACCGCGGCGCCGGCACCTTCGAGTTCCTGTACGAGAATGGCCAGTTCTTCTTCATCGAGATGAACACCCGCGTGCAGGTCGAGCACCCGGTCACCGAGATGGTCACCGGCGTCGACATCGTCCGCGAACAGCTGCGCATCGCCTCCGGCCTGCCGCTGTCCGTGAGCCAGGACGAGATCGAGCTCAGCGGCCACGCCTTCGAGTGCCGCATCAACGCCGAGGATGCCAGGACCTTCATGCCCTCCCCGGGCAAGGTCACCCTCTACCACCCGCCGGGTGGCATCGGGGTGCGCATGGACTCCCACGTCTACACCGGCTACTCGGTGCCGCCGCATTACGACTCCCTGATCGGCAAGCTGATCACCTGGGGCGTCGACCGCGAGACGGCGCTGACCCGCATGCGCAACGCCCTGGACGAGCTGCTGGTCGAAGGCATCAAGACCAATACCGACCTGCACAAGGATCTGGTCCGCGACGGCTATTTCCAGCAGGGCGGCGTCAACATCCACTACCTGGAGAAGAAGCTGGGCCTCTGAGCCCGGTCGGCACTCCTCCGGCAGCGGGGCGGCTTGGCCGCCCCGCCGTCGTTTCACCACGCGATTCCCGGGAGTTCCCATGCCCTGGCTGCAACTCAAGGCCCGCATCGCCCCCGAGCAGGCCGACCTGCTCGAGGAACTGCTGCTGGACGAAGGCGCCACCGCCATCACCCTCCAGGACGCCCAGGACGACCCGCTGTTCGAACCCGAGCGCGGCACCACGCCGCTGTGGGACGAAACGGTGCTGACCGGCCTCTACGACGACCTCGAGGGCCTGCCCGCGATGCTCGAGCGCCTGGCCGGCGCCTGGTCCGAGGCCATGCCCGGCGAGCCCTGTCCCGAGATCGAGCATGAACTGCTCGACGATCGCGACTGGGAGCGCGCCTGGATGGACGACTTCGCGCCCCTGCAGATGGGCCAGAAGCTGTGGATCGTGCCGAGCTGGCACGAGGCGCCGGACCCTCAGGCGGTCAACCTGCATCTCGATCCCGGCCTGGCCTTCGGCACCGGCACCCACCCCACCACGGCGCTGTGCCTTTCCTGGCTCGACGACCTGGCCGTGGCCGGCGAGCTCGGCGGCCGCGAGGTGCTGGACGTGGGCTGCGGCTCCGGCATCCTGGCCATCGCCGCGCTCAAGCTCGGCGCGAGCTCGGCCCGGGGCACCGACATCGACCCCCAGGCGCTCGCCGCCAGCCGCGACAACGCCGAGCGCAACGGCGTCGAGGAAGACGACTTCTCGCTCCACTATCCGGAGCAGCTCGACGCCACGGCGCGCTTCCCGGTGGTGATCGCCAACATCCTGGCCGGCCCGCTGGTCGAGCTGTCCGGCGAGATCGCCGGGCGCGTGGCGCCGGGCGGCCGCCTGGCGCTGTCCGGCATTCTCGAGACCCAGGCCGACGAGGTGCGCGAGGCCTACGAGGCGCGCGGCCTGATCATGGACGAGCCCGAGGTGCGTGAGGGCTGGGTGCGCCTCACCGGACGGCGCGCCGCCGAGGGCTGACCGCACCGTCGCCGCCGCGTCCGGCGCCGACCACCGTGTGCAGGGCGACGCCCTGCCGCACGTTGCTCCTTCACCCAGGCCATCGGGGGGCGTATGATATGTCCCCCCTTCGAACCATCGATCTCGACCATGCCCGATTCACGCCCCCTGCCTCGCATCGGCGCTCATGCGTTGCCGAACCGGGTGATCCTGGCCCCCATGGCCGGCGTCACCGACCGTCCCTTCCGCGCACTCTGCCGGCGGCTGGGCGCGGGCCTGGTGGTGGGCGAGATGGTGACCTCGGACCCGAACCTGTGGCACACCCGCAAGTCGCGCCTGCGCATGGACCATCGCGGCGAACCCGGCCCCCGCGCCGTGCAGATCGCCGGCGGCGACGCCGAGATGCTCGCCGAGGCGGCGCGGCTCAACGCCGAGATGGGCGCCGAGATCATCGACATCAACATGGGCTGCCCGGCGAAGAAGGTCTGCAACAAGGCCGCCGGCTCCGCGCTGCTGCGCGACGAGGCGCTGGTGGCCGAGATCCTCGAATCGGTGGTCGCCGCGGTGGACGTGCCGGTGACGCTGAAGATCCGCACCGGCTGGTGCGCCGACAGCAACAACGGCGTGCGGGTGGCCAAGCTGGCCGAGGACGCCGGCATCCAGGCGCTGGCCGTGCACGGCCGTCACCGCCAGCAGCGCTACGGCGGCGAGGCCGAGTACGACACCATCGCCGCCATCAAGGCCGCGGTGAGCCTGCCGATCTTCGCCAACGGCGATGTCGATTCGCCGGAGAAGGCCCGCCACGTCCTCGACTATACTGGAGCGGATGCGGTGATGGTCGGCCGGGGTGCCCAGGGCAACCCCTGGATCTTTCGCGAGATCGACCACTACCTGCGGCACGGCCAGCGCCTCGCGGCGCCCGACGACGCCGAGCGCGCGGCGGTGCTCCACGGCCACCTGGTGGCCCTGCACGACTTCTATGGTGAGCACATGGGCGTGCGCATCGCCCGCAAGCATCTCGGCTGGTACCTGGCCGGCGATGTGCGCCTCGACGACGACGGACGACGCGCCCTGCGCGCCACCTTCAATGGCCTGGACAGCGCCGCTGCCCAGTGCCGCTTCATCGACGAACTCTTTCGTCATGACCCCGCCACGGCGCCGCACCGTGTCGCCCGGGCCATGACGCCGGATGGAACCTGTGCCGCATGACCAGCAGCCAAGCCCTTGACCAGAATTCCGCGCTGACCGAGCTGGACGCCCGAGCCTCCCGTCGCCTCGACGAGGCCGACGGCAGCGCGCTGAGCCCCCACGGCGACATGCCCCTGCGCGAGGCCGTCGACGCCGCCATGCGACGCTACTTCGACCACCTCGACGGCGGCGACGTCACCGACCTTCACGCCATGGTGATGGCCGAGGTCGAGGCGCCGCTGCTGGCCTCGGTGCTCGAGAACGCCCAGGGCAACCAGACCCGCGCCGCCGAGATGCTCGGCCTCAACCGCGGCACCCTGCGCAAGAAGCTCAAGCACTACGGGCTGATCTGACTCCCCGCGAGGGCGCCATCGAGCGCCCTCGCTTGCGTTTTGTTCCCTCAACGCCCAACAGAGTGACCTTCATGTCCCAAGCCTCTTCCACTCCGGTCCGTCGCGCCCTGATCAGCGTGTCCGACAAGACCGGCATCGTCGACTTCGCCCGCGGCCTCAGCGACCAGGGCGTCGAGCTGCTCTCCACCGGCGGCACCTTCCGCCTGCTGCAGGAGAACGGCATTCCGGTCACCGAGGTCTCCGAGCACACCGGCTTCCCCGAGATCATGGACGGCCGCGTCAAGACCCTGCATCCGAAGATCCACGGCGGCATCCTCGGTCGTCGCGGCCAGGACGACGCGGTGATGGCCGAGCACGACATCGCGCCGATCGACATGGTGGTGGTCAACCTGTATCCGTTCTCGGCCACCGTGGCGCGCCCGGACTGCACCCTCGAGGACGCCATCGAGAACATCGACATCGGCGGCCCGACCATGGTCCGCTCCTGCGCCAAGAATCACGCCTACACCACCATCGTGGTCGACGCCGGTGACTACGGCCGCGTGCTCGAGGAAGTCGCCCGGGGCGGCATGCAGCAGGCCACCCGCTTCGACCTGGCGGTCAAGGCCTTCGAACACACCGCCGGCTACGACGCCGCCATCGCCGACTACCTCGGCCAGCGCGTCGAGGGCGGCGAGGACGGTTTCCCGCGCACCTACAACCTGCAGTTCCACAAGAAGCAGTCCATGCGCTACGGCGAGAACCCGCACCAGTCCGCGGCCTTCTACGTCGAGCCGAACTGCCAGGAACCGAGCGTCTCCACCGCCGAGACCCTGCAGGGCAAGCCGCTGTCGTTCAACAACGTGGCCGATACCGACTCCGCGCTGGAGTGCGTGAAGAGCTTCACCGACACCGCCTGCGTGATCGTCAAGCACGCCAACCCCTGCGGCGTGGCCGTCGGCGCCAGCCAGCTCGAGGCCTACGACAAGGCCTTCGCCACCGACCCGACCAGCGCCTTCGGCGGCATCATCGCCTTCAACCGCGCGCTCGACACCGAGACCGCCCGCGCCATCATCGACCGCCAGTTCGTCGAGGTGATCATCGCCCCCGGGGTCGAGGACGCGGCCCGCGAGATCGTCGCCGAGAAGAAGAACGTGCGCCTGCTCGACATCTCCGCCCACTGGCCCGGCGAGCGCGAGCACGCCCACGACCTCAAGCGCGTCACCGGGGGCCTGCTGGTCCAGGACCGCGACCTGGGCATGGTCGGCCGCGACGAGCTGACCGTGGTCACCGAGCGCGTGCCGTCGGAGCAGGAGATGCGTGATCTGGCCTTCGCCTGGAAGGTCGGCAAGTACGTCAAGTCCAACGCCATCGTCTACGTCAAGGACGGCCAGACCATCGGCGTGGGCGCCGGCCAGATGAGCCGCGTCTATTCGGCCAAGATCGCCGGCATCAAGGCCGCCGACGAGGGCCTCTCCGTGCCCGGCTCGGTGATGGCCAGCGACGCCTTCTTCCCGTTCCGCGACGGCATCGACGCCGCCGCCAAGGCCGGCATCACCGCGGTGATCCAGCCCGGCGGCTCCATGCGCGATCAGGAAGTGATCGACGCCGCCAACGAGGCCGGAATCGCCATGGTCTTCACCGGAATGCGTCACTTCCGCCACTGAGCTGCAAGCTGCAAGCTGCAAGCTGCAAGCTGCAAGCTGCAAGCTGCAAGCTGCAAGCTGCAAGCTGCAAGCTGCAAGTCAGCAGCATGAAACCGCCCGAAGCAAAAGAAACCCCGAAGGCCAGGGCCTTCGGGGTTTTCTCGTAGCTCGGCGCTTGTAGCTCGGCGCTTAGGCGCCCAGATCAATACACAGATACTTGGTCTCGAGGAACTCCTCGATGCCCTGATGGCCGCCCTCGCGGCCGAGGCCGGAGGCCTTGACCCCACCGAAGGGCGCCGCGGCGTTGGAGATCAGCCCGGTGTTGATGCCGACCATGCCGTACTCCAGCGCCTCGGAGACGCGCCAAACGCGGGCCAGGTCGCGGGAATAGAAGTAGGAGGCCAGGCCGAACTCGGTGTCATTGGCCATGGCCACGGCGTCCTGCTCGTCATCGAACGGGAACACCGCGGCCAGCGGGCCGAAGGTCTCCTCGGTGGCGACCTTCATGCTGCCGTTGGCGGCGTTGATCAGCGTCGGGGTGAAGAAGTTGCCGCCCAGCGGGTGCGGATGGCCACCCAGCAGCAGCTCGGCGCCATGATCCACGGCGTCCTGAACGTGCTCGGAGACCTTCTCCACCGCGCGGTCGTCGATCAGCGGGCCGATGTTGACGCCCTCGTCGCTGCCGTTGCCCACCTTCAGCTCGCTGTTCATGGCTACCGCCAGCTTCTCGCAGAAGGCATTGACCACGCTGGACTGCACCAGGAAGCGGTTGGTGCACACGCAGGTCTGACCGGCGTTGCGGAACTTGGCGGCCATGGCGCCTTCCACGGCGGCGTCCAGGTCGGCGTCCTCGAACACGATGAAGGGCGCGTTGCCGCCGAGCTCCAGCGAGATCTTCTGCACGTGGCGCGAGGCCTGGCTCATCAGCTCGCGACCCACCTCGGTGGAGCCGGTGAAGGTGATCTTGCGCACCAGCGGGGACTCGGTCAGCGCCGCGGCGATCTCCGAGGCGCGCCCGGGCACCACGTTGAACACGCCGCGCGGCACGCCGGCGCGCTCGGCCAACAGCGCCAGCGCGGTGGCGGAGAAGGGTGTCTGGCTGGCCGGCTTGACCACGAAGGTACAGCCCGCGGCCAGCGCGGCGCCGGCCTTGCGGGTGATCATCGCCGCCGGGAAGTTCCACGGCGTGATGGCG
The DNA here is from genome assembly GCF_009363675.1 of Halomonas sp. THAF12. Lineage (NCBI taxonomy): Bacteria > Pseudomonadati > Pseudomonadota > Gammaproteobacteria > Oceanospirillales > Halomonadaceae > Halomonas > Halomonas sp. THAF12. The sequence continues at coordinate 1,503,929 of NZ_CP045399.1, read as the reverse complement.
CCGACCACACCGATCGGCTGCTTGGTGACCAGGATACGCTGCTGGGCCTGGGCGGCGGGAATGGTCTCGCCGTAGACCCGGCGGGCCTCCTCGGCGAACCAGCGCAGGAAGCTCGCCGCATAGGCGATCTCGCCGGCGGCTTCCTTGAGCGGCTTGCCCTGCTCGAAGGTCATGATCATGGCCAGGTCGTCCTGATGCTCGAGCATCAGGTCGTGCCATTTCATCAGGATATCGGCCCGTTCCTGGGCGGTGAGGGCGCGCCAGGCCGGCAGGGCCGCATCGGCGGCGGCGATGGCGCGTTCGGTCTCGGCGCGGCCGAGCCTCGGCACGTCGCCCATCGATTCGCCGGTGGCGGGATTGATCACATCGATCTGCTCGCCGCTGTCGGCGGCGACCCAGCTGCCGTCGATATAGGCGAACGGGCAATAGAGCTGGGTTTCCTTCAGGGCTTCCATGTTTGACTCCTGGGGTGCGGCCTTGCGGGGATGCATCTCATGCTAAGCGCAAGCCCCCCGACACGCCAACCGCTCATCCATGAGCGTCATTCAACCCTGCCGCCCCGCCGCGGCAGTGGAGTCAGGCCGGGCGACGCGCCTCGCGGGAGTCGGAGAGCGTGATCGACACCGAATCAGAGAAGCGCAGCGCATGGGGCTTGTCGATCTCGACCTGCGCCGCCAGCACCTGCTCATCGCTCATCACCAGATCGAGCACCTCGCGGGTCATGCGTTCCAGCAGCTGGAAGCGGTTGTCCTCCACGAGGGCGATCACCTGCTTGGTGATGGTGCGATAGTTCAGCGCCTGCTCGATGTGGTTGAAGGCCACCGCCTTGTCGGCGCGATAGCGGATCACCATGTTGATCACCACGTCCTGACGATTCTGGATCTCCTCTTCCTTGATACCGATATGGGTCCTCAGGCGCAGATCCTTGATGCGGATCGTCGCCAGATCGTGATCGAGGTGCTCGTCGCCCAGCGCGTGCAGTGACATGTCGCTCTCCTTAGCGGCCTCAGCGGCCTTGAACCAGGGTCAGGAACTCCTGGCGCGTGCTCTGGTGCTCGCGGAAGGCACCGAGCATCACCGAGGAAGTCATGCTGGAATTCTGTTTCTCGACGCCGCGCATCATCATGCACATATGGCGGGCCTCGACCACCACCGCCACGCCGCGGGCGTTGGTGACCTGCTGTACCGCCTCGGCGATCTGGCGGGTCAGGTTCTCCTGAATCTGCATGCGACGGGCATACATGTCCACGATACGCGCAAACTTGGACAGGCCCAGCACCTTGCCCTGGGGCAGGTAGGCGATGTGGCACTTGCCGATGAACGGCAGCAGGTGGTGCTCGCACATCGAGTACAGCTCGATGTCCTTCACCAGCACCATCTCGTCGGTCTCGGAGGCGAAGACCGCGCCGTTGACGATCTCCTCCAGCGACTGCTGATAGCCATGGTTGAGGAACTGCATGGCCTTGGCGGCCCGCTTGGGGGTGTCACGGAGCCCCTCCCGTTCGGGGTCCTCCCCCAGTCCCTCGATGATCTGGCGGTAGTGCTTGGCGAGCTGTTCGGTCATGGTCAGGCCCCATGCAGAGTCGTGATAGTGGTGCGTCGGCGATGGCCCGGCCACACCTTATACATAACTTATTAAAAAACCGCTTCTTGTACAATTAGCGGATCAGGGAAAGCGTCATTCTAGCGCAAGGCGCCGCTCGACGCAGTGCCGCGGCGGCCTCGCGGCCGCATGACGGCGACGCCATGTCGCACCGGTCCGACTGGGTGCCGCCGGCGGCTGTGATAGAGTTGAGCCCACCGCGACACTCGACCCGCTGCCTGCCGAGCACCGACATGTTCAAGCCGACGATTCTGCTGATGGCGACCGCCCTGGCCCTGCCGAGCCTGGCCCTGGGCGACACCCTCTCCCTGCCCGCCGATGCCCGGGTGGCCATGGCCCTGGTCGATGACCTGACCCTCGACGCCGAGACCCCGAGCCGCGACAACGTGGTGATGCATCCGGTGCAGAGCGAACGGGGCAGCCACCGCCTCCCCGATTACTGCGTCGTCACCGGCAATGCCCGGCGCGACGGCGAGCGCCTGCGGCTGACCGCCAGCGCCCTGACCTGCGTCGAGACCGCCGGCGCCGACAGCGCCATCTACAGCGGAGAACTCACCGCCGGCGCCTACGACGAGGACGGCGCCTTCGGCCTCGACGCCTGTGCGGACGGCCGCTGCCGGCTGACGCCGGATGACGTCTTCGTGCTGACGCTGACCCGGCCGCTGAGCCTGGAGCAGCAGGCGAATCCGTCCGCGGAGATCAACGCCCGCCGCCGCCAGCACGACGCCGACGAGACCGCCGACCGGCCGTAACCGCCGCTGCGCGTCGCCCGGGCGCGGCTCAGGACAGCCAGCGGGCCGTGCCGTCCAGCTTCAGCCGCTGCTGCTCGAGCTCGCGCAGGTGAGCGTCCCAGTAGCCGGCGTCCGCCAGCCACGGAAACGCCTGCGGGAAGGCCGGATCCTCCCAGCGCGCCACCAGCCAGGCGCTGTGGCGCATCAGCCGCAGCGCGCGCAGCGGCTCCACCAGCGCCAGCTCGCCGCGATCGAAGTCGCGGTGCTGCTCGTAGCCCTCGATCACCTCGGAGAGCTGCATCTGGCGCTCGCCCTCGTCCTCGGCGGTGAGCAGCATCCACAGGTCCTGCACCGCCGGCGCCATCAGGCAGTCGTCGAAGTCCACCAGCGCGAAGTGCTCGTCGCGGCCCAGCATGTTGCCCAGGTGGCAGTCGCCCTGGACCCGCAGCTGTCGCGCCGGCCACTCCCGGGCGCCGAGCGCCTCGATCAGGCCCCGGCTGATGCGCTCGTAGGCCGGGCGCTGATGATCCGTCAGCCAGCGGCTGGCCAGCACGGTTTCGGCGGCCTCCTCGGCCATCGCCCGCGGTGCCAGGTGGCGGCGATGCACGAAGGCCCGGCGCTCGCCCACCGCGTGCACGGCGCCGATGGTCTCGCCGAGGGCGAACAGGTGCTCGGGATTGTCCAGCTCCGGCGCCTGGCCGGGCAGATGGGGAAACAGCGAGAAGCGGAAGTCGTCGTGGCGATGCAGGCTCGCCCCCGCATCATCGCGCCAGGGGGCGGCCACCGTCACGCCGGCCGCCTCGAGCTCGGCCAGGAAGTCGTGCTCCTCCTGGATCCGGGCGTCGCTCCAGCGGTTCGGGCGATAGAACTTGACCACCCAGCGGCGGCGCTCGTCGTCGTGCACCAGGTAGACCCGGTTCTCGTAGCTGTTGAGCGCGAAGGGCTCGCCCGGCAGCCAGAAGCCCAGGGACTCCACCGCCGCCACGACCCGCGCGGGCTCGAGGCGAGCAAAGGGATGAATCGCATCGGTCATGGGCGTTCTCGTCACAGGCAAAACGCCATGGTAACAAAGCCATCCCCAAGACGGCTCCTCGAGGCGGATCCGTCGACAGCCCCCGCCTCTACCGCCTGTCCCGGCGCCCATCGCCACGGATACCGCCGATAGAGAAAGCGGCTAGAAATCGCCCCCGCGCCTGCCCTATGCTCGTGCCTTCATCGGCACGGTGACCGATGCACGTCTTGGACACCCCGGCCGGAGGCACGCCATGGAACTGCTGACCTGGATCACCTATCTCGGCGTGATCGCCGCCCTGATCATCTTCCCCGGCCCGGTGGCCCTGCTCTGCACCAGCCACGGCCTGCGCTTCGGCCGCCGCCGCGCCGCGGCCACCGTGTGCGGCGGCACCCTGGCCTCGCTGGCCCTGATGGTGCTGTCGTCGCTGGGCCTCGGCGCCATCCTGGCCGCCTCGGAGAGCGCCTTCCACGTGCTGAAGCTCGCCGGCGGCGCCTACCTCGTGATCCTCGGCCTTCAGGCCTGGCGGCGCTCCGGCGACGACTCGCCGCTGGACGCCCCGGACACCGCCGCGGCGTCCCCGCCCGCGACCACCTCCGGCCTCCGCCTGTTCCGCCAGGGCTTCCTGGTCGGCATCAGCAACCCCAAGGACCTGCTGTTCTTCGCCGCCCTGTTCCCCAACTTCATCGACGTGGGCGAGCCCCAGCTGTCGCAGTTCGCCATCCTCGCCGCCACCTGGGCGGCGGTCGACCTCAGCCTGATGTGGCTCTACGCCGCCATGGGCTCGGGCCTCGGCCAGTGGTTCCGCCACCCCAGCCGGGCCAGGGGCTTTCATCGCGCCACCGGCGGCCTGTTCATGGCCGCGGGCGGCTCGCTGATCGCCACCTCGCCCTAGACGCCGATTCACGGCGTTTCCCGCGGCGTTCTCGCGATGGCCCAGGCCTCGATATCCTCGGCGCCCGCCCGGCGACAGGCCCGGGCCAGGGCGGCGAGGGTGGCGCCGGTGGTCATGACGTCATCGAGCAGCACCACCCGCGCCGGCAGCGCCCGGGGCACCTCGAAGGCGCCGCGCAGGTTGCCCCGCCGCCCTCGCCGGTCGAGGCCCCGCTGGCTCGGCGTATCCTTCTTGCGCCGGGCCGGGATGAGCGGCACCTCGAGCCTCGCCGCCAGCCGTTCGGCCAGCCAGCGGCCCTGATCGAAGCCGCGCTCCCGGGCGCGTCGCGGATGCAGCGGCACGGCGATCAGCGCCTGGGGCGGCGCGATGCCGGCCTGGCCCGCTTTCATCCCTTCCTCCAGCCCTTCTTCCAGCCCTTCCTCCAGCAGCGTCAGCAGCAGCGTGCCGGCCCGTGGCGAGGCATGGAACTTGAAGCGCTGCATCAGCCCCGCCACCTCGCCCTCGTAGCGCAGCGGCACCCGGGCGCGAAGGTAGGCCGGCGGCCGACGCAGGCAGTGGCCGCAGGGGCGCGGGGTGACAGTGCCCGGGAGCGGCTCGGCGCAGACCGGGCAGGCCGCGCGATTCCAGGGCAGCGCCGCGTGGCAGTCACCGCACCAGGGGCGGCCGGGCGCGCAGGCCGCCAGGCAGAAGGCGCAGCGGCCCGGCAATGCGCGACGCAGCCAGTCGTCAACCTCATGACGCCACAAGGTTGACATGCCGACCTGCCTCCGTACCCTATCGGTCAACTCACGTATTCGTGCCAAGTTGACCATAAGCGAGCCCCTCATGCCTGCCCAGCCCCACGACAACGCCCCGGTTGATCTGACCCTAGCCAGCCGTCCGGACCTTCGCCACGACTGGTCCCTCGAGGAGATCGAGGCGCTGTTCGCGCTGCCCTTCAACGACCTGATGTTCCGCGCCCAGCAGGTCCACCGCGCACACTTCGATCCCAACGCCGTGCAGGTCTCCACCCTGCTGTCGATCAAGACCGGCGCCTGCCCGGAAGACTGCAAGTACTGCCCGCAGTCCGGCCACTACAACACCGGGCTCGGCAAGGAGAAGCTGCTCGAGATCGAGAAGGTGGTGAACCAGGCCAAGGCCGCCAAGGAGGCCGGCGCCAGCCGCTTCTGCATGGGCGCCGCCTGGCGCAGCCCGCGGGAGAAGGACCTCGAGGTGGTGATGGAGATGGTCAGCCAGGTCAAGGCGCTGGGGCTCGAGACCTGCATGACCCTGGGCATGGTCGACGTCGATCAGGCCAAGCGCCTGTCCGAGGCCGGGCTCGACTACTACAACCACAACCTCGATACCTCGCCGGACTACTACGGCGAGATCATCACCACCCGCACCTACGCCGATCGCCTGGAGACGCTTTCCAACGTGCGCGAGGCGGGCATGAAGGTCTGCTCCGGCGGCATCCTCGGCATGGGCGAGGCACCCCGCGACCGCGCCGCCCTGCTCCAGCAGCTGGTGCGCCTGGAACCGCATCCCGAATCCGTGCCGATCAACATGCTGGTCAAGGTGCCGGGCACCCCGATGGAGAACGCCGAGGACCTGGACCCGCTGGAGTTCATCCGTGCCATCGCCGTGGCCCGCATCCTGATGCCGAAGAGCCACGTGCGCCTGTCCGCCGGCCGCGAGCAGATGGACGAGTCCACCCAGGCCATGGCCTTCCTGGCCGGTGCCAACTCGATCTTCTACGGCGACACCCTGCTGACCACCGGCAACCCCCAGGTGGAGCGCGACCGGGCGCTGTTCGACAAGCTCGGCCTGCACCCGGAGCAGCGCGAGACCTGCGCCGACGACGAGAAGACCGAGGCCGCCCTGGAAGCCGCCATGCGCGAGCGCCAGGACGACGCGATGTTCTACGACGCCACCGGAGCCTGATCCCATGGCCGAGACCTGGTCGCGTCGCCTGGCCGAGCGGGCCGAGGCCCGCCGCGCCGAGGGGCTGTGGCGCGCCCGGCCCACCGTGGGGCCGGAGGACGGCCGGCTCGACTTCGCCGGCAACGACTATCTCGGCCTGGCCCGCGACCCGCGCCTCGCCCAGGCCCAGGCCGAGGGCGCGCGGCGCTTCGGCGCCGGCGGCCGGGCCTCGCATCTGGTGTGCGGCCATCAGGAGATCCACGAGGCGCTGGAGCGGCGCCTCGCCGCGCTCACCGGCCGCCCCCGGGCGCTGCTGTTCTCCACCGGCTACATGGCCAACCTGGGCGTGCTGCAGGCGCTGTGCGATCGCCACACGCCGGTCTTCCAGGATCGTCTCAATCACGCCTCGCTGATCGACGGCGCCCGGCTCGCCGGCGCCCCCTCGCGGCGCTTCCACCACCGCGACCTCGATGACCTCGAGCGGCTGCTGGCCCGCGCCCCGAGCGGGGCCCCGGCGCTGGTGATCAGCGACGGCGTGTTCAGCATGGACGGCGACGTGGCCGACGTGGCGGGGCTTTCCGCCACCGCCCGCCGCCACGACGCCTGGCTGATGATCGACGATGCCCACGGCCTGGGCGTGCTCGGCGAGGCCGGCGACGGCTGCGCCGGCCGGGCCTATGGCGTCGACGACGTGCCGGTGCTGGTCGGCACCCTGGGCAAGGCGCTCGGCAGCGCCGGCGCCTTCGTGGCCGGCGACGAGGCGCTGATCGAACATCTCGTGCAGTTCGCCCGGCCCTATGTCTATACCACCGCCCAGCCGCCCGGGGTGGCGGCGGCCACCCTGGCCGCCCTCGACGTGCTGGAGGCCGAGCCCGAGCGCCGCGCCCGGCTGCATGAACGCATCGCGCGCTTCCGCCGCGAGGCCGCCGGCCTCGGCCTGACGCTGGACGAATCGACCACGCCGATCCAGCCGCTGCGCCTCGGCGACAGCGCGCGCACGCTGCGCTGGGCCGCCCGGCTCGGCGACGCGGGCCTACGAGTCGGCGCCATCCGCGCCCCGACGGTGCCGAAAGGCGAGGCGCGGCTGCGCATCACGCTCTCCGCCGCCCACGACGACGACGCCCTGGACGCCCTGCTCGACGGGCTGGCCGCCTGCCGGCGGGAGGAAGGCCCATGAGCGAATCGGCAAACCGGAAGCTGGTGCTGCTCGGCGGCTGGGGCTGCGACGCCCGACTGTGGCAGGCGCTCGACGGGCACTGGCCGAGCGGGCTTACGATCACCGCACCGGACTGGCCGGGCTACGGCGAGCGCGAGGCGCTCGAGGATCCCGCCTCGCTGGACGAACTGGCCGAGGCCATGGCCGGTGAGCTGCCGAGCGACGCCGTCTGGGTCGGCTGGTCGCTGGGCGGCCTGCTGGCCGGCGCCCTGCTCGAGCGGCTGCCCACGCCCCGCGCCCTGGTCCTGCTCGGCATGGGCGAGCGCTTCCCGCATCCCGAAGGCGTCAGCCGCGCCGCCCTGGCCCAGTTTCGCAAGGCCTTCCGGCGCGACCCGGCGGGCACCCACGCCCACTTTCTGCGCTGGCAGCTCGGCGGCGAGCCGTCGCCCCGGGCCGCGCATCAAAGGCTCATCGCCCTGCTCGGCGATGACGCCAGCGCCGACACCGCGACCCTGGCCGCGGGGCTCGCCCAGCTCGGCGAGCTCGACAACGCCGAGCGCCTCGCCTCGCCGCCCTGCCCGGTGCATCGCCTGGCCGGCGAGGCCGACCCGCTGCTGGCCCCGGAAGAGCGCGAGCGGGCCGAGCTGCGACTGCCCGAAGCCGGCCACTGCCCGCTGATCAGCCAGCCGGAACGGCTCGCCCGCGCGCTGGCCGCCATCGCCGTGGCACCCGAGTGCACGACGATCGCCGGGGCCGCCCTGGAGCCCACGCCATGACCGCCCAGCCCAGTCACGCCGTCGACGCCCGCCCCGGGGACGAGCACAACGACCACGGGAATCGCGACTGGCGCGCCCGGGTCGCCCACGCCTTCTCAAGGGCCGCGCCGCATTATCACGAACGCGCCCGGGCCCAGCAGGCCATGGCCGAGCGACTGATCGCGCGGCTGCCCGACCGCGCCGGCGCCGTGCTGGACCTGGGCTGCGGCCCCGGCGACCTGACCGCCGAGCTCGCGCGTCGCTATGGCGATGGCGCCACGATCCACGGCCTCGACCTGGCGCCGGGCATGCTCACCGAGGCCCGACGCCGCCACGGCGAGGGCATCGACTGGCTGTGCGCCGACGCCGCCGACCTGCCGCTGCCGAGCGGCCGCCTCGACCTGGCGGTCTCCAACCTGGCGATCCAGTGGTGCCCGGACCTGGGGGCGGTGCTGGCCGAACTCGCCCGGGTGCTGCGCCCCGGCGGTCGCGCGCTGATCAACACCCTGGCGCCGGGCACGCTTTCCGAGGTCGGCCAGGCCTGGCAGCGCCCCGCCGCCCTGCTCGACTTCCGGGACGCCGGCCACCATCGCCGCGCCGCCCACGAGGCCGGCTTCCGCCGGGTCGAGGTCACGGAGCGCATCGAACGCTTCCACTATCCCGACCTCTCCGCGGTGATGGCCTCGATCAAGGGCGTGGGCGCCCAGGTGGCCCGCGACGGCGCTCGGCTCTCGCGCACCGACGTCGCCCGCGCCGCCCGCCGCTATGAGGCGCTTCGCACCGAGGACGGCCTGCCCGTCTCCTACCACCTTCTGACGCTCGACCTGGAACGCTGAGATGACCGCCTACTTCGTGACCGGCACCGACACCGACGCCGGCAAGACCCTCGTCGCCAGCGGCCTGCTGGCCCGTGCCCGCCGCCGCGGGCTGACCACCCTCGGGCTCAAGCCCGTGGCCTCCGGCTGCGAGGCCACGGCCGAGGGGCTACGCAACATCGACGCCCTGACCCTGCAGGCCCAGAGCGAGCCGGCCACCCCCTACGCCGTCATCAACCCTTACACCTATGCGCCGCCCATCGCCCCGCACCTGGCCGCCAAGCAGGTCGGCGAGCGGCCGACCGTCGACGCCCTGGCCGACCACGCTGCCGCCCCGCTGGCCGAGCGGCGCGGGCTGACGCTGATCGAGGGCGCCGGCGGCTGGCGCGTGCCGCTCAACGATGAGGAGGACCTCGCCGGGCTTGCGCTGCGCCTCGAGCTGCCGGTGATCCTGGTGGTGGGGCTCAAGCTCGGCTGCCTCAATCATGCCCGCCTCAGCGCCGAGTCGATCCGCGCCGACGGCCTGCGCGTGGCCGGCTGGGTGGGCAACCTGATCGACCCCGACTTTTCTGCCGACGACGCCTGCTATCGCGACAACCTGGCCACGCTGGAGCACACCCTGAACGCGCCCTGCCTCGGCATCGTGCCGCGCCTGGACGCCGACACCCCGGACGCCCGCGCCGCCGCGGCCGCCGATCACCTGGAGTTACCCGACGACGATTGACTTGCCGCAAGGCGTCCGTAAAATATGGACGCCTGCCTGACCCGTGCGGATGTGGTGGAATTGGTAGACACGCCAGATTTAGGTTCTGGTGCCTTCGGGCGTGGGAGTTCAAGTCTCCCCATCCGCACCATTCTGATTTGCCTCACGGTCTCGACATCTCGACGACCCTTCCTCGAGGCATTCGATTATCCCCTGTGACCAGATTGTGACTTAGCCGTCGACAATTCTTTGGCCATTTCTTCTCGATCTTTCCGGCCTCTTATCAATAAGCGTCAAGCCGTTCGATTTTGTCGATAAGCCGTGCGGCCAGCTCATGCTTGCCCACACCGGCGTGCAACTCACGATGGCAATTCGGGCACAAGGCGATGGCGTTTTCCACGATATCGGGACCACCATCCGCCAAGCGTTTGAGATGATGCACCTCCAAGAAGAGGCTGCCATCCTCGCGAGTAAAAGGCGCGGGCGAATCGCAGCATTCGCAGACGCCATCGGCCTTCGTCAGCACCCACGCTACCACGGCGGGCTCGCGCTCATAGACCGTTGTGTTGACCGCTTTTTTGTCAGGCACCAGCCGTCCCGTCGGCGATGTCGACGCGTTATCGCGATACAGGCCTCGTTGTTCGTTGACTTCGGTTGCGAACGTGGCCGATGCCGAGGGTTGATGCCCTTCCACCTCGGCGATTAAGGCTTCCAATCGGGCCACGATATTAACGCCGACATTGCCCGCCGGCTTCAGCCCTGCGATCCAAGTACGTCCCTGCAGCGCGTAGACATGAGAGATGTTTTGAGCCCGATATTCGAAGGCCTTGGCAGCCCTGCCGAACCGCTTCTCTAGCGTCCGGTAATAACGGGCCTTGATCACTCGTTCGCCCCGGCGCTGCTTATCCAGCATCTCGACATAGGCCTCGACGGAAGCCTTGAGCTCCTCATCGCTCCATGGCGTCGGCATCCCGCATTCCTTATCGGTAATGGATACGACACCATAGAGTAAGAGATTACTAATGTTAAACGCCAACGCTCGCATGTCGCACCACCCGACCGGACCGTCACACCACACGGTCGCCGCCTTGTCGATGCGAGACGCGCGGTAGCCTCATGAAATACGCCGCTGCCCTGAGGTCAACATGCCGGAGGCAGGGCCTGCTCCACACTCTTGGGTTTTCCCTACTGTCCGACCGACCCCCACCGACATGGCGAACATCCGGCCTACCATCGAAGCCCCCTCACTCGCGCTTAGCGGTCAGCCCCGTGCTCAGGCACACCACAGTCAACACCTTCATAACCACAAGGTTTACATGTAAGGTATGCGCCATCCGGCCGCCGGTGCCTTGCGTGCATCGGCGGCGCCCTACACGCATGCCCCGGAGGCCCGATGACATCCCCCGTCTGGCACCCCTACTCCCATCTCAAGACCCAGACCCCGTCACCCAAGGTGGTCGGCGGCGACGGGCCGCGCTTCACCCTGGATACCGGCGAGTCGCTGCTCGACGCCACCTGCTCCTGGTGGTGCATGATCCACGGCTATCGCCATCCGCGGCTGGTCGAGGCCATCCAGCGCCAGGCCGACGAGCTGTGCCACGTGATGCTGGGCGGGCTGACCCACGAGCCGGCCGACCGCCTGGCCCGCGAGCTGGTGCGTGTCACGCCGGAAGGCCTGAACCACGTGTTCTTCTCCGACAGCGGCTCGGTGGGCATGGAAGTGGCCATGAAGATGGCCGTGCAGTACCACTACCTGCGCGGCAAGCCGGCCAAGCACCGCATGCTGACGCTGATGAAGGCCTACCACGGCGACACCGCCGGCTGCATGGCGGTGTGCGATCCCGAGGAAGGCATGCACTCGCTATTCGCGGGCTTCCTGCCGCAGCACCACTTCGCCCCCGCGCCCACCGCCGGCTTCGATGCCAGCCGCGACGAGGTGCAGGCCGATCTCGACGCCCTGCGCGGCGTGCTGGAGGCCCATCACGGGGAGATCGGCGCGCTGCTGATGGAGCCGCTGCTGCAGGCGGCCGGCGGGCTCAACATGACCTCGCCCCACTACCTGCGCGGCGCCCGCGAGCTGTGCGACGAGTTCGACGTGCTGCTGATCTTCGACGAGGTGGCCACCGGCTTCGGCCGCACCGGCAGGATGTTCGCCGCCGATCATGCCGACGTGACGCCGGACATCATGGTGCTGTCCAAGGGCCTGACCGGCGGCTATCTGGGCCACGCCGCGACGCTGGCCACCGACCGCGTCCACGATGCCTTCATCGGCGACAGCGAGCTGCACGCCTTCATGCACGGCCCGACCTTCATGGGCAATCCGCTGGCCTGCCGCGTCGCGCTGGAGAGCCTGGCGGTGTTCGAGGAGGACGACTACCTCGGGCGCATCGAGGCGCTGAACGGCGTGCTGCGCGAGGAACTGGTGGACGACGAGGCGCTGCGCGCCCACCCGGACGTGGCCGACGTGCGCGCGCTCGGCGCCACCGCGGTGATCGAGGTCCACGACCCCGAATCGCTCAAGGGGGCGGCCGACTTCGCCCGCACCCAGGGCGTGTGGCTGCGCTCCTTCGGCCGCTGGCTGTACACCATGCCCGCCTACATCACCCCGCACGACGACATGCGTCGCATCACCGGCGCCATGAAGGGCTGGTTCCTGTCCCGGGAACGCTGACGCGTCCCGTTCGGCCTCGGGCTGGCACTCGCCGCGGCGGCGTGTCAGCCTTGGGCAAACCTTCAGGGATGACGAGACCCATGAGCCTGAGCAAGACCCGCACCAGCTTCTACCGCCGCCTCTACGTGGCCCACCTGATCGCCACCGGCACCGCCAGCGTGCCGGCGATCATGGAGGCCACGGGCATGCCGCGACGCACGGCCCAGGACACCATCACCGCGCTGGCCGAGCTCGACATCCACTGCGAGTTCGTGCCCGAACCCGGCCAGCGCCACAACATCGGTCACTATGTCATCCAGGACTGGGGCCCCATCGCCCCCGACTGGGTGACCAGCCACGCCGAGATGCTGCGCCAGGCCCTGGGCTATCCCCCGCGCGACCCGGCCCGCTGATCGCGCACCGATGCCCCCGGCACGGCGTGACGCCTCGTCATGCAAGACGACATTTGTCGGGGGGCTATCGGGTAGCGCAACACAGGCACCCAGCGCCGGGAGGCTGCCAGGCGGATCGATCCGGCAGGATCGCCATCGCCGAACGCGGCCACCGCCCCCCCTCGACGCAAACACCCCCAGGCCGGCGCCCGGGGGTGTTTGACTGCTCACGGTGACGCCCCCACTCACTGCATGCGAATGCCGCCGTCCAGGCGGATCACCTCGCCGTTGAGCATCGGATTGGTGATGATCTGCTCGGCCAGGCGGGCGTACTCCCCGGGCCGCCCCAGCCGTTTGGGGAACGGCACCGCCGCCGAGAGCGCCTCCACGGCGGCCTCGGGCAGGTCTTCCATCATCGGCGTCTCGAACACCCCCGGGGCGATGGCCATCACCCGGATGCCGTGGCGCGAGAGCTCCCGGGCCGCCGGCAGGCTCATGCCCACCACCCCGGCCTTGGAAGCGCTGTAGGCACACTGCCCCACCTGGCCGTCGAAGGCCGCCACCGAGGCGGTGTTGACGATCACCCCGCGCTCGCCGTCCTCCCCCGGGGCGTTCCCTGCCATGGCCGCCGCCGCCAGGCGCATCACGTTGAAGGTGCCGACCAGGTTGATCTGCTGGGTGCGGGCATAGTCGTCGAGGTCGGCCGGATTCCCCTCGCGGTCGAGCAGCTTGGCCACGCTGACCACGCCGGCGCAGTGCACCACGCCGGCAAGGCCTGCCTCGCCGCCGTGGGCCACGGCGGCGTCCACCGCGGCCCGGATGTCATCGGCCGAGGTCACGTCGCCGCGCACGGCGATGGCCGCCGCGCCCAGCCGCTCGGCCAGGGCCTCGATGCCCTCGCTCAGGTCGCACAGGGTCACGCGGCCGCCCGCCGCCACCAGCCGCTCGGCGGTGGCCGCACCCAGCCCGGAGGCGGCGCCGGTGATCAGAAAGGCGTTGTCCTTCACTTGCATGGTCATGTCTCCACGGTCAGGGGGCGACCGCCGCCTTGTCGGCGGCGTCCGCGCGCAGCTTGAAGCGCTGGATCTTGCCGCTGGGGGTCTTGGGCAGGGCGTCGACGAACTCGATCGCTCGCGGGAAGGCGTGAGTCGAGAGCCGCTCGCGCACCTGCTGGCGAATCTCCTCGGCCAGCGACTCGCTGGGCTCATGCTCGTCGCGCAGCACCACGTAGGCGCGGATGATCTCGCCGCGCAGCGCGTCGGGCTGGCCGACGGCGGCGGACTCGGCCACCGCCGGGTGCGTCAGCACGGAGTTCTCCACGTCGGTGGGGCCGACGCGATAGCCCGAGGTGGTGATGATGTCGTCGTTGCGCCCGGCGAACTGGAAGGTGCCGTCCTCGTGGCCGATCACCACGTCGCCGGTCAGGTAGTAGCCGTCAATGAAAGGATCCTTCTCCTGCCAGGTATAGCCGGCGAAGAAGTGCGCCGGCGAGCGGGCGATGTCCACCGCCAGCACCCCGGGCTCGCCCGGCGGCAGCTCGCGGCCCTCGGCGTCGAGAATCGCCAGCCGATAGCCGGGCAGCGGCGCGCCCATGCCGCCATGGGGGCGGGGATGATCCAGCGCATGGTGATTGCAGCAGGTCATGCCGGTCTCGGTCTGGCCGTAGTGATCCATCACCGGGCAGCCCAGCGTGCGCTCCACCCAGCCCACCACCTCGGTATTGAGCGGCTCGCCCGCCGAGCTGGCGCGCCTCAGTGCGAGGCGCGCGCCGGCCTCGTCGAACAGTCCCGAGGCCTTCATCAGCCGGTAGGCGGTGGGCGCGGCGGCGAAGTTGGTGATGCCGTGGCGCTGCAGGAAGTCCCGCGCCACCTCGGCGCCGAAGCCCGCCTCGCAGAAGTGGGTGGTCGCGCCCAGCAGCAGCGGCCCGGTGATGGCGTAATAGAGCCCATAGGCCCAGCCGGGATCGGCCATGTTCCAGAAGCGGTCGTCTCGCTCCAGGCCCACGGCCAGCTCCATGTAGAGCGCGAAGGCCGGTAGCGCCGAGAGCGGCACGGCCACGCCCTTGGGCTTGCCCACGGTGCCGGAGGTGAACATCTGCAGGAAGGGCGCGTCCGGCGCCTGGCGCGGGGGCGGCGTGGCGATGGGCGCGTGCGCGAGGGCGGCGGCCCAGTCGTGATCGACACCATGCGCGGCATCAACGCCGCCCACCGCGAGCACCGGCGGGTACTCGGCCAGGCCGTCGAACTTGGCCCGGTTGGCGGGATCGGTGATCACCAGCCGCGTTCCGGCCCGCGCGAGGCGATAGCCGACCGAGTCCGGCCCGAAGGCGGTGAACAGCGGCTGGTAGACCGCGCCGATGCGCCAGGCGGCGAGCACCGCGATCAACAGCGCCGGCGTGCGCGACAGCATCCCGGCGATGCGATCGCCCTCGCCCAGGCCCTGGTCGGCGAACCAGCCGGCCAGGCGCTCGCTGGCCGTCGCCAGCTCGGCGTAGCTCAGGGGGGTGACGCGGCCCTCGGCATCTTCATGCACCAGCGCCGTGGTCGCCCCGCGCCCTTCGCGCAGGTGGCGGCCGCAGCAGGCCTCGAAGGCGTTGAGGCGGCCGTCGGCGTGATCGTCGAGCCGGGCGCTCACGGCTTCGACGGAGAAGGTCTCGAGATAGGTGGCGAGAGAGGTGGCGAGTGAGGTGGCAGGATCGGCAAGCGTCTCGGGCGTGCTCATGGAAGGCCTCCGTGACGGACGCCCGGGCATCGGCCCCGGAACGCCCGCGGGTTGTTGTTATGCCTGTGCGGGTCGCGGCCGGCGCGCCGCCATTATTCCGTTGACGTAAACGTCAACTTGTCGCCGTACTGATCACGCTAGAGGTTTCCGCCGGGCGGGGCAAGAAGCGAGGGAGGCTCGAGCGCTAGACCATGGTCGAGCCCGCCCCAGCGCGGGCCCTGGCTCGGCCCTCGGCGCACCGTCTCGGCGTTCTGGTCTCAGCCCCGGGGCGCCATCAGCATGGCCACCAGCTCGCGGCCCAGCTCCTCGGGGGAGCGCTCGCCCTCGGGGTCGTACCAGCGCACCGTCCAGTTGAGCGCGCCCATCACGAAGCGCGAGACCAGGAAGCGGTCGCCGTGAATCAGCCCGGCGGCCAGGGCCTCGTCGATGACCGCCTCCCACAGCGCCTCGTAGGCATCGCGCAGGTGGCCGAGATGGGCGCGGGCGTCGTCGTCCAGGCGGCGCCATTCGTAGAGCGCCACGACGTGGGCATTGCGGTCGGTGAGCAGGGTCTCCAGGTGGGCGCGGGCCATGGCCTGCAACCTCGCCTGTGGATCGCGGTCGCATGATTCGAGGGCCGCATGGGCGATCGCCAGGGCGTTGCGGGTGCCCTCCTCGATCACCGCGGCCAGGATCTCCTGCTTGTCGCGGAAGTGATGGAAGAGGCTCCCCGACTTGATGCCCATCTCCTCGGCCAGCATGCGCACCGTGGTCCGATCGAAGCCCTCCTGCACGAACAGCTGGGCGGCCTGGCGGGTGAGCTCCTTGCGACGCGGGGAGTCATTCATTACATTCATCGACATTCACACTAGCGCTTGCTTGGTTAGCTCGAGAGAACCATAGCCCCATCGGCGGGTCAACGCGCCCGCCGTCCTCCCACATAACAATCCCTATCGGGAGCCACGCCATGAGTGATTCACGCGAGATCGTCTTCCTTTCCGCCGCCCGCACGCCGATGGGCGGCCTGCTGGGCGGCCTCTCCCGCCTGAGCGCCCCGGAACTCGCCGCCACCGCCATCCGGGCGGCCGTCGAGCGCGCCGGCATCGACGCCGCCGCCATCGACGAGGGCTTCATGGGCTGCGTGCTGCCCGCCGGCGTCAAGCAGGGCCCGGCCCGACAGGCGATGCGCCAGGCCGGCATCCCTGACGCCGTCGGCGCCACCACCGTCAACAAGCTGTGCGGCTCGGGCATGAAGGCCACCATGCTGGCCCATGACCTGATACGCGCCGGCGCCGGCGAGCTGATGCTGGCCGGCGGCATGGAGTCGATGTCCAACGCGCCCCACGTGCTGCCCAAGGCGCGTTCGGGCTACCGCCTGGGCCACGGCGAGCTGAAGGATCACATGTTCCTCGACGGCCTGGAGGACGCCGAGACCGGCCAGCTGATGGGCGGCTTCGCCCAGCAGATCGCCGACGCCCGCGGCTATTCCCGCGAGCGCATGGACGACTTCGCCATCGCCTCGCTGGAACGTGCCATGGAGGCCACCAACGCCGGTCATCTGGCCGCGGAAATGGCGCCGGTCACCGTCGCCAGCCGCCACGGCGAGAACCTGGTCGAGCACGACGAGCAGCCGTTTCAGGCCAGGCTCGACAAGATCCGCGACCTGCGCCCTGCCTTCGCCAGGGACGGCACCATCACCGCCGCCAACGCGAGCTCGATCTCCGACGGCGCCTCGGCGCTGATACTGGCCAGCCGGGAATGCGCGAGCCGCCTGGGCGCACGCCCGATCGCCCGCATGCTCGGCCACAGCACCCACTCGCGTCACCCGAGCGAGTTCACCATCGCCCCGGTGGGCGCCATCGACACGCTGATGAAGCGGCTCGACTGGGGCGTGGACGACGTCGACCTGTTCGAGATCAACGAGGCCTTCGCCGTGGTCACCCTGATGGCCATGGACGACCTCGGCCTGCCCCACGAGAAGGTCAACGTCTTCGGCGGCGCCTGCGCCCAGGGCCATCCCATCGGCTCCACCGGCTCGCGGATCATCGCTACCCTGATCCACGCCCTGCGCACCACCGGCGGCCGACGCGGCATCGCCAGCCTGTGCATCGGCGGCGGCGAGGCCACCGCCGTCGCCGTGGAGCTGATCGACTGACGCCTCGGCTCTGCTGCCCCAGGCGCCCGCCTCACGGGCGGGCGCCCTCATTGGCGCGGCGCCGGCGGCCGTGGGCGGGGCACTGGTGGCGATGCCGATGATGCTCGCCCTGATGCGCCTCGCCGATGCCACGCGACGGCCGTTGCCTTGAAGGCAAGCGTCATCATCCGCCCCCCATGCCGCCGAGGTGTCCCGGGTGCCATTGAGACGCCGCAGAGAGCTCGGCAAGATGACGTCAAGGAGGACATGCCATGCCCCACTATCTGATCTTTATCGGCACCGCGCGCGACTCGACGCCCCCCGCACCGGCTCGGCTGGGCCTCAGGGTGGCCCGTGCCTGCCAGCGACTGCTCGAGGCCGACGGCGCCTCGGTCGAGCTGATCGATCCGCTGGAGCTCGAGTTAGGCGCGGTCTTCAAGCCGCACTTCGCCTACACGAGGTCGCAGGTACCCGATGCGCTGGATGCCCTCGCCGACAGGATCGCCGCCGCCGACGGCTACGTGATGGTGAGTCCGGAGTACAATCACGCCATGAGTCCGGCCCTGGCGCATCTGCTGAACCACTTCGGCAGCTCGCTCTATGCCTTCAAGCCCAGCGCCATCGTGACCTACTCGGCCGGCCAATGGGGCGGCGCCAGGGCCGCGGTCAACATGCGCACCTTCCTGGCGGAGCTGGGCTGCCTGCCGGTCTCGGCCATGATTCATGTCCCCCATGCCCAGCAGGCGCTGGAGGAAGACGGCCGATTTCACGACGACACGGAGCGCTGGGTCGACTATTTCGGCCGCACCCTGGGCCAGCTGGGCTGGTGGGCACAGGCCGCTGCCCGTTACCGGGAGGTGGCCGACCCCCAGCGGATCAGCCCCGCGTTCCGCGAGGCCCCCTCACAGCGTAACGCCCCTGACGACGGAGCCTGACATGCAGCCGCATGTTCTCGGGGTGCACGAGGGCCTGCCGATCCGATTCGTGAGGAATCTCGATCACGGCGTGACAGCGGGCGTCGTCGGGCAAGGCGGTCAGGTTGACGCTGATCGCCCCCCGCTCCCCGCCACCCGGCTCCGCGGAGGGGCAACGCCATCTCCCCGGGCGTGGGCGTGAACGTCGACGGGGGGAACGCCCTCTTCGCTGCGCTCGGGGGCTGCATCGATGGGAGGAGGATCCGCTCATCGCCTCACCTCGGACAGGCGCGAGGCCTTGTCGTGCTCAGCAAAGCGCGGTTCGACGCTCGGGCCGGTTGCCCATCCGCGCCAGGCGCGCACACACCCGTTCGAGCTGCGTGGCTCGCCCCTCGGCCGCCGCCGCCAGGGTGGCCATGACCCACCCCGGTAGGCTAGCCTCGATCCCGTAGTAGACCCACTGGCCCTCGCGGCGATCCTCGAGCAGGCCGCACTGGCGCAGCTGCGCCAGGTGCCGCGACACCTTGGGCTGCGAGAGCTCCAGGGCGTGGGTCATTTCGCAGACACAAAGCTCCTGCTCGCGCAGCACGAGCAGCGTGAGCATCAGGCGAGTCTCGTCGCCCAGGCACTTGAAGACACGGACCGGGTCCAGCGACATCAGGGTTTCTCCAGGGAGTATCGACATGATTCTACGCGACGAGGGTCGGGGCGCGCAGCACGCCCCGCGGCAAGGCGAGCGGCCGGGGAGGCGCCCATGAGCCGCCTCCTGCGCCGCCATCCCCTCGCCGTGATCGTGCTGGCCCAGCTCTGCGGCACCTCGCTCTGGTTCTCGGTCAACGGCGTGGGCCTCTCGCTGGCCCGCGACCTCGGCTTCACCGAGGCCGACCTCGGCGGGCTGACGCTGGCCGTCCAGGCCGGCTTCATCCTCGGCACCCTGGCCATCGCCGCCAGCGGCCTGGCCGACCGCTTCCGGGCCAGCCGGCTCTTCGCCGCCTCCTGCCTGCTCGGCGCACTGATCAACGCCGGCTTCGTGCTGGCCGCCGAGCACGCCACCGCCGGCCTGCTGCTGCGCTTCGCCACCGGCCTGTGCCTGGCCGGCATCTACCCCCTGGGCATGAAGCTCGTGATCGGCTGGACGCCGACCCACAAGGGGGCGGCCCTGGCCTGGCTGGTCGGCATGCTGACGCTGGGCACCGCCCTGCCCCACCTGCTGCGGGGCTCGACCCCGGGGCTGCCGTGGGCGTGGCCGCTGCTCGGCGCCTCGCTGCTGGCACTGGCGGGTGGCGCGGCCATCTACCGCCTCGGCGACGGTCCGCACCTGCCACCCCCGGCCGGCCCCACCCGGCTGCGGGAGGGCCTGGCGGGACTTCGCGCGCCGCGCTTTCGTGCCGTGGCGGGTGGCTACTTCGGGCACTGCTGGGAGCTCTACGCCCTGTGGATGCTGACGCCCTTCCTGGTGGCGAGAGAGCTTGAGCGCCTGGCGGCCCCCATGGACCTGGTGCCGTGGCTCGCCTTCGGGGTCATCGCCCTGGGGCTGGTCGGCTGCGTGGGGGGCGGCGAGCTGAGCCGCCGGCTGGGCAGCCTCTGGGTCGCCCGGTGGGCGCTGGCCGTCTCGGGGCTGACCTGCCTGGCCTACCCGCTGCTGGCCTGGGCGCCGCCCGGCCTGCTGCTCGCGCTGCTCGCCGTCTGGGGGCTCACGGTGATCGCCGACTCGCCCCAGTTCTCGGCCCTGGCCGCGGCCACCGCGCCCCACGCCCGGGTCGGCTCGACGCTCTCGGTGATGAACGCCGTGGGCTTCGCCCTGACCCTCCCGGCGATCTCGCTGACCTCGAGCCTGTGGGCCGCCCAGGGCCCCTGGGTGCTGTGGTGGCTGCTGCCGGGGCCGGCGCTGGGGCTCTGGGCGCTGCGTGGCCTGACCGAGACCGCGCCCCGACAGGCACCGCGCGCCGCCCCCTGAGCGGCTCGCGCCCCGACCTCAGCGGGGCGTGGCCTCCCGCGGCAGGGCCAGGGCCATCAGCGCACTGGCGGCCACCAGGGCGGACGAGATCCCGAGGCAGGCGGCGAGCCCGAAGGCCTGGTAGACCCAGCCGGAGAGCAGCGTGCCGGCGAGGCGGCCCATGGCGTTGGCCATGTAGTAGAAGCCCACGTCCATGGAGACGCCATCGGCGCGGGCATAGTGGACGATCAGGTAGCTGTGCCAGCTCGAGTTGACCGCGAACAGCACGCCGAAGGCGAGCAGCCCCACCACCAGCCAACCCACCTGGGCCAGCGGCAGCAGCGCCAGCAGGGCCGGCAGGCCGGCCAACGCCAGGGCCCAGAAGGCGGTGATCCCCCGAGCGCCGCCCTTGACCAGGCCGGTCAGGCGCGGCGCCTGGGTCTGTACCCCGCCGTAGCCGATCACCCACAGCGCCAGCAGGCCGCCCACGGTCCAGTGGCTCCAGCCATGCTGATCGTAGAGGAAGACCGGCAGGGCCACCACGAACCAGACATCCCGCGAGGCAAACAGGCACAGGCGAGCCGCCGACAGGACGTTGATCGCCTTCGAGGTGGAGAACATCTCGCCGAACGCCGGCTTGCGCTTCTGCCGCCCCAGATCGGCCTTGAGCCGCACGAGCGACAGCACCAGCACGCCCGCCAGCATCAGCGCCATGGCGATCACAGCGCCACGGAAGCCGATCAGGGTCAGCAGCACCCCGCCCAGGAAGAAGCCGGCGCCCTTGAGCGCGTTCTTGGAGCCGGTCAGGATCGCCACCCAGCGATAGAGCGCGGAGCCGGCACTGGGGCTGTCCTTGGGCACCAGCACCTTGACCGCGCTCTTGGCGCTCATCTTGTTGAGGTCCTTGGCGATCCCCGACAGCGCCTGGGCGGCCATGACCCAGGGCACGGTCAGCGCCGTGGCCGGCACCATCAGCATGGCCAGCGCCACGATCTGCAGCCCTAGCCCCATGTTCATGGTGCGGTTCAGCCCGAGCCTCGCCCCGAGCCAGCCGCCCACCAGGTTGGTGATCACGCCGAAGGCCTCGTAGAAGAGGAACAGCAGCGCCACCTCCAGCGGCGAGTAGCCCAGCTGGTGGAAATGCAGCACCACCAGCATGCGCAGGGCACCGTCGGTGAGGGTGAAGGCCCAGTAGTTGCCGGTGATCAGCAGATACTGGCGCACCTCGAAGGGCAACGCCTTCAGCCGGGCGATGACCTCAGACATCGGCCGTCGACTCCCTGCCGACCGTCGCTCGTCCTGCCTTGAGCGCCAGCTCGACGGTGCGGTTGGCGTAGCCCCACTCGTTGTCGTACCAGGCGTAGAGCTTCAGCTGGGTGCCGTTGACCACCATGGTGGACGGGGCGTCGACGATGGCGCTGCGCGGGTCGGTGCGATAGTCGATGGAGACCAGCGGGCGCGCCTCATAGCCGAGGATGCCGGCGAGCGGGCCCTCCGCCGCGGCCTTGAGCGCCGCATTGACCGCCTCCACCGTGGTCTCGCGCTCGAGCTCGAAGACCATGTCGGTCAGCGAGGCGTTGGCCAGCGGCACGCGGACGGCATGGCCGTTCAGCTTGCCCTCGAGCTCGGGGAAGATGGCGGTGATGGCCTTGGCCGAGCCGGTGGTGGTCGGGATCAGGCTCATGCCGCAGGCCCGGGCGCGACGCAGGTCCTTGTGGGGGGCGTCGAGGATGGTCTGGGTGTTGGTGATGTCGTGCACCGTGGTCATGGAGCCGTGGCGGATGCCGAAGGTCTCCTGAATCACCTTGACCACCGGGGCCAGGCAGTTGGTGGTGCAGCTCGCGGCGGTGACGATGCGGTGGCGAGCGGGATCGAAGGCGCCGTCGTTGACGCCCATCACCACGTTGAGCACGCCGTCCTCCTTGACCGGCGCGCTGACCACCACCCGGTCCACGCCCTGGTCGAGGTAGGCCTGAAGCTTGTCGGTGGTCTTCATGTGGCCGGAGCACTCCAGGGCCACGTCGCAGCCGGACCAGTCGGCGGCGGCGATGGTGTCATGGCCGCTGAAGGCGATGCGCCGGCCGTCGATCACCAGCGCCTCGGCCTCGGCCTGGATGCCCTGCCCCGGGGACCAGTGGCCGTGCACCGAGTCGAATTCCAGCAGGTGGGCGAAGGTGGCGGCGTCGCCGCCCGGGTCGTTGAGGCGTGCGATGACCACCTCGCCGGCCTCGACGCGCGGCCACAGGCTGCGCAGCGCGAGACGGCCGATGCGGCCGAAGCCGTTGATGCCGATGGACAGGGTCATGGTCGCTCTCCTGATCGTGAATGATGTCGTCGCCAATATATATGACAAACCATATATATTCGAGATCGATGACACCTCGATGACAGCCGCAAACGACGACGGGGAGGCCACTGGCCTCCCCGTCGAACCGTCACACGCGCGTGGCGCTTAGCCGTAGCGGCCGGTGATGTAGTCCTCGGCCTTCTTGGTGGCCGGGTTGGAGAACATGGTCTGGGTATCGTTGTACTCGATCAGCTCGCCCAGGTGGAAGAAGGCGGTGTAGTCGGCGACCCGCGCGGCCTGCTGCATGTTGTGGGTCACGGTGATGATGGTGAACTGCTGCTTCAGCTTGTCCATCAGGTCCTCGATGGTCGCCGTGGAGATCGGGTCCAGGGCCGAGGTCGGCTCGTCCATCAGGATGACCTCGGGCTGGACCGCGATGGCCCGGGCGATGCACAGGCGCTGCTGCTGGCCGCCGGACAGCGAGGTGCCGGGCTCGTAGAGCTTGTCCTTGACCTCTTCCCACAGGCCGGCGTCACGCAGCGCGCGCTCCACCAGCTCGTCGACGTCGGCCTTGCGGCTCACCAGGTCGTGCATGCGCGGCGCGTAGGCGACGTTGTCGTAGATCGACTTGGGGAAGGGATTCGGCTTCTGGAACACCATGCCGACCCGGCGGCGCAGGGCCACCTCGTCCATCTTGGGCTCGTTGACGTCGCGACCGTCCATCGAGATCAGGCCCTCGATGCGCACGCTGGGGATCAGGTCGTTCATGCGGTTGAGGCAGCGCAGGAAGGTCGACTTGCCGCAGCCGGACGGCCCGATCAGCGCCGTGACGTTCTTCTGGAAGACGTCGACGTTGATGTTCTTGAGGGCCTGGTTGTCGCCATACCAGAGGTTCAGGTCGCGCACTCGCACGCTCAGCTCGTGATTGGCGTTCTCGTTGCGTACCACCGGTTCACCGGCACTGTGTCCGCTCATGGGGCCCATCTTCCGCTCGGAAACGTGAATGTTCATCTTGGCATATCCTGTGTCTGGCCGCGGGACTTACCAGCGACGCTCGAATTTCTTGCGCAGCACCACGGCGGTGGCGTTGAGAGAGATCAGCACGGCCAGCAGCACCAGAATGCCTCCCGATGTCTTCTCGATAAAGGCGCGCTCGGGCTCACCCGCCCAGGTGAAGATCTGCGCCGGCAGCACCGTGGCCGCCTCGCTGAAGGACGCGGTGACGTCGGGGATGAAGGCCACCATGCCGACGATGATCAGCGGCGCGGTCTCGCCCATGGCCTGGGCCAGGCCGATGATCGAGCCGGTCATGATGCCCGGCAGGGCCAGCGGCAGGACATGGTCGCGCACCACCTGCCAGCGCGAGCAGCCGACCCCGAAGGCGGCGTGGCGAATGGAATCCGGCACGCTGCGCAGCGCGGTGCGGGTGGAGATGATGATCACCGGCAGCGTCATCAGCGCCAGCGTCAGGCCGCCGACCACCGGCGAGGAGCGCGGCACGCCGAAGAAGTTGATGAAGATCGCCAGGCCCAGCAGACCGAACAGGATCGAGGGGATCGCCGCCAGGTTGTTGATGTTGATCTCGATCAGCTGGGTGAAGCGGTTGTCCGGGGCGAACTCCTCGAGGTACACCGCGGTCATCACGCCGATCGGGAAGGACACCGCCAGCGTCACCAGCAGGGTCATCACCGTGCCCATGGCCGCCGAGGCGATGCCGGCGAGCTCCGGCATCTTGGAATCGCCGCTGGTGAAGAAGGTGGTGTTGAAGCTCAGCTCGGCGCGGCCCTCGGCCTGCAGCCGGTCCACCACCTCCTGCTCGCTGTCGCTCAGGCGGGTGTGATGCCCCTTGAGGTACTGATCGACCTGGCTGTCGGCCAGCACCCACTCCATGCGCGTGGTGCCGAGCAGCTCGGCGTTGTCTTCCATGCGGCCGGGAATCAGGCGCAGGTAGCCGCGGCTGACCAGCGGGCGCACGTCCTCCTGGACGGCGGCCAGCGGCAGCTGGCTGGCCTGCTCGCTGTAGTCGACCTCGACCTGGATCTGGGCCTGCTGAAAGGCCGGCAGGCCCTTGATCATCATGTCGGTGAAGAACAGCACCAGGAACAGCCCGGCCAGGCCCAGGGCCCCCATGGACATCCACTTCAGGCGCGCGGACTTGCGGTGACGACGCCGGAGCTGGGCGCTGATCTCGTCGAAGGATTGGCTCATCGGAAAAAGCTCCCAGCGTTAAAGGTTGTTGATCCGGTACTTCTCGCGGAACCGGCGAATCATGATCACCGAGACCAGATTCAGCGACAGGGTCACCACGAACAGCACCAGGCCCAGGGCGAAGGCCGACAGCGTCTCGGCGCTGGCGAATTCCTGATCGCCGGTCAGGGCGGCGACGATGCGCACCGTCACCGTGGTCATGTCCTCGAACGGGTTGGCCGTGAGGTTGGGGCGCATGCCGGCGGCCATGACCACGATCATGGTCTCGCCCAGCGCCCGGGACACCGCCAGCAGCGAGGCCGAGATGATGCCCGGCAGGGCCGCCGGGACCACCACGTCGCGGATGGTCTCGCCCTTGGTCATGCCCAGCGCCAGCGACCCCTGACGCATGCTGTCCGGCACCGAGTTGATGACGTCGTCGGACAGCGAGGAGATGAAGGGGATGATCATGATGCCCATCACGATGCCGGGGGCCAGGGCGTTGTTGAACGAGGCATCGATGCCGAAGAACCCGGCCACGTCGACGATGATCGGCGCCACGGTGATGGCGGCGAAGAAGCCGTAGACCACGGTCGGGATGCCGGCCAGGACCTCGAGCACCGGCTTGGCCAGGGTGCGCACTCGCTGCGGGGCGAACTCGGCCATGTAGATGGCCGACAGCAGGCCGACCGGAATCGCCACCAGCATGGCGATGGCGGTGATCATGAAGGTACCGGCGAACAGCGGAATCGAACCGAACTGGGCGGCGCTTGCCCCCTCCTCCGCTCGGCCCGCGGCGGCGAGGAAGCTCGCGCCCGGATTCCAGGTGGTGCCGGTGATGAAGTCCCAGAAGCTCTGCATCTGGAAGAAGCGGATGGCCTCTCCCACGATGGAGATCAGGATCCCGAAGGTGGTGAAGATCGAGATCAGGGCGGCGCCGGCCAGGAAGAAGCGGATGACGCTCTCGATGGCCTTGCGCGCATGAAAGTCCGGACGCACCAGGGCGATGCCCATGGCCAGACCGGCGCAGCCGACGACCAGGCTGGCGGCCAGCAGATACAGCGTGGGAATCTCGGCGCCCAGGAGCAGCATGGCGAACGCGCCCACCACGCCGACGGCGATGGCCGGGCCGGCGCTGGACAGCACGCTGAACCAGGCGTATTGGTCGGGCTGGGCGTGCATGGCGGCGCCGGCGGCGCGCACCCTGGAGGCCTTGGCCCGCCCCAGGAAATAGGCTATCAGACCCAGCACCAGCAGGGTGCCGCAGAACAGAGCGAGGATTTGGTTGGTCTGCATAGTTGACTCTCGTCTGAATGAATCCGCGGGGACCGGCGAGGCCGGTGAGCCGGCGGAACGTGCACCGGCCGGCAGCTCCTGGCTGCCGGCCGTGACAGGGCGAAGGCCCGGCCCTGCTTACTTGAGGTCGGCCAGCTCGAGCGTCTCGTGGTTCTCGACCGCGCTGCGAGCCTCGGCGCGCATCTCTTCCGGCGCCGGGATCAGGCCGATGCCCTTGAGGTAGCCCAGATCACCGATCATCTGCTCGCTCATGAACAGGTTGGCGTATTCGTTCATCGCCGGGACCTCGTCGGCGTGCTGGTTCTTCACGTAGAAGAACATGGAGCGAGACACCGGGTAGTCGCCGCTGCCGATGGCATCCGGGGTCGGCGCGACGCCGTCGATGCTGGAGCCCATCAGGCTGTCGGAGTTCTCTTCCAGGAAGGAGTAGCCGAAGATGCCGAAGGCCTCGGTGTTCTCGGCCAGGCGCTGGACGATCAGGTTGTCGTTCTCGCCGGCGTCGATGAAGGCACCGTCGGTGCGGATGTCGGTGTAGCCCTCACCGCCGTAGGCGTCCATCTCCTCGGAGGCGGCTTCCATCACCAGCTCCTCGAAGGCGTCACGGGTGCCGGAGGTGGTGGGCGGACCGTAGACGGCGATCTCGCGGGCCGGCAGCGAATCATCGATCTCGTTCCACTGGGTGTAGGGGTTGTCGACCAGCTCGCCGTCGACCGGCACCTGGGCGGCCAGGGCCAGGAAGATCTGCTCGAGGGTCACGTCCATCGCGTCATTTTCGTTGGACTGGGCGAAGGCGATGCCGTCGTAGCCGATGAAGGCCTCGGTGATGTCGGTCACGCCGTTCTCGACGCAGCGCTCAAACTCGGAGGGCTTCATGCGACGCGAGGCGTTGGTGATGTCAGGAGTCCCCTCGCCGATGCCGTTGCAGAACAGACGCGCGCCGCCGCCGGAGCCGGTGGACTCGATGACCGGCGTCGGGAAGTCGGTGGTGGCACCGAATTCCTCGGCCACGTAGCTGGCAAACGGGTAGACGGTACTGGAGCCAACGATGCGCACCTGATCGCGGGCCTGGGCGACACCGACGACGCCCATGACGGCGGCAGCGATGGCAGTGGTCTTGAGGATGCGGTTCATGGAGAGAGCTCCTGTTCGGGGAAGTGATCATCCTTTCGCGATACACAAGATGCCCCACGAAAATGACAGCTTCATGACAAGCGAGCTCGATGGCCGACATCGGCGTCGGCAGAGGGAGACGAAGGGCCCGGCGACGGGCAAGAGAGCCCCGGCCCGGGCGGGCCGGAGCGGCAGGACGGCTCAGTTCAGGGCGGCGCGCCCCACCAGGCCGCGCAGGGCCAGGTTGCCGACCAGCGACACCGTCAGCATGGTCAGCACCATGGGCCAGGCACTGTCGACCTCGAAGGCGCTGACCACCACCCCGGCCAGGGCGCCGCTGGTGAACTGGATGCAGCCCAGCAGCGCGGTGGCGGTGGCGCTCATGTGGCTGAAGTGCTCGAGCAGCGAGGCCATGGCATTGGGCGTGATCAGCCCGACCATGCCCATGAACAGCATGATCAGCGGCACCACCGTGAACAGCGAGTCCATCCCGGTCGCCACCAGCGTCACCAGCGCCAGCGCCACGCCGCACTGCACGCCGAGCCCCAGGCGCATGTTCTGCTGGGGCGTGCGCCGGCTCAGCAGACGGATATTGAGGCGGTTCGACAGCGCCATCACCACCACGTTGGCGCCGAACACCACCGGATAGACCGCCGGCGAGACCCCGTAGTGGGTCATGTAGAGAAACGGCGAGGCGGTGATGAAGGCGAACATCCCGGAGAAGGTCGACGCCACCGACAGCACATAGCCCATGGCCTCGCGATGACGCAGCACGCTGGCATAGTTGCGCAGCACCTGGCCGGCCGAGGCGATCGGCGCATCGGGTGGCCGGGTCTCCGGTAGGCGGGTCCCCATCAGCCACAACAGGAAGGCCGCATAGACCGCCAGGAAGGCGAAGATCAGCCACCAGTCCGCCAGGTAGAGCAGGCCGCTGCCCACCGCCGGCGCCACCAGCGGGGCCAGCATCAGGATCATCGCCATGGTCGACATCACCTTGGCCGCCTCGCGCCCGCTGAAGCAGTCGCGCACGATGGCCGCGGAGTTGACCACGCAGGCGCCGCCGCCCAGGGCCTGCACGAAGCGCCAGGTCAACAGCTCGCCGAGCGTGTCGACACGCATGATCATCAGGCTGGACAGCAGGAAGATCACCAGCCCGGTGAGCAGCACCGGGCGACGACCCAGGCGATCGGACATCGGCCCGCCGACCAGCTGGCCGATGGCGAAGCCGAACAGGAACAGGCTGATCGACAGCTCGGTATGATGGATGCTCGCCCCCACCGTATCGGCCAGCGCGGGCATGGCGGGCAGGTAGGCATCGATGGCGAAGGGCGCCAGGGCGGTATTGGTGGCGACCAGCAGGGCCACCCGTCGGGCGTTCAGTCTCAAGCGACCTCCAAAGGGATTTCCACGAGGGCGCTAATGATAACGCACCTCACTGGCCGATGCCGTGCGTCTGTATTTCATCCCCCTGTGCTTGATAGAGTGGACCCTCGACACACGGAGGATTCAGGACCCATGGCAGACGACCTGCTGACGCAACTCAAAGGCATGACCACGGTGGTGGCCGACACCGGCGACATCGAGGCGATCCGTCGCTTCCAGCCCACCGATGCGACCACCAATCCCTCGCTGATCCTGCAGGCCGCCCAGCAGGAGGGCCGCCGCGCCCGGCTGGCCGAGATCGCCCGCCAGGCCACCGATATCGACGACGCCATGGACGCCGTGGCGGTGGACATCGGCAGCGAGATCAGTGCCCTGGTCCCCGGCTACGTGTCCACCGAGGTCAGCGCTCGCCTCTCCTTCGACACCCAGGCCTCGCTGGACCGCGCCCGCTCGCTGATCGACCGCTACCAGCGCCATGGCGTCGATCCGAAGCGAATCCTGATCAAGCTCGCCGCCACCTGGGAGGGCATCCGCGCCGCCCAGGTGCTGGAGCGCGAGGGCATCCACACCAACCTGACGCTGATGTTCAACTTCGACCAGGCCCGCGCCTGCGCCGATGCCGGCGTGACCCTGGTGTCGCCCTTCGTCGGCCGCATCCTCGACTGGCACAAGGCCCAGGATCCAGAGGCCGACTTCGCCGGCGACCGCGACCCGGGCGTGCAGTCGGTCAAGCGCATCTACGAGCACTTCAAGGGCCACGGTTACGAGACCATCGTGATGGGCGCCAGCTTCCGCAACAGCGGCGAGATCAAGGCCCTGGCCGGCTGCGACCGCCTGACCATCTCCCCGGCCCTGCTCGGCGAGCTGGCCGAGACCGAGGGCACGCTGGAGCGCCGCCTCTCGCCGCTGGACGCCGAGACCCGCGCGCCGGAGCCCCAGGGCGAGGCCGACTTCCGCTGGGCGATGAACGAGGACCCCATGGCCACCGAGAAGCTGGCCGAGGGCATCCGCAAGTTCATGGCCGACCAGCGCAAGCTGGAGACGCTGCTGGGCGAGCTGCGCCAGGGCTGATCCGGCCCCGGGCGACGCAAGAACGCCAAGAGGGGGAGGCGCCGCCGGCGCCTCCCCCTCTTCGACTGTGTCCAGCGTTTTCCCATGCCGGCTCTGCCCCGTCTCGCGGCGAGCGCTGGAAGGCCCGCCCAGGCGGCGATTCACTCCCGGTCGGCGGGACTCTTCTGCTCCTCGAGCATCTCGACCAGCGGCTGGAACTGCTCGCGGTTGTGGTCGTTCATGTGCATCAGGATGCGGTGCGCCTCGAGGATGCGCTCGCGCATGCCCTCTTCGTTGGCAGGCACCTCGGGCAGGTCGCGCAGCTCGTGGGGCTCGGTGATCGGCGACTCCAGCAGCGTGAAGTAGCGGGCGAAGCCCATCACGTCGAGCATGCGCCGCACGTCGGGGTTATCGACGACGATGGTCGGCGGCTGCTTCAACCGACCCTGCAGCGCCATGGCCACCTTGGCCAGGAAGCCGAGCGCCGTGGAGTCGACGTTGGTGGCCTCGCGCAGGTCCACCATCACCGCCTCCAGCCCGGGCGTCTCGGCTAGACGCTGTGCCTGGGTATCGAGCGTCGCGCAGAGCGTCAGCCGGACGTCCCCGCACAGCTTGAGCACGAACACGCCGGAATCGAACGCCGCCTTGAGGCGGCCTTCATGCATCATCATTGCCAAATCCGCTCAACATCATGATCGTCAGGTCGTCGGGAAGCTCGTCCCGGCCGGAGGCGTCGCCCTCGTTGTCAGCGTCGACGATGTCGTCGCCGAGGGCAAGACTGTCGCGCAGCGCCGCCAGCGTCTCGCTGGTCTCGGCGCGGGAGCGCAGCACCTCCAGCCGCGCCTCCAGGGTCTCGCCGGGCAGGCACTCCAGGAGGCCGTCGGAGCACAGCCACAGCCGGAAGTCCGCCGGCAGCTCGCAGCCCAACGACGGGTATTCGACGTCCGGGAACAGCCCCACCGGCATGCCTTCGCCTTCCAGGTAGCGCGCCTCGCCGTCGCTCACCAGCAGCGGCATGGGCAGCTGGGCGCCGAGCGAATAGTGCAGATAGCGACGCTCCCGGTCAATGACGCCGACGAACAGGGTGGCGTGCTTGCCGATGCCGGTATCGAGCAGCTCGCGGTTGAGCCCGGCCAGCCAGCGCGGCGCCAGGTCCTGCGGACGCTGACCGTCCCACTCGTTCTGCCAGCGGTGCGACAGCGACTTGAGCAGCACCGTGACGAAGGCCGACGACGCCCCGTGGCCCGAGACATCGGCGAAGTAGAACAGGGTGTAGCGGTCGTCGAAGCGCTGGAAATCGAGGAAGTCGCCGGACAAGTACAGCGATGGCACCAGCCAGTAGTCCCCGCTCACGCCGTTGATGCTCTGCGGGCTCGGCGGCAGCAGCTTGCGCTGGATCTGGCCGCCGGCCTGCTGGTCGAGCCGCAGCATCGCCAGATGGGTCTCCAGGCGCTCGTTGAGCTCGGCCAGCCGTGCCCGGTCGTGCTCGCGCTCCTGGGCCAGGCGGTTGAGGTCGATCACCCGGCGGATCATGCGCCGCAGCAGGTGGCCGTGACGACGCGGCTCGATCACGTAGTCGACCAGTCCCGCATCCACGGCCTGGAGCAGATCGCTGTCCTGACGTTCGTCGCTGACCACCAGGGTCGGCAGCCGCTCGGCCAGCGCCCCCCAGGCCTCGCTGGGCACCGCCCGGGCATGGGCGACCACCAGCACCGCGTCGCCCGGCAGCTGCTCGTGGTGTTCCACGGCGACGACCGCCAGGCCGTCGCGGGCGATGATCTCGGCCAGGGCATCGCGCTCGGCCCCGGGAACGTCGATCAGGCCGACCAGCTCGTTGGCTTCGGGCATCCTAGGGCCTCACTCGGCGAAGGCATCATCGAAGTCGGCGTCGTCGAAATCGAAGTCGTCGCTGGCGAAGGGGTCTTCCCCGGCCTCGCCGTCGTTGACCTCGAAGCGCCGACGCTGCAGCCAGCTGTCGCGGATGAAGCTGTAGCGATCGCCGCGGATCAGCTGCTCCTGGTCGAGCAGCCCGGCGCGGGTATCGACCACGTCCAGCCCGCGCAGCCCGTAGCGAATCTCGTCTTCCTCGACGTAGGTCAGCGGGTCGGTGTACCAGTCCACCGGCATGCCGGCGGTGGCCCGCACGGTGCTCGGGCCCAGCAGCGGCAGCACCAGATAGGGCCCCTCGCCCACGCCCCAGACGGCCAGGGTCTGGCCGAAGTCTTCCTCGCGGCCGACCAGGTCCAGGTGCGAGGCGACGTCGAAGAAGCCCAGCACGCCCACCGTGGAGTTGATCAGAAAGCGCCCGCCGGAGATGCCGGCATTGGCCGGCTTGGCCTGCAGCAGGCTGTTGACCGTGTTGCTGATCTCGCCGAGGTTCGAGAAGAAGTTGCCGACGCCGGTCTGCACCGGGTCCGGCGTCACGAAGCGGTAGCCCTGGGCCACCGGCTTGAGCGCATAGCGATCGATCGTGTCGTTGAAGGCGAACACCCCGCGGTTGAAGCCCTCCCAGGGATCGTCCGGATTGGCGTCATCGACGCCCGAGGTGGTGGCGCAGCCCGTCAGCAGTGACAGGGCGCACATCGCCGCCAGGCCTTGGCCGGCCCGGCGGCCGGGGAATGTCGGAATCATGGCTCGCACGGTCTCCCTACGCGTCATTCTGGTGTCCATCATCGATCATTATCGCTCGTCCACGACGCTGCGGGCACTGTAGCCCGCGGCGCCGCAACACTCCAGCCCGGGGCCCTCAGGCTCGCCCGGTGAGTTCCTTCCAGTGCTTCTCGAGGCGCTTCTCCGAGACCGGCATCCGGGTGCCCAGCTGCTGGGCGAACAGCGACACGCGCAGCTCCTCGATCCACCAGCCGAACTCGACCAGCGCCGGGTCCTCGACGCCACCGCGACGCTCGCTCTCGCGCCGGGACGCCAGCCGCGCCTCGAAGTCCTGCACCGACTGCATGTGCATCTGGTCGCGCATGCGCTCGCGGGGGGCCTTCTCCAGGCGGATCTGGGCGGCCTCCATGTAGCGCGGATACTCGGCCAGCCAGTCGCCGGCCTCGGTGACGAAGCCGGGATGCACCAGGCGCTGCATCTGGGCCTTGAGGTCACTGTATACCAGCGCCAGCGAAAGGTTCAGGTTGCCCTTCAACGCCTTGGTCACCGCCAGATGGCCCTGAAGCGCCTGCTTGAGGATGCCGAGGCGTTCCTCGGCGTGGGGCACCAGGGCGTCGCGGGTCTCGGCCAGCCGCGCCTCCAGCTCGTCGCGGGAGCGCGGCAGCGGGTCGACCGCCACCACCTGCTGGAAGACCGCGCTGACCAGGTCCTCGGCCAGCTGGCGCTTGCTGCCCACCTTGGCGAACAGCAGCGCGCAGGGCTGCAGGCCGGGCAGGCGCTCGATGGCGCGCACCTGGTCCGGCAGCCGCGCCATGGCGGCGCGCACCACGCCGCGACGATGGGCCTCGCGGGCCTTGTCGGGATGGTCGAACAGCTCGACCCGCAGGCTTTCGTCCTCCGGCACCACCGCCGGATAGGCCTCGACGCGGATGCCGGCCTGGGTGGTGACGCGGGACTCCGGGAGCGGCGCCTCGGGCAGGGTCTCCAGCGCGTCCGCCTCGCTGGTTTCCTGGGCCAGCGCGCGGGCCCCCTCCCCGGCCGCGGCCTCGAAGCGCTGCTCCAGGGCGCGGATGTCGCGTCCCTGGCCGAGCTCGCGGCCCTCGTGGTCGACCACCCGCAGGTTCATGATCAGGTGCGGTTCGAGCTGGTCGACCCGCCAGTCGTCGGGCGCCAGCCGCACGCCGGTCTTGACCCGCAGGAACTCGCCCAGCGACTCGGTGAGCGGCACGTCGTCCGGCGTCATGGCCTTGAGGGCGGCGTCGACCCAGTCGGGAATCGGCACCACCTGGCGGCGGATCGACTTGGGCAGCGACTTGAGCAGCGCGATGCACTTCTCGCGCAAAAGCCCCGGCACCAGCCACTCCAGGCGGCCCTCCGGCAGCTGCGGCAGCATCGCCGCCGGCACCGTCAGGGTCACGCCGTCGTCCTCGGCGCCGGGGGCGAAATGGTAGCTCAGCGGATAGCGCACGCCGTTCAGTGCCAGCTCGTCCGGGTAGTCGGCCTGGGTGACCTCCTCGGCCTCCCGGGCCAGCAGCGCGGCGCGGTCGAACTTGAGCACGTCCGGGTCGTCGCGCTCGGCCTGCTTGCGCCAGGCCTCGAAGCCCTTGCCGTTGACGATGTCCTCGGGAATGCGCGCATCGTAGAAGTCGAACAGCGCCTCCTCGTCGACCAGGATGTCGCGCTTGCGGGCGCGATCCTCGAGGTCCTCGACCTCCTCGACCAGCGCGCGGTTGTGGGCGAAGAACGCCCCGCGGGTCTTGAACTCGCCCTCCACCAGCGCGCGGCGGATGAACAGCTCGCGGGACTCCGCCGGCGCGATCGGGCCGTAGTGCACCCGGCGCCGGCTGACGATCGCCAGGCCGAACAGCGTGACCTGCTCGAAGGCCACCACCTGGGCGCGCTTCATCTCCCAGTGCGGCTCGCTGTAGCTGCGCTTGACCAGGTGGCCGGCCAGCGGCTCGATCCAGGCCGGATCGATCCTGGCCACGGTGCGGGCGAACAGCTTCGAGGTCTCGACCAGCTCGAAGGCCATCACCCACTTGGGCGTCTTCTTGGAAAGCCCAGAGCCTGGGTGAATCATGAACTTGCGGTTGCGCGCGCCCTGGTACTCGCGGTTCTCCAGCAGCTGGCCGAGGTGCGAGAGCAGCCCCGGCAGCAGCGCCTGGTGCAGGCGCACGGCGCTCTCGCGGCGGGCCTTCTTCGCCGCCTCGCCGTCGTCGTCCTCGGCCGGCAGCGGCGCCGGCGCGGGCACCTCGATGTCCATGTCGCGCAGCAGCTGGCGCAGCTGGCGGAAGGTGTCGTGCCACTCGCGCAGCCGCAGGTAGTTGAGGTAGTTGTCCTTGCACCAGCGGCGCAGGCGATTGCCGGAGAGCTCCTCGCGGGCGGCCTCGAAGCCGTGCCACAGGTTCACGAGGTCGACGAAGTCGGAGTCCGGGTCCTGCCAGCGGCGATGGGCCTGGTCGGCGGCCTGGCGCTTCTCGGCCGGGCGGTCCCGCGGGTCCTGGATGGCCAGCGCCGAGACCACCACCAGCACCTCGCGCAGGCCGCCCTGCTCGGCGCCGGCCAGCAGCATGCGGGCCAGGCGCGGATCGATGGGCAGGCGGGCGAGCTTGCGCCCGAGCGGCGTGATGCGCTGGCCCTCGTCCACCGCGCCGAGCTCGAACAGCAGCCGGAAGCCGTCGGTGACGAAGCGCGAGTCGGGCGGATCGACGAAGGGGAAGGCCTCGATGCTGCCGAGCTTGAGCGACAGCATCGACAGGATCACCGAGGCCAGGTTGGTGCGCCGGATCTCGGGATCGGTGAATTCGGGGCGGCCGAGGTAGTCCTCCTCGTCGTAGAGGCGGATGCACAGGCCCTCGGCCACGCGGCCGCAGCGGCCCTTGCGCTGGTCGGCGCTGGCCTGGCTGACCGCCTCCACCGGCAGGCGCTGGATCTTGGCCCGGTAGCTGTAGCGGCTGATGCGCACCAGGCCCGGGTCGATCACGTAGCGGATGCCCGGCACGGTGAGCGAGGTCTCGGCGACGTTGGTCGAGAGCACGATGCGCCGCCCGCGGTGCGGGGCGAAGACGCGATTCTGCTCGGCGTTGGAGAGCCGGGCGTAGAGCGGCAGGATCTCGGTGTCGCGCAGCTCGGCGCGGCGCAGGGTGTCGGCGGCCTCGCGGATCTCGCGCTCGCCGGGCAGGAACACCAGGATGTCGCGGGGGCCGTGCAGCCAGCCCTTCTCGCGCTCGGCGGCCTGGATCTCCTCCACCGCGTGCAGGATGCCCTCCTGCAGGGTGCGGTCTTCCTCGTCCTCGGCCTCGCGGGTCAGCGGCCGGTAGCGCACCTCCACCGGATAGGTGCGGCCGGAGACCTCGACCACCGGCGCCGGGCGCCGGGTGCCGTCCTCGCCCGCCAGGGCGAAGTGCTCGGCGAAGCGCTCCACGTCGATGGTCGCCGAGGTGATGATCACCTTGAGGTCCGGGCGACGGTCGAGCAGGCGCTTGAGATAGCCGAGCAGGAAGTCGATGTTGAGGCTGCGCTCGTGGGCCTCGTCGATGATGATCGCCTCGTAGCGCGTGAGGTCGGGATCGTGCCGGGTCTCGGCCAGCAGGATGCCGTCGGTCATCAGCTTGACCTGGGTGGCATCGTCGGTGTGGTCGGTGAAGCGAACCTGGTAGCCGACCTGCTCGCCCAGCGGCACCTCCATCTCTTCGGCCAGGCGCGTGGCCACCGAGCGGGCCGCCAGCCGGCGCGGCTGGGTGTGGCCGATCAGCCCGCGCCGGCCGAGGCCGAGCTCAAGGCACAGCTTGGGCAGCTGGGTGGTCTTGCCCGAGCCCGTCTCGCCGGCCACCACCACGACCTGGTGGTCGCGCAGCGCCTCGAGGATGTCCTCGCGGCGTTCGGCGACCGGCAGCTCCTCGGGATAGGACAGTGTTACCGGGCGCGAGGCGCGGGCCTCGACCCGGGCACGGGAACGCTCGACCTCGCGGCGCAGCTCGGCGAGCCCGCGGTCCACCGGCTTGCCCTGGCGGCAGCGCCGGGTCAGGCCGGCGAGGCGCTTGCCCAGGCGGGGCGCGTCGCGCAGCTGCACGCCGTCGAGTTCGCCCCTGAGGGCCTCCAGGGCGGCAACATCGGATTCGGGCGCGTCGGGGGCTTGGGTCAGGGTACTCACGATGGACTCGAAGGCTCCGGTGATCGAACGGGCGGGACGGCAGGACGGCTCGCATCGGTCGCGCGATGCGAGCCGGCCATTGTAACGCCGCGAACCAGTCGGGGGCTAATCGACCCTCATGCCCCCTGGATCAGGAGGGTTCGCCCTCCTCCTCTTCGCCCTCCTCCTTCGCATCGCCTTGCGCCTCGTCGCGAAGCTGGCGGCGCAGGACCTTCCTGAACATGATCGGGTCTTGGGCAGCCGAGCCGCCCTAGGAGGCCTCGCCCTCCTCCTTCGCTTCGCCTTGCGCCTCGTCGCGAAGCTGGCGGCGCAGGACCTTCCTGAACATGATCGGGTCTTGGGCAGCCGAGCTGCCCTAGGAGGCCTCGCCCTCCTCCTTCGCGTCGCCTTGCGCCTCGTCGCGAAGCTGGCGGCGCAGGACTTTCCCCACGTTCGTCTTGGGCAGCTCGTCACGAAACTCCACGTGGCGCGGCACCTTGTAGCCGGTCAACTTCTTCTTGCACCAGGTGCGCAGGGTCGCGGCGTCCAGGTCGGGGTCGCTGGCCACCACGTACAGCTTGATGGCCTCGCCACTGTCCTCGTCGGGCACGCCCACGACGGCCGACTCCACCACCCCGGGATGATGCGCCACCACGTCCTCGATCTCGTTGGGATACACGTTGAAGCCCGAGACCAGGATCATGTCCTTCTTGCGATCGACGATGCGGATGTAGCCGTCGTCGTCGAAGACCGCCACGTCGCCGGTGCGGAACCAGCCCTCGGCATCGAGGGAGGCGCCGGTATCCTCCTCGCGGTTCCAGTAGCCCTTCATCACCTGGGGCCCCTTGACGCACAGTTCGCCGGGCTCGCCCAGCGGCAGGTCGTTGCCGTCCAGGTCGATGACCTTGACCCGAGTGCCGGCCACCGGACGGCCGATGGTGCCGAGCCGGATGTCGTCGATGGGGTTGAAGCTGACGATCGGCGAGGTCTCGGTGAGGCCATAGCCCTCGGCGACGGGGCAGCCGGTGACCTCCTGCCAACGCTGGGCCACGGCGCTGGTCAAGGCCATGCCGCCGGAGATAGTCAGGTGAAGGGCGGAGAAATCGAGGCGCCGGAAGTCCTCGCGCTGGCACAGGGCATTGAACAGGGTGTTGAGCCCCACGAAGCCGGTGAAGTGCACCGTCTTCAGCGTCTTGACGAAGCCCTCCAGGTCGCGGGGATTGGGAATCAGCACCGAGTGGTTGCCGGTCTCCATCATGAACAGGCAGTTCACCGTGAAGGTGTAGATGTGATAGACGGGCAGCGGCGCGACGATGGTCTCGGCCCCCTCGGCGAGCCCCGGGCCGATCGCCTGGCGCGCCTGGAGCATGTTGGCCACCAGGTTGCCGTGAGTCAGCATGGTGCCCTTGGCCCGCCCCGTGGTGCCGCCGGTGTACTGCAGGGCGGCGATGTCGTCGCGGCCGCGGCCGACCTCGCGATGCTCGAGGCGCGCACCGCGCGCGAGCGCATCACGCAGGCGCGTCGCCCCGGGCAGCCGATAGGCCGGCACCATCTTCTTGACGTACTTCACCGCGGCGTTGATCAGCGGCCGCTTGGGGAAAGGATGCAGGTCGGCGATCTCGGTCACCACCACCCGCTCGATATCGGTGTCGCCGAGGATAGCCTCGAGCTTGGCCGCCATGTTGGCCAGGATGACGATGGCCCGGGCGCCGGAATCCTTGAATTGATGGGCCATCTCCCGCTCGGTGTAGAGCGGATTGGTGTTGACCACCACCAGGCCGGCGCGCAGCGCGCCGAACACCGCCACCGGGAACTGCAGCAGATTGGGCAGCTGGATGGCGATGCGGTCGCCGGGCTCGAGCCCGGCCTCGTGCTGCAGCCAGGCGGCGAAGTCGGCGGACAGGCGATCGAGGTCGCGATAGTCCAGGGTCCGCCCCATGCAGGTGAAGGCGGGCTTGTCGGCGAAGCGCTCGATGGCGGCGTGGAAGACCTCCATCACCGAGGCGTAGTCGTCGCGGCCCTCTAGCTCGGGGCCGCTGAGGACGGCGGGCGTGGCGTGCTCGCTCATGGCATTCTCCAGGCTGTGGCGACCCTGCGGGATCGCGCCCTGTTGTTATATTAGCGCTGTCATGGCACTGCGGCTGTGCCCCACCCTATCCCAGTCGCTGCCGATCTGGGAATACAGGATTTAAACTTATGTTTTAAACCTTCGTTCATCCCTGTGCGGTGAAGCGCCCCTGAATCGCGCCGTCACGCCACACCAGCAGCTCGCCGGGCACCATGCGCACCCACTCCTCGTTGTCGGTCAGCGGCTCGGTGGCGATCACCGAGACCACGTCGTCGGGCGTGGTGTGCTCGGCGAAGTTCACCGCCATCTCGGCGTCGGAAAGGCTGGCCTGGCCGAACGGCGCACGGCGAGTGATGTGCGCCAGCTTGGTGGTGCAGTAGGTGTAGAGGTACTCGCCGTCGGCCAGCAGCAGGTTGAAGACGCCGAGCCCGCGCAGCCGCTCGCACAGCCCGTGCAGGTGCGCCCAAAGCGCCTGGCGATCGTCCGGCGGTTCGGGGAAGGCCCGGCGCAGCTCGCCCATCAGCCAGCAGAAGGCGTGCTCGCTGTCGGTGCCGCCCACCGGCCGGTAGAACGACAGCGCCAGGTCCTCCCAGCCGGCGAGCTGGCCGTTGTGCGCATAGCACCAGGGCTGCCCCCACATTTCCCGGGTGAAGGGATGGGTGTTGGCCAGGCGCACCTGGCCGACGTTGGCCTGCCGGATGTGGCTGATCACGATGTGTGACTTGATCGGGTAGTCGCAGATCAGCCGGGCGATGGGCGAATGCACCGAGGGGTGCGGGTCGCGGAAGTCGCGATAGCCGCCGGCCTCGTAGAAGGCGATGCCCCAGCCGTCGCGGTGCGGCCCGGTGCCGCCGCCGCGGGTCAGGAAGCCGGCGAAGCTGAAGCAGATGTCGGTCGGCACGTTGGCGCTCATGCCCAGCAATTCACACATGCGGATCCCTGCGCTCGCGGGTGGAAGCGGAACGGCTGGTATGGCGCCACAGCAGGCGCAGCATCACCAGACCGATGGTCAGCACCAGCAGAATCCAGAACATCGGCCCCTGCGACCAGCCGCGGACCCGCTCGACCAGCCCGGGCCAGCCCTCCTGCCAGGCCAGGCGCAGCCTGGCCGGCAGGTCGTTGACGCCCTCGACGAGGCGATCGGCGAGGCTCGGCTCGGCCTCGGGGGCGGCGGCCTCGCCGGCATCGCCGAAGCGCTCGGCGGACAGCGTCGGGCCGGCGTCGACCCCGGCGATGCCGACCCGGGCGTCGGGGTTGAGCATCAGCCGCGGCAGGCTCAGTTCGCGGGTCTCGCCGTCCAGGGTGACGCGGGCGCTCAGGGTCAGCGGCTGGCGGAGATCCGGATCGAGCTCGGGCAGCGCCATCGTCCAGCGCGTCTCGCCGACCGGCTCGGCCTCGAGCGCCTCGCCGGCCAGCGCGCCGCGGATCTCGGTGTTGTCGCGATTCAGGCGCGGATGCTCGGCGGCCAGCACCACGCGGCCCCCGGCCGGATCATGCACCGCGCCGATGGACGGCAGCACGTTGACCGCCTGGCGGCGCTGGCGGGTGAAGCCGTCGCCGGAGGCACGCACCACCAGCTGGGCGTTGCCGGTCAACGCCGGCGCCGGCAGCTCGCCCTGGAAGCGGCCCTGATCGTCGGCGGTCAGGGTCACCGTGGACTGCGCCTCGCCGTCCGGCAACGCCAGCGACACCTCCAGCGTCAGGTTGCCCGGCAGGGGCGGCGCCTCGCGCTCCGCCTCCAGCCAGGCCTCGACCGGCACCGGGAAGCCGCGATACAGCGTCGCCGGCAGCGACCCGATGCGCAGCCGCCAGGGGCCACTGATGCTGATGCGGCTGCCGTCGTCCACCGGCCCCTCGAGGCGCCACTGCCCCGCCTCGGGCTCGGGGATGCGGACCAGGTCGAAGCGCGGCTCGACCTGCCAGTTCGCCCCCTCCGGGGCCGAATCGGCCCGATAGCGGGTGCCGTCGGGGCCGATCAGCGTCAGCGGCTCGGCCTCGGGATCATGGAAGATCAGCGCCGAGAGCCGATCCACGCCCTGATCGACCACGAAGCCACCGTCGTCGTCCAGCGGCAGGCGGTCGGCGGGGAAGATGCGCTCGAAGATATCGAGGAAGGCGCCCATCAGCCCTTCCGCGGAATCGACCCGGGTGGCCAGGCCCCCGGTACGCTGGGCCAGCCGCTCGATCAGCGCCAGGTCGGCCTCGTCGGAGAAGGCGATGGCATGCACCGTCACCCCCTGCGCGGCCAGCTCGGGGGCCAGCTCCTCGACGATGCGCCGGCGCGAGGCGCGATCGATGGCCGGCTTGTCGCCGCGGCCCGGCGGCAGATCGATGACGCCGTCGGTCATCAGGATCAGGTGCAGCCCGCCGTTGGCCTCGCCGTTCGCGGCCTGGCGCAGCGCGGCCTCGATATCGGTGTACTGCTGGTCGCGCCGCGACGGCGGCAGGGACAGCGCGCGCTCGCGCCAGCCGGCCTCGACGCGGCCCAGCGGCAGCGGATTGTCGACCCGCTCGCCGAAGGTCCAGACGCCGGCGCTGGCGCTCTCCGGCAGCAGCGAGACCAGCAGCCCCATGGCGCTCTCGGCCAGGCGGTCGGGGTCGTGGCTCTTCATGCTGCCCGACACGTCGACCACCGCCCGCACGTCGTCCTGCTCCTGCCCGGCCCGAGGCTCGGTCCGGTCCTGGTCCTGGGCGTGAGACGAACTCGCGCCGAGCCCGATCAGGCACAGCGCCATCAGCCACACGAGGCGCACCGCGCCCCGGGCGCCGGGATTTCCCCTTTGCATCGAACGTCCTTAGCCGATCATCGGCTCGCGTCGCGCCTCACCGCCGTCCTGGCGGCCCTTGTCCTCGCCCTCCTGCGCCTGACGAGCGGCCGAGTGGCGTCCGCGACGCCACAACAGCAGGCCCACCAGCGCGCCCAGGCCGGCCGCCACGGCCACCAGCATCAGCGCCGGCAGCATGGCACCGCCGTCGTGGGAGAGAAACGCCAGCCCGGCGACCACCACCGCGGGCGCGAACCCGTTATAGACGCCGTCCCCGGTGGTCAGCGGCAGCTGGAAGCTGGCCGGCACCCACATCACCCCGGCCACGGCCCAGGTGATCACCAGCCGCGGCAGTCGCGGCAGAAAGGCCAGCCCCAGATAGCCGGTGCCGAGCACCACCAGAGACAGCACGGCATAGGTCAGCCATAGTAGAGACATCGAATCCGAAAGCAGCATCGGTACCTCGTCATTGCGGCGTCGAAAGACGCACCCCGTTGAATTCACTCCGAGTATGGTACATCCCGCACCATGAAAGCACAGCCGCCACGTGCCCCAGGCCAGACGAACATGACCGACGCCCCCCATCCGACCGCCGGATTCCGGCGCGCCGAAGACCCCGACTGGCACTGGCTGGAGCAGCGCGACGACCCGCAGGTGACGGCCTTCCTCGAGGCCGCCAATGCTCACTCCCAGGCCTGGTTCGCGCCCCTGGACGACCTCACCGAGCGCCTCTACCACGGCCATCTGGCCCGCCGTGAGCTGGCCGTGCACGGCCTGCCCACGGCGCTCGACCACTTCACGGTGTGGAGCGAGACCGCGGTGGACGCCGACCATCCGGTCTGGTGGCGCCATCCCAACGGCGAGCCCGAGCGCCGCGAGCCGTTCTTCGACCTGCAGCGCCGCGCCGCCGACCACGCCTTCTTCGAGGTCGGCGACATGTCGCTGTCGCCGGACGAGTGCTGGATGGCCTGGAGCGAGGATACCCAGGGCGACGAGATCTTCACCCTGTGGCTCAAGCGGCTGCCGGACGGCGAGCCGCTGGCGCTGCTCGAGGAGATCGGCCCCGAACTGTGCTGGGCCGAGGACGGCGCCACCCTGCTGTTCACGCGCTATGACGCCACCCAGCGCCCCGAGAGCATCTGGCGGCTGCCGCTGACCCTCGGCGCCACGCCGAGCGCCGACGAGCCCGCGCTGATGCTGCGCGAGGACGACCCGGAATTCTGGCTGGGGCTCGGCAAGACCCGCTCGCGCGAGTGGCTGATGCTGGAGTCCGCCTCCAAGGACACCAGCGAGGTCCACCTGGTTCCGGCGGCCGCGCCGGCCACGGCGCCGAGGCTGTTCCGCCCCCGCGAGCGCGGCGTGGAGTACGGCGTCGATCACCGCCCCGGCCACTTCTACGTGCTGCACAACCGCGAGGCCCCGCACTTCTGCCTCGACCGGGTCGACGAGGCCGACCCGCAGGGCGAGCCCGAGCGCCTGATCGAGCACCGCCAGGACACCACCCTCGAGGGCATCGATGCCTTCAGCTGGGGGCTGGTGGCCAGCGAGCGTGACCATCAGCAGGCCCAGGTCTGCCTGAGGGTGATCGAGCTCGACGCCGATCACGCCGTGCGGCGCGACGAGCGCCTGCCGCTGCCCGAAACGCCCTGCAGCCTGGGGCTCGCCGACGCCCCGCACTTCGACGAGCGCCGCCTGCGGCTGCGCGAGGAATCCTTCACCCTGCCGGTGACCTGGACCGAGCTCGACCTGGACAGCGGCGAGCGTCGTCGCCTCAAGCAGCAGCCGGTGCACGGCGACCTGCGCCCCGACCAGCTGACCTGCGAGCGGCTGTGGGCGACCTCCCACGACGGCGAGCGCGTGCCGGTCTCGGTGGTGATGCGCGCCGACCTGGCCGGCCATCCGCTCCCCACCCTGCTCTACGGCTACGGCGCCTACGGCGAGACGCTCGACCCCTGGTTCTCGGTGGCCCGCCTGGAGCTGCTGGCACGGGGCGCGGCCTTCGCCGTGGCCCACGTGCGCGGCGGCGGCGACCGCGGCGAGCCCTGGTACCTGAGCGGCAAGCTCGAGCACAAGGCCAACAGCTTCCACGACTTCCTGGCCGCCCGCGACGCCCTGGTCGAACAGGGCGTCAGCGACGGCGAGCGCATCGTCGCCTACGGCGCCAGCGCCGGCGGGCTGCTGGTCGGCGCCAGCCTCAACCTGTCGCCGGAGCGCTTTTGCGCCGCGGTGCTCGACGTGCCCTTCGTCGACGTGCTGCGCACCATGGAGAATCCCGACCTGCCGCTGACCACCGCCGAGTACAGCGAATGGGGCGACCCCCGCGAGCCCGCCGCGCGCAGCCGCATCCGCGACTACTCGCCGCTGGACAACCTGCCCGAGCGGCCCTGGCCGCCGGTGTTCCTGCAGGGCAGCTGGCACGACACCCGGGTGCCCTACTGGGAGCCGGCCAAGCTCTACGCCCGCCTGAGCGAGCTGGCCGAGACCCACGGCGTGGACGGCAGCGACCACCCCACGCTGCTGCGTACCGACCTAGAGGCCGGCCACGGCGGCGCCTCCGGTCGCTTCAAGGGCTGGCACGACAACGCCCGCCAGGATGCCTTCATCCTGTGGGCGCTGGGGCTGGAGACGCGGGAGGCCTGAGCGGAGAGAACATCGGGCGCAGCAATGAAGAAGGCGGCCGAGAGGCCGCCTTCTTCGTTCTAGCCGTCAATGGGGAGGATGGCGATGATATGGTCCTCAAGCTCCTCCTCGGGCACCTCGGACTGGGACACCGCGAAGCTGCGCACGCTGATGCCCTTGCGGTGCACCCGCTCGGGGTCGCCCGAGATCAGCGGATGCCAGCCGGCGAGCTTGCGCCCCTCGGCCAAGCGCCGGTAGGCGCAGGACTTGGGCAGCCAGCGAAACGCCTCGATGCGCTCGACGGTGAGCTGCTGGCAGTCCGGCACCTTCTCGAAGCGGTTGGCGTAGTCGCTGCAGCGGCAGCCCTCGATGTCGAGCAGCTCGCAGGCCACGTTGAGTACCGCCAGGTCGCCCTCGTCGTCCTGGAACTTGAGCAGGCAGCACTGGCCACAGCCGTCGCACAGCGCCTCCCACTCTTCATCGGTCAGCTCTTCCAGCGGGAAGCGCTCCCAGAACCTTTCACGCATGGTCATTCGTCTCTCGTGTCGTTCACGGGGAGCCCTTCAGGCAGGCCCCTTGTGCCCATGCTTCAGACTAGTAACGGGCTTCTGTCGGCGTGCGATAAAGATCCAGCAGATAGTCCTCCTTGGCCGGCGGCATCTGCAGATAGAACCCCTTCTCCTCGATGGCCGCCATCACCTCGGCGCCGCGGGTGCGGGCCAGCGGCTTCTCGGGCGTGAGGATCAGCGTCAGCGCCGAGACCGGCTTGCCGAAGCGCTCGAGCAGCGCCTCGGGCACGTCCTCGAGGCCGCGGCGCTTGTCCACGTACAGATACATCTCGTCCTTGCGCGAGCTC
The DNA here is from genome assembly GCF_009363675.1 of Halomonas sp. THAF12. NCBI lineage: Bacteria > Pseudomonadati > Pseudomonadota > Gammaproteobacteria > Oceanospirillales > Halomonadaceae > Halomonas > Halomonas sp. THAF12. Next base: position 1,459,268 of record NZ_CP045399.1, on the reverse strand, counting down.
TTGAAGACCTCGCACAGCAGCTTGCCGTTCATGGTGGTCATGCGGGGACCTCGTTCAGGGCGCTCTCCAGGGCGTCGGCCAGGCGCTCGCCGCGCCAGCCGACGGGCAGCGGCAGCGGGCGGCCGCGCAGCCGGGCGCTGGCCAGGGCCTCCAGGTCACGGCGGCGCATCAGCATCTCGGGGGCCAGGCCCAGGGACTCGGCCTCGAGATTCACCACCTTCTTCATCGCCTTCAGGCAGCGCTTGAAGGCCGGCGACAAGGGCGACAGCGGCACCGACGGCAGCTCGGCCTCGTCGAGCAGGCGCGCCTCCTTGACCAGCGCCAGCAGGACGTCGCCCTCGCGCTTGACCAGCGGCGGCTTGATGCCCTCCACCGCGGCCAGCTCATAGCGATTCTCGGGCAGCCGTTCGGCGATGGCGAACAGCAGCTTGTCGCTGACCAGCCAGCTGCGCGGCAGGTCGCGGCGACGCACCTCGCCCTCGCGCCAGGTGGTCATCAGGCGATAGGCCTCGATCTGGCGCGGACCCAGGCGCCACAGGTTGCGCTGGCGCAGGTACCACTGGCCGTCGGCCTCGTCGCTGCGCGAGGCCTGGTCGGTCAGGGCGGCGCAGTCTTCCTCGAGCCATTCCAGGCGGCCGTGGCGCTCCAGGGACTCGCGCTGGTGCGCCCAGACGTCCAGCAGATAGACCACGTCCAGCGCCGCATAGGTCTTCTGGGCGTCGGAGAGCGGGCGCTCGAGCCAGTTGGAGCGGGTCTCGTCCTTGGGCAGAGTCTCGCCCACCCAGTACTCGACCAGCTTCTGGTAGCCCATGGAGGTCACCTCGCCGAGCAGCGCCTGGGCGATCTGGGTGTCCACCAGCGGCGCGATGGGCACGCCGGCCCAGTGGGCGAAGACTTCGAGGTCCTCGCTGGAGGCGTGTAGCAGCTTCAGCGGCCCCTCGGCGAGCAGGCGGCGGAAGCGCTCGGTGCAGGCGACCTCCTGGGGATCGACCAGATAGGCCGGCCCGCCGGCGCAGAACTGGATCAGCGCCGGCACCGGGTGGAAGGTGCGCTCGCGGAAGAATTCGGTATCCAGGGCCAGGACATCGGCCTCGGCCACCTCGGCGCAGGCGGCGTCCAGCGCCTCGGGAGTGTCGATCCAGCGGATCTCGGGTGTCAGGGACATGCGGTCATCCGGCATGGCAGGGATGGGACGGCGATCATTCGCCCTGGAAGGGCAACCGGCCGTTGAAGGCCCGGCTCAGGGTACCGCCGTCGACGTATTCGAGTTCGCCGCCCATGGGCACGCCATAGGCCAGGCGCGAGAGCTTGAGCCCCTGCGGCGCGAGCTGGGAGGCGATGTAGTGGGCCGTGGCCTCCCCTTCCACCGTGGGATTGGTGGCCAGGATCACCTCCTCGACGCCGGCCTCGGCGACCCGCGCCTCCAGCTGGTCGAGGCCGATGTCCTCGGGCCCGACGCCGTCCAGCGGCGACAGATGGCCGTGCAGCACGAAGTAGCGGCCCTGATAGCCGCCGGCCTCCTCGATGGCCAGCTGGTCGGCCGGGGATTCGACCACGCACAGCACGCCGTCGTCGCGGCGTGGGCTTTCGCAGATGCCGCACAGCTCCTCCTCGGTGAGGGTGCGGCAGCGACGACAGTAGCCGACCGACTCGAGGGCCGTGCCGAGCGACTCGACCAGCCGCCGGCCGCCGTCGCGGTCGCGCTCGAGCAGATGCATGGCCATGCGCTGGGCGGTCTTGGGGCCTACGCCGGGGAGCACCCGGAAGGCCTCCATCAGCCGTTCGACCAGGGGGGAAAAGCTCATGGGTCGTTCAGGACTCGCGTCTCGTCATGGGACGAGATGAGCGCCACGCGGGCGCTCATCTCTCGTCGTTGCGTTCCGGCGAGGCGCCTCAGAACGGCATCTTGAAGCCCGGCGGCAGGTTCAGGCCGGAGGTGGCGCCTTCCATCATCTCCTTGGAGTTGGCCTCGACCTTGCGCACGGCGTCGTTCACGGCGGCGGCCAGCAGGTCCTCGAGCAGTTCCTTGTCCTCTTCCATGACGCTCGGGTCGATGTCGACCTTGAGCACGTCGTGGCGGCCGTTCATGGTGATCTTGATCATGCCGGCCCCGGCCTCGCCGTGAACCTCGGCCTTGGCGACCTCTTCCTGGGCCTTCTGCATCTTCTCCTGCATTTCCTGGGCCTGCTTCATCAGGTTGCCCATTCCACCTTTCATCATGGTGACGTCCTCTCGATTGGATGTTCGGTCCGGCCGCCCGGGCGGCCGGTGTCGTGTACGGTCGGTGCTACCCCTTCCGACGCGTGACGTGCGCGTCCGTTCAGTGACGCGCCGCCTCGGCGGGCTTCACCGTGGTCTCGATCAGCCGGGCGCCGAAGGCCTGCTGGATCTTCTGTACCTGGGGATCGGCCTGCAGCGCGGCCACCGCCTCGGCGTGGCGCTCGGCGGCCAGGCGGTCGGCGCGCTGGCGCGGCGTCTCGACGCCCTCGGGCAGCGGCCCGTCGGCGATGGTCAGGCGCCGCGCGAAGCCGGCCCCGGCCAGCGCCTCGCGGATACGCTCGACATGGACGTCGGCCTGCATCGCCGCCTGGGACGGATCCAGCCGCAGCGTCAGGGCGTCGCCGTCGTCGGCTTCGACCACACAATGGGCCGCCAGGTTGCGCGTCAGCCCCGACAGGCCCAGGGCGTCGAAGCGCGCCAGCCATTCGGCATGGCTCAGCTCGCCCGGGGCGGCGTCGGCGGCGGCCGGCACCTCGACGGGGGCGGCCTGCGGTTCGGGCTCCGGCTCCGGCTCGGGAGCCGCGACCGGCTCGGGCCGGGGTTCAGGCTGCGGTTCGGTCTGTGGCGCCGGCGCCTCGGCCACGGGGGCCGGTTCGGGCTCGGCCGGCGCCGACGCGGCCGGCTCGTCCAGGATCCACGGCGGCGGCTCGGGGGTCGGCTCGGCTGCCGCGACCGCGGACGGCGCGGGTTCCGGCGCGGCCTCGGGAGCCGGCTGCGGGGCAGCGGGGGCCTCGGCCGGTGCCGGCGACGCGGCGGACTCGGCCGGCGCTGGTGCCGGGGCCGGTTCAGGCGTCGGCGCGGGGGCCGGGGCGGCTTCGGCCGCCGGCTGCGATGCCGCGGCGCCAGGCGCCGCACTCGGTGCTTGAGCGGCGCTGGCCGCCTGATCGCCGCTCCCCGACGACCCGGCGCCGCCGGCCGCGGGCGCGCCGCCGTCACCGCCTCCGCGCATGGGCAGCGGCGTCTGGGCCGGCTTCGGCACGCCCTGGGGGCGGAAGGCCAGCATGCGCAGCAGGGTCATCTCCAGGGCGGTGCGCAGGTCGGGCGCGTGGGCCATGTCGCCGCGACCCTGGATGCCGATCTGGTAGTAGAGCTGGATGTCCTCGGCGGTGAAGCGCGCGGCCAGCGCCAGCAGCGTCTCGCGATCGCCGTGGCCGTTGTCCAGGGCGTCGGGCACCATCTGCGCCACGGCCAGGCGGTGCAGCACCCCGGTGACGTCGTCGAGCACGCCGGCGAAGTCCGGGCCCTGCTCGGCCAGGGCGGCGACCTCGGCCAGCACCCGGGCGGCGTCGACCTCGGCCATGGCCTCGAGCAGCGCCAGCACGTGGCGATGGTCGAGGGTGCCGAGCATCGCCGCCACGTCGGCGTGGCGCACCTCGCCCTGGCCGAAGGCGATCGCCTGGTCGGTCAGACTCATGGCGTCGCGCATGGAGCCCTCGGCGGCCTTGCCGAGCAGCCACAGCGCGCTCTCCTCGAAGGAGACCGACTCGGCCTCGAGCACCTTGGACAGGTGGCCGACGATGCGCTCCGGCGGCATGTGCTTGAGGGTGAACTGCAGGCAGCGCGACAGCACCGTGGGGGGCAGTTTCTGCGGATCGGTGGTGGCCAGCAGGAACTTCACGTGGGGCGGCGGCTCTTCCAGGGTCTTCAGCAGCGCGTTGAAGCTGCTGGTGGAGAGCATGTGCACCTCATCGATGAGGTACACCTTGTAGCGGCCCTGGGTCGGCGCGTACTGCACGTTGTCGAGCAGCTCGCGGGTGTCCTCGACCTTGGTGCGCGAGGCGGCATCGACCTCGATCAGGTCGACGAAGCGCCCGTCGTCGATGGCCTCGCAGCTGGGGCACTGGCCGCAGGGCGTGGAGGTCACGCCCTCGTCGCCCTGCCCGCCCGCGGTGCAGTTCAGGCACTTGGCGAGGATGCGCGCCAGGGTGGTCTTGCCGACGCCACGGGTGCCGGTGAACAGGTAGGCGTGATGCAGCCGGCCCTGGTCCAGGGCATTGACCAGCGCGCGCTGGACATGCTCCTGGCCGACCAGTTCATGGAAGGTACGCGGCCGCCACTTGCGGGCCAGAACCTGATAGCTCATGCAGCTCGGAATCCTTGCGGCTGGGCTGGCGGGCAGCCGAACACGAAAGCCCCGCCGGTGCGCGAATCGCCGACCGACGGGCTTGAAGAGATGCCGACATTCTACCGGGTGGCGGCCCGGGCGCAAAGCGTGGGCCTAAGCGAGTCAGCCGCCGCACAGCCGGCCGCTGTCGCGGATGTCGGCGAGGCGTCCGGCGGCGATGCCGTCGAGGCGCATGAGCTCGCCGCTGCCCGACCAGGGGCGACCGGCCACGATGGCCTCGGCGTGGGCCGGGCCGATGTGCGGCAGCTGCTCCAGCGAGGCGACGGAACTGGCGTTGAGGTCGATGCAGCCGGCCGCCACAGGAAACCGTAGTGCTCCCGGTAGCGGCCGCGCCCCACCGCGTGGCTGGCCATCGACGACCAGTCCTCGCCGGACACGGCCTCGAGCTCGCGCTCCAGCCGCGTCAGCGCCTCGTCGTCCATCAGCTCCTGCACCGCCAGCAGGTCGAATCGCCCGGCCACCCGGACCACCCGATCGAGCCGCTTGTCGTTGTTCCAGCCCAGATGCTCGAGGTTCCAGCTGCCGATCACCGCGGCGCCGGCCAGGCCCGGAAAACCGGCCAGAGCCAGCGCAATAAAACCTGCCAAGACAAGACGTTGCATGCACCCCTCCCTATCGGAAAGGCGCTATCCTGCCGATCGGCGATGGCGACATTAATATCAGCTATTCCCGATATGCTATCGGCGGCGAGGGGCTGTTAGGCTGGACACTCGTCATTCAAGGAAGGGACGCCTGCGATGCCCGCCATTCTGATCTGGAGTCTCGTGGCCGTGGTGGCCACCGCCATCGTCTGGCGTGGCAGCGGCCTGCTGGAAACCAGCAGCGAGCGGCTGGCGGCCCACTACCGTCTGCCGGACATCGTCCAGGGCGCCATCGTGGTGGCCGTGGGCTCGAGCTTTCCGGAGCTCTCCACCACGGTGATCTCCACCCTGGTGCACGGCGAGTTCGAGCTCGGCGTGGCGGCGATCGTCGGCTCGGCGCTGTTCAACATCCTGGTGATTCCCGCCGTCTCCGGCCTGGCCAGTCGCCACCCGCTGAGGGCCAACCGCGACCTGGTCTACAAGGAAGCCCAGTTCTACATGATCGCGGTGGCGGTGCTGACCCTGACCTTCGCCTTCGCCGCCATCTATCACCCCGTCGAGGCGACGGGCGGCGCCATCAGCGGCGAGATGACCCGCGGGCTGGCGCTGATGCCGGTGGCGCTCTACGGGCTCTACCTGTTCGTGCAGTACCAGGACACCCTCGACCACGAAAGCGAGGTCGACGCCGGCGACGTGCGCCCGGGACGCGAATGGGCCCGGCTGGCGCTGTCGCTGGCGGTGATCGTGATCGGCGTGGAGGGGCTGGTCCGCGCGGCGATCGCGTTCGGCGACATCTTCGACACCCCGAGCTTCCTGTGGGGCATCACCGTGGTCGCCGCCGGCACCTCGATTCCCGACGCCTTCGTCTCGATCCGCGCCGCCCGCCAGGGTCGCGGCGTCACCAGCATCGCCAACGTGCTGGGCAGCAACACCTTCGACCTGCTGGTGTGCATCCCGGCCGGCGTGCTGATCGCCGGCACCGCCATGGTCAACTTCTCCATCGCCGCGCCGATGATGGCGGTGCTCACCGCCGCCACGGTGGCGCTGTTCCTGATGATGCGCACCGGCATGGTGCTGACGAAGCGCGAATGCGTGGCCCTGCTGGGGCTCTACGCCGGCTTCCTGATATGGATCGGGATGGAGACCTTCGGGGTGGTCGACCTGGTGCCGAGCCTGCCGCCACCACGGGCGTAGGGAGCGCCGCGGCGGCGCTTGAGGACGAGAGCATTCCCGGCGGCCGGGCGGCCGCCGGGAACGGGGCGGGAAACGCGACTTACGGCTGGTTTTCCAGCTCGCCGAAGTGGCCGGCGAACAGCGGCGAGGAGAGATAGCGCTCGGCGCTGTCCGGCAGGATCACGACGATGTTCTTGCCGGCGAAGGCCGGGTCACGCCCGATGCGCACCGCGGCGGCCACGGCGGCGCCGCAGGAGATGCCGCACAGGATGCCTTCTTCCTGCATCAGCCGGTGCGCCATCTCCATGGCCTCGTCGTTGCCCACGGCCTCGATGCGGTCGACCAGCGACAGATCGAGATTGGCGGGCACGAAGCCGGCGCCGATGCCCTGGATCTTGTGCGGCGCAGGCGTCGGCGCCTGGCCGTCGCGGGTCTGGGCGATCACCGGCGAGTCGACCGGCTCCACCGCCACGCTGGTGATGGCCTTGCCCTGGGTCTGCTTGATGTAGCGCGAGACGCCGGTGAGGGTGCCGCCGGTGCCCACGCCGGCGACGAAGACGTCCACTTCGCCGTCGGTGTCTTGCCAGATCTCGGGGCCGGTGGTGGTCTCGTGGATGCGCGGGTTGGCCGGGTTCTCGAACTGCTGCGGCAGGAAGTAGGTCTCCGGCTCGGCCTCGGCCAGCTCCTTGGCCTTGGCGATGGCACCGGCCATGCCCTTGGCGGGCTCGGTCAGCACCAGCTCGGCGCCCAGCGCCTTGAGCACCTTGCGCCGCTCGAGGCTCATGGAGGCCGGCATGGTCAGCACCAGCGGATAGCCGCGGGCCGCGGCGACGAAGGCCAGGGCGATGCCGGTGTTGCCGCTGGTGGGCTCGACGATGCGCATCCCGGGCTTGAGCACGCCGCGCTCCTCGGCGTCCCAGATCATCGCCGCACCGATGCGGCACTTCACCGAGTAGGCCGGGTTGCGGCCCTCGATCTTGGCCCAGATCGTGGCCCCCTCGCTGACCCGGTTGAGCCGGACCAGCGGGGTGTTGCCGATCGAGCGGGAATTGTCGTCGTAGATGCGTGCCATGAATCGTTCCTTGTGATGGGCGTGTTAACGGGCGGCGTCGAAGCCGGCCAGCACGTTGACGGCATTGATGCCGATTTCCTTGACCGCATAGCCGCCCTCGAGCAGGAAGGTCGTGGGCAGCCCCGCGCCGGCCAGTCGCCGGCCGAGCTCGGTGAAGTCGTCGCTGGTGAGCCTGAAGGCGCTGATGGGGTCGTGCTCGAAGGCGTCGACGCCGAGCGAGACCACCAGCAGCTCGCAGCCGGCCTCGCGAATGCGCGCCAGGGCATCGTCGAGCGCCCGGGACCAGGCATCGAAGGCCGTCCCCGGCGCCATCGGATAGTTGAGATTGAAGCCCTCCCCCGCCCCGCCGCCGGTCTCGTCGGCGTGGCCCAGGAAGTAGGGGAAGCAGCTGCGCGGGTCGCCGTGCAGCGAGGCGAACAGCACGTCGTCGCGCTCGTAGAAGATCTGCTGGGTGCCGTTGCCGTGGTGGAAGTCGACGTCCAGCACCGCCACGCGCCTCTTGCCGCTGTCCAGCGCATGCTGGGCGGCGATGGCGGCGTTGTTGAAGAAGCAGTAGCCGCCGAACTGGTCGCTGGCGGCGTGGTGGCCCGGCGGCCGGCACAGCCCGAAGCAGGGCTCGCCGCTGGTCAGGGTGCGGGAAACGGCCGAGAGCGCGATGTCCTTGCTGGCCATGGCGGCCTCGAAGGTACCCGCGCAGATCGAGGTCTCGGCGGCCAGCGCGTAATAGCCGAGCCGGCCGTCGATATGCTCGGGAATGAGGTCGTCGCGCATGGCCCGGGTCGGCCAGACGGAGGGAATGGCCTCGCCGCGCCTGCCCGCCGCCCGCCAGTCGTCCCAGCAGCGGGCGAGGAAGTCGACGTAGCCGCGGTCGTGCACCGCCAGCACCGGCTCGAGGCCATAGGCCTCGGGCTCGCGCACCTCGCCGAGGCCCACCTCGCGCACCCGTTCAAGCACCAGCTCGACTCGCTCGGGGCACTCGTAGGGCGCCACCAGCTCGCCGCCGTCGAGTTCGGTACGGGCGCGACGCAGGCCGGTGTCATCGCTGTGGAAGGTCAACATCTCGCCATTGCTCCTCGTGATCAGGTGCCGTCGACGACCCGACGCATCCGTCGGCAACGGATCCGTTGCGCGCGCCTGACCGTTTCCTTGCGGGGATTGATCGGGGCGCCGGCCGGCGCCCGGGACACGACTATGACGCGCGCCGATAACGGCTGCAAGCCCGGAGGGCGCAGACACGAGCGGGCCTCATGTCGGGCATGAAACGAGGGCGATCGAACGAGGAGAACAACGAAGGGGAGGCACAAATGGAGGCGGCCCCGAAAGCCACATCCCGGCACACGCGTCCATCACTACCGTTGCTCCCTTCCGGGCCTGGCGGGGTTTGCGACTTAGCGTTGCGGGAGGACCTAAGGGGCCACCACAGCGGGCACCTGACGTGCCATTTGAGCCGGGCAGTTCTCTGAGTGGGATCAGTGACTTGCCGAACGCCGCGCACTATACCAAGCGACCGGCGGCGCAGCAAGGAGCGATTGTCGAATCGTGATCTGACGCGAGCATTTCCAACGCCCCCGAAGCGTCGTCAGGGTCTATGGTGAGGGTGACTCGCCTCTCCGCCGCCCCGCGGCGGCGAGGCCCGCTGTATCATTCGACGACCGGAGGCATCCATGACCAAGGATTCGAACAAGGGCTACATCGCACTGCTGGGCTGGAGCCTGAATGCCATCGAGGCCGCCGAGAACTTCGACCGCCGCTACGTGGTGGTGGCCCCGGACTGGGCGGAGGAATACTGCCAGCAGCACGATATCCCCTACGTTTCCTGGAACTTCGAGCGCCTGAACGACCGCTCGATGGAGATCGCCGAGACCCTCAAGGGCATGGGCGTCGACGTGTCCATCCCGCTGTTCGAGGAAACCGTGGAGTGGGCCGGCGCCATCAATTCGGTGCTGCTCGACAACCCGCGGCTCTACGGCCAGTCGCTGCTGCTGCGCGACAAGGCGCTGATGAAGCGCCGTGCCCAGCTCGGCGGCATCCGCGTCGGCATCTTCGAGGAGGCCCACGACAAGGACGACGTCATCCGCTTCCTCAAGCGCGTCAACCAGACGCTGCTCAAGCTCGACGGCGATCCCAACGACCCCATCCACCTCAAGGCCTTCGACAAGGCCGGCTGCCTGGGCCACCGGGTCATCCGCACGCCGGACGAGATCGACACCATCCCCGACGAGGAATTCCCGGTGCTGATGGAATCGCACCTGGACGGCTGGGAGTTCGCCGTGGAAGCCTGGATCCACGACGGCAAGATCGCCTTCCTCAACATCTCGGAATACGTGACCCTGGGCTACTCGGTGTTCGTGCCCGCCTCGCCGGAGCTCGAGCGCTATCGCCCCCAGATCACCGCCCAGATCGAGAAGCTGATCAAGGCCTTCGACATCTCCTTCGGGCTGATTCACCCGGAATACTTCGTCACCAGCGACGGCGAGATGTACTTCGGCGAGGTCGCCTACCGGCCGCCGGGCTTCAAGGTCTTCGAGCTGCTCGAGCGGGTCTACGGCTTCAACGCCTATCAGGCCAGCATGCTGGTGTTCGACCCCAGGACCACGGCCGAGGAAGTCGCCGACTTCTTCCCCAAGGAGGTCGTCGATGCCGACGGCTATGCGGGCTGCTTCGGGGTCTATCCGCGCCTGCGGGTGGTCAGCCGGCTGGAGATTCCCGAGGTGGTCGAGGACGACGCCTACTTCGAGTCCCATGAGCTGACGCCGCCGATGCAGGAAACGGTCACCAAGCGCACCGCCTTCGGCACCCACTGGGGGCTGATCTATTTCAAGGGCGACGACCCCAACCGCATGCGCGACCTGCTCAAGCATATGGAAGAGCTTGATTTCTATGTCTGACGGGCGCGTCATGGAGACCTTTCCCACGGATGACGAGGAGTCGGTGTGACCAGTCCCCCCACACCAACCGGCGACGACAGGCTCACGGGCCTGCTGAAACGTCTGGACGAGGCCACGGACCTGCTGGCCGGGGCCCGGGGCTTCGCCAAGCCGGGCAAGCTGCCCCGGGTGCTCGACACGGCCCGCCGCGTGCTGCTGCTGGAAGGCGGTGCCGCGGCGGTTGAATCCCGCGCCGCGGCCATGGAGGCCGCCGGCGTCTTCGAGGGCTCGGACTGGGCCACGCCCCAGTTCCTGGTGCCCTCGCTGACCACCCAGGCGCTGAAGAGCGCCGATGCCAACATGGTGACGATCGAGGCGCTCAGCGAGCTCAGGCTGGTGGCGGTGGCCAAGGGCGAGGTGCGCCACGGGCTGATCTCGTCGGAGCAGGCCCACCACTACCTGACCCAGGTGATCGCCCTGAACCTGTGGCTGCTGTTCGGCGCGCCCAGCGAGGCCGAGCGGGAGACCCAGGGTCGCCTGGCCGAGCTGCCGCGGCGTCTGTTCACCCATCTGGCCCAGCGCATCGGCTACGAGCACATCATCGACCGGCTGATCGGTGAGATCTGGCGCATCCTCCAGCAGCGTCCGATCCAGGTCGGGCCGGTCAAGCAGATGATCACCCAGATCGCCATCTGCCAGGCCGACCCGACCATCGACCTCGGCACCAGCGGCCAGGGCGCCGACCGCCTGGTCAGCTCGCTGTTCGGCCCGTCCCACGCCTGCCGCGAGGATCCGGGCCTCGAGGTCTATCGCCAGCGCCTGGCCAGCATGGACGCCAGCGCCTTGCAGGCCGAGGCCACCGGCTTCGCCCGGTCGATGCACGACACCGGCCTGGTGTCGCCCTACCACCCGGTGCTGCTGCGCCACCTGCTGGACAACGGCGACACCCTGATCGGCGAGGCGCTGGGGCTCTCCTCCACCGGCCGCGACTGCCTGCTGTGCTATCGCGAGCTGGTGCATGCGCTGATCCGCGGCGGGCTGCACCCCGACACCGCCCAGGCGGTCTACGGCCTGGCGCTGATGCTCGAGCGCGGCATCCTCTACCAGCCGCCGGTGGCACCGGCCATCTGGCGCCAGCTGGGGCTCACGCTGTCGGACTGGTCGACGGCGCGGCTCAACCTGGCCTTCGGCGAGGCGGTCTCGCCCCGGGCACGGCTGCTGGAGGGCGTGCTGTGCATGCTCGGCCTGCCGCTGGGCGTCGGCCAGGGCAACAACCCCACCTGCCAGTCGGCCCGGGCGCTGTCGATGTGGGCCTACAACGACCCGGACTACCTGCTGCAGATGGTGACCTGGGCGGCCCGCGACGACGAGATCATCATGCACTTCGAGGGCCAGCCGATCTCGTCGATGGCGAGCGAAGGCGGCGTGGCCACCGAGCTGCCCATGGACCTGGACCCGGTATCGCTGATCGTGGTGCCGCACCTGGACCGCATCTACGCCGAGATGGGCCGGCGCTGCATCGGCCGCGAGGGCGACCCGCACCGCTGGGTCAACCCGGAGTTCCACGGCTGGTGGTCGGGGCGCGGCTTTCGCATCAACGTCGACGTGGCCAGCGGCCAGCTGCTCGACCTCGACGGCTTCCTGCGCCACTTCTATGCCAGCTACCACCCGCACTACAACGGCAACCAGCCGCTCATCCATCCCCAGCCGGCCGGTATCGCGGTCACCGACAGCGCCGCCCGCTTCATCGGCTGGCATGCCATCACCCTGCTGCGGATCGGCGTCGACCCCAGCGGCGAGATGCGCGTGTTCTTCTACAACCCCAACAACGACAGCGGCCAGGACTGGGGCGACGGCGTGCGGGTCAGCACCGCCGGCCACGGCGAACGCTTCGGCGAGGCCTCGCTGCCCTTCGAGCAGTTCGCCTCGCGGCTCTACATCTTCCACCACGATCCGCTGGAGCGCGGCGAGCCGGCGCGCATCGACCAGGCCGAACTGGATCGGGTGATCGGCTACCTGCAGCGCAGCTGGGGCGCCGACCGCCTGCCCCCGGGCGGGCTGCAGGCCGAGTCGGGCGGCTGACCAGGCCGCCCGCTGTGGCATAATGCGGCCCCGTTTTCCCGCTCCACCACTGCCAGGATCGCCCATGCCACGCCTCGACCAGCTGCTGCTCCTCCAGGGACTGGCGCGCTCGCGCACCCGCGCCCAGCGCCTGATCCGCCACGGCCGGGTGAGCCTCAGGGACGGCGGCCGGGTGCTGACCAAGCCCGGCGAGAAGCTCCCCGAGACCGCCGAGCTGAAGGTCGAGGAGGACCCGGAGGAGCGCTACGTGTCGCGCGCCGGGCTCAAGCTGGAGGCGGTGCTCGAGGCCCTGTCGCTGCCGCTCGAGGGCCGCACGGTGCTCGACGTCGGCCAGTCGACCGGTGGCTTCAGCGACTGCGCGCTGCGCCACGGCGCGGCACACGTGATCGGCGTCGAGGTCGGCCACGACCAGCTCGCCGCCGAGCTGCGCGACGAGCCGCGCCTGACCTGCCTGGAGGGACTCAATGCCCGCGCCATGCGCGACGATCCGCGGCTGACCGCGGCGCTGGCCGAGCATCCCGCCGAGGTGGCGGTGATGGACGTGTCCTTCATCTCGCAGACGCTGATCCTGCCGGAGCTCGGCGCCCTGCTGCCCGCTGGCGGCGAGCTGGTGTCGCTGGTCAAGCCGCAGTTCGAGGTCGGCCCCGAGGGCGTCAGCGCCCGCGGACTGGTCACCGACCCCGCGCGCTACCCCGAGGTGGAGGCACGCATCCGCGAGGCCTGCGCCGACGCCGGCTTCACCGTCGAGCACTGGCAGGAGAGCCCGATCCGAGGCGGCGACGGGAATCGAGAGTTCCTGCTCTACGCCCGCCGCCAGGAAACGCCCTAGGCGCTACCGCCCGGCGTCTCCTCCCCCTCCCCCGGCATCGCCCGCATCCAGCTCACCGGGATCGCCGCCCGCCCCGGGCGGCGGGTTGGCGGGCGCCTCGCCCGTGCCGCGGCTCGGCACCCGCGCCTGGCGCCCCTTGTCGTCGCGCAGCCACACGTCCATCTGATTGAAGGCGATCTCAAGGCCCTGCTCGGCGAACAGCTCGCCGACCCGGCCGTTGAGCTCATCGGTGGCCAGCAGCCGGTCGCCCAGGCTGTTCACGAAGATGCGCAGTTCGAACTCCAGGCGGCTTTCGCCGTAGCGCATGAACAGCACCTGGGGTTCGGGATCGGCCAGCACCCGGGCGTTCTCCCCGGCGGCCTGGGTCAGCAGCCGCTGCACCAGGCGATGATCCGAGCCGAGGGCCACGCCGTAGGTCAGGATCACCCGGGTGATGTTGTCCGACAGCGACCAGTTGATCAGCTGGTCGGTGACGAACGTCTTGTTGGGAATGATGATCTCCTTGCGATCGAAGTCGGTCACCGTGGTGGCACGGATGCGAATGCGGTTGACCGTGCCGGTGAGGTTGCCGAGCGTGATGGTGTCGCCGATGCGCACCGGGCGTTCGAACAGGATGATCAGCCCCGAGATGAAGTTGGCGAAGATCTCCTGCAACCCGAAGCCGAGCCCCACGCCCAGCGCGGCGACCAGCCACTGCAGCTTGCTCCACGACACCCCGAGGGTGCCCAGCGCCCAGACCACGCCGGTGCCGACGATCACGTAGGACAGCAGCGAGCTGATGGCGTAGGCGCTGCCCTGCTTGAGCTCGAGGCGCGACAGCACCATCACCTCCAAGAGCCCCGGCAGGTTGCGCGCCATGATCAGCGTCAGCGCCACCACCAGCAGCGCCACGCAGAGGTCGGCCACCGAGATCGAGGCGCCCACCAGCTCGCTGCCCTGCTGGCCATCGCCGCCGAGGATCATCACCCGTTCGAGATAGCCGAACACCGTCAGCAGGTCGGCCCAGACCAGGTAGAGGACCACCACGAAGCCCAGCATCAGGATCAGCTTGGACAGGCGCAGCGACTGCTGATTGACCTGCTGCATGTCCAGCGGCGGCTCCTCGACGACCTCGACGCCGTGCTCTCCGTTCTCCGCCTCGTGCGCCAGCGCCCGGCGCCGGGCCAACGCGCGACGGTAGGCCAGCCGCCGGGCCGCCACGGCCAGTCCGCGCACCACCGCCGCCTCGACCAGGATCCACGCGCCCAGCAGATAGATGGTGATCACGAAGCGCCCCACCAGGCTGAGCGCCGCATAGGCATAGCCGAACATCACCAGTCCGCCCAGCACCAGGGGCACCATCGCCATCGCCAGCCCCAGCAGCAGGCGGAACAGCTTGACCCCGAAGAACGGCGTGTGCGCCAGGATCAGCCGGGCCAGCGCCACGCTCATGCCGACGAGCCCGGCCAGCAGCAGCAGCATCGCCAGCGGACGCTGGGTCAGGTCGATATCGACATCGCGGGCCTGGGTGCCCACGAACAGCACCGGCACCAGCGCCAGTCCCAGCCACCACAGCCAGCGGCGCAGCTGCGCCACGTAGCCGCCGGGCCAGTGGAAGTGGCGCGTCGCCACGCCCTCGGGCACCAGCAGCCGCCGCATCCAGGCGATCCCCGCCCAGGCCAGTGCCAGATACATCAGCGCCCAGCCGATGCTCACCGCCAGCCCGGCGCCGCCCAGCGTCATCCCCAGCGACGCCGCCAGCAGGCACAGCGGCCCCGGCAGCGCCAGCAGGGCCTCCACGCCCACCGCCAGCGGCGTATGCCCCTGGCTGTCCTGGCGCAGATGACCGATCTCGTCGTGCAGGCGGGCGAGGCGACGCGACAGCGGCCGGCGCAGCCCCAGCAGCACGCCGGCGATCAACAGCAGCGGCGAGGCCAGAAACGCCGCCGGATCCGGCCAGCGCCAGTGTATCGGCAGCGCACGGCGCCACTCGCCCTCGCCCCACTCGGCATTCAGGTGGCTTGGCAGGCGGGTCAGCCAGTTCAGATCGAGGGGGTGCGAGTTGGCGATCCAGAACAGCTGCTCGTCGATGGCGGCGCGCAGCTCGCGACTGGTCTCGAACAGCTGCTGCTGGTTGAGCTGAAGCTCGATGGCGGCGGTCAGCACCTCGCCGTAGGTCGGCTCGAGCCGGTCGAGCAGCTCGCGGCGGGCCCGCAGCAGCTGGGCCAGCGTCTCGTGCACGGCCTCCGAGGCGCCGGCATCGGCCTGCTCGAGACGCTGGCTGGCCTGCTGCTCGACGTTCTGCAGCCGCTCGCGCTGGCGGTCGAGCTCGAACTGCTGGAGACGCAGATCGGCGATCTCCTCCTTGAGGCCGCCGGTGGACTCGACGCTCGGCAGCGCCCGGCGCTGCTCGCGCAGGATGCGTGACAGCAGCGGGCTGCCGCGGATCGCCTCGATATGCTCGGAGAGCCCACGCTGCAGCTGGCGCACGCGCTCGAGCTGGCGACGCGCCTCCTGGCCCTGGCGGCCCAGCTCGTTGGCACGGCTGGTGGCGCGCAGCAGCTCCAGGCTCATGTCGCGGTTGGCCTGGCGCGCCTCGAGGACCTGCGGATGGCGGGTCACGCCTTCCGGCTCGTCGCCCACCGCCTCGGCCACGGCCTGCTCCGACTGCTCGCGGCGGCGCTCCTCCAGCGACGCCTGCAAGGCCCGCACCCGGCTCTCGAGCCGGGTCACCCTCAGCCGATAGAGCTCGCGTTGCTGCTGGGCCAGCTCGCGGAAGCGCGAATTGGTGGCCAGCTCACGACGATGCAGCGCCAGACGCCGTTCGGCCAGCGCGCGCTCGACCCGGTGTTCCAGTCGCCGAGGCGCGTCCGACGCCACGTCGCGAGCGTCCAGCTCTTCCAGGGCGCGCCGGTGCTCCTCCATCGCCGCGGAGGCCTCGGCGATGGCCTGCTGGGCGCGCTCGGGCAGGGTCTGGGTGCCGAGCAGCCGGGTCTCCACCTCGGACAGTCGATCCTGCGCCGTCTCCAGCTCGTCGGTGGCCGTCTCCAGCCGCGACATCAGCGTCTCGAGATCGAGCCCCGCCAAGGCCTCGCGGTCCGGCGACTCCTGCGGCGTGTCCCGGGCGGAAGCCAGCGCCTGGCGCGTCTCGCTGAGTTCCTGGGGCGCGCGATCGTCGCGTTCCTCCAGTGTCGACAGCCGGCCCTCGACGTCCTCGAGGCCCGCGAGGGCGTCCAGCGCCGCCTCCAGCGCATCGATGCTCTCCTGGGTGGCCGCATCCGCCGTCTTGCCCTCTTCGGGCTGAAGCGAGGCGAGGCGCTCCTCCAGGGCGGCGCGCTCGGGGAGCTCGTCGGTCTGGGCGGCGAGCGGCATCGGGGCCAGCAGCGCGGCGATCACCGGCAGCCAGCAAAGAATGTGAAAGCGGACGAGCCGCCGACAACGCGAAAAATCGATCACTAGCACCTCGACGGGGCGATACCATGGGCCTGGCAGCGGATTGTCGGCGCCCCCGGTCGGCAAGGCAACGACGAAAGCACGCAAGCTGGCCGTTGACTCGCAGGACGGGCATGATAGAACGAAGATTCCCTCTAGACAGAGTAGTCACTCCCCATGGCTCCACGCTCCATCGCCACGCTGCTGGCCGCCGCCCTCGGCGCCGGCCTCGCCGGCCAGGGACAGGCCCAGACGGACGGGGCGCTCGGCGACGCCGAACGCCAGGCGATCCGCGAACGCATCGAGTCCCTGCAGGCCGAGATCGGCGAGCTGCGCGCGCGCCTGGATCCGCCGACAAGCGAGGCACCTGCGCCGGCCACGCCGAACGTCGCCGACAGCATCGACGCCGCGCCGCCGGCAGAACCGCCGATCGGCGCCTCCGTGGCCGAACGCCGGCTGCTGGAGGAGGAGTCGGCCGACAACCCCTTCTCCATCACCGCCCATCACCGCAACTATCTGCTGCCGTTCAGCTACACCACCTCGCCCAACCAGGAGACCTTCAGCGAGATCGACCGCGACGCCAGTCCCGACCGGCTCGAGGTGAAGTTCCAGTTCAGCGCCAAGTTCAAGCTCGCCGACGACGTGCTGTTCGACCGCGCCGATCTCTACTTCGGCTATACCCAGCGCAGCTGGTGGCAGGCCTACAACGCCGACGCCTCCTCGCCGTTCCGCGAGACCAACTACGAGCCGGAGGTGTTCGCCGACTTCGAGAACGACTGGACGCTGGCGGGCTGGACCAACGTCAACAACCGGCTATCGCTCAACCACCAGTCCAACGGACGTTCGGGAGAGCTGTCGCGCAGCTGGAACCGGCTGATCCTGAGCAGCACCTTCATCAACGACGACTGGGCCGTCTCGCTGTCGCCCTACTGGCGCCTGCCCGAGACCGAGGGCGAGGACGACAACCCCGACATCGAGGACTACCTCGGCTACGCCGACGTCACCGTGGCGCGCCAGCTGTTCGACGATCACGAGGCCAGCCTGCTGTGGCGCGGCAATCCCGACCAGGGCCACATGGGCGCCCAGCTCGACTACTCCTGGCCGCTGTTCGGCAAGATCCGCGGCCACGTCCAGTTCTACCAGGGCTATGGCGAGAGCCTGATCGACTACGATCGCAGCACCCAGCGGCTCAGCCTCGGCTTCAGCCTCAACCCGCTGTTCTCCACCGGCACCTTCTCGCGGTGATAGGGTCATTACGCACCGCTAGGACGGCTGCTATGCTGGGCCTGTCATGAACCGTCAGAGGATGACCCGATGAGCGACAATGCTTCCCGCACCCGCCAGTCCACCGAGCAACTCAAGGAAGACCTGCAGCACCTCTCGCAGACCGTCGAGGAGCTGGTCAACGCCACGGCCGATGATTCCCGCAGCAACATCAAGGAGCTGCGCGAACGCGCCGAACAGCGCCTGACCGAGACCCGTGCGCGGCTCGAGGCCCGCGGCGAGCGCGCCTACCAGGACACCCGCGAGGCCGTGACCCAGCAGGCCGACGCCTGCGACCGCTACGTTCACGACAATCCCTGGACCAGCATCGGCATCGGCGCCGCCGTCGGCGTGGTCGTCGGCATGCTGATCGGGCGGCGCTGATGTCGGAGGGCCAGGGACCGGCTCAGCGGCTGTTCGGCGCCGGCAAGCGGCTGCTCGGCAGTCTGGTCGCCACCGGCGAGACGCGCCTGCGTCTCGCCGTGCTGGAGCTCGAGGAGGAACGCGCACGGTTCGTCACCCTGCTGCTGCTGGCCGGCATCAGCCTGCTGCTGCTGCTGCTCGGGCTCGGTGCGCTCACCACCCTGATCATCGTCGCCTTCTGGGACAGCTACCGGCTGGCCGCCATCGGCGGCTGCGCCGCGGTCCTGCTGGTCGGCGGCCTGGGGCTGGCCGGCTGGGTGATGCATCTGGCCCGGCGCCGCACCCTGCTGGTCGATACCCTCAAGCATCTGGCACTGGACCGCGAGCTGATGGAGACCCGGAGCGAGGAACCCTGACCGATGACCAACGCCGAGCGCCGAGCCCACAAGGCGGCCCTGGAGGCCGCCATCGAACAGCAGCGCCTCGACCTGCTGGTCGAGTCCGAGCACTGGCACCAGGCCGCCCGCCCGCTCGAGGCCGGCTGGCAATCCCTTCAGCGCTACCGACTGCCCGCCGCGGGTGGCGGCGCCCTGCTGCTCGTCTGGTCGCTGCGCCACCCCGCGGCGGCCAAGCGGCTGGCCAAGCGCTCCCTGTTCGTCGCGGTCACCGTGCGGCGGCTGAAGCTGCTGCAGCGCTTCCTGCCGATCCCCTGAGACCGGCCTGACGACAACCATCATCCCGCCGTAACACACTGACATGGCAGGCCCGTTATGATCTTGTTTCGACATCGTGACGGAATGACGACAGGACATGGACCCCATGCGCATGCTGGCGCTCTATAGCATCAAGGGCGGCGTCGGCAAGACCGCCTCCGCCGTGAACCTGGCAGCGGAAGCCGCCCGGGCGGGATATCGCGTACTGCTCTGGGACCTCGACCCCCAGGCGGCCACCAGCTTCTACCTGCGCGTCAAGCCCAAGGTCCGCGGCGGAGTGGAAAGGCTGGTCAAGGGCAAGGCCTCCTTCGACAAGGCCATTCGCGCCACCCAGGTCGAGGGGCTCGACCTGCTGCCGGCGGCGCTGGCCTCCCGGGAAATGGACGCCCTGCTCGCCAGCCGCGGCGCGAGCCACCTGCGCCAGATCCTCAAGCCGGTGCGCAACGACTACGACCTGGTGATCCTCGACTGCCCGCCCAGCCTCTCGCATCTCTCGGAGAACATCTTCTCCAGCGTCGATGCGCTGCTGGTGCCGGTGGTGCCCACGGTGCTGTCGCTGCGCACCCTGGATCAGCTGCAGGACTTCCTCGACGATCACGACATCGCCTGCACGGTGTGGCCCTTCATCACCCTCGCCGATCGCCGGCGCAACCTGCACCGCGAGGTCATGGACGGCTTCCACGAGCGCTGGCCGCTGCGGCTGTCCACCGCCATCCCCTCGGCCAGCGCGGTGGAACGCATGGGGCTGGAACGCGCCCCGGTACGCGACTACGCCCCGCGCACCGCCGCGGCCAAGGCCTACACCGCGCTGTGGCGCGAGATCGACCAGCGCCTGCACTGAGAGCGGCGCACCCTCCCGACATCCTCAGTCGCCGCGCATGGCGGCGATGGCCGCCTCCAGCCGGTCCGCCGGCGTCGGCGCCTTCCCCGCTCCCGGGCCGGCCGCGCGCGCGACCTCCAGGGCGCGATCATAGTGCGCCAGCCGATGCTCGCGATTGGCCCGCGCCAGCCCCATGAAGCCGCGCAGATGACGCGGCGCCGCGGCCCTGGGTTCCTCGCCCTCGGCCGCCAGCGCCAGCCGCACCCGCGCCTCCTCGTCGGCATGGGCGGCGGCCGCCGCCTCGAGCGCCGGCTCGCGGACCAGATCGTCGTGCAGCACGCCGAAGGCATCCTGGAAGGCCTTCATGGCCTTTTCCGCCTGCTCGAAGATCGGCGCCTCCTGGGTCCAGGGCTTCAGCAGATAGCGGATGCGCTTGCCGGTGATGCGCGGGCGATGCAGGGCCTCGCGCTCGTCGGGTGAGCCGATGGCGGCGAGCTCCGCGGTCAGGGTCGCGTGCAGGGTGGCCAGTTCCCGGGCCGTCGCCTCGCCGAAGCGGGGCCCGCCACCCTGCCTCGCCAGTGCCGCCAGGGTCTCGCCGAGCTCGCGATCGAGCCCCGGAAACCCCGCCTCCAGCACGCAGCGGGCCTCGGCGTAATCGGCCTCGACCCGGGCCGCCAGCCGCTCGGCCCACCAGTCGATGGCGCCGCGCTCGGCGTTGCCGAGCGCCGGCCGCTCGGCCTCGAGCCAGGCCAGCATCACCTCGCCGTCACGGGCGTCGCTGGTGGCGCGGGCCAGGTCGCGCAGGCGCTTGCGCTGGGCCTTGGGAATCGACACGCCCGGATAGCCGCGGTAGGCCTCGAGCCAGGAGCGCAGCCGGCGCAGCGCTACCCGGAAGTCGTGCAGCCCCTCGCCGTCATCGGGATCCTCGATGCGCGGCCAGGCCGCCCGGGCCTGGGCCAGCAGCGCCAGCCCCTGCCGGCCGACCACGCGCTTCAGGCGCTTGCGATGCAGCGGTTTGCCCATGACGATCTCCCCTCCCGCGGCGAGCGATGCCCCCAGTATAGGCGGCCTACCCCGTTGCCGGACCGAGGAGACAAGGCAAAAATTGGTGAAGAGCCGGAGTTTACGAGCCGTAAATGAGGACTTTGACCGGGCTCGCGCACGAGCCGATTTTTAATGCCGTATGGGCGAGCGCAGGCACTTTTCGGGCAAGACCTAGAGCGACTGGCCGCAGGCCACGCCCGAGGCCCACGCCCACTGGAAGTTGTAGCCGCCGAGCTGGCCGGTGACGTCCAGCACCTCGCCGATGAAGCGCAGCTGGGGCAGGCCGTTGACCTCGAAGGTCTTCGACGACAGCGCCCGGGTGTCGACGCCGCCCATGGTGACCTCAGCGGTGCGCCAGCCCTCGGTGCCGGCGGGCTTGATCCGCCAGTCGTTGAGGCGTGAGGCCCAGGCCTCCAGGTCGGCATTGGAGCGCTCGGCCATGGGGCCGTCGCCGCCGTGCCATTCGACCAGCGCCTGGGCCAGACGCCGCGGCAGGCGCTCGCCGAGCCAGGTGGAGAGCCGCCGCCTGGGCGCCTCGCGGCGGGCGGCCGCCAGCGCCTCGAAGGCCGGCTCGCCGGGCAGCAGGTCGATAGCGAGCTCGTCGCCGGGATGCCAGTGGCTGGAGACCTGCAGCAGCGCCGGCCCGGACAGGCCGCGGTGGGTGAACAGCATCGGCTCGCGATATTCGCCGTCGCGGCAGCGCGCCACCACCTCGGTGGAGAGCCCCGACAGCGACGCGGTGCGCTCCTTCCAGGCCGAGGTCAGGGTGAAGGGCACCAGGGCGGCCCGGGTGTCGGTCACCTCGAGGCCGAACTGGCGGGCGATCTCGTAGCCGAAGCCGGTGGCGCCGAGGGTCGGGATCGACAGCCCGCCGGTGGCGACCACCACCGCCCCGGCGTCGATGCGCCCGGCGGAGGTCTCGAGCCGCATGCCCTCGCCCTGGCGCTCGAGCGCGTCGACGGACGTCCTGAGGCGGAGTTCGACCCCGGCCCAGTCGCACTCGGTGAGCAGTATCGCCAGCAGGTCCTTGGCCGAGTCGGCGCAGAACAGCTGCCCGGGCGCCTTCTCCACGTGCTCCAGGCCGTGACGCTCGACCAGCTCGACGAAGTGCTCCGGCCGGTAGCGCTTGAGCGCCGAGATGCAGAAGTGCGGGTTGTTCGAGAAGAAGTTGGCCGGCGAGGTGTCGAGGTTGGTGAAGTTGCAGCGCCCGCCGCCGGACATCAGGATCTTCTTGCCGGCCTTGTTGGCATGGTCGATGACCAGCACCGAACGCCCGGCATAGCCGGCGGTCAGCGCACACATCAAGCCGGCGGCGCCGGCGCCGATAATCACCACGTCATACTTCATGCCACTGCGCTCCCCGTGCCGCCGCGTCCCGCGCGGACGCCCGCCAGTCAAAAGGGCGACATGGTACCAGAGCCGGCCGGCCCGGGCCCGCGACGCGTCGCCCCGCGCAACGCGGCGTTGTCGTCGGGCGAACGAGTTGCGAAAACATTGTGCAAGGCACGCCGCGTTGACATCCTGACGCTCGGCTTGAGGCATGCTGTCGCCATCTGTCGACAGGTCTTCACCCCGGATTTCGACGCCACCAGACACCCACGTTAGCGGGGCCGCCGCCCTCTTTGCGGACACTGATCATGATCCACGCTCTTCTCTCTCGCCGCGCCCGGCGCACAGGGCCGGCCAGGCTGGCCCTGCTGCTGCTCGCCCTGTCACCGGCCGCCCTGGCCCAGCCCGCCGGCATGCCGCCGACGCCGGTGATCGGCGCCGAGGCCACCCGCCAGGCCTGGTCCGACCCGCTGGAGTCGCTCGGCACCCTGGCCGCCAACGAGAGCGTGACGCTCTCGGCCACGGTCACCGACACCGTCACGGCGATCAACTTCGAGGGCGGCGAGACGGTCAGCCGGGGCGACGTGCTGGTCAAGCTGTCCGACGCCGAGGAGCGGGCGGCGCTGCGCGAGGCCCAGGCGCTGCGCATCGAGCGCCAGAACGCCGTCGACCGCCTGGCCCAGCTGCAGGCGCGCAACCTGGCGCCCCGCGCCGACATCGAGGACAGCCGGGCCCAGCTGCAGCAGGTGGACGCCACCCTCCAGGGGCTGCGCGCGCGGCTCGACGATTACCGCGTCACCGCCCCCTTCGACGGCGTGGTCGGCGTGCGCGACATCAGCGTGGGCGCGCTGGTCACCCCGGGCGACGAGCTCGCCACCCTCGATGACGTCTCGCGCATGAAGCTGGACTTCGAGGTGCCCGAGGTGCAGCTCGGCGCGCTGGCCGAGGGCCTCGCCCTGAGCGCTACCACCGCCGCCTATCCGGAGCGCGAGTTCGACGGCCAGATCGCCACCATCGACTCCCGGGTCGACCCGGTCAGCCGCAGCATCGGCGTGCGCGCCCTGCTCGACAACGACGAGCGGCTGCTGCGCCCCGGCATGCTGATGCGCGTCACCCTCGACCGCCGCCCGCGCCAGACGCTGGTGATCCCGGAATCCGCGGTGGTCGCCGAGGGCCGCCGCCAGTCGGTGTGGGTGATCACCTCACGCGAGAACGGCCGCGTCGAGCGCCGCGAGATCGGCGTGGGCGCCCGCCGCCGCGGCGAGGTGGAAGTCACCGAGGGCCTGGCCCCCGGCGACCTGGTGGTCAGCCACGGCGCCGACCGCCTGCACGACGCCTCGACGGTCGAGCTGATCGGCGTCGCCGACGACGCCACCGGCGTCAGCGACATCCTGCGCGCGACCCGCGACGGAGATGACGCCTGATGCGCCTGTCCGACGTCTCCGTCCAGCGTCCGGTGCTGGCCATCGTCATGGCCGCGCTGATCGTCGCCTTCGGCCTGCTGGCCCTGACGCGCCTGCCGCTGCAGGAATATCCGACCATCGATCCGCCGATCGTCAGCATCAGCACCTCCTATCCGGGCGCCAACGCCGAGGTGGTCGAGACCCGCATCACCCAGGTGCTGGAGGAGCGCATCGCCGGGATCGCCGGCATCGAGGTGATCTCCTCCTCCAGCCGCGACGGCAGCTCCAACATCACCATCGAGTTCGGGCTGAACACCGACGTCGACGCCGCCGCCAACGACGTGCGCGACCGCATCTCCGGCGCCGCCGACAACCTGCCCGAGGAGGCCGACCCGCCCGAGGTGCGCAAGGAGGACACCAGCTCCGAGATGGTGATGTGGCTGATGCTCTCCGGCGAGGGCTACACCACCGCCGAGCTGACCGACTACGCCGAGCGCTACCTGGTCGACGGTTTCTCGGTGCAGGAAGGCGTCTCCGGGGTGTTCGTCGGCGGCGGCCGCGAATACGCCATGCGCGTGTGGCTGGACAACGACGCCCTCGCCGCCCGCGGGCTGGCGGTCGGCGACGTCGAGGACGCCCTGCGCGACGAGAACGTCGAGCTGCCCGGCGGCGCCGTGGAATCCGCCGACCGCCAGTTCATCGTGCGCCTGCCGCGCAGCTTCGCCACCCCCGAGGACTTCCGCGAGCTGGTGCTCGACCGCGGCGAGGGCGGCTATCTGGTGCGCCTGGCCGACGTGGCCCGGGTCGAGCTCGGCACCGTCGAGGAGCGCTCGCTGTTTCGCGGCAACGGCCAGACGGTGGTCGGCCTGGGCATGATCAAACAGTCCACCGCCAACGTCATGGCGCTCTCCGACGCGGTGCGCGCCGAGGCCGAGCGGGTCGGCCCGCGGCTGCCCGAGGGCATGAGCCTGGCGGTCAACTACGACGCCTCCACCTTCGTCTCCGGCGCCATCCGCGAGGTGGTCAGCACGCTGCTGATCGCCATCGGCCTGGTGGTGGTGGTGATCTTCGTGTTCCTCGGCAACCTGCGCACCACCCTGGTGCCGGCGGTCACGGTGCCGGTGACGCTGATCGGCACCTTCGCCGCCCTGGCGGCCATGGGCTTCACCATCAACCTGCTGACCCTGCTGGCCCTGGTGCTGGCCATCGGCCTGGTGGTGGACGACGCCATCGTGGTGCTCGAGAACATCCACCGGCGCATGCATCTCTACGGCGAGACGCCGCTGGTGGCCGCCTACCGCGGCGCGCGCCAGCTAGCCTTCGCGGTGATCGCCACCAGCCTGGTGCTGATCGCGGTGTTCGTGCCGCTGAGCTTCATCCAGGGCGACGTCGGCAAGCTGTTCACCGAGTTCGCCCTGACGCTGTCGGCGGCGGTGGCCATCTCCAGCCTGCTGGCCCTGACGCTGAGCCCGATGATGGCCTCCAAGATCCTCTCGCCGAGCCTGCACGAGGGCCGCCTGGCCCACTGGGTCGACGGCGGCCTGCACTGGGCCCAGGGGCTCTACCGGCGCTGCCTGGAGGCGGTGCTGCGGCTGCGCTGGCTGGTGGTGGCGGGCTTCGCGGGGCTGATCGCGGCCATCGCCTGGCTCTACCCGCAGCTGCCGGCGGAATACACCCCGCAGGAGGACCGCGGCACCTTCTTCGTGCTGATCAACGGCCCGCCCGGCGCCACCTTCTCCTACATGGAGGACTACATGGACGAGGTGGAGGCCCGGCTGCTGCCGCTGCGCGAGGGCGGCGAGGTCGAGGACGTGATGGTCATGTCGCCCCGCGGCCGCGGGCGCACCGAGAACTTCAACTCCGGCTTCGCCATCGTCGGCCTCGCCGACTGGGACGAGCGCGGCCCGGCCGGGCCGGTGCTCAACCGGGTGCGCCGGGACCTGGCCGAGCTGCCCGGCATCCGTGCCTTCCCGATCATGCCCCAGGGCTTCGGCGGCGGCAGCGAACAGGGCCTGCAGTTCGTGCTCGGCGGCGGCAGCTACGAGCAGCTGGTGACCTGGCGCGACGCCCTGATGGACCACATCCGCCAGGACAATCCGGGGCTTCTTAACCTCGAGAGCGACTACGAGGAGAACCAGCCCCAGCTCAGCGTGAACATCGACTACCACCGCGCGGCGGACCTCGGCGTCACCGTCAGCGACATCGGCCGCACCCTGGAGACGCTGCTCGGCGGGCGCACCGTGACCCGATTCACCGACGAGGGCGAGGAATACGACGTCATCCTCGAGAGCGAGCGCGGCGCCACCCCGACCCCCGGCGCCCTGGAGAGCCTGCGGGTGCGCTCGGCGCGCACCGGCGAGCTGATCCCGCTGTCGAGCCAGGTCGAGATCGAGAGCTTCGCCGGGCCCAGCGAGCTCAACCGCTACAACCGCCTGCGGGCGATCACCGTCCAGGCCGATCTCGCCGACGACTATTCCATGGGCGAGGCGCTGGCCTATCTGGAGAACGCCGTGGACGAGGTGCTGCCGCCGGGCGTGCAGACCGACGTCAAGGGCGAGGCGCGGGACTATCGCGAGTCCAGCGGCGCCACCACCTTCCTGCTGGTACTCGGCACCCTGGTGGTGTTCCTGGTGCTGGCCGCTCAGTTCGAGAGCTTCATCCATCCGCTGGTGATCATGCTCACCGTGCCGCTGGCCATCGGCGGCGCCCTGCTCGGCCTGTGGCTGACCGGGCAGTCGCTGAACATCTACAGCCAGGTGGGGCTGGTGATGCTGGTCGGCCTGGCGGCCAAGAACGGCATCCTGATCGTGGAGTTCGCCAACCAGCTGCGCGACGAGGGCGTGGCCTTCCGCGAGGCGCTGATGCGCGCCGCCATGACCCGGCTGCGGCCGATCGTGATGACCTCGGCCACCACCATTGCCGGCTCGGTGCCGCTGATCCTCTCCAGCGGCGCCGGCGCCGAGACGCGGCTGGTGATCGGCACCGTGATCTTCACCGGCGTGGCCGCGGCGACCTTCTTCACCCTGTTCGTGGTGCCGGTGGCCTACGATCTGCTGGCGCGGCGCACCGGCTCGCCCGGCGACGTCGCCCGGCGCCTGGAGCGCGAACTGGGCGACCAGCCGGCCGGGCACTGAGCCGGCATCGACAGGCGGGAGCCCGACGCCGGGCTCCCGCTGCCCTCCGGGCGTGAGCGGCGTTCCACGGACGAGCGGCTATGCTGCAAGGCAGGCACGATCATTCATTCGAGGAGCCACGCACATGCTCGAACTCCTGCCCTCGGGCGCCTCCCACGTGGTGGCGATGAAGGTCAGCGGCCGCGTCACCGCACCGGACCTGCAGGTCGCCATCGACGCCATCGAGGCGACCAAGAAGACCCAGCCCCGCGTCAGCCTCTACGCCGAGATCGACGAGATGCGCTGGATGACCTTCACCGCCTTCCTGCGCGATCTCGGCTACGGCCTGACCCAGATCGGCGATCTCAACCGCTACTACCGCGCCGCGGTGCTCAGCGACAGGCACTGGGTGCGCCACCTGACGCGGCTGGAGAACCATCTGTTCAAGTCAATGGAGATCCGCACCTTCACCGTCCGCCACAAGCCGGACGCGCTGGAATGGGTCACTCACCTGCCCGGACCGCCCGCCACCCACCAGGCCTGAGCCCGTCACCAGACGAAACGGCGGTTTGCGGCCGCGCAAAAAAACGCCCCCACGCGTGGGGGCCAAGCAGGGAACCGGTGTCTCGGGCCCCGGCGGCATCACCGCCGTGCTCGACGAGCCCGCAGGAAGAAGGAGTCCGGCATGCCACGGGGGCATCCCTGGCGTGCTCCGGGCCTTCCCTGACCCGGCTTGCCCGGCCTCTTGCCGACCGGGGCCTCACGCCTGGCTCTCATCATGACCCGGGAGGGCCGCCGCGACCGCACGGCATCGACGCCACGGCGCGTAAGAGATCGCCGACAACGAGGCGACGCTCGGCACACGGCCGGGTCAGCCACGGCGACATCGGGCCCGGGCGCCAGCCGACAGCGCGAGCGTCGAAACCCAAGGCGATCCGGACAGCGCCGGGGCTTTTGCTTTAGGCTGGGGATCGATTCGCGACCAAACGACAGGGAACGTCATGTTCGAATGGATCTCGCAGCACAAGGGCGTGCTCAACGTCATCATCAGCCTGGGCACGCTGTTTCTCTCGCTGGTCTATGCGCAGCTGCTCTACTGGGGCTTTCGCCGCCAACGACGGCCGCGGCTGCTGATCAACCGCGGCAAGAAGCGCGACATCGAGGCGCTGTGCATCATCAGCAACATGAGCGCCGAATCGATCTTCCTCGAGTACATCGTCGCCGACCTCGAGACCTCCCGGGGCACGCTCACGGTCGACGTGACGGACCGCAAGCAGCAGTACAGCGAGGGCGACGAGGCGCGCGGCGACGGCGAGTATTTCGACGATGACCGGGATCACGACGACGATCATCGCCACGACAGGCGCGATCATCACTACGACACCCGCCAGGGCCCGCTGGATTCCGGCGACTTCCTGCACATCGGCACCTTCTCCGGGCTGATCGCGAGCATCGCCGAGCTCGAGGGCATCGAGATGGCCGGCCATCAGCCGGCGGGCGACCTGAGGTTCCACAGCCTGACGATCCGGCTGATCGGCATCTACGGGCCGGAGGACATGCCGGTCGGCGCCGAGCGCACCTTCCGGCTGAGCTTCCACGCCGATCGGTGCACCCTGGTGCCCGCCAGCTGGGACACCAAGCGCCTCTCCTCCTGGGGCCAGCGGCGACGGCTCAGGCGCATGATCCAGCGGCTTAGCGCCCAGCGCACGGATCGGCTGGTCGGCCTGTCGGATCACGACGACTGACGCGCCGCCGGCCCGCCCCTTTCCCCCGCTGATTCCCGCGCCTATTTCCGCCCCTGTTCCCGCTCGGCACCGGACTCAGGAAAGATGCCAAACTCGCCCGCCATCTCCGCCAGCTTGCGGTGCAGCGCCATCAGCAGCTGGCCCTTGGCGGAGCCCGCCCGGTGGATCATGCCGATCTGGCGAAAGACCTGGGGTTCGCCGAACGGCAGCGTCAGCATGTCGCGACCGTTCTCGCGCACCGCGATGTCCGGCACGATGCCGGCACCGAGCCCCGCCGCCACGCACTCCACGATGGCCGGCACGGTGTCGATGTCGGCGATGTCCTGCACCGCGATGCCGAGCCGCGCCAGCTCGTTGTTGATCAGCGCGCCCAGCGGTACGTTGCTGCCGAAGCGCACGAAGGGCAGCGTCTCCAGCAGCTGCTTGACCGGCATCAGCGGCGTGCCGGGCGGCGCGATCACCACCAACGGCTCGCGAATGAACGGCGACCACAGCAGGTCGCGCGAGACGCCCGAGTGCTCCGCGACCACCGCCAGATCGAGCCGGTCGGCGTTGACGTCGCTGATCAGCGTCGACGACATCCCCACCCGCAGGTTCACGTTCAGCTCCGGAAACTCCTGACGCAGCGCCACGATGGCCCGCGGCAGCAGCCCGATGGTGCTGGTGCGCACCGAGCCGATATTGAGCGTGCCGGTCAGCTGCTTCCCGGACAGCACGCCGCGGGTCTCGTCCACCATCGCCAGCACCTGCCGCGCTGTCTCCAGCATCTTCAGCCCCTGCAGGTTGAGCGTCGGCGGCCGTGACTCGCGATTGAACAGCTTGGTGTCGAGCTCCTGTTCCAGCGCATAGACCTGCTGGCTGACCGCCGAGGGCGTCAGGTTCACCACCGCGGCCGCCCGCGCGAAGGTGCCGTGCTCGGCAATCGCGACGAAGGTTCGAAGTTGACGTGTGTCCATGCGCGCTCCCGACATGTGAAGATATGCTTCATATAAAAGCAAAATTTATTCGCTTTTGTAAAACAATCCTTCCTGTAACCTGAAAACCACTTCAAAAACGACAAACGCCAGTGACACCACGCCGACCCGAGTTCGGCGGGTCTCGACGCCGACTAGGGAGGATCTGACTTGGCGACGCAACCGACGATTCTGGTAACCGGCCCCTACCTCGCCCAGAGCGCGAAGGACATGGCCGCCGCAGCGGGCTACACCGTGGTTCACACGCCGCCGTATCCCTCCGAAGAGGTGCTCGTGGAGTTCATCGAGCGCCACGACCCGGTCGGCATCGTCTCCCGCATGGGGCAGTTCACCGCCGGCGCCGTGGCCGCGGGCCAGTCCCTGCGCGTGATCTCCAAGCACGGCGCCGGCGTCGACAACATCGACGTCGACGCAGCCACCCGACACGGCGTCCAGGTCATCCGCGCCGCCGGCGGTAACGCCGTCTCGGTCGCCGAGCACGCCGTCGCGCTGATCTTCGCCACCGTCAAGCGCCTGCTGCCGCTGGACAAGGGCATGCGCGCCGGCCGCTGGGAAAAGGCCGAGTTCCTCGGTCGCGAGCTGTCCGGCATGCGACTGGGCCTGGTCGGTGGCGGCGCCATCGCCGCCGCCACGGCCAGGATCGTCAAGGGCATGGGCCTGGACGTGATGGTCTACGACCCCTACGCCCCGGCGGAAGCCATCGAGGCCATGGGCGCTCGCCGCCTCGAGTCGCTCGAGGACATGCTCCGCCAGTCGGACATCGTCAGTCTCCACTGCCCGCTGACCGCCGACAACGCGCACCTGATCAACGCCGAAAGCCTGGCCCTGATGCCGGCCGACAGCTACGTCGTCAACACCTCTCGCGGTGGCCTGATCGATGAAGCCGCGCTGCTGGCCGCGCTGGAAAGCGGTCACCTGGCCGGCGCCGGCCTCGACACCTTCGAGCAGGAGCCGCCCGAGGGCGTCAGCCCGCTGGCCGCCTCCGAGCGGGTCATCCTCACGCCGCACATCGCCGGCGTCACCGAGGAAGCCGGCACCCGCGTCGGCGAGCTGGCGATCAGCGGCATCATCGACTTCGTCGCCGGCAACGACCTGCCGCCGGCGCGTCGGGTCAATGCCCCGGCCTGAGCGCCGCGTCTCTTTTGCTATTCAGTCACACGACGGAGTGATGTCATGACAGTCGGAAACCGAGTTCTCCAGCGCCAGCGTCGCGTCGACGACGCCATCGTCAAGGCCTACGCCGAGCTGCCCGTCGCGGTGGTCAGCGACAGCATGTCCCGTGTCTTCGCTGGCGGCAGCGACCTGCGCCCGATGCACACCGACGGCAACCTGGCCGGCGTCGCCATCACGGTGCGCACCCGCCCCGGCGACAACCTGATGCTGCACAAGGCCATCAACATGGCCCAGCCCGGCGACGTCATCGTCGTCGATGCCGGCGGCGACACCACCAACGCCCTGATGGGCGAGCTGATGCTTGCCTACGCCATCAAGCGCGGCGTGGCAGGCTTCGTGCTCAACGGCGCCCTGCGCGACCTGGACGGCTTCCGCGAGACCAACCTGCCGACCTTCGCCGTGGGCGTGACCCATCGCGGCCCGTACAAGAACGGTCCGGGCGAGATCAACACCCCGATCAACCTCGGCGGCATGGTCATCGAGCCGGGCGACCTGATCCTCGGCGACGCCGACGGCGTGCTGGCGGTGCCCTACGACGACGCCGAGACGGTGCTCAAGGCCGCCCAGGCCAAGCAGGCCGCCGAAGACAAGCAGATGGCCGCCATCCATGCCGGCGAGAACGATCGCACCTGGGTCGACAAGGCCCTGGAAGCGGCGGGCGTCACCTACGAATAACCTGGCGTCCACCGCACGCCTCGTCGGCCGATAACGCACGTTCAGCACCGAAAAAAGGCCGGCCATCCCGGTTCCATGTCGGGCTCGATATCTCGCATATCGGGCCTTTTTTCGTGCCTGCCGGCGATCTCGGTATCCCAACGACGCCTCCTGGCGTGTTTCGCACTACGCTGTGGGTGACGCCCCGCCAAGATGCGACCAAGGTGGCATATACAGGGCAGCGTAACTACGGGTCATGCATGAAGAAACCCTGCACCTTTCCTCCAGAAAATCGCGCTTTATGCAGGATGTCTTTTCATGTTCAATTTTTCCAGAAGCGCGCTTGCCAGCATCGCCAACGCCCGCGGCACGCGACCTTCCGCTCTTCGAGCAAGGTCTAATGACCCGCCGTCAGCCGAATCCAACGTCACACCCTGCTGCAACGCCAGCCCCTCGAACGACGCGACATCAACAACGATTAATGAGGTAGGGACATGAAAAACGTCACGCACACTCTGGCCTCCAGCCTGATCATTCTCGGCGCCGCCGCGGCGGGCAGCGCCCAGGCCGCCGACTGGACCGGCTACACCTACTCCTCGGTCTCCACCACCGCCGCCGTGCAGGGCATGGAGCGCATCACCGAGCGCGTCGAGTCCGAGACCGACGACCTGTCGATCACGCTGCACCTGGGCAAGACGCTGCAGATCGCCTCCAGCGACATCACCCAGGCGGTGGGCGACGGCTTCATCGACTTCTCGGCCGATCTGTTCTTCTCCGGCAACGTGCCCATCGCCCGCATCCTCAACCTGCCGATGCTGATCGAGGACGGCGAGGACTGGGACAAGGCCTACGCGGCCATGAACCCCTACCTGGAGCAGGGCTTCGAGGAGCAGGGAGTCACCTATCTGGGCGCCTACCGCTATCCGCAGCAGGTCATCTTCACCTCGTTCGAGATCGACTCCCTCGACGACCTGGAGAACCACAAGATCCGCGTGACCTCCCCCGAGCAGGGCGCCTTCGTCGAGGCCTTCGGCGGCTCGCCGATCACCCTGTCCGGCTCCGAGGTGCCGACCGCCCTCGAGCGCGGCGTGATCGACGGCGTGCTGACCGCCAGCGCCGGCGGCGCCAAGAACTGGCACGAGTTCCTCGACTACAACTACCGCCTGCCGGTGAACTACGCCTACAGCGCCGTGATCGCTAACACCGGCGCCTACGAGTCGCTGAGCGAGGCCGACCGGGAGACCCTGGCCACCATCGTCGAGGAAGAGACCGCCAACATCACCGCGGACTTCCTGGTCGACGAAGAGGCCCAGAAGGAATCCCAGGCCGAAGCGGGCATGACCATCATCGAGCCCAGCGACGAAGAGATCGCCCGGGCCCAGGACGCCCTCGCCTCCTTCTGGCAGGAATGGGCCAGCGACGCCGGCCCGGAGCACGAACAGGCGCTGCAGGACGTGCTCACCGCACTCGGCAAGTGATCGAATCGTCAGAGGACCGCAACGTGTCTGACTCCCCGCATGAAGCAGGACAAGGGCCGGCCTCCGCCGGCCCCGTCTTTGACACCCTCGCCGCCGTGGTGCGCATTCTCGCCGGCCTGGGGCTGATAACGCTCACCGCCCTGGTGGTCGCCGAGATCGGCTCGCGGCTGTTCTTCAACAGCTCCCTCCACGTGGTGGAGGAGCTCTCCGGCTACCTGGTCATCGCCACCACCCTGTTCGGCGCCAGCCT
Source organism: Halomonas sp. THAF12 (assembly GCF_009363675.1). Lineage (NCBI taxonomy): Bacteria > Pseudomonadati > Pseudomonadota > Gammaproteobacteria > Oceanospirillales > Halomonadaceae > Halomonas > Halomonas sp. THAF12. Next base: position 1,426,526 of record NZ_CP045399.1, on the reverse strand, counting down.
GGCGATCCGCAACGACGCGCTGTTCCAGGTCGGCTTCCTGTACGGCGCCCTGCCGGCCCGGGTGAAGCAGGTGCTCGGCCTGCTCTACATCGCGCTCGCCATCGGCATCTGCGGCGTGCTGATCTGGCACTCCTCGCTGCTGGTGATGAGCTCGCTCTCCCGCGGCAACGTGGCCCCCACCGCCCTGATGACGCCGATGTGGATGCCGCAGCTGCTGCTGCCGGTGGGCCTGTCGGTAATGACCCTGTTCCTGTTCGAACGCGCCCTGCTCCGGCTCGGCATCGGAGGAAAACGCTGATGGAAGCGATAATCGCCTTTTCCGCCCTGCTCCTGCTGATCATCGGCGGCCTGTGGGTGCAGTTCGCCGTCGGGGCCGCGGCCCTCGGCTACCTGTGGCTGATGAAGGGCTTCGCCGGCTGGAAGGCCCTCGGGCTCGTCAGCTGGGGCGCGGCCAACAGCTTCACCCTGGCCGCCATTCCGCTGTTCATCCTGATGGCCGAGATCCTGCTCGGCAGCGGCCTCAGCGGACGGCTCTACAACGGCATCGCCCCCTTCATGCGGCGCCTGCCCGGCGGGCTTCTGCACACCAACATCATGGGCAGCGGCATCTTCGCCGCCGTGGCCGGCGGCAGCGCCCCGACCGCCGCGGCCATGTCGACCGTGGCCCTGCCGGCGCTGTCCGCGCGCGGCTATCAGAAGCGCATCATCGCGGGCTCGCTTGCCGCCGGTGGCACCCTGGGCATCCTGATTCCGCCCTCGATCACCATGATCATCTACGCCACCTTCACCGAGACCTCGATCGCCAAGCTGTTCGCGGCCGGGCTGGTGCCGGGCATCCTGCTGGCGGCCTGCTACAGCCTGTTCATCGCCGCCCGCTCGCTGGCCAACCCCTGGCTGGTGCCGCGCGACACCACCCAACTGGCGCTCGGCGACTACCTGAAGGCGGCGCTCGACGTGGTGCCGTTCATGATCCTGATCGGCTTCGTGCTGGGCAGCATCTACGCCGGCATCGCCACCCCGACCGAGGCCGGCGCCGTCGGCGTGGTCGGCGCGATCATCATCGCCGCGGTCTACCGCCGTCTGAATCTGGCCATGCTGCGCAAGGCCGTCTCGCGCACCCTGGTGATGAGCGGCAACGTGCTGTTCATCGTCTTCATCTCGATGATCTTCGCCTACGCCACGGCGCTGTCCGGCGTCGGCGAGGACCTGGTCAGCTGGGTGGCCGAGGCGGATATGTCGCCGTTCATGTTCCTGATCCTGCTGATGGTGACCTTCGCCATCCTGGGCTGCTTCATGGAAGGCCTCGGCATGATCGCGATCATCGTGCCGGTCATCTTCCCGGTGCTGATGGCGATGAACATCGACCCGGTGTGGTTCGGCGTGTTCGTGGTGATCCTGGTCGAGCTCGGCCAGCTGACCCCCCCGCTGGGCATCATCCTGTTCGTGGTCGCGAGCTCGGACTCCACGGTCAAGGTCGAGGACGTGGTCATGGGCGTGCTGCCCTTCTTCCTGATCATCCTGGCCTTCCTGGTGCTGCTGATCTGGTTCCCCGACATCGCCCTGTGGTTCCCCACCCTGACCTCTGGAGGTTGAACATGGCATTCCCCCATCCCGACCCGGTGCTGATCGAGGCCGAGGTCTTCACCGAGCTGCCGAGGGCGCTGAGACGTACCGGCCAGCGCTCCTACTGGGCGGATCGCAACCGGCGCGGGGCGGTGGTCGACAGCTTCATCGAGGGCCCGTCCTTCGATCTCCAGGGCAACCTGTGGTTCGTCGACATTCCCTTCGGGCGAATCTTCCGCGCCTCGCCCGACGGGGCCGTCGAGCAGATCGCCGAGTATGACGGCCAGCCCAACGGCCTGAAGATCGACGCCGCCGGGCGCATCTTCATCGCCGACTTCCGCAACGGCATCATGCAGCTGAACCCGGACACCGGCGAGGTGACCACGGCGCTGGGCGATGCCGACACCGAGGGCTTCAAGGGCTGCAACGACCTGCACTTCGGCCCCGACGGCGCGCTGTACTTCACCGACCAGGGCCAGACCGGGCTGCAGGACCCCAGTGGCCGCGTCTACCGCTGGTATCCGGACAGCGGCCGCCTGGACTGCCTGATCGACAAGGTGCCGAGCCCCAACGGCCTGGTGCTCGACAAGGCCGGCCACGCGCTCTACGTGGCCGTGACCCGGGCCAACGCCGTGTGGCGCCTGCCGATCTCGGACAGCGGCCGGGTGATCAAGGCCGGACTGTTCCTGCAGTTCTCCGGCGGCCGCGCGGGGCCCGACGGCCTGGCGCTGACCGACGACAACGGCGTGGTGGTGTGCCAGACCGGCATGGGCCTGGTGTGGGTGCACGACGCGCTGGGCGTACCGATCGCGGTGGTGAAGTCGCCGCGCGGGCTCGGCACCACCAACTGCGCCTTCGGCGGCCCGGACGGGCGCACGCTGTTCATCACCGAGTCCGACACCGGCACCATCCTGCGCGCCGAGCTGCCCGTCGCCGGCTTCCCCATGGCCTCCGGCTGGGGCCAGTGACGCTCCGGACGCACGCGGGCTCGCCACCATGATCCTGAATCTCGACGACTACCAGGCCGCCGCCCGCCGGCGGCTTCCCCGCCCCCTGTTCCAGTACGTCGCCGGCGCCGCGGAGACCTCGGCGGCCTTCGCCGACAATCGCGCCGCCTTCGACGCGCTGAAGCTCGTGCCCCGCACGCTGCGCGGCGTGGAAGGCCGCAGCACCCGGCGCCGGCTGTTCGGCACCGAGTGGGCGGCCCCGTTCGGCATCGCGCCCATGGGCATCAGCGCGCTGATGGCCTTCGACGGTGACAACGTCGCGGCCCGGGTCGCCGGGCGCGAGGGCATTCCCTACGTGCTCAGCGGCTCCTCGCTGACCCGCATGGAAGAGGTCCTCGAGACCAATCCCGAGGCCTGGTTCCAGGCCTACGTGCCCGGCGAGGACGACCGCATCGCGGCGCTGATCGATCGCGTCGCGGCCGCGGGCTACCAGACGCTGGTGCTCACCGCGGACACCGCCGTGCTGGCCAACCGCGAGAACAACCTCCGCGCCGGCTTCTCCACGCCGCTGCGCTTCACCGCGCGCCTGATGTGGGACGTCGGCACCCGGCCGCGCTGGCTGGCCGGCACCTTCCTGCGCACGCTCCAGCAACGCGGCATGCCCCATTTCGAGAACTCCGACGCCCGGCGCGGCGCGCCCATCGTCTCGCGGCAGGCCGCCCGGGACTTCGGGCGCAAGGATCACCTCAGCTGGGACCACGTGCGCCGGATTCGCGACCGCTGGAAGGGCCGGCTGGTGGTGAAGGGGCTGCTGTCCCATCACGACGTGGCCATGGCCAGATCGATCGGCTGCGACGGCGTGGTGCTCTCCAACCACGGCGGGCGCCAGCTCGATCACGCCATCTCGGCGATGCGGGCGCTGCCCCGGGCCAGGGCCGAGGCCGGCGACATGGCATTGATGCTCGACGGCGGGATCCGCCGCGGCACCGATGTGGTGAAGGCCCTGGCGCTGGGCGCCGACTTCGTCTTCATCGGCCGCCCCTTCCTGTTCGCCTCCAGCGTCGGCGGCGAGCGGGCGCTCGGCCATGCCGTGGGCCTCATCCAAAGCGAGATTCATCGCGACCTGGGCCTGCTCGGGTGCCGCTCCCCGGACGAGCTCGACGCCTCGGCCGTGCTCGATCCCGCCACGCCCCCGTTGGCCCACGGTCGGTGACCCCGACAAATCGGTGAACCTCACAAGCCGGTAAACCTGACAAGAAGAGAGAAACGCGTGTCGACCCAGCCTGATACCCCCAACGACGACGCCGACGCGCGCCCCTGGCGCCGGCGCCCCGACGTGGCCACGCCGAACCCGCCGCCGCGGCCGGAGTGGCTGGCCCGGGTCCGTGAGCCGTCGCTGGCCCCGGCGCAGGAGATCGTCGATGCCCACCATCATCTGTGGGATCGCCGCGGCTTTCGCTATCTGCTCGAGGAATTCGCCGACGACATCGGCGACAGCGGCCATCGGGTGACCGCCTCGGTCTACGTGCAGTGCCGGACGATGTACCGCGCCGGCGGCCCGGAGGCCTATCGCCCGGTCGGCGAGGTCGAGTTCGTGCGCGGCATCTCCGCCCAGGCGCGCAGCGGCCACTACGGCCCTACCGACGTGGCGGCGGGCATCGTCGGCCATGCCGACCTGCTGCTGGGCGCGGACGTCGCGCCGGTGCTCGAGGCGCTGATGGAGGCCGGCGGCGGGCGCTTTCGCGGCGTGCGCGTGCCGGTCGCCGCGCATCCCGACCCGGCCGTGCGCTCCAACCCCGTACCGGCGCCGGAGGGGCTGATGGTCAGCGCGCCCTTCATCGAAGGCGCGCGGGAACTGGCCCGCCGCGGCCTGTCGCTGGATATCTGGGCCTACCAGACCCAGCTCGACGAGGTGGCGACCCTGGCGCGGCGCGTGCCGGAACTGACGATCGTGCTCGATCACGCCGGCGGGCCGCTGGGCGTCGGGCCCTATGCCGCGGGCAACGACGCCAGCCACGAGCCGCCCCATCGCCAGGCCTGGCGCGACGGCCTGGCGCGGGTGGCCGAACGACCCAACGTGATGCTCAAGATCGGCGGCTTCGGCATGCCGATCATGGGCTTCGGCTTCGGCTTCGGCTTCGGCTTCGCGTCCGGCGCCGAGCCGCCGGACTCGCGGCAGCTCGCCGAGGCCATCGCCCCGGACGTCGAGGCCTGCATCGAGCGCTTCACGCCGCAGCGCTGCATGCTGGAGAGCAACTTCCCCGTCGACAAGGGCGGCGTCTCCTACGGCGTGCTGTGGAACGCCTACCACCGCCTCACCGCCTCCTGGGACCAGGAGGCTCGCGACGCCGTGTTCCGCGACACGGCCACCCGGGTCTACCGGCTGCCCGCCGACGACCCGACTCGATGACCCCGGCCCCGAGCCGCCACCAGAACCACAAGCGCCATAACAACACCTGGAGTACGCCAAGATGACACCACGACTGCTGACGCTGTCCCTCGCCGCCCTCGCCTCGTCCTCGCTGCTGGCCGGCGCCGGCCTGGCCCAGGCCGACTATCCCGAGAAGCCAATCAACCTGGTGGTCGGCTATTCCGCCGGCGGCGGCACCGACGTCATGGCCCGCACCGTCGCCAACCACCTGGAGGAGTCGCTGGGCGACGGCGCCACGGTGGTGGTCAAGAACATGCCCGGCGCCGGCGGCCAGATCGGCTTCTCGGCCCTGGCCTCGGCCAGCCCGGACGGCTACACCATCGGCACCATGAACCTGCCGGCGGCCATGGCGCTGACCTACGACCGCGACGCCGACTACGACGTGAACAGCTTCACCTGGCTGGCCAACGTGGTCGCCGACCCCAACACCCTGGTGGTGCCGAAGGACTCGGGCATCACCTCGGTGGAGGAACTGATCGCCGCGGCCCGGGACGCCGACGGCAAGATGCCGGTGGGGCTGTCCGCGCTGGGCGGCAACGATCACTTCTCCGCCATCCAGTTCGCCGAGGCGGCCGACGTCGAGATGAACTATGTGCCGTTCAACGGCGCCGCCCAGGCCCGCAGCGCGCTGATGGGCGGGCACGTGGCCATGGGCACCATGGCCTTCAGCCAGACCGTGGGCTTCGAGGACGAGCTACGCGTGCTGGCGGTGCTGGCCGACGAGCGCCTGGAGCAGGCCCCGGACGTGCCCACGGCCAAGGAGCTCGGCTTCGATATCGAGATGGGCTCGTTCCGCGGCCTGGCCGCGCCGTCCGACCTGCCGGACGACGTCCGCGCCGCGCTGCTGAGCGCCCTCGAGGAGGTGGCCGAGGACGACGCCTTCCGCGCCGACATGGCTCAGCAGGGCAATCCGCTGAGCGTCATCTACGGCGACGACTACCGCGACCTGGCCGAGGCCCAGGACGAGGTGGCACGGCGCACCTGGGAAGAGACGCCCTGGAAATAAGATTGCCCGACACACCGAGGCGGGGCCACGGCCCCGCCCTCCTCTTGCCGACACGTTTCTCCTGCCTCCTTATCTACTTCCTTCTCTCTTCCTTCTCTACTGCCCTCTCTCGTCCTTCTCTGACGCCTCGAACACCCCCGACCATAGTCGTAAGGCCTGATATGGCGGCCCATGCCGGCGCCGGCAGCGAAGCCCGGTGTCATGGGGCGTGGCGGCGGTCTGAGCGCATTGATACAGATATTCTTACGACAAGGTGAAAAACCATTCGCTTTGATCCAGTCATTCTGTGCGCTTCACTGCGCCAAACAGGCCTCCCGGCCTTCTCGACCATCCGCGCACGCCAACGGGAGTACAACAAGATGACCTTCAAGTTTTCGAGCCTCGCCGCCGCCCTCTGCCTCGCCAGCGTCACCTCGACCCAGGCGCTCGCCGACTACCCCGAGAAGAAGATCGATCTGATCGTCGGCTACGCCGCCGGCGGCGGTACCGACGTCATGGCCCGCACCGTGGCGCCCTTCCTCGAGGAATACCTCGGCAACGACGCCGCCGTGGTGGTCAAGAACATGCCCGGCGCCAGCGGCCAGATCGGCGTGACCGCCGTGGCCCAGGCCGATCCCGACGGCTACACCATCGGCACCTACAACCTGCCCGGCATGATGGCGCGCACCCTCGACCGCGACGCCGACTACAGCGCCGACAGCTTCAGCTACCTGGCCAACGTGGTGAACGATCCCAACGTGATCGTCACGCCCAAGAGCAGCGACATCGACACCATGGACGAGCTGGTCGCCGCCGCACAGGAACGCGACGGCGCCGTCACCGTCAGCATGTCGAGCCTCGGCGGCGACGATCACTTCTTCCTGATCCGCCTCTCCGAGGCGACCGACGCCGAGTACACCATCGTGCCGTTCTCCGGCTCCGCGCCGGCGCGCAGCGCGCTGATGGGCGGCCACGTCACCATGGGCATCATCAACCTGTCCGAGGTGGTCAACTTCCGCGACGAGCTCAACGTGCTGGGCATCGCCACCGAGGAGCGCTCGGATCTGCTCGAGGACGTGCCGACCTTCGCCGAGCAGGGCTACGACATCACCAACGGCTCGCGTCGCGGCTTCATCGCCCCCGCCGGCCTGCCGGAGGACGTCGAGGCCAGCCTGATCACCGCCTTCGAGAAGACCTACGAGGACCCCGAGTTCCAGCAAGCCATGCTCAGCTCCGGCAACCCGGTCAACCTGACCACCGGCGACGACTTCGAGGCGCTCAACGCCGAGCAGCTCGAGCTGGCCGAGCGCGTCTGGACCACCTCTCCCTGGAAATAAGACGGCCGGCCGGGGCCGTGCAGCGCCCCGGCCCGCCTTGACCCGCCCCCGTCGTCACCCCGCGTGACGCGACAGAATGCTTTCCCCGCCGTGCCGCTCGACTCGCTCCGTGCGGATCGGCGCGGCGGGGCGAGCGCTCTGAGAGCAAGCCAGCCAGACAGGATCGATCATGAAAGAAACAGCTACCGGACGCGGGCCGCATCCCGACCTCCTCGCCGGCATAGGCATCATCGTCGTCGCAGGCTTCCTGCTGTTACGCACGCCCGACATGCCGACCATGAGCTCGGTACTGCCCATCACCATGCTGAGCGCGCTGATCGGGCTCGCCGTACTGATGATCCTGCGGGTCTTCGTCGCCAAGCGCAGCGAGCGCGTGAAGGCGCCGCGCCATCGGATCTTCGATTCCTGGCCGCGCTTCGTCGGCATCATCGCGTCCATCGGCATCTACGTGGGCAGCGTGAGCCTGATCGGCTTCTACACCACCACCGCGGTCATGGTGCCGGTGGTGGCGTGGTGCTTCGGCTATCGCGACATCAAGCGGCTGCTGCTGGCCGACCTGATCTTCACCGGCGGGCTGGCGGTGATCTTCGTCCTGCTGATGGGCCAGGACCTTCCCACTGAATTCTTCATCCGCTGACGGAGGGCTGACACATGTATGGAAGTTTGATTGATGCACTCCCGGCGGTGCTCTCGCTCGGCAACTTCGCCGCGGTGGTGATCGGCGTCATCGCCGGCATCTGCATCGGCGCCCTGCCCGGTCTCAGCGCCACCATGGCGATCTCGGTGCTGATTCCCTTCACCTTCGGCATGGACCCGCTGATCGCGCTCGGCATGATGGCCGGCATCTACAACGGCGCCATGTACGGCGGCTCGATTCCGGCGGTGCTGCTGCGCATTCCCGGCACCCCGGCCGCGGTGGCCACCAGCTTCGACGGCTATCCCATGGCCCAGCAGGGCAAGGGCGGCTACGCGCTGCAGGTCTCGGTGGTGTCCTCCGCCATCGGCGGCATCGCCTCGGCCATCGTGCTGATGCTGCTGGCCCCGCCGCTGGCCAAGGTGACGCTGCTGTTCGGCCCCTCCGAGGTGTTCTGGGTCGCCGTGTTCGGCCTCTCGGCCATCGTCTTCCTGCTCGGCGGCGACGTGCTCAAGGGCCTGATGAGCGCCTGCTTCGGCGTCTTCGTGTCGCTGATCGGCCTCGACACCATCTCCGGCTACGACCGCTACACCTTCGGCCACCTGGAGCTGCTCGACGGCATCAACATCGTGGTGCTGCTGGTCGGCCTGTACGCCATGCCGCCGGCGATCTCGCTGCTGGAGGAGGTCATGGACGTCGACACCTCCACCGCCGGCAAGCTCAACACCGTCAGCATCTGGAAGGCCATCCCCGGCATGCTGCGCTTCTGGAAGACCTGGCTGCGCTCCGCGGTGATCGGCGTGTTCGTCGGCATCCTGCCCGGCGCCGGCGGCTCGATGGCGGCCTTCCTCAGCTACAACGAGGCGCGCCGTGCCTCCAGCAACCCGGACGACTGGGGCAAGGGCGAGCCCGAGGGCGTGGCGGCCTCCGAGACCTCCAACAACGCCGATACCGCCTCGGCGCTGATTCCCGCCCTGACCCTCGGCATCCCCGGCACCGCGGTGGCGGCGGTGATGCTCGGCGGCCTGCTGATCCACGGCCTGCAGCCCGGCCCGATGCTGTTCCGCGACAACCCCGACATCGTGTTCGGCTTCATGTGGCAGTTCCTGTTCGCCGCCATCCTGCTGATCGTGCTCGGCGGCGCCCTGGCCACCAACAGCTTCGCCCAGGTGCTGCGCCTGCCGCGTCCGCTGCTCGGCGCCTTCATCATCACCCTGGTGCTGGTGGGCGTGTACTCGATCAACGGCCGCATGTTCGACGTCTACCTGATGCTCGGCTTCGGCCTGGTCGGCTACTTCATGGACAAGCTGAAGTTCCCGCTGCCGCCGGTGGTGCTGGGCCTGATCCTCGGCGGCTTCGCCGAGCAGAACCTGCGCCTGGCGCTGCGCATCGGCGGCGGCGAGTGGAGCGCCCTGGCGGCCAGCACGACCTCCAAGGTGATCATCGCCATGATCCTGCTGGTGGTGCTGATGCCGCTGATCTCCCGGGTCATGCGCCTGAAGAAGGACAAGGCCTCGGCCGCCTGATCCCCGGCCGGTGACGGCCCGACACGACAAGAGAGCGCGGCGACCACGGTCCCGCGCTCTTTTTTTGTCCCCGGCCTGTGGTTTAGTCCCGTGTGAGGATCTGCGGCCCCGCCCCCTGCTGGCCGAGCGTATCGTCGGGATTGCGCAGCGGGCAGTCGGTCAGCGACAGGCAGCCGCAGCCGATGCAGCGGTCCAGCTCGTCGCGCAGCCGCGTCAGGGTCTGGATGCGCTCTCCTTCCAGCGCGTCGAGATGGCCTGCCACTCGTCCGCGGTGAGCTTCGATCCCGACTGGATGCCGCTCAGCGTTTCGCCGATCTCCTCCAGCGACATGCCCACGCTCTGCGCCACGCGGATGATGGCCACGTAGCGCAGCACGATGGCGGGATACTGGCGGTGATTGCCGGCGCTGCGGGTGGAGTGGATGAGCCCCTTGGCCTCGTAGAAGTGCAGCGTGGAGACCGGCACGCCGCTGCGCCTGGCCACCTGGCCGACGCTCAGCACCCGATTGAGACCCCGGCGGCGAGCTTAATCGCCCACGGCAGCGCCAAGGGCGCGCTGGACAGCTTCACCAGGCACCTGGCACAAGAGCTCGGTCCCTGCCAACGCCGTCGCGTCGGGCCTGGTGGAGACCGACGCCACCAGGGACGCGACCGCCGAGTTCAAGGAGATGATCCACACCCACACGTCGACGCAGAAGATCGCCACCCCGGACGACGTGGCCAGTACCGTGCGCTATCTGGCCAGCGGCCACATCACCGGCACCTACAATCCAGTGTGTGGCGGCGCCTGCAAGAGCTGAGCGATACGCCCGTGAAAGCACGCAGGAGCGACGACGGGCCAGCGGCGACGGCTCAGGCGCATGATCCAGCGGCTCAGCGCCCAGCGCACGGATCGGCTGGTCGGCCTGTCGGACCACGACGACTGACGCGCCCATAAAAATAACCTTGCTAACTAAATTCTCGTTGAAGTATGGTGGCCACACGTCAGCATCCTCGCGATGCCTCCACTTCATCCAGCATCTGCCGAGATGCCAAGGAGAGACACATGGCCACCCTGACCGCCGTCAACGACAGCAATTACACCCAGGAAGTGATCGACAGCAGCCAGCCGGTGCTGGTCAAGTTCTGGGCACCCTGGTGCGGGCCCTGCAAGATGCTCGACCCGGTCGTCGAGACCATCGCCGAGGAGCAGGACGCCGCGCTCAAGGTCGTCACCATCAACGTCGACGAGGCGCCCGACCTGGCCGCCAGGAATGGCGTGCGCGGCCTGCCGACCATCGCCCTCTTCAAGGGCGGGGAAAAGGCCGAAGCCCTCACCGGCGTGCAGCCCAAGGAAAGCTTCGATGACCTGATCGCTCGCCACGCCTGAGGCGAGAGCGGCACAACAGCGAAGCGACAGCGGGGCCCGTTCGGGCCCCGCTTTCGTCTGCCCCGCCCCTTTCTTTCCCCTGGTTCCCTCGCCGCTGATCCCCTCACCGTCATGGCGACGTCGGGCGCCGCTGCCTATGACGCTTCCGGGCATACATCGCCGCGTCGGCGCGCTGCATCAGCGCCTCGAGATCCAGCGTGCGCGAGTCGTCGAAGCCGATCCCGATGCTGACGCCCACGCGGATCGCCGTGTCGTCCGAGAGCCGGATCGGCTGGCGGATCGCGGCCTCCAGACGCCGCTTCAGTGCCTCGACCTCCTCGAGGCCGCTCAGGTCCTCACACAGCACCAGGAACTCGTCGCCGCCGAGGCGGGCACAGTGGTCGTGCTGGCGGATCTGGTGGCGCAGCCGCCCGGCGATGACCCGGATGACGCTGTCGCCCGTGGCGTGGCCGAAGCGGTCATTGATCGGCTTGAAGTCGTCGAGATCCAGCATCAGCACCGCCAGCGGTCCGCCGCTCTTCTCGCGGCGCCCCCAGGCCGCCGCCGCGCGATCGGCCAGGCCGGTGCGGTTCAACAGCCCGGTCAGGGTGTCCTGGCGGGCCATCTCCTCGAGCTCCGCGGTACGCTCGGCGACGCGCTTCTCGAGAATCGCTTCCTGGGTCTTCAGCGACGCCACCAGCTGCGCCTGGGCCTTCTCCCTCTGGCGCTTGAGCGTATTGAAGCGCGCCGCCAGCGCGAAGGACAGCAGCAGCATCTCCAGCGCCGACCCCGCCTGGATGCCGTACAGCGTGAAGGCGTTCGACGGAATGATGCCTAGGTTGCGCAGGGCGAAGATCGAGGCGCCCACCAGCAGGAAGGCCCAGGCCAGCATGAACAGCCTGGCCCCCGGCACGCGGCGGTAGGCGCAGGTCACGGCACAGGCCAGCAGCGACAGGCAGGTCGCCAGCCCGACCACATCCATCAGCTGAAGCGCCAGATGACGCGGCAGAACGCCGACGCCGATCAGGCCCGCCAGGCATGCCAGCAGCAGCCAGCGCAGGCCACGGTGCCAGCGCGGCGCGAAATGTCGGGTGCGCAGGAACTGGCGGGCGAAGAGGATGCCGAGCGCCGCCGAGAGCGTGAAGCAGAGGGCAAGAAGACGCGCGGTCGCCTCGCCCAGCCCGCCCCACAGCAGCAACGGCCCCAGGCCGTTGGCGGTGACGACCGCCACGCAGAAGCTGCCGACGAACAGCGCATAGAGCAGGAACACCCGCTCCTGAAGACCGACGAACAGCAGCAGGTTGTAGAGCCCCAGCGCCACCAGCAGGCCGACATAGGCGGAGAGCCAGAACATTTCCCGGTCATTGGCGACCCGGAAGGCCTCGAGGCTCAGCAGCTCGACGCCGAGCGCCATGCTACCGGCGCTTTCCACCCGCGCCAGCAGGGTGACGGTCTCGCCAGCTTCGAGCTCCAACGGGAACGCAGGCAACCGATGGGCCAACACACGATGCTCGGGAGCGAGCGCCAGCCCACTCTGCCAGGCCTGCGCGATCGCACCATTCTCCACCCGATAGAGCGAGACGTGCTCCAGCAGCGGATAGACGAAGCGCAGCACGGCCTCGCTTGCGCCATGCGCCCCGCCCGAGACCCGCAACCGCAGCCACACCGGATGCCCGGTGTAGCCGATGCTCTGCTCGGCCCGCGTCTCGAGCGGCCGGAAGGCGTCCTCCCGGCCGATCAGCGCCGGCGCCTGCCACTGCCCTCCCGGATCGGCCAGCATGGCGACGCTCTCGATGTTCGGCGGCCCCGACGACGCCATGGCGCCGGTCGCGAGCGAGAACAGCAGCACCATGGCGGCCAGCCCCGGGCGCAGGCCGCCCAGCAGCGGGATGTTGGGGAAGGAAGAGCGCAGGAGCATGCAGCATGAGCCTCAAAGGCGCCGGCCGGCCGTATACGGAAAGGCTACTCATGGAGGGGCCTGACAGGCAAATCGGGGCTCGACGACCGGATGGGCACCGCCCTGCCCCGCCGCCAGGGCCTTGCTCGCCGCGCGCGACACGCCAGATCAATGGCTTGCTGACTGCCCGTTTGCGCACAGTGTTCTTAGCGTGACAGGCGCCTCGGGATGGTCAAGACTCAGACGGATGCCCATGTCAGGAGAGTTCACCCATGCAGCTTCTCGTCGTCAGCTACACCCCGGGCAGCTACCTGCTGCATTGCCTGGAAGCCGAGGAAATCCCCGGTGTCGGCAGCCTGATCGAAGCCGAGCGCGTCAGGGGCCGCGTGCTCAGCGCCGAGCGCTTCACCGACGTTCAGGGCTGTGAAGGCGCGGTGATCGTCGATGATCTCACCGTCAGCCAGGCGGCCGAACTCAGGCCCGCCACGGGCGCTGTGCGGGGAGCGGAATAAGCCGGCTGCACCGCAGGGTCAGTGCCTGGGCGAGCCTTCGCGACAAACGCTTCAGACGGAACCGAGCACAAGACGCGCCAGGGTCATGGGGCGAAACCCTCGCCCGTGGATCACCGCTGGCGCCGCAGGAAGTGGCGATGCTCGAACTGCCAGGCATGGGCCACGATATCGCGCAAGTCATGGGTCGGCGTCCAGCCGAGCGCCCGCTCGGCCTTGGCGATGCTGGCCACCAGGCGATCGGGATCGCCCGGCCGCCGGGGGCAGATGGCGATCTCGATCTCGCGACCGGTGACCTCCCTGGCGGTGCGGATCAGCTCGAGCACGCTGTAGCCGACACCGCAGCCGAGATTGAAGACGTCGCTCTCGCCCCCCGCCAGCAGGCGCTCCAGGGCCAGCTCATGGGCGCGACACAGGTCCTCGACGTGCACGAAGTCACGCACGCAGGTGCCGTCGGCCGTCGGGTAGTCGTCACCGAACACATCGATCCGCTCGCGGCGTCCCGAGGCCGCCTGCAGCACCAGCGGAATCAGGTGGCTCTCGGGCTCGTGCCGCTCTCCGAGCACCCCGTCGGGGTCGGCGCCGGCAGCATTGAAGTAGCGCAGGCAGATGGCCTGCATTCCATAGGCACGACGATAGTCCTCGAGGGCCCGCTCGACCAGGTACTTGGTATTGCCATAGGGATTGATGGGATCGCAGGGCAGGGTCTCGTCCAGATCCCCCTCGCCGGGCATGCCGTAGACCGCGGCGGTCGACGAGAAGACGAAACGCGGGATCCCGTGTCTTGCCATGGCATCCATCAACGCCAGGGTCTGCACCACGTTGTTGTGATAGAAGGCCGAGGGATCGCGCACCGACTCGCCCACCTCGATCAGGGCGGCGAAATGCATCACCGCATCGAAGGCGGTCGAAGAGAGCAGCCGGTCGAGGAGCGCACGGTCCCCGAGGTCTCCGACGACCAGCTCGGCGCCCATCACCGCGTCGCGATGGCCTCGAGAGAGATTGTCGAGCACCGTGACGGCGTAGCCCGAACGGGTCAGCCGCTTGACCATGTGGGAGCCGATGTAGCCGGCTCCGCCCACCACCAGTACTCTGGCCTTGCCACCGGGCTCAGTGATCATGTCGCTCTCCCTGGTCAGCGGTGAAGCTCCCCGGCCCTCGCGGCTCAGCCATCGACGGTGGCCTCGCCCGACCAGCGCTCGAGCTTCCGGTAGAGCGTCGAGGGGCTGACCGCCAGCGCGCGGGCCGCGCCCGGGACGCTGCCGTGATTCAAGGAGATGGCCCGCTCGATCACCCGCCGCTCGATCTGCGCAAGCGTCATGCCATCGAAGGCGGCCTCCGGGTCCACGGATGGCCCGTCGAGGGAGGGAGCCGCGGCCGAGGGCACGGCGCCGAAGCCTCCCGGGCTCGCGGGCGTCGCCTGGGGCACCGGGCTCGCCTCCCGGGGCAGCAGCGGCGCCAGCGAGAGCGCCGGCCCGGGATTCATGACCACCGCGCGGCGCATCGTGTTCTGCAATTCCCGCACGTTGCCGGGCCACGCATAGCGCCGGAGCTGATCGACGGCGGCGGCATCCAGGGGATCGAACGCCTTGCCCTCCTCGGCGGCGAAACGATCGAGGAAGGCCTGTGCCAGCAGCACCACGTCATCGCCGCGCTCACGCAGGGGCGGCAGCTCGATGGGCAGCACGGAGAGGCGGTAGAACAGGTCTTCCCGGAAGCGGCCGGCCTGCACCTCGGCGGCGGGATCGCGGTTGGTCGCGCAGACGACACGCACGTTGACCGCCTCGGGACGGCTGCTCCCCACGCGCTGGATCATGCCCGTCTGCAGGAAGCGCAGCAGCTTGACCTGGAGCTTGAGCTCCATTTCGCAGATTTCGTCGAGAAACAGGGTGCCGCCGTCGGCCTCCTTGGCGGCCCCGACGCGGTTGTCCAGCGCCCCGGTGAAGGCGCCCTTGACGTGGCCGAAGAGCTCCGACTCGAGCAGGTTTTCGGGAATGGCGCCGCAGTTGATGGCCACGAAATGGCCCTTGCTGCGCTGGCTGATGGCATGGATCGCCTCCGCCGTCACCTCCTTGCCGGTCCCGCTTTCCCCGGTCACGAACACGGTGGCCCGGGAGTTCGCGACGTTCTCGATGGCGCGATACACCACCTGCATGGCATCGGAGCCGCCGACGAACCCCTGGAAGCGATCGCGCTTCTTGATCCGGCGCGCGACCTGCACTTCGCGCTCCAGCATCCGATGCTGGCCGGCGCGAACCACCGTGGTGGTCAGGCGCTCCGGCGCCACCGGCTTGACCAAGAAGTCATAGGCGCCGGAGCGCATGGCCTGGATCGCGCGACTGATGGAGCCATCGGCGGTGATCACCACGACACTGGCGTCTCGCGCCATCTGCGGCGTCGATTCCAGCAATTCCAGGCCGTCGCCGTCGGGCAGGTTGAGGTCCAGCAGGATGACGTCGAAGGGCCGTGAGGATCGTGTCAGCTGCTGGCGTGCCTCGGCCCCGGAGTCGGCCATTTCCACGGTACAGCCCGCGGCCTCAAGCTGGCCCGCGAACGTCAGCGCCAGCGACACGGTATCCTCGATGATCAGCACATGGGTACTTTCACTCATATTGCATCGCTGTCTGTCCCTGGACGAATGATGAAGCGCGCATGATCCGACACGCTGTCGGGACACCACTCCACGCGACTATGCTCACTATAGAAAACGATGCACTGCTGAACCAGACCGAAGGCGATGTGCGCGAAGGCGCGATGGGAGCGGTAGGCAACGATGTATCCCCCCTCGCACTCGTGGGTCGTCACCGAGGGCGGCGTGGCCCCTGGATAGATGACCTTGACCTCCTCGTGGATATGACTCTGCACGTGATCGAGCAACTCGCGCGCCGAGGCGTAACGATGCAGCAGGTGGGGGAAGCGCACCTCGAAACGCTGGAACAGGTAGCGCCCGAAGGCCTCGCAGAGCCCGGCGGCGTCGGCATCGGCGAGGAGGGAGGCCGCCTCCACCAGGGCCCCCGCATGTTCGCTCGGGTAGTTGCCCACCGTGGTGAAGGCGGCCTCATTGGGCAAGTCGGCCTGCTCGATGACGCGCTCGGTGAAATCCGCCCCGAAGCTCTCGTCCATAAAGTTCATCAGCTCGACAAAGATCATCCCTTTCATGGCAGTCGCTCGCTCAACAGGTGAATCGACCGGGCACTGGCAGACCGCCTGTCGTGCCACCTGCGGCACGCGACGACGCCCGCGAGACTCCGGTGACGTGATGCATAGCACTACCCAAGCAAGAAAGATGCCAAGGTGCGACGCCCGGCACATCGGGATGCCTTCCTCCGACAATCGCAGAGTGCAACGGAAAAGACGCATTCTGCAACGATTGACGTTGCAGAATGCCATGAGCCGGCCCCATCGCCCGCCTCGGGGCCGGGCGCCCCCTCCGCCTTCCCGATCTCACCCCCCGTCTGCCGCCACGTTCCGGCACGCCACACGGCATCATCACCACGCAGCAGAAGAAACTTCTTCCCTCCTGGCCCGAATCTTGTATTCAATCTACTACAGTATTCTTCTAATGAAGGGAGAAAGCGCATGGACGATAGCATCTGCCGGGCTCGGGCGATCCTCGGCACGATCCTACTCGGACTGATCCTCACCGGCTGCGCCTCGGCGCCGACCCCCGACAACCGGGCGGAGGCGCGGTGGATGCCCCAGCAGGAGGAGCTCGAGACGGCTCGAGAGCAGTGCGTGCCCGGGCGACCCGCGCAGATGGACCCGGCGCTCGACCATGTCCCGGCCACGGACCTTCGCCGGGAGGGGGACATGCTGGGCCCGGGGGACAGGCTGCGCATCCAGGTGGTCGGCGATGACGGCCGCCTCTCCCGCGCCTACGTGATCGATGATTACGATCGCCTCGAGCTGCCCGGCCTCGCGCCGCTGGACACCCGGGGCAAGACCCTGCGCCAGGTCGAGACGACGCTGGCAGAGCGGCTGGTGGAGGCCGGCCTCGTTCGCCCCTTGCCGAGGGTCGTCGACGTATCGCTGATGGAAAGCGCCGGCCTCTCGGTGCCGGTCAGCGGCGCCGTCTTCCAGGCCGGCACGGTGCGCATCGGCGAGCGCGCGAGGGAGACGCTGGTGGGCCAGCGCGAGGGACCGGCCAGCGGCGATGCCAACAGCGAACGCAGCGTCGCAGCCGCCATTCGCGCCGCCGGGGGCGCGCGGCCCGATGCCGACCTGACGCGCATCCGGGTGGTACGTGGCCAGCGCTGGACCGAACTGGACCTCAGCGGGCTGCTCGACGGCACGCGTCTGGGCGACGTTCGCCTCTCCCCGGGCGATCGTGTCATCGTGCCGAGCACGGCGTGCTTCGACGAGCGACTGGTGCGCCCGAGCCCGCTGACGCCCCCCGGCATCCGCGTCTACCTGTCGAACCTGTCTCGGCCCGCCGCCAGCAATGCCAACTCGGCCATCGGCAAGGAATCCAGCAGCCTGCCCTACGGCACGCGGCTGCTGCAGGGCCTGGCTTCCGCCAACTGCATCGGCGGCTCGGCCATGAACGCGCATCGCCAGGCCGTGCTGATCTCCGCCAATCCGCTGAACGGCCGCAGCGTCGTGATCCAGCGCGACATCGAGGGGATGCTGGAACATGCCCAGCGGGACCGCATCAATCCCTACCTGATGCCCAATGACGCCATCGCCTGCTACGACAGCCGGGCCATGAACGCGCGCGACGCCATCGCCCTGTTCGGCGAGGCGCTCGGCTCCGCGGCGACCGCCATCCTGATCGACGACCTGGCACAATGAGCGAAGACACCTCGACACAGCCTCGCCGGCTGCAGCGGTTCTGGTACCTGGTGCGGGACGGCCTGCCCTCCGCCGGCCGCTACCGGCGCTATGCCGCCTCCCTGCTGCCCTGCCTGATCGTGATCTGGGGCCTGGTGGCGCTCTACCTCATCCTGGCGCCCGTCAGCTACAAGAGCTCGATGACGCTGATCCTGCCCGGCTCCGGCGCGGGCGGCTCCATCAACCTCGAATCCATCGGCCAGGCCACGTCGCAGACGACCTCGGCCTTCTCGAGCCCCTCGCTCAGTCCGACGCAGAACTACAAGCGCCTGCTCGGCGCGGACCTGATCCTGCGTCAGGGGGCGACCAGGCTGGCGGAGGACGCCGAGATCCTGCCGGAGCCGACCGTCAAGCTGGTCGATCAGACCAACCTGATCATGGTGTCGATGCCCGGGGCCAGCCCCGAGCAGGCGCAGGAGCGCCTGGAGGCCCTCCGGCTCGCCTTCCTGTCGGGCCTCGAGCGCCTGCGTCAGGACGAGGCCGCGAAGCGCGAGGCCGCCGACCTCGCGCGGCTCGACGAGCTGGAGCAGAAGCTCCAGCAGGCGCAGCGCCGGGTCCTCGAGTTCCAGGGCACGACGGGGCTGGCGACCCTGGACCAGTTCCATCAGCGGCTCAACGTGGTCGACGGCCTGCAGGGCAGCGAACGCGAGTTCCGCCAGGCGGTGCGGCGCAGTGAGGCCCAGGCCCGCCGGCTCGGCGAGATGCTCGATATCTCCCTGGACGAGGCACGCAGCGCACAGCTGCTGCGCGCCGACCCGCTGTTCCAGTCGCTGCTGACCCGCTATGCCGGCGTGCTGGCCGACTGGACCCAGGCGCGCGCCACCCTGGGCGAGCAGCACCTGACGCTGACCGAGCTGAGCGCCCAGCGCCGTACCCTGCGCCAGTCGCTGGTGCAGCGTGGCACCGACCTGACCCCGCTGTCTCCCGAGACCCTGCTCGGCTTCGCCGATCTCTCCGTCAGCGATGGCCGCGAGCGACTGCTCGACGAGCTGATGCGCACGGCGGGCAGCGGCGCCGGCGCCCAGGCGGCGCTGGCGGAGGTCCGGGAGCAGATCGCCCAGCAGAGCGATGAGGCGAACGCGCTGGTGGAGAAGGCCGCCGAGCTGACCGACCTGCTGCGCGAACAGCGCGTCGCCGAGGCGGTCTTCTCCTCCGCCCTGGCGCGCCTGGACACCAACAAGGCCGACCCCTTCGCCTCCTACCCCCTGGTACAGACCTTCGAGTTCCCCTCGCTGCCGCGGGGCCCCTCCTCGCCCTCCACCCTGCTGGCCGTCGCCGGCGCGGTGGTGGCTTCGATCCTCGTCACCATGGGCTTCCTGCTGCTATGGCTGCGCCAACCCCTTATCCAGCTAATGCTGCCGAAAAGCTGATCTCGGTGGCGATCCAGAGCACCTGGCTGCTCTGGGTGTTCGGCGGCCTGTACATCGCCGGACCGGCGCTGGCCTGGATACTGGGCCTGATGGCCGCCGTCACCCTCTACCTCGGCCCCGCGCTGCCCCAGCACCAGCGGCCGCCGCCGCTGCATCCGACCATCCTGCTGTGGCTGGTCGGCATGCTGGCCATGCTGGTGATCCTTATCGTGGGCCATGTGCTCAACGGGCTGGGGCTGGGCAAGACCATCAAGTCCTCCATCGGCTGGGCCAAGGGGTGGGCGCTGATCGCCCTGTTCCCCTTCGCCGGCGCGGTGCTCGCCATCCGCCCCGAGGTGATCTACCGCGCGGTCTGCCGGCTGGGGCTGCAGACCCTGATTCTGCTGCCGCTGTTTCTGGTGGCGCCGTTCATCGGCCTGCCGGGCCTGCTCTACGTCTCGCCGCTGAAGATCGTGGGCGGCTCGGGGCCCGAGTACTTCGCCGTGATCCTCTACACCCTGGAGCCCGGCACGGGGGTGCCGCGCTGGCAGTTCTTCGCCCCCTGGGCGCCGGCGGCCGGCATGGTCGCCGTGGTGCACATCCTGTGCGCGCTGGAGGAGAAACACCTGGGATGGAAGATCATCGGCGTGGGGGCGGGCCTGATGATGGCCCTGCTGTGCCAGTCGCGCCTGGCGCTGGTCGCGCTCGCCATCGTCTGGCCGCTGGCCTTCGGCATCAGCCAGCTGCGCCGGCCCTGGACCTGGTTCACCGCCGCGCCCGCGATACTGGGGCTGGGGCTCTTCGCGCCGCAGCTGCAGATGCTGCTGGACCAGGCGATCGCGCGCTTCGTGGGCGCGCGGGCCGACTCGAGCCGGGTGCGCGCGGCGCTGGGGAGGATCGCGGTGGAGCGCTGGCGCAACGAGGCGCCCTGGTTCGGCCACGGCGTGGTGGAGAACGGCCCCCACCTGGTGGAGTACATGCCCATCGGCAGCCACCACAGCTGGTTCGGCCTGCTGTTCGTGAAGGGCATCACCGGCCTGTTCGCCCTGCTCCTTCCGCTGCTGGCGAGCCTGTGGATGGCGGCGCGACTCTCACTCACTCACCCCGTCGGACGCGTCGCCCTGTCGATGCTGCTGCTGCTGACGCTCTACAGCTTCGGCGAGAACCTCGAGATCCTGAGCTACCTCTACTGGCCGGCGCTGCTGCTGGTCGGCGTGGCCGCGAGGACCGCCTCCCGGAAGCGCCGACTCGCCGCCGCCGCTCGAGATGCCTCAACGCCGGCGTCCTGAGGAAGAGGCGTCAGGCATCCGCGCTCAGCAGGCGACGCCAGGCGTCGAGGCGCGCCTCGGTCAGGCCGGCCACCGAGGCGCGGGCCCTCCTGCCCAGCTCCGCCAGGGAGCGCTCGCTAAGCGCGGCCAGGCTGTCCTGGAGTCCGCTCGGGGAGGCGAAGTCGACTCGCAGCCCCGCCTCGCCGAGCTGCTCGGGGAGGCCATCGACATCGGCCACCAGCAAGGCCCGCGCCGCCTGGCGTGCCTCCGTGGCCACCAGCCCGAAGGCCTCCCAGCGGGACGGCACCGCGATGACGTCGCACCGGGCCAGGAAGGCCGCGCGATCCGACACCGGGCCGACGAAGCGCACATGGGGCAGGCCCGCCGCGGCGGCCTTGAGGGCCGCCTCCTGAGGGCCGAAACCGCCCAGCAGCAGCGTGTAGCGCTCAGGATCGAGCCCCCGGAAGGCCTCGATCAGCCGATCGAAGCCCTTCTGCTCGGCGAAGCGCCCGTAGGCGCCGACCACCAGCGGGCGCCGATGCGTCTCGTCCGGCGGCGCGATCGCCGCCAGGTCGGGCACGTCGCTCCAGGGCGAGATCACGCTGAGGCGGCGTCCGGGGATGCCCACCGCCTGCTCCAGCCACGCCCGCTGGCCGTGGGAGACCGCCACCACGTCGTCGAAGAGCCGGTAGGCGAGACGCAGCATGGTGCGAAAGCGCCGCCGATGAGGCACGCAGTGCGCCTCCCAGGCCCCGGTGTAGCTGTGCTCGACGTGGATCAGGCGCGCACGCGGATAGCGGGCGCGCAGGGCGGCGAGGAACGGCAGGGCGCGCCAGCGCGGCGGGAAGTGGGTCAGGATGACATCGGCCTCCAGGCGCGGCACCCGGGGCCGGTCCGGCACCACCTGGACCACCCGCGAGGTCACGAGATCGGCGAGCCCCGGATGGTCGTAGATCGCCAGCGCCTGGGTGACGCCGCCGGGGGCGACGTCGTCCAGCAGGTGCACCACCCTGATCGGCGTCATGCCGCGGCTCCGGCACCGAGGCGGCGCGCCGCCAGCGCCCGGAAGGCCCGGCGCGGCAGCCAGCGTGCCGCCAGCGATCCGAGGGTGGTTTCCAGCGTCTTGAGCGGCTCGCGAAGCAGGATCGAGGGGCTGGCGGCGAAGGCCTGGCCGATCAACGACACGGCGAAGCCGCCGTCGCCCAGCTGCACGGCGCGACGGGCCAGGTAGCGCAGCTGATAGGCCCTGGCGCGGCGGCCGTAGCGCGCCAGCAGGGCCGGCGCGTAGTCGCGCGCCTTGTCGATGGCCCGCTCCCAGCTCTCGAACTGGCGCACCATGTTGGCCGACAGGCCACCGCCGAGGATGCGATAGTCGGTCAGGCTCCCCTCGATGCCCTCGAAGACGCAGCCCGCGCCGGCACTCATCCGCAGCCACAGCTCGATGTCCTCGGACTGGCGGAAACTCTCGTCGAACCAGCAGGTGCGCCCCGGCTCACGGGGGTGAGGGAAGGCGACGCGCTCCAGCGCCGAGCGGCGGATCACCGCCGCCGAGCCGTTGCCCACGGGATTTCTCATCAGCACGTGGTGAGGCTTGATGCCGGTCAGGCGCGGCCGCTGCTCGATCCCCAGGGGGCGCCCCGCCGCATCGATCAGCCGCGAGCCGGCATAGCTGACGTCGACCTCGCCGCTGGCCCGCAGGTGGATGAAGTGCAGGGCGAGCTTGGTGGGGTGCCAGCGATCGTCGGAGTCCAGCAGCGCGATGTAGTCGCCGCGGGCGGCGGCGATGCCGGTGTTGCGCGCGCCGGCCAGGCCACGGTTGTGCTGGGTGACGATACGGATCCGCTCATCGCTGTAGCCGCGGCAGATCTCCATGCTGTGATCGCTCCCACCGTCGTCGACGATGATGAGCTCGAAATCACGAAAGGTCTGTTCCAGCACGGAGGCGATCGCCTCGCCGACGAAGGCTTCGACCTGGTAGACCGGCATCACGACGGAGAAGATGGGGTGGCTCATGGGAAGGCTCCTGGAGAGGGGAAAGCGCTGCGGTTCGCTATCTACACTCCAAGAACCGTGCCAACTTATTTTTTCTTTCAGAAACAGCAGGATAACGAATAGCCGCGTCCGCCGACGTGCGATCTGTCACCACAATGCGATGCAGGCTGCAATTCGGCGACGGGCGTCTTTGCAAAGTGCAACGATCGCCCGCCTTCCCGGCCCCCGGGGTGGCGCCCTAGGCGAACAGGCGCATGCGCGCCGCCCTGGGCAGCAGCGGGCTGACCAGCGCGCCGATCACGGTCAGCGCTCCCCGGCGCCTGTCCTTCAGGAAGGCGCCGGGTGAGCTCTTGAGGCCCTCGAGCGCGAAGCCCCAGGCCTGGGTGGAGGAGCCGCCGGCGCGCAGCGCACGGCGCGCCAGGTAGCGACAGTAGAGCGCCCGCGCCGCCGCCACGTCGAAGCCCTCGGCATACGCCTCGCTCAGCCGCCGCCAGCCGGCGTACATGGCGGGCAGATCGGCCGACAGTCCTCCCGTGGAGAGCCGGTACCCCACCAGCACGCGTTGCAGCCCGACAGCCCTTGCCCCGCCGGCGATCGCCCGCGCGAGCCACTCCTGATCCTCGGCGTGCTGCATGCCCTCGCGAAAGCCGCCACTGGCCTGCCAGCACGCGCGGGTGACCACCAGGTTGGAGGTGGTGCAGACCGGGTTCTCCCCCAGCGCCTGCTCGAGGGCGAGCGCCCCCGTCGGCACCGTCGAGTGAGTCCGGGCGGCCTCCAGCCCGGAGTCGTCCGGATGCAGGAAGGCGATCCGGGCATAGCTGATCTCGACGCCTCGGTGCCGCTCGTGGAAGGCCGCGTGTGCCTCGAGCTTGTCGGGCGCCCACAGGTCATCGGCATCGAGAAAGGCGATCAGCTCGCCGCGGGCATGCGCGGCACCGGCATTGCGGGCGCGGGCCACGCCGCCGTTGGCCTGATCGATGACATGGATGCGCGCGTCGCGCCGCTGCCAGCGGGTGAGCCGTTGGAGGGTGTCGTCCGTCGAGCCGTCGTTGACCAGCCAGACCTCGAAGTCCGTCTCGCGCTGGTCGAGCACGCTGCCCAGGGTCGCATCGATCGCCTCGCCCCCGTTGTAGACGGGGATGACCACGGAGAATCTTGGCGACGTCATGCGGAGGCCCTCTGGAAACCGGCCAGGGTCGCGATGCCTTCACGCCCCGACAGCAGATGGATCGACGCGGGAATCAGCGCCAGGGCCAGGCCGATCACGTAGGCCCATGCCGATGCCATGAGGCCGAATCCCGCGAACAGGGTCAACCCGCCCAGCGCCGCGGCCGCGGCGACGCTGTTGAGCAGCGCCTCGACGCCGGGGCGGCACTGGGCACGCAGCCAGGCGCTGGCCACGGCGGCGAAGATCATCGGCACCGCGCCCAGCGCCAGGACCGAGACCAGGGGCGCGGCTTCCCGCCACTGCTCGCCGAACACCAGAGGCACGTACCAGGGGGCCAGGCCGACCTGGAGCGCCAGCACGGGAAGGAAGAGCGCCAGCCCCAGCCACAGCCCCTGGCGGCAGCGACGGGCGCGGCTCGAGGCGGCCTGGGCCGCGCTGATGTAGGGGAACAGCACCTGCCCCAGGGCCGTGATGAAGGACGTGGTGATGCCGAGGCCGGCGTTGAAGGCGAAGTAGTAGATGCCCAGCGCCTGCACGCCGAACAGCGCCCCGACCAGCAGCTTGTCGAGCTGGGTGCGCCCGACGTTGACCAGCTCGGAGACCAGCACGCCGGCGGCGAAGCCGAGAAACGACCGCCAGGGCGTCAGCCCGGCCGCCGCCTGCGGCCGCCAGGCCTTGGCCCGGCGCACCAGCAGCAGCCACAGCGGGGCGGTGACGAGCTTGGGCAGGACGATGGCCCAGGCGCTGGGCCACAGCAGCACGAAGGCGAGCGTCAGCAGCTGATCGGCGATGGCCTGAGCGGCAGTGATCCGCGCGATGATGCCGAAGCGGCCGTCACGCATCAGCAGAAAGACCTGGACCAGTCCCGCGGGCATGAACAGGTAGACCCCGGAGAGCACAGCCAGCATCGCCGCGATCTCCCCCATGCCGAAGGCGTGAAGCACGGCCGCCAGCGTGAGCTGGATCAGGCTTACGCCCAGGCACCAGACCCAGAAGAGGCGATGGGCGGTGTTGCAGGTGGCCGCCAGCTGCTCTGGAGACTCGGCGATGATGCGCTGGCCGATGCCGGCGTTGGCCAGCACCCGCACCACCTCGAACAGGCTCAGCGCCAGGGCGGCAACGCCCATGATGGTCGGCGAGACCTGTCGGGCGATGACGACCACGCTGGCGATCCGGATGAGCCGCGTCGCCACCTCGGCCCCGCCGAAGGCGGCGAGTCCACTCAGCAGCTGGCCGATATCGGCGGTACGGCAGCGGGCGATCAGGTGGGCAGGGTTCATGGTGCTCTCCGGGGGATCAGGGACCGAAACAGTTATTCAATTTCCGGGCCAACCTCACCATTTCTAATGTTATCAATAGCTTGAACACTCCCCCTGAGCGATCTGCATCATGGCGGTCCCGGGTGCATCGCGTAACGCAACGCGACGTCGCATTCCTCATTGCAGATTGCAAATCTTCCGCGACACGCCGCGGGGGCAAAGACGCAAAGCACTGTTATTAAAGTAATAAAAAAACTGGCACGGTTCTTGATACGGGAGAGGCAGTCCACCCTACGACGCGCTGGAGCCTGCCATGACCGTCTTCACCGATACCCTTCGCCACCTCGACGCCACTTCCTCTCGCCGCGGGCTCCATGACTTCGTCGCTCCCGGGCGGGAGGCGCTCCCCACCACTCGCCTCTTCGGGCTGCCGCTGGTGAACGCCTCCCGGGCCCAGGCTGTGTCGCGCATCATGGCGCTGGCCACGCAGCCGGCACGCGCCGTCGTCAACTTCGTCAATGCCCACTGCGTCAACGTGGCCCGCACCGATGCCCGCTATCGCGGTCACCTGCGCCAGTCGGATCTGCTGCTGCCCGACGGGTCCGGCATGCGCCTGGCCTCTCGCCTGGCGGGCGTCTCCCTCGGCGACAACCTCAACGGCACCGACCTCTTCCCGATGCTCTGCGAGCGGGCCGCCAGGCAGGGGCTCTCCATCTACCTGCTGGGCGGCCGCCCCGGCACCGCCCGGCGCGCCGCCGAGGAGATGCAGCGGCGCTTCCCCGGGCTGATCGTGGCCGGTACCCAGCACGGCTACTTCGCGGCCGCCGATACCCCGCGCATCATCGAGCGGGTCAACGCGGCCCGGCCGGCGCTGCTGTTCGTCGGCTTCGGCGTGCCGCTCCAGGAAGCGTGGATCGCCGAGCATCGCGCGGTCCTCAATGCCCCCGTGGCCCTGGGGGTCGGCGGCCTGTTCGACTACTACGCGGGCAACGTGACGCGCGCCCCCGCCCTGCTGCGCCGCCTGGGCGGCGAGTGGCTCTGGCGGCTGGCCCAGGAGCCGCGTCGCCTCGCCAGGCGCTACCTGCTGGGCAATGTCACCTTCATGACCCACGCCATCGGCCAGGGCCTCGCCGCGCGCCGGCCCACCCACGTCGCCCATGCCGCCGCCAAGCGAGCGCTGGACATCGCCATCTCCGGCACCGCCCTGCTGCTGCTCTCGCCCCTGCTGGCGCTGATCGTGCTGGCCATTCGCGGCGAGGACGGGGGCCCGGCGCTGTTCGCCCAGCGGCGCATCGGCGCCCAGGGCAAGCCGTTCACGATGCTCAAGTTCCGCTCCATGGTGCAGGACGCCGAGGCGCGCCGCGCCGAGCTGCTGGCCAAGAGCGAGCGCGACGGCGTGTGCTTCAAGATGAAGCGGGACCCGCGCATCACGCGCATCGGGGCCTGGCTGCGCAAGACCTCGCTGGACGAACTGCCGCAGCTGATCAACGTGCTGCGCGGCGACATGTCGATCGTCGGCCCCCGCCCGGCCCTGCCCGACGAGGTGGTGACCTACGCCGGCAGCAGCTGGCAGCGCCTGGCGGGCAAGCCCGGCATCACCTGCACCTGGCAGGTCTCGGGGCGCGCCGACATCCCCTTCGAGCGCCAGGTGACCATGGACATCGAGTACCTGGGTCGGAAATCCGTCTTCCACGACCTGGCGCTGATGCTGCGCACGGTACCGGCGGTGCTGACCAGCCGCGGGGCCTACTGAGCCTCAGGTCGGCAGGGACTCGAACAGCTCGCGGGCGCGCACGATCGCGTCCGCGCTCTGTTGTTCCAGCACCGCCAGCAGGCCCCCTGCCCGCTCGGGCTCGGCATGGCGAAGGGCATTGACCGTGGCCATCAGCGGGAAGGCGCCGACATTCCCGGCGACGCCCTTGAGGCTATGAGCCGCCCGCTGCAGCGGCTCGCGCTCGCCGAGCCGATGGGCGGCGACCACCTCCGCCACCAGGCGTTCGATATCGTCGACGGCCGCCTGGAGCAGCATCTTGCGGCGTGCCGGGGGAAGCGAGGTGAAGATCGCCTGGAAGTGCGCCTCGTCCACGGCAGGGGCCGAGGCCGGCGTCTCCGTCACGGCAGGGGGCGATGAAGCCGCCTCGAGGGCGTCGGAGGGGGCCGGGGGGCGATCCGCGTCGGGGCCGGGCTCGCCGCTCAGCTGCTCCAGCAGAATAGCCGCCAGGCGCTGACGATCCACCGGCTTGGCCATCGCGGCCGAGAAGCCCTGGCGGGTCAGCTCGCCGAGCTCCTCCCGGTTGGTGTGCGCGGTGATCGCGACGATGGGCAAGGCGGCCAGCGACGGATGGCGGCGCAGCTCCGCGACCGCCTCGAGCCCCGACATCCGCGGCATCAGGATATCCATCAGCACGCCATCGAAGTGCTCGCTCAGCGCCTTGTCGACCGCCTCTCGCCCATCGCAGGCGATGTCGCTGTCGCACCCCATCACCTCGAGCATCTGGCACAGCACGACGCGGTTCGTCTCGATGTCGTCGACCACCAGCAGCCGCGGGCGCGCCTGCTCGCCGAACAGCCGGTCCGGCAGCGGCGTGGCCGGCACGGGCGCACCGCCCGGCACCGCCTCGCGGGGGGCGTCCGGCACCTCGTGGCGCAGCGGGAGACGCAGCGTGAATCCGGTCACGCCCGCCACCATGCAGGGCGCGACGATGGCCTCGATCGACGCCGCCCAGCGCTCTAGCAGCGCGCGGCGGCGATCCCGGCGCTCCTTAAGCACGCGCCCGTCCATGGCGCTGACGATGTCGATGCGCAGGGACGCATCCTCCGTCGCGACGATCAGGCGAATCGGCGCGCTCCCCTCCCCGAGCCGCTCGATGAAGGCATCCATCAGCTGACGCAGGCGGGTGGGGTCGGTGACCAGGCGCTCCGGCGCCGAGGCCGCCAGCTCCAGCGACAGGCGCCGGCCGATGCGCTCGTGCCCGTAGCGCCAGAACTGCAGGAGGCCATCGAAGTAGCGCCGCAGTTCGACCTCCTGCAGCGAGATCCCCGGCGCCCCGTCATCGGCGTGGGCCATGTCGACGATCTCTTCGATATGGCGCTGCAGCTGGTGGGCCGCCTCACGGGCCACGCCGAGTCGCTCGGCCTGGGCCGGGTTCAGCTCGCCCAGCGACAGCAGGTCGATCATGCCCAGCAGCCCGTTGAGCGGCGTGCGGATGTCGTGGCTCATGGCGGCCAGGAAATCGGCCTTGGCGTAGAACGCCTCCTCCACCGCCTGGCGACTCGCCTGCAGCTCCCTGCTGAGGCGCACCAGCTGGCGGACCCGGCGATCGGCGATCAGCGCCAGCGCCCGGGCCCGTCGATCCGACGCCCGCTGCTCGGTGATGTCCTGCACGGTGCCGAAGAGCGACTTGAAGCGCCCGTCGGCGTCATCCTCTCGACAGATGTTCCAGCGCATCCAGCGGGTCTCGCCGTGACGCAGGATGCGAAATTCATAGCCGTGATCGACCCCGGGCGCGGCGGAGGCATAGAACTCGGCCTCCTGGCGCCGCACGCGCTCACGATCCAGGGGATGAATCTGGCGGAGCAGCGCCTGCTCGTCGGGCCGGGTCCCGGGGTCCAGCCCCAGCAGGCGGTGAAATTCCGGCGAGGTCGAGAATCGCCGGCCGCGATCGCGATGGAAGCTGGCGATGCGTGCCGTGCGCTGGGCGCGCAGCAGATACTGGGTCTCCCTGTCGAGGCGTTGCCGCAGCTCGCTCTCCCGGGCCATGAGCTGGTCATTGACCTGGAGCAGTTCGCGGCTGCGACGCTCGAGGATCTCCTCGGCCTCTTCCCGCGCGGCCTCGGAACGGCGCAGGCGGCGCTCGAGGCGCCGAATCGTCTCGGCATCGGACGGCGAATCGCTCATGCGACGTCCCCTCCGCGGGCCCCGCCCTCCTGCCCCTGAAGGCGGACCAGCAGCTGCCTGACGGCCGTCAGCAGCGCCTGGGCCAGGGCGGCGTCCAGCTCCGCGAGGCACCCCTCGAAGAAGGCGGCCAGCCGTTGCAGCTCACCATCGTGCGACGACTGCCCCAGTTCCCGGAGTGCCGCCAGGGCCCGATGCGCCGGTGCCGTCTCCTCCGCCTCCAGCGCGGGGATCAGCGCATCCAGGCAGCGCTCGGCGGCGGCGGCCGCCTCGGGGGAGAGCGGCGCATCGGCCGAACGGCGATCCCGGGCCCAGCGCTCCAGCAGCGGGGCCAGCAGATCCAGCAGGCGGTCGCGGTCGAGCGGCTTGCCCAGGATCCCGTCGAGGATCGACGCCTCGAGCCCCGTGGCGTTGTCCGCTTCCCGGTCCGCGGTATACCCGAGCACCGGAAGATGCGCGAGGGGCGTCGGCAGCTGGCGTATCAGGCGGAGGCAGGTCGCACCGTCGACGAGCGGCATGGCGTTATCCAGCAGCACCGCATCGAACGAAGAGGCACACAGCTTCTCGAGCGCCTCGAGGCCGCTGCCGGCCTCCTCGCAGGTCGCGCCGATGGCCCTCAGGCAGCCCTCGGCGATCAAGAGGTTGGTCTCGGTATCGTCCACCACCAGCACATGAGGGGCCCGCCCCGCCACCCGCGGCAGCACCTCGGCACGCGAGAGGTCCGATTGCGCCTGCTGGGAGATCCGGGCCCGGGGCAGGGTGACGCGCAGCCAGAAGCGGCTGCCGACCCCGACCCGACTCTCGACGCCCACGGTGCCGCCCATGGCTTCCGCCAGCAGGCGGCAGATGGAGAGCCCCAGCCCCGTGCCACCGAAACGCCCGGCGATGGAGCGGTCGGCCTGATGAAAGGGGGTGAACAGCGCCTCCTGCACCGAGGGGGCGATGCCGATCCCCGTGTCGATGACCTCGATCAGCAGCCGCTCATCGCCCTCCTCCCTGACCGACAGTCGCACCGAACCGCGCGACGTGAACTTGATGGCATTGCTCAGGTAGTTCGACACGATCTGCTGCAGCCTGGCGGGGTCGCCGATGACGCCGATGGGGCCGTGGACCTCGCGCTCCAGCACCAGCCGCTTGTCCTGGGCACTGGCCTGGAACAGGTCGGCCGTGGCGTGAAGCACCTCGGCCATGTCGAAGGCCGTGTTGTCGAGCTCGAAATGACCACTCTCCATCTTGGCGTGGTCCAGCACGTCGTTCAGGGAGACCATCAGGGTGCGCGAGGCCGCCTGCATGGCCCGCAGCGACGGCTCCCGGTCCTCGTCACGATCGCCCGCCAGCTGGGCGTCGATCATGCCGATGATCCCGCTGAGCGGGGTGCGGATCTCGTGACTCATGGTGGCCAACAGCATCATGTTGGCCTCCGCGGCCCTGACCGCCTCATCACGCGCGGCGATCAGCTGGCGGGTGGCCAGATTCTCGGCGGTACGATCATGGATGACCCCGAACAGCGCCACGGCATGCCCCTGATCATCGGTCTCGACACTGCCCTTGACGTCCACCATGCGCAGCGTGCCGTCGGGACGACGCAGCGAGGCGCGAAAGGCGAAGCCCTGCTGTCTCGCGATGGCGTCCGCTATCAGCTGCTCGATATGGGGCCTGTCCTCGGCAATGTAGGAACCGATGGCGTCCTGGAGATCCACCGCCTGCTGCGGATCGAAGCCGTGGATATGGTAGACCCCCGGGGACCACGCGACCGTTTCGGTCGCCAGGTCCAGACGCCAGTGGCCCAGCCCCGCGGTCTGCTCGGCATGGTGCAGCATGCGCAGGCTGTCCTGCAGCTGCTCCTCGGCCACGTGACGCTCGGTCACATCCGCCAGGGTGATCGCGAAACCCGCGGGGATATCGCCGTGGGGGGGCAGGAACTCGATGCATGCATCCAACCACAAAAGCCGACCGTCGCGGCGGCGACGCGGACGATAGTCGCGCACCACCCGAAGGCTGTGCCGGGCCTGGTCGAGCAGGGCATCGGCGTCGTGCTCGGGCGGGCCGTCGCCGGGCGGGAGGCACTCACCGAAAGGCTGGCCCACGGCACTCGCCTCGAGCACACCGATCAGCGTCCAGGCCGCCTGGCTGCCCTGCAGGATGCATCCCGCCTCATCCAGCAGCAGCAGCGCCTGATGTGTCATTCGGCACAGCATCTCATCGGCTCGGCTGCCATCTTTCCTGAAGTGCATGATGCCCTTGCCCTCCCCCTCCGTAGACGAGTCATCTTGCCACGGGTCGACGAGATACTTCCATGTCCACGAGCGCTATAGGGGCCTTCAGGCGACTCAGGGTTTTTCCGGGACATGACGTCACGCCCTGCCCTTCCATGACACCTCCTTTCCGCATGGGAGGAATCCCTCACGACGTTACCCCCCGGAACACATCGGCCGGCAAGACACTCGCCATGCTGTCGTCACTGAATCTGGGCATCACCCCGAGGCTTCCAGGGGCCGTCGGGCTCTGGGTAAAACGCCGTTCGTGCTCAACGCGTGATCGTCCACCGCTCGTGCCATGACGGCGTGCGGTCCCGGTGAATCCTGCTACATATCGCCCGAACACCATGAGAGACGAGGTCGTCGCTTATGCGGGCACCGACCACCGAGGGGAGAGGTGGCGCCCGCCTGCTCACCGCCCTCGGTCGGTGACAGCCTTCGCAGGACGCAAGGCCGACAGCACATGCTCGACCTCATGCCCAATGGGAGGGGCGCTGCGCCGCGTCAGCCAGTAGCCCTCGACCATGGGCAACGTCTCCGGGCTAGCACGCCGCAGTCGCCCGGCCTCGAGGGCCGCCTGACAGAGGGGCAACGAGCCCAGCAGCACGCCCGCCCCGGCCTCGGCGGCGCGCAGCGCCTGCACCATACTATCCAGGCGCACCACCGGCATGGGACCAGGCCTCTCCTCCCGCTGCTGGTCCCACTCCCGCCAGCCGAGCCGTGGTCCGGCCACGGCGATTCTGGGCAGCCGACGCCAGTCATCGACGCGCGCCAGAAGCGCCGGCGTCGCCATGGGCGTGAGCGCCTCTCCGAATAGCCGATGGCTGACCCGCTCCGGCCAGTCGCCCTCGCCGAAGCGAATGTCCAGGTCGGCCTCCGCCTGGGCGTAGTCCGGCCAGCGATGCATGGTGGAGAGGATCAGCTGTCGCCTGGGCAACACGGCCTGCAGCTCGGCCAGCCGCGGCACGACCCAGAGCTCGATCATCGATACCGAGGCCATCAGGCTGAGCCGAGTGCGTGGCGCCGCGAAGAGGCTGTCGGCGCTGTGGGTCAGCCGCTCGAGCGCCTGTTGCACGTGGGGCAACCAGGCCTCGCCCTGCAGCGACAGCGTCACCCCCCGCGACTGGCGCTCGAACAGGGACACCCCCAGCCGCTCCTCCAGGTGACGGATGCGCTGGCTGACCGCGGCCTGGGTCAGCCCCAATTCCCGAGCCGCGGCGGTAAAGCTGCCCAGCCGCGCGGCCGCCTCAAAGACCCGCACCCATTCCAGCGAGGGCAACAGCGCCGTCGATTCAGCCATAAATATTATCGCCCTCTCTTCTCCAAAACAGTTGATTGTCGTTATGCCATCGGCATCGTCCAATGACCAGGCCTTCATTCCTCTCAACGTGCCGTGGAGATCCCCATGCTCGAGACCGCCGAAGTCATCGACGACGGCCAGGCCGTCCTCCTCACCTTCCAACAGGGCGAGCGGCGCCGCTTCCATGCCATCTGGTTACGCGACAACGCCCAGGACGCCGCCACCCGATCCCCCGACAACGGCCAGCGGCTGATCAGCCTCGCGGATATTCCTGCTGCCCTCCGGCTGACCGAGGCGCGGGTGGAGGCGGGACGCCTGATCGTGGCCATGGCGCCGGAAGGGCGCGATTTCGCCTATGACGGCGCCTGGCTCTGGCAGCATGCCTATGATCGTGAACCGCCCACCCGCCGCGGCTGGCTCGACGCGCACCGCGAGACCTGGGACGCCTCGCTGGCCGAGCGCCTGCCCACCGCCGATATCACGGCCCTCGGCAACGACACCACGACTAAGCGTCGCTGGCTGGCCGACATTCGCCGCTACGGCATCGGCAAGCTCACGGGGGGGCAGGTCGAGGACGGTGCCCTGCTCGAGGTGGTGGCCCAGTTCGGCTTCCCCCGGGAGACCAACTACGGTCGCTATTTCGAGGTCCGCAGCGAGATCGCCCCGACCAATCTGGCCTTCACGGGCCTTGGCCTGCCCGCCCACACCGACAACCCCTACCGGGATCCGGTACCGACCCTGCAGCTGCTCTACTGCCTGGAGAACTCCGCGGCCGGCGGCGACAATCGGGTGGTGGACGGCTTTCGTGCGGCGCAGCGGCTGCGGGAGGAGAATCCCCATGGCTTCGAGCTGCTGGCGGGCTATTGCGCGCGCTTCGAGTACCGCGGCCTGGGGGATGTCTGTCTCCAGGCCCGGCGCCCGATGATCGAGCTGGCACCGGACGGTGAGCTGATCGGCATCCGCTTCAACAACCGCTCCGCCGCCCCCTTCACCGACATTCCCTACGCCGACATGGCCGCCTACTACGCCGCCTACCGCCGCCTCGGCGAACTCCTGGAGTCGCCCGAGATGGGCGTGACCTTCAAGCTGGCCCCCGGCGAGGCCTTCCTGGTCGACAACACCCGGGTGCTGCATGCGCGCACCGGCTACTCGGGAGAGGGCTCTCGCTGGCTGCAGGGCTGCTACGCCGACCGCGACAGCCTGCTGTCTACCCTGGCCTGCCTGGAGGCCGATGCCCGAGGAGATAACGCATGACCGACACAGCGGATACGGTCGTCGATCGACTCGCCGCCCTCTTCGCCGATCAGGGCGCCAAGAGCTACCTGGGCGAGGCGGTGACCATGGCCGAGCACATGCTGCAGGGCGCCTGGCTGGCCGAACAGCAGGGCGAGAGCGACGAGATCATCGTCGGCGCCCTGCTCCACGACATCGGCCATTTCGCCGGCCACCTCGGCACCTTTGCCCTCACCGACACCGAGGATCGCTGCCACGAGCGCAGTGGCGCGGCCCTGGTGGAAGATCACCTGCCACCGGCCGTGGTGGCCTGCATCCGCGAACACGTGGCGGCCAAGCGCTATCTCTGTGCGGTGGAGCCGAGCTACGCCGAGGGGCTGTCCCGCGCGTCGCAGCATTCCCTGCGCTTGCAGGGGGGGCCCATGCAGGGCGATGAGATGGCGCGCTTCGCCCAGCACCCCCACCTGGAGGCCATCCTCAAGGTGCGTCGGCTGGACGATGCCGGCAAGGCGCCCGGACAACCGACGCCCGGCTTCGAGCACTTCGCCCCGAGGGTACGGCGACTGGCCGAGGCCCACGCCCGTGGATCGGTCTGACCGCTGACCGTTCCCCGCCCGTGCGGGCGGGGAACGAGGATTGACATGCGTCGGCTCAGGGCAGCGCCACCACCCACAGGCCGGCGAGCATCACGGCGGTGCCGAGCCACTTGGCCGGTGCCGCACGCTCGCGCAGCCACCAGACGCCCAGCAGGACGCCCAGCGGAATCGACAGCTGACGCATGGCGACCACCAGGCTCACCTCCTCGGTGAGCGCCATGGCCACCAGCACCAGGCCATAGGTCGACAGCACCATGATGCCGGTCAGCGGTATCGCGATGCGCTCCCGTCGCCACAGCGACGACAGCCGTCGTCGTTCGACACGAAGTAGCAGGACCGTCGGCACGCCCCAGGCACAGCTCGCAAGCGCCTGGAGCACCATGAAGTGCCCACCGGCCAAGAGGCCGGAATGGCCGTGCTGCACCATCAGCAAGAGGGCCTGATTGTCGATCAGGGAGTAGCCGGCGGTGGCCAGCGCCGCCAGCAGGGCGAAGCCGAAGGCCGGGGTCAGGTAGGTCGAGGGGCTCAGCGCCTGCCGGTCGGTCAGAGGCAGGCACAGGGCACCGATCAGGATCAGGCCCATGCCGAGCATATCCAGCGACGTCAGGGCCCGGCTGCCCAGCGCGCCCACCGAGACCAGCGGCACCAGCACCACCGGCAAGGCGCGGGCGACGGGATAGAGCACGCTGATGTCGCCCCGGGCGTAGGCCCAGGCCAGGCCACCCATGTAGAGCATCTGACACAGGCCCGAGGCGACCAGCCAACCCCAGAAGGCGGGAGGCAGTGTCGCCGGCGACGGCCCCAGCCACAGGATCGGGGACAGCACCAGGGCACCGCAGCCCATCGCCAGCACGAAGAAGGCCAGGGACGGCGCGCGCCCCTTGCCCAGCAGGTTCCAGCCGGCGTGCAGACAGACCGACAGCAGCACGAGGCCCAGTGCCGGCGCACTCATGAGGCGAGCTTGTCGGACTTGCCCGCCGCCGCCGCGAAGCCGGCCAACCAGCGATCCCAGGGACGGGAGGCCCGGCCCAGGTCCTCGGCCCGCTCCTGGCGGCGAATGGCATGACGCACCGCCAGGGATCCGAGATAGCGCACCGGCTCGGGTGGGAAACGGCCCAGCGGCCCTTGAGCCAGCGGCGAGCGACGCCAGGCGCCGTCCTGCTCCAGCACCAGGGCGCTGAGCAGCTTGGCGCCCATCCGCGAGGGCCCGACGCCGTTGCCGGAATAGCCGAAGCCATAGACGACATTGGCCGCTCCCGGCAACGAACCGAAGAATGGCAGTCCCGTCACCGAGCGATCCGAGGGGCCGGTCCAGCTGGCCGCCAGCGGGGCCTCGCCAAGGCTCGGAAAGAAGTCGGTCAGGCTCTGGTGCAGCGCATCGCGATATCGCGACGGCCGATCGAAGACCCCATGCACATGCCCAGCGAAGGCGAAGGTATTGCCGCCCTTGCCCAGCATCAGGCGACCCTCGGGCGTGGTGCGGTAGTAATGCACGAAGGTGCGTGAATCGAGCACCGAGACACCATCGGACAGACCCGTGGCGGCCAGCGCCTCGGGCATCGGTTCGGTGATCACCATGTCGCTCGAGACGATGGCGATGGTACGCCGGAAAGCCGGCCACAGCCTCGCCGTCCAGGCATTGGTCGCCAGCACCACCTTGTCGGCGATGATCGTCCCGCCCGGCGTGTGTACTCGAGCCGGACACCCGTTATCGAGGGCCTTCATGGGGGTCTGTTCGAACAGCTCGACGCCCAGCGCCCGCGCCACTCGTCGCAGGCCTCGTACCAGCTTGGCCGGCTGGACCGTGGCCGCCCGGGGCGAGAACCATCCCTGGCGATGGCGCCGCGAGCCACTGCGTCGCTGTACCTCTGCGGTCTCCATCGGCGTGAAACTGCCGATGCCCTGCTCGACCAAGTCAGCCATCAAGGGCGACACCGCTGCCTGCTGAGCCTGATTGGTCGCGGTGAACAGGGTGCCATCCTGGCGGAACTCGGCATCGATGCCGTGATGGCGACAGAAGTCGCCGATCTCCCCCACGCAGCGCTCGGACTCGACAACCAGCCGACGGGCTTCCTCTTCGCCGAACAGCCGACGCAGGGTCGGGTACTTGCTGGCCCAGCCCAGCACGCAGCCTCCGTTGCGGCCGCTGGCGCCAGCACCGCAAATATCGGCCTCGACCAGTGCCACCTGCAGGCCTGGCGCCTGCTCGCGCAGCATGATGGCGGTCCACAGGCCGGTGTAACCCCCTCCAACGATGCAGACGTCGACACGCCGGTCACGCGCCAGCGGTGGCGCCGGCGCTTCCGTCTCCACCGCCAGGGCCTGATCTAACCAGAAGGGTCGCATGACACTCTCCTTGCAGCATGATGGTCCCGACCGCGGCCGGGACCGCAGGAATCAGGGCCGCTCGCCACGCGCCAGGCGGGCATCGATCTCGGCGACCACCCCTGGCAGATCGGCGATGGTGTCGATCATGAAGTGCGGCTGCGACGGGGCGAACTGCGCCTCGATGCGCTGGCGCCTCTCGGCCAGCTCGGCTTCCGGCAGGGCGCAATAGGCGCCATGATCGAGCCCCAGCGCATTGCCGGAGCAGGTCAACGCCACGGTCCACATGCCGGCCCGGCGCCCCTCCAGGATGCCGGGCACGGTGTCGTCGACCTTGACGCAGGCCGCCACGTCCTCGAGCCCCAGTGCAATCACGTTGGCCAGGGCCTGAGCCGGGTGCGGGCGTCCGTTCGGCACCTCGTCGGTGGCTACCACATGGTCGGCCTCGAACCCCTGCTCTCGCGCCTGCGCCACCACTTGCTCCATGACCACCGCGGGATAGCCCGAGCAGGAGCCGACCTTCAGGCCGCGCTCACGCAGTTCGGCGATGGCCTCAAGCGCGCCGGGAATCAGGGCCGAATGCTCGCCGATCTTGGCAATCTGCAGCGGCATGAAACGCTCATAGAGCGCCGTGACGTCATCATCGGTGGGCGCATGGCCCACGGCCTGCTCGAAACGCGCGGCGATCGCCGGCGCATCACACAGGGTGCGGATATGGTCCCATTTGCCCATCCCCATGGGGCCGCGAGCTTCCTCCAGGCCGATCGCGATGCCCAGTTCAGCGAAGGCCTCGACGAATATCTGGGTGGGCGCGAAGGAGCCGAAATCCACCACGGTGCCGGCCCAATCGAGGATGACGCCCTGCAGGCGTTCGGGAGTGCGGTATTGCATCGGTCAATCTCCAGTGGGTCGTGGTCAGTGAGCGGGACGGGCGTCATCCACGCCCATGGTGGCCAGGGCCGTGTCGATGGCACTCAACAGTCGGTCCATCACCTTGATGTCGAGGCGACCGATACTGCCGATGCGAAAGCTCTCGACCTCGGTGAGCTTGCCGGGATAGATGATGAAGCCATGCGCCTTGAGTTCGGCGTAGAAGCGCGAAAAGTCGAAGTTCGGGTGCGCCGGGCTCAGGAAGGTGGTGATGATCGGCGAGAGCCAGCGATCTTCCAGCAGGGTCTCGAAGCCTCGCTCACGCATGCCGGCGACCAGACGCTCCCGGTTGGCGGCGTAGCGCGCATGGCGTGCCGGCACCCCGCCCTCTTCGGCGTGCTCCTTCATGGCCTGCAGGAAAGCGGCCACGACGTGGGTCGGCGGCGTATAGCGCCACTGGCCGGTGCGGGTCATGTACCGCCACTGATCATGCAGGTCCAGCGACAGGGAGTGGCAGCGCCCCTCGGCGGCCTCCAAGGCGTCGCGGCGCGCGATCACGAAGCCGAAGCCGGGCACGCCTTCGAAGCATTTGTTGGCCGATGAGATCAACGCCAGGAAGGGAAGACGCTCGGCATCCACCGGCAGCGCACCGAAGGCGCTCATGGAATCGATGATCAGCTCGCGGCCCTGGGCGGCCACCACCTCGGCGATGGCCGCCAGGGGATTGAGCATGCCGGAGCTGGTCTCGCAGTGGATCACGGCGACATAGCCAATGTTCGGGTTGGCCGCCAAGTACGCCTCGACCATCGCCGGATCAGGCGGGGTGGCATCGCCGAGCGCCATCGCCTCGACGGGGCGTCCCAGGCGCTCGAGCAGGCTCACCAGGCGCTTGCCGTAGGCGCCATTGACCAGCACCAGCGTCGTTCGGGTGGCATCGATCAGGGTGCCGAGCGCGGCCTCCACGGCGAAGGTGCCACTGCCCTGGACGGGGATGCAGGCATGGCGCTCGCTGGCGTTGGCACACGCCAGCAGGCGACGGCAGATCTCCGCGGTCATGGCGTTGAAGTCGTCGTCCCAGGAGCCCCAGTCGCGCTGCATGGCCGCCTTGACGGTCGCGCTGGTGGTCAGCGGCCCCGGCGTGAGCAGATAGGCATCGGAGGTGGTCATGGTCATTGGTATATACCAGTAGCAGTGAACAAAAAAAGGGACGGCGGACCTAGCCCGCCTGACGCCAACGCTGGGCCCGGGTCAACAGCAGATGGCTGATCGCCGCATGCGCCAGCTTGACGCCCAGAGACGTGAAGAAAATGAGCACCGCCATGGCCGCCGCACTGGCGAAGTAGCCGGCCTCGTCCAGATGCATCACCGCCACGGAGGCCAGGCGCGTGTCGCTGGTGTAGAGGAAGACCACCGCCGAGACCGTGGTCATGGCATTGACGAACAGATACACCGAGATATCCAGCACCGCAGGCAAGGAGACCGGCAGGGTCACGCGACGGAAGGTGGTCCAGAACGGCACCTTCAGCGACGCCCCTACCGCCTCGAACTCCGGATCGAGCTGCTTGAGCGCGGTCACCGAGGTGAGATGGCAGACGGTGTAGAAGTGCACCAGGGTGTTGAGCACCAGGATGATCAAGGTGCCATAGATCCAGTTCAGCGGATTACCGGCCTGGTTGAAGAAGAAGATATAGGCCAGGCCCAGCACCATGCCCGGCACCGCCATCGGCAACATGGCCAGGAAGTGCAGCCCCTGCCGCAGCGGGCGATAGCCCTGGCTCTTCTCGATCAACCAGGCATTGAAGAAGATCGCCAGAGTGCCGATCGTCGCCACCAGAAAGGCGAGCTTCAGGGAATTGCCCCAGGAGGTCCAGCCGTCCCCGGCCAGCGCCTCGAAGGCGTAATGCTTGAATGTCAGGGACAGGTTGTAGGGCCAGAACTGCACCAGAGAGGCATAGATGGCGGTGCCGATCACCAGCAGGATGACCGCCCCCACGCCGTAGCAGATCGCGGCAAAGGTCCCGTCACGCAACGGGCTGGGGCTGGGTTGCCAGGGCACCGCCCGCGCCGAAAGCTGGGCGACCTGGCGCCGCTGGATCCAGCGGTCCACGACGAAGGACAGCAGGGCCGGCAACAGCAGAATCACGCTGACCACCGCGCCCATCTGGAAGTTCTGTTGCCCCACCACCTGACGGTAGACGTCGGTCGCCAGCACGCTGAACTGCCCGCCGATGATCTTGGGCACGCCGAAGTCGGTGATGGCCAGCGTGAAGGCCACGAAGCCACAGGAGATCAGACCATAGCGTGCACCCGGCAAGGTGATGGTCAGAAAGCTGCGCCACTTCGGGGTCCCCAGGGCCTCGGCCGCCTCATAGAGTCGTGCATCGCTGTTGGACAGGGCCGTGACCAGGATCATCAGGGCATGAGGGAAGATCCAGAAGCTCAGGCCCATGACGATGCCGATGGGGCCGTAGATGCTTTCCCCCATCAGCACCTCGCGAAACCAGCCCTGGTTGCCGAACAGATAGACGAGACTGATGGCCGGCAATAGCGAGGGCGCCAGGATCGGCAGGATGGCCAGCATGCGAAACAGCCGCTTGCCGGGCATGCAGGTCCGCGTCAGGCCATAGGCGCAGAGGAAGGCCAGGCCGACCACGACCGCGGTGCTGGTCAGGGCGATGGTCAGGGAGTTGACGATGGAGCCGGCCAGGGCCGGCGTCTGGAGGTAGCGCGCGAAGTTGGCCAGCCCCACGAAGTCGCCGGCACGGTCCTGAACACTCTTGACCAGCATGGCCGCCAGCGGGAACAGCAGGCCCACCACCAGCAGGCCGAGGGCCAGCAGCAGCGCCAACAAACGCACCAGGGACTCGCCGGACCAGCGCCGGGACCAGGCGGGCATCACCACCATCATGGCCGCGCCTCCTGGCTGGGGAAGAGTCGCATCGCCTCGGCCGGCAGTCGCACCCCGAGGGTCATGCCCGGGGTCAGGCGCAGCGCCTCGCCGTCTCGCACGGCGATGTCTGCCGTCAATGCCTGATGACACTCCTCGAGCGTCAGGCTGACACGCAGGAAGGCGCCCAGGAATTCGATGTGTTCCACCTGCGCCGACAGGCCCTCGTCACTGCGACACAGTTCCACGGCCTCGGGACGAATGGCCAACCGGGCGTGCTCCAGGCCGGCGCACTCATGGGTCGTGCAATCCAGACGACGCTCACCGAGCCGCAGGCGTTGCGTGCCTTCCGGGCAGCACTCGAGAAAGTTCATGCTGCCGATGAACTCGGCCACGAAGGCGCTGGCGGGGTGTCGATAGATCTCGGCCGGCGTGCCCACCTGCTCGATCACGCCGTGATTCATCACCACGATACGATCGGCCATGGCCAGGGCCTCTTCCTGGTCGTGGGTCACCATGATGGTGGTCACGCCCAGGCGCGCCTGCAGGGCCTTGATCTGGCTGCGCAGATGCACACGCACCCGCGCATCCAGCGCCGACAGCGGCTCATCGAGCAGCAGCAGCCCCGGCTCGGTGGCCAACGCACGCGCCAGCGCGACACGCTGCTGCTGCCCCCCGGAGAGGGCCGCCGGATACTTGCCCTCGCTGCCGACCAGATCGACCAGGGCCAGCAGCTCGGCCACCCGTTCGCGCATCCGGTGACGATCGTCGCGCCGGTTACGCAGCCCATAGGCCACGTTGTCGAAGACCGTCAGGTTGGGGAAGAGCGCATACGACTGGAAGACGATGCCGAAGTCTCGTGCCTGGGGCGGCAGGCGCGAGATGTCGCGCCCGCACTGGACGATGCGCCCCGCGCTCTGCGGCGCCAGCCCCGCGATGGCGCGCAGCAGGGTCGTCTTGCCGCAGCCGGAGGGTCCCAGAAAGCAGACGAACTCGCCTTCACGAATGGTCAGATCGATATCTTGCAGGGCCGTGAAATGGCCGAAGCGTTTGCTGAGCCCGGCAATCTCGAGATGAATCCCCGCATCGGCGACGGTGGCATGAGCCGCAGAGGATACGGGGGCGGTCAGGGTGGTCATGACGAAATACTCCCGACCCCGGCGCAACACGCCGGGGCGATCACAAGAATAGCGAGGTGGCTTACTGGCTATCGGACTTGCCGTCATAACGGCCCTGCCATTCCTGGAGCAGGCGTTCGCGGTTGTTGGCCGCCCAGTTGAAATCGGCATCGATCATCAGGTCGGAGATGTTGGCGGGATAGTGATCGATGGGCTGGGCCACCCCCGGATAGGCGACGACCGCATATCCTTCGTTGTAGAGCGCATTGGCTTCCTCGGTCACCGCCCAGTCGAGCAGCGTCTCGGCGGCATCACGCTTGTCGCTGCCCTCGATGATGGCCGCGGCCTCCATGTCCCAGCCGACGCCTTCCGTGGGGAAGACCAGCTCGACGGGCGCCCCCTGAGACATCAGGCGTGCGCCCCGGAAGGCGAAGGAGACCCCCACCACCGCCTCGCCGGAGGCGGCCAGGTTGCAGGGAGCCGAACCGGAGTGGGTATAGCGCGAGATGTTCTGGTGGAGACGATCCATGTAGTCCCAGGCGCCCTCCTCGTTCCACAACTGCATCCAGCTGGCGACATCCAGATAGCCGGTGCCCGAGGAGCTCGGGTTCGGCATGATCACATGCCCTTCATACTCAGGACGGGTGAGGTCTTCCCAGGAGCTGGGCTTGGGGACGCCGAGGCGTTCGCCTTCGATGGTGTTGTAGCAGAGCGATGCGACCCAGGCGTCCATGCCGACCCAGGCCGGCTCCTTGCCTTCGCGGATCGCCGGATCGACGAACTTGGGATCCAGGGCCTCAACGCCCTCGGGGGCATAGCGGGCCAGCATGCCCTCGTCCTCCAGCACCAGCAGGCTGGTGGCCGCCAGCCCCCAGACCACATCGGCCTGGGGGTTATCCTTCTCGGCCAACAGGCGAGCGGTGATCACACCGGTGGAGTCCCGCACCCAGTTGATCTCGATATCCCGGTGCGCCTGCTGGAAGCGCTCGGCATATTTCTGCAGATCGTCGGCCTCGACGGCGGTGTAGACGGTCAGCTCGGTCGCGGCCTGGGCAGCAGTGGACAATGTCAGGCCGATGGCGCTGGCCAGCAGGGTGCGAGTGAAGAAGGACATGGGACTCTCCGGCTCTTGGTGAAGGTCAGACAGGTGACTGCCCATCTGGTATATACCAAGAGTCTGGCGAGCCTCCATGACAGCCCCGTGACAGAATCTTGAAGGCTGAGTGAAGCGTCTTTCGCTTAATTAAACGGAGTTTTCCAATTCCACCGCGATGCACAGGGCGTTGTGCAGCCAGTGCTCTTCATCGTATTCCACCGGGCGACGCTGTTCGTCGAAGATGGTGCGGCGTACGCTCAGCCCTGCCGTCCCGGCGGCCACACCCAACGCCTCTGCCTCCCGGGCGTGGATCGCCTCGGAGTATAGCCGCAGCGAACGGTGAGCCAGGGTCAGCCCCCAGCGTTCTCGTAGCTGGCCCCACAAGGAGCCGGTGAAATCGCCTTCCAGCAGCTGCGGGGCGCGCTCAGGCACGACCCAGAGCGACTCGCAAAGCACGGCCCTGTCGTCCACGAAGCGCCGACGACGGATATGGTGAAACGACCGATCTAAGGGCAAGCCCAGGGCCTCTGCTGCCGGAGGGTGGGGACGGGTATCGGTGAGCAACACCTCGGTGCGTGGCCGACGCCCCTGAGCCTTCACGTAATCATTGAAGCCAGCGTCACGCGTCGGGTCATAGTCGAGACGCGGTGGCGATACGAACCAGCCACGGCGGTTGCTGCGGTGGATGCGCCCTTCCCCTTCCAACTGGGCCAATGCCTGGCGCAGGGTGACACGAGTGGTATGGAAACGCTCCGCCAGGACCCGCTCCGATGGCAACCGGTCATCCTCGAAGGCCTCGGGGTCTTGTATGAGATCTCGCAGCCGATCGGTGAGATGAAGGTAGTAGGCATCGCTCATGTCAGGGTTTCCAGCCGAGATTCAGGGCGGCGGCCAAAGGAACGCTGGCTGCCTGGGCGGATTCTGATTCTCGCATACTCAAGCGGTTAGCCGTCACCAACGTCCCAACCGACTCTTTCGATTATCGACGCCGTTCAAAGCCATCACGCAGCGAAGCATGCCGGTATTTACCAATCGAGGGGCGATCACAGGGGACCCGACGGCCATGTCACGCTCATGGCTGCTCACAATACGTAGGACGACGGTACGGAGAACCGGAGCGACGGCCAGAAAATAACGGCCCGGATGTGGCATGGCGGCAGGAAGAGCGACAGCACCAGGACGAAGGCGGGCCAAAGGCGTCGTGGAGGGCC
Organism: Halomonas sp. THAF12; assembly: GCF_009363675.1. Classification (NCBI taxonomy): domain Bacteria; kingdom Pseudomonadati; phylum Pseudomonadota; class Gammaproteobacteria; order Oceanospirillales; family Halomonadaceae; genus Halomonas; species Halomonas sp. THAF12. The sequence goes on along the minus strand of NZ_CP045399.1, from coordinate 1,382,695 downwards.
CAGGGGGAAACCAGGTGCCAGGCATGGGGCACAGCGCGGGAAAAAATACAGACAAAGAAAAAGCCGCTGATGGCTCAGCGGCTTTTCTCAGAATTCGTGGCGGAGGGGGAGGGATTCGAACCCTCGAAGCCTTTCGACTTACACACTTTCCAGGCGTGCTCCTTCGACCACTCGGACACCCCTCCGCATTTTGGCTCTCGAACCGTTTGGCTTGCTGCCTTTGCCTCGAGAACGGGGCGTATATTATCCACTTAAGTCCGTGTACGCAAGTGGTTTTTTCGATTTCTTGCGGATCGGGGCCGACGGCTCAGCCTGCCGGGCGCACGGCGTAGTCGCCGCGGGCCTCGAGGCACAGGGTCTCGCCGCAGTACAGGCGCTGCACCAGGGCGATGCGCCCCCTGCCCCGCTCCGCCAGCCGCTCCTCGAGGCGCCCCGGGCCGTCCTCGCTCTCCGGCGTGCAGACCAGCCGATAGTCGCCGGTTACCGGCGCCAGGAAGCGCTGGCTGGCCTCGGCCACCACCACGTCGCGCTCAACGCCGTGTCGCCGCAGCCAGAGCGTGGCCCAGCACCAGCCGAGCAGCGTGGCCTGGGCGGTCAGGGCGCCGCCGAAGCCGGTGCCCTTGTCGTTGAGGCTCGGGGCGATGGCGAGCCGCCATTCCAGCGCCTCGCCGTCGCGCCGCATGGCCTCGACGCCGAGATGCGCGGCCATCGGGATGGCCTCGCGCAGCCAGGCCAGGAAGGCCGCCGGATCGTCTTCCCCGCCGGCCGACGGCAGCGGCAGGCGGGGATGAGGAACGCCGAGCTCGCGCATGCTCAGCTCCAGCGTTCGACGAAGGCGTCGAGGTCGTGCTCCGGCACCGGGCGGTGGCGGCCGCCGACCTGCCCCAGGTAGAGGAAGCCGACCAGCTCGTCCTGCTCGGCCAGGCCGAGGCCCTCGCGCACGGTGGCGTCGAAGGCGTACTTGCCGGTGCGCCACATGGCGCCCAGGCCCTGGGCGTGCGCGGCCAGCAGCAGGCCATGGGCGGCACAGCCGGCGGAGATCACCTGCTCGACCCGCGGCACCTTGGGCTCGTCCGGCGTGACCCTGGCGACCACGGCGATGATCATCGGCGCGCGCTTGGGCTTCTTGCGCGCGCCCTCGAGCACGGCCTCCGGGGCATCGGGGTTCTCGACCCGCTCGGCCTCGGCGAACAGCTCGCCGAGGCGGTCGAGCCCGTCGCCCGAGAACTCGATGAAGCGCCAGGGGCGGAGCTCCTTGTGGTCCGGGGCGCGCAGCGCGGCCCGGTACATCGCCTCGAGCTGTTCCGCGTCGGGGGCCGGGGCCATCAGCTTGCCCATGGAGCTGCGTTGTTGCAGCAGCGTCATCGCATCCATCGGTGTCTCCTTGCCGAGGTCAGACGAGAAAGGTTCTCGATACTCTATCAAGCCGCTCGATGGCTGTCGCGCCGGGCCGGGCGGCGCGACACGCTTACTGCCGCGCCAGGCCTACTGTCTCGCCAGACGCAGCGGCGTCGGCGGCTGCTCGCCGGGGGTGCCGCGCCAGGGGCTGATGTCGAGGCCGCCGCGGCGCACATAGCGCGCCAGCACCAGCAGCCGCTCGGGGTTCGCCCGTTCCATCAGGTCCATGAAGATGTGCTCGACGCAGTGCTCATGGAAGTCCTGATGCTGGCGATAGCCGATCAGGTAGCGCAGCAGGCCGTCGCGGTCGAGGCGCGGCCCGCGGTAGCGGATCATCACGCTGCCCCAGTCGGGCTGGCCGGTGACCGGGCAGTTGGACTTGAGCAGGTGCGAGTGCAGCGTCTCCTCGACGATCTCGTCATCCGTGATCAGATGCTCGGCGCTGGGCGTGTAGTCCTCGACCTCGATGTCACGATCGTCGATGCACTCCCCCGGCAGGCGGCGCGGGGCGAGCGCCTCGTCGTCGACGCCGAACAGCTCCACGGCCACCGGCGCGCCGGCCGCGGCGGAGAGGTCGCGCGCCATGATCGCCCGGGCCTCGTCCTGCGAGGCCAGGCGGGTCTGGTTGAAGCTATTGAGGTAGAGCTTCCAGGACTTGGATTCGATCAGCCGCGGCGACTCGGCCGGCAGCCGGAAGCGCGCCACGGCGACGATCGGCTTGCCGCGGGCGTTGAGCCAGGAGACCTCGAAGGCGTGCCATTCGTCCTCGCCGACGAACGGCAGCGCGCCCTCCTCGATGCCCAGCGGCGCGCGGTTGGCGGCGCGGGCAATCGGGTACAAGAGCCCGGCGTCGTAGTGCTCCGGGTAGGCGGACTCGCGGCCCAGCGGGGCCTCTGCGAGCGTCTCGGGTCGTTCGTGTGCCATGGTCAACTCCTGATGCCCTTGCCGTTGTTGAGCATCCACAGGGCGATGCCGAACAGTACCACGATGAAGCCGAGGATGGCGGTCAGGGCCCAGCCCACGGGGATGTCGGAGACGCCCAGGAAGCCGTAGCGGAAGACGTTGACCATGTAGAGGATCGGGTTGAGCATCGAGGCGCCCTGCCAGAAGGCCGGCAGCAGCGAGATCGAGTAGAACACCCCGCCCAGGTAGGTCAGCGGCGTCAGCACGAAGGTCGGCACGATGGAGATGTCGTCGAACTTCTTGCCCAGCAGCGCGTTGATGAAGCCGCCGATGGCGAACAGCGCCGCGGTCAGCACCACCACCCCGATGGTCAGCAGCGGGTGGGCCATGTCGATGCGGGTGAAGAACAGCGACACGCAGGTGACGATCACGCCCACGCCCAGGCCGCGCGCCATGCCGCCCAGCACGAAGCCGGCGAGGATGACCCAGTTGGGCATCGGCGAGACCATCATCTCCTCGACGCTGCGCTGGAACTTGTTGGAGAAGAAGCTCGAGGCGACGTTGGAGTAGCTGTTGGTGATCACCGCCATCATGATCAGGCCGGGCACGATGAAGTCCATGTAGCTGTAGCCATCCATGGCCCCGATGCGCGATCCGATCAGGTTGCCGAAGATGATGAAGTACATGGTCATGGTGATCGACGGCGGCAGCAGCGTCTGCGGCCAGATCCGGGTGAAGCGGCGGATCTCCTTGGACACCAGCGTCCAGAGGGCGATGGCGATCTGGGTGGCGTTCATGAACGGGCCTCCTGGTCGGATGTCGCGGTTTTCTGCCCCTCTTCCACCATGGAGACGAACATTTCCTCGAGTCGGTTGGCGCGGTTGCGCATCGAGACCACCTCGATGCCCTGCCGGCCCAGGGCGTCGAAGACGTCGTTCAGGCGCTGGCCGCGATGGACCATCACCGCCAGCTGGGCGTCGTCGGACTGGCGCACGTCGAAGCCGTCGATGGCGGGTGCGTCCTCGAGCGGATGCGCCAGGTCGAGCAGGAAGGTCTCGGTGTCCAGCTCGGCGAGCAGGTCGCGCACGCTGGTGTCACGGATGATCTCGCCGTGGTTGATGATGCCCACCCGCCGGCACAGGCTCTCGGCCTCTTCCAGGTAGTGGGTGGTGAGAATGATGGTGGTGCCTTCCTTCTCGTTGATGCGGCGCATGTACTCCCACATGCTGCGGCGCAGCTCGATGTCGACCCCGGCGGTCGGCTCGTCGAGGATCAGCAGCTTGGGGCGATGCATCAGGGCGCGGGCGATCATCAGCCGGCGCTTCATGCCGCCGGAGAGCATGCGGGCGCTGCCGTTGCGCTTGTCCCACAGCCCCAGGTCGCGCAGCAGTTCCTCGGCGCGCGGCAGGGCCTCGCGGCGCGACATGCCGTAGTAGCCGGCCTGGGCCAGCACGATGTCGATGACCTTCTCGAACTGGTTGAAGTTGAATTCCTGGGGCACCACGCCCAGATGGTACTTCGCCTTGGCGAAGTCCTTGTCGATGTCGATGCCGAAGATCGAGACCTTGCCGGCGGTCTTCTGCACCAGCGAACAGACCACCCCGAGGGTGGTGGACTTGCCCGCACCGTTGGGGCCCAGCAGGGCGTAGAAGTCGCCCTGCTCGACATCGAGGTCGATGCCCTTGAGGGCTTGGAAGCCATTGCCGTAGACCTTGGTCAGGCCACGAATGGACAGCGCCGGTTCGGCCATGAGCAGTCCTGTGTACTTGGATGAATGTCGTCGAAGGCCCACTACTATGGGGGCGATTCCGCCAGGTTCAATCGCTGGCGAACGAGTTGGGCCGTTTGCCGGGAGGCAGGCGCTTGCGGCACGGCGAGGAAAGACGCCCATCGACAGACGCCAGGGGCAGAAACACGACATCCCGGGCAGGCGCATTGGGCCGGACCGGTGATCGGAGAAGTGCTTAAGACAATCTGGAGCGGGAAACGAGATTCGAACTCGCGACCCTCGCCTTGGCAAGGCGATGCTCTACCACTGAGCTATTCCCGCTTGGAAGGGGGTACTGCGTAGTGGCGTCCCATAGGGGGTTCGAACCCCTGTTACCGCCGTGAAAGGGCGGTGTCCTAGGCCACTAGACGAATGGGACGCAATCATTGCTCTATGAGCAAATGGAGCGGGAAACGAGATTCGACCGGGCTGGCGCACCAGCTCGCGACCCTCGCAGGCCCTACTCTAAAACCCATCATCCCGAAAGAAGATGGAGCGGGAAACGAGATTCGAACTCGCGACCCTCGCCTTGGCAAGGCGATGCTCTACCACTGAGCTATTCCCGCTTAACACTGGTGACACTGCGAAGTGGCGTCCCATAGGGGGTTCGAACCCCTGTTACCGCCGTGAAAGGGCGGTGTCCTGGACCACTAGACGAATGGGACGCATGGAGCGGGAAACGAGATTCGACCGGGCTGGCGTACCAGCTCGCGACCCTCTCAGGCCCTACTCTAATCCATCACCCCGAAGGCAAATGGAGCGGGAAACGAGATTCGAACTCGCGACCCTCGCCTTGGCAAGGCGATGCTCTACCACTGAGCTATTCCCGCAGCTTTCGCATTGTCAAACACCGGAAGTGGCGTCCCATAGGGGGTTCGAACCCCTGTTACCGCCGTGAAAGGGCGGTGTCCTGGACCACTAGACGAATGGGACGCATTGGAGCGGGAAACGAGATTCGAACTCGCGACCCTCGCCTTGGCAAGGCGATGCTCTACCACTGAGCTATTCCCGCACTCCGGTATCTCATCGAGAAGAGTGGCGTCCCATAGGGGGTTCGAACCCCTGTTACCGCCGTGAAAGGGCGGTGTCCTAGACCACTAGACGAATGGGACGCTGTGTCTCGTCTCGTCGAGATGGCGCGTATAGTACTGACACGGCGGGAAAGTGTCAAGCACGGGAGTGGCACGACGATCTAGCGTTAACGATCGGGCTGGAAAAAACGCCGTGTCTTGATGTCACAATGAGGTGCACGCACCTGGCGACGCAACCGAGGAGTAGAGGCCATGCGCAAGAAGCTAGAGAAGAGCGAGGCCGAATGGCGTGAACAGCTCACCCCCGAGCAGTACCACGTGACCCGAGAGAAAGGCACCGAGCGCCCCTTCTCCGGCGACTACCGAGTCAACGACGAACAGGGCATCTATCACTGCGTGTGCTGTCACGCGCCGCTGTTCGAGAACGAGCACAAGTTCGACGCCGGCTGCGGCTGGCCGAGCTTCGACCGCCCCCTGGGCACCGGCTGCGTGGAACACCAGGCGGATTCCAGCCATGGCATGCAGCGCGTCGAGGTGCTCTGCGCCCGCTGCGACGCTCACCTCGGCCACGTCTTCCCCGACGGTCCGCAGGAGACCACCGGCCAGCGCTTCTGCATCAACTCGGTGGCCATCGACTTCCACCCCGGCGAATAGCGCCCTGCCCCGCCCTGCAGCGGCCGGCCATCTGCTATGATGGTCGGCCGTTTCATTGAGTAGCAGGAGAGGGATGATGCTCGGCTGGTTCCCGGGACACATGAACAAGGCGCGCCGGCAGATCCTCGAGGCGCTGCCGGAGATCGACGTGGTGATCGAGGTGCTCGACGCCCGTCTGCCCTACTCCAGCGCCAACCCCATGCTGGCGGAACTCACCCGCCACAAGCCGGTGCTCAAGATCCTCTCGCGCGCCGACCTGGCCGATCCGGTCCGCACCAAGGAGTGGACCGCCCATTTCGACGCCCAGCCCGATACCCGCGCGCTGGCGGTGACCACCACCCAGTCGCGCGAGCTCAAGCGCATTCCCAAGCTGTGCCACGAGCTGGCCGGCCAGGTGCGCGCCGACCGCGACGTGCGGGTGATGGTCATGGGCATTCCCAACGTCGGCAAGTCGACACTGATCAACGGCCTGGCCGGACGCACCATCGCCAAGACCGGCAACGAACCGGCGGTCACCAAGCGCCAGCAGAAGGTGCGCATCAACGGCCAGGTGGCGCTGATCGACACCCCCGGGGTGCTGTGGCCGAAGATCGAGGATCAGGCCAGCGCCTATCGCCTGGCCGCCAGCGGCGCGATCCGCGACACCGCCATCGACTACGTCGACGTGGCCGTGGTGGCCGCCGCCGAGCTGGCCAAGCGCTATCCCGAGGCGTTTTCCGCGCGCTACAAGCTGAAGGCGCTGCCGCCCTACGAGGGGCATCCTGACGCCGACCGGGTCGAGGCCGACGGCGACGCCCAGCTCGATCTGCTGGCCGAGGCCGGCTTCGACGGCCACGCCCTGCTCTCCACCATCGCCAGCAAGCGCGGTGGCCTGCGCGCCGGCGGCGAGGTCGACCTGCACCGCGGCGCCGAGGTGCTGCTGCACGAGCTGCGCGACGGCAAGCTCGGCCGCGTGACCCTCGAGACCCCCGCCGACATTCCGGCGCAGGCGCCGGAAGAGGACGCCGACGCCTCGGCCAGCGCCGACGACGAAGCGGCCGGCTGAGACGGCTCGCGTGACCGGTGTCACGCGCCCTTCTCACACACCTTTCTCTCACCAAGACGATCACCCCGCCGACCGGCGGCCCTGGACACCACTGGACTCGACCCCATGGACACTGCCTCGCTCAGGAAATCGCACAAGCTCGACAACGTCTGCTATGACATCCGCGGCCCGGTGCTCGACCACGCCAAGCGCCTGGAAGAGGAGGGTCAGCGCATCCTCAAGCTGAACATCGGCAATCCCGCGCCGTTCGGCTTCGAGGCCCCGGAGGAGATCCTCCAGGACGTGATGCGCAACCTGGCCACCGCTCAGGGCTACTGCGATTCCAAGGGGCTCTACTCGGCGCGCAAGGCGATCATGCAGGAGTGCCAGCGCAAGGGCATTCCCGGCGTCGGCGTCGAGGACGTGTTCGTCGGCAACGGGGTCTCCGAGCTGATCACCATCTCGCTCCAGGCGCTGCTCAACGACGGCGACGAGGTGCTGATCCCGGCGCCGGACTATCCGCTGTGGACCGCCGCCACCAACCTCTCCGGCGGCCGCGCCGTGCACTACCTGTGCGACGAGCAGGCCGACTGGGCGCCCGATCTCGACGACATCCGCAAGAAGGTCACCGAGCACACCCGGGCCATCGTCATCATCAATCCCAACAACCCCACCGGCGCCGTCTATCCGCCGGAGGTGGTGCGCGAACTGCTGGCGATTGCCCATGAGCACAACCTGGTGGTGTTCTCCGACGAGATCTACGACAAGATCCTCTACGACGGCACCGAGCACGTCTCCACCGGCTCCCTGGCCGGCGACGACCAGCTGGTGGTGACCATGAACGGGCTGTCCAAGAGCTATCGCTGCGCCGGTTTCCGCAGCGGCTGGATGACGCTGTCGGGCAGCATCGCCAAGCAGCGCGCCCAGGACTACATCCAGGGCCTCAACATGCTGGCCTCGATGCGCCTGTGCGCCAACGTGCCGGCCCAGCACGCCATCCAGACCGCGCTGGGCGGCTACCAGTCGATCAACGACCTGGTGCTGCCCGGCGGCCGGCTGCTGGCCCAGCGCGACATCACGCACGAGAAGCTGAACGCCATTCCCGGCGTGTCCTGCACCAAGGCCAAGGGCGCGCTCTACGCCTTCCCGCGCCTCGACCCCAAGGTGTTCAACATCCAGGACGATCAGCAGCTGGTGCTCGACCTGCTGCTGCAGGAGAAGATCCTGCTGGTGCAGGGCACGGCCTTCAACTGGCCCGAGCCGGACCACGTGCGCATCGTCACCCTGCCCTGGGCCGAGCAGCTCGACGACGCCCTGGATCGCTTCGCGCGATTCCTGTCGCGCTACCGCCAGTGAGCCGCATGGCCATCGTCGATGAGCCCACGGCGACGTCGTGCTTGAAACCCTCGACGAAAGTCCGTATCTAAGCAGTTGCTTCTACTCGCCGCGCCCATCCGGGCGCGGCGCCTGCACGACAACCCTCATGGGAGAGTTCCGGCAATGATGAGAATCCTGCTGTTCCTGGGCACCAACCTGGCGGTGATCCTGGTGGCCAGCATCACCCTGCGACTGCTCGGCGTGGAGCCCTACCTCAGCGCCCAGGGCATCAACTTCAACAGCCTGCTGATCTTCTGCTTCATCTTCGGCATGGCCGGCTCCATGGTGTCGCTGTTCATCTCCAAATGGATGGCCAAGCGCAGCACCGGCACGGTGATCATCGAGCAGCCCTCCAACAGCACCGAGCAGTGGCTGCTGGACACCGTGGGCGAGCTGGCCCGCGAGGCCGGCATCAAGATGCCGGAAGTGGGCATCTTCCCCGCCGAGCAGTCCAACGCCTTCGCCACCGGCTGGAACAAGGACGACGCCCTGGTGGCGGTCTCCGCCGGCCTGCTCAACCGCATGCGCCCGGAAGAGGTGCGCGCGGTGCTGGCCCACGAGATCGGCCACGTGGCCAACGGCGACATGGTGACCCTGGCGCTGGTTCAGGGCGTGCTGAACACCTTCGTGATGTTCTTCGCCCGCGTGGTGGCCCAGCTGGTCGACAGCTTCCTGCGCAAGGATGACAACGAAGGCCTGGGCTTCTTCGGCTACTTCGCGGTGGTGATCGTCGCCGAGATCGTGTTCGGCCTGATCGCCTCGGCCATCGTCGCCTGGTTCTCGCGCTTCCGCGAGTACCGCGCCGATGCCGCGGGCGCCAGGCTGGCCGGCAGCGGCGCCATGATCAACGCCCTCGGCCGGCTCAAGGCCGAGACCCAGATGGCCGACCAGATGCCGGACACCCTGACCGCGTTCGCCATCACCACCGGCCAGACCCGCAAGCTGATGGAGCGGCTGTTCGCCAGCCACCCGCCCCTGGACGACCGCATCCGCGCGCTCAAGGAAGCGGCCTACCGGCAGTAAGCGGCAACGCGACAGCGTGAACCGACCGAAGCAAACGAAAACCCGAGGGCCTTGGCCTTCGGGTTTTCTTGTGGCTCGGCGCTTGTGGCCCGGTGCTAGGCGCTCGTGGCCACCCGGAAGCCGGCGGCCGCAAGCGGCGCGGCCAGGGACTCGGCCGCCGGGCGCAGCTCGACGGCCAGGGTCGAGAACTCCCGGCGCAGCGGGTAATTCGCGCGGCAGTCGTCGAAGCCGGCCGCCATGCCCTGGCGGCGGCTCTCCCGGTGCAGGGCATCATGGTCGCGGCGCACGTCGTAGACCGCGCGCATGCACAGCCGCAGCGCCTCCTCTACCGTCAGGCCGCCGTCGAGGGTCAGCGAGGCCAGCGGCGGCGCCGGCGACAGATCCGCCAGGGTCAGCCGCGCCGGCAGGCCGAAGCGCTGGGTCAGCGCCTGATAGATGGCGTGGGTGCCGCGCAGCTTGCCGTCGCGGCTGTGGCCGGCGATGTGCGGCGTGGCGATCGCCGCCAGGTCGCACAGCGCGGCGTCGATGCCGGGCTCGTCCTCCCAGACATCGAGCACCGCCGTGATGTCGCCCCGCCCGGAGAGCCGCGAGCGCAGCGCCTGGCCGTCCAGGCAATCGCCCCGCCCGGCGTTGAGCACCACGGTGCCCGGCGCCAGCTCGGCGATGCGCCGGGCGTCGAGCAGGTGGCGAGTGGCGTGGCGGCCGTCGCGCACCAGCGGCGTGTGCAGGCACAGCACGTCGCAGGCGTCGATCAGCGCGTCCAGCTCATGGAAGCCGTCGCCGCCTTCTGCCTCGATGCTCTCTGCTTCCACCCTGGGCGGGTCGCAGGCCAGGCAGGCGATGCCCATGGCCTCCAGGCGCCCGCGCAGCCGGCCGCCGACGTTGCCCACCCCGACGATGCCGACCGTGCGCTCCAGCAGCGAGAAACCCTGGCGCTCGGCCAGGGTCGCGAGGCTCGTCAGCACGTAGTCGACCACCGCCTCGGCGTTGCAGCCCGGGGCGCTGGAGAAACCGATGTCGCGCGCGGCCAGCGCCGCCTGATCGACGTGGTCGGTGCCGATGGTACAGGTGCCGACGAAGCGCAGCCGGGAACCGGCCACCAGGGCCTCGTCGACGCGGGTGATGGAGCGCACCACCAGCGCATCGGCGTCGCGCACCGTGTCGGCATCGATCTCGCGGCCGGGCACCCGGATCACCTCGCCCAGCGGCCCGAAACAGGCCTCGGCGGCCGGCACGTTGGCGTCGACGACGATTCTCATGGGTCCTTCCTCTCGATTGACTTGTCCATGGAAACTTGCCCATGGAAACTTGTCCATGAAACACAAGGCCTTACAATACGGGGCATGTTACACGAGCGGTGCGCGTCGCGCCGCCGCCGACCTCGGGAGTCGCCGTGATCGTCCGCTGGGAAACCGACCATGACTATGTGCTGGTACATGTCCATCAGGACATGTTCGGCGACTGGATCTTCAGCCGTGCCTGGGGCCAGATCGGCACCCAGTTCGGCGGGCTCAAGCATCGGCTCGCCGACGACCACGGCCAGGCCATGATGTGGCTCGAGGACGAGGCCACCATCCAGGCCTCGCGCGGCTTCCACAAGGTACTGGAAGCCGACGACCACAGCCCGGAAGGGCGCGATGCGGTCAACCAGCTGTCGCTGCTCGACCCGCTCTAGGCTCGTCAGCTCAGAAAGCGCCGCCCCCGGCGCACCACCGCGCCGCCCGGCTCCGACGGCGCCTCGCTCTCACCACCCGGCATCGCCTGCCAGGCGTTTTCGTCCAGCCAGCCCCGTGCGGCCAGCCACTCGGCCAGCCCCGCCGGGGAGACGGCGCCCTCCAGCGCCGCCCCCGTCTCGTCCACCAGCACCGGAATGCGCTCGCCGAAGCGCGCCAGCAGCGCCTCGTCGTCGCCGATCTCGATCCGCGTCAGGCGATACTCGACGCCGGCCAGGCGCGAAAGCCCGGCCTCCAGCGTCTCGCAAAGGTGGCAGCCGAGCGTGGTGTAGAGCGTCAGCTGGATCATGCCTCGGCGGCACCCTCCTTGTGGCGAATCAGGAAGACGTGATGCAGGTCCGGGCGACGATGGAAGTCCGGGTCGAACGTCTTCGCCGAAATGTCCTCCACCGCGTAGGCCTCGGCCAGCTCGGCGTCGAGCTTGAAGCGGCGCTGGTTGTTGGAGAACACCAGGGTGCCACCGGGCGCCAGCCGCGCCATGGCCAGGCGCACCAGCCGGCCGTGGTCGCGCTGCACGTCCAGGGTGTCGGCCATCTTCTTCGAGTTCGAGAAGGTCGGCGGGTCCATGAAGATCAGGTCGAAGTGGACGCCGGCGGTCTCGAGCCACTGGAAGCAGTCGTCGCGCACCACGCGGTGACGCGAGGGATCGAGCCGGTTCAGGGCGAAGTTGTCCCGGGCCCAGTCGAGGTAGGTGTTCGACAGGTCCACGCTGACGCTGTCCGAGGCGCCGCCGAGGGCGGCCTGCACGGTGGCCGTGGCGGTATAGCAGAACAGGTTCAGGAAGCGCTTGCCCTGGGCCATCTCGCCGAGCATGCGCCGCACCGGACGGTGATCGAGGAACAGCCCGGTGTCGAGGTAGTCGCGCAGGTTCACCCACACCCGGGCCGGCCCTTCCCGGACCTCGAAGCGCTCGCCGCTGGCGGCCTGCTTCTGGTACTGGGCGCGGCCGCTCTGGCGCTCGCGGCGCTTGACCACCACCCGGCTGGCATCGACCTCCAGCTCTTCCGGAATCACCGCCAGCGCCTCGAACAGCCGCTTCTGGGCCTGGCCGGCATCGATCGACTTCGGCGGCGCGTACTCCTGCACGTGCACGTGGTCGCCATAGACGTCGATGGCCAGGGCGTATTCCGGCATGTCGGCGTCATACAGCCGGTAGCAGGTCTCGCCGGAGCGCTTGAGCCACTTCTTCAGCCGCTTGCGGTTCTTGGTCAGGCGATTGGCGAACATCTGCGCGCCCTCGGAGCGCGGCGGCGGCGTCGGCGACGCGGCCCTGCCCTCGCCTCCCCCCTGAGTGCCCTCCGGCACGTCCATCAGCAGCAGCTTGGCGTCCAGCGGGCCGTTCTTCAGCGAATACTGCTTGTGGGCGCGCAGCCCGGTGCGATGGCCGAGGTCCGGATTGCCGGTGAACAGCGCCAGGCGCCAGCCCGGAAAGGCCTGCCGCGCCCGCTCGCCGAGATCGGCGTAGAGGCCGACCAACTCGGGCAGCTCGCCGAGACGCTCGCCGTAGGGCGGGTTGGTGATCACGAGGCCCTTCGCCTCCGGGTCGAGATCCTCGGGGCGCTTGAGCTCGGTGAGGCTCGCGCCCTTCAGGGTGATCAGCGCCGGAATGCCGGCGCGCATGGCGTTGGCCTTGGCCGACGACAGCGCCGGCGGGCTCTGGTCGAAGCCGTGGATCCGGCAGCGGCAGCGCTTGCGGCCGATGCTGGCCCGGGCCTCGGCCTCGCGCTTGATCTCCTGCCAGCGGGCCTTGTCGTGGCCGGCCCAGCCCTGGAAGCCGAAGCGCTCGCGGTTGAGATTGGGCGCCATGTCGGCGGCCATCATCGCCGCCTCGATCAGCAGGGTGCCGGCGCCGCACAGCGGGTCGACCAGCGGCTGGCCCTCGCGGGCCCGCTCGGGCCAGCCGGCGCGGATCAGCAGCGCGGCGGCCAGGTTCTCCTTGAGCGGCGCGTGGCCCACGTCGCGGCGATAGCCGCGGCGATGCAGGCTGTCGCCGGCGAAGTCGATGCCCAGGGTCAGCCGGCCGCGATGCAGGTGGGCGTAGAGGCGCAGGTCCGGCTGGCGGGTATCGACGTTCGGCCGCGGCTGGCCGTCGGCCTGCAGGCGATCGACCACGCCGTCCTTGACGGTCTGGGCGCCGAAGCGGGTGTGGCGAATCTCGGTGGAGCGGCCGTGGAAGTCCACCGCCAGGGTCGCGCCCCGCGGCAGGTGCTCGCCCCAGGCCACGGCGGCCGTGGCCGCGCGCAGCTGCTCGGGGGTCTCGATGCCCTCCTCGCGCACCAGGCACAGCACCACCCGGTTGGCCAGCCGCGACCACAGGCAGGCCCGATAGGCCGTCTCGAGATCGGCCTGGAAGTGCGCCCCGGCCAGGGTCGTCTTGCCGGGCGTGGCGCCCAGCGCGGCCAGCTCGTCGGACACCAGCAGTTCCAGCCCCTTGGGACAGGTGGCGAGGAAGGCCAGAGAGTCGGTAGCTCGTCGTTCGGTCATGAGAAATCCATCGGGTGGCTTCAGGCCCGCCACGTCCGCGTGACGCCTGAATGTACGCTTTGTTACAAATCACCTGTCGACGGCATCGACCAGGTTGCGCTATGAATAAAGTGGTAGCTACCAGACAACGCATGCGTTCCTGTCATGAGGGCAAGGACCTGTCGACACAGTACGCGCTGTGCCGTATCGACACCCTCAAGTCACGGTCGTGACGCCCAGAGCGTCGCTGCCATCGGTGCCTTTAGCAAGAGGTAGACCAATGAAACGACAGAAACGTGATCGCTTCCAGCGTGCCTATGTTCACGGGTACAAGGCGGGTGTCTCAGGTCGTTCCCGCGATGATTGTCCGAACCAGGACATCAACCTAAGAGAATACTGGATGAGCGGTTGGCGTGAAGGTCGTGGAGACCAATGGTCCGGAATGACAGGGGTCTCCGGTATTCACAAGAACCCCATGGTGATCTGACCCCGATCAGGCAGATCGTCCCTTCGTTCCCCAGACGAACCCAACCTCCCAAGCCCGCGCCCAGCGCGGGCTTTTTAATGCGTCGCCCGCCTCAGCGACGACGGTCGCGCAGCGCCCGGGCGCACTCCCCGACCAGCGCCGGCCCGCGGTAGATGAAGCCGGAATAGAGCTGGACCAAGTCCGCCCCGGCCTCGCTCTTGGCCGCCGCCGCCTCGCCGCTGTCGATGCCACCCACGCCGATGATCGGCAGGGTCGGCAGATGACGGCGCAGCTCGCGAATCACGGTGTTGGAGGCCTCGAACACCGGCCGGCCCGACAGCCCGCCCTGCTCGTCGCCGTGGGTCAGCCCGGCCACCGCCTCTCGCGCGATGGTGGTATTGGTGGCGATCACCGCGTCGATGCGATTGGCCTCGAGGCTGCGCGCCACCAGGGCGACCTCCTTGGCGTCCATGTCCGGCGCGATCTTGACCGCCAGCGGCACGCGACGCCCGCCGTCGCGATCGAGCCGGTCCCCCGCCTCGCGCAGCGTGCCCAGCAGCTCGTCCAGATGCTCGCCGAACTGGAGGTTGCGAAGCCCGGGGGTGTTGGGCGAGGAGATGTTCACGGTGATGTAGTGGGCGTGGGCATGCACCTTCTCCAGGCAGTGGAGATAGTCGTCTACCGCCTGCTCCACCGGCGTGGTCAGGTTCTTGCCGATGTTGATGCCGATCACGCCCCGGTAACGGCTGGCCTTCACCCTGGCGATCAGGTGGTCGACGCCGGCGTTGTTGAAGCCCATGCGGTTGATGATGGCGCCGGCCCCGGGCAGGCGGAACAGCCGCGGCTTCGGGTTGCCGTCCTGGGGCTTGGGCGTCACGGTGCCGACCTCGACGAAGCCGAAGCCGAGCGCGCCCAGGGCGTCCAGATGGTCGGCGTTCTTGTCGAGCCCGGCGGCCAGTCCCACCCGGTTGGGGAAACGCAGCCCCATCAGCTCCACCGGATCGTCGACGCGCTCGCCCATGGCCTTCGCCAGGCCGAGGCGGTCCGCCAGATCCAGCCCCGACAGCGCCAGGCCATGGGCCTTCTCGGCATCGAGACGGAACAGCAGCGAACGGGCGAGGGAATACATGGCGGCTCCTGAGACGGCGGCGGAAAATCGGGCGCGAGTATAGCGCAGCCGACCCGCCACGACGAACGCCAATGCCAACGACCGGCCGGCACTTCTTGTATGATGGACTGACCGGACATCGGAATGTCCGACACGGAACAGACCGCGGGCGACGCCGCCCCGCCAGGGAGACGCCATGACCGAAACGACCGAGACGCTGGAACACCGCCTGTCGCGCATTCACCTGGCGCTGGAGAAGGAACACCTGGAGTGGGTCGACGACGTGATCGCCGACTTGGAACCCGCCGAGGTCGCGCTGCTGCTGGAGTCGCTGCCGCTCGACGCGCGCATCCGGCTGTGGGAGCGCGTGCCTCAGGAGGTCGACGGCGAGGTGCTGCTGCACGTCCACGACGAGGCGCGCAGCACCCTGATCGACGACATGGACCACGCCGAGATCGTGGCCGCCACCGCCGGGCTCGACACCGCCGACCTGGCCGAGCTGTTCGAGGACCTGCCGCAGCAGGTCGCCGAGGACATGCTGCGCTCCATGGACGAGCTGCAGCGCGCCCGCCTGCAGGAGACCCTGGCCTTCGAGGAGGACTCCGCCGGCCGCCTGATGCGCACCGACACCATCGCCGTGCGCGCCGACGTCAGCCTGGAGACCGTGCAGCGCTTCCTGCGCTGGAAGCAGGAGGTGCCCGACAACACCGACAGCCTGATGGTGGTGGACCGCAACGGCCTGTTCATGGGCGTGCTGCCGCTGGCCCGGCTGGTGGCCAGCGATCAGGAACAGGCCGTGGCCGACCTGATGGACAGCGACGTGGACAGCATCCAGGTGACCATGAAGTCCCTCGACGTGGCCACCCTGTTCCAGACCCACGACCTGGTCTCGGCGCCGGTGGTGGATAGCCGCGGCCTGCTGCTCGGCCGCATCGTGATCGATGACATCGTCGACGTGATCCGCGAGCAGTCCGAGCAGGCGCTGATGAACATGGCCGGCCTCGACGAGGAGGAAGACCTGTTCGCCCCGGTGCTGCCCAGCGCCAAGCGCCGCGCCGTATGGCTCGGCATCAACCTGCTGACCGCCTTCCTGGCCGCCTGGGTGATCGGCCGCTTCGAGGCGGCCCTGGATCAGCTGGTGGCGCTGGCCGTGCTGATGCCGATCGTCGCCAGCATGGGCGGCATCGCCGGCAGTCAGACCCTGACCCTGGCGATCCGCGGCCTGGCCCTGGGCCAGATCAGTCGCACCAACAGCAACTGGCTGCTGCGCAAGGAAGTCGGCATCGCGGTGCTCAATGGCCTGCTGTGGGCGCTGGTGGTGGCGGTGCTGGCGGTCATCTGGTTCGGCAGCATCGGCATCGGCGCCATCATCGCCGCCGCCCTGGTGATCAACATGCTCGTCGCCGGCGTCGCCGGCATCGTCATCCCGCTGCTGCTCAAGCGCCTCGGCATCGACCCGGCGCTGTCCGGGTCGGTGGTGCTGACCACGGTCACCGACGTGGTCGGCTTCATGTCCTTCCTGGGCCTGGCCACCCTGTTCCTGCTCTAGCCGCTGGTCGAGAAGGCGCGTCGCGTTTCGCCCGCGGCGCGCCCGTTCAGACCGTCGCCGATGTGCGACGCCTGGCGTCGCCGCCACGACACTCTTGCACCCTGCCTTCAGCTCGTTAGCATGAAAGTGGTCGGGTCGCCGCAGGCGGCCATCGTCGATGCGGGGAAAGGCTTCCCCCCCAGGTGCGACGGAGATAAGGAGAGACCCATGTTGACCAAGACACAGTTGACCAAGACAGCGCTCACCAAGACACGCCCCCTGATGATCGCGGCCGGCGCCATCGCCATGATGGGCATCGCCGGCTGCGCCAGCGACAGCGCCTCCATGGAGATGAAGAGCACCGACTACGTGGTGACCGGCCTCGGCGACGATCGCCAGGAAGCCCTGGAAGAGGCCAAGGAGCGCGCCCTGGAGGTCTGCGAGGCTCGCGACCGGGACGAGTTCATCATCCAGGACCAGCAGGTGCTGGGGCCCGACGCCAGCGACGAGAAGCGCGACAAGGCCGAGGCCATGGTGGAAGGCGGCACCGTCAACGAGGACACCAACCTGGCGGCCCTGAACGATGACGGCGAGGACTATAAGGCCATCTGGAGCATCAGCTGCCGCTGATCGCTGGCAAGCCGGAAAAGTCAGGCATGAGAAAGGGCGCCCCGCGGGGCGCCCTTTCTCATGTCGGCAGGGGTCAGCGGCGTGCGTGCCGACCCGTCATCGGGCCGGCACGCTGCCCGGCTAGGCCTCGCTGTTGCTCTCGGCCAGGTCCACCAGCTCGCGCACGGCCACGGCGAACAGCGGGAAGCCACCCTGGCTGCCGCCGCCGACCTCCTCGAGCAGGCGTCCCCAGCGCTGGTGCATGCTCTCGTGGAGCGACAGCCAGCGCTCGACGCGCTCGGCGCTGTCGCGCGGCCCCCCTTCCATGCTCAGCACGCTCGAGGTCAGCGCCAGCTGCTGACGCTCGATGTCGTCGCGGAAGGTCTCGCGGGCCTTCACCTGCCAGCCGTCGCGCACCTCGAGCCGCGTGACCTGCTGCAGCAGCCAGGGCAGCTCGAGGCGGGCGCCCACCTCGTAGAACACCTCGGCGACGCGCTGCGGCTTGTCGTCGTTCTGGCGCGCGGCATGGATGATGCCCAGCGCCGCATAGAGGCTGTTGGCCGCGGCCATCGTGGCGGCCAGGGCCTCGGGCACGCCGGCCTCGACCAGCTCCTGGCGACGCGCGTCCCACTGGGCCTTCTCCTCGCCGCGCAGGCGCTTGCCGATGCCCTCCTGCAGCTGGGCCAGGCGCGGGCCGAAGTACTCGATGGCGTCGCGGGTGCTCATGCTGGTGCGATGGCGCAGGAACCAGCGGGTGGAACGGCGCAGCATGCGCATCAGGTCGAGCATCATCGCGTACTGGACGTCGCTGGCCACCTTGTTGTCCAGCGCCTCGACCTGCTCCCACAGCTTGGGCAGCTGGAAGCTGTCGCGGGCGATCACGTAGGCCCGGGCGATATCGGCGCGACCGGCACCGGTGGAGTCCATCAGCCGACGCATGAAGACGATGCCCATGTGGTCGATGATGTCGTTGGCCAGCTGGGTGGCGACGATCTCGCGCTTCAGGCGGTGATCGTACATCTCGTCGCGATAGCGCTCGGCCAGCATGGTCGGGAAGGCGCGTTCGACGAAGCGGATGATGGTCGGGTCATCCGGCACGTCGGAGGCGATCAGGTCGCCCTTGAGCACGCTCTTGGCGTAGGAGATCAGCACCGACAGCTCGGGCGGCGTCATGCCCTGCTCCTGCTGGGCACGCTCCTGGAGCTCCTCGTCGCTGGGCAGGAACTCCAGCTCGCGATCGATCTGGCCGGCGGCCTCCAGCTCGCTGATGAAGCGGCGGAAGGGGCCGATGCCCTCGCGGGTCAGTCGCTCGGCCAGGTCGAGGGCCTGGGTCTGGCGATAGTTGTCGAGCAGCACCAGTTCGCTGACCTGGTCGGTCATGTCGGCGAGCAGCTGGTTGCGCTGCTTCTCGGTCATGTCGCCGCGGGACACCACCTCGTCGATGAGGATCTTGATGTTGACCTCATGGTCGGAGCAGTTGACGCCGCCGGCGTTGTCGATGAAGTCGGTGTAGACCCGCACGCCCCGGGCCGCGGCCTCCATGCGCCCACGCTGGGTGAGACCGAGGTTGCCGCCCTCGCCGACCACCCGGCAGTTGAGCTCGCAGCCGTCGACGCGCAGGGCGTCGTTGGCCTTGTCGCCGACCTGGGCATGGGTCTCGGCGCTGCCCTTGACGTAGGTGCCAATGCCACCGTTCCAGATCAGGTCGACCCGGGAGACCAGCATGGCGCGGATCAGCTCGTTGGGCGACAGCTTGTCCTCGCGGATGCCGAAGGCCTGCTTCATCTGCGGCGTGATGGCGATCGACTTGGCACTTCGCTTGAACACGCCGCCACCCTCGGAGATCAGCGACGCGTCGTAGTCCTCCCAGCTCGAGCGCGGCTGCTCGAACAGGCGCTGGCGCTCGGCGAAACTGGCCGCCGCATCCGGGGTCGGGTCGACGAAGATGTGCAGGTGGTTGAAGGCGCCCTTGAGCTGGATCCTGTCGGACAGCAGCATGCCGTTGCCGAACACGTCGCCGGCCATGTCGCCGACGCCGACCACGCTGAACTCGTCCTCCTGGGTGTTGATGCCCAGCCCACGGAAGTGGCGCTTGACCGACTCCCAGGCGCCCTTGGCGGTGATGCCCATCTTCTTGTGGTCGTAGCCGTGGGCGCCGCCGGAGGCGAAGGCATCGCCCAGCCAGTGGCCGTACTCGACGGAGATCTCGTTGGCGATGTCGGAGAAGGTCGCCGTGCCCTTGTCGGCGGCCACCACCAGATAGGCGTCGTCGTCATCGTGGCGCACCACGCGCTCGGGCGGCACCACCTCGCCGCCCACCAGGTTGTCGGTGACGTCGAGCAGTGCCCGGATGAAGGTCTGGTAGCAGGCGATGCCTTCCTTCTGCACGGTCTCGCGGTCCGCGCCTTCCGGCATGCGCTTGCAGACGAAGCCGCCCTTGGCGCCGACCGGCACGATCACCGCGTTCTTGACCTGCTGCGCCTTGACCAGCCCCAGCACCTCGGTGCGGAAGTCCTCGCGACGATCGGACCAGCGCAGCCCGCCGCGGGCCACCTTGCCGCCGCGCAGGTGCACGCCCTCGACCCGGGGCGAGCAGACGAAGATCTCGAAGGCCGGACGCGGCTTGGGCATGCCGGTGACCTTCGACGGCTCGAGCTTCAGGGCGATGTAGTCCTTGACGCCGCCATCCTCGGTGCGCTGGTAGTAGTTGGTGCGCAGGGTCGCCTGGATCAGCTCCATGTAGCGACGCAGCATGCGGTCGTCGTTGAGGCTCGGCACCTCGTCGAGCATGGCGCGGATGCGCGCCTCGCACTCGGCGATGTCGTCGCCCTCGGGGCGATCGGCGGGGTCGAAGCGCAGCTCGAACAGGGTCACCAGCTCGCGGGTGATCTCGGGATGATTCACCAGGGTGGTGGCGATGTAGTTCTGCGACATGCCGAAGCGGATCTGCTTCAGGTAGCGCGCGTAGGCGCGCAGCATCGCCACTTCCCGCCAGTCGAGGTTGGCGCCGATGATCAGCCGGTTGAAGGGATCGTTGTCGGCCTGGCCGGTCCAGATGCGCTGGAAGGCCTCGATGAAGGGCTCGCGCATCTCCTGGAGGTTCACCTCCACGCTGGTGTGGTGCTCCAGGGTGAAGTCGTGGATCCAGTAGTCGCGGTCCGTGGCACTGACCTCGTAGGGACGCTCGCCGAGCACCCGCAGGCCCAGGTTCTCCATCATCGGCAGCACGTCGGACAGCGGGATCGAGGCGTCGGGATGGAACAGCTTGAGGTTGACGCCGCTGCCCTCCTCCTCGATCAGCCGGTACAGCGACAGCGCCAGCGGCGCGCCGTCGTCGAGCTCGCCGAGGTGCTGCAGGTCGTAGACCGCGGTGCGGGCGCTGAAGTCGTCGCGATAGCTGGCCGGGAAGGCATCGCGGAAGCGTCCCAGCATCAGGTTGGCCTGCTCCTCGCCGAAGCCCTCGATGGCGGCGTTGAGCAGGTCGTCACGCCAGTTGCGGGCCAGCTTGACCAGCTTGTCCTCGAGGCGCTTGATGTCGTAGTCCGCCGGGCCGTCGCCGTTGAAGCGCAGGATGAACTGGATGCGCGCCAGCACCGATTCGGAGAGATAGGTGTTGAAGTCGCCGAAGGTGGCGTCGAGCTCCTCGCACAGCAGCTCCTGCAGGCGCAGGCGCAGCTCGGTGGAGAACACGTCGCGCGGCACGAACACCAGGCAGGAGAAGAACTTGCCGAAGCGGTCCTCGCGGATGAACAGCCGCACCCGGCGGCGCTCGCGGATGTCGAGGATGCCCAGCGCCGTCTGCGCCAGCTCGTCGACGTCGATCTGGAACAGGTCGTCGCGGGGGTAGACCTCGAGGATCTGCAGCAGCTGCTTGCCGTTGTGGGCCTTGGGATTGAAGCCGGAGATCTGCATCACCGAGCGCAGCTTGCGGCGCAGGATCGGCACGTGGCGCGGCGAGTCGTTGTAGACGGTGGCGGTGAACAGCCCCAGAAAGCGCCGCTCGCCGACGATGTTGCCCTCGGCGTCGTAGCGATCGATGGAGATGTAGTCCGGGTAGGTCGGACGGTGGATGCGCGCGTGATGGGCGCTCTTGGCGAACGACAGCAGCTGGGGCACCAGCACGAAGCGGTCGCCCTCGACGCCCAGGTCGGTGCGGATGCGTTCGCGATAGCGCGGCTGATCGAGGCGGAACACGCCGAGCTCGCTGTCCTCGACCTTGTCCAGGCGCTGCCGGCTGCCGTCCTCGTGGACCTCGTACTCGTCGTAGCCGAAGAAGGTGAAGTTGTCCGCCAGCAGCCACTCGAGGAAGGCGATCGCCTCCTGGTGATCCTCGACCTCGACCTGCTCGGGACAGCCGGACTCGAGCTCGGTGATGGCCTCGCGCACCTTGTCGCGCATGGGGTCGAAGTCGGCCACCGCGGTGCGCACGTCGCCCAGCACCTCCTGCAGGCTGGCCTCGATCTCCTCGAGCTCGGCCAGGTCGGAGTGGCGATCCACCTCGATGGCGATCAGCGATTCTCGGGTGGCGGGAGCGCCGGGCGTGCCGGGATCGCTCACCCGGGCCAGGCGATGCTCGGCGTCGCGCTCCACCGCCAGCACGGCGTTGTGGATGGCGTGCACGGTCATGCCGCGGCGGTTGAGCTCCACGCGCACCGAGTCGACGAGAAACGGCATGTCCTCGTGCAGCACGGCGATGAAGGTGTGGGTGGACTGCCAGCCATGCTCCTCGAAGTCCGGGTTGAAGACCCGCACCTTGGGCGCGCCGGGATCGAACTGCTGGATGAAGTGCCACACCGAGAGGGTCGCGCCGTAGAGATCGTCGAGGCGACGGTCCGCGAGGTCCTCCAGGGGCACCGCGGCGTAGAAGTACCGCGAAAAGGCCTCGACCGCCTCGGCCTTGCCCTGTTCCAGACGGCTCTGCAGCCGTTCCTCGAGCTGCTTGAGGAGATCCTGACGGCTCTCCTCGTGTGCGACTTGTAGCATCCATCACCTCGACTGCCAGCGGCCGCCTCATGCGGCCGGATCATTGGACCGGATCGACGGGTCCCGGCACGCCGTGACGCGCCTCGACTCGCGAGGCGCCACGGTCCTGGCCAAAGACCTGCATTGCCAACAGCTTACGCCTCTGACACGAAACACCCCAGCCACATGCCGGTTCCCTCATGTCCATGTCGGTTGCGCATCGCCCTTGACAATCCTTCTGGCAGCGAGGCGTCCCTTTCAGGCGGGCCGGGCTAGCGGCGCCGCTCCAGCAGGACGCCGCATTCGCAGTGGTGCGTCCAGGGGAACTGGTCGAAGAGCGCGAAGCGCACCACCTCATGGGTGCGGGTCAGGGTCTCCAGGTTGTCGGCGAGCGTATCCGGGTTGCAAGAAATATAGACGATACGCTCGTAGTCACTGAGTTGGCGACAGCTGTCCTCGTCGAGCCCGGCCCGCGGCGGGTCGACCAGCACGGTGGAGAAGTCGTAGTCGTCGAGGCCGAACTCGGCGACCCGGCGGCCGCCCTTCTCGCCGCGCAGCGCCTGGGAGAATTCCTCGGCGGACATGCGACCCACGACGGCGTTGTCGACGCCGTTGGCGGCCAGGTTCTCGCGGGCGCTAGCGACCGAGGTGCGCGAGATCTCGGTGGCCAGCACGCGGCGGAAGTTCTCGGCCAGGGCGATGGTGAAGTTGCCGTTGCCGCAGTACAGCTCCACCAGGTCGCGCTCGGCGCTGCCGGCGGTGACGTCCCGGGCCCAGGACAGCATCGAGCGGCAGATCTCGGCGTTGGGCTGGGTGAAGCTGTTCTCGACCTGCTGGTAGACGAGCTCGCGGCCGTCGACGCCGAGCCGCTCCCAGACGTGGTCGCGGGTCAGCACCAGGCGCTGCTTGCGGGCCCGGCCGATGATCATGATGCCCAGCGCCTGCTCCAGCGCGCGGGCCTCGGCCTCCCACGCCTCGTCGAGCTGGCGGTGATAGATCAGCGTCACCAGCGCCTCGCCGGTCAGGGTGGTGAGAAATTCCACCTGGAACAGCCGATGGCGCAGGGTCGGGTTGTCGAGCAGCCGCTCGCGCAGCGCCGGCATCAGCTCGTTGATGCGCCGGCCGGCCACCGGGTAGTCGTCCAGGCGCACCACGGTCTTGTGCTTGGGGTCGTCGGGATCGACCTCGAACATGGCGTAGTAGAGATCGTCGCCCTCGTGCCAGACCCGGAACTCGCAGCGCTGGCGGTAGTGGCTCGAAGGCGACGGATACACCTCCAGCGACGGCGGGTTGAAGCGGGCGAACTGGGCGGTCAGGCGGTCGCGCTTGGCCGCGAGCTGCTCGTCATAGCGGTCGGGGTCGACAACGGGAATGGCCACGGCGGCTCCTGGAAGATGGTCGGTCGAAGGAAATGGTCGAATACGGGCAGAAAAGACGGAAGGCGCGGCGCCCCGAGGGGGATTCGCCTCGGCCTCAGGGCAGCACGAGCGGGTGCGTCTCGACGAAGCCGAAGCCGGCGAGCCCGCGGGCCAGCGCCGGATCGGGGCCGGTGACCCAGCCCCGCTCGACGGCCGGGCGGCGCTGCGGCGCGGCGATCACCTGGCCGGTGCGCCGGGCGATGGCATCGCCGGAGTCGACCCAGCGCACCGGATGCGGCACCGCGGCCTCGAGGCTCTCGCGCAGCAGCGGGAAGTGGGTGCAGCCGAGCACCAGGGTATCGAGATCCGGCAGCTCGGAAAGCGGCGCCAGCACCCGGCGCAGCACCTCGGGGTCCGGCGACTCGCCGGCCACCAGACGCTCGGCCTGGCCCACCAGCGGATCGGCGGCCAGGCGCGTCACCCGGCAATCGCCGGCGAAGGCCTCGATCAGCCGCGCGGTGTAGGGCCGCGCCACGGTGGCGCTGGTGGCGAGCAGGCCGATATGGCGGCTGTCGCTGGCCCCGGCGGCGGGCTTGATCGCCGGCACGGTGCCCACCACCGGCACCGTCAGCCGCTCGCGCAGGGCGTCGAGGGCCAGGGTGCTGGCGGTGTTGCAGGCCACCACCAGCCCGCAGGCGCCGCTGGCGGCCACCGCCGCCTCGCACACGGCGAGGATGCGCGCCACCAGCCAGTCGTCCTCGCGCACGCCGTAGGGCAGCATGGCGTTGTCGCAGGCGTAGGCCAGGGCGACCTCCGGCAGGCGGCGGCGCAGCGCCTCGACCACCGAGAGCCCGCCGACGCCGGAATCGAACACCAGCACCGGCCCCGTCATCGGCACGCCACCACGCGTTCGCCCCCCGGGCGGGTCGGCACGGGGGGCGAAGTGACACTGTGGAGGATCGAGGCGAACATTGGCATCGCAGGCCTTCCGTCAGACGATGCGGCGCATTCTACCTCAGTGGCGCCGGGACTCGAAGCCATCGCCCGGCGGCGGCGACGTGGATCAGGTCACGGGCTCCGGCGCATCGCGCAGCTCGGCGTAGAGCTCGGGATAGGCTTCCTGCAGGCGCTCGAGCTGTGCCGTGGCGCCATCGGGCAGCGCCTCGGCCAGCCGTTCGAGGTCGCCCTCGGCGAAGTGCTCGCGGATCAGCGGGAAGAGCAGCTCGCGCTCGTCGCGCAGATAGGCCCGGTGCGCGTCGAGATAGGCCTTGAGGTCGTCGGCGAAGCGATCCATGGGCATGACGGCATCCATGAGGATCATGTCGAGGTCGCCGGAGAGCCGCTTTAGCTGGGCCTTGAGGGCGCGATAGTCCTGGGCCAGCCGCTCGGTCACCTCCTCGGTCTGCGGGGCCAGCTCCTTCAGGCGCTCGGAGCAGACGCTCTCCAGCGGCTGACTGAAGCCGTCCTGATAATCGAGAATATAATCCACGACTTCCCGCACCAGCTGGAAATTGGGGCGTTCGCCCTCGGCCAGGGTCTTCTGCTTGAGCTGTAGAACGTGCAACATGCGGGCCATGTTGGCATGATCCTGGCGCAGTTGGTTCAGCATGGGCATTGCGGCAGCCTCCTCAATATCGGTCATGGACGGAAGGCACGGGTGTTAGACGCGCCTTCGCCCTCCGGGTTCCTGGCCAATGGCACCGGCCGTCAGGGTTCGCCCACCTCGTTCGGGATCTGGCGATGCCGGGAGCGAATGCCCGACATCGCGTATCCAACATAGCAGCCGTCAGCGAAGGAGTCAGAAATGGACCTGTTCCAGCAGGCCAGCAGCGAGGAGAGCGCCCCCCTGGCTTGGCGCATGCGCCCCCGCCGGCTGGCCGATTACGTGGGTCAGCCGGCGCTGGTCGGCCCCGGCAAGCCGCTGCGCCGCATGGCCGAGGGCGGCCCGGTGCGCTCGATGATCCTGTGGGGCCCGCCGGGCACCGGCAAGACCACCCTGGCCGAGATCCTCGCCGAGGAGTCCGGGGCCCACCTCGAGCGCCTCTCGGCGGTGATGGCCGGGGTCAAGGACATCCGCGCGGCGGTGGACCGCGCCCGCACCGCCCAGGGCCAGGACCGCCCCACCCTGCTGTTCCTCGACGAGATCCACCGGCTCAACAAGAGCCAGCAGGACGCCCTGCTGCCCCATGTCGAGTCCGGCCTGCTGACGCTGATCGGCGCCACCACCGAGAACCCCTCGTTCGAGGTCAACTCGGCGCTGCTGTCCCGGGCCCGGGTGCACGTGCTCAAGTCGCTCACCGACGACGATGTGACCGAGGTGCTCAGGCGCGCGCTCGCCGACGCCGACCGCGGACTGGGCGCCCGCCACATCGCCGTGGACGACGAGGTGCTCGCGCTGCTGGCCCGGGCCGCCGCCGGCGACGCCCGCCGCGCCCTGGGCCTGCTGGAGACCGCCTGCGACTTCACCACGACGGAGGGAAGCGGCGAGCGCCTGCCCCGCGAGGCGCTGGAGGACGTGATCGGCCACCAGGCCAGCGCCTTCGACAAGCAGGGCGACCATTTCTACGACCTGCTCTCGGCGATCCACAAGTCGGTCCGCTCCTCGCGGCCGGACGCCGCCCTGCTCTACATCGCCCGCTTCATGCAGGGCGGCGGCGACCCGCTGGACGTGATCCGCCGGCTGACCGCCATCGCCTCCGAGGACGTCGGCAACGCCGACCCCAAGGCGCTGCCGCTGACCATGGCGGCCTGGGACGCCTACCTGCGTCTCGGCGACCACGAGGGCCAGCGCGCCATCGCCCACGCCGCCGTCCACCTGGCGGTGGCGCCCAAGAGCAACGCCGTCGACCAGGCCTGGCATCGCGCCAAGGCGTTCGCCGCCGCCCAGCCGCGCCTCGAGGTGCCCACCTACCTGCGCAACGCCCCCACCAAGCTGATGGAGTCGCTGGGCCACGGCGACGGCTACCGCTGGGCCCATGCCGAACCCAACAGCTACCCCGCCGGCAGTGCCCATAATTGCTGGCCGGACGACGTGCCCCTCGAGCGCTTCTACGAGCCGACCGCCAACGGCCAGGAGAAGCGCTACGCCCAGATGCTGGAGTGGCGCGCCGAGCTCGACGCCCAGGCCGATCGCGGGGAATAGCGGCAAGCGGCACATCCACGGCGTGCCCCCCCGAAGCAAAAGAAAACCCGAAGGCCAAGGCCTTCGGGTTTTCTTGTAGCTCGGCGCTTGTAGCTCGGCGCTTGTAGCTCGGCGCTTGTAGCTCGGCGCTTACCGCGATTCGCGAATCACGTCGGTGCCTTCCGGCAGCGCCATGTCGAAGCGCGAGTCCTCGACCGACACGTTCTGCTCGACGTCGTCGAATTCGATGGCGGTGCGCTGGCCGGTGCTGTCGGTCATCTGCAGGAAGCCGAGCCGTTCGCCGTAGAAGGTCAGCTTGAGCTCCTCGAACAGGGTGTCGGGGCTCTTCGGCACCAGTTCGAAGGTCTCGGCGGTGCCCTGCTGGCTGCTGGAGACCTCGTAGCTGTCGGTCAGCTGGTCGGCGCTGCCGGACAGCAGCAGCGCCGGGGTGTGGGTCACGCGATCGTCCAGCGGCTGGACGGTGGCCTGCTGGAGGTCGGGGTCGTAGAGCGTGACCTCGTCGCCGTCGGAGACCACGACCTGCTCATAGGGCGCGTTCACCTCCCAGCGGAAGCGGCCCGGGCGCGACAGCCACATGCGGCCGCTGGCCTCCTGCAGGCGCTGGCCGGAGCCGTCGAGGATCTGCTGGTCGAAGTCGGCGACGTAGGTATCCAGCGGCTCGAGCATACGCGCCAGCCGCTCGGCGCCTTCGTCGGCCATGGCGGTCAGCGGGGTCAGGGCCACCAGGGCCAGCGCGGCGAAGGATCGTTTCATGGTCATCTCCTGTTTCCCTGAGGGTCTAGGGCATCCTGCCCGGTAAGACTGCACAAGCCGCAGCGGGTTGCCTCCCCGCCGCGGCTTGCATGGTGGTTGCACGATCGGCGGGCTCAGTCGCCCGCCGGGGGCGGCGCCAGCACCTCGCGGGCGCCGTTGGTACCCATGGTCGAGACCACGCCGGCCGTCTCCATCGCCTCGACCAGGCGCGCCGCCCGGTTGTAGCCGATCTTGAAGCGCCGCTGGACCGCCGAGATGGAGGCCCGACGGCTCTCGGTGACGAAGGCCACCGCCTCGTCGTAGAGGGCGTCCTGCTCGGCGTCGTCGTCGCCGCCACCGCCGCCCTCGGCTTCGAGGCCGGCCAGGGCGTCGGCGGACACGCCGCCGGAGAGGATCTCGTCGATGTACTCCGGCTCGCCGCGACGCTTCCAGTCCTCGACCACCCGATGCACCTCGTCGTCGTCGACGAAGGCACCGTGCACGCGGGTCGGCATGCCGGACCCGGCGGGCAGGTAGAGCATGTCGCCGTGGCCCAGCAGGTTCTCGGCGCCGCCCTGGTCGAGGATGGTGCGCGAGTCGACCCGGGAGGAGACCTGGAACGCCATGCGGGTGGGGATGTTGGCCTTGATCAGGCCGGTCACCACGTCCACCGAGGGCCGCTGGGTGGCGAGGATCAGGTGGATGCCGGCGGCACGGGCCTTCTGGGCCAGGCGCGCGATCAGCTCCTCGACCTTCTTGCCGACGATCATGAACATGTCGGCGAACTCGTCGATCACCACCACGATGTAGGGCAGCTTCTCGAGCACCGGCGGCGCCTGGTGCATCTCCCAGGGCTGCGGTTCCCACAGCGGATCGGCGACCTGGGCCCCGGCGCGCTCGGCCTCGTCGAGCTTGGCGTTGAAGCCGGCGATGTTGCGCACCCCCATGGCGGCCATCAGCTTGTAGCGCCGCTCCATCTCGGCCACGCACCAGCGCAGGGCGTTGGCGGCCTCCTTCATGTCGGTGACCACCGGGGCCAGCAGGTGCGGAATGCCGTCGTAGACCGACAGCTCCAGCATCTTCGGGTCCACCATGATCATGCGGACCTCTTCCGGCTTGGCCTTGAGCAGCATGGAGATCAGCATCGCGTTGACCCCCACCGACTTGCCCGAGCCGGTGGTGCCGGCCACCAAGAGGTGCGGCATCTTGCCGAGGTTGGCGACCACGGCGCCGCCGCCGATATCCTGGCCGAGCGCCATGGTCAGCGCCGAGGCCTCGTGCTGGTAGCGGTCGGAGTCGATCACCTCGCGCAGGCGGATCATGGCGCGGTTGGGGTTGGGGATCTCGATGCCCACCGTGGGCCGGCCCGGGATCACCTCCACCACGCGCACGCTCTTGACCATCAGCGAGCGCGCCAGGTCCTTGGCCAGGTTGCTGATCTTGGAGACCTTCACCCCGGCCGCCGGCTTGATCTCGAAGCGCGTGATCACCGGCCCCGGCCAGGTGTCGACCACCTCGGCCTTGACCCCGTACTCGCGCAGCCGCACCTCCAGCAGTTCGGCCATCTCGGCCAGCTGCTCGTCGGTGTAGTTGGGCTGATGGTCCTGGGGCGGCGTCAGCAGGCGCAGGCTCGGCAGCTCGCCCTCGGGCTCGGCGAACGCCTCCACCTCGGCGCCCTGGTTCTGCAGGTGCTCCACGGTCCACAGCGTCGGGCCGTCGGGCTCGTCGGCGGCCTGACGCGCCTGCTCGGCGGTCGCCACCTGCGCGGCGGGCGTCTCCTGCGGGTGCGGCGTCTCGGTCGACCGCGAGGCGGGCGCGGCCGGCATGGAAGACGACGTCAGCGGCGCCTCGTCATCGTCGTCCGGCAGCACCGGATCGGGGATCACCTCCGGCACCCGGCGCGGCTCGGACCGCTCGGGCGACGGCGTCGATACCGGCTCGCTGCGCTCGCGCTCCGCCGGCGCGGCCGGTTCGGCCGAGGGCTCGCGGGGTGCCGCAGGCTCGTAAGAGGCCTCGGGCGCCTGGGGCTCGGCCGGCTGATTCGGGGCGGGATCGCGCTCGGCCTGGGCCGAGTGGTCGATCTCGTCACGCGACCAGGGCGGCGCGGCGGCCTCGGACGGGGCGGCCTCGGACGGGGCGTCCTCGAACGGTATCCCGGATGACGGACGCTCGGCCGTAGACGGTGCGGGCTCGCGCGGCGGCTCGGCCTCCGGCGCTGGCGCGTGGGACGGGGGCAACGCGGGCTCCCGAGACTCCGGTGCCGGCTCCTCGTTCTTCTCCTCGTTCTCGCGCGACACGAACGACTCGTGCCGCGACTCCCGAGGCTCGACCGGAGCGCTCTCCCGCGGCGCGAAGGCCTGGGGCGACGGCGCGACGGTCTCCCGGGCGGGCTCGGCGGGCGAACGCGCCGCTTCGGGCGACTCGCGACGCGGCGCCGGTTCCCCGGCCTTGGGGTCGGGCTCGACCGCACGAGACGGCGTCGGCGCTGCCGGCCGAGCGTTCTCCGCCGGTGCGGCCGGCGCCTCCGGCTCCGCAGGCTCAGTGGCCCGCAGCGGCATGGCGGCGACGGGCTCGCTGGCCTGGCGCGGCTCGCGGCGTTCGGCGGACAGCGAGAGGCTCGGCTCCTGGGCGGTATAGGCCGCCTCCGGGCGCTTCGCCGAGGGCGTGCGCTCGGGCACCTCCCAGGGAATCTCGGTATTGCCGTCGTCGCCGAAGCCGGGCTCGCGGCGTCCGCTCTCGGCGGCCAGCGCCGGGGCCGGCTCGCGACGCGCCGGCAGCCAGCGGCGCCACCAGGGCGCGCGTTCGGGGATTGCCTCGTCGTCGTGCCCGGGCCGGGCCGAGTCGTCGGCGCTCTTGCCGTCCGGCGAGGCGTCCTTCGCCGGCGCGGGTTCGGCGTCGTCCGCGTCGTCCCGGTTGAAGGCGAAACGCTCGCTGATACCGGCCCACAGCGAAGTGGCACGCCGGCCCAGCTCGTCCATGATGGTCAGCCAGGACCAGCCGCTGAACAGCGGCACGCCGCACAGGATCGCCACCAGCGACAGCAGCGCGGTGCCGCCGGCACCGACCAGCGGCAGCAGCGCACCGACCAGCCCCTCGCCGAGGATGCCGCCGGCCCCGTAAGGCAGCAGGCTCTCGGGATCGTAGAAGTGCAGCGCACCCAGCGTGGTCGAGCCGAGCAGCAGCAGCATCAGGCCGCCGCAGCGCACGGCGAGCGCCGTGGCGTCCCACTCCAGGCGCACCTGCCCGGCGCGGATCAGCCACCAGGCGGCGAAGCCGAGCATCGCCGGCCACCACAAGGCACTCCCGCCGAACAGCGAATAGAGCACGTCGGCCAGCCAGGCGCCGATCTGGCCCATCCAGTTGGCCACGTCGGTCTCGGGGCCGCTGCGCGACCAGCCGGGGTCGTCGGGACGAAAGCTGTACAGCGCCAGCAGCAGGAACACGCAGCTCGCCAGCAGCAGGATCACCACGCCCTCGCGCACCGATCCCTGCAATCGCAGTCCGAAGCGTCTGGCCGTTTCCCTGGCAGTCGCCGCGCGTTCGCGCGGCGACGTGGTTGTCTTCTTGGCACTCAAGCTGCCAACCCCCTTGCGCCGAGATGGCGTCTTCCAAATCCAAGGCCATCAATCATACCGAGCCAGCCGCGCCCGTCACAGGGGGCAGACGACGACTTGAGCCCCGCCACCGCGCCGGTCACACTTGGGCTTCCACGCCCCGAGGATGTCCGCCCCATGCTGCCCTGGCTCCCCGAGCTTCCCGTTCGCTTTCCGCCGGTCGAGTCCGCCCTCGACGACCCCGGCGGCCTGCTGGCCGCCGGCGGCGATCTGAGCCCGGCCTGGCTGCTCAGCGCCTATCGTCACGGCATCTTCCCCTGGTACAGCGAGGGCCAGCCGCTGCTGTGGTGGAGCCCGGACCCGCGCATGGTGCTGTTTCCCGAGGAGGTCCGGGTGCGGCGCAGCCTGGCCAAGCGGCTGCGCAACGGCGGTTTCACAGTCACCGGCGACCGCGCCTTCGAGGCCGTGATCGCCGCCTGCGCGGCGCCGCGTGACGACGAACCCGGCACCTGGATCACGCCCGAGATGGCCCGGGCCTACGGCCGGCTGCATGCGCTGGGCGCGGCGCACTCGGTGGAGGTGTGGCAGGGCGAGACGCTGGTCGGCGGCCTCTACGGCATCGCCCTGGGGCCGGTGTTCTTCGGCGAATCGATGTTCTCGCGAGTGCCCGACGCCTCCAAGGTGGCACTGGCGTGCCTGGCCCGCACCATGGCGGCCGAGGGCGGCCGGCTGATCGACTGCCAGATGCACACCGCGCATCTGGCGAGCCTGGGCGCCCGGGACATCGCCCGGGCGGCGTTCATCGGCTATCTTGATGAGTGGCTGGACGATGCGATGCCGGCGCCACGCAGCGACGCCGAGCTCGCCTTTCCGCCGCCGGCATGGTCGTTCGAACGCCTCGACGCCGCGAGACAGATGCCCCCGGGAGCCACAGGAGGCGGCCGCCTTGAGCAGTAACACGCCCCAACAGCCGATTCGCGACCTGCGGTTCTTCCTGACCGTGCCGCACGCCTGCAGCTATCTGGAGGGACGCGAGGCCACCACCCTGTTCCTGGACCCCCAGGAATCGCCGGGCAGCGGCGTCTACGACTCCCTGGCGCCGCTCGGCTTCCGGCGCAGCGGGCGCCACCTGTACCGCCCCCACTGCGAGGGCTGCAACGCCTGCGTCTCGGTGCGCATCCCGGTCAGGGGCTTCGCCCCCAACCGCACCCAGCGCAAGCTCTACCGCCGCAACGCCGACCTCGAGATCCGCATCCGCCCGGCGCTGTTCGATGCCGAACACTACGGGCTCTACGCCCATTACATCCGCACCCGGCACGCCGACGGCGACATGTACCCGCCCAGCCACGAGCAGTACCGCACCTTCCTGACCCTGAACCAGGACTACGCGCGGATGCTGGAACTGCGCCTCGACGGCCGACTGCTGGCCGTGTCGGCCTTCGATCAGCTCTCCCACGGCCTGTCGGCCATCTACACCTTCTTCGACCCGGCCGAGGAGTTCGACCGCCGCTCACTGGGCACCTACGCGGTCCTGGCACTGGTGGAGCACGCCCGCGCGCTGGGGCTGCCCCACGTCTATCTGGGCTACTGGATCGAGGAGTGCCGCAAGATGGCCTACAAGCAGGCCTTCGCTCCCCTGGAACGGCTCGAGGGACGCCACTGGCGGCGCCTGATCCCGACCTGACGTGGCGGCGCTTTTTGCCTTGACGCCCGGCATGCGGCACAATATCGCGCTATCCTGATCGGCACGAGCGGACACACCGCCATTCGTGCCGCCGTTTGTTATCACCAGCGAGGAATTGCCTATATGGCACGCGAAGACCATATCGAAATGGAAGGCGTCGTCGTCGACACGCTGCCCAACACCATGTTCCGGGTCGAACTCGAGAACGGCCACGTGGTGACCGCCCACATCTCGGGCAAGATGCGCAAGAACTACATCCGCATCCTCACCGGCGACAAGGTCAAGGTCGAGCTGACCCCGTACGACCTGTCCAAGGGCCGCATCGTCTACCGCTCTCGTTAAGAGCGGCTGCGCAGCGCCCACCTCCTGGGCGCCGGCGCCTCCCCCGCCAGCACGGCTCCCAGACGCACAACGCCCCGTCCGAAGACAGGGCGCTGATGGTTGGCGGGAGCGATCGACGCGCCGCCTCAGGGCGCGTCGGCCAGTTCCGACTCCGATGCCAGGTGCAGCTCGCCGTCCTCCACGCTGACGTGCACCACGCCACCGTGCTCGGCCAGCTCGCCGAACAGGATCAGCTCGGCCAGCGGCTTCTTGAGCCTGTCCTGGATCAGGCGCGCCATCGGCCTCGCCCCCATGTCGGGGTCGTACCCCTTCTCGGCCAGCCAGTCCCGGGCCTCGTCGTCCACGTCGAGCTGCACGCGCTTCTCGTCGAGCTGCGCCTGGAGTTCGATCAGGAACTTGTCGACCACGTTGCGCACCACCTCGGTGGGCAGGGCGTGGAACTGGATGATGCCGTCCAGACGGTTGCGGAACTCCGGCGAGAAGGTCTTGCGGATGACCTCCATCGCATCGGTGGAGTGGTCCTGGGTCTGGAAGCCGATCGAGCGCCGCGTGGCCTGCTCGACCCCGGCGTTCGAGGTCATGATCAGGATCACATGGCGGAAGTCCGCCTCGCGGCCGTTGTTGTCGGTCAGGCGGCCGTGGTCCATCACCTGCAGCAGCAGGTTGAAGACTTCCGGGTGCGCCTTCTCGATCTCGTCGAGCAGCAGCACGCAGTGCGGCTGCTTGGTGATCGCCTCGGTCAGCAGGCCGCCCTGGTCATAGCCGACATAGCCCGGAGGCGCGCCGATCAGCCGCGACACGGTGTGGCGCTCCATGTACTCGGACATGTCGAAACGCACCAGGTCGATCCCCATGATATGGGCCAGCTGGCGAGCCACCTCGGTCTTGCCGACCCCGGTGGGGCCGGCGAACAGGAAGCTGCCCACCGGCTTGTCCGGCGCCTTGAGGCCGGCCCGCGACAGCTTGATGGCCGCCGACAGGCCATCGATCGCCTCGTCCTGGCCGAACACCAGCATCTTGAGGTCGCGGTCGATGTTGGCCAGCAGCTTGCGATCGGAGCTGGAGACGCTCTTCGGCGGAATCCGCGCGATGGACGCCACCACGGCCTCGACCTGGTCGGTGTCGATGGTGTCGACGCGCACCTCGGGCGGCAGCAGCCGCTGGTGGGCGCCGGCCTCGTCGATCACGTCGATCGCCTTGTCGGGCAGGTGGCGGTCGTTGATGTAGCGATCCGCCAGCCGCGAGGCGCTTTCCAGCGCGGCGTCGGTGTACTTGAGGCGGTGGTGCTCCTCGAAGCGCGAACGCAGCCCCTTGAGAATGCGGATGGTGTCCTCCACCGAGGGCGCCATGACGTCGACCTTCTGGAAGCGACGGGCCAGCGCACGGTCCTTCTCGAAGATGCCGCGGAACTCCTGGAAGGTGGTGGAGCCGATGCAGCGCAGCTCACCGGAGGACAGCAGCGGCTTGAGCAGGTTGGAGGCATCCATCACGCCGCCCGAGGCCGCCCCGGCGCCGATCACGGTGTGGATCTCGTCGATGAACAGGATGGCGTTGGGCTGCTTGCGCAGCTCCGCCAGCAGCGCCTTGAGACGCTTCTCGAAGTCACCGCGGTACTTGGTGCCGGCCAGCAGCGCGCCCATGTCGAGGGAGTAGACGACGGCGTCACCGATCACCTCGGGCACGTCCTCCTCGACGATGCGCTTGGCCAGCCCCTCGGCGATGGCGGTCTTGCCCACGCCGGCCTCGCCGACCAGCAGCGGGTTGTTCTTGCGCCGCCGGGCGAGGATCTGCACCACCCGCTCGAGCTCGTGATCGCGCCCGATCAGCGGGTCGATCTTGCCCATGCGGGCCTGCTCGTTGAGGTTGGTGGCGTAGCCCGTCAGCGGATTGCCGCCCTGCTCGCTGCCGGCCTCCTCGGCGTCCTCGGCCTCGGGTGACGGCGAGCTCTGGCTCTGGCCGTGACCGGCGACCTTGGAGATGCCGTGGGCGATGTAGTTGACGGCGTCCACCCGGGCCACGTTCTGCTGCTTGAGGAAGTAGACGGCCTGACTCTCCTGCTCGGAGAAGATCGCCACCAGCACGTTGGCGCCGGTCACCTCGCTCTTGCCGGAGGACTGCACGTGGAACACCGCGCGCTGCAGGACGCGCTGGAAGCCCAGCGTCGGCTGGGTCTCGCGGTCGGCCTGATCCTCGGGAATCAGCGGCGTGGTGGAATTGATGAAATCCTGCAGGTCGGACCGCAGCTTATCGAGGTTGGCCCCGCAGGCTCGCAGCACGTCCGCCGCCGAGGCGTTGTCGAGCAGCGCCAGCAGCAGGTGCTCCACGGTCATGAACTCGTGACGCTTGGAGCGCGCCACGGTGAAGGCCGTGTTCAGGGTCAGTTCAAGTTCTTTGCTCAGCATGGCAGTCCCCTTCTCGCCGCTTAGGGCTTGCGTCGGATCCTTCTGGGTCCGGCATCATCAACATCGAGCACAAACATCGGCGTTGCAAGTCGCCCCGCCAACGCTGGCGATTTCCTTACTTCGACACGCCGACGCTCAATCCGTTGCCTCGATGTCGCACAGCAGTGGATGCTGGCACTCCCGGGCGTATTCGTTGACCTGATGGCTCTTGGTCTCGGCGATGTCGCGAGTAAAGACCCCGCAGGTCGCCTTGCCCTGGGTATGCACGGCCAGCATGATCTGCACCGCTTTCTCATTGTCCATGTTGAAGAACGTCTGCAACACTTCCACAACGAACTCCATGGGGGTGAAGTCGTCGTTGTGCAAGACCACCTTGTACATCGGCGGCTGCGCCAGCGCCGGCTCCGACGCCTGTACCGCCAGGTCGTCATCGCCCTCCTCGTCCGGCCCCGGGGGGCGCGTCATGCCAGCATGAACCGACGCGCGCGGCGCCGTCATGCCCTCTTCCTGTGTCTTGAACATAATCTTCACTGTCGCTATCGACAAGCCGGCCGTTGCCGGGCATTCCAACCGTGTTTGGACGCCGGCGTGACGACCGGGTTCATCGGGGTTCGTTCACTGTGCCGTCTTTGTCCGCCGCCAGCAATGCAACGGCCCCCGCCCGGGAACGGGCGGGGGCCGGAACACGTCGTCAACGTGCCTGTCGCGGGGCGGTCGCGCTTAGCGCTCGGCCACCAGCTCCAGGGCCGCGTTGAGGGTGCGGCTGGGGCGCATCACGGCGTCGGCCAGCTCGCCGTTGGCGTGATAGTAGCCACCGATGTCGACCGCCTGACCCTGCACGGCGTTGAGCTCCTCGACGATGACCGCTTCCTTGGCGGTCAGCTCGGCGGCGAGCTTGCCGAACAGCGCCTTCAGCTCGGCGTCCTCGTCCTGGGCGGCCAGCGCCTCGGCCCAGTACATGGCCAGGTAGAAGTGGCTGCCGCGGTTGTCGAGCTCACCGACCTTGCGCGACGGCGACTTGTTGCTGTCGAGGAACTTGCCGTTGGCCTCGTCCAGCGCCTTGGCCAGCACGCGGGCACGGGCGTTGTCGAAGGTCTTGCCCAGATGCTCGAGGGACGCGGCCAGGGCCAGGAACTCGCCCAGCGAATCCCAGCGCAGGTGGTTCTCCTCGAGCAGCTGCTGGACGTGCTTCGGCGCGGAGCCGCCGGCGCCGGTCTCGAACAGGCCGCCGCCGTTCATCAGCGGCACGATGGACAGCATCTTGGCGCTGGTGCCGAGCTCCATGATCGGGAACAGGTCGGTCAGGTAGTCGCGCAGCACGTTGCCGGTCACCGAGATGGTGTCCTCGCCGCGACGGATGCGCTCGAGGGAGAGCTCCATCGCCTCGACCGGCGCCATGATGCGGATGTCCAGGCCGTCGGTGTCGTGATCCTTGAGGTAGGCCTCGACCTTGTTGATCAGCTGGGCGTCGTGGGCGCGCTCGGCGTCGAGCCAGAATACCGCCGGGGCGCCGCTCTCGCGGGCGCGGGACACGGCCAGCTTGACCCAGTCACGGATCGGCGCGTCCTTGGTCTGGCACATGCGCCAGATGTCGCCCTCTTCCACCGCGTGCTCGAACAGCACCTCGCCGGCCTCGTCGGTCACGCGCACGGTGCCATCGGCGGGAATCTGGAAGGTCTTGTCGTGGGAGCCGTACTCTTCGGCCTTCTGCGCCATCAGGCCGACGTTGGGCACGCTGCCCATGGTGGTCGGATCGAAGGCGCCGTTCTTCTTGCAGTCCTCGATGGTGGCCTGGTAGATGCCGGCATAGCAGCGATCCGGGATCACCGCCTTGGTGTCGTGCAGGGCGTCATCGGCGCCCCACATCTTGCCGGAATCGCGGATCATCGCCGGCATGGAGGCGTCGATGATCACGTCGCTCGGCACGTGCAGGTTGGTGATGCCCTTGTAGGAATCGACCATGGCCAGGCTCGGGCGCTCGGCGTACAGCGCCTCGACGTCGGCCTCGATCTCGGCCTGCTTGTCGGCCGGCAGCTTGGCCATGGTGGCGTACAGGTCGCCGATGCCGTTGGTGGCGTCGAAACCGACCTCTTCCAGCGCCTCGGCGTGCTTCTCGAGCACGTCGCGGTAGAACTCGTCGACCACCATGCCGAACATGATCGGGTCGGAGACCTTCATCATGGTCGCCTTGAGGTGCAGGGAGAACAGCACGCCCTGGGCCTTGGCGTCGGCGATCTGCTCGGCGACGAAGGCGGACAGCGCCTTGCGGCTCATCATGGCGCCGTCGATCACCTCGCCGGCCAGCACCGGGGTGCGCTCCTTGAGCACGCTGACGCTGCCGTCCTGGCCGACCAGCTCGATCTTGAGCGCGCCGTCGGCGCCGATCACGGCGGACTTCTCGCTGCCGTAGAAGTCACCCTCGCTCATGTGGGCGACGTGGGAGCGCGAATCGGCCTGCCACTCGCCCATGCGGTGCGGGTACTTGCTGGCGTAGTTCTTGACCGAGCGCGGCGCGCGACGGTCGCTGTTGCCCTCGCGCAGCACCGGGTTCACGGCACTGCCCTTGACGCGGTCGTAGCGGGCCTTGGCCTCGCGCTCGGCATCGCTGCTCGGCTCGTCCGGGTAGTCGGGCAGCGCATAGCCCTGGCCCTGGAGTTCCTTGATGGCGGCCTTGAGCTGCGGCAGGGAGGCGCTGATGTTGGGCAGCTTGATGATGTTGGCTTCCGGCGTCTTGGCCAGATCGCCCAGCTCGGCCAGGTGATCGCCCAGCTGCTGCTCGTCGGTCAGGACATCGGGGAACTGCGAGATGATACGCCCGGCCAGGGAGATATCACGGGTCTCGACGGTGATGCCGGCGGAATCGGTGTAGGCGTCGATGATCGGCAACAGGGAATGGGTCGCCAGAGCCGGCGCTTCGTCGGTCAGCGTATAGATAATCTTCGGCGTTTTGGACATGTGGCGTAGATCTCTCTGGTCACTGCGGTACATGAAACGGATCGAAGCGCACACTCTCGATGTCGGCAACACGGGCAACCAGGGCGACCGCCGCTCGGCACGATCGCCGACACTGCGGCATCGGCCATCCCTCTGAGCGGGTCACGCCAGGCCCGGAAAATGACGAGGGCGCTCCGGCGAGCGTCGCGCAGTATACCAGCCCGCCGCCCACGACGCATGGCAGCGATCGTCGCCGATCCCTGCCATCCCGCCGCGCCGGGCGGTAAGATAGGCCCATGAGCCGCTTATATCTCTTTCACAAGCCCTATCGGGTGCTGTGCCAGTTCACCGACAAGGGCGACGCCGAGGGCACGCCCCGCGCCACCCTGGCCGACTATCTCGACGTGCCCGGCATCTATCCGGCGGGCCGACTCGACCACGACTCCGAGGGCCTGCTGCTGCTCTCCGACGACGGCGAGCTGATCCACCGCATCAGCCACCCGCGCCACAAGCAGCCCAAGACCTATCGCGTGCAGGTCGAGGGCCGGCCCGACGATGCCGCTCTGGACGCCCTGCGCCGTGGGGTCGAGCTCAAGGACGGCCCGACCCGGCCGGCCCGGGTCCGCCGCCTCGAGGCCAGCGAGCTGCCCGAGCGCGAGCCGCCGCTGGACCCGAAGCGCCACCCCGACACCTCCTGGCTGGAGCTGGTCATCTCCGAGGGCCGCAATCGCCAGGTGAGGCGCATGACCGCCCATGTCGGGCACCCCACCCTGCGCCTGGTGCGGGTGGCGATCGGCCCCTGGTCGCTCGACGGCCTGGCCCCCGGCGAATGGCGCCGCGAGACCCTGCACGCGCCCGCGCCGCCCTCGAACCGTCGCGACAGCGGCCGCCGGGACGCCGGCCGCCGGGACGGCAAGCCACGCCCCGGCGGGAGGACGCGCCGATGAGTCGCTGGCACCCCCTCGTCACCGTGGCCACCGTGGTCGAACGCGCCGGACGCTTCCTGATCGTCGAGGAGGACCGGGGCGGGCCGCACACCGTCTTCAACCAGCCCGCCGGGCACCTGGAACCGGACGAGCGCATCCAGGACGCCGCCCTGCGCGAGCTGCGCGAGGAAACCGCCTGGCAGGTCGGTCTCAGCGACTATCTGGGCATCTACGTCTACCGGGCGCCGGACGGCACCACCTTCCACAGCCACGGCTTCTACGGCATGGCGCTGGCCCGGCTGGGCAACGAGCTGGACCCGGCGATACTCGCCACCCACTGGGTGACGCTGGAGGAGCTGGAGGCGCTGGAGCGCCTGGGCCGGCTGCGCAGCCCGCTGGTGCTGCGCCGCGTGCGCGACGCCCTGGCCGGGCGCTTCTATCCCATGGACGTGATCCACGAACGATAGCCGCGCAAGCCGCCCCGAGACGACACCGATGGCGCTCGAAGCGCGCCATCGGTGTCGTGTATAATCCCGCCCATTTGCGACCACCCCAATCCGAGAGCGTCATGACAGCCACCCAAGGCAAGGTGATCGTCGGCATGTCCGGCGGCGTCGATTCCTCCGTCTCCGCCCTGCTCCTGCTCGAGCAGGGCTATGAGGTCGAGGGCCTGTTCATGAAGAACTGGGACGAGGACGACGGCACCGAATACTGCACCGCCAAGGAAGACCTGGCGGACGCCGAGGCCGTATGCGCCAAGCTCGGCATCACGCTGCACACCGCCAACTTCGCCGCCGAGTACTGGGACAACGTCTTCGAGCACTTCCTGGCCGAATACCAGGCCGGGCGCACGCCGAATCCGGACATCCTCTGCAACCGCGAGATCAAGTTCAAGGTGTTCCTCGAGTACGCCGAGATGCTCGGCGCCGAGCGCATCGCCACCGGCCACTACGTGCGTGGCGGCCACGCCCGCGGCGAGCTCGACGGGGTCGAGCGCCCGCGGCTGCTCAAGGGGCTCGACGCCAACAAGGACCAGAGCTACTTCCTGCACGCCGTGCCCGAGGCGGCCATCGCCCGCACCCTGTTCCCGGTCGGCGAGCTGGAGAAGCCCGAGGTCCGCGCCCTGGCCGAGCGCCATGACCTGGTGACCGCGCGCAAGAAGGACTCCACCGGCATCTGCTTCATCGGCGAGCGCCGCTTCCGCGACTTCCTGCAGCAGTACCTGCCCGCCCAGCCCGGCACCATCGAGACCCCGGACGGCGACGTCATCGGCGAGCACATGGGCCTGATGTACTACACCCTCGGCCAGCGCCAGGGGCTCGGCATCGGCGGGCTCGCCAACTACTCCGACGCGCCCTGGTTCGTGGCCGACAAGGACCTCGAGCGCAACGTGCTGGTGGCCGTGCAGGGCAAGCATCACCCGCTGCTCTACACCGACAGCCTGGCCACCGAGCCGATGGACTGGGTCGCCGGCGAGCCGCCGGCCGCCGAGGGCCGCCTCACCGCCAAGACCCGCTACCGCCAGGAAGACGTGGCCTGCCGCTTCGAGACCACCGAGGACGGCGGCGTGCGGGTGCGCTTCGACGAGCCCCAACGCGCCGTGACCCCCGGCCAGTCGCTGGTGCTCTACGACGGCGAGATCTGCCTGGGCGGCGGCGTGATCAAGGCCATCTGGAACGCCGAGGAGCGCGCGCGATGAACGGCACCACGCCCATTCACCGCGCCCCCGACTCGCCCGTCGCCCGCCAGGCCCTGGCACTGGCCGGGGTCTTCCAGGCCGCCAGCCAGGTCGACCAGCTGGCCCGCACCGGCCAGGTCGACCAGCGCGCCTGGGAGACCCTGATCCACGCCACCCTGGACACCGACCCGGCCAGCTTCGAGGCCATCTACGGCGGCCATCCCAACAACCTGCGCCAGGGCATCGAGACCCT
Organism: Halomonas sp. THAF12; assembly: GCF_009363675.1. NCBI lineage: Bacteria > Pseudomonadati > Pseudomonadota > Gammaproteobacteria > Oceanospirillales > Halomonadaceae > Halomonas > Halomonas sp. THAF12. The sequence continues at coordinate 1,341,643 of NZ_CP045399.1, read as the reverse complement.
GGAGGGCATGCTGGGCCGCCGCCAGGCCAACCCGGTGGTGATGCGCTATGGTTTCTCGCTGCTGATGCTGATGAGCAAGCTGAGAAACGACGCCGACATGATGGACAACCTGGGCACCCGGCTGACCCGCATCCAGGGCCAGGCCGAGCACTTCGGCGAGACCCACGAGAACGTGGTCGCCAGCCTCGGCGAGGCCTACCAGGACACCATCTCCACCTTCAAGAGCCGGATCGTCGTCCAGGGCGATCCCTCGCTGCTGCAGAGCCGCATGATGCCCGAGCGCGTGCGCGCCTGCCTGCTGACCGGCATCCGCTTCGCGCTGCTGTGGCACCAGCAGGGCGGCCGCCGCTGGAAGCTGATGTTCCAGCGCGGCGCCCTCAAGAAGGCCCTGGACGAGCTGAACTGATTTCCCTCACTGATTTCTCCACCACGCCACCCGGAATGCGACCATGCAGCCCAAGTCACTCCCCCTGACCGCCCTCACCGCCCTCTCTCCCGTCGACGGCCGCTACGGCAGCAAGGCCGAGGCCCTGCGCGAGCACTTCAGCGAGTTCGGCCTGATCCGTGCCCGCGTCATCGTCGAGGCCCGCTGGCTGCAGCGCCTGGCCGAGCAGCCGCAGATCACCGAGGTGCCGCCGCTCTCCGCCGGGGCCACCGCGGCGCTGGACGCCATGGTCCGCGACTTCTCCGTGGAAGACGCCGAGCGCATCAAGGACATCGAGCGCACCACCAACCATGACGTCAAGGCGGTCGAGTACTTCATCAAGGAGCGCATCGCCGACCAGCCCGAGCTGCACGCCATCACCGAGTTCGTGCACTTCGCCTGCACCAGCGAGGACATCAACAACCTGTCCCACGCGCTGATGCTGCGCGGCGGCCTGGATGCGCTGCTGCCGGTGATGCACCAGGTGGCCGACGAGGTGGCCCGCCTGGCCGAGGAACACGCCGCCCAGCCGATGCTGTCGCGCACCCACGGCCAAACCGCCAGCCCCACCACCCTCGGCAAGGAGATGGCCAACGTCGCCTACCGGCTGCGTCGCCAGCTCAAGCAGATCGAGAGCGTGGAGCTGTTCGGCAAGATCAACGGCGCCGTGGGCAACTACAACGCCCACCTGGCGACCTACCCGGAGGTCGACTGGGAAGCCAACGCCCGCACCTTCGTCGAGGGCCTGGGCCTGACCTTCAACCCCTACACCACCCAGATCGAGCCGCACGACTACATCGCCGAGCTGTTCGACGCCGTGTGCCGCTTCAACACCGTGCTGATCGACTTCGACCGCGACGTCTGGGGCTACATCTCGCTGGGCTACTTCAAGCAGAAGACCGTGGCCGGCGAGATCGGCTCCTCGACCATGCCGCACAAGGTCAACCCGATCGACTTCGAGAACTCCGAGGGCAACCTGGGGCTCTCCAACGCCGTGCTGGGTCACCTGGCCGAGAAGCTGCCGATCTCCCGCTGGCAGCGCGACCTGACCGACTCCACCGTGCTGCGCAACCTGGGCGTCGGCATGGCCTACGCGCTGGTGGCCTACCAGGCCTCGCTGAAGGGCATCGGCAAGCTCGAGGCCAACCCGGCCCGCCTGGCCGAGGACCTCGACAACAGCTGGGAAGTGCTGGCCGAGCCGATCCAGACCGTGATGCGTCGCTACGGCATCGAGAAGCCCTACGAGAAGCTCAAGGAGCTGACCCGCGGCAAGCGCATCGACCAGGCCGGCTTCGCCGCCTTCATCGACACCCTGGAGCTGCCGGCCGAGGTGAAGGGCGAGCTCAAGCAGCTGACCCCGGCCAACTACATCGGCAACGCCGAGGCCCAGGCGCGCAATCTGTAAGCCAGGCCATGCATTGGGCCGGCCATGATGGAGGCGGGCCCGGGGCTACCCCGGGGACAAGTCTGCGAGAAGACGCCGTGAATACGTCCTTGTAGGCTCCCGACGCCATCCATGGCGTAGGAGCTTCTCTACGGCTTGCCCCCGGCGCCCCTCGTCAGCCGGCCACCACATGCTAGTATCCCGACAGGCGCCACTCGGCGCCTGTCGCCGTTTCACCCCTTCGCGAGCGCGAGCCAATGTCACGACAGTCCCGAGACGAACCCCTCACCCTGCTCGGCGGCCGCACCGCCGCCGACTTCCTGCGCGACCACTGGCAGCGCCGGCCGCTGCTGATCCGCGGCGCCATCCCCGACTTCCAGAGCCCGCTCGAGCCCGACGAGCTCGCCGGCCTGGCCTGCGAGGACAACATCGAGGCGCGCCTGGTCGAGGAGCAAGGCCCCGACGGCCCCTGGCAGGTCAGCCACGGCCCCTTCAGTGATGCCACCTTCGCCCGCCTGCCGGAGCGGGACTGGACCCTGCTGGTCCAGGCCGTGGACCACTACGTGCCCGAGGTCGCCGAGCTGCTCGAGACCTTCGACTTCCTGCCCGGCTGGCGCCTCGACGACATCATGGTCAGCTACGCCCCGCCGGGCGGCAGCGTCGGCCCCCACGTCGACCAGTACGACGTCTTCCTGCTCCAGGGCAGCGGCCAGCGCCGCTGGCAGCTCGGCGGCAGGGTCGACGACGACGCCCCGATCCTCAAGGGCATCGACCTGCGCATCCTCGAGACCTTCGAGGTCGAGCCCGACGCCGACTGGGTGCTGGAACCGGGCGACATGCTCTACCTGCCGCCGGGCTGGGCCCATCACGGCGTCAGCCAGTCCAGCGACTGCATGACCTTCTCGGTGGGCTTCCGCGCCCCCTCCGCCGACGAGGCCGTGACCTCCTACGCCGACTACATCGGCGAGCAGCTGCCGCCCTCGCTGCGCTACGCCGACGCCGGCATGACGCCGCCCGCCGACCCGGCCGAGCTCGACGATGCCGCCCTCGAGCGCATGCGCGCGCTGATCCTCGAGACCCTGGACGACCCGGCCCAGCTGGCCCAGTGGTTCGGCCGCGTGATGACCCAGCCCAAGTACGTCGACCAGCTGGTGGCCAGCGAGACGCCCACCGACCCGGACGACCTTGTCGCCGCACTACAGGAAGGCGAGACGCTGGAACGCCCGCCCGGCTCGCGCTTCGCCTGGCGCGCGCTGGACGACGCACGCGCTACCCTGTTCGCCGACGGCGACGGCGTCGAGTGCTCGATCGCCCTGGCCCGCGCCCTGGCGGGCGGCGAGCCGGTCGACGCCGAGCTGCTGGCCTTCGACGACGCCCCGCACGTGCTGACCCACCTGCTCGACGCCGGCAGCCTGGCCTGGTGGAGCGACGAACAAGAATGAACACGGAGGAGTGAGCGCATGAGCACCAGCGTCGAGATCCGCGAGGGCGACTGGCAGACCCTCGGCGAGGCGGCCGGCGAGATCCGCCGCGTCGTCTTCATCGAGGAGCAGGACGTGCCCAGGGACGAGGAATGGGACGGCCGCGATCCCGAGTGCCTGCACTTCCTGGCCCTGGCCGACGGCCGCGCCCTGGGCACCGCCCGGCTGCTGCCCGACGGCCATATCGGCCGCGTCGCCGTGCTCGCCGAGGCGCGCGGCCTCGGCATCGGGCAGGCGCTGATGGAAGCGGCGATCGCCGCCGCCCGCCAGCGCGGCCTGCCCGCCGCCGAGCTCGCCGCCCAGACCCATGCCCTGGCGTTCTACGAGCGACTCGGCTTCGAGGCCTTCGGCGAGACCTTCATGGAGGCCGGTATTCCGCACCGCAACATGGCGCTTCGCCTCGACGCCTGAGCGTTTTCTCCCTGCCGTTTTCCGATCCCATCGGGAAACCCGACTACAGGAATGGCGATTCCCGCCCCCGTCCTGTAGTCGGACTACAACCCTCGCTGCCCCCAAGGATCAATTGTTGAGCCGCGTCATGCCGGCCCATAGTGATATCCAAGGCGAGCGAGGGACGCCCGGCATCGACCCCTGTGCCATGTCGTCGCCGGGCACCTTCCTCTCTCGACGAGGTTCGACCAACACCCTAGAGACAGACTCGGGAAAGCGGACGAACCTGAAAGCGCTTCGCGGTCGCAGCATGAGGCTTCGTCGAGAAGAAACGGCGGTGACGCCGAGACGAGACCGGGCGACCTTCCCCCTGAAGGCAGAGAGGATGGCTCCATGGCAACGTTTCAAGATCAACTCAAGACCCTGACCCAGCTGCGCGAAGGCCAGCGTGGCAAGTGGGACAACATCACCCCCGAGCATGCCGCCCGGCTGCGCGTCCAGAACCGCTTCCAGACCGGCCTGGACATCGCCCGCTACAACGCCCGGATCATGCGCGAGGACATGGCGGCCTACGACGGCGACACCGCGAAGTACACCCAGTCGCTGGGCTGCTGGCACGGCTTCATCGGCCAGCAGAAGATGATCTCCATCAAGAAGCACTTCGGCCACACCAAGGGCCGCTACCTGTACCTGTCGGGCTGGATGATCGCCGCCCTGCGCTCCGAGTTCGGCCCGCTGCCCGACCAGTCGATGCACGAGAAGACCAGCGTGCCGGCGCTGATCGAGGAGCTCTACACCTTCCTGCGCCAGGCCGACAGCTGGGAGCTCAACCACCTGTTCCGCGACCTGGAAGCGGCCCGCGAGGCCGGCGACAGCGCCCGGGCCGCCGAGCTCGAGGGCAAGATCGACAACTTCGAGACCCACGTGGTGCCGATCATCGCCGACATCGACGCCGGCTTCGGCAACGCCGAGGCCACCTACCTGCTGGCCAAGAAGATGATCGAGGCCGGGGCCTGCTGCCTGCAGATCGAGAACCAGGTCTCCGACGAGAAGCAGTGCGGCCACCAGGCCGGCAAGGTCACCGTCCCGCACGAGGACTTCATCGCCAAGCTCAACGCCGTGCGCTACGCCTTCCTGGAGCTCGGCGTGGAAGACGGCGTGATCGTCGCCCGCACCGACTCCCTGGGCGCCGGCCTGACCCAGAAGATCGCCGTCAGCCACGCGCCGGGCGATCTGGGCGACCAGTACAACGCCTTCCTCGACGGCGACGAGATCGCCTCCGCGGACGACATCGCCAACGGCGACGTGGTGATCAAGCAGGACGGCAAGCTGGTCAAGGTCAAGCGCCTGGCCTCGGGCCTCTACCAGTTCAAGCCTAACACCGGCGAGGACCGGGTGGTGCTGGACTGCATCACCAGCCTGCAGAACGGCGCCGACCTCTTGTGGATCGAGACCGAGAAGCCCCACGTCGGCCAGATTAAGGGCATGGTGGACCGCGTGCGCGAGGTCTGCCCGGACGCCAAGCTGGTCTACAACAACTCGCCGTCCTTCAACTGGACGCTGAACTTCCGCCAGCAGGTGTTCGACGCCTGGGAGGCCGAGGGCCGCGACGTCAGCGCCTACGACCGCGCCGATCTGATGAACGCCGAGTACGACGCCACCGAGCTGGGCCGCCAGGCCGACGAGTGGACGCAGAACTTCCAGCGCGACGCCGCCCGCGAGGCCGGCATCTTCCATCACCTGATCACCCTGCCGACCTACCACACCGCGGCCCTGTCCACCGACAACCTGGCCAAGGGCTACTTCGGCGACGAAGGCATGCTGGCCTACGTGGCGGGCGTACAGCGCCGCGAGATCCGCGAGGGCATCGCCACCGTCAAGCACCAGGACATGGCCGGCTCCAACATCGGCGACGACCACAAGGAGTTCTTCCACGGCGAGGCGGCGCTCAAGGCCGGCGGCAAGGACAACACCATGAACCAGTTCGGCTGATCGAGCGCCGCGACGACACGGCGACAGGACCCTCGGGGAGGCTTCGGCCTCCCCTTTTTGCTGCCGGCCCGCCCGACGCACGCGCCTCTGGCGCCGTCTTCTGCCCTGCGTCCCTCGCCGCCTGGCTCTCGTTCCGCGACCCGCGAATCGCGCTTCTGAAGGATGCCGACAACAACCGCGACGATCCTTACACGATGTAGTCGGGTTACAACGCCGGCTGCGGCCAAGGAGGCATGGTCGATTCTGCCGTGCTGCACCATAGTCAACTCACAGCGCAGGACAACGCGTCGCTACCCCGACCGGCGACCTGCTCTGAAAGCTACAATAAAGGCGCTTTCACGATGATCCAGGCGCCGTAGGCGATGGTCTTTCCAAGCTTGTGACCACTTCGCGACTGCAGCACCGGGCGCTTACCCGGCCCGGCATGAGTAGCAAACGCCCATCACGCCATCGACGATGGCCACCGCACGAGGTGTTACACATGAACTGCATCGAACTGAGCCACCAAGCCGACCTCATTGCCAGCACGTTCAGCAAGCAGGAACTCGCCAAGCTGGTGCTGGCCCTGAAAGGCAACCGGGAATCCCTGCAGCACGCCGTCGAGGTGATCGACACCGTCGACAGCCGCGCGGGCTACTCCCTCGACGATGCCTGGGACGAGGTACTGACCGGCGACGCGACACGGCTCGAGGAGGAGTGAGGCGGAAAGGAAGCCGCCTGGAGCGAAATGACTCGCCTCACCGATACCCGGCTTGACTAGCCATTGCCCATCCCGCCCGGCGGGGTGGGCTTTTTCATGCCCGACGGCGTCGCATGACGCGATGCCCTTCGCCGCTGCACCTCTTCGCCTTTCACTGGTCAAAGCTTCCATCCACAGGCAGGCTATCGGGCAAAGGCGAGCGCGCCCGCCGCGCCATGCCCACGGAAGCCATACGGCGAGACGCCCCCGGCGTCGCTCACCGACTCGCAAGGAGGTCACCCATGAAGCGTTTTCTTCCCCTCGTCGCCCTCGGCGCCCTGACCCTGGCGGGCTGCGCCAACACCTCGCCCTACTCGGGCAACGTCTACACCGGCAATCAGGCTCAGGTCGCGCAGAACGTGAGCGTGGGCACCATCACCGCCATGCGGCGGGTGCAGATCCAGGCCGACGATCAGAACAGCGGCGCCCTCGGCGGCATCGGCGGCGCCGTCATCGGCGGCCTGCTGGGCAATCAGATCGGCGGCGGCTCGGGCCGGACCCTGGCCACCGCGGCCGGTGCCATCGGCGGCAGCGTGGCCGGCAAGAAGATCGAGGACAGCGCCAACCGCACGGATGCCTGGGAGCTCGAGATCCGCAAGCAGACCGGCCAGACCGTGGTGGTGGTGCAGAAGGCCGACCAGCCGTTCCAGGTCGGTCAGCAGGTGCGCCTGATCGGCACCGGCAGCCGCGTCAGCGTGGCGCCCTACTGAGCCGCTGCGGTTCCACCACGCCCGACGCAAAAGGCCCGCGGCAGACGCCGCGGGCCTTGTCGATCGCAGGCGATGCCTTCCTCAGTGGAAGTTGGCCTTGCGCATCGCCCAGCACGCCAGCTTGCCGCCCACCAGCGCGATCACCGCGATGATGATCAGCGTCAGCAGCAGGTCCACCGGCCGCACGATGGCGGTGGCGCCCAGCACGGCGATGGCCGGGCTCCAGACCCAGCGGTCGTCGTCGCTGCGCAGCACGGCGGGAATCAGCTTGTCGAGCCCCGCGCTGACAGAGGCCTCCCAGCGGCTCAGGCACAGGAAGAGGATCACGGCAAAGGCGATCAGCCAGATGACGGTCACGGTCATGGAGGGTCTCCAACAGGGAACGAAGGACAAGGGGAAAAGATGTCGCAGCAAAGGGTATCCCTGCCTTCGGAAGCACGCAACCACGGGACATGGCGTGAATCGCGCTCAGGATCGTCCCGGGCAAGCTGAAAAATCTCCTTGCGCCACTGACAGTCCCCGGGAAGCCACGTTACCATGCGCGCACACGCACTCATCGATAGGTTCATCATGCAAATCGCACAGAACGCCGTTGTGGCCTTCCACTACACCCTGACCAATGACGCAGGGGAAGTGCTGGACAGCTCGGAAGGCCGTGAGCCGCTGACCTACCTCCACGGCGCCGGCAACATCATCCCGGGCCTCGAGAAGGAAATGGAAGGCCGTGCGGCTGGCGACAAGCTCCAGGCCAAGGTCGCGCCTGAAGAAGGCTACGGCGAAGTCCAGCCGCAGCTGGTGCAAGAAGTCCCGCGCGACGCCTTCCAGGGCGTCGAGAGCATCGAGCCGGGCATGCAGTTCCAGGCGCAGACCCAGGGCGGCCCGCTGATGGTCACCGTGACCCAGGTCGAAGGCGACACCGTCACCGTCGACGGCAACCACCCGCTGGCCGGCCAGACCCTGAACTTCGACGTCGAGATCGCCGAAGTCCGCGAGGCCAGCCAGGAAGAGGTCGAGCACGGCCACGTCCACGGCGAAGGTGGCCACGAGCACTAAGCTCGCCGCCAGCCGGAACGAAAGAGGGGCAGCCCATGGGCTGCCCCTTTTTCATGCCCGCCCGATACCTGTCGGGCGGTCAGCCGCCCCGTCTCACTCCGAGGCCGGCATCGCCTTGAGGGTCAGGTAGCCGCCTGCCAGCCGGGTCGCGGTGGTGATCAGGCAAGCCACCGCGAAGAGACCGGCCAGCAGCGGAAAGTGCGCCGGCCACAGGCAGAAGCTCACCAGCGCCAGCACCGTCTCGGTGCCCTCGGTGAGGCCGTTCAGATAGTAGAAGGCCTTGCGCGGAAAGCGCGGCCGGTCCAGCGCGTGGCGGGCGGCCATGATGGCGAAGGCCAGGAAGGAGGTGCCGGTGCCGATGAAGGCGAACAGCAACAGGCTCGCGGCCAGGGCGTTGGCCCCCGGATCGGCCAGGGCGAAGCCCAGCACCACCGCCGCATAGAAGACGAAGTCCAGGCCGATGTCGAGAAAGCCCCCGGCATCGCTGTCATGATCGGTCAGTCGCGCCAGGGTACCGTCCAGGCCGTCGCCCAGCCGGTTGAGCAGAATCGCCACGAGCGCCGCGCCGTAGGCCTCCATGGCCAGCAGCGGTAGCGCCAGCATCCCGACCGCGAAGGCCGCGACGGTCACCTGGTCCGGCCGCACGCCGGCCGTCGCCAGCCCCCGGGCCAGCCATCTCAGCGGCCGCTGGGTCAGCGGCATGGTCCAGCGATCGAGCATCAGGCCTCCCTTTTCTCATTCGCACCGTGCTTGCCCGACGGCTCGCTTCCCGTCGCATCGCGACCCGCCCTGCCCGGGGCGTTCGACGCCTGCCCCTTGCCGCGTCGCCAGGCGAAGTAGCGCTGAAGCCAGCCCAGCACGCGCTCCGGCTTGTGGGCGTTCTTCCATACGCCCGCCGTGGCCTTCACCGCCTCGCTGTGGGTCGGGTAGGGATGGATGGTGCCCAGCAGCTTGTTGAGGCCGATGCCATGGGTCATGGCCAGGGTGAACTCGGCCAGCATCTCCCCCGCCCCCGGACCGACGATGGTCGCGCCCAGCAGGCGGTCGCGACCGGGGACGGTCAGCACCTTGACGAAGCCGCGGGTCTGGCCCTCGGCGATGGCCCGGTCCAGCTCGCTCAGCGGGTAGTGGGTCACCTCGACCGCCACGCCCTGCTGCTCGGCCTCGCGCTCGTTGAGGCCGACCCTCGCCACTTCCGGGTCGGTGAAGGTCACCGCCGGCAGGGCCCGGTAGCTCACGCGGAAGCGCTTGAACTCGCCGAACAGCGCATTGACCGTGGCGTGCCAGGCCTGGTGGGCGCTGGCGTGGGTCAGCTGATAGGGACCGGCGACGTCGCCACAGGCCCAGACATTGGGCAGCACGCTCTGCAGTGCCTCATCCACGGCCAGGGTGCCGTTGGCACGCGTCTCGACCCCCAGCGCCTCGAGGCCCAGCCCCTCGACGTTGGCCTGGCGTCCCACCGCCACCAGCAGGTGGCTGAAGGGCAGCCGCTCGAGGCGCGCCTCGCCGTGGTCGTCCTGGTACTCGACCTCCAGCAGGTGCCCGCCGTGATCGTCGGGCAACACCCGCCGCGCCCGGGTGGCGAGGCGCACCGCGACGCCCTCCTCGGCGAGGCGCGCCTCGACCTCATCGGCCACGTCGCGATCCTCCCGAGGCAATAGCTGCTCGCCCATCTCGACGAGCGACACTCGACTGCCCAGCCGGGCGAAGCTCTGGCCCAGTTCGCAGCCGATCGGTCCGCCGCCCAGCACCACCAGCCGCTCGGGGAGCGCCTCGAGCCGCCAGAGGTTGTCCGAGGTCAGCACCTCGATGGCCTCGAGCCCCGGCAGCGGCGGCACCCGGGGACGAGCCCCGCTGGCGATGATCACATGGCGCGTGGTGATGACCCGCTCCGTCTCGCCCTCGCGGATCCGCACCCGCCAGGGGTCGTCGAGGACGGCGTCGCCGGCGATCACCTCCACCCCGAGCCCCTCGTAGCGCTCGCGACTGTCGTGGGGCTCCACCTCGCGGATGGCCCGGTGGACATGATCCATCACCGCGCGGAAGTCCACCTCGGGCTCGCCGGCGGTGACGCCGTAGCCCGGCGCCTCGCGGATCTCGCGGGCGAGACGGGCGGCGCGAATCAGCGCCTTGGAGGGGACACAGCCGGTGTTGAGGCAGTCGCCGCCCAGCCGGTGACGCTCGACCAGCGCCACCTTCGCCTTCACCGCCGAGGCGATGTAGCTCGCGACCAGCCCCGCCGAGCCGCCCCCGATCACCACGATGTCCTGATCGAAGCGGGCCGGACGCGCGAAGCGACGCGTCAGCTGGCGCCGCTTGCCGATGGCCACCAGGCCCCGGGCCAGCCAGGGGAAGAGGCCGATCAGCACGAAGGAGCCGATCAGGCCCGGCGAGAGGATGCCACCCAGCGACTCCAGCTGGCCGAGCTCCCGGCCCGCATTCACGTAGACCGCGGTGCCGGGCAGCATGCCCAGCTGGCTGACCCAGTAGAAGGTGGTGAGCCGCATGCGGCTCAGGCCCAACACCAGGTTGATCACGAAGAAGGGAAAGAGCGGGATCAGCCGCAGGGTGAAGAGATAGAAGGCCCCCTCGCGCTCGATCCCCGCGTTGATGCGCGAAAGCTGGGCAGCGAACCGCCGCTCAAGCGGCTCGCGGGCCAGGGTGCGGGCGATCAAGGCGGCCAGGGTCGCGCCCAGGCTGCTGGCGAACGAGATCAGCACCAGCCCCCAGCCGAAACCGAACAGCGCGCCGCCGAGCAGCGTCAACAGCACGGCGCCGGGCAACGACAGCGCCGCCATGGCCACGTAGATCAGGAAGAAGCCACCGGCCACCGTCAACGGGTCCTCGGCCAGCCAGGCCTGGAAGCGAACCTGCTCGGCCTTGAGGTTGTCGAGTGTCAGTGCCTGATCGGCACCAGAAAGAAAGAAGCCGGCGAAGACGAGGGCAATGAGGCACAGAAGTATCAGGCGTCGCTTGGTCAAGTGGGTCTCCCTGTTCCATGGTGGGGTATCGCGTCTTGAGTCGACGCCACCCCGCTCTCCTTACATCCGGTTCCACAACATCGTGTAAGGACGGACGGCCAAGGCCGACTACCCTACACGCTGCCCTTAACGAGGTCTTTCATGATGACAGTCAACACGCTCCTTCGCCCTGCCGCCCTGCCCTTGCTGCTCCTCGCCTCCGGCCTTTCGGCCCCCGCCTGGAGTGCCGACGGCGACGCCGCCGACACGCAAAGCGCGATATTCGGCGGCGGTTGCTTCTGGTGCGTGGAGCAGGCCTACGACAAGGTCGACGGGGTGGTGGCGACGATATCGGGCTATTCCGGCGGGGAGATCGAATCCCCCAGCTACGAGCAGGTCTCCGCCGGCGACACCGGCCATATCGAGGTGGTGAAGGTCGAATACGATCCCGATGTGGTCGACTATCGCGCCCTGTTGCACGTGTTCTGGCGCAATATCGACCCCTTCGCCGTGGACCGCCAGTTCTGCGACCAGGGCCGCCCCTATCAGAGCGCCCTCTTCCCGATGGACGCCGAGCAGCGCGCCATGGCCGAGGCCAGCCGCGACGCCGTGGCCGAGCGCTTCGATCGCGAGATCGGCGCCGAGATTCTCGACTTCGAGGCCTTCTACCCGGCCGAGGACTACCATCAGGACTACTACGAGAAGAACCCGGTGCGCTACAACTTCTACAAGTCGGCCTGCGGACGTTCCGACCGCCTCGCGGAGGTCTGGGGCGACGAGGCCGAAGCCTCCGCCATGCCCTGAGTCGACGGCTCGGCGGCTGCCCAGCGTCGCAGCCGCCAGGCCAGCGTCAGGGTCACCACCAGCACCAGGCCGCCGCCCACCAGGACGCCCGGCCATGCCCCCGCGCGCCAGAACGGCTCGAGCCACAGGCCACCGAGGCTCGCCCCCAGGTAGTAGAAGACCAGGTAGAGGGCCGAGGCGCTGCCGCGCGCGCCTCGGGCCCGTCGACCCACCCAGCCCGAGGCCATGGAGTGAGCCAGGAAGAAACCGAAGGCCGCGAGGGTAAGCCCCACCAGAATGACCGCCAGGGAGGGGGCCAGCGTCATCGCCATGCCCGCCGCCAGCAGCAGCGTTCCCAGTGCCATGCAGGTCGGCGGCGCGGCCCGCCTTGCCAGACGCCCGGACAGCGAGGACCCCAGGGTTCCGCCCAGATAGGTCAGGAACAAGAGCCCCAGCCAGCGCGCATCCAGCGAGAAGGGCGCGGCCGACAACCGAAAGGTCAGGTAGCTGTAGAGGTTGATGAACACCAGGAAATTGAGCCCGCCCAGCAGATAGGCCCCGCGCAGGTCGGGCTGGCGCAGATGGCCGGCCAGATCGCCGAGCGCCTCGCTCAACCGGAAGCGTCGCGGCGCGAAGCCACGGGCCGCGGGCAGCAACCGCCAGAACAGCGCCACCCCGACCAGCGTCAGGCTGCCGACCGTGAGAAAGCTTGCCGGGATCCCGGCCACTTCCGCGACCCAGCCGCCGATCACGCGACCGGCGATGCCGCCCAGCGAGTTGGCGGCGATGTAGAGCCCCACCGCCGGCAGCATGGCCGAGCGCTCGAACTCATCGCCCATCCAGGCGATGGCCACCGCCGGCAATCCCCCCAGCACGAAACCCTGCAGCACACGCAGGCTCAACAGCACCTCGAAGTTCGGCGCCAGCCCCTGGACCAGCGACAGCCCACCGGCCGCGAGCAGGGTCAGGCGCATGATGCCGCCGCGGCCGATGGCATCGGACAACGGGCCGAAGACCAGCAAGGCCGCGGCCAGCGACAGCGTCGCCAACGACATGGCCAGGTTGGCGACCAGGGTCGAGACGCCGTGCACCCGATGAAGCTCGGGCAGCAACGGCTGCACCGCGTAGAGATTCAGGAACACGAGGAAGGATCCCAGGCTCAGGGCCAGGGTCGCGCGCCACCAGGCGCGACTGTGAGCGTCGATCATGAGGGCCTCCGGGTTGGCCGACCATGATCGAAGGCGCACAATGATAAGCCAAGCAGAAGTTAATGATCGAACTCATCGGATTGTCTTATGGCCTTGCCCTTCGACCTGCGCAGCCTCGGTGTCTTCCTGGCGGTGGTGGACCAGGGCGGCTTCAGCGCCGCCGCCCGTTCGCTGCACCTGGCCCAGTCCGCGGTCAGCCAGACCGTCGCCAACCTGGAGCATCGCCTCGAGCTCACCCTCTTCCACCGTCACGAGCGGCGTATCGGCCTGACCGCCGAGGGCGAGGCGCTGGTCGAGCACGCCCGCGACCTGCTGGCCCGGGCCGAGGCGGCCGAACTGGCCATGCGCGAGCTGCACGGGCTGGTGAAGGGCGAACTACGCATCGGCATTCCCTCGATGCTGGGCTCCTACTATTTCCCGCCGCTGCTGATGGGCTTCAAGGAACGCCATCCGGGCATCCGGCTGACGGTGGTGGAGGCCGGCGCGCGCCGCCTGCAGCGCATGATCGCCGCGGGCGAGCTGGACCTGGGCGTGGTGATCGACGACGGCGAGAGCCGCCATCTGACGCGACGACCGCTGGCGCGGGAGGAGATGGTGGTGTGCGTGCCCCGGGAGCATCCCTTCGCCGGACGGGATCACGTCACGCCCGAGGCCTTCTTCGCCGAACCGCTGGTGCTGTTCCAGGACGGCTACTTCCATCGCGAGTTCATCGACGCCCTGGCGCGGGACACCGGCGCCAGCGCCAATGTGGCCTTCGAGTCGAACCTGATTCCGCTGACCAAGGCCATCGTGCGCCAGGGCTACGGCATCACCACCTTTCTCAGGCGCGTGGTCGAGGAAGCGGAGCTGGCGGCGGTGCCCTTCGACCCGCCGGCCTGGCTGGCGCTGTCGCTGGCCTGGAAGGAAGGCGCCTACCTGTCCCGGGCGGAACAGGCATTCGTGGAATTCGCGCTGGAGAACCGCTGAATCAAGACCACGGGACGAGGCTCGCCAACATGCCCCAGCCGATGGGCTTTACCGACGACAAGCCTTCGCGAGGGCGCTGTGAACCCATCCCTGGGAGCTACTTTTGCTCTGCTTCGCTATCGCATCCTGCTCCGCTTGCAGAGCCGGTGCTGGCCATCCATGGCCAGCCCGTTCGGCGAAGACGCCTCACCCATGGCAAAAAATCCTCGCTACACCTTGTCCTCGGCGCCCATCACTTCCAAGCGGCCAGGAAGACAGACTCAGCCCTCGCCGCGATCGTACTGGATATCGTCGAGGCGCTGGGCCAGATGCACGTCGTCCAGCGGGCGGCGCGCCTGCCAGTAGTAGTGGCGCCAGTAGCGGTTGTCGAGAGAGGAGATCTTGACGCCGCGGGACGTCGAGGCGTGGAGGAAGCGCCCCTGTCCCACGTAGATGCCGACGTGGTGGTAGTAGCCGGGCGGCTGGAAGAACACCAGGTCGCCGGGCCGCAGGGCGTCGCGCGACACCGACTCGCCCTCGCGCACCTGCTGGGTGGTGGTGCGCGGCAGCTCCAGGCCGAAGGCCTCGGCGAACACGCGCTGCACCAGGGCGGAGCAGTCGATGCCGCGGCGGGTGGTGCCGCCGAGCCGGTAGGGGGTGCCGAGCCAGCGTTCGTGCTCGTCGAGCAGCGCCTGGCGCACCTGGGCCGGCGGCGGATGACGCAGCCCACGCAGCTCGAGGACAGGATTGTCGACCGGCGACATCTGACCGGGCAGCCCCGGCATGTCACGGGCGAAATAGTCGTCCACCGGCGCCTTCGTGCCGCCGCTGCCGGCACAGCCGGTCAGCAGCAGCAGCGTCATGCCTGCGAGTGAAGCGCGACTCCAGGTCGGCATCCCTGTCCCCCTTTCCGTCCTTGAACCCCAGTGATCATCGAGCCGACCAGCGCCGGCAGTCACGCATCATACCCAGCGCGAGGGTTTAATGCAGCTGTCGGCCGTCACCGGGCAGCGTGTCCACGTGCATCGGCGCCCAGTGACGCGGGCGCGCGCCGGGGAAATCCAGGCTCGCCCAGGCACCGGCCATGGGGGGCGCGGCGGACAGCCAGCTCACCAGCGCCTGTCGGAAGCCGCCGAGGAAGGCCTCGCGCTCCGGCGTCTCGCCCATGAAGAAGGAGAAGCCGGCGAGCAGGCCGCGGGCGTACTCTTCCCAGCCGCCGTAGTGGCGAGCGGCCAGGGCGTGGGCCCGGCCCAGGAAGGCCAGGAAGTCGCTCTCCGTGAGCCAGCCGAGCTGGCGTCCGGCGATCGCCAGATCCACCGCCTGGGCCAGATCCCAGGCGGTCATGTCGAGCTCGTTGCAGCCGTCCTCGCCCTCCCGCACGCGGATCAGGCGCAGCAGATGGTTGCGCTCCTCCTCGCTGCACTCGCCGGACTCCAGGGTGGCGATCTCCGACAGCAGACGGCTGCGGTTGAGCGTGTAGGGCGCATAGTTGATCTGGTATTCCTGGCGGTCGCCCGCCTCCAGCAGGTAGTCCACGAAGTCGGTGAGCTCGCCGGCCGTATGCAGGGCGTAGTGGCCGTCGACCCACTCGCGGATCGAGGCGCACTCGCGCTCGCTCTCCGGCTGAGGCAGGCTCCAGGCCGGGCTGTTCAGCGGCCCCACCAGCGCCATGGCGGTGAAGTGCGACAGGCTCGGCCGTGGACCGGGCTCCTGCCACTCGCCGCCGGTCCAGTCCAGCCAGTGGAACAGGCTGCCGGGATCGTCCTGGTGCCAGCGGATCTCGGCCACCAGCGACGGCTGCTCGGGCTCGGGCAGCAGCGCCTCCCACTGCGCCCAGGCCGCCAGCAGGCGCCGCGGGCTAGTGTAGAAACGGCTCAGCGACCCGTGCAGGGCCCGGGTCAGCTCGGCCAGCCGAGCGCTATCGAACAACCCGCTGTCCATGGCCATCTGCAGGTGAAACGCATACTTCTCGGCCATGTGAATGGTCGCCGCGTGGCGGCTGGCCTGGCCCAGGGCATCGCGGTCGGCCAGGTCCTGCTTGCCGGGCCGGCCGAACGGCGTGGCGGCCGTCGACAGGGCGCCGTGGGCGCCGTCCGCCGCCAGCTGGTTGAGATGATGCGCCTGGGCCGGCAGCCAGTAGCGCGAGAGCGCCTCCGGGCCCTCGTCGGCGTGCAGGTCGAGGGTCTCGGCGAGATAGCGGCGGGCGTCCTGCCGGCGCGCCTCCGGCAGCGTCGGCGCCACGCCCTGGCGCAGCGCCAGCTCCGGCTCGCGCACCGCGGCCAGCGCCAACACCCAGTGCCCGGGATCGCGTCGCCAGTCGCGCATCGCCCGACGCGAGGCCTCGAGCTGCGCCTCGTCGACGACCTCCCCCAGCGGCGTGCGCCAGGGGCTGACCGGCGACTGCAGCAGCAGCGCCCAGTCGGCGTCGAAGGCGCCGCGCAGATCGCGGGCCTCGAACAGGCTGCGGCCGCGCTGATAGGCGCGGGCCAGCGCCACCCAGTCGCTGTAGCGATGCATCGCCAGATCGGCGCCGTGAAGCGCGAAGTGGCGCGCCTCCTCGTCGCTCAGCCAGCCGAGGCACAGGCCGGCCCAGGCCAGATCGACCAGGCGCAACCAGTCCCAGGCCGCCCACTCCAGCGGCTCGCCGCTCTCGACCAGGGTCAGCAGCACGCGACCGGCCGACTGGTCGCGGGGCGCCAGCCCCTCCCACCAGGCCCGGCGCTCCTCGGCGGCCGCCGACAGCAGGCGGGTGGCGTCCAGGTCCCAGGCCTGACGATCGCCCTGGGAGGCCAGCCACAGCAGCACCCGGATCAGCTCGTCGCGGCCCTGGATCTGCCAGGCCTCGGTCAGCCAAGCCTCGACGCCCTGCCAGTCGAGGGGCGCGGCCCGCGCCTCGAGCACGGGGCTGAAGGCCGCGCGCAGCCGCCATACCCGGTCGGCCTCGTCGTCCGGCCACAGCGGCTGCTCGCGGCGCGAATCGGCCAGCCACTCGTGCATCATCTCCCAGGTGACGCCCTCGCCCTGACGCTCGAGGGCGGCCAGGGCGTCGCAGGCCTCGCTGAAGCCGTCGTCGCCCTGTACCCAGCCCACGGCGCTGCGCGCGCGGCACAGCGCGTCCAGCCAGGCATCCAGGCCGTGGTAGCGGCTGCCGATCTCCTCGGCGAGACGCCGCGCCCAGGCCCGGGCACGATCCTCGCCGAGCCAGCCGGCGGCGCCGGCCAGGGCCGCGAGCTCCAGCGCCGCGAGCAGGCGCGTCGGATCGGCCTCGCCGCCGGCGCCGAACGCCTCCAGCAGGCGCCAGCCCAGCTCGCTGCGGTCGACGACCCCCAGCCCCTCCAGACGCGCCTCGGCCACCTCGGCCTCCAGCGTCAGGGGATCGGGAGCGAAGGCCCAATCACACAGCACCAGCTGCTGGGCCCACCAGGCATTCAGGGGATCGACCAAGGCTCACCTCGCCACACAAGCAAACGTTCGAATCGGCACCTAGGCGCCGCGGGAAATTTGGCGACATAGTGTAACGGAAAGCGCCGCCAACGCCGATGCTCGAAAGCGTTCGCGGGGGAAGTCGAATCGGGGCTTGGCGCGGTGTTTTAAATAATGCACACTCGTCAATCATAACACTCCCCGAGGGATTACCGATGTTTTCCGAAGGCGACCTGCTGATCGACACGGCCTACGTGGCCGGCCAGTGGCGCGAGACCGAACGCCGCTTCCCCGTGACCGACCCCGCCACCGGCGAGGTGCTGGCCGAGGTGGCGGACCTGACCGCCGATGACGCCCGCGACGCCGTGGCCGCCGCCGACGCCGCCTGGCCGGCCTGGCGCCGCCAGACCGCCAAGCAGCGCGCCGCCCTGCTGCGCGGCTGGTACGAGCGCATCATGGCCCACCAGGAGACCCTGGCACGGCTGATGACCCGCGAACAGGGCAAGCCGATCGGCGAGTCCCGCGGCGAGGTGGCCTACGGCGCCAGCTTCGTGGAGTACTACGCCGAGGAGGCCAAGCGCGTGGCCGGCGAGACGCTGCCGGGCCACGGCGCCGACAAGCGCATCCTGGTGATGCGCGAGCCGATCGGCGTGATGGCCGCGATCACGCCGTGGAACTTCCCGCTGGCGATGATCACCCGCAAGTGCGCCCCGGCCCTGGCCGCCGGCTGCCCGGTGGTGATCAAGCCCGCCGAGGCCACGCCGCTGACCGCCCTGGCGCTGGCCAGGCTGGCCGAGGACGCCGGCTTCCCGGCGGGCGTGATCAACGTGGTGACCGCGGCCCGCCCGGCCGAGATCGGCGAGGTGCTGACCACCGATCCCCGCGTGCGCAAGGTGTCCTTCACCGGCTCCACGCCGGTCGGCAAGACGCTGCTGGCCCAGTGCGCCGGCACCGTCAAGAAGGCCTCCATGGAGCTCGGCGGCAACGCGCCCTTCATCGTCTTCGACGACGCCGACCTGGACGCCGCCGTGGACGGCGCCATCGCCTCCAAGTTCCGCAACGCCGGCCAGACCTGCGTGTGCACCAACCGCTTCCTGGTGCAGGACGGCGTCTACGACGCCTTCATCGAGAAGCTGGCCGCGCGCATGGCCGAGCTCAAGGTCGGCAACGGCCTCGAGGAAGGCGTCCTCCAGGGTCCGCTGATCAACGCGGCGGCGGTGGACAAGGTCCAGTCGCACATCAGCGATGCCCTCGAGCACGGCGGGCGCCTGGTGTGCGGCGGCGAGCCCCACGCCCTGGGCGGCACCTTCTTCCAGCCGACCCTGATCGCCGACGTCACCGCCGCCATGAAGGTGGCCACCGAGGAGACCTTCGGTCCGCTGGCGCCGGTGTTCCGCTTCCACGACGACGAGGAAGCGATCGCCATGGCCAACGCCACCGAGTTCGGCCTGGCCGCCTACTTCTATGCTCGCGACTACCAGCGCATCTGGCGCACCATGGAAGGGCTGGAATACGGCATGGTCGCCGTCAACGAGGGCCTGCTCTCCACCGAGCTGGCGCCGTTCGGCGGCGTCAAGGAATCCGGCCTCGGACGCGAGGGCTCGCGCCACGGCCTGGATGAGTACACTGAACTAAAATACGTCTGTGTCGGCGGGCTCTGAGGCCCAATCGCTCTCTCAACAGGAGTCGTCTCCATGAACAACGCACAACTCAACGAGCTCAAGCAGCGCTACGTCGCCAGCGGCGCCGCCAGCCCGGCCACCCAGTTTGCCGACCGGGCCGAGAATGCCCTGATCTGGGACGCCGACGGCAACCGCATCATCGACTTCGCCGGCGGCATCGGCGTGCTCAACATCGGCCATCGCCATCCCAAGGTGGTGCAGGCGGTCAAGGACCAGCTGGACAAGGTGATGCACACCTGCCAGACCGTGATGCCCTACGAGGGCTACGTGAAGGTGGCCGAGAAGCTCAGCCAGGTGACCCCGGTGCGCGGCCACGGCAAGGTGATGCTCGCCAACTCCGGGGCCGAGGCGCTGGAGAACGCCGTCAAGGTGGCACGCGCCGCCACCGGCCGCGACAACGTGATCTGCTTCACCGGCGGCTATCACGGCCGCACCTTCATGACCATGGCCATGAACGGCAAGGTCGCGCCTTACGCCACCGACTTCGGCAGCATGCCGGGCAACGTCTTCCGCGCGCCCTACCCGGTGCCGAGCGAGGGCGTCAGCGACGAAGACGCGCTGCGCGGGCTGAAGATGGCGCTGAAGACCGACGCCAATCCGAAGGACACCGCGGCCATCGTGCTCGAGCCGGTGCTCGGCGAAGGCGGCTTCCATGCGGCGTCGCCGGGCTTCCTGAAGGCCGTGCGTGAGCTGTGCGACGAACACGGCATGCTGATGATCGTCGACGAGGTGCAGTCGGGCTTCGGCCGCACCGGCAAGCTGTTCGCCATCGAGCACAGCGGCGTCGAGCCGGACATCATCACCATGGCCAAGAGCATGGCGGACGGCATGCCGATCTCCGCCCTGGTCGGCACCGACAAGGTGATGGACGCCTCCGGCGGCAACTCCCTGGGCGGCACCTACACCGGCAGCCCGGTGTCCTGCGCCGCGGTGCTGGCGGTGCTGGAGGTGTTCGAGGAAGAGAATATCCTCGACAGGAGCCTGGCCCTGGGCGACAGGCTCGGCGCGCGCTTCGACCAGTGGGAGCAGGCCTTCGACTGCGTGGTGAACGGCCGCCACCTGGGCGCCATGGCCGCCTTCGACCTGGTCGCGGCCGACGGCAGCCCGGACGCCGACCTCGCCGGCGCGCTGTGCAAGAAGGCCCGCGAGAAGGGGCTGATCCTGCTGTCCTGCGGCCTGTGGGGCAACACCATCCGCTTCCTGATGCCGGTGACCATCGAGGACGAGGTGCTGGAGGAAGGCTTCTCGATCATCGAGGCGTGCCTGAAGGAGCTGGTCGGCAGCCAGGCCACCGCCACCGCCTGATCCTGCGCCAGCCCCGAACGCACGCCGCCCGGCCAGCTGGCCGGGCGGCGTGTTTCTGAGCGGGCCTGTCGGCGCGCTGAGCGCCTCGGGTCAGGCCTTCTTCACTTTCGCGATCACCCACAGCAATACCACCGCGCCGACGATGGCGGTGACCAGCGAGCCGATAAAGCCCCCCGCTTGCAGGCCCAAGAGACTGAAGAGGCCACCGCCGACCACTGCGCCGACGACCCCCACCCCGATATTGCCCAGCAGGCCGAAGCCGCCGCCGCGCATGATGTTGCCGGCGATCCAGCCCGCCAGTCCGCCGATGATCAACCAGGCGATGATGCTCATGGATATCTCCTTTTCCACTTCCTAGGGATGTGCCTGCCAGACTGCCGGCAGGCGGCGTCATAACGCAAGCTCAGAACGATGATCCGGGCCGGGCCAGGAAGGCCCGCTCTTCCTCGGTCGAGGCTCGCCCGAGGGCGGCATTGCGATGCGGATAGCGGCCGAAGCGCTCGAGGATGTCGCGGTGCCGGCGCTCGGCGCGCAGGCTGCCCTCCAGGCCGGGCTGCTCGAACAGCCGCTGCGCCTCGTCGTGAACGGCCAGCGACTCGCTGTGCATGTAGGGCATATAGAGGAAGGCTCGCTCGCGCGCCGCAAGCGCTGCGTCGTCCCTGACGGCGACCGCCTCCCGGGCGAGTGCCAGTGCCCGGGCGTCGGCGGCATAGGCCTCGGCGCCGTCGCGATGAAGATGGCGCGAGAACTGATCCAGCACGATGATCTCGGCCAGCCGCCCGCGTGCCGTCTGCCGCCAGTCGCCGAGCTCGCCGCGGCGGGCGGCCTCCAGGGTCGTGGCGAAGCGGCGGCGCACCTCGTCATCGAGGGCGCTGTCCTTGCGGAACCACTGCGCCGGCGTCAGCTCCTCGAACCAGAAGGCGAGCACCTCGCCTGCTGTCTGGCCTACCATGGCGTCGCTGCCTCCCTGTGGCGGCGGGGTGGATATGCTCCCAGCATAGCAGCCCGCTCTCGATACCCGAACGACGCCCGATAACGCCCGGAGCCACCATGACCGCCTATCAGCTGATCTCGATGCTCGGCTATGCCTTCCATCTCGTCGGCCTGCTCGTCTGCCTCGGCGGGCTGAGCCTGGCCCGCCGGCCACGGCATCGCTGGCTGGGCCGGTTGCTGGCCGTCGCGGGATTCGGGATCGCCGCGACCCCACTGCTGGCGCAGCTGTTCGGCTGGGTGGAACCGACGCCGGCGGGCGTGGTGCCCCCTTCCTGAAAAAGGACTACCAACCCTTAGACGAAAGGCGTATGGCATGGGTAAGGCAGTCCCCTAGACTCCCCCGTCACTGTCGTAAGGTTAGCAAGAAAAACGCGGTCCCTACGCGGCGAAAACGCCAATGTGCGCCAGACATTAAGGATCTTTCCGATATGCACGCCCTCACCCTCGGCTCCTTCCTGTTCTTCACGGGACTGGTGGCCTTCCTCACCTGGCGGATCACCCGCCGCGACGACCATTCCAGCACCAACGGCCTGTTCCTGGCCGGGCGCAGCCTGACCTTCCCGCTGATCGCCGGCTCGCTGCTGATGACCAACCTCTCCACTGAGCAGATGGTCGGCCTCAATGGCGCCGCCTTCGCCGATGGCCTGAGCGTGATGGCCTGGGAAGTGGTGGCGGTCATCGCCCTGGTGATGCTGGCGCTGTTCTTCCTGCCGCGCTTCCTGCGCAGCGGCATCGCCACCGTGCCCCAGCTGCTGGAGATCCGCTTCGACAAGGGCACCCAGCGCATCGCCAATGTGATCTTCCTGCTCGCCTATGCGGTGATCCTGCTGCCGATCATCCTCTACTCCGGCGCCATGGGCCTGCAGGGCATGCTCGACCTGCACGGCCTGACCGGCATCGAGTCCGACACCACCCTGCTGTGGCTGACCGTATGGCTGGTGGGCCTGATCGGCGCGGTCTATGCCCTGTTCGGCGGCCTGCGCACCGTCGCCGTGTCCGACACCCTGAACGGCATCGGCCTGCTGGTCGGCGGCTTCGTGATCGTCTACTTCGGCCTGCAGGCCGTCAGCGACGGCAACGGCGTGCTGGCCGGCTGGGACATCCTCAAGGAATCCCAGCCCGAGCGCCTGAACTCCATGGGCCGCGAGGACCAGCAGGTGCCCTTCGCCACCCTGTTCACCGGCGTGTTCCTGATCAACGTCTTCTACTGGACCACCAACCAGCAGATCATCCAGCGCACCTTCGCCGCCAAGAATCTGGCCGAGGGTCAGAAGGGCGTGCTGCTGACCGGCCTGTTCAAGCTGCTCGGCCCGCTGTACCTGGTTCTGCCCGGCATCATCGCCTACCAGCTGTATGCCGATCAGGGCGTCCAGGCCGACGAGGCCTACGGCCACCTGGTGTTCAACGTGCTGCCGCCCTACCTCACCGGCTTCTTCGCCGCGGTGATGGTCGGCGCCATCCTGTCGTCGTTCAACTCGGCGCTGAACTCCACCACCACCCTGTTCAGCCTCGGCGTCTACAAGGGCGTGCTCAACAAGGACGCCAGCGAGGCGCAGGTGGTGCGCGCCAGCAAGACCTTCGGGTGGATCATGGCGCTGATCGCCATGACCATCGCCCCGCTGCTGGCCGGCCAGGAGAGCCTGTTCGGCTACCTGCAGAAGATGAACGCCATCTACTTCATCCCGCTGCTGGCGGTGGTGCTGGTCGGCCTGCTGACCAAGCGCGTGCCGGCCATGGCGGCCAAGATCGCCCTGGTGGGCGGCTGCCTGCTGATCTTCGCCGGCTACTTCATCCCGCCCTTCGACCGGCTGCCGCAGGTGATGCACGAGTTCCACTTCGTCGCCTCGGTGTTCGTGCTGCTGGTGGTGGCGATGCTGGTGATCGGCAAGCTGTGTCCGCGCGCCGAGGCCTGGGTCCACGAGGACAGCGGCGCCGTCGACCTGACCCCGTGGAAGGGCGCCGTGCCCGCCGGCATCGCGCTGGTGGTGCTGGTGATCGCCATCTACGCGGCCTTCGCCTGACGCCACGCCGGCTTATCCGCCCCATGATGATGCCCCGCCCCGTGCGGGGCGTCGTCGTTTCGGGCCACGCCATGTCCCGATCGGTGGGAAGCCGGTCATTGTGGACACCGCCGCCGCTTTCATCGCCGCCACGGCGTCCCGCCGTCGGTCTATCATGAGCGCTGCGGCGCTCGCCCCGTCCCCCTCGAGGAACCTGCCCCATGCCCCTGACCGTCACGCTGCTCTCGCTGTGCCAGGCCCTGCTGGTCAGCGGCAACATCCTGCTGATCGCCGTGTCGCCGCTGATCGGCGCCCAGCTGGCGCCCGCGCCGGCCTGGTCCACCGCCCCGGTGGCGACCCAGTGGCTGGGGCTGATGTGCGCCACCATTCCCGCCTCGCTGATCATGGCGCGGCTGGGGCGTCGCCGCGGCTTCGTGCTCGGCCACCTGCTGGGGCTCGCCGGCACCGGGCTGGCCGTGGTCGCCCTCAGGGCCCAGGCGTTCGGCCTGTTCCTGCTCGCCACCTGGCTGATCGGGATCGGCATCGGCTTCGGCCAGCTGTATCGCTTCGCCGCGGTGGAGGCGGCCCCCGAGGGCGGCCGCGACCGGGCCATCGGCCTGGTGATGGGCGGCGGCGTGCTGGCGGCCTTCTTCGGCCCCTGGCTGGCCCGCCACAGCCACGCCCTAGCCGAGGTGCCCTACCTGGGCAGCTTCCTCGGCCTCGGTGCCCTCTACCTGCTGGCGCTGGCGCTGCTGGCAGGCGTGCGCCTGCCCGAGCCCGGCCGGGATGCCGCCGAGGGCGAACCGCGCCGGCTGGGCGAGATCGTCCGCCAGCCGGTGTTCCTGCTGGCGGTGGTCAGCGCCATGGTCGGCTACGGGGTGATGAACCTGGCCATGACCGCCACGCCGCTGGCCATGGCCGAGGTCGGCCACGGCTTCGATCACGTGGCCACCACCATTCAATGGCACGTGGTGGCGATGTTCCTGCCCTCCTTCGTCACCGGGCGGCTGACCGCCCGCTTCGGCGCCCCGCGGATGATCGGCGTCGGCTGCCTGCTGCTCACGGCCAGCGCCCTGACCGCCCAGCTCGACGCGGGGCTCGCCGGCTTCCATGCCGGCCTGGTGCTGCTCGGCCTGGGCTGGAACTTCGCCTTCCTGCCCGCCACCGGGCTGCTCACCGAGGCCCACTCCCCGGCCGAGAAGGCCCGCACCCAGGCCGCCAACGAGTTCCTGGTGTTCTCCACCGTGGCGATCACCGCGCTGCTGGCCGGCCCCATGGTGTCGCTGCTGGGCTGGGCGAGCCTCAACCTGCTGCTGATCCCGCTGTGCCTGCTGCCGCTGGCGCTGCTCGGCGCCCGCCACCTTGCCTTCCGGCGTCGCCGCCCGCAGATTAGGGGCTGACACGGATGCCGAGCGACGCCCCATGCCCCGAAACCTGACACGCGACCTGCTCGAACGCGGCCGCGACCGCCAGCTGCGCCTGGCGGTCACCGGCCTGTCGCGGGCGGGCAAGACCGCCTTCCTGACCTCGCTGATCGACCAGCTTCGCCACGCCGGGCTCGAGGCCCGCCTGGACCTGCTGCCCGCGGCCCGGGAAGGCCGCCTGCTGGGCGCCCGCCGGGTCGAGCAGCAGGATCTCGGCGTGCCGCGTTTCCCCTTCGACCGCGCCCTCGCCGCCCTCGACGCCGACCCGCCGCAGTGGCCGGCGCCGACCCGCGGCATCAGCGAGCTGCGCCTGTCGATCCGCTACCGCCCGAGCCGCCCCGGCTGGATCGGCGGCGACACCCGCCGGCTGACGCTGGACCTGTTCGACTATCCCGGGGAATGGCTGCTCGACCTGCCGCTGCTGGAGCACGACTTCGCCAGCTGGTGCCGGGCCCAGCGCTTCGACGGCGAGCGCGCCGCGCTGTTCGCCGACTGGCAGCGCGAGGTGGCGGACCTGGACCCGGCCCAGGAGATCGACGAGGCGCGCCTGGCCGAGATCGCCGAACGCTACGCCGAGGGCCTGCGCGCCGCCCGCGAGGCCGGCTTCTCGGACCTGCAGCCGGGCCGCTTCCTGCTGCCCGGCGAGCTCGAGGGCGCCCCGGTGCTGCAGTTCTTTCCCCTGCCGGGGCTCGACGAGGCCGACCCGGCCGTGCTGGCACAGCTGCCGCCGGAGAGCCTCTACGCCACCCTGGCGCGGCGCTTTCGCCACTACCAGCAGCACATCGTCAAGCCGTTCTACCGCGATCACTTCCGGCGCTTCGACCGCCAGATCGTGCTGGTCGACGTGCTCGGCGCGCTGAACGCCGGGCCCGAGCGCTTCGAGGACCTGTCCCGGGCGCTGACGCGGCTGATGCAGAGCTTCGACTACGGCCGGCGCAGCCTGCTCTCGCGGCTGTTCGCCCCGCGCATCGATCGCCTGGCCATCGCCGCCACCAAGGCCGACCACGTCACGCCCGAGCAGCATCCGCGCCTCACCGGGCTGCTCCAGTCGCTGCTGGCCGAACCGCTCAAGGACCTGCGCTTCGCCGACGTGCCGGTGCGCGCCCTGAGCCTGGCCGCGATCCGCGCCACCGAGGCCCGCGAGGTCGACCACCGCGGCCAGCGCCAGCCGGTGCTGCGCGGCACCACCCTCGAGGGCGAGGACACGCTGCTGTTCCCCGGCGAGGTGCCGGCCACCCTGCCCGACGCCGGCTTCTGGCGCCGCCAGGGCTTCACCTTCACCGCCTTTCGCCCCCGGCCCCGCGACGGCGGCGCCCTGCCGCACATTCGCCTCGACGCCGCCCTCGAGTGGCTGATCGGAGACAAGCTGACATGACCGCGCCCCGCGAATCCGACCCGCGCCCCGGCCGGCGCTTCACGCTGGAGACCGAACCCGCCCCGGAAGCGCCCCGGACGCCGGCCCCGGAGCATCTGTTCGATCCGACCCAGGCCCATCATCCACCGACGCCGCCGGCGCCGGACGCCGCCCCGGGCGAGAGCGAGGCCGCCGTCACCGCCGGCCTGGCGCCGCCGAAGCGCCGCCGCTGGGGCCTGCTCGGGCTGCTGGTCGCGGGGCTCGGCCTGGGCGCCGGCGAGCTCGCGCTGTCGATGCCCGCGGCGCTGGCCGAGGGCGACTGGCTGGGCCTCGGCTGGGGGCTGCTGGGCCTCGGCGCCATCGGCCTCGGCGGCGGCGCCCTGGCCCGGGAGCTGTGGCGGCTGCGCCGCCTGCGCCGCCACGAGCGGCTGCGCGAGACGCTGGGCGCGCTGCCGGAGGCCTCCGGCCGCCAGGCGCGCGCCACCGCCGACCAGCTGCGCCGCCAGCTGGGCCTGGACGAGGACCATCCCCACTGGCAGGCCTTTCTCGCCGCCCATGAGCCCCACCACGACGGCCGCGAGACCCAGGCCCTGCTGGCCCACCACCTGCTGGCCCCGCGCGACCGCGAGGCGCGGCGGCTGATCTCGCGGATGAGCGGCGAGACCGCGGTGATGGTGGCGCTGAGCCCGCTGACGCTGGTCGACATGGCGCTGGTCGCCTGGCGGCACCTGTCGCTGATCGACCGGCTGTGCCGGCTCTACGGCCTGGAGCTCGGCTATGCCGCGCGGCTGCGGCTGTTTCGCCAGGTGCTGCGCGACATGGCCTTCGCCGGCGCCAGCGAGCTGGCCAGCGAGGCCGGCATGGAATGGCTGTCGCTGAACCTGGCCGGACGCCTCTCGGCGCGGGCCGGCCAGGGCATGGCGGTGGGCCTGCTCGGGGCACGGCTGGGGCTGCGCGCCCAGCGGCTGACCCGCCCGCTGGCCTTCGACGAGGCCGAACGGCCCCGCGTCGCCGACCTGCGCCGCGAGCTGTGGGGCCGGCTTAAGCGCCTGGAGCGCCGCGAGGAAGACGACAAGGGTTGATGCGGATCATCCCAGGCGGCCCGATGGGGTCTAGGCTGTAGGGTATGCCCCCCGGCCACGCCAAGGAGAGATCCCATGTTCCACACCATCCTCGTGCCCATCGACGGCTCCGAGCACTCGCGGGTGGCGCTGTGCGTCGCCTGCAAGCTGGCCCGCCAGGAGGACGGCCGGCTGATCCTGCTGCACATTCCCGAGGCCCTGCCCCACGAGCCGCTGCTGGTCTGGGGCATCGGCGCGGTGCCGCTGGAGTCGACCATGGAGAAGCGCGACGAGGTCGGACAGACCCTGCTCGACCACGCCATCGAGGAGGCCAGGGCGCTGGGCATCGAGCAGGCCAAGCCGGTGCTCGCCCGCGGCGATCCCAGCCAGACCATCCTGGCCGCGGCCGAGGAGCACGGCGTCGACACCATCGTCATGGGCAGCCGCGGGCTCGGCGACCTCAAGGGCCTGGTGGTGGGCAGCGTGTCGCACAAGGTCAGCCACGGCGCCGAGTGCCGGGTGATCACCGTCCATTGACCCGCGCCGGCGACGGGCCATCCGGCGGTCGGACGGCTAGGCTGAAGGGGCGGTATTCTCAGTTCCAGAGGTGCTGGCCATGTTTCGAACCATCCTGGTGCCCGTCGACGGCTCGTCCCACGCCCGCAAGGCGCTCTCCCTGGCCTGCCAGCTGCTGGCAGACCGCCAGGACGCCTGTCTGCTGCTGCTCCACGTGCCCGAAGCCGCGCCCCACGACCCGCCGATGATGTGGGGCGTGGGCAGCGAGGCCGCGGCCGACTCCCGCGGCGAGCGCGAACGACGCGCCCGGCAGCTGCTCGACACGGCCGCCGAGCAGGCCCGCGACCGCGGCGTGCGCCACGTCGAGCCCGAGCTGCGCTTCGGCGACCCCACCCGCACCATTCTCGAGCTGGCCGACGCCCGCGACGTGGATGCCATCCTGATGGGCAGCCGCGGCCTCAGCGACCTGCGCGGCCTGTTCACCGGCAGCGTGTCGCACAAGGTCAGCCATGCCGCCGAGTGCAGCGTGATCACCGTGCACTAGATAGAGGCAGGCCCGTCGGGCGCTCCGGCAAGCCGGCCGGGGCGCTCAACGCGACCCCGCTCGCCGTGCCAGGGCTTCGATCACGGCGTGACAGGCCCCCATGGTGTGATAATCGACCTTGCCCGGCGGGCTCTTGAGGTCCGAGTAGCGCCGATTGTCCGGCGTCAGCACGCGATACCAGCCGCCGTGGCGATGGTCGATCAGGTGGCGCCAGCCGTAGTCCCACAGCCGCTCGTACCAGCGCCAGTAGACCGCCCCGCCGGTACGCACGCCCAGCAGCGCCGCGGCCGCCAGGCCCTCGGCCTGCACCCAGTCATACTTGTCGCCGTCGCTGAGCCGCCCCGCCGGATCGAGGCCGGCGACCAGACCGCCGTGGGTGCGATCCCAGCCCGCCGCCACGCCGGACAGGAACAGCCGCTCGGCGGTGGGCAGCAGCCAGGGCTCGGGGCGATGGCGCTCCAGCATCACCAGCAGCTTGGCCCACTCGGCCTGGTGGCCGACCTGATAGCCCCAGGGGCGGAACAGGTGGGCGGGATCGTCGCGGTGATAGTCCCAGTCGGGCCGCCAGCGGGCGTCGTAATGCTCCCAGATCCAGCCGTCGCGGTGGTCGCGGCCGGCCAGCGTGACGGCCCGGGCGATGGCCAGCGCCTGGTCGAGAAAGGCCGCCTCGGCGGTCGCCTCGAAGGCGGCGATCAGCGCCTCGCAGCCGTGCAGGTTGGCGCTCTGGCCGCGATAGGGCGACAGCCGCCAGTGACGGTCGGCCGCGTCGGCGAAGCGCCGCCAGCGCGGCTCCCAGAAGCGCCGCTGCAGCAGCCGATGGGTGGCCTCGAGCCCGTGCCGGGCCTCGTCGATGCCGGCCTTGAGCGCCTCGGCATAGGCCAGCAGCACGCAGACCAGCCCGTAGCAGTGCTGGGTGTCGTCCTCCACGATCCCGCTGTCCAGCGTCCAGGCATAGCCCTGGGTCGCCGTCTGGAAGTGCGCCTTCTCCAGGTAGGCGAGCCCGTGGCGCGCCCAGTGGCGGTATTCGTCGCCACCGCCGTGACGGGCGTGGCGGGCATAGGTCACCACATAGCGGGCGCTGG
Source organism: Halomonas sp. THAF12 (assembly GCF_009363675.1). Lineage (NCBI taxonomy): Bacteria > Pseudomonadati > Pseudomonadota > Gammaproteobacteria > Oceanospirillales > Halomonadaceae > Halomonas > Halomonas sp. THAF12. The sequence continues at coordinate 1,312,190 of NZ_CP045399.1, read as the reverse complement.
AGACCAGGTGGCGATGGTCGTGATCGAGGATGGCGCCGTCATCGAGCAGGTAGTGGTAGAAGCCGCCGTGGGGATCGATGGCGCGGGGATGGTAGAAGGCCATGGTGCGGCGGACCTGGGCCTGGAGGAAGGCCGGATCGTGGACGTTCATGGCGCCTCCCGATGACGTGTCCCTCGAGGATGGCCGCCCGGCGCGAGGCGGGCGATACCACCATGGTGGCAACGCCAGCCCCCTGAGGCCGAACTAGAGGGCGAAACGCTCGGCCAGATGACGCGCCACGGCCGCCTCGTCGTGATGGCCGATGCGCCGCGCCTCGGGCAGTCGCGCATCCAGCTCGGGGTGACCGTTGGCCATGATCTGGGCCTCGCCGGCCAGCGCCAGCATCTCGGTGTCGTTGAGGTTGTCGCCGAACGCCAGGCAGCGCTCGGCGGGGAGATCGAGCCGGCCGAGCAGCGCCGACAGCGCGGTGCCCTTGTTGACGCCCCCGGCCATGATCTCCAGCGAGTTGCCCATGGAATAGGTCACGTGCAGCCGCTCGCCGATGCGGCGACGCACCTCGCCCTCGAGCTCGGCCAGGTGGCCGGGCTCGCCGATGTAGAGCACCTTGCCGACGCCCTCGGCGGCCAGCCGCTCCGGCGCCACCACCCGGTAGCCGAAGCCGGTGTGGGCATGCAGCGCCAGCAGCGTCGGCGCCTCGGCGTCGATCACCCACTCGTCGTCGTGATAGAGATTCAGACGCACGGCGTCGGGACGCGGCAGGTCGATCAGCTCGCGGGCCAGCTCGGCCGGCACGTGGCGTGCCTCGAGCAGGGTGTCGTCGGGCGCGTGGGTGTAGGCGCCGTTGGTGCTGATGATATGGGCGTCCACGCCCAGGCGGTCGCGAAACGCCAGGATGTCGCGATAGTGGCGCCCCGAGGCCAGGGCGAGGTGGTGGCCGCGCGCCGCCAGGGCGCGCAGGATGGCCACGGTATCGTCCGCCAGGGCGTGGTCCGCGCCGAGCAGGGTGCCGTCGAGATCGCTGACGATGAGATGGGCCGACATGGGCGGCGCCCTCCGCTGCAAAGAGTGTGCGCCCATTCTATCGGCTCCGCGCCGCGGGCTCATCCGGACTCGCCGCGGCCCCGACGATTGCCCGCCGCCCGATTGGCGCCGGCTGGCGGAATCCGTATAGTGACCCCCCTATCCCGCCAATCGATCGTGACCATGCTGCAGAACAACTCGGCGCTTGCTCAGCTCAAGCAACAGATCCGCGACAACACGCCCCGCGTCGAAGGGGTCATCAAGGCCACCGACCGCGGTTTCGGTTTCCTCGAGACCGACGACGGCGACTCCTACTTCGTGCCGCCCCCCGCCATGAAGCAGGTGCTCCACGGCGACCGTGTCGAGGCCATCCTCCACGAGGAAGGCGAGAAGAAGTCCGTGGAGCCGGACACCCTGATCGAGAGCGGCATGGAACGCTTCATCGCCCGCGTGAAGAAGCGCGACGGGCGCCTGTCGGTGATCCCCGATCATCCGTCGATGAATGCCCCGCTGAAGGCCCGCGTCAAGCGCAGCCTCGACGAGGCGAGCCTGGGCGAAGGCGACTGGGTCGTGGTGCGCCTGGTGCGTCACCCGCTCAAGCCCGAGGACCGCGGCTTCTTCACCCAGATCGATGAGCTGGTGGCCAAGACCGACAACCCGGCGGTGCCCTGGCGGGTGACCCTGGCGCGCCACGCCCTCGAGCAGGAATGCCCGGACGCCGGCGACGACTGGCCGCTGCGCGACGAGGGCCTCGAGCGCGAGGACCTGACCGCCGAGCCGTTCTTCACCATCGACGGCGAGAAGACCCGCGACATGGACGACGCCCTGCGCGTCGAGCGGCGCGAGGGCGGTGGCTGGACCCTGAACGTGGCCATCGCCGACCCGACCGCCTACGTCGAGGAAGGCCACGCCGCCGACCTGGAGGCCCGCACCCGCGCCTTCACCGTCTACCTGCCGGGCCAGAACGTCACCATGCTGCCCGAGGCACTGGCCGACGACCTGTGCTCGCTGTGGGAAGATCGCGACCGCCCGGTGCTGGCCTGCGCGTTGAACATCGAGGCCGACGGCAGCCTGGGCGAGTACCGCTTCTTCGCCGCCACCGCGCGCTCCCACGCCAAGCTGGTCTACGACAACGTCTCCGACTGGCTCGAGGGCCAGGGCGACTGGGCGCCGTCCGAGGCCATCGGCGAGCAGCTCGAGGCGCTGCGCGAGCTGACCGAGGCCCGCGCCGGCTGGCGCGCCAGGCATGCCCTGGTGTTCAAGGACCGTCCGGACTACGTGTTCGACCTCGACGAGGCCGGCAACGTGCTGGGCATCCGCACCGAGGAGCGCCGCATCGCCAACCGCATGATCGAGGAATCGATGATCGCGGCCAACGCCTGCTGCGCCGACCTGCTCAGCCAGCACGTGGGCCACGGCATCTTCAACGTCCACCGCGCCTTCGAGGCCGACAAGGCCGAGGCGGCCCAGGAATTCCTGGCCGGCCAGGAGATCCAGGTCGAACTCGAGGCACTCACCGAGCTGCCCCGCTACAGGGAGCTCAAGCGCGAGCTCGAGGGTCGCGAGGACGCCTGGCTGGACGCGCGCCTGCGCCGCTTCCAGGGCTTCACCAGCATGTCCGCCCAGCCCGGCCCGCACTTCGGCCTGGGCCTCGACGCCTACGCCACCTGGACCTCGCCGATCCGCAAGTACGGCGACATGGTCAACCACCGCCTGATCAAGCGCGTGCTCAAGGGCGAGCAGGCCCCGGCCGAGGCCAGCCAGGAGCTCACCGAGCAGCTCACCGAGCGTCGCCGCCTCAACCGCCTGGCCGAGCGCGACGTCAAGGACTGGCTCTACGTGCGCTACCTGACGCCGTCCGCCGAGGCGGGCGAGAGCTTCGAGGCCGAGATCATCGCCATCAACCGCGGCGGCATGCGCGTGCGCCTGACCGCCAACGGCGCCACCGCCTTCATCCCGGCCCCGCTGATGCACAGCGACCGCGACAAGGTGGCCATCGACGACAAGGACGGCCGCATCCAGATCGAGGGCGTCGAGCGCTACAAGCTCGGCGACGTGATCCGCGTGGCCCTGACCGAGGCCCGCGAGGAGACCCGCTCGCTGGTCGGCCGCCCGGCCGAGTAGGCGCCCTCCCAGCGCGCTCCCTCGCACGTGAAACGGCGGCCCTCGGGCCGCCGTTTTGCGTTTCAGCTCGCGTTCCCGACCCATGTCGTCGAACTGTCGCAAAGCCCGCGTAGCGTAAGGGGGGAACCATCGGCCCGCGCGGGAGGGACCCTTTGCATATCGCCGACGTCACCATGTTCCACGCCCCCTCGAGCGGCGGCGTGCGCACCTATCTCCAGGCCAAGCACCGCCGGATCGCCGAGACGCCCGGCCTGCGCTCGAGCCTGCTCGTGCCCGGCGCCGAACGCGACGCCCTCGACGACTGCCATACGCTGCCGGCGCTGCGCCTGCCGCTGGGCCAGGGCTATCGCTTCCCGCTGCGTCGCGCACCCTGGCGCGAGCGGCTGCGGGAGCTCGCCCCCGACCTGATCGAGGCCGGCGACCCCTACGTCACGCCCTGGGCCGCGCTGGAGGCCGGCCAGCGGCTCGGCGTGCCGGTGGTCGGCTTCTACCACTCCGACCTGCCACGGCTGATGGGAGATCGCTTCGGCGGCGCGGTGCGCCGGCGCCTGGAGCGCTACGTGCGCGACCTCTACGGCCGCTTCGACGGCGTGATGGCGCCCTGCCGGGCCATGGCCGAGCGGCTGGCGGACTGGGGCGTGGAGGACGTGCGCGTGCAGCCGCTGGGCGTCGACCTCACCACCTTCCACCCCGAGCGCGCCGATCCCGCCTGGCGGGCCTCGCTGGGGCTGCCCGCCGATACCCGGCTGCTGGTCTTCGCCGGGCGCCACTCTCGCGAGAAGAACGTCGACGTGCTGCTGCGCACCCTCCGGCGCCTCGGGCGGCCCTACCACCTGCTGCTGATGGGCCCGGGGATGCCGACCCGGGTGCCCGACAACGTGACCGTCATCTCGCGCTACTGCGATCGCCGCGAGGTGGCCCGGGCGCTGGCCAGCGCCGACGCCATGCTGCACGCCGGCACCCGAGAGACCTTCGGCCTGGTGGCGCTGGAGGCCATGGCCTGCGGCCTGCCGGTGGTGGCCGCCCGGGCCGGGGCGCTGATCGAGAACGTGCCCCTGGGCGGCGGGCTCCTGTGCAGGCCCCACGACGCCGGGGCCATGGCCGAGGCGGTGGAGGCCCTGTTCGACCACGACGTCGCCGCCGGCGGCCGGCACGCCCGCCGCCAGGTGGAGCGTCGCTTCCACTGGAACCGGGTGATCGACGACCTGCTCGGCTACTACGCCACCCTCATACCCGGCAAGCCCGCGGCGCGGCGACATGGCTGAGCGTCGTCGGCATTACGGCTGGTGGCTGGCCGCGGCGCTGGTGCTGGCCCTGGCGGTACCGCTGATGATCGGCGGCCGCGACGCGCTGACGGCGCTGGGCGACTTCCCGCCGGGCAGGCTGTCGGGGATGCTGGCGCTGGTGGTGCTGTGCTGGAACCTCAACGCCCTGCGCCTGAGGCTGCTGCTGGCGGGACGCGCCGGCCCGCTCGGCCAGCGCGGCGCCCTGGGGATGGTGATGGCCACCGAGTTCGCCATCTGCGCCACCCCGGGCGGCAGCGGCGGGCTGCCCACCCTGCTCGCGCTGCTGGCCCGACGCGGGCTGCGCCCCGCCCGGGCCTCGGCGGTGTTCATGGTCGACCAGTGCTGCGACCTGCTGTTCTTCCTGGCCGCGCTGACCGCCCTGGTGCTGGTGTCGCTGGCCACGGCGGTGTCCTGGCCCCATCAGTGGCTGCTGGTCGTCGCCATCGTCGCCCTGCTGCTGGTGCTGGCGACGGGGACGATGCTGATCCGGCACCTGCCGGCGCTGCTGCGCCGTCGAGGCGCATCGCGCAAGCGGCGCCCTCGACTGGCCCGGCGACTGCTGGGCTTTCGCCAGGCGCTGGTCGCCACCCTGACCCTGCCCCGCCCAGTGCTGATGCTGGCCATGGCCAGCTGCGCCGCCCACTGGCTGACGCGCTACAGCCTGCTCTACCTGGCGCTGGCCGGCCTGGGCGCCGACGTGGCCTGGAGCTGGGCCTTCCTGGTGCAGATGCTGTCGATGGCGGCCGGCCAGCTGAGCCTGCTGCCCGGCGGCACCGGCGCCGCCGAGCTCGGCACCGGCATGCTGCTGATCCCGCTGGTCGGCCAGGCCACCGCCGGCGCCGCCATCGTGATCTGGCGCTTCGTCACCTTCCACTGCTACCTGCTGGCCGGCGCCCCGGTGTTCCTGGCCATGATCGGCCTGCCTCGACGCCGCGGCACGACCGATGGCGAGCGGGCGGGCTGAGCCGAGCGAGCGGAGCGAGTCATACGGAACCGGCTCGACTCAGTCGGCCCGCATGGCCCGCGCCAGCATGTCGCTCACCGGCTTGGCCAGGTAGCTGGCGAAGGTGCGACTGGCGGTCTGCAGCCGCACCTCGGCGGGCATGCCCGCCTGCAGTCGCATCGATTCCGGCATCGACTGACGCTCCGCCTCGCTGACCCGGATCCGCACCTCGTAGTAGCGCTGACCACTGCGCTCGTCGGTGAAGCTGTCGGCGGACACCCGCTGGACGGTGCCGTCGAGGAGCCTCGAGCGGCGACGGTTGAAGGCGCTGAAGCGGATCTCCGCCGACTGGCCGGGATAGACGCTGTCGATGTCGCGGTCGTCGACCCGGGCCTCGACCACGAAGTCTCCGCCGCCCGGGACGATCTCCAGCAGCGTGGTGCCGGGCTCGATCACCGCGCCGCGGGTATGCACGGCCAGGCCGACCACCGTGCCCGCGGCCGGCGCCTCGACCGTGGTGCGGCGCCGCTGGTCGCGCAGCGCGGTCATGCGCTCCTCGGCATCGGCGATCTGGCGCCGGGTCTCGCGCAGGCGCTCGCCCACCTCCTGGCGGAATTCCTCGACGCGCACCCGCTTCTTCAGGTCGTTCTCGCTGATCTGCGATCTCAGCCGCGCGATCTCGGTGCGATGCTGCTCGATCTCGCCCTGATACTGCAGCACCTCGCGCTCCAGCTCCCTCAGCCGTCGGTTGTCGCCCAGCCCGTCCTTGAACAGCGAACGATAGGCCTCGGCATCCTCGCGCAGCGAGGCGAGCTGGTCGCGGCTGACCCGGATCATCGCCTCGCGCCCCTCGATGCGCTGGCGCAGCTGCTCGCTCTGCTCCTCCAGCGACGCCAGCGCCCCCTCGAGGGCCTCGCGCCGCGACAGGAAGAGCCCGCGCTGGACCGCCTTGAGCTGTGCGATGCGCGGCGACTCGGCGTCGTCGAGCTCATCGGGGAACGTCAGGCGCTCGTCGCCGGCCTGCTCGGCCATCAGCCGGGTCTCGGCGGCGCGATTGATCAGGAACTGCGAGCGTGCGATCTGCAGCCTCGACTCGACCTGGGTCGGGTCGAGCACCAGCAGCGTCTGTCCTTCCTCGACGCGATCGCCCTCCTCGACCGCGATGCGTCGCACGATGCCGCCTTCCAGGTGCTGCACCGTCTTCTTCAACGAGGCCACCTCGACCCGGCCGGAGGCGATGACCGACACGGCCAGCTCGGCCGAGACCGCCCAGCCGCCGAAGCCGAGCACGCAGACCAGCACCAGCGCCAGCCCCGCGAGTCGATGCCGCCGGTCGTCGACCGGTGGCCGGGGATCATCATGTGTCGGCTGCATGGGCGCCTCCCTGGGTGGTGGCTTCGCGTCGTTCCTGTCGCCGGGCCGCCATCCGCTCCAGCACCCGGTCCCGGGGGCCGAACAGCGACACCCGCCCGTCGTCCAGCACCAGCAAGCGGTCGACCCGCTTAAGCACGCCGCTGCGATGACTGATCACCAGCAGGGTCACGCCATCCTGCCGCAGGGCCTCCATGGCCTCGGCCAGGGCCTGTTCGCCGCGGTGGTCCAGGTTGGCATTCGGCTCGTCGAGCACCACCAGCACCGGATCGCCATGCAGCGCCCGCGCCAGGCCGATGCGCTGACGCTGGCCGGCCGAGAGCAGGCCGCCGCCCGGTGCCAGCCAGGTGTCGTAGCCGTCTTGCAGCCGCAGGATCATGTCGTGGACCCCGGCGCGGCGCGCAGCCGCGATCACCCGCTCGCCATCGACCTCGGCGAAGCGGGCGATGTTCTCCGCGATGGTGCCGGCAAACAGCTCGACGTCCTGGGGCAGGTAGCCGAGGTGGGGGCCCAGGACGCCGCGGTCCCAGCGCGCGATATCGGCGCCATCCAGCCGCACGCAGCCTTCCTGGGCCGGCCATACGCCGAGCGCCAGGCGCGCCAGGGTCGACTTGCCGGCGGCGCTGGGGCCGATGATGCCGACCTGCTGCCCCGGGGCGATATCGAGATCGATGCCGGACAGGATGGGCCGTCGTCCGCCTGGCGGCCCGGCGGTCACGCCCTCCAGCGTCAGCCGCCCGCGGGGAGCCGGCAGCGACATGGGAGGCGCGGGCGGCGGCGCCTCGCGGAAGATCGCCCGGAGCCGACGGTAGGCGGCCCGGGCCGTCACGATGCTGCGCCAGCCGCCGACCAGCTGATCGACCGGCGACAGCACGCGGCCCAGCAGGATGGAGCCGGCGATCATCATGCCGGCGGTGATGCGCTCCTCGAGCACCAGCCAGGCGCCGAGCCCCAGAATCATCGACTGCAGCAGCAGCCGCAGCGCCCGGGTGAGGCTCGACAGCATGGCCGCCCGGTCGCTCGCCTTCGACTGCTGCCACAGCCCGCGGCGATGGTGCGACAGCCAGCGCCCGGCGATGCTCGACAGCATGCCCATCGCCTCGAGGGCCTCGGCGTTGCGCAGGTTTTCCGCCGCCCGCTGACGGGAGGCCGCCATCTCCTGCCCGGCGCCCTCCAGCCAGCCGCGGGTGGCCTTTTCGCTGATGACCACCAGCGCCAGCAGCAGCAGGCCGGCCACGGCGGCGAAGACGCCGAACCAGGGATCGAACAGGAACAACAGGGCCAGATAGACCGGCACCCAGAGCACATCGAAGAAGGCCAGCAGCGCGCCTCCCGCCAGCCCCTGGCGCAGGCTTTCGAGATCGTCCAGCGGCCCGGCCCCCTGCCCGCCCGCCTGGCGCAGTCCGCGGCGAAACATCGCCGCGTGCAGGGGGCCGACGAGGCACTCGTCGAGGCGGTTGGCGAGGCGCACCAGCACGCCCGCTCGCACCCACTCCAGCCCGCCGATCACCACGAACAGGAACACCGCCAGCAGCGTCAGCATCAGCAGGGTCGCCTCGCTGCCCGAGGTGATCACCCGGTCGTACACCTGCAGCATGTACAGCGCGGGCGTCAACAACAGCAGGTTGAGACACAGGCTGAAACCCGCCACCCACAGCAACGAGCCGCGGCACGCCTCGCGCGCGCTGTCCAGCGGCGCCTCGCCATCCCGCCGGACCCGGTCGCCGACGGCCGCTCGCCCGCGGCCTTTCCCTCGCCCGATCAACACCTCAGTGGCTCTCCCATACCATGCTCCGCCCTCGCCTTACGGTCGAAATATTGACGCTATTTTTGGCTTATACAACACTAAAAATGGCGCACCCATGGCGCCAATGGATGGGAAAATACCCGTCTTAAAACCCTCTCTTCAACCCCCGGGAAATGTCTCAAAATGACGACAGAAAGATTCAAAAATTGCGATATAAACCTATCGACAAACCAACCTATCAACATCCTCAATCGTCGCCACCTTATGACAACAGGAGTCAATAAATGAGTTCGACCATCGAGGTGGACACATCAACCTCCGCAGAGGAACTGGAGAGCCTGATACGGGAGGCCGACTCGGGCACGACCCTTCGGCTTGCCGCCGGCGATTTTCGCTTCGACGATTCGATCACCATCGAACGCTCCGACATCTCCCTGGTTGGCGCGGGCTCCGACGAGACGCGCCTGACCTTCACCGATGAGGCACTGTCGCGGGACAACGACCAGGCGATTCACCTGGACGGCAGCGAAAACACCGATATCGGCACCCTGTCGGCGGATGCCGACAGCGGTGATAGACGACTGACGGTGGAAGATCATTCCGACCTTTCCGTCGGCGATACGCTCCGCCTTTGGCAGGACAACGATGACGAATTCTTCGAGGACATCGGCGACAGTTCCTGGCGCAAGGTCGAGTACGCCGAACTGCGCACCAGCATGGCCAAGGTCACCGATATCGATGGCGACCAGATCACGCTTGATCGCGGCGTACGCTTCGATTTCGCGGCCGAAGAGACGCAGGTCGAGCGCCTGGAGAGCGTCGATGACGTCACCCTGGAAGGCTTCAGCCTGAACTTCGAACTGGGCGAGGCCGACCCGTCGCGCTTCGAGAACGTCCGCGATGACCTGAGCGACTATCACGCCGTGCATCTCGAGGGCACGGTGAACGCCCGGCTCGACGACCTTCAGGTCATCGAGGGCCCCTCCACCGCCTTTCGTCTCTCCCGCGCCCTGGACACCCGCGGCGAGGAGCTGGAGGCTCATGGCGCCCTCAACAAGGGCGGCAACGGCAACGGTTACGCCTTCGAGCTTCACGAGAGCTACGACGGCACCTTCTCCGGGCTCGAGGACAGCGGCATGCGCCACGGCCTGGTGTTCGCCTCCTGGCGCTCTTCGGCCGGCAACGAGGTCGAGATCGCCTCCACCGACCGCGACGTCAACTTCCACGGCGGCCGGGATCACGACAACAGCGTGCACGTGCTGCAGTCGATCCGCGATCCGGAGGCGGACGATCTGTCGCCGGCGCTGTACGTCAACGAAGACGGCGAGAGCTTCGGCGCCCCCACCGACCCCGACGCCAACGAGGTCGTCTTCGACTACCTGATCGGTACCCGGCGCGCGGACGAGGTGCAGGGCTCGGACGACGGCGTCTACCTGAACGGCGGCCTGGGCCATGACCACCTTCAGGGCGGCAGCGGCAACGACCTGCTCCAGGGCGGACCGGGCGACGACTGGTACGACGGCGACGATCGGCTGGACGGCGGCGAGGGCGTCGACACCGCGCGCTACACCGGCAGCATCGACGAGCACGAGCTCACGATTTCCGATGACGGCGTGATCATCACCGGCAAGGGCAGCGAGGATACCCTCACCGACGTGGAATTCGCGGTCTTCGGCGATGGCACCACCCTGCACACGGCGTCGGGCAACCTGTTCCGCGGCGAGTCCATCGACGCGCCCGAGCCCGACCAGATCCTCGACGGCGACGGCGTCAAGCCCGCCATCCTGGAGGACGACGCGGAGCTGCTGGTGACCGGCAACGTCACCAGCCAGTGGTCCTCGGGCTACGTGGCGGAGGTCTTCGTCGAGAACGTCTCCGATGACGACATCGTCGATCCCGAGCTCGGCTTCGATCTGCCCGCCGATCTCGACACCCTGTGGAACGGCAACGTCAGCGAAGGCGACGGCACCACGCGGGCGCAGGACAACAACGCCAACACCCTGGCCCCGGGCGAGAGCTGGCGCTTCAGCTTCAAGGCCTACGGCGACGACGAGCTGCCGGCCGAGATGAGCGCCGAGACCGGCTCGGGCCAGGCCCTCGAGGTTCAGGTGCTCGGCCTGGGCAACACCAGCGTGGAGGAGCTGGCCGGCTAGGCGCCGCCCTCGCCGCCCCGGCCCAGTGACGACACTCGCTGACGCCCCCGGCAGGCGGACACGAAAAAGGGCACCCCGAGGGGTGCCCTTTGCGCATCGCGTCCCGAAGGCAGCGGCTTACCAGCCGGTGGCTTCCTTCAGGGCGTCGCCGATCTCGGCCAGGGAGCGAACGGTCTTGACGCCCGCCGCCTCGAGGGCGCCGAACTTCTCGTCCGCGGTGCCCTTGCCGCCGGCGATGATCGCACCGGCATGGCCCATGCGCTTGCCCGGAGGGGCGGTGACGCCGGCGATGTAGGAGACGACCGGCTTGGAGACGTTCTCCTTGATGTAGGCAGCCGCCTCTTCCTCGGCGGTGCCGCCGATCTCGCCGATCATCACGATGGCTTCGGTGGCCGGATCCTTCTCGAACTTCTCGAGGATGTCGATGAAGGTGGAGCCCGGGATCGGGTCGCCGCCGATGCCCACGCAGGTGGACTGGCCGAAGCCGTGGTCGGTGGTCTGCTTGACCGCCTCGTAGGTCAGGGTGCCGGAGCGCGACACGATACCGACCTTGCCCGGCTGGTGGATGTGGCCCGGCATGATGCCGATCTTGGACTCGCCCGGGGTGATCACGCCGGGGCAGTTCGGGCCGATCAGGCGCACGCCCAGCTCGTCACACTTGACCTTGACGTCGAGCATGTCGAGGGTCGGGATGCCCTCGGTGATGCACACGATCAGCTTGATGCCGGCGTTGGCGGCCTCGAGGATGGAGTCCTTGCAGAAGGCGGCCGGCACGTAGATCACGCTGGCCTCGGCGCCGGTCTGCTCGACCGCTTCCTTGACGGTGTTGAACACCGGCAGGCCCAGGTGCTCCTGGCCGCCCTTGCCCGGGGTCACGCCGCCGACCATCTGGGTGCCGTAGGCGATCGCCTGCTCGGAGTGGAAGGTCCCCTGGCCGCCGGTGAAGCCCTGGCAGATGACCTTAGTGTTCTTGTCGATCAGGATGCTCATTACTTGCCCTCCGCTGCCTTGACGACCTGCTGAGCCGCGTCGGTGAGGCTCTTGGCAGCGATGATGTTCAGACCGCTGGAGGCCAGTTTCTCGGCACCCAGCTCGGCGTTGTTACCTTCCAGACGCACCACGACCGGCACGTTGACGCCCACCTGCTCGACGGCACCGATGATGCCCTCGGCGATCATGTCGCAGCGCACGATACCGCCGAAGATGTTGACCAGCACGGCCTTGACGTTGTCGTCGGACAGGATGATCTTGAACGCTTCCGCGACGCGTTCCTTGGTGGCACCGCCGCCGACATCGAGGAAGTTGGCCGGGCTGCCGCCGTTCAGGTTGACGATGTCCATGGTGCCCATGGCCAGGCCGGCGCCGTTGACCATGCAGCCGATGTTGCCGTCCAGGGCCACGTAGTTCAGGTCCCATGCCGCGGCCTCGGCCTCGCGGGAATCCTCCTGGGAGGGATCGCGCATGGCCTGCAGGTCCGGGTGACGGTACAGGGCGTTGCCGTCCAGGTTGATCTTGGCGTCGAGGCAGTGCAGGTTGCCTTCCTCGGTGATCACCAGCGGGTTGATCTCGAGCAGCGCCAGGTCCTTGTCGTGGAACAGCTTGGACAGGCCCAGGAAGATCTTGGTGAACTGCTTGACCTGCGCACCCTCGAGGCCCAGCTGGAAGGCCAGCTCACGGGCCTGGTACGGCTGGGCGCCGACCAGCGGATCGATCTCGGCCTTGAGGATCTTCTCGGGAGTTTCCTCGGCGACCTTCTCGATCTCGACGCCGCCCTCGGTGGAGGCCATGAAGACCACGCGGCGAGTGGCGCGATCGACCACGGCGCCGAGATAGAGCTCGCTGGCGATGTCGGTGCAGTTCTCGACCAGGATCTTGGCGACCGGCTGACCGTGCTCGTCGGTCTGGAAGGTCACCAGGTTCTTGCCCAGCCACTGCTCGGCGAAGGCCTTGGCCTCGTCGGCGCTCTTGACCAGCTTGACGCCGCCGGCCTTGCCGCGGCCACCGGCGTGGACCTGGGCCTTGACGACCCACATCTCGCCGCCGATCTTCTTGCAGGCTTCCGCCGCTTCCTCGGGGGTGTCGACGGCGAAGCCCTTGGAAACGGGCAGACCATAGTCGGCAAACAGCTGTTTGCTCTGATACTCGTGAAGGTTCATCGATTCATGCCATTGGTTGCATGTGACTCGAACGGTAGTCGCCCGGGCGCCGACTCGGCGCAGCGCGGCGGCTACCACCGCTCCCCTCCGGTACGACGCCGGAAGGGACGCGCCGCCCGAAGGCGGCGCTCTTGTTGTCTTACTTGCGCTTCTTGCGGTTCGCCATGTGGATGGCGTGACCTTCCACGGCCAGGGCTGCCTCGTGGACGGCCTCGGACATGGTCGGATGCGCATAGCAGGACAGCGCCAGATCCTCGGCGCTGGAGCCGAATTCCATGGCGATGACGCCCTGGGCAATCATCTCGCCGGCGTGCTGGCCGACGATGTGCAGGCCCAGGATACGATCGGTCTCGGCGTCGGCGATCACCTTGGCCTGACCCTCGGTGGCGTTGTTGGCCATGGCGCGACCGCTGGCGGCGAACGGGAAGGCGCCGGTCTTGACCTCGATGCCGGCCGCCTTGGCGTCCTGCTCGGTCATGCCGACCCAGGCCACCTCGGGGAAGGTGTAGATCACGCTCGGGATGGCGTCGTAGTTCATCTCGGCCTTATGGCCGGCGATGATGTCGGCGACCATGATGCCTTCCTCGGACGCCTTGTGGGCCAGCATCGGGCCGCGCACGCAGTCGCCGATGGCGTAGACGCCGGGCACGCTGGTGCGGCACTGGTCGTCGACGTGGATGAAGCCGCGCTCGTCGAGCTCGACGCTCACCCCTTCACCGATCACGCCCTTGGTGTACGGCTTGCGGCCGACGCAGACGATCAGCTTGTCGAAGGTGATCTCCTGCTCGCCCTTGGCGTCGGAGTACTTGACCACGACCTCGCCGTCCTTGACCTCGGAGCCGGTGACGCGGGCGCCCAGCTTGATGTCCAGGCCCTGCTTCTTGAGCAGCTTCTGGGTCTCCTTGGCGATCGCGCCGTCGACCATCGGCAGGAAGTCGTCCATGGCCTCGAGGACGGTGACCTCGGAGCCCAGACGGTTCCACACGCTGCCGAGCTCGAGACCGATGACGCCGGCGCCGATGACGCCCAGGCGCTTCGGCGTTTCCTGAAATTCCAGGGCGCCGGTGGAGTCGACGATCAGGTCGTCGGTCAGCGGGGTCGGCGGGATCTCGACCGGCACGGAACCGGCGGCGACCACGATGTTGTCGGCCTCGTAGGTGGCGGCGTTGCCGTCCTTGTCGGTGACCTCGACCTGCTGGCTGCCGGTCACCTTGCCGGTGCCCTCCAGCGCGGTCACGCCGTTGGCCTTGAACAGGCCGGCGATGCCGCCGGTCAGGTTCTTAACGATCTTGTCCTTGCGGGCCATCATCTTCTTGACGTCCATGGTGACGTCACCGGCCTCGATGCCCATGTCGTCGAAGTCGTGCTGCGCCTCGACGAACTTGTGGGAGGCCTCCAGCAGCGCCTTGGACGGGATGCAGCCCACGTTCAGGCAGGTCCCGCCGTGAACGACGTTGCCTTCCTTGCCGATCCACTTCTCGACACAGGCGGTCTTCAGGCCCATCTGGGCGGCACGGATGGCGGCCACGTAGCCGCCGGGGCCCGCGCCGATGACGATGACATCAAACTTGTCGGCCATGTTGGCTCCTTGAAAAGTGTTTCGCTGTGCTCGTTAACCCGCGCGGATCAGATATCCAGCAGCAGACGGGCCGGATCCTCGAGCAGTGCCTTGATGGTCACCAGGAACTGCACCGCGTCCTTGCCATCGATCATGCGGTGATCGTATGACAGCGCCAGGTACATCATCGGACGGATCTCGACCTTGCCGTTCACCGCCATCGGACGTTCCTGGATCTTGTGCATGCCCAGGATCGCGGTCTGCGGCGGGTTGAGGATCGGCGTGGACATCAGCGAGCCGAAGATGCCGCCGTTGGTGATGGTGAAGGTGCCGCCCTGCATCTCGTCGATGCCGAGCTTGCCATCACGGGCACGCTTGCCGAAGTCGACGATACCCTTCTCGACGTCGGCGATCTTCATGCTGTCGGTATCGCGCAGCACCGGCACCACCAGGCCACGGTCGGTGGACACGGCCACGCCGATGTCCTGATAGCCGTGGTAGACGATGTCGTCGCCGTCGATGGAGGCGTTGACGTCCGGGAAGCGCTTGAGCGCCTCGGAGGCCGCCTTGACGAAGAAGCCCATGAAGCCGAGCTTGGTGTCGTGGGCCTTGAGGAAGGTGTCCTTGTACTGCGCGCGCAGGTCCATGACCGCGCCCATGTCCACCTCGTTGTAGGTGGTCAGCATGGCGGCGGTCTGCTGGGCCTCGACCAGACGCTTGGCGATGGTCTTGCGCAGGCGGGTCATCGGCACGCGCTTCTCGGGACGCTCGCCCTCGACGGCCGGGGCCGGCGCCGCGGCGGCCTTGGCGCCTGACGGCTGGGCGGACTTGGCGGCCTTCTTGGCGCTGCCGTCCTTGATCGCCTTCTGCACGTCTTCCTTGAGCACGCGACCGCCCTTGCCGGTGCCTTCGAGCTTGCCGACGTCGAGGTCGTGCTCGGCGACCAGCTTGCGTGCGGCCGGGGCGAGAATCTTGTCGCCGACCTTCTCGTCGCTGGCGCCGTCATCGGCGGACGCGGCGGCCTTGCCCTCGCTGGAAGCCGGCGTGGCATCGCCGCCGGCGCCGGCGGTGAAGATCGCCAGCACCTCTTCGGAGGCCACCTGGCTGCCTTCCTCGGCCTTGATCTCGGACAGCGCGCCGTCGGCCGGCGCGACCACCTCGAGCACGACCTTATCGGTCTCGATCTCGGCCAGCACCTCGTCGCGCTTGACGGCTTCGCCGACCTGCTTGTTCCAGCTGGCCACGGTGCCTTCCTGGACGGACTCGGGGAAGGTCGGGGCCTTCACCTCGTGCGCCTCGCCGCCGGCGGCCGGAGCGGCCTCCGGCTCGGCATCGCTCTTCTCTTCGCTGGCGGCCTCGGCCTTGTCGCCGCCGCCGCTGGCCGCGCCTTCGCCGATGCGGCCGAGCACCTGCTCGGACTGCACGGTGTCGCCCTCTTCCGCCAGCACCTCGGCCAGGGTACCGGCCTCGGGTGCCACGACCTCGAGCACCACCTTGTCGGTCTCGATCTCGACGATCAGCTCGTCACGCTCGACGCTGTCACCCGGCTTCTTGTGCCAGGCGGCCACGCTGCCCTCGGCAACGGATTCCGGAAAGGTGGGTGCCTTGATCTCGGTAGCCATGTCGTTTCCCTTGTGTGTTCTCTCTCGTCCCGGTGGGCTGCCTTAGAGGTTGAAGGCGTCTTCCACCAGCTTGCGCTGCTGTTCGGTGTGCACGGACATGTAGCCCGCCGCGGGGGCGGCCGATGCCGGACGGCCGGCGAACTTGAGCTTGCCGCCCAGGCCCGTCTTGAGCTGCTCCGCCACGCTGCGCATGTGGTGCTGACTGGGGTACCAGGCGCCCTGGTTGAGCGGCTCTTCCTGGCACCACACCATTTCGCTGGCGTTGGTGTAGGCCTTGATCGCCTCGAAGAGCTCGGCTTCGGGGAACGGGTAGAGCTGTTCGAGACGCAGGATGGCCACGTCGTCGCGGGCGTTCTCCTCGCGCCAGTTGGCCAGGTCGTAGTAGACCTTGCCGGCACACAGGATGATGCGCTCGACCTTCTCGGCGTCGCGCTTGCCCTGGTCGGGGATCACCATCTGGAAGCTGCCGCCGGCCAGCTCGTCGAGGCTGGAGGTGGCATCCTTGTGGCGCAGCAGGCTCTTCGGCGACATCACCACCAGCGGCTTGCGCAGCTTGCGGATCACCTGGCGGCGCAGCAGATGGAAGATCTGCGCCGGGGTGGTCGGCACGCAGACCTGCATGTTGTGCTCGGCACACAGCTGCAGGAAGCGCTCCAGACGCGCGGAGGAGTGCTCGGGGCCCTGGCCCTCGTAGCCATGCGGCAGCAGCATGGTCAGGCCGCACAGGCGCTCCCACTTGGTCTCGCCGGAGGAGATGAACTGGTCGACCACCACCTGGGCGCCGTTGAAGAAGTCGCCGAACTGCGCTTCCCAGATCACCAGGTCGTTGGGCGCCGTGGTGGAGTAGCCGTACTCGAACGCCAGCACGGCTTCTTCCGACAGGAAGGAGTCGTGGATGGTGAAGCGCGGCTGGCCGTCGCTCAGGTGCTGGAGCGGCACAAAGGTGCTGCCGTCCTTCTGGTTGTGCACCACCGCATGGCGGTGGGAGAAGGTACCGCGACCCACGTCCTGGCCGGTCAGGCGAATCGGGTGGCCCTGGTCGAGCAGCGTGGCGTAGGCCAGGGTCTCGGCGAAGCCCCAGTTACAAGCCATGCCGCCGGCCTGCATCTTGCGCCGGTCGTCATAGATCTTGGCGACCTGACGCTGCACGCTGACGCCATCCGGCACCTCGCACATGCGCGCCGCCAGATGCTGCAGGCGCTTCATGTCGAAGCTGGTGTCGGTGTGGCCGCTCCACTCGTGGCCGAGATAGGGCTTCCAGTCGACGAACAGCGCGGTGTTCGGCTTCTGCACCAGGGCGTTGGCCACGTGGTTACCGGCGACCAGGTCGTCGCGGTAGCCTTCCATGGTGGCCTTGGCCTCGTCTTCGCTGATCAGCCCTTCCTTGACCAGGCGCTCGGCGAACAGCGCGCGCGAGGACGGATGGTTCTTGATCTTGCTGTACATCATCGGCTGGGTGCCGGACGGCTCGTCGGCCTCGTTGTGGCCGCGGCGGCGGTAGCACACCAGGTCGATGACCACGTCCTTCTTGAACTGCTGGCGGTAGTCCAGCGCCACCTGGGTGGCATGCAGCACGGCGTCGGGATCGTCGCCGTTGACGTGGAAGATCGGCGCCTGAACCATCTTGGCGATGTCGGTGCAGTACTCGGTGGAGCGCGAGTCTTCCGGGTGGGACGTGGTGAAGCCCACCTGGTTGTTGATCACGATGTGCACCGTGCCGCCGGTCCGGTAGGCACGGGTCTGGGACATCTGGAACGTCTCCATGACCACGCCCTGGCCGGCGAAGGCCGCGTCGCCGTGCACGTTGATCGGCAGCACCTTGCCGCCGTCGCTGTCGTTGCGGCGATCCTGACGGGCCCGCACCGACCCCTCGACCACCGGCGCGACGATCTCCAGGTGGGAGGGGTTGAACGACATGGCCAGGTGGACTTCGCCACCCGGGGTCATGACGTTGGAACTGAAGCCCTGGTGATACTTGACGTCGCCGGAGCCGCGCTCGACCAGCTTCTTGCCGTCGAACTCGTCGATCAGCTCGGAGGGGTTCTTGCCCAGGATGTTGACCAGCACGTTGAGGCGCCCGCGGTGGGCCATGCCGATGACCACTTCCTTGGTGCCGTAGCCACCGGCGCGCTGGATCAGCTCGTCCATCATCGGGATGAAGGACTCGCCGCCTTCCAGGCCGAAGCGCTTGGTGCCCGGGTACTTGGAGGCCAGATAGCTCTCCAGGCCCTCGGCGGCACTGAGCCGCTCGAAGACGTGCTTGCGGACGTCCTCGCTGAACTTGGGCGCCGAGCGCACCGACTCGAAACGCTGCTGCAGCCAGCGCTTCTCTTCGGTATCGACGATGTGCATGAACTCGCAGCCGATGCTGCGACAGTAGGTCTGCTCCAGCGCCTCGACGATCTGCTTCAGCGGCGCCTTGTCCAGCCCCATGAAGAAGGAGCCGGTCTGGAATTCGGTATCCAGGTCGGCCTTGGAGAGCTGGTGGAAGGACAGATCCAGATCGGGCACCGGGGTCGGGCTGCGCAGATCGAGGGGATCGATATCGGCCTTCTGGTGCCCGCGGAAGCGGTAGGCGTTGATCAGCTGCAGCACCTTGACCTGCTTGCGGTTCGCGTCGCTCTCGGGAGCGGCGGCAGCGGTCTGGGCGGTGCGGCGCTGACGGCCTAGCTGATAGAACTGTTCACGGGTAGGGGCAAGCGGAACGTCTTGAGTGGCGCTGCCATCGGGTCTCGGCAGTTGATCGAAGTACTGACGCCATTCATCGGGAACGGCAGAGGGGTCATCGAGGTACTGCTCGTAGAGCGCTTCCACGTAGTGGACATTGCTGCCACTGACATGGGAGGAGCGCCACATCAACTCCATTATGCCTTGTTGCATCTCTCGGTCACCCTGCACTGATGGGGTGGTGTCGGCCGTCACGGCTCACCCGTGGCGACATCAGTTAGGTAGCCAGCCGGCGGGGCAGACACCTTGTTTCTATGGTCAAAAGCCGGTGCACGAGGCACCGGCTTCGGACGTCTCACCGGGGGCCAGGCTGCGACAGCACGTCGCAGCCTGGGGCGTATGATAACAAGCCCCGGCCCACGATTTAAGTGGCATCCGCCAGCAGCATCTCGCGAATCTTGCCGATCGCGCGAGTGGGGTTGAGCCCCTTCGGGCACACCGCCACACAGTTCATGATGCCGCGGCAGCGGAACACGCTGAACGGATCCTGGAGCTCTTCCAGACGCTCGCGGGTGGCCTCGTCGCGGGAATCGGCCAGGAAGCGGTAGGCCTGCAGCAGGCCGGCCGGGCCGACGAACTTGTCCGGGTTCCACCAGAACGACGGGCAGGAGGTCGAGCAGCAGGCGCACAGGATGCACTCGTAGAGGCCGTCGAGCTTGTCGCGGTCCTCCGGCGACTGCAGACGCTCGATGGCCGGCGCCGGCGTGTCGTTCTGCAGGTACGGCTGGATGCGCTCGTACTGCTGATAGAACAGGCTCATGTCGACCACCAGGTCACGGATGACCGGCAGGCCGGGCAGCGGACGCAGGGTCAGCTTGCCCTTCTTGACCACGTCGGACAGCGGCGTGATGCAGGCCAGGCCGTTCTTGCCGTTCATGTTCATGCCGTCGGAGCCGCACACGCCCTCGCGGCAGCTGCGACGATAGGCCAAGCCGTTGTCCTGTTCCTTCACCAGGTGCAGGACGTCGAGCACCATCAGGTCGCGGCCCTGGGTGTCGACCTGGAACTCCTCCATGTAGGGGGCGGAGTCCGTCTCGGGATTGTAGCGGTACAGGGATACCTGAAGCGTGGACATCGTGACTCCCCTCAGTAGGTACGGACTTTCGGTTCGAACATATCGACGGTCTTGGGCGCGAAGTTCACATCACGCTGCCCCAGGCGCTTCTCGGCCGGGAAATACATGGAGTGCTTCAGCCAGTTGACGTCGTCGCGATCCGGGTAGTCGTAGCGTGAGTGGGCACCACGGCTCTCCTTGCGCTCGAGGGCCGCGATGGCGGTGGCCTCGGCGACTTCCATCAGGTTGTCGAGCTCGAGGGCCTCGACCCGGGCGGTGTTGAAGGTGTTGGACTTGTCCGGCAGGTAAGCGTTGTTGATGCGCTCACGCAGCTCGGCCAGCTGCTGGACGCCCTTCTGCATGTTCTCTTCCTGACGGAAGACGCCGAAGGCGTTCTGCATGATGTCCTGCAGCGCACGCTTGAGCTCGGGCACGGTCTCGCCGTCCTCGGACTCGTTCCAGCGGTTGATGCGCTTCATGGCCGACTCGACGTCGGAATCGCTGGCCGCCAGGTACTCGACGCCCTCGTTGAGCGCGCTCTCGATGAACATGCCGGCCGCGCGACCGAACACCACCAGGTCGAGCAGCGAGTTGCCGCCCAGGCGGTTGGCGCCGTGGACCGACACGCAGGCCGCCTCGCCGACGGCGTAGAGGCCGTTGACGATCTGATCGTTGCCGTCGCCGTCCTGCATGATGGCCTGGCCGTGCACGTTGGTCGGCACGCCGCCCATCATGTAGTGACAGGTCGGCACGACCGGGATCGGCTCCTTGGCCGGATCCACGTGGGCGAAGGTCTTGGACAGCTCGACGATGCCCGGCAGACGCTTACCGAGGACTTCCTCGCCGAGGTGGTCGAGCTTGAGGTAGACGTGGTCGCCGTTCTCGCCGCAGCCACGACCCTCGAGGATCTCCATGACCATGGAGCGCGCGACCACGTCGCGGCCGGCCAGGTCCTTGGCGTTGGGGGCATAACGCTCCATGAAGCGCTCGCCGTCCTTGTTGACCAGGTAGCCGCCCTCGCCGCGGCACCCCTCGGTGACCAGGGTGCCGGCGCCGTAGATGCCGGTCGGGTGGAACTGCCACATCTCCATGTCCTGCATCGGGAAGCCGGCGCGCAGCGCCATGCCGATGCCGTCACCGGTGTTGATCAGGGCATTGGTGGTGGAGGCATAGATGCGGCCGGAACCGCCGGTGGCCAGCACGGTGGCCTTGGACTTGATGTGCACCACTTCGCCGGACTCGATGTCCATGGCGATGCAGCCGACGACGTCGCCGTTGGCGTTCTTGACCAGGTCGACGGCGTACCACTCGTTGAGGAAGGTGGTATTGTTCTTCAGGTTGTTCTGGTAAAGGGTATGCAGCAGGGCATGACCGGTACGGTCCGCCGCGGCACAGGTACGGGCCGCCTGGCCGCCTTGACCGAAGTTCTTGGACTGGCCGCCGAACGGGCGCTGATAGATGCGGCCGTTGTCGAAGCGGGAGAACGGCAGGCCCATGTGCTCGAGCTCGAAGACCGCCTTGGGACCCTCGGAGCACATGTACTCGGCCGCGTCCTGGTCGGCGATGTAGTCGCCGCCCTTGACGGTGTCGTACATGTGCCAGCGCCAGTCGTCGTTGGGGTCGGCGGAGGCGATGGCACAGGTGATGCCGCCCTGGGCGGACACGGTGTGCGAGCGGGTCGGGAAGACCTTGGACAGCACGGCGGTCTTCTTGCCGGACTTGGCCAGCTCGAGGGCGGCCCGCAGGCCGGAACCGCCACCGCCGATGATGATGGCGTCGAAGGTCAGGCTACGCATGTTGGACATGGATCAGGCTCCCCACAGGACTTGAATACCCCAGACCAGGAACACGAAGATGGCCAGGATGATGACGGTCTGGACGGCAAGACGAATGCCGGTCGGCTTGAGATAGTCGGTGGTCACGGTCCACAGCCCCACCCAGGCGTGGGCGGACAGGGACACGAAGGCCAGCAGCGAGAAGATGCGCATCCAGGTCTGGTCGAAGAGCCCGCTCCAGGTCGCGTAGTCGAGACCGGGGTGGAGCAGCAGGTAGCCGACGATGAAGAGTGTGTAGAGGGCCAGAATAACGGCCGAGACGCGCTGAACGAGCCAGTCGGACAGCCCGCTGCGCCCGAAGTTCGTGATGTTGGTTACCATACCCAGACTCCAGCCAGAATGATCAGGACCGCGCTTGCCACGACGGTGATCTGCGCCTTCTTGACGCCACCTTCGAGGGTCACGCCGATGTCGGCGTCCATCAGCAGGTGCTTGACGCCGGCCACGAAGTGAAACGCCAGGGCGGACAGCAGCCCCCAGGCAATCAGCTTGGCCAGCACATTGTGAGCCAGGGCATCGCTGACCGCGGCGAAGCCTTCCGGAGAAGACAGCGAGGCATCCAGCGCCCAGAAGCCGAAGATCAGGCCGATGAAGAGGATGACGCCGGTGATGCGGTGGGCGATCGACGTCAAGGCGGGGAGGGGGAACTGTATCGTGGACAGATCCAGATTTACGGGTCGTTTGCTATTCACGGCTCTCTACACACTCTCTTGGCCCGTTCCTGGGCACTCGTGGAGAGCCCGACACGGGCGGTGGTTTCGGGAAGGAGAACGATCATGCCTTGCGGGTCACGATCTCCCTTTTCCTGCCAGTCGCGGGACTGGATTATAGGGCCATGCCCACATCGATGACAAATCACTAGCTTGCCAACCAGACCATGGCGGGAGGCGCATGATGGCGAAAAAAACTCCGCCTCTCGGCCGCTTGGCAGTGTCATGAGCCTGCCATGCGACCGATCGCCCCAGCATGGTGCAAGGCACCATACCCGATACAAAAGCTATACAAAAAACACCTCCCGAACAACAGACCAGCATCGATGGATGAATTGACAATCGAAAAGACGCTTCTATAGTGGGCGAACCTTTTCGCCGGCAAGTTCCGCGAAATCACGACTTATCGCGCCACCAAGAACTCGAGAGGAGGCCAGTTATGGCTGACAGGAAAGCAACGTTGACGGTAGAAGGCCTGGAGAAAACGATCGAGCTGCCGGTCTACTCGGGCGCCGCGGGGCCGGATGTCATCGACGTTCGCGGCCTGGGCGCCGAGGGCCTGTTCACCTATGACCCCGGCTTCATGGCGACCTCCTCCTGCCAGTCCGCCATCACCTACATCGATGGCGGCAAGGGCGTGCTGCTTCACCGCGGCTACCCGATCGACCAGCTGGCCAAGCAGTCCGACTTCGTCGAACTGTGCTATCTGCTGCTGTTCGGCGAGCTGCCCAACGACGCGCAGTACGCCGAGTTCGCGGAGCGCGTGACCCACCACACCATGGTGCACGAGCAGCTGGCCAACTTCTTCAAGGGCTTCCGTCGCGACGCCCACCCGATGTCGATCCTGTGCGGCGTGGTCGGCGGCCTGGCGGCCTTCTATCACGACCATCTCGACATCACCAAGCAGGAAGACCGCGAGATCAGCGCCATCCGCCTGATCGCCAAGATGCCGACCATCGCGGCCATGTCCCACAAGTACAACGTGGGCCAGCCGTTCGTCTATCCGCGCAACGACCTGAACTATGCAGAGAACTTCCTCTACATGATGTTCAGCAACCCGTGCGAGGACTACGAGATCAACCCGGTGTTCGCCAAGGCGATGGATCGCATCTTCATGCTCCACGCCGACCACGAGCAGAACGCCTCCACCTCCACGGTGCGCCTGGCCGGCTCCACCGGCGCCAATCCGTTTGCCTGCATCAGCGCCGGCATCGCGGCCCTGTGGGGCCCGGCCCACGGCGGCGCCAACGAGGCGGTGCTGAACATGCTCGACGAGATCGGCGACGATTCCGAAGAGAACATCCAGCGCTTCATCGACAAGGCCAAGGACAAGAACGACCCGTTCAAGCTCATGGGCTTCGGTCACCGCGTCTATCGCAACTTCGACCCGCGCGCCAAGGTCATGAAGGAGACCTGCGACGAGGTCCTGGAGCAGCTGGGCAAGGCCGACGACCCGCAGCTCAAGATCGCCAAGCGCCTCGAGCAGATCGCCCTGGAAGACGAGTACTTCGTCGAGCGCAAGCTCTACCCGAACGTCGACTTCTACTCCGGAATCATCCTCAAGGCCATGGGCATCCCGACCAACATGTTCACCGTGATCTTCGCGGTGTCCCGCACCATCGGCTGGATCTCCCACTGGCACGAGATGCTCAGCGACAGCTACAAGATCAGCCGTCCGCGCCAGCTCTACACCGGCCACACCCAGCGCGACTACCCCGCCAAGTAATCGGCGAACGACTCGCCCGGACGAAGAAGGCCGCCCCTCGGGGCGGCCTTCTTGCGTTTGTGGCCCGCGGTGCACTTCCGGTGTGTGACGATCCTCGGCGACGAACCGCCACCTCCCCGCTCGGCGCCCCTCGATACCGCATCGACGCCCCCCCCCCTGGCCCGCCCCTCGCCCAGCTGCCGCAGGAGCGTCGCAGAGGGTGACGCCGCCCTGCCCCACCCAGATACCGACGCCTCACACCGACGCCCTCTGCGGGCCCTTCCGACGCCCTGACGGCATCGTCGGGTGGCGATGCCGCGAGCACCACCCCACCCCTCTCACTTCCACCCCCCCTCACTTCCGCGCCGAGCGCAACCGCGCAGGGTGCCAGCCCGGCTCTTCCACCGCTGTCATCGTACTGACGCCGTTTCGCAGCGTTTTCCACACAATCTGTGGATAAACCTGTTCAAAACCGTTGGGGAATCGCTCAGAATCGCCATGGGCAGCGGGTCGCGCTCAGATTGATCAAAATTTGATCGCACTCAAGCCTTTGATTTTAAAGCACTAATTTAAAAACCCCATAACCACGGGCTTTTGCCGCGATGCTGTGAACAAGCATTGCGTCAGGAACCGCTCAAGTGGACAAGTCAAGGCCAGGAACGGCCTTTTCTAGGGGAAAAGCATGAGTCCCGCACGGCATGGCACCCCAGGGCGCCAACGGCGGAGACAAAAAAAGACGCCTGAAGCGTCCGGGAAGGTATAAGCAGAATGTAGTGGCGTCCCATAGGGGGTTCGAACCCCTGTTACCGCCGTGAAAGGGCGGTGTCCTGGACCACTAGACGAATGGGACGCATCATCTTCGATGACGTTGATGGTGGAGCCTAGCGGGATCGAACCGCTGACCTCAACACTGCCAGTGTTGCGCTCTCCCAGCTGAGCTAAGGCCCCACATGTCGTGAAGACGAGGCGTATAGTACTGATTCGCTTCGCCTTCGTCAACGGGGAAGTGCGAATTTTCTGCTCCGCTCTCCCCCTGCCCCTTGGCGCGCGAAGTGCCAGGCGCGCCGACGGCACCGCCTGGCACTGTGAACGCCGCGTCAGAGTTCGCGGTATTCCTTCTCGAAGCGCTTGGCCTGCTTCTTGGACACGCCGCCCAGCACCGCGATGGCGTGGCGCAGGCGCGCCCGGGTCATGTCCGAGCCGAGGATCGCCATGGCATCCATCACCGAGGTGCTGGCGGCGGAGCCGGTGATGGCGATGAAGACCGGCGCCAGGAAGTCCTTCATCTTGAGCTCGAAGTGCGCGGCCAGCGCCTTGACCTCGGCCAGCAGGGCGACCTTTTGCCAGGCCGGCACGGTCTCGAGGCGCCAGGTCAGGAACTGCAGCAGCTTCACCAGGTCCTCGCGGCCGAGCTTGACGCCGTCGAAGTCGCCCTCTTCGATCGCCGGCACGCCGGAGAAGAAGTGGCCGGCCAGCGGCATCACGTCGGACAGCGTCTCCACCCGCGGGCGCACCTGCGGCAGGATCTGGCGCACGTACGCCTCGTTGAAGGCCCAGTCACGCAACGCCTTGAGGAAGGCGTCGTCGTCCAGGTCCTCGCGGATGTAGAGGCCGTTGAGCCAGCTCAGCTTCTGCAGGTCGAACACCGGCCCGCCCAGCGAGACCCGCTGCACGTCGAAGTGGCTCATCATCTCGTCGAGGGTGAACTTCTCACGCTCGTCCGGCATTGACCAACCCATGCGACCGAGATAGTTGGTCACCGCCTGTGGCAGGAACCCCATGCGCCGGTAGTAGTTGATCGAGGTCGGGTTCTTGCGCTTGGAGAGCTTCGACTTGTCCGGGTTGCGCAGCAGCGGCATGTGGCAGAGTGTCGGCATCGGCCAGCCGAAGTACTCGTACAGCAGCTGGTGCTTGGGCGCGGAGTTGATCCACTCCTCGCCGCGCAGCACGTGGGTGATGCCCATCAGGTGGTCGTCGACCACGTTGGCCAGGTGGTAGGTCGGCATGCCGTCGGACTTGAGCAGGATCTGAGCGTCCACCTGGGCCCAGTCGACCTCGATGGTACCGCGCAGCATGTCGTCGACCACGCAGGTGCCGCTGGCCGGCACGTGCATGCGCACCACATGGGGCCAGCCCTCGCGCTCGCGGCGGGCGACCTCTTCCTCGGGCAGCGCCAGATCGGCCGGCTTCAGCGCCAGGTGCAGGCCGGCGGCCTTGCGCGTCTCGCGCAGCTCGTCGAGCTCCTCGCTGGTGCGGTAGCACTTGAAGGCATGACCGGACTCGATAAGCTTGCGCGCATGCTCGGCGTAGATGTCGCCGCGCTCGCTCTGCCGATAGGGG
The DNA here is from genome assembly GCF_009363675.1 of Halomonas sp. THAF12. NCBI lineage: Bacteria > Pseudomonadati > Pseudomonadota > Gammaproteobacteria > Oceanospirillales > Halomonadaceae > Halomonas > Halomonas sp. THAF12. The sequence continues at coordinate 1,285,838 of NZ_CP045399.1, read as the reverse complement.
CCATGCGGTCCGCCCACGTCGGGCCCCTCGTCCCACTCCAGCCCCAGCCAGCGCAGGGAATCGAGGATCATCTGCTCCGACTCGGCGGTCGAGCGCACCCGGTCGGTATCCTCGATGCGCAGGATGAACTCGCCGCCGTGCTGACGGGCGAAGCACAGGTTGAACAGGGCGATGTAGGCGGTTCCCACGTGGGGATCGCCGGTGGGAGACGGCGCGATACGGGTACGTACGGTCATGTCGTCCTTGGTCCGGTCGGGGGAATGGAGCCCTGGCACCCCACTGAGCCGATGGCATGCCGGCGGGCGGCCAGGAATGCGCGCATTATACGCGCCTCGCGTGACGCCGGCAGCCGCGCCGTGGAATCATTGGCGGGCAAGAGGGTCCATCCACAACGCCACCGCCAGCAAGGAGCGCCATGTTTCCCCAACTGCCCGACGGCTTCACCGCCCTGGTCACCGGCGCCTCCGGCGGCATCGGCTCGGCCCTGATCGACGCCCTGCTGGCCGAGCCGCGCCTGGCCCGCCTGCACGCCGTCAGCCGCCAGCCGGTGACCCGCGACGACCCGCGACTGATCGGCCACACCCTGGACCTCGGCACCGAACCGGGACTGACGGCACTGGGCGAGGCCCTCGACGGCCAACGGCTGCACCTGGTGATCAATGCCATGGGCATGCTGCACGACGAGGCGGACGGCATCACGCCGGAGAAGAAGCTCGAGGACCTCGACGCCGACGCCCTGGGCCGGCTGTTCCACGTCAATGCCGCCACCCCGGCGCTGCTGCTCAAGACACTCGCGCCCTCGCTCAAGGGGCGCCACCCCGTGCTGATCGGCAGCCTCTCGGCCCGGGTCGGCTCCATCGACGACAACCGGATGGGCGGCTGGTACGCCTATCGCGCCAGCAAGGCGGCTCACAACATGCTGATGAAGACCGCCTCGGTGGAGCTGCGTCGCCTCAATCCCCACGCCTGCGTCACCTGCCTGCACCCCGGCACCACCGACACCGAGCTGTCGGCGCCCTTCCAGGCACGCGTGCCCGAAGGCAAGCTGTTCACCCCGAACTTCGTGGCCGAACGCCTGCTCACGGTGCTGAGCAGACGCTCACCGTCGGACACCGGCGGCTTCAGGGACTGGGACGACCAGCCCATCGCATGGTGACATTCGGACGCGTCGGTGGTCATAACGTTGATGCTCGCTATTGCACAGTTACAGGCAATCGCAGACCATGCCATGCCCCCCCCTTCGTAGATGACCTCAGACAGGACGACGTTCATGGAAACACTCGGCCCACGGATCAAACAACTTCGCCTGGAGGCCAATCTCAACAAGGCGGCCCTGGCCCGCCGAGTCGGCGTCTCGGACGTCACCATCTCCTATTGGGAATCCGGGGCCATCAAGCAGATCGGCCACGAGCGCCTGGTGGCACTGGCCGGCGCCCTCGGCTGTCCGCTGTCCGCGCTGCTCGACAACGACGCCAGCCGGCCTGCCCCGCTGTTCCTGCGGGCCGACGGCCCGCCGCCCTGGGCCCGGGAAGGCACCGAGGCCAAGGGCATCGAGCTGCCCATCGAGCTCACCCCCGGACAGCGCTGGGACGGCGACTGCCACCTGGTGACACCGGCCCCCGACGAGGCGCTCGACTACCTGAACCCGAACGACCTGGCCGCCATCGCCCCCACCGACATCTTTCGTCAGCCGGGCCTCTACCTGATCGAGGAAGCCGGCAGGCTGGCGCTGCGCCGTGTCCAGCAGGACGCCAGGGGCGAGCTCACCTTCCAGCGCCGGGACGACGCCGAGCCGACGCCCTACACCCCCGACTGCCGACTGCTGGGCAAGGTCGTCGCCCTGTGGCGCTTCGAGGCGCTCTGAGCCGGCACGCTCACTCCACTTCCATGACCTCCACCTGGTCGGTGGTATGCCGCGGCTCGCTGCCGACCAGGAAGCGCTGACTGGCGCTGATCACCTGCCCCAGTCCGTGACGCGAGGGCTGCACCAGCGGACCGCGCAGATGCTGCCCCTCCTCGCCCAGCCGTGCCCGCACCTCGGACGGCTGCACCGAGGCGGGCGGCATGTTGACGGTGATGCGATACCCGCCGTCCGGCAACCCGCTGCCCGGACCGAAGGGACCGGCCGCAAAGCCGCCTCCCGCCTCGACCACGGTGCGCTCCTGCCAGCGCACACCGCTGAGCTCGCGCTCCACCAGCACCTGCAGGCGCGTCGCCTCGGGCAGATTGGTGGTGCCCTCGACCATCAGGCGGCGATCGCTGCGCAGCCGCGCATCGATGCCGACGCTCACCGCCTCGTCGAACGGCGCGACCTCGGGTGCCGGTTCGGAGGACGCCGCCTCGATCTCGGTGTCGGGCTGCGCCACGCCGCCCAGCCGCTCATCGGCCGGCGATTCGCCGTCCTCGCTGCCGCCGCAGCCGGCCAGGGCCAACCCCAGCACCAGGCCCGTCACCCGGACGCTTCGCTGCCATGCTGTCATGCCCGTCCTCCCTGTGCGGAAATGTCCGACTCGCGCCTCACGCCCCCTGACACGCTCGACACAGGGTCGCATGCGGCACCGCCGCCAGGCGACCCGCCTCGATCGGCTCGCCACAGCACTCGCACGCCTCGCCCCGACCCTCGCGGATCCGGGCCAGGGCATGGCGGACCTGGGACAGCTCGTCCTCGGCTTCCGCCTCCAGCGACGCCACCACCTCGTCGTCCCGCGTCTCCAGCGGCTGATCCTCCATGTCCTTGTCCAGCGGACCGGCGCGACGCTCCCGGTGCTGACGGTATCGAGCCAGACGCGCCTCGAGCTCTTCTTTCAGCCGCTCCAGCGCGACCCTGCGATCGTTCATCGTCTCCCCTCCTTCCTCCGCCCCCGGCCAGCCGATCCCAGACGCGATGGCCGCTCGCCTCGGGATTCGCCGAGATCATGACGCCCCATTCACCCTTCCTTCAGCAGCCGTTTCACACCTCCGTCCTGGCGAGTATGGACGATATCGTCGCCGAGGCCTTTCACGCTCGCCTGCAGCACTCGCACCCCGCGTCATGACTGGTAGAATACGCGCTTCTCGACCGACCCCGTGACGCCGATGACCGATCTTGACCGCACCTTCTCCGTGGCCCCGATGATGGATGGGACGATATAGCCCACAACCACGGGCTTTGCAGGGCGGCTGGTACACTATCGGTACACCATCAAGATTCCACGGAAGCCGGCGACCCTCACGGGCGCCGGCTTTTTCGTGGCCCGTCGACAAGGGAACTGCTGTGCATAACCAACGCCCAAAACCGCGTAGATCCGCATAAGCCGAAGCCCCTCTCATACCCCTCGGAACCCGCTCAACGGCGCGGCCTGGCGCCTTAGTGCATGAGTGCATAAAAACCGGCACGTTTAGCGCGCAGGCGGGGCGGGGTGTCGACGGCGCGCGGCGGTGCGCCGCTGGGGTGGAGGGGTGGCTGGCTGGCCACCTGCGGCGCGATCGACGATCGAGCCGAGTCGCGCATCGGCTGAGAGCCAGCGGCCGGCAGACAGGCGCACAGCGCGATAGACGCACTAAGAGGCACAAATGCGTCTCAACCGGGATTGCTCGCGAGGGCGCACGAAAAGGCCGCCCGATTGGGCGGCCTGATGATGATGCTTGGTGGTAGCTGGCGAAGCGGCGAGCTATCGCCGGGTCGGGTCGAGACCGGTGCCTTCGTCGCCGCTCAGCGAGTAGGGATCGAACTGCACGATCTCCTCGCCGGCCCACTCGTTGATCTCCCGCATGGTGGCCTGGAGGGGCTCGAGTTCGTTCGCCACGAACACCCGGGCCGCCTTCTCGACGTCGCCGAAGCCGCCGGTGTTCTGTGGGATGATGCCCATCATCTGGGGCGGGATGCGGTGGCCGGCGAGCTGGTCATCCCGGGTGATGTTCTTGATGTTCCAGAAGTCGTCCTTCGCCGCGACCTCCGACACGGGGATGATCTGCACCCCGTCCTTCTTGCCGTTGGGCGAGTACATGAACAGGTTCTTGAAGTTGCCCACGCCCTTCGACTCCCGGAGCGCCTGGCGCATGGCGTCGATGTCCTTCTGGTCCTGGGCCGGATCGCTGACGTACATGATGAACCCGGCATGGCTGCCATTGAGGTAGTAGCGCCGGCGGAACAGCGTGGCGTTCTCGTTCAGCCATGCCGACTGCAGGCTGCCGATGTAGTCCGGCACGCCGTAGATGCCCTGGTCGATGTCCGGCTCGAGCAGGTGCACTACCCTACCCCGCGGCAGCTCGGTGCGCTCCAGGTAGTTGGGCGCCCACCAGTAGCGATCCCCCAGCCCGCGGCGCATGTACTTGGCGGCCAGGTGGCGGAACGGCAGCCGCTTGCCCAGCCGCCCGCGCACCTCCTCGAGGTAGCCGTTGCCGAACACCAGGTAGTCCAGGGCCAGTGCCGAGAACGCCCGGCGGCCCAGCAGCGGGTGCGGCTTGAACGTCCTGAGCAGGATGTTGCGCTTCACCTGGAGCGCGCTGCCGTGGTGCGCGGTGGCCCGGTAGCTCTTGGCGAGAATCTCCAGCGGCACCGGCGGCTCGAACCACTCCTCCGCGGTGATGTGAATCCCCTCGTACCAGACGTCGCGCATGCTGGTGACCGGCTCCGGGTCGCCGAAGCTGAACGCCTGGGCCTGTGGCGGCGTTGACGCAGCGGGCGATTCGGTTGACGGACTGCCGCCATCGCTTGTCGAGTAGGCCGGAACGCGGACGCGGGGTTTCTCGGTGGCGGTCATTCGTACATCTCCATGAGGGACTGGCCGGCCCCCTCGGCGGGGCCGTCGATCGGTTCATTGCTGAGGGCGTGCATGGCGGCCCAGGCCAGGTCGGCGTGACCGGTCGCCTGGCTGCGCCCGCTGGTGTAGGTGTACTGGCGGCCGGAGGCGGTGAGCTCCCGCTTGATGGCCATGAACGACTGCGCCATGTCGCTCCAGCCGGCATCGAACTCGAGCCGGCTCTTGCGCATGATCTGCTGGGCCTGCATGACCAGCCGGCCTTTCACCGCCGGGTCATAGCGGAAGCGGGTGAGCGTCGGGAACCACTTCTCGACGTGCTCGGCCACCGCCTCGCCCAGGCCGCTGACATCGATGCCGATGTGCTCGATGCGGTACTTGTCCTGGAACGAGCGGATGAACGCCGCCTGGGCCGCGTAGTCCTCGCCCTTGAGGCGGTGGCGCTCCAGGATGCGGTGCTTCTCGTCCGCGGTGCGCGCCGGCAGCACCACCACCAGGCCCGCGCCGTCGCCGTCCTCGCCGGTGCCGGTCGGGTCGTAGCCGATCCACACCCCGCGGTCGCCCACCGGGCGCGGCGCGTAGGGCCGGTAGTCGTCCCAGACCTCCCAGGCGTCGACCATGCAGGGGTGCACCAGACTGAGCGGAAACGCCGACTGGCTGTCGTCGACGAACTGGCACATCAGCAGGTTCGCGTACTCGTCGGGGCTGTACTCGAGGCGCAGCTGGTCCAGGTCGAACAGGTCGCACCCACCGGCGATGGCATCCTCAACGGTGACGATCTGCCGCCAGTGTCCATCTGGGCACAGCGCTCCGCCGGCCAGCGCGGCGTGGCTGACGTCGAACTCCTGGCGCTCGCTCTTCTTGCGCCGCTTGTTGAACAGCTCGCCGGACCAGAACGGATAGGCCTCGTGGCCCAGGCTCGAGGGCGTCGAGAAATACGTCTGGCGCCACTTCTTGTGCATCGCCATGCCCGACGTGACCTTGCGGAACTCCTGGAAGCGGTGAATCCAGAAATATTCATCGAGGTAGACGTCGCCGTGATAGCCCTGGGCCGTCTTGGCGTTGGTGCCCAGGAAGTGCAGCTCGGCGCCGTTATCGAGCACGATCGGATCGCCCTTGAGGTCGACGTCGCAGGTCTCTTTGACGAACTGAACGATGTAGTTGCGGAAAATGTGGGCCTGCGCCTTCGAGGCCGAGAGAAAGATCTTGTTACGCCCGGTCTCGAAGGCGTCGACGATCGCCTCGCGGGCGAAGAAGAAGGTGGCGCCGATCTGGCGCGACTTGAGGATGTTGCGGATGCGGTGCTTCTGGCCGGCCTCGTACCAGTCGATCTGGTACTGGAAGCAGGTCTCCAGGAACGCCGCCTTCAGCTGCTCGACCTGTTCCTCGTCCAGGGCGTTGCGCCGGGGCTTCTTCTTCTCGCCGGCGTTACGCCGCTCGATGTTCGGGTTGAGGTCGCCTTCCTTGCCCGTCTCCTGGTACCGATGCACCCGGGCCAGCCGCTCGATCTGCCGGCCGAGCAGGTCGATCTCCTTGAAGTCCTTGCCCTCCTTGGCCTCCTTGCCGATCAGCTGCACCAGCCGCGCCTCGAGCGCGCCCTCCACGCGCTGGGTGGGCGTGGCCTCCTCCCAGCCGTCGCGCTCCTTCCAGCTGTGAACGGTCGGCGCCTTGAGGTCGAGAAACTCGGCGATGCGCGCCACCCGCCAGCCCTGCCAGTAGAGATGGCGGGCCGTCAGGCGCGGGGATTCGAGGGTGTCGGGGGCTGATGTCGTCATGCGGCCAGCCTACCCGCGCGTCCTGGAGCGCGATGGCGCGGCCATTTGTGGGAGCGGCACGGCACAACCGCCGGTGATTGAGGCAATCACGCGGGGCGCGGAACCTGACGCCATCGTCAGACAGCCAATCCGAGGACACGCTATGCCCTTTTTCCGCGTCGCCACCGAAGGCGCCACCACCGACGGCCGGGAGATCTCGCGTGACTGGATCACGCAGATGGCCGCCAACTACGACCCCGCCAAATACGGTGCCCGTGTCTGGCTGGAGCACAACCGGGGCCTGTTCGCCGACGGCCCCTTCCCGGCGCTGGGCGACGTCACCGCCGTGGAGGCGCGGGAAGTTGAGGACGGCAAGCTCGGCCTGTTCGCGGACATCGATCCGACCGACCAGCTCAAGCAGATCAATGAGCAGCGCCAGAAGGTGTACACCTCGATCGAGGTGAACCCCAAGTTCGCGGACACCGGCGAGGCCTACCTCGAGGGCCTGGCGGTCACCGATTCCCCGGCCAGCCTCGGCACCGAGATGCTCAAGTTCTCTCGCCAGGCCGGGCAGTCCTCCCCGCTCGCCGCCCGCAAGCAACACCCGGAGAACGTATTTTCCGAGGCCGTCGAGATCGCGCTCGACTTCACCGAGACGCCTTCGGCCGACAACGGCCCGAGCCTGATGGAGCGCGTCACGGCGCTGTTCAAGAAGCACGACGCCAAGACCGCCAAGGGCTTCGCCGCCTTCAGCAAGGACCTCGAGCAGACCCTCGAGCTGTTCGTCGAGAAGCACAAGGCGCTGGCCGATGACCTCGAAGCCCGCCCCACCGCCGAGGCCTTCAACGAGCTGAAGTCCGCCCACGAGGCGACCAAGACCAAGCTCGACGAGCTCTACACCAAGCTCGACCGCACCCCCGACACCCCTGACCGCACGCCCGCCCTGGGTGGTAACGGCGGCGCCGAACTGACCGACTGCTGAGGACACCCGACCCCATGCGCAACGATACCCGCCAAGCCTTCAACAACTTCGCCGAGCGCGTCGCCCAGCTGTCGGGCGTGCCCAGCGCCGGCGAGTCCTTCGCCGTCGATCCCAGCGTCCAGCAGACGCTGGAGACCAAGATGCAGGAGACCAGCGACTTCCTGGCCAGCATCAACATCATCGGCGTCGACGAACTCAAGGGCGAAAAGCTCGGCCTCGGCCTGTCCGGCCCGATCGCCGGCCGCACCGACACCACCGCCAACGACCGCACCCCGCGCGACCTGAGCACCCTGGACGCCAACGGCTACGAGTGCCGCTCCACCGAGTTCGACACCTACCTGCCGTGGAGCAAGTTGGACGCCTGGGCCAAGTTCCGCGACTTCCAGGCCCGCGTGCGCAACATGATCATCCGCCAGCAGGCGCTGGACCGGATCATGATCGGCTTCAACGGCACCAGTGCCGCCGTCGAAACCGACCGCGTCGCCAACCCGCTGCTCGAGGACGTCAACATCGGTTGGCTGCAGCAGTACCGCGACAACGCCCCGTCCCGCGTGCTCAGCGAGGTGGTGGCCTCCTCCGGCGAGGTACGCGTCGGCCCCGGCGGCGACTACGCCAACCTCGACGCCCTGGTGTACGACGTCGTCAACGAGATGATCGACCCCTGGCATCGCGAGTCCACCGCCCTGCGCGCGATCACCGGCCGCGAGCTGCTCGCCGACAAGTACTTCCCACTGCTGCAGGAGCACGCCGGCACGCCCACCGAGGCCCAGGTGCTGGACATGATGATCAGCCAGAAGCGCATGGGCGGCCAGCAGGCGGCCCGGGTTCCCTACATGCCCGGCGGCAGCCTGCTGATCACCCCGCCGGAGAACCTCTCCATCTACTGGCAGCGCGGCAGCCGCCGCCGGTACCTCAAGGACGAGCCCAAGCGCAAGCGCGTCGAGAACTACGAGTCTTCCAACGACGCCTACGTGGTCGAGGACTTCGGTGCCGGCTGCCTGGTGGAAAACATCGTCTTCGGCGACTGGACCGGCGCCTAAGGAGGCCTGAATGCATAGCCCCGCCCGCAAGCACTATCAGCGCGTCACCGCCGCGAAAGCGGCGGGGGCCGCCGATCCCGGCCGCCCCCAGACCGGCGAGCAGTACGAGCTGCACGCCGCCGCGCTGTGGGAGGCCCGGCGCACCCTCAAGGGCATCAAGAGCACCGAGCAGAAGATCGCCAAGAAGCGCGAGATCCTGCCCGAGTTCGAGAGCTACGTCGCCGGCGTGCTCGAGGCCGGGTCCGGCGCCCAGGACGACGTCGTGATGACCGTCATGATCTGGCGGCTCGACGTCGGCGACCTGGCCGGCGCCCTGGCCATCGCCGAGTACGCCCTGCGCCACGGCCTCGACGCCCCCGACCGCTTCGAGCGTGACACCGCCTCGATCCTCGCCGAGCAGCTCGCCGAGGAGGCCATCAAGCAGCTCGAGGCCCCGGTTCAGGACAGCGAGGAGGCCCGCACCACCGCCGCCAACGCGGCCGCCGAGCTGTCCATGCACCTCAGCCGCGCCGAGGCGCTGACCCGCGACGCCGACATGCACGACCCGGTGCGCGCCAAGCTGCACAAGGCCCTGGGCTACGCCCAGCGCGCCCGAGGTGGCCACGCCGCCGAGGCGCTCGAGCACCTGCGCCGCGCCCTGGAGCTGAACGACCGCGTCGGGGTGAAGAAGGACATCGAGAAGCTCGAGCGCGAGCTCAAGAACGCCGCGACCGGCAAGGAAGGCGAAGCATGAACCAGGAACAGCAGCTTGAAACCGAGATCCAGACCAAGGTCCTGACGGCTCCGCGCGTCACGCCGGAGCACATCGAGAGCGTGATCGAAAGCGAGCACTACTTCACGGCCGCCGAGGGCGCGCTGGGGGCCTACAAGGCCAATGGTGATGTTCACGTCGGGTCAATGCCGAACGACCTGAACGCCACAGCACTGCCGCTGCTGACCTTCTGCGTCCTGGTGCTGCGCAACGGCTTCACCGTGACCGGCGAAAGTGCGTGCGCGTCGCCTGAGAACTTCGACCCCGAGATCGGACGTCGAATCGCCCGGCAGAACGCCCGCGAGAAGATCTGGACCCTGGAGGGCTACCTCCTCCGCGAGAAACTGAACGCAGGCGATCAGGCCAGCACCTGACGCCGCCACCGAGTCGCACGCCGACGCCAAGGGGGCACCGGGGGAGAGCGGACTGCGGTCCCATCTCGTCGATCCCGGTCCACCCCCTTCCTATTCCGACCTGAGCGAGAGTCGCCGCCATGTCCATGATCGCCGCCGGTACCGGCACCGCCCCTGCCGACCCCGAGACGCTGGAGAACAACGGTTTCTGGCCGGCCATCGAGCCGGCGGACTTCCGCGAGGCCACCCGGCTGGACGGCACCGTCACCGTGCCGCGCCTGGTGCAGGCGCTGCAGGTGGCCATGGCCGACGTCAATCGCCAGCTCGCCGACTGGCAGCTCGCCCGCCAGGACGACGGCGCCGCCACCCTGGAGGCCGTGGCGCCGCCGGTCTGGGCCCTGCCCGACAACTACGCCCTGCTCTACCGCCGCGCCGTCTACGCCACCGCCCACGCCAGCCTGCTCGAGCGCTATCGCGACGTCTCCGCTACCCAGGACGGCGACGAGCGCGGCGAGGCCAAGGACGAGGCCGCCGACGACCTCCGCCGCGATGCCCGCTGGGCCGTGGCCGAGATCGAAGGCCGGGCGCACTCCACCGTGGAGCTGATATGAACACCATCCCTGGCGTTCACCCTGCGGGCCAGCGCTGCGCGCTGTTCCAATCCTCTCCCGGAGGATTGGTCTGATGCCCGACGTGCGCGCCCACCAGGGCGAGACCCTCGACGCGCTATGCCAGCGCGTGCTCGGCCGCACCGCCGGCGTCACCGAGCAGGCCCTCGCGCTCAACCCGGGCCTGGCCGACCTCGGCCCGGTGCTGCCCCACGGCACCCTCGTCACCCTGCCCGACGAACAGGCCGCCGAGCCGACCATCGCCGACACCATCCAGCTCTGGACCTAGAGGACACCATGGCCGAACCCAGCACCGCCGCCGCCGCAGGCACCGCTACCCTCACCGCCGCCGTCATCGGCATGCTGCCCGGCATCGATGCCAACGCCGTGGTGGGCGCGTTCTGCGGCGCCACCCTGTTCGTGATCAGCGCCAAGGATCTCGGGATCTTCGAGCGCTTCGCCTACCTGCTGATCTCGTTCGCCATCGGCTACCTGGGCGGGCCGGCCCTGCTCGGCGACATGCTCGAGCAGAGCGCCGTGTCCGCCTTCATCGCCGCCGCCGTCACCGTCACCGCCGGGCTGCGGGCCATCGACGGCGTGAAGACCCTCGATCTCAAGGCCTGGCTGGGAGGGAGGAAATGACCGTCTCCGGAATCGTCACCCTGATCGCCGCCTTGGTGATCATCCTGCGCCTGATCACCTATCGCCGCCGCGGCAGCCGCTACCGCCCCGGGATCGGCGTCGCCGCCTGGGCCAGCATCGCCGCCTGCGCCGTGGCGATCGCCGAGGTGCTGGCCACCGGCGCGCCGCGGGATGCCTGGCTGGCGATCCTGCTGCCGGCGTTCGCCGTGATGCTGCTGCTCGCCGGCGGCAACCTTGCCCACCTGCTGCGCCCGCCCTGGAGGTTCTGATGCGCCAGTACGTCGCCCTGCAGGAAAAGACCCTGTTCATCTCCGCCGGCCACAGCGAGCGCGATCCCGGCGCCGTGGCCCACGGCCACACCGAGGCCGCCATCGTCCTCGAGTTTCGCGACCTGCTGGCCGACTACCTGGCCGAGCGCGTCATCGTCGATCGCGACGGCGCGCCCGGCGAGAACCTCCCGCTGCGCGACGCCGTGGGCGCCGCCAAGGGCCACGACCTGGCCGTCGAGTTTCACTGCAACGCCGCGGGCAGCCCGGCCGCCACCGGCGTCGAGACCCTCAGCGCCGGCCATCACCACCCGCTGGGCAATGCCCTCTGCCAGGCCATCGCCGACGCCCTGGGCATCGCCAACCGCGGTGCCAAAGGCGAGGCCAGCGGGCAGCACAGCCGGCTGGCCTACATCAGCCAGGGCGGCGGCCTGATCGTCGAGCTGTTCTTCCTGACCAACAAGCGCGACCTGACGGCGTACATCGCCAATCGGCGCCGCTGCGTCGAGGCCGTGGGTGACGTCCTGGTCAATGAGATCTGCGCCGCGGCCCTGGAGCGCCCGGCATGAGCCGCGCCCGCCTGCTCGCCCTGGCCCTGCTGCTTGCCGGCACCGCCGCCGGCGGCTGGTTCGCCCGGGGCTGGCTGGAGGACAGCCAGCGCCTCAGCGCCATGCAGGCCGCCGAGGCCGCCATCGACGCCGCCATGGCGCGCGAGTCGACGATCGCCCGCGCCGTCGAGGACCGCCTGGCCGAGCTCGAGGCCGGCGAGCGCATCATCGACCGAGGAGTGATCCGTGAAATCGAGAAGCCCATCTATCGCCGCGTGTGCCTTGAGTCTGACGCTATCCGCCTGCTCAACCACGCCGCCGCCGGCACCGCCCCCGATCCAGCAGAGCCTGATGACGCCCTGCCCGGCAGCACTGTCCCGGCTGACTGACGGCACCGGCAAGGACGTCGTGCTGACCATGGACGACTGGGCCGGCCAGTATCACCGCTGCGCAACGCGGCACAACGGCCTGATCCAGGCCCTGGAAGAACGCCCATGAACAAGCTCGCCAGCCTCCGCGCCCACCTGCTCGACGCGGTGCCGGAACTGAAGCGCGGCCCCGAGCGGCTGCTGACCTTCGTCCAGGACGGCAGCATTCGCTTTCAGCGCGGCCAGCACCTCAGCCACGAGTATCGTTTCGAGGCCCAGCTGGTGGTCACCGACTATGCCGGCGACGTCGACACCCTGATGATCCCGCTGCTGCAGTGGCTGTCGCGCTACGAGCCGGACCTCGATCCCGACGACGGCGTGCGCTTCGAGGCCGAGCTGCTCAGCAACCAGGCGTATGACCTGGCCATCACCGTGCGGCTCAGCGAGCGCGTGGTCGCCCTGGTCGACTGCGACGCCGGCACCATCACCAGCGAGCATCGCCAGCCCGCCTACCCCATCGAGACCTGCCCGGCCACGCGCTGGCAGCTCTACGCCAAGGGCCCCGGCGAGAACGAGCACGAACTCGAAAGCGAGTGGGACGCTCCCTGATGGACGACGACCTCCAGGCCCTCGAGGACTGGGTCACGCCCATGCTGGCCCAGCTCGACCGCAAGGCCCGCCGCACCCTCACCCGCAAGGTCGCCCAGGACCTGCGCCGTTCCCAGCGCGAACGCATCAAGGCCCAGCAGAACCCCGACGGCACGCCCTACACGCCGCGCAAGCCGCAGCACCGCGCCCAGCAGGGCGCCATCCGCCGGCGCGCCATGTTCACCAAGATCCGCACCGCCAAGTACCTCAAGGCCCGCAGCACCAGCGACGGCGCCGAGGTCGGCTTCGTCGGCCGCGTCGCCCACATCGCCCGAGTGCACCAGAAGGGCCTGCGCGCCAAGGTCGATCGCGACGGCCCGCGGGTCAGCTACGCCGAGCGCCGCCTGCTCGGCCTCAGCGACGCCGATCGCCAGCTGATCCAGGACTCGGTGCTTCACCACCTCACCCCCGACTGACGCCGTTTTTGTGCCCCCGCCCTCTCACAATCCCCACCGCTAGAGCCCCGGCCCTCGCCGCGCAACCATCGCGGCATGAAACAGCATCCCCTGCAAAGCGCCGCCGAGCTGCTGCGCCTGATCCATAACCTGATCCGCCTCGGCACCATCGCCGCGGTGGACCACGACGCCGCGCGCGTTCGGGTGAAATCCGGCGAGCTGCTGACCGCCTGGCGGCCGTGGATCGAGTGCCGCGCCGGCACCACCCGCGACTGGAATCCGCCCACCGTCGGCGAGCAGGCGGTGCTGTTCTCTCCCGGCGGCGATCCCGCCGGCGCCGTGGTGCTGGTCGGGCTGTTCTCCGACGCCCATCCCGCCCCGGCGGATCTGCCCGAACTCTGCCGCCGCCTGTTCCCGGACGGCGGCCTGTTCGAGTACGACCACGAGGCCAGCGTGCTGCGCATCAAGCTGCCCGGCCGCATCGAGGTCGAAGCACCGGGTGGCACGTCCTGGAAGGGAGACATCGACCACCAGGGCGACATGGCTCGCGCCGGTAGCTACGCACAGGACGGTGGCTCGCTGACCCACAACGACACCGACGTGGGCGACACCCACCGGCACCCGCAGGGCAAGGACAGCGACGGCAACGGCCAGCAGGATACGGAGGTGCCGCGATGACCGGCATGAATGCCACCAGCGGCCGCGCCCTGGAGCGCCTCGAACATATCCAGCAGAGCGTGCGCGACATCCTCACCACCCCGATCGGCACCCGCGTCATGCGCCGCGATTACGGCAGCCTGCTGCCCGAGCTGATCGACCGGCCGCTGTCCGACGCCCTGATGCTCCAGGTCTACGCCGCCACCGTGATGGCGCTGCTGCGCTGGGAGCCGCGCCTGCGCGTCACCGCCGTGCACCGCAGCGTCAGCACCGCCCAGCCCGGCCGCGCCACGATCGAGATCCAGGGCCAGACCACTGACGGCCAGGCCATCCGCGTGGAGGCGCCGATCACATGACCCGCACCACCCTGATCGACCTGTCGCGGCTGCCTCAGCCCACCTTCACCGAATCGCAGTCCTTCGAGTCGCTGCTCGAGGAGATGCGCGCCGCCCTGGTCGCTGCCATGCCCGAGGCCCAGCGCGACGACGTCGAGGCCACACTTCAGCTGGAGAGCGAGCCGCTGACCAAGCTGCTCGAGCAGTCGGCGTACCGCATCATGATCGAGCGCCAGGCCTTCAACGACCGCGCCGCGCGGCTGATGCTGGCCTACGCCGAGGGTGCCGAGCTCGATCACATCGGCGTCACCTACTACCAGACCGAGCGCCTCACGCTGTCCGGCGGCGAGCGCGAGAGCGACGCCGCCTACCGTCGCCGCCTGCTGCTCGCCTTCGACGGCTACAGCACCGCCGGCGCCCGGGACGCCTACATCTATCACGCCCTCTCGGCCTCCGGTGACGTCCTTGACGCCGCCGTGACCAGCGCCAAGGCCGGCGTGGTCACCGTCACAGTGCTGTCCCGCGAGGGCAACGGCACCGCCGCCGGCGACCTGCTGGATACCGTGGATGCCGCCCTCTCCGACGAGACCGTGCGCCCGCTCAACGACCAGGTCGAGGTGCAGTCCGCCGACGTCGCCGAATACGAGATCCGCGCCACCCTGACCATCCGCGAGGGGCCTGCCAAGAGCGTGGTCGCCCAGGCCGCCCGCGACGCCGCCGAGGCCTATGCCGCCGATCGCCATCGCCTGGGCCTGCCCATCGTCCGCGATGCGGTGCTCGCCGCGCTGTGGGTCGAGAGCGTCGAGCACGTCGCACTGCAGTCCCCCACCGCCGACATCGAGCGCGGCCAGCACCAGGCCGGCTACTGCACGCTGATCGAGGTGGACCATGTCGAATAGCCGCTCGCTGCTGCCGCCCAACAGCTCGCCGCTGGAGCGCGCCGTCGAGAGCGCCACCGACCGCCTCAGCGCGCCGGCCGTGCACACCCTCTGGGATCCGTGGGATTGCCCGGCCCACCTGCTGCCCTGGCTGGCCTGGGCGGTGGGGGTCGGCGAGTGGGCCGACGACTGGCCCGAGGACGTGCGACGCCAGTCCATCGCCAGCGCCATGGCCATCGCGCGCCGGCGGGGCAGTGTCTGGGCGGTGCGCGAGGCCCTGCGCGCCGCCGGATATGCCGACGCCACCGTCGAGGAGGGGCTGCCGGTGCTGCGTCACGACGGCGCCCAGCTGCGCGACGGCACCGAGACCTATGGCGGCGGCAACCGCTGGGCGATGTTCCGGCTGATCGCCGACATCGGCGAGGACAAGGGCGTCGGCGGCGCCGAGCTGGGTCGCCTGCTGCGCCTGGTCGACGCCGCCAAGCCGGTGCGTTCCGAGCTGCGCGAGGTCGCCTATCGCACCACCGTCGCCGACGACTTCGATCTCGCCGAGGCCCAGCACACCACCGTGAAGCCCACGGTGTCCGAGGTGCGCCCGGCCGGCCGCCGGCGCGATGGCAGCCTGCTGCGCAACAACGCCATCCGCCTCGATCCCGAGCCGCTGCGCCGCGATGCGCGCTGGTTCCGGGGCGGCGAGATCCAGCGCACCGGCGTCTCGCCCTATGCCGAGTGGCAGATCACCGGCGAGACCCGCGACAACGTCTGGGACGTCGAGACCCTCAACGTCACCACCGCGCTCAGCGAGGCCCACGCCGCCAGCGATCCCGGCCGCGCCGGCCTGGCCCGGCGAGACGGCGCCCTGCGCTACGGCGCCGCGCCCCCGGCGATGCTCGACGGCGCCGACCTGACCATCGTCGTGCGCCGCCGGCGCAACGGCCGCATTCACCGCAACGCCAGCGCCCAGCGGCTCGGCAGCGCCCCCGTGCACACCACTCTGTGAGGAGCCCATGCAGCTACACGATTCCCCCCACGACATGACCGGCATCCTCGAGCTGCGCGTCTACCGCGGTGGCGAGCTGATCGACGACTGGCGCGACGAGAACCTGATCGTCGACGGCGCCCGCGACATGCTCGCCCGGCTGATCGCCGGCGACGGCAGCGGCGAAGCCGTGACTCGGATCGGCTTCGGCGGCAACGCCAGTCCGGCCAGCCCCGACGACACTGCGCTGACCGGCGCTTACGTGCGCGACCTCACCGGGCACAGCTACCCCGCCGCCGGCCAGGTGCGCTTCGACTTCGCCCTGGCCACCACCGAGGCCAACGGCCTGACCATCCGTGAGTTCGGCCTGATCGCCGCCGATGGCTCGCTGTTCAGCCGCAAGGTACGCGGGGCCATCGAGAAGAACGACGACATCAGCTTCCAGGGCACCTGGACCATCATCTTCTAAGGAGGCCACATGGCGACTCTCCCCGAATCGGACACCTGGGAAGCCGGGGTCTACCAGTTCGAGACCACCGACCCCGTCCAGGGCGGCCCCGACGGCATCGACAACCTGCCCAACAAGCAGCTGGCCAACCGCACCGCCTACCTCAAGGCGCGGCTCGCCGAGCTCCAGACCTCGGTGGATGCCGTCGGCGTCGAGGGCCAGAACGCGCTGTGGATTGCCGTCGAGCAGGCGCTGTCCTTCGCCGGCCTGCTCGAGCAGGAGCTCGAGCGCCAGAAGAGCGTGCGCCACCAGGAGGGCGAGTTCGTGCTCTACAACCGCGGGGTGATCCGCGGCTGCGACCTCAGCAAGTCGCAGACCGCCAACCGCAACCTGGGCATCAGCGCCGGCGCCATCTTCATGGGCGGCCGCGAATGGGGCGTGGCCAGCGAGGACAACGCCGCCGCCGTGCCCAGCAACTCCGGCAGCGAGACCGGCACCGCCTACGCCTACCTGGTCGAGGCCGCCGGGGCGCTGACGCTCGCCGTCACCGGCCTGGACGAGGCGGCACCGACCGACGGCCTGGTGCTCGCCAGCCTGTCGATTCCTGCCGGCAATAACGGCACCAACGACCCCTATCTCGACAACGTCACCGTGACCGCCACCGCCCGCAACGAGCCGGACTGGCCCTGGGTGCAGTCGAGCCCGGTCTACCAGCAGCAGGACTTCGCCAACGTCATGGGCGGTGCCGATTACCACCTGAGCCTGGACCCCATCAGCTGGGCCGGCGGCCAGCCGCCGCGCCTGACCGCCGACGCCGCCGACCGGGCCAGCAATACCTTCCGCGCCTATCTGACGGGCACCGCCGACAACGTGCGAGTGCGCTACGTGGCGCACCTCATGGATCAGTAAGGAGAGCATCGCCATGCAAGTGATCACCCTGGGCGCCGGCCCGCATCCCGACTTCAGCGTCAGCGCCGCGCTGGTCACCGTCGCCGGCGTGGCCATCGACGCCGCCGCCCGCCAGACCGACCAGCAGGAGATCATCGACATCCGCCTGGTCGACGGCGTCGCCCAGGAGGGCGGCAGCGGCTACCAGTTGGCCAGCGTGCGCATTCCGCCGCGCCGCTACGTCGAAACCGAGCCCGACCCCGCCGAGGGCGAGGAGGCCACCGGCAGCCGCGAGCCGGCCGCCCTCGACCCGCACCACGTCGCCGTCACCATCTGGCCCACCGTTTAAGGAGCCGCCTCCATGTCCATCATCATCGCCTCGCCCGACAGCATGCGCGCCCAGGTCGAAGCCGCCACCGGCGGCGCCACCACCGTGCTCTATGACGACAAGGGCTTCCCCTCGCTGATGCACGTCATCCCCAAGTTCCGCTATGAGGACCTGGGGCTCGACGCCACCTTCGGTACCGGCGTGGCCACCGCCTTCCTCAAGGGCAACACCGAGCTGCCCGAGATCTTCATCGGCCAGTACCAGGCCCAGGTCCACGACGGCCGCGCCGTCAGCCTGCCCGGCCGTGACGCCAAGACCTACGTCGACTACGACGCCGCCAAGGGCGCCTGCACCGCCAAGGGCGCCGGCTGGCACATGATGACCATGCACGAGTGGGCCGCGGTGGCGCTGTGGTGCGAGGCCAACGGCTTCACTCCCCGCGGCAACACCGACTGCGGCCGCGCCCACGACGCCAACCATGAGATGGGGCGTCGCCAGGACGGCGGCACCGCCGGCGACAACAGCGGCTCGGCGCGCATCCTCACCGGGTCCGGCCCGGCCAGCTGGAGGCACGACAATTCCATGGGCGGCATCGCCGACCTAGTGGGTAACGTCTGGGAGTGGCAGCACGGCCTCAAGATCATCGACGGCCAGATCCACCTGATCGAGGACAACAGCTGGGACCTCGACGAGGGCAGCTGGACGGCACTGGGCCACCATTTCAGCAACGAGAGCGGCACGCCTACGCTGAAGAACAGCGCCGGCACCGTCGAAGACGCGAGCATCTATGAGTCGCAGTGGGACAACCTGACCAAGGAGGCCGGCTATACCGAATCGCAGCTGCTGCAGCGCCTTCTGGTCAGCCCGGCTGATGTGTCGATGCAGGGCCGCTTCTACGTGAACACCGAGGGCGAGCGCATCCCGCTTCGCGGTGGCCGCTGGAACGACGGCTCCAGTGCCGGCCTGGGCGCCCTGAACCTCTACAACGCCCGGTCGGACGCGTACGGCAACCTCGGCTTCCGCCCCGCTTTCGCCCTCTGACGCCGGCCCAGGAGACGCCATGCACGCCCTCGCCATCCTGCTCATCGCCGTGCTGCTGCTCGCCCAGCTCGCCGACGTCATCACCACCCGCCGCGTCCTCGCCGCCGGCGGCCGGGAGCTGAACCCCGTCATCCGCTGGGCCATGGCCCACCTCGGCGAATGGGGCTGGGTGATCCTCAAGCTGCTGCTCGCCGCCGCGGCCATCGGCGCCGCCACCGCCTTCGACGGCCTCGAGCGGCTGATCGTCCTCGCCCCCGCCGCCCTGGTCAGCGTCATACCGCCGCTAAACAACTGGCGGCAGCTCAGGGGCGGGTAGTTGCGCCCAGCCCAGAAGCACAACGCCCGCCGAATGGCGGGCGTTTTTGTGCCATCACCACCCCACAATCCCCACCGCTCGCCCCTCTCCCGCTCCCGCGCAAGCATGACCCCGACCGTCATGCTCACCTGCGCAGGAGCCCCACATGGCCCAGGACTACCACCACGGCGTGCGCGTCGTGGAGATCAACGAAGGCACCCGGCCGATCCGCACCGTCGCCACGGCGGTGATCGGCCTGGTGGCCACCGCCCCCGACGCCGCCGCGGCCGTCGCCGCCTCGCTGCTCGTCGATTCCGCCGCCGCCGAGAGCGGCGTCACCTACACCGCGGCCACCGCCGGCACCACCGGCAACGCCATCCGCGTGCGCTACGTCGACCCGGGCGCCGCCTCCGCCGCCTTGGCTGTCACCGTCAGCGGCAAAGACATCACCGTCAGCCTGGCCACCGATACCGAGGGCGCGATCATCAGCACCGCCGCCGAGGTAGCCACGGCCATCAACGGCGAGGCCGACGCCTCCGCCCTGGTCACCGCCGCCGAGGAAGGCGCCGGGGCCGGCGTGGTCGCGGCCTCCGGCTTCGCCAACCTCACCGGCGGCGAGGACGAGCCCTTCCCGCTGAATACCCCGGTGCTGGTCACCGATCCGCTCGGCGCCCAGGGCGACGCCGGCGACACCGGCACCCTCGCCCGCTCGCTGGACGCCATCGCCGACCAGGCCAAGACCATGATCGTGGTGGTGCGCGTGGCCGAAGGCAGCGACGCCGAAGCGACCAAGACCAACGTCATCGGTGGCGTGAATGCCAGCGGCAAGCGTACCGGCGTGCAGTCTCTGCTCGCAGCCGAGGGCCGCCTGGGCGTGAAACCGCGCATTCTCGGCGTGCCGGAGCTCGACGACGCCGACGTCACCAGCGAGCTGATCGGCGTGGGCCAGAAGCTGCGGGCGTTCGTCTACGCCTCCGCCGGCGACAGCACCACCATGGAAGAAGCGGCCATGTACCGCGAGAACTTCGGCGCCCGCGAGGTCATGGTGGTCTGGCCCGACTGGACCGGCTGGGACACCGCCACCTCCAGCACCCGCACGCACTCGGCCGTGGCCCGGGCCATGGGCCTGCGCGCCAAGATCGACAACGACGTCGGCTGGCACAAGACGCTCTCCAACGTGCCGGTTAACGGCGTGACGGGCATCTCGCAGGACGTGTTCTGGGACCTCCAGGACCCCAACACCGACGCCGGCTACCTCAACAGCCACGAGGTCACCACGCTGATCCAGCGCAGCGGCTTCCGCTTCTGGGGCTCGCGCACCTGCAGCGCGGACCCGCTGTTCGCGTTCGAGAACTACACCCGCACCGCCCAGGTCATCGCCGACACCATCGCCGAGGCCCACCTGTGGGCCGTCGACAAGCCGATGCACCCGAGCCTGGTGAAGGACATCGTCGAGGGCATCAACGCCAAGTTCCGCGAGTGGAAGCGCCTGGGCTACCTGATCGACGGCGGGGCCTGGTTCGACGCCGAGATCAACACCCCCGAGGTGCTCAAGGCCGGCAAGCTCTACATCGACTACGACTACACGCCGGTGCCGCCGCTGGAGAACCTGATGCTCCAGCAGCGCATCACCGACCGCTACCTGGTCGACTTCGCCGACCGCGTCGCCGCCGCATAAGGAGATCTGAACGATGGCACTCCCCAAGATCCTCAAGGACTTCAACCTGTTCGGCGACGGCAACAGCTGGCAGGGCATGATCCAGACCATCACCCTGCCCGAGCTCGCCCGCCGCATGGTCGAGTACGAAGGCGGCGGCATGGACGGCCCCATCGAGGTCGACATGGGCAACCAGCTCATGGAAATGACCTGGACGCCCGGCGGCCTGCTGGTCGACGGCGTCTACGACACCTACGGCTCGCCGATCCACGACGCCGCCCAGCTGCGTTTTACCGGCAGCTACGAGAGCGACGAGGACGGCACCGTCGTGCCCGTCGAGATCGTCGTGCGCGGCCGCCACAAGACCATCGGCGGCGGCGAGGCCCAGAAGGGCGACAACTCCCCCGGCGAGATCACCACCACCATCAGCTACTACAAGCTGACCATCGACGGCGAAGTCGTCATCGAGCGCGACATCCCCGGCAACGTCTTCATGGTCCGCGGCGAAGACCGCCTCGCCGACCGCCGCGCCGCCCTGGGCCTCTGATCCCAGGCCCTCACCACCCACAGCATCGCCGCCCCAGCGGGGCGGCCCATGATCCCCATCGGAGCCACACCCCATGACCGACAAGACCACTGCCCCCGCCGAGCTGCCGCAGGTCGTCACCGAGACCGTCGAGCTGGACTCGCCCTTCAAGCGCGGCAGCCAGACCGTCACCGAGCTGCAGATCCGCAAGCCCAAGTCCGGCGCCCTGCGCGGCGTGGCGCTCACCGACGTGCTGCAGATGGACGTCACCGCCCTGACCAAGGTGCTACCGCGCATCACCGAGCCCGCCCTCACCGAGGCCGAGGTGCGCGACATGGACCCGGCCGACCTGGTCCAGTGCGGCGGCGTGGTGAGCGGTTTTTTGCTGCCCAAGGCGGCGAAGGCAGCCAACGAGTAACCCTGCCCGAGCACGTCGACGACGCCATGGCGGATCTCGCCATGGTGTTCCACTGGGGCCCGACCGAGATGGACCCGATGGAACTCGACGAGCTGATGGACTGGCGCGAGCGAGCCCGCCGCCGCGCCGAGCCCCCGAAACCCAGAAAGTGAAGGAACGCCGATGGCCCGCGACCTCAAGCTGCAAGTCGTCCTCGACGCCGTGGACCGGGTCACTCGGCCCCTCAAGCAGATCACCCAGGGCAGCGGCCGCACCGCCGAGGCCCTCAAGGCCAGCCGCGACCAGCTCAAGACCCTGGAGCGCGCCCAGCGCGACCTCCGCGGCTTCCGCGACCTCAAGCGCCAGAGCGAAAGCAGCAGCCGCGCCCTCGAGGAGCAGCAGCAGGAGATCCGCGAGCTCTCCCGCCAGATGCAGAACGCCGAGGGCGACACCAAAGCCCTCGGCCGCCAGCGCGCCAAGGCCGTGCGCCAGGCCCAGCGCCTCAAGGAGCAGTACGAACAGGAGCAGCGGCAGCTCCAGTACCTGCGCCGCAACATGACCCGCGTCGAGGGCGTCACCGGCAGCCACGCCGACCAGCAGCGCGAGCTGACCCGGCGCATCCGCGAGGCCAACGGTCAGCTCGAGGCCCAGCAGCGGCAGCTACGCCAGACCGCCCAGCGGCAGCGCCAGGCCGCCGACGCCGCCAGGCGCTACCAGCGCGACATCGGCCGCGCCGGGCGCATGGCCGGCGCAGGTGCCGCCGGCATGGCCACCGGCGGCGCCGCGCTCTACGGCGGCGCGCGCATGCTCGCCCCGGGCGTCGACTACGGCGCCGCCATGTCCCGCGTGCAGGCCCTCACCCGCCTGCAGGAAGACGACCCGCGCCTGCAGGCGCTGCGCGATCAGGCCCGAGAGCTGGGCTCGAGCACCTCGTTCAGCGCCACCCAGGCCGCCGACGCCCAGGGCTTCCTCGCCATGGCCGGCTTCGACCCCGACGCCATCCGCGCGGCCATGCCCTCGATGCTCGACCTGGCCAAGGCCAACGACACCGGCCTCGGCCGCACGTCGGACATCGCCTCGAACCTGCTCTCCGGGTTCGGGCTCGATCCCAGCGAGATGGAGCGCCTCGGCGACGTCATCACCGCCACCACCACCCGGGCCAACGTCAACCTGGAGATGCTCGGCGAGTCGATGAAGTACGTCGCCCCCGTGGCCCGCGAGATGGGGCTATCGCTGGAAGAGTCCGCCGCCATGGCCGGCCTGCTGGGCAACGTCGGCATCCAGGGCAGCCAGGCCGGCACCACCCTGCGCGCCATGATGCTGCGACTCTCCGCCCCCACCGGCGCCGCCGCCGGGGCCATCGAGGAGCTCGGCCTCAACATCAAGGATGCCGAGGGCAACATGCGCAACGTGCCGCAGATCCTCGCCGACGTGGCCCAGGCCACCGAGGACCTGGGCAACGCCGAACGCATGGAGTACTTGAAGGCGATCTTCGGCGAGGAGCCCGCCGCCGGCATGGCCGAGATGATCAACCAGCAGGGCTCGGCCGGCGTCGAGGCGTTCACCAGCATCCTGGAGAACGCCGCCGGCGAGAACGCCCGGGTGGCATCGGTGATGGCCGACAACATCAAGGGCGACCTCCAGGGCCTGAACAGCGCCTGGGAAGAGGTCGGTATCACCATCACCGACACCAACGAGGGGCCGCTGCGCGAGCTGATCCAGAACATCACCACCATCACCCGCGGCGTCGGCAACTGGATGAAGGAGAACCCGCGCCTCACCGGCACCCTGGCCACCGCCGCCGCCGGGCTGGCCACGCTGGTCGCCGTGGGCGGCAGCTTCATCGCCGTGCTCGGATCGGTGCTCGGCCCCATCGCCCTGGTGCGCTACGCGCTCACCCTGCTGTCGCTCAACCCGGTGAGCCTCACCATCATGGGCATCGTCGCCGCGGTGGCCGCGCTGGCCGCCGGGGCCACGCTCATCTACCGCAACTGGGACGGCATCAGCGCGTGGTTCAGGGAGCGATGGCAGGACATCAAGGATGCGTTCAGCGGCGGCATCGGCGAGGTCGCCCGGCTGCTGCTGGACTGGTCGCCCATCGGCCTGATCTGGCGTGGCGTCACCGCCGGCCTCGACGCCCTGGGCGTCGAGATCCCCGAGACATTCGGCTCCCTCGGCTCGGCGATGATCGACGGCCTGATCGGCGGCATCACCCGCATGATCGGCGGCCTCATCGGTAAGCTCGGCACACTCTGGCAAACTATCAAGGACGCCTTCGCCGGTGGCATCGGCGAGGTCGCCCGCCTGCTGCTGGACTGGTCACCGCTGGGGCTGATCTGGAGTAGCGTCACTACCGGGCTCGACGCCCTGGGCGTGGAGATCCCCGAGAAGTTCGGCTCCCTGGGCACGGCGATGATCGACGGCATGATCGACGGCCTCACCGGCAAGCTCGGCGAGCTGCGCGACCGGATCACCGGTATCGCCGGCAACGTGCGCGACTGGTTCGCCGACAAGCTCGACATCAACTCGCCTTCCCGCGTGTTTGCTCAGCTCGGCGGCCATACCGTCGACGGCCTGAATCAAGGGCTGGACGCCCAGCGCGACGAGCCCGCCCGCCGCGTGGGCGAGATCGCCCGGCGCGTGCGCCAGGCCGGTGCCGGCCTGGCCATCGGCGCCGCCAGCCTGCCCGCCGTGGCCGACGTTCCCATCGACCACCGCCCGCCGCTCCAAGCCGCCGGCGGCGGGGGTGACGTCCACATCACCACCGGCGACATCCACGTGCACGCCGCCCCGGGCATGGACGAACAGGCCCTCGCCCGGCTAGTAGAGGCTCAGGTCCGCCAGGCTCTGGCCGACGCCAGCCGCGAGGCCGCCGCCCGCCGGCGCTCATCCTTCTACGACATCGACTGACAGGAGCCCCGCCCATGATGATGACGCTCGGCATGTTCGTGTTCAGCCTCTCCACCGCCGCCTATCAGGAGCTGCAACGCCAAACCGACTGGCGGCACCAGAGCCAGGGCCGCATCGGCCGCCGCCCGGCGCGCCAGTTCCTCGGCCCCGGCGAGGAAACCATCACCCTCACCGGCACCCTGCTGCCCCAGTTCACCGGCGGCCAGCAGAGCCTCGACCAGCTGCGCCAGATGGCCGACCAGGGCGCCGCCTGGCCGCTGATCGAGGGCGCCGGCACCTACTACGGCCTCTACGTCATCGGCTCGCTCAATGAGCGCAAGAGCGAGTTTTTTCGTGACGGCGCCGCCCAGCAGATCGAATTCGACCTGCGCCTCAAGCGCATCGACGAGGACGACAGCGCCCAGCTCGCCAGCACCGCCGCCATGCGCGCCCTGGCCACCGGGCTCGCCGGGGCCCTGGCATGAGCCTGTTCAGCGAACCGGGCCGCGCCGCCCGCACGCCGGACTACCGCCTCACCCTCATGGGCCAGCGCATCAGCCCCCAGGTTGGCGCCCGGCTGCAGCGCCTGCGCCTCACCGATCGACGCGGCCTCGAGGCCGACCAGCTCGACCTCACCCTGGAGGACCACGACGGCCGCCTGGCCCTGCCGCCCCGCGGCGCCGAGCTGCAACTCGCCCTGGGCTGGCGGGGCCAGCCGCTGTTGGACCGCGGCACCTACATCGTCGACGAGGTCGAGCACTCGGGCGCACCGGACGTGCTGACGATTCGGGCGAGGTCGGCGGACATGCGCCAGGGCCTGCCCGGCAAGCGCACCCAGAGCTGGGACGCCATCACCGTCGGCGAGATCATCAGCACCATCGCCGGCCGCCACGACCTGGAGCCCAGGACCGGCCAGCACCTCCAGGGCATCTACCTCGAGCACATCGACCAGACCGAGGAATCGGACCTGCACTTCCTCACCCGCCTGGCCGAGCGTTTCGACGCCATCGCCACCGTGAAGGCCGGCCGGCTGCTGTTCATCCCAGAGGGCGCCGGCCTCACCGCCGGCGGCACCGAGATTCCCGCCATCCGCCTGACCCGCCAGGTCGGCGACCGCCACCGCTACAGCGTCACCGACCGCGACGCCTACACCGGCGTCATCGCCCAATGGCACGACGAAGGCGCCGCCGAGCCCCGCGAAGTGGTCGCCGGCAGCGACGACGAGCCCAAGCGCCTGCGCCCCACCTACGCCACCCAGGACGACGCCCTGGCCGCCGCCCAGAGCGAATGGCAGCGCCTCCAACGCGGCGGCGCCTCGTTCACGCTCGACCTCGCCGAAGGCCGCCCCGAGCTCTACCCCGAGACCCCGGTCACGCTCAGCGGATGGAAGCGCGAGATCGACGCCATCGCCTGGCTGATCACCGAGATCAGCCACGACCTCAGCGACCGCGCGCTGACGAGTTCGGTGGAGATGGAGGTAAGGGGCGGCACATAGGGGGAGAACGCTCTGCTACCACATATAGTGACCACCCACAGGAAAACCACCACAGGTGCCAAAAAGCTGTGGATAACAAAGGTTGACACATGCTGCCTCTTGATTTAGGCAGGCTTGAAATTTATAACGCCGCCTGTAAATATGCAGTCAACAGATTGTTGAAAAGCCCGGCGCTATACCGGGATACGCATAGCCGCCGGGGTAACCCCCCGGCGGCTTTGCGCTCAACAGTCATCAAGGAGGGGGCTATGGCAACGTACAACGTGATCGAAATGGCCCAAAAGGCACGCGAACTGGCTTGGGACGGCAATTTCCCCGTCAACCCGATCGCAGTCGCCAAGGGCATCAACATCGTCAAAGGTAAAGGCGAGGAAGAGCAGCGCCTGTCCATCAGCATGGTGGGCGAGTCGCTGGGCGACCTCAGCGGATACGCCGAGTTCATCGAAGAACCCGAGCCGAGCTTCCGCTGTGCCTATAACCATGACGAGGCCTCCGTCCGTCAGCGCTTCACCCAGGCACACGAGCTGGGCCACGTGCTGCTGAACCACGTCAGCAAGGAACACACTCGCCTGCGCGATACCACCTTCAACGATCGAGGCGACTGGCGCGAAATCGACGCCAACGCCTTTGCCGCCGAGCTGATCATGCCTGCGGAGTATGTGCGCCACCAAGCCAGCAAGATTGCCGATATCGGCAAGCTGGCCAGGTACTTCGGCGTTTCTGCTACCGCCATCCGATATCGCCTGAGTAACCTGGGGCTGCTGTAGGGTGAGTGACGACGAAAATAGCTCTTTCCGCCTTGAGCGCAGCGGCAGCAACAAGAGCGATCCCGCTAGCACTCCAAATGACTTCAAGAAGAATGGCCGCCGGGGATCCGGCGGCCAGCAGAGCGACAAAGATAAGCTCGATGGCGAAATCCTGAGTCGTCATATCATCGGCAGAAGGATGAGTATCCTCGCCGTGCTGCTCATGGGTGCCTTTGCCACCGCCTTTTTCACCTATGCCATCCGGTTTGCCCACGGCTTCATCACCGCATACAAGAAGCATGTTGCGACCTGGGTGGAGAACGGCAATACACCGGACTTATCGTCGGTCATTCCTTTCATGGTCCCCATGGTGCCGGCCTTGTTCTTCTCAGCCCTCGGGCTGATCACGATGATCACCTGCATGCGCTTCATCTCCACCTACGTCAATCCTCAAGACGATGACCAAGATGGGGCATTACTCGAGCGGTTGGTGCGTGAAATCGCCGGCGCGATCAAGGCCGTCAAGGGTGGCGGTAGTGGCGAATAGCCACTATTTTCGCTCGCGTCCGCTTCGGTGAAATGACACTGGGAACCTGGAACAAGCTTAATTAGCCTGACGAATGGCTGATACTAGCTCTTGAGCTCTGCACCTCAGGTCAAGAACATCCAAGTCTAATCCTATATCGACAGCAGCTTTTGCCACCTTCACTTTGTCTACATTCTTGTAAACTTCTCCATCCTTACCCCTAAAATGGAGAACATTTTGATACTGACCAACCCTATGCCGGACACTAAATTTTTTATAAACCTTTTCAAGAGCCCAGCCCATCACTTCCCTTGGAACATAATTCTCAATTTCCTTCCCGCCTGTCACCCATGACAGACCACCACTCTCTTTTAGCTCACCTATCACCCTTAGCTTGGTAGGATTCAGTGAATCACCAGATTTTTTCTTATCGCTATCGATCAAAACACAGACTCTTCGGTTGATCTTCAGAAGCCTTATCAAGCCTTCACCATCGTCTCCATCTTCCAGCTCACCACTGGCTGTCAGATGGCTCAGCAGCCTGCCACCATAGAACATCACCGAGTAGTGAACACCTTCAACAAGGCTTTCATCGACCAGACGAATCCATTCTTTCAGATAAACACGATCAGAAGGCCCTTCCACCCAAACTATAAAATTTGACTGTATCAAATCGGAAGGACGATACCCGAGATCAAAAACAGCTTTTGCCTTATCACCCTCTGAGAATATTTTCAAAAATTTCGTAGAGTTCATGTTATCGAGATAAGCCCTAAAAACAGTAGACTCCTCATCATCAATCAAACTTGGGGAATGGGTGGCAATGAAATATTGATTTGATGTCTCTTCCTTTATAAAATTAATCAATCGCTTCTGAAGAATTGGATGGAGATGAATCTCAGGCTCTTCAATGCAAACTATAGAATCTTCAACCAGAGTGCAAAATGACGCGATCATAACAACTTCATGAATCCCCGTACCCAAAGAGCTAAGTGGCAAAACTCGCCCATTCATGTGAACAAGAACGCAATCTCTTTCGTGCGGGACCTCTATTTCTGCATCTTCACAGTTAGTCACGGACGAAAGAAATTTATTTATATTATCAAACTTCTTTTTTTCCTCACGCTCTGCAACACTAGGGTTCTGTAGCTTGGCAAGCTTCTCAATAAGCCCCTTTCCGCTCCACAATGATTCTTCGTACCCTTCAGAAGTTATTTCTCTTATAGCGGGAACAAAATGAACTCTTACACTCCTAGCGTCAATACAGCCTTTTATCCATGCGATAACCCCGGGTATGTGGTGCTGCTTGAATCCGCCCCCCCCACGCTTGGTCACAACACCCCAAAGACCTTGCCAAACCTGAGGCAGGGACACTTCAGCCAAATCATCTATGTCTGGCTCATGGAGAAACTTTAACTTATCCTCCCCCAAACCATTAGCCTGTTGATCGTACACAAGCCAGATCATGCCTTTATATGAAATAGAATTAATTACAGAATCAATAATCTGGCAATAGCCATTGTAAGCTCCTTTATACAATCCTGTCTTATCCAGAAGACTTTCCTTAGCGACCTCAGCAACCGGAAGAGACGAAAACCCAACCCCTCTTACCACTTGAAACTTGGTTGCTCCAAGGTGCACATCCAAAGATTCTACTGGAGGTAATTGACGTTCTCTAACCAAACCACAATACTGCTCTATCAAACCAGCTGCTTGATGACTAACAAAATGAAGAAAAGAAGACTTCCCGGAATTATTCTCACCTATTACAAAGTTCACCTTCCCAAAGCCATCAAGATACTGACACTCATCCCCGACTCCCTTATAGTTAGAAAAAACCACCCCCTCCAAGAAAACATCTTCACTCATGCCTTCACCCTCCCTGTAAGTAAAAAGAGATCACAAACTCACGACCTCTTAACCAATCCCCATAAAATGAGTAACCACTGTTCCAGCAACAGCCACGAATAGCGGCGCAAGCACCGTCGCCACCACTGGAATCGAAAATATCGACCCTCGATCATCCTCCTCCAATACCGGAGAACTTCGACGCTGGACGTTTCGCGGCGCTTCCCCGCTCACCGCAATGTCGTACTGTCGCTGCCTGTCTCTTGCCTTGGCTTTTCGGAGGGCTCTGGCGTCTCGATTCGCTGAACCAATCAGCATCGCGCTGCCCAGCATTACGAGATACATCACCAGCGCTCCTACGTTCTGAAGCGATATCCAGGCCTTTGGATTAACTGGATAAACAAGAACATCGAGGAAGGGAGCAATATGGATCGCGTGATAAAGCCTGGCAACGGTCTGAGCAGCGCCACGGGACATGGCGTCTAGGTGGATATTAGCACTGCCCTGATCCAAGGCTTGCCATACGCCCCACAAGAACGAATTCACCAGCAGGTAAAAGGCAACAAGCGCAACACTCCAACCCACCAAGCGCTTGATCCATATCCGTTTCTGAATCTCTCCAACCATCCATCATTCCTTTGATATATCTTCCGATGAACTGATGTCCTACTGCACAGCAGGCTGCCGAACCTTAGTCGATCGCCAAGGCCCGGCAGTATCCAAAGTGCGCAAACATGCACGAGGTAGGCGGGGTATTACGGACTCGCTATCCCCTAGCCTCTCGGCCTGGCTCATCTTCTGCAACGCGAAACCGCCAGTACCGGTCGGGCCTGACCCAGACCACATTCTCTTCGGTCAGGCGTCGAAAGGCAGTGAGAACGTTCCTTTTGATAGCCAGATTGCCGTCCGCATTTTCCCAAAGCAGGTCGTCCGCCTTCTGCTTGACCAGATAATCCACCACATCGTCCTGGTATAGGCATCCTTCCCGCTCTATCTCAGCAAGCATCCACGATGCTACGCCGGCAGGATCATTCATTGCTCTTTATCCACTTTCTCTAAAGAGTCATGAGGAAAGTATCCATTCTCTAACTTTTTACCTGCGAACCATTGACATGTATATCCAACAGGTTCGTCACCAGAAACACTCCGGACGGTCATTTCTGGACCACCAGACCTAAGCTTAACGATGTCACCAACTACGAACTGATCTGCCATCTTTCCACTCCTTTTGCATGACTAAGGTTACGAGGCCTGCACTTCATATTGCAGGTGCTTCACCACCACGCCCCGACAAGCCGACTGTCGGGCCCAGGTAGATTCCTGCGGCCCGGCGGTCTGCATCAGCCGAAAGCGCCCGCCGATCCGGTGGCTGCGGCAGAGCTGCAGGCTGTCCTCGCCCTGCACCGCCACCAGGTCGCCGTGTTGGACCGGGCGCGCTTCGTCGATCACCAGCACGTCGCCCTCGATGATCTCGCCGTCGACGCCGGCATCCTCCCCCACTTCCACGAGGTAGCAGCTCGGCGGCAGGCGCCGAACGTCCAGCGTCTCGAGGGCGGGATGGTCATGGCCCGGCAGTGCCGGGCCGAGGTAGTGAAGTCGCATAGGCCAGGATCAGTCGAAGCTGAACTCGCTGCGGTTATTGCCAGCGGACACTTCCATATCCACACAGCTCTCCAGCAAGGAGTAGCTGCCTGGCCCGGTCACACTGGCCACGTTGCGGCAGTGATTCTGGATATTCGCCGGCAGGCCCGACCACTGGTCCTTGAGCCCGTTGTAGGCGGACTGCTCCATGTCGATGCAGCTGTTGTAGAGCGAGTTACTGGGGCTGCCGCCAACCGCCGCCACCTGCTCGCAGTGAGCCTCGACATCGAAGCGCGGCATGTCGGCGGCACTCGACGCCAGGGGAAAGAAGGCCACGAGAGCCGTCATCAGCAAGCGCATGTCACATCTCCTCCAGTACGGCCACCACCTGGTCGGCGGTATCTTGGGAAACGTCGCGGTTGAGCTGCGCGACGACATGCCCGCTCTCGGATGCGTAACGATGGGGGCCCGCGAGGCTCGCCAGACCATCAAAGTAGCCCTTCACCTCGCTGCACTCGGCGGGATCGTTGCAGATGAAGAACTGGCCACCCTTCGGGGCCACCTCCTCGAGCACGATGGTGACGTGATGCTGGTACTCGCCCGGCACCATGCTGCTGTCGTTGGGGTCTTCCTCGATCACTTCGGTGATGCCGAGATCCGCGTCTTGCAGGGCCTCAACTAGGCCTGCCTGAGTGACCGGCTCATCGGAGCTAGAGCACCCGGCCAGAGCGGCCAGAGTGAGAATGGAAAGTGCGCGCTTCATCCCTACGCCTCCTTGCGTCTGCGTTGTGCCGCCCTTGCCGGGCGGTTTCTTATCGAGCGCGGCGGCCTCCCACCGCATTTACAGCTTCCCGTCTTTGCAGGAATGCAGTTTTACGGTTACGAGATCCTGCCGATGCGGACCTCGCAGCGCCCCAGGATCTCCACTTCCCGCATCTGCTCGGGCGGGATCATCTCGGGCTGGTAGTGATCGTTGTCGCTGATCAGGTAGAGCGCGCCGCCGGCCAGGCGCTGCACGCGCTTGATGCGACGCTCGCCGCTGACCAGCAGCAGAAACACCCCTTCCTGGCGCGGGTCGGTGTTGCTCAGATCGACCAGCGTCCAGTCGCCATCCTCCAGGGTGCCTTCCATCGAATCGCCGCGGACCTGCACGCCGGCCACTCGCCCGGGCGAAAGCCCCAGGGCCGAGAGCTGCTCCGGCGGGAAATACAGTGTGGTCTTGATCGGCTCGGCCTCGAGGCTGCGGCCGGCACCGGCAGCGGCCTCGATGTCGTACATCGCCACCGGCACCGCGTCGGCGCTCGGCGTCGGGCTGCCCAGCCCGATCGGCGTGCCGTCCTCGACGCGGTAGGCGGCCTGGGAACCGTTTGATCCTGCCACCGAACGGTTACCCGTCAGCAGGTACTGCACATCGACGCCGGCATTGGCGATCGACGTCAGATAGTCGGCCTTCGGGCTACGCTGCTCGCCTTCATAGAGCATCTGAGTCTTTTTTGTGACGCCAGCAAGGTCACCAAACTGGGTCTGATTCATCCCCAGACGTTCCCTTTCCTCGCGCAACCTTTCCCCTAAAGACACCATTCGGTATTTACTTCCCTTGACATGGATACCGTTCGGTTCCATTATTCGGTTCACACGCATACACACAGGACCACACTATGCCCCGCCCCATGACCCGCGAGCAAGCGAGGCAGGAGCTGGACCGGCGCGGTATCACCGTCGCCGACTTCTGCCGCGCTCACGACCTCACTCCGAACCTGGTCTACGACCTGCTCGCCGGTCGCAAGAAGGGCAAGCGGGGCGAGGCCCACCGGGCCGCCGTGTTGCTCGGCATCAAGGACGGCGTCATCGACGACGTCGAGGACTTTCCGCCCAAGCCCGAGCAGTGACCTGCCCGTTCCCATCCTGACCTGCTGCATAAGGAAATCTGCCATGTACCAGGACCCCAAACGTGTTCGTCGCCACAAGCAAACCATTTATCTCGACGACTACGAGCTCGCGATCGTCGAGGCGCACGCCAACTACTCAGGCCTGCCCAAGGCGACGTTGATGCGCCAGATGGCCTTCGAGAGTGCCAAGGAAGTGCCCGGAACCGCACCGACGCCCCAGCAGCCGACTCAGCCCATGGTGGCGGAGCGGAGCACCTGAAAGAAGGCGTACATACACCGTGCAAAAACGAGGCTCGCATGCCGGAAATCACCGTCGACACCGACGACTACGAGATGGAGTACCTGGAGGCTGTCCGCCAGCGCGAAGGGCTGGAGACATGCGATCAGGCCCTTGAGTTTCTGGTGCGCAAGAGCATCCGCGAAGGCAACCGGCGACTCACCGGCCGCGGCCGCGCCCTCTACCCCGTCAAACCCCAAGGAGGCCATCGGTGAGGATCACCTGCCCCCATTGCCGTGACAGCGTCGTCACCCGATCGAGCGTCAGGCCGCACGACGCCCTCTACTGGGCCTATGCCCAGTGCATCAATCCCGAGTGCGGGTGGGGCGGCAAGATCCTGATCGAGTTCGCCACCACCCGAGCCCCGAGCCAGACCCCTCGCCCGGGCGTGCAGATTCCGGCCGACCCGGAGCTGCGCCGCCTGCTGCGCGACCAGCTGCTGACCGGCAGCGATTAACCCGATAAGGAGATCACCATGTCCAACGTTGCCCCGATCCGCCCCGGCGCCGCCCCTCAGCTCGACCCGCACAACGTCGCCATCGGCCGCCTGTGGCGCCACCGCGACTGGCACCGCGCCGAGGCCCTCGATGACTGCATCGACTACCTCTGCGAGGCCCACGAGATGACCGAACGCACCGCCGAGAACGCCGCCCTGCAGGCGCTCGCCGAGCTGGAGACGATCAACCGGCGCGAGACCATCGACCTCGCCGCCACCACCAGCCACGCGGTGGTGATCACCAACGCCGCCGGACAGCGCATCGCCCTCACCGTCAGCGACCTGCGCGAGCTGCTCAAGGGCCACGACCTCCAGGTCGGCAACACCGTCGGCGGCACCCTGCTGATGCTGGAACGCCCCACGCACTAACCCCCTTTCGTCCCCCGTTCGCCAACGTCGCCACGCCCGTGGGAGGGAACCTCATGCCTAGCAACGTCAGCCACCTGCCTGTCACGCATCGCCAGACGCCCGCCGTGGAGCCCGACCGCGGCGAATGGGGCGCCCTGCGCGCCGAACTGCACGACCGCTGCAACGACCAGGACCTGGCCACGCTGTGGGCCGAGCTGGCCGCCGGTGAGCGCCGCGCGCTGATGGCCAGCGCCCGGCTGGTGGAACGCGATCCGCGCCTCGCCATCCACGATCTGCCCAAGCCCAGCCGCGACGCCCTGCGCGCCGCCATCCACCGCATGAGCCAGTACGCCGCCCAGCTGCGCGACAGCATGAACGGGCACCGCCCGCACAAGAGCCGCGAGCTGGCGGCCCACGCCCGTCAGGCATTGGCCGACGGCAACACCGAGGCCGCGCTGCACTGGCTGGCCATCATCGAGCGGGGGGTGGCGTGATGCTCAACGACACCCTCAGCCGCCTGTGGCTCGACAAGAGCGACCTCGAGCAGCGCGCCCACCAGCTGCGCCAGGCCGGCCATACCACGGCATCCCGCGAACTCGGCCAGGCCGCGTACCGGCTGGGCAACCAGCTGATCGAAGTCGAGGCCGTGGTGCAGGAGTTCGCCGCCGAGCTGGCCGCCACCGACCAGCCGACAGCACCCATCGCCGAGGCCCTCCCGGCCCAACAGGAGGCGCATTGATGTCCGTCGCGCTCGAGCAATCCCGCGACTACGGCACCCCGGAGTGCCACCAGTGGCGTCAGGGCTTCTTCGATGCCCTGCCCTCTCTGGCCGAGGATCTGGCCGCCGGCTTCGTGCACGTCGCCAAGCGCTACGGCAACGCCGCCGGCAATACCTGGCTGCGCCGCAACACCCAGGGCCTCATCGACCCGGGTCGCGTCTATCGCCGCTTCGCCCCGATCGCCGACGACCTGGAACGCGGCGCGGCCTCGCTGCGCCGCCTCGAGCGAACCACTATCGAGGGCATCCAGGCCGAGAACGCCTGGCTGGCCGGCGTCGAGAAGCGCCTGACCGTGGGCGCCCTGAACGCCACCCACGACGACGAGGCCCTGGTGCGCTACGCCGAGGCCCAGGCCCGCGCCGTGGACGATGAGCGCCAGAAGCTGATCGGCGGCATTGCCGACTACAACCGCCGCCGCCAGCACGGCCTGCTGCCCCCGCCGGCCCGAGCCGTTTCGCCCCAGGGCGAGACGCTCTCGGCCAAGCTGACCGACTACCGCGACCAGCTCGCCGACAGCCGCAACGCCCTGACCCCGCCGCCGGCGGCCGTGCCGCTGATGAAGGTGATGCGCTTCGCCTACCACCCGCCGATGAGCCTGGCCGTGGTCGACGAGATCGCCCTCAAGAAGGCTCGCCAGCGCGCCGCCCTGCATGACATCGAGCCGCCGGCCCGCCGCTCGCGCACCGCCGTGCAGCTGGCCCGGCTGAGCTGCTCGCTGTGGTGGCGCCGCAAGCTGCGCCGCACCGCCGGCCGCCGCCTCGAGCAGGTCCAGCGCGAGGCCCACCGAGTGCATGCCCGCGCCGGCATCTACTGCAGCGACATGACCGTCGAACGCCGGCGCAGCCAGAAGGTGCGCAACCGCGCCCTGCTGGAGACGCTTGAAGCGATCAACCAGGACGGCCAGGTCTACAGCCTCGCCGAGCTGGCCGAGCTGGGACTGGCCAACGCCGACCACCGCCGCGCCGAGCTGATGCTGCGCATCCGCGACACCGAGAACGAGGCCCGCCGCCTCGGGCACGCCGGCATGTTCTACACCATCACCGCGCCGTCGCGCTTCCACCCGGTGCTGCACAAGAATTCGCGCCGCAACCGCAAGTACGACGGCAGCACCCCGCGCGAGGCTCAGCAGCACATCCAGAAGCTGTGGTCCCAGGCCCGCGCCAAGCTGGCCCGCGAGGGCCTGGGCGTGTACGGCATCCGCGTGGTCGAGCCCAACCACGACGGCACGCCCCACTGGCACCTGCTGCTGTGGATGGAGCCGGAGGCCGAGCCGCGCGTGACCGAGATCCTGCGCGAGTACGCCGAGGCCGAGTCGCCGGACGAGCTCTACGACCGCCGCGGCCACAAGACCACCGCCCGCTTCAAGCCGGTGCGCATCGACTACTCCCGCGGCACGGCCGCCGGCTACGTGGCCAAGTACGTCAGCAAGAACATCAACGGTGAGCAGTTCGCCCGCGACGGCGTCGAGAACGACCACCAGGACCGCTACGGCCACGAGCTTTCCGACGCCGCGCCGCGCATCGAGGCCTGGGCCGCCACCTGGGGCATCCGCCAGTTCCAGTTCCTGGGCCTGCCCAGCGTCACCGTGTGGCGCGAGGTGCGCCGCCTGACCGAGAAGCAGGAAGAGACGCTGCGCCAGTGGGAGGAAGCCACCCGCCCGGCGCCGACCGTCTCCGAGCGCATGGGGCTGATCCGCGAGGCGGCCAACGCCGGCCAGTGGGATCTGTTCATGCGCCTGATGGGCGGCCCCAACACGCCCCGCGCCGAGCAGCCGATCAAGCCGTGGCGCCTCAACCGCCCCGACACCGAGCAGGCCGAGTTCAGCCACGCCACCGGTGAGGCGCACCAGGGCGTGGAAGCCCGCGGCCGCTACGGCGAGCCGGTGAAGGCCACCTGGGGGCTGGTAGTCCGCGACGGCCGCGGCCGCCAGGCCGAATACCTCACGCGCCTGTACCGGTGGGAGATTCGCTCCCGCCAGCGGGCGGCGGGCCGTTCCGGAGCCGGCGAAGCCGGCGACGCTTGGACTCGTGTCACTAACTGTACGGGGGTGGATATCGCCCCCCGCACTCCCCCACCGGAGGTCCTCGCCGAGCAGGTGGCGCGCTTCGAAGAGTGGCGGCAAAGCGACGACGTTCGCGCCGCCCAGGAAGACGCCGACCTCGAGGCCCGCATGGTCCGCGCCGCGGCCCAGCGGCTGTTCCAACCACCCGCACCACCTGAGTCAGAAAGGATGCTTTCTGACCAAAATGTGCCGATTTGATCAACAAGGAGAACGTCATGCCTAACGCCCAACCACACCACCCGGAGCCGCGCGGCATCCTGCAGGACGCCGGCGAGCTTGCCGTGCTCAGCGAGGACAGCGGGCAGGTCCACCACCGCTTCGCCATGGTGGTGGCCTTCAACAGCGAGGAGGAGCTGCGCCAGGCCCTCGCCGACCACCACTGCGCCTACCGCGACGGGCAGGCCATCCAGGAGCGCATCGCCAATGGCTGACAAGGCAGACATCGCCGGCGAGCTGATCGAGCAGCGCATGGAGCACGTCATGCAAAGCTGGCCACGCCGGGTCGAGATCCAGGGCGTCCTCGCCATCGCGTGCGAAGACTGCGGCGAAGAGATCCCGGCCGCCCGCCGCCAGGCCGCGCCCTGGGCGGCCACCTGCATCGAATGCCAGTCCATCCGCGAGAGGAAGCGCCGCCATGTCAGATAAGTCGCAGGTCATCACCGATCCCATCGCCGCAGACATCCTGGCCAACCGGACCGCCTACAGCCTGGCTCGGGAAGTCCTGGGACTGCGAACCGCCCTGGAAGAGGCCCGCGCCGACCTCGACGGCGTAGCCGCCCAGTTCGGCGAGATCGGTCGCCTGGTGCCCACCGACTACCAGGATCGCAGCGAGCTGTTCGGCGCCCTGCTGCGCATCATTCAGAAGGTGCCGTCCGGCGCCCGGGCACGCGCCGAGGCCTCGGCGCTGCGTCGCTACGCCATGCGGCTTCACGAACAGCACGACTGGCGCGATCACCTCCTGGTCGAGGCCGATCGCATCGAGCAGAACGCCAAGGAGCTGAACAAGGGGGAAGCATCATGAGGGTCAAGGTCGCCAACCAGTGGCACGACAGCGACGAGGAGCCCGTCGCCATTCAGGTAAGCACCGTAGAGCAGCAGCAGATCGGGAGCATGGACAGGACCCAGGCGCCGAATGGCCGCTATGCCGTATTCCCGGATGCCTGGAGCGCCAACCAGGAAGCGATGCGCGATTGGGTCCGCGGTGAAGGCGAGCAGCCGCCCTCCCTCCAGCGCAAGCTGGACGAGGCCCACGCCCTGCTGATCTGGATGATGGGCATCCTGCCCGAAGAGCTCGAGCCGCCGCTGCTCAAGGAGATGGGCGACGTCCTTCACGCCCGGCAGATGGGCCGCAAGATGCTCGAGGAGAAGTACGCCCTTGCCCGGATGACCGCGCGGATGTCACTCCACAAGGCCCACCAGTTGGAATCCGAGCGCGACGCGCTGGCCAACCGCGTGGACTTCCTCAACCGGCAGAACAGCGCCCAGGCCGAGCAGATGGACGAGATGGAGGATCAGGTCAGCCAGATGAGTGCCCGGGTGGTCGAGGGCGACGTCGAGCGCGACAAGCTGGCGGTGCGGGCGCGGGAGGTCGAGGAGGAACTGCAGCACGTCCAGGGCCAGCGCGATGCCGCCATCCTGAGAGCGCAGCGGGCAGAAGATGGGCAACATACTGCTCAGGACTGCGACCACCCCTGTCATTCTGAGCAACATATCACTCAGGACTGCAAGCACCCCCACCATTCTGAGCAACATGCCGCTCATTCGACGGGAGCGGCGTCATGAGCCAGACCGCCACCAAGGGCGGGCCCAGGGCCCGCCAGGCGGCGATGCTCTGCCGGTCCGCCGCCTTCCGGCTCTACCTGGATCGCCGCCGCCGGCACAAGTTCGGCCTCACCGATAGCCAGCTGCCGGATGGCACCCACGACGAGCAGGACGCCCGCGACTGGCTGTGCGCCGCCTGCGGCATCGAAAGCCGCGCCGAGCTGGACCATCGCCCCGAGGCGGAGCGCATCTTCCGCCAGATCCGCAACCGCTTCAACGCCTGGCGTGCCAGGAACAGGGAGACATCATGAAAACCGAGTTCATGCTGCTGGCCGTGTACGAGAAGCCGCTGATTCCGCTCGAGACCTTCGCCAGGGACATCATGGGAGTCGAGCTGCAGACCGCCCGCAACCGCATCGCCGCCGGCACCTTCCCGGTGCCGCTGACCCGCACCGCCCGGCAGCCGATGGTGCACATCAACGACGCCGCCAAGTACATCGACGAACAGCGCGAGACCGCGGCCTAACGGCCGCGATCCCGGTCCCGCTTCGCCAGATCTCCCGCCCTCAGATTCACATACCGCCGCAAGCTCCCCCAGTCTCGGTGGCCCGACACCAGGGCCACCTCCTGGATCTGATACCCCCGCTCGAACAGCCGGCTGATGCCCTCATGGCGCAGGTCATGGAAGTGCAGGTCCTCGATCTTCAGGTGCCGGCAGATCCGCCGAAACCCATTCGAGACTGACTCGGCCCCGTAGGGAAACACGCGCTCGTCGTCCCTCGACTGGGCTTCGATGATCGCCTGGCTCTCGCCCATCAGCGGCACTTCCTGGTCGGTCTTCTGCGTGGGGTGCTTGCGCAGCCGGATGATCACCGTACCCGCCTCGAAGTCGACGTCTGCCCAGCGCAGGCTGCAGATCTCGTCCAGCCGCATGCAGGACTCCACCGCGAAGCGGATCAGGTCGTGATAGCGAATCCGCCGAAGGGCGCGATTGTGCTTGGTGTGCACCAGGAGCGCCTCGAGCTCGTCGTCGGCCGGCCGCCGGTCGCGGCTCTGCGGCGAGCCGATCAGGCCGCCCCGCTTCAATCCCTGACGCCACGATGACACGCGATCCCGATACTCGGCAGGCAGGCGCCCCTCGACGATGGCCGTGGTGATCGCGCCCGAGAGGAACATGATGTCGTGCTGGGTGGTGGATGGCTTCACGCCGTCGACGGTCAGCCGCGACTGGCAGAAGTCGGCCAGGCGCTTGTAGTCCAGCTCGCTGACCAGGGTCTCCTCACCGAGCCCAGCCTTAACGCTGCGCCCGGAGGTCTCGTTCTTCCGCCCGCGGTCGGAAGTCTGCTTCAGGTGTACCAGGTGAGCGTCGACCACATCGCCCAACGTCGGCACCGGCCCCAGGCCCAGATCGCCCGCTTCCAGCGCGTCCTCGACCTGCCGCGCCCAGGCCTGCGCACGCGCCTTCGTGCTGAATGTCCTACTCTGTGCCGGGTGCCCTTTCTTGCGTACAATGGCGCGCCACCGAGTCCCGCGCTTCTGAAAAGTCGCCATGGTGTACCAGCCTCCTGCGTAAATCGTCCACAACCCGAAAAGTGGTGCAGAGATGGTACAGCAAGGCCGGTTATAAGCGGTATCAGTCGGGACTAAACAGTATATTTATACAGTATGGCGAACACGCCAAGCGATTGATATGACTCAAAAAGACCCGCTTTCAGAGGCTCGCCGGTTCAGTGTTGCCCCCATGATGGACTGGACGACCCGCGACTACCGCGCATTCGCCCGGACCCTGACGCGCCGCACCCTGCTCTACACCGAGATGGTGACCACCGGCGCCATCCTGCACGGCAGCCCCCGCGAGCGCTTCCTGGGCTACGACGACGTGGAGCATCCGCTGGCCCTTCAGCTCGGCGGAAGCGACGCCGGCGCACTGGCCGAGTGCGCGGCGATCGCCGAGGCCTGGGGCTATGACGAGGTCAATCTCAACGTCGGCTGCCCCAGCGACCGGGTACAGAACAACCTGATCGGCGCCTGCCTGATGGCCCATCCCGAGAAGGTGGCGGCGGCGGTGGCGGCGATGCGCGAGGCGGTGTCGATCCCGGTCACCGTGAAGTGTCGCATCGGCATCGACGACCAGGACGAGGACGCCGACCTGGCGCACTTCATCGAGCAGGTCGCCGACGCCGGCTGCGAGGTGTTCACCGTGCATGCCCGCAAGGCCTGGCTGGAGGGGCTGTCGCCGAAGGAGAACCGCGACGTGCCGCCGCTCAACTACGGCCGCGTGCATCGCCTCAAGCAGCAGCGCCCCGACCTGCACATCGGCATCAACGGCGGCATCAAGACGCTCGACGAGTGCCAGGCCCAGCTCGAGCACGTGGACAGCGTGATGGTCGGCCGCGAGGCCTACCAGAACCCCTGGCTGCTGGCCGACGTCGACCGTCGCCTCTACGGCGAGGACGGCCCCGCGGCGGATCGCCATGCCGCCGCCGAGGCCTTGCGCCCCTACATCGCCCGCCGGCTCGAGGAAGGCGCGAGGCTCAACCACATGACCCGCCACCTGCTCGGCCTGTTCCAGGGCTGCCCGGGCGGGCGCAAGTTCCGCCGCCATCTCTCGGAGCATGCCCACCGCGAGGGCGCCGGCCTCGCGGTGTTCGACGACGCCCTGGGCCTGGTGCCCCGGCCGCAGGAGACCAGCCTGGCCGGCTGAGCCGTCCGTCGGCGGTAACGGTCAGTACAGGGCGTCGGGGGGCGGCTCGAGGCTCGACTGGAAGCTCTCGACGGCGCTCTCGGCCTCCTCGATCGCATCGAAGCGGGCGATATGGAACAGCGCCTCGCCCTCGTTGGCCAACGGCAGGCGGCTCATGCCGATCACGATGCCGTCGGCCACGGCCCGCACCTCGCCCTCGGCGTTGCCGAAGGGATCGGCCACCCGCCCCAGCAGCTCCCCCGCCGCCACCCGGGCACCGAGGCGCACCTGCGGTCGCAGGATGCCGTCGATCGGCGCCCGCGCCCAGCTCGAGCCACCCGCCACCTCGGCG
The DNA here is from genome assembly GCF_009363675.1 of Halomonas sp. THAF12. Taxonomy (NCBI): domain Bacteria; kingdom Pseudomonadati; phylum Pseudomonadota; class Gammaproteobacteria; order Oceanospirillales; family Halomonadaceae; genus Halomonas; species Halomonas sp. THAF12. The sequence goes on along the minus strand of NZ_CP045399.1, from coordinate 1,244,583 downwards.
GCGGGCGGCGGACGGCGGCGCTTCTCTCCCCCGAGCATGCCGAGCCGGCGCATCACCCGCAGCACGCCGCGCACGCCCGGCGTGATCGCCCACTCGTCGAAGCGCAGCGCCTCGCCGGCCTCGTAGGTCAGCACCGGAATGTCGCGGCTCTCGGCGTAGTGGCGCAGGCTGCCGTCGCGCAGCTCGGCGTTGAGGATCACCGGCGCACCGAAGGCGTCGGCCATGCGTTCGGTCTCGCTGCCGGGCGTCAGCCGGGCGCGAATCTGCGGCAGGTTGGTGCGATGCAGGGCACCGGTATGCAGATCGATGATATGGGTGGCCTGGTCGACGATCTGCTCGCGGAACAGCGCCGCGATCCGGCTGCCCAGCGACCCCGACTCGCTGCCCGGGAAGCAGCGGTTGAGGTCGCGACGGTCGGGCAGGTAGCGGCTGTGCTGGACGAAGCCGAAGACGTTGACGATCGGCACGCCGATCAGGGTCCCGCGCAGCCCCTTCAGCTGCCGCGAGCGCAGCAGCCGGCGCACGATCTCCACGCCGTTGATCTCGTCGCCGTGAATGCCGCCGCAGACCAGCATCACCGGCCCCGGCTGGCGGCCGTGGACCACCTCCACCGGAATGTACAAGGGCGCATGGGTATAGAGCCGGGCCGCCGGCACGTCGATCTGCTGGCGCGTGCCCGGCGCCACCCGGACGTCGGCGAGCTCGAAGGGAGCGCGAGCCATGAGGCGATCTCCTGAAATAAGCGCCGTCTCATATTCACGCATCCCGGCGGGCGCCTCAAGCGATCCCGGACCAACGTAGCATTCACCGATGAATGTAAACCGACTCCCTCATTGGGTAGAATGGCGGCCTACCCACTCGGAGTCGATCAACACCATGGCCAGACGCACCAAGGCCGAAGCCGAAGCCACCCGCGTGGCCCTGCTCGATGCCGCCGAGGAAGTGTTCTTCGAGAAAGGGGTGGCGCGCACCTCGCTGGAGCAGATCGCCCGCCACGCCGGCATGACCCGCGGCGCCGTCTACTGGCACTTCCGCAACAAGGCCGACCTGTTCCATGCCATGCTCGACCGGGTGCGCATGCCGTTCGAGGAGCTGGTGGCGGAGAGCGAGGCCGATGTCGCCCAGCCGCTGGAAGCCATTCGCCTGGGCTATCAGCAGGGCGTTCGGCGACTGGAACAACCGCGGCACCGCCGGGTTCACGCCATCCTGCTGCACCGCTGCGAGTTCTTCAGCGATATCGACCCCCAGGCCATGCAGGCCGAGATGGCCAGCGAATGCCTGGGCGCCCTGCTCGGCTATTTCCGCTCCGCCCGGGAGCTCGGCCAGCTGCGTGACGACATCAGCCCCGAACTCGCCACCCGCCTGCTGCAGGCCACCCTGAGCGGGCTCTACCACGACTGGCTGCGCGACACCGAAGCCTTCTCGCTGTTCGAGCGCAGCACCGAGCTGGTCGACACCCAGCTGGCCCTGATCAGCCAGCCGGCCGACGCCTCACGCTGAAGGATGCGAGCCGTTGTGGCCGCTCCCGCCGTGCATCGGCCCCTCGTGACGCTCCAGCAGATGCAGCCGCACCAGCCGCGTCCGCGCATCCAGGTAGTGCTCCTCCCGCACTGAACGATAGGCCTCCTGCCCCGCCAGGTACTTGACCAGCACGCGCACCTCGCCGACCCGCGGCCGGTTGTCGGCCTTGCCCCGCAGACGCACCTCACGGGCGGGATCGTCGTCCATCACCGCGGTGCCCCCCTCGCCGTCGACCGAGGTGACGCGGACCCGCTCGCCCAGCAGGCAGCGCTTCGACAGCGCCGGATGACGATGCAGGCGGCGATGCAGCCGACGACACAGCGCCGCGGCCAACGGCGAGGCCAGCGCGAACGCCGCCCAGATCACCGCCAGGCCGAGCGGCACGCGGAAGAAGCCCAGCGGCAGCGGCCCCAGTAGCGCCAGTTCGGCGGCCAGCGCCAGCGCCGCGGCCAGCACGATCAGCGCGCTGAGCGCCATCGAGGCCGGCACGCCGGCGAAGCCCAGCGACACCAGGGCGCTGGCCAGGGTGTCGTTGCGCAGGCTGTCGTGCTCGAACAGCTCCACCGGCGCCAGGCGGATCAGCACCAGCAGCCAGTAGACGACCGTCAGCGCCAGCAGCGCCGTGAAGAAGATGAGCGGAAAGCTCAAGGCAAGCGAGACGATGGCATCCATGGCGGCTCCTCCATCCGGCCGATTAGCCGGCAAAGCGATCTGATGCCTTCAGCGTAGCGCCCCCTCGTGGGGCACAGTGCACCACTTTGGTCGCAGATCGACGTTTCCCTGACCCAACGCAAACGGGCACCGCCTCCCGAAGGAGACGGTGCCCGTGTCGGGGCGAGACGCAACCGTTAGCGGGTCGCGCCCTGCTCCTGCGCCGAATGCTCGGCGCGCTCGCCGCCCGTCTTGCGCCTCAGCCAGTCGGTGACGCCGGCGATCATGGCGTAGAAGGTCGGCACGAACAGGCTGCCGAGGATCGCCACCGAGGCCATGCCCATCGCCACCGTGGTACCGATGTGCTGGCTGCTGGTGTCACTCGCCCCGGTCGCCATGGCCAGCGGCAGGGTGCCGAAGATGAACGCCAGCGAGGTCATCACGATCGGCCGGAAACGCAGCTCCGCGGCGGTGATGGCCGCCTCGCGAAGGGTCTTGCCCATCTCGCGGCGCTGCAGCTCGGCGAACTCGACGATCAGGATGGCGTTCTTGGCCGCCAGGCCGACCACCACCAGCATGCCGATCTGCACGTAGACGCTGGTATCCAGCGAGCGCAGCGCGATGCCGCCGATGCCCCCCAGGAAGGCGAAGGGCGTGGCCGTGAGTACCGCCAGCGGCAGCGACCAGCTCTCGTACTGGGCGGCGAGGATCAAGAACACCATCAGCAGGCCGAAGACGATGGCCAGGGTCGCCGCGCTGCCCGCCTCGCTCTCCTGATAGGCGGTGCCGGTCCAGCCCATGCCCCAGCCGTCGCCGAGCTCCTCGTCGACGATCTGCTCCATGGCATCGATCGCCTGGCCGGAGCTGTAGCCCGGCGCGGGACCGCCCTGGAACTGGGCCCCGGGATAGACGCCGAAGCGTGTCACCACCGCCGGCGCCACCTGGCGCTCCAGGGTCACGAACTCGGACAGCGGGATCCGCTCGCCGTCGCCGCCGCGCACGAAGATGTTGTTGATGTCGTCCGGCGTGTCGCGATACTCGTCCTCGTTCTGCAGGTAGACCTGGAAGTTGCGGCCCTTGTAGCTGAAGTAGTTGACGAAACCGTTGCCGAAGGTATTGCCCAGGGTCGAGTTCAGCGCCTCCAGCGACACGCCGTAGCTCAGCGCCTTCTGCTGATCGATCTCGGCGCTGAAGGACGGCACATTGACGTTGAAGGTGGTGAACACCCGGTTCAGCACGGGGTTCTGGCCGGCCGCCTGCATGACCTTGAGCGAGGCCTGGTAGAGCTCCTCGGGCGTCGCGCCGTCATAGGACTGCAGGTAGCCGGTGAAGCCGCCGGTGGTCGACAGGCCGATGATCGGCGGCATGTTGAAGGCCATCGCCGAGCCGCCCGGCGTCTTCGCACCGAGCCCCATGATCTGGCCGATCAGGTCGGTGGCCGTGATGTCACGCTCTTCCCAGGGCTCCATGGTGACGAAGATCACCCCGCGGGCGGTGTTCACCGAGCTGGTCAGCATGTCGTAGCCCGCCACCGAGGTGGCGTACTTCACGCCCGGAATCTCCTGGATGGACGCGCTGAGCTCGCTCATGTAGGTCCGGGTCCGCTCCAGCGAGGCCGAGTCCGGCAGCTGCACGGAGGTGATCACGATGCCCTGATCGGTCTCGGGGACCAGCGTCGATGGCGTGCTCTGATAGAGCCACCAGGAACCGGCACCCACCAGGGCGGTCAGCAGCAGCGCCAGTCCCCAGAACCGCACCAGCTTCTTCACCACCCACATGTAGACGGCGGTGGTGCCGGCGAAGAAGCGGTCGAACAGGCGCAGCGGCGTGCGCACCGCGCGGCGGAAGGCCGTTTCCCTGGTGTGCAGGTCGTGCTTGATGAAGATCGCCGACAGCGCCGGGGTGAAGGTCAGCGCCATCAGCGCCGAGAAGGCGACCGAGACGGCCACGGTCAGCGCGAACTGCTGGTAGATCTGGCCGCTGAAGCCGCCCAGGAAGGCCACCGGCACGAACACCGCCGCCATGATCAGCGAGGTGGCGATGACCGGGCCACCGACCTCACGCATGGCCTGGACGGTGGCCTGCAGGACGGTGGTGTCCTCGTCCTCGCCGAGCACCCGCTCGACGTTCTCCACCACCAGGATGGCGTCGTCGACCACGATGCCGATGGAGAGCACCAGGGCGAACAGCGTCAGCAGGTTGATGGAGAAGCCGAAGACGTAGAAGCCGGCGAAGGTCGCCAGCACCGAGACCGGCACCACCGACATGGCGATCACCGTGAAGCGCCAGTTCTGCAGGAAGATGAACAGGATCACGCCGACGATCAGGAACGCCTCGATGAAGGTGTGAAACACGGTCTCCACCGAGGCGTCGATGAACAGCGTCGTGTCGTAGGGCGTGGCGTACTCGAGCCCCGGCGGGAAGCGGCCGGACAGCTCTTCCATCTTCGCCTTGACCGCATTGGCCGTCTCCAGGGCATTGGCCCCGGGCTGCTGGGTGATCATGATCGGCGCCATGGTGCCGCCGTTGAGCTGCGCATCGACGCCGTAGGACGAGGCCCCCAGCTCGATGCGGGCCACGTCGTCCAGCCGCAGGGCCGAACCGTCGGGATTGGTGCGCAGGAAGATGTCGCGGAAGTCGTCGACGCTGCTCAGGCGGCCGCCGGCGGTGATGGTGTAGGTGAAGGCCCGCGCCTCGTCCTGGGGGGTCGACGCCAGGCTACCGGCCGACACCTCGGTGTTCTGGGCGCGGATCGCGCTGGCCACCTCGGACGGGGTCAGGTCGTACTGCGCCAGCTTGTCGGGATTCATCCAGACCCGCATGGCAAAGTCGCCGCCCCCCAGCACCTCGGCACCGCCGACGCCGGGCACCTGGCGCAGCTCGTCGAGGATGTTGAGGGAGGCGTAGTTCTGCATGTAGATCTTGCCGTAGTCGTCCTCCGGGGAGAGCAACGACACCACCATCAGGATCGAGCTGGACTCCAGCTCCACCGTCACGCCCTGTTCCTGCACCGCCTCGGGCAGCTGCGAGAGCGCGCCCTGCACCCGGTTGTTGACGTTGATGGTGTTGATGTCGCCATCGGAGCCGATGTCGAACGACACGCTCAGGCTCATCGTGCCGTTGTCGGCACTGGTCGAGGTCATGTACAGCATGTCCTCGACGCCATTGATGGCCTCCGCCAGGGGCGCGGCCACGGTCTGGGCCACGGTCTCGGCGTCGGCGCCCGGGAAGGTGGCGTTGACCGAGACCGTGGGCGGCACCACGCTGGGGTACTGCTCGATCGGCAGCACCCGCATGCTCATCAGGCCGACCACCGTGAGGATGATCGCCAACACCGACGCGAAGATCGGTCGCTTGATGAAGAAGTTGGAGAAATTCATTCCGCCGCGTCCTCTTCGGCCGGCGAGGCGCGTTCGGCGGCGGGCGCGCTATCGCTGCCCTGTGCCGAGCCCTGCCCCTGGCCGGATGGCTGGCCCTGGGTCTGCCCGGTGGCCTTTGCGATCAGCGCTTGGGCATCGCCGTCGAACGGCTGCGGTGCGATCGGCGTGCCGGGCTCGACGCCGGCCGGATCGCCGACCATCACCCGATCGCCCGGCTCCACGCCGCCTTTCAGGATCTGCCAGGGGCCGGCCAGCTCGCCGAGCTCCACGGTGCGGGCACGCGCCACGTCGTCCTCGTCGAGCACGAACACCTGGGGCCCCATCAGGCCCTGGCCCACCGCGATTTCCGGCACCGCCAGCACCTCGAAGCGCTTCAGGCCCGCCAGGCGAACGCGCACGAACTGCCCCGGCAGCACCTTGCCTTCGGGATTGTCGAAGGAGGCCTTGGCCTGCACGGTGCTGGTCTGCTCGTCGACCCGCGAGCCGAGGAATTCCAGGTGCCCTTCGAGGGTGTCGTTGGCGCCCGGCAGCGTCAGGCGGGCCGCGATCTGGCCGGGCGCTTGGTCGCCGAGCTGGCGACGCAGCGTGAAGGCGTCCTGCTGGGGCAGCTGGAAGCGCACCTCGAGCGGGTCCACCGGCGTGATGGTGGCAAGCTCGGTACCGGAGCTGACCAGGTTGCCCACGTTGACCTCGCTGAGGCTGATCGCGCCGCCGACCGGGGCCGTGACGTCGGCGTAGTCCAGATCGATGCGCGCGCTGGCCAGCGCGGCCTCGGCCTGGGCCACGCTGGCACGCGCGACGTTGAGGTCGGCCTGGGCCTGGTCGGCCTGCTGGCGGCTCACGGAGTTCTGGTTGAGCAGCCGCTGATAGCGGCTGGCATCGCGCTGCGCGCGGGCCTCTTCCGCCTGGGCGCTGGCCAGGTCGGCCTCGCGCTGGGACACCGTGGCCTGATAGACGTCCGGTTCGATGGCGAAGAGGCTGTCGCCCTTCTCCACGATGTCGCCGGGCTCGAAGAGACGCTCCTCGAGCACGCCGGTGACACGGGCCACCAGCGTCACCTCGGTATCGCTGCGCAGCTGGGCCGGATAGGACTTGTCCAGCGGAATGTCCTGGGGCGCCAGCGTCGTCACCGGCTTCGGCTGCGGCGGGGTCTCGCCGCCACCGGCCTGCTGCTGGGCCGCCTCGTCCTGACCGCAGGCGGACAGCAACAGCCCAGCCGCCAGTGCCAACAGCCCTGCACGACTGCGTCGAAGTGTTGTATTCATGCCTGATTCTCGTTAAGGGATCGAACGTCGAAGGGGGTTCGCACGACAGGCGTGAATATAAACATACATTCACGCCTGTACGTAAGTGAATCTCACGATTCGGGACGGGGCGGCGCGCCGATATCCATCGCCTCGTCGTAGCGACTGGCCTCGCCGGCCTCCGGCAGCGCCAGCGACACGCTCTGCTCCGTGGACAGCCAGTCGTTGAGCGCCTCGATGGCCTCGACGTTCAGGGTGCCCGACTGCTGACGCAGGCTGAGCAGGTCGATCACGTAGCTGAAGCGCGCATCGGCGTGGTCGGCGATGGCGTCGTAGAGGCTCTGCTCGGCGTCGAGCACGTCGACGATGTTGCGGGTGCCGACCTCGTAACCGGCACGCGTGGCATCCAGCGCGCTCTGATTGGAGACGATGGCCTGGGCCCGCGCCTCGACGGTGGCCACGTCGTTGGTGACCTGGGTGTACAGCGAGCGTACCTGCTGGATGGTGTCGCGACGCTGGTCCTCGAAGTCGTACTGGCTGGACTCCAGGTCGTAGGTGGACTGGCGGATGCTGGCGCTGGTCCGGCCGCCGGTGTAGATCGGCAGGCTGACCCGGGCACCGACCTGGCTCTGGGAGCTATGCCCTTCCATGTAGTCCTGGTCGGTGTCGGAGTAGTCGTAGCTGGCGAAGGCCTCGACCACCGGCAGACGCTGGGCCCGGGCGATGTCCACGGCGTCCTCGGAAACCTCGACGCCGGCCTGGCTGGCCAGCACCAGCGGGCTGTTGTCCATCGCCAGGTCGACCCAGGCGTCGCGGCCGGTGGGCTCAGGCGGGTTCACCGGCATCGCGTCCTGCAAGGCGTCGATGCTGTCGTAGCGCTGGCCGGTGAGCCGCTCCAGGGTCTCGAAGCTGACCTGCAGGTCGTTCTCGGCGGCGATGCGGTCGGCGCGGGACTGGTCGAAGCTTGCCCGGGCCTCTTCCACCTCGGTGATGGCGATCAGGCCGACGTCGAACTGCTCCTGGGCCTGCTCGAGCTGGCGACCGATGGCCCGCTCCTGGGCGCGGCGCGCCTCGAGGATGGCGTGGGCGCGCAGGATGTCGAAATAGGCCGAGGAGACGTCGATCAGCACCTGCTGCTCGGTGGCGGCCAGCTGGTAGGTCTGCTGGTCGATCAGGCTCTCGGCCTGATTGACCTCGGCGCTGTTGGCGGCATCGAACAGCGCCTGGGTCGCCTCCAGGGTCAGGCTGGCGCTGTTGTAGCTGTCATCCACGTTGCCGGTGCTGACCGACTGGGTCGAGGCAATGCTGTCGTACAGGCGGTTGTGGGCGACATCGCCCGTGGCCGAGACCTGGGGCAGCAGGTCACCGCGCTCGACGTTGCGCCCCTCCTCGACGCTGCTGCGCTGGGCGCGCGCCGAGGCCAGGCTGGCGTTGTTGTCGATGGCATCCCGGGTGATGGTCAGCAGGTCGGCGGCCTGGGCCTGACCGGCCAGGGAAGCGGCCAGCAGGCAGGGCAACAGCACACGCCGTCCCGACAACACCGGACGATACGGCTTCATCGGCAGGTTCCTTCTACATAGAGTGGCTAGGGGATATACATTCATTGTCGCATGTTTACCACGTCAATCCATCAACGTTCGTGTAATTAGCAAGGAAATTATCTTCCTGCCAGCTGCCCTCCCGGAATCGTCTATGCTGCAAAGCCACATACGCCGACCGAGCCCTCATCATGGACGATCTGACCTTCGTGCGCGTCAGGGAGCTGGACGTGGCCGTCCGCATCTGGCATCCCGATGCGCCCCGCACCCTGGTCGCCTGGCATGGCCTGGCCCGCCACGGCGGCGACTTCGCCGACTTCGCCCGGCGCCTGGGGCCGGGCTGGCGGGTCCTGGCCCCGGACACCCCGGGGCGCGGCCTGTCGAGCTGGTCGCTCTATCCCGCCCACGACTATTTGTATTCGCACTATATGACCATAGCAGTCGCGCTGCTCGATCACTTCCGCCTCGAGCGCGTGCCCTGGGTCGGCACGTCCATGGGCGGCCTGCTGGGGATGCTGCTGGCGGCCGAGACCGACACCGCCGCGCGCATCGAGCGCCTGGTGCTCAACGACGTGGGGCCGGAGCTGGACCCCGACGGCCTGGCCGCGCTGGGCACCTACTTCGGCGTGCCCCACCGCTTCAGCCGGTTCCGCGACCTGGCCGCGGAGCTGCGCCGGCACTATGAAGGTTTCGGCCCGCGCAGCGACGACGCCTGGCGTCGCCTGGCCCTGGACAGCGCCCGCCGATTGCCGGACGGCGGCTGGACCTACCACTACGATCCACGCATCGGCGAGCAATTCATCCACGACACGCCGCGCGACACCTGGGCCGACTGGCGCGCGATCCGCTGCCCGCTGATGGTGGTGCGCGGCGCCGCCTCGCCGCTGCTCAAAGCCGAGAGCGTCGAGCGCATGCGCGAGGCCCAGCCCGGGCTGATCGCCCTCGAGGCGGCCGACTGCGGCCATGCGCCGATGCTCGACCGCCCCGAGCAGGCGGGGCCGGTCGCCGACTTCCTGACCCGGGACTTCCCCGCCGTCGGGCAGCGCTCGCCCTGGTGGCGACGCGCCCTGGCCCGGCTGCGACAGTGCTGAGAGCGACCGGGCTGAGAGCAACCAGACGCGGCGTGGAAACGCCTCATCCGCCCCGCTCGACCCGCGTCAGCGCCCGCGCCACGGCGTCGCGATAGGCGCCGCCGAACAGCAGCAGGTGATTGAGTAGCGGATAGAGCTGGAACAGCGCCTCGCGACGCGGCCAGTCCGCCGGCGCCGCGCCGTTCCAGTAGGCCTCGAAGAAGGCCTCCGACGGGGCGCCGAACAGCGTCAGCATGGCCAGGTCGACCTCCGGGTAGTGACGATAGACCGCCGGATCGATCAGCGCCGGCCCGCGGGTGGTGTACAGCACGTTGCCCGACCACAGGTCGCCGTGCACCCGCCGCCCCGGGGCGTCCGGCAGCCAGCCCTCGAGCCCCTGGGCCACCGCCTCAAGCCGCTCTCGAAGACGCGCGTCCAGGAGCCCCCGGTCATGGCAGGCCCGTGCCAGCGGCAGCAGCCGGCGCTCGCGCTGGAAGGCGCGGCCGTCGTCGAGCGGGGCATTGGGCTGGGGCGTGGCGCCGCAGGCGTTGTCCCGCGCCCAGCCGTGGGAGGCCTCGCCCGACGCCGGCGCTCCATGCAGCTCGCGAAGCCCCTCGCCCAGGGCGCGCTCGCCGGCGGCCGTGCGCCGGGCCGGCGTCAGCGCCTCCATCACCAGCCAGCCATCGCCCTCGCCCCAGACCTCGGGCACCGCGAGTCGTGTCGTGGCCGCCTTCAGGGCACGCAGCCCCTCGGCCTCGCCGGCCAGCCGCTCGGGGTCGTCGCGCTTGAGCACCACCTCGCCGCGGTCGGTCGCCAGCCGGTAGACGGCGGCGATGTCACCGCCGGAGAGCGGCTCGAGCGAGCCGCGGGGCCCCAGGTCGAGGCGATCCAGCAGCGCCATCAGGGCATCATCGAACATCCGTTTCCCTCCGTGCATCGTGGTTCCGACGAGGCTCGCCCCGCACGCGCTCGCTGTCAAAGCGCCCTGCCCTGCCGATCACGGCACGGCGCGGGCAGCAAAAAAAGCCGCCCGGGGGAGGGGCGGCAAACAGGAGATTGCATGAGGCAATCGCGGGAGGACTATCGGCGTCATTCGGGCATGAGCACGCCGTCGATGACGTGGATCACGCCGTTGCTGGCCTCGATGTCGGGCTGAATCACGGTGGCGTCGTTCACCATCACTTGGCCGTCCATGGTGGTGATGCTGATGTCCTGCCCCTGGACGGTGGTGGCGCTATCGGCGGCCATGGCGTCTTCGGCCATGACCTTGCCCGGCACCACGTGGTAGGTCAGCACGGCGGTCAGGGTGTCGCGATTCTCCGGCTTGAGCAGGTCGTCGACCGTGCCCACCGGCAGCGCCGCGAAGGCCTCGTCGGTGGGCGCGAAGACCGTGAACGGTCCCTCGCCCTTGAGGGTCTCGACCAGATTGGCGGCCTTGACCGCGGCCACCAGGGTCTCGAACTGGCCGGCCTCGACGGCGGTGTCGACGATGTCCGCCTTCATGCCGTGATGATCGGCCTGGACGGCGCCGCTCAGGCCGAAGCCGACCAGGCCGGCGCCGATGAACTGGGGAATGCGTGATGTCATGACCTTCATGAGATGGCTCCTCCGGGGATACCGGTTGGCACTCGATGCGAGGGATGTCTGGAAGAGATTCCTTTACTCTACCTATACAAAACGTAATTCACGTACAGGAAAGTGACAAGTTTTTTCTCGCGCCTGCTGACGGCCGCACGCCGCTGTGGCACAACGAGGAAGCATCCTCGACATCGGAGACCATCATGTACAAGCTCGCCTTCTTCGTTCCCGTGGAAGACGCCGAGGCCGTCAAGGAAGCCGTGTTCGCCACCGGCGCCGGGCGCATCGGCGACTACGAGGCCTGCTGTTTCCAGACGCCGGGCACCGGCCAGTTCCGCCCGCTGGCCGGTGCCGACCCGCATATCGGCCGCGTCGGCGACCTGGAACACGTGGAGGAGCTCAAGGTGGAGCTGGTGTGCGAGGATGCGCTGATCCGCGAGGCCCTGGCCGCGCTCCGGCGTGCCCACCCCTACGAGGAGCCGGCCTACGACGCCTGGAAGCTGGCCGATCTCTAGCGGTCCGCAACGAAAACGCCACGGGCATGGCCCGTGGCGTCGTCTGGTCGGAGAACCGCGGCGGCCGGGTCGGCCTCGGTGTCAGGCGGAGCCGAAGTAGCGCTCGCGATCCTCGGGCGTGATGTCGCTGACGTGCAGCGCGAAGTCGCCGCCGCGGCGGTCGGCGAAGAAGTGATGCAGGGTGCGCTCGATGGTGGGGAAGGCCAGCTCGCCCCAGGGAATCTCGTGCTCCTCGAACAGCGCCACCTCGAGGCTCTCCGGCCCCGCGCCGAAGTCGCCGTCCAGCTCGGCGCGGAAGATCATGAACACCTGGTCGATATGCGGCAGGTTGATCAGCGTGTAGAGGCCGTGAAGCGCGACCTCGGCCATGGCCTCCTCGCGGGTCTCGCGGGCGGCCGCCTCGGGCGTGGTCTCGCCGTTCTCCATGAAGCCGGCCGGCAGCGTCCAGTAGCCCTTGCGCGGGGCGATGGCGCGGCGGCACAGCAGCACCCGCGAGCCCGACACCGGCAGGGTCCCGGCCACGATGCGCGGATTCTGGTAGTGGATGGTGCCGCAGGCGTCGCACAGGAAGCGCGGACGATCGTCGCCCTCGGGAATCGCGAAACGGACCGGCTGCCCACAGTGACTGCAAAAATTCATGGCGCTCCCTGACTGGCTGGCACCGGGAGTGCCCCGGGCTTGACGCCGCGTGCGGCGACTGGGTAAAAGAGGTGAAACTCGATGGAATCATCATGTTAGAGAAACTTCGCGAGCGCCTGCAAGCGCATGCGCCGCGCCGCGTGACGCTCGACCTGCCCCAGGCGGCGGTGCTCCTCCCCCTGGTGGCACGCCCCGAGCCGACGCTGCTGTTCACCCGCCGCGCCGCCCATCTCTCCACCCACAGCGGCCAGGTCGCCTTTCCCGGCGGCAAGCGCGAGCAAGCCGATGCCGACCTGCTGACCACCGCCCTGCGCGAGGCCGAGGAGGAGATCGCCCTGCCGCCCGGGCGGGTCGAGGTGCTCGGCCGGCTGTCGGACGTCATCTCGCTGCACGGCCTCCGCGTCACGCCGTACGTCGGCGTGATTCCCGCAGACCTGCCGCTCGTGCCCGACCCCGGCGAGCTCGATGCCATCTTCGAGGTGCCGCTGGCGGCGTTCCTCGCCGACCGGCGCACCCACACCGACGTGATCCGCGTCGACGGCCGCGACTACTACGTGCCGAGCTATCGCCACGACGACCACGTGATCTGGGGACTGTCCTCGATGATGCTGGTGGAGCTGCTGGCCGAGGGGTTCGCCATGCCGATCGATCTCTTCCAGCGCCCCGAGGGCGAGCTGCACTTTCACCCCGAACGCCGACTGACGCCATCATGACCCGACCGCATCTGCCCCCCGCCCGCCTGACCGAGCTGGTCGACGCCCTGGTCGAACAGGGCTGGTACCTGGGCGAGCACTTCCTGCCCGAGGCCCTGCACGCCCCGCTGCTCGCCGAGCTCGAGACGATGGCCTCGCGCGAGGCGCTGGACGCCGCCGGCGTCGGCCGCGGGCGCGAGCATCACCTGCGCCGCGACATCCGCGGCGACGCCATCCGCTGGCTGGACCGCGAGAGCCTGGCCCAGCGCCGCTACCTCGAGGCCATGGGCGAACTGCAAAAGGCGCTCAACCAGGCGCTGTTTCTGGGCCTGTTCGAGTACGAGGCGCACTTCGCCCAGTACCCGCCCGGCGCCTTCTACCGCCGCCATCTCGACAGCTTCCGCGGCCGCGCCAACCGGGTGATCTCCACCGTGGGTTACCTCAACCCCGACTGGCCCGCCGACGGCGACGGCGAGATGGTCATCTTCGACGAGCACGACCCCGACCGCGAGTTGACCCGGGTCCGGCCCGAGGCCGGCACCTTCGTCTGCTTCCTCTCCGACCGCGTGCCCCACGAGGTGCTGCCGACCCGCTATCCCCGCGCCAGCATCGCCGGCTGGTTCCGTCGCAACGCCTCGCTGGGCGGCCTGGTCGACCCGTCGCACTGACGGCTGACCCCATGCTCGAGGCGAGCTCAGCCGGCCTCGGCCAGGCGGCCTTCCATGCCGATCAGAGGCGGCGCGCCTCAGCCCCGGACCGTCGCCGCCGCGTCATCGCCGACGCGCAGCGTCCGGCCGATGCCGTCGAGGGGAACGGCGTTCTGACCGAAGTAGGCGCCCTTCCAGCCCGGCTGGGCATCCATCTCCACCAGCGTCTTCAGCGGCTCCCTGGGCTCCGGCGCCTCTCCGGTGCGCTGATCCTGGGTGATGATCTTGCAGCGCTTGCACGGCTTGCGCAGCCCCAGCCGGATGCCCGAGCCGAGCGCCAGCTCGTCCCAGTCGACCTCGGCGAAGGGCCCTTCCCCCTCGACCACGACGTTGGGCCGGAAGCGGCTCATCGGCACGGCGTCCAGGCCCTTCTCGGCGAGGCGCTCGTTCAACCGCTCGAGGGAGGCCCGATGGGCCACCAGCAGCGGATAGCCATCGGCAAAGGCGGTGTGGGCCGATTCGCCGCGCAGATAGTCGGCCTCGACCTCGCGACGGCGCTCCTCGGGGAAGCGCACCAGGCGCAGTCCGCCCTCTTCATCCCCCTGCCGACCGTCGCTGTGTCGGCCATCGCCCAGCACGGCGGTCAGCCACTCGGCCGCCTCGGCGCCCTCGTCCAGCGCCTCGCCGCTGTCCTTCCAGAGGCTGACCTCGAGGCGCTCGAGCCCGTGACGCGCCAGCGGCACCGCCAGGGGCGCGGCCTCGGGGTGCTCCAGCACCAGGCGGTTCGGCTCGAGGCGCACCGTCACCATGGCCATGGCCGGGCATTCGCGCTGGGTGACGAAACGGCCGCGGGCGTCCACGACCATCCAGTGGCGGTCGAAGGCCAGGCCACGCTCGGTGAGCGTGGCCTCGTCGAGGGCGATGCCGCGCAGCGACTTGACCGGATAGATGTTGAGCTGGGTGATGCGCATCCCTGCCTCCCTGGCGTTGATGGAAGCCGTCACTCTACCAAGCCCGCTCGCCCTTTTCCTCGGCCAGGGCGGCCGTCACCGCGGCCTCGGCGTGCAGCGCCGTGGTGTCGTAGAGCGGCACCGGCGTGTCGCCCTGGCCGACCAGCAGCGCGATCTCGGTGCAGCCGAGGATCACCGCCTCGGCGCCGCGGGCGTGCAGGTCCGCGATGACCTCGAGATACGCCCCCTTGGAGGCCGGCTCGATGCGGCCCTGGCACAGCTCCTCGAAGATCACCCGATGCACCCGCTCGCGCTGCTCGGCCTGCGGCACCAGCACCTCGATGCCGAAGCGCTCGCCGAGCCGGTCCCTGTAGAAGGCCTGCTCCATGGTGAAGCGCGTGCCGAGCAGCCCCACGCGACGCACCCCGTCGTCGCGCAGCCGCTCGGCGGTGGCATCGGCGATATGCAGAAGCGGTATCTCGATGGCGGCCTCGATCGCCGGCGCCACCTTGTGCATGGTGTTGGTGGCCAGCAGCAGGAAGTCGGCTCCCGCCGCCTGCACCCGTCGTGCCGCCTCGGCGAGCCGCTCGCCCGCCTCGTCCCAGCGATCCGCCTGCTGCAGCGTCTCGATCTCGGCGAAGTCGACGCTGTAGAGCGCCACCTTCGCCGAGTGGAAGCCGCCCAGCTCGCGCTTCACGCCCTCGTTGAGGGCCCGGTAATAGCTCTGGGTGGACTCCCAGCTCATGCCGCCGAGTACGCCGATGGTCTTCATGGTCGCCTCCGTGTGGAATCATCGCCCCCACAGCGATATCACGGCCACCGCCTGCGCGCCAGCGCCGACCCCGGCCCGCACTCGGGGCGGCCGGGGGGCGACGAGGATGGCGGCTTTCCGCATGGCCGTTCCCCAGAGCCAAGCCCCCCTGCCATCGCGGCACGGCCTCGCACAACCGGGACTGCGCTGGATCACGCCGCCGGCAGCCGCGCCCCCTTCATGACCGAGGGTACGATGCGAACCTCCACGCCCTTCCCCGCCGGCCGACGGGCGATTACCCTGCCATGGCACCTTCCCTCCCGCTCGCCACCTGGACACCGCCATGAGCCCGACCGATACCCTCCGCCTGATCCTGCTTTCCTCGCTGTGGGGGATGTCGTTCATCTTCATGCGGGTGGCGGTGCCCGAGTTCGGCCCGGTGCCGCTGATCCTGGTGCGCATGGGCGTGGGCGCGCTGCTGATGCTGCCGCTGCTGCTCGGCGTGCGCTACCTGCGCCTGGTGCGGGACAACGCCGGCCGGCTGATGCTGCTGGGGCTGGTCAACCACGTGCTGCCGTTCTCGCTGCTGGCGCTGGCCACCACCCGGCTGGAGGCCGGCTTCACCTCGCTGATCAACGCCACCACGCCGCTGTTCACCGCCCTGCTCGGCGCGCTGTTCTTCGCCACGCCGGTGTCGAGGCGCCAGTACCTGGGCCTGGCGCTGGCCTTCCTCGGCGTCTATGTGCTGTCCGCGGACCGGCTGGACTTCGCCCTGGGCGGCGACGGCTGGTTCATCCTCGCGGTGCTCGGCGCCACCTTCTGCTACGGCATCGCCACCAACTACTCCAAGACCTACCTGTCTCACCTGCCGGTGCGCGTGCTCGCCGCCGGCAGCTGCGCCATGTCCGGGCTGATCCTGCTGCTGCCGGGCCTGTGGCTGTGGCCCCAGGCCCCGATCAGCGGCCTGGGCTGGGCCAACGGCCTGGCGCTGGCGGCCTTCAGCACCACCCTGGCCTTCCTGCTCTACTTCGGACTGATCGCCAGCGCCGGGGCCACCGCCACCTCCACCGTGACCTTCCTGGTACCGGTCAGCGCCCTGCTGTGGGGCTACGTGCTGCTCGACGAGACGCTGAGCCTGCAGATCCTGGCCGGCATGGCCATCACCCTCGCGGGCACCGCCATTGCCACCGGCGTGCTGCGCCTCGGCCGGCCGGCGCGACTGGCCGGGCGAGGCGACCGGGGCCTGGACTGACGCCACAGACACAGGACGGCCGTGGCGTCACCGCCACGGCCGTCGATGCCGGGAGGGTGCGAGCGGCGCTCAGAAGTTCGGCTTGCGCTTCTCGACGAAGGCGCTCATGCCCTCGCGCTGCTCGTCGCCGGCGAAGCACAGCGCGAACAGGCTGGTCTCCAGCGCCAGGGCGCTGTCCAGGTCCTGGTCCAGCCCGTCGTGGACCGCCTGCTTGGCGCCGCGCACCGCCTGGGGGCCGTTGCCGCCGAGCTGCTGGGTCAGCTCGGCGGCGTAGTCCTCGAGCTCGGCCTGGGGCATCACCCGGTTGACCAGGCCGATGCGCAGGGCCTCGCCGGCGTCGATCTTGCGCCCGGTGGTGACCAGGTCCAGGGCCATGGCCGGGCCGACGCGGCGCGGCAGGCGCTGGGTGCCGCCGAAGCCCGGAATCACCCCGAGCAGCACCTCCGGCTGTCCGAACACGGCGTTGTCGCTGGCCACCGCCCAGTCACAGGCCAGCGCCAGCTCACAGCCGCCGCCCAGGCAGAAGCCGTTGACCAGCGCCACCACCGGCACCGGCAGCGCCTCGAGCCGCTTGAGGGTGGCCTGGGCCTGGCCGGCGAAGTCGCGGGCCTCGACGGCGCTCATGTCGCGCATCTCGGTGATGTCGGCGCCGGCCACGAAGGCCTTCTCGCCGGCGCCGGTGATCAGCACCGCGCGCAGGTCGCCGCGGGCCTCGAGATCGTCGAGCACCGCCGCCAGGGCGGCGAGCACCTCGCTGTTCAGCGCGTTGAGCGCCTTGGGACGGCTGACGGTCAGACGGACCACGCCGCCATCGTCCTGCACCTCGATCGCCTGCTCGCTCATGATGGCTCCTCGTCTCGTGATATCGGGAAAGACGCAACGACCTCACCCTAGCGAACGCTAGGGTGAGCGACAATCGCGGCTTTGGTCGGGGTCAGGCTGCGTCGTAGACGTGGAAGCCGCGCCCGCTCTTGCGGCCCAGATAGCCGGCATCGACCATGCGCTTGAGCAGCGGACAGGGCCGGTACTTGGGATCGCCGAAGCCCTCCTGCAGCACCTCCATGATCGCCAGGCACACGTCCAGGCCGATCAGGTCGGCCAGCGCCAGCGGCCCCATGGGATGGGCGGCGCCGAGCCGCATGGCCTGGTCCACCGCCTCCGGCGTTGCCGCGCCCTCCTGCACCAGGAAGGCCGCCTCGTTGATCATCGGCACCAGCAGGCGATTGACGGCGAAGCCCGGCGAATCCCCCACCCGCACCGCGGTCTTGCCCAGCGCCTCGGCCAGCGCCTCGACGCGGGCCACGGTGGCGTCAGCGGTCTGCTCGGCGCGGATCACCTCGACCAGCGCCAGCACCGGCACCGGGTTGAAGAAGTGCATGCCCACCACCCGCTCGGGGCGCTCGCAGACCCCGGCCAGCCGGGTCAGCGACAGCGAGGAGGTGTTGGAGGCGAGGATGATGTCGTCGCCGAGCGCGCCGAGGTCGCGGAACAGCCGCTCCTTGAGCTCGGGGTTCTCGGGCGCGGCCTCGATGATCACCTCGCAGTCGGCCAGGGTCGCAAGCTCGGTAGTGCCGTGGAGCCGCGCCAGGGCGTCGGCGCGCGCGTCCTCGCTCAGCCGCTCCTTGGCCACCAGCTTGCCGAGCCCCTTGTCGATGCCGGCCCGGGCGCGCTCGAGCGCCTCCCCGGCCACGTCGAACAGGCGGACCGTGAAACCGCCGGTCGCCAGCACCTGGGCGATGCCCTGGCCCATGGTGCCGGCGCCCACGACGCCGATCGGTGATTGACTCATCGCTGCCTCTCCTTCGCTTGGGTAGACTCGCCCGCCGATCACGCCCGGCGGGCACTCGGATCAGCATGCACCGCTGGTGTGTCGCGGTCGAGTCACGCCCGCCTGCGCTGACATCACGCTGGCCGGCTCGCCCCCTTGCCGGGCTCAGAGATGCTCGGGCTTCAGCGCCGCCAGGCCGCCCAGGCCGGCCTCGATCGCCGCCAGCCGGGCGCGGCCCTCCGGCAGCCACTGGCGCAGGCCGAACTCCGCCGCGGCGAGCTTGGTGCGATAGAAGTCGGCGTCATGCGTGCCGTCGGCCAGCGCCGCCTCGGCGCGCAGGGCCGAGCGGCCCAGCTGCCAGGCGCACAGCACGTGGCCGGCCAGGCCGAGGAAGGGCGTGGCACAGGCCTGAACGGCGTCAGCGCCGCGCTCGGGATCGGCGCCCTGGGCCAGCACCAGGCCCATGGCGGTGCGCAGGTCGGCCACGCCGCCGGCCAGGCTCTCGCCCAGCGGGCGCAGCTCGGGGCTGGCGGCGAGCGCCTCGGCGGTGGCCTCGACCTCGTCGGCCAGCCGGCTCAGCGCCGCGCCGCCGTCGCGGGCCAGCTTGCGGCCGGCCAGGTCCAGCGCCTGGATGCCGTTGGTGCCCTCGTAGATGGGCGCGATGCGCGCGTCGCGCAACAGCTGGGCGGCGCCGGTCTCCTCGATGTAGCCCATGCCGCCATGGACCTGCAGGCCCAGCGAGGCGATCTCCACCGCCTGATCGGTGGAGAACGCCTTGACCACCGGGATCAGCACCTCGACCCGCGCCTGGGCGGCCTGGCGCTCGGCCTCATCCCGGGCGTGGCGGGCCCGGTCCATCTGCGCCGCACAGGTCAGCGCCAGGGCGCGCAGCGCATCGGTGCGGGCGCGCATCGAGAGCAGCATGCGCCTGACGTCGAGATGCTCGGCGATGGCGCAGGGCGCGCCGTCGCGGCGGCCCTGCACCCGCTCCAGGGCGTAGCCGCGCGCCTGCTGGCAGGCGCGTTCGGCGACGCCGATGCCCTGGATGCCGACCTTGTGGCGGGCCTCGTTCATCATGGTGAACATGTGATTGAGCCCGCGGCCGAGCTCGCCGACCCGATAGCCGATGGCCCCCTCCTGCTCGCCGAAACTCAGCGAGCAGGTCGGCGAGCCGTGAATGCCGAGCTTGTGCTCGAGCCCGGTGCAGGTCACGTCGTTGCGCGCGCCGAGCGAGCCGTCCTCCTCCACCAGATACTTGGGCACCAGGAACAGCGAGATGCCCCGGTTGCCCTCGGGGGCGTTCGGGGTGCGCGCCAGCACCAGGTGCAGGATGTTCTCGGCGGCCTCGTGCTCGCCCCAGGTGATGTAGATCTTCTGGCCCCTGAGGCGATAACGACCGGACGCGTCGTCCGCGGGCTCGGCCAGGGTCCTCACCTGGGAGAGATCGGAGCCGGCCTGGGGCTCGGTGAGGTTCATGGTGCCGGTCCAGCGGCCTTCCACCAGCGGCGGCAGGTAGCGCGCCTGCAGCGTCTCGCTGCCATGGCGGGCCAGCGCCTCGATGGCGCCGGCGGTGAGCATGGGGCACAGCCCCAGCGCCATGTTGGCACCGTGCAGCATTTCCTGCACGGCGCTGGCCACGGTCTCCGGCAGGCCCTGGCCGCCGTGGGCGGCGGAGACGCCGATGCCGTTCCAGCCGCCCTCGGCGTAGGCCCGGTAGGCCTCGGCGAAGCCCTCGGGCAGCGTGACGGCGCCGTCCTCCCGGCGCCGGCAGCCCTGGCGGTCGCCGACGGCGTTGAGCGGCGCCCACACCTCGCCGGCCAGCCGGCCGGCCTCCTCCAGCACGGCGTCGGCCAGCTCGGGGCCGATCTCCTCGAAGCCGGGCAGGGAGAGTGAGCCGTGCTCGAGCAGTTCCTCGAGCACGAAGCGGACATCGCGAAGCGGCGGCGAATAGGGCGTCATCGGGGCACCTCGAAAACAGGACGTTCCGGCGAGCCTAGATTCACGAAGGCCGATGAACCATTAGCCGTAGGTCGCCCTTCGATCCTGGCCGGCGTCCTCGGCGGCCCTCTCATCGGCGTCGGCGTCGGACGCAGCCCCCGCCGGCGCCGCGTCATCGTAGTAGACGATATGCGGCTCGTCGGGCGGCGGCGGGCCGACCAGCGGCTCGGCCACCTCGACGTCCGGCACCGCCTCGGACAGATCCTCGACGTGCTCGTGCTCCAGCGCGCCCTGCACCCACTCCTCGGTGACCGCCAGCTCGGCGGCGCTGAGCGGCGTGGCCGGCGAGAACGGCGCCACCGGCACCGGCGCCGGGCGCACGCTGCGCCGCCAGGCGAAGAAGGCCACCAGCCCGACGCCCAGCGCGCCCAGCGACCAGAACAGCCCGCCGTCGCCCACCAGCGTCATCACCGGGCCGATCGCCGAGGGGCTCAGGGTCGCGCCGATGGCGTTGATCAGCAGCAGGCCCTGGCTCATGCGCACCAGCGCGCCCGCCGGGGCGCGGTCGGCGGCGTGCCCCACCGCCACCGGATACAGCGAGAAGACCCCGCCGCCGAGCAGGAACAGCAGCGCGGCGAGCCCCCAGGGCGGCAGCGGCAACAGCAGGATGCCGGCGCAGATCAGCGCGCAGAAACCGCCGAGCCCGATCAGCACCAGCTGGCGGTCGTGGCGGTCCGACCAGCGGCCCACCGGGTACTGCAGGCACATGGCGCCGAGCACCACCAGCGCCATCAGCTGGCCGACGCGGTCGCCGCCGATGCCGCTGCGCTGCAGGTAGAGCGGCAGCAGCGTATAGACCGCCGCCACCGCGATGCCGGAGCCGAAGCTGCCCATCACGCCGGTGGGCGTCAGGGTGATCAGGCGCAGCGGCGACAGCGGCTCGGCCTTCTCCAGCAGCGGCGTGACCCGCGGGATGATCGCCATGGGCAGCACCGACAGCGAGGCCAGCAGGCCGACCAGCATGAAGGGCTCGGTGGGCGCCATGCCGCGGGTCAGGCCGAACAGCAGCTGGCCGATCGCCCCGGCGGCGAACACCACGATCATGTACATCGCCAGCAGGCGCCCGCGCACCCGGTCGTCCCCGGCGGTCAAGAGCCAGCTCTCGATCACCAGGAACACGCCCACCGTGGCCCAGCCGGCGATCAGGCGCAGGGCGAACCAGGCCAGGGGATCGGCGAACATGCCCTGCAGCAGCACCGACACCGCCAGCAGCGAGGCGAAGCTGCCGTAGGCGCGGATATGGCCGATCGCCAGCAGCAGGCGGTCGTTGACCATCGCCCCCACGCCCAGGCCGATGAAGTAGGCCGAGGAGACCCAGCCGATCACCTGCGACGAGGCCCCGGCGGCGTCCAGCCTAAGGGTGGTGAGCGTGGTCAGGAAACCGTTGCCGATGCCCAGGATGAAGAGTCCGAGCAGCGGCCCCAGGGCCATGAGCAACAGCTGGCGTGACATGCGCGAAGGCCTCCGACGAGCCGTGAGACAACGCCGCCGCCGGGGATGGCGGTGACGGGAATTCGCGCACGAATATACGCCCGGTCACGGGCGCCGCCAATCCTCCCGGGAAGGCTTTTTCGCGACACTTCGATGACGATAACGGCGTGTTATCGAACGAAGCGTCCTCATGCCTTCTGCAGCAATACGACGTCGCCGGCCGGGAAGCTCACCGTCAGCTGCCAGCGCTCGGCGAGCCAGCGAAAGCTCGCCTCGTCGAAGAAGCAGACGTGGGTCGGATCGAGGATGTAGTGCCAGCCGGCGAAGGCCTCCACGCCTGGCGGCACCCGCTTGGTCATCAGCCCCAGCCAGCCGCCGGGCGCCAGCAGACCGAGCAGGCGCTCGAGCTCGTCGCCGGGCGCGAACAGGTGCTCGACCACCTCGGTGGAGGTGATGAAATCGTAGCTGCGCTCGAGCGCCGCCGCGTCCGGCGCGTAGAAGGCGTCATAGATCGCCATCGGGTGGCCGGCCTCCTCGAACATCACCGACAGCGTCGGCCCCGGGCCGGCGCCGAAGTCGAGCCCACGGGCGCCGGGCGAGAGCTTCGCCGCCAGCGGCTCGAACAGCCGCGACAGGAAGCGACGATAGCCGGGGTCGTCGGGGGAGTTCTGGTGCTGGTCGTAGACCGCCTTCTCCTCCGCCGGCCCGAGGCGCTGATGGGCCGGCACGAACACCAGGGCGCAACGTCGGCAGCGGCGATAGTCGCGCCGCGCATCGCGATGGTAGGGCGCGTGGTCGGTGGATGCGCATAGCGGACAGGTCGGCATCATCGTATTCTCTGTGGCAGGACTCACTTTCAGGAGGCATGCATGCTGTCAGGTCTGGACCACCTGGTCATCACCGTGACCGATATTCCCCGCGCCGTGGACTTCTATACCCGGGTACTGGGGCTGGACGTCCGCTATCGCGATCAGGAGCGCGTGGACCTGATGCTCGGCGACATGGCCCTGCGCCTGCACTGGACCGCCACCGATATCCAGCCCCGGGCCGCCACGCCCACCCCGGGCAGCCTCGATCTGTGCCTGCGCAGCCAGCTGCCCCTCGACGAGGTCCAGCGCCACCTCGAGGCGCTCTCCATCGAGGTCGAGCTGGGGCCGGTCAGTCGCCAGGGCGCCATCGGCGAGATCGAGTCGCTCTACCTGCGCGACCCGGACGGCAACCTGCTCGAGATCAGCCGCCCCAGGCGCTGAGGGATCGGGCCACATCGCCGAAGGCGCTCCGACCCGGCGGGTGCCGATGCCGGGCGTAGGCTTTTACCCACCTGGCCGAGGGCTTTTACCCACCTGGCCGAAGGCTCTTGCCGGCGTCGCCGATGGCATACGGTGGCATCGCCAACGCAGGCCAGTATCATGAGCAACACGCTATTCACCCTTTCAAGGACGACCGATGAACGAGCATGACCCCGCGCGCCACGACGCCGTCGTCGCCGACGACGCCCCGGCCCCCGACACCACCATGGCCATGGTCGTCTATGCCCTCTACCTGGCCAGCTTCGTGGTCGGCTTCACCGGCATCATCGGCGTGGTGATCGCCTACATCTATCGCGGCAAGGGCCCGTCCTGGCTCGACGAACACTACCGCTACCAGATCCGCACCTTCTGGATCGGCCTGGTCTACGCCCTCGTCGCCTCGCTGCTGACCCTGGTCGTGATCGGCTTCCCGCTGCTGATCGCGCTGGCGGTGTGGATGATCATCCGCTGCGTCAAGGGCTTCAAGGGCCTGCAGGAGAAGCGCGCCCCCGACAACGTCGACACCTGGCTGATCTGATCCATGGCCGACACGCAACACACCCCGGGGCGCCTTCAGGCGCGGCTGATCGCCGGCCTGTGGCGCGCCCTCGCCGACTGGCGACCGGCCTCGCTGTGGCGCCTCGCGCGCATGACCGGCCCGCTGGTGCAGCTCGGCAGCCGGCGCGAGCGCCGGGTGACCCGCATCAACCTGGCCCAGGCCTATCCCGACTGCCCCGAAGGCGAACGCCGCCGCCTGGCGCGGCGCAGCCTGGTGCACTCCAGCGCCACCATGCTCGAGCTGGGCCTGGCCTGGATGGGCGAGCCGGACCGGGTCGAGGCCAGCATTCTCGAGGTCCATGGCCGCGAGCTGCTCGACGAGGCCCGCGCCGAGGGGCGCGGCGTCATCGTGCTGGCGCCCCACTTCGGCAACTGGGAGGTGCTCAACTTCTGGCTGTCCGGGCACTTCCCCTTCACCGCCATGTACGAGCCGCCCAAGCTCGCCCCACTGGACCCGATCATCCGCGGCGGCCGCGAGCGGCGCGGCGCCGAACTGGTGCCGACCAACCCGCGCGGCGTGGCGGCGCTGCTCAAGGCGCTCAAGCGCGGCGAGACGGTAGGCATCCTGCCGGACCAGACGCCGAGCTGGGGCAGCGGCGTGTTCGCGCCCTTCTTCGGCCGCCAGGCCTACACCGCCACCCTGCTGCCCAAGCTGGTGGCCCGCACCGAGGCGCGGGTGGTCACCGGCGTGGCCAGGCGCGTGCGCGGCCGCGGCTTCGCGCTGCACTTCCTGGCCGCCGACGAGCGCGTCTACTCGAGCGACGAGACCACCTCGGCGGCCGGGGTGAACGCCTGCGTGGAGGCCGCCATCGCCCTGGACCCGGTCCAGTACCAGTGGGAGTACAAGCGCTATCGCAAGACCCCCGAGCAGCTCGAGGGCCGCGCCGACTGGAAGCGCTTCCGCGTCTACAAGTAACCCCGTCGGCGCCGCGGGGCGGAACCATCCCGGCGGCGTGCTGACCAACTCCGGTACGCCTTGACGACAACGATACCCATAACACGACAAGCCCCCTGGACCGGCTCGCGCAGGGAATGCCGGCGGGATTCCAAGGAGAGTCACCCCATGACATCGCTGTTCCATTTGCTGGCCCTCTCGCTGGGGGCGACGCTGGCCATGGAGGCCAGCGCCGAGCCCGCCGCCGAGCAGGGCCTGTTCGAGCGCGTCACCGACCGCGCCGAGCGCCTGGCCGACGCGCCCTATGAGGCGCCGGACGCCGACCTGCCACCGGCGCTGACCGAGCTCGACTACGACGCCTATCGCCAGATCCGCTTCCGCCCCGACCGGGCCGTCTGGCACGACGACGGGCTGTTCGAGGTCCAGCTGTTCCATCCCGGCTTCCTCTACGACCAGCCGGTCGCGCTCAACCTGGTCGACGGGGACGGCGAGGTCAGTGCGCTGACCTTCGACCCGTCGCGCTTCCGCTACGACGACGAGGCCGCCGGGCTGGCCGATCTCGACCCCGAGGCCCTCGGCGATCTCGGCTACGCCGGCTTCCGCCTGCACTACCCGCTGAACAGCGGCGACTACCGCGACGAGTTCATGGTGTTTCTCGGCGCCTCCTATTTCCGCATGGTCGGCCGCGATCAGGGCTACGGCCTCTCGAGCCGCGGGCTGGCCATCGACACCGGCGCGCCCCGCGGCGAGGAGTTCCCGGCCTTTCGCGAGTTCTGGCTGGTCGAGCCCGGTCCCGATGACACGCACCTGACGGTCTACGCCCTGCTCGACAGCCCCTCCCTCTCCGGCGCCTATCGCTTCGAGATCGCCCCCGGCGAGCCGACCACGGTCGAGACCGAGGCGCGGCTGTTCGCCCGCGAGGACGTGGCCAAGCTCGGCATCGCGCCGCTGACCAGCATGTACATGCACGGCGGGCTCGGCGAGTACCCGGCGGACGACTATCGCCCGCGGGTCCACGACTCCAGCGGCCTGGCCATGCAGACCGGCGACGGCGAACGCATCTGGCGCCCGCTGAGCAATCCCGCGACGCTGCACCTGTCGAGCCTGCAGGACGCCTCGCCCCGGGGCTTCGGGCTGATCCAGCGGCCGCGCCAATTCGAGGCCTACCTCGATGCCGAGGCCCGCTACGAGACGCGCCCCAGCGAATGGGTCACGCCGCTGGGCGACTGGGGTCAGGGCCGCGTCGAGCTGGTCGAGATCCCTTCCGACAGCGAGGCCAACGACAACATCACCGCCTACTGGATCCCCGAACAGCCGCTCGAGGCCGGCCAGTCGCGGACCTTCCGCTACCGGCTGAGCACCCTCGGCGCCACCCCGCCCGAACAGCGGCTCGCCCATGTGCTGCGCTCGCGTCAGGGCTGGGGCGCCACGCCGGGGCAGGACGATCCGCCGCCCGAGAGCCAGCGCGTCTTCATCGTCGACTTCCAGGGGCCCACGCTCGACGGCCTCGAGGCCGACCAGGCGGTGGAGCCGCACCTGACCACCTCCAGCGGCGAGCTGATCGAGCCCCGCGTCCAGCGCCTGCCCGACGGCACCTGGCGCGCCAGCTTCCGCCTCGCGCCGGAGGACGGCACCCCGGCCGACATGCGCCTGGCCCTGACCCTGCACGGCGAGCCGCTGACCGAAACCTGGAACTATGTCTGGTATCCCGATGAGCGCCGCTGATTGCCGCAACGCCGCGGCGCCCATTCCCTGGCGCCGCACCCGCCGCTGGGCCGTCGCCCTGCTGATCGCCGCCACCACCGCCCTCGGCGTGTGGACCATGTTCCGCATCCTCCACGTCGGCGGCCTGACCCCGCTGGAGCTGGCGGTCATGGCGCTGTTCGCGGTGACCTTCGGCTGGATCGCCGTGGCCTTCTGGAGCGGGCTGATCGGCTTCACCCTGAGCCTCGCCGGCCGCGACCCGCTGAGCCTGGCCAGGGCCGGCTCGCCCCGGCCGCCCGACGACGCCCGCTCGCGCACCGCCCTGGTGATGCCGATCCACAACGAGGACGTCGAGCGGGTCGCCGCGGGTCTGGAGGCGACCTGCCGGGACCTGCCGCCGATCTCCGAGCGCCGGCACATCGAGGCCTTCGTGCTCAGCGACAGCACCGACGAGTCCGTGGTGGCCGAGGAGAAGGCCGTCATGGCCGCGCTGCAGCGGCGGCTGGCCGGCCACTGCCGGCTGCACTACCGCCATCGCGACAGCAACGCCGGCCGCAAGGCCGGCAACCTCGGCGACTTCTGCCAGCGCTGGGGGCAGCGCTACGACTTCATGCTGGTGCTCGACGCCGACAGCGTGATGAGCGGCGATACCGTGCATGAGCTGATCGCCCAGATGGAGGCCAATCCGCGCCTCGGGCTGCTGCAGACGGTGCCGATCCCCGTGCGCCAGGACAGCCTGTTCGGCCGTGCCAACCAGTTCGCGGCGGCCGTCTACTCGCCGATGCTGGCCGCCGGCCTGAGCTTCTGGCAGTCCGACGCCGCCAACTACTTCGGCCACAACGCCATCCTGCGCGTGGCGCCCTTCATTCGGCATGCCGGCCTGCCCGAGCTGCCCGGACGCCCGCCGCTGGGTGGCGACATCCTCAGCCACGACTTCGTCGAGGCCGCGCTGCTGCGGCGCGCCGGCTGGGAGGTGCGCATGCGCACCGACCTCGGCGGCAGCTTCGAGGAGATGCCGAGCCATATCCTCGACTACGCCAAGCGCGACCGCCGCTGGGTCCAGGGCAACCTGCAGCACCTGCGCCTGCTCGGCGCCGGCGGCCTGCACCTGGTCAGCCGGGTGCACTTCCTGTGCGGCGCCCTGGCCTACCTGTCGTCGCTGATCTGGCTGGCGATCCTCGTGGTCAGCACCGCCGATGCCCTGCTGCGTGCCCTGATCGCGCCCAACTTCTTCACCTCCGACGCCCAGCTGTTCCCGGACTGGCCGATCGCCCCGCCCAACCTGATCATGCCGCTGCTCGGCGGCACCCTGGCGATGCTGCTGATGCCCAAGCTGCTGGGCGTCGTGCTGGCCCTGTGCCGGGCGCCGTCCCGCTACGGCGGACGCGGCAGGCTGGTCGCCAGCGCCCTGCTGGAGGCGCTGTTCGCGATGCTGATCGCGCCGCTGATGATGGTCTTCCACAGCCGCTTCGTGATCGAGGTCTTCAGCGGCCGCACCGTGGCCTGGAACCCCCAGTCACGCGAGGGACGCGCCCTGCCCTGGCGCGAGGCGCTGCGCCACACCTGGCCGGGCAGCCTGATCGGCCTCTGCTGGGCGGGCGTGACCTGGTGGGCCACGCCGACCTTCTTCTGGTGGCTGACGCCGGTGTGGTTAGGGCTGCTGCTGGCCGCGCCGCTGGTGCGCTGGAGCAGCAGCCTGACGATCGGGCGTGGCCTGCGCCGGCGCGGCCTGCTGCTGGTGCCCGGCGAGACCGCCCCGCCGGCGGTGCTCGAGGCCGAGCCGGCGCCGCTGGATCTCGAGCCCGCCGACGAGCCCGCCGTCCCCCCGGCCGAGCGACCCTGCGAGATGCCGATCCAGTCCTTCGGCAGCGACTGGGCGCGGTCGGCGAGTGCCGAGGCCCGCGCCGTCCAGGGCGAATGACCGTCACGCTGCCGTCGCGCGGTGGCCGGGGCGACGACAGGGATGTTCGTCGCCCGTCAAGCTGCTAGACTCGGCCCATTCGCTTGACGGGGTGCCGGTGGAACCGGCTGAGATGGCGCAGGCTCGCGCTCGACAACGCTCGAGACAGCCCCCAGCGCTGGTCCCGTGGAACCTGATCCGGGTGGGTGTGGCAGACGCCGCACGTGAACCGGCGTAGGGAATCAGGCGGCGGGCCGGCGCGCCCTCCTTGCGCCCGGCGCTCCCTCCCCGCTTCCGCTACGCCCGTGCGTCATGCACGCCCTCCGGCATCCGCTCTCATCGGAATCGGAGGCAAGATGGACCGTCGCTTCAGTGATCTCACCGCCGCCTGCCAGGCCGACTGGCGCGCCTACACCGAACACGACTTCGTCCGCGGCCTGGGCGCCGGCACGCTGGAGGCGGACGCCTTCCGCCACTACCTGCAGCAGGACTACCTGTTCCTGATCCACTTCGCCCGCGCCTACGCCCTGGCCGCCTACAAGAGCCGCGACCTGGACGAGCTGCGCCAGGCCTTCGACGGCCTGAAGACCATCCTCGACGTCGAGCTGGACCTGCACCGCGGCTTCTGCCGCGACTGGGGCATCACCGAGGACGACCTGGCGGCGCTGCCCGAGGCCCGCGCCACCCTGGCCTACACCCGCTTCGTGCTCGACGCCGGCAGCCGCGGCGACCTGCTCGACCTGCGCGTGGCGCTGGCCCCCTGCCTGGTGGGCTACGGCGAGATCGCCAACTGGCTTCAGGCCCAGCCGTTCACCGTGCGCGGCGACGCCAACCCCTATGACGCCTGGATCGCCATGTACCAGGGCGACGAGTTCCAGAGCGCCATGCAGGCCGAGATCGCCTGGCTGGACGCGCGCCTGGCCGAAGTGACGCCGGCGCGCTTCGACCAGCTGGCGCGGCTGTTCCGCGACGCCACCCGGCTGGAGATCGACTTCTGGCAGATGGGGCTGGATCGCGCGGACTGAGAGATATCTGCCGAGTGAATGAGGGGCGCCGGGGGCAGCTCGAAGAGGAGGTCCTACGCCATGGATGGCGTCGGTAGCGTACAGGGAGGTATTCACAGCGCCTCCTCGGAGAGCTGCCCCCGGATCAGCCCCGAGCCACATGCACGAGATAACGATGATGACACGGCCCGCCCAGCGGCGGGCACCACCACGCTTGACGGGGTGCCGTTGAAGACGGCTGAGATCATGCGGCGCGAGGCGCCCGAGCATGGGTCCCGTTGAACCTGAACTGGCTAGGACCAGCGTAGGGATCAAGCGACAGGCGGCGGCGCCTCGGCGCCGGCCGCCCCTGTCCTCCCCGACGGTCCTCCCTGACGAACCACTCAAGCCAAGGGAGCACGACCATGAGCAAGACCCCCCATTTCCTCAACGAGAGCGCCCGCGTCGACGAAGCCGCCGTGGCCCCGCTGCCGGGCTCGCGCAAGGTCTTCGTCGAGGGCTCGCGGCCCGATATCCGCGTGCCCTTCCGCGAGATCGGCCTGTCGCCGACCCGCACCTCCGGCGACGGCCCGGATGAGCAGAACCCGCCGCTGCTGGTCTACGACACCTCCGGCCCCTACACCGACCCCGAGGCCGCCATCGACCTGCGCCGCGGCCTGCCCGAGCTGCGCCGCGGCTGGATCGAGGAGCGCGGCGATACCGAGTTCCTCGACGGCCCGACCTCCGAGTACGGCCGCCGCCGCGCCAACGACCCGATGCTCGCCCCGCTGCGCTTCGAGCTGACCCGCACGCCTCGCCGGGCCAAGGCAGGGAAGAACGTCACCCAGCTGCACTACGCGCGCCGGGGCATCGTCACCCCGGAGATGGAATTCATCGCCATTCGGGAAAACCAGAAGCGCCAGGCGTTGGGGTCGGAAGAGGTCGAGCGCATCCTCGGCCACCAGCATCCGGGCGTGGCCTTCGGCGCCCGCCTGCCCGAGGAGATCACGCCCGAGTTCGTGCGCGACGAGGTGGCCGCCGGCCGCGCCATCATCCCCAACAACATCAACCACCCGGAATCCGAGCCGATGATCATCGGCCGGAACTTCCTGGTGAAGATCAACGGCAACCTCGGCAACTCGGCGGTCACCTCCTCCATCGAGGACGAGGTCGACAAGATGACCTGGGGCATCCGCTGGGGCGCCGACACCATCATGGACCTCTCCACCGGGCAGAACATCCACGAGACCCGCGAGTGGATCATCCGCAACGCCCCGGTGCCGATCGGCACCGTGCCGATCTACCAGGCGCTGGAGAAGGTGGGCGGCGTGGCCGAGGACCTGACCTGGGAGGTGTTCCGCGACACCCTGATCGAGCAGGCCGAACAGGGCGTCGACTACTTCACCATCCACGCCGGCGTGCTGCTGCGCTACGTGCCGCTCACGGCCAAACGCACCACCGGCATCGTCTCCCGCGGCGGCTCGATCATGGCCAAGTGGTGCCTCTTCCACCACCGCGAAAGCTTCCTCTACGAGCACTTCGAGGAGATCTGCGAGATCTGCAAGCAGTATGACGTCGCCTTCTCGCTGGGCGACGGCCTGCGCCCGGGCTCGGTGGCCGACGCCAACGACGAGGCCCAGTTCGCCGAGCTCGAGACCCTGGGCGAGCTGACCCGCATCGCCTGGCGGCACGACGTCCAGGTGATGATCGAGGGCCCCGGCCACGTGCCCATGCACCTGATCAAGGAGAACATGGACAAGCAGCTTGCCGAGTGCGACGAGGCGCCCTTCTACACCCTCGGGCCGCTGACCACCGACATCGCCCCCGGCTACGATCACATCACCTCCGGCATCGGCGCGGCGATGATCGGCTGGTACGGCTGCGCCATGCTCTGCTACGTGACGCCCAAGGAGCACCTGGGGCTGCCCAACAAGGACGACGTCAAGACCGGCATCATCACCTACAAGATCGCCGCGCATGCCGCCGATCTCGCGAAGGGGCACCCGGCCGCCCAGCGCCGCGACAATGCCCTGTCGAAGGCGCGCTTCGAGTTCCGCTGGGAGGACCAGTTCAACCTCGGCCTCGACCCGGACACCGCCCGCGAGTACCACGACGAGACCCTGCCCAAGGACTCGGCCAAGGTGGCCCACTTCTGCTCCATGTGCGGGCCCAAGTTCTGCTCGATGAAGATCAGCCAGGAGGTCCGCGATTCGGTCTTCAAGGACGGGGCCGCGGATAACGGCCTCGACGGCGATCGTGAGTCGGCAGAACGAGAGACGATCGAGCGCGGCATGGCCGAACAGGCCGAGAGGTTCCGCGACCAGGGCGCCGAGCTGTACATACATAATGAACAGTGAGGTCTGACCTCGCGCCTTGATGCAGAACGCCGCGCCGGCAATCAGCCGGCGCGGCGTTCTTGTAGGCCGCCAGTCTGGTTCAGCTTGCCGCGGGCGAGGCGGCAACCGCCACGTCGTCTTGCGTCGAATCGCGACCGCCGGGCGCGAAGCGCAGCAGCCGCAGGGCATTGAGCGTGACCAGCACGGTGGCGCCGGTATCGGCCAGGATCGCCAGCCACAGCCCGGTGATGCCGAGCAGGGTGGTGACCAAGAACAGCCCCTTCAGCCCCAGGGCGATGGCGATGTTCTGGCGGATGTTGGCCATGGTCGCCCGCGCCAGCCGGATCAGCGCCGCCGCGTCGCCCACCCGGTTGCGCAGCAGGGCCCCGTCGGCGGTCTCCAGCGCCACGTCCGTCCCCGAGCCCATGGCCACGCCCACCTGGGCGCTGGCCAGCGCCGGGGCGTCGTTGATGCCGTCGCCGATCATCATCACCCGCTCACGGCGGGCCAGCTCGCGGATCGCCTCCACCTTGCCCTCCGGCAGCAGCTCGGCGCGACGCTCGATGCCGAGGCGCCCGGCAATGGCCGCGGCGGTGCGATCGTTGTCGCCG
This sequence comes from Halomonas sp. THAF12, assembly GCF_009363675.1. Classification (NCBI taxonomy): domain Bacteria; kingdom Pseudomonadati; phylum Pseudomonadota; class Gammaproteobacteria; order Oceanospirillales; family Halomonadaceae; genus Halomonas; species Halomonas sp. THAF12. The sequence goes on along the minus strand of NZ_CP045399.1, from coordinate 1,212,682 downwards.
GTCAGCATCACCGAGCGCACGCCCAGCGCCGACAGCGCCTCCACGCCGGCCATGGCATCACGCCGAGGCTCGTCGCGCAGGGCGATCGCCCCCACCGCCACGCCGTCTTCGATCGCCACGATCACCGTCTTGCCCTCGGCCTCGAGGGCCTCGAGTCGCTCTGCCAGCCCCTCGGCCAGCGTGCCGCGTTCGGCCGCGTGGCGCGGCGCCCCGACGAAGGCCCGGCGGCCCTCGATCCGTGCCTCGACGCCCTGCCCGGGCACCGCCCGCGCCTCGGTGGCGATCCCGGGCGCGACGCCGAGTGACTCCGCGTGCTCGAGCACCGCCAGCGCCAGCGGATGGCTGGCGTCGCGCTCGAGGCTAGCCGCCAGGGCGATCACGCCTTGCGCCGTCACTTCATCGCCCGCCGGGACCACGTCGGTCACCCGCGGCCGGCCCTCGGTCAGGGTCCCGGTCTTGTCGAAGGCCACCGCCTCGGTGCGGGCCGCGGCTTCCATCACCGCCCCGCCCTTGAGCAGCAGCCCGTGACGCGCGCCGCAGGAAAGCGACGAGGCGATCGAGGCCGGCACCGAGATCACCAGCGCGCAGGGGCAGCCGATCAGCAGCAGCGCCAGGGCGCGATAGGTCCACTCGCCCCAGGCGCCGCCCAGCGCCAGCGGCGGCACCACGGCCACCAGCACGGCCAGGCCGACCACCGCCGGCATGTAGACGCGGCTGAAGCGGTCGATGAAGCGCTCGGTGGGTGCCCGCGCCTCCTGGGCCTCCTCCACCAGCCGGATGATGCGCGCGATGGTGTTGTCCTGCTGCGGCCGGGACACGCGCAGCCGCAGCACGGCATCGTGATTGATCGAGCCGGCGAACACCTCGTCGCCCTCGCCCCTGGCCCGCGGCACCGACTCGCCGGTCACCGGCGACTCGTCGATCGACGAGCGGCCCGCGAGGATGGTGCCGTCGGCGGGAATCCGGTCCCCGGGGCGCACCACCACCACCTGGCCGACCGACAGCCGGGACGCGTCCACCGTGCGGGTCTCGCCGTCGGCGGTCTCGAGCCGCGCCTCCCCGGGCACCAGGTCGGCCAGCGCGCGGATGCCCGAGCGGGCCCGGTCGGCCGCCACGCCCTCGAGGATCTCGCCGACCGCGAACAACAGCACCACCATGGCCGCCTCCTCGGCGGCGCCGATGAACAGCGCACCGACGGCGGCCAGGGTCATCAGCATCTCGATGGTGAACGGCATGCCGAGCCGCGCCGCCGTCACCGCACGGCGGGCGACCGGCGCCAGCCCGATCAGGCAGGCCGCGAGGAAGGCCCAGTGGGCAAGCTCCGCGCCGACGCTGAAGCGCAGCAGCGTGGCCACGCCCAGCGCCGCCCCGGTGGCCAGCACCTGGCGCCCCTTGCCGGTGGCATACCAGCGCCGGGGAGCCGGGGCGCCGGCCGCCGGGGCGCCGGCCGCCGGAGCGCCGGCCGCCGGCGAGGACGCATCACCATGATCGCGCGCCTGGTGCTGATCGGGGTCGTTCCCGGCACAGCAGCCCGCCTCCGCCGGAGCCTCGGCAACGCCCCCCGCCGCTGGGGTCTGACGACGCACGCCATAGCCCAGCCGTTCGACCAGCGATTCCACGGCCTCGGGCGACGTACGGCCGACATCCAGATCGAGGGCCAGCGAGCCCTGCATGACCGAGACCCGCACGTCTTCCACGCCCTCCAGACGCTCCAGGGCGCCGCGGATCTTGCCGGCGCAGCTCGGACAGTCCATGCCCTCCACGCGCCACCGATGTTGCCGGGACGCCTCCTTCTCGGCTTCCTGCACGGCGTCTTGCGCCATCCTGACCTCCTGGGGCCCGTCATCGAAACAGGGCATCAGCCTAGAGCCTGTAGCCGCTATAGACTCAAGCGGTACATGGGCCTTCACGGAGGGTGCCCGCGACACGCCGGAGAGAAGCTCCTGCGCCAGGCAAGGCGTCGGGCGCCACGAGGAGGTATTCATGTGTCTCCGGTGGGCCGGCCCCGCTCGACGGCTTGTCGCCGAGGCGCACCTGGTCCGCTATGTTCACAGGTGGCACGGCATCTGCATGTTCAGGAAAACCCCCACAAGAGGCGATCGCCCATGCCGGAACCTTCCCTCTCGACGCCGCTGGCCGCCGGCGCCTTCCGCGAACGGGCCCACCGCCATCTGACGATGCTCTATGGCCCTCGCGCCGACGAGGTGCTGCGCCGGCTGCTCACCCTCCTGGCGCATCAGGCCCCCATGACGCCCCCGGATGGGGAGGCGCCGCCCGCCCGGCCGCTATGGAGCGAACGCGACCAGTGGCTGATCGCCTACGGCGACAGCCTGATCGACGGCGAGCAGGCCCCCCTCGACGTGCTCGACGACTTCGTCATCGGGCGCCTCGGGGAGACCTTCAGCGGCGTGCACCTGCTGCCCTTCTTTCCCTGGAGCAGCGACGACGGCTTCTCGGTCATCCACTACCGCGAGGTCGACCCGCAGCTGGGCGACTGGCCCCAGGTGAGGCGCCTGTCCAGCCGCCTCGATCTCGGGGTCGACCTGGTGCTCAACCACGTGTCCCGCGAGTCGCTGTGGTTCGCCGACTACCTCGGCGGCAACCTGCCCGGGCGTGACTACTTCATCGAGATGGACCCCGACACCGATCTCTCGGCGGTGGTGCGGCCGCGCAGCTCGCCGCTGCTGGTCAAGGTGCCCACGCGCCGCGGCCCCCGCCACCTGTGGGCGACCTTCTCCGAGGATCAGATCGACCTGAACTTCGCCAATCCCGATGTGCTGCTGGAGTTCGTCGGCATCCTGCTGTTCTACCTCTGCCAGGGCGCGCGGGTGATCCGCCTGGACGCCATCGCCTACCTGTGGAAGCAGGTCGGCACCTCCTGCATCCACCTGCCGGAGACTCACGAAGTGGTGCGGCTCTTGCGCGCCATCGTCGATCACGTGGCACCGGGCACGCTGATCCTCACCGAGACCAACGTGCCCCACCGCGAGAACATCAGCTACTTTGGTCTTGAACGTCAGGGTCTTGAACGCCTCGAAAAAGACGGCACGCCGCCGGACGAGGCCCACCTGGTCTATCAGTTCCCGCTGCCGCCGCTGCTGCTGCACACCTTCACCAGCGGCGAGGCCGGCACCCTGGCGGCCTGGCTGCGCAGCCTGCCCGAGCTGCCACCGGGCTGCAGCTTCCTCAACTTCACCGCCAGCCACGACGGCATCGGCGTGCGCCCGCTGGAGGGCTGGCTGCCCCACCACGAGGTCGAGGCGCTGCTCGAGCTGATGCACCGCTTCGGCGGCTTCGTCAGCATGCGCACCAAGGACGACGGCGAGGACTCGCCCTACGAGATCAACATCACCTGGTTCGACGCCATGAAGGGCACGCGCCGCGGCGCCGACCCCTGGCAGATGCCGCGTTTCCTGTGCAGCCAGCAGCTGATGCTCGGCCTGCGCGGCATCCCCGCGCTCTATCTGCACGCCCTGACCGGCACCCTCAACGACATCGAGGGCATGGAGCGCAGCGGCCGGCTGCGCTCGATCAACCGTCATCGCTGGGATCGCGGCGCCCTGGAGCGACTGCTCGACAGCCCGCACACCTCGACCCACCAGGCCTTCACGGCCCTGACGCGGCTGCTCGAGGTGCGCCGCGACGAGCCCTGCTTCCACCCGGACGTGGCCCAGCGGGTGATCGAGACGCCGGCCACGCTGCTGGTGGTCGAGCGCGGCCCGCTGCCCGACGGGCGCCGCCTGCTGGCGATCCACAACGTCACCGACCGCCCCCAGCCGCTGGCGCTCGAGCCGCTCGGCGAAGGCGAGTGGCGCGACCGGATCGGCGGCGAGGCGTGGCAGGCCGACGATGCCCTGCCGCCCTACGGCGCCCTGTGGCTGGTCAACATTGGCGGGTAAATCTGCCGTCAGCGGGAAAACGGCGTAACGAACACCGCCCCCATGGCCAATGCCTGGGGGCGGTGCTGGTGGCGGCAGGCGGCGGGGTCAGACGGCGTTGTCGGCCTCCACCACCTCGGCCATGCGCGGCAGCAGGTCGGGAATGGCCGCCCGCACCCGGTTCCAGCTGGGGATGAAGGGCCGCTCGCCGGGATTGTCGAGGAACACGCCGCCGGCCTCGAGCAGGTTGGTGGCGAACAGCTCCACCGCCCGCTCCTCGCTGTGTCGGTCGAGGCTCAGGCCGTTCATCCGCGCGTCGTGGTCGTAGGCCTCGATCAGGTCCAGCGCCATGCGGTAGTAGGTGGCCTTGAGGGTGCGGAAGCCCTCGGCGCTGAAGGTCACGCCCTGGGTCGCCAGCTTGCGGTAGAGCGCCTTGGCGATGTCCAGGCTCATGCGGTTGAGTCCGCCGGAGGCGTCCTCCTCGGAGACCGGCTGGTGCTTGTGGTCGTAGCTGTCGGCCAGATCCACCTGGCACAGCCGGCGGGTGGAGTAGTTGCGATGCACCTCGGAGAGCACACCGATCTCGAGCCCCCAGTCGGCGGGGATGCGGATGCCGTCGAGCACCTCGGTGCGCATGGCGAACTCGCCGGAAAGCGCATAGCGATAGCAGTCGAGGTACTCGAGGTACGGCAGCGGCCCGAACATCTGCTTGAGCGCGCGCAGCAGCGGCGTGACCATCAGCCGCGAGACCCGGCCGTTGAGGCGGCCGTCGGCGATGCGCGGGTAGTAGCCCTTGCAGAACTCGTAGTTGAAGTAGGGATGCGCGACCGGGTAGAACAGCCGCGCCAGCATGCCGCGATCGTAGGTGAGGATGTCGCAGTCGTGCAGCGCCACCGCCTCGCTGCGCCCGGAGGCCTGCACGTAGCCGGCGCAGTACCAGACGTTGCGCCCCTTGCCCGGCTGCTGGGGCGCGAGGCCCTGCGCTTCCAGCTCGGCGTCCAGCGCGCGCAGGCCCGGGCCGTCGTTCCACAGGATGCGATGACGCTGGGGCAGCCGCGCGAAGAACTCGCGGGCCCTGCCGAACTGGGCGTGGTCGGCCCGGTCGAGGCCGATCACGATCTCCGAGAGATAGGGCACCTGGGCCAGCTCGTCGACGATGTGCGAGAGCGCCGGCCCCTCCAGCTCGGAGTACAGCGACGGCAGGATCAGGCTCATCGGCCGCTGCGCCGAGAAGCGCACCAGGTCGGCCTCGAGGTCCTCGACCGGCCGGCGAGTGAGATTGTGAAAATCGGTGATGATGCCGTTCTGATGGAAATCACTCATGCGCTGACACTCCCCACGTCGTTGTTGTCGCGGCTGCCGGATGCCGTCAGCGCCGGCGCTTGCCGGCGCCCGCCTCGCCCCCACCAGTAGTCCACGCCCTCGGCCCAGCCGCTCGGGCCGCTTTCCCGGCTGCGGTAGAGCTCGGGCTGTCGCGGCGACACCTCCAGGCCGTGGCAGCCACGGATCACCACCGCCTGATCCACCGCCTCGAGCATGGCGATGTCGTTGGGGCCGTCGCCCAGCGCCAGGGTCTGCGGGCGCACGCCGCGCAGGGCCGTGAAGCGCTCGCTCAGCCAGCTCACCGCCTGGCCCTTGTCGGACTCGCCGGTGGCGTGCCAGAAGCGCCCGCCGCGCACCAGGTGCAGGCCGTCGCCGGCGAGCCCCTGGCGAAAGTCCTCCAGCCGCGCCTCGCTGTCGGCCCAGATCAGCGGCTCGCTGCCCTCGCGCATCCGCGCCAGGCGCGCCTCCTCCTCGCTGAGTCCGGTGAAGGCGACCAGGTCGTCGAGCTGCATCTCGCTCATCGGCGTGAAGCGCACGCCCAGGCGCTCGCGCCACACCGCGAGGCGCTGGCGGATGAAGCCGATGTCCACGCCGAGCGTCTTGATCACCAGTCCGTCGGGGCCGGGCGTGCGCTCCAGGCGGGCGTGGCACCAGGCGGCTGGCAGCCCCACCACCGCACCGTTCTCGGCCACGAAGGGACTGTCGACGAGATTCAGGGCCTGACGCAGGGCCAGCAGCTCGCTGCGGGTCTTGCTGGTCACCGGGATCACCGGCACGCCTTCCTCGCGCAGCCGCGTCAGCCACTCCGCCGCCGGCGACCAGTCATAGGTCTGGTGATCGAGCAACGAGCCATCCAGATCGGTGAAGAGCAGCCTCGGGCCGGGAACGTCGGGGCGGGAGGAGGGAGAGGACATGGCAGCACCTTTCGTGACCTTGTTCGATACGGCTCTGCACGTAACGTGCCAGATCGACCGCAGACGGCGCGATGACGGGGCCGGGCGCCCTCGCTACCGCCCCCTCGCCCGGGCCGCGTGCACCATGAAAAGGCGGGCGCCTCACGAGAGTGCGACATGTCTGCGCCATCAAGGGACATCCCCGGGAGACGCCCCGGCCGCGGTGGCCGAAACGAGCAGCGCCCCCGCTGGCAAGCGGGGGCGCAGTAACGGGGCATCATCCCCGGATCGCGATCTATCGCCGCTCGCTATCCAGCGGCATCAGAAGTGATAGCTGGCCCCGAGGCTCACGGCATCGAAGTCGTAGTTCGATTCGTCGAGATAGCGCATGTAATCGGCGTCCAGCGACAGGTTCGGCATCAGCGCGTAACTGGCGCCCCCACCGTAGGAGACGTCGGTCTCGGAGTCCGCGCCATCGAACTCGACCTCGGTGGCGCCCAGCAGCCCGTAGAGCGTGAAGCTCGAGGTGATCGGCAGCATGCCCTTGGCGTAGCCGCCGGCCAGGTAGTCCAGGTCCAGGCCACCATCGGAGCCGCCGGTGCCGAGATGCCCCTCCAGGGCGAAGTAGTCATTGAAGGCGACGCCGGCGCGCAGACGCAGGCCGGTGCTGTCGCGATCATCGGCGCGGCCATCCGGGTCGAGCTCCCAGAACAGCGCATCGGCGCCGACGTAGGGGCTCGGCTGATAGGTCATGGGGCCGCCCTGGGCGTGGGCGGTGGCGGCGGCCACCAGACAGGCCGCGGCGGCGGAAATCAGCAAGGTCTTCATGAGGCTTCTCCAGTTAGGAAACGATGTTTCCCTGCGTAGACGTCAGTCTGGTACAACGCGGCCCCTTTCGCCACGGCGGGGAATGATCCACGTCAGCGTCGCGGCCCGCCGCTCGCACCCTGGCCTGAAGCCGGGATAGGGAATATCCTCTTCTAACGTGCAAGGCGCCCTCCGCCGCCAGGAGGCAGCGTCCGATAACATGGAGACAGCAATGGCCGGTTTACTGCCCGATGTCGACCCCGATGGACTGCTCGAGTACTCGGTGGTCTACACGGATCGTTCCCTCAACCACATGTCGCAGTGCTTCCAGCAGGTGATGCGCGACATTTCCGCGTCGCTGAAGCGGGTCTATCGCGCGCATTCGACGGTCATCGTTCCCGGCAGCGGCACCTTCGGCATGGAAGCGGTGGCGCGTCAGTTCGCCACCGACCGACGCTGCCTGGTGATCCGCAACGGCTGGTTCAGCTATCGCTGGCACCAGATCCTGGAGCGCGGACACATCCCTTCGGACCTCTATGTGCGCAAGGCCGTGCGCCTGGATGACGACGACCCGACCTCGCCGTTCACGCCGCCCCCCATCGAGGAGGTGCTCGAGGCGATCCAGGACCAGCAGCCCGATCTGGTGTTCGCGCCCCACGTGGAGACCTCGTCCGGCGTGAAACTGCCCGACGACTACATCCGCCGGCTCGCCGAGGCCATCCACGATCAGAACGGCCTGCTGGTGCTCGACTGCATCGCCTCCGGCACCGACTGGGTCGACATGCAGGACACCGGCGTCGACATCCTGATCAGCGCGCCGCAGAAGGGCTGGAGCGGCTCGCCCTGCTGCGCCATGGTGATGATGTCGCGCCTGGCCCGCGACATCATCGAGGAGACCGAGAGCTCGAGCTTCGCCTGTGATCTCAAGAAGTGGCTGTCGATCATGGAGACCTACGAGGCCGGCGGCCACGCCTACCACGCCACCCTGCCCACCGACGCCCTGCGCACCCTGCGCGACGCCGTGGCCGAGGCCGAGGGCTACGGCCTGCAACGGCTCCAGGACGAACAGCTCGAGCTCGGCCGCCGGGCCCGCGAGCTGCTGGCCGAACACGGCTACCGCAGCGTCGCCGCCCCCGGCTTCGAGGCCGCCGGCGTAGTCGTGAGCTACACCAGCGACCCGGATCTGGCGGTCAAGTTCGCCGCCGGCGGCCTGCAGGTCGCCACCGGCGTGCCGCTGATGTGCAACGAGGGTGACGACTTCCGCACCTTCCGCATCGGCCTGTTCGGCTTCGACAAGCTGCACTCGCTCGAGCGCACCCTCTCGGCCCTCGAGCAGGCGATGACCCGCATCGAGACCACCGACGAGTAGTCCGGCTCGGGCCGCCTCGTCGGGCGACGAGCACGGCGGATTCGACTCGAGAAAGACTGCACGAAAAGGGCGGCCCGAGGGCCGCCCTTTTCAGTCCTGAGATGGCTGACGTTCCCGATCCGGTAAGGTGGATGCCGCGGCGGGATCAGCCGATCAGCGAGAGGATGATGCGCTCGCCGTAGCCCCACAGCAGCACGGTGATGCCGAGCAGCGCCTCCAGCACCAGCACCCCGATGGCCAGCGTCACGCTGGAGACGATGAAGCCCTCCTCGGTATCGATGCCGAGGAAGGGCGGGATGCCGAGATAGAGCAGATAGGCCGTGTAGCAGAGCCCGATCACGCCGGCGAGCATGCACAGCCAGATCAGCGGATAGACCGCCACGATGCCACTGACGAACATCGGCGTCGCCACGTAGCCGGCGAACACGATGCACTGGCTCTGGCTCGGCGGCTTGGTGAAGCGCTTGGCCATGTAGCGGATCACCTTGCCGACCGCATAGACGGCCGCCAGGATCACCAGATAGAAGACGATGCCGGCCCCCAGGGCGTCCAGGTAGCCGAGCTGAATGGTCGTGCCCCCACCGAGACTCCACCCCACCTGGGTGGTGCCGATGTAGGAACAGACGACGGGGATGGCTGCCATCAGCAGCACGTGGTGTTCGTAGAGGTGGGTGAGTGTCTCGCGCTCTTCCTTGATCTGCTGCCACTCGCGCTTCGGGTGGGCGAGGATGCCCCAGGCATGTGTCAACATGGCACTCCCTCCTGCCGGGGACGGGCCGGGGTGGCCCGCCACACGATGTGTCTTCACCGGCAAGTATAGGCAGAGACCGGGGAGGTTCCGCCAACGGAAGCGGCTCAGCCCAGGGCGGCCATCAACGGTGTGGTCGGCAGCAGGCTGGATTCCACCGACATCATCACGCTCAGCGCGGTGATGGTGAGGATGGAGAAGCCGAACACGCGCTTCGCCCAACGCTCGGCGTTGGTGGTCCAGTAGCCCTGCATGGCCAGGTACAGCCAGTAGACGCCCATCACCAGTGCCACGGCGAAGTAGCCCGGACCGGCATAGCCGGCCACGCTCAGCGCCAGCGAGGCGAACAGGAAGGCCACCACGTAGCCCAGGATGTAGTGCTTGGCGGTGCTGATGCCGCGCACCACGGGCAGCACGGGAATCTTCGCGGCCTCGTAGTCCTTGAAGCGGAAGATGGCGATGGCGTAGGAGTGCGGCATCTGCCAGATGCAGAAGATCACCAGCAGCGTCAGCGCGCCCATGTCGAACTCGCCGGACACCGCGCAGTAGCCCACCACCGGCGGCATGGCGCCGGAGAAGCTGCCCACGAGGGTCCCGTACTCGGAACGGCGCTTCAGCCACAGGCTGTAGGCGCCGACATAGATGGCGAAGCCGAAGGCCGCCAGGCCCACGGTCACGGCGTTGGTGAACACCGCCAGCAGGGCGAAGCCCGCGACCCCGAGCAGGGTCGCGAAGCGCAGCGTCTCTGCCACCGACAGCCGCCCCTGCACCAGGGGCCGGCTGCGGGTACGCTCCATCACCGCATCGATATCGCGATCGATGACGTTGTTGTAGGCGCACCCGGATGCGATCACCAGGGACAATCCTGCCAGCGTGGCCAGCAGCAGCCAGGGATCGATCTGGCCCTGGGCGGCCAGGAAGAAGCCGCCCAGTACCGAGATGGCGTTGCCGCCGATGATCCCTGGCTTGGTCAGCGCCAGATAGTCCCTACGCCGCGAGGAGGTCGCCATTACCCGATCATCATGTTCAGGTGAAGGTTGTACATGATCCACAGGGAACCTCCAATGACCAGGACCAGGATCGCCACGGTGAAGACGAAGGAGGTGAAGTTCCACCCCTCATCGGTCTTCGTGCTCATGTGCATGAACAGGATCAGCTGCACGAGCACCTGAGCCACGGCGGTGGCCACGATGATCAGCAGTGTAGCCGAGGTCGAGAGCGAGCCGGTCATCACCACCCCGAACGGGATGATGGTCAGCACGATGGACAGGATCAGCCCGATCACATAGGACTTGACGCTGCCGTGGCTATGCTCGGCATGGGAAGCTTGACCGCTCATATCACAGGACTCCCATCAGGTAGACGAAGGAGAAGACGCAGATCCAGACGATGTCCAGGAAGTGCCAGAACAGGCTCAGGCACATGATCCGCGGGCGCGTCATGTCGGTCAGGCCCTTCTGCTGCACCTGGACCAGCATCACCAGGATCCAGATCAGGCCGAAGGTCACGTGCAGGCCGTGGGTACCGACCAGCGTGAAGAAGGCCGACAGGAAGCCGCTGCGATCCGGACCGAAGCCCTCGTGGATCAGGTGCTGGAACTCATAGATCTCCAGGCCGATGAAGCCTGCACCCAGCAGGAAGGTCACGGCGAGCCATGCCTTCACCTTGTTCACCTGGTCGGCGTTCATCGCCAGCACGGCCATGCCGTAGGTGAAACTACTCACCAGCAGCAGGAAGGTGCTGATCAGGATCAGCGGCAGATCGACGATCTCGGCGGGCGTCGGCCCACCGGCCGTGCCCCTGAGGAGCACGGCGTAGGTGGCGAACAGCGACCCGAAGATGATCAGGTCGCTCATCAGGTAGATCCAGAAACCGAAGATCTTGGTGCCCGCGGTATCGTGGTGATCGTGCTCGTGAGCATGATCCCCGTGGTTGCTCAGGGTATCAGTAGACATTTAGGCCTGCCCCCCTACCTGGGATGCATAGGATGAAGACGGCTGAACGCCACGCTCGACGCGCTGACGATGCTCGCGCTCGATGCGCTCGACTTCCGCGGCGGGCACGTAGTAGTCGACGTCCTCGCGGAAGATGCGCGCCATGAAGACCACGAACAGGCCGATGCCGCTGACGATGGCCAGCCACCAGATGTGCCACACCAGGGCGAAGCCGAACACGGTCGAGATCGCGCCCAGCACCGGACCTTCCCAGGTGTTCTTGGGCATGTGGATGTCCTGGTACGGACCTTCGGACAGCGGCGGCTTGCCACCGTTCTCTTCCTTCATGCGCCAGAAGTCATCGACACCCTTGATCTCGGGCAGATGCGCGAAGTTGTAGAACTGCGCCGGAGAGGACGTCGCCCACTCCAGGGTGCGGCCGTCCCACGGATCGCCGGTGACGTCCTGGTTCTGCTTGCGGTCGCGGATGCTGACGTAGAACTGGATCAGGGTGCAGGCGATACCGCACAGGATGATGACGGCACCCACCCAGGCGACGATCATCAGCGGCTGCCAGTCACCGTTCTCGTAGGACTGCATGCGACGCACGGCACCGAAGAAGCTCAGCACGTACAGCGGCACGAAGGCCACGTAGAAACCGACCAGCCAGCACCAGAAGGAACGCTTGCCCCACTTCTCGTTGAGGGTGAAGCCGAAGGCCTTCGGGAACCAGTAGGTCAGACCCGCCAGCATGCCGAACACCACGCCGCCGATGATGACGTTGTGGAAGTGGGCGATGACGAACAGGCTGTTGTGCAGCACGAAGTTGGCCGCCGGGATGGACAGCATCACACCGGTCATGCCACCGAGGGAGAAGGTGATGATGAAGCCCAGGGTCCACAGTACCGGCGAGGTGAACTCGATCCGGCCGCGGTACATGGTGAACAGCCAGTTGAAGATCTTCACGCCGGTCGGGATGGCGATGATCATCGTCATGATGCCGAAGAAGGCATTGACGTTGGCGCCCGCGCCCATGGTGAAGAAGTGGTGCAGCCAGACGATGAACGACAGCACGGTGATGGCGACGGTCGCCCACACCATGGTGCCGTAGCCGAACAGACGCTTGCGTGCGAAGGTCGCGATGACCTCGGAGAACACGCCGAAGGCCGGCAGGATCAGGATGTACACCTCAGGATGGCCCCAGGCCCAGATGAGGTTGACGTACATCATCATGTTGCCACCGAGATCGGTGGTGAAGAAGTTCATGCCCAGGTAACGATCCAGGGTCAGCAGCGCGATGGTGGCGGTCAGGATCGGGAAAGAGGCGATGATCAGGACGTTCGCGCACAGCGAGGTCCAGGTGAAGATGGGCATCCGGAACAGGGTCATGCCCTTGGTGCGCATCTTGATGATGGTGACGAAGAAGTTGATACCGGTCAGGGTCGTGCCGATACCCGATATCTGCAGCGCCCAGATCCAGTAATCCACGCCGACCCCGGGACTGTAATCCGATCCCGATAGTGGCGCGTAGGCCAGCCAGCCGGTCTTGGCGAACTCGCCGACCAGCAGGGAAACGTTGACCAGGATCACGCCCGCCGCGAACAGCCAGAAGCTCAGGTTGTTCAGGAACGGGAAGGCCACGTCGCGCGCGCCGATCTGCAGCGGCACCACCAGGTTCATCAGACCGATGACCATGGGCATGGCGACGAAGAAGATCATGATCACGCCGTGGGCGGTGAAGATCTGGTCATAGTGCGAAGGCGGCAGATAGCCCTCGGCCCCACCTGACGCCATCGCCAGCTGGGTACGCATCATGATCGCATCGGCGAAGCCGCGCAGCAGCATCACCAGCGCCACCACGAAGTACATGATGCCGAGTTTCTTGTGGTCGATGGAGGTCAACCACTCGCGCCACAGATAGCCCCACTTCTTGAAGTAGGTCAGACCACCCACCACGACGGCACCACCGATGGCGATCGCAATCGCGACCACCATGATGATCGGCTCGTCGTAGGGAATCGAGTCCAGTGTCAGTTTTCCGAACATGGTTTACTCCGCTGCCTCCGCGCTCATGGGCGTGCCGTGAGACTCGGCTGATTCGCCGTGGCCTTCGTCGTCATGACCAGCAGCGTGACCGAAGCCTTCGGCGTAGCTGTCGGCATACTCGGCCATACGTTCTTCGTGGTCGCCGCCGGCAAGGAAGCTCTTGATGATGCTCTCGTAGAGAGAGGGGGATACCTCGGAGAAATACTCGATCTCGTTGTCCTCGGACGGCGCAGCGAGCTCGTTGTATTCCGCGGGATAGGTCAGTGACTCGGAAGATTCACGCACCTTCTCGACCCAGGCCTCGAACTCCTCCTGGGAACCCACATGGGCGTCGAAGGTCATGCCCGAGAAGCCCGCACCACTGTAGTTGGTGGAACGACCGGGATAGATACCCTCTTCGTCGGCGACCAGGTGAACGTCGTTGTCCATGCCGGCCATGGCATAGATCTGGCTACCCAGACGCGGAATGAAGAAGGAGTTCATCACGGAGCCGGAGGTGACCCGGAAGTGAACCGGGGTATCCGCGGGGAAGGCCAGCTCGTTGACGGTGGCGACGCCCTGCTCGGGATAGATGAACAGCCACTTCCAATCCAGCGATACGGCCTGGATCTCGATGGGGTCCTGCTGTTCTGCGGTCGGCTCGATGGGCTTGTGCGGGTCAAGGCTGTGCGAGGTGTACCAGGTCAGAACGGCCAGGAACACGATGATCACACAGGGGATGAACCACACGACCGCCTCGATCAGATTGGAATGGTGCCAATCCGGGCGGTAGGAGGCTTCGCGGTTGCTGCGGCGATAGCGCCAGGCGAAGAGCAGCGTCATCACGATCACGGGAATGACCACGATCTGCATCAGACCGAAGGACGTGAGGATCAGGGTACGCTGTTCTTCCCCGATCTGGCCCTTCGGGTCCAGCAGTGCCGAGCTGCACCCCGCCAGCAACAGGGGCAACACCGCCAGCAGCAAGACTCCGAGCTTGCGCAGGGGGGGAGTTCGATTCATGTTTCGACCTCGTCAGGCTTGGCGACAGGATAAATCCTGCTGACTAGTAGCAAGCTACACAGAAACCGAGACCTGTCCTGCGCCGGTTGACCCATGACCGCAGCAAAGGCTAACCATCGTGGAAAGGGCTCGGCTCACTCATGGCCACACCCCCGCGAACGCCATTGTGAGGCGCGCGAGAAAGGGTCCGGCCGCGGGGAACGTATTGTGTAGTAAACGAGGAAAGGAGGAAAGGGACGATTTGCCGCAGCGTGTCGCACCGGCGATGGCGCCGGCGCGGGAAGGAAAGTCCGGGTCGCCGTCAGAGCAACCCGGGCGTGATCAATGGCCTCAGTAGCCGCCCATGCCGCGCGGCATGAAGCCGATGTGGTTCTCCACCGAGCGGGCGCCCGGGGCGTTTTCCGCCGCGACCTGCACGGCGAGGCGCTGATCCTCGCTGTCGACCAGCCCCCACAGCTGAACCCGCCCCTCGCTGACGATGACGTTGAGCCGTTCGACCATCACCCCGGTGTGTTGTTCCACTTCCTTGAGAATCGCATCGCGAATCTCGCGATCCTCGACGCTGGCCGCGACGCCGGGGTCCGCCACCGAGAAGCCGCGCAGCAGATTGGCCCGGCTGACGATACCCACCAGCCGGCCGTCGCGCACCACCGGCACCCGCTTGATGCGTCGTTTCTCGAGCAGCCGCGCGATCTCCTGCACCGGCGTGCCCTCGTCGATGGTGACCGGCTCGCGGGTCATGATCTCATGCGCCAGCCGGCCATGGGTCTTGACGTATTCGCCGGGATCGCCGACCTCGAACATGCGCAGCCACCAGGCCTTGTCGCGCCGATCGTCCTCGGCGCGGCGAATCAGGTCGCCCTCGCTGACGATGCCCAGCACCCGTTCGTCCTCGTCGACGACCGGCACGGCGCTGATGCCGTGCTCCAGCAGCAGGCTGGCGATCTCGCGCACCTCGCTGTTCGGCGACACGGTGATCACATGGGGCGTCATGACATCTGCGGCGCGCATGGCAATACCTCCAAGGCGGTGAAGATCGACGCGAGGCCAGCCCTCGCCCTCTCAACATAGCAACTCCCCGCCGCCCGACCTTGACCGCGGACAAGTCTCGGTGTCGCCCGCGCCGTCAGTCGTCGAGCCACTGCTCGGCGATCACCTCGTCGACCTCATCGAGGCCGGCGAAGCGCGCCGGGCGCACCAGCCCCCGCTTGCTGTCGTCCACCACCAGGAACCGCCGCTGGGCGGTGGCGATGGCGGCCTGCTTGGGCGCCACCTCGTGGAAGTGGAAGCAGCTCAGTCCCTGGCGCTCGTCCACGCCGGCCGCGGTCAGAAACGCCTTGTTGAGGCCGAAGCCGCGGATAGACTCACCGATGTCGTCGCTGGAGAACGAGCACGACGAGGCGTGGTAGACCCCGCCCAGCAGCCACAGCCGCACCCCCGGGCGCTTGCTGACCGCCTCGGCGATGTTGAGCGCATAGGTCACCACCGTCAGCGACATGTCGTCGGGCAGGCCGGCCGCCAGCGGCGTCAGGGTCGTGCCGCAGTCGATGAACAGGGTGTCGCCCTCCTCCAGGGTCGCCAGTGCCCGCTGGCACAGCCGCCGCTTGGCCTCGGCGTTGCGGTCGCGCTGCACGGCCAGGTCATAGACCGGCGCGTGGCGCGGATCGCTGGCCAGCATCAGATGGCCGCCGATCAGCACCAGGCTGCCGTCCGAGCCCGCCAGGTCCCGGCGAATGGTCATCTCCGACACCTCGCACAGCGCCGCCGCCTCGGCCAGGCGCAGGCTGCCGCCCTGCCCCAGCGCCCGCTGCAGGCGCAGCAGCCGCCCTTCACTTCGTTCGTTCAACGCCTCTCCCTCTTCGCCCTGTTTCACACCCCGAAGCGGCGTTCGCCGTATCGGCTCCCTGAATCCGCGTCGCTCCCGCATGCCGGGGGTTGCGACGCCAAATGTGATTAAAATAACATAGCCATGTTACCCAAATAACAAACACGCCGCTCGCCATCCCGTTCGCCCGTCATGACCGGGCCCATGCCCCCAGTCGACGTGAGCGACAGCCTGGCGCGCCCCCGGCGCCTCACCCGACAACAACCGCGACCAACAACATTCAGAGAGCCGACTCCCCATGCCGATTTCCCTCGCTCCCCGTCACAGCGTCTCCCTGGCCGGCCTGCTGCTGGGCGCCACCGCCCTGCCCGCCGTCGCATCCGACGACGCCGCCTCGGCCCTCAGCCCGCAGTGGTCGTTCGCCAACGCCTCGGTCAACTACCTCGACTGGTCCGACGGCACCGAAGAGCGCACCGCCACCAACGCCGCCAAGGGCGACTTCTTCTACCTCGAGCTCGAAGGCGGCGTCGGCTTCGACTGGGGCGAATTCTACGGCTTCTACGACTTCGAGAACCCGCAGAACGAGACCAGCGAGGAAGACGGCCGCGACAACCGCCGCAGCGCCGCCAAGGTCACCTCGCACCTCTATCTCGGCGACACGCCCTTCTCGCTGTACTTCCACGTCTACGATTTCCGCGACTACGGTTACGATAGCGAGGAGCAGGATCGCGTGGCCGGCCTCGGCTATCGCCACACCTTCGCGGGCGGCCTGTGGTTCAAGCCGTTCATCGGCAAGGCCTGGGTCGAGAGCGGGAGCGGCGCCTACAGCGGCGAGAACGGCTACATGGCCGGTTGGGTGCTGGGCTACGACTTCCAGGCCTTCGGCGAGGCCTTCAGCCTGACCAACTGGCACGAGCAGACCTTCGAGCGCGACGACGAGTACCTGCGCGAGAACTACGTCAACGGCCCGGCCGGCGAGCTGGGCACCAACGGCGCCGTGGCGCTGTGGTGGCACCCGATCGAGGAGATCACCACCGGCGTGCAGTATCGCTACTCGAACAACAAGCTGGGCACCGCCGATGACTACCAGAATGCGATGATCTATACCCTCAAGGTCAACTTCCTGTAACCTGCCGCGCCTCTTGACCCATCGCCGGCCTCGAGGCGCGACGCGCGCGCCTCTGCCATCAACCACAAGGACATCCCCATGACCTTGCTCATGAGCCTGATCGGTATCGCGACGCTGATCGCCATCGCCGTGCTCTTCTCCAGCAATCGCCGCGCGATCCGCCTGCGCACCGTGGGCGGCGCCTTCGCCATCCAGGCCGGCATCGGCGCCTTCGTGCTCTACGTGCCGGCCGGGCAGGAAGTGCTCGCCACCGTCTCCGAGGCCGTCAGTCAGGTGGTGCTCTACGCCAACGACGGCATCGACTTCGTGTTCGGCGGCCTGGCCAACGCCGAGTCCTCCGGCTTCATCTTCGCCATCAAGGTGCTGCCGGTCATCATCTTCTTCTCCTCGCTGACCGCGGTGCTCTACTACCTGGGCATCATGCAGTGGGTGATCCGCCTGCTCGGCGGCGCGCTGCAGAAGGCGCTCGGCACCTCGCGCACCGAGTCGCTCTCGGCCACCGCCAACATCTTCGTCGGCCAGACCGAAGCCCCGCTGGTGGTGCGGCCCTTCATCGCCAAGATGACCCAGTCGCAGCTGTTCGCGGTGATGTGCGGCGGCCTGGCCTCGGTGGCCGGCTCGGTCATGGCCGGCTATGCCGCGCTGGGCATTCCCATGGAATACCTGGTGGCCGCCTCCTTCATGTCCGCCCCGGGCGGGCTGCTGTTCGCCAAGCTGCTGCTGCCCGAGACCGAGGAGCCCGAGGACAGCGTCTCCGCCGCCGAGGAGCGCCTCGACGAGGAAGAGAACCATCCCAGCAACGTGCTCGATGCCGCCGCCTCCGGCGCCAGCTCCGGCCTGATGCTGGCGGCCAACGTCGGCGCCATGCTGCTGGCCTTCATCGGCCTGATCGCGCTGCTCAACGGCATCCTGGGGGGCATCGGCGGCTGGTTCGGCTTCGACTCGCTGAGCCTCGAGCTGCTGCTCGGCTGGCTGTTCTCGCCGCTGGCCTTCCTGCTCGGCGTGCCCTGGAGCGAGGCCACCCTGGCCGGCTCCTTCATCGGCCAGAAGCTGGTGGTCAACGAGTTCGTCGCCTATATCAACCTCGCCCCCTACCTGAGCGGCGACCAGATGGTCGCGGCCACCGGCGAGGCGCTGTCCGACCACTCCGCGGCCATCCTGTCCTTCGCCCTGTGCGGCTTCGCCAACCTGTCGTCGATCGCCATCCTGCTCGGCGGCCTCGGCACCATCGCCCCCAGCCGGCGCCACGATATCGCCCGCCTGGGCCTCAAGGCCGTGCTCGCGGGTACCCTTTCCAACCTGATGTCCGCTACCCTTGCCGGCTTCTTCATCGCCCTCGGGGCATGAACCGGCGACACCGCGGCCCGCTCGGCCGCGGTGTCATTCTTACTCCAGGCCCCTTTCCTACAGGACCACGACATGACCGATCTGCAACGCGTTGCCCGCCAGGCCCTGCCGCTGCTGGACCTCACCAGCCTCAACGACGACGACACCGATGCCACCGTCGAAGGCCTGTGTCAGCGCGCCAAGACGCCGATGGGCAACCCGGCGGCGATCTGCATCTACCCGCAGTTCATCGTCCCGGCCCGCCGTGCGCTGACCGCCCACCGCCTGAACGACAGCGTCAAGATCGCCACCGTCACCAACTTCCCCGACGGCGGCGACGACGTCATGCGCGCCGCCCGCGCCACCCGCGAGGCCGTGGCCTCCGGCGCCGACGAGGTCGATGTGGTCTTCCCCTACCGCGCGCTGATGGCCGGCGACGAAGGCGTCTGCCAGGACCTGGTCGAGATGAGCAAGGCCGCCTGCGGCGACGCCACCCTCAAGGTCATCCTCGAGACCGGCGAGCTGAAGGATCCGGCGCTGATCCGCCGCGCCGCCGAGCTGGCCGTGGAAGGCGGCGCCGACTTCCTCAAGACCTCCACCGGCAAGGTCGAGGTCAACGCCACCCTGGAAGCCGCCGAGATCCTGCTCGAGGTGATCCGCGACAGCGGCCGCGACATCGGCTTCAAGGCCGCCGGCGGCGTGCGCACCACCGAGGATGCCGCGGCCTACCTGCAGCTCGCCGAGCGCATCATGGGCGCCGGCTGGATCTCCCCGGCCCACTTCCGCTTCGGCGCCTCCGGCCTGCTCGACGACCTGCTGATGAACCTCGGCGCCTTCGACGCCCCGGCCGCCGACGGCGACGAGGACGACTACTGATGCTTCCCCAGGAAGCCATTCGCACCAAGCGCGACGGGCGGCCGCTGCCGCCCGACGCCATCCGCGAGCTGGTTTCCGGCATCGCCGACGGCGGCCTGTCGGACGCCCAGGTCGGCGCCCTGGCCATGGCCATCTATCTGCAGGGCATGGACGACGCCGAGACGGTGGCCCTCACCGAGGCCACCCGCGACTCCGGCGAGGTGCTCGACTGGTCCGGGCTCGACCTGCCCGGCCCGGTGCTCGACAAGCACTCCACCGGCGGCGTCGGCGACCTGGTCTCGCTGGTGCTCGGCCCATGGGTCGCCGCCTGCGGCGGCCACGTGCCGATGATCTCCGGGCGCGGCCTCGGCCACACCGGCGGCACCCTCGACAAGCTCGAGGCCATCCCCGGCTATTCGGTCACCCCGGACACCGCCACCTTCCGCCGCCTGGTGAAGGACGCGGGCGTGGCGATCATCGGCCAGACCGGCAGCCTGGCCCCGGCCGACAAGCGCCTCTACGCGGTGCGCGACGTCACCGCCACCGTGGAGTCGCTGCCGCTGATCGTGGCCTCGATCCTGGGCAAGAAGCTCGCCTGCGGCCTCGACGCCCTGGTGATGGACGTCAAGGTCGGCAGCGGTGCCTTCATGCCCACGCCGGAGGCCTCCCGCGAGCTGGCCGAGGCCATCGCCACGGTGGCGAGCCGCGCCGGCACGCCGACCACCGCGCTGCTGACCGACATGAGCCAGCCGCTGGCGCCCTGTGCCGGCAGCGCCGTGGAGGTGCGCGAGGCACTGGCGGTGCTGACCGGGGAGCGCCGCGGCGGCCGCCTGCTCGAGGTCACCCGCACCCTGGCCGCGGAGATGCTGCTGGCCGGCGGCCTGGCCGCCGACCGCGACGCGGCGCTCACCCGGCTCGACGAGCGGCTGGCCTCCGGCGCCGCCGCCGAGCGCTTCGCGCGCATGGTGGCCGGCCTCGGCGGCCCGAGCGACCTGCTCGAGCGCGCCGACGCCCACCTGCCCGCCGCGCCGGTGGTGCGCGAGGTCCGCGCCGCGCGCGCGGGCCATCTCGGCGCCATCGACACCCGTGCCGTGGGCATGGCGGTGGTCGAGCTCGGCGGCGGGCGTCGTCATCCGGCGGACGCCATCGACCCGGCCGTCGGCCTGAGCGACATCGCCGAGCTGGGCGCGGCCGTCGCCGCCGGCCAGCCGCTGGCGCGCATCCACGCTCGCAGCGAGGCCGACGCCGAGCGCGCCGAGGCCCGGCTGCGCGACGCCCTCACGCTGAGTGACGCGCCCTGCCCCGCGCCACCACTGATTCAGGACACCATCCGTCGGGAGGTCCCATGACCCGCGCCATCGTGCTCGTTCTCGATTCCTTCGGCCTCGGCGCCACTCCGGACGCCGAGGCCTTCGGCGACGCCGGCGCCGACACCCTGGGCCATATCGCCCGGGAGTGCGCCGATTCCACCACGCGCGGCCCGCTCGCGCTGCCGAACCTCGGCCGGCTGGGGCTGTTCCACGCCCACCACGAGAGCACCGGCGCCTGGGCCGACGGCGTCACTCCGC
The DNA here is from genome assembly GCF_009363675.1 of Halomonas sp. THAF12. Taxonomy (NCBI): domain Bacteria; kingdom Pseudomonadati; phylum Pseudomonadota; class Gammaproteobacteria; order Oceanospirillales; family Halomonadaceae; genus Halomonas; species Halomonas sp. THAF12. The sequence continues at coordinate 1,191,979 of NZ_CP045399.1, read as the reverse complement.
CGCAGGGCGTCGACGGCGCCTACGGCGTGGCCAGGGAAATCTCCTCCGGCAAGGACACGCCCTCCGGCCACTGGGAGATCGCCGGCGTGCCGGTGCGCTTCGAGTGGGGCTACTTCAGCGACCGCGAGCACAGCTTCCCGCCCGAGCTGCTCGAGGCGCTGGTGCGCGAGGCCGACCTGCCCGGCGTGATCGGCGACTGCCACGCCTCCGGCACCGAGATCATCGCCCGGCTCGGCGAGGAGCACGTCGCCAGCGGCAAGCCGATCGTCTACACCTCGGCGGACTCGGTGTTCCAGATCGCCGCCCACGAGGACGCCTTCGGCCTCGAGCGCCTCTATGCGCTGTGCGAGACCGCCCGCCGGCTGCTCGAGCCCTACAACATCGGCCGAGTGATCGCGCGGCCCTTCACGGGCGAGAGTGCCGACGACTTCGCCCGCACCGCCAACCGCCGCGACTACAGCGTCGAGCCGCCCGCGCCCACGGTGCTGCAGAAGCTGCACGACGACGGCGGCGAGGTGGTGGCGATCGGCAAGATCGCCGACATCTACGCCCACTGCGGCATCTCGCGCACCCTCAAGGCCAGCGGCCACGACGCCCTGTTCGACGCCACCCTCGACGCGATGGCCGAGGCCGGCGACCGCTCGCTGATCATGACCAACTTCGTCGACTTCGACATGGTCTACGGCCACCGCCGCGACGTGGCCGGCTACGCCGCCGCCCTGGAGGCCTTCGACGCCCGCCTGCCCGAGCTGCTGGCGCGCCTCGAGGACGACGACCTGCTGATCCTCACCGCCGACCACGGCTGCGATCCGACCTGGCCCGGCAGCGATCACACCCGCGAGCACATCCCGGTGCTGGCCAGCGGCGCCGGCCTCGCGCCCGGCTCGCTGGGCGTGCGCGAGAGCTTCGCCGACATCGGCCAGAGCCTGGCCGCGCACCTCGGCCTGGCGCCCATGGACGACGGCACGAGCTTCCTGCCGGCAAGTTAATCGACGTCCGACCAGGCCCCGGGCCGACGACACTCGGATCAAAGACCAAGGAGACCGAACATGGCCACCCCGCATATCAAGGCCGAACGCGGCGACTTCGCCGACACCGTGCTGATGCCCGGCGACCCGCTGCGCGCCAGGTACATCGCCGAGACCTTCCTCGACAACGCCCGTCAGGTGAACGACGTGCGCAACATGTATGGCTACACCGGCACCTACAAGGGCCGCGAGATCTCGGTGATGGGCCATGGCATGGGCATCCCCTCGGTGTCGATCTACGCCAAGGAGCTGATCACCGAGTTCGGCGTGAAGAGCCTGATCCGCGTCGGCTCCTGCGGCGCGGTGCGCGACGACGTGAAGGTGCGCGACGTGGTCATCGGCCAGGGCGCCTGCACCGACTCCGGCGTCAACCGCACCCGCTTCCTCGGCAACGACTTCGCCGCCATCGCCGACTTCGAGCTGACCCGCCACGCGGTGGACGCCGCCGCGGCCCAGGGCGTGCCGGTCAAGGTCGGCAACATCTTCTCCGCGGACCTGTTCTACGACCCGCGCCCCGAGATGATCGACCTGATGCGCCGCTACGGCATCGTCGGCGTGGAGATGGAGGCCGCCGGCCTCTATGGCGTGGCCGCCGAGTTCGGCGCCCGGGCCGCCACCATCTGCACGGTCTCCGACCACATCGTGCGCGGCGACTCGCTCTCCAGCGACGAGCGCGCCACCACCTTCGACGAGATGATGACCGTCGCCCTGGACAGCGTGCTGCGCGACGACGCCGCCCGGGAGGCCCAGGCATGAGCGAGGTCCAGCCCGATATCGTCGAGGCGCTGATCGACGTGCGCGACCGCGCCTACGCGCCCTACTCGAACCATCCGGTGGGCGCGCTGATCGTCAGCGAGAGCGGCACCCGCTACGTCGGCGCCAACGTCGAGGTCGCCCACTACAAGGGCATCTGCGCCGAGGCCTCGGCCATCGCCACCATGGCCAGCGCCGGCGAGCGCGAGCTGCGCGAGGTCTACGTGATCGGCCCGGGCGAGCACCTGTGCACGCCCTGCGGCGACTGCCGCCAACGCATCCGCGAGTTTGCCACCCCCGAGACCCTGATCCGCGTGGTCGACGCCCAGGGCACGCTGCTGCGCCGCTACACCATGGACCAGCTGCTGCCCGACTCCTTCGGCCCCGAGAACCTGGGCCGCGACTCGGCGATGGATTGAGGCACGGCCTCCCATGACCGCTCGCCCCAACGCCCCGCCATCGTGCGGGGCGTTTTTCGATCTCCCATTGCCAGCAGTAAGGGGCGCCGGAGACAGCTCGTAGCGGGGGTTTTTGCCAGGGATGGCAAAAGTAGCGCCCAGGGATGGGTTCACAGCGCCCCGCGTAGGGCTGTCGCCGGATCAGCCCCGAGCGACGACCTTTGGTAAACTGTCCGACCGCCAAATGCGGAGAGGACAGCCCATATGAAAAGCCCCGCCATCGCCATCGAGCGCACGCCCCTGGTCGCCGTCTACGGCACCCTGAAACGCGGCCTGCGCAATCACCACTGGCTGAACGGCGCCGAGTTCGTGGGCACGGACCTGCTCACCGACGTCACCCTGTTCGACCTCGGCCCCTACCCCGGCGCCCGGCTCGAACCCTCCCGGGGCATCGAGATCGAGGTGTTCCGCGTCGATGCCGCGGGGCTCAAGGAGCTCGACGTGCTCGAGGACTACCGCGTGCGCCAGCCGGCGAGCGGCACCTACGACCGGGTCGTGCACGCGACCGCCTTCGGCCCGGCCTGGCTGTATCTCTACAATCGCGACGTCGCCGGCTGCCCCGCGATTCGCGAGGGCGGCTGGCAGCCCCGCCGGTCCCATATCTGACCCCACGCCACACGAGGAACCCGCGATGGGCCGACTTCTCTCCCTGATCGTGATCGCCGCGCTGGCCTACGGCGGGCTCTACGTCACCTACGGCATGGCCGTGAAGAAACACGTGACCCAGGCGCTGACCGACATGGGCCTCACCGCCGTGGAAGTGGACGGCGTCAGCTACGATGTGCTGGCACCGCTCGGCACCGAGGCCGAGGTCACCGCCGACGTGCACTACCGCGGCGCGGCCGCCGGCATCGACCTGACCGTGCACGGCCACCCGCTGTTCTCCGAGGAAACCCGCCTCGAGCTCGGCGGCCTGCAGGCGCTGCGGCTGACCATCGGCGGCGGGCAGTAACCGGCTGATTCAAAGGAACTTTCGTATCCGTATCGCGTCTCGACAGGCACGCCTTTCCGACGCTGTGACATCCTCAATCGATCCAGGGAGCCCTCATGTCCCGCGCCCTCGACCTTCCCGCCGCCGACGGCACCATCGACGCCCATGTCTTCACGCCCGAGAACGCCACGGGCCCGCTGCCGGCCGTGGTGCTGCTCACCGATATCGGCGGCCTGCGCCCCTGCTATCACGAGAAGGCCCAGCGCATCGCCGACGCCGGCTACGCCGTGCTGATGCCCAACATCTACTACCGTGACGCGGCCGGCGAGATCGTGCCGGCGGGCCAGTCGTTCCGCGACCCGGACGTGCGCCCGACGCTGGTCGACTACGCCGGCCAGCTGACGCCCGAGGCGCAGTCCCGCGACTTTACCGCCTGGCTCGCAGGCATCGACGCCGCGCCGGAATTCGCCGGGGGCAGGGTCGCCGTGGTGGGCTACTGCCTCACCGGCGCCTTCGCGCTGCGCATGGCGGCGGAACACCCCGAGCGCATCGCCGCCGCGGCCGGCTTCCACTCCGCCAACCTGGCGAAGGCCGACGACGAGCACGCGCCGATAAACGTGGTAGGGAACATCGCAGGCCGCGTCTACTTCGGCCACGCCGACAAGGACGAGCTGCTGCCCGCCGACCAGATCGCCCGCATGGACGAGGCCCTGGCCAGCGCCGGCGTGCACTTCACCACCGAGCTCTACCGAAGCGCCGCGCACGGCTTCACCGCCAAGGACGCACCCTCGTACAACGCAGAGGCCGACGAGCTGCACTACAAGCGGCTGCTGACGCTGCTGGAGGAAACGCTGTAAGGCGGCATTCCACGCTGACCGTTATCAGCCTCGAGGAATTGGGGCTGATCGCCCGGCTCACGCGCCGGTTTGGAGCCGCGAAGCGGCGGAAAATCGGTCGCTGTGCAGCCGATTGTTAACACCAATCCGATCAGATGCGTGGTGGTAAAATTTCGCTATAGCCCTGTAGATCCTCTTGGAGAGGAAAGACCATTCTCTTGGTATACCGCCTAGTTGCATGCTCAATTGATAGCCCAAGAATAGTCATTCTCGATGCACCTGTTCCAAGAGATATTCCCGTCCCTTCAAGAGCCAAACCTTTACCACCAACCATGCGGACAGCTTTCAAGACTGGCTCCTGTACCCCAATGGAGTCCACCTTGACGCCAACATCCGCAGCGTCACATTCAAATCGTTCCAGCCCGATTGAATATTCAGCGTCAGCTTCAACCCTTCCAACTTCGAGCGACCCTTTTCTTAGCCTTAAAAATGCGCTCCTCGTTCTCATATCGAGGCGCTCAACCACTATTTTATTTGGTGGTTCAACAATCAATTTAAGAGCAATTTTTCCTGGTGCGGACCGGATAATTATTTCCTTTCCTTCAACTTTCATATCCCAAACGTCCGGTCGCCCCGACCAGACGTTCCGATCGATACGGAAAAGCTCTTCTCCATTTTCGTCTGAGAATTCGCCCGAAATCGTTGGAAACGACATTCCATCTTCTGGCGGCTCAATGGCGAGAACCGCATCACCATCTATTTCGATCAAAGTTCTCGCACCGTTAAAAATGCTAGAACCAAGAACCACGGTCAGGCGTTGGCTGTCCAGAATAAGATCATCAAAAGGTCGTTTGATATTCGCATCGGCCTGAACTTTCTCGTACTGACGACGGACGCTAGCTTTGGATATTTGGCCTTTCGTCACCTTATCGTGGCAACGTCCACATAAAAGGCACATGTGGTCACTGCTGTGCTCTATAGCATCGTTAAACTCGGGAATAATGTGTTCATATTGGTAGATCGCAGATCGGCAAAAAACACAACCGAACTTTGAGCGCACTCGGATATCCCTTTCGACATCGGCGGGGATATAGCGGGAGAGTCCATGCTTGTTTTTATTGCTCAAACTCAACTCTCCAGTGTTAACAGGTATTAGATAGCCGACTTATTTATCGACTTGAACGCGCCGGCACGTTCATCCGTGTTATCCAGCCCGTCTGATGCGCCCAACCCACTGATTTTCATGCATATGAATGACAATTAGGCGTCATAACACCGATCATCGTGCCGTCCACCTTTCACGTCCTTTCCTTCAGCCTGCCACTAAATTAGCTGAGGATCTAGCGTGGTATGAGCGCCATTGAGCGGGGAACAGGCGCGGTGGGGAGGACCGCTGGGCGTATCGAGACAAAACACCGCCCTACTCCCCGAAGTGGCGCCTCAGATAATCGATGATGCGCTGGGCGTTGTAGAGCCAGCGCTCCTCGCCGGAGGCCTCGCGGATATAGAGGCACGGCACCTGGAGCTTGCCGCCCTGCTCCTTCAGCGTCTGGCCGTGCTCGGGGTCGAGGCGGGCGTCGCGGGTCTCGATCGAGAGCCCCAGGCGGGTGATCTCGCGGCGCACGCGGATGCACTCGGGCTCGCTCCAGAACTGGTAGAGCGCCAGCGCCTCGCAGGCCTCGTCCACCTCGGCCTGCTGCGCCTCGTCCCGGGCGACCTCGCGGCTGGTGCCGAGCTTGTCGGCCACCCACACCACCGGCGCCAGCAATGTCTGGATCAGCGTTCGCATGATGTTCTCCTCCTGGCATCAGGATCGGGCGCCAGCCGCCGATGCCCCATGGTTGCCTCACGCGTCGGCGCGCCTGCCGTGGCCGAGGCGTCCGGCTTTACGCTAGCACACCGCCGGCCTTGCCGGGCTCCCGCTTCGAGCATAGGAGGCAACGAGGGCCCTAGCCCGGATCGGGCGAGCCGCCGCTGGCGCTGGTCTGGCGATGGGGATCGGCGACGCCGGCCTCGCCGGGCTCGCGCCCGGCGGCATCGTGCTGCTCGCCCCAGTCGGCGCTGCCGTCCAGCCGGCCGCCGCCATGCCCTTCCATGCTGACGCTCAGGCGCGGCACGCCCAGGTCCACGCCCTGCTCTTCCATGCGCCGCTTGAGCAGCAGGTTGAAGGCGCGCGCCACGTCCCACTGCATCTCCGGCGCGGTGCGGAAACGCATGCGCAGCAGCGGGCAGCCGTCCTCGAAGGCGTGGATGCCCTGCATCTCCAGCGGCGACCAGATGTAGTGGCGCATCATCGGGTCCTGGCGCAGCGCCTGGGCGGTCTCCTGCATCAGCGAGATGGCGTCGTCGATCTTCATGTTGTAGGGAATGCGGATCTTCATCAGCGCGATGCCGAACTGGCGCGACATGTTGTGGATCGAGTCGATGCGGCTGAAGGTGATGATGTGCACGATGCCGTCCAGGTCGCGCAGCTTCACGGTGCGCAGCGTCAGCCCCTCGACGGTGCCCATGTGGCCGTTGATCTGCACGAAGTCCTCCACCGCCAGCGAGTCCTCGATGAGGATGAAGATGCCGGTGATCAGGTCCTGCACCAGGGTCTGGGCGCCGAAGCCGATCGCCAGGCCGATCACACCGGCACCGGCCAGCAGCGGCGTGACGTTCACGCCCAGGTTGGCCAGTCCGACGATGGAGGCGATGATCACGATGGTGGCGAAGATGATGTTGCGGATCATCGGCGTGATGGTCTGGGCGCGGGCCTGATTGACCCGCCGCCCGCGGGCCCGCGCCGAGGAGGCCAGCGCCCGCTGGATGGCGGTGTCGGCGAAGATCCAGGCCAGCCAGGCCAGCAGCACGGTGAAGCCGATGCCTAGCAGCGCCTGGCCGATGCGCACGCTGGCCACGCCCTGCTGGCCGATGCCGATCAGCGAGCCGCCCCACACCTGCAGGAACAGCTCGGCGAAGGTGATCCAGGCGACGACGTGGGCCAGGGTGTAGCCGAAGCGCTCCAGGCGGCGGCGATACTCGCGACGGAAGCGGCGCTTGGTGCGGCGCTCGGAGTGGCGGCGGATCAGCCCGGCCACCACCAGGGTCAGCACCAGCAGCGACGCCGAGACGATGGAGCGCGCCAGCGCCGTGGCCACGTCGCCGCCGGTGACGAAGATCGCCACCAGCGAGCCGCCCACCAGCAACAGGGCGGGAATGTGCCACAGCCCGCCCACGGTGCGGGCCATGTCGGCGGCGCTGCTGCTGTCGCGGCGGTGCTTGTAGGAGCGGTTGCGGATCAGATGCGTGATCGGGCGCTTGAAGCGGATCACGAAGCGCCCGCTGAGCAAGGCCGCCAGCACGTTGGCGATCACCGACAGCAGGTTGGCCAGGTCGAGGCCGAGCGACACGGTGATGCGCGTGGAGTTCAGCGCATCGCCCAGGGCGATCAGCGCGCCGATCACGAACAGCGGGCGCAGCGCCTGATGCTGGAGGATCTGCACGGCCACGAAGCGATGGCCGCGGGTGAACACCGAGATCACCGTCTCCACCACCACCGACAGGGTGCGTCCGCACAGCGAGATGTAGGCGATCACCAGCGCCCCGGTGCGCCCGGCGCTCTCCGGCACCAGCTGGGCCACGCCCAGCGCCAGCACGAAGGCCAGCCCCCAGGGCAGCAGGCGGCGCAGGAAGTGGATCGCCAGCAGCGCCCCCTTGGGCTCGCGGGGCAGGTCCAGCGGCCAGCCGCGCCGCTGCGCCAGCCGCCGCCCCAGCGCGATCAGGATCACCAGCAGGCCGGTCCAGATGCCGACCAACACCGCCATCTCGACCACGAAGTTGAGCAGCGCGCCGTCGCCGGTGCGCACCACCAGCTCGGTGAAGTCCGTCCAGCCCTCGCGGAACTGGCGCTGCCAGTCGTTGAACGGCGAGCGGCCGGACTCGGCCTGCTCGCCCAGCTCGTTGAAGGTGTCGGCCAGCGCCCCCAGCAGCCCCTGCTGCCCGGCGATGCCCTCCTCCTCGGCCACCTCGCTGTTGGCGGTGCGCAGCGACTCCAGGCTCTGCAGCAGCTGGTCGCGCCGGTTCTCGTCTTCCAGCGTGGTGATGATGCGGTCGAGCGCCTGCTGCAGGGCCTCGGGATCGGGCTCCTGTTCGCTGCCCTGCTCCTGCCCCCCGCCCAGGGCGGAGATCGGCAGCGACTGGGCGGCCGCCATCAGCGGCAGAAGAAGCAGCGAGAGCAGCAGCAGGCCCCGCAGGGCGAACGAAAAGTGGCGAGGCGCGCGTGGCAACGTGAGTCTCCGTACGTTGGGTGACCGCAATATCAGAATCCCTGGCAGCAATGTTAGGCTGCCGATACCGTCACACAGGATGCCGTCATGACGCCGCAACCGCCACCCGTACCCGACAATGCCGAGGGAAGGCCCCGCCGGGTCGGAGTCGAGATCGAGTTCGCCGGCCTGCCGCCGCGAGACACCGCCAACCTGGTCAAGGAGCTGTTCGGCGGCGAGGTCGAGGTGCTGAGCCCCCATCGCCTGAAGGTCACCGACACCCGCTGGGGGGAGTTCGGCATCGAGCTGGACACCCAGTACGCCCACCCGGACGCCGAGCGCGTCGACCCCGAGGCCTGCAAGGACAGCGAATGGGAGCGCATGCGCCAGGAGTTCCACCGGCGCACCCGGGAGCTGATCGGCGATGTGGTCACGGGCCTGGTGCCCACCGAGATCGTCTGCCCGCCGGTGCCCTGGGACGAGCTCGACCAGCTCGATGCGCTGTTCGAGGCGCTGCGCCAGCGCGGCGCCAAGGGCACCGAGGCCAGCCTGCTCTACGGCTTCGGCCTGCACCTCAACCCCGAGGCGCCGGGCCTGAACGTCGAGAGCCTGCTGGCCCATCTGCGCGCCTATCTGCTCAGCGCCCGCTGGCTGCGCGAGCAGATCCGGGTCGACATCACCCGGGAAGTGCTGCCCCACGCCAACCCCTTCCCGCGGCCCTATGCGCTCAAGGTGCTCGATCCCGACTACGCGCCGGACCTCGAGACGCTGATCGACGACTATCTCGAGTACAACCCGACCCGCAATCGCGAGCTCGACCTGCTGCCGCTGTTCGCCCACCTGCATCCCGAGCATCCCCACGAGCTGCTCGGCGATCACCTGGTCAAGCCGCGGCCGACCTATCACTACCGGCTGCCCAACGCCCAGCTCTCCGAGTCCGGCTGGGGCGCCGTCCAGGAGTGGAATCGCTGGCTCGAGGTGGAGACGCTGGCCGCCTCGCCGGAGACGCTGGCCGAGCGTGGCGCCCAGTATCTGGCCCGCCACCGCCCGGCCTGGCCGGTGCGGCTGTGGCAATCGCTGCGCCGGAGGCTCGGGCAGTCATGAGGCAGAGCCAGCGCCCGCTGATCGGCATCACCACCTCCGACCGCAAGAGCCGCATCGCCTGGTGGTTCGACTGGTTCGCCGTGTGGCGTCACGGCGGCCGCCCGCTGCGGCTGTCGCCCTCGCGCCCGCGGCCCGAGACGCTCGATGGCCTGATCATCGGCGGCGGCGACGACATCGAGGCCCACCACTACGGCGGCGAGATCCAGCTCGACGTGCGCGTCGACCCCGAACGCGACCGGCTCGAGCTGGCGCTGCTCGAACGCTTCATTCCCGCCGACACCCCGGTGCTCGGCATCTGCCGCGGCGCCCAGCTGATCAACGTGCACCAGGGCGGCACCCTGGACCCGGACATCTACACCACCAACGAGGGGCTCAAGCGACGGCGCACCGTGCTGCCGCGCAAGACGGTGGACATCGTCGGCGACAGCCGGCTCTACCGCATCCTCCGCGTGACCTGGTGTCGCATCAACAGCCTGCACCACCAGGCGGTGCAGGAGACGGGCCAGGGCATCGAGATCGTCGCCCGCGACCGCGACGGCCTGGTGCAGGCCATCGAGTCCCGCGAGCACGACTTCCTGATCGGCGTGCAGTGGCATCCGGAGTGGCTGATCTTCAATCGCCCCCAGCAGCGGCTGATCCGCGCCCTGGTGGACGCCGCCCGCCGGGCCCGCTGATCTCCCCCGCCAGCTTGGCTGGTGCCCAAACGACGCGAGGCCACCCGAAGGTGGCCTCGCTGACTGGCGTCTATGGTTCGGTGGATCGCGCCGGGCGCCTCAGTCCAGCTTGGCGTCCAGGGTGATCTCGGCATTGAACAGCTTCGACACCGGGCAGCCGGCCTTGGCCTTCTCGGCCGCGTCCTGGAAGGCCGCCTCGTCGGCACCCGGCACGCTGGCGCGGGTCTCGAGATGCACGGCGCTGATGCTGAAGCCGCTGTCGTCCGGCGCCAGGCTGACGGTGGCGCGGCTGGCGATGCGATCCGGCGTGTAGCCCGCCTCGCCGAGGATCATCGACAGCGCCATGGAGTAGCAGCTGGCATGGGCGGCGCCGATCAGCTCCTCGGGGTTGGCGCCGGACTCGTCCTCGAAGCGCTTGGCGAAGCTGTACGGCGCCTCGTTCAGCGTGCCGCTCTGGGTGGATACCGTGCCCTTGCCGTCCTTGAGGCCGCCCTGCCAGACGGCGCTGCCGTTCTTCTGGATGCTCATGTCGACTCCTTGCGCTTGGATGGTCGGAATTTCCGTCTCTACACGATAGACCATGGGGACGATAGCACCGTGTCACAAGGGCGGATTGCGCCGCGGGATCGGCATCTCCAGACTGGACGCGAGTCTTCAGCACAAAAAAGATAGGAAGCGCCATGACACAACCCGCTCGCGTCACCCTGCCGGCCACCGCTCACGAGCCGGCCGTGGAACTGCCCGCCATCGGTCAGGGCACCTGGTTCATGGGCGAAGGCCCCGCTTCCCGCGCCGACGAGGTCCGCGCCCTGCAGCTGGGCCTGGACCTGGGCATGACGCTGATCGACACCGCCGAGATGTACGCCGACGGCGGCGCCGAGAAGGTCGTCGGCGAGGCCCTGGCCGGGCGTCGCGACGAGGCCTTCCTGGTCTCCAAGGTCTACCCCTGGAACGCCGGGCGCGACACGGCCATCGCCGCCTGCGAGGCGACCCTCGAGCGCCTGGGCACCGACCACCTGGATCTCTACCTGCTGCACTGGCCCGGCGGCATCCCCATCGACGAGACCCTGGAGGCCTTCGAGCGGCTGCGCGAGGCCGGCAAGATCCGCCGCTTCGGCGTCTCCAACTTCGACGTCGACGACATGGAGACCCTCTACGCACGCCCCGGCGGCAGCGACTGCGCCGTCAACCAGGTGCTCTACCATCTGGGCTCGCGCGGCATCGAGCACGCCCTGCGTCCCTGGCAGCGCCAGCAGGGCATGCCGCTGATGGGCTACTGCCCGCTGGCCCGGGCCGGCCGACTGCAGCAGGACCCGCTCAGCAATCAGGTGGTCAACGCCCTGGCCGCCGAGCAGGGCCTGACGCCGGCCCAGCTGCTGCTGGCCTGGGCGATCCGCCCGGTCGACGGCCTGCGCGACCTGATCGCCACGCCCAAGGCCGTCCACCCCGACCACGTCCGCGACAACGCCGCCGTGCTCCAGGCCACCCTCGACGACCAGGCCATAGACCGCCTGGAGGCCGAATTCCCGGCCCCGTTCGCCAAGGAACCGCTGGACGTGGTCTGAGGCGCGGCTAGCGCGACGAGCATCGGAGCTAGCCCTGCCCCGATGCCCCGCGCAGCGCCGCCAGCGAGGCGGCCAGGGCGTCGTGGCCCCTGCGCTCCATCAGCGCCGCATTGCGCTCGGGAATGGCCTCGGGGTCCGGATAGTGCGCCAGCGCGCGCTCCAGCCCGGCCTCGCGGATCAGGTGCCACATCGGCCAGGGCGAGCGATTGGTGAAGTTGCGCGGCGAATCCTCGGCCTCGCCCTCGAACTCGTAGTCCGGGTGGAAGCTCGCGATCTGATAGACACCCTCGTAGCCCTGCTCCTCCAGCAGCGCCTCGGCCATGCCCAGCGCATCCAGGTAGTCGTCGAAGTCCGCCAGGCCCTCGCTCAGCACCATCAGCGTGGTCTCGGTTCCGGCGTGCTCGTCGAGGTGCCAGCACTCCTCCATCAGCCTCATCAGCGCGGCCGCGGGATCGGTGGCATCCACCTCGACGTAGCGGATGCTGTCGCGGGCCACCTCGCGGCCGGCGAAGGGGCACACCTCGAGGCCGACCACGAAGGTCTCGACCCAGGCACGGGTGGCCGCAAGGGGGCTGGGGGCAGAAGCGCTCATGTCGGGCATCCAGATAGAGAAGGAAGGGGCGCCATGGTCGGCTGCCCGGCCAGGGATGGCAAGCTCAGCGCCGTGTCTGATCCCGCCTCGAGGCCAGCCGGTCGGCCAGCCGCGTCGGCTCCGGCAGCTTGGTGCGCCCCAGGCAGGCCAGCGTCCAGTCGAGCGCCGAGGCCAGCGACAGCCGATGCCCCGGCGAGACGAACACCGGCTTCACGCCCCGCCGCGAGCGCAGCACCGTGCCGATCGTCTCCTCGCCGCCGGGGCCCTTGTCGACCAGCGGCGTGCCGTCGCCCCGCTCCGGACCCGGCTCGTCGTGGCGACCGCACAGCCGTTTCTTGGCCACGCCGATGGTCGGCAGATCGAGCCACAGCCCCAGGTGGCTGGCCACGCCCAGCCGGCGTGGATGGGCGATGCCCTGGCCGTCGACCATCACCAGCTGCGGCCGGGTGACGAGCCTCTCGAAGGCCGCGAGCGCCGCCGGCACCTCGCGAAACGACAGCAGCCCCGGCACATAGGGCATGCGCGTCGGCTCGCGGTGTACCGCCTGCTCGACCACCTCGAAGGCGCCCTCGCCCGTCGGCGGCCAGGCCAGCACCACCACCGCGGCGCGGGTGATCTCGCCCCCCTGCTCGAAGCCGATATCCACCCCGGCGATGCGGCTCACCGCCTCCAGGCGATCCTCGCGCTCCACTCGCCCGGCCAGGCGCCGCTGCAGCGCGATGGCCTCGGTGGGGGAAAGGTTCCAGTCGTGCAGTTCGATCATCGAAAAACTCGGAATATCAAAGTGGACATCACGCGGGGCGCCGGGGACAGGTCGCAGAGTTTTTTCATGTCGCCGGATCAGCCCCGCACCGGGTGGATATCGGGAAGCCACCGATCGCTCAAGGCGCTCCCTGATGTGTCGGCGGCGCTCGGGTTAGACTAGGCCCTTTCGACCGTGTGACGGAACACCGGGGGACGCCATGCTGAGACTGATCCACACCGCCGACTGGCACCTGGGCCAGAGCTTCCACGGCCAGGAACGCCATGAGGAGCACCGCGCCTTCCTGAGCTGGCTGCTCGAGACCCTGGTCGAACGCGAGGCCGACGCCCTGCTGGTGGCCGGCGACATCTTCGACGTGGTCAATCCCTCGCTGCGCGCCCAGGAACTGCTCTTCGACTTCATCGTCGGCGCCCACGAGCGGCTGCCCGGGCTCGACATCGTGCTGATCGCCGGCAACCACGACAGCGGCAACCGCATCGAGCTGCCCGCCCCGCTGATGCAGCGCCTGCGCACCCACGCCCGGGGCCGGGTACGCTGGCTCGACGACGGCCGACTCGACGCCGGACGCCTGCTGGTGCCGCTCACCGACGCGGCCGGCGAGACCCGCGCCTGGTGCCTGGCGCTGCCCTTCCTGCGCCCCGCCGAGGTCACCGGCCAGATGGCCACCGACGAGACCGGAAACGGAGAGGACGCGCCCAACGACTACGTCGCCGGCATCAACCGCGTCCATCGCGAGCTGATCGACGCCGCCCGCGAGCGCCGCGACGACGGCCAGGCGCTGGTCGCCATGAGCCACGCCCACCTGCACGGCGCCGCCGTCTCCGAGGCCAGCGAACGGCCGATCGTGATCGGCGGCGAGGAGTCGATCTCCGCCGCCCTGTTCCCCGACGATATCGCCTACGTGGCGCTGGGCCACCTGCATCGCGCACAAAGGGTCGGCGAGGCGCGCATCCGCTACAGCGGCAGCCCCTTGCCGCTGGACTTCAGCGAGCTCAACTACGCCCACCAGGTGGTCGAGGCGACCCTCGACGGCGAGCGGCTGGCCGGGGTCGAGTCCCTGCCCGTGCCGCGCCCGGTGGCCATGCATCGGCTCGGCCCCGCGCCGCTCGACGCCGTGCTGGCCGAGCTGGAGGCGCTGGAGCTCGATGCCGATCTGCCGAGAGAACGCTGGCCCTGGCTGGAGCTGCGCGTCGAGCTGGAGGCGCCGATGCCCGACCTGCGCGCCCGGGTCGATGCCGCCCTCGAGGGCAAGCCGCTGCGCCTGCTGCGCCTCGAGCGCCGCCTGCCCAAGGTCGCGGCCGAGCACGCCCCCGAGCGCGTCGACCTCGAGACCCTCGGCCCCCGCCGGCTGTTCGAGCGCACCTGGCAGGGCCGCTGGGGCGAGCCGCCGGACGACGACATCCTGGCCGACTTCGACCGGCTGCGTCAGGACGTGCTGGACTCAGGCGAGGAGGACTCCGCATGAAGATCCTCGCCCTGCGCCTGGCCAACCTGGCCTCGATTCCCGGGCCGCTTGCGCTCGACTTCACCGCGGCGCCGCTCAGCGATGCCGGGCTGTTCGCCATCACCGGCCCCACCGGCGCCGGCAAGAGCACCCTGCTCGATGCCCTGTGCCTGGCGCTCTACGGCGGCACGCCTCGGCTGCGCCAGGCCCCCGGCCGGGAGGCGCCGCTGCCCGACGTCGGCGACGCCACCCTCAACACCGCCGACCCGCGTACCCTGCTGCGTCGCGGCACGGCCAGCGGCTTCGCCGAGGTCGACTTCCTCGGCCGCGACGGCCGCCGCTACCGCGCCCGCTGGGCCGTGCGCCGCGCCCGCGAGAAGGCCAGCGGCCGCCTGCAGGCGGTCGACCAGTCGCTGCGCGACCTCGACGACGACCGCCTGCTGACCAACCAGAAGCGCGAGTTCGACCGCCTGCTGCCGGAGTGCCTGGGCCTGACCTTCGAGCAGTTCACCCGCGCCGTGCTGCTGGCCCAGAGCGAGTTCGCCGCCTTCCTCAAGGCCGACGACAACGAGCGCAGCGACCTGCTGGAGCGGCTGACCGGCACCAGCGAATACTCCGCCATCTCCATGGCCGCCTACCGCCGCGCCAGCGAGGCCAAAAAGGCCGTGGAGACGATCGAGGCCCGGCTCGCCGACGACCTGCCCGCCGAAGCCGAGGCCCGCGCCGAGCTCGAACGCGCCGCCGAGACCACCCAGCGAGCGCTTACCGACCTGCAGGCGCACTCGGCTTCGCTTCAGGCCAGGCAGCGCTGGCATGAACAGGATGATCAACTGAACGCCAGCTTCCAGCGCGGCCAGCACGACGTGGACACGGCCGAGGACGCCTGGAGTGCGCTCGTCTCCGCCCGGCAGGATCAGGCGTGGCGCCGGGTGATATTGCCCCGGCGTCATCAACTGACGCGCCAGGCCGCGCTGCCCGGCGAGCTCGAGGCCCTGGAGGCCAACCACCAGAAGACGCAGCGAGCGCTCACCGACGCCGAGCGTGCGCAGGAAAAGGCCAGGTTCGCCAGCGAGGCCGCCGAACGCACGCTCGTCGAAGCCGGCGAGGCACGCCGCCAGGCCGAGCCCGCGCTGCGCGAGGCACGCGAACTGGCCCAGCGCCTCGCGACCCAGGACCAGCAGCTGGCGGAGCTCGAGCGCACCCATGAGGAGCGCCGTCGACGCGCCGCCGCCCTCGCCGAGCAGCGGCGCCAGGCCGACGCGGCCCACGCCCGGCGACGCGAGCAGCGCGACCGCTGGCACGCCGCCCTCGAGCGCCTGATCGGCGACCATGACGGCCTGGACAGCGCCCGACAGACCGCCCAGCGGGCCCACGATGCGGCGGCCCAGCGCCGCCTCGAACTAGGCGAGCTTCACGGCCGCTGGCAGGACGCCTGCCGCGCCGAGCAGGCCCATCAGACGCTGAAGACGCGCCTGGCGGACAGCGAGCAGCGACTCGAGGCGCTGCTCGGCCGGGGCCAGGCCGCCCGGCAGCGCCTCGACGACGCCGAGCGCCACCTCACGAGCATTCAGGCCTTCGTCGAGCGCAGCCGCGCCGTGCGCAGCGAGAGCGTGGCCCGCCTGCGCGAGGGCCTCGCGGAGGGCGAACCCTGCCCGGTGTGCGGCGGGCTCGAGCATCCCTGGCGCCACCGGCCGCCCGCCTCGCCGGAGGCCGCCCAGCTCGCCGCCCAGCAGGCGGAGGAGGATCGCCAGCTGGCACAGGCGCAGGACCAGCGCGACCGGGCCTACCAGCAGCGCCATGACATCGAGGGCGAATACCGCGCCCTGAAGGCCTCGGTGACCCAGCAGGGCGAGGACCTCGGCAGCGCCGACCGGCAGCGCGCCGAGGCGCAGCGCACGCTGGACGCGCATCCGCTGCAGCCGGAGCTTTCCGCCATCGCCGCCGAGGAGCGCGAGGCCTGGCTGGGCCGTCAGCGGCAGGCCATCGAGGCCCAGCGGGACGAGCAACGGCGCATCCTCGACGAGCTGTCCCGGGCCGAGGCCGAACTCGCCCCGCTGAACCGGGCGCTGCATCAGGACGAGATCGAGCTCGCCCGGCTCGGCTCCCAGCAGAGCGAGCTCGAACAGGAGCTCGCCGGGCTGGCCGAGCGGCTGCCGCCGCTGCGTCGGGCCCGCGAGGCCCTGGCCGCCGACCTGCGCGCCCGCCTCGGCGATCACGCCTCGCCGGACGCCTGGCAGCAGCATCTCGACGCCCGCCAGGAGAGCGCCCGCCGGGACCGGGACACTGCCCAGGCGGCACATCACGCGGCGCAGACCGAACATCAGCGCCTCGCCCAGCAGGCGAGCCACGAGGCCGAGCGGCTCGAGGCGCTGCGCCGCGAGCGCGACGCCCTCGCCGCCGAGCTGGCCGAGTGGCGGCAGGCGCATCCCGAGCTGGACGACGCCACCCTCGCCCGGCTGCTGGCCCAGTCCGACGACGAGGCCGAGCGCCAGCGGCGACAGCTGGAAGACGCCGACCAGGCCCGCCAGCAGGCCGCCGCCGCCCTCAGGGAACGCCGCCAGGCGCTGATCGATCATCGCCGCGAACAGGCGCTGGTCGAGGCCGACGACGGCGAGCCGGCGCTGCTCGACGCCCCCGCCGAGGCCGAGATCGCCCGTCGCCGCGAGGCCCTGGGTGAAGAGCGCGAGGCCCTCACCCCGCGGCTTAACGCCGCCCAGCAGCAGCGTGACGAGGCCGCCCACGCCCTGCACGACGACGACCGCCGGCGCCGGCGCCAGCAGGACGCCCAGGCCGAGCTCGAGGCGGCGCGGGCCGAGCATCGCCGCTGGGGCCGCATCAGCGAGCTGATCGGCTCCGCCGACGGCAAGGCGTTCCGGCGCATCGCCCAGGCCTACAATCTGGAGCAGCTGCTGGAGCATGCCAACGCGCACCTCGGCGGGCTGTCGCGGCGCTACCGGCTGGTGCGCGGCGGCAGCGAGCTCGGGCTGCTGGTGGTCGACCACGACATGGGCGACGAGCGCCGCTCGGTGCACTCGCTGTCCGGCGGCGAGACCTTCCTGGTCTCGCTGGCCCTGGCGCTGGGGCTGGCCTCCATGGCCTCCGGCGAGCTCACCATCGAATCGCTGTTCATCGACGAGGGCTTCGGCAGCCTCGACCCGCAGTCGCTGGCGTTGGCCATGGAGGCCCTGGACGGCCTGCAGGCGCTGGGCCGCCGCGTCGGGGTGATCTCCCACGTCCAGGAGATGCACGAGCGCATCCCGGTGCAGATCCGCGTCGAGCCGCTGGGCAACGGCACCAGCCAGGCGCGGCTGGTCGGCGGCTAGCGATCAAGAGACACATGAAAGGGAAGGAGACACGAGGATGCCGGAAGGCCAAGAGACGACGCGCAGCCTGCTGATCACCGGCTGTTCCAGCGGGATCGGCCATGCCGCGGCCCATGCCATGGCCAGGCGCGGCTGGCGGGTCTTCGCGACAGCAAGAGCCGCCGAGGACGTCTCGCGCCTCGAGGAGGAGGGCCTGGAGGCCCTGCGGCTGGATCTGG
The DNA here is from genome assembly GCF_009363675.1 of Halomonas sp. THAF12. Classification (NCBI taxonomy): domain Bacteria; kingdom Pseudomonadati; phylum Pseudomonadota; class Gammaproteobacteria; order Oceanospirillales; family Halomonadaceae; genus Halomonas; species Halomonas sp. THAF12. The sequence goes on along the minus strand of NZ_CP045399.1, from coordinate 1,174,043 downwards.
CCGACAGCGCCTCGATCGCGGCCGCGGTGGAAGACGTGCGCGAGCGCACCGGAGGGCGGCTGACGGCGCTGTTCAACAACGGCGCCTACGGCCAGCCCGGCGCGGTGGAGGACCTGAGCCGGGACGTGCTGCGCGAACAGCTCGAGACCAACCTGCTCGGCACCCACGAGCTCACCACTCGAGTGCTGCCGATGATGCGCGCCCAGGGCCACGGGCGCGTCGTGCACAACAGCTCGGTGCTGGGCTTCGCCGCCCTGCCCTATCGCGGCGCCTATGTGTGCTCCAAGTTCGCCCTCGAGGGCCTCGCCGATACCCTGCGCCAGGAGCTCACCGGCAGCGGCATCCATGTCAGCCTGATCCAGCCCGGCCCCATCGCCAGCCGCTTCCGCGAGAACGCCTATCGCGCCTACCGGGCCAACATCGACGCCGCCCACAGCGCCCACGCCGACACCTACGTGAAGGTGGAGGCCCGCCTTTCCAGCGAGGACGGCAAGGGGGCCTTCACCCTCGGCCCCGAGGCGGTCGTCGACAAGCTCATCCACGCCCTCGAGCACCGTCGCCCGAAGCCCCGCTACGCCGTGACCGTCCCCACCCACCTGTTCGCCGCGCTCAAGCGGGTGCTCAGCACCCGGGGCATGGATCGGGTGCTGCTGCGGGTGACGAGAAACGAGCGGGAGTGAGTCGCCAGGCATTCCTCATTGGCGGTCTGCCGTGTTGGGGGCCACTGGCCATCTGCCGGCCGCGAAGATGGCTCGGTTCGGACACCGCCGCGGGGGTTTCCGAGGGAATCTTCTGGAGGCCTGGATACCGCAGGTGCTGCGCTTGTGGCTTGGATTCTAGGTCACAAATGCCCGGCAAGCGACGCCCCCACCCGGCTCGGGTGGGGGCGTCGCGGTGCTCGCCGTTCACTGGGTACTAGCTTGCTTTCCAGAAAAGGTAATCCGCCTGGTAGTTGACGATTTCTGTGGCTCCCGCGTTGTCTGCCGAACAAGCTGAATCCGGCGCCACGCCGCCTTGAGTGTTGAGACGCTGGACGTAGGTCACGCCGGTCATGGCACCTTCCCCCATCGCGGGGTTCGCCTCGACGAGCTGGAAGGGAATGTTGCCATCCCCGCCGGGCGCGGTGGCCAGCTGGGTACCGGTGATCTTCGAGCCATCACTCGCCTCCCAGGTGGCGGGCGGGCCATAGTAGGAGCCGACCTGTTCGTCGCCGTCCATGAGCATGGCATCGGGCCCTTTGAAGACCCATCCCATGGCGCCATCCTCTCTTGTTTCACAGGCGTAGGTGATTTCGCCCTTCCCGACGGTCTCGAGGAAGACCGTGTTGCCTGCCGGGACCGCGACCTCTTCGGGAGCCTCCATGCCCGCGAAGGCGGAAGAAGCCCCCAGTGCCATGCTCATCGCTACAACGAAACCCATTCCCGCTTGTGTTGAGTAGACGTTCATGTCTCTCTCCATTGTTGACGGCTGCAGAAGGTGTTGCGTGGATAGATACGCCGTGCGGCCGTGCCGGGTTTCGCTTTTTCTCGTTTTTTTGACATGGCGATGGTGGCTCCCTCATGAGACAGGTGGAGGACACGGCCTGGAGTCGCGGCGGATGCCCCTGTCATGCGGTGATGTGCGCCGGCACCGGCATGGTGCATGCCCTCCTGGGACTCCCTTATCTCGCACCAAAATAGACCATCATGCTGGCTCAAGACCCGAAAGCCACACAATCTGTCTATTTCCTCCCGAATGACATAAGATTCTCCCGGCAGCGGATGTACCCGATCCGCCGTTTCTTCGGCGGCCCTTACCCGGGCCAACGAGTTCATCAGGAGAACCACCATGTCCTCTGATCCCGTCACTCTGATGGTGGCGCGCCGCGTGGCCAGCGGCCGCTATCGCGACTTCATGCGCTGGCTCGAGGAAGGCCGCGAACTGGCCTCCGACTTCGGCGGCTACCTCGGCTCCGGCGTGCTGGCACCGCCCCCCGGCGACGACGAATACCAGATCATCTTCCGCTTCCGCGACGCCGAGACCCTGGCGACCTGGGAGCATTCCGCCTCGCGCCGGGCCTGGCTGGCCCGCGGCCAGGGGCTCTTCGACGCGCCCCACGAGCATCGCGCCACCGGCCTGGACCGCTGGTTCCAGCCAGCCGGCAGCCCCGCGCCGCCGCGCTGGAAGCAGGCCATCGCCATCTGGCTGGCGTTCTTCCCGGTCTCGCTGGCCTTCCAGATCCTGTTCGGCGACGCCCTGGCCACGCTGCCGCTGGTGCCGAGGGTGCTGGCCAGCACCCTGATGCTGACCCCGGTGATGGTGTTCCTCTTCATCCCGCTGTCGACGCGGCTGCTGGGCCCCTGGCTGCGCGGCGAGCCGCTGCGCGCGCCGCGGCTGCGGCGTCGCTCGACCTGAGCGGCACGACGCCTCATGTCTGCCCTCTCTCATGGCGCCGCGACCATCCCTCGGGTCCGGGCGGCGTGATAGGCTAGGCGGCGACGTCACCCTGCTTCGGAGCCGACCATGACCGCCGCCCAGTTCCTCGAGAGACTGGTGGGCTTTCCCACCGTGTCCCGCGACTCCAACCTGGACCTGATCGCCTTCATCGAGGCCTGGCTCGACGACCATGGCGTCGAGCACTGGCGCGTCGACAGCGACGACGGCACCAGGGCCAACCTGCTGGCCCGCATCGGCCCGGCGGTCGAGGGCGGCGTGGTGCTCTCCGGCCATACCGACGTGGTACCGGTGGACGGCCAACCCTGGTCGACCGATCCCTTCACCCTGACCGACAAGGGCGACGGCCGCCTCTACGGCCGCGGCACCTGCGACATGAAGGCCTTCATCGCCTGCGCCCTGGCCGAGGTGCCGCGCTGGGTTGAGCTCGAGCTGGAAAAGCCGCTCTATCTGGCCTTCTCCTACGACGAGGAGATCGGCTGCGTCGGCGCACCGCGCATGATCGAGCGGTTGATGGCCGACCATCCGCGTCCGGCGGCGGTGTTCGTCGGCGAGCCGACGCTGATGGAGCCGGTGGTCGCCCACAAGGGCGCCACCAACCTGCGCACCACCGTGACCGGCCGCGCCTCGCACTCCAGCCAGATCCACCAGGGCGTCTCGGCGATCCACGTCGCCGCCCGGCTGGTGACCTTCATCGAGGACGTGATGAGCGAGCTGCGTGCCGAGGGCCGCGTCGACGAGGCCTTCAACGTGGTCCACTCCAGCCTGCACGTGGGCAAGATCCAGGGCGGCACCGCCATCAACATCATGGCCCGGGAATGCAGCTTCGAGTGGGAGATCCGCCACCTGCCGTCGGACCGCTTCGAGGACCTGGTCGGCCGCGTCGAGGCCTACGCCGAGACGCTGCAGGCCGAGATGCGCGAGCGCGCCCCGGACGCCGGCATCCACACCGAGCGGCTCAACGTCACCGTGCCGGCGCTGGCCGACGACAACAACGCCGAGGTACTGACGCTCTGCCGCGAGCTGGTCGGCGAGGCGCCGGCCGGGGCCGTGGCCTACGCCACCGAGGCCGGCCAGTTCCAGCGCGCCGGTTTGCCCACGGTGATCTGCGGCCCGGGCAGCATCAGCCAGGCCCACCAGCCCGACGAGTACCTGGAGATCGCGCAGCTGGAGGCCGGCTCGGCCTTCATGCGCGCCCTGGGTCAGCGACTGGCTCGGGGGAACTGAGATGCCGCGACTGCTGATCGTCAAGACCGGCGACGCCTTCGACGACGTGGTCCGCGACCACGGCGACTTCGAGGCGCTGTTCCGCGACCGGCTCGCCCCCGCCTGCGGCGAGTTCAGCCTCGAGGTGTTCGATGCCCGCCACGACGGCACCCCGCCGACGCTGAGCGCCGACGATGCCCTGGTGATCACCGGCTCCCACGCCATGGTCAGCGATGCCGAGCCCTGGAGCGAGGCGCTCAAGCCCTGGCTGCGCGAGGCCCGCGAGCGCGGCGTCGCCATGTTCGGCGTCTGCTACGGCCACCAGCTGATGGCCGCGGCCTTCGGCGGCGACAGCGGCTATCATCCCGCGGGCCGCGAGACCGGCACCCACCCCGTGCGGCTGACCGAGGCCGGCCACCGGGACGCCCTGCTGGGCGCGCTGCCCGAGACCTTCCCCGCCCAGCTGACCCACGCCCAGTCGGTGCTCCAGGCACCGCCGGGCACCGAGGTGCTGGCCGTGAATGACCATGACCGCTTCCAGGCGCTGCGCTACGGGCCCCGTCAGTGGAGCGTGCAGTTCCATCCCGAGTTCACCCCGGCGGTGATGCGCGCCTACCTGCGCCATCAGGCCGAGGGGCTGGCCGAGCAGGGCCGCGACCCCGAGGCGCTGCTGGCGGCGGTGTCACCGACGCCGGAGGCCACCTCGCTGCTGGCCCGCTTCTGCGGGCTGCTGGCGGGCGCCGAGGCGGCGTCCTGACACCAAGGTCACATTGATGAAACGTGCAACATAGAACACAATATGTTGAATCTTTACCGGACGCGGGACTCGTGACAGACAAGCAGCGCAAGACATCCCCTCGCCCCAGCGTGGCCGATTTCCTGGCCGAGGCCATCTTCTCCGGCCGCTATCAGCCCGGCGACTTCGTGCCCAAGGAGGTCGACCTCTGCGAGCAGTTCGCCATCAACCGCTCGGCGGTGCGCAGCGACCTGCGCCAGCTGGTGGACGTGGGCATCATCGAGCGCATCTCGGGCCACGGCTCCAAGGTGCGCGAATACGCCGAGTGGAACATCCTCGATCCCCAGGTCACCGACTGGATGACCCGCTACGCCGCGCCCAACCCGGGCATTCAGCGCGAGATCCTGTCGTTTCGCCTCGACGTCGAACCCTATGTGGCGATGACCGCCGCCAAACGCGCCACGGCCCGCGACCTGGTCGCCATCGAGGAAGCCTTCGAGGGCATGGGCCAGAACCTGCACGGCGCCGACGGCCAGGAGGCCCGGCTGCACAGCGACTACGACGTCGCCTTCCATGTCGCCATCTTCAAGGCCACCCACAACATCGTCTGGGCCCAGCTCTCGCACATCCTCAGGCCCTCGATCTACATGCTGGTGGCGGAGTCCAACGTCAGCGCCAGCGACCCCGAGGACAGCCTGGAGCGCCACCGACAGCTGATGGAGAGCATCCGCGCGCGCCAGCCCCGCGAGGCCTTCCTCGCCGCCCAGGCGGTGCTCGCCGGGACCGCCGAGGCGCTGGGCATCGAGTCCGGCGACAGCGCCCTGGGCCGCCAGCTCGACCTGGGCTGAGTCCGGCGCGCCTAGCTCCCACTCGGCCCTATATCACCGAACGCGCAACAGAACGCGGCCGGCGCCGGGAGGGGCGCCGGCCGCGTGCTGTTGCGCGTTCCACGTGGTTTCAGTGATTATCCCGCGGCGGGCTGACCCGGGCCACGTCGCGATACTTGGTCGCCGGCGCCAGGGTCATGCCGCGGTCCAGCGGCTCGACCATCGAGCGCTGGATCTCCTGCCAGGGCGTCTGATGCCCGGGATAGCGATAGCCGCCCTCGGCCTCCAGGCGCTCGCGGCGCGCGGCCAGCTCGGCGTCGTCGACCATCAGCGTCACCTCGCAGCGGCCGAGATCGACGCGCAGCCGGTCGCCGCTCTCGAGCAGCGCCAGGGGCCCGCCGGTGGCGGCCTCCGGCGAGGCGTTGAGGATCGACGGCGAGCCCGAGGTGCCCGACTGTCGCCCGTCGCCCAGGCACGGCAGGGACTCGATGCCGGCGCGGATCAGCGCCTCGGGCGGCTGCATGTTGACCACCTCGGCGCCACCGGGATGGCCCACCGGACCGGCGCCGCGCATCACCAGGATGGTGCGTGCATCGATCTCGAGGGCGGGATCGTCGATCCGGGCGTGATAGTCCTCGGAGCCGTCGAACACCACCACCCTGCCCTCGAAGGCGTCGGGGTCCTCGGGGTCCTCGAGGAAGCGCTGGCGGAAGTCCGCGGCGATCACGCTGGTCTTCATCAGCGCCGAGTCGAACAGGTTGCCCTTGAGGTTGAGGAAGCCCGCGTGCTCGACCAGCGGATTGGCGTAGCGGCGAATCACCTCGTCGTCGGCGGTCTCGCGGCCGGCCAGGTTCTCGGCCAGGGGGCGGCCGTTGACGGTCGCCACCTCGCCGTGGAGCCGGCCCGCCGCCAGCAGCTCGAACATCACCGCCGGCACGCCGCCGGCGCGGTGGAACTCCTCGCCGAGATAGGCCCCGGCCGGCATCACGTTGGCCAGCAGCGGCACCTCGTGGCCGAGACGCTGCCAGTCGTCGTTGTCGAAGGCGACGCCGGCGTGGCGGGCGATGGCGTTGAGGTGGATCGGCGCGTTGGACGACCCGCCCAGCGCAGAACAGGTGATGGCGGCGTTCTCGAACGCCTCGCGGGTCAGGATGTCGCTCGGCCGCAGGTCGTCCCAGACCATGTCGACGATGCGTTCGCCGGTCTGATAGGCCACCGCGCCCCGCTCCTTGTAGGGCCCGGGGATCATCGCCGAGCCGGGCAGGCTCATGCCCAGCGCCTCGGCCAGGGAGTTCATGGTCGAGGCGGTGCCCATGGTGTTGCAGTGGCCCACCGAGGGCGCCGAATCGGCGATTCGCGAGAGGAACTCGGGATAGTCGATGTCGCCGGCGGCCAGGCGCTTGCGCATCTCCCACACCACGGTACCGGAGCCGACGCGCTCGGCGCCGCGCCAGCCGTTGAGCATCGGCCCGCCGGACAGCACGATGGCCGGGATGTTGACCGTGGCCGCGGCCATCAGGCTGGCCGGGGTGGTCTTGTCGCAGCCGGTGGTCAGCACCACGCCGTCCAGCGGATAGCCGTGCAGCACCTCGACCAGCCCCAGATAGGCCAGGTTGCGATCCAGCGCCGCGGTGGGACGGCGCACGTTCTCGTGGATCGGGTGCAGCGGGAACTCGAAGGGCACCCCGCCGGCGGCGCGGATGCCGTCCTTGACCCGTTTCACCAGTTCGATGTGGTGCCGGTTGCAGGGCGTGAGATCCGAGCCGGACTGGCAGATGCCGATGATCGGCCGGCCGCTGGTCAGCTCCTCCAGGGTGATGCCCTGGTTCATGTAGCGCTCCAGGCAGAGCGCGGTGGTGCCGGGATGCTCGGGATTGTCGAACCAGTCGCGCGAGCGCAGCCGGTCGGAGGTCATGGAACCATCGTTCATGGTGCGTTCCGTCATGGCGTCCGTTACCTCAGTGCGAGTGGCGCGGCACGTCGGCGCCCCGCGGGCCGACCAGGAAGTCGAAGTCGCAGCCCTCGTCGGCCTGCAGCACGTGCTCGATATAGAGCTGGCGGTAGCCGCCGCTGCGGGCGATCTCCTTCGATTCGGCGGTGGGATCGCTCTCGGCCAGGCGCGCCTCGAGCTCGGCCTCGCCGACCTCCAGATGCAGCCGGCCGCTCTCGCAGTCGAGCGCGATCCAGTCGCCGTTGCGCACCGCGGCCAGCGGGCCGCCGGCGGCCGCCTCCGGCGCCACGTGCAGCACCACGGTGCCGTAGGCGGTGCCGCTCATGCGGGCATCCGAGATGCGCACCATGTCGGTGATGCCCTGCTCCAAGAGCTTGGACGGCAGGCCCATGTTGCCGACCTCGGCCATGCCGTGATAGCCGCGTGGCCCGCAGTTCTTCATCACCAGGATGCTGTCGGCAGCGACGTCCAGGTCCGGGTCGTTGATGCGAGCCTTGTAGTCGTCGAAGTTCTCGAACACCACCGCGCGGCCGCGATGCTGCATCAGCTCGGGGCTCGCCGCCGAGGGCTTGAGCACCGCGCCGCCCGGCGCCAGGTTGCCGCGCAGCACGCACATCCCGCCATCGGCGCGCAATGGTGAGTCCAGCGGGCGGATCACCTCGTCGTTGTAGAGCGGCGCGTCGCAGACGTTCTCCCACAGGGTCTTGCCGTTGACGGTCAGGGCGTCCTTGTGCGGCAGGCGGTCGGCCTCGCCGAGGCGCTTGAGCACCGCGGGCAGGCCGCCGGCGTAGTAGAACTCCTCCATCAGGAAGCGCCCGGAGGGCTGCAGATCGACGATGGTCGGCGTGCCGCGGCCGATGCGCGTCCAGTCGTCCAGCGCCAGATCGACGCCCATGCGCCCGGCGATGGCCTTCAAGTGAATCACGGCGTTGGTCGAGCCGCCGATGGCCGCGTTGGTGCGGATGGCGTTCTCGAAGGCGTCCTTGGTCAGCACCTTCGACAGCCTCAGGTCCTCGTCGACCATCTCGACGATGCGGTTACCGGAGAGATGTGCCAGGACGTAGCGGCGTGAATCCACCGCCGGGATCGCCGCGTTGTGCGGCAGCGAGGTGCCGAGGGATTCCGCCATGCAGGCCATGGTCGAGGCGGTGCCCATGGTGTTGCAGGTGCCCGCCGAACGCGACATGCCGGCCTCGGCGGCCATGAAGTCATGGATCGAGATCTTGCCCGCCTTGACCTCCTCGGAGAGCTTCCACACCACGGTGCCGGAGCCGATGTCCTGGCCCTCGTGCTTGCCGTTGAGCATCGGCCCGCCGGTCACCACGATGGTCGGCAGGTCACAGCTGGCCGCGCCCATCAGCAGCGCCGGGGTGGTCTTGTCGCAGCCCACCAGCAGCACCACGGCGTCCATCGGGTTGCCGCGGATCGCCTCCTCGACGTCCATGCTCGCCAGGTTGCGGGTGAACATCGCCGTGGGGCGCAGGTTGGACTCGCCGTTGGAGAACACCGGGAATTCCACCGGGTAGCCGCCGGCCTCGAGGATGCCCTTCTTGACGTGCTCGGCGATCTTGCGGAAGTGGGCGTTGCAGGGCGTCAGCTCCGACCAGGTGTTGCAGATGCCGATGATCGGCTTGCCCTGGAACTCGTGGTCGGGAATGCCCTGATTCTTCATCCAGCTGCGGTACATGAAGCCGTTCTTGTCGGCGCTGCCGAACCACTCGGCGCTGCGCAGCCGGCGCTTGCTGTCTGTCATGGAAGCCTCTCCTCATCGCGTATCGCGGCCTGTTCTCGTGTCGAGCGTCTCACCCGGAGCGCGGCCCTCGGGCGGCGCGGCCATGACATGACGGTAGCCGGATGCCGCCCCGTAGTCGACACATACGAAAGTATATGTTGAACAAATATGCCGTATGTACAACATTTAGGGCCCGCGACGGCACGCCAGCCGGAGCGCCGCGACACAACAACAGCTTCGATGGAGAGTTCCGATGCCCTACCTCAAGACGCCCCGCCTGCTGCTTACCGGCACGGCGCTGATGCTCGGCCTGTCCTCCGCCCAGGCGGCGGAATACGAGTGGAAGTTCCAGGCCTCCGAGACCGCCGGCGAACCCAGCTTCCAGATCAAGCAGGAGTGGGCCGACCGGATCGAGACCATGACCGACGGCCGGGTGAGCATCGAGATGCTGCCGATCAACGCCGTGGTCGGCCCCACCGAGACCCTGCAGGCGGTCTCCTCCGGCATCCTCCAGGGCCACATGACCGATCCCAGCTACTTCTCGGGCCAGGACCCGGCCTTCGGCATGATCGGCAACCTGGTCGGCGCCTGGAACGATCCCTACGACTTCCTGGAGTTCATGAAGCAGGGCGGCGGCGAGGCGCTCTACAACGAGCTGGCCTCGCCCTACGGCACCCACCTGATCAGCGCCGCGACCTTCCCGCTGGAGTCGATTCCCTCCACCGTCGAGGTCGACTCCATCGCCGACTTCGAAGGCCTCAAGATCCGCGCGCCCCAGGGCATGGTCTACAACATCTTCGAACGCATCGGTGCCACCCCGGTCAACCTGCCGGGCTCCGAGGTCTACACCGGCCTTGAGAAGGGCGTGATCGACGCCGCCGACTCCACGGTGCTGTCCAACAACGACGCCATGGGCATCCACGCCTTCGCGCCCTACCCGCTCTATCCGGGCTTCCACTCCATGCCGATGATCGCCGTGTCGATCAACCAGGACATCTGGGACGGCCTGCCCGAGGACATCCAGACCACCCTCGAGACCGCCTTCGACGGCATGGCCTATGACCTGATCGCCCGCCTCAAGGCCCAGGACATCGAGACCCTGCAGGCACTCAACCAGAACCCCGACGTTACACCCATCGACCTGCCCGCCGAGGAGCGCAAGGCATTCCGCCAGGCCGCCGAGCAGGAATGGGCCGAGTGGGCCGGCCGCAACGAGATGACCCAGAAGATCTACGACCAGGCCACCGCCTTCCTCGAGGCCCGCGGCCAGCTGTAATCCCCAGCCACAACGGACGGCGGCGCCCGTGCGCCGCCGTCTTCCCTGACGTTCATGACGGCGCATCCCGCGCCCCCGGAGGAGTCATGTCTTCCCCCCTTCCCGACGATCCCGCCGCGATCGAAGGCGACAGCGCGCCGCCCGTGCGCGGCGCCTTCGACCGCGGCGTGGTCATGGCCGCTAGCGGCGCCGCCTGGCTGGTGTTCATCGCCATGGCGATCAGCGTCTATGAGGTCATCATGCGCTACGCCTTCAACTCGCCGACCTCCTGGGTCCACGAGAGCGTGGTGATGCTGGTCGCGGTCGGCTTCGCCCTGGGCGGCCCCGCCGCGCTGGCCAGCGATCGCCATATCCGCGTCAAGGTGCTCTACGACGCCGCCAGCCCGCGCTGCCGGCTGTGGCTCGACCGCTTCAACGACCTGGTGACCTTCGGCTTCTGCCTGGCCATGAGCTACGCCGCCTTCACCATGTTCTGGTCGGCCTCCCACAACCCGCTGGGCGAATGGCAGCTGGAACGTTCCGGCACCTCCTGGAACCCGCCGTTTCCGGCGCTGGTGAAGGGCATGATCCTGCTGGCACTCGCCATCATGTGCGTGCAGTCCTGCCTGCACCTGATCCGCTCGCTGCGCCGCCGGCCCGACACCACATCACACGAGACCGACTGATGGATATCGCAACCGGAACCCTGCTGATGGTGGGGCTGATCTTCGCCCTGCTGATCACCGGCCTGCCGCTGGCCTTCATCACCGGCCTGGTCGCGCTCTCCTTTACCTTCGGCTGGTTCGGGCCCAACGCCCTGCCGCTGGTCACCAGCCGGGTCTACGGCTTCGTCACCGAATACTCGCTGGTGGCGGTGCCGATGTTCGTGCTGATGGCCTCGTTGCTGGACCGATCGGGGATCGCCAAGGACCTGTTCAACGCCATGCGGGTGTTCGCCGGCCGCCTGCCCGGCGGCGTGGCCGTGCAGACCATCGTGGTGGCCTTCTTCCTGGCCGCGCTGTCCGGGATCATCGGCGGCGAGATCGTGCTGCTGGGCATCCTGGCGCTGCCGCAGATGCTGCGACTGGGCTATGACAAGCACCTGTCGATCGGCGTGGTCTGCGCCGGCGGCGCGCTCGGCACCATGATGCCGCCGTCCATCGTGCTGATCATCTACGGCCTGATCGCCTCCCAGTCGATCGCCGACCTGTTCACCGCGGCCATCACCCCGGCGGTGATCCTGATGGCCAGCTACATCGGCTACGTGCTGGTGCGCTGCCTGAAGAACCCCGAGATGGGCCCGCCGATGACCGACGCCGACCGCGAGGAAGGCTTCGCCACCCGCGGCCAGGCGCTGCGCGCCATCATCGTGCCGGCGCTGATCGCCGGGCTGGTGCTGGGCTCGATCTACGGCGGCGTGGCCTCGGTCACCGAGGCGGCGGCCATGGGCGTGTTCGGCGTGCTGCTGGCGGTGGTCGCCCGCGGCGAGTTCTCGTTCAAGACCCTGCACCAGAGCCTCGGCCAGACCCTGACCACCTGCGGCATGATCATCTGGATCGGCATCGGCGCCGCGGCGCTGGTGGGCGTCTACAACCTGATGGGCGGCAACCGCTTCATCTCGAGCATGATCATGGGCCTCGACGTGGCGCCGATCGTGATCATCCTGGTGATGATGGCGATCCTGCTGGTGCTGGGCATGTTCCTCGACTGGATCGGCGTGGCCATGCTGACGCTGCCGATCTTCGTGCCGATCGTCGAGCAGCTGGGCTACAGCCCGATCTGGTTCGGCATCCTGTTCGCGGTGAACATGCAGGTGTCCTTCCTGTCGCCGCCGTTCGGCCCGGCCGCCTTCTACCTCAAGGGCGTGGCCCCACCCGAGGTCAGCCTCAAGGACATCTTCGTCGCGGTGCTGCCCTTCATCGCCCTGCAGCTGTGCGTGCTGTTCGCGCTGCTGTTCTGGCCCGACATGGCCATGTGGCTGGTGTAACCGCGCCGGCAAGGCGACGCCCCGTCGCCTTGCCTCGATCACCCACATTTAAAATCAACATATAAAAACATATGTTGCACATACACCCGGCGCCGGGGCTATGATGGGGCCACGTCAATGCCTCGTCGCCCCGACCCGACAGCCGAGGAAACTCGCCATGCGCATCATCCAGTGCCTTCATGACGGTGCGGCCCGCGCCGCCCTGGTCGAAGACGACAACACAGTCCGCCTGACCGAGGCCGACACCTACACCCTCGCCCGGCGTGCCATCGCCGCCGGCCGGCCGCTGGCCGAGATCGTCGAGGCGGCGCTGACCGAGACCCGCCTGGACTACCAGGGGCTGATCGACGGCGCCCAGCTGCTGCCGCCGCTGACCCACGACGACCCGGCCCACTGCCTGGTCACCGGCACCGGCCTGACCCACCTGGGCAGCGCCGATACCCGCGCCTCCATGCATGCCAAGGCCCAGGCCGACGAGTCCGAGCTGACCGACTCCATGCGCATGTTCAAGCTCGGCGTGGAGGGCGGCAAGCCCGCCGCCGGCGAGACCGGCGCCCAGCCGGAGTGGTTCTACAAGGGCGACGGCGACTGCGTGGTGGCCCCCGAGGCGCCGATGCCGGTGCCGGCCTTCGCCGAGGACGCCGGCGAGGAGCCGGAGCTCGCCGGGCTCTACGTCATCGGCGACGATGGCCAGCCCTGGCGCGTCGGCTACGCCATCGGCAACGAGTTCTCCGACCACGTCACCGAGCGCTTCAACTACCTGTGGCTGGCCCACTCCAAGCTGCGCCACTGCAGCTTCGGCCCGGAGCTCTTGATCGGCGAGCTGCCCGACCACCTCGAGGGCACGAGCCGCATCGTGCGCGGTGGCGAGACCCTGTGGGAGAAGCCGTTCCTCACCGGCGAGGCCAACATGGCCCACACCGTCGCCAACCTCGAGCAGCACCACTTCAAGTACCCAGGCTTCCGGCGCCCCGGCGACGTCCACGTGCACTTCTTCGGCACCGCGACGCTGAGCTTCGCCGACGGCGTACAGACCCGCGACGGCGATCGCTTCGAGATCGCCCTGCCGGCCTTCGGCCGCACGCTGCGCAACCCGCTGGCGTTCGAGGCCGACACCACCGATACCCCCGTTCAATCCCTGTGACCTCAGGAGGCCCCATGACACTGGAAGGCAAGCAACTCATCGGCCAGCAGGCCGTGCTCAGCGACGGCACCGCGATCCAGGCCGTCGATCCCGCCAGCGGCGAGACCCTGTCCCCGGGCTATCCCGCCGGCGGCCAGGCCGAGGTGGAACAGGCCTGCGAGCTGGCCTGGGCCGCCTTCGACGCCTACCGCGAGACCGGCTTGGAAAAGCGCGCCGCGTTCCTCGAGACCGTGGCCGACGAGATCGAAGCCATCGGCGATGACCTGATCACTCGCGCCATGGCCGAGTCCGGCCTGCCGCGGGCCCGCCTGGAAGGCGAGCGCGGTCGCACCTGCGGCCAGCTGCGCCTGTTCGCCAAGGTCGTGCGCGCCGGCGAATGGCTCGACGTGCGCCTGGATCCGGCCCTGCCCGAGCGTGCGCCGATGCCGCGGGTCGACCTGCGCCAACGTCACATCGCCCTGGGCCCGGTCGCCGTGTTCGGCGCTTCCAACTTCCCGCTGGCGTTCTCCGTGGCCGGCGGCGATACCGCCTCGGCGCTGGCCGCCGGCTGCCCGGTGGTGGTCAAGGCCCACGCCGCCCATCCCGGCACCTCCGAGCTGGTCGGCCGCGCCGTGCAGCGCGCCGTGGCCAAATGTGAGCTGCCCGAGGGCGTGTTCTCGCTGCTTTACGGCTCCGGCCGCGAACTCGGCCAGGCGCTGGTGCGCGACCCGCGCATCAAGGCCGTGGGCTTCACCGGCTCGCGCAGCGGCGGCACCGCGCTGATGCAGGCCGCCCAGTCGCGCCCCGAGCCGATCCCGGTCTACGCCGAGATGAGCTCCATCAACCCGGTGTTCCTGCTGCCGGAAGCGCTGAACAACCGCGGCAAGGAGCTTGGCGAGGCCTTTATCGGCTCGCTGAACATGGGCGCCGGCCAGTTCTGCACCACCCCCGGCCTGGTGATCGCCGTGAAGGGCGAGGCGCTCGATGCCTTCGTGGCATCCGCCGCCGAAGCGGTGAAGGGCTCCGCGGCCCAGACCATGCTCACGCCGGGCATCCATGAGGCCTACGTGCAGGGCGTCGACGGCCTCATGCAAAGCAGCAAGGCGCGCGAGATCGCCCGCGGCGCCGCCGGCGAAGGTCCCAACGCCTGCCAGACCGGGCTGTTCGTGGCCTCCGCGCAGGACTTCCTGAGCGACGAGGCGCTGCAGGCCGAGGTCTTCGGCGCCACCTCGCTGGTGGTCGAGTGTGCCGACCTCGACGAGGTCAAGCGCGTGGCCGAGTCGCTGGAAGGCCAGCTCACCGCCACCCTGCAGATGGACGACGCCGATCTGGAGTCGGCCCGCACGCTGCTGCCGACGCTCGAACGCCGCGCCGGCCGGGTGATGGCCAACGGCTGGCCGACCGGCGTCGAGGTGTGCCACGCCATGGTCCATGGCGGCCCGTACCCGGCCACCTCGGACGCGCGCACCACCTCGGTGGGCAGCGCGGCGATCCATCGCTTCCTGCGTCCGGTGTGCTACCAGAACCTGCCCCAGGGCCTGCTGCCCGAGGCGCTCCAGGACGGCAACCCGGCCGGCGTCAGCCGCCTGGTCGACGGCCAACGCGAGGCCTGAGGAGGCGTTCATGTCCGATAGCATGACCTTCGCCCTGCCCGAGGATGCCGACCAGGCGCTGCTGGTCGGCCGGGTCTGGCGCGATGCGCCCCACCAGGGTCCGGCGCTGATCGTCGTCCGCGACGGCCGGGTGGTCGATATCAGCGCGAGCGTCGCCTGCATGGCCGACCTGCTCGAGCGCGACGACGCGGCCGAGCTGGTGGCCACGGCCGAGGGCGAGGACCTCGGCCCGGTCGGCGCGCTGCTGGAGCGCTCCCTGGCGGAGACGCCCGAGGCGCCCTACCTGCTCGCGCCCTGCGACGTCCAGGCGATCAAGGCCTGCGGCGTGACCTTCGCGGTCAGCCTGATGGAGCGGGTGATCGAGGAGCAGGCCGGCGGCGATCCGGCCCGGGCCGGCGAGCTGCGCGAGGAACTGAAGCAGGTGATCGGCGGCGACCTGTCGAAGATCGTCCCCGGCTCCGAGGCGGCCATGGCGCTCAAGGCCGAGCTGCAGGCCCGCGGCGCCTGGTCCCAATACATGGAGGTCGGCATCGGGCCGGACGCCGAGGTATTCACCAAGGCGCAGCCGCTGTCGGCGGTGGGCTTCGGTCGCGGCGTGGGCCTGCATCCGGCCTCCGAGTGGAACAACCCGGAGCCGGAGATCGTGCTGGCGGTGGACGCCGTCGGCCGGCCCCGCGGCGCCTCGCTCGGCAACGACGTCAATCTGCGCGACGTCGAGGGTCGCAGCGCCCTGCTGCTGGGCAAGGCCAAGGACAACAACGCCTCCTGCGCCATCGGCCCGTTCATCCGCCTGTTCGACGAACGCTTCACCCTGGACACGGTCCGCCGGGCCCGGGTGTCGCTGCGCATCGAGGGCGCCGACGACGGCTTCGTGCTGGAGGACTCCAGCGACATGCGCCAGATCAGCCGCGACCCGCTGGACCTGGCCGGCCAGACCCTCGGCGCGCATCACCAGTACCCGGACGGCTTCGTGCTGTTCCTCGGCACCATGTTCTCGCCGATCCAGGACCGCGACGGCGAGGGCCAGGGCTTCACCCACCAACTGGGCGACGTGGTGACCATCGCCACGCCCTCGCTGGGCGCACTGGTCAACCGCGTCGACCGCTCGGACCGGCTGCCGCCCTGGACCTACGGCATCCGCCAGTGGATGGCGGATATGACCAGGCGCTGAGCGCGTTCCTGTCCGTCCACCAACAACAGGGGCGGCCCAGATGGGCCGCCCCTGTTGTTTTCCTGATCGTTATCGTGTCAGCGAGTCTCAACCCTCGAACGGCTCGACGCTCTCCCGACGCCCGTATAGGAAGGCGTCCGCCACCTGGCGCAGCGGGGCGACGTCGACCTCGGAGCGACCGACGGCGGCCAGCTCGGCGAAGCGCGCGTAGAGCCCGGCGTATTCCTGGCCGACCATGGCGGCCAGCCGCGACGGCTCGTCGTTGCCGTCGCCGGTGGGCGCGTCCACCACGACCTCGTCGTCGATCAGCAGGCGATTGCCGCCGTGGGTCAGCCGCAGCTGGCCGGCGTCGGTCGCGACGCGCACCTCCCAGGTGACCTCGCCGGCCTGGCGGAAGTCGAAGTCGGCGGCGATCGGCGTCTCCTCGGCATCCATGAAGGCCAGCTCAGCGGCGATCGGCGTCTGGCAGTCGGCCGGCACCTCGAGGGTCGCCTGGCGCAGGAAGAACGGCCGCGGCAGCACCCGGGTGGCCACCGAGAGGGCGTTGATGCCGGGGTCGAAGACGCCCATGCCGCCGGGCGCCCACAGCCAGTCCTGACCGGGATGCCAGACATGCACGTCCTCCTTCCACTCGATCTCGACGCCGAGGATGCGGCGCTCGGCCAGCCACTCGCGCGCCGCGGCCACGCCGCCGGCGTGCTGGGAGTGCCAGGCGGCGAACAGCGTGCCGGGGCTGCGCTCGGCCAGCTCGACCAGCGCCGCGACCTCGCTCAGCGTGGCGCCGGGCGGCTTCTCCAGCAGCACGTGCTTGCCGGCCTCCAGGGCCAGCCGCGCCTGGGCGTAGCGCAGGTGGGTCGGGGTGCAGATGGCCACGGCGTCGAGGTCGGGTTCGGCGGCGAGCATCGCCTCCAGCGACGCATGGTGCGGCAGGCCGTCGATGCCGGCCACGGGGTCGGTCCCGGCCACCAGCTGCAGGGTCGGATTGGCCCGGATGGCCGGCAGATGCTGGTCCCGGGCGATCTTGCCGAGACCCACGAGACCGATGGAAAGCGAAGACATGGCGATTCCTGACGGATGGCTGACGAAGTGCGGACCATATCAGAGCAAATGTCACACATATAGCGCCCGCCGCCACACCGGTCGGCCGAGGCCACATGGCCCTGCGAGGCTGCCGCCGGCAGCCGGGCTCAGCGCGGCCCGTCGCTCCGGCGTACGCCGGGCGGACCCACCGCGGGCTCGGCGGCGGCATCGGGCCCGCCCTCGGCGGCGGCCTCAAGCACCTGCCGCGAATCCGGCGCGCCGGCGGCGGCCTTCTGCCGCTGGCGACGCAGGTCGCGCAGGGTGCTGATCAGCATCGCGGCCACGATCAGACCGCCGCCGATGAAGGCGACCACGGTCGGCACCTCGCCGACCCAGAGCCACACCAGCAGGGTGCCGACCAGGGTCTCGAGCAGCATCACCAGGCTGACCTCGGCGCCCGGCAGGTAGCGCGGTCCGGTCTGGATGCCGAAGTAGGCGACCGTCAGCAGCGCGCCCATCGTCAGCAGGTATTGCATGTCCGCCGCCGACGGCAGCTGCACGCCGCCCAGCAACGCACCGGGCACCAGCATGGCCAGACAGCCCAGCGGCAGGATCACGGTGGTGTCGACGCCGCGCCGGGACTGGCTCTTCTGGGCGCTGGCCACGGTGGTGTTGATGGCGATACACAGCGGCACTCCCAAGGCCACCACGAGCCCCAGGGGGTTGCCGCTGCCGATCTCGCCACTGGCCATCAGGCAGGCCCCGGCCACGCAGACCACGATCACCACCCAGGTCTGCCGGCGCAGCCGCTCGCCGAAGACCCACCAGCCGATCAGCGCGGCGACCAGCGGCGCCAGGTTCATCATCACCAGCACATTGCCGGCGGCGGTCAGCCGGACGCCGATGACGAAGGCCCAGGCGCTGCCGGCGAAGGCCAGCGGGCACCACCAGGCCGCGGGACCGCAGGCCTTCACCGCCGCCGGCAGCTCACGCCCGTAGCGCCACCAGGCCACGCCCAGCAGGGCGACGCCGAGCAGCAGGCCGCGCCAGAACATGAAGGTGGCCACGTCCACCGTGGTGGCCTTGACCAGCAGCGCATCCGGCGACAGGAACAGCACGCCTGTCATGGTGATCAGATAGCCCCGCAGGCGAAACGGCAAACGTGACCACATCGTCGCTCTCCCCTCGACATGCATGCCGGCCACGCGGACCGGTAGTGATAAACGACGAGCAGGCCGGGGTTTCCCCCGACCTGCTCGGTCATGGCGTTGCGGGAGGCGCGCTCCGGTCTGGAGCGACGCCTCACGCTAGCGAGATCGCCTCAGGCGCGTTCGCGACGCGGCACAGGGCCGTCATCGTCGCGGCGGCGGCGCGGCGCACGCTCGGCGGGAGCGCGGTCCTCGCTGATCTCCAGCGGACGACCGGCGACCCGAGCGCGCCCCATCTTGTCGAGGATGCTCGACGGCAGGTTGTTCGGCAACTCGACGACGGAAAATGCATTGCGGATGTCGATCCGGCCAATGCGGTTGCCCTCGATGCCGCCCTCGTTGGCCAGGGCGCCGACCAGCTGGCCGGGCTTGACGCCGTCCTTGTGACCGACGGACACGCGGTAGCGGGTCATGCCCTCGCGCGGTGCACGGTCACGGGGGCCGTTCTCGCGACGCGGCTTGCCGTCACGGCGATCGTTGCGGTCGTTGCGCTCCTTGCGCGGCGCCTGGAGGCGGCCGATCGGGGCCTCGTCGGCGCGCGCCAGGGCGGAGAAGGCGCAGGCCAGGTCGACCGGATCGTAGCCTTCACCGATCAGCTGCTCGATCAGCGCGCGCTGCTCCTCGGCGCCCTTGGTGATGGCGGCGACGGCGCGCTGGTGGAAGACCTGATCGCGATGGGCGCGGATGGCGGCCTCGTCGGGCAGGGCCATCTCGCTCATCTTCTGACCGGTGGCCTGCTCCAGCCAGCCGACCTTGCGGCCTTCGCGGTTGCCGGCGAAGGTGATCGCCACGCCGTTGCGACCGGCACGACCGGTACGGCCGATGCGGTGGGTGTAGGCCTCGGCGTCCTGGGGCAGGTCGTAGTTGATGACGTGGGTGATGCGCGGCACGTCGAGGCCACGGGCGGCCACGTCGGTAGCGATCAGCACGTCGACCTTGCCGCGCTTGAGGCGGGTGATGGTGCGCTCGCGCAGGCTCTGGTCCAGATCGCCGGACAGGCTGGCCACGTTGACGCCACGCGCGGAGAGCTGCTCCATCAGGGTGGTGCAGGCGGCACGGGTGCGCACGAAGACGATGGCGGCATCGACCGGCTCGACCTCGAGGATGCGCGCCAGGGCTTCCTGCTTGGCACCGCCCTCGATGCGCACGCGGCGCTGCTCGATGTTCTCGCCGGTGGTGGTGCGCGACTCGATGGTCACCTTGACCGGCTCGACCAGGTAGCGGTTGACGATGCGCTCGATCTCGGCCGGCAGGGTGGCGGAGAAGAACACGCGCTGGGCGTCCTGGGGGGTGTCGGCGACCACGCGCTTGACGTCGTCGATGAAGCCCATGCGCAGCATTTCGTCGGCTTCGTCCAGCACCAGGGCGGACAGGCCGTCGAGCTTCAGGCTACCGCGGTCCAGGTGGTCGATGATGCGGCCGGGGGTGCCGACCACGACCTGGGCGCCGCGACGCAGCGCCTGCATCTGCTCGCGATATTCCATGCCGCCGCACAGGGTGGCGACTTCCAGGCCCTTGAGGTTCTGGCCGTACTTGGTGAAGGAGACGGCCACCTGCTGGGCCAGCTCGCGGGTCGGCGCCATCACCAGCACCTGGGGCGCGCGCTTGTCGAGGTCGAGACGCGAGAGCAGCGGCAGGGCGAAGGCGGCGGTCTTGCCGGTACCGGTCTGGGCCTGGCCCAGCATGTCGCGGCCTTCCAGCAGGGCTGGAATGGTCTGTGCCTGGATCGGCGACGGGGTCTCGTAGCCGAGGGTCTCGATTGCAGAATGAACGGCAGGCAGCAGGGCCAGATCGCCGAAACTCGGCGAGGCGACGGAAGTCGAGGTCATGAATCACACCTTGGTAGGCCGGCATCGCCGGCAAGAAACATCGTGGCGCCCCTGACGCGGTCACACGGTCGGGGATCCTGCACGGGGGCAGGTCGTCGTCAACATCGGAGTCGGGGACGCCGGTCGCACCTGGCATCGGTTCGAGCCCGCCTTGGCAGGCGAACCGTCGTGGCGACCGTCTGCGCCGAATTCACCCGGGTGGCGAACTCTTGGCGGCGCTCCATCTTCACATTTCGAACGCTTTGGGCGGTTGGCCCGGCGTCTTCGCGAGCGTCGTGTTCACGCTGGGTGAAACGGCGCTGAGTATGATGGTGGGGTCAGCACATGCGAGGAGCGCGCATGCTACCATCGTCGCTTTGCTCTGGCCAATCTTTTCCGGCGCGACGCCGCATCGACACGAGGGCTGATCCGGCGTCGGGTCTCCGAGGGGCGCTCTCGCCCCGTCCCCGGGCGACACCCTCCCTGGCGCACGCCCCTTCTGCGCCCCGTCCCCGGCGCCCCTCGCGTGGCCAGCGACGCCTTGCCTTCACCCTCTTGTCTCAGGAGCCTCCATGCCGAACCTTTGGGTCGACGCCGATGCCTGCCCGCGGATCGCCCGCGAGATCATCGTGCGCGCCGCCGAGCGCACCGCCACCCCGACCACCTTCGTCGCCAACCACCAGGTGCCGCTGCCGCCCTCGAAGTGGGTCAAGGGCCTGGCGGTCAGCCACGGCTTCGACGCCGCCGACGACGAGATCGTCGACCGCCTGACGAAGGGCGACCTGGTCATCACCTCCGACCTGCCGCTGGCCCTGGCCGCCATCGAGCGCGGCGCCGGCGTGATGACCAGCCGCGGCGAGGCGCTGAACGAGAGCAACATCCGCGCCCGGGTTCAGATGCGGGACTTCATGGAGACCCTGCGCGCCAGCGGCGAACACACCGGCGGGCCCAAGGGCTACTCGGACGTCGACCGCCGGGAATTCGCCAACGCGCTGGATCGATGGCTGGCGAAGCAGAAGGGCTAGCGGCAGTGAAGGAAGGGAGACGGATGCCTCCCTTCCCTTAAGGCTGGCGCCCTACCCTTTCTCGCGAATCCCGCGACCCGGCAGGCGCTCGCGGTCGTGGGGACGCTCGAGACCGAGCAGCGGGCCGGCCGGCACGATGCCGTTGGGATTGATGGTCTCGTGGCTCATGTAGTAGTGGCGCTGGATATGCTCCATGTTCACCGTCTCGGCCACGCCCGGCCACTGATAGAGCTCACGCATGTAGTTCGAGAGGTTCGGGTAGTCCTCGAGGCGGCGCAGGTTGCACTTGAAGTGGCCGTGATAGACGGCATCGAACCGCACCAGAGTGGTGAACAGGCGGATGTCGGCCTCGGTCAGCCACTCCCCCGCCAGATAGCGCCACTCGGAGAGCCGCGCCTCCAGCCGGTCGAGGGAAGCGAACAGCGCCTCGACGTGGCGTTCGTAGACGCCCTGCTCGCTGGCGAAGCCGGCCTTGTAGACGCCGTTGTTGACGTGGTCGTAGACGTCGGCGTTGACGGCATCGATGGTCTCGCGCAGATCCGCCGGATAGAGGTCCAGGCGATTGCCGGTCAGCTCGTCGAAGGCGTCGTTGAAGATGCGCACCAGATCCGCCGACTCGTTGCTGACGATACCGCCGTCGCGGCGGTCCCACAGCGCCGGCACCGTGACCCGTCCGGTGTAATGCGGATCGGTCAGGGTGTAGAGCTGGTGGTGAAAGTCGACGCCGTTGAGCGGATCGCCGCTCGAGCCCTCGTCGCGGTGATAGGTCCAGCCCTGATCGAGCATCAGCGGGCTGGTGTGCGAGACGCCGATCAGCGGCTCGAGCCCCTTGAGGCGACGCATGATCAGCACGCGGTGTGCCCAGGGGCAGGCCAGCGACACGTAGAGGTGGTAGCGGTCGGCCTCGGCGGTGCGCGCCGGCCGGCCGTCGGGGCCGGGGCTGCCATCGGGTGTGATCCAGTCGCGCAGCTTGGCCGATTCGCGCACGAACTCGCCGCCATGCGCCTTGGTGTCATACCACTGGTCGTGCCACTGGCCGTCGATCAACAAACCCATCTCGAATTCCTCTTCCAGAACGTCTGCGCCTAGCGTAAACCGAGGAAATCGAAGCTCAAGCGCAGTTTTTGGCCCTCACCGTTCGTTTTCTTCGAAAGATTCGCCGACGTCGACCTCGCGCAGGCTGTCGCGCAGCTGCTGGGCCATGGCCCGGGTGGCCGGCCCGGCGCGGTCCTCATCGCGGTGAATGAGCTGGAGAGGCACCTGCCGCACCCCGCCGGCGGTGAGCGGCAGCGGCTTGAGCCGCCCGGCCTCCAGGCTGTCGCCGAGGCGCGTTTCCGGCACCCAGGCGAAGCCGAGGTTGCGCTCCAGCATGCCGATGGAGGTGTCGAGGTGACTCACCGTCCAGCGCTGCTCGGCCTTGAGCCAACCGGCATCCTGGGCCTGCCCTTGCGCGGAATCGCGCACCACCAGCTGGCGATGCTGTTCCAGATCGCGCAGGTCGAGCGCGCGCCCCAACCGGTGCAGGGCATGATCGGGATGAGCCACGGCGACGAAGCGCACCGTCACCAGCGGTTCGCCGAGGAAGCCTCGGGCACCGACCCCCGAGACCAGCAGGTCGGCCTCGCCCTCCTGGAGCATCTCGACGCCGCCGTTGAGCACCGTCTCGTGCAGCTGCACCCGCACATAGGGAAAGGCCGCGGAGAAGGCATCCAGCGCCCGCGCCAGGGCGTCCGGCGGAAAGAGCTGGTCGATGGCCAGCACGATCTCCGCCTCCAGCCCCTCGGCCAGCCGCGAGGCCACATCCTCCAGCGACGAGGCGTTGTCGAGCAGCTGGCGGGCGCGCCGCAGCAGCATCTCGCCGGCCTCGGTCAACCGCACCTGGCGGCCCACCGGCTCCAGCACCGCCACGCCGAGCTGCTCCTCCAGCTTGTGCACCGCGTGATTGAGCGTCGAGGGGCTCTTGTGGATGGCCTCGGCGGCCCGCGAGAAGCCGCCATGATCGACCACGGCGGCCAGCATCTGCCACTGGGCGAGGGTGACACGGGACATGTTCGATTTCCTCGAATGTAATGCGCGAAACGTTGCGCTTAATCTTCGAAAAAATCGGCCTAGAATGCCAGTCATTCCATCATCACCAGGGAGTTCGAGACGATGACCCAGCCCATCGACCGCCGCCCCGATCGCCGCCTCAGGAGCCATCCCAGCCAGGACGGCGACGGCGTCGCCATCCGCCGCCTGCACGACTTCGGCGGCGGCCTGGATCCCTTCCTGATGCTCGACGAGCTCGAGGCGGCGCCCCACGACGACGCCATCGGCGGCTTCCCGCCGCACCCCCATCGCGGCATCCAGACCCTGACCTACGTGCTCCACGGCGGCCTGCGCCACGAGGATCACCTCGGCCATCACTCGAGCATCGGCCCCGGAGACGCCCAGTGGATGCACACCGGCCGCGGCATCATCCACGGCGAGACGCCCTTCGCCGATGCCGAGGGCCTGCACGCCTTCCAGCTATGGCTCAACCTGGCCGCCGCGGACAAGCTCGGCGAGCCGACCTATCGCGACGTGCGCCGCGATGCGATGTCGCATCTGGCGAGGCCGGGCGCTCGGCTGACGGCGCTGGGCGGCGACTGGCAGGCGACCGACGGCGAACGCATCAGCGGCCCGCTCGAGGCCCTGGCGGGCCGCGCCGGCGTGGCCCATCTCGAGCTCGACGCCGGCGGCGAGCTGACGCTGTCGTCTCGCGCCACCACCCTGCTGGTGTTCGTCTTCGCCGGTGAACTCTCGGTGGCGGGCGACGGCGTCACCCGGGGCGAACTGGTGCACCTCGGCGCGGGCGATCGCCTGTCACTGACCAGCGCCGCAGGGGCCCGGGCCCTGCTGCTGGCGGGCGAACCCCACGGTGAGCCTATCGCCCATTACGGCCCCTTCGTGATGAACCATCGCCACGAGCTCGACCGGGCATTGCGCGACTATCGGGATGGGACCTTCGTCTAACGGATGCTCGACCGACTTGCCAGACGGGGTCGATGCATGGCACGGTCAAGGAGTTAATAAACACTGTTCGCGGATCCGGCCCGGGCCTGACGGGACGGCTCCGCACCCTGCTGTATAGGTGTACAGCCTAGGCACCCTAATCATCATGGGTTAAGGTTCTAGTGCCTTTTTAAGCATTTACACCTATTCACCAGGCCAAAAAACATCATGCGAATTCTTCGTTCGCTGCCCCGCACGCACAAGTTGCTGCTGTTGCCCGTTGCCACCATGGTCACCGTGCTGGGCGCCCACAAGATTCTGACGTCCGTCGAGGACGCCCGTCAGGGCGGTCAGGACCAGGACAGCGTCCTGATCGCCCTCGGCGAAGACGCCAGTCCCGGCGTTCCCTCTCTCGCCCTGGATCGCGCCCCGGTCTCCGAAGCCATCCAACTGGCGTCGCGTGCCAAGGACGCCACCCTGGAGGCCATTCCCCTCTCCCAGCTGCCCGCGTCCGAGATCGTCGACGTGGACTTCGCCCGCGCCGCTCACGCGAGCGGCGACATCGAGGACGCCGAGGTCACCGCCCCGCAGCTCGACGACACCGCGCGCCACCTGGCGATCGTGGTCGGCACCGTGGGCAGCGGCATGCTGGCCGCCGACGAGCAGCTCATCGCCGATGCCACCTCCTACGAGGACATCTCCTCCGACGAGCTCGAGCTGTTCGACGACGGCCCGATCGTGCTCGAGGACGAGATCGACGCCGACGAGCCCTACGTGCCCGAATGGCTGGCCTACACCGTCGAGTCCGGCGATACCTTCGCGATCATGGCCCAGGAGAACCTGGGACTGGGCTACAGCGAAGTCACCGCCCTGCTCGAGGCCATGCCGGAGCCTCGCCTGCTCACCCACTGGCGCGCCGGCGACCGCTTCGAATACCAGCTCGACGAGCAGGGCGAGCTGCTGTCGATGCGGATGATGAAGAACGCCCGCACCGGCTACCAGATCGAGCGCAGCGACGAGGGCGGCCTGGACGTGGCCACCATCGAACGCACCGGCGAGGCCACGCAGCGCCTCTACGCCGGTACGGTCAGCGGCAGCTTCGCGCGCTCCGCCCAGGCCACCGGCCTGAACAGCGCCGAGGTGGCCGAGCTCTCCCACGTGCTGGAAAAGAAACTCGACTTTCGCCGCGACACCCGTCGCGGCGACCGTTTCAGCGTGCTGGTGGAATCCGACCTGATCGACGGCGAGGACCTCGATCCGCGCGTGCTGGCGGTCAGCTACGAGGGGTCGCGCATGGACCTGACCCTGGTGCGCAACGCCGAGGACAACCGCTTCTACACCCCGGACGGCGAAAGCCTGGACCCGGCCTTCGACCGCTATCCGTTCAGCGGCCACTACCGCATCAGCTCCAGCTTCAACCTGCGCCGCCACCACCCGGTCACCGGCCGCATCAGCCCTCACAAGGGCACCGACTTCGCCATGCCGTCCGGCACCCCGGTCGACGCCCCGGCCGACGGCCGCGTCGAGCTGGTGGGCAACCATCCCCTGGCCGGCCGCTACATCGTGATCCGCCACGACAACGGCTACAAGACCCGCTACCTGCACCTCTCCAAGCCCCTGGTCAGCCGCGGCGAGCGGGTGACGCGCGGCGAGCGCATCGCGCTCTCCGGCAACACCGGACGCAGCACCGGTGCCCACCTGCACTACGAGGTCATGGTCAACAACACCCAGGTGGACGCCATGAAGGTGGAACTGCCGGAGCATCAGGGCCTGAGCGGTGATGCCCTGGTCGCCTTCCAGAACGAGGCCGAGCCGATGCTGGCGGCCCTGGAGAGCGGCGAGACCGGCACCACGGTGGCCAGCACCGGCGCCGAGCCGGGTGCCACCGCCGACGATGGCAGCTGACCGCCCCGCTCCCGCCGTCCCCATGACGACGCCCCGCCCCGTGCGGGGCGTCGTCGTATCGCCCCTCTCTCACGTCGGCCGCCTCCTCCGCTAGACGGGGGCCTCTCGCCGACACGGAGCCCGCCCTTGTCCTCGCGCGCCGCACCGCCCTCCTCCGTCTCGTCGCCCCTGGCCATGCTCGGGGTGTTCCGCTACAGCCATCGGGCGCTGGGCCTGGTGTGGCAGACCTCGCGCCGCCTGACCCTGGGGCTCGCCCTGTGCACCCTGGTGGCCGGCGTGATGCCCGCCGTGGCCGCCTGGGTCGGCCAGCTGATCGTCGACGGGGTGGTGGCCGCCATGGAGCGCCATCAGGCCGGCACGCCGCTGATGCCCGAGCTGTGGCCGGTGCTGCGCTTCGTGCTGCTGGAAGCCGGCGTGGTGGCGCTGATCGCCCTGGCCCAGCGCGGGCTGGCCGCCCAGCAGTCGCTGCTGCGCGCCCTGCTCGGCCAGAAGGTCAACGTCATGATCCTGGAGAAGGCCGGCACCCTCACGCTCGCCCAGTTCGAGGACTCGGAGTTCTACGACAAGCTGACCCGGGCCCGACGCGAGGCCTCGACCCGCCCGCTGGGGCTGGTCAACAAGACCTTCTCGCTGCTGCAGAACGCCATCTCCCTGGCCAGCTTCGGCGTGCTGCTGGTCGGCTTCTCGCCCTGGGCGCTGCTGGTGCTGGTGATCGGCGCCCTGCCGGTGTTTCTCTCCGAGGCGCGCTTCTCCGGCGACGCCTTCCGGCTGTTCCGCTGGCGGTCGCCCCAGACCCGCATGCAGATGTATCTGGAGACCGTGCTGGCCCGGGAGGACAGCATCAAGGAGGTCAAGCTGTTCGGCCTCGAGCCGCTGCTGCTCGACCGCTACCGGCGCATCTTCGAGACCCTCTACGCCGAGGACCGGCGACTGACGATCCGCCGCGAGACCTGGGGCTTCCTGCTCGGCCTGCTCGGCACCCTGGCCTTCTACGCCGCCTACGCCTGGGTGGTGGCCGATACCGTCGCGGGCCGGCTGACGCTGGGCGAGATGACCATGTACCTGATGGTCTTCAAGCAGGGCCAGGCGGCGCTGTCGGCGAGCCTGACCGCCATCGGCGGCATGTACGAGGACAACCTCTACCTCTCCAACCTCTACGAGTACCTGGAGCAGCCGGTGCCCGAGGAGAGCGGGCATCTCACCGAAGGCGACAGCCCCGGCGACGGCATCCGCTTCGAGGGCGTGGGCTTCACCTACCCCGGCGCCGACAAGGCCGCGCTGTCCGGCATCGACCTGCATCTGACGCCCGGCCACAGCCTGGCGCTGGTCGGCGTCAACGGCTCGGGCAAGACCACCCTGATCAAGCTGCTGACCCGCCTCTACGATCCCACCGAGGGGCGCATCCTGCTCGACGGCAGCGACCTGCGCGCCTGGGACCGGGCGACCCTGCACCGGCGCATCGGGGTGATCTTCCAGGACTTCGTGCGCTACCAGCTCAAGGTCGGCGAGAACCTGGGCGCCGGCGACGTGGCCGCCTTCGAGGACGAGGCCCGCTGGCAGCAGGCCGCCCGCCGCGGCCTGGCCGAGGACTTCATCGCCGACATGCCGGGCGGCTATCACACCCAGCTCGGGCGCTGGTTCAAGGGCGGCCAGGAGCTCTCGGGCGGCCAGTGGCAGAAGATCGCCCTGTCCCGCGCCTACATGCGCGAGGAGGCCGACATCCTGGTGCTCGACGAGCCCACCGCGGCCATGGACGCCGCCGCCGAGGCGGCGGTCTATGGCGACTTCCGCGAGCATGCCCGTGACAAGATGACGGTGCTGATCTCGCACCGCTTCTCCACCGTGCGCGCCGCCGACCAGATACTGGTCATCGACGGCGGACGCATCCTCGAGCGCGGCGACCACGCGAGCCTGATGGCGCTCGACGGCCGCTATGCGCGACTGTTCCGGCTGCAGGCCCGGGGCTATCATTGAACCTGTGTTCTGGAATCAGTAGAGCCTGCTTCTACCAGCAGTGACGAAGGGCCCACAGCAGACCGCCACGCTTTGCGTCATGAACTGACCAAAAGAAAGGCTCCAGAGCATCACCCAGCTCTGGAGCCTAAACACTTCATGACCGTGGGTGCGTCAGTCGGTACCGCTGGCGACCCCCGGCTCCTCGCGCCCCATCCACAGCGGCGTGACTGTGAACCAGACGATCGTCACCACCAGCATGGCCCACTTCATCGTGGACTCGCTCACGGCATTCATCAGATAAAGTACCGGAAACAGCACCGTCAGCACCAACATCGCGGCGGAGACGCTCTGAAGCAGTTTGCGCATGGTCGTTACTCCTTGTCCGAGGCCGTCGCGGCCATCTGTGTGGAACGGGCGTTGATACCATGGCTAGCGCTGGCGCGCTGAGCCATGAAACTCAGGCCGATGAACAGCGCCGCGGCGATGAACCAGCCCGGCAGGGCGACGAAGAAGATCTCGATCTCGGCGTACTGCACCAGAGCCAGGCAGATCGCCAGGGTGATCAGCCAGGTGCCCAGCACAGGATAGGTGATGCGCTGACCCGCGAACTCGGCATAGAAGCTCTTGAGCCCCAGCTTCGGCAGGACCCAGTAGTCGATGACGATCACCGCACCGATCGGCATGAGCAACAGACCATACAGCGCCACGAAACCCAGCAGCTGCATCGCCACGCCCGGGAACATCGCCACGAAGGTGGTCAAGAGCCCCGTCCCGATGGTCACCTTGAAGCGGGAGACCTGGGGGATCACCGCCTGGAAAGCCAGGCCTGCGCGATAGATCGTCGGATTGGCGGTGGTCCAGCCGGCGATGATCACGCAGATCAGCCCCGCCACGCCCAGCGCCTGATCGGCCAGGGGGCCCGGCAGCGGGTTGGGTATGTCACCGGCCTGCGCCGCAGCGATCATGGCACTATCGGACGTCAGGCCCGCCTGATACATCTGGAAGGCAAACAGCATGGAAGCGGCCAGCCAGGCCATGAAGTGGCCGACGTACATCCCGGCCGCCGAGGCGATGCTGAACCAGCTCTTGCGGGCAAAACGCAGCACCGACAGATCGGCCATACCGACGTGCATTGCCATGTTGGCGAACCAGGCGAAGAAGATCACGTGCCAGATGGAGAAGTCCGGCTGGCCGGGCACCTGCACACCGGTCCAGATTGCGGTCTCGGCCAGCGTCCAGAGGTCGGTGGCGGAACCGACGCCACTGCCCGTGGCATCGATGAACCACTTCAGCGAGACGATGCCGAAACCGAGAAAGATCAACACCATCCAGGGCGCGGCGATGTTGGCGAACCAGGAGACGAAACGATAGCCGTAGGCGGCCACCAGCGTGATCACGATGCCCACCGCGAGGACGCTGAGCACCCAGCCGACGCTGTTGGGCATCAGGTCCGACAGCGTCGGCAGCGGGAAGCCGAACCAGACGCCCACGGCGGTGGCAGACACCGTGATCATGGCCCCAGCCAGGAAACAGAACGCCAGGCCGTTGGCCAGGTTGTAAAGAATCACCGTATAGCGACCGGCGATCTTCTCGAGCTGATAGTAGAGCGTCAGACGAACCCGCGTAGCGATGGGGGCGGTGAGCAGCAGCCAGCTCAGCACCGCCAGAGCATTACCGATCAACAGCCCCATGACCACATCGAAGGCGGACACGCCTGCCAGTACGAACAGCGGGCCGATCATCAGCTCAGTGCCGGCGGTATGCTCGCCCGCATACATGCCGAGGAAGTTCTTGAAGCCCATCCGCGCATTGCCGGGAACGGGCTGTCGTTCATATTCGCCGCCGCCGGCGTTTTCTCCTTCCACTACATCCGTCGTTGTACCGTCACTCATGGCGTGCAACCTCTTTTATTATTGCTTAAAAAATTGCTCAGACCGGGAATTGCTTATCACACGTCACTTTCACGCTGAAGACCGTCAATTCAAGGCTCCAAAAAATGATGGGAGGCCCAGCGTGATGGAGGGGAAATACATGATACAAAGCAGGCCAAGCACCAATACCGCAAAGAAGGGAGCCAGTGGGCGCATGGTTTTCATGTAATCCACTTCGGCAATCTTGCACCCCATCAAGATGATCAAGGCAACCGGTGGTGTGAGCGATCCCAAGAGAATGGCGACGATGACCACAATGGAGAAGTGAATCATGTCGAAGCCAAAGGACTGAGCAATCGGCGTCAGGATAGGAACAACCAGAATCAGAGCGGAAATCGTCTCGACAAACATGCCAACCACGATAAGGGACAGCACGATCAGCGCCAGGACAATCATCGGCTCACTAGTCACCGAGGAAAGCCAAGCCGCCAGCAGCGCTGGAACCCCTTCTCTGGCAATGATCCAACTGAACAGTGCCGCACTACCGAGAATAATGAGGATACTCGAGGAGGTCACGACCGACCGAAAGGCAAAATGATAGGTTTTCCGGAAATCAAGGCGATGCGTTATCCAGCCGAAGCACAGCCCATATACCACAGCGACAACGCCGGCTTCTGTTGGCGTAAAGAGTCCGCTCTGGATTCCACCGACGATAATCACCGGCATCACCAGTGCCGGCAGCGCCTTGAAGAATATGGCGACGATATCCTTGAATCTCGCGCGCTCATGGCGAGGTGCACCTATCTCGTCGGCCTTGAAATACACCAGCAGCATCATGATCGCCGCCAGGAACAGGCCGGGAACGATTCCTGCCAGGAATAAGGTGCCGATCGACAGTCCCGTCATCGCACCATAGACCACCATCAGGAGGCTAGGCGGTATGATAGGACCAAGAATGGCTGAAGCAGCGGTAATAACCACAGACCACTGCGGCTTGTAGCCTTCCTTCTTCATGGCGGGCAGCATCATTCCACCCACGGCGGCCACATCGGCTGACGCCGAACCGGAAATGCCCGAGAACAGCACACTCGTCATGATATTGACCTGCCCGAGGCCACCGCGCACGTGTCCGATAAGAGAACGAGAGAATCCTACGATGGCATTGGTGACGCCCCCGTAGTTCATCAGGTTCCCCGCAAAAAC
Source organism: Halomonas sp. THAF12 (assembly GCF_009363675.1). Classification (NCBI taxonomy): domain Bacteria; kingdom Pseudomonadati; phylum Pseudomonadota; class Gammaproteobacteria; order Oceanospirillales; family Halomonadaceae; genus Halomonas; species Halomonas sp. THAF12. The sequence continues at coordinate 1,143,040 of NZ_CP045399.1, read as the reverse complement.
GTATAGCGGTATGGCCAGGAGAGGAAAACTATCGAGTGAGCTGAAAAACCTCTGCGGCAGCACCAGAAGCGGCACACCACCATCCACTAGCAATACTGCCACGGCACTCAGCCCCATGGCGAAGGCAATGGGGACCCCGAAAGCCAAAAAAAGGACAAAGATTCCGAACATCAAGGCCACGATCATTTTTCTTTCTCCATCGCAGGAACATTCAGATCGTCATGGCCGACTTCAGTAGGCTCGTCCGCGGACCTCTTGTGACCGCGCAAGAGCAGGGCGAGCACCGTCATGACACTACCCAAAGGAATGGGTATATAGAGCCAGGCACGCGAAATGCCCAGCGAGGGCTGCATGGTACCCAGCGAGCGCAGGGCGAACAGATATCCCCAGTACGCAAGTGCAGCGCAGAACAGCATCGAAATAGCGGTCACCAGCAGGCTCTGAGCCCGTAACAGCCGAGCACTTTTCATAGAAAAGAGATCGACCTTGATTTCCTCATGCAGATAAACGACAACGGGCGTACCCAGCATCACCAGCCATACCAGAAGCATGCGTACCACTTCTTCGGTCCAGAATGCTGACCACCCCAATATGTAGCGATTTATCACCTGGAAGAACATCAAGACCATGATTGCCGAAAAAATCACGACAACCATGGCTCCCAGGGTCGCAAATGCTTTATCTATTATACGCCGCATTTGCTGCCTCTCCATTCCATCAAAGCTGCTCGATTTCTTTCAGAATCTGCTCTCCCCCGACCTCATCGGCAAACTCCTCACGAAATCCTGAAAGAGCTTCCTGAAAGGGCTCAGGGTCAACGTCGTTGATGGATATCCCCTCTTCAGACAGTTCGGACAGCCACTTCTCCTCTCGCTCTGACCATTCAGCACGCTGCATGGAAGCCGCTTCTCGTGCTGCATCGACGATAGCGCCCCGCTCATCCTCACTCAGGCTTTGAAAGAAGGCATCGTTAATCGCAAAACTTCCATCGAAGAGAATATGACGCGTTTTTGAAAGATGATCGGCAACCTCATACATACGGAACGTATAACCAGCTTCCGGTGTTCCTTCCATTGCATCGACGACACCCGTCTGCATCGCCGTATAGACCTCCGGCATGGGGACGGGCGTCGGCTGCGCGCCGAGTTCGGAGAAGGTGCTTACAAAAACCGGCGACTCGGGAACGCGAATCTTCAGCCCCTGAAAGTCCTCGGGGGATTCAATCTCCTTATCGACCAGGTAGGTATCGCGATATCCGGAAAGAATCCAGTTAAGCGGGCGAATCCCTGTAGTTTCCACTAGCCTCTGGTTCAGCTGATCGCCGATACTTCCCGTCACCACGTCTTCCCAGTGGTCGACAGAGCGGTACAGGTAAGGCAGCGTCAGAAGACCAAACTCCGGAACGTAGTTCGCATAAAGCCCTGACTCTCCATACCCCATTTCCAAAGTGCCAAATTCTACAGACTCGATGATCTCTCGCTGCCCGCCCATTTGCCCGGCAGGAAGAATCTCCACTTTCAAATCGCCATCGCTGTACTCGCTTACCAGATCTCGAAAACGCTCGGCGGCAAGATGCTGCTCCGAGTCTGTAGAAATATGGTGAGCGAAGCGGATGGTCGTTTCCGCGGATGCGGATGCCCAGGGAACCAGGCATGCCATACCGACACATGAAACGTACGTCAGCAGCGAGGAGCGTTTCTTGGAAATATCTGAAAACTTCATTGTTTCACCTTCTTTTTTCCAGTTTCCGCCCCCTGAGAGATGCAGTTGTTGCGTCTTGTCAGCATCTCACAGGGGAAGTTCGGCAAAAGATTGATCAGGCTTCGAGGTACACCACATGGCTGTGGGTGTACTCGTAGAGGCCGTGTTTGCCGTCGGCACCACCGATACCCGACTTGCGCACCCCGGCGTGGAAGCCCTGCATGGCTTCGAAGTTCTCGCGGTTGATATAGGTCTCGCCGTAATCGATCTCGCGGCAGGCGCGCATGGCACTGGCCAGGTTCCGGGTGTAGATCGAGGAGGTCAGGCCGTAGTCGGAGTCGTTGGCTAGGGCGATGGCTTCGTCCATGTCCTCGACGACCTGAATCGGCAGCACCGGTCCGAACACCTCCTGACGCATGATCTGCATGTCCTGGCGGCAGCCGGTCAGCACGGTGGGCTGATAATGATGGCCGCGAGGCGCATCGCCGAGACCGCCGCCGGTAACCAGCTCCGCCCCGTCGGTAAGAGCGGTCTTGACCATGGCATCGACCTTGTCGAGACCGGCCCGGTTGATCAGCGGCCCCATGTCGACGTCGGGCTGGGCCAGCGGGTCGCCGTAGGTGGTGGCACCCATGGCCCGTGCCATGCGATCGATGAACTCGTCAGCGACGCTGCGCTGGACGTAAACGCGTTCGGCGCAATTGCACACCTGGCCGCTGTTGATGATGCGCGAACCATGAATCGCCTTGACCGCCAGATCGATATCGGCGTCGGCAAGCACGATGGCAGGGGCCTTGCCACCCAGCTCGAGATTGAGCTTGGTGATGTTGTCGGCGGCACTGGCCATGATGCGCGACCCCGTGGCGACGCTGCCGGTGAAGCTGATCATGTCGGCCTCGGCGCTGCTGGTCAGCGCATTGCCGGTGGTGGCACCGCCGCCGCTGACCACGTTGAACACCCCCGCCGGCAGGCCGACCGTGTCGAGCAGCTTGGCGAACTCGAAGCAGTTGTTGGGGGTCTCCTCGCTGGGCTTGATGACGATGGTGTTGCCGGTCACCAGCGCCGGCGCCATCTTGCGCGCGATCAAGAAGAACGGGAAGTTCCACGGCAGGATGCCGGCAACCACGCCGAGCGGCTTGCGGAACAGGAAGATGTTCTCGTTGGGGCGGTCGCTCTCGATGATCTCGCCCTCGATGCGACGCCCCCATTCGGCCATGTAGTCGAGGTAGTCGGCGGTGAAGTTAACCTCGGTCTCGGCCAGCGCCGTGACCTTGCCCTGCTCCTCGGTGATGATGCGCGCCAGCCGCGGTACGTCCTCGCGGATCTTCGCGGCGATCCGGCGCAGGTAGGCAGCTCGTTCGACCGCCGGCTTGGCCGCCCAGGCCTTCTGAGCCCCGCGGGCCGACGCCAGGGCGCGCTCCACGTCCACGGTACGCGACTCGGGAACCCGCGACAGCACCTCACCGTTGGCAGGGTTATAGACCTCGAAATGCTCCCCGGCGGCCTCGAAGGCGCCGTTGATATAGTTCTGGTAAACCGGTTGCTGACTCGACATGGCGAAGACTCCGTTGCTGTTATTGGTGGGTATGACGCATCACTGACTCAGTAGAGCCGCGAGGTACTGGCGGTCTGGTCCGGGTCCCGGTAGCGCCCCAAATTCGCGATTGCGGCCTGGCGCAGCAGGCTGATGTCGATGCCCACGGCGATGAAGTGGCAGCCCAGGGAGGCGTAGCGACGGGCGTCATCCTCCTGGGGTGCCAGGATGCCCACCGGTTTGCCCGCGGCGCGCACGGTGCGAATCACCTGCTCGATGGCCTCCTGGACCTCGGCGTGGCCCGGGTCACCGGGATGCTCCATGCTCACCGACAGGTCCGCCGGCCCGACGAAGACGGCATCGACGCCTTCAACGGCGGCGATCGCCTCGGCGTTCTCGACGCCCCGCCGCGACTCCACCTGGACGATCAGGCACAGCTCCTCATGGGCGGTGGCCAGATAATCGGCAACACCGTCCCAACGTGTGGCCCGCACCAGACCACCACCGACGCCGCGGATGCCGTGCGGTGGGTAGCGCATGGCACGCACTAGCGCCTCGGCCTGCTCGGCGGTCTCGACCATCGGCACCATCAGGGTCTGGGCGCCGATATCCAGCAGCTGCTTGATCAGCGCCGGATCCTGATTGACGGCGCGCACCACCGGCGCCGTGGCATAGGGCGCCACGGCCTGCAGCTGGGCAAGAATAGACGGCACGCTGTTGGGAGCGTGCTCACCGTCGACCAGCATCCAGTCGTAGCCGGTCGTGGCACAGATCTCGGCCGCATAGCCGGTGCCGAACCCGGCCCACAGGCCGTACTGGGGTTCCGTCCGCTTCAGGGCGTCCTTGAAGGAGTTGGTTGGCATCTGCATCGGGTATCCTCGGCCCATGGCCACGAGTGAATGAGTTACTGGAGGTTGACGAACATGCCGCCGTCGACCAGCAGCGAGGCGCCGGTGACGTACTGCGACATGTCGGACGCCAGGAAAGTGATCGGCCCGGCCAGATCCTCGGGACGCCCCAGGCGACCCAGCGGGGTGCGGCTGACCATGTACTCGCGCTTCTCGGCGTCGGCCAGGTCATCCTTGTTGATGTCGGTCTCGATGGTGCCGGGCAGGACCGCGTTGCAGCGGATGCCGTAGGGCCCCAGCGCGATGGCGCAGGACTGCATCAGCGAGACCAGGCCGGCCTTGGTCGGGGTGTAGTGTGTCTGCATGCCTCCACCCACCAGGGCGCTGATCGAGCTCACGGCGATGATCGCGCCGCCGCGTCCCTGGCGCTTCATCTGGTTGGCGGCCGCCTGGACGGCGAAGTAGGCGCCGTTCAAGTTGGTGTTGACCGTCTCCAGGTAGAGCTCCTTGGGCATGTCGAGGAAGGCATGGAAGGGGCAGATGCCGGCGTTGTTGACGAAGACGTCGACGCCGCCGAAGTGCTCCACCGCGGCCTCGACCAGCTTGTCGCCCGTGTCGGGATCGCCGGCCGGGGCGCCCACGGCGCAGGCGCGGCGCCCCAACGCCTCGATCTCGGCGATCAGCGCCTCGACGCCGGGACGGCTGGACTCGCTGCCGCTGTAGCCGATGACCACGTTGGCGCCCTGGCGGGCGCACTCCAGGGCGGCGGCACGCCCGATGCCGCGGGACGCGCCGGTGATGATGACGGATTTATCGTTGAGCAGCATGAAGGCTCCTGAAGTTGGCGAATGGGGCCTGCCTCGCGGGGACTGCCCCGAGGCAGGCGTGGTCTGTCTTACAGGCGATAGGTGCGCCGGGCGTTGTCCATGAACAGCGCCCGCCGTTCGTCCGGCGACGCATCGGCGACGATCTCGGCATAGGCCCGCCAGATCGCCGGATACCGGGCATAGAGGCCATCCACCGGGAAGTTGGAGGCGAACATGCAGCGCTCGACCCCGAAGGCATCGAGCGCCTCGAGGATCAGCGGGCGGATGCTGCCTATCGTCCAGTGATGATCGAGCATGCCGAAGCCGCTGAGCTTGAGCCTGACGTTGTCACGCGCGGCCAACTGGCGCAGGCCATCGCGCCATTCGCGCCAGCCGGTCACGCCGTGGCGGTCCACGTACATGCCGGCATGGTTGACCACCAGCGGGATATCGGGATGCGTCTCGGCAAGGCGCGCCGCCTGTGGCATCTGCGACGGATAGAGCTGCAGGTCAAACGACAGCTCGTGACGCGCCAGCAGACGGAAGTTCTCGCACCAGGACGGCTCGGCCATGTAGTGGCGCCCGACATAGTCGTACAGCGGGTCGGCATGAACGTTGAGGATCTGGCGCACGCCGCGTACCCGGTCGGAAATCGCGCACTGAGCCGCGAGCAACTCGCCGGCCTCCGGCCGCGACAGGTCGGCCCCCACCACCAGGGCGGTGGGCAGCACCGGCTTGCCTCCCTCTTCGACCAGCCCGGCCAGCCAGCGCGTCTCAGCCAGCGGGTCGACGGCATCGGCCTCGACGTGCACCGCTCCCATCAGCTCGATGTCGCCGACGTCGGCCAGCAGATCCCGCGGACCGTAGTCTCGGGCCATGGGCGAGTAGTCGCCGAGCAGGTTGGGGGACGGGTGCTCGAGCCAGGGCTGATTACCCTGGCCGAGGTCCCAGAAATGCACATGGGGGTCGATCACTTGCATCATTGGTCTCCGGGTCGGAACGCAAATACCTCGTCAAGCGGGACGCTGACGGGGGCATTGTCCTCACGAGTGTCCATGATGTCGGCCATGTAGTCCCACCAGCGGCGCATCACCGGCAGGTCGGGCAGCGCGTCGACCCGGTGTTCCTCGTGCAGCACCATGATGGCGAACAGATGCCGCGTCTCGCCGTCGAGGAAGATGCGATAGTCCTCGATGCCGGCCTCGCTCAGCGCCGCGGCGAGTTCCGGCCAGAGGGCATCATGGCGACGCCGATACTCGGCTTCCTGGCCGGGATGCAGTGTCATGCGAAAGGCGCGAATCGGCATGCTCCCCTCCTTGACTGGTCGTTGGCGTGTCGACTCAATGGGTATAGGGGCGTGCCAGCTCGCACTCGGGATTCAGGCGCACCCCAAAGCCGGACTTGTCCAGCTTCGATGCCGCCATGCGACCGTTTTCCGGCACCGGCTCGTCGAGCAGCAGCGGGTTGAACATCGGCACCACCTCATCCGCCTTGGGCGCCATCATCAGGAACTCAGCGAAGGGGCTGTTGTGGCGAGTAATGACGAAGTGGTAGCTGTAGACCGAGGATCCGTGCGGAACGACAAGCTTGTTGTGGGCATCGGCCAGCGCCGAGATCTTGATCAGCTCGGTGATGCCGCCGCACCAGCCGACGTCAGGCTGGATGACGTCGCAACAGTCCATCTCCATCAGCAGGCGGAAGCCCCAGCGCGTCGCCTCATGCTCGCCGGTGTTGACCAGCATGCCCTTGGGCACGTCGCGCTTGAGCTGGGCATAGCCCCAGTAGTCATCGGGCGGCAGCGCCTCCTCGATCCACTTCAGCCCGTACTCCTGAGCACCCTGTGCCAGGCGGGTGGCGTAGTTGAGATCGAGGCTCATCCAGCAGTCGTACATCAGCCAGAAGTCGTCGCCCACGGCGCTGCGCATCTCGGCCAGATGCTCGAGGTTACGACGCAGACCTTCCTCGCCCTCGGCAGGGCCATGAACCAGCGGCATCTTGCCGCCGATGAAGCCCATGTCCTTGGCCAGATCGGGCCGCGCGCCGGTCGCGTAGAAGGTCAGCTCGTCACGCACCGGTCCGCCCAACAGCTGATGCACCGGCACGCCGCGCACCTTGCCTAACAGGTCCCACAACGCCAGGTCGACGCAGGAGATGGTGTTGATCACCACGCCCTTACGGCCGTAGAACAGCGTGGCATTGAACATCTGGTCCCAGATCTTCTCGATGTCGGTAACGCGCTGCCCCTCGATGAAACGAGCCAGATGCTTCTCGACGATCCAGGCCCCGATCTCGCCGCCAGTGGTCACCGCGAAGCCGATGGTCCCGTCACTGGCCTCCAGCTCCACCACCAGGGTGCCGAGCACATTGAGCCCGAAGCTGCGGCGATTCATCCGGTACTCCGGATACTTGCTCATCGGCGTGGCGATCTGCGAATCGATCCAGTGGCCCTCGGCCTGATCGTGGTAGTCCGCTCCCCCACCGCGAACGGTAAAGGCACGGACCTGCTTGATGGTGACCTCGCTCATGGACTCCCCTCTCTGGCATTGAACGCGATTTGCTTCTGGGAAAAGTTCTACCCACGTGAAGCAAGACCGACCAATGAGAATCCCCCGCCAAGTGATACCTTTTGGTTATCAGAAAGCCAAAACCCACGTGATAAGCTGGCTCGCGCCGGTCTCGATGACGCTCTGTTTTTCCGATAATTCGACTAATGTCGTAACCAGACCACTTGGCAACACGTCATAATTTTCAGGTATCAGAGAGGACACGCCATGGAGGGCTATCAGGCACTGCTGAGCCGCCTGAGATACAAGCACCTGCTGCTGGTGGCCACGCTGGGGCGGCTGCGCAACCTTCATCAGACGTCGGCGGCCATGCACATGTCACAGCCGGCAGCCACGCGCATGCTGAGCGAGATAGAAAAGGTCTTCGGCAGTCGGCTATTCGAGCGCACCGCCAGAGGAATGACACCCACCGCGGTGGGCGAAATGCTGATCGAATTCGCGGATAACGCCCTGACTCGCCTCGACCGTTGCGCCGAGGAAATACAGCGTTATCAGCTTGGTGGCAGAGGCCAATTGACCATAGGCACGATCATGGGGGCCGCCCCGGATCTCGTGGCACAGGCCGTGATCCAGATGAAGCGTGAACGTCCGATGCTGCAGATTCGCCTGATGGGTGAAACCAGCGACCAGTTGGTCGAACTGCTCGAGCAAGGCAAGATCGATATCGCCATCGCTCGCTATGCCACTTCCCTGCAGCAACAGCATTTCGATTTCGAGCCGCTGGGCGACGAGACACTGGTCACGGCGGTGCGTCGCGACCACCCTCTGTGTCGTCACGAGTCGCTGCCACCACTGTCACAGCTGCTCGAAGAGTGGCCATGGCTGCTGCAACCCATGGCCACACCGGCACGCCAAGCATTGGAAAAGGAGTTCGAGACGGCGGGACTGGTCTCCCCTCGAGACATCATCGAATGCGGCTCGATCTTCGCCGCCTTGCAGCTGGTCCAGCAGAGCGACTGCCTGATGGTGATGTCCGAAACCGTGTTGCGTGATCATCTCGATGCCGGCCTGATCACCACTCTCCCGCTCTCGTTGGGACGCGCCCTGACGCCATTCGGGATTCTGACCCGCAAGGACACCTTCCATGGCGAGCCAATCAGTGGTTTCTGCGAGATTCTCCGCCGCTCTGCCGCTGACCGCTGACCGCTGAGCGATATCAGAGCCCTGCCATGTCATTTTCTCCCTTCTCTGCAGACGCTACTGACAAGGCGGCCATCAGCGCCGGGTCGCGGTCGTAGACGTCCGGCCGGAAGCTGGCCAGGCCGCCCGCCTCGCCCTCGGCGGTCCAGTAGTGCAGCGCCAGCGGCACCGGCCTGGCCAGCGAGACGTTGTCGGTCGCGCCGCCGGCCAGCCGGCGCTCCAGGGCGATGCGCGAGCCGCTGTCGTCGATCAGCAGCCGGGTCAGCTCGGCGACGTTCTCCACGCGGATGCAGCCGGAGCTCAGCGCCCGTTGCGGGCGCCGGAAGAGCCCCCGGGCCGGGGTATCGTGCAGGTAGACCAGATGGTCGTTGGGGAAGCGCAGCACCAGCCGGCCGAGCGGATTGCGCGGGCCGGCGCGCTGGCGCAGCATCACCGCGCCCGGCTGCTGCCAGTCGACGGCCTCGGGGTCCAGACGGCGGCCCTGCGGATCGATCGCCTCCATGTCGTGCTCGCTCAGGTAGCCGAGGTCGCGCCGCACCCGGGGCAGCACGTCCTCGCGCATGATGGTCGGCGGCACCGTCCAGGTGGGGTTCAGGGTCAGATAGGTGATCTCGGAGCGCAGCACCGGCGAGGCGCGGTCGGGCTGGCCGACGATGACCCGCGCGCCCCAGCGCTCGCCGTTCGGGCGATGATAGTCGAGCCGCTGGCCGGCCAGGTCGACCTCCAGCCGCCACTCGGGGCGCTCGCCGGAGAGCCAGCGGGCCCGCTCCAGATTGGCGCGCAGGGTCTCGATGCGCACCCGGGCCGGCACGTTGAGCGCCGCCCGGGTGCGCGGGCCGATCACGCCGTCCTCGGCCAGCATGTGCCGGCGCTGGAAACGCCTCACCGCGGCCGCCAGGGTGTCATCGAAGCGGTTCTGGGCCGGCGCCTCGAGGGCGATGTCGGGAAGGCTCGGGAGATAGTGCGTCACGTCGGCGGCCATCACCTCGAGCTCGCCGATCATCGCCAGGCGGCGGCGCAGCAGCGCCACGTCCTCGTCGACGTCGCCGGGCCGCAGCGGCGTCTGGCGCGCCGGCAGGGTCGGCCAGCCGCCCAGGCGGGCGATATGGCGATAGCGCATCAGCGCCTGGCGCAGCCCGGCGTAGGTCTCGCCCTCGGGGCGCGCCAGGGCCAGCGCCCCCTCCGCGTCACCGGCCTGGAGGGCCCGCACGATGCCGACCAGATCCAGGCGCGGCGGGGCCACCGGAATCTCCCAGTCGGGGTAGACGTCGCGAGGATCGAGGCGCCCGCGCTGCAGCTGGGTCAGGGCGTCCAGCAGGGCGCGGCTGGCGTCCAGGTCGAAGCGCGCCCGGGCGGCCTCCGACGCCGCCGGAGCGAGCGCGGTCTCGGCCTCCCGCGCCAGCCGCTCGGGGCGATAGTCGCCGGGATCGAGCCCGTCGTCCTCGAGGGCCTCGAGCAGCGCGATCAGGGTGGTCACCGCCGCGCGATCTTGCCAGACTGGCGCGCCGCCCTGCAGCGCGTAGAAGCGCGCCAGTCGCGGCGAGGCCGCCTCGAGGCGCTCGCCCAGCGGGGACGGGGCGGCCACCGCGGCCGGCTCGCCCCCATCGACAGGAGCGGCCGGGGCCTCGGCACTCGCCGCGGCCGGCCAGCAGGCCAGCAGCAAGACCATGCCGCTGCGCCGCAGCTCTCGGGGTAGGACGTTCGCGACTCGCATGATGTGGCCTCCTGGCATTCGACTGATGAGACTGGTCTTCCTGACCGCCTTGTTCATAATACGACAAACCGGCGACATGGCGCCCGGCCATGACCGACACGCGAGGCCCCGAGCACCGACAGATGACCACCCCACCTCACCACATGAGACGCCGTATGTCCTTGCCGCGCTCAAGGAGCCTGATGGCTCCGCTGCTGGCCGCCACCCTGCTGCTGGCCATGCCCGCCTCGGCGCGGGACTTCCTCGCCCGGGCGGTGACGCCGCTCGCGCCGCCCTCCCCGCTTTCGAACCGCCTGACGGACCTCGCTCCCACCGCCGACCCGCAGGTCCTGCGCCTGGCGGCCCAGGCCCTCTCCTGCGCCGATCCCGGCGCCGAGCGGCTGGCGGTGATCGACTTCTCGCTGCCCTCCACCGAGCAGCGGCTGTGGGTGTTCGACCTGGTCCACGACCGGCTGATGTTCCGCGAACTGGTCTCCCACGGCCAGGGCTCCGGCGATGCCCTGGCCAGCGAGTTCTCCAACGTGCCGAACAGCCACCAGTCGAGCATCGGCCTGTTCCGCACCCTCAACAGCTACGAGGGCAGCAACGGCTACTCGCTGCGCCTGGAGGGCCTCGAGCCCGGCGTCAACGACAAGGCCTTCCAGCGCGCCATCGTCATGCACGGCGCCGACTACGTCAGCGAGTCCTTCATCGAGCGCACCGGCAGGCTGGGGCGCAGTCACGGCTGCCCGGCGGTCCGCGAGGAGATCGCGGTGCCGCTGATCGACAGCCTCAAGGAAAGCCAGTATCTCTTCACCTACTACCCCGATCCCGAGTGGCTGGCCGACTCGGCCTTCCTGCGCTGCCCCCGCGACGACCGCCGGCTGGCCGCCGTGACGCGCTGAACGCTTTCCCCCTTTCCCCGCCCACGTCTCGCCGCCACAGGCACCATATCGGCGCATGACCGGACCAGACGGGCACGGTCATGCGCCATCCCGCGCCGTCCTCGGCGCCCGCCCTCCTCTCGCCAGATATCTAACACGCTGAAAAAGCGGATTTCCCCGCGTCATGGCAATGCGTATGCATGAGCATCGACAGTGAGCGCCAGACGTGGACCAGGCCCCTCGGGGTACGAGTGCGTCGGACCCGACCTTCAACGGCGAAGGCCCAAGAGATCGCGTGTTCGAACGTCATTCGACGAGGTACCCCCATGGAAATCCGCAACAAGGCCAGCAGGATCCGTCTGCTCAACTGGAAGATGCCGCAGATGCGCGCCTTCCACTTCTCGTGGTTCGCCTTCCACCTCTGCTTCTTCGGCTGGTTCGGCATCGCCCCGCTGATGGCGGTGGTGCGCGACGACCTCGGCCTGACCAAGACCCAGATCGGCAACACCATCATCGCCTCGGTCGCCATCACCGTGATCGTGCGGCTGGCCATCGGCGTGCTGTGCGACCGCATCGGCCCGCGCCGCGCCTACACCTGGCTGCTGTGCCTGGGCTCGCTGCCGGTGATGTCCATCGGCCTGGCCGACAGCTTCGAGACCTTCCTGCTGGCTCGCCTGGCCATCGGCGCCGTCGGCGCCTCCTTCGTGATCACCCAGTACCACACCTCGGTGATGTTCGCGCCCAACGTGGTCGGCACCGCCAACGCCACCTCCGCCGGCTGGGGCAACCTCGGCGGCGGCACCACCCAGATCGTGATGCCGCTGGTGTTCTCCGGCATTCTGATGCTCGGCGTCAGCGAGGCCGTCGGCTGGCGCCTGGCCATGGTGGTGCCGGGCGTGGTGATGCTGCTCACCGGCATCGCCTACTATCGCTTCACCCAGGACGCGCCGGACGGCGACTTCGATGAGCTGCGCGAGCGCGGCGAGCTGCCGCCGGCCAGCGGCGAGCACGGCATGGGCGCCAGCTTCAAGGCCGCCGCCAGGGACGTGCGCGTGTGGGCCCTGTTCGTGGTCTACGCCGCCTGCTTCGGGGTCGAGCTGACCATCAACAACATCGCCGCCATCTACTACTTCGACAACTTCGATCTGAGCCTGGCCACCGCCGGCATGATCGCCGGCCTGTTCGGGCTGATGAATCTCTTCGCGCGCACCCTGGGCGGCATCTTCTCCGACCTGTTCGCCCGCCAGGGCGGCCTCAAGGGCCGGGTCCGCTGGCTGTTCATCGCCATGCTGTGCGAAGGCGTGGCGCTGATGTTCTTCTCGCAGATGCAGGTGCTGGCGCTCGCCATCGGCATCATGCTGGTGTTCAGCCTGTTCGTGCAGATGGCCGAGGGCGCGACCTTCGGCGTGGTGCCCTTCATCAACAAGAAGGCGCTGGGCGCGGTGGCCGGCATCGTCGGCGCCGGCGGCAACGCCGGTGCCGTGGCCGCCGGCTTCCTGTTCCGCTCCGAGTCGCTCTCCTACCAGCAGGGGCTGTTCTATCTCGGCATCGCGGTCATCATCGCCTCGCTGTGTGCCCTGGTGGTGCGCTTCTCCCCCGAGGTCGAGGCCGAGGAACAAGCCGCCTACCACGAGGCGGCCGGCGACGCGGGCGAAGGCGCGCTGTCGCTGCGCTGATTCCCGCCCCACGCCACCGGCGCCCCCGTCGTTCCGCGGCGGGGGCGCCGTCGTCTGCGCCGACCTGGCGTGGCAGAAGAGCCGAAGAAGGTTTGCAGAGCGCCCCGCTTGGGGCCACGCTGGGACGAGCGCCTCCCTCGCGAGGCATTGCATGACGGCGGCATCCGCGTGACCCTGAACGGCCGGGCATGACGGCCGCCCCCGTATCGCGCGCGGCATGCCCGCCCCCATCCCACCGAAAAGGAGCTTCCCCATGACGATCGCCACCGGTGACCGCCTCCCCGACGTCACGATCAAGACCAACGGCCCCAAGGGCCCCGAGGATCTCGCCATCGGCGACTTCTTCGCCGGCCGCAGGGTCGTGCTGTTCGCCGTGCCCGGCGCCTTCACCCCGGGCTGCTCCAACACCCACATGCCCGGCTTCGTGGTGCACGCCGATGACATCCTCGCCGCCGGCGCCGACGCCATCGCCTGCATGGCGGTCAACGACGCCTTCGTGATGGATGCCTGGCAGAAGGACCAGAACGCCCAGGCGATGACCATGCTGGCCGACGGCAACGCCGAGTTCACCCGCGCCCTGGGCCTCGACATGGACGCCAGCGGCGGCGGCATGGGCACCCGCAGCAAGCGCTTCGCGCTGGTCGCCAACGACGGCGTGGTGGAATATCTGGGGGTCGATACCCAGAAGGGCGTGATCGAGGCCAGCAGCGCCGACGCCATCCTGGCCCATCTCAAGGGCTGAGCCGGCCCGAGGAGGCATGCCATGCACGACGCCATGACCCTGACCGGCCGCTGCCTGTGCGGCGCCGTGGCCCTCGAGGTGCAGGCCTCGCGCCAGAACATCGGCGCCTGTCACTGCCAGATGTGTCGCACCTGGGGCGGTGGGCCGCTGCTGGCGCTGGAATCGGTCTCGAGCGTCCGTCTCGAGGGCGAGGACAGCGTCAGCGTCTTCGCCTCCTCGGACTGGGCCGAACGCGCCTTCTGCCGCCACTGCGGCACGCATCTGTTCTATCGCCTCAAGACCGGCGAGCACTACGCGGTGCCGGCGGGGCTGGTCGACGTGGGCCAGGCCTGGACCTTCGACAGCCAGATCTTCATCGACGAGAAGCCGCCCTGGTATGCCTTCGCCAACGACACCCGCAACCTGACCGGCCGGGAGGTGTTCGAGGCCTTCCAGCGGAGCGACGACTGAGGCCCCGCCTCGGCTCGGCTCAGCCCCGCCGCCAGCCCGACGAAACGAAGCGCCCCCGGCATTGGCCGGGGGCGCTTCGCATCGGGGCAGGGAAAGGGGCACGCCGGGGCCGGCGCGATCAGACGCCGATGATGCCGCCATCCTCGCGCTGGATCACCACCGTGGAGGCCCGCGCGCGCACGCTGCCCCGGGTCTCGACGGTGGCGTCGTCGCCGGCCGGCCAGTTGCCCGGGTGCTGGATGTTGATGAACATCGCGGTCTTGTCCGGCGTGAGGCAGATGCCGGTCACCTCGCAGCCGTTGGGGCCGACGGCGAAACGCTTGAGCTGGGCCTGGTTGCCGCCGCCGACCACCGAGGCATCGCCCTCGGCCCGGCTGACGTTCTGGGGCACCACCGCCAGCAGCTGGTCGTTGGTGTACTCCGTCACGCCCGCGTAGCCGTTGTCGGTCTGTATCCACAGGATGCCCTGGCCGTCGCCGCGGTCATCGTAGTGCAGGCCGTCGGGGCTGGCGAACTGGTTGAGCTCGGTCAGGCCGGAGACGTTCTCGGCATCGCCGACCGCCGCACCGAACACGAACACCTCCCAGTCGAAGCGCGTCGAGCCGGCGTCCTCGCGCCAGCGAATCACCTGGCCGCCCTCGTTCTCGGCCCGCGGGTTGGCGGCATTGGTCGGCGCCGTGGCGTAGCCCACGCCCGCTTCCTGGATATCGCCGCCGTCGTTGGTGTAGGTCGCGGCGGTGCCTTCCTCGGTGCGCTGGGAGTTGTTGGTCAGGGTCATGTAGACCTCGCCGGTGGCCGGGTCCACGGCGCCCCACTCCGGGCGGTCCATGGGCGTGGCGCCCATCAGGTCGGCGGCATCGCAGGTGTGAATGATCACACCGGCCTGATCGTCCGCGGCCAGGCCCAGGGCCTCGGCCAGGGTGCGACCGTCGCGGGTCTCGGCGCCCGGGGTCAGCGGCAGCCACTCGCCACGGCCATCGGCCTCGAAGCGCGCCACGTAGAGGGTGCCGGCGTCCATGTACTTGGCACCGAGGGCCAGGCGGTCATAGCTGGCCCCGGGGCGGTTGGCGTCCGCCGGGTCCCAGAGGGCCTCGGAGACGAACTTGTAGATGTACTCGTTGCGCGCGTCGTGACCGGAATAGAACACCACCGGCTCGCCGGCCACCAGCTTGCCCGGCCAGCAGCCCTCGTGGCGGAAGCGGCCCAGGGCGGTGCGCTTGACGGCGCGCTCGCCGGTGTAGGGGTCGATCTCGACGATATAGCCGAAGGTGCGCGGCTCGTTGCGATAGTCGTCGACGGCCGAGGCGCCCGTCGGGGTGGCGTTGAAGCGGGCGAACTCGTCGTTGCGCTCGCTGGCATCGCCGGCGGCGGTTTCCCAGCCGTAGCGGCCGCGGCCCTCGGAGACCCCGAGGCGCTGGTCGTCGCGCTGGCGCTCGGCATTCTTGACGAAATAGCCCGGCCAGTTCTCCTCGCAGGTCAGGTAGGTGCCCCAGGGGGTATAGCCGTTGGCGCAGTTGTTGTTGGTGCCGCGGGTCAGGGTGCCGTCCGGCGAGTACCGGGTCCTGACGTAGTCGCTGCCGGCCACCGGGCCGCTCAGCGCCATCTCGGTGGCGCTGGTGTAGCGACGGTTGTAGGCGGAATCCGCCACGTGCCGCCAGCGACCGCCGTCGCCCTTCTCGAGCTCGACCAGGGTCACGCCGTGGGCGTTGATCTCGGTGCGCACCTCGTCGGCCGGGCGCTTGCCCTCCTCGGCGTTGGTGGCCCCGCCCTTGGGCGCCCAGAGGGCCGCCTGGTCGATGTACTCGTTGTTCATCGCCAGCACGAAGCGGCGCGAGGCGGACGACTCGTCCAGGGCGAAGTTGTGCATGCCGTCGTGGTGCATGCCGACGCTGTTGGCCTGGATCTCCGGCGTGAAGGCGAGATCCTCGCGCCAGTCCGGCGCCTGGCCGTTGAGCGGCGTGCCCCAGGGAATCAGCACCTGAGCGGTGTAGCCGTCCGGCACGACCACAGCATCGGTGCGCGAGCCGCGAATGGCATCGAAGGCCAGCGACAGCGGCGTCTTCTCGGCGCCCGCGGCCTCGGCACGCCCGGACAGGCCGCTCAGGCCGAAGCCGCCCAGCATCGCCATGGCGGCCATGCCGAGTCCGCCCTGCATCACGCGACGGCGCGAAACATGCTTTTCCAGCACCGAGGAGAACGGCTCGTTGGCACTGCGGTTCAACAGGCGATGGTCTTCGATTTCCTTGCTCATCCTGGTCTCCTCACGGTCAGACGTCGTTATGCGGCCGGCATGTC
Organism: Halomonas sp. THAF12; assembly: GCF_009363675.1. NCBI lineage: Bacteria > Pseudomonadati > Pseudomonadota > Gammaproteobacteria > Oceanospirillales > Halomonadaceae > Halomonas > Halomonas sp. THAF12. The sequence continues at coordinate 1,126,707 of NZ_CP045399.1, read as the reverse complement.
GGCGCCTTCCCGGGCGCCGCTGCCGGCATCAGTCAGCCAGGGGAGCATGCGTGACGAGGGTGACAGTAAGATGACGCACCGTGATCTAGGAGACGAACGCCTCGGGTCTTGCCGTCACGGCCCCGGCCGGCGTCGCCTCGACCATGCGCACCACGCTGCCCACCACGATCAGGCACGGCGACGGCAGCGGCGTCTCGGCGAGGCGCGCCGGCATGTCCGCCAGGGTGCCGGTCAAGGCGGCCTGCTCGGGCAGGCTGGCGTTGGCCACCAGCATGATCGGCCAGTCGTCGGGCAGACCGGCGCCACGAAGCTCGGCACAGATCGCCTCGACCTTGGCCAGCCCCATGTAGAACACCAGGGTCTCGTCGCGGCGGGCCAGCGCCTGCCAATCCGGCGCGCCGCCCTCGCGGCACAGCTGCGCGGTGACGAAGCGCAGCTGCTGGGCGTGGGCGCGGTCGGTGAGCGGAATGCCCATCGAGGCGCAGGCCGCCGAGGCGGCGGTGATGCCGGGCACGATCTCCGCCGGGACGTCGGCCTCGGCCAGGGCCGCGAGCTCCTCGCCCATGCGGCCGAACACGCCGGGGTCGCCGCCCTTGAGACGCACCACCGACTTGCCCTGCCTCGCCAGCGTCACCAGCAGCGCGCCGATCTCGTCCTGGGGCACGCTGTGGTGGCCGCTGGCCTTGCCGACGTAGTAGCGCTCGCGGCCGGCGGGGATCAGCGCCAGCACCTCCTCGCCGACCAGCCGGTCATAGACCACGGCATCGGCCTGGGCCAGCAGCCGCGCGGCCTTCAGCGTCAGCAGCTCGACGTCGCCGCTGCCGGCGCCGACCAGATGGACCCGCCCGGGGCGACACTCGCCGCGCCGCGAGACCCGCGCGGCATCATCGTCCGCTTCGCCGACGCGACCGGCCCTCCCTCGCGGCGACAGGCCCAGGCCCAGGCCCAGCCTGGCCGAGCCCAGCCGGGCCAAGGCAGAGAAAGCGCGGCGCAGGGCATCAGGCGACGCGAACGGGGATCTTGGCTGGCTCGGAGCGCGCATGGCCACTCTCCTCTTGTGTCGTGGAATCGAGCGCCTGGGCATCGGCGCCGGCGTCGACGGTGTCCGGAGCATGCTCCTCGACCAGCGACTTGAGCTCGGGAATGCAGCTGCCGCACTGGGTGCCGCAGGCGAGCCGTGCGCCCAGCGCCTCGACGCTGGCGTCGCCGGCGCGGATGGCCTCGACGATGGTCGTCTGTCCCACCTGATGGCAGCTGCACACCAGCGGGCCGGCATCGGCCTCGCCGGCGTCGCAGCCGGCCAGCAGCCGGCGACGCACGTCGCCCTCGAGCGTCGCCTCGGCGAAGCGCGCATCGAGCCAGGAAAGCCCCGGCAGCTCGGCGGGCGGCGCCACCATCAGCCACCAGCGCAGCCGGCCGTTCTCGAGCCCCGCGGCGCGCAGCCGACCGCCGGCCGGGTCGTCGCTCCACAGGCTCGGCGCCGTGGGCAGCCACTGCCGCACCCAGGCCAGCCAGTCGCGCGGCGCATCGTCCGTCTCGCCGCCGGCGAGCTGCCAGCGCTGGCAGTGGGCCAGCGGGATGCGCGCCCAGTAGGCGCCGTCGTCGCGGCCGGCGAAGTCGCCGGCTTCGCCGGGGGCGATCAGCAAGGTCGCCTCCCAGCCCACCGCCAGCGGCGCCAGGCTCACCGCGCCGTGCTTGGCTTCGGGCTGGCCGGAGATCGGGTCGAGATGGGCGGCGAGCAGGCCGCCGGTGCGCGCCGCGCCGGTGAAGCGGTCGGTCCAGTGCATCGGCACGAAGGCCTCGCCGCGGCGCTGGCCCTTGGTCAGCCGCACCCGGGCGCGGTACTCGCCGCCGGCGCCGGTCAGCCGCGCCAGCTGCTGGTCGCCGACGCCGAAGGCGGCGGCGTCCTCGGGGGTGATCTCGATGAAGGGCTCGGCGCGGTGATTCATCAGCCGCGGCGCCCGGGCGGTGCGGGTCATGGTGTGCCACTGGTCGCGCACCCGGCCGGTGTTGAGGCGCAGCGGACGCGCGGCGCTGAGCGCCTGTTCGGGGCCGCGCGGACGCACCGGCAGCAGCCGGGCCCGGCCGTCCGCGGTGGCGAAGCGACCGTCCTCGAACAGCCGCGCGGTGCCGCGCGGGGCCTCGGCGGTCACCGGCCACTGGATCGGCGCCAGGGCGTCGTAGCCGGCGCGGTCGAGCCCCGCCAGCGCCGAGATGTCGAACGGCCGCGCCTCGTGGCCCGGCTGCCCGGAGGCGTTCTCGAAGCCGGAGAGCCGGGCGTGCTCGGCGAAGATCTCGCCGGGATGGCCGTAGTCGAAGGCCTCGCCGAAACCCAGCCGGCGCGCCGCCTCGCAGACGATCCACCAGTCGTGTCGCGCCTCGCCCGGCGGCGGCAGCATCCCGCGCTGACGCGAGATCCGCCGCTCGGAGTTGGTCACGGTGCCGTCCTTCTCCGACCACGACGAGGCCGGCAGCACGATATCGGCGTAGGGCAGCAGATCGGTGTCGGCCATGCATTCGGAGACGATCACCAGCGGGCACGTCTCGAGCGCCGCCCGCACCCGATTGGCGTCGGGCAGGCTGACCGCGGGATTGGTGGCCATCACCCACAGCGCCTGGATCTCGCCGCGCTCGATGGCCTCGAACAGCGCCACCGCCTTGTGCCCCGGCGCCTCGGGCAGGGTCGGCGTCAGGTGGTCGGTGGCCCAGAAGCGCGTCACGCGGTCGCGCGCGCCGGGGGAGTCGTAGTCCATGTGGGCGGCGAGCTGGTTGGCCAACCCGCCCACCTCGCGGCCGCCCATGGCGTTGGGCTGGCCGGTGATCGAGAACGGCCCGGCGCCGGGCAGGCCGATCTTGCCGCCGGCCAGGTGGCAGTTGATGATCGCCTGGCACTTGTCGGTGCCGCTGGACGACTGGTTGATGCCCTGGGAGTAGAGGGTCACCACGTGCAGCTGGCTGGCGAACCAGTAGAAGAAGGTCTCCAGCCGCTCGGCGTCGACGTCGCAGTCGGCGGCAATGGCCGCGATGGACACGTCGTCCTCGCGGGCCGCGGCCAGGGCCGCGTCGAGCCCGTCGGTATGCTTGCCCAGATAGACGTCGTCGAGCCGGCCCTTGTCGGCCATCCAGGCCAGCAGGCCGGTGAACAGCCGGGCGTCGCTGCCGGGCCTGAGCCCCAGGTACAAATCGGCGATCTCGCAGCTGTCGGTGATCCGCGGGTCGATCACCACCACTCGCATCAGCGGATTGCGACTCTTGGCGGTGCGCAGGCGCTGATAGAGCACCGGATGGTTCCAGGCCAGGTTGGACCCCACCAGCACCACCAGCTCGGCCTCCTCCAGGTCCTCGTAGCAGCACGGCACGGCGTCGGCGCCCAGCGAGCGCTTGTAGGCGGCCACCGCCGAGGCCATGCACAGCCGCGAGTTGGTATCCAGGTGCGGCGTGCCGAGAAAGCCCTTGAACAGCTTGTTGGCGACGTAATAGTCCTCGGTCAGCAGCTGGCCGGACAGGTAGGCCGCCACGGCGTGATCGCCGGCGCGCTCGCGGGTGGCCTGGAGGCGGCCGGCCACCGCCTCGAGGGCGGTGTCCCAGTCGACCTCGACGCCGTCGACCCGGGGCCGGGTCAGGCGGCCGTGATCGCCCAGGGTCTCGGCCAGCGCCGAGCCCTTGACGCACAGCCGCCCGTAGTTGGCCGGGTGGTCGCCGTCACCCTCCACGCCGGTGATGCGCCCGTCCTCGATGTCGGCCGTCACGCCGCAGCCGACGCCGCAGTAGGGGCAGGTGGTGCGCGCCTGTTGCATGCTGCTCTCCTCGATCATGGTCCCGACACGACGACGCCCACCGCCATGCCGGGTGGGCACGGGGGTGGGCGTCGTTGCCGTGAGTCGCCGCCGTGGCGACTCGGGAATGTCTTTCCATGAGAAAAGCAAACGGCATGCCAGGCGGAAGGAAAGCGTCGGCACTCAAGCCATCGCGGCCGTCTCGGCGATCTCGCCTGCACCAGCCGGCGGCATTTTCCGCCCCGCTCCGCCTCTTCGTGGTGCAAAAGGACGGCGTCGGCGACCGATGCACCACCGTCGCTCGGCGCCGATGCGGCTGGAATGGCTCTTGCATGAACTGGGCCTGACCGTTTCCCCATCACGAGCCCTATGCCATGCCCCAGCCCTTGCGAATCCTGCTGGTCGACGACGAGAGCGTGCGCGCCGCCATGGTCGAGGAGGCCCTCGGCCAGGAGGGGCACGAAGTGATCTGCCACCTGCAGAGCCCGGCCAGCCTCAACGACATGGTCGAGCGCCACGCGCCCGACGTGGTCATCATCGACATGGAATCCCCCGACCGCGACACCCTCGACAGCATGTCGCAGCTGCACCGGGAGAACCCGCGGCCGGTGGTGTTCTTCGCCGACCAGCACGATCCCGACTCCATGCAGGCCGCCCTCAAGGCCGGCGTCAGCGCCTACGTGGTCGACGGCCTGGTGCCGACCCGGGTCCGGGCGATCCTCGAGGTCGCCGTGGCCCGCTTCGACGCCTTCCAGTCGATGCGCCAGGAGCTCGACCGCACCCGCACCCAGCTCGCCGACCGCAAGCGCATCGAGAAGGCCAAGGGCATGCTGATGAAGCACCAGGACTGCGACGAGCCCCAGGCCTACCAGACGCTGCGCAAGCTGGCCATGGACCGCGGCCAGCGCATCGGCGAGGTGGCCGGCAACGTGATCGATATCCTCGAAGGACTGGAGAAAGGCCTATGAGCATGCCCCATGCCCCCGAGCGTCCCCGACTGACCCTGGGCATCGTCCCGCTGCTGGACGCCGCCCTGCCGATCGTCGCCCGGGAAGGCGGCTTCTTCGCCGCCGAGGGGCTCGACGTCACGCTGTCGCGGGAGAGCGCCTGGTCGACCCTGCGCGACAAGCTGGCCGCCGGCATGCTCGACGGCGCCCAGCTGCTGGCCCCGCTGCCGCTGGCCATGAGCCTCGGCGCCTCCGGGCCGCCCTGCGACGTCCTGGCGCCGCTGGTGCTCGGCCGCAACGGCAATACCCTGGTGCTGTCGTCCTACTGGGCGGAAGGCATGGCGACGCCCCTCGACGGCTCGCCCGGCGGCCGGGACCCGGCCGTCAACGCCCGCGACTTCGCCGAGCGGCTGCGCCGGCGCGGCGCGCCACGTCCGCGGCTGGCCATGGTCCACCCCTTCTCCGGCCACCACTACCAGCTGCGCGACTGGCTGACCCTGGGCGGCCTCGACCCCAATCGCGACGTCGAGCTGGTCGCCCTGCCGCCGTCGCGCATGGTCGAGGCCCTCGAGCAGGGGCGCATCGACGGCTTCTGCGTCGGCGAGCCCTGGGGCAGCCAGGCCGCCCAGCGCGGCGGCGGGCATGTCGTCGCCACCGGCGCCCAGCTGTGGCCCGACCATCCCGAGAAGATGCTCGGCGTGACCCGCGACTGGGCCGGGCGCCACCCCGCCACCCTCGCGGCCATGATCCGGGCCCTGGTCGCCGCCGCCGGCTGGCTGGCCGAGGCGCCCGAGCACCGTCGCCAGGCCCGGGACTGGCTGGCCCTGCCACCCTATCTGGATCGCGCCCTGGAGCATCTGCCGACGCTGCCGCTGGGCGAGCCGCCGGTGGCACAGCGCCTCACCGGGCTGCGCCCGGAGGTCGGCGAGATGGCAAGGGTCGTGGACCACCTGACCCGCCAGCTCGACGTCCCCCTCCGGCGCGGCGTGGTCGAGGCCTGCTACAGCCCCGTGCATTTCGATGCCGCGACGCACCAGGAGCGTGCATGACGGCGCCGTCAGGGGCCGCCCCGGCGGCGGTCATCGCCCGGCGATGATTATTTAACTCTCTGAGTTTTCTGACTTTCACCCTGTCCTGGCCCGAACCTTGATAGGAACAGGCCAGAACGGAGGGCCCGGCCCTTCGGCGGTCAACGGCGATCGCACCTCGAAGTCCAGACGAAGACGTCTCCACGCTCCCCAATGCCGGGGAGCGTCGAGGCGTCTTCTGCGTTTATGGAGGGAATCCGAGATGAGTCCCGATGACCCGACAGCCACCGCCTTGCCCGATGGCCCCATGCCATCGCCCGCGGCGCCCGTCGATCACCTGGTGATCGTCGGCAACGGCATGGCCGGCCAGCGACTGGTCGAGGCGCTGGTCCAGCGCGAGGGCGCGCCGCGCCGCATCACCCTGATCGGCGCGGAGGCCTGCCCCGCCTACAACCGCATCCTGCTGTCGCCGCTGCTGGCCGGCGAGATGGAACGCGAGGCGCTGACCCTGCGCGACGCCGACTGGTACGCCGAGCGCGGCGTCGAGCTGGTACTCGGCGAACGGGTCGAGCGCATCGATCGCGCCGCCCGCCGCCTGACCACCGTCGGCGGCCGCGAGATCGCCTACGACCGCCTGGTGCTGGCCACCGGCTCCACCCCCGCCCTGCCGCCGGTCGACGGCCTCGAACTCGACGGCGTGCACGCCTTCCGCGATCTGGACGACGCCGCCGCCCTGACCCGCGCCGCCGAGCGCGGCGGCCGCGCGGTGGTGATCGGCGGCGGCCTGCTGGGCCTGGAGGCCGCCGAGGGACTACGTAAACGAGCGCGTGCCGGCCTGTCGGTGAGCGTGCTCCAGCGCGCCTCGCGGCTGATGAACCGCCAGCTCGACGCCACCGCCGCCGGCCTGCTCGAGGCCGAGTTCGAGGGCCGCGGGCTCGAGATCGTCACCGGCGCCGACCTGGAACGCCTGGAGGACGACGGCCGGGGCCGCGTCAGCGCCGTGCGCCTGGCCGACGGCCGCCGGCTGCCCGCCGACTGCGTGGTGCTGGCCATCGGCATCGCGCCCAGCGTCGAACTGGGTCGCCGGGCCGGCCTCGAGGTCCACCGCGGCATCGTCGTCGACGACCGCCTGACCAGCAGCGACCCGGCCATCCACGCCCTGGGCGAATGCTGCGAGTTCGAGGGCCGCACCTATGGCCTGGTCGAGCCGATCTGGCGCCAGGTCGAGGTGCTGGCCGCCGGGCTGGCCGGCGAGGACGTCGAGGGCTACGTGGAAGCGCCCACCGCGACCAAGCTCAAGGTCAGCGGCATCTCGCTGTACGCCTTCGGCCCCATCGAGCCCGGCGTCGACCACGAGGTGCTGACCTACCACGACCCCGAACACGGCGACTATCGCCGGCTGCTGCTGCGCGACGGCCGCCTCGAGGGCGCCGTGCTCTATGGCGATACCGCCGCCGGCCCCTGGTACTTCGCCGAGGCGCTGGCCGGCCGCCATCTCGACGCCTGCCGTCAGGCGCTGCTGTTCGGCCCGGCCGATGCCAGGGCCCTGCTCGACGCCACGAAGGCCGAAGCACCGAATCCCGCCACGCCCCACGCCCAGGACCGCTCCCCGCAGGAGGAAGCCGCATGAACACGCCCAGCCAAGCAACTCCCCCGCTGATCATCATCGGCAACGGCATGGTCGGCCATCATCTGGTCGAACAGCTGATCGAACGCGGCGCCACCGAGCACTACCGCATCACGGTGTTCGGCGAGGAGCGCCACCGCGCCTACGACCGCGTTCACCTGTCCGAGTACTTCGCCGGCCGGGACGCCCAGTCCCTGGCCCTGTGCGACGCCGACTTCTACGCCGAACACGGCATCGAGCTGCGCCTCGCCGAGGAGGTCACCGCCATCGATCGCGACGCCAGCGAGGTGATCACCGAGCGGGGCCGCTATCCCTATGCGCGGCTGGTGCTGGCCACCGGCTCCTTCCCCTTCGTGCCGCCGATTCCCGGCCACGAGCGCGACCACTGCCTGGTCTATCGCACCCTGGACGATCTCGACGCCATCCGCGCGGCGGCCGCGGACGCCACCACCGGCGTGGTGGTTGGCGGCGGCCTGCTGGGCCTGGAGGCGGCCAACGCCCTGCGCGGCCTGGATCTCGACACCGCCGTGGTCGAGTTCGCCCCCCGGCTGATGCCGATGCAGGTCGACGCCGAGGGCGGCGAGCTGCTGCGCGAGAAGATCGAGGCGCTGGGCGTGCAGGTGCTCACCGACCGCGCCACCCAGCACATCGAGGACGGCCAGGCCAGCCGCCACCGCATGGTGTTCCAGGACGACAAGGTGCTGGAGACCGACCTGATCGTGTTCTCCGCCGGCATCCGCCCCCGCGACCAGCTGGCCCGCGACTGCGCGCTGGAGATCGGCGAGCGCGGCGGCGTGGTGATCGACGACCGCTGCCTGACCAGCGACCCGGCGATCCTCGCCGTCGGCGAGGTGGCGCTGTGGCAGAACAGCATCTTCGGCCTGGTGGCCCCCGGCTACCAGATGGCCAAGGCCGCCGCCGACACCCTGCTGGGCGGCGAGCTGACCTTCGACGGCGCCGACATGAGCACCAAGCTCAAGCTGCTCGGCGTCGACGTGGGCGCCATCGGCGACGCCCACGGCAGCCGCAGCCCCGGCGCCCGGACCTTCCGCTATCTCGACGAGCTCAAGCAGGAATACCGCAAGCTGGTGGTCTCCGGCGACGGCAGGAAGCTGCTCGGCGCCATGCTGGTGGGCAACAACGACGCCTACGACACCCTGATGCAGTACTACAGCAATGGCCTGGAGCTGCCGGAGGATCCGGCGGCGCTGATCGTGCCGTCCTCCGAGGGCGCGCCGACGCTCGGCGCCGACGCCCTGCCCGAAGACGCCACCATCTGCTCGTGCCACAACGTCACCAAGGCCGCGATCTGCGAAAGCCTCGACGCCGGCGCCATGGACCTCGGCGCGGTCAAGGCCGAGACCAAGGCCAGCACCGGCTGCGGCGGCTGCGCGGCGCTGCTCAAGAACGTGGTCGACCACGAGCTCGAGGCCCGCGGCGTGGAGGTCGACACCTCGATCTGCGAACACTTCGCCCACACCCGCCAGGAGCTGTTCGACATCGTGCGGGTCGAGGGCATCCGGACCTTCGGCGAGCTGATCGACAAGCACGGCGCCTCCGACGCCCATCGCCTGGGCTGCGATATCTGCAAGCCGGCGGTGGCCTCGATCCTAGCCTCCTGCTTCAACGAGCCGATCACCGACGCCGCGCACATCCCGCTGCAGGACACCAACGACACCTTCATGGCCAACATGCAGAAGAACGGCACCTACTCGGTGGTGCCGCGGGTGCCGGGCGGCGAGATCACCCCGGACAAGCTGATGGTGCTGGGCCAGGTGGCGCAAAAATACGGGCTCTACACCAAGGTCACCGGCGGCCAGCGCATCGACCTGTTCGGCGCCCGCCTGGAGGACCTGCCCGACATCTGGGGCGAGCTGATCGCGGCCGGCTTCGAGACCGGCCACGCCTACGGCAAGTCGCTGCGCACCGTGAAGTCCTGCGTCGGCAGCACCTGGTGCCGCTACGGGGTGGCCGACAGCGTGGGCATGGCGATCCGGCTCGAGCATCGCTACAAGGGCCTGCGCTCGCCGCACAAGCTCAAGTTCGCCGTCTCCGGCTGCACCCGCGAATGCGCCGAGGCCCAGAGCAAGGACATCGGCGTGATCGCCACCGAGCACGGCTGGAACCTCTACGTGTGCGGCAACGGCGGCATGCGCCCGCGCCACGCCGAGCTCTTCGCCACCGACCTCGACGACGCGCAGCTGATCGCGATCATCGACCGCCTGCTGATGTTCTACGTGCGCACCGCCGACCGCCTGCAGCGCACCTCGGTGTGGCGCGAGAACCTGGCGGGCGGCCTCGACTACCTCAAGGCCGTAGTGCTCGAGGACAGCCTGGGAATCAACGAGGAGCTCGAGGCCCAGATGCAGACCGTGATCGACAACTACGAGTGCGAGTGGGCGGGCGCCATCAACGATCCGGAGAAGCTCAAGCGCTTCCGCAGCTTCGTCAACGATGCGCGCCCCGACCCGGACATCATCGTCACCGAAGAGCGCGGCCAGTTGAGACCCGCGTAAGGCATCGCGCTTCCGATAGCGGGATCGACGCCGGGGACAAGCCTAAGCGAGGGGTTTTTGGCCATGGATGGCCAAAGTAGCGCCCAGGGATGGGGTCATAGCGCCCTCGCGTGGCTTGTCGCCGGAGAGTCGACCGCCATTGATACCTGGCCATTCGCTCCCGAGGAATATCCATGACCACCGCAACCGCAGCAGCCCCGACCATGACCCCGACCTGGCAGACCCTCTGCACCCGCGCCGACCTGGTGGCCCACTCCGGCGTCGCCGCCTGGATCGAGACCGCCGAGGGCACGGCCCAGGTGGCCCTCTTCTACCTGCCTGGCCACGCCACCGAGCTCTACGCCGTGGATCATCGCGATCCCTTCTCCGGCGCCAACGTCATCGCCCGCGGCATCGTCGGCGACGCCCGGGGCGAGCCGGTGGTGGCCTCCCCGCTCTACAAGCAGCACTTCCGCCTCGACGACGGCCAGTGCCTGGAGGACGACGCGATCCGCCTGCGCACCTGGCCGGCGCGCCTCGAGGGCGACGAGGTACAGATCCTGACCTGATGCTGCCCGCCCGAATGCCCCCGACCGGCGCCATGGCGCCGGTCGTTCTCGCCGCGGCGTTGAGAAAACGTCGATTGTGCGAAGCAGCAGAATTGGCCCATGCTGGAATCGAAAACCACATGTGACGGTCTGATGAACAGACCGCTGCCATCAACGAGGAGGTGAGCCCGGAGCCCAGGCCTGCACGTCGCGTCTGTCACGGAACCGACATCCCGCGCTGACAGTGTCGACATCGAGGCGTCATCTGTTTTGACGTCGTCCCGGTGATTATCAGGAGAGCCGCGCCGATGGTACGCATCGACAAGAAAGCCACCCGGCTTTACGTGCTGGACACCAATGTCCTGATCCACGACCCCGCCGCCCTCTATCAGTTCGATGAGCACGAAGTGGTCATCCCCATGACCGTGCTCGAGGAGCTCGACAAGCACAAGAACGGCATTCGCGAAATCGCCCGCACCGCCCGGCAGGTCAGCCGGACCCTCTCGGACCTCACCGCCAACGTCGATCTCAGCCAGATCCGCGAAGGCATTCCCATCCCGCGTCTCAACGGCCCCGAAGGCCGCCTGCGCCTGCTCTGCTACGACGATCTCGAGACCCCGGATCACCTCGAGAACAGCCCCGACAACCGCCTGCTGACCGAGACCTGCCGGCTGCGCGACGAGCGCGCCGACGCCTCGGTGATCCTGGTCACCAAGGACATCAACCTGCGGGTCAAGGCCGCCGCGGTGGGCGTGCCGGTGGAGGACTACCTCACCGATCGCGCCTTCGACGACAGCGACGCCATGCTCGGCGGCGCCCGCGTCTACCCCGAGGCGGGCCCCGACGGCCGCGGCCTGTGGGAGAGCCTCAAGGCCGACGTCAAGGTCGAACGCGACGACAGCGGCAAGGTGGTCTATCGCCTCAACGGCGAGATCCCCGCCGACTGGCACCTGGGCATGCTGGTCTCCGACAGCGACGACGAGGCCAGCTTCGAGGCCATCGTGCGCGACCTGGGGCCGAAGCACGCGCATCTGGAGCTGCTCACCAACTATCGGCACGGCGCCAGCGTGTGGGGCGTTCACGCCCACGACAGCCGGCAGAACTTCACCCTCAACCTGCTGATGGACGACGAGGTCGACCTGGTCACCATCGCCGGCAGCGCCGGCACCGGCAAGACCTTCATGACACTCGCCGCCGCCTTCCAGCAGACCCTCGACACCAAGCGCTTCGAGCGCATCGTGTTCACCCGGGCGCCGATCTCGATGAGCGAGGACATCGGCTACCTGCCCGGCACCGAGGAGGAGAAGATGTCGCCCTGGATGGGCGCCTTCCACGACAACATGGACAACCTGCTGCGCGACGAGCACGACGGCAGCACCACCTGGAACCAGGAGGCCACCCGCCAGCTGCTGGGCTCGCGGGTGCAGATCCGCGCCCCGGGCTTCATGCGCGGCCGCACCCTCAACGACACCTTCCTGATCATCGACGAGGCACAGAACTTCACGCCCAAGCAGCTCAAGTCGCTGCTGACCCGGGCCGGGCGCAACACCAAGATCGTCTGCCTGGGCAACGTGGGGCAGATCGACACGCCCTACCTCACCGCCAATACCTGCGGCATGGCGGCGGTGGTGCAACGCTTCCGCGACTGGCCCCACGCCGGGCACGTCACCCTCAAGAGCGTCGAGCGCTCGCGTCTGGCCCTGGCCGGCGAGGAGCTGCTCTGACCCTGTAACGCCCGCTCGGGAACGTCACGTGCCGGCCCCCTCCGGGGCCGGCCCGCTGTCAGGCCCACGGCGCACGACGACGCGGCGATCAGCGCCTCAGCCGCCGCGGTTGAAGGCCTTCTCGATCAGCGCCTCGCTCTCGCTGCCCGGCCCCTTCTTCAGCACCTTGCAGGCATCGTGATAGAGGCAGACGAAGCGCTGGCAGGAGGCGCAGTGCACACGATCATCGGGCTTCTTGATGCTGCCGATGCCGAACGTCGCATCAGCCGCCGCGGTTGAAGGCCTTCTCGATCGGCGCCTCGCTCTCGCTGCCCGGCCCCTTCTTCAGCACCTTGCAGGCATCGTGATAGAGGCTGACGAAGCGCTGGCAGGAGGCGCAGTGCACACGATCATCGGGCTTCTTGATGCTGCCGATGCCGAACGTCGCATCAGCCGCCGCGGTTGAAGGCCTTCTCGATCAGCGCCTCGCTCTCGCTGCCGGGGCCCTTCTTCAGCACCTTGCAGGCATCGTGATAGAGGCAGACGAAGCGCTGGCAGGAGGCGCAGTGCACACGATCATCGGGCTTCTTGATGCTGGAGACCCGCATCAGCTGGCTCCCGCAGCTGGGGCAGCCGACCGGGAGGCGAAGGTCTTCTGACAGAGACATCGGTGACTCCTTTCCATTGGATTCCGTCCCTTATCCTGCCGCAATCCCGGGGGGGTTCGCTACCGGCCCGACGCATCAGGGGCCCATCACGGGATGAGCCCCGCCCGCTTGGCGATGCGCTGCGTCGAGGCGGCGGCGCACCGCCGCTGCCGCCATCTCGGCCGGCAGCAGCGCTCGCGAAAGCTCGGCGGGAGCGCTTCGGAATCCTGGGGATCAGCGGCTCAGCCGGGCGGCGATCCAGGGGCCGATGTCCGCCACCTGCTGCGGGCAGACGGCATGGGCCATGGGGTACTGGCGATAGCGGACCGGATAGCCCAGGGCCTCGAGGCGGTCGCGGGCGGCCTGGCCCAGCGCCTCCGGCACCACCGGATCGGCGTTGCCGTGATGGATCTCGATCGGCAAATCACGGTTGGCCGCGGCCGGCTCGAGGCTGTCGACGGTGGCCAGGTAGGTGGACATGGCGAGCAGCCCGCCCAGCCGCTCGGGGAAGGTCAGCGCCGCCTGATAGGCCACCGCGCCGCCCTGGGAGAAGCCGGCGATGATGATCCGCTCGGCGGGCACGCCCTGGGCGATCTGCTCGTGCACCAGCCCCTGGATGCGCTCGGCGGACGCCCTGAGCTGGGCCTCGTCGACGCGGCGATCGAGGCTGGCCTCGAGGATGTCGTACCAGGCCGGCATGGTCATGCCGCCGTTGATGGTCACCGGCAGGCGCGGCGCGTGGGGCAGGATGAAGCGGACGTCGAGGTCGTCCGGCAGCCCCAGGGCCGGCACCAGCGGCTCGAAGTCGTGGCCGTCGGCGCCCAAGCCGTGGAGGATGAACACGCAGGCATCGGCGGGTCGCCCGCTGCGTGGCTCGATGGTCAGCTCGTCGGATGCGCTCATGGCTCGTCTCCAGCACAAAAGCGACACCCTAGCGCAAAGCGCCCCATCGAGCGAGGGGCGCCCGGCACGGCGTCAGAACGGCCAGATCAGGGGAATCAGCCCCAGCGCCACCGCGGCGGTCAGCAGGTTGAGCGGCGCGCCCACGCGCAGGTAGTCGCCGACGCGGTAGCCGCCGGGGCCGTACACCATCAGGTTGGTCTGATAGCCGACCGGGGTCAGGAAGCTGGCCGAGGCGGCGAACATCACCGCCACCACGAAGGGCATCGGACTCACGCCCAGATGCTCGGCGGCGGCGACCACCACCGGGAAGCTGATCACCGCCGCGGCGTTGTTGGTCACCAGCTCGGTCAGCAGCGCCACCAGCAGGTAGGTGCCGATCAGCAGCCACCAGGGGTTGCCGTCGACCCAGCCCATGGCGCCTTGGGCCAGCGCCACCGCCGCGCCGTTGGCCTCCAGCGCGGCGCCCAGGCCGAAGGAGGCGGCGATGGTCAGCAGCACCTGGGTATCCATGCCGCGCTTGGCCGAGCCGATCGAGCAGCAGCCGGTGAGCACCGAGGCCGCCGCGCCCAGCATGGCGGCGCTGAGCAGGCTGGTCACGCCGCTGGCGGCGAGCAGCACCACCACCGCGAGGATGCTCCAGGCCAGCCAGGCGCGCTCGTGCACCGGCCGCGCCGAGCCGTTGACCTGGCTGATCAGCAGGAAGTCGCGGGACTGGCGGTGGCGTTCGATGAACGGCGGACGCGCCTCCAGCAGCAGCACGTCGGCCGGCTGCAGGCGAATCTGGCCCAGGTTGCCGGCCACTCGCTCGCCGCCGCGGCACACCGCCAGCACCGCGGCGCCGTAGAGGGTGCGAAAGTGGCCATCGCGGATGCGCTGGCCGATGAACTGGCACTGGTCCGAGACCACCGCCTCCACCAGGCGGCGCTCCTTGAAGTCCTTCTGCAGGCTCGACTCGTCGTGATGCGAGGGGATCAGCCCGCGGATCTGCTGCAGCTCCACGGCGCCGGCCGAGGTGCCGGCGAAGATCAGCCGGTCGCCGCCCTTGAGCCGCTCGCCGGGCCCCACCACGCTGACCACGTTGCCGTCGCGCTCGATCTCGACCAGGAACAGCTCCTGCAGATGACGCAGCCCGGCCTCCTCGACGCTGCGATCGACCAGCGGGCCGCGCGGGTCGACCTCCATCTCGATGGTGAACTCGCGGGGATTCTCGAACGCCTCGGTGGCCCCCGTGCGCGGCGGCAGCAGGCGACGCCCGACCAGCAGCAGATAGGCCAGCCCCACCGCCGCCACCGGCACGCCGACCCAGGCGATGTCGAACAGCCCCATCTCCAGCGACGGATAGCGCTCGATCATCAGGCCGTGCACCACCAGGTTGGTGCTGGTGCCCATCAGGGTGATGGTGCCGCCGAGGATGGAGGCGAAGCTGAGCGGCATCAGCAGCCGGTGGGCCGGCAGGCCGAGGCGTCGGCTCCAGCTCAGCACCGCGGGAATGAAGGTGGCGACCACCGGGGTATTGTTGAGGAACCCGCTCAGCGAGGCCACGGGCAGCACCAGGCGCGCCAGGGCACGCTGCTCGCCCCGGGGGCGTCCCAGCACGTAACGGATGATCAGATCGATGCCGCCGGTCTCGCGGATGCTCGCGACCAGCACGTACATGAAGGCGACGGTGAACAGGCCGCTGCTGGAGAAGCCGGCCAGCGCCTGGTCGGGGGCGACCACGCCGAGGCCGATCAGCAGGACCAGCGCGCCCATCAGCACCATGTCGGGGCCGATACGGGTCAGCGCCATGATCGGGAAGACGGCGGCGACGACGGCGAGCGAGATCCAGGCGTCCGGGGACATGGTGGGCATTCCAGGGAGAGTACGAACCATCCCATTGTGCCGGCCGCCACATATTCTAAAAAGTTATTTTTAGAAATTCATTTATATGAAAAAGGAATTATGGCTGCCCCCACCGTTGCGGCGGGGCCAGCCGTTACACCACGTCTCAGCCGATGGCCTTGATGTTGGATGCCTGCAGCCCCTTCTTGCCCTGAGTGACCTCGAAGGACACCTTCTGGCCTTCCTGCAGGGACTTGAAGCCCTCGGCCTGGATCTCGGAGAAGTGGGCGAACAGGTCGTCACCGCCGTCGTCCGGAGAAATGAAGCCAAAACCCTTGGTGTCGTTGAACCACTTGACGGTACCGGTCGCCATTGTCACATGCCTCGCATTGCCTGTTGAATCCGCGCGATGAGGGCGTCTTGCCGCTTCACGGCACGCGGCCCGCGCCCCGATGAGCGCAGGCCTGACACTATACCGCAGTCATGACGGCCCCGTTACAGCGATTTCTCACGCAGCCAGCCGCAACGGCGCCTCGTCGCCCTGGCAGGGCGCGCCGGGCTTGGCCGTTTCCGGGGCACCGGCGTCGGTCACGGTACCCGGGCGAGGGGCGGATCGAGGACTCAGAGCTCGTGGCCGAGCACCACGCGGCAGATATCGGAGAAGCTGCGCGCCTCGGGCAGCGTGGCCACGTCGCTGCCCAGCGCGCGGCCGATGTCGGCGGCCGAGATCACGCCACGGATGCGCTGATGCCCCAGGCGGTCGGTCTCGGTCACCAGCAGGTGCTGGTCGCCGTAGGCCTCCAGCTCGCGCACCAGCTGGCCGATGGACAGGGCCGCCAGGCGCTCCATCGACAGCGCGTGAAGCTCGGCGCAGGGCGTCTGCACCATGCGCGCGGTCACGTCCTCGCGGTCGATGCCGCGACGCTGCATGGCCTGGGTGATCAGGCGGCCGCCGATCACGTCGCGGGCGTTGAGCACGCCGACACAGTCGCCGTCGTTGTCGACCACCAGCAGCAGGCGCACGCCGGCGTGCTCCATCACCTTGCGGGCATCGACGACGGAGGTGTCGGCGGGCACGGTGAGCGGCAGCACCTGCTGGAAGTCGGTGAGCACCGTCAGCGCCGGGCTGTCCGGCGAGAGACGCGGCGGCATCGGCTTGGTGATCGGAGTATGGGCCGGCAGCACGTAGGGACGGTCGGGGGAAGCGGTCAGGGTAGGCATGAGGGGTGGACTCCTTCTCGGTCACAATCGGCGGGTCACGCCGGATGTCCCCAGACTGCGCCCGCGCAGATTAAGAGAACCTTAAGGAATGTCCCCGGCGACCCGGCGATTGACAGTCGACCGGCCGAGGCTTGCAATGGGCCCTTCCCGCCGCCATGGAGTGCGAAGATGTCACGACCGCCCCGCCGTTTTCTCGTCTATGGACTGATCCTGGCCGGCCTTCTCGCCTGCCTGATCGGCCTGGCGCTGGCCCCCGCCTGGGGCTGGGCGCTCGGTGCCCTGCCCCTGGCCGCGCTGGCCGCGATGGGCACCCACGACATCGTCCAGCGCCGCCACACCGTCAGCCGCAACTATCCGGTGACGGCCCACCTGCGCTACCTGCTGGAGTCCTTCGGCCCCGAGATCCGCCAGTACTTCATCCAGCGCGACACCGAGCAGGTGCCCTTCTCCCGAGAGCAGCGCAGCCTGGTCTACCGGCGCGCCAAGGGCACCATCGACAAGCAGCCCTTCGGCTCCCTCGAGGACATGCAGGCCCCCGGCTACGAGTGGATGAACCCCTCGCTGGCCCCGGCGACCATCGACGACGACGATTTCCGCGTGACCGTCGGCGCCGGGCGAGCCCGGCCCTATGACGTCAGCGTGCTCAACGTCTCGGCGATGAGCTTCGGCGCGCTGTCGCCCAACGCCATCAGCGCGCTGAACGACGGCGCCCGGCGCGGCGGCTTCTACCACGACACCGGCGAGGGCGGCATCTCGCCCTACCATCGCCGCGGCGGCGACCTGGTGTGGGAGATCGGCTCCGGCTACTTCGGCTGTCGCGACGCCAACGGTGGCTTCGACGCCGAGCGCTTCGCCGAGCGCGCCACCGACGACGCGGTGAAGATGATCGAGATCAAGCTCTCCCAGGGCGCCAAGCCGGGCCACGGCGGCATCCTGCCGGGGGCCAAGGTCACCGCCGAGATCGCCGCCACCCGCGACGTGCCCGAGGGCGAGAGCGTGGTCTCGCCGGCCGCCCACAGCGCCTTCTCCACGCCCCGCGAGCTGATCGCCTTCATCTGCCGGCTGCGCGAGCTCTCCGGCGGCAAGCCGGTGGGCATCAAGCTGGCCATCGGCCATCCCTGGGAGTGGTTCGCACTGGTCAAGGCCATGCGCGAGGAGGGCGAGCATCCCGACTTCGTGGTGGTCGACGGCGGCCAGGGCGGCACCGGCGCCGCGCCGCTGGAGTTCGCCAACCGCCTGGGGATGCCGCTGACCGACGCCCTGCTGCTGGTGCACAACGCCCTGGTCGGCGCCGGGCTGCGCGAGAAGGTGCGCGTGGCCGCCGCCGGCAAGGTGATCAGCGCCTTCGACGTCGCCCGCACCATCGCGCTGGGCGCCGACTGGTGCAACTCGGCGCGCGGCTTCATGTTCTCGCTGGGCTGCATCCAGGCCCGCAGCTGTCACAACGACCGCTGCCCCAGCGGCGTGGCCACCCAGGATGCGCTGCGCGGCAGCCGGCTCGACGTGCCGCTCAAGGCCGAACGGGTGGCGCGCTTCCAGGCCGGCACCCGCGAGGCGCTGGCCGAGATGCTCGGCGCCGCCGGGCTACGCCACCCCGGCGAGCTGGGGCCCGAGCACATCATCCGCCGGGTCTCGCGCCACGAGGTGCGGACCCTGGCCACGCTGTTCGATTTCCTCGCGCCCGACGCTCTGATCGAGGGCGATGCGGCGCGCCACGCGATCTTCGCCGACTACTGGGACGGCGCCAGCGCCGACCGCTGGGCGCCGCCGGAGCGCCTGATGCGGCTGCGCGAGAGCAAGCTGGTATGAGCGACGCGCGGACGTCCGCGCGCGACGCTCGGGATGCAACCGTTTCCCGGTGATGGTAGGCTGCGTCGACTCCGGCCATGGGCACCTCCCATCGCCCACATGGACCGGACGACCCTCGCTGGGGAGTAGCTGGCTCACGCCCGATGCGTGAGAGCGCCTGTCAACATAGTCGGCCAGATGCCGTGGCAGGTGCGCCGGCGCGTCGCTCGATACGCTCAGGTATCGCGATCGCGCCAGGTCGGCGAGACCATCGACGGTACGACGCCCAAGGCCGGGCGTGTCGTATCGTCGTGGTGAATCGCCCGGCCGGACCACGTGACGCCCATGACCCTGCTGTCCACCACCCTGCTGGCCTTCTCGATGTCCACCGATGCCTTCGCCGCCGCGATCGGCAAGGGGGCCGCCGTCGATCATCCGCGTTTCCGCGAGGCCCTGCGCACCGGCCTGATCTTCGGCGTCGTCGAGGGCCTGACCCCGCTGATCGGCTGGGCCCTCGGTCTGGGCGCCTCCCAGTACATCGCCAGCTGGGACCACTGGGTCGTCTTCATCCTGCTGCTCGCCCTCGGCGTGCGCATGATCCGCGCCGGCCTCGAGACGCCGGAGCCCGACGAGGACGCCCCCGCCGCCAAGACCGGGCGTCAGGCCTGGTGGCTGATCGCCGCCACCGCGATGATCACCAGCATCGACGCCCTCACCGTGGGCATCGGCCTGGCCTTCATGGAGGTCAATATCCTGCTGACCGCCCTGGCGATCGGCGCCGCCACCACCCTGATGGCCACGCTCGGCGTGATGCTCGGCCGCCGCCTCGGGGTGCTGATCGGCCAGCGCGCCGAGGTGCTCGGCGGCGTGATCCTGATCGGCATCGGCACCGTCATCCTCACCGAACACCTGGGCCTGTGGTGAGCGGCCTGGGGTGAGAGGCCCGTGAGAGACGGACGGGGGCGAGCCCGGGTGGCCCGCCGGCCTCAGGGGCGATGCGCGCCGGGCGCCGGCGCCTCCACGTCGTCGGCGCAGCGATCGGGGGACTCCAGCTGGATGGTGGCGTGGGCCACGTCGAAGCGTTCGAGCAGCACCGCCTTGATCGCCACCAGGGTCGCCTCGCGGTCGGCGCCCTCCTCCACGGCGGCGTGCAGCGACAGCAGATGGCGCCCCGGCGTCATCGACCAGGCGTGAACGTGGTGCACGTCGTACACGCCGTCCAGCCGCTCGGGGAGCTCCCGCTCGATGCGCGCCACGTCCAGCGACGCCGGCGCGCCCTCGAGCAGGATATGTCCGGACTCGCGGGTCAGCCGCCAGGCGCTGCGCAGGATCAGCGCCGCCACCAGCAGCGACAGCAGCGGGTCGATCGGCGTCCAGCCGGTGGTCAGGATCACCAGCGCCGCGACGATGGCCGCCACCGAGCCCAGCAGATCGCCCAGCACGTGCAGCGCCGCCCCGCGGATATTGAGGTTGTCGCGATCGCCCAGGTGCAGGAGGGCGAACACCGCCAGGTTGATCACGAAGCCCAGGGCGGCGATGGCCAGCATCGGCGTGCCGGCCACCTCGACCGGCGACAGGAAACGCCGCAGCGCCTCGATGGCGATCCAGACCACGATGGCGATCAGCGTCAGGCCGTTGACGAAGGCGGCCAGGATCTGCACCCGGTCGTAGCCGTAGGTGCGGCGGTGGTCCGCCGGGCGCTGGCTGAGCCGGGCGGCGAACCAGGCCAGGGCCAGCGCCGCGGTATCGGTGAGCATGTGGCCGGCATCGGCCAGCAGCGCCAGCGAACCGGACAGGATGCCGCCCGCCACCTCGGCGATCATGAAGCCACCGGTCAGCGCCACCGCCCAGGCCAGGCGCTTCCGGCTGTCGGCGCCGGCGTGATGATGGCCATGCCCGTGCGAGTGAGCATGCGGGTGGGCAGGGTCGTGATCGTGTGCCATCCGGCCTCCTTGTCGCGAGATTCCCTGAGCGTCCGAGCAGACGATGCCCCAGCCTACCCCGGGCCCGGCACGCGGGCCTATCTTTACCTTCATGGTACCGCCTGACACCATATCGCACCCTTTTTGTGCACGATGCGACGATGAAGACCTACTTCAGCAAGATGCGCGGCGCCCGCTATCGCCGCGGCGACCTCGACTGGCGCGACGCCGGCTGGTCATGGCTCGGCGCCTTCGCCGGCATGAGCGCGGTGGCCTGGCTCAGCGAGCAGTGGCTGGCCCTGCACCTGCTGGTGGTCGGCTCCTTCGGCGCCACCTCGGTGCTGATCTATGCCGCCCCGGCGAGCCCCTTCGCCCAGCCCCGCAACGTGGTGCTGGGCAGCATGCTGTCGGCGCTGATTGGCGTGGCCTGCTTCGAGTGGCTGGGCGCCACGGCACTGGCCGTGGCGCTGGCGGTCTCGCTGTCGGTGCTGGCCATGCAGCTGACCGAGACCGTGCACCCGCCGGGCGCGGCCTCGGCGCTGATCGCGGTGATCGGCGGCCCCGAGGTCCACGCCCTGGGCTGGTGGTTCCCGCTGGTGCCGATCGGGCTCGGCTGCACGCTGATGCTGCTGGTCGCGATCCTGGTCAACAACCTGGCCCGCCACCGCCGCTACCCCCGGCACTGGTAACCCTCCCCCGTCGCCGGGCGACGACTCCCGCCTGCGGCGCCTTGTCGGCTACCATGGTCGGAACCGAGCAGGCCCGGACGAACGCTCGACTCACGACGGCCTGGCCGATTCGCACACTCAGGAAGCGCCTCGACAATGACGTCTGCCGATACCGCCCGCCTCGATCCCGCCGCGTCCGCCGAGCTGCCGGACGTGCTCGCCGGCCCGATCCTGCGCCGCCTCGCCCCGGACCGCCTGCGGATCTGGCTGGTCGGCACCCGGCCGCTGTCCGGCCGGCTGCTGCTGCATCCCGAGGGCCACGGCCCGCGCCGGCTGGCGCTGAACGAGCGCCGGGTGCGCCATCTGCCGCTGGGCCGCCACGCGGTGCTGCACCTGATCGACGTGGCGCTGGAGACGCCGCTGCCCGTCGGCGTGGCCATCGACTACGACCTGCGCCTGGCGGGTGAAGACGGCGGCGAGAAGGCCGGCATCGCCGACTGGGCCCCGCACCTGCTCCACGAGGGCGCCCGCCGCCCGCGCTTCGTGCTGGCCGAGGACCACCGCCGGCTGCTGCACGGCTCCTGCCGCCGCCCTCATCACGACGGCCCCGACGCCCTGGTGCGCGCCGACGGCTGGCTGGCCGAGCGCCGCGACGACGCCGAAGCCTGGCCGGCCTGGCTGCTGATGACCGGCGATCAGATCTACGCCGACGACGTGGCCGGCCCCACCCTGGTGGCGATCCACGGCCTGATCCGCCGCCTGGGCCTGTTCGACGAGCCGCTCGAGGGCGCCACCGTGGCCGACAGCCAGGGCCTCTACGCCGCCGACGCGACCTACTATCGCCGCGAGGCGCTGCTGCCCGACGTGGAGAGCAGCGCCAACCTGCGCGAGCGCGTCTTCGCCGGCGCCCGCAAGCCGGTGTTCACCTCGGCCCACGCCCGCAACCACCTGATGACCTTCGCCGAGGTCATGGCCATGTACCTGCTGGTGTGGTCGCCGGTGCCCTGGCGGCTGGTGACGATCCGCAAGCCGGCGATCTCCGCCGACGACGGCGCGGCCTTCGACGACGAGGCCGCCATCCTCGAGCGCTTCGTCGAGGGCCTGCCGGCGGCCGCCCGGCTGCTGGCCCACGTGCCGTCGCTGATGATCTTCGACGACCACGACGTCACCGACGACTGGAACCTGACCGCCGACTGGGAGGCCTGCGCCTACGGCCATCCCTTCTCGCGGCGCATCCTCGGCAACGCCCTGCTGGGCTACCTGCTGTGTCAGGGCTGGGGCAACGACCCGGAACGGCTGGCCGCGCCGCTGGACGAGGCCGCCGCGCTGCTCGATGCCGCCAAGGCGGGCGACGGCTGGCTGCCCGCCGAGGCCCACGATGCCTGCCTGCATCACCTGCAGCGCTTCGAGGGCTGGGAGTTCCAGGTCCCGGGTACGCCCCGGCTGGTGGTGCTCGACACCCGCACCCGCCGCTGGCGCAGCGAGCGCAGCCCGCGCCGGCCCTCGGGGCTGATGGACTGGGAGGCGCTGTCGGACTTCCAGCAACAGCTGCTCGACGCGCCCTCGGCGATCATCGTCTCGCCGGCGCCGATGTTCGGCGTCAAGCTGATCGAGGGCATCCAGAAGCTGTTCACCCTGGCCGGCAAGCCGCTGCTGGTGGACGCCGAGAACTGGATGGCCCACCGCGGCGCGGCCAGCGTGATGCTCAACATCTTCCGCCACTCGCGCACCCCGGGGCACTACGTCATCCTCTCCGGCGACGTGCACTACTCGTTCGCCTACGACATCCGCCTGCGCCACCGGCGCGGCGGCCCGCGGCTGTGGCAGATCACCTCCAGCGGGCTCAAGAACGCCTTCCCCGATACCCTGCTCGACGCCTTCGACCGCGCCAACCGCTGGCTCTACGCCCCGCGCTCGCCGCTCAACTGGTTCACCCAGCGCCGGCCGATGCGCATCCGCCCCCGCGACCCCGACCGCGCCAAGGCCGGGGAACGGCTGTGGAACGGCGCCGGCATCGGCCTGGTGGAGCTCGACGACCAGGGCCGGCCCAGCGACATTCGCCAGCTCGACGCCCGGGGGTTCGACGTGCGCTTCCCGCCGCCCCCGGACAAGGATGAGGCAGAGAAGGACTAGACCGAGACCGCTCGCCGGGTGGCCGTCCGGCGCCGCACCAGGGCATCCACCACGGCCATCACGATCAGCGAGGCGCCGACCAGCGGGAAGATCGCCCCGCCGATGGCCAGCAGCGCCAGCACGCCGCGCAGCCGGCGTGGATCGGCCGGCGCCGGCGGCACGCCGAGCCTCCCGGCCGGTCGACGCTTCCACCACATCACCGCCGCGGAGACGCACAGCAGCACGATGCCAGCGCAGGCCAGGGCCAGGATCAGCCGGTTGGCCAGGCCGTACTGCTGGCCCAGGTGCACGTTGATGCCCCACTCCAGGCCGCGCCCCAGCGGGCCGTAGTCGCCGTAGCCCATGTCGAGCAGCGCCTCGCCGCGATACTGGTCGAGGTGCACGACGCGCTGTCGGCCGAGGTCGTCCGGGTAGACGGAGCCGGTGTAGACGCCCGTCGGTCCGGCCGGCAGGTTGACCGCATAGCCCGGCGCCAGCCCCTTGGCGTCGAAGATCGCCACCGCCCGGTCGAGGCCGATCGGCGCGGCCGCGCCGGCACCGGCCTCGGAGATCGGGAGTTGCGCCTGCTCCAGCGACCAGGTCGTGGCCTCGCGCTCGGCCAGGCGCTCGTCGGACATCGGCACATTGACCCGCACGCCGTCCGGGTAGCCGAAGTTGTGGCCGTTGGCCAGCTCGTTGACCTTGCTGCCCCACACCGTCGACCAGGGCATACCGGTCACGGCCAGAAACAGGATGACGCCGCCGACGAAGAGCCCGGTCACCGCGTGCAGGTCGCGCCAGAACACCCGCTTGCCGGGCCTGGCGCGCACCGACACCACGCCGCCGCGCCGGCCCCGCGGCCACCACAGGTAGAGGCCGGTCAGCACCAGCAGGATGGCCCAGCCGCCGACGATCTCGATCAGCATGCTGGCCCCGCTGCCGAACAGGGTGAGGCTGTGCAGGTGGCGGACCCACCACATCACGGTGCCCCGGTAGGGCATCTGGCCGGTCACCTCGCCGTCATGGGGATCGACGAACACCGCCACCCGACTGCCGTCCGGGCGGCTCACGTCGACCTCGGCGGCGCTGGACGCATCGGCCGGCGGCACATAGCGGAACGCCTCGCCGTCGACCGCGGCCAGCGCCGCGTCGCGCTGGACGCCGGGAGGCACCGTATCGGACTGACGCGCCTCGACCGTCATCATGTCGGCGTGCCACCAGCGGTCGATGTCGTCGTGGAAGAGATAGAGGGCACCGGTGACCGCCAGGGAGATCAGAAACGGGAGGACGATCAGCCCGGCATAGAAGTGCCAGCGCCAGACGGCGCGATAGAGGTCCTGCGCTCTGGGGCGCATGTCAGGACGGCTTGCGGAAGGTTGGCTCATGGGAGTCTCGCTCGAGGAAATCGGAGGCACGCCTGCCCTCGCCTGGCGTCGTGTCGACGCCGGCGAGCGAAGGCCAGGCGATTCACATCGGGGGGATCACGAGCGAGATCGGGGTGGCGCGCGGGTCGGCGCTTGGGGGAAGACCGCGGGCCCGCCATGGGGCGAGCGGGTCGCCACGACCGGGGCGGTGATGGCGTGGGACGGCACCGGGGCAACGCTCGGCAGCAGCGCCGATAGCACCGGCATCCGCTGGAACAGCGAGCAGTAGCCGCAGGCCTCGTGCCGGTGCGTCGCCGCCTCGTTCGTCATGGCCACCGACGACGCGCCCCGGCTCATCGCCTCGTGATGCCTGCCCTGATGCGCCGCCCCGTGATGGGCCCGCTCCGCGGCGCTGAACTGGCCAATCAGCGGCCCGGCCACCACCAGCCACATCGCCAGCAGCGCGAGGCGCGCGACCGATCGGCGATAGCGGCGAGTGACGAGCGTTCGGATCATGAGCGGGGCCGGCCGGAACGAGGGGCCTCATGATAGCCCAGATGCCCCGGGGAGAGAGCCACCGCGACAGGGTGCCGCGGCGCTTCCGTCGTGACACCTGCGATACCGCTCATCGCCCGCCCTCGCCCCGTCGGCGTCGCCGCAGCCGCGCGGCGAGGCGTGAGAAGAGCCCCATCAGCGCCCAGGCGTAGAGCGCCGCCGCCAGGTCATCGAGCACGATGCCGATCCCCCCGGGCACCGCCTCCACCTGGCTCACCGGCGGCGGCTTGGTGGCATCGAACAGCCGGAAGACCACGAAGGTGCCTGCCAGGGTCAGCGGATGGCGAGGCGCGGCCTGGCCGAGCATCGCCACCGGGAAGGCGACGATCTCGTCGAGCACGATGCGCCCGTCGTCCTTGCCACCCAGGGTGTCGGAGGCCAGCTGGCACAGCGGCATCGCCGCCACCAGCAGCGTGGCGGCCAGCCCCAGCCGCCAGCGACGCGAGCGGCCCAGCAGCCACCAGGCCAGCGGCAGCGCCAGCAGCGAGCCGACGGTGCCCGAGGCCCAGGGCGACAGGCCGAGACCGAAGCCGGTGGCCGGCCACATCCATAGCGCTTCCATCGCTCCTCCTCGGTGGCGGCCGCGGAATCAGCCGCGCAGCACGTGGCGCAGGATCTCGACCACCTCTGCCGGGGTGGTCGCCCAGGCCATGGCGGCGGCGTCCACTTCCTTGAGCGGGTGAACGATGTCGTCGCCGTGCAGGGTCACGTAGGGCTTGCCCAGGGCGGCGCAGTAGCCCGCGTCGAAGGCCGCGTTCCACTGCTTGTACTTGTCGCCGAAGCGCACCACCACCAGGTCGCTCCGTTCGATCAGCGTCTTGGTGCGGATGGCGTTGACCTTGGACGACTTGTGGTCGCGCCAGAAGCCCTCGCTCTGCGGGCCGAGATGATCGCCGGCCGCATCGCTGGCGTCATGGTCGGTGACCGGTGCGGTGAAGGCCACGTCCAGGCCCGCGGCCTCGGCGCCGAGACGGATCTCCTCGCGCCAGTCGGTGTGGATCTCGCCGGACAGATAGACGGTGAAGCTCATGGTGTCGGTTCTCCTCATGGGCCGGCTCGCGCCGGTCTTGTCGGTCGGATCGACAATCCTACGTCATCGCGCTTTGTGCACAAGGTTACGGTGAAATGAATACACGGCCATGACTTCGACAAGCCGCGCCTGGCCGCGCATCATGGGGCGCCCACGACGGCAACGAAGGACGCGACAGTCTCCCATGGCGCTCGACACCACCGCGCTCAACCGGCGCATGACCCACTTCGACGACCACGACGATCTGTGGCTGTTCGGCTACGGCTCGCTGATCTGGAAGGCCGACTTCCCCTTCCTCGAGCGCCGGCCGGCGCGCATCCACGGCTGGGTGCGGCGCTTCTGGCAGGGCTCCCACGACCATCGCGGCACGCCCGAGGCCCCGGGGCGCGTGGCGACCCTGATCGCCGAGGAAGGCGCCGCCTGCCTGGGGATGGCCTACCGCATCACGCCGGAGACCCTGCGCCCGCTCGACGTGCGCGAGAAGAACGGCTACCTGCGCGAGCTCACCCCGCTGCACTTCGAGGACGGCACAAGCGCCATGGGGCTGACCTACCTGGCCACCGCCGACAACGCCGCCTTCCTCGGCGAGGCGCCGCTCGACGACATGGCCCGCCAGATCGCCGTGGCCGGGGGCCCGAGCGGCCCCAACCGCGACTACCTGCTGCACCTGGAGGCGGCGCTGGCGGAGCTCGGCGTGACCGAGGAGCACGTCAGCGAGCTGGCCCGCCGGGTGCGGGAGCATCGAAACGACGCGACGGCATTGGGTGTACAATGAAACCCTGATCGCATGGCAGCCGGCGTCCCTCCGGCCACGACGCCCAGGGACGCGAGGCTGCGCGGATTCCACGAGCACGAACACGGGAAGAGTGATGAGCGACAAGATCCAGGTGGCGGCCCCGCTGGTCATCCTGCACGGCGACGAGATGGCCCAGGTGGCCTTCGAGAAGATCATCGATACCTTCGTGACCCGACCGCTGGCCATCGAGCTGGTCGAGATCGACCTGACCGCCGAGAACCGGCTGCTCACCAACGGCCAGGCCGTCCTCGACGCCATCGACGCGCTCAACCGCCACCAGGTCGGGATCAAGAACGCCGGCATGACCGTCAATCGCGAACAGCGCGACGCCCTGCTCGCCCGGCACCCCGAGCTCGACGCCGCCACCCTGCATCCGCTGGCCACCAAGTCGCCCAACGGCGCCATCCGCAAGGGCATCGGCGGCAACATCACCCGCGAGGACATCGAGTTTCGCAACCTCAAGGTCGAGCGCCCGACCTGGGTCGGCCGCGACATCGAGGTCGAGACCATGGAGCACGGCGGCACCAAGGACAGCTACAACGCGCTGTCCTCGGCCACCGGCGTGGTCAAGCTGCTGTTCGTGGGCGAAAGCGGCGACCCCGTCGAGCTGCATCGCCGCGAGGTCAACAAGGGCGACCCCTGGCTGCTGGCCACCAACGACCTGGACGACGTCAGGGCCTGGGCCCACCGCTTCTTCCGGCGCGCCCTCGACGAGAAGCGCGACATCTACCTGGGCCTCAAGGACACCGTGATCGCCGGCTATGACGGCGTGATGCGCGCCGCCATCGAGGACATCTACCGCGAGCACTACCAGGCCGACGCCGAATCGCTGGGGCTCGCCTACCACTACGAGCTGATCGACGCCCAGGCCGCGCGACTGGTCGCCAACCCGCCCGAGCGGGCGCTGTGGGGCGTGCCGGACAACAACACCGGCCGCAAGCTCTACAAGCTGGTCGAGCAGCTCAAGCGCCACGGCATACCCGACCGCAAGGCCCAGGTGTCGATCTCGCGGATGAGCGCCGGCGGCGGCGACCAGTACGGCAGCTTCAACGCCCCCGCCAGCGAGGACGGCATCCTCAAGGTGGTGGTCGACGGCGAGGAGAAGCACGCCCGCCGCGTCAAGCAGGGCGATCCCATCCTGCTGATGTCCAACGACCGCGAGGCGATCAAGGACTGGGTGCTGCAGGTGTTCCGCGACGCCTCGCGCAAGGACAAGGAGGTCTACTTCGGCCTCAAGCGCGAGTACATGGACTACGACGAGGTGTTCAGCGACGTCATCACCGAGGCCCGCCGCGCGCTGGCCCACAACGACACGCCGCCGCCGTCGTTCATGATCATGCGACCCTCCAGCCAGCTGATCAAGATGATCACCGACCCGCCCCGCAACGCCCTCTATCCGGCGCAGAACCTGGACGGCGACATCTTCTCCGACATCTCCGCCGCCCTCGGCGGCAGTCTGGCCACCGCCAGCTCGATCATCGAGAGCAAGAACGGCACCATGCTGTTCGAGGCGCCCCACGGCACCGCTCACGATCTGTACCTGAAGTACCTGGAGAGCGACGGCAAGGAGGCGCACTTCAACTCCTCGGCGCTGATCTACGCCGTGGGCAACGCCCTGGAGACGCTGGCCGAGCGCGAGGACAACGCGGCGCTGGCCGACTACGCGCGGCGCCTCAAGGCGGCGCTGATCGACACCATCGGCGACGGCATCGTCACCGGTGACCTCAAGGGCAAGACCACCGATCCGGCCAACGAGACCGTGGTCGACATGCACGGCTTCCTCGACGCCGTGGAGGCGCGCCTGACCGCGTGATCGCTCCCGCTTCCCTCATGCTGCACTTGTCTGCCCCGGCGGCGTCATGCTGACGCTGCCGGTGTACGTGGCCGCCGCCCTGGCCGAGATCGCCGGCTGCTTCAGCGTCTGGGCCTGGTGGCGTCAGGGCGCCTCGGCGCTGTGGCTGCTGCCGGGGCTGGCCAGCCTGGTGCTGTTCGCCTGGCTGCTCAGCCTCTCCTCGGCCGACCAGGCCGGCCGCGCCTATGCCGCCTACGGCGGCGTCTATATCGTCGCCTCGCTCGCCTGGCTGTGGGCGGTGGAGCACCGCCTGCCCGACCGCTGGGACCTGCTCGGCGCCGCGCTGTGCCTGGCCGGCGCCGGCATCATCCTGCTGGCCCCGCGGGGCGGCTGAGCCGCACCCTCCCAATCCACCCCATGGGCAACAGCCACGGGACGACAGTCGTCGCATTCGATGGATGTACCCTGTAGCGGCCCAAGGCGAGCCCCGATGCTCGACACGGCACACTGCATAGGTCATTGCCCATGAAACGTGGGGTCATCACGTACGCCAGGCTTCGGCCTCGACCTGTATTCAACGCCTGCCCACCTGCGTATCTTGCGCGGAAAGATACGCCATGACCGCAGGGATAGCGCAGCATGACCGAACCGTTTTCCATCACGACCAGCCTACCCATGGATGCATCGCCGCCTCGTTCGATCCTCTACTCTCCCGGCCCCCACGACACCCGCATCCTGCTGTGCGAGTGCGGCAATCAGGAAGTGGTACGTGGCGAAGCGAGGTGGAAACGGTTCCGGCCGGATGTCGATCGGGACATCTGCCGCTGCCTCGGCTGCGAGGCCACCTCGCCGCTGAGCCATAACGACGATCCGCGCCGGCACCTCCGCCATCCCTGAAGGCTCCTGCCTGCCGACGTCCTCACCGCATATTCCACCCTGGAAACGGCGACAGATCAGCACACCCACCTGGTTTCAAGAGAAACCAAGGTCGTACCCCCTATCGTTTTACGTCGATGGTAGAATTCGCGCGCCTGCCCGGGCGACACCCGGGCAGGGCGTCGACAGGCCATCGCCCTCGCGTGTCCCGAGCCCCGCGGCAACCCCGCGGCGTGGCCACGTGGTGATACGGCGACCCCGGCGCACGACACGTTCATGCACCCCGTGATTCCACAAGAGACACCCATGATCGCTACCCTCAACTCCCTGGGCCGCCCGCTGCTGCGGCTGGGGCTGATCCCCCAGATCGCGCTGGGCATCGTCGCCGGCCTGCTGCTCGCCACCCTCGCCCCCGATACCGCCCAGTCGGCCGCCCTGCTCGGCCAGGTCTTCGTCTCCGCGCTGAAGGCCGTGGCGCCGGTGCTGGTCTTCGTGCTGGTGGCCGCGGCGATCGCCAACCATCGCCAGGGCCAGCCCACCCACATCCGCTCCGTGCTGGTGCTCTACCTCATCGGCACCCTGGTGGCGGCGCTGGTCGCCGTGGCGGCGAGCTTCGCCTTCCCCACCAGCCTGGCGCTGAACGCCCCGGCGGCCAGCGGTACGCCGCCCGGCAGCGTCACCGAGATCCTGCGCAACCTGCTGCTCAACGCCGTGGCCAACCCGGTCGAGGCGCTGATGGAGGCCAACTTCATCGCCATCCTGGCCTGGGCCGTGGGCCTCGGGCTGCTGCTGCGCCGCGCCGCGGACACCACCCGCACCGCGCTCAAGGACCTGTCCGATGCCGTGTCGGGCATCGTCCAGATGGTGATCCGCTTCGCCCCGCTGGGCATCTTCGGCCTGGTCGCCAACACCCTGGCCGAATCCGGCCTCGACGCCCTGCTCGACTACGGCCGCCTGCTGCTGGTGATCGTCGGCTGCATGGTGTTCGTGGCGCTGGTCACCAATCCGCTGATCGTGTTCCTGAAGACCGGCCGCAATCCCTATCCGCTGGTGTTCACCTGCCTGCGCGGCAGCGCCATCACCGCCTTCTTCACCCGCAGCTCGGCGGCCAACATTCCGGTCAACCTGGAGTTGTGCAAGCGTTTGAAGCTGCACGCCGATACCTATTCGATCTCGATCCCGCTGGGCGCGACGATCAACATGTGCGGCGCCGCCATCACCATCACCGTGATCACCCTGGCCGCCGCCCATACCCTCGGCATCCAGGTCGATTTCGTCACCGCGCTGCTGCTGTGCATCGTCTCGGCGCTGGCCGCCTGCGGCGTGTCAGGCGTGGCCGGCGGCTCGCTGCTGCTGATTCCCATGGCCGCCAGCCTGTTCGGCATCTCCGCCGACGTGGCCATGCAGGTGGTGGCGATCGGCTTCGTGATCAGCGTGGTGCAGGACTCCACCGAGACGGCGCTGAACTCCTCCACCGATGTGCTGTTCACCGCCGCTGCCTGCCGCGCCGACGGCAACACCGACGAGGCCTGAGCCTCGCCTGCCCGGCCGCTGCGGCGGCCGGGCACCTTTTCGCTTTATCCTCCTCCCGCCTTCGCTTCTTCCCTTCCTCCTCGCCACTGCCCGCGGCGCCTCCCGCCCCTTCTCCTTCATCGTGCGCCTTGCGGCGTTCCCGGTCGCTTCCTACCCCGGCCCGGTATAGCGCCGCCGGCCGGACGGCCTCCCTTGACAGTCGGTTGTTCTTTTTATAGAACGTTCCTTATATCGAACAATTCGTGGGCACCCCCTCGTACCGGAAGCCTCCATGGACCATCTCGCCCTCAGCACCCTGGGCCAGCACCTTCAGCGCCTGCGCCAGGAGCGCGGGCTGTCGCTGTCGCAGCTGGCCGCCGCCGCCGGCATCGCCAAGTCGAACCTGTCGCGCCTCGAGCAGGGCAACGGGAACCCCACGCTGGACACCATCTGGCGGCTGGCGGTGCAGCTGAACATGCCCTTCGGCACCCTGGTGGCGCCGATCACCGTGCCCCTCGGCGAAGACGGCGTGCAGGTGAGGCTGATCGACCAGGGCCAGGAAGGCCGCCAGGTCGATGCCTACTGGATGCGCTGCGCCCCCCATACCGATCGCCATGCCGAGGGGCACACCCCCGGCGCCACGGAATCGCTCACCGTGCTCAGCGGCGAGCTCGAGGCCGGCCCCGAGGACGACCTGCGCACGCTGCACGCCGGCGACAGCCTCGCGTTCGGCGCCGACCGCCCCCACCGCTATCGCACCGGCGAGCAGTGGGCGACGCTGATCCTGACCATCGTCTACGCCGAGAGGGAGGCATCATGATCGACCAGGCGACCTCGGCGCCTTCCCGCGCCTGGCTGTCCGGCGTGCGCGAGGCCTTCCCGCTGCTCGGCGGGTACGTGCCGGTGGCGATCTCCTTCGGGCTGATCGCCGTCCAGGCCGGCTTGACGGCCTGGGAGGCGACGCTGATCTCGACGCTGATCTACGCCGGCGCCTCGCAGTTCCTGCTCATCGGCATGATCGCCGGCGGCGCGCCGCTGTGGCTGGCGGTGGCCATGACGCTGCTGCTCAACGTGCGCCATGCGGTCTACGGCCCCAACCTGGCACCGTGGCTGGACCGCAGCCGCTGGTGGCTCGTGCTGATGCACGGCCTGACCGACCAGGTCTTCGCCCTGGCCCATCACCGCTTGCCACAGCTGCCGGAAGCGCAGCGCCTCGGCTGGTTCACCGGTGCCGCGCTGCTGGCCTGGACCAGCTGGATCCTCGGCACCCTGCTCGGCGCCCTGGCCGGCGACTGGCTGATGGCGCGCTGGCCGCTGCTGGGCGAGATACTGCCC
This sequence comes from Halomonas sp. THAF12, assembly GCF_009363675.1. NCBI lineage: Bacteria > Pseudomonadati > Pseudomonadota > Gammaproteobacteria > Oceanospirillales > Halomonadaceae > Halomonas > Halomonas sp. THAF12. Next base: position 1,094,241 of record NZ_CP045399.1, on the reverse strand, counting down.
TTCGCCCTGCCGGCGCTGTTCCTGGTGCTGGTGGCGCCGCGCTGCACCTCGAAGCGCTGGAGCCTGGCGCTGATGATCAGCATCGGCGTGGCGATGCTCTGCAGCCTGGTCGGCTACACCAACATCGGCATTCCCATCGCCGCCGCCTGCGGCGCCCTGTGCTTCACCCTGGTCCGCTTCACGCCGGAGGCGCCCCATGAGTAACGACCTCTGGCTGGCCCTGTTGGCCACGGCCCTCGGCACCCTGCTGATTCGTCTGCTGCCGCTGCTGTGGATGCAGCGCCGTCTCCGTCGCCTCGACGGCGCGGACGGCATCGAGGCCATGCCCCGCTGGCTCTCCCTGCTCGGCCCGATGATGGTCGCCGCGGTGCTCGGCGTGTCGCTGGTGCCTGATCGCCTCGACGCCATCGGCTGGCTGGCCACCGGGATCGGCGTGCTGGCGACCCTGGTCGTGTGGTATCGGCGGCGCTCGCTGGGCTGGCCGGTGGTCGCCGGCGTCACCGCCTTCGGCCTGGTGGAGGTCCTGGCCGCCCTCCCCTGACGCCCCGGCGCAGCGTGGAAAGACGGCGCCTTGACCGCCACGACGGCGAGGCGGCAGTCTGCGCGAGCATGATGCCGCTCTCACCGGCCTCGACCATCGACATGACAGGGAATGTGGTATGTCCAGTGATCGCCTGCAGGACCTGCTCCAGCGCGTGACTCGGCGCGACCGACAGGCCTTCGCCGAACTCTATGACGCCACCTCGGCGAAACTCTATGGCACGGTGCTGCGTATCCTGAAGGAACGGGGGCGCACCGACGACGTCGTGCAGGAGGTCTACGTCACCATCTGGCAGAAGGCCGGGCAGTTCGACGACGGCCGGGCCTCGGCGATCGCCTGGATGGCGAGCATCGCCCGACACGCCGCCATCGACGAGCTGCGCCGACGGCCCCGGGCGCCCCATGAGTCGGACGACGTCCTCGACCAGACGCCCTCCGATGCCCCCGGCGCCCGGGAGCACGCCGAGCGCGACGAGGACGCGCGCCGCCTGCATGCCTGCCTGGCCGAGCTGGAGGGCAACCGCCGGGACATGGTGCGCCTGGCCTATCTGGATGGCTGGTCCCGGGCCGACCTGGCCGCCCACTTCGAGCAGCCGGTGAACACCGTCAAGACCTGGCTCCATCGAGCCCTCAAGCAACTCAAGGGGTGTCTGGCGTCATGACAGACCACGACGACATCGACATGCTGGCCGCCGAGTTCGTGCTCGGCACCCTGGGCGCCGACGAGCGCGCCGAGATCCAGCGCCGCCGACGGGCAGACCCCGAGCTGGACGGCCGCATCCTCGAGTGGGAGACGCGCCTCGCGCCCCTCGGCGATGACATCGCCGCGGTGGCACCGGGGCCGGACCTGCTGGCGAGGATCGAACGGCGCATCGAGGCGCTGGACGCCACGCCGGTCACCGGCGAGCGCGAGGGCAAGGTCTCCCAGCTCGACGCCATGCGGCGCCGGCTGCGCTTCTGGCGCTGGAGCACCGGGCTCGCCTCCGCCGCGGCGCTGGTGCTGGCCGCGGTGCTGATCGTCCCCGTCGAGCCGGGGACGAGCGAGTCGCCGTTCGTGGCCGTGTTCCAGCAGGACGACCAGCAGCCCGCCTTCATGCTCTCCGTGGACCTCGACAGCCGTCGCCTGAACGTGCGGCCGGTCACCGCCGAGCCGCTGCCGGACCGCGCCTATCAGCTGTGGATCAAGGACGCCTCGCTGGGGCCGAATCCGCGCTCGGTGGGCGTGCTCAACGACCGGCTGAGCCTGCCGGCCGACGCCCTGAGCGACTTCGATCCCGAGCTGCTCAAGCGCGCCACCTTCGGCATCAGCATCGAGCCGCCCGGCGGCTCGCCCACCGGCCAGCCGACCGGCCCGGCGATCCACGGCTACCTCTATCCCACCGATCAGGACGCCTCGGCCCAGCGGCTGTGATTTTTTTTTCGCGCCGAGGTGAAACCGCCGTCGCTCGTCTCTCGTAACTGCGGGCACGCCCATCCCAACCACTTTGCTTCGATGGGGCGTGCTCGGAACTCAAGGAGAGAATGATGATGACCAAGTTCATGGCAAGCGCATTCGTATCCGCCGCTCTGCTCACCGGCGCTTCCCTGGCTCAGGCGGAAATGCACGGCGACATGCATCCGGAAGTCTGGGCCGATGACCAGTCCGTCGCGGGCGGCACGGTCACCGCGGAAAAAGTCATGGCGGGCAGCAACGGCTGGCTGGTGGTGCACCGCACCGATGACAGCATGAAACCCGGCCCGGTGGTCGGCCATGCCCCGCTCAAGGAAGGCGAGAACATGGACGTCACCGCGATCCTCACCGAAGACGTCAGCGCCGGCGACCAGCTGATGCTGATGGTGCACAGCGAGGAAGGCGGCATGGAGACCGGGATCTTCGAGTACACCCTCGGCGCCTCGGAAGACGGCCCGATCAAGATCGACGGCAACCTGGTGATGAGCACCATCACCGCGCAGTAAGCCGCCCGGCAGACCGCCAGAACGGCAAAGGGGCCCCCAGGGGCCCCTTTGTCGTGACGGCGGTTCCTGCCATCAAGCGACGAACGGTGCTACATCACGTCGCCGCTGTTGGGGCCTAGGGCCTGCCCCAGGTACAGGTCACCGTCCGGCGAGGCCGCCAGCAACAGCGCCGTCGGCGCCACTTCTTCCGCCTTGCCGAAGCGTCCCAGCGGCAGCTCGGCTTCCTTCTCGCCGATCCATTCGCGGCTGACGTCGCCCAGCAGCGGCGTGCTGATCGGCCCCGGCGCGATGGCATTGGTCAGCACGTTGTACTGCGCCAGCTCCCGCGCCATGGACTTGGTCAGCCCCAGGATACCGGCCTTGGCCGCGCTGTAGTGCGCCATGCCGATGCCCCCCTTGTGGGCGAGCTGGGAGGCGATGTTGATGATCCGCCCCGCGCGCTGTTCCACCATCAGCGGTGCCACGTAGTGGCAGGCCAGGAACACGCCGCGCAGGTTGACGGCGATCATCTGATCGAAGACCTCCGGCGACATCTCGGTGATCGGGCACTCGTTGAGGATGCCAGCGCTGTTGACCAGCACATCGATCCGCCCGTGACGCTCGACCACCGCGTTCACGAGTGCCTGGACCGATTCGGCGGAGCCGACGTCGACGCGATGGGCCGAGCCCCGGGGCCCGCACAGGTCGACACAGGCGTTCCGGTCGAGGTCGGCCAAGGCCAGCGTCGCGCCTTCGGCCTGAAACAGTGTCGCGATCGCCTGGCCGATGCCACTGGCGGCGCCGATGATCAGGGCGACCTTGTTGTCTAGTTTGCTCATTGAAGTCTCCAAAGGGAGGGAGCCGAGGCTCCCTCTCCGTCAGCTCGGCCAGCGGACGGTCAGGCCGCCGTCGACGATCAGCTGCTGGCCGGTCACATAGGACGCGTCGTCGCTGGTGAGGAAGCGCACGGTGCGAGCGACCTCCTCGGCGCGCCCCACCCGCCCGGCGGGAATCTTCTCGCCGGCCGCCGCCAGGCCGTCTGGCCCCAGCGAGTTGACCGGGTCGAGCGACTGCGGCGTCTCGATCAGTCCCGGGATCAGGGTGTTGACGCGGATGCCGCGAGGCGCGAGCTCCACCGCCAGCGACTTGACCAGCCCCACCAGGCCGCTCTTGGCCGCCGCGTAGTGGGCATGATCGTCCCAGCCGTAGACGCCGCCGGCGATGGAGGACACGGCCACCATCGAGCCCGGCCCGGTCATCGCCCGGGAGGCGCTGCGGAACAGGCGCATCACGCCGGTAAGATCCACCGACAGCATGTCGTTCCAGTCCTCGTCGGAAAGCGCTTCCAGCGGCGACTGGCGCAGGATGCCGGCCGCGGCCACGGCGATATCCAGCCTACCGAAGGCCTCGATGGCCGCCTGGGCCAGCGCGTCGCACTGGGCGCCGTCGCGCACGTCCACCGCAACGGCGACGCACTCGCCGCCGGCTTCCTTCACCGCCTCGACGGTGGTCACGGCATCATGGGGATCGCCGGGATAGTAGCCGGCCACCACCTTGACGCCGGCCTTGGCGTAGCTGACCGCCAGGGCCTGACCGATGCCGCTGGCGGCACCGGAGATGATCGCGACCTTGCCGGCCAGGCCGTCGTCTCGTGTCAGATTGCTCATGCGGCTGCCTCCTCGAAGGCGTTCTGTTCATGGAGATCGACCTGGCGGGTGCCGAACATCAGCAGGCCACTGAGCACCAGCGGCAGGGAGCCGGCCAGGATCGCCGCCCAGGTCATGGTGACGCCGAGAGACAGCAGCACCGATACCAGGCCGGAGCCGATGATCGCGCCGACCGGTGCCATCACGTGGGCCACGTTGGCCCCGGTGCCACGCACGTGGGCCGGGAAGGACTCGCCCATGTAGAACAGGATCGCGGCGAACGGCCCCAGCAGGAAGAACAGGGTGATGGCGTACATCACGTAGACGAAGCCGTCGCTGGCCGGGCCGAGCAGCATCAGCAGGCTGGCGATGCCGCCGAGCAGGAAGCCCATCAGCACGGTGCTGCGACGGCCGATGCGATCGCCCAACCAGCCGTGGGTCAGGTAGCCGCCGAAGCCGACCGCGTTGGCCAGGATCAGCACGTACAGCGAGCTCTCGAAGCTGACGCCCTTGGCCTCCACCAGCACCGTGGTGCCGAGCACCGCGAAGACCTGGATCGCCATCCAGCTGAACAGCCAGACCAGCGACAGCGAGATGGTGTGACAGCGCAGCTCCGGCGTGAACACGCCCTTGAGGCCCTGGTTGTTGCCGGTGTTGATCTCGACGTCATGCTCGGCGGCGAGGCGTGCGGCGCCCTCGGCGTCACCCGCCTTGCGGCGACGCTCGATCTCCTTCATCGCGGCGAACACCGGCGACTCTGGCAGCTTGAGCGCCATCACGATGACGATGATCGAGGCACAGGCGGCGACGAAGAAGCTGCCGCGCCAGCCCATCACGGGCAACAGCAGCGAGGTCATGCCGGCGGCCAGCAGCGCGCCGACCGGCCAGCCGCTCTGCACCAGGCTGTACATGAAGCCGCGCCCCTTGGCCTTCTTGTAGATCTCGTTGAGGTAGACGGCGTTGACCACCTCCTCGGAGACCGCGAAGCCGGAGAAGGCGCGAATGATCACCATGGAGGCGGCGCCGATGGCGATCCCCGACAGCCCGGAGCTCATGGCCCCGCCGATCACCAGCAGGATCAGCGTCTTCTTGCGCCCGTAGCGGTCGAGCATGGTGCCGACCACCAGCGAGACGACGAACACCCCGATGGTGGCCCAGGTGTTGACCGCCGTGGCCTTGGCGGTGCTCCAGCCGAAGTCATCGGCGATCACCGGCAGCAGGGTGCCGAACAGGGTGTAGTCGTAGACCGACGCCACCCAGGCGATGAAGCAGACCAGCGAGGCATAGCCGATCTGTTTCTTGGTGATGACGGCATTCCATGGCTCGTCTGCGCTTGAGCGGGCCTCGGCGGGCCCGCGGGAGGTTGGCTCGGTCATCGACGTCACCCTCTTGTTATTCGTTTGTCGTTTTGTCGTGGTGTCGGGCTGGGCCGCGATCAGCCGCGCGGCTGGCGCTCGGCGAAGTCGTCGGCGATCTCGTCGAAGGTGCAGAAGCGCACGCCTTCATGGCTCTGCATGTATTCGATCAGGCGCTCGAGCATCATCAGGTTCTGCGGACGACCGCAGACATCCGGGTGGATGGTCATGGTGAAGACGGCATAGTCATTTTCGCGGTAGACCCAGTCGAACTGGTCCTGCCACATTTCGCCGAGATGGCGCGGGCTGACGAAGCCGTGGCTGTTGGGGGCCTTCTTGATGAACATCATCGGCGGCAGGTCGTCGAGGTACCAGTTGGCCGGAATCTCGATCAGGTCGGTCTCCTCGCCCCGCTCCAGCGGCTTCATCCACTCCTCGGCAGGCTTGGAGTAGTCGATCTTGGTCCAGGAGTCGCCGACGCGCACGTAGTAGGGGTGGAAATCGTTGTGCATCAGGCTGTGGTCGTACTTGATGCCCCGCTCGAGCAGCAGCTCGTTGGTCACCGGGCTGAACTCCCACCACGGCGCCACGTAGCCGGTCGGGCGCTTGCCGGACAGCTCGGTCACCAGCTCGATGCTGCGGTCGAGCACGTCGCGCTCCTGCTCGCGGGTCATGGCGATGGGGTTCTCGTGGCTGTAGCCATGCACGCCGACCTCGTGACCGGCATCGACCACCGCCTTCATCTGCTCGGGAAAGGTCTCGATGCTGTGCCCGGGGATGAACCAGGTGGTCTTGAGGTTATAGCGCTCGAACAGCTTGAGCAGGCGCGGCGCACCGACCTCGCCGGCAAACAGGCCGCGGGAGATGTCATCGGGGGAATCCTCGCCGCCGTACGAGCCGAGCCAGCCGGCGACGGCATCCACGTCGACACCAAATGCACAGAGAATCTCTTTCTTCGCCATCTTCGAACACCTCGTTATTGGGAATTGGTCCTGGTGTGCTTGCGGCGGGCGACGGCGATCGTCCGTCCGCATAATTTTGAAGACTGGATACAAAGGTCATTTTTGTCAATACAGGCCCCGGCGCCCCGACCGTCAACACGACGCCCACTCTCACGCCTCAAGCAGACGTCAAAACACAGACTTGGCCTTATAGACAGGAAGAAACACTGACTTTTAGCCGAAAGGCCACATCAATCACCCAAAATATTCATCGACGTCTTTTTTGCGGACAGACACCCATATCTTGCCAATCCGCGACAAACGTCATTTTTATCGGCGTGAATGAAGACCGGCACGGGGCGCCAGCCGGTCATGCCGGAGGAGCCCGTGCCGGCCCGACGGGCAAACGAAGGGCCCCGAACGGGCACAGACCGTGGGCCAAAGGCCCACACCAGAGCACGGAAGGAGAGAACGGGAAGGGGCGGAACAAGGAAGGGCGGCGCGACCGCACGGCGCACCCGGCAAGGCACCGGGAGGACGGCGGCGATCCGCCCGGCGGGTCAGGCGCGAAACGCCCTCAGGTGATCTTCACCAGGTAGGGCGGCAGGTCCGGCTCGGGGAAGACCGACAGCACCTTCAGCCGGCGCCGGGTGCGCTCGGCGGCGGCCTGGAGGTGCGACTGCAGGCTGGATGCCGCGGCATCGTAGGCGCCGAACGACAGGTGGTCGAGCACCAGCTTGTGCTCCATCAGCAGCGGCTCGTCCGGCGGCACGCCGAGCGTCTGGAAGAAGATGCGATTGACGATCACCGGCAGCTGGCTCTGGGCGATCATCTCGCGGGCCTTGCGATTGCGGTAGTGACGCAGGCAGCGCTGATGCAGGCCCTGCTCCAGCCTGAGGATGGCCGCGGCGCTCTGGCATTCGGGGTGATCGATCAGGTGCCGGACCTCGGCGCGCATCGCCTCGAGCTCGCCATGCTCCAGCAGCGGCCCGGACGCCTTCAGGGCCGCCGGTTCGAGCAGCACCCGAATCTCGTAGTCCTCGGCCACCGCCTGGGCCGTCAGCGGCCCGGCCAGCCAGTGGGAGTGGCGATCCTTCTCGATCAGCCGCTGATTGCGCAGGCGGCCCAGCACCTCCCTGGCCACCGTGCGGCTGACGCCATAGTGCTCGCTGAGCACCGTCTCGACGATGCGAAAATGACCGAAGGCCAGGCAGGTCGCCACGGCCTCCTCGACCTGCGCATAGATGCGCTCCGCCGCCGGCCGGGTATCCACGGCCGGGCGCTCGTCGATATCGAGCCCCAGCATCTCGGGCGTCAGCGGCTCACGGGTCGGCGTCACCGCATCGGGGTCCGGGGTCGCGAGGAAGCCGCGCCCCTCGAAGCGACTGATCAAGCCCTGCTCGTGCAGCAGCTCCAGCGCCTTGCGCACCGGGCCACGACTGGTACCGAACAGCCGTGCGATGGGCCCCTCGAGCAGGATCATGTTGGCCGGCAGACGCCGGGCCCGCATGGCCTCGCGCAAGGACGCCTCGATCATGACATAGCGAGGGGCGCGCCCCTCCTGTTGCTGCTTGTTGGAACTGCCTGCGTTCGCCAGCACCCGCTCCTCCCTGAAGTCATCGCCCCACAACGCCGTCTTCCCACTCGATGGGCGCCGTCATCCTCTGGCCATCGAGTGCCTCGGCGTCACAGGCGTATTTTGACACTTACCCCCGCCCCTTTCGATCCGACGAAAGATGCTCGCTGTCACCAAACACCATTCATCTATCGTCGCGAAAAACACCCCAATATTTTTTTCTCTTAAATGACGAGGCATTAGGAAGAGCGAGCGTTCGATTCCTATCTTACGGCGAAGAACCCCTTGGCAAAAAATGATTTTTGTATCCATACTACATTTAAGGCGCCCGGTGAGACCGGTTTCGCTCCGCCCGGCGCCGCACACCAACAACAAATGACCATCTCCTCAGGAGCGATCCCGTGGCCCAACCACACGACATCGGTGGCGCCTTCGCGCCTTCAAAGCCGGACACCGACCGGCAACACCTGCTCGAGGCCTCCATCCTGCCGGTCTGGCTCAACCAGCGAACCATCGGCTTCTTCGGCTTCATCTGGCTGTGGATCGGCATGGCGGTGATCATCGCCACCTTCCAGCTCGGCGCCGGCGGCGTCGCCGGCCTGCCGCTGCACCAGGTGGTGGCGATCATCTTCATCGCCAACCTGATGCTCGGCGTGGTGATGAGCCTCACGGCGGATATCGGCACCGAGCACGGGCTGTCCTTCGCCGTCTACCTGCGCGCGCCCTTCGGCCTCAAGGGCACCCACCTGCCCGCGGTGTCGCGCGGCGTGGTGGCCGCCATCTGGTTCGGCGTGCAGACCTATCTCGGCGCCCTGGCCCTCAACGGCATCGTCGAATACCTGTGGGGCCTGGATAACTGGATCCTGTGGTACGCCCTGTTCGCCGTGGTGCAGATCATCAACACCGCCCTCGGCATCCGCGCCGTGGAACTGCTGGCCTCCATCGCCGCCCCCTGCATCGTGGCGATCTCGGTGTGGATGTACTTCACCCTGGACGTGCTGGCCGAGACCCAGGGCATCAACATCTGGACCTTCGTCGGCGACCAGGACGTCGCCGCCCTGGGGCTGTTCTTCGCCAACATGGCCTTCTGGTCGGCGCTGGCGGTGGACATTCCCAACCTGACCCGCTTCCTGCGCGCCCCCGGCGGCGAACGCGGCTTCTTCCGCCGCAACCGCAACGTCTTCGTCGCCCAGTTCCTGGCGCTGCCCGCCACCCAGGCGTGGATCGCGCTGATCGGCGGCGTCTCCTTCATCGCCGCCGGCGACTGGAACCCGGTCACGGTCATCCAGGGACAGGGCGGCGGCCTGACCCTGATCGCGCTGCTGCTGATGGTGATCCTCGCCCAGTGGTCGACCAACAACGCCGCCAACCTGATCCCGGCCGCCCTGACCTTCGTCAACGCCGGCGCGCCGCGGGTCAGCTATCCGGTGGCACTGGTGATCGCCGGGGTGATCGGCACCGCCTCCATGCCGTGGCTGATCCTCGACAACCTGTTCACCTTCCTCAGCTACTACGGCGCGGTGCTGTCCGCGGTGGGCGGCATCATGGTGGCGGACTACTACCTGCTGCGCCGCCGCCGCCTCAACGTGCCGGCGCTGTTCGACACCGAGGGCCAGTTCCGCTTCATGAACGGCGTCAACCCGGCCGGCCTCATCGCCTGGATCGTCGGCGGCGGCCTGGCCCTGGTATTCCTCGAGTACGCCTATGCGGTCGGCTTCGTCACCGCCCTGGTGGTCTACGTGGTGCTGATGAAGGCCTGGATCCTGCGCCGCTATCCCCAGGAGGAGCTCGAGAGCGGCTTCGACGACCGCTTCCTCGCCACCTCGGTGGACCGCAACTGGGTCTACACCGAGCAGGGCCGCTTCGAGCGCCTGCGCACCGACGACATTCCGGCCTCCGCCCTCAAGCGCGAGGATCGCTAACGCGACCGCGGGCGTCGTCGCGACGGCGCCCGCCCATCTGGAGACACGGCCCATGGTTGCCTCCCCCCGAACCGCCCTCGCCCTCGGCGAAGCCATCCAGCGCGGCGACCTCGACCCGGTCGCCCTGGCCGAACGGACCCTGGAGAAGGCCCGCGAGAGCGACGCGGTGTTCATCTCGCTGACCCCGGAGCGCGCCCTGGCCGAGGCCGAGGCCGCCGCCCAGCGCCGCCGCCACGGCGCCGAGCTCGGCCCGCTGGACGGCGTGCCGCTGGCCTGGAAGGACCTGTTCGCCATGCGCGGCACCCTGACCACCGGCGGCAGCCGGGTGCTCGCCACGGCGCCCGACGAAGGCGACGCCCAGGCGGTTCGCCACGCGGCGAGCGCCGGGCTGATCAGCGTCGGCAAGACCAACCTGACCGAGCTGGCCTACTCGGGCCTCGGCCTGAACCCCCACTTCGGCACGCCCCACCACACGCCGGGCGATGGCGAGGCGCGCGCGCCGGGCGGCTCCAGCTCGGGCTCGGCCATCGCCGTGGCCCAGGGCATCGTGCCGGCCGCCATCGGCACCGACACCGCCGGCTCGCTGCGCGTACCCGCCGCCTTCAACGGCCTGACCTCCTATCGCCCGTCCCAGGCCCGCCATACCCGGGAAGGCGTCACCCCGCTGGCCGACAGCCTGGACACCATCGGCGTGATCGCCACCACGCTGCCGGACTGCCTGGCCATCGACGACGCCATGCGCGGCCGGCCGGTCGCGACACGCACGCCGGCCGACCCGGAGCGCGCGGTGATCGTGGTCGACGACGCCTGCCTAGAGGACCCGCGCGTCGAGCCCGCCGTGCGCGACAACCTCACGCGCGCCGCCGAGCGTTTCGCCGAGGCCGGCTTCCGGGTGGTCCATCGCCGGCTGGCGAGCGTCGGCGACACCCTCGCGCTGATCCAGCGGACCGGCTGGCTCGGCGCCGCCGAGGCCTACACCGAATATCGCGAGCTGCTGGCCCGGGACGAGGCCGAGCACATGGACCCGCGGGTCCGCCAGCGGCTGCTGGCGGCGCGGCACATGACGCCGGACGCCGTGGTGACGCTCTATCGCCGACGCCGGGCGCTGCAGGCCCGGCTGCGCCAGGAGCTGGCCGGCGCCGTGCTGCTGACCCCGACCGTGGCCCACGTCGCCCCGCCGTTGGGCCCGCTGGAGGCCGACCCCGAGCACTTCGCCACGGTCAACCTGGCCACGCTGCGACTGAGCATGGTGGCGAGCCTGCTGGATTCGCCGGCGGTCGCCCTGCCCAGCGGCACCGATGCCGAGGGCCAGCACACCAGCCTGCAGCTCAGCGCCCCCTGCGGCGACGACGAGGCGCTGCTGCAGGTGGCGCTGGCGGCCGGCGAGTGCCTGGCCTGAATGTCACCACACCGGGCCGGCCATGCCGCCGGCCCGCCCGAAGCGAGGAGGTTTTATGTGCGGACTATGCGGCGCCTTCGGCGGCGAGGACCACTGGAGCACCCAGATCGAGGATCCGGAGCAGGCCCACCACGCGCGGCGACGCGCCCGGGCCTACCGGGCGACGCTGATCAACCGCGTGCTCGGCATGCGGCGCCTGACCATCGAGGACTTCCAGGGCTCGAGCTTCGTGCTCGCCACGGCCACCGGCAAGCGCGAGATCGTCCAGGACCTGGGCGGCGTCTGGCGCCAGGCCGAGCAGATGACCGGCCGCGAGCTCGACCCCCTGGATCCGGCGTTCCTGGCGGCCCTGGCCTGACGTCGGGCCGCCCTTCCGATGCGCCTTTCTCTACCGTTCTCTACGCCTCTCACCCCCTGCCACCGGCGAGGAGCCGCCCCATGAACGACAAGACGCCCCTGCTGCCGGTTCACGTGATCTCCGGCTTCCTCGGTAGCGGCAAGACCACCCTGCTGAAGTCGGTGCTGGCCAGCGAGGCCTTCGGCGACAGCGCGGTGCTGATCAACGAGTTCGGCGACGTCGGCCTCGACGACCGACTGCTCGGCGAGATCGCCGAGGACGCGATACTGCTGGCCAGCGGCTGCGTCTGCTGCACCATCCGCGGCGAGCTGTCCGAGGCCCTGCGGCGCCTGCTGTCCCAGCGCCAGGACGGCACCATCCCGCCGTTCAAGCGCATCGTGCTGGAGACCACCGGCCTGGCCGATCCCGGCCCCATCGCCTCCACCATCACCGCCGATCCGGTGCTGCGCCATCACCTGCGCCCGGGCACCAACCTGACGCTGGTCGACGCCGTCAACGCCGAGGCCAGCCAGCAGCAACACCCGGTGTGGGCGTCCCAGGTGGCGGTGGCCGACACCCTGGTGATCAGCAAGACCGACCTGGTCGACGACGAGGCCGTCGCGGCGCTTCGCCAGCGGCTCGCCGGCCTCAACCCGGCGGCCCGCTGCCTGGGCCCCGAGGCGCTGGACCAGCCGAGCGACGCCCTGTTCACCGCCGGCCCGCACCTGCAGCGCTTCGGCCCGGCCGCGGCGACGGCCTGGCTCGGCCCCTGGACGCCATCGGCACGGCCCGCCGACAGCGGGCATCTCGGCGACGTGCACGCGTTTCGCCTGGGGCTCGAGGGCGAGGTGGACTGGAGCTGCTTCGGCCTGTGGCTGTCGATGCTGCTCAACCGCCACGGCGCCGACATCATGCGCGTCAAGGGCGTGCTGCACGTCAGGGACGACCCGCGCCCGGTGGTGCTCCACGGCGTGCAGCACACCATCCATCCCCCGGAGCACATGGAGACCTGGCCCGACGACGAACGCCGCTCGGAGCTGATCTTCATCACCCGTGGTATCGACGCCGGCCGCGTGGCAGACTCGCTGAGTACCTTCATGGCCGCCGTGAGCGACCATCCCAGCCCCAGGATCCTGCATGCCTGAACCCGTCTCCGTCACCGAACCGGCCGCGCCCTACGTGCAGCGCGGCCCCGTCAACCTGCGCGTGCTCGGCACCTCGGTCACGCTGCTGGAGAGCATCCGCCAGCGCGCCCGCGAGGACCTGGGCATCCGCCTGACCTTCGAGGTGCTCGACGGCGTCGCGGCCCAGCGCGCGGGCGTGCTGGCACCGGGCAGCTTCGACATCTACGACCAGTGGTTCCACAACGTCGACCTGGTGTGGCCGGCCAACGCCATCCAGCCCATCGACATCGCGCGGATCACCCACTGGGACCAGATCAACAACCTGCCCAAGACCGGGCGCCTCACGGCCCATGCGCCGCTGGGCGCCGGCAGCAACCCGGTCGACCGCCTCTACGTCCAGCCCGACGGCAGCCTCGGCGCGCGGCCCAGCGAGCGCATCACCATGCTGCCGGTCAGCCACAACGCCGACAGCTTCGGCTATCGGCTGGACATGCTGCCGGAGGGGCTCTCCCCCGACCGCGAGAGCTGGGGCTGGCTGCTCGACCCGCGCTGGCGCGGCATGGTCAGCCTGCAGAACGACAGCGCCATCGGCGCCATCGATGCGGCCATGGCCGCCAAGGCGATGGGGCTGGTCGACTTCGAGGACCTCGGCAACCTCAGCGTGGCGGAGATCGACCGCCTCATCGACTGCCTGATCGAGCTCAAGCGCCAGCAGCACTTCCGCGCCTTCTGGAGCAACCAGGACCAGGCCTCCTCGGACATGGTGCGCGGCCGGGTCGGCATCGAGAGCCTCTGGTCGCCGGCCATGACCGACCTCAAGCAGCGCCAGATCAAGGTGCGCATGGCCTCGCCCCGGGAAGGCTATCGCGCCTGGTACGGCGGCATCTCGATCTCGCGCCACGTCGAGGGGCGCACGCTGGACGCGGCCTACGACTACCTCAACTGGTGGCTCTCCGGCTGGCCCGGCGCGGTGATGGCGCGCCAGGGCTATTACATCTCCACTCCCGAGCTGACGCGCCCGCATCTCTCCGCGGCCGAGTGGGACTACTGGTACGCCGGCAAGCCGGCCTCGGAGGATCTCGCCGGGCCTTCCGGCTATTCCGGCATGATCCACCGCGGCGAGATCCGCGACGGCGGCGACTACCAGACCCGCATGAGCCGCATCGCGGTATGGAACACCGTGATGGACGAGCACAACTACCTGGTCAGGCGCTGGAACGACTTCATGTCGGCCTGACACCGGCCTGACAACGGAAAGACGAATGAGCGGGCGCCCGGCCACCCCGGGCGCCCGCCCCGTCATGCCCCGCCGGCCTCGCGCCCGCGCCACAGGCCGGAGAGCGAGACCGCCAGGATCGACATCAGCACCAGCGCCAGCGACGGCACCAGCACCGCCCAGGGCGCGCGCTCCAGGTAGGGCATGCTGTCGGCGAGCAGAAGCCCCCATTCCGGGGCCGGCGGCCGCGGGCCGAGCCCGAGGAAACCCAGGGCGGCCAGCGCCAGCGCGGTGCCCGGCAGGCGCAGCATGGCGTGGCGGAACACCGGCCCGACCAGCGCGGGCAGCAAGTAGCGCGACAGCAGCCGCCAGCGCCCCACGCCGAGCACCGGGGTGATGCGCACGTGCGGCTGGGCCAGGGTCTCGCTGACCAGCGCCGAGGTGTGCGCCGCCAGCGGCGCCCAGCTCACCGCCGTCACCGCGATCACCGCGCCGGCGGCGCTCGGCCCCATCAGGCCGGCCACGATCAGCCCGGCGATCACCGGCGGCGTGGCGTTGGTGACCTCGATGGGCCCGGCCGCCAGCCGCGGCATCAGCCCGATCGCGAGCCCCAGCACGAAGGTGACCAGCACCGTGGCCAGCGCCATGCCCATGGTGGAGAGCGCGCCGTGGCTGACCCGCGCGAGGATGTCGCGGCCGATGCCGTCGGCGCCCAGCGGCAGCCCCGCCCCCGGCGGCTGCAGGCGCAGGTAGGCCGAGGTCATCGGATCGCGGGCGAGCCCCGCCAGCACGATCGTCAGCAGCAGCGCCGCCGCCACCGCCGGCACGATCCAGCGCCGGCGGCCACCGGGGGCCACCGGGGCCGCCACCGGCACCGCGCCGGCGCGCATCGCCCGGCCCAGCAGCAGCGAGCGGCCGAGGTTGGCCAGCCCGCCCAGCGCCACGGCGATGGCCAGCAGGATCAGGATGCCGGTCTGCAGCGCCGGCAGGTCCTGGGCGGAGGCCGCCCCCAGCGTGGCCCGGCCGAGGCCGGGAATCGAGAACACCTGCTCGACGGCGATCGCCCCGCCGGTCAGGCCCACCACCACCAGCCCCACCTGGGGCATCAGGCTCGGCAGGGTGCGCTTCAGCGCGGCCAGCGCCAGGCGCCGCCGCGAGAAGCCCGCCATGTGCCAGGTCGCGACCCAGCGCTCGGCGAAGGCCGAGGTCAGGCCGTCGCTGAACAGCCGCCCCAGCAGGCCGCCGGCCGGCAGCCCCAGCGACAGCGCCGGCAGCACCAGGTGGCGCCACTCGCCCCAGCCATAGGGCGGCAGCCAGCGCAGCCAGGCGGCGAACACCACCAGCAGCAGCGCCGCGAGCAAAAACTCCGGCAGCGCCGTGACGGCCGCGGCCATCGCGCCCGAGCTCGGCGCCGGACGACCGTCGAGCCCACGCCGCAGGGCCGGCAGGCAGACCGGCAGCGCGGTGGAAAGCGCGACGACCAGCGCCGCCGCCATCAGCGCAAGCGACACCCCGGCCGCCTGCAGCAGGCCCGGCAGCACCGGGGTACCGGAGATCCAGGAGGTGCCGGCATCGCCGTCCAGCAGGCCGCCGACCCAGTGGCCGAGCGTCTCGAGCGGCCCCATGGCCAGGCCCAGCTGCTCGCGGATGGCATCGAGTGCCTCCGGGGTCGGGTTCTGGTCGCCGGCCCGGGCGCGCAGGATGCTGAGCGCCGGGTCGCGCCCCGAGAGCCACGGCAGCAGGCCCACCAGCACCACCACGCCGCCGAGGGTGAGCAGCCGCGACAGGGTCGGCAGCAGCGCGCCCCACGCGATCGACGGGCCGCGCAACGAGGGTCGCGCCGACGGGCTCGCGCCCTTACTCGGCGCCATCGTCGATGAACCGGGTGTGCTCGTTGATCAGCTCGCGCTCGCGGGGGTCGCGCACGGCGCCGGCGACGCGGGTGGCCTCGCCCTGGATGACCCGCTCGTGGAGCATCGGCACCGCGGCATCGGTGGCGAGGATCGCCGCCTCGGCGTCGATGATCGCCTGACGGCGCTGCGGCCCCGGCTCCAGGTCGGCGGCCTTCTCCAGCGCCGCCTCGACCTCGGCATCGCACAGCTGGGCGATGTTGAAGGAGCCCTCGCAGGCGAAGTCGCTGACCATGTAGGCCACCGGGTCGCCGGAGTCGAGCATGGTCGCCCGGGACAGGATGAAGGCGTCGAACTCTCCGGCCAGCATGTCCGCCTCGATGTGCGCGTACTGGCGCACCTCCTGCTGGACGTCGAAGCCCGCGGCCTCGAGCTGCTGCTCCAGCAGCACCGCGACCTCGGGCAGCTCGGCGCGGTCGGTGAAGGTGCCCAGGGTGATGGCGACGCCCTCCGGGTCCGCGGCCTCGGGCCGCCCCTGCACCGGCGTGCGCAGCCCGTCGGCCCACTGCAGCGCCGGGCCCAGCAGGCCGTTGGCGATGTCGGCGCGATTCTCGTAGACGGTGCGCACGATGGCCTCGCGGTCGAGCGCCTCGTGCGCCGCCGCCCGCAGCGCCGGGTCCGCCAGCGGCCCGGACTCGGTGTTGAGGTACAGGGTGTTGGTGCGCGGCATCGGCACCTCGTGGATCAGCTCGGGGTCGATCAGCGCGACCTGAGACACCGGCACCGCCTCGACCACGTCGGCCTCGCCGGTGCGCAGCGCCGCACCGCGGGCCGTGCCGTCCGGCACGTAGTCGGCATCGATGCCGGCGAGCTCGGCGCGCTCGCCCCAGTAGCCCTCGAAGCGGTCGAGGCGCGCGCTCTGGGTGCCGTTGATCTCCTCGAGCACGAAGGGCCCGGTGCCGGCCTCGATCGGGTTGACGGTGCCGTCATCGCGGTAGGCCCGCTCGGCGAGGATCGCCAGCTGCGGGCTGGACAGGCGATTGGGCACCAGCGGATCGGCCTCGGCGGTGCGCACGATCACCGCCCCGTCGCCGTCGGCCTCGATCGTCATGTCCACACCGTCGAGGATGCGCGGCTTGGGCGCGGCGTTCGTGGCGGCGGTCAGCGAGGCCACCACGCGCTCGGCGGTCAGCGGCGTGCCGTCGTGGAAGGCCACGTCGTCTCGGATCGCGAAGCGCCAGCGGTACGGGTCGAGCCGCTCCCACTCGGTGGCCAGGAAGGGCTCGGGGCTGCCGTCGTCATCGAGGCGGATCAGCGTCTCGGCGGTGCTCCAGCGCGACAGCTTGAAGGCATCGTCGGTCAGCGGGTTCAGCCCGGAGCGCGGCGGCTGCAGCATGGCGACCCTGAGGCGCCGCTCGCCGGCATCGGCGGTCTCGGTGGCGCTCTCGCCGACGGTCTCGCCGGCATTCTCGGTGGAGGCCGACTCCTCCTGCTGGCAGCCGGCCAGCAGGGCCAGGGCGAAAAGGCTCAGCGACAGCGGCGCCAGGGGAAACGGCAAGTCACGGCGAAGGGACAAGGGGCGAAGGCTCAAGGGGCTAGCTCCTGGGAACGATGGGCCGGCGTGGCGGCGGAAAGGGAACCGGGGGTAAGAGACGTCGGAGGAAGATCCTGGCCCGGCAGCATGGCCGCGGCCCGGATCAGCGCCGCCGTGCGCTCGTGCGCCGGCGCGCGGAACAGCGCCTCGGTGGGGCGGTCCTCGATGATCGCGCCGTCGTCCAGCACCAGGGTGCGCTGGCACAGCCGGCAGACCACCGAGAGGTCATGGGAGATCAGCAGCAGGCCGATGCCGGCCTCGTGATGCAGCGTCTTCAGCACCCGGGTCACCTGGGCCTGGAGCGGCAGGTCGAGGCCGCTGAGCGGCTCGTCGGCCAGCAGCAGCCGCGGGCGCACGGCCATGGCCCGGGCGATGGCCACCCGCTGGGCCTGGCCACCGGAGAGCTCGGCCGGGCGACGCATCAGATAGCCGCCGTCCAGGCCGACCTGCTCCAGTGCCTCGCCCACCCGCACCTCGTGCGGGCCCTCGATGCCCAGCCGCACCAGCGGCTCGCGGATCAGCTCGCCGACGCGCATGCGCGGGTCCAGCGAGGCCGCCGGATCCTGGGGGATGACCTGCACCACGCGGCGATACCAGCGCAGCGCGCGCGCCGAGCCCGGCGCGATGCGCCGCCCCCGGCAGACGATCTCGCCGCCGTCGGCCCGGGTCAGGCCGAGCATCAGGTTCAAGAGCGTCGACTTGCCGGCGCCGGACACCCCGGCCAGGCCGATCAGCTCGCCGGGGTAGAGGCGAAAGTCGATGTCGCGCAGGGTGTGGCGCCAGTCGCGGCCGCCCCACCAGCGCCGCGGCCCGGGCATGCGCTTGCCGACCCCGGAGACCCGCAGCAGCGAGCCGTCGTCGTTGAGTTCGGGCATCGTCATGGGCCTACCCTGCCGCCCGAAGACGCGGCGCTTCCATCCGACGCGGCGGCTCGTCCGGCGCCTGGAGGCGTTCGCGGTGGCCCAGCGCCGCGACCAGCTCGCGGGAGAAGCGGTGACGCGGCGCGGCGATGATGTCGGCCAGCCGACCGCTCTCCACCAGCCGGCCCTGATCGAGGATCAGCGCACGCTCGCACAGCCGCGAGGCGGCGGCCATGTCGTGGGAGATGAACAGCAGCGCGGGCGTGTCGGCGGTGCCGGTGGTCTCGCGCAGCAGCGCCAGCACCTCGGCCTGGGTCAGCACGTCGAGCGCCGTGGTGGGCTCGTCGGCGACGATCAGCGACGGCCGGCAGGCCAGCGCCAGCGCCAGGCAGGCCCGCTGACGCTGGCCGCCGGAGAGCTCCGCCGGCGAACGCCGCATGACCCGCTCGGGCTCGGCGAGGTTCATCCGCCCCAGCAGCGCGACGGCCGCCTGCTGCGCCTCGCGGCGGGAGAGCCCCTGGAAGCGCCGGAAGGGCTCACGCAGCTGGACGCCCACGCTGACCAGCGGGTTGAGCGCGGCCTGGGTGTTCTGGAACACCATGCCGGCACGGGCCTGCGAAGGCCGCCGAGTCGCGCGCACCCCGCCGACCTCGAGGCCGTTGAGGCGGATGGCGCCGTCGATGCGGGCCGCGGGCGGCGTCAGGCCGAGGATCGCCCCGGCGGTGAGCGACTTGCCGGAGCCCGACGGGCCGATCAGGCAGACCCGCTCGCCCGGCCGGACGGCGAACGAGAGGCCGTCCACCACCGGCCGCTGGCCGAGCCGGATGCGCAGGTCGTCCACCCCGAGAACGGGGGCGTATGCCGGTGATGTCACGTCATGCTCCTGTCTCGCCGCTCGCGAAGGGCGGAAGGTTATAACATAACGTGTTGCAGAAACACCATCCGCGGGCTCGCATGACGCGCACCTTCATCGCGATGTCGCCACGCCGGCCCGGGTCGGCGCGAGCGACGGATCAACCGCCGAGATGATCGATACGCCCTTACGTCAGCGCGCCCCGGTCAGGAAGCGTGCGACAGCACGCGATGATCTGTTCGCGCAGCCAGCGATGTGCCGGGTCCTTCTGATAGCGGCGATGCCAGCTGAGATGGAAGGGAAAGGCGTCGAAGGCCACCGGGGGCGCCACCGGCGTCACGCCGAACTGGCGCCGGAAGTGCTGGCAGAGCCCCGTGGGCAGGCTGGCGATCAGCGAGGAACGCTCCAGCAGCGCGGGCACCGCCATGAAGTAGGTCACGGCCAACGCCACCTCTCGCCTCAAGCCCTGGCCCTCGAGCTGCTTGAAGATGCCGCTTTTCAGGCGCGCATGGGGCTGCACCAGGACATGGGCATAGCGCTCGAAATCGTCCCTGGTCATCTGCCCATTGCCTTCCAGCCGCTCCAGCAGCGGGTGCCCGTTGCCGACCAGACACTCGATCCCCTCGCGGATGACCTCGCGCACGACCAGATTATCGGGAGGATCGACCTGGCGCCCGAACGCCAGATCGGTCGTGCCGCTCATGACGCCGGCCTCGCTCATGTCCTGTGACAGGCGACGCACCTGCAGGGTGATTCCCGGCGCCTGCTCGCGCAGGACCCCGGCCAGCGCGGGCAGAATCAGCACTTCGAAATAGTCGTTGGCCGCGATCTCGAAATGGCGCTGCTCGGTGGCCGGTGAAAAGTCCCGCTCGCTGGTAATCAGGCCATCCAGATCGGTCAACGCTGCCTCGATGACGGGAAAGAGGTGGTCGGCCTTCTCTGTCGGACGCATGCGCTGGCGGTCGCGGATGAACAACGGGTCGTTGAACAGCTCGCGCAGGCGACCCAAGGCAGCGCTCACCGACGGCTGGCTGAGATGCAGGCGTTCTCCCGCGCGGGTGACGTTCTGCTCCAGGTACAACGCATGGAAGGTCCGCAGCAGGTTGAGGTCGTAGTTGAGTTTCATCCGGGGCACTCACGGCAGCGTCTGAGGTGGCGGCGATCCACCGGCTATTTGCCTCAATAATAGTGCGTATACGCACTATCGATTATGGCGATGTTCGAGCAGAGGTTACCGTGACACCAGACGTGAACGCAGCACTCGACTCACAGGAGCCCATCATGACAGGGGGACAGATGACAGACACTGCCAGCGAAAAGATCGTACTGATTACCGGTGCCTCCAGCGGCATTGGCGAGGCCACCGCGCGCACGCTGGTGGAGGCCGGCCACAGGGTGGTCGTCACGGCGCGCCGCGAGGAGCGTCTTGCCGCCCTGGCGGAGGAGCTGGGTCACGACAAGGTACTGGCCATTGCCGCCGATGCCACCGACTACGATCAGATGGCGGACGTCGTGGCGCGCGCGGTAGCCCACTACGGCCACCTGGACGTTGCCTTCGCCAACGCCGGCACCGGCATCAGCCAACCGGGTACGGAACAGGGCGACCCGGAGGAGTGGAAGCGCGTCATCGATATCAACATCAACGCGCTGCTGTGGACCGCTCACGCCACCCTGCCCCACCTGAGAGCGCGCCAGGGGCATTTCATCCTCACCAGCTCGGTGGCGGGGCGTGACACCCATGCGGGGTCGATCTACAGCTCAAGCAAGTGGTTCGCCTACGGCTTTGGCCAGAACCTGGCGCTGGAAATGGCCGAGTGGCAGGGCCGCTGCACCACCATCACCCCGGGCATGGTCAACACGCCCTTCTTCGACCAGCCCAAGCCGGACAAGCTGCACCCGCAGGACGTTGCCGACGCCGTGCTGTACGCCATCAGTGCGGCGCCGCGGGCCAATATTCGCGAAGTGCACCTGATGCCGACGCGCTAGACGAAGCCTGCGCGTCACCCCCATCATCGAGCCTGCGGATGATTCCGCACGAGACAGGAGAGCCCCATGAGCAAGGTACTGGTTGTTGTCACCTCCCACGATACCCTGGGAGACACTGGCAAGAAGACAGGCTTCTGGCTGGAAGAGCTGGCAGCGCCCTACTACGTGCTGAAGGACGCCGGTGTCGAGGTCACCCTGGCGTCTCCCCAGGGCGGAAAGCCTCCGCTCGACCCGGCCAGTGAAGGCGAAGACTTCCAGACAGACGCCACTCGCCGCTTCGACCAGGACGAGCACGCCCAGCGTGACCTGGCCAACACCGCGGTGCTGTCCGAGATGAAGGTCGAGGATTTCGATGCCATCTTCTACCCGGGCGGCCATGGTCCGCTGTGGGACCTGACCCATGATGCGGACTCCATTCGCCTGATCGAGCAGTTCCACGCCGCCGGCAAGCCCGTCAGTGCGGTCTGCCACGCGCCTGCGGTGCTGCTGAAGGCGAAGAAGGCGGATGGCACGCCCTTCGTCGACGGCGTGCGCGTCACCGGCTTCACCAATGGCGAGGAAGACGCCGTCGGCCTCACCGAGATCGTGCCGTTCCTGGTGGAAGACAGCCTGCAGCAGCAGGGTGGCCTGTACGAGAAGAAGGCCGACTTCACCGCCTTCGCGATTCAGGATGGGTTGGTCATCACCGGCCAGAACCCGATGTCCTCCGAGGGCGTCGCCGAGCTGTTGCTCGACAGCCTGAAGGCATAAGGCCCGCTAGCCGAAGATTCGAAGGCCCCCACGATATCGATGGGCCGATATCGTGGGGGGCCGGGCCACCCTCCGCATCATTCGTCACCGGCTTCGCGCCGGTGACCCTCTTCATCGATGCCTGACTGGGCCTGCGGAGCACGGCCTGACGCCACCCCTCACATCTCTGGTCGTTCGAGACCGGCCCCATGCACGAAGGGGTTCACAAGTGTGACTCCGCAATTCGCGGATCAAGGTGGTGTACCCGTAGGGCTTGAACCTGCGACCAGGGGGGTTATGAGTTAGCCCCAAGGCGTGCCACTATTTGCCAACATCAGCAATATCAAGGCGTTGCAAAGACACTTATACGCCTATGCCGACCTTCATGTGTCTGCGCTGTCGACAGCATGTAGACACCGTGCAAGTAGGTTTTAAGAAAAATAAAATTATGCCACCAAGTGTTATGAAATCGGATTAAAAGCGTTAAACTTGAAACAGCCACCTACCCCAACCAACCCTATTGACGCTTTACTGACACACTCGATAATCAAGCTATCACTTTATCACTAATATGAAAAAAGCTCTAAAGCAGATAACGCTTAAAAATCCGATCAATCAATATCGGCATACTTCTCAGAACAACTAATCTCTAAGGCCAACTGAGAAAGGCTGTCTGCGTATTTCGTGAGAACATTTATCATAACAATTGAATCAGTATCAGAAAACTCAACAAGACATGAAGAAACTACGTTAACCAACGATAAGCAAGTGCAATTTATGGGCTCGACCATTCCATGAGAACTTTGCCCCACTAAATAGGACTCATGGCCATAAAACTTCCCCAACCCAAGATTGGCAAAATTCTCCTTGGAAGGGGCATGATTCTTCTCACAAGCCCATTCATAATAGGGCCTATAATGCTCTAGACCTGCAACTTTCTCCAACTTGGCAAAGGTGATTCTTGTCTTTTTAGGCCAACCCTCCTCCTTAAATACTGGCCTTGCCCACTCATAATCACTTTGCCTTTCGCAGTTTTCACCTAAGACTTTTGCCGCTTCATCTCTAAGCACTTTTAGCTTTTCTATATCACTTTCGGGTATTGGGTCGTGGTTAAGTCTCTCATGGAATTCATTATAATTAATCGCCCTCTTGTAATTCATCACGCTTTCGTGAAGAATGAATCTTTCAGCTGCATCGGAGTTTCTTGATATTACTACACAAGCAGTTCCTATCTCATGCAAGGTCCTCCATCGCGCAAAAGCACCGTCAGCATAACCGCTTTCCAGTAGCGCCTGAATCTCTCTTGCAACTAGTATCGATTTTGCATGAAGCTGCTTTAAAGCTCTAAATTGAAAACTGCCTTCCTCTTCTGCGGAATCCTTATTGGCCTTACTATAATAGACTACAATCTCAAAACAAAGCTCGATGTAACCTTCAAACTTCTCAAAAACCTCACGCCATTTTTTTACAACCCTCTCTCCAAACTCAGATCTTTGTCTTAGCGCTTCCCCATAATACTCTTTTGAGTAATGCAAATACTTCTCTGAAAGAGTTATTGAAAATTCTTCAACAGCTTCAAGAAAAGCATCCTCCCCTACCTCGCTTATAAAATCCTCACCATATTCTTTCTTCATCATTGCGTGCAAGCTACCAAATTCGTAAAAACCCTCCATCACACACCTCTTGCTCTTATACAAACAATTAGAGAAACATTAAATCTTGACCAAGGCTTATCACTACTTACCAATACAAAATATCAACATATTACAATCTTTCTTGCGCACCTTTAGTGGCCTTGCTGTGGTCGTATTGTATTCACAATTTAGTAAACCTCCAGATTGGAAGCTATTCCAAGTTGATACAATAACAAGCTTTAACACTTAAACGGAGTAAAAAACAAGGGCATTTGAAGCTTTTCAACAGCTGCAAACACCCTAGGCCACGCTTTAAAAATAACTATACAGCCTCATTAATTTTTACCTTTTCTTTTTTTAGCTTTTGGCTTTGGGTCGCTCTTGGGTTTTGATATCCAAGAAAAGGCTACATTATACCCCATTAACTCCAACTGCTTAGCTGCTTGCTTAAATGTCACCAAACTAAAGAACGGCAACTTAGGTTCTACTCCAGTACCGATAACTGCATAAACAACCTTGAAATCACTGGCAGAAAACTTCTCAATGTTTTTAGCAAAAACTTCCGAGAACCCCTCTCTAGCAGTTTCTTCCTCTGCGATCTTCATTTTTGCATGATATTTGTTTCTGAAAGGCTCATCCATTACTAACACTGTTCCAGAAACCACGCCCTGACTAAAAAGATGACTTAACCTTGAAGACTCGGCTTTATTCTTAACATGAATTAAGCAGCTTTCTTTCGTAAAGAAATCACATGCCTCAATAGTATCTTTAGAGCCTGTTGGTGTTACTAACCTCCTATCCATGCACAGATGTTCATTACTCGTATCTCTCAACCTTGCATTATAAACTTCTTCATTATCATCCTTTTTCCCCAAGGGCATTGCATATTTTTCCACCCTTTCAAAGAAATTATTTACATCATCAGCTAAAACCTGATCTATTTGATACCACTTGCCACCTGAGAGAACATATTTTCTTCCATCTAATTCCTGTTGAGCAGAGAGGCAATGAAGCATCGGCCATTTATTACCAATGTTTTTCCCAGCATCATCCACTTCATTAACAGTATGGGATCTCAAGAAATCAAAATAATAATCCTCGACACCTACATCTCTTAGCGCCTCAAAATAGGATTCTGCTTCCAAATCAGGGAAAAGCTCTTTACTGCCAAAGCCTTTAAACATTATATCCGTGGTTTTCTCAGGATCATATATTGCAGGATAAGCCAAAGATATATCAATTTCCCCCTCATCCTTTAAAGTTTTATCCATGCTATCTACTAGACTTCTCTCCAGTCTACCTAATAGTTCAGCATCTCTCACATGGCGTATGTAATCAACCCACTCGAAATGTTCTTTATAATCATCTTTCTTATAGTAATCATATGCTTCCCTACAAACTCTTGGCAACTCTGAAGCTTTCACCTTCCTCGTTAGCGATAATGAATCAGCCCCTGCGACTCTAGATCCGAACCCTTCCAACTTGGGTATACCAGCTAGCCCTCGCACAATATCTCGTTCAGCATCAATGGAGAAGATATTCTGATCAGCGCTTCTGCTTGCCTGGCTTCTTCTAGAAACAGTGTTCTCGTCTGGTGTTCTTAAATCAGCACTCCTCAGTCTTTGATGATTAACTGAGTTGAGAACAACTTTTAGCCCAAAATCTTCCTCAAAGCATGTTGGTTCTAGCTTTACATGGCCAAGCCCAAAGGTTAGCCCAAACCATCTTTCTCTGGTTCTCAAGAAAACAATGCCGCAAGCCGACCAATTTACCAAAAGTTCAGCTTGATCTGCATTTAACTCTAAGAAGTTGGCCCACTTAGGATTGCCACCTCCTATACTAGTGATTGCTATCTTAGATCCTTTTATTGCCTCCCAACTTTGAAGCTGAACTCCCTCCCTCAGAGATTGCTCTGGCGCTACACCTTCTTTCAACAGCCTGATCGTTAACTTTTGAGTCTTCTTATTCATAACTTCCCTGCGTCTTAATTGCATCCAAAGCGTATTGCCGACTTAGCTTACATACTTAATGTATTTTTTAACACCCCCCTATCTCTCTAATCACCTTAAAGATTAAAAATCAGCTCAAAACCAATAGGAGAAAAATATTTAAAACCAGCCATTCACACCAAACAGTTGCATGATACCTCTGGCAGGCCTAGACAAAAAATCGACAAACCCTGGCATTAGGTTAACCATAAAAGAAATCAATAAGAGCGAAAAAATAAAGCCTGAGAGAAAACTATAACCATCAATCTTTCTTGATTTCATCCAGCTCCATCGGCTTCTCCGGCTTTTAGGGGGCTTTTTAGGCTTGTCACCGTCATTTTCTCCGAACTCATATGACCGGCGATAGGTGTCATTCTTATCGAACCTGTTTTCCCGCTTTTTGCGATCTTCCCAGTAGTAGTCCCGATCCTGCATTCCCATCACGACTCCCTCCGCGTTGCCCTTGCGATGCTCAAGGCCGACCTCCTATCCCTGGCGCCTTCCGCCCTGGTACCACCTGGCCGCTGCCTTTCCGGCTAGTCGGTATCCGTCCCTGTCTGCTTGAGCGTCTTCCGCGCCTTCTCGATCTCCGGGCTGATCTGCCCTGCTTCTTCGATCACCAGTTCATTCATCAGCCACCTCGTGAACGCCGGCCACCAGCAGCAGACCCAACTCAATTCGTTTCACCATCGGCGTAATGTGTGTACTTTTTAGCACTTCCCCGCACCCGATCTGAAGGGTATTTCGCCGCGTTTTTGTCCATCTTCGCCCGGCATGCCGATTCGATATCCACGTCCAGCTTGCCCGCCAGCCGGATCAGGTAGAGCTGCACATCGGCAATTTCGTCGCGCACGGCGGCCAGTTGCTGCTCGTCCAGCTCCCTGGACTGCGCCTCGGTCCGCCACTGGAAGCACTCCTGCAGCTCCGCCGCCTCCACCGTCAGCGCCATGGCCAGGTTCTTGGGCGAGTGGAACTGATCCCAGTCGCGCTCGGTGGCGAACTGGTCCATGGCGTCATGGAGCTGCTTGAACGGGTCTGACATGGGGTACTCGCCTGGCTCTACGGTATCGGATATCCGTGAGCATGCCTGCTCTACCGCTCGCCATCCAGCCGGCATCGGCATAGGCGGCCATCCCGCTTGAACGCGAGTTCAGGGAAGGCCTGTAAGAACGGCGTGTTGCTCGGTGAGTCATCACCGGCCGGTCACGGACGCGAGCCGTCACAGGCCTGAGGCGAGGCTTGCGAAGTGCGACGTGTGTATAGAAGAGATGGAAGTACGGGGAGGGGGCACTGAATGCTGGATAATAGAAGAGGATGGTGGGCCCAGTAGGACTTGAACCTACGACCAAGGGATTATGAGTCCCCTGCTCTAACCAACTGAGCTATAGGCCCTTATCAGCGGCTGCGTATGATAGCGAAAGCCGAGAGACAAGGCCATAGCCGCTGGCCTTGCGAGGGGGCGATGGCTCGGGAGAAGATGCCCAGGCTCGACCCTCCTTGGCCACTAGAAGAGACCCCATGTTCCTGCTGATCGGCTTCGCAGTCCTTTCCATCGGCGTTTCCTTTCTCTGCTCGCTGCTCGAGGCGGCGCTGCTCTCCACCACCCCGAGCTACGTGGCCCAGCTACGCGAGACGAAGCCCAGGCTGCACGCGCGGCTCAATCGCCTGAAGCAGAACATCGATCAGCCGCTGGCCGCCATCCTCACCCTGAACACCATCGCCCATACGGTGGGGGCCACCGGCGTCGGCGCCCAGGTCACGGTGGTGTTCGGCGAGGCGTGGCTGGGGGTGGCCTCGGCGCTGATGACACTGTTGATCCTGTTCGTCTCCGAGATCATCCCCAAGACCATCGGCGCCACTTACTGGCGGCAGCTCGCCGGCACGCTGACCACCACGCTCGATGCGATGATCTGGTGCCTCAAGCCCTTCATCTGGATGTCCGAGCAGATCACCAAGCGGATCGGCAAGGACGCCATGGACACCGACATGCGCGGCGAGATCAAGGCGCTGGCCCAGATCGGTCAGGAGGAGAAGGCGCTGGACCCGGAAGAGACGCGCGTCATCGTCAACATCCTCAACCTGCACGATATCCCCGTGAAGGACGTGATGACCCCGCGCACCGTCTCGGTGACGGTGAAGGCCGGCATGACGGTGAAGGCGTTCGACGACGAGCTGGGCCACTCGCCCTTCACGCGCTTCCCGGTGATGGATGGCGGCGAGCAGGCGCTGGGCTACATCCACAAGGCCGACACCTACCAGGCCGACGACGATGTCGACCTCAAGTCGCTGATGCACTCGGTGCCGACCATTCAGGCCGAGGACAACGTCGAGCAGGTGTTCACCATGATGGTACTGGGCCGTCAGCACCTGTGCGTGGTGTACGACGATCTCGGCACCTGGGTCGGCCTCATCACCCTGGAAGACATCATCGAGACGATCCTCGGCCAGGACATCGTCGACGAGACCGACAACGTGGCGAACCTGCGCAAGTACGCCCGCCAGCGCTGGACCAAGCAGCTCAAGAAGCAGGAATCGCCGTGAGCTCCAGTATCGTGTAGGGCGCCTCGCAGGCGTGGCGTTCGTCGCGCTCGTCCACGCTGCCGAGCTCGAGGTTGCGGTCGTTGTCGTAGGCCACGAACAGCCGCTCGCGGTCGAGCACGGCCAGGCCCTCGGCCTTGTGCTCGAACTCCAGCGCTTCCCCTTCGGGCGTGGTCACCAGCCGCGGCGTCACGCCGTCGCGGAATTCCTCCAGGCCGAGCTCCCACAGGTAGCCGCCGATGCGCTCCCGGCCGCCCTCCTCGACCTCGAAGCTGGTCAGGAAGTAGAGCCGGGCGTGGTAGGGATCGTACTCCAGGCTCGAGAGCCCGCACTCGAAGCGCACGCCGTCCTGCTCGTGGGGCACGAAGCGGAAGTGCTCGCGCAGGGCGTCGATGAACTCGATGTTGCCGCCGTCGGTGATCTGGTAGTGCGCGCCGACCACGCGGCTGACGTACGCGAAGTCGTCGTGGGCGTTGCCCTGCTCGCGCACGCCGAACAGCAGCAGGCCGTCGCCGCGCTCGCCGGGCACCGTGGCCAGCCCCTCGAGCTTGTAGTAGGGGTAGCCGATGGCGAGGTTGAGCTTGCGCCGCAGCTCCAGCGAGCCTTCCACGCCGTCGCGCGGGTCCGGGTCCACCACCTGCACCGCCTCGGGTTCGCCGAGCGGCCAGATCAGCAGGTGGTTGTAGTCGTTCAGCCCGTGGCCCTGCTCCTCGATGCGGTCGAAGCCGGTCACCGCCAGCACGTGGCGGCCGTCGGTGGTCAGCGCGAAGTCCTCGTACTTCACCGCCTGCTGCAGGCGCGCGGCGGAGAGGTATTCCAGTTGCGCGTCGTCCGGGCCCTCGGGCGTCAGCGGCAGGGCGAAGACCGCGGAGCGCTCGTCGCCGGGCACCGGCTTGTCGCTGGCCATCAACAGCCGCTCGCCGTCATACAGCACGGCGGAGATCTCGGCGTTGACGAGCTCGCCGGCCTCGTCGCGCAGGCCGGCGGGGAAGCAGTGGATCGTGCCTTGCTGAAGAATCCGGGCTTGGGCCATGGGTCGGTCTCCGTCGGAAAATGTCGAGCCCGCTCAGGCTAGTACGCCCGACGGTCCTCACGCGATACGACACCGCCCGCGCGGGTTCGTCTCCTTGTTCGCTGCGCATTTTCTGCACGGGCTTCCCTCTTCTCTATTCCCTCCCCCCCTCTTCCCTCCCCCCTCTTCCCTCCCCCGTGTCCGCCCATCCACCGCCGCTTGAATAAAAAAATTCTTATTCACGGTTCAGTTCCGCGCCTCGCCTGCGTCATCACTCCTGCACATATCATTAATGATAAAGATTTGTATTCGTAAGGGAGCATTGTCTCGTGCTCGCGAGGCATCAGGCGCCGGGCCATGTGGCCCGGCCAGGCAGAAAGAACGAGGTGCCCATGACATCACGGATTGAAGCGCCCGGGCCGCGGCTCGGTACCGAGCCCGCCCCGCTGGCATCCCATCAGCTGTTCAACGCCCGGCACGCCGAGGCCTACTGGCAGCAGGCGACCCGCTGCATCGACCTGGTGAGGCGCAAGGTGGCCGAGGTCGAGCGGCCCTTCACCGGCGCCCGGCCCGAGGAGCTGCGCGGCCGCTTCGAGGCCATCGACCTCGACGCACCGCTCGGCGAGCTGCGCCCGGCCCTGGAGGAGCTGGAGCGCGTCTACCTGGACGACGCCGTCTACTTCCATCATCCGCGCTACGTGGCCCACCTGAACTGCCCGGTGGTGCTGCCGGGCGTGCTCGCCGAGGCGATCCTGGCGCCGATCAACTCCTCGCTGGACACCTTCGACCAGAGCGCCGGCGGCACCTTCATCGAGCAGTCGCTGATCGACTGGACGGCGGAGCGCATCGGCCTCGGCGAGGACGCCGACGGCGTGTTCACCAGCGGCGGCACCCAGTCGAACCTGATGGCGCTGATGATCGCCCGCGACCATCACGGCGCGCACCAGGACCGCCCCGGCGGCAACAAGCAGCAGGGCCTGCCGGCGGACCATCGGCGGCTGCGCATCCTCGGCTCGGAGCTCAGCCACTTCAGCCTGCAGAAGTCGGCGGCGATCCTCGGGCTCGGCTACCAGGCGGTGATGCCGGTGGCCACCGATGCGGACTACCGCATGGACCCGCAGGCGCTCAAGGCGCGCCTCGAGGAATGCATCGCCCTCGACCTGGTCCCGATCGCGGTGGTGGCCACCGCCGGCACCACCGACTTCGGCAGCATCGACCCGCTCGAGGAGATCGCCGCGCTGTGCCGCGAGCACGGCATCTGGCTGCACGTCGACGCCGCCTACGGCGGGGGCCTGCTGTGCTCGCGCCGCGAGCGCCACCGCCTGGCCGGCATCGAGCACGCCGACTCGGTCACCGTCGACTATCACAAGACCTTCTTCCAGCCGGTGAGCTGCAGCGCCTTCCTGGTGCGCCGCGCCAGCGATCTGCGCCACGTCACCCATCACGCCGACTACCTGAACCCCGAGAGCCAGGCGCTGGCCGGCACGCCGGACCAGGTCAACAAGAGCCTGCAGACCACCAAGCGCTTCGACGCCCTGAAGCTGTGGATGACGCTGCGCATCATGGGCGCCGACGCCCTGGGCGAGATGTTCGAGCGGGTCATGGACCTGGCCGGCGAGGCCCACGCGCGGCTGTCCGCCCGGCCCGACATCGAGGTGCTGCTCGACCCGCCGCTCAGCACCCTGATCTTCCGCTACCGGCCCGAGGAGCTCGACCTGGACGACGAGGCGCTGGACGCCCTGAACGCCCACGTGCGCGCCGCCCTCTCGCGCCACGGCGAGGCGGTGATCGCCGCCACCCGGGTCGATGGCCGCCGCTACCTGAAGTTCACCCTGCTCAACCCGGAGACCACCGTCGACGACCTCAGCGCCATCGTCGAGCGCATCGGCGCCCACGCCCGCGCCTGGTGCGATGGCGCCGCCACCGCCTCGGCCCACGCCGTCGCCTCCTGATGCCACGAGACCTGTCCATGACCCAGCACGTTCACGACTTCATCGCCATCGGCCTCGGGCCCTTCAACCTGGGGCTGGCCTGCCTGGCCGACCCCATCGAGGAGCTCGACGGGCTGTTCCTCGAGCGCCGCGACGGCTTCGACTGGCACCCGGGCATGCTGCTGGAGGACGCCACCCTGCAGACGCCCTTCCTCGCCGACCTGGTGACCATGGCCGACCCCACCAGCCGCTTCAGCGTGCTCAACTACCTGAAGCAGCAGGGCCGACTCTACAACTTCTATATCCGCGAGAGCTTCTTCCTGCTGCGCAACGAGTACAACCGCTACTGCCAGTGGGCGGTGGAACAGCTCGACAGCGTGCGCTTCTCCACCGAGGTGGAGCGGGTGGAGTTCGAGGACGCCAGCGGCCTCTACCGCGTGAGCTGCCGCGACACCGGCAGCGGCGAGGCGCGCGAGTACCTGGCCCGCCATCTGGTGCTCGGCACCGGCACCACGCCCTGGCTGCCCGAGGGCTGCCGCGACGTCGAGCCGCGGCCGATGCACTCCGGCGAGTACCTCCAGCGCAAGGCCGAGCTGCAGCGCCAGCCGGCGATCACCGTGGTCGGCAGCGGCCAGAGCGCGGCCGAGATCTACCGCGACCTGCTCGCCGACATCGACCGCTTCGGCTACCGGCTCGACTGGATCACCCGCTCGCCGCGCTTCTTCCCGCTGGAGTACGCCAAGCTGACCCTGGAGATGACCTCGCCGGACTACATCGACTACTTCCATGCCCTGCCCGAGGCGACGCGCAACGCGCTGACGCGGGAACAGAAGGGCCTCTACAAGGGCATCAACGAGGACCTGATCAACGACATCTACGACCTGCGCTACGCCAAGGAGCTGGTCGGCGAGGTGCGCTCGTCGCTGTTCACCAACGCCCAGCTCGAGACCTGCCGTTTCGATGCCGAGCGCGGCGAGTACGACCTGACCCTGTGGCACACCGAGCAGCAGCGCCACTATCGCCATCGCACCCAGGCGCTGGTCATGGCCACCGGCTACCGCTACCACATGCCGGACTTCCTGGCGCCGATCGCCTCGCGCATCGCCTTCGACGAGGCCGGGCGCTTCGCGGTGGGCCGCTTCTACGACATCGACGGCGGCGAGGGCCGGCTGTTCGTGCAGAACGCCGAGCTGCATACCCACAGCCTGGCGGCCCCTGACCTGGGCATGGGCCCCTATCGCAACGCCTGCCTGATCCGCGCGATGACCGGGAAGGAGATCTATCCGGTGGAGCGACGCATCGCCTATCAGCGCTTCGGCGCGCCCGACGAGGCGGTCTTCGAACCCGAGCAAGCGGAGCCCGCATGACCCCGACGCCCTGGCTGGTGGCGGTGACTGCGGTGGCGGTGATCAGCGATGCCATGCTGCTGCCCTTCTACCCGCAGTTCTTCGACGCGCGCTTCGGCGTGACGGACCCGTCCCACGTCGGCGCCTACCTGGCGATGAGCTGCCTGGTGGTGCTGGTGGCGCTGCCCGCCTGGGCGCGCCTGGCGCGCCGGGTCGGCACCCTGCCGCTGCTGCTGGTCACCCAGCTGGTGGCGGGCGGGCTCAGCCTCGCCTGCGCCGTGGTCACCTCGCTGCCGTGGTTCTGGGGCCTGTCGCTGGCGATGCTGGTGGCCAAGGCCAGCTACCTGCTGGTCTACCCCTACCTGATGCACTTCGAGCCCCAGGATCGCCACGCGACCCTGATCGGCACCCTCTCGGTCGTCGTGCACGCCGGCGGCATCCTCGGCGCCATGGTCGGCGGCCTGGTGCTGGAGCACTGGGCCGCGGCCCAGGTGTTCCGCGTGATGGCGCTGGGCGACGCCCTGCAGGTCGCGGTCTGCGCCTGGCTGATCCGCCGCGGCCGCGCGCCGCATGCGGCACCGGCCACCGAGCGGGCGCCGGCCTCCAGTGGCGCCATCCTGCGTCTGGGCCTGGTGATGCTGCTGTTCTACTTCAGCGCCACCCTGGCGCGGCCGTTCTTCGCCCGCTACTGGGAGCTGGCCTCCGGGCTCTCCGGCGAGGTGCTGGCCGGCGCGGTGTTCGCCATCCCCGGCGCCGTGGCGGTGGCCCTGCTGGCGATCGACCTGCTCGCGCGCCGCCCCGCCGGCCAGGCCATCCTGCTGCCGCTGGCCATCGGCCTCGTCGGCCTGCTGCTGCAGGCCAGCGGCGAGGTCGCCGCCATCCTGGCCGGCCGGGTGCTGTTCGGCTGGGCGCTGTTCCGCATCACCGTGCGCCTGGAGCTGCGCCTGTTCCAGCTCAGCACGCCCGACCGCTACGCCAGCGACTTCAGCAAGGTCCACGTCTTCCAGGGCCTCGGCGTGCTCGTCGCCTCCTGGGGCGCCGGCCGCCTGGTCGAGGCCTTCGGGCTGACCGCTCCCTTCCTCGTGGCCGCGACGGGCCTGGCGCTGTGCGCCCTGGCCTACCGGCGGCTGCTGGCCGGCGCCGAGACGCGCCCGGCCGCCCCCTCCGATTCCGTTTCTGCAAGGACCTGATCCATGACCCTGTTCCAACCGACGCCGACCACCCAGCCCCTCTATTCGCGCCACGCCCAGGGGCTCGGCACCTTCACGCTGCGCCCGCTGCACCTGCCCGAGGACCTGGCGCTGATCCACGAGTGGGTCACCGCACCGCGAGCCCATTTCTGGGGCATGCAGGGCCACTCGCCGGAGCGCGTGCAGGCCTTCTATCGCGAGCTCCAGGAGAGCGAGCACGCCCAGGGCTACCTGGGGCTGTTCGACGGCCGGCCGGCCTTCCTGGTCGAGTGCTACGACCCGCGCCACGACCCCATCGGCCGCCACTATGACGTGGCCGAGGGCGACCGCGGCATGCACTTCCTGGTGGCGCCGGCCGAGACGCCGCTGCCCGGCTTCAGCACCCAGGTGATCACCGCCATCCTGGCCTTCATGTTCGAGGATCCGGCGACGCGTCGCATCGTGGTGGAGCCGGACGTCAATAACCGCCGGATCCATCCGCTCAATCGCCGGGTCGGCTTCGTTTACGACCGCGAGGTCGCGCTCGAGGACAAGACCGCCCATCTGGCCTTCTGCGACCGCCAGGGCTTCGCCGCGGCGGTGAGCCGGCAGAACCCGCGCCTGGATCCGGCCCTCGCCGCCGACCCGGCCCGCGCCGCGGGCCACCTGCGCCCCGAGCTCTGGGCCCGGGCCAACCGCTGGCTGATCCGCAAGGCGATCGCCGAGTTCGGCCACGAGCGGCTGCTGGCCCCCGAGGCCGTGAACGCCGGCACGGCGGGCGACGACGAGGCCGCCGACTATCGGCTGAGCGCCCCCGAGGGCAACGTCGAGTACCGCTTCCGCGCCCGGCGCCGGGCGCTGGATCACTGGGCGATCGAGCTCGACTCGCTGGAGAAGCGCGTCGACGGCGCCCCCGCCGAGCTCGACGCCCAGCAGTTCATCCTCGAGTTCCGCGGCCCGCTCGGCATCGGCGAGGCGATGCTGCCACTCTATCTGGAGGAGGTGGCCAGCACCCTGTTCGGCGGCGCCTACAAGCTCGACGGCACCCGCCCGGACGCCGCCGGCCTGGTCGACGCCGACTTCCAGACCCTGGAGGCCGCCATGACCGAGGGCCATCCGGTGTTCGTGGCCAACAACGGCCGCATGGGCTTCGACGCCGTGGACTATCACGCCTACGCCCCGGAGGCCGCCGCGCCGATCACCCTGGTGTGGCTCGCCGTGCACCTCGAGGACGCCCACTACAGCGCCATCGAGGGGCTCGAGTACGAGGCCCTGCTGCGCGACGAACTCGGCGAGGCGACGCTTAAAGACTTCCACCGCCGCCTCGAGGCCCGCGGGCTCGATCCCGCCGACTACCTGCTGATGCCGGCGCATCCGTGGCAGTGGTTCCACAAGCTGGCCATCACCTTCGCCGGCGAGGTGGCCCGCCAGCGCATCGTCTGCCTGGGCTACGGCAGCGACCAGTACCGCGCCCAGCAGTCGATCCGCACCTGGTTCAATACCAGCCGGCCGAGCCGGCGCTACGTGAAGACCGCGCTGTCGATCCTCAACATGGGCTTCATGCGCGGCCTCTCGCCGAGCTACATGCGCGCCACGCCGGCGATCAACGACTGGATCAAGCGCCTGGTCGACGGCGACCCGGAGCTCCGCGCCCAGGGCTTCACGGTGCTGCGCGAGGAGGCCGCCATCGGCTTTCGCCGCGACGCCGTCGAGCCGGCCTTCGACACCTACAGCGCCTACAAGAAGATGCTCGCCTGCCTGTGGCGCGAGAGCCCGGAGCACTACCAGCAGGACGGCCAGCGGCTGATGACCATGGCCGCGCTGCTCCACGTCGACGGCGATGAGCAGGCGCTGCTGCCGCGGCTGATCGCGCGCTCGGGCCTCACTACCGAGGACTGGCTGTCGCGCTACCTGCGGGCCTACTTCCGCCCGCTGCTGCACTGCTTCTTCGCCTATGACCTGGTGTTCATGCCCCACGGCGAGAACCTGATCCTGCAGCTCGAGGACGGCGTGCCGGTGCGCGCGATCATGAAGGACATCGCCGAGGAGATCGGCATCATGAACGTCGATGCCGAGCTGCCCGAGGCCATCGCCCGCATCGCCGTGGACGTGCCGGAGCCGCTCAAGGTGCTGTCGATCTTCACCGACGTCTTCGACTGCTTCCTGCGCTTCATGTCGGCGATCCTCGTCGAACAGGGCGACATCAGCGAGTCGCGCTTCTGGGCGCTGGTGGCCGACTGCGTGATCGACTACCAGCGCGACCATCCCGAGTTCGCCGACAAATTCGCCCGCCACGACCTGTTCGCGCCGGAGTTCACCCGCTCCTGCCTGAACCGGCTGCAGCTCAACAACCACCAGCAGATGATCGACCTGGCCGACCCGGCCAAGAACCTGCAGTTCGCCGGCACCCTCGACAACCCGATCGCCGCCTACCGCCCCGCCGCCGCGGCGCGTGAGGCAGATCGCGAGCGAGCGCGCGAGGAGAGCGAGGCCACGCCGAGCTGATCGCTCGGCTCGCCGACGCCATGCCCGTCATGGCGTCGGCGAGTGCACACTTCGCCCGGGGGCCCGCTCCCGGGCGATTATATTTGATAATGATAATTATTATTGAATAGAATCACCGCTCCGGCACAACGAACGGAGCGTTTCACGAATGGATGCCACGACCCTCGATACCCTCTTCCGCGCCCACGCCCGGGACATCACCGCCTTTCTCCGTCACCAGCTGCCCTGCCCCGACCTGGCCGACGATCTGTGCCAGGAGGTGTTCCTGCGTCTCGGTCAACAGCCATCCGGCCGAGGCGCTTCCGGCACGCGACTGGAACAGCCCCGCGCCTACCTGTTCCGCATCGCCCGCAACCTGCTCATCGACCATCATCGCCGCAGCCAGGCGCGCCCCGCCGACCGGCCGCTGGAGGACGACGACCTTCCCTGCCTGGCCTGCCCCTACGCCGCGGTTCCCTCAGACCCCGAGGCGGCCGCCGAGCGCCGGCTGTGCCGCCGCGGCCTTGCGCGCACCATGGCGGGCCTGCCGCCGCGCCTGCGCCAGGCGCTGGTCTGGCATCGCCTGGAAGGGGTGCCCCAGGCCGAGATCGGCCGCCGGCTCGGCGTCTCGGAGCGCATGGCGGGCCGCTACGTCAAGCAGGCCATCGTCCACTGTCGCGACCGGCTGATGCCCGCCATGGCCTGACGCGCCTCACGACGAAGCGATCTTTGATAACGATTCCCATTTGATCTACCATGGCCCCACGCTTCTTCCGGTGAATGCGCCATGACCCTCGCGCTGTCACAGCTCTATCGCGGCCCCCTCGACTTCCTGACGCCGCCTCGCATCGAGGCGACGCCGGGCGACGACGTCATCGCCGCCAGCCACCTGCTCG
This sequence comes from Halomonas sp. THAF12, assembly GCF_009363675.1. Taxonomy (NCBI): domain Bacteria; kingdom Pseudomonadati; phylum Pseudomonadota; class Gammaproteobacteria; order Oceanospirillales; family Halomonadaceae; genus Halomonas; species Halomonas sp. THAF12. The sequence continues at coordinate 1,057,380 of NZ_CP045399.1, read as the reverse complement.
ATCCGGCCTACCTGGATGCCCTGCTCGAACGCTACGGCGCCCAGTACGGCCACGGCGACCGCCGGGCGGTGGCCTCGTTGTGGTCCAAGTGGCACTTCGCCGGCCTGGCCGCGCACGGCCTGGCGACCAACCTGCTGCTGGAACGCGACCTGCCGCTGGGGGTCGACGAGCTGCATGTGGTGCAGACGCCCGAGGGCCAGACCGCCGGCTTCAGCCTGCGCCACGCCGGCCGACCGCTCGCCGAGCTCGACGGCCTCGGCCGCTTCGCCACCCTGCTCGACGGCCACCTGATCCCGCTGATCGAGACCCTGGCCGCGGTGTCCGGCGCCTCGCCCAAGGTGTTCTGGAGCAATGCCGGCAGCTATGTCGACTACTTCGCCGGCGCCATGGCCGACCACCCCATGGGCTCCCCGGCCGCGGCCGAGCCCGGCCTGGCGCTGATCTCGACCCGCCACCTGCCCGACGGGCGCCGCAACCCGCTCTATCAGGCGGTGCGCCACGTGGTGCCGGCCGACCCCGAGGCGCCGACCCGCATGCCGAAGACCTGCTGCATTCGCTACCTGCTCGACGACCTCGGCTACTGCGCCAACTGCCCGCTGGAGTGCCGGCGCAAGGCCAAGGCCGCGAAGGCCGCACAGACGGCACAGACGGCACAGACGGCACAGACGGCACAGACGGCACAGACGGCGACGGTAGAACGGACCGCCCCATGAGCGCCGCGTCCGGCGTGCGCCAGCACACCGCCCGCGACCTGCAGGCCTACGGGCGGCGCTACGGCATCGACTACCGGGTGCCGGCACTCGTCTCCCGCGAGGAGGAACCGGTGATGCGTGGCGTGGTGCGCGAGCTGTCGCTGGGCCAGGGCATGGAACTGGTGACCTCCGACGTGGAAGTGCTGCACCGCTACGATTCCCACTCCCACGCGCCCTCACCGCTGTCGATCGTGGTCATGCTGGAGGGCCGCGCCGAGGTCAGCCTCGAGGAGCGCACCCTGACGCTGACCCCGGGCATGGCGCTGAGCCTGCGCCTCGATGCGCGCCACGGCCTGCACGCCACCCAGCCCGCCGGCCAGCGCCTGCGAGCCCTGACCCTGGGCCTCAGCGAGTCACGCCTGGCCGAGCTGGGCCCGGCGCTGCCCGACCATGGCGGCTCGCGGATGCACGCCTGGCGCCCGCCGAGCGCGCTGCTGCAGGGGCTCGAACAGGCGATGGCCACACCGCTGCCCGCCCCGGCCCAGAGGCTGCTGCTCGAGGGCCTGGGGCTACAGCTGCTGGCCCACGGCCTGCCGCAGCCTCCCGCCCGGAACGATCCCCCGGCCGACGCGGACGAGTCGACGCGCCTGGCGCCGCGGGAGCGCCAGCGGCTCGAGCGCGTGCGCGCCGCCCTCGAGCAGGATCCCGCCGCCGAGCATCGCCTGGAGGCGCTGGCCGAGCTCGCCGCCATGAGCCCGGCCAGCCTGCGCCGCAAGTTCCGCGCGGCCTTCGGCGTGAGCGTCTTCGACTACCTGCGCGACTGCCGACTGGGCCTCGCCCACGACTACCTGAGCCGCGGCTTCAGCGTGCAGCAGGCCGCCCACTTCTGCGGCTATCGCCACGCCAGCAACTTCGCCACCGCCTTCCGCCGCCGCTACGGCGTGCCGCCGAGTTCCCTGACGAAAGCCTGCTGATCGCTGCGCATAGAGCATTGAGCACTGCGCATACCTCAACCGGCGAACCAAAAAGCAATAATTCTCATTAGTTAATGAGTCATATAATCGCCACAGGAACTTCTGCATGCCGACCCCACGTCCCCTGGCGCAGGCCATCGCCCTCGCCGCCGCCGGCGTCGCTCTCTCCGCCCAGGCCCAGAACGCGTCTCAGAACAGCGAGAACCTCTCCACCGTGACCGTCACCGCCCAGGCGGCGACCAAGACCGAGACGCCATTCAACGAGACGCCGCAGTCCGTCTCGCTGATCACTCAGGAAGAGATTCGCGAACAGGGATCGGAATCGGTCCAGGAAGCCACCCGCTATACCGCGGGCGTCTTTACCGGCCAGTACGGCGCCACGGGGGGGCGTTACGATGCGATCAAGCTTCGCGGCTTCGGTAGCGACAGCATTGACAACCAGTATCTGGACGGCCTGAAACTGCTGAACGACAAGGGCACCTACAGCATCTTCCAGATCGACCCGTATTTCCTGGAGAGCATCGAGGTGGTCAAGGGCCCCTCTTCGGTGCTCTACGGCCGCGCCGCGCCCGGCGGGCTGGTGGCCTTGACCAGCAAGCTGCCCCAGTTCACCTCGCACCGTCAGGTGCAGGCGAGCGTCGGCACTCAGGGGCACCTCGGCGCCGGATTCGATATCGGCGGCCAGGTAGGAGACTCGGGGCGCGCCGCCTACCGGGTGGTCGGTCTGGTCAAGGATGCCGACAGCCAGTGGGATCACGTCGAGAACGAGCGATATGCCATCGCGCCGTCTCTGGCTCTCGATATCGGCGACTCTACCTCGTTGACGCTGATGGCGTATCTGCAGAAGGACCCGGAGGGAGGCTACTACGGCGGGCTGCCGGCCGACGGCACCCTCTACAGCCATAACGGCAAGCGGATTTCCAACAGCTTCTATGACGGTGAGGAAGATTACGAAACGTTCGATCGCGAGCAGGCCATGGTCGGCTATCAGCTCGAGCACCGTTTCAACGACACCTGGACCGGACGCCAGAACCTGCGTTACATCCACAGCGATGTCGACTACGGGCAGGTCTATAACACGAGCGTCTGGAGTGGCGATGAGCTTGGCCGGACCTACTTCGGCGCCGACGAGGAGCTCAGCGCCCTGGCCGTCGACAACCAGCTGATCGCCGACTTCGATCTCGGCGACACCCAGCACACCGTGCTGACGGGGCTGGACTACCAGCATCGTGACACCGACGCCGAATGGTCTTACGGTTCAGGCTTTTCCTCCATCAATCCGTTCAACCCGACGTACGGCAGCGACGGGACCATTGTCCCCTTCAGTGACAATGACCGTGAGCTGGAGCAGACCGGCGTCTATCTGCAGGACCAGATCGCTCTCGGTCAGTGGCGCCTCACCCTCGGCGGGCGCTACGACTGGGTCGACATAGAGAACGAGAGCGAAAACCTCGCCTCTGGCACGACGAGCCAACAGCAGCTCGACGATGAAAGCTTCAGCGGCCGCGCGGCGCTGCTGTACCAGTTCGACAACGGCCTCTCACCGTATATCAGTTACTCCGAGTCGTTCAGCCCGAGCAGCAACGTCGACGAGAGCGGCGATCTGATCGAGCCCTCCGATGCCGAACAGGTCGAGCTCGGACTGAAGTATCAGCCCAACGGGACCAGCGACCAGTACAGCATCGCCGTGTTCCAGATCGACCAGGACAACACGGCCAACTACATCCAGGACATTCAGGCCTATCGCGCCGTCGGCAGCACACGATCTCGCGGCCTGGAACTCGAGGCCGACAAGCACATCACCGAAGACCTGGCCGTTCGGGCGAGCTACACCTACACGGATGTGGAGATTCAGGAGTCCGAGGAAGGCAACGAAGGCAAGACGCCGGTGGCGACACCGGAACACATGGCCTCCGTCTGGGGCTCCTATCGGTTCCAGGAAGGGGCGCTATCGGGTCTGACCACGGGCCTTGGGGTGCGCTACATCGGCGACAGCTGGGCCAACGAATCCAATACGCTCGAGGTCCCGGACTACACGCTGGTGGATGCCTCCCTCAAGTACGATCTCTCCCAGGTCGGCCTGAACGGCGTGACCGCCCAGCTGAACGTCAACAATCTGTTCGACAAGGAATATATCGGAGCCTGTTACAGCGAGTCTCGCTGCTACTTCGGCGCCGAGCGCAGCGTGAAGGCGACCGTCAGCTACGACTTCTAAACCGCCTCGATGCCGCATGTTCACGCCACCGACGTCTGTCGGTGGCGTGTTGCGTTCAGGCCCTCCTGGCGCCTGGCCGCGCTCGGCGCGGCGTCGGCATCGCCCGCCGCGAGAGCATGCGCTCCCGTGCGATCAGCAGCAGGGAGATCGCGCCCGCCCCCAGGCTCAGCTGGCCACACCAGCTCACCAGCCCCACAACGAGGCCCTGCCGGCCCATCGCCTCCACGGCGGCCACCAGCAGCAGCACGATGCCCGCCAGCCTGGCACTCGCGCCGCGCCGATGCGGCAGCTTCCACCCGAGTCGACGCCGGACACGCTCAGAACCCAGCGCCAGCCCCGCGAAACCGGCCACGCACTCGGCCAGGGTCAACCAGATCATCATGTCGTTACCTTTCGTGTCCTGCGCAGCCGCGACGGCGCCGGAGCGCGAGGCGCGCCGGTAGACGCCGGGAGAGGAAAGAGCATGGGCAGGATCTCGTCAGAGGGCTTGGCATCCATGCTAATAAAAAAGATTACTATTTGCATCAGATGGCTATCCTGAATGGCTCCCTCGTTGGGAGGCTCCCCTGGGCGCATCGACGCGACAAGCCATTTAATAGAAATCAATCTCATTGATATTCATTCCGCCCTTGCGTAGGCTCCTCCTGCCAAAAAATCACGCTCCTCTTTCCAGGAAACGACAATGAAAAAGGCCCTGCTCACCGCAGCCATCGCGTCTTCGGTCGCGCCCCTGCATGCCCTCGCCCAGACGCCACAGGACACCATGGTGGTCGTGGGCTCCCGTTCGCCCCAGTCCATCAGCGAGGTCCCCGGCGCCGTCTGGGTCGTGGAGCATCAGCAGCTCCAGGATCAGCTGAACACCGGACAATCGCTGAAATCGGCGCTGGGCAAGCTGATCCCCGGCTTCGACATCGGTTCCTCGACGAATCGCACCAACTACGCTCAGAACTTCCGCGGCCGCGATGCCCTGGTGATGATCGACGGCGTGTCGATGAACGGCTCGCGCAGCCTGTCGCGCCAGTTCGATGCCATCGACCCGTTCAACATCGAGCGCATCGAGGTGCTGTCGGGCGCCAGCAGCCTCTACGGCGGCGGCGCCACGGGCGGGATCATCAACATCATCACCAAGGACGGCGAACCCGGCGGGCCCCATCTGGAAAGCGAGGTCGGGCTGGCCACCGGCTTCAACGACTCGAATGAGCTGCAGAAGCGTGCCGCCCAGGCGATGGCCTTCGGCAACGAGCGCGTCAACGGCCGCGTCTCCGCCGCGGTGCAGGAGAACGGCTGGTTCTACGACGGCGACGGCGAGATCATCAAGCCGGACATCGCTCAGTCGGGCCTGCAGGGCAATCGCACCATCGACGTGATGGGCTCGCTCGACGTGGCGCTCACCGAGCACCAGCACCTCGATCTCCTGGCGCAGAAATACCGCTCGCGTTTCGAGGGCGACAAGGGCCTGGTCTATCCCGACTACAACACGGGCAGCAGCTACACGGCGCAGATCCAGGGCAGCGAGGTCCGCGACGGCTACGCGTCCGACGTCGACCCGGAGACCGACCGCACCCTGTTCAACGCCAACTACCGCCACGACGCGCTGCTGGGCCAGCAGTTCTTCTTCCAGGCCTTCCATCGCCAGGAGTCGTCGGTCTTCAATCCCTTCCCGGGCGGCGGCAACGCCTTTACGGTCTCCGAGCAGAACACCGACCTCTCCGGCGCCAAGGCCATGTTCTCGGCCCAGCTCGCCGCTCCACTGTCCCTGACCTACGGCATCGACTTCAGCCACGAGACCTTCGACTCGCGGCGCTTCACCCTGGTCTCCGACGATGGCGGGCGCACGCTGGACAAGGTCGACACCCTGGATCCGTACTACCCGTCCTTTCAGGCCGACACCCTGGCCGGCTTCGCCCAGGCCGAGTACCAGGCCACCGACGCCCTGCTGCTGTCCGGCGGCGTGCGCGTCGAGCAGACCGACGTCGAGGTCGATCCCCAGGGCGGCAACGACGGCGGCAGCAACGACTACGACGTCTCGCTGTTCAATGCCAAGGCCCTCTACGACTTCCACAACGGCCACCAGGCCTGGCTGGCCTACTCCCAGGGCTTCGAGATCCCCGACATCGCCAAGTCGTACCGCAACGTGAGCTTCGACATCTCTGACAACCCCGTCGACGGGATCAAGACCCAGCAGGTCGAGGCCGGCTGGCGCATGAACGCGGCAGACTGGAACACCCAGATCGCGGCCTACTACAGCTGGTCCGACAAGGCGCTCGACTACGTGTACAGCGACGGCGGCCTGGAGATCGGCACCACCACCATCGACCGCGACGTGCGCACCTACGGCATCGAGGGCAAGGTCCAGCGCTACCTCGGCCGGCACGTCGATGTCGGCACCTCCTTCCACTGGTCGCGCTCCGAGGTCGAGCAGGACGGCGAGTGGCTCGATGCCAGCGTCACCGAGGCCAGCATGCCCAAGGCGGTGGCCTTCGCCAACTGGGCCGACGACGACACCCGCGCCATGCTCCAGGTCAACCGCACCTTCGACATCGACGACGCGGACGGCAACTCGCTCGATGGCTTCACCACCGTCGACACCAGCCTCAGTCAGGACACCGGCGTCGGCACCTTCAGCCTGGGCGTGGATAACCTGCTCGACGAGCAGTACACCACCACCTGGGGGCAGCGCGCGGCGATCTTCTACGAGGCCTACGGCGCCTCCTCGCTGTGGGACCTCAATGGCCAGGGCCGCACCTTCCGCCTGACCTGGTCGCTCGACGTCTGACGCCTTCCCCGGCGGCAAACAAGATGCCCCGGCGGCCACCATGGCCGCCGGGGCATCTTTCGTTGGCGAGCGCCTGCGCGAGCAGGCGACGCCCTCCCCGCGCTACGGCAGCGCCGCCGCCTCGAGCTCGCCGGTCTGCACCCGCCACTGGGCGGCGTAGCGGCCGTCGCGGGCCAAGAGCTCGGCGTGGGTGCCGCGCTCGGCCACCCGGCCCGCCTCGATCACCGCGATCTCGTCGGCGTGGACGATGGTCGACAGCCGATGGGCGATCATGATCACCGTGCGGCCGTGGCCGATCCGGCGCAGGGAGCGCTGGATGGCGGCCTCGGTCTCGTTGTCCACCGCGCTGGTGGCCTCGTCGAGCACCAGGATCGGCGGATCCTTGAGCAGCGCCCGGGCCAGCGACAGCCGCTGTCGCTGGCCGCCGGAGAGGCGCACGCCGCGCTCGCCCACCGCGGTGTCGAGCCCCTCGGGCAGCGCCTGGATGAAGTCCCAGGCCTCGGCGGTGCGCGCCGCCTCGACGATCTCGGCGTCGGTGGCTTCGGGCTTGCCGTAGGCGATGTTGTCACGGATCGTGCCCTCGAACAGGTAGACGTCCTGGCTGACCAGGCCGATCGATCGGCGCAGCGAGGCCAGCGTCACCTCGTCCAGCGGCTGGCCGTCGACGCTCACCCGGCCCGCGGCCGGCTCGACGAAGCGCAGCAGCAGCTTGATCAGCGTCGACTTGCCGGAGCCGGTGGCGCCCACCAGCGCCAGGGTGTGGCCCGCTGGCACCGCCAGATCGATGCCCTCGACCCCGGCGCCGGACTCGCCGTAGCGGAAGGCCACGCCCTCGAAGCGCACCTCGCCGCGCACCGGCTCCGCCAGCGCCTGGCCGGCGTCGTCGCGCACCCGGATCGGCGTGGCCAGCAGGTCGAGGATGCGCCGGGTGCTGGCCATGGCGCGCTCGAACAGGTCGATCACCTGGGCCAGCCCGGTCAGCGGCCACAGCAGCCGCTGGGTGAGGAACACCAGCACCCCGTAGGCGCCGACGTTGAGCTCGCCGTTCAGCGCCATCATGCCGCCCACCGTGAAGGTGGCCAGGAAGCCGGTGAGGATCGCCATGCGGATCACCGGAATGAACGCCGAGCTGATGCGGATCGCGCGGCGGTTGGCCTGCACGTAGGCCTCGCTGGCGGCCTTGAGGCGCTCGGCCTCGCGCGCCTCGGCGGTGAAGCTCTTGATGGTGGCGATGCCCGCCAGGTTGTTGGCCAGCCGGCTGGAGAGCTCGCCGACCCGCTCGCGCACCTCGGCGTAGAGTGGCCCGGCCTTGCGCTGGAAGTAGAAGGCGCCCCACACGATCAGCGGGATCGGCGTGAAGGCCAGCAGCGCAATCAGGGGCGAGAGCACGAAGAACACCGCCCCCACCGCCACCACGGTGACGCCGACCTGGATCATCGAATTGGCGCCGCCGTCGAGGAAGCGCTCGAGCTGGTTGACGTCGTCGTTCATGGTCGCCACCAGCTGCCCGGAGCTTCGCGACTCGAAGAAGCCCATGTCCAGGCGCTGGACGTGCTCGTAGGCGTCCTGGCGCAGCTCGGCCTGGAGCCGCTGGGCCAGGTTGCGCCACAAAATCTGGTAGAGGTACTCGAACAGCGACTCGCCGGCCCAGATGAAGAAGGTCAGCACCCCGAGGATCAGGATCTGCTCCCGGGCGGTGGTGAAGCCCAGCCCGGCGACGAAGCTGTCCTCCTGGTTGACCACCACGTCGATGGCCACCCCGATCAGGATCTCCGGGGCGATATCGAACAGCTTGTTGATGATCGAGCAGACGGTGGCGGCGACGATCCGGCGCCGGTGCCCGCGGGCATAGCGGAGCAGGCGGCCCAGCGCCTCGAAGCTCCTCATATTCGACATGGAGACTCTCCCTGTGGCGGTCTTCCCTGTACGCGACGAAAGACCGCCGGGCCCTGGCAGGCCCGGCGGTCACGATCAGACGGCTACCATACCCCGTCGTCGCGGGGCTGTCCCGCCAGCCTGCAGGGAATCGCGAGGCGCCCTCAGCCGACGGCGGCGAGATAGCGCCGCTCGACCTCGTCCCAGTCGACCACCTCGTAGAAGGCGGCGATGTAATCGGGGCGCTTGTTCCAGTACTTGAGGTAGTAGGCGTGCTCCCACACGTCGAGGCCCAGCACCGGCGTGTTGCCGTGCATCAGCGGGCTGTCCTGGTTGGCGGTGCTCTCCACCACCAGCGCGCCCTGCGGGGTCACGCTGAGCCAGGCCCAGCCGCTGCCGAAGCGCGTCAGGGCGGCCTGGGTGAAGGCCTGCCGGAAGGCCTCGACGCCGCCCAGCTCGCGCTCGATGGCCGCCGCCACCCGCCCGCTCGGCGCCCCGCCGCCCTCGGGCGACATCACCCGCCAGAACAGCGAGTGATTGGCGTGGCCGCCGCCGTTGTTGATCACCGCCTGGCGCTTGTCGGCGGGCACCCGGTCGATATCGGCGATCAGCGCCTCCACCGGCAGTTCCTCGAGGCCGGTGCCTTCCAGGGCGGCGTTGAGGTTGTTGACGTAGGTCTGGTGATGCCGCGAATGGTGGATCTCCATGGTCAGGGCATCGAGATGCGGCTCGAGAGCGTCATAGGCGTAGGGCAGTTCGGGCAACGCATGCGGCATGACGGCGGCTCCTTTTCGAGAGAGGCAAGAGAGTCGTGGAGCGACGAAAGTTGAACCCCGCGACCACGACCTCAGCCTACGCCCGATAAACCTAAATGAAAACCACTAGCATATAGGATATGCCTATCACGGAGATTTGATAACCATTCGTATCAAGAGTACTCTCACGCGGGTGCGCGCGCCTTCGCCCTGACCGCGAGGCCTCGCGCCGCCGACGATCCACGGAGCCCACCATGTTCGATGCCCAGGCCGCGACCTTCGAGGTCAACGGCAAACGCCTGCTGCACCCCACCGATCTTCGCTTCGAGGAAGGCCAGGTCCACGGTCTGATCGGCCACAACGGCTCCGGCAAGTCGACGCTGCTCAAGCTGCTGGCCCAGCAGCAACCCGCCAGCCAGGGCGTCATCCGCTTCGACGACCGGCCGCTCGGTGATTGGGGCCACCGCGAGTTCGCCCGCCAGGTGGCCTACCTGCCCCAGCATCTGCCCAGCGCCGAGACCCTGACCTGCCGCGAGCTGATCGCCTTCGGCCGCTATCCCTGGCGCGGCCTGCTGGGTCGCCATACCCGCGAGGACCGCCAGCAGGTCGAGCGCGCCATCGCCCTGACCCATACCGAGGCCTTCGCCGACCGCCTGGTGGATACCCTCTCCGGCGGCGAGCGCCAGCGGGTGTGGCTCGCCATGCTGCTGGCCCAGGGCAGCCGCTTCCTGCTGCTCGACGAACCGCTGGCGGCGCTGGACATCGCCCACCAGGTCGAGGTGCTGGCCCTGACCCGCCGGCTCTCCCAGGAGCTGGGCCTGGGCGTGATCATCGTGCTGCACGATATCAACATGGCCTCGCGCTACTGCGACCGCCTGGTGGCGCTGCACGGCGGCCGAGTGCTGGCCCAGGGCACGCCGGCCGACCTGATGACCGGCGACACCCTGGAAGCGATCTACGGCATCCCCATGCACGTGATGCACCATCCCGTCGGCGAGCACCGGGTCGCCATCGCCCACTGATTCCATCACTCGCTCGCCACTCGTTCATGGAGTTCCGCTTGTCTCCTACGCGCCGCCTTCGTCGACGGGCCCGCCGCTGGCTCGCCGGCCCGCTCGTCATGCTGCTCACGCTCTTCATCGCCCTGCCGGCGCTGGCCGTCTCACCACATCTGGAATCACCGCGCCTGGCGACTCTCGACTGGACCCTGGCCGAGACCCTGGCCGCCCTCGAGGCGCCGCCCGCGGCGATGGCCCAGCTCGACGCCTATCACGCCTGGGTGGGCGAGCCGGCGCTGCCGGGCGCGGTGATCGACCTCGGCCTGCGCTCCCAGCCCAACCTGGAGCTGCTGGCGGACCTCGATCCCGAGCGCATCCTGATCTCGCCGATGTTCGCCAACCTCGCCCCGCGCCTCGAGGCGATCGCCCCGGTGGACACCCTGACGCTCTATACCCCCGGCCGGGACACCTGGACGGAGATGCGCGAGCTGACGCGCCGCGTCGCCGACATCGTCGAACGGCCCGAGGCCGGCGAGCGGCTGATCGAGGACACCGAGTCGCGCCTGATGCGCCTCGAGCATCGCCTCGGCGACGACGCCCCGCCGCTGCTGGTCGTGCAATTCATGGACGCCCGCCACGTGCGGGTGTTCGGCGACAACGGCCTCTACCAGGCGGTGCTCGACCGCCTGGGGCTTCAGAACGCCTGGACCGGCGTCACCAACGCCTGGGGCTTCTCGCTGGTCGGCATCGAGGCCCTGGCCGGCCTCGACGCCCGGCTGGTGGTGGTCGAACCCTATCCGGCCGGCGTGCGCGAGACCCTGGCCGACAGTGGCCTGTGGCGGCGGCTGGTCGAACGCAGCCGCGGCGAGCCGCTGATCCTGCCGCCGGTATGGAGCTTCGGCGCCCTGCCCTCCGCCCAGCGCTTCGCCGAGCAGCTGGTGACCGCCCTGGAGAACGACGATGTCCGCTGATGCGCCTGCCCACGCCCTCCCGTCACGCCGGCTGACGCCGGGCCGCGCCTGCCTGCTGCTGGGCCTGCTCACCGCGGGCCTGGCCGTGGCCCATCTGGCGTCGAGCACGGGGCTCGTGGCCGGGCTGTCGTCGCTGGTGACGATCCCGGATACCTCCGCCGACGCCCTGGTGCTGCACTTCGCCTGGTGGCCGCGGCTGGCCATGGCATTGATGGCCGGCGGCGGCCTGGCGCTGGCCGGGGTGCTGATGCAGCAGGTGCTGCGCAACCCGCTGGCGGCGCCGACCACCCTGGGCGTGGCCAGCGGCGCCAACCTGGCGCTGATGGCCGCCAGCCTGCTGGCCCCGGGGCTGCTCGCCCTGGGCCGCGAATGGGTGGCGCTGGCCGGCGGCGGACTGGCCATGGGGCTGGTGTTCGCGCTGGCCTGGCGACGCGGCCTGTCGCCGGTCGTGGTGGTGCTCGGCGGGCTGGTGGTCAACCTCTACTTCGGCGCCCTGGCCATGGTGCTGCTGCTGTTCCATCAGGAAGCGCTCAAGGGCCTGCTGATCTGGGGTGCCGGTTCGCTGGCCCAGAACGGCTGGAGCGACGCCGCCTTCCTGGCGCCGCGCCTGGCGCTGGGCGTCCTCGGCGCCTTCTGGCTGTTGCGCCCGCTGGCGGTGCTGGAGCTCGACGAGGCCGGCGCCAGAAGCCTCGGCGTGTCGCTCAAGTGGCTGCGCCTGGCCGGGCTCGGCCTGGCGGTGTTCCTCACCGGCTGCGTGGTCAGCACCGTCGGCATCGTCGGCTTCATCGGCCTGGCGGCGCCCAACATCGTGCGCCTGGCCGGCGCCCGCCGGCTGGGCACACGGCTGCTGTGGTCGACGCTGCTCGGCGCCCTGCTGCTGGCCACCACCGACCAGCTGCTGCAGCGCTACGCCGGCACCCTGCCGACGCTGATTCCCACCGGCGCCACCACCGCCGCCCTGGGCGCGCCGCTGCTGCTGTGGCTGATCCCGCGCCTGCGCCTCAACGGCTCGGCGCCGCCGCGCCACGCCGCCACGTCTCGCGTGCGTCACCCCGCGCCGAGAAGGCTGATCGTCGGGCTGTCCCTCGCCCTGGTCGTGATGGCCGTGGTGGCCGCACTCGCCGGTCAGGGCGCCGACGGCTGGCAGTGGGCCTCGCCCCTCGATGCCGGCCTGCTCGAGTGGCGCTGGCCGCGGCTGCTCGCCGCCGCCGGCTGCGGGCTGATGCTGGCCGTCGCCGGCACCCTGATCCAGCGCCTCACCGCCAACCCCATGGCCAGCCCCGAGATCCTCGGCATCAGCGGCGGCAGCGCCATCGCCCTGATGGGCGCCATCTTCCTGCTGCCCTCGCCCGGCAACCTGACGCTGGTCGGCGCCGGGGTGCTGGGCGCGCTCGCCTCGCTGGCGGTGCTGGTGGCGGTCAACCGCAGGAGCGGCTTCCAGCCCGAGCGGCTGCTGCTCACCGGGGTCGCGATCACCGCACTGTTCGAGGCGATCAAGGCCGTGGTGCTGGCCGGCGGCGACCCCCGCGGCCAGCAGGTCATCGCCTGGCTCTCCGGCTCCACCTACTACGTCGATGCGACGAGCGCCGTGACCGTGGCCGGTGCCGCCGCGCTGCTGGCGCTGGCCGCCGCGCCGCTCGCCCGCTGGCTGGACATCCTGCCGCTGGGCGGCGCCACCGCCGCCGCGCTCGGCATCGACCTGCGCCGGGCGCGGCTCAGCCTGCTGCTGCTGGTCGCCCTGCTGACCGCCGCCGCCACCCTGGTGGTCGGACCGCTGTCCTTCGTCGGCCTGCTGGCGCCTCACATGGCGCGACTGATGGGCTTCACCCGCGCCCGGGCGCATCTCGCCGGCGCCGCCCTGACCGGCGCGCTGCTGATGGTGCTGGCCGACTGGCTGGGTCGCCAGTTACTGTTCCCGCAGGAGATTCCTGCCGGCCTGGTCGCCTCGCTGATCGGCGGCGCCTATTTCATGTGGGGAATGCGACGACTATGAACCCTATCAAGCCCCGACCGCGTCGATGGCGCGCCTCCTGGCGACAGCGGATCGCCTCGATGCTGGCCTTCGCCCTGGCATGTTTTCCCCTGACGGGCGTCGCGCATCCTCACGGCTGGGTGGACGTCTCGGTGAAGGTGATGACGAATGACCAGGGGCATGCCGTGGCCCTTCAGCAGCGCTGGCGGCTCGACCCGTTCTACAGCCAGCTGGTGCTGGAAGAACTCGGCGCCGCCCAGGGCGATGAACCGATGGCGGCGCGCCTCGACCAGCTCGGCGTGGAGATCCGCCACACCCTGGCCCCGAAGCACTACTTCACTCACGTGACCCAGGCCGACCGGCCGATCGCGCTCGGCGAGGTCGATGACTTCACCACCCTGGCGCGCGACGGTCGCGTCGAGCTGATGTTCCGACTGCCCCTGTCCACGCCCCTGCGGCTGGAGGAGGCGCCGATGCGCTATCGCATCTATGACCCGACCTACTACCTCGAAGTCGTGCACGAGGCGGACGCCGAGACGCCCAGGCCGGACGCCTTGACGGTCACGAGAGACGGCTGCAGCACCCGGATCATCGCCGCCGATCCCGATCCCGCGAAGGTCGCCGAGGCGGCCAGCCTGGATCGCGGCGAGCAAGCCCAGGAGGGCCTCGGCCGCTTCTTCGCCGAAACGGGAGAAATACGATGCGATCGTCCATGAATCCCGCCCACAAGATGCAGCGGCGCCTGCGATGGCTGGCCCCCCTGTTGATCGGTGGCGTCACCCTGGGGCTGCTGGCGGTGGCCTGGAGCACCTTCGGCCAGGAGGCCAGCCTGCGACTGGTCGCCTGGCAGCGCGACCTGCATCGCGCCCTGACGGAGGCGATCGCGGCCCTGGACGCTGCGCCGACATCGGCCGCCTGGCTCGGCCTGCTGGGCCTCAGCTTCGGCTATGGCGTCTTCCACGCCGCCGGCCCGGGCCATGGCAAGGCGGTGCTCGGCACCTACCTGCTCAGCCAGGGCGGCGCGCTGCGCCGGGCCCTGCTGCTCTCGTGCCTGGCCTCTCTGCTGCAGGCCCTGGTGGCCATCGGCCTGGTCACGGTGCTGGTTCATGGCCTGGGCTGGCTGACCCGCCAGGCCATGGGTTCGGTGGTGTGGCTGGAGCAGGCCAGCTACCTGCTCGTCGTGGCACTGGGGCTCTGGCTGTGCTGGCGGGCCCTGGCCGGCCACCGGCGCACGCCGGGCTCCCACGACCACGACCACGACCACGACCACGACCACGACCACGACCACGACCACGACTCGCACGAGTGTGACTGCGCCCACCATCTGACGCCCCAACAGGCCACGGACTGGCGCGGCGCCCTGGCCGTGGTGGCCTCGATCGGCATGCGTCCCTGCAGCGGCAGCGTACTGCTGGTCGGCGCCGCCTCGCTGCTGGGGCACTACTGGAGCGGCGTGCTGGCGGTGCTGGCCATGGCCGCCGGCACCGCCCTGACGGTCTCGGCGCTGGCCCTGGCCAGCGTGATGGCTCGCGGCTGGGCCGAGCGCCGCCTGCAGCGCTCGGCGAGCAGCATGAACCTGGCGCGCTGCCTGCGAGTCGTTGGCTTCGCAGGCGGCGCCCTCATCCTGATGCTGGGGCTTTCACTGTTCGTGGCCGGCGCCCGGTCACCCGACGCGCCGCCGCTGCTCGAGGGCGCCCCCACCACCTCCCCCTCGCCGTTCGGCGGCTAGCGTTTCGCGCAAGACAGCCAGCCCCTGAACGACCGCGCCCGGCCAATTGGCCGGGCGCGGTCGTTTAGCGTGGTGAAAGGCACGACTCAGAAGCGGTAGCTCAGGCTGCCGATCACGCTGCGCGATTCGCCGTAGTAGCAGTAGAAGTCACAGCCGCTGATGTACTCTTCGTCGGTCAGGTTGTTGACGTTGAGCTGCGCGCCCCAGTGCTCGTTGACGTCGTAGCGAACCACGGCATCGTAAAGGGTGTGAGACGGCACTTGGTAAGTCTCGCCCGCATCCGGGCTGTTGGCGCTGGATCCCACGTAGCGCACGCCACCGCCGACCGACAGGCCATGCAGTGCACCGGCGAAGTCATAGTCGAGCCAGGCCGAGGCCATGTTGTACGGCACCAGCGGGGCATGCTCGTCCTGCTGTTCCTCGCTGACATCGACTCGGGTATCGGTGTAGGTGTAGGACGCCGTGAGCTTGAGGTTGTCGGTGAGATAGCCAACGCCTTCGATCTCGACCCCGGTCGAGCTGCGCTCGCCGATCTGGCGCTGGGCACCGGCAGAACTGGTGATCAGCGTATTGCTCTCCTCCAGATCGAACGCCGACACGGTCACATAGCCGTCGAAGCCCGGCGGTGCATACTTGATGCCCACCTCGAACTGGCGCCCCTCCAGCGGCTCGTAGCTCTCGCCTCTGGCGTCGGTGCTGGCCAGGGGCGTGAACGACTCGCTGTAGCTGACATAAGGCGACAGACCGTTGTCGGCCAGGTACATGACGCCGCCGGTCAGCGAGACCTGATCGTCGTCGTAGCCCTCGCGTGAGCGGCCGGTCTCGTCGCGATAGACGTCGCGGCTGTCGACGCTGTCGTAGCGCGCGCCGGCCAGGAAGATCCACTTGTCATTCAGGCGGAACTGGTCCTGCACGTAGACGCCGATCTGCTCCTTCTCGACGTCGTGATGCGTCGGGTCACCGGTCTGCGGCTCATTGAAGGCCCCGCGATCCGGATCGAACATGTCCACGGTATCGATGTTGACGAAGTAGGACGAGCCATCGCCCAGGGTGCGGAAGCTGTCCGCGTTGTCGTAATCGAGATCCAGGCGCTGATAGCCGGCCCCGAGCAGCAGGGTGTTCTCGGTGTTTTCGGTATAGGTCCGCGCGATGAAGCGGTTATCGAGCGTGAAGGCGTCATATTCGCCGTCACGGTCGACGACGCCACGCGAGATGCTGCGCGGAGGCGTCACGTAGGAGTTGGGATAGACCGAACGCAGTTCGAGATCGAGGTTGCTGTAGCGGAAGTTCTGCTGGAACTCCCAGGTATCGTTGATGCGATGTTCGAGCTCGTAGCCCAGGGAAAGCTGGCGCTGGTCGAGATCGTCATAGTCGGGCTGACCGAGATTGGTCTCGGGATCGATCTTGCCGAAGGGGGTCCCCTCGACCGTGCCGTAGGCGGGGAAGAACCCCGTGGTCGGCACACCGTCGTCCTTCTGGACGCTGGCCAGGAAGGTCACCGTGGTGTCCTCGGAGACATCGACGGCCAGGCTCGGGGCAAAGTAATAGCGGTCCATGTCGGTGCCGTCTAGCTCGCCGTCCCCCTCGCGCACCATGCCCACGACGCGGTAGCGCATGTCGTCACGCCCGGACACCGGACCAGAGGTGTCGATGCCGATCTGACGATGCCCCTTGTTGCCCACCTGAAGTTCGATCTCGCCTTGCGGCTCGGCGGTGGGCCGCTTGCTGACGGCGTTGACCAGCCCGCCGGGAGGCGCCTCGCCATAGAGGATCGAGGACGGCCCCTTGAGCAGCTCCACCCGTTCAAGCCCGTAGGGCTCGGTCATCCACCAGAAGTAGCCGCCGGTACGGAACAGGCGCAGGCCGTCCTGGTAGGTCGAGCCTTCGGCGCTGAAGCCCCGCAGGAACATCCAGTCGGCGTTGTTATCCGACCCGTAGGGCTGGGAGACCACCCCGGAACGGTAGCGGAAGGTCTCGTCGTACTTGTCGACGGCGCGCCGATCCAGCTCGTCGCGGCCGACCTCGGACACGGCCCGCGGCGTCTCGATGGTCGGCGTCGCGACCTTCAGCGCGGTGGCGCTGACGACGACGGTGTCGGTCTCGACCTCCGAGGTGTCCTGCTGGGCCAGCGCCGCGCCGGCGGCGCCGATGAGGGTGAGGCCGAGGCCATAGCGGACGGCGGCGGTCAGGGGAGACAGCCGCCACGAGCGGCGGGATACGCGTGTCATTGGTGTGTGCCTTACGATGCGGGGGGACAAGGGGTCGCCAAGACGGAACGCCACGTTCGAGGCTGGCGATTGCTTATAGTAATTGCTTGCATTTGCACAAACAAATCACACTAACTTTTGTTACACCCCTTTCCCCGGCGGTCGGTCGGCGCTCCCACGCCCGCTTTCCCGCTCGCGTCAGGGCGCGGCCTCGTCGAGCCGAGCCACCGCATCCCGGCTGACGCTCGCCCGCTGGTCGTCCATCAGTTCGCTCAGCCTGCCACCGTGCATCTCCAGCAGCCGGTCGGCATGGTCGAAGTAGTGGTCGTCGTGACTGATGGCGAACACCGTCTTGCCCATCGCCTGCAGCCGCGGCAGCAGGTCGCGGTAGAAGACACGGCGGAACTGCGGGTCCTGATCGGCGGCCCACTCGTCGAGCAGCAGCAGGTCGCGCTCCTCGGCGATCGCCATCAGCAGCGCCAGCCGCTTGCGCTGCCCCTGGGAGAGCTCGGGATTGGTCACGCTCTGGCCGTCGAAGGCCAGCTTGTCGCGCATCGCCAGCTCCTCCAGCCACGCCTCGACCAGGGCGGGGTCGGCTTGGGCGCCCTCGGGCCCGACCAGATCCGCGAACTGATGAAAGTCGCTGAACACCGCGGAGAACCGCTGCCGGTAGGACGCGGCCTCCCTCAGCGGCTGGCCGTCCAGCAGCAGCTCGCCCTGCTGGGGCCGGTAGAGGCCCGTCAGCAGCTTGGCCAGGGTCGACTTGCCGCTGCCGTTGCCGCCGATCAGGAACACCATCTCGCCCCGCCGCAGCGTCAGATTCAGGGGGCCGACGGCGAAGCCGGCCTCACCGTCCGCGCCGGTGTAGGCGAAGCGCACGTCGCGCAGACTCAGGGTCTGCCAGTCCCCCGGCTCGGCCTCGGCCACCGCGAAGTCGCGCTCGGCATCGGCCAGTTCGAGCGCCGCAATCTTGTCGAAGGCCACCTGGGCGCTCATCAGCGTCGGCAGCGCGCCGATGGCCTGAAGCAGCGGCGTGCGCAGGAACAGCAGGGTCAGCGAGTAGGTCGCCGCCACCGAGGTGCTGGCCCAGCCCAGGCCGTTGGCAAGGAAAAACACCACCCCGATGGCGCCGAGCATCATGATGTTCGACCAGTTGATCGCGCTCAGGTGGTAGGTGTCGGCGCGGATGATGTGGCCGCGGTAGTCGCGGGCGTCGACCTCGTAGCGCTCGTCGTAGAGGCGCCGCGCCCGTCCGCGGTTGAGTGCCAGCTCCTTGCGCCCGTGGATGACCGCCTCGTAGTCGCGGTAGAGCCGGTCCTCGCTCTCGCGCACCCGCGCGAGATGCCGATAGACCCGCGCCACCAGCCAGGAGCTGACGGCGATGGTGACCGCCAGCCAGGCGGCCGTGACCGCGAGCAGGCCCGGCGACAGCCAGCCCAGATATAGCGCCGAGCCGACGGTCAGCACCAGGCCCTGGATCAGCTCCGGCAGGCGCACGAAGGCGATGGTCACGTTGCGGATGTCGCTCGACAGGCTGGCCAGCAGTTCGGCGCTGCCGAGGCGCTCGAGGCGCTCGACGTCGGTATCGAGGATCTGCTTCACCAACCGGCCGCGCAGCCCGTGGACGAAATGGTGGCCGAGGATGGTCAGCGCCAGCTGCGAGGCCAGGGTCACCACCAGCAGGGCGACGATCACGCCGAGGAAGGCCGGCAGCACGCCGGCGGGGTCGCCGACGGTGTCGATCAGCCGCCGGTTGATGAAGGCGATGGCACCGATGCCGAGCCCGGCGCTGGCCAGGCTGAGCAGCATCACGCCGAGGAAGGGCCAGCGGTAATGGCGGTAGACGACGCGCAGCAGTTCCACGAGGAATCCTTGTTCCGGTCGAGAGGAAGGGAGGCATTGTCCGCCTGTGAGGGCGCGCGTCAATGCGGGGGGCGCCGGCGACTTGCGTGAGGCGGAGCGCGGCTCCGAATTGCGCAACTAAATAAAAAACATTATCGTTTGCAACATCGAGACATTCTACCGTTCTCGACACATAACGATAACCACTCCAGGATCGAACAAGGGATCTTCACGACATGCCCACTGCCCGACAACCGCACCTCAAGCGGCTGCCGCTGTTGCCGCTCGTCCTCGGCTCAGCCCTGCCCGTCACCGCGCTCGCCGCAGCGCAGGACGCGTCCGACGCCCAGGCCATGAACCCGCTGGTGATCACCGCCACGCGCAATCAAAGCCGCGTGGACGAGACGCCCCAGAAGGTCACCGTCATCACCCGCGAACAGATCGAGCAGCAGCTGGCGATCACCCAGGACCCGGGCCAGGTGCTCAGCAACCTGATCCCCTCCTACTCGCCCAGCCGCCAGAAGCTGTCCAACGCCGGCGAGACCTTCCGCGGTCGCTCCCCCTTGTTCCTGGTCGACGGCGTGCCCCAGTCCAACCCGCTGCGCGACAGCGGGCGCGACAGCTACACCATCGACCTCTCGATGGTCGAGCGCATCGAGGTCATCCACGGCGCCAGCGCCGAGCATGGCCTGGGCGCCACCGGCGGCATCATCAACTATGTGACCAAGCGCCCGGACGGCGCCGGGGTGCGCCAGCACGCCGGCATCAGCCTGACCAGCGACGACGATTTCGAGTCCGAGGGCTTCGGCCACAAGCTGGACTATCGCCTGAGCGGCCAGACCGGCGACTGGGACTACGTGGTGGCCGCCAGCCGCCAGGAGCGCGGCGTCTTCTACGACGGCAGCGACGACGAGGTCGGCATCGCCTATCCCGGCGAAATCCAGGACTCCGAGAGCCACGACCTGATGGCCAAGGCGGGCTACTGGATCGACGATCACCAGAACGTCGAGGTCGCGCTCAACCGCTTCGAGCTGGAAGGCAACGGCGACTATGTGCCGGTGGCGGGAGACCGGGGCGCCGGCGTCGCGACCACCGCGCGCAAGGGCGATCCGATCGGCGATCCCGGCTTCAACGAGGTCACCACCGCCCGGCTGTCGTACTCCCATGACGACTGGCTGGGCAACAGCGTCGACGCCCAGCTCTATACCCAGCGCTTCCGGGCCCAGTTCGGCACCACGCCATACTTCCCCTACCAGGGCGACGACGGCACGACCCGCTACGACCAGACCCGCAACGAGTCCGACAAGGTCGGCGCCAAGTTCACCCTGTCCCGCGATGGCCTGCTGGACGATCGCCTGACCCTGACCACCGGCCTCGACCTGCTCGAGGACGAGACCCGGCAGATGCTGGTGCAGACCGACCGCACCTACGTGCCGGAGACGCAGTTCCGCAACGCCGCCGCCTTCCTGCAGGGCGACTACAGCCTGACCGAGGCGGTCAGCCTGCACGCCGGCGTGCGTCACGAGCGCGCCGAGCTCGACGTCGACGACTTCTCGACCATCGACCGCAGCAACGTCACCCAGGACAACGTCAGCGTCGAGGGCGGCACGCCCGACTTCGACGAGACGCTGTACAACGCCGGCATCGTCTATCAGGCCACCGAGTGGGCGCAGCTCTACGCCAACTACTCCGAAGGCTTCGGCATGCCCGACGTGGGCCGCGTGCTGCGCAGCATCAGTGACCCCGGCCAGAACGTCGACGGCCTCTTGCAGCTGCAGCCCATCGTCACCGACAACCGCGAGATCGGCGCCCGCTTCGACTGGGATCGCTACGGCCTCGAGCTGAGCTACTACGAGTCGAACTCCGACTACGGCGAGCGCCTGGCCTTCGAGAACGGTACCTGGGTCGGCAGCCGCGAGAAGACCGAGATCCAGGGCGTCGAGGTCACCGGCGAAGCCCGAGTCAGCGATCGCCACCGGCTGCGGTTGTCCTACACCCACGCCGAGGGCGAGTCGGACACCGACGGTGATGGCAGCGTCGACACCGAGCTGACCGGCATCAACATCGCCCCCGACACCCTCAAGCTGGCCTGGAGCGCGGCCTGGAACGACGAGCTGTCCACCCATCTGCAGTTCAGCCGCTACTTCGACCGCAGCGTCGACGACCCCGAGCTGGAATTCGACGGCTACGGCCTGGTCGATGCCTCGCTGACCTATCGCCTGCCGGTGGGTCGCACCAGCCTGGGCGTGGAGAACCTCACCGACGAGGACTACTTCACCTATTACTCCCAGGCCGCCCGCAACAGCGACGACTACTACTTCAAGGGCCGCGGCCGCACCCTGACCCTGAGCTATCAGCTCGACTTCTGAGCCGTCGTCGCATGGTGCCTTTCATGAGCGGCATCTCAGGATGCCGCTTCGTTCCGTTTCCTGCCGGCCCGACCGCGATGCCCGATACTGCTTGCCACTCGAATCACGCCAAGGCGGGCGCCGGCCCTCTTTTCCGCTGGCTGGCCGCGCTGCTGGCGCTGCTGTTGCCGCTGGGCCCTGTCGCCGCCGATGCTCCCCACGACGGCAATAGCGTCGTCAACGCCTTCGGCGACACGCCCGTTCCCGACTCGCCGCAGCGCGTCGTCACCCTCTACCAGGGGGCGACGGACAGCGCGGTGGCGCTCGGCATCACCCCGGTCGGCGTCGTCGATTCGTGGCTGGAACCGCCGATGTATCGCTATCTGCGCGAGGCGCTGGACGGCGTGGAGCACGTCGGCCTGGAGACCCAGCCCAACCTCGAGAAGATCGCCTGGCTGGCCCCGGACCTGATCATGGCGACGCGCTTTCGCCATCAGCGGGTCCGGCCGCTGCTCGAGGCCATGGCCCCGACGGTGGCCAGCGACAGCGTCTTCGCCTTCAAGGCCAGCCTGAGGCTGCTGGCCGAGGCCACGGGCCGGGAGGCGCGCGCCCGGTCGCTGCTCCACGACTGGGACGAGCGGGTGGCCGACTTTCGCCGGCGGATCGAGGATACGCTGGGCGATGCCTGGCCGCAGAGGGCCGCCGTGGTGCGCTTCAAGAGCGACCACCTGCGCATCTACTCCACGGGGTTCGCCGGCTCGATCCTCGACGAGCTGGGCTTCGAACAGCCGCGCTCCGTGCAGGACCAGGGCTGGGGCATGAAGCTGACCAGCGAGGAGAACATCCCGGTCATCAACGCCGACGTGATCTTCGTGCTGCTGGAACCGGACGATCCCGCCATCGCCCGCAACTACCGCCACTGGCGCTCCCACCCGCTGTGGCAGCGGCTGGACGCGGTGCGCCATGACCGCGTGTTCGAGGTGGATGCGGTGAACTGGATCATGGGCGGCGGCATCCTGGCCGCCAACGCCATGCTCGACGATCTCTATGACCGCTACGGGCTGTCACCACCGACCTCGTCATGCGCGGCGTCCGGCGAGGGGGTCGTCGCATGCTGAACGGTCGACGATCGCGCCTCGCCGGGCTGCTGCTGGGCCTGGCGCTGGCCGCGGCGGCGTTCGCCGCGAGCGTCATGCTGGGCACCACGGAGATCCCGGCGCCGACCTTCGTCGAGGCACTGACCCACTACGACCCCGGCCGGGTCGCGCATCTCATCATCGCCACCGAGCGCCTGCCCCGGGCGGTGATCGCCGCCCTGGTCGGTGCCAGCCTGGCCATCGCCGGCGCCCTGATGCAGACCCTGACCCGCAATCCCCTGGCCTCGCCGAGCCTGCTGGGCATCAACGCCGGGGCCATGTGCTTCGTGGTGATCGCGGTCTCGTGGCTGCCCCTGCATGCGCCGGGCGAGATCGTCTGGGCGGCGCTGCTGGGCGGCTTCGTCGCCGCGGGGCTGGTCGCGCTGCTGAGCCGCGGCCGACGGGGCGAGCTCTCGCCGCTGCGGGTGGTGCTGGCGGGCGTAGCCGTCAGCGCCATGTTCGTCTCGTTCAGCCAGGGCCTGCTGATCGTCGACCGGCAGAGCTTCGAGAGCGTGCTCTACTGGCTGGCCGGCTCCGTCTCCGGGCGCGAGCTGTCGCTGGTGGTGCCGCTGCTGCCGCTGTTCGCCGCCGCCCTGCTGCTGAGCGCCGTGCTGGTCCGCCACGCCAACGCCCTGATGCTGGGCGACGAGACGGTGCAGGGACTCGGCCTGCGCGCCGGCACCGTCAAGCTGCTGCTCGGCCTGGCGGTGATCCTGCTCGCCGGCGGCTCGGTGGCGCTTTCCGGCATGATCGGCTTCGTCGGCCTCATCGTGCCGCACATGGCGCGAGGCCTGTTCGGCGTCGACCATCGCTGGCTGCTGCCGGCCTGCGCCCTGCTGGGCGCCAGCCTGCTGCTGCTGGCCGACGTCGGCTCGCGCTTCCTGATGCCCCCGCAGGACGTGCCGGTGGGCGTGATGACCGCGCTGATCGGCACGCCCGTCTTCATTCATCTGGCACGCAGGACATCGGCCCACTCATGACGCCCTCTTCTTCCCTGCCACGCACGGCCGACGACGCCGGCGAATCCCGGCCATCACGACACGCCATCGTGCTCGCGCTGCTGGGGCTGGCGCTGCTCGCCAGCGTCGGCCTGTCGCTCACCCTCGGCAGCTTCCCCACCGCCTTCGACGAGGTCATGCAGGCGCTGGTGGCGCCCCGGAACAGCGACATCGCCTTCATCGTCTGGGAGCTGCGCCTGCCGCGCCTGCTGCTGGCCATGCTGGTCGGCGCGGCACTGGCCGTGGCGGGCGCCATCCTCCAGGGCATCGTGCGCAATCCGCTGGCCTCGCCGGACGTGATCGGCATCACCAGCGGCGCCGCCCTCGCCGCCGTGGCCCTCCTCGCGCTGATCGGATCCGGCCTTGACCGCCACTGGTTGCCGGCCTCGGCGCTCGGCGGTGCGCTGCTCAGCGCCCTGCTGGTGTTCTCGCTGGCCTGGCGGCGCGGCCTCTCGCCGTCGCGCATGGTGCTGGTCGGCATCGGGCTATCCGCCGCGATGGGGGCCATGACGACCCTGATGATCGTGATCAGCGACGACAGCGCCGCCATGGGCGCCTACGTGTGGCTGACCGGCAGCCTCTATGCCGCCCAGTGGCCGGACGTGATGGGCCTGCTGCCCTGGCTGCTGGTCGCCGTGCCGCTGTGCCTGACCCAATCGCGTCACATGGACGCCATGGCGCTGGGCGATCACGTGGCCCAGGGGCTCGGCGTGAACCTGCTGCGCAGCCGGCTGCTGCTGATGGCCTGCAGCGTGGCGCTGGCCGGGGCGGCCGTGGCCTTCGCCGGCGGGCTCAGCTTCGTCGGCCTGATCGCGCCCCATATCGCGGCGCGCCTGGTGGGCCGCGGCTTCGCCCGGCTGGCGCCCGTCGCC
Source organism: Halomonas sp. THAF12 (assembly GCF_009363675.1). Lineage (NCBI taxonomy): Bacteria > Pseudomonadati > Pseudomonadota > Gammaproteobacteria > Oceanospirillales > Halomonadaceae > Halomonas > Halomonas sp. THAF12. The sequence continues at coordinate 1,033,020 of NZ_CP045399.1, read as the reverse complement.
GCGCTGATCGGTGCGCTGATCGTGCTTTACGCCGACCTGCTGGGCCGGGTGGCGTTCCTGCCCAAGGACCTGCCGGCCGGCATCTTCGTCTCGGGCGTGGGCGCGCCCTTCTTCGTCTACCTGCTGTATCGCAGCCGCCGCTGAGCCCGGGAGCACCCGACGACAGCCCCCGGTGGACGGGCCCCGGCGCGGCCTCGGCCCACGTTGCAAATGAGAATGTTTTGTCTTACCTTGCCCTGCCTTCCTTCAGCACGGATCGACACCTGCCCATGTCCAAGTTCGCCGCCCCGACGGCCCGACTGACGGGCGAAGCCCTGCGCGCCGGCTACGACGCCCGCCCCGTGCTGGACGGCGTCGACCTGGCGGTGGCCGAGGGCAAGCTGACGGTGCTGCTCGGCCCCAACGGCTGTGGCAAGTCGACGCTGCTGAAGACCCTGGCGCGGACCCTGACGCCGGACGGCGGCCGGGTCTGCCTCGACGGCCAGGACATCCACCGTCGCCGCAGCCGGGACGTGGCCCGGTGCCTGGGCATTCTGCCCCAGGGGCCGGACGCGCCGGAGGGCCTCACGGTGCGCCAGCTGGTGGCCATGGGCCGTTTCCCCCACCAGGGGCTATGGCGCCAGGACGCCGAGGGCGACGCCCGCGCGGTGCGCGAGGCGATGGCCTACGCCGGCGTCACGGACTTCGCCGAGCGCAGCGTCGACGCCCTCTCCGGCGGCCAGCGTCAGCGCTGCTGGATCGCCATGGTGCTGGCCCAGGAGACGGACCTGATCCTGCTCGACGAGCCCACCACCTTCCTCGACCTCAAGGTCCAGGTCGAGCTGCTGGAGCTGCTGGTGGCGCTGGCCCACGATCAGGGCCGCACCCTGCTGGTGGTGCTGCACGACCTCAACCTGGCGGCGGCCTACGCCGACGAACTGGTGATGATGCGCGACGGGCGCATCGAGCGGCGGGGCACGCCCGCCGAGGTGTTCACCGCCGAGAACCTGAAGCGGGTCTTCGACCTCGACGCCCACGTCATCGACGATCCCCGGGGCGGCGGCCCGATCTGCGTGCCGCTTCAGTCGCCCCTGGCCCGCTCGCGTCGCGACGCCCAGCGCGAGGTCAGCGCATGAGCCGGCGCTTCTGCGCGGTCGAGAGCGCCGCCGTCGACGACCCGCTGGCCGGCACCGCCACCCACGCCGAGCGCAACCTGCTGCTCGCCTGGCCGAGCGCCAAGTGGCAGCGCAACCTGCGCCATGCCAGCGACATGCCGGAGGAGATCGTGGCCCGGCTCGACGCGCTGGCCGAGGCCGGCCGCCGGGTCAACCTGATTCACCGCCGCGGGCACCCCAGCCACCGCCATCGCCTCTACCTGATGCCCGAGAACCGCGGCTTCGAGGTCGAGCGCGAGGCGCTGCCGGCGTTCCTCGCCGCCTTCGACAACGGCGAATCGCTTGCCCGCTGGGAGAGCGCACCGCCAACGGGGTCGCTGCTGCTGTGCTGTACCCACGGCAAGAAGGACAAGTGCTGCGCCAAGTTCGGCTTCGCCGCCTACAAGGCACTCGCCGCGGCGATCGACGCCCACGCGTTGCCGTTCGAGGTCTGGGAGAGCAGCCATCTGGGCGGCTGCCGGCTGGCCGCCAGCGCCATCCTGTTTCCCGCGCTGCGCAAGTACGGGCGCATCACCGAGGCCGACGTGCTGCCGCTGCTCGAAGCCGAGGCCCGAGGAAGGCCCTACCTGCCCTGCTACCGCGGCGACGGCCACCTGTCGCCGGTGCAGCAGTGCGCCCAGCACGCCGCGTTGGGCTGGCTCGAGGCCCGGGAGCGGGTCGCGATGCCACGCCTCGCGACCGAGGACGGCGACGACGAGGCCCGCCGGCTGACGTTCGACTGGCAAGACGACGCCCGGGCCGGCCGGCTGGTCGTGTGCTGCCGGACCGATACCGTGGTGCGCCTCGACACCTGCGCCGACCTCGAGGGCGACGGGGCCACGCCGAGCCCCGTCTGGCGCGCCGTCTCGGTCGAGCCCCTCCCGCCGGGCGAGGCCTGAGCGCCGCCTACCCCTGGCCGTCCGCGGCCCGACGCCCCGGCTCGAGGATCTCCCGGGCCAGCTCGCGGCCGCCCGGGGTCAGGTGCAGCGCCTCGCCGTTGCGCTCGATCAGCGCCTGTTCGCGGCTGCGCGCCACCACCCGGCGTGCCTTGGCATCGTCCCACAGCAGGTGCTCGCGCAGCGCCCGGGTGACGTTCTCCTCGTGCTGCTCGGGGCTGCCCTCGTGGTTGTAGAGGTGCACGGCCAGGGTGCGGATCTCGTTGAGGCGCCGCTGCCCGCGGCGCCGCAGCCACTGGGCGATCACCCCATAGCGCGGGCCGACCAGGAAGGCCAGCAGCAGGAACGCACCGGTCATCACCGCCATCATGCCGCCGATCGAGACGTCCCAGGCCACCGCCAGGGCATAGCCCGAGACGCTGGACAGGATCGATACCAGCATGCCGTAGACAAACATCAGCCACAGCCGGTCGGTGAGCAGGTAGGCGGTGGCCGGCGGCACGATGACGAAGGCCACGAACAGCACCGCCCCCACGGCGTCGAAGGCCGCCACCGCGGTGCCGCTGGTCAGCAGCAGCAGGCCATGGAACAAGAGTCCCGGCGCCAGCCCCAGGGCCCGGGCCAGCCCCTCGTCGAAGGTGGCCAGCTTGAGTTCCTTGAAGAAGACGCCGACGAAGGCGGCGTTGAGCAGCGTCATGGCGCCCATGGAAAGCAGCGCCTGGGGCACCCGATACTCGCCCAGGGTGACGGTATCGAGCCACACGAAGCCGATCTCGCCGAGCAGCACGGTATGGGTGTCGATGTGCACGTCCCGGGCATACAGGTTGAGCAGCAGCACGCCGATCGAGAACAGCACCGGGAACACCAGGCCGATGGCGGCGTCCTGCTTGACCCGCCGGGTGCTGACCAAGAGCTCGGTGAGCACCACCGTGAGCAGCCCCGTCAGCGCTGCGCCGAGGATCTGCAGCGGGCCGCTCTGCTGATGCGTCGCCAGCCACACGATGACGATGCCGAACACGATGGCATGGCCGATGGCGTCCGAGAGCATGCTGTTGCCACGCAGCACCAGGAAGGTGCCCACCAGGGTCGAGGCGATGCCCACCAGGGCGCCCACCAGCATGATCATCGCCGCGGGATTGTCGAACAGCGCGGCCAGCATCAGGCGCCCTCCTCGTGCAGCGAGGCCAGCACCCGCTCGGCCTCGGCACGCCCCGCCGGCGTCAGCAGCCAGCGCCGCGACGGCCCCGGCTCCCCCGGCGGCGCCTCGCCCCACTCGACCAGGCCTCTGCGCTCGAGCTTGCGCAGCGCGGTACGGGTGCGCAGCCCGTGATAGCTGTCGATCAGCCCCTGCTCGGAGCGGAACACCGGATCCTCGTGGCGGGCGGCGAGCCCGTAGAGGGTGGTCAGCACCTGCTGCTGGCGCAGGCGTCGACGCCCCCGCCACAGCCGCAGCGCCTCCCACACCAGGCCGCGGCCCGGGGCCAGGGCGAGCGACAGCAGCACCACGGCGGAAACGCTGAGGATGATCAGCGGGCCGGTGGCCAGGCCCCGCGACAGGGCGCTGAGCAAGGCGCCCAGCACGCCGCCGGCCACGCCGATCAGCGCGGCGAGTGTCACCATGCTCTCGAGACGCCGGCTCCACTGCCGGGCCGCCACCGCCGGGGCGATGATCATGGCCGCCATCAGCACCACGCCGACCATCTGCAGGCCGACCACCACGGCGAGCGCGACCATCATCGTCAGCAGCGCCTCGAGCCAGACCACCGGCATCCCTTGGGAGGCGGCGAACTCGGCATCGAAGGTCACCAGCTTGAACTCCTTCCACAGCACCGCCACCAGCGTCAGGGCGATCGCGGTGATGCCGGCCATGATCCACACGTCGGCGCGCAGGGTGGCCGCCGCCTGACCGAACAGGAAGGCGTCGAGGCCGCCCTGGGAGGCGTTGTGCGTGCCCTGGATATGGGTCAGCAGCACCACCCCGAGGGCGAAGAAGACGCTCAGCGCGATGCCCAGGGCGGCGTCGGTCTTGAGCCGGCTGAGGCGCGTCAGCAGCAGCATCGTCAGCGCCGCCAGGGCACCGGTGACCAGCGCGCCGACCAGGATGCTGCCCATGTGACGCCCGCCGGCGATGATGAATCCCAGACAGACCCCGGGCAGCGCCGCGTGGGACATGGTGTCGCCGAGCAGGCTCTGGCGGCGCAGCACCGCGAAGCTGCCCAGCACGCCGCTGATCAGCCCCAGCAGGGCGGCGCCGGCCATGACGTTCTGCAGGGTGTAGTCGTTCAACAGGCTCAGCAGCGAGGCCATCACGAGGCGTCGCCCTCCCCGGCCAGCCTGCCGGCCTCGTCGAGCAGCGCGATCTGGCCGCCGTAGGCGCGGCGCAGGTTGTCGGCGGTATAGACCTCGCGCACCGGCCCCTGGGCGATGACCCGCACGTTGAGCAGCAGCAGCCAGTCGAAGTAGCTGCGCACCGTCTGCAGGTCATGGTGCACCACGATCAGCGTCTTGCCCTGGTCGCGCAGGCGGCGAAGGATGTCGACGATGGCGCGTTCGGTGGTGGCGTCGACCCCGGCCATGGGCTCGTCGAGAAAATAGACGTCGGCCTGCTGGACCAGCGCCCGGGCCAGGAACACCCGCTGCTGCTGGCCGCCGGAGAGCTGGCTGATCTGGCGACCGGCGAGATCGGCCATGCCGACCTGCTCCAGCGCCGCCATGGCCTCGTCGCGCTCGCGCCGCCCCGGCCGCCGCAGCCAGCCCAGTCGGCCGTAGAGCCCCATGGTGACCACGTCCAGGGCGGTGGTGGGAAAATCCCAGTCGACGCTGGAGCGCTGCGGCACGTAGCCCACCCGGCGGCGATGCGACCTGTAGGGCAGGCCGAACAGGCGCACATGGCCGGCCACCGTGGGCACGAGCCCCAGCACGCTCTTGATCAGCGTGCTCTTGCCGGCGCCGTTGGGGCCGACGATGCCGGCCATCACCCCGGGCGGGACGTCGAAGTCGATGTCCCACAGCACCGGCTTGCTGTGGTAGCTGACCGTCAGGTCCTCGACGTGCAGGGCGAGATCCGGTTCATGCAGCGGTAGGGTCATGGCGTGCCTTTCTGATGCGTGGGATGCGTGGCGGGACGGACGGATCAGGCCTCGGGAATCTCCCAGCGGGCGGCCCAGTCGGCCAGCGCCTCGGGCAGCGGTGCCGGCGTGCCGCCCAGCGCCTCGACGATGTGCCGGGTATTGGCATGGAGCATGCCGATGTAGGTGCCCTCGGCGGTCCCCGCCTCGCCCATGGCGTCGGCATACAGCTGGGCGCCGACCGTCACCGCCTGGCCGCGTTGGCGGGCGGCGTCGATCACCGCCTGGACGGTGCGGGGATTGATGGTGCTCTCGACGAACACCGCCGGCACCGAGCGCTCGACCACCACGTCCGCCATGGCGCGGATATCGGCCACGCCGGTCTCGGTCTCGGTGCTGATGCCCTGGATGCCGGCGACCTCGATCCCGTAGGCGCGGCCGTAGTAGTGGAAGGCGTCATGGGCGGTCACCAGGATGCGCTGCGCCTCGGGAATGGAGGCCACGCTCGCCGCGATCCAGTCGTGCAGGGCGGCGAGCTCGCGGCCATAGGCCTCGGCGTTGTCCCGCATCGTCGCCGCGCACTCGGGGCGCGCCTCGGCGAAGGTCTCGGCCAGCACCGGCAGGGTCTGCGCCCACAGCGACACGTCCATCCACAGGTGAGGATCGATGCCGTAGGCATCCTGCACCCGGATCAGCGCGTCTTCGCCGATGGCGGCCGGCGAGACCGCCACGGTGGGCGTGATCTCGGCGAAGCGTTCCAGCACGTCGCCGAGCCGGCCCTCCAGCGCATAGCCGGAATAGAGGATGGTCTCGGCACGCTGCAGGGTCGCCACGTCCCGGGCGCTGGCCTGGAACAGGTGCGGGTCCACCCCCGGCCCCATCAGCGCCGTGACCTCGACGCACTCGCCACCGACCCGCTCGGCGACGTCGCCGAGCATGCCGATGGTCACCACCGTCTCCAGCGGCTCCGCGGCCTGCGCCGGTCCGCTCCCCAGGACCATGGCGAGCCCCATGGTCATCCATCGCATCCGCATCGTTGATCCTCCCGGTCAGCCGCTCCCGCAGATATAACACCCCGGCCACGACCGGGTAAAAGTGCCTGTATCACACATTGTTACACAACGAGTTGAAACTCATGGACATCAGACGACACTAATGGGTGTCGTCGACACATGACGACGCGATGGACACCGACTCAAGGAGAGACGCCATGACCCGCGATTCCCTTCGCCAGACGAGCATCACCGCCGCCCTGCTCGCCGCCGGCCTGACCGTCAGTGCCACCGCATCGGCCGCCCCGCAGGGCCTGTACTCCGCCGATGAGCTGCTCGACGCCGACGTCTACACCCAGGCGGATTCCGAGCGGTCGATCGGCGAGGTGGAAGACGTGCTGCTGGACGACGACATGCGCCTGCGCGCCCTGGTGATCGACTCCGGCAGCCTGCTCGACCTCAACGAGAAGCAGTACGTGGTCGAGGCCGACCAGTTCAAGGTCGAGACCCATCACGGCGAGCGCATCGAGGACATCGAATACCGCGTCACCCTGAGCCTCGACGCCGCCAGCCTGCGCGACCAGCCCGAATACACCGACGGCTGGTGGAACGAGGCCCGCGAGAGCATGCGCAGCGCCTGGGCCGACACCCAGGAAGGCGCGGCCAGCGCCTGGGAAACCACCCAGGAAGGCGCGTCCAACGCCCTGGATCGCATCGGCCAGGCCCTGCAGAGCGCCGGCGAGAGCGCCCAGAAGGCCGCCGAATAACCCGACTCGGCGACACTTCACCACTCCCACGCGCCCCGGCCCTGCCGGGGCGCGTCGCGTTCAGGCCCGGCGCAGGTCGGTCAGGATCGGCGTGCCGGTGGCCGGATCGGGCACCAGGGTGCAGGTCACGCCGTAGAGCTCGTGCACCAGCGCCTCGGTGACCACCTCGGCGGGCGCGCCCTGGGCGACGATGCGCCCGTCGCGCATGGCCACCAGGTGATCGGCATAGCGGCAGGCGCTGGCCAGGTCATGCAGCACCAGCGCCAGGGTGCGGCCGTCGGCGGCCAGGCGCCTGACCAGCTCGAAGACCTCCAGCTGGTGGCCCAGGTCCAGCGCCGAGGTCGGCTCGTCGAGCAGCAGCAGCGGCGTCTGCTGGGCGATGGTCATGGCGATCCAGGCGCGCTGGCGCTGGCCGCCGGAGAGCGCCTCCAGCGGCCGGTCGGCCAGGGCCTCCAGCCCCGCCGCGGCCACCGCCTCCTCCACCGCGCGCCGGTCGTCGCCGGACCACTGGCGCAGCCAGCCCTGGTGGGGCTGGCGGCCGAAGCGGATCAGGTCGCCCACGGTCAGCCCCTCCGGCGCCGTGGCCTCCTGGGGCAGCAGCGCCAGACGCCGGGCCAGCTCCCGGGGCGGCAGGCGCTGGATGTCCTGGCCATCGAGCAGCACCGCGCCCGAGTCCGGCGCGTGCAGCCGCGCCAGCCCGGCCAGCAGGGTCGACTTGCCGCAGCCGTTGGGGCCGACGATGGCGGTCACCCGGCCCGGCGGCAGCTCGACCGCCAGGTCCTCGATGATCGCGGTGCGACCGTGGCTCAGGCTCAGCGCCTCGGCCTTCAGGCGTTGCGGGGCGTTCATGAGACTCTCCTATGGGTGGGACGCATCAGGATCCACAGCAGCCAGGGGCCGCCGACCACGGCGGTGACGATGCCCACCGGCAGTTCGATGGGGGCCAGCAGCAGCCGGCCGGTCAGGTCGGCCAGCACCATCACCAGGGCCCCGGCCAGGGCCGAGGCGGTCAGCGGCACGCCCCGCGAGGTGGACAGCGAGCGGGCGATCTCCGGGCCGATCAGCCCGACCATGCCCACCGGCCCGGCCACCGCCACCGCCAGCGCGGTGAGCAGCACCGAGAGCCCGAGGATCTGGGCGCGCCGGCGCCGCAGCCCGACGCCGAGCCCGCGGGCCACGGCGTCGCTGAAGCGCATCAGCGACAGCGGCCGGGCCAGCGCCATGGCCAGCGGCCAGCCGAGCGCCAGGCCGATGCCCAGCACCGCGACGGCGCCGCCCGGGCGCGAATTCAGGGTGCCCACCGTCCACGGGTAGGCCTGGTTGGCGGTGTCGATGTCGACCCGGGCCAACAGCAGCTGGGTGACGGCGCCGAACACCGCGCCGATGCCGATGCCGGCGACGATGAAGCGATAGCCGCGGGTATCGCCGCCGCTGGCCACGCCGAAGGTCACGGCCGCCGCGGTGGCCGCGCCGACCAGCGCCATGGCCGACGGTGCCAGCGACACGCCGAGCCCCACGACGGAGGCCACGGCGAAGGCGGTGGCGCCGTTGTCGATGCCGATGATGCCGGGGGTGGCCAGGCGGTTGCGGGCCAGGGTCTGCATCAGGCAGCCGGCCAGCGCGAAGGCGGCGCCGGTCAGCCAGGCCGCCAGCAGCCGCGGGAAGCGCAGCTCCCGCACCAGGAAGCCGGCCAGCGGGTCGCCCTCGCCCTTGAGCGCCGCCCAGGCGCCGGCGGGCGACAGCACCTGCTGGCCCAGGCACAGGTAGGCCAGCGAGGACCCCGTCAGCAGCCCCAGCAGCAGCAGAGAGACGATCAGCGCGCGGCGCTCGATCAGCAGATGGCGCTCGCCCCGGGCCAGGCGCCAGTAGCCCGGCGGCGGCGCGACGCGGCGTGGGGCATCGGCGCGGGCAGGCATCGGCAGGGGCTCGGACATCAGGGTCTCGGACATGACGGTCTCCGGCTCACAGGGTCGGCAGTCGACGGGCGCGCACCACGGCGACCAGCACCGGGGCGCCGACCAGGGCGGTGAGCACGCCCAGCGGCAGCTCCGACGGCGCCACCACCCGCCGCGAGACCACGTCGGCGGCGAGCACCATCAGCGGGCCCAGCGGCAGGCACAGCCACAGGGTGCGGCGAATGTCGGGGCCGGCCAGGGCGCGGGCCGCGAAGGGCACCACCAGGCCGACGAAGGCGATCGGCCCGGCGATGGCGGTGGCGGCGCCGACCAGCAGCGCCACCGCGATCACCACCAGCGCACGCACCCGGCCGGGGCGATGGCCGAGGCCCGAGGCGACCCGCTCGCCCAGCGCCAGCGCCGCCAGGGGCCGGGCGATCAGCGCGGTGACGACCAGCGCCAGGCCCAGGCTCGGCAGCACGGCGGCGAGGTCATCGAGGCGGCGCCCGGCCAGGCTGCCGACCACCCAGAAGCGGATCTCGTCGGCGGTGCGCTGATCGAACAGCAGCAGCAGCGAGGTCAGCGAGGCCAGCAGCGCCGAGAAGGCGGCCCCGGCCAGCACCAGGCGCACCGGGTCGTCGCCCGGGCCGCGCAGGCGTGCCACGCTCATCACCGCGAGGCAGCCGCCCAGGGCACCGACCTGGGCCACGGCCACGCGCAGGGTCGCCGCGCTGGCGCCCAGCCACAACGCCACGGCCACGGCGAAGGCGGCCCCGGCGCTGACGCCCAGCAGTCCGGGCTCGGCCAGCGGGTTGCGCGACACGGCCTGCAACAGCGCGCCGGCCACGCCCAGAGACAGCCCCACGGCGATGCCGATCAGGGTGCGCGGCAGGCGCAGGGTCTCGACCACGAACCGCGCCTCGCTGTCGCCGTGGCCGGCGAGCACCGCCAGGGCGCGGGCCGGACCGACCTCGCCGGCGCCCCACAGCAGGCTGGCCAGCACCGCCAGCGCCAGCAGGCCGGACAGCATCGGCATGACACGGGAAAGCCCCGCCGATGGGCGGGGCTCGATGTTGACGGAGGCGGCCTTCGACATCAGGGCACGAGCGCCGCTTCGATGTCGTCGAGGATGGCCTCGGCGGCCAGCGGGCCGTTGGCGCTGGTCCACAGCTGGCCGTCCACCGGCACCACCCGGCCGTTGTCGACCACCGGCAGGCGGGCGAAGGCCGGGGAATCCTTGGCCGCGGCCAGGGCCTCGTCGCCCTCCTCGTTGAGGGTGGCCAGGAACAGCCAGTCGCCCTGCAGCCTTGACAGGTTCTCCAGGCTCAGCGGGTCGCTGTGCACGCCATGACCGTTGACCAGGTCGCCGGAGGCGACGTCCAGGCCGACGGCCTCGAGCAGGCCGCTGGCGAACAGCCGGTCGGACATCACCAGCGGGCCCTGGGGCATCCAGCGCACCAGGTTGGCGGTGGCGCCGACCTCGGCCGCGTCCACGCGCTCGGCCAGCTCGGCGGCCCGGCTCTCGACGCCCTCGATGGCCGCGTTCACCGCGTCCTCGCGGCCCAGGGCCTCGCCGAACTGGCGCCCCTCGACCTTCCACGCCTCGGGGGTAATGCCCGGGCTCTGCGGCACCACGGTGGGGGCGATCTTCGACAGCAGCGCGTACTGGGCATCGGCGAGGCTCGGGCCGGCCAGGATCAGGTCCGGGCGCTCGCCGACCACCGCCTCCATGTTGATCTCGCGCACCACGCCGACGATCGCCGGGCGCTGATCGCCGAGATGCGGCGCGATGTAGCGGGCCACGTCGTCGCCGCCGCGGGTGGTCACCGCGCCCACCGGCATCACGCCGGCGGCCAGGGCGGCATCCAGGGCGCCTTCATAGAGGGTGACCACGCGCTCGGGGGCGTCCGGCACCTCGATCTCGCCGTGGGCGGTGTCCAGGGTACGTGCCTGGGCCGGGGTGACCGCGGCGGCAATGGCCGCCACCAGGCAGGCGCCGATCAGGGTCGACGCCCTGGGCAGGGAAACTGACATGGAAGCTCCTCGACTCGCCGGGCACCCGTGCGCCCGGCCATGCGAATATTTGCCAATGATAATGAATCTCAAAGGGGTTCTCATCCCCGCTCGGCGCAACGTCGCGTTCGATGTTTCGCAACGCGACGTTGCGGGAGCGCAGGAACCGGGGCCAGAGGCTGTTCGCCCAGCCGGGCATGAACGCTCGCCGGAGAGGTCCACGGGCCGGGCGACAGCACCGTCACGTCGATCGCCTCCCGCCCTGCGCGGCCAGCGCCGCGCGGCGGCCGGTGACCAGGACCGGGGCCGGCGATACGCGGGCGATCAGAACGCGACGTTGATGCCCAGCCACAGGCGACGGCCATCCTCGACGTAGCCGTACTCTTCCTCGGTGATGTCCTCGTCGAACAGGTTGTAGAGGCCGGCGTTGAGGGTGGTCTGCGGCGTCAGCTGATAGCCGAGGCCGGCGTCCACGAAGGTGTAGGACGGCGCGACGATGGCATCCTGGGACGGACCGGTGGTGGGCTGGCTCTCCTCGCCGCGATAGGTCAGGCGGGTCCACTGGTTCAGGCGCTCGGTGGCCTGCCAGTCCAGCGATGCCGAGACCTGGTGCTTGGGCAGCTGGGTGAGCGGCTCGCCCTCGTACTCGCCGCTCTTCTGCTCGGAGTCGGTGTAGGTGTAGCTGGCGCTCAGGTCCAGATCGTCGGCCAGCGGCGTGGACAGGGAGAACTCGACGCCCTGGGTGACCGCCTCATCGACGTTGACCCGGTAGGTCGGATCGGAGCCGAAGTCGTTGGCGCCATCGGTGCATACGGACGTCGGGCAGTTGATGCGGGTGATCTTGTCGTCGAAGTCGGTGTGGAAGACGGTCAGGCCGGCCATCAGGCCGTTGTCGCCGGCATAGTGCAGGCCCAGTTCCTGGCTGAGCGAGGTTTCCGCCTCCAGATCCGGGTTGCCGTAGATGTTGCCGCCGCGGCTGACCTGGACCCAGCCGGGGCTGGTGTAGCGCAGGTCCGGCGCGCGGAAGCCGGAGGAGACGCCGCCCTTCAGCGTCCAGCGGTCGTCGAGGTGCCAGACGCCATACAGGCGCGGCGACCAGTGGCTGCCGTAGTCCTCGTCCTCGTTGAGGCGCACGCCGCCGGTCAGCGAGAAGTCCTCGGTCAGCATCCATTCGTCCTCGGCGTACAGCGCCCAGCGATAGCGGGTCAGCTCGCTCAAATCGGACGTCTCGGACTGGTTGCCGCCGTCCTCCAGGCGCTGATCCTCGTACTGGCCGCCCAGGGTCAGGATATGGGCGCCCAGCGGCAGCACCGCCTTGGTGTCGGCCACGGTGCTCTGGTAGCTGTTGTCGCGGGAGGGGTTGTCGATCTCCTCGTGCTGCACGTAGCTGGTGGTGGTGCCGACGTCGAAGTAGCCGTCGTGGCTCAGCGCGAAGTGGCGGCGATCGTACTCCTGTTCGGAGCGCTCGTTCGGCCCGCGAGACCCCACCAGCTCGACGGACTCACCGGGATTGGTGATCCGACGCTGCTCGCTGTAGCCCGCCTCGAGGCCGATCTCGTGGATGTCGTCCGGCGTCCAGCTCAGCTTGGCGGTGCCGCTGGCCAGGCGCTGGTCGGCGTAGCCGCCGATGATGGCGTCCTCGTCGCGCTGGTCGTACTGGCCGTAGACCTGCAGGCCGAGACGGTCTCCGATCAGCGGCCCGGCGACATGGAAGCGGCTGTTGTGCTCGTCGCCGGAGGCGGAGTCTTCCTGGATCGTCATGCTGGTGGAGACCTCACCGCCCCACTCCTGCGGCACCTTGCGGGTGATCACGTTGATCACGCCGCCCAGGGCATCGGAGCCGTACAGCGACGACATCGGGCCGCGGATCACCTCGATGCGCTCGATGGCCGACAGCGGCGGCATCCAGCCCTGCTCGATGCCCGGGCCGTCGCTGTTGGGGCGGGTTTCCCGCGAGCCCTGACGCTTGCCGTCGACCAGCATCAGGGTGTATTTGGCGCCCATGCCGCGGATGCTGATGTCCTGGGACGACCCGCCGCCGGTGACGGTCACGCCCGGCACGTTGCGCAGCGCATCGGTGATGTCTCGGTAGGCGCGGCCTTCCAGGTCCTCACGGCTGATCACGCTGATCGAGGCCGGGGCATCCTGCACCTGCTGCTCGTAACCGGCGGCGGTGACCACGACATCGTCAAGCTCGGCCGTTTCCTGCGCGACGGCGGGGGAGGCCGCCAGGCCGGCGATCAGCGAGGCAAGGACGGTGCGAGAAGAGGGGAACGACATGTGTGGCGACTCCTGAAGATCCCACCGGCCTCATCCGGGCCGGCTTTAGTTAATGCGAATTTTTATTATTCACATTCTTCCATATTCGCTCGCTCGCGTCATGGCACGGCGCGTTGCGTGACACGCAACGCGATCACGATTCTCACCGATCACAACAACGAGAATGATTTTCAACCAGCGTATTGCTACGATGGGCCTTCCGTTAGCACCCTACGGCTCAACACCATGCACGATGCCGATGAACTGCTCGCCTTCGCCGACGTCATGGACAGCGGCAGCCTCACCCTGAGCGCCCGCCGGCTGGGCGTGGCGAAATCGACCCTGAGCCGCCGCCTCCAGCAGCTGGAAGCGCGGCTCGGCCAGCCGCTGATGCGGCGCCAGTCGAACCGGCTGGAACCCACCGAGGCCGGACGCGTCTTCCACGACTACTGCCTGCGGCTGATCGCGCTGGCCGACAAGGGCCGCCAGGCCCTGGACGAGCTGCGCGAGGAGATCAGCGGCGAGCTGACGCTGGAGGTCCACGAGGGCCTGTCGCGCACCTGGGTGGCGCCCGCCCTCGACGCGTTCATGGCCCGCCATCCCGCGCTGAAGCTGAACCTGCTGACCCGCGACCAGCTGCCGGGCCAGGCCGCCTGCCATTCGGTGGTGGTGTGGTACGGCGAGACCGGCGAGACCGCCCTGCGCCAGGAGACGGTGGCCCGGCTGCCGCGCGGGCTCTATGCCCATCCCGACTACCTCGCCCGCCACGGCACGCCGTCCCATCCCCGCGACCTGGACGGCCACGCCTGGATCGACCTGCTCGGCGAGGCCGAACGCGGCCTGGTGCTGCGCCACCCGCGCGAGGGCGAACACGACGTCTGCCCGCCCGGCTCGCGGCTGCGCGTCGATCGCCTGCTGCTGCACTCCGACGCCATCGCCCGCGGCCACGGCCTGGGCGTGCTGCCGGTGTGGATGGCCGAGCGCCGCCGGGCGGCCCACCCGGACCAGCTGGTGCGCTGCCTGCCCGACTGGCAGGCCTCGGCGATGCCGGTGAGCCTGCTCTACCCTCACGGCCACCGGCCACGCAAGGTCACGGCGCTGCTCGAGTTCCTGCGCGGCGCCTGCCCCGCCGACTGGGCCACCGCCCCCGAGGCCGCCCCGGCGGAGGCCTGAACCACCCGCCGTGCCTGTTGCGACGGCGATTGCTAGAATGGAGCCCTTAACGACGCTCAAGGAGCGAGCATGGGACTTCGCGAAATCGCCGTCGGCGGCCTCTATCTCTCTCCCCTGCTGCTGTATGCCCTGCTCGGCTTCGGCGCCACGCTGCTGATCCGCGCGGTGCTCTATCGGCTGCTGGGCGCGAACCGCCTGTGGTTCGAGGCCTGGTTCGACACCGCCCTGTTCGTGATCTGCACCGCCGTCATCGCCTACCTCTCTTCCGCCACCGGGAACGCCTGAACATGCGCACCCTGCTACGCAGCCTCGTCACCCTGGTCGTCGTCGCCATCGCCATCGCCGCCGGCCTGTGGCTGTGGCACTACTACCTCTATACGCCCTGGACCCGCGACGGCCGCGTGCGCGCCGAGGTGATCACCGTCGCCCCGGATGTCTCCGGTCGCGTGGTGGCGCTGACGGTGGGCGACAACCAGCGCGTCGACGAGGGCGAGACGCTGTTCCAGATCGATCGCGCGCGCTACGAGACGGCGGTGAACCGGGCCGAGGCGGTGGTGGCCCAACGCCAGGCCGAGCTCCAGCAGAGCCAGGACGAGGCCTCGCGGCGCAACCGCCTGAGCCGTCAGGCGATCAGCGCCGAGGGCCAGGAGACGGCCCGTATCAACCGCCAGGTGGCCAGCGCCACCCTCGACCAGGCCAAGAGCGACCTGGCCAGCGCCCGGCTCGACCTCGAACGCACCACGGTGTCGGCTCCGGCGGCGGGCCACGTGCTCAACCTGCAGCTCAGCGAGGGCAACTACGTCAGCGACGGCGAAGAGGTGATGGCGCTGATCAAGGAGGGCTCCTACTTCGTCACCGGCTACTTCGAGGAAACCAAGACCCCGCAGTTCTCGGTCGGCGACCCGGCGCGGGTGATCCTGATGAGCGGCGACACCGAGCTGGAGGGCCACGTGGAGAGCATCGGCCGCGCCATCGCCGACCCCAACACCGATCCCAACAGCCAGCTGCTGCCCCAGGTGGACCCCACCTTCAGCTGGGTGCGGCTGGCCCAGCGCATTCCGGTGCGCATCGCACTGGACGAGATTCCCGAGGGGACGACCCTGAGCGCCGGCATGACGGCCTCGGTGTATGTGGAGCCGAACGTCGAGCCGACGGAGTAACGGCGCATGTCCCTCTGGCTGCAGGCCTATCTCACGCCGAGTTCCGATGCGGTCAAGTTCGCCGCCAAGGCCACCCTGGCCATGCTGCTGGCACTCTACGCGGCGCTGTGGTGCGACCTGGAGCGGCCCTACTGGGCGCTGATCTCGGCGGCCTTCCTGCAGGTCCGCCCGATGAGCGGCATGGTGGTCGAGAAGGGGCTCAGCCAGATCAGCGGCACCCTGGTCGGCTGCGGCGCCGGCATCGCCATCATGAGCCTGTTCGCCCAGGCGCCCATCCCGGCGCTGGCCGCCCTGACGCTGTGGATCATGTTCTGCACCTACGGCAGTTCGCTGCTACGCAACAACGCCTCCTACGGCTGCATCATGGGCGCCGTCACGGCCATGCTGATCGTGGTGATCGGCGCCGGCCAGCCCGACGGCATCTTCTCCATCGCCGTGGCACGGCTCTCCGAGCTGTCGCTGGGTGCGCTGTGCGCCACCCTGGTCAGCGCGCTGCTGTGGCCGATCAAGGTCGGCGACCATCTCGGCCGACAGGCCGACGACGTGGTCAACCAGGCCTTCCGCCACGCCGCCCTGCGGCTGACCGACAGCGACGATCTCGACGAGCTGCAGGGCACCCTGACCCACAGCCTGGAGCCGCTCACCCAGCTCGAGACCGACAGCCAGGCCGCCCGCTACGAGGGCCCGGAAGGGCCGGGCCGGATCCGCGCCAGCCACGTGCTGACTCGCCGCACCCTGCGCCTGCTGGCCACCCTGCACGCCCTGCAGCAGATCCTGCATCACTACGGCGAGCGCATCTCGCCGACCATCCACCGGCTGGCCGAGGAGCTCGCCGACGGCTTTCGCGAGTCGGCGGAGGTCAGCGGCATCGCCCCGGCCCAGCGACGCCTTCACGCCCTGCGTCACCGGGTCAAGGACTGCCCCGACGACGACGGGACGCCCCTCGAGCAGCGCTGCCTGCTGGGCCTACGCGAGGCGCTGGGCCACGCCGTGGTGATGCTCGACGCCCGCGATGCCATCAGCCACCCGGGGCGCATGCGGCTGCGAGGCGCGGCACTGGCCTGGCATCGCGACCACCTGGTGGCCGGCCTCAACGCCGTGCGCGCGGGCCTGGTCTTCTCCCTGCTCGCCGCCTTCTGGCTGGCCACCAGCTGGGACAACGGCCAGGTCGCGATGCTGCTCGGCACCCTGTTCTCGGCCTTCTTCGCCACCCGCGACAACCCGGTGATGGTGTGCATGATGTTCGCCAAGGGCATGCTGGCGGCGATTCCCAGCGCCTTCCTGTTCGGCCACGTGCTGCTGGCCCAGGCCAGCGGTTTCCCGATGCTGGCGATGATCCTGATGCCGCCGCTGTTCCTCGGCCTGCTGGGCGCGGCCAACCCGCGCCTGATGGGCTACTGCCTGGCCTTCACCATCGGCAACATCCTGCTGACCATGCCCGACAACGGCATGGACTTCTCCTTCGACAGCTTCATCAACCGCGCCATCGCGGTGATGATCGGGATGTCCGCGGTGGTGACCGGCTTCCGACTGCTGCCCGGCTTCGGCTCGCGGCTGCGCAAGCGCCGGCTGGTGGGCGCCATCGTCGGCGACCTGCGCCGCCTGACCTCGCCGCCGATCCACGAGGCGGAGGCACGCTTCGTCGGCGGCATGGCCGACCGTCTGCTGCACCTGGCCAGGCATGACGACGTGCTGCCCGAGGACCAGCGCCATCTCTTTACCCTGGGCCTGACCGGGCTCGACATCGGCTATGCCTGCCTGCAGATGCGCCGCCGGCTGGACGACCTGCCGGACGAGGCCCTGCACCGCGCCAAGCGCGACTTCTTCGATGCCTTGGCCCAGGCCTACGCCGACAGCGCCAGGGGCCGCTCGCCCGACGCGGTGGCCCCGGCCGGCGAGGCGCTGGTCGAGGCCGCCCGCCACCAGCCGGCACTGAGCGAGCGCCAGCGGGCCCAGCTCGCCGGCCTGGCGCAGCGTCTCGAGCTGTCGCTGGAACGCCAGGCACAGCGAGCCCGCGCCCTTCAAGGCCTCTCGCCGCCCCCGGCGCAGGCGGAAGTGGCATGAGTCACGCCCCGCCGCCACGGCTTTACCCGCTCATTTCCCTCAGCCAAGGAGACGCTGCATGTTCGCCGAACTCTTCGCCGTGATGGCGCCGGTCATCGCCGGTGCCGGTCTGGGCTTCGGCTGGGTTCGGCTCGGCCACGACTACCCCGTGGCCTTCGTCACCCGCCTGGTGTTCAACATCGGCACCCCGGCGCTGGTGCTCGCCTCGCTGGCCGGCGCCGAGATCGACGCCGACAGCTTCGGACGCACCATGCTGGCCACCGCCCTGGTGCTGACCGCCATGGGCGCCGCCACCCTGGTCTCCGCGCGCCTGCTGCGTCGCGACTGGCGGGTGCTGCTGGCGCCGATGATGTACCCCAACACCGGCAACATGGGCCTGCCGGTGGTGCTCTATGCCTTCGGCGAGGCCGGCTTCGCCTTCGGCATCACGGTGATGGTCACGGTCTCGCTGTTCCAGTTCACCCTCGGCACGATGATGACCAGCCGCGGCAATCCGCTGAAGTCGCTGGCCAAGACGCCCACGGTCTACGCCATCCTGATCGCCCTGGCGCTGCTGCTCACCGACACCGACCTGCCACCGTGGATCGCCAACAGCGTGGACCTGATCTCGGGCTTCACGGTGCCGCTGATGCTGATCACCCTCGGGGTGTCGCTGGCCCATATCCAGGTCAGGAACCTGCGCTCGGGGCTCGGCTTCTGCCTGCTGCGCCTGCCGCTGGCCGCCGGCCTGGCCTGGGGCATCGGCGCGCTGCTGAACCTGCCGCCCATGGCCCATGCGATCCTGGTGCTGCAGATGAGCATGCCGGTGGCGGTGTTCAACTATCTGTTCGCCCAGAAGGCCCGCCGCGAGCCGGAATACGTGGCCAGCCTGGTGTTCTGCTCGACCCTGCTGTCGCTGATCTACCTGCCGCTGCTGCTGGCCTGGCTGATGTAGCCCCGGGCCGGCGACCGTGGACACCGCCTATACTGGAGGCCGCCCCGTCCACGGAGCCGGCCCATGATCCCTCCCTCGCGTTTCCCGTTCGCCTGCCGCCTGCCGAGCGCGGCGCTGCTCGGCCTGCTGCTGAGCGCCATGGCCCACGCCGAGCCGGCCCCGTCCCGGCTGGTTGATACCCAGCGCCTGACGATGTGCCTGACGCCGCTGGTCGGCGGCCTCGACCATCCCTGGGGCCTGACCCAGCTGCCCGACGGCCGGCTGCTGGTGGGCGAACGCCCCGGCCGCCTGAGCCGGCTCGAGGCGGATGGCACCCTGACCCGGCTGGCGGGCCTGCCCGAGGTCTCGGCCCGCGGCCAGGGCGGGCTGCTCGACCTGGCCCTGCATCCCCGCTTCGGCGACGACGGCGGCGAGCACGACTGGCTCTACTTCACCTGGAGCCGGCCGGTGCCCGGCGGCGACGCCACCGCGCTGTCCCGGGCGCGTCTCGAGGGCGACCGGCTGACCGACGTGCAGCGGCTCTTCGTCCAGAACCGCGGCGCCGGCCCGGGGCGACACTACGGCTCGCGGCTGGCCTGGCGCCCCGACGGCACCCTGCTGATGAGCGTCGGCGAACGCGGCAGCCCGCCGCGCGCCCAGGACGGCGGCGACCACGCCGGCAGCATGCTGCGCCTCACCGAGACCGGCGGCGTGCCGGCCGACAATCCCTTCGTCGACGATCCCGAGGTGCTGGACGAGATCTTCAGCCTCGGCCACCGCAATCCCCAGGGGCTGATCGTCACCGACGACGGCACGGCCTGGTCCACCGAGCACGGCCCGCGCACCGGCGACGAACTCAATCGCCTGGTGCCGGGTGCCAACTATGGCTGGCCGGAGGTCTCCCGCGGCCGCGACTACGTGACCTTCCTGCCGGTCGGCGAGGACAGCGCCCCGGGCATGCGCGACCCGGTGCATGTCTTCGAGGGCCGCTTCGCCCCATCGGGCCTGACCCGGGTGACCTCGCCGGCCTTCGCCCCCTGGCGGGGTGATCTGCTGGCCGGCGGGCTGCGCGGCGAGGCGCTGCTGCGGTTGCGCCTCGCGGGCGACAGGGTGATCGAACGCGAGAGAGTGCTCGAGGGAGAGCTCGGCCGCATCCGTACCGTGCGGCAAGGCAACCATAGCCACATTTACCTGCTGGTCGATGCCGCTGAGGGTGGCCTGTGGCGTCTTTCCCCTACGACATCCCGAGCCGCCGCAACCTGCGCCGAATGAGGACTCACCGCCGCCCCCCGGCCCGGACGGGGGCGCCCGACGAGAATTCAACGCGCCCGCGCGTTACCCAACGGCCGCGTTGATAACAACCTTCGACCCCCATCACTCGCGCTCGGCACCATCGTTGTGGCCCTGCGAGGCGACGATGACCGTTATTTAGGCGACATTCGGCACCATTCGAACTTTGTTGGATTCAACGCTACGGTATTGCGTTTTATTTCGCGTCAACGCAGCCGGCTGGCATGCTGGCGTCAGGCTTCATCACAACCACTCGCCCACCCCTGCCGTTCAACGCAGGCACGGGCGTCGACCAAGGTTCGCCAATGAGTGACAACCGAAACGTCAAGATTCGGGTCCGCAACCTCAGCAAGGTCTTCGGCAACCAGCCGAAGAAGGCGCTGGAACTGCGCGACCAGGGACTGAAGCGTCCCGAGATCCTCGACAAGACCGGCCAGACCCTGGGCCTGTCGAACATCGACTTCGATGTCTACGAAGGGGAACTGCTGGTGATCATGGGGCTGTCCGGCTCCGGCAAGTCGACCCTGATCCGCTGCCTCAACCGCCTGATCGACCCGACCGAGGGCGAGATCGTCATCGACGGGCAGAACATCCCGAGCCTCAAGGAGAAGGAGCTGCTGGAATGCCGCCGCCGCCACTTCTCCATGGTGTTCCAGAACTTCGCCCTCTTCCCCCACCGCACCGTGCAGCAGAACGCCGAGTTCGGCCTGGAGATCCGCGGCATCGATGCCGGCGAACGTCGCGAGACCGCCCGCAACGCCCTCAAGCAGGTCGGCCTGGACGGCTGGGAAGACGCCCTTCCCCGCCAGCTGTCCGGCGGCATGCAGCAGCGCGTCGGCCTGGCTCGGGCGCTGGCCAACGACGCCAGCGTGCTGCTGATGGACGAGGCCTTCTCGGCCCTCGACCCGCTGATCCGCGGCGACATGCAGCAGGAGCTGCTGCAGCTCCAGCACCGCATGAAGAAGACCACCGTCTTCATTACCCACGACCTCGACGAGGCCCTGAGCATCGGCGATCGCATCGTGCTGCTCAAGGACGGCGAGGTGGTGCAGATCGGCACCCCGGAGGAGATCCTCACCGCCCCCGCCGACGACTATGTCCGCCGCTTCATCGAGGGCGTCGACAAGTCGCGCATCCTCAGCGCCGAGAGCGCCATGCGCAAGGTGCGCTCCACGGTGCGCGACACCGATGGCCCGCGCACCGCGCTGCGCAAGATGCGTGACCACAGCCTCGATTCCATCTACATCCTCGACCGCGACCGCCGCCTGGTCGGCCTGATCGATGCCGATGGCGCCAGCCAGGCGCTGGAGGATGGCAAGCAGACCGTCACCGAGGTGATGACCCAGGACTTCCGCAAGGTCACCCGCGAGGAGCCGCTGCACAACCTGTTCGCCATGTTCAGCGAGAACCGCTTCCCGATCGCCGTGGTAGACGACGACCAGGTGCTGCAGGGCGTGGTCGTGAAAGGCGCCGTCCTCGATGAACTCGCACAGGCAGGAGACCACTGATGGCTATCGAATTTCCGCGCATGCCGCTGGGCGACTGGATCGAGAACGGCCTCAACTGGCTGACCAGCGAGTACTCCGCCGTGACCCGCGGCATCTCGCGCATCACCCAGACCGGCATCGATGGGCTCAACGATGCCCTGATGTGGCTGCCCGACTGGTCGCTGCTGGTGATCATCGCCGGCCTGTGCTGGTGGCTCGCCAACGTGCGTCTGGCCATCGGCGCGGCCGCCGGCCTGGCACTGATCTGGAACCTCGGGCTCTGGGACCCGATGATCGAGACCCTGACCCTGGTGGTGATCGCCACCCTGGTGGCGGTGATCATCGCCCTGCCGGTGGGCATCGCCGCGGCGCTCTCCGAGCGGCTCTATCGGACGATCATGCCGGTGCTGGACTTCATGCAGACCATGCCGGCCTTCGTCTACCTGATCCCGGCCATCCCGTTCTTCGGCATCGGCTCGGTCTCGGCGATCTTCGCCACCGTGATCTTCTCCATGCCGCCGGCGATCCGCTTCACCACCCTGGGCATCCGCCAGGTCCCCACCGAGCTCGTGGAAGCCGCCGACGCCTACGGTGCCACCCGTGGCCAGAAGCTGTTCAAGGTCCAGCTGCCGCTGTCGCTGCCCACGGTGATGGCCGGCATCAACCAGACCATCATGCTGGCGCTGTCGATGGTGGTCATCGCCGCCATGATCGGCGCCGACGGCCTCGGCAGCGAGGTCTGGCGTGCCATTCAACGCCTGCGCCCGGGGGATGGCTTCGAGGCCGGCATCGCCGTGGTGATCCTGGCCATGCTGCTCGACCGCCTCACCCAATCGCTGCGCAAACGCGGCAAGGCCTGATGATCGGCCGTTGAACGACCGCCGGTTGAATCCGGCGGTGCGTCTCAGCATGCTCGTGAACACATTCCGAAGGAGAATCATTATGCCTAAGCAACCGATGCGCATCGCTGGCCTGGCCCTCATCGCCGGCGCCAGCCTGACCGCGGCGACGGCCCAGGCCCAGGACAAGGGCAGCGTTCACCTGGCCTACGTCGAATGGGCCTCGGAAGTCGCCTCCACCAACGTGGTGCGCGCCGTGCTGGAGCAGGCCGGCTACGAGGTCGAGATGACCTCGCTGTCCGCCGCCGCCATGTGGCAATCGGTCGCCACCGGCGATGCCGACAGCATCGTCGCCGCCTGGCTGCCGACCACCCACGCCGACTACCTCGAGCGGGTCAGCGATCAGGTCGACGATCTGGGTCCGAACCTCGACGGTACCAAGCTCGGCCTGGTGGTGCCCGCCGATAGCGACATGAACTCCATCGCCGACCTGAACGACCACGCCGACGCGCTGGGCGGCAAGATCACCGGCATCGATCCGGGCGCCGGCCTGATGAGCCTCACCGAGGACGTCATCGACGCCTACGAGCTGGACCTCGACCTGCAGAGCGGCAGCGGCGCCACCATGACCGCGGCCCTGCAGACCGCCATTGCCAACGACGAGCCGATCGTGGTGACCAGCTGGACGCCGCACTGGATGTTCGCCCGCTGGGACCTCAAGTACCTCGAGGACCCCCAGGACGTCTATGGCGGCGCCGAGCAGATCCATACCATCGCGCGCGACGGCCTCGAGGAAGACATGCCGGGCGCCTACGCCATCCTGGACGCCTTCGAGTGGACGCCCGAGCAGATGGGCGAAGTCATGCTCATGAACCAGGAGGAAGACTCCGACCCCTACGAGAACGCCAAGCAGTGGGTCGAGGACAACCAGGACCTGGTGCAGGAGTGGCTGCCGCAGTCGTGATGGCGACCGCATGACAGCCAGGGGGAGGTGTCTCACGGGGCACCTCCCCCTTGCGTGTCGGGCGCCGGCGTCAACGGCGCGAGCGCACACGGAACCGGACGCGTCGCAGATTGCCGGTTATCAGTCCTATTCTATTTGATTAGAATCCCCTGTCCGATCGCGCCCCGCGCCGTCGGATGACCACGACAATGACAACAAGGGCAACGCCTCCCCGGACGACGCCGATGACCGTGCCGCGGCCGTTGAAAGCGCGGCACGCTCGAATCGCCGTCCAACGGCCACACTGAGCGTGTGAGCGCGGACGCAACCCAACAAGGAGCGCAGGCATGTTCAAGAAGATCCTGGTGCCGGTGGACCTGGCACACCCCGATGTGTTCGAACCATCGCTGAAGGTCGTCGCCGATCAGGCCCGGCATTACGATGCCGAGGTCTGCTACGTGGCGATCATCGCCAATACCCCGGGCAGCGTGGCCCGAACCCCGGACGAGTACCAGCAGAAGCTGGAGGCCTTCGCCCAGGAGCGCGCCCAGGTGCACGGCCAGCCGGTCAGCGCCAAGGCCATCGTCTGCCCGGACCCCATCGCCGATCTGGATGACGTGCTGGTCAAGGCGATCGACGAGCTGAGCGTCGATCTGGTGATCATGCAGACCCATCCGCCGAAACACCTGGATGTCGTGCTTCCCTCACACGGCGGCAAGATTGCCACCCACACTGACGCATCGGTGTTCCTGGTCCGTCCACAGGACTGATGCGCCCCACTCGTTCCTCGACGTCAACAAGGAGAGATCCCGTGACGAACGACAACAAAGCCCCCGAGGGGGCCGCCGGCGAGGGCATTCCCGCCCCGGAAGGTCCGGCCAACCTGATCGATACCGATTACGTGATCGGCCAGGACAACATCACCACCAACAAGTTCGGCCTCGATGTCGATCTGCACGGCAAGGTCTTCACCGTGTCGTCGCTAGTGATCCTGGTCTTCGTGATCCTGACGCTGGCCCTGCAGGCCGAGATCGAGCCGATCTTCGACGCCATCTTCAGCTTCCTGACCGGCAACCTCAGCTGGGTCTTCCTGCTCGGCGGCAACATCTTCGTGCTGGTCAGCCTCGGCATCGTGCTCTCGCCGCTGGGCAAGGTGCGCATCGGCGGTGCCAATGCCACGCCGGACTTCAGCTACGCCGGCTGGTTCGCGATGCTGTTCGCCGCCGGCATGGGCATCGGCCTGATGTTCTACGGCGTCTCCGAGCCGCTGACCCACTTCGGCACCGCCCTCGACGGCACCACCGTGGAGAACGGCGTACGCACCGACTGGGCGCCGCTGGGCGCCGCCGCCGGCGACGAGGTCGCCGCCCAGAAGCTGGGCATGGCCGCCACCATCTACCACTGGGGCCTGCACCCCTGGGGCGCCTACGCCATCGTCGGCCTGGCACTGGCGATCTTCGCCTTCAACAAGGGCCTGCCGCTGACCATGCGCTCGATCTTCTACCCGATCCTGGGTGAGCGCGTGTGGGGCTGGCCGGGACACCTGATCGACATCCTGGCGGTGTTCGCCACCCTGTTCGGTCTGGCCACCTCGCTGGGCCTGGGCGCCTCCCAGGCGGCCGCCGGCCTCAGCTACCTGTTCGACGTGCCCAACAGCAACATCACCATGGTGCTGCTGATCATGGGCATCACCGCCGTGGCGATGTGCTCGATCCTGCTGGGCGTCGACAAGGGCGTGCAGCGCCTGTCGCAGCTCAACATGGTGCTGGCCTTCCTGCTGCTGGTGTTCGTGATCATCGTCGGCCCGACCCTGCTGATCGCCACCGGCTTCTTCGAGAACCTGGTCGCCTACGCGGTCAACCTGCCGGCGCTGGCGATGCCCTTCGGCCGTGAGGACGCCAACTTCAGCCAGGGCTGGACCGCCTTCTACTGGGCCTGGTGGATCTCCTGGTCACCGTTCGTCGGCATGTTCATCGCCCGCGTCAGCCGCGGCCGCAGCGTGCGCGAGTTCCTGACCGCCGTGCTGCTGGTGCCGACCCTGGTCTCGGTGCTGTGGATGACGGCCTTCGGTGGCACCGCCATCGATCAGGTCATCTCCGACGGCTTCCAGGGCGTCCAGGACGCCGCGCTGGAGATCAAGCTGTTCGCCATGCTCGGCCAGCTGCCGCTGTCCGCCATCACCTCCTTCGTCGGCATCATCCTGGTGATCGTGTTCTTCGTGACCTCCTCGGACTCCGGTTCGCTGGTCATCGACTCGATCACCGCCGGCGGCAAGGTCGACGCGCCCAAGCCGCAGCGCATCTTCTGGGCCATCATCGAAGGCGCCATCGCCATCGCCCTGCTGCTGGGCGGCGGCCTGACGGCCCTGCAGACGGCGGCCGTCTCCACCGGCCTGCCCTTCACCATCGTGCTGCTGCTCGGCTGCTACGCGCTGGTCAAGGCACTGAGAAGCGAGCCCAAGGGCAACTGAAAGACGCCCTGATCTCGACGAGAAAGGCGGCCTTCGGGCCGCCTTTTTCGTTGGCGCGTCGGCCTCGAGCGTCACCGCCATGGCGCCGATCGGGCCGAGTGTCGATATGATGCAACACCTGTACATCTTACTTGCCTAATGTAAATTTTCCCGCTCGTCGGTCGATGCCGTGCAGGCCACGCTCCGCGGGCCTCTGCGCCGTTTTCCGACGGTGCCGTCAGGCCGCGACAGCCCCCGCCGGTGCCGCCTCGCGATCCCCCTCCTGCACCGGCTGACACGATACGCTGTTGGCGTATCGCGACACTTTTCCCCTCCCGACACGCCGCAAACGAGTCGTCACACGGTGACACCTCGACCAATACCAGCATAGATATCTGATATAAAAGCTTTTTTTCCATTCCGGCCCGATGCTTGCTCCTTTACCTGGCAGATCCACGCACGTCCATGACGCTCCCTCCCCCGCCAGGGGCCTGGGACAGGACGTTCGTTTCCGACCACGACCAGGAGCAAGACGCCCATGAAGATCACCATCTTTGGTTCCGGATACGTAGGACTCGTCACCGGCGCCTGCCTCGCCGAAGTCGGCCATGAAGTGATGTGTGTCGATGTGGACGCCGACAAGGTGGCCCGTCTCAGCCAAGGCGAGGTGCCGATCTACGAGCCGGGCCTCGAGACGCTGATCCACCAGAACCTGGCCGCCGGCCGCCTGCACTTCACCAACGATGCCAAGGCCGCGGTCGAGTTCGGCCTGCTGCAGTTCATCGCCGTCGGCACGCCGTCGGACGAGGACGGCAGCGCCGACCTGCGTCACGTGCTCAAGGTCGCCGAGACCATCGCCACCCACATGACCGAGTACCGCATCATCGTCGACAAGTCGACGGTACCGGTCGGCACCGCCAGCAAGGTGGAGCGCACCGTGGCCGCCACCCTCGAGGCCCGTGGCGCGGACATCGAGTTCGACGTCTGCTCCAACCCCGAATTCCTCAAGGAAGGCGCCGCCATCGAGGACTTCTCGCGCGGCTCGCGCATCGTGGTGGGTACCGAGTCCGAACGCGTTCGCCAGGTCATGCGCGAGTGCTACGGCCCCTACAACCGCCAGCGCGACAAGCTGATGTTCATGGGCGTGCGCAGCGCCGAGCTGACCAAGTACGCCGCCAACGCCATGCTGGCCACCAAGATCAGCTTCATCAACGAGATGGCCAACCTGGCCGAGCGCCTGGGCGCCGACATCGAGGAAGTGCGTCACGGCATCGGCAGCGATCCGCGCATCGGCTACCACTTCATCTATCCGGGCTGCGGCTACGGCGGCTCCTGCTTCCCCAAGGACGTCAAGGCGCTGGCCCACACCGCCGAGGCCGCCGGCCATCCGGCCCACCTGATCAACGCCGTCGAGCAGGTCAACGCCCGCCAGAAGAGCCGCCTGTTCGAGATGCTCAGCGATGCCTTCGACGGCGATCTGGCCGGCAAGACCATCGCGCTGTGGGGCCTGGCCTTCAAGCCCAACACCGACGACATGCGCGAGGCCCCCAGCCGCGCGCTGATGGAAGCGCTGTGGCAGGCCGGCGCCCGGGTCCAGGCCCATGATCCCGAGGCCGCCGAGGAGTGCCTGCGGATCTACGGCAACCGCGAGGACCTGGATCTCACCGAGAACCGCGACGAGACCCTCGAGGGCGCCCATGCGCTGGTCATCTGCACCGAGTGGAAGGCCTTCCGCACCGTCGACTTCGGCCGCCTGCGCGAGCGCCTGATCGAGCCGGTGGTGATCGACGGCCGCAACCTGTTCTCGCCCGAGAGCGCCAAGGAGGCGGGGCTGACCTACTACGGCATCGGCCGAGGCGCCTCCGTCCGTCCCGTCGTCGCCTGAGGCCTCGCCATGTCGAAGCTCCCCGACCACACCTCCGTCGCCAGCAAGGTGACGGAGGTCACCGCCCTGCTGCTGCTGCTGGCCCTGCTGGTGCTGCTGCTCTCCGAGCTGCCGTCGGAGGTCTTCTCGCCGGCGTCGAAGAGCTTCTTCTTCGCCATCGGGGCCATCGGCGCCTGGCGCTACTCCTGGTGGTTCGTCCAGGCGCTGCGCTCGGTGTGGTACAACCGGCGCATCTTCCCGCGGCTGCGGGCCGAGGCGGACGCCGCCGGCGAGGCCGGCAAGCCCAGCGAGCTGTACGTGCTGTGCACCTCGTTCCGCATCGATGCCGACGTCAGCTATCGGGTCTACGAGGCGCTGGTGCGCGAGGTCCGGGACTACGGCGTCCCGACCACCATCTTCGCCTCGCTGGCCGACCGCACCGACGTCGACATCATCACCCACGTGATGGACGACCTCGGCTGGCCGAGCAACATCGAGCTGCGCTACATGTTCCAGAAGGGGGACGGCAAGCGCTCCGCCATGGCGGAAGTGCTGCGCGCGATCTCGCGCCGCGCCCCGGCCCCGGACGCCCTGCTGGTCTCGATGGACGGCGACATCCTGCTCGAGCCCGAGACCCTCGAGCGCTCGCTGTCGTTCTTCCGCACCAACGAGGACCTGGGCGCGCTGACCACCAACAACAGTGCCATCGTCACCGGCGGCGACGTCACCAAGGAGTGGTACGACCTGCGCTACGCCCAGCGCCATCTGGTGATGAGCTCCGGCTCGGTGTCGCGCCGGCTGCTGGTGCTGACCGGCCGCTACAGCGCCTTCCGCCTCGACCTCGCCACCCAGCCGAGCTTCATCGAGCTGGTCGAGAACGACCGCGTCGACCACTGGCGCTTCGGCAACTTCAAGTTCCTCTCGGGGGACGACAAGTCGACCTGGTACTGGCTGCTCAAGAACGGCTGGCGGATGCTCTACCTGCCGGACGTCTACGTCACCGGGTTCGAGGAGCTGCCGGACCGCCGCCGCTTCTTCAAGTCGACCACCGACCTGATGCGCCGCTGGTACGGCAACATGCTGCGCACCAGCGGCCGGGCGATCGCCCTGGGGCCGCGCCCGATGGGCATGTTCACCTGGTGGAGCCTGGTCGACCAGCGCCTGTCCATGTGGACGACCCTGATCGGCCCCACGGTGGCGATCCTGGTGACCCTGTTCGTGCGGCCCTCGTTCATCTTCGCCTACGCGCTGTGGATCCTGTTCACGCGCAGCATCTCGACGCTGATCCTGGCCTGGCAGCGCGGCCGCTTCAGCCTGCTGTGGATCCCGCTGATCTATTACAACCAGGTCTTCGGCGCCCTGCTCAAGACCTACGTCAGCTTCCGCTTCAACCGCCAGAAGTGGTCGCGCCAGGGGATCTCCGCCGGCGAGCCGGACGACCCGGCCGCGGTCAACCGCCAGCGTCGCATGGGTCACGTGCTGCACGGCGCCTTCATCGCGGTGATGCTCTACGTGCTGGTGCTGGCCACCGGGGTGCTGCAGCCGCCGGATCGCACCGCCATGGCCATCCTCCAGGGCCCCGCCGCCGAGGCCGAGGCTCAGACCGGCACGGCCAATCGCTGGATGGCGATGATCCTGGTCGACGGCTCCCCCAGCGGCAACGTCACCCTGCCGCCGGAGCGCCTGGCGCTGGACGAGGGCCTGCTGGACATCGTCGCCACCACCGAGCGCATGCGGACCGAACGCCTCACCGGCGCGCCCGGCGACGAGCCGACCACGCTCGAGATCAGCCCCGAACTGGCCCGTCATGTCCACGACGCCAGCGGCCGCCCGCTCGACGCCGGACAGCTCGCGACCTGCCACACGACCCTGGGCTGCGCCCTCGAACTCGACGGCCGCAAGGTGGCCCTCGTCGACCTGAATATCAGCGTGCAACCCGGCCGCTCCTGACCTCGCAGGACGCCGCCGGGAGGCAACCACTGGAGAGAGATACCCCATGACCGATTACTACGCCGACAATCACGATCGAAGCGAGCCCACGCTGGGCGATCAGCGCCGGGGCCAGGGCGCCGACCAGACGCCCGGCGCCGGCATCGCCCACGAGCGCCGCGACGAGCGTCGCTACCTGCGCGTGAAGCGCGCCTTCCAGGTCAAGATGGACGACGGCCAGGGGTTCGACGGCGTCGACCTGTCCCAGGGCGGCTTCGCGATCCACAGCCAGCGGCCGATCCGCGAGGGCGCCCGGGTCCAGGCCTCGCTGCTGCTGCAGGCCGGCGGCGCCGAGATGACCGTCCCCGTGACCGCCGAGTGCCGGCACTGCACGGCCGGCGAGCGAGGCCACACCGCCGGCTTCGAGTTCACCGACATCAGCCCCGGCCACCAGGAGCTGCTGCGCCGCCTGATCCGCGCCAGCCTGAGCGGCCGCGAGATGGACCTGGAAGGCCTGATGGCGGGCGAGGACCCGCAGACCCCGCGCAAGCGCGGCGCCGCCGGCCAGCCGCAGCCGGCCCAGCGTCCGCCCAAGCCGCTGGGCCGCTACGTGGCGCTGTTCATGGCCATCGGCGTGCTGGGCCTGGTAGCGGCGGCCACCGCTTACCGCAACTTCATGCTGATCGAGCCGAACTTCGCCGCGGTGACCGCGCCGCGCATCGACATCCGTGCCCCGGGTCCGGGCATCCTCCAGGCCCATGACCTCAAGGCCGGCGACCGGGTCGAACGCGACGCGAAGCTGACCAGCGTCAAGAACGTCGACCTCGAGTCGGACCTGATCCTGGCCCAGGCCGCCCAGAGCTACAACAGCCAGCTGATCGAGAACCTGCAGAACAACATCGATGGCGGTGCCAACCAGGTCAGCCTGGCCAACTCCGCCAAGCCGGCCAACGGCGAGTCGGTGAGCTTCGAGACGGTCTCGCCGGAGATCGCCCGGGCGCGCATCGACCAGTTCGAGACCGCCCGCGACTTCCAGAGCTCGCGGATCACCGCGCTGGAGGCCCGCCAGTCCCAGAACGAGGTCTACAGCCCCTGCAACTGCCTGGTGGCCTGGGCGCTGAGCAGCTCCGACGGCACCTATATCAACGAGAGCGAGCGCATCATGACGCTCATCCGCACCGGCGACAACGACATCATGGTCGAGGCGCTGGTGCACATGGATGACATCGATCGCATCGGCCCGGACCAGCAGGCCTACATCTCGCTGCCCAACACCGCCGGCCCGATCAGCGCCCGGGTGCGCAGCGTGGCGCTGGACATCGAGCGCCAGCCGCGTGCCGGCTTCCCCAGCTGGGTGCGTCAGCAGCAGAACGTGGCCAGCGTGCTGCTGGTGCCCGAAGAGCCGCTGCCGGCCGACGCCGTCGGCACCCCGGTGGACGTGCGCTTCACCGAGACCCCGCTGGTCGGCAGCGCCGCCGAATGGGTCTGGCAGGGCGCCCGCTCGGTCGCCCAGCTGGTCGACGGCCTGGTCGACGGCGTCACCGGCGCCAACGACGACGAGGCGCCGCTCGCCGACGGCGAACGCCAGGCGAGCTGAGCCCGAGCGCCCTATCACGAGGACATCCCGGCCGCCCGCGCGGCGGCCTCCGACCGGAGCCCGATATGTCAGCCGAACACGTCATCCCGAGAAAGCGCCCCCTGGCCCTGCTGATGCTGGCCCTGCTGCCCGGCCTGAGCGCCCCGGCCCTGGCCGAGGGCAAGGGGCCCGCGATCACCTCACCGAGCGTGGCCGCCTGCTCGACCCGCTATCCGCAGGTCGCCGCGCCCTCCCCTGCCCTGCAGGCCGAGGATGCCCAGGCCGCCATCCGTGAAGGCTTCGCCACCCAGCGAGACTGGGGCACCGAGAACGTCGAACGCCTCGCGGCCGGCGAGACCGGCCTCGATGAGCCCGGCCTGCGCATCCACTACCCCGAGGGCACCTCGTCGCCGGGCGATACCGAGACGGGCGGCGCCGGCTTCTATGCCGCTCCCGACGCCCTGGCCGGCGCCGAGCGCGCCTGCCTGCAGTACCGGGTGCGCTTCGAGCCGGGCTTCGACTTCGTCAAGGGCGGCAAGCTGCCGGGCCTGTACGGCGGCGAGGCGCCCAGCGGCGGCGAGGAGGCCGACGGCGAGAACGGCTTCTCCATGCGCTACATGTGGCGGGCCAACGGCCAGGGCGAGCTCTACGAGTATGCCGTCGACCAGCACGAGGACTACGGCAAGTCCGTCGGCCGCGGCCGCTGGACCTTCCCCACCGGCCAGTGGGTGACCCTGGAGCAGGAGATCATCCTCAACGACCCCGGCCAGGAGAACGGCGTGGCCCGCGTGTGGGTGGACGGCCAGCCGATCCTCGAGCAGCACGGCATCATCTACCGCACCGACGAGGACGTGACCATCGACGGCCTGATGTTCTCCACCTTCTTCGGCGGGCACGGCAAGGACTGGCGCACGCCCCGCGACCAGCACGTCGACTTCGCCGGCTTCCGCTTCCATGCCCCCCGTTCCTGATTCCGAGGACTCTCGATGTCTCTGTCTCCATCAACCCGCCTAGGTCACGGCGACATGCCCCGTCGCCTGCTCGCCGGCCTGTCCCTGGCCCTCTGCGGGCTGGGCGCGGGCGGGCTGACCACGGCCCAGGCCATGACCCTCGAGGAGCGTGCCGAACTCGACCTGTCGCACTACGAGGTGACGGATCCCGACGCCTCCTATTTCGACGTCGAGAAGCGCAGGGCGCAGCTCGAGGACACCGACAACGCGATCCTGCTGCAGGAGATCGACCAGCTGTCGACCGGCACCAGCTGCTCGCAGCTGCTGGCGTACAAGCCGATCAACACCCGCATGCGGATCCCCGGCTACTACCCCAGCCCCGATGAGTGGGAACTGGCCTCGGAGCCGCTGTTCCAGTTCGAGGATAACGTCTCGCACCTGGCCGGCAGCTACATGGCCACCGGCGATGACTACTACGCCGAATGCCTGGTGCGCTTCCTCGACAAGTGGTCGCAGGACGAAGCGCTGACCAACTTCTATTACGACTCCATGGAGCCCCAGGCCTGGTTCGCCACCGAATCGATGATCTTCGCCGCGGCCATGGCCTATTCGGTGGTGCGCCCCGAGATCGAGGGCATGGAGGAGGAGCGTGAGCGGATCGAGGCCTGGCTCAACGACCTGGCCCACCAGCACTCCGACATCCAGGGGCAGCCCGGCAACAGCTGCTGCAACAACCACTTCTACCGTCGGGCCCTCTACGGAACCATGGTCGGCGTGCTGACCGAAGACAACGATCTGTTCCGCTTCGGCGTCAGCGCCATCTACTCGGCGCTGCACGACATCACCGACGAAGGCGCGCTGCCGATGGAGATCGCCCGTGGACGCCGCGCGACCCACTACCAGAACTATGCGCTGCTCTACCTGATCACCAACATGCAGGTCATCGAGCGCCAGGGCTACGACATCTTCGACCTGGAGGTGGACGGCCACGGCATCCAGGACGCGGTCGACTTCGCCC
Organism: Halomonas sp. THAF12; assembly: GCF_009363675.1. Taxonomy (NCBI): domain Bacteria; kingdom Pseudomonadati; phylum Pseudomonadota; class Gammaproteobacteria; order Oceanospirillales; family Halomonadaceae; genus Halomonas; species Halomonas sp. THAF12. The sequence goes on along the minus strand of NZ_CP045399.1, from coordinate 1,000,342 downwards.
TGGAGATCTTCGCCGATCCCGCCGCCCTCGGCGACATGGCGCCCCACGAGCAGTACACCGGCTTCCTCAAGGACAGCCAGTACTTCGCCTGGATGGAGATCTACCAGTCGCGCTTCCACGATCCGCGGATCGCCGACTTCGTGCGTCGGCAGCGTCCCATCTACAACCGCAGTGCCGGCGGCTACATGACGCTCTACTTCATGGACCCCGACGCCCAGCAGAACATCGTCATGGATGAGACCCAGCGCGAGGACGCCGCGTTCAAGGGCCTGAGCGAGCAGTGAACGCTCGCTCCGACGTTCATCCATCACTTCGAGGCAACCCGACATCATGACCCAGATTCCACGCGACATCTCATCTCCTCGCCAGCCCACGGGGCTGAAGCTGGCCGTCTCGGCCACCCTGGTGGCCTGGCTCGGCGGCTGCGCCACCACCCCGCAGCCCGACGCCCACGTCACCGCTCCCGTGCCGCCGCAGTACGCGGACTGGTTCGACGGCGGTCAGCCGCGCACCCTGGAATGGATGCACAAGAACACCGTGGAGAAGGCGCAACAGCTGCTCGAGCAGGGCCGCAGCCAGCAGGCCATCGCCGAGCTCGAGACGCTGATGCAGAAGGGGCTGCCCAAGGGCTACTACGAGATGGCCAAGATCTTCGATCAGGGCCTGGGCGTGCCCGCCGATCCGGCGCGCGCGGCCAGCCTCTATGCCGAGGCCATCAAGACGCCCTCCTACATCACCGGCAACGCCTCGCTGAACCTGGCCAAGCTCTACCGTGAGGGGCGCGGCGTCGAGCGCAACGACGTGCTCGCCTACTACCTGATCCAGCAGGCCATCGAGGAAGAGGTCGGCCCCCGGGCCCAGGCCGCCATGGCCGAGCTGCTCGTCGAGGGCGGCGACGGCGTCCAGGCCGACCCCGAACAGGCCGCCGCGCTCTACCGGCGCGCCGCCGAGGCCGACAACGGCGCCGCCCTCGAGGCCCTGGCCAAGGCCCACGGCCCCGGCGGCTGGCTGGCCGAAGACCGCGGCCTTTCCAGCCAGTACGCCCAGCGCTACACCGAGCTGCTGGAGCAGGACGCCCGCGCCGGCGACGTCGGCGCCATGAATCAGCTGGCCGGCCTGTTCACCGAGGACGGCCTGATGGGCCACCAGCCCCAGCGCCACATGCACTGGCTGAACAAGGCCGCCGAGGCCGGCGATCCCGGCGCCCTGAGCCGGGCCGGCCGCTCGCTGGTGGAAGGCAACGCGCCCCAGCGCGGCCAGGCGATGCTGGAGCAGGCCGCCCTGGACGGCAATGTGTCGGCCATGGAAACCCTGGGCAAGCTGCTGCTGGAAGGCAACGCCAACGTGGCCGCCAGCCCGGAACGCGCCCAGCACTGGCTGAGCGCGGCCATCGCCCAGGGCTCGGTGGATGCCCAGGTCACCCTGGGCCGCGCCCTGCTCGATGGCGACGGGCTGCCCCCCAATCCCCGCCGCGGCATCGAGCTGCTCAAGCAGGCCGCCGAACAAGACGACGCCCTGGCGCTGTCGCTGCTCGGTGCCTACTACCTCGAGGATGAGGGCCACGCCAGCCAGCCGAGCCAGGCGCGCGAGTATCTGGAGCGCGCCAACGAGCTGGGCCACCCCTACGCCACCCAGCAGCTGGGGCAGATGTACCTGGAAGGCAACGGCGTGCCGGCCGACGGCCAGCGCGCCGAGGCCCTGCTGAAGGACGCCGCCGACCAGGGCCAGACCGCCGCCCTGCGCATGCTCGGCGAGGCCTACCTGGAAGGCGAGGTGCTGCCCTACCATCCGTCGAAGGCCGAGGAGCTGTTGAAGCAGGCCGCCGATGCCGGCGACGCCTCCGCCAAGACGGCGCTGGGCGCCGGCTATCTCGAGGGCACCCTCCAGCAGCGCCAGCCCTCACGCGGCCTCGCCCTGCTGGAAGAGGCCGCCCGCGAGGGGGATGCCTACGCGATGGTGGTGCTGGGCCGCGCCTACCGCAAGGGCGACGGCGTGCCCCGCGACCTGGGCAAGGCCAGCGAGTGGCTGAACCGCGCCCGGGAGGCCGGTCACGACTCGGCCGAGGATGCCCTGTCACGGCTGCACTATGACCAGGGCAAGGCCGGCAACATCAACGCCCTGGTGGAGGCCGCGGAAGACGGCCACCCCGGATCCATGGCGCGGCTCGGCGAGGCCTTCCTCAACGGCCGTGGCGTGCAGCAGAACCTGAACGCCGCACGCTCCTGGCTGCAGCGCGCCGCCAACGAGGGCCATCCGGGCGCCAGCGCCGATCTGGGACGGATGTATCTCGAGGGCAAGGGCGTGACACGCGATCCCGCCCGCGGCGCCCGCTACCTGCAGCAGGCCGTCGCCGGCGGCCACGTCGGGGCCCGCGGCGATCTGGGCAAGCTGCTGCTGACCGGCGAAGGCGTGAGCGCCGACCCCGAGCGCGGCATGCGCCTGCTCGAGCAGGCCGCCGCGCGCGGCAACAGCGGCGCCCGGCTGGCCCTCGCCGACGCCCTGCTCGAGGGCGAGCACGTCGCCCAGGACACCCAGCGCGGCATCGAGCTGCTGCGCGAGTCCGCCGAGGCCGGCGACGACTATGCCGCCCAGCGCCTCGGCGCCGCCTACCTCGAGGGCAAGGGCGTCCAACCCGATCCGCAGCAGGCCAGGACCTGGCTCACCCAGGCCAGCGAGGCCGGCAGCCTCTCGGCGCGCACGCTGCTCGGCACCGCGCTGCTGCGCGGTGAAGGCGGCATGAGCGTCGACGCCGCGCGCGGACGCCGCCTGCTCGAGCAGGCCGCCGAACAGGGCCACGCCGGCGCCCAGGCCACCCTCGGCCGCGAGCTGCTGCGCGGCGAGACCCTCGGCCAGGACCTTCGTCAGGGCGCCGACTACCTGCTGGAGGCCGCGCGCCAGGGCCACGAGACCGCGCGCCTGGCGCTGGCCAAGGCCTACCTGACCGCCAACGGGCTCGAGAACGCCAACCGCGAGCAGGCGCTGCTGTGGCTCGACGAGGTGATGGACGGCAACGGCGAGTTGGCCGCCCAGACGCTGCACGACCTGCTGTCCGACGAGGACGCCATGCAGGCGCTGCAGGTGGCATCGGCCGAACGCTGATCGCGCCCGGCCTCTCATGGCGGGAGGCCACACACGACGACGGGCCGGCAGTTTCCTGCCGGCCCGTCGTCGTTCGGGGGAAGGCCCGAAGGCCTAGCCGCCGCGGCGCCTGTTCGGTGAAGGGCTTACTTCACCGAAGGGCTTACTTCACCGAAGGGCTTACTTCACCGAAGGGCTTACTTCACCGAAGGGCTTACTTCACCGAAGGGCTCATTCACCGAAGGGATTGCGCAGCACGATGGTCTCGTTGCGATCCGGGCCGGTGGAGATGATGTCGATGGAGGTGCCCACCTGCTCCTCGAGGAAGCTGATGTAGGCGCGGGCGTTGGCCGGCAGTGCCTCGACGCTCTTGATGCCGATGGTCGACTCGCTCCAGCCCGGCAGGTCCTGGTAGACCGGCTCGATGGCCTCGTAGCCTTCGGAGTCCACCGGGGTGTCGAGCAGCTCTCCGTCCTTGCTGCGATAGCCCACGCAGACGCGGATGTTCTCCAGGCCGTCGAGCACGTCGAGCTTGGTCAGGCAGATGCCGGACACGGAGTTGATCTGCACGGCGTGGCGCAGGGCCACGGCGTCGAACCAGCCGCAGCGGCGCGCACGGCCGGTGGTGGCACCGAACTCGTGGCCCTTCTCGGCCAGGTGACGGCCGTGCTCGTCGAACAGCTCGGTCGGGAACGGGCCGGAGCCGACGCGGGTGGTGTAGGCCTTGGTGATGCCCAGCACGTAGTCCAGGTACAGCGGGCCGACGCCGGAACCGGTGGCGGTGCCGCCGGCGGTGGTGTTGGAGCTGGTCACGAACGGATAGGTGCCGTGGTCGATGTCCAGCAGCGAGCCCTGGGCGCCCTCGAACAGGATGTTGTCGCCGGCCTTGCGCACGTCGTGCACCAGGCTCACGGTGTCGCAGACCATGGAGCGCAGCTCGTCGGCCATGCGCATGGCGTCGTCGAGCACCTGCTGGAAGTCCACCGGCTCCTCGCCGTGGAACTTGGTCAGCACGAAGTTGTGGTAGTCCAGCACCTCGCCGAGCTTGGAGGCGAAGCGCTCGCGGTGCAGCATGTCGCCCAGGCGCAGGCCGCGGCGGGCGACCTTGTCCTCGTAGGCCGGGCCGATGCCGCGACCGGTGGTGCCGATCTTGGCCACGCCGCGGGCCTTCTCGCGGGCCTGGTCGAGGCGCTCGTGGTACGGCAGGATCAGCGGGCAGGCCGGCGACAGGCGCAGGCGCTCGCGCACCGGCACGCCCTTGGCTTCCAGCTCGCGGATCTCCTCGAGCAGCGCTTCCGGCGACAGCACCACGCCGTTGCCGATCACGCAAGTCTTGTCGTCACGCAGGATGCCGGAGGGGATCAGGTGCAGGACGGTCTTCTCGCCATCGATCACCAGGGTGTGACCGGCGTTGTGTCCGCCCTGGAAGCGCACGACCGCGCCTGCGGACTCGGTGAGCAGGTCGACGACCTTGCCCTTGCCTTCGTCACCCCACTGGGTGCCCAGTACGACTACGTTCTTGCCCATTTGCCTCGTCTCTCGTTGCTGCGCCGCCAGCGTCCGGCGGTGCCGATATCGTGTCTGCCTGAGATCAGGCCTGATCGCTGGCCGCGGCCAGCGGCGCGACCTGCCAGCCGCCGTCGGCGGGAGTCAGGTGCCGCTGGCAGCGGTGTTCCTGCGGACCGGTGCGCTGCCCGGGCAGCGCCTGGACGACCCGCTCGCCCTGCTCGCGCAGGGCCTTGATGGCCTCGGCCAGGCCCTCGCCCTCGGCCGGCGCCCAGATGCCGTCGTGGGGCGGCTCGCTGGGCACCAGGTTGGCCAGCAGCTTGAGCTCCAGGGAGAAGCCGGTGGCCGGGCGGGCGCGACCGAAGGCGCGGCCGGTGTCATCGTAGCGGCCGCCCTTGGCCAACGCCTGGCTGTAGCCGGGCACGTGGGCGGCGAACATCATGCCGGTGTGGTACTGGTAGCCGCGCAGTTCGGCCAGGTCGAAGTAGAGCGCCACGTCGGGATGCTCGGCGACCACGCCGGCGTGCAGGGCACGCAGCTGGTCGAGCGCCGCCCCCACCGCCTGGGGCGCCTCGGCGAAGGCCTCGCGGGCCTGCTCCAGCACCTCAGGGCCACCGTGCAGCTCGCCCAGGGCGCACAGCATGCCGGCCATGGCCGGATCGCTGACGCTTTGCTCGACCCGCGCGGCCAGCTCGCCGGGCGACTTGAGCTCGAGGGCCTCGAACACCGCCTTCTCCTGCTCGGCGGTCAGCTCGGCGGCCTCCACCAAGCTACGGTAGATGCCGATGTGGCCCAGCGCCAGGTGGATCTCGCCGGCGCCGGCGACCTGCAGGCTGGTCAGCGCCAGGCGCAGGACCTCCAGGTCGGCTTCCAGGCCGGCATGGCCGAACAGCTCGAGGCCGACCTGCACCGGGCTGCGACCGCCCTGATGCTGGTCCGCCTTGGCCCGCAGCACGGTGGTGCAGTAGCACAGCCGCACCGGGCCCTGGCGCTTCAGCGAGTGGGCGTCCATGCGCGCCACCTGGGGCGTGACGTCGGCGCTGACGCCCATCATCCGACCGGTCATCTGGTCGGTGAGCTTGAAGGTCTGCAGATCGAGTTCGGTGCCGGTGCCGGTGAGCAGGGAGTCGAGGAACTCCACGGGAGGCGGCATCACCTGGTCGTAGCCCCAGCGATGGTAGAGATCGAGCAACGCCCGGCGCAGCTCCTCCATGCGGCTGGCCTGAGGAGGCAGCACCTCGTCCATGCCGTCGGGCAGCAGCCAGCGGTCAGCGATGGTCATGTCGTTCTTCCTGCAAGACGATGATTGGCCTTCGGCGAGCCTGGCGGCAGGGTGAATCACACGCCTGGCGGAGCGCCGGAGGGGAATGCCGGGAGTGGTCGGCCACAAAAAACGGCCACAAAAAAACCGGGCCACGCCCGGTTACAGGAGTCTATCACGTTTGGTGGCGGGAGGAACCCCGCACGAACGGAAGGGGCGGCCTGAACCGCCCCCTCCCGGCCGTCACTCGCCGCCCTGGGCCGTCGGGCTCTTGAGGTACTGGAAGAAGTCGCTGGACGGATCCAGCACCAGCATGTTGCCGTCGCCCTGGAAGCTCGAGCGATAGGCATCCAGGCTGCGCCAGAAGGAGAAGAACTCCTCGTCCTTGCCGTAGGCCTCCGAGTAGATGGCCGCGGCCTCGGCGTCGCCCTCACCGCGCAGGGTCTCGGAGCGCTCGTTGGCCTGGGCCAGCAGCACCTGACGGCGGCGGTCGGCGTTGGCGCGGATGCGCTCGGACTCTTCCTGGCCCTGGGCACGCCACTCGCGGGCCTCGCGCTCGCGCTCGGAGCGCATGCGGTCGTACACCGCCGAGGAGACGTCCTCGGGCAGGTCGATGCGCTTGACCCGGATGTCGAGGATCGCCACCCCGAGCTCGTCGCGCATCAGCTCGTTGAGCTCCTCGGTGGGCCCGGTCATCAGCTCGTCACGCTGCTCGGAGATGATCTGCGAGAGGTTCAAGCGGCCGAACTCGTTACGCAGGCTCTCGTCGACCCGCGGCTGGATCAGGCGCACGGCCTGCAGCTCGTCGCCGGCGGTGGCCTCGTAGTAGCGGGTGGGATTGACCACCTGCCACTTGACGTAGGAATCCACGATCACCGCCTTCTGCTCGAGGGTCAGGTACCGGCTGGCGTCGGTGTCCAGTGTCAGCACCCGGGTGTCGAACTTGCGGATGGTCTGGGTGATCGGGATCTTGACGTGCAGACCCGGCTGGATATTCTCCTCGACCACTTCACCGAAGCGCAGCTTCACCGCGCGCTCGGTCTCGTCGATCACGTAGAGGCTGTTGCTGGCCAGCCAGGCCACGGCGGCCAGGCCGCCGACGATGAGCAGGGAACGGTTATTGATCATCGTTAACGGCCCTCCCGGCTGATTCCGTTGCTGCGAGCACTGCGGCTGTCACTGCTGCCGTCGGCCTGGCTGGCGCTCAGGCGCTCGAGGAGCTGGGGGTCCATCGACACGGTGTCGCCACCCTGGCTACCGGCGGCACCGGTGTTGCCGCGGCTCAGGCGATCCATCGGCAGCACCATCAGCGGCGCGTCGTCGTTGACGTCGACCATCACCTTGCTGGTGTCGCCGTAGACGTCGGACAGGGCGTCGAGATAGAGGCGCTCGCGCATGATGGCCGGCGCGTCCTGGTACTGGGTCAGCAGTGCGTTGAAGCGGTTGGCCTGACCGCGAGCCTCGGCCACCACCGATTCGCGGTAGCCCTGGCCCTGCTCGACGATGCGCTGGGCCTGGCCCTGGGCGGCCGGAATCACGGCGTTGGCGTAGGCCATCGCCTGGTTGATGGTGCGCTGACGATCCTCGCGGGCCCGGATGACGTCATCGAAGGCGTCCTGCACCGCGTCGGGCGGCGAGGTGGACTCGACGTTCAGGGTCTGCAGGCGGATGCCGGTGCCGTAGCTGTCCAGGTAGGACTGCAGGCGGCTGGCCACCGCGGTGCCGAGGATCTCGCGGCCGGAGGTCAGGATGTCGATCATGTCGGTGCCGCCGACCACGTGACGCAGCGCGCTGTCCAGGGCGTTCTCGAGCGAGAGCTCCGGGTTGCGCACGTTCAGCACGTAGCCGCGCGGATCGGCGACCTGGTACTGGGCCGAGATCTCGACGGAGACGATGTTCTCGTCCTGGGTGAGCATCGACTGGGTCTGGCTGACCGAGCGCACCCGGGTCACGTTGACCATGCGCACGTCATCGATCAGCGGCGGGTTCCACTGCAGGCCGGGGGTGACCACTTCCTGGAACTTGCCGAACCGCAGCACCACGCCGCGCTCGGACTGGTCGACCAGGTAGAAGCCGGACGCGGCCCAGATGGCCAGCGCCACGATCAGCAGCAGGCCCGGCAGGGCGAAGGCGTTGCGCGGCTTGCCGCCGCCACCGCCCTTGCCACCGTTGCCGCCGCGCTTGCCGCGGCCGCCCAGCATGCCGTTGAGCTTGTCCTGAAACTTCTTCAGGGCCTCGTCGAGGTCGGGCGGCCCCTGATTGTTGCCGCCACCGCCGCGGTTGCCACCGCCGCCGTTACCGCCGCGGCGCCCTCCCCCGCTCCAGGGGTCGTGCTGGTTGCCGCCGCCACCGGGCTCATTCCAGGCCATACGTCGTCTCCACTCTGCGTTGCGTTCCGCCGCGCGCTCCGGCACGACGGGCATCGGTTGCGATCCTTGTGGTGCCGACCCTGGTGTGTCGGCACCCGAAGGCGACTCTTTTATTACGGTCTCGTTGTTCCGGCCTCGTCACCGCCTTGCCGTGCCTCGCGGTTCCCCGCTCACTCCTCCCAGAGGGGGCGGTCCTGCAGGGCCTCCGGCAGGTAGTCATCGGCGCGTTCGCCGAGCCGTGCCATCAGCTGCAGGAAATCGCGACGCGGCAGGCGGATCTCGAGCTGGGTGCGCCCCATCTCGTCGAAGCGTTCCTCGCGCACCGCGCCCAGCTCGTGCAGGCCGGCGCGCAGCTTGCCCTGCTGCGGCTCCAGGGTGACGTCGAAGTCGATGATGTCGTCGGCCAGGCACTCGGAGAGCGCCTGCTCGAACAGCTCCAGGCCCTTGCCGTCGCGGGCCGACAGCCACACCGTCTCGGGCATGCCATCGGCGCCGCGCTCGATGCGCGGGGCGCTGTCGAACATGTCGATCTTGTTCATCACCTTGAGCGTCGGCACGTCCAGGGCGCCGATCTCGTCGAGCACTTCCTCCACCTGGCTCACGTTGAGGTCGCGGTCGGCATCCGCCGCGTCGATCACGTGCACCAGCAGGGTGGCCTCGGCGGCCTCCTGCAGGGTGGCCTGGAAGGCCTCCACCAGCTTGTGCGGCAGGTGGCGGATGAAGCCCACGGTATCGGCCAGCACCACCGGCCCCACGTCCTCGATCTCCAGGCGCCTGAGCGTCGGGTCGAGAGTAGCGAACAGCTGGTCGGCCGCATAGACCCGAGAGGCGGTCACGGCGTTGAACAGCGTCGACTTGCCGGCGTTGGTATAGCCGACCAGCGAGACGCTGGGCACCTCGGCTCGGGAGCGCGCACGCCGATTCTGATGGCGCTGGCTGCGAACCTTGTCGAGGCGCTTGTGAATGGCCTTGATACGCCCACGCAGCAGCCGGCGGTCGGTCTCGAGCTGGGTCTCGCCCGGGCCGCGCAGGCCGATGCCGCCCTTCTGGCGTTCGAGGTGGGTCCAGCCGCGCACCAGGCGCGTCGACATGTACTCGAGCTGGGCCAGCTCGACCTGCAGCTTGCCCTCGTGGGTCCGCGCCCGCTGGGCGAAGATGTCGAGGATCAGGCCGGTACGGTCGAGCACGCGACACTGGAGCGACTGCTCGAGGTTGCGCTGCTGGGAAGGGCTCAGGGCATGGTTGAAGATCACCAGCTCGGCCTTGTGAACCTGCAGCGCCTCGCGCAGCTCCTCGGCCTTGCCCGAGCCGATGAAGGAACGGGGGTCGGGCCGGCTGCGCGAGCCGGTCAGCAGGGTGGCCGGCTCCGCGCCGGCCGAGCGCACGAGCTCGAGGAACTCGCCTGGGTCTTCGCGCTCTTTCTCGTCCTGGAAGTCGACATGGACGAGTACCGCCGTTTCACCGGCGTCGGGACGTTCAAAAAACAATCAATACCTCACGCATTGCTTTCCGACGGCGCATCGGGGGCCGGCAGCCGCACGTTGCGCGACGGCACAACGGTGGAGATGGCGTGCTTGTAGACCATCTGGCTGACGGTGTTGCGCAGCAGAATCACGAACTGGTCGAAGGATTCGATCTGGCCCTGCAGCTTGATGCCGTTGACCAGGAAGATCGATACCGGAATGCGCTCCTTGCGCAGGATGTTCAGGTACGGATCTTGAAGGGACTGCCCTTTGGACATGTTGCTCTCCCTGAATTGTTTCTGGAGTTGATCATTCAGTGCTCGCCCCGTCCGGGGGCGACACAGGGTAACCGATGAGCCCGGTCGTACGGCCGCTCGAAGCGACCATCTTACGCTAAGTCCCGAATTCGCGCACCAGTTTCAGGAGTTGTGCAAGCGGGTCGGGGCCCAGGCTATCCACCCAGTGCAGCGCCGGCCAGCGGCGCATCCAGGTCAGCTGACGCTTGGCCAGCTGGCGGGTGGCCACGATGCCGCGGTGACGAAAGGTCGCATGATCGACCTCGCCCTCGAGGTATTCCCACCCCTGACGATAGCCCACGCTCTTCATCGACGGGAGCTCCGGCGTCAGATCGCCGCGCGCCTTGAGCGCGGCCATCTCGTCGAGGAAGCCGGCCTCGAGCATGGCGTCGAAACGCCGGGCGATGCGCGCATGCAGCACGCCGCGATCGGCGGGCGCGAGCCCTATCGACAGCGGCCGCCAGGGAAAGGTTTCCGGGCGCTGCTCATGCCACAGCTCGGTCAGCGACCGGCCGCTGATGCGATACACCTCCAGCGCCCGCATCAGGCGCTGGGGATCGTTGGGATGGATGCGCTCGGCGGCCGCCGGGTCGACCCGCGCCAGCGCCTCATGAAGGCCGGCCAGGCCGAGACGCTCGGCATCGCGCTCCAGCTCGGCGCGCACCTCGGCGTCGGCCGACGGCAGGTTGGCCACGCCCTCGACCAGGCGCTTGAAGTACATCATGGTGCCGCCGACCAGCAGCGGCACCCGGCCGGCCGCGGTGATCTCGGCCATCTCGCGCAGCGCGTCCTCGCGGAACTCCGCCGCCGAGTAGGGCTCGGCCGGGTCGCGGATGTCGATCAGCCGATGCGGCGCACGGGAAAGCTCGTCGGCGGAGGGCTTGGCGCTGCCGATGTCGAGACCGCGGTAGACCATCGCCGAGTCGACGCTGACCAGCTCGCAGCCCAGCCGTTCGTGCAGCGCGATGGCCAGGTCGGTCTTGCCGGCGGCGGTGGGGCCCATCAGGAAGATGGCGGGTGGGCGGGTGTCATGCATCGTCGTTCACTGCCCCCTCAGGAAGAGGCGGTCCAACTCCTTCATGCTCAGCTCGGTCCAGGTCGGCCGGCCGTGGTTGCACTGGCCGCTGCGCTCGGTGATCTCCATGTCGCGCAGCAGGGCGTTCATCTCCTCGACCGTCAGCTGACGGTTGGCGCGCACGCTGCCGTGGCAGGCCATGGTGGACAGCAGCTCGTTGATGTGTGCCTCGAGGCGATCCGAGCGGCCGTAGCGCTCGAGGTCGCCCAGCATGTCGCGGATCAGCGGCTCGACGTCGGCGTCGACCAGCAGCGTGGGCACCTGGCGTACCAGCAGCGTCTCGGGGCCGGCCACGTCGAGCTCGACGCCGAGCCGGGCGAAGGCCTCGTGCTCGGCCTCGGCGGTCGCCACCTGGGCGGCACTGGCGGCCAGCGAGACCGGCACCAGCAGCGGCTGGGCCTCGAGGGCGCCGCCGTGCACCTGGGTCTTCATGCGCTCGTAGACGATGCGCTCGTGGGCGGCGTGCATGTCGACGATCACCATCCCGCGCTCGGTCTGCGACAGGATATAGACGCCGTGCAGCTGGGCCACGGCGTAGCCCAGCGGCGGCGCCTTGGTGGCGTCTTCTTCCGGCATCGCCGGGCGAGGCGCGGCCTGGGGCGCCGACTCGGACGGCGCCGCAGCGGAGCCCTCGGCGGGTGCGGCGACCGTGGCCCCGAGCGGCGAGCGCGCCTGGCGCTCGGCCAGCGCCACGTCGGCGGCGGCGCCACCGGCCCCCGGGGCGGCAGGCTGGGGCGTCAGCAGGCTCTCCTCGTGCTCGGGATGCAGCGCCCGATAGCCCTCCATGAAGGCCCGCACGCGATCCGGCGAGACCTTGCGTTCGCCCTCCTCCGCGCGGCCGTGCAGCGCCATGGGCTGCTGCTGCCAGGCGGGCTGGGGCGGCGCCTCGCGGACCTCGCCGGCGCGAGCCGCCTCGGCTTCCGCGGGCGCGCCGGGCGCGCCGGGCGCGCCGGGCGCAGCATCCGCGGTCTCGCCCGGCTCCGCGTCGCCGCCCACGCTGGCGCCGGCCCGGGCCTCGCCCAGCGCCCGGTGCAGGCTGGAGAACAGGAAGTCGTGGACCATGCGCCCGTCGCGGAAGCGCACCTCGTGCTTGGTCGGGTGCACGTTGACATCGACCACCGTCGGGTCGACCTCGAGATACAGCACGAACACCGGATGGCGGCCGTGGAACAGCACGTCGCGATAGGCCTGGCGGATGGCGTGGGCCACCAGCCGGTCGCGCACCACCCGGCCGTTGACGAAGAAGTACTGCTGGTCGGCCTGGGCCCGGGAATGGGTCGGCAGCCCGACCCAGCCCCACAGGCGCAGCCCGCCGGTCTCGAGGTCCAGGTGCAGGGCGTTCTCCAGGAAGCCCTTGCCGAGCAGCGCCTGGAGGCGCCGCTCGTGGCCCACCAGGTCGCCGCCGGGGCGCAGCTGGTGGAGGGTCTTCTGGTTGTGGCGCAGCACCCAGCCGACATCGAGCCGCGACAGCGCCTGGCGGCGGAAGGCCTCCTCGACGTGGCCGAACTCGGTCTTCTCGGTGCGCAGGAACTTGCGCCGCGCCGGGGTGTTGAAGAACAGGTCGCGCACCGTCACCGAGGTGCCGCGCGGATGCGGCGAGGGCGTGACCCGCGGCTCCATGCGCCGGCCCTCGACCACCACCCGCCAGCCGCCGGTGGGATCGTCCTGGGTATTGGAGACCAGTTCGAGCCGCGACACCGAGCTGATCGAGGCCAGCGCCTCGCCGCGGAAGCCGAGGCTGGCCACGCCCTCGAGGTCCTCGAGGGAGGCGATCTTGCTGGTGGCATGGCGCGACAGCGCCAGCGGCAGGTCGTCCTCGTCGATGCCGCCGCCGTCGTCGCGCACCCGGATCAGCCGGGCGCCGCCGGACTCCAGCTCCACCTCGACGCGGCTCGCGCCGGCGTCGATGGCGTTCTCGACCAGCTCCTTGACCACCGAGGACGGACGCTCGACCACCTCGCCGGCGGCGATCTGGTTGGCCAGCCGGGGATCGAGGATCCGGATATGTGAGTTATCGCTCATAACGCTCCCGTGACCCGCTCACGAACGGGGAATCCGCAGCACCTGCCCGACGCGGATCACGTCGCCGTTCAGGGCGTTGGCCTGGCGCAGCTGCGCCACCGGCACGCCATGGCGGGCGGCGATCTCGGAGAGGGTATCGCCGGGCTGGATGCGATACTCGTTGCCGCCCGTGTCGCGGCCCTGATCGCGCTGCCAGGCCAGCAGGCTGGCCGGCGGCGGATTGCGGTGGAAGTGCGCCCGGACGCCGCCGAACACCGCGTCCATCATCTGCTCCTGATAGCCCGACTGCTGCAGCCGGCGCTCCTCGTCGGGGTTGGAGATGAAGCCGGTCTCGACCAGCAGCGAGGGAATGTCCGGCGACTTGAGCACCACGAAGCCGGCCTGCTCCACCCGCGGCTTGTGCAGGTCGTTGATCCGGCCCAGCCGGTCGAGCACCTGTCCGCCGATGGTCAGCGAATCGTTCAGGGTTGCGGTCATGGTCAGGTCGAGCAGCACGCCGCGCAGCACCTCGTCCTTGTCGTCGAGCGACAGGTTGCCGTCGACGCCGCCGATCAGGTCGGAGCGGTTCTCGCTGGCCGCCAGCCACTGGGCGGTCTCGGAGGTCGCCCCGCTCTGGGACAGCGCGAACACCGAGCTGCCGTGGGGCCGCGGGCTGCGGAAGGCATCGGCGTGGATCGAGACGAAGAAGTCGGCCTTCTGCTCGCGGGCGATGCGGGTGCGCTGGCGCAGGCCGACGTAGTAGTCGTCGTCACGGATCAGCACCGCCTTGAAGCCCTCGGCGTCGTTGACCTTGCGCGCCAGCCGCCGGGCCATCTCCAGCACCACGTCCTTCTCGCGGGTGCCCGAGGGGCCGATCGCGCCGGGATCCTCGCCACCGTGGCCGGCATCCACGGCGATGATGATGTCGCGCTTGGGATGCGGCTGGGCGGGCTCTCGGGGCGGGGTCGTCGCGGCGGCATCGCGGCCCTGCACCTGGGCCTGCGTCTGGGCGCGGTCGGCGGCGATCTCCTGATCGCGGATCATCGCCTCGATGGGATCGATCGGGTCCTCCACGGCGCTCTCGCCGGGATACTCGAGATCGACCACCAGGCGGTGACCGTACTGTTCGTTGGGCGCCAGGCTGAAGTGGCGCGGCTCGACCTCGCGGTTGAGCTCCAGCACCACGCGCAGGTCATCGCCGTCGCGCACGCCGGTGCGCACGTCGCGGATGGCGCTGCCGTCCAGGTCGAGCCGCTCGACGTCGGCGGCCAGGCGGGTGTCCGAGAGGTCGATCACCAGGCGGCGCGGATCGTCGAGGCTGAAGACGTTCGCCTCGGCCGCGGACGACAGGTCGAACACCAGCCGGGCATGGTCGGGGGCCGCCCACAGGCGCAGGTTGTCGACGCTGGCCGCGAGGGCCGCGGACGGCATCAGTGCCGCCAGCGCCAGCAGGCCGCCGAGCAGGCGGCGGGACACGGTGCCCTGGCTCATGGGAGGCGGTCGCCTTCCGGGCCCGTCGCCCCGGGCTGCGCTGCCTCGGACTGCTCTGCTGCAGACAAAGAGGCATCGGCGGCGAGGCGCTCGAGCAGCGCGCGGCCGTGGTCGCTGCCGGCGACCAGCGTCGCCCGGCGGCCCTCGCCGTCCAGGCTCAGCGTCACCGTCAGGTCCGGCGTCGGCAGCCAGCCCTCGCCGCGGGCCGGCCACTCGATCACGCACAGCGCGTCGTCGGCCAGCAGGTCGCGGCCGCCGATGAACTCGAGCTCCTCGGGATCGCCCAGGCGATAGAGGTCGAAGTGGTTCACGCGCACTGTCTCGAGCTCGTAGGGCTCGACCAGGGTGTAGGTGGGGCTCTTGACCGCGCCGCGATGCCCGTAGGCGCGCAGGATGCCGCGGGTCAGGGTCGTCTTGCCCGCGCCCAGCTCGCCCTCGAGAAAGAGCAGGCCGTGGCCGCCGAGGGCCCGGCCGAGGGATTCGCCGAAGGCCACCTGGCGGTCTTCGTCATCGAGTCGCAGCTGCATCGTCATTCGCCCATCGTCGGGTTGACCAGAATTCGCGCACAGGATGCCAGATCGCCGGCCAGCAGGCCACGCTGGCCGCCCGCCGCCGCGGCCTCGTCGGCGGCCAGGGCGTGCACCATCACGCCGACCCGGGCGGCGGTCTCGCCGTCGAGCCCCTGGGCCAGCAGCGCGCCGAGGATGCCGGACAGGGCATCGCCCATGCCGCCGCTGGCCATGCCCGGATTGCCGTAGGGGCACACGGCGAGCCCCGAGGGCCCCGCGACCAGGCTGCCGGCGCCCTTGAGCACCACCGTGCCGCCGTAGCGGCGCTGCAGCTCGGCGGCCGCCGCCGGGCGGTCGGCCTCCACCTCGGCCGCACTCGTGCCGAGCAGGCGGCCGGCCTCACCGGGATGCGGCGTCAGCAGCCAGTCGTCCCGGGAAAGGCCGCCGAAACGGCCGGCCAGCAGGTTGAGGGCGTCGGCGTCGACCACCAGCGGCCGGCCGGCGTCGAGGGCGGCCTGCAGCATCGCCTGGCCCCAGCTGCCCTGCCCCAGCCCGGGGCCGACCACCAGCACATCGGCCTGCGACGGCAGCTCGCCGAGATCGGCGGCGCCGCGCACGCCGTGGACCATCACCTCGGGGCGGCGCACCAGGCTCGCGGTGACGTGTTCCGGCGCGGTGGCCAGGCTGACCTTGCCGGCCCCCAGCCGGGCGGCATGCTCGGCGGCCAGCAGCGCCGCGCCGCCGAAGCCCGGCGCCCCGCCGAGCACCAGCGCATGGCCGGCGTCACCCTTGTGGGCGTCCCGCGGGCGCGGCGGCAGCGCCGCGGCGATGGCGTCGCGGTGCAGCAGCTCGGCCGCCGGCAGCATGTCGGCCGCGGTCGAGCCGGGGGCGTCGAGCCCGCGGAAGATCACCTCCCCGGTCAGCGCCGGGGCGCGGCCGGTGTGCAGCCCCAGCTTGTCGCCGATGAAGGTGACCGTGCGCGTGGCCTCGACCGCCACGCCCAGCTCGGCGCCGGTGTCGGCGTGCACGCCGGAGGGAATGTCGATGGCCAGCACCGGCCGCTCGGCCGCGTTGATCGCGGCGATGGCCTCGCGGAAGTCGCCGCGCACCTCGCCGGCAAGCCCGGTGCCGAGCAGCGCATCCACCACCACCTCGCCGGCAAGCGTGAGCCCCGGCCGCCAGGGCTCGAGCCCCACGCCCGCCGCGGTGGCCATGTCGGCGGCCCGGCGGGCGTCGCCCGTCAGCGCCTCCACCGGCTTGAGCGCCACGCGCTGCACGGCCCAGCCCTCGGCGGCGGCCAGCGCCGCCAGCACGTGGCCGTCGCCGCCGTTGTTGCCGGCGCCGCACAGCACGCTGAGCGAGCGGGCCTCTGGCCAGGCCTCGCGCAGCACCTGAAAGGCCGCCGCCGCGGCGCGCTGCATCAGCGCGAAGCCCGCGATGCCGGCGGCGATGGTACGACGGTCCAGCTCGCGGACCTGCTCGGCGCGATACAGCGCCCGGCCGGATGCTTCGGACGATGCCGTCATTCCCTGTCTCCCTTCGAGGCGATGCTTTACCATGGACGTTCCACGAAGTGTGTCCTGTCTCCCGCCGCTCGCCAAGCGTCGCGGCGCCTTTCCGAACGGTGTTTCCTCAATCATGACCCAGCCGTCTCCCGCGGGCGACGCCCCCGATCGTCTCACTCAGCAGACCGACTTGGCTCAGCAGACCGACTTGGCCGAGCTGGCCGAGCGCATCAAGACCTGGGGCCGCGAACTCGGTTTCCAGCAGGTGGGCATCGCCGACGTCGACCTGTCCGAGGACGAGGCGCGCCTGCAGCGCTGGCTCGACGCCGGCCATCACGGCGAGATGGGCTTCATGGCCAAGCACGGCACCAAGCGCACCCGCCCCGAGGAGCTCGAGCCCGGCACGGTGCGGGTGATCAGCGTGCGCCTGGACTACCTGCCGCCGGAGGTGGAAACCACCAGGATGCTGGCGCGGCCGGAGAAGGCCTACGTCTCCCGCTACGCGGTCGGGCGCGACTACCACAAGCTGATGCGCAAGCGCCTGGCGAGCCTGGCCAAGCAGATCCAAGCCGAGATCGGCCCGTTCGGCTATCGCGCCTTCGTCGATTCCGCCCCGGTGATGGAGCGCGGCCTGGCGCGCAAGGCCGGGCTCGGCTGGTTCGGCAAGAACGCCATGCTGCTGAATCCCAAGGCCGGCTCGCTGTTCTTCCTCGGCGAGCTCTATACCGACCTGCCGCTGCCGGTGGACGAGCCCTTCGAGGCGGAGCACTGCGGCAGCTGCAGCGCCTGCCGCACGGCCTGCCCCACCGACGCCATCGTCGAGGACAAGGTGGTCGACGCGCGGCGCTGCATCTCCTACCACACCATCGAGCTGCACGGCGCCATTCCCGAGGAATTCCGCGCCGCCATGGGCAACCGGGTGTTCGGCTGCGACGACTGCCAGCTGGTGTGCCCCTTCACCCGCTTCACCCGGGCCAGCAGCGAGGCCGACTTCGCGCCGCGCCACGACCTGGACCGCGCCGATCTGGTCGCGCTGTTCGCCTGGGGCGAGGAGGAGTTCCTGGACAGGACCGCCGGCAGCCCGATCCGACGGATCGGCTACGAGCGCTGGCTGCGCAACCTGGCGGTGGGGCTCGGCAACGCGCCCTGGAGCGAGACGGTGGAGGCCGCGCTGCGCGCCCGGCTGGCGTATCCCTCGGACCTGGTCCGCGAGCACGTGCGCTGGGCGCTGGCGCGTCAGCAGGAGAAGAAGCGGAACACGATCGCCGTCGAGGCCTAGCCCCGACGACGAACCGCTTACTCTTCCTCGTCGCCGTCCTCGTCCTCGAGGCGCAGGAAGGTCTGGCGATAGTGCGACAGCTCGGCGATCGATTCCTTGATGTCGTCCATCGCCAGGTGGACGTTGCGCTTGCTGAAGCCGACCAGCGCGCCCGGGTTCCAGCGCTTGGCCAGCTCCTTGACGGTCGAGACGTCCAGGTTGCGGTAGTGGAAGAAGGCCAGCAGCTCGGGCATCTCGCGCTCGAGGAAGCGGCGGTCCTGGTGGATGCTGTTGCCGCACATCGGCGAGCTGCCCGGCGCCACGTGCTCGCGCAGGAACGCCAGCGTCTCCTGCTCGGCCTTGGCGGTGTCGACGGTGCTGGCCTTGACCCGCGAGACCAGCCCCGAGGCGCCGTGGGTCTTCTGGTTCCAGTCGTCCATGCCCTCGAGCAGGGCATCCGGCTGATGGACGGCGATCACCGGCCCCTCGGCGACCACGTTGAGCTCGGCGTCGGTGACCAGGGTGGCCACCTCGATGATGCGTTCGCGGTTCGGGTCGAGCCCGGTCATTTCCAGGTCGATCCACACCAGGCGCCGGGTGCGCGGATCCTGGGCATCTTGGTTCGCGGCCATGGGACGTTCCTTGATCGTGCGGCCGGCGACAGCCGGCCCCGTTGATGAGTACAATGCCGCCATTGTACCGACCTTCGGGCCCTCATGAGCAAACGCAAGTTGACCCGCCAGCAGCGCTGGCGCATCGAGAAGATCCAGGCCGAACGCGCCAAGCGCGCCGAGAAGCGCGGCCAGCAGGATGCCGACAAGCTCGACGCCGGCGAATACGGCGCCGAACAGCCCGGGCGGGTGATCGCCCACTTCGGCCGCACCCTGGACGTGCGCCCGGAGGGCGACGGCGACCCGGTGCGCTGCCACCTGCGCGCCAACCTCGAGGGGCTGGTCACCGGCGACCGGGTGATCTGGCGCGCCGGCGAGGACGGCAGCGGCGTGGTGGTGGCCCGCGGCGAGCGCGCAAGCGTGCTCGAGCGCCCCGACCCCCGGGGCCAGCTCAAGCCGGTGGCGGCCAACATCGACCAGATCCTGATCGTGTTCGCCGTGGAGCCCGAGCCTCACGCCAACCTCATCGACCGCTACCTGGTGGCGGCCGAGGCCACCGGCATCGCGCCGGTGCTGGTGCTCAACAAGGCCGACCTGCTGCCCGAGAACGGCGGCGAGCTCGGCGCGCTGCTGGAACGCTACGCGGCGCTGGGCTATCCGGTGGTGACCACCACCACCGCCCGCGACGGCGGCCTGGACGCCCTCCATCGGCGGCTGGCCGGGCGTACCTCGGTGTTCGTCGGCCAGAGCGGGGTCGGCAAGTCCTCACTCATCGACCGCCTGCTGCCGGACGAGGAACTGCGCATCGGCGCGCTGTCGGAGGACTCGCGCAAGGGCCGCCACACCACCACCACCGCCCGGCTCTACCGCTTCGCCCCGGGCGAGCGGGACGCCGATGGGGCCGGCGAGCTGATCGACTCCCCCGGCATCCGCGAGTTTGGCCTGATCCACCTGGACGAGGCTCAGGTCGCCGAGGGCTTCATCGAGTTCCGCGAGCACCTCGGTCGCTGCCGCTTCCGCGACTGCCGCCACCGCAAGGAGCCGGGCTGCGCGCTGCTGGCCGCCGTCGAGAGCGGCGAGATTCACGCCGACCGCTTTGCCAGCTACCGCCGTATCGTCGATAGTCTCGAAGAGAGCTGAAAGAACAACGGCATGCCCGAGCCGGGCGGATTCAGGCCAGGACGTCTAGGCCAGAACGATCAAGGAGAGCCCCATGAGTTCAGAAGACAACCTGCTGCCGCTGATCGTCGAGCCCGAGCGGCTCGAGGCGCAGCTGGACGCCCCTTCGCTGCTGATCATCGACGTGCCGCTGAAGGCCGAGAGCCATGAGCAGGGCCACGTGCCCGGCGCCGTCTATCTGGACCCCAAGCGGCTGCTGCGCGGCGAGGGTGACGTGCCCAACGAGGCGCCGGACGCCGAGGCGCTGTCGGCGCTGTTCTCGTCGCTGGGGCTGACCCGGGACACCCACGTGGTGGCCTACGACGACGAGGGCGGCGGCTGGGCCGGCCGGCTGCTGTGGACCCTGGAGCTGATCGGCCACACCCGCTACTCCTACCTCAACGGCGGCATCCACGCCTGGCGCGCCGCCGGGCTGCCGACCTCCACCGAGACGACCAACCCCGCGCCCAGCGACTATCAGGCCGAGATTCTCCATCCCGAGGTGGCCATCGACCGCGTCGAGCTGACCGAGCGCCTGGGCGAGAAGGGCTTCGCGATCTGGGACGCCCGCACCCGCGCCGAGTACGACGGCGAGAAGGGCGACAACAAGCGCCTCGGCCACATCCCCGGCGCGGTGAACCTGGACTGGCTCGACGCCATGGACAAGGCGCGCGACCTGCGCATCCGCGACTACGCGGAGCTCATCACCGAGCTCGAGACGCTGGGCCTGACGCCGGACATGGAAGTGGTCACTCACTGCCAGACCCACCACCGCAGCGGCCTCACCTGGCTGGTGGGCAAGGCACTCGGCTTCGAGAAGATGCGCGCCTATCCCGGCTCCTGGAAGGAATGGGGCAACCGCGACGACACGCCGATCGAGAAATAAGCGGCAAGACGCGGCGGCGCCGCTTGAAGCAGGCCGCCTGAGGAAGGAAGACCGGCGCGTCGCGCCTTGAAGAGGGAAGGCTGCCCCGTCGCTGCCTTGCTTCTTCGCTCCTTCCTCTGATCACTCATGCAACCGACCGGAACGTTCCCTTCGTGACCCCAGCCAAGCTGTTCGCCCTGATCCAGTATCCCCTGCCCCACCACCTGCTCTCGCGGCTGATCGGCCGGCTCGCCGACTGCCGGGTGTCCTGGGTCAAGGACCTCGCCATTCGCGCCTTTATCCGCCAGTTCAAGGTGGACATGGGCGAGGCCCACCAGCCGGACCCGAGCGCCTATCCGAGCTTCAACGCGTTCTTCACCCGGCCGCTGAAGGACGGCGCCCGCCCCATCGGCGAGGGGCTGGTCTCGCCGGCCGACGGCACCCTCTCGCAGTTCGGGCGCCTCGAGCACGGCCGGCTGATCCAGGCCAAGGGCCACCACTTCACCGCCGCCGACCTGCTGGGCGGCGACCTGGAAGCCGCCGGGCGCTATCGCGACGGCAGCTTCGCCACCGTCTATCTCTCGCCCAGCGACTACCATCGCGTGCACATGCCGGTGGCCGGCACGCTCCGGGAGATGGTCTACGTGCCGGGCCGGCTGTTCTCGGTCAACGCCGCCACCACCCACCACGTGCCCAACCTCTTCGCCCGCAACGAGCGCCTGGTGTGCCACTTCGACACCGAGCACGGCCCCATGGCGCTGGTGCTGGTCGGCGCCATGATCGTCGCCGCCATCGAGACGGTGTGGGCCGGGCAGATCACGCCCCTGCCCCGCGGCGGCGTCCAGCGCATCCGCTTCGACACCCCGGTGCATCTCGAGAAGGGCGAGGAGATGGGCCGCTTCCAGCTCGGCTCCACCGTGGTGATGACCTTCGCCGAGCCGGTCGATTTCAACGGCCTGGACGCGGAACAGACGGTCAGGATGGGCCAGCGACTCGGCGACTTCGGCTGACACCAGCCGCCCGGCTCCCTGCTTCACCCTCGAGCCACCCACGAACAGGGCCCACTCAGGTGAGTGGGCCCTGTCGTGTCCGGCCGATCATGTCACGTCACGATCGCCAGCGGCTCAGCTCGAGCGCTCCAGCGTGATCTCGACCGGCGAGCGCATGGCCTTCCTCGGCTTGCCCAGGATTTGAACGCCCATGGCGACGATGAAGATCCCCGCGAAGACCGGCGTCGGGATCTTGCCGAAGAAGTGCAGCGCCAGGGTGGCCAGGATGATCGGCACCGTCACCAGCACGATACGAGAATACTTCTTCGCCGCCTCTTCCATCTGGCGAAGATGGCCGGACAACGTCTCGCGTGACGCCCCCGCCACGAGATCGTCGGCCCCGCACTTGGGGCACTCGGCCGTCTCGTTGCGCAGCAGGCGCAGCGCATGGCGATGCCGCAGCCCGACCCGTTCCTGGCATGCCGGGCAGACATAGGTGGCGACCTTGATCCCCGAATCCTTCATGATGCGCTTTCCAAGAGATGAATGTGGGCGCCATTGTAACGGCCTTGCGGCGTCGATCGGACAAACCTCGGTGAAACCATCAGCCACCGAGGTTCAAGAGGTTCAGCGCCGTGCATCGTGCTGATCGGAGGCGTCATCCGACGAGGCCGCAGGACGCTCCACGAAACGCACGTTCTTGGTCGGCGCGTGGGCATAGGCGTTCACGTCTTCGGGCTCGGCGGTGTAGCTGTCTTCATAACCCGGCACCGACTGGGCCATCCGATCGGGGCGGCTGCCCCAGGGCGCAGCATTGACCTTCTCGTGATGCTCGTCGCGAAGCCGCTTCAGCTCCTTTTCATCGACGCTGGCGTAGAGATCGCGCCAGTAGGTGGCCGGACGGCCACGCTTGCCGGCTTCGTCGAAGGCTCGAGTGGTCGGGTCGAGATGGCGGAACGGCTCGAGCCGGGGAATGTCCGGCTGTACTGCCCCCTGGTTTCTGCACACCCTACGCAGCTAATGCGTGGTGTGCAGAAACCAGGGGGGCATTAAACGGTGGCGGTGCCAGCCGGGGAATACGATCGGCCATGAAGGCCGTGTCCTCGTACCCTTGCTGTTCTTCCGGCTGCGCGGCATCGGTCATGTTCTGCCTCCTTGCGTGTTCCAACACTCATGCCGGATCGGCCAAAAGGCACGCTACCGCCGGGCAGACCGCAGCGCACCTTCCCTGGCGGAAATATTGAGTCACCGGCGTCCTTGCAGTGCTGCTTTTGCTTGACTGATAGGTGGTTTTTCAAAAAAAGGCTAAATCGCCATCCCCCCTTCAAAAACCTCCATCTTTCTTTCTACATAAGGAACCTCCGACACCTTCTCCCTTATAAAGGCAACTCGTTTATCCTTTTCACCCTTTTTACAATACAAGGTGCGATATCCGTTCTGTGTAACACCTTCACTTGTATGAAAGGTAAACCGGAGCCCAATCAGCCGACGCTTTCTCCAAAGAGCCACTTCTTCCACATCGAGCCAAGAAGCGCTGCAATGCTCTGCTCCTCTCACAAGTTCCTGGTAACTACTGGCATTACCCATCGACAGTGCAATCAGGCCCAAACCAGCTGGCCCAACTGCACCAAGAATAAAGTAGGGATTGAAAAAAGTGGCTACAAGAACGGCAACACCGGAGACAATTGCCGTCCACTTCATCACCGGCTTCACCGAATCAATCTGGGGTTTCCACGAGAACATCTCATAGCCTTTATCTGTCAATCGATAAACGATAATAGACGTTTGATGGGTCATACCCATGAACACAGGAGTCATTAAAAAAAACATCGCCACGCAAACTGCCGGCATATACTCATCCTCTCCCAAAAAAGAATAAGCAGAAAAAAACCAGACACTACCAGAAAGCAGCGTAATAACAAGAAACGCTATATTCGCCACCAAAACATTATAGTCACGCACCCGAACTTGCCAGCTCATCACCTCGGGCTCAGCAGTACGTTCCCAAGGCATCTCAGGCACGTAATTTTTCTTTGGCTGAACAAACCACATCACACGAACACCTTTTCAAAGATACTGAATGAAAAAACACTTACATACTAACCGCAACCGTCCCGCATAAATTCAAGCCGGGACCGTCAGATTGAACAGTCGGCCCATCGCTTGCCGAACAGGGGCGTTCTCCACCGGCTCCAGGGTAAAACCACCCGCATCTGCCTCTGGCTTATAAAACACAAAGTCAGCGCCATTAGGGGAGTTCAGTAGCGTCGCCGGATAATCGATCGACAGCGCAAATTCCGCCTCCGCAAAACAATCAGGGACAGGTACTGATTAGCGCCTTGAAGCACGCTACCGCCGGGGCAGGCGGCAGTGCGCCTTCCCTGGCGAAAATTGATGGGCACGGCGTCCTTGCCGTGTGATGTATCGTTCAGTGAATCAATGCCTTAGTAAGAGGCAGGAACCACGCTTGCCCCGTCAGGCTGGGAGCGTCGTCTCCTCGGCGTAGACCTCGGCGAAGATGGCGGTGATCGGCCGGTTGGGCTGTTGGGCGTAGCGCCGGCGCACTTCCGCCGAGAGCCGCTCGAGTGCTTCGCTGGGCTGGGCCCACTGCTCCCTGGGAATCGGCTGCGACCATTCCTCCAGACTCGCCGGCAGGGTCTTGCGCCCGGCCTTCTGGATGGCGCGAATTTCCCACTCGGCGAGATGGAAGGGAATCGTCCATAGGACGAGGACATGCCAGGCATACCACATGGCCACCTTGAACAGGCCGATCTCACCGTCGCGGTGGCGACGATGCAGCCTACGACGGGCATGATGGAAGGTATGCACGCCCTCGTAGGGCGGATCGCCGGGGCGATGCAGGCCGTTCGGATCCTGAATCTCCTCGCGGGTATGCACCTCGTATTCCATATAGGCCCGCACCGACTCCCACAGCCCCATCGCCAGCGGCAGGCCGGGCTGCGGCAACTCGAGGAAGTGCTGCTCCCCCGTGTCGGGATCGATGAAGCCGAGCCCCAAGCCATACTGGCGCTGCACGCCGTACTGGGTCGCCCCCTGCGCCTGGGTCACCCAGGCCGCCACGCTTTCCCACGGCACGACGATCGGCGGCTTGCCACCACCCGGCGCGAAGGCCACCTCGCGGCGCTGGCGATGAAAGCGAGTGGGGACGTCGTTGCGGAACTTGAAGTGATATTGACATTTTATAAACAACGCCATGGCCAATATAAAAAACATATCACGGACATCGTCACAAAAATCTCATTAAACATCCGTCCAGTAACCAAGAGAAATACATCAAAGCTTTTACCATACAACCCAACGGCTCCTCCCCCTATCAATGGGACAAGAAACGCCAGCATCAAATAACTAATAAAAGGAATCCCTAGGGTAAACTGCCAGGTAAACGGCGTGGGCAGGCTACCGCCCAAGTCCAGATAGGCATCGTTCACCTCGCCGATGGCCTGATTGAAGTCGACGGGCGCCGCTCCCGTGGGCAAGGGCATCGGGGAAAGGTAGATAATCTTGCCTGCCGGGAAAGGAGTGATATCTCCGGCGCGGTGAGGCTGAGCCATATCGGGGCGGGGCGTCTGGTTTTCCTTGGCTGTCATGACACTGCTTACCATTCACCCAACATGGGCAGCAAAGGGCACGCTGCGATAGGCGGCCTTCGCGGTCTCACCGGCACCGGACTGGCCGAAGCGTTCCTCCACCGGCCCCAGATCGAGGAAGGTCTCGCCGCGCTCGTAGGCGGCCTCGACCTGGCGGCTTAGCTCGGTGAGCTCGTCCGAGGGGCTGGCCCAGTCGGACTCGGGCAGCGGCTTAGACCACTCCTCCACCCAGCCCTTGGGGATAGCCTTGGGCAGCACATGGTTGACCCGGTACTCGGTGTACCAGCTGGCGAAATAGGCCAGCTCCATCCAGCGGCCCAGGCGGTAGCGCCAGAACGGCTTGCCTTCCCGCTCATGACGTCGTTTCTGACGGGCCATCTCCTCCTTGTACCAGGCCACGCTGTAGTCATCGGCGCGCTCGGGCACCGCCTCGGGGCCCTCCTCCATGTAGCGGCGAATCTGCTCCCACTGCATCATCGCCATCTGCAGGCTGGTCACGTTGGCAGAAATACCGGCACCTGCCAGGCTATACCCCGGACGCTCTGGGTCCGGCGGCAGGATATGCAGCTGCCAGCCGATGCCCGCCGGGCCGCCGACGGTCACCGCCATATTGCGCGTGGCCACCGCTACCACGTCTTCCCAGGGCACGAAGACGGTCTCTTTGCGCCAGCCGGCCAGGCGACGAACCCCGCGATACAACGCCACATAGCCGATGGCCAGAGCCGGCAAGATGACCAGATGAGTAATCGCCATAAGCACAACGCCCTGGCGATCGAACATATGCATCTCTCCCCTAAGTCCACCGAGACTGATCAACGTTAAAAAACCACTAATCGAAAACAGCGCAAACCAGAAGCCGTACATCAGGTGAGCGCTGGGAGCCGGCAAGAAGACCCTTCGCCCAAGGTGTTCCACCACAAAGGCCACCTCACGGCGCTGGCGATGGAAGCGTACCGGGGCATTGCCACGAATCCAGAGATCAGGGAGCCATAGCCCGCCTACAGTAAAAAGCAGAATCGCCATATAGGCCCCCCCCCCCATATCCCCAAAGCATCGCCCCAGGTAAAGCCTCCATAAAAGACCATAAAGACGACGAAGAAGCAGACCCCTACAAAGGCAAGCATCATCCAGACCGCCGCCCCCCCCCAGGCCAGCATGCCGTTTCGACTGACATTATGCAGCAGATCCAACGTCGCCCCGTCGCGACGATAGACCAGACGGCCGACATCCGCTCCGACCCCCGCCGTGGGCCCTAGCGGAACAGGCTTAGGGGTTAGGGCATAAAGCTCATTGGCGCCACGCGTCAGATGCTCGCCGACGCGCAGCGACATGGCGGAGGCTTCCTGTTCCTTGGTTTGGATGGTCATGGTGTTTCCTGTATTCATGGCAAGCGGTTCGATGCCCTACTCTATCAGGCCGTCCAGGGCGCAAGCGGCATGGCCTGCCAGGCGCTGGCCTCGCGCCCCTCCAGGGGCTCGACGGGTCTCCAGTTCTCCCTGGGCGATACGGCATCCAAACGACTGAAGACTTGGAAGGCCACAGTCGAGGTAGGTGACGACGCCCCCTGGGAGGTAATACGCACCACCAGTATCAGGGTATTCCAGTCACCGACGCGCTCGGGGTCCAGGGCATAATCCAACCGACAGTTGCCCTCTTCCTGGGTAAGCCCGGCGTGGGCCATCAGATCCTCGTGAAGCTCCTGCTGGCCACCGCGCGATATCCCCCAGAGGCCTACCAGGAGGTTATCCGCATTAGGCACCTCAACTCCCGGCAGGTTGAGACGCAAATTCAGGGAACTCGCCGGGTGTTGCGGTCCTGCCGGCATGGCACTCATGCGTGGTAGCTGTTCGCCGCGGCGCCAAAGCACCGGCTTGCCATGCACCTCGGCGAGATGCTGATGATGCGCCTGGAGGTTCCAGCCCTCCGGCTCGTTTCCCCAGACGCTTTTCTGGCACCACTGCTGCAGCGGCGAGAGGGAGTAGTACTCGTAGAGCAACTCGCCGACGACGACCAGCACGACGCCGACGGCGGCGACCCAGTTCAGCGGCACCGCCAGGCGCAACAAGGACAGGCGCAGAGCAGTGGCAGAGGCGCCCTTGAACTGCCCGATCAGCCCCGCCGCAAAGATCGGCAGGGTTCCACCTGCCACGGCGATATCCCCCGCCAAAGCGATACCGGCCGCCAGACGCTGACGATCCGTGCTCGCACGATCCAGCTTTAAGACTTGACGACCAATATCGAAGCCTGCCGCAAAGACTGAGAACCCCGCCACGCCAATCATCGCGCGGTTGGTCAATCGGGCCCAATCGTCCAGATGATCCAGGCTACCGGCCGCCTGCTGGACGGCACTCTGGAAGGAGCGACCCTCATATAGGCGTCGATAGCGAGTATCATGGAAGATCTCTAACACACTAGCCGTGGCACCAATCGTCCCGAATGCACCGGAGAGAACGCTCAGCGCCGCCTCCCCCTTTTGTTCATTCGTTCGCACGGACATGCTCAACTGCTGAATGGCCCCGCCAAACAACCAGACATTTAATACCAACATCAGGCCGCTGACTCCCACCGGCACGGCACGGCTCGGGGCGATATCCCCCTGCTCATTGCGAAATAGAGCATCCCTAGTACTTTGCTGCTGCAGCGCCTTCCGGACCTGGCTACGTTCATTTAACGCTGCACGAGATGCCTGCTCGCTGAGCCCGGATACTTTAAAGGCCTGATTGCCCGCTTCATCGAGGGGGTAAGTGGCGTCGGCCAGCTCATCGAGTACATCAGCCAGCGCCTGACGCTGCTGACGAACGTCCGCTCGCGCCTGACGAACTCGCGAATCATAGGCCCGTTTGGGAAGCTGCTTCCGCTGGCGTTCCAGCGTCCGCTCGATACGACTCGCGCTTTCCACCTCGCCCGCCAGGCGTTCGGCGCGCTGTAGCAGGCCATTGAGGCGCTCGAGAACGGCCTGTTCGGGGATTTGCCAACCCAGCTGGTAGGCGGAAAGGCGTGTATAGAGCTGATGGCGTATCCCATTGGAGGTGCGATCGAACAGGGCGGTGAAACGCTCCTCGAGATTCAGTGACTCGGTCTCGTCCAGTACGCTCGCCATCAGGGAGCGCCCCATCACTCTTTCCTTGGCCGTCAACTCGGTTACGACGGTCGCTCGTGCCTCTTCGCCAAGGCCATCGAGGTTCTGCAGGCGTAATTGATCCTGTTGATCGACGCGTTCTCGCCATTGCGCATGCGTACCCGGCGCGGCCTCCGCCGACATCAGCGCCATCAGGGAGCCCTGGGCATTCTTCCAGTTGGCCGCCGCGGCATTGATGAAGCCGGCCAAGGGGGTCACATGCAGGCGGTGCGCCACCGTGACCTCATCGAAATAGTGCTGGTTCAGGAAGTCCTGCTGACCGCAGGCCTCCAGGGTCGTGAACACCCGATGTTCGAGACTGCTGCGCAGGATAGCCTGGGTATCATCCTCACCATCGAGCAGGCTGGCGTACTGGTGCCAACGGGGCAGCAACGTCTTTATGTCCCCACCGACCTTCTCCTTGTCGGCTCGCCACTCACCTTGCAAATGGTCAGCATTGGTAAGAAACGACTGCATCTCGCCGAGGCGGATGACGTCCTCAATGCCTTGCTGAGCCAGAAAGCGATCGCCCTCCTGACTGCCAAAGACGCGCTCAAAGTAATCGTCATGGGTCTCGCGAGCGAAGTCGCGGACCGCTTCGGCGTCGGTACCCAGTCGCTCGGCGAGATCGGTGCTGACGCTATTCACCTCCGCTTCCAGCGCCTGCTGTTCGCGGGACCGAAAGCCCGGATGCCCGCCACTATTGGCCAGATCCTCCGAGTGCTTCTCATCATACTGGTTCTGCAGCTCCATCAGTTGCCGGAGCTGCTCCCTGTCAGAATCGTCAGCCCCTCCCAGCCATTCGGGAATCTCGCCCTGACCGGCACGCGCGATCATGGGATTCAAGTCGAGCTGCATGAAGCCATCGATGGCCCGGGCGGCAAAATGTTTCTCGGGCTCCTCGTCCAGCCACTCGGCCTCCTGACCGGCGACCAGTGTCCAGGCGCCAAGCAGATCATTGGCACGGGCCACCACATCCTCGACGATTAGGCAGGCACTGTCTTCACGATACTCGGCCTGGATATTTCCCGTGATGGTGGCCGCCTGCGCCGTCTGCCAGCCCGAGCTCGCCGTCCACTGATACTGGCCATAATCCAGACGTTCTTCGGACACGGTTCGCTCGCCCAGGTCATCTGCCAGCACCTCACCTAACTTATCGGGTGGCAACAGATGGTCGGTGCCGTTGCCCGGGCAGTAGCCACCGATGTTGACCGTCAGCATCACCTCATCCTGCACCTCCGGCTTCGCCAGCAGGAGAGCCGCCCGTTTCTCCTCCAGTTCCACCTGGCTGTAGAACACCTTGATGCTGCCGCGGCGTTCGAGAATGATCGGGTCCCCGCTGCCATCCGGCATGACCTCGAAGGCCTGCAACTCGTCGGGGGCGATGCTGTGAATCAGGTAGAGCCACCCTTGCCTGGCGGGTCGAATGCCGTTGGGACGGAAGTCTCCCTGGATGGGGGGTGATACCCCCGGCAGGGACACCTCCTGCTCGGGCTCCACCAGGGCATAGCGTACCGGCACCAGCTGCAGGTCCGGTTTTTGTAGCGGACACTGCCCGGCCTCCTGGCCGGGATCGTTATCGCTCTGGTTTTCGGCCACCAGATTGGCGGCTTCCATGTCGATGCTCATGCTGACCTCTCCTTGTTCAGCCGGGCCTGTGCGAGGTCCACCGCCGACTTGAGGCGCTCCATCGGCGGACGTCCGTCTGCCACCTTCAGGCATCTGGATAACTCGGGCATGGTCTCTTCTTGCAGCGCCGATCGACCGTGGGCCCCGAGGATGTTAGCCAGATAGAAATGCGCGCGCCGTCCATGAAAACCAAGTGCCGCCGTCAACTCGATCACCTCGCTCGCTGCCTGGCCTGCGCCGTCAAAGGTGGGTAGCCAGGGCCCCTTGGCGAAATGGGCCTGTAAATGCTCTGCAAGCTCGCCACGGAATCGACGCCAGGCGATACGCGAAAGCGACGCGCAATGTGCCTCTGTCAATTGGAAGCGCCCAGGCGACTCGTCACGATGCCGCTCGCTATCACTCTCGAGGTGGTGCCAGTTCAGATCTGTTCCCTGCATCTCAGGTAGCCACAGGCGTTCGATGGGCCCCAGAAGCGAACTGGCCTCCGGAGCGGCCTCCGCCTCGAGCAAATAGCGCATGACCTCGGGGGACGCCACCCGTAACGTCTGCTCACCTTGCCAGGGGTGCTCCACGATCAGCAGCCTACGCAGATGATCGGCCACGACCTCCAAGGCCTCGCCCGCCGTCATCAGCCAGCCCGCTTCGTTCTCGGCCTCTTCCTCGATAAAGCGCTCGAACACCGGGCTACCCGCCTCCAGCTCGACCAAGCACGGCGATAGCGTCCGACATTCGGCCAGAGGCGTATCGAGATAGAGTGGCTCATAGACCGGCGTAGGATGCGTCTCGTAGAGCCAGCGCTCCACCGGCTCCATGGCGACGCCGTCCAGCAGCACGAAGAGGCGTTCACCTCCCCGCTCACCGGGCACAGACGGCCGAGTCACCGACCATGCGCTCATGCTTGGCCGCTTCCCTGCCCGTTGTTCGACGGCGTGCAGAGCTGTGCCGTGGCCATCTCCTGTCTCAGGACGGCTTCCTGACGGGGCGCTTCGATCGCCTCATGCGTCTCCTCCGTCGCCTCCCCCGGCAGGATCGGCGCCTGGGCGCTCTGCCCGGTGCCGCTGCCGGGGCTGCCGCCGGAGTTGATCTTCACGCTCGGGCCGACGATGGTCACCCCGCTGGGGTCGAGCTTCACGAAGCTGCCGCCGGCCTTGAGGGTGATCTCGGCGCCGGCCTCGACCACCACCTTCATGCCGGCCTTGTGATGCACCTCGCTGCCGGCCTCGACCAGCTGGGCGCGGCCGATCTTCTCGTGGCGGGTCTGGCCCACGCTGAGATGATCGTCGCCGTCGACCCGGGTGCGCCGCTCGCCGTGCACGGTGTGGTGGTCGTCGCGGTCGATCTCGGTGATGCGGTCGCGCTTCACGGCCAGGTGGCTGTCGCGGCGGATCTCCTCGGTGCGGTCGTTCTCGGTCAGCAGTTCCAGGTCCTTCTGGGCGTGCCACCAGATCTGTTCCTGGTCGTGCTGGTCCTCGAAGCGCAGCTCGTTGAAGCCCTCGCCCTGGTGGGTCTGGGTGCGCAGCACGGTGCGCGTCTTGTGCTCCGGCAGCGAATACGGCGGCGTGTTGACCGCGTGGTAGGTGCGCCCGGTGATCAGCGGCTGGTCCGGGTCGCCCTCCAGGAAGGAGACGATCACCTCGTGGCCGATACGCGGGATCGCCATCATGCCGTAGCCGCCGCCGGCCCAGTCCTGGCTCACGCGCAGCCAGGCGCTGGCGGTCTCGTTGGGCTCGGCGTAGCGGTCCCAGGGGAACTGGC
This sequence comes from Halomonas sp. THAF12, assembly GCF_009363675.1. Lineage (NCBI taxonomy): Bacteria > Pseudomonadati > Pseudomonadota > Gammaproteobacteria > Oceanospirillales > Halomonadaceae > Halomonas > Halomonas sp. THAF12. Next base: position 968,797 of record NZ_CP045399.1, on the reverse strand, counting down.
AGCGCACCCGGCCGTGCTCGTCGCAGTGGATCTCCTCGCCCTCGGGGCCAACCACGAAGGCCACCTGGGGGCCGTCGACCCGCGGCTTGGGCCGGGGTTCGGGGCGCCAGGCGGTGTCGTCCGGGGTCAGGCTCAGGGTGTTGTGATACCGCGTCATGGCTTCCGAGCCCGTCTTCCCACCTTGGCCCCGCAGGCCTTGCGCCTGCACGGCATCTTCCTCGAGGGCCTGAGGCTGCTCGCCCTGGTGGACCACCTTGATGACCTGCCAGCCGCGGTTGAACTCGGCCACGTCGTGGTCGGCCAGGGTGAAGCGCGCGCCCGGGGTGAGTTCGGGCAGGTCGCTCTCGCCGTCGAGGGTCAGGGCGTCGTGGCGCAGGTGCTCGAGCCGGTGGCGGGTGAAGGCCCGGCCCGAGGCGTCGGCCTTGTAGCGGCCCGGGTAGTCGTAGTGTTCGTAGTCCGTCCGCTGCGAGAGGGCGTCCAGCCCCGCGGCTTCCCGATCGTGCAGCTGAGCCTGATGTAACTGTGAATAGGCCGGCTGCTTGAACGAGTAGTCCTTGAGCTGGGCCCGAGCCGGGCGCACCCGGGCGGTCTGGGTCAGCCGCCGCAGGTGACGCTGGGGCGGCGTGCCGCCGGCGCGGTGATGATAGCGGCGCTCGCCGAGGCCGGTGAGCACCTGGGGATCGTCGGCGAACACCAGCCGGTGGGCGCCGAGGTCGGCATCCTCGCCACTCGGTTCCAGAAACTGGTGGAAATAGAACAGTCCTTCCTCGGCGGCCAGGCGCTCGAGGAACTCGAGGTCGGTCTCGCGGTACTGCACGCAGTACTCGCGCTCGGCGGGCTCGCGGGTCAGCGCGAAGGCCACGTCGGTCAGGCCACGCTCCTCGCACAGGGTGTTGAGGATGGTCAGCGGCGAGACGCGCTGGAAGATGCGCGAGTTCTGGCGCAGCGAGAGCCGCCACAGCGAGGGGCGGATCACCACCTCGTAGAAGCTGCGGCGATGGCCGCGGTCGCCGCGGCCGAACTCGGCCACGATGCCGTGGACCCGGCGCTGGGCCACGCCGTCCTGCCACACGGTCAGGCTCGCCGGGCGGTCGAGCAGCGATGTCGACGAGAGGTCGGCGGCCCGGCTGGCGAAGCGCACCCGCAGGTGGAAGGGCGACGAGAGCGCCTCTTCATGGGTGAAGTCGACGACGGCCAGGTCGGCCTCATCGGCCCCCGCGAGGCTGAGGGTGAACTGCAGTCCATTGGCCTGGGTCATGGCATCCCTCCTGGAGGCCGTGTCCGTTCCTTGGGTCACCGGCCGCGAAGGGCCGGCGAAAGGGCTAGGTTACGCGAGTGCGGCGCCGACACAAGTCGGCGGCGGCATGGCTCAGGGCTCGCCTGACGGACGAGAACGACCAGCGCTGAGACATGCCGCCGCCAGGGCCGAGGCCCTGGCGACGAAGACGGTGCCCGCCGGCGCGAGCATGGGCTGAGGCACCGCAGGGCGCGAGGCGATCAGGCCTCGATCGGGGCGCGCCAGTCGTCGGAACCGGAGGTGCCGGCGACGGTGTGTTCCCAGTCGATCTTGCGATAGGCCAGGGACACGTCCATCAGCTGGGTGAACTCGGAGCTGTTGGAATCCTGGGCGTGGGGCATGCGCAGGTTGATGTCGACGATGGTGGCGTCGGTCAGCGAGGTGGTGAAGAAGTGCTCCTGCTTGCCCTCGACGGAGGTGCGGTACCACTTCAGCTCGACGTTCGGCAGCATCTCGCCGGAGGCCAGGGCGTTGTACATCAGCGGCACGGCCTTGTTCAGGGCCACGGTGAAGATGAACGGCTTGTGGGCGCGCTGGCCGGCGGGCTGGCCGGACTGCGGGTCGGTCGGCACGGTGACGATGTGCTTGAATTCCTGCACCAGCATCTGGTCCTCGTGGCCCTCGACGTAGATGTTGCCGACGGACTCGGGGGTGAAGGCACCGGCGGTGATGTTGCCCTGGGTCTGGCCTTCGATGCTGATATAACACGGCGTAGGCATGTGTCTGCTCCTTGACGATGAATGACGATGTCCGATGGACGTCTATAAGGAGCATGTCTGGGGCCACAACACACACACCCATTTAAAATCAGTCTGTTATGAAAAAATCGCCGCGCCAGACTCACTATGGTTAGGCAAGATCTTGCCCGGATCGAGCAAGAAGTTGCCCAGCGGGCAAGAAGTTGCCTGGCCTTCTCAGGCTCCGTCGGATCCACTCAGGCCCTTGGCGTGGCGAAGGCCATCACCTCGGCCACGCTCGCCCTGCCCTGCGCCAGCTGGAACAGGCGATCGAGCCCCAGGGCCACGCCGCTGCCCGCCGGCATGCCGGCCTCCAGCGCGGCCAGCAGGCGCTCGTCGACGTCGACCTCGGCCAGGCCGGCGGCGCGGCGGGCGGCGTTGTCATCCTCGAAGCGGGCGCGCTGCTCCGCGGCGTCGGTGAGCTCGTCGTAGCCGTTGGCGAGCTCGAGGCCGTGCCGGTAGACCTCGAAGCGCGAGGCGACCCACTCGCCGTCCTCCGGATCGCGATGTCGACGCGCCAGCGCCGCCTGGCTGGCCGGGTAGTCCACCACCACGTCGATGCCATCGCGGCCCAGGTGCGGCTCGATGGACAGGCTGATCAACAGGTCGAGGCAGTCGTCGCGCGAGGCCGTGGCCATGTCGAGCCCGCCGGTCTCGGCGGCCCGGCGGCGCAGGGCATCGAGCGGTTCGTGGAAGGGATCGAGCCTGAGGTGTTCGCGAAACAGCTCACGATAGCGGCGACGGCGCAGCGGGCCGGGATCGGACGGCAGCACCCGGCGGATCAGCGCATCGGTCTCGGCGATCAGGCCGTCCAGGTCGAGGCCCGGGCGGTACCACTCCAGCATGCTGAACTCGAGGTTGTGGCGCCCGCCCACCTCGCCGTCGCGGAAGCTGCGGGCGATCTGGAAGATCGCTCCGCTGCCGGCGGCCAGCAGCCGCTTCATGTGGAATTCCGGCGAGGTCTGCAGCCACAGCCGCTCGCGACCGGCCGGCGTCACCGCCTCGCAGCACAGTGAGGCCAGGTGCACGTCGGTGCTGCCGCCGTGGCCGAGCACCGGCGTTTCCACCTCCCACACCTCGCGCTCGGCGAAGAAGGCCCGCACCTCGGCCATCAGCCGCGCCCGCTCGCGCAGCGTCGCGATCTCGGCGGTGGGCCGCCAATCAATGGTCATCGATCTTTCTCCACAAACGACAAAGGCCCCGGCGTAGGGGCCTTTGTAGAACACCTTGTTACTTGAGCGATCCACCGGCAACGCGGCTTTCCCGAGGGCAGGCCTTTGCGGAGGCGCTGTGAACCCCTCCCTGGGCGCTACCGATGCCATCCATGGCATAGGATCTCCGCACCGGCCTGCCCTCGCCGCCGCTCAGTGCATCACTTCAGGCGTCAGGCGCGGGAGACATACTCACCGGAGCGCGTATCGACCTTCAGCACCTCGCCCTGGTTGATGAACAGCGGCACGCGCACCACGGCACCGGAGGACAGGGTCGCCGGCTTGGAGCCGCCCTGGGCGGTGTCGCCCTTGAGGCCGGGGTCGGTCTCGGTGACCTCGAGCTCGATGAAGTTCGGCGGGGTCACGGCGATGGCGTTGTCGTTCCACAGGGTCACGGTGTAGACCACCTGCTCCTTGAGCCACTTGTCGGTCTCGCCGAGCGCCTTCTTCTCGACGGCGTACTGTTCGAAGGAGCCGTCGGTCTTCATGAAGTGCCACATGTCGCCGTCGGTGTAGACATACTCCATGTCCAGCTCGAGCACGTCGGCCCCTTCCAGGGACTCGCCGGACTTGAAGGTGCGTTCCCAGACGCGGCCGGTCATCAGGTTGCGCAGCTTGACGCGGTTGAAGGCCTGGCCCTTGCCCGGCTTGACGTAGTCGTTCTCGAGGATGGCGCAGGGGTCGCCATCCAGCATGACCTTCAGACCGCCCTTGAATTCGTTGGTAGAATAGTTCGCCATGATGATCGTTCCATATTCCAGCGCGTCGGTGGCCGAAGCCGCGGACGCGAGCAAGCAAATGACAGTGGCCGAGGGGCAAGCCCTCGGCCGCCTCGAAGTGTGCCCCGCATGATAACCCGAAGCCCGATTCCTTTGCAGTGCCGGCCCGCCACGCCGGCGCCCGGCGCCTGGCAGGCGCAGCTGGCCGGCGCGATCCGCGACCCGCACGCCCTGTGCCGCCGCCTGGGCCTCGCCCCCGAGTGGGTGTCCGGCGCCGAGGCCGGCCATGCGCTGTTCGAGGTGCGTGTGCCGGAGGCCTATCTCGCCCGCATCCGACCCGGCGATCCAAGCGACCCGCTGCTGCGCCAGGTGCTGCCGCTCGGCGAGGAGGCCGAGGCCGCGCCCGGTTTCGTCGCCGACCCGCTCGAGGAGGCCGAGCATACCCAGAAGCGCGGGCTGATCCACAAGTACGCCGGCCGGGTGCTGTTGATCGCGAGCCCCGCCTGCGCGGTGAACTGCCGCTACTGCTTCCGCCGCCACTTCCCGTATGAAGAGAACGCGCCCTCGCGGGCCCAGTGGGAGGAGACGCTGTCCTACCTGCGCGACGATGCCTCCATCGTTGAGGCGATTCTCTCCGGCGGCGACCCGCTGGCGGCCAGCGACCGCCAGCTTTCCTGGCTGGTCGAACGGCTGGAGGCCATCCCGCACCTCCGGCGGCTGCGGATCCACACCCGGCTGCCGGTGGTGATCCCCGACCGCATCGACGGCGCCCTGCTCGACTGGCTCGGCGGCACGCGGCTGCAGAAGGTCATGGTGCTGCACATCAACCACGCCCGGGAAATCGACGAGGCGGTGGTCGAGGCCTGCCAACGGCTGCAGGCCGCGGGCGTGACCCTGCTCAACCAGAGCGTGCTGCTGCGAGGGGTCAACGACGACGTCGCGTCGCTGGCCGAGCTCTCCGAGCGGCTGTTCGAGGCCGGCGTCCTGCCCTACTACCTGCACGTGCTGGACCCGGTGGCCGGCGCCGCCCACTTCGACGTGAGCGACGAGGCGGCCCGGGCGCTGGTCGCCGAGCTGCGCCGGCACCTGCCCGGCTTCCTGATGCCGACGCTGGTCCGCGAGGTGCCGGGCGAGGCCAGCAAGACGCCGCTGTAAGCCCGGCGGCGATCAGGGCGAGTGCAGGAAGGCCAGCGCCGCCCGGGTCGCCGGCCACATCACGCTGCCATGATCCTCGCCCGGAAACACCGAGAACCCGACGCGCCAGCCCGGCCGATGCACGGCCAGCCAGTCGGCGAGACGCCGGGCGTTGTCGATCATGGCCCGCTCGCGCAGCCGCTCGGCCCGCGGCGTGCCGAGATCGCCGTCGCCCGGCGTCTGCTCGTCCCCGCCGACGCCGAGCATCACCCGCGGCGCCTCGCCGTCCTCGCGCTCCGACGCGCCGAGGGCCGCCAGATGCGCCAGCGGTGCCTCGCCGTACCACCACAGCGACGGGCTGATGGCGATATAGCGCGCAAAGCGGGTCGGACGCGTCATCAGCGCATGCACCGTCAGCAGCCCGCCGTAGGAGTGTCCGAACAGCGCCTCGCGTGCGGTATCGACCGGGAAACGCGAGGCGATCTCCGGCTTGAGCCGCGACTCGATGAAGTCCAGGAAGGCATCCGCCCCGCCGTGCCTGTCGTCGGCCTCGTCACGCCCCGCTACCGCCGGGGTGTAGTCGAGGGCGCGGCGCTCGAGGTCGAAGCGCCGGGTGTCGGGATAGCCGATGGCGACGATCAGCCATGGGCTGCCGTCGCCATTCGGGCCCCGCCGGGTCAGGGTGTCGCGCGCGGCCTGCACCAGCGGCAGCCGCGCGTTGCCGTCGAGCAGGTAGAGCACCGGGTAGCCGCCCGCCGGCGGCGGCGCGTCGGGCAGCGACACCTGGATCAGGTAGTCGCCACCGGTCTCGGCCGAGGCCAGGGTGAACTCGCGCGACCCCGGCAGCGTCACGCCGGGTGGCGTCGCCCCCTGGGCCATGCTCGCCACCGCCCAGCACAGCGCCAGTAGCCCCGTTGACAGGGCCGCTCGCAGGGGAGACGGGCACCACGGCATGCCGTGGTGCCCGGCGTCGAACGACTCAGAAGTCATAGCGCAGCGAGGCGACGACGCTGGCGGGCGCCCCGGCCATGTTGAAGGTGCTCACCCCGCCGACGCGATTGTAGTAATCGCGGTCCAGCAGGTTGTGGACGTTGAGCTGGCCGCTCAGGTTGGCGCCGAAGTCGTAGCCGACCATGGCGTCGACCACCGCATAGCCCGGCGCCTCGACGCCGCTGCTGGAGGCGAAGTCGCTCATCGCGGTGACTCCCCCGCCGAGGCTCAGGCCGTCCAGCGCGCCACCCTCGAAGCCGTACTGGGTCCACAGGTTGACGACGCTGTGGGGCATCAGCAGGAAGACCCCGTCGTCACGGGTGGTGGAGGCCTGCTGCACCTCGGTATCCAGATAGGTGTAGCCGGCGATCAGGTCCCATTGCTCGGTCAGACTGCCCGTCACCTCGAACTCGGCGCCCTGGATGCGCATCTTGCCCACCCCGACCACATAGTCGGCGCCGGGATCGTCCGGCGTGGCCGCCCGATTCTCATCCTCTAGCCGGAAGGCGCTGACCCGGGCGTTCAGCGCACCGCCGAGATAGCTGCCCTTGATGCCGACCTCGAACTGTTCGCCCTCGCGCGGTTCGAGCAGATCGCCATCGGCATCGCTGGAAGTCTGCGGCTTGAACACCTGTGAGTAGCTGGCATAGACCGAGTGGCTGGCGTCGAGGTCGTAGACCAGGCCGGCATAGGGCGTGAATTCCTCGTCGCTGCGGCTCTGGCGGTCGTCCGCCACGTGATCCGTCAGCTCGACGTCGTAGTGGCTCAGCCGCCCGCCGGCGATCAGCGCCAGCGATGCCACGGGGCGCAGGGTCAGCTTGCCGTAGAGACCGCTCTCTTCGAGGGTGGTCTCGGTGTCGCCGTAGCTGTAGCCGCTCTGGCCGGCCCGCGCGGCGTCGAGCACGTCGACGTAGGCCAGATCGTTGAGCCCCTCGAGGGTGACGGAGGAGGACGTCATGCTGCGCGCGCGCCCCGTCTGGGTCTCGGTGTCGTAGCGCTTGTGGTCGCTGCCGACCACGAACTCGCTGACGCTGCCGAAGGCCGAGAACGGCTGGCTGTAGCTGGCATCCAGCGACAGCGCCTGCTGCTCGACCCTGCCGGCGGCGCCGGCCACGCTCAGCGTGCCGTTCTCGTCGAGGGCGCTGCCGCCGAAGGCGTAGTTGTAGTCGGCTTCGCGGTCGGCGTAGCGCGCGGCGAGGCGCCCGACGCCGCCCCCCTCGAAGCGATGGGTCAGCTCGGCGATCCAGTCGTCGGAGCGGCTCTCGAAATCGTTCCAGTCGGCACCGTAGAAGTCCGAGCGATCGCCGTACAGGAGCTCGCCGTCGCTGCCCACCGGCTGGCCGTTGTTGACCACGATGTCCTTGCGATTGTGCAGGAAGCCGAGCCCCAGGGTGGTCGCCTCGTCGAGATCGATGTCCAGCGCCGCATAGAGATCATCCTGATCGTTGTCGTTCTGGTCGACGAAACGGGCGTGCTCGGTGTGATCGACGACCAGCCGGCCGCGGATGCGCCCGGCGGCATCGACCGGTCCCGCCACATCGACCTGGGCGCCCCGTCGATCATCGGTTCCGACGCTGCCGGTGACGTGTCCCTGGAACTCGCGGGTCGGGCGCTTGCGCACCAGGTTGACGATGCCACCCATCTCGCTGGTGCTGTTGAACAGCCCCGAGGGGCCGCGCATGATCTCGACCCGGTCGAAGGCCGCCAGCGACGGCACCGAGCCGGTGATGCTCGACATCGGGGCCGGCAGGCCATCGATGTTGTACTCGTCGTATTCGTAGCCGCGGGCATAGATCGACGAACGGCCGTTGTCGTTGGAGAGCACCCGCATGCCCGGCGTGCGTCGCCCCAGTTCGTCCAGGGTGGCGAAGCCCTGGTCCTCGATGGCGTCGCGCGTCACCACGCTCACCGACTGCGGAATATCGCGCAGTGCGGCCGGCGTCTTGGTGCCGACGGTGGCGGCATCGATGCCATAGCCGCCGGTCGTCTCGGAGGGCAGCATCTCGTAGAGCCGGTTGCCCTCGACCGTGATGGTGTCGAGGCGCGCGGCATCCTCGATCGACTGAGCCAGCGCGGTCTGGGCAAATCCCATCAGGGCCAGCGTACCGCCCAGCAGCGCCGTGGAGCGGAAGGTGTCGCCTTCTCGTATGATCATGTCACGTTCCCTTGTCGTGCCTTCGAGCCGCGCGGCGCCATTCTCAAATGAGAATGCGTTACACTAGCGGCGGAAGGGCATTATGTCAGCGACCCCCGCCCGTCGCCTTTGCGCCTCGGGCGAATGGCTTTGCAAACACCGCGAACCGGCGCTTCGGCGATGCGCCCGGCCGCTGTCGACGAGAGAGACCCCATGGGAGAGACCGCCTTCGATCACGGCATCGACGCCAGGCAGCTGCGCGATCTGTCCGCGCCGCTGGTCCGCCACCAGCGGCTCGACGCCCCGGACTGGGATCGTCGCACCGCCCTGCTCGACGGCCATATGCGCGTCGCCGAGCTGCAGCCGGGCATGCGCCTGCGACTGGCCGAGGTCCGGGATCGCTTCGGCCTCACCAGCCGGGCGGAACTGCCGGCCGGCCTCAAGATCGCCCTGGTGATCGATGGCGCGGCCCGGGTGCGCTATGGCGCCGATGAGGTCCACCTGGGCCCCGAGGCGAACGCCACCGGCGTGGTGGTCAGCCTGCCCCGGGCCACGACCTTCGCCCGCCTCGGCCGGGCCGGCGGCTTCGAGCGCACCCTGACCCTCGGCCTGTCGCCGCACTGGCTGGCGCGTCACGGTCAGGGCGACATCCTCGATGCCGCCCCCGACGACATGCCGCGACTGCGTCACTGGACACCGTCACCGGGCCTGCTGACCCTGGCGGCACAGCTGTTCGCGCCGGAACGGCTGGCGCGAGACGATGCCGCCCATCACCTTCAGCTGAGTGGCTTGGCCATGGCGATGGCCGGCGAGGCGCTGGCCGTGGCGCGCCCGACGATGCCGCTTCCCGAGCGGCTCGAGGCATCGCACAGCGCCCCCGTCGACCGCCGCCTGGCACGGCTGATGGCGATGGTCGACGACGGCCAGGCCCGGGGCGCCACCCAGGACGACCTGGCCCGGCGACTGGGCATGAGCCTGAGCAACCTTCAGCGCCGCTTCCGCGCCCAGCAGGGCGAATCCCTCGGACGCTTCCTGCGCCGCCATCACCTGACGCTGGCCCGCGATGCCCTGATCCGCGAGGGCGCCAGCGTCGAGGCGGCCGCCGCACTGGCCGGCTATACCCGCGCCCCCAACTTCGCGACTGCCTTCAAGCGAGAGTTCGGCCTCACGCCGAGCGAATGCCGGGCCGGTGCGAGCGCCTCGGCCTGATCGCGCCGACGGGACACCACGAAAACACCCCGCCGAGCGAACTCGACGGGGTGGACGATGGCGCGAGGCCGGCTCGGCGAGCCGGGGGCGATCAGGCCAGCGTTTCGGCGGTCACGTTGGCCGCCGGCTCCTCGGTGGAGTGCTTGCGGTTGATCGCGCTCAGCACGCCCTTGATCGAGGCGCTGGTGATGCTCTCGTCGGTGCCGACGCCGAACACCGCCTCGCCGTTGACGCGCACCTCCACGTAGGCGATCGCCTCGGCGTCGGCGCCCTGGCCGCGGGAGTGCTCGTGATAGTCGATGATCTCGACGTCATGGCCCTCGCCGGCCAGCGCCTTGATGAAGGCCGCCAGCGGCCCGTTGCCCTGGCTCTGGATGACGCGACGCTCGCCGCCTTCCTCGACGGTGGCCTCGAGGGTCACGGTGGGGCTGTCCGGCTCGGAGGACATGCGGTGGCTGATCAGGGCGAAGGGCTCGCGCTGCTCGAGGTACTCGTCGACGAAGGCCTGGTAGATCATCTCGGAGGTGATCTCCTTGCCCAGCCGGTCGGCCACTTCCTGCACCACCTGGCTGAACTCGATCGACAGGCGGCGCGGCAGCTCGATGCCGTGCTCCTGCTCGAGCAGGTAGGAGACGCCGCCCTTGCCGGACTGGCTGTTGACGCGGATCACCGCCTCGTAGCTGCGGCCCACGTCGAGCGGGTCGATCGGCAGGTAGGGCACCGCCCAGACGGCCTCCGGGTTCTCGCGGCGCTCGGCCATGCCCTTCTTGATGGCGTCCTGGTGGGAGCCGGAGAAGGCGGTGAACACCAGGTCGCCGACGTAGGGATGACGCGGGTGCACCGGCAGCTGGTTGCAGTACTCCACCTCGCGCATGATCGGCGTGATGTTGGAGAAGTCGAGGCCCGGGTGCACGCCCTGGGTGTAGAGGTTCATGGCCAGGGTGACGAGGTCGACGTTGCCGGTACGCTCGCCGTTGCCGAACAGGCAGCCCTCGACGCGGTCGGCGCCGGCCATCACCGTCAGCTCGGCGGCGGCCACGCCGGTGCCGCGGTCGTTGTGCGGGTGCACGCTGACGATCAGGTGATCGCGATGGGCAACGTGGCGGCAGAACCACTCCACCTGGTCGGCGTAGTTGTTGGGCGTGGCGCACTCCACGGTGGCCGGCAGGTTGACGATCATCGGCTTCTCGACGCTGCCGCCATAGGTGGCCTCCACGGCATCGACGATCTCCACCGCGAAGTCCATCTCGGTGGTCGAGAACAGCTCCGGCGAGTACTGGAAGGTCCAGTGGGTCTCCGGGGCCGCCGCCATGTGCTCGCGGATGCGGGTGGTGGCGTCCACCGCGATCTGGATGCACTCGGGCTTGCTGACGTTGAACACCACGCGGCGGAACACCGGATCGGTGGCGTTGTAGACGTGAACGATGGCGTTCTTGGCGCCCTTGAGCGCCTCGAAGGTGCGGTCGATCAGGTGCGGGCGCGCCTGGGTGAGCACCTGGATGGTGACGTCATCCGGCACCTTGTCCTCTTCGATCAGCGAGCGCACGAAGTCGAAGTCGGTCTGGGAGGCCGAGGGGAAGCCCACCTCGATCTGCTTGAAGCCGATCTTCACCAGCAGGTCGAAGAAGCGCTGCTTGCGCTCTTGGTCCATGGGATCGATCAGCGCCTGGTTGCCGTCACGCAGGTCGACGGCGCACCACTGGGGCGGCGTCTCGATGCGCTGGCTCGGCCACTGGCGGTCGGGCAGGTCGACGGCCACGAAGGGACGGTACTTGGCGGAGGGGTTATCGAGCATCATGGCGGCGTTCTCCCGGGCGTTTATCGGATTCAGAAACGGCGACGCCCCGCCTGCCGGAGGGCAGACGGGGCGTCGTCGAGGTGTTCGCTCATGACCATCGCGACCCCACGGACCGGTCGGGCGGCGCGTACGACACAGACAGGGGCAATGTTCATGGGAATGACAGTAGCGGTGCGGGACATGTGACAACCTCGAATTCGACCTGGACAAAAGGGCGATGCAGACGGCATCGCCCGGCGCGCTCAGCGGCGGGCTAGTAGTCGTAGGTCGAGGACGAGGCTGTACGATGTCATGTTCATGGCCCCTAGAAAATCAGCCTGGGGGTCGCTTGTCAAGCTCGCGCGCCTCGCCGGCCTGCAGCAGGCCCTCCATGCGGGTCAGCTGGTCGCGCATCTGGTGCACGTCGGCGCGCAGGGCCTGGAGCTCCGCCGTCTCGCCCTCGCCGTTCTCCAGCGCCATCTCGGCGCTCTCCTTCTGCATCACGTCGAGCACGATGCCGATCATCATGTTGAGGAAGATGAAGGCGGTGAGGAAGATGAACGTCAGGTAGTACAGCCAGCTCCAGGCATGCAGCTCCTGGGTGGCGTACATCACGTCGGTCCAGTCCTCGAAGGTGGCGATGCGGAACAGCGTCAGCATGGCCGTGGCGATGTTGCCCCACAGGAAATCGTCGACCTCGGCGAACAGGAAGCTGCCGATGGCGGCGTAGATGTAGAAGATGATGAACATCAGCAGCGCCACGTAGCCCATGCGCGGGATCGACTTGACCAGCGCCGCCAGCAGCACCCGCAGCTCGGGGATCATCGACACCAGGCGCAGCACCCGGAAGATGCGCAGCAGCCGCGCCAGCAGCACCATCTCCGACTCGTCGAGCGGGATCAGGCTGGCAGTGACGATCAGGAAGTCGAAGACGTTCCAGCCCTTCCTGAAGAAGTCCCGCAGCCGCCGCTCGGCGCCCATGCGGATCAGGATCTCCACCAGGAAGAACACCGTCACCGCCGTGTCCAGCGCCAGCAGCCAGTGCTGGATGTGGCTGGACTGCTCGTAGGTCTTGGCGCCGATCAGCAGCGCCGAGACGATGATGATGGCGATCACCAGCGTCTCGAACACCTTGTTGGCGCGCAGCCGCTCGAAGCGGTCGCGCCAGGTCAGCAGATCAGCGCTCACCGCGTCCTTCCTCCAGGTCGCCCTGGCGATAGCCGATCAGGTAGAGCACCGCGTCCAGCCCCAGGGTCGAGAGCGAGTGCCGGGCCTGCTGGCGCACCAGCGGCTTGGCCCGGAAGGCGATGCCGAGGCCGGCCGCGGCCAGCATCTTCAGATCGTTGGCGCCGTCGCCCACGGCGATGGTCTGCTCCATGGACAGCCCCTCGCGCTCGGCGATCCGGCACAGCAGCTCGGCCTTGCGGTCGGCGTCGACGATCGGCTCGCGCACCTCGCCGGTGACCTTGCCGTCCTCGATCACCAGCTCGTTGGCGTGGACCTCGTCGAAGCCGAGGCGCTCCTGCAAGTAGTGAGCGAAGTAGGTGAAGCCGCCGGACAGGATCGCGGTGCGATAGCCGAGCCGCTTGAGCTGGCGCATCAGCCGCTCCAGGCCGTCCATCAGCGGCAGTTCCTCGGCGATCTCGGCCAGCACCGACTCGTCGAGGCCGCGGAGCTTCGCCATGCGCTCGCGGAAGCTCTGCTGGAAGTCCAGCTCGCCGCGCATGGCCCGCTCGGTGACCTCGGCCACCTCGTCATAGACGCCGTGACGGCGCGCCAGCTCGTCGATCACCTCGGCCTGGATCAGGGTCGAATCCATGTCGAAGCACACCAGGCGACGGTGGCGGCGCCAGATGGAGTCCTCCTGCAGGGCGATGTCGACGCCGTGGGCCGCGCCCAGCGCCAGCGCCTTCTCGCGCAGGGCCTCGAGGTCGACGTTGTCGCCGCGCAGCCAGCACTCCACGCAGGCGCCCTGGATAGCGTCATGCTCGCCGGGCACGCCGCCGTCCAGCGGCTCGCGGCCGGAGAGCCGGTGGATCAGCTCCACCGTCAGGCCCTGCTCGGCGGTCAGCGCGCCGACCTCGGCCAGGATGCCGGCCGGCAGATGCGGCGCCAGCAGGGTCAGGATCAGCCGCGGCTGGCTGGCCTGCACGCTCCAGCGGTGATAGTCCTCGGCGCCGATCTGGATCGCCTGGACATCGAGCCCCAGCCGATCGCCGGCGGCGGACAGCGCGCCCTCCAGGTCGCTGTCGTGGTCGAGCCCCACCAGGGCCTCCAGCGACACGATGCCGAAGGTCACGCTCTGGTTGATGTCCAGCAGCCGCGCGCCGCTCTGGGCCAGGGCACGGCCCAGGCCGGCCAGCTGGCCGGCCTGGGCGGCGCCGGTGGCGCGGATCAGGAGTCGTCTCGTCATGTCATCCTCGATGCTTGTGCAGCCGGTCGGCCGGGCGAGCCTCGCTGCCTTCGAGGCCGAAGGCGCGGGCTCGCCCCTCCGCCCTATTTCTTTTCTTCTGTCTCGAGCCGGTCGACCTTCTGCAGGCCCCGGGGCAGCTTGCTGCCGCGCCGGCCACGCTCGCCTCGATAGTAGTCGAGATCGTCGGCCTTGAGCGTCAGCTTGCGCTTGCCGGCATGCACCACCAGCGCCTCGCCGGGCGCCAGCAGCGTCAGGTCGCGCAGGAACTCCTCGCGCCGCGCGGCCCGGGCCCCGGGGATGTCGAGCATCTTGTTGCCCTTGCCCTTGGCCAGCTCCGGCAGCTGCTCGAGCGGGAACACCAGCAGCCGCCCCTCGTTGGAGACCGCCGCCACGCTGACGCCCTCGCCCTCCGGAATCGACCGCGGCGCGATCACGTTGCAGCCCTGGGGCACGCTGAGCACCGCCTTGCCGGCCTTGTTCTTGCCAGTCAGCCCCTCGAGGCGGGCGACGAAGCCGTAGCCGCCGTCGGTGGCCAGCAGGTAGCGGGTGGTCGGCGGCGCCAGCAGCACCCCGGCCATGTGGGCGCCGGCGGCCACGTTGACGCGCCCGGTGACCGGCTCGCCCTGGCTGCGCGCGCTGGGCAGGTTGTGGGCGGTCAGCGTATAGGCGCGGCCGGTGTCGTCGAGCAGCACCAGTGGCTGGTTGGTCTTGCCGCGGGCGGCCAGGTGGAAGCGGTCGCCGGCCTTGTAGGAGAGCCCCTCGGGGTCGATCTCGTGGCCCTTGGCGGCGCGGATCCAGCCCTTCTCGGAGAGCACCACCGTGATCGGGTCGGCGCCGAGCAGCTCGACCTCGGACAGCGCCTTGGCCTCCTCGCGCTCGACCAGCGGCGAGCGACGCGCGTCGCCGTAGTCGGTGGCGGCCTGGCGCAGCTCCTCCTCGATCAGGTCGGTCAGCGCGGCCTCGGAGCCGAGCAGCTCCTCCAGGCGGGCGCGCTCGGCCTCGAGGTCGTCCTGCTCGCCGCGGATCTTCATCTCCTCGAGCTTGGCCAGGTGGCGCAGGCGCAGCTCGAGGATCGCCTCGGCCTGGCGCTCGCTGAGCCCGAAGGCCTCGATCAGCGCGGCCTTGGGCTCGTCCTCCTCGCGGATGATGCGGATCACCTCGTCGATGTTGAGGTAGGCCGTGAGCAGGCCCTCGAGGATATGCAGGCGGTCCTGGACCTTGCCCAGCCGATGCTCGAGGCGCCGGCGCACGGTGCTGCGGCGGAAGCGCAGCCACTCGCCGAGCAGGTCCGGCAGCGGCATGACCCGCGGCCGGCCGTCGAGGCCGATCACGTTCATGTTGACGCGCACGTTCTTCTCGAGATCGGTGGTGGCGAACAGGTGCGCCATCAGCGCCTCGATATCGACCCGGTTGGAGCGCGGCTCGATGACCAGCCGGGTGGGCTCCTCGTGGGTCGACTCGTCGCGCAGGTCGGCCACCATGGGCAGCTTCTTGGCCTGCATCTGGGCGGCGATCTGCTCGAGCACCTTGGCGCCGCTGACCTGGTAGGGCAGCGCGGAGATCACCACGCTGCCCTCCTCCAGGCCGTAGCGAGCGCGCATCTTCACCGAGCCGCGGCCGCTCTCGTAGATCTTGCGCAGCTCGCGATGCGGGGTGATGACCTCGGCGGCGGTGGGGAAGTCCGGCCCCGGCAGGCGCTCCATCAGGTCGACGGTGGTGGCCTCGGGATGGCGCAGCAGGTGGCAGGTGGCCTCGACCACCTCGCCCACGTTGTGCGGGGGGATGTCGGTGGCCATGCCCACGGCGATGCCGGTGCCGCCGTTGAGCAGCACGTGGGGCAGCCGCGAAGGCAGCACCACCGGCTCCTGCATGGTGCCGTCGAAGTTGGCGGTCCAGTCCACGGTGCCCTGCCCCAGCTCGCTGAGCAGGGTCTCGCTGAACTTGGACAGCCGCGCCTCGGTGTAGCGCATGGCGGCGAAGGACTTGGGATCGTCGGGGCTGCCCCAGTTGCCTTGGCCGTCCACCAGCGGATAGCGATAGCTGAACGGCTGCGCCATCAGCACCATGGCCTCGTAGCAGGCGCTGTCGCCGTGGGGGTGGAACTTGCCGAGCACGTCGCCGACGGTACGCGCCGACTTCTTGTACTTGGCGTTGGCGTTCAGCGACAGCTCGCGCATGGCGTAGACGATGCGCCGCTGGACCGGCTTCATGCCGTCGCCGATGTGCGGCAACGCCCGGTCGAGGATGACGTACATCGAGTAGTCGAGGTACGCCTTCTCGGTGTACTCGCGGAGGGACAGGCGCTCGACGTCGCCCTCCGCCACCTGGATATCCATGGTCATGGCAATTCGACCCTATTCACGATCGTGGAATCGTACTGAAAACGTATCGGCACCGGTGGCCGCTTATCGCGGCTGTGCTGTCGCCAGGCCTTCGCGAGGACGCGGTAAACCCGCCCCTGGGCGCTCCCCTTTTCCTCCCTGAAAAAGGAGCCTCGCTCAGACCTGCCTCAGCGCCGCTCTCCTTGGCGCTTGTCGCTCGGCGGCTAGACGTCTATGTCGGCGAGGTTGCCGTAATCCTCAAGCCAGCTCTTGCGGTCGGAGGCGCGCTTGCGGGCCAGCAGCATGTCCATCATCTCGAGGGTGCCGTCGCCCTCCTCGCGGGTCAGCTGCACCAGGCGACGGGTATCGGCGGCCATGGTGGTCTCGCGCAGCTGCAGCGGGCTCATCTCGCCGAGGCCCTTGAAGCGCTGCACGTTGGGCGTGCCGCGCTTGCCCTCCAGGCGCTTCAAGATCGCGGCCTTCTCGCTCTCGTCCAGGGCGTAGAACACCTCCTTGCCCAGGTCGATGCGGTACAGCGGCGGCATGGCGACGAAGACGTGGCCGGCGTCGACCAGCGCCGGGAAGTGGCGCACGAACAGCGCGCACAGCAGCGTGGCGATGTGCAGGCCGTCGGAGTCGGCGTCGGCGAGGATGCAGATCTTGTGATAGCGCAGCTTGCCGAGGTCGTCGCTGCCCGGGTCCATGCCGATCGCCACGGCGATGTCGTGGACCTCCTGGGAGCCGTAGATGTCGTGGGCCTCCACCTCCCAGGTGTTCAGGATCTTGCCGCGCAGCGGCAGGATGGCCTGGGTATCGCGGTCGCGGGCCTGCTTGGCGCTGCCGCCGGCCGAGTCGCCCTCGACCAGGAACAGCTCGCTGGCCGCCGGGTCCTGCCCCGAGCAGTCGGCCAGCTTGCCGGGCAGCGCGGGGCCGGAGGTGACCTTCTTGCGCGCCACCTTCTTGGCGCTCTTCTGGCGCCGCTGGGCGGCGCTGATGACCAGCTCGGCCAGCGCCTCGGCCTGGTCGACGTGGTGGTTGAGCCACAGCGAGAAGGCGTCCTTGACCACCCCGGAGACGAAGCCGGCCACCGCGCGGGACGAGAGCCGCTCCTTGGTCTGGCCGGCGAACTGCGGGTCGAGCATCTTCACCGAGAGCACGAAGGAGACCCGCTCCCACAGGTCCTCGGCGGTCAGCTTGACGCCGCGCGGCAACAGGCTGCGGTAGTCGCAGAACTCGCGCAGCGCCTCGAGCAGCCCGGCGCGCAGGCCGTTGACGTGGGTGCCGCCCTGGGGCGTGGGGATCAGGTTGACGTAGCTCTCGAGCAGCGGCTCGCCGCCCTCCGGCAGCCACTGCACGGCCCAGTCGACGCCGTGCTCCTCGTCGGCGAAGTGGCCGACGAAGGGCGAGGCCGGCAGCACCTCATAGCCGTCGGTGGCCTGGGCCAGGTAGTCGCGCAGGCCGTCCTCGAACTGCCACACGCTCTGGGTGCCGTCGGGCTCGGTCAGCGAGACCTCGAGCCCCGGGCACAGCACCGCCTTGGCGCGCAGCAGGTGCTTGAGCCGCGACAGCGACAGCCGTGGCGAGTCGAAGTAGCTGGCCTCCGGCCAGAAGCGCAGGATGGTGCCGGTGGCGCGCTTGGCGGCGCTGCCGATCACCTCCAGCGGCGAGGCCAGCTCGCCGTGCTCGAAGGCCATGCCGTGGCGCTCCCCGCCCTTGATCACCTCGACCTCGAGGCGCTTGGACAGCGCGTTGACCACCGAGACGCCGACCCCGTGCAGGCCGCCCGAGAAGCGGTAGCTCGAGTTGGAGAACTTCCCGCCGGCGTGGAGCTTGGTCATGATCAGCTCGATGCCGGAGACGCCGTGCTCCGGGTGGATGTCGATGGGCATGCCGCGCCCGTCGTCGCTGACCTCGACGCCGCCGTCCTCGAACAGCCGCACGCCGATCTTGCCGGCGTGGCCGGCCAGCGCCTCGTCGACGCTGTTGTCGATGACCTCCTGCACCAGATGGTTGGGGCGCGCGGTGTCGGTGTACATGCCGGGGCGCTTGCGCACCGGTTCGAGCCCGGCGAGCACCTCGATCGAGCTGGCACTGTATTGGGTCATGGCGTCGTCTGTGTCCTATGCATGTTCGAATCCGCGCGCTCAGCCGCGGGGCGCCACCCGCCCGGCTTCCAGGGCATGGCCGCCCTGGGCGAAGATCGCCGGCAGGTAGTCGGCCAGCGTCGAGAAGCCGTGATCGCCGCCGGGTTCGAGGATCGTCCGGGCGCCGCGATAGAGCGCGAAGGCGTCGCGGGCGTCCAGGGTCTCGTCGGCGGTGCCCAGCAGCAGCAGGTAGCGTGCCGGCGTGACCCGCTCGGGCGCCAGCGTCTCCAGCGCCTGCCGATGGGCGATGCCCACCGTGAAGCGCTGGCCGTGGTAGGGATTGACGAAGACCTCGCCGATCCAGGCCTCGACCAGCCGCGCCGGCGCCACCGCCGGGTTGATCAGCGCCGCCGGCAGGTCGTGGCGCTCGGCGAGCACGGTGGCCAGGAAGCCCCCCATCGAGCTGCCGACCACCAGCGGGCGGTCGCCCAGCTCACCGAGCCGGGCCTCGGCCTCTTCCAGGGCCCGCTCGGGGCGATGCGGCAGGTCCGGCGCGGCGCAGGGCAATCCTAGCGCCTCGCAGGCCTCGCGCATCAGCGCCGCCTTGGGCGAGGCGGCGCCGCTGTTGAAGCCGTGCAGGTAGAGCACGCCGCTGGCCGGCACGCGCGGCAGAGCGGCGCTCAGCATACCCGAACCCCTGTATAAATGGCCAGCCCGGCACGAGGAACGGCCGCCATGACGCTCACGCGTCCGCCTGGGGCTCGGCCGCCCATACCGCCTCGATCAGGCCGCGGGTGGAGTCGTCCATGCCCTCGAGGCCGGCCTCGTGCTGGAGGATGCGCTGGGTCTCGCCGGCCATGGTCTTGCCCAGCTCCACGCCCCACTGGTCGAAGGGATTGATGTCCCAGATCGTCGCCTGCACGAACACCTTGTGCTCGTAGAGCGCCACCAGCGCCCCCAGGGTCTGGGGCGTGAGGCGATCCAGCAGCAGGGTGCTGGAGGGCTGGTTGCCGCGATAGCGACGGTGGCCCGGGCGCGGGCCGTCCTCGTCGTCGGCCACGGCGGCGTCGCCGAGCATCAGCGCCCGGGACTGGGCGAAGCAGTTGGCGAGCGTCAGCCGGTGCTGGCCCATCAGGTGGTCGCGGGTGGCCGGGTCCGGCACGTCGTCGTAGCGCACCTTGGGCGCGATGAAGTCGCACTCCACGGCCTGGGTGCCCTGATGCAGCAGCTGATAGAAGGCGTGCTGGGCGTTGGGCCCGAGCTGGCCCCACAGCACCGGGCAGGTGGAGTAGCTCACGCTCTCGCCGTCGTGGGTCACCGACTTGCCGTTGGACTCCATCTCCAGCTGCTCGAGGTAGGCGGCGAAATACTCGAGCCGGCCGTCGTAGGGCAGGATGGAGTGGGCGCGGATGTCGAGGAAGTTGACGTTCCAGATGCCGGCCAGCGCCAGCAGCACCGGCAGGTTGTCGGCAAGCTCCGCCTCGCGGAAGTGGCGGTCCATCTCGTGGGCGCCGGCCAGCAGGCCGCGGAAGTGCTCCATGCCGACCACCAGCGCGATGGGCAGGCCGATGGCGCCCCACAGCGAGTAGCGGCCGCCGACCCACTCCCAGAACTCCAGCTGGTGATCGTCGGCGATGCCCCACTCGCTCATCTTCTCGGGGCTGGCCGAGACGCCGATGAAGTGCTGGCGCATCAGCAGCGCCTCGTCGACGCCCTCCTGGCCGCTGCCCAGCAGCCGCGCCTTGAGCCAGTCTCGCGCGGTGCGCGCATTGGACAGGGTGTCGATGGTGGTGAAGGACTTCGACGACAGCACGAACAGCGTGGTCTCGGGATTCAGCCGCGCCAGATAGTCGGCCAGCTGGGAGCCGTCCATGGTCGAGGCGAAGTGGACATCGATGCGCTGCTCGACATCGGGACGATAGTCGGCCAGGGCGTGGGTGACCATCAGCGGCCCCAGATCGGAGCCGCCGACCCCGAGGTTGACCACGTCGCGGATCGGCTTGCCGGTGGCGCCGCGCCACTGGCCGTTGTGGAAGCGCTCGACCATGGCCTCCATGCGATCCAGGGTGGCGTGGACCGAGGCGACCAGGTCCTGGCCCTCGACCTCGAGGCGGGCGTCGGCGGGCAGGCGCAGCGCGGTGTGCAGCGCCGGGCGGTCCTCGCTGCGGTTGACGCGCTCGCCGGCCAGCAGGCCGCGGATCGCCTCGGGCACGTCGGCCTCGCGGGCCAGGTCGAGCAGCAGCTCGAGGGTCTGGTCGGTCCAGCGCTGCTTGGAGAGGTCGAGGGTCAGCCCCGCGGCGCTGCGACCGAAGGTCTCGTAGCGGCTCGGCTGCTCGACGAAAAGATCGCGCAGGTGCCGGCGCCCCATGCCGGCGGCATGCTCGGCGAGGGCACACCAGGCCCTCTGCTGATCGATGGGGGTATGGCTCATGGAATTTCTCCTGGACATCCTGTCGTGTAGCCGACAACAGGGGAGTAGAATGTCGGGCTTCCAGCCCATGAATCCCTGCGATATGAGTGACGCATCTTACCGTGACGCCATCTTTTCCACACCCCTGGACCGGGTGGCGCGCTTTTCGTTCGACGAGCGGGTGGTCTCCTGCTTCCCCGACATGATCCGGCGTTCGGTGCCGGGCTATGGCCAGATACTGGCCATGCTCGGCCCGCTGGCCCGGCGCCACCTGCGCCACGGCGGCCACGTCTATGACCTGGGCTGCTCGCTGGGCGCCTCCGGGCTCGCCCTGGCCGGCCAGCTGCCGCCGGCGGCCTTCCGCTATACCGGGGTCGACCTGTCCCCGGCCATGGTCGAGCGCGCCCGCGAGACGCTTTCCACCGAGAGCCCGGACCACGACCTGACGGTGATCGAGGGCGACATCCGCGCCCTCGACTACGCGCCGTCGGGGATGATCCTGCTCAACTTCACCCTGCAGTTCCTGGCGCCGGAGGATCGCGACGCCGTGATCGCGAGGCTCTATGAGGCCCTGGAGCCCGGCGGCGTGCTGGTGCTCTCGGAGAAGATCAAGGCCGCCGACGAGCAGGAGAACGCCTGGCTGGTGGAGCGCTACCACGACTTCAAGCGCGCCAACGGCTACAGCGACCTGGAGATCAGCCAGAAGCGCACCGCGCTGGAGAACGTGCTGGTGCCGGACACCCTGGACGCGCACAAGGAGCGGCTGGCCCGCGCCGGCTTCTCGCGCTCGCTGGTGTGGTTCCAGTACCTGAACTTCGCCTCGCTGATCGCCTTCAAGGAAGACTGACGTGCCGATTCCCAACGCCCATCGCCCGCTCTATCGGGCCTTCCTCGACCAGGGGCTCGATACCTGGCTGGCCCGGCTGCCCGGGCAGCTGGCCCGCGGCCTCGACCGCTCGCGCTTCGGCGACCTGCCGGCCTGGGAGAAGGCGGTGGCCAAGCTGCCGCCGCTGCCGGAGGGCCGCGAGGTGCGCCTCGATGCCGACCACGTCACGGTGGACGCCGACCTCGATGCCTCGCGCCGCCGCCAGAGCGAGAGCCTGCTGCGCGTGCTGGCGCCGTGGCGCAAGGGGCCGTACAGGCTCGGCGGGGTGACCATCGACACCGAATGGCGCTCCGACTGGAAATGGCAGCGGGTGGCGCCGCACCTGGCGCCGCTGGCCGGCCGGCGGGTGCTCGACGTGGGCGGCGGCAACGGCTATCACGCCTGGCGCATGGCCGGCGACGGCGCCGGCTTCGTGCTGGTGATCGACCCCTCGCCGCGCTTCTACTGGCAGTTCCAGGCGGTGCGCCACTTCGTCGGCGATGCCGACGGCGGCGCGGTGCACTTCCTGCCGGTGGGCATCGAGGACGTGCCGGAGGAGCTGGCCTTCTTCGACACCGTGTTCTCGATGGGCGTGCTCTACCACCGCCCCTCGCCGCTGGAGCATCTGGCCCAGCTCAAGGCCGCGCTGCGCCCCGGCGGCGAGCTGGTGCTGGAGACCCTGGTGGTCGAGGGCGACGCCACCACGGTGCTGCTGCCGGGCGAGCGCTACGCCGCCATGCCCAACGTCTACTTCCTGCCCTCCTCCGCCGCGCTGTGCGGCTGGCTCGAGCGCGCCGGCTTCGACAACGTGCGGGTGGTCGACGAGGCCGACACCTCGCTGGACGAGCAGCGCGCCACCGAGTGGATGACCTTCCAGTCGCTGGCCGACTTCCTCGACCCCGACGATCCGACCAGGACCCGCGAGGGCCATCCGGCGCCGCGCCGCGCGGTGCTGGTCGCCAACCGGCCACGCTGATACCCGCCTTCCGCTGCCCCGGCGGTCATTCTTCAGGCTTGGCCGGGGTCTGACCCCATAAAGCCCCCGGAAACAACGAGGCCCCGTCGCTTGCGCGACGGGGCCTCGTGTTATCCGCAGGGCGGATCAGGGCATCAGCGGCCGAGCAGCTGGCTGATGTCCTTGGCCTCCCAGTGCGGGAAGTACTTGCGCACCAGGGCGTTGAGCTCGACCTCGAAGCCGGCCCAGTCGACCTCGCCCTCGGCCACGCCGCCGGCCTCGGCCGCGCCGCGGATCATGCCCGCGCCCACGGTGATGTTGGACAGCCGGTCGATGACGATGAAGCTGCCGGTGCCCGGGCTGCGGTCGTAGCTGTCGATCGGCACTTCGCCGGTCAGCGCCACGCGGCAGCGGGCGATGGCGTTGAGCTCCAGGCGCTCGGCCTGATGCTGCTCCAGGGTGTTGACGTCGACCTGGTAGTGGATGGTGTCGACGCTGCCCGCCACCGAACGGCCGGCGAGGCGGATGTCGACCTGGCGGCCCGGCTCGAGGGCCTGCTCGCTCATCCACACGATGTCGGCGTCGAAGGCCGCGGCCTCGGTCACCTCGGCATCGGCGGCCACGATCCAGTCGCCGCGGGAGATATCGATCTCGTCCTCGAGGGTCACGGTGATCGCCTGACCCGGGTAGGCGTCGTCCAGATCGCCGTCGAAGGTGACGATGCGCTCGACCGTGGAGGTCTTGCCGGACGGCAGCACCTTGACCGCCTGGCCGGGGCGCAGCACGCCCGCCTCCAGGGTGCCGGCGTAGCCGCGGAAGTCCAGGTTCGGGCGGTTCACGTACTGCACCGGCAGGCGCAGGTCGGTGAGGTTGTGATCGGCGCGGACCTCGACGCTCTCGAGCAGCTCGAGCAGCGCCGGGCCGTCGTACCACTCCATGGACTCGCTCTTGTTGACGACGTTGTCGCCCTTGAGCGCGGACAGCGGCACGAAGCGAATGTCGTCGGCGCCCAGCTGCTCGGCGAAGGCGCGGTACTCGGCGACGATCTCGTCGAAGCGCGCCTGGCTGTACTCGACCAGGTCCATCTTGTTGACCGCGATCACCAGGTGGCGGATGCCCACCAGGTCGGCGATGAAGCTGTGGCGCTTGGTCTGGGTCTGCACGCCGTAGCGGGCGTCGATCAGGATCACCGCCAGGCCGGCGGTGGACGCCCCGGTGGCCATGTTGCGGGTGTACTGCTCGTGGCCCGGGGTGTCGGCGATGATGAACTTGCGCTTGTCGGTGGAGAAGAACCGATAGGCCACGTCGATGGTGATGCCCTGCTCCCGCTCGGACTGCAGGCCGTCGACCAGCAGCGCCAGATCCACCTCTTCACCGGTGGTGCCGCTCTTCTTCGAGGCCTGGGTGATGGCCGCCAGCTGATCGTCGAAGATCATCTTGGAATCGTGCAGCAGCCGGCCGATCAGGGTCGACTTGCCGTCGTCGACGCTGCCGCAGGTGATGAAGCGCAGCAGGTCCTTGTTCTCGTGCTCGTGCAGGTACTGCTCGATGTTGTCGGCGATGAGTTCGGACTGATGTGACATGTTTAGAAATACCCCTCGCGCTTCTTCTTCTCCATCGAGCCGGCCTGGTCGTGGTCGATGGCGCGGCCGCTGCGCTCGCTGGTGCGGGTCAGCAGCATCTCCTGGATGATCTCGGGCAGCGTGGTGGCGGTGGATTCCACCGCGCCGGTCAGCGGGTAGCAGCCGAGCGTGCGGAAACGCACCCACTTCTCTTCCGGCACCTCGCCCTCCTCGAGCGGCAGGCGGTCATCGTCGACCATGATCTGCATGCCGTCGCGCTCGACCACCGGACGCGGCGCGGAGAAGTACAGCGGCACGATGTCGATGTTTTCGAGATAGATGTACTGCCAGATGTCCAGCTCGGTCCAGTTGGAGAGCGGGAAGGCGCGGATCGACTCGCCCTTGTTGATGCGAGCGTTGTACAGGTTCCACAGCTCGGGGCGCTGGTTCTTGGGGTCCCAGCGGTGGTGCTTGTCGCGGAAGGAGAACACCCGCTCCTTGGCGCGGCTGGCCTCTTCGTCGCGGCGCGCGCCGCCGAAGGCGGCATCGAAGCCGTACTTGTCCAGCGCCTGCTTGAGCGACTGGGTCTTCATCACGTCGGTGTAGCCGCTGGAGCCGTGATCGAAGGGGTTGATGCCCGCCTCGACGCCTTCCTGGTTGATGTGCTCGATCAGCTCCATGCCGGATTCCGCGGCCATGCGGTCGCGGAACTCGATCATCTCGCGGAACTTCCAGGTGGTGTTAACGTGCATCAGCGGGAACGGCGGCGGCCCGGGATAGAAGGCCTTGCGCGCCAGGTGCAGCATCACCGAGGAGTCCTTGCCGATGGAGTAGAGCATCACCGGGTTGGCGAACTCGGCGGCCACCTCGCGGATGATGTGGATGGACTCGGCTTCCAGCTGCTGCAGATGCGTCAGCCGCCGCGGCGTCAGGCCCGCAGCGGCACTGCTGCCCTCGGCCGTGACGGCACTATCGCGTGTCGGTGCATGAAGACTGTTCATGGCCCGGCTACCTCGCATGACGTGGGCGGAAAAAGGATCATGCGCCAGAGGGTACCCCGAGGGCGATAATAACGTAAAAGAATTAATATCTATCTTTTTAGACACAAAAGCGCTATCGCCAGTCGGGCTCGACGAACGCTCAGAGTTCGACGCGCTCCACCCAGGTCGCGAACGCGCCGCGACTCAGGTCGACGACCCGGAAGCCGGGGCGCGAGGCCTCGTCGACGGCGAAGTCCTCGGCGCCGGGCAGGAACTGATCGCTGGTCGAGGGACAGCCGTAGACGGGCACGCCGCCGGCGGCCTCCGGGCCGCGGCCGGCGAAGGCCTGATGGATGTGTCCGCAGAGCACCGCCTCGACGTGCGCGTGGTCGGCCACGACGTCCCAGAAGGCCGCGGCGTCGGCCAGGCCGAGCGCGTCCATCCAGGCGGAGCCCACCGCCACCGGCGGATGGTGCATGAGCACGAGCGTCGGCCGGTCGTCCTCGGCGAGCCGGGCGGCGAAGGCCGCCAGCCGGGCCTCGCCGAGTTCGCCGGCCTCCTGGCCGATGCGCTGGGTGTCGAGCAGCAGCAGGCGGCGCGCGTCCAGGTCCACGGCATCGAGGAAGGGCCGGCAGTCGGCCATCAGCCCGGGGTCGTCGTGGTTGCCGGGCAGCCAGAACCAGGGGCAGTCGAGCGGCGCCAGCAGGCGCTCGGCCTCGGCGTAGGAGGCGGCGGTGCGGTCCTCGCTGATGTCGCCGGTCAGCAGCACCATGTCGGGCCGCAGGCCGGCGGCGGCGGCCACCACGCGTTCGAGCTGGCGATGCGGCAGGCCGGTGCGGCAGCGGGCGGCAGGGTCGGCGTGCAGGTGGCAGTCGGTGATCTGGATCAGTCGCATCGGGCCGGGGCATCCTCGATGACGGCCCTGTGTCGGGGCCTGGGTGTTTCCGGGGTCGTGCGGCGCGTCACGGCAGTTCGGGCAGGTCCATGGAATGGCCGTGGGCCAGGCCGTGATCGAGCCATTCGCCGAGGAAGCGGTTGAGCTGCAACTTCTCGTCGGGCTGGTGCATGCGCGCGTTGGGATAGCGATAGCGGCCGTCGAAGTGGCGCTGACGCTGGAAGTCGTTGACCTCGGCCATGCGCACGTCGTGGTAGAGGTGCACGCGCATGCGCGGCGCCTCGAGCACGCCGTCTAGCACCCCGCGCTGGGACACCCGCACGATGCTGGTGTAGGGCGCTCGCTCGAGGAGCTCCAGGCACAGCGCGCCGACGCGGCGCCCATGGCTGACCAGCTCCACCTCGCGAGTCTCGCCGACCTCCATGTCGCCCAGCAGACGGGTCAGCCGCACGTAGTTGGCGGTGCACTCGCCCTGCAGGGTCTTCAGGTCAGTCACATAGGCGTTTCTCGACACGCTACCTCCTCGCTCGCAATGAGGCCCGCTCCGCCGCCAGCCAGTGGAAGGCGATCAGGCACATGGCATTGTCGAGTCTTCCGGCCAGCATGAGTTCCCAGGCCCGGGGGAAGGGCATCACGTGCACGCGGATGTCCTCGTGCTCCTCGTCGAGGCCGTGAATGCCGCCCAGGCCCTGGCTGTCGATCAGCCCGCAGAACAGCGTGACCCGCTCGTCGCAGGCCCCCGGGCTGGGGTAGTAGGTATGCAGCTCGATCAGCTCGCCCACCGGGCAGCCGGCCTCTTCCTCGGCCTCGCGGCGGGCGACGTCGGCGCGGCTCTCGCCGTGCTCGACCAGCCCCGCCACGACCTCGAGCTTCCAGGGCGAGGCCGGATCGTCCAGGGCGCCGGCGCGAAACTGCTCCACCAGCGCCACGGCGTCCCGTTCCACATCGTAGAGCAGCACGCCCACGGCGTCATGCCGGCGATGCACCTCGCGCGTGACCGGCGCGCTCCAGCCGCCCTCGAACAGGCGGTGGCGCAGGTGCATCTCCTCGAGGCGGAAGAAGCCCTGATGCAGGCAGCGCCGCTCGATCATCTCCACGTCGCCGGCATCGAAGGGCGCGGCATCGAGCGCATCGGCGGCGTGCTGTGGATCCTGTTCCGACATGAACTCTCCGGTGATCGCGAAAGCGCCCATTATCCCGGTGCGACGGAATCCTGCCAAGCTCACCGCTCGCCTCGCCCTTCATGCCGATAGGCGCCCGCCTACTCCTCGAGTCGAGCGACCATGGCCCTGGCCTCGTCGCGCAGCGCCGCATCGGAGGCCTCGCGCCCCTGGCGAGCCACCCCTTCGGCCGCCCGCCGGGCATGCGCCAGCGCCTCGGCGTCCCGCCCCTCGTCCTCGAGGAAGGCGGCGTAGTAGAGGTGGACGTCGATGCCGTCGGGGCGGATGGCCTCGGCGCGGCGGAACATCCGCTCGGCGGTCTCCTCGTCGCCGAAGGCCACCGGCCAGCCCGGAGCACGATCATAGAGCGCCCCCAGGGTCACGTAGGCCGAGCCCTGGAGCCCTCGAGGGTCCCGCTCGAGGGCCGATTCCAGCACCCGGCGCGCCTCCTTGGCCGCCCCCAGGGCGTCGAGGCCACCGCTCTCCCGGGCCAGGGAGGCCAGGATGATGCCGCGCCAGACGCTCGCCTCCGTGCTCTCGGGGTGAGACTCGGCCAGCGTCTTCGCCTCCGCGGCGAGGGACGCGAGGGCATCGACGCGACGCGCCTCCGGCATCGCGGTGGTGGTGTGCTCCCAGCGGCTGCGCAGCGAGAACAGCTCGTCCTGCGGGGCCTGAGCTTGGGCCTGGAGCAACGGGGCGAACACGAGCCCCATTCCGAGAACGAGAGACGGCAGGCGGCGTGTGGACATGGCGCTTTCCTCATGCGTTGTGATTGTGGTTGTCCGGATGACGCCATGAAAATGTAACGAACGTTTGAATCAATCGCCAATCTGGCCTCGACTGCCTCCTCGCCTCACAATGGAAGCCTTTGCTTCGCATCCCACAGGAGGGCGCCGACGATGAAAGGCCGCAACATGACCCGCTGGCGCGATCCCGCCAAGGACCCGCGCCAGGAACCCAAGAGCAACCTGATCACCGCCGAGGGCGCCGATCGCCTGCGCGGCATCCTCGACCACCTGTCGCGGGTCAAGCGCCCCGCCCTCTCGACCAAGGTCGGCGAGGCCGCCGCCCTGGGCGATCGCAGCGAGAACGCCGACTGCCAGAAAGAACCTCAAATGACATACTATAAACTTCAAGCCTTTGTTTTTTAATGATTAAAAAATAGTATCAATACTAATTAGAGGTACTATTTACCCATGCGCCTCCGCAACGTGCAGCTTCGATACCCACCGCTCTGCGACCTCTGTTGCCGACAGCTCATCCCAGCTCAAAGCCCCCTCTAGAAATATGGCAGTAACCATAGCCTCCAAGTTTGAACTCGTAACTTCTTGAGGCAAGGATCTGGCAATTTTTAGCTCCCAACCTCTGGTTTTAACTTTAGACAGGTAGCTCTCAAGAAACCTGGTGAACAAATGCTCAGCAGCAAAGCTATTGACATACTCTACATGCATATATTCAATTACATCTTTCACCATCCTGATCATAGTATAGTAAGCTTTATCCAGCGGATATGTAACAGCAATATGTCTAAGAACAGCATCCAGTTTGATGTTATGATTTATTTTCAACCTATAGCTCATCCCCAGATACCCAACAACAGCATAAAGCTTCTCAACCCGAACATCATTTACTAGACGCCTAATATCTTCAATATCATCAATTGTTACACATCCTTCGACCACATCACCGTTTACTGCCTGCATAAAGTCACTGATATCATATAAACCATCAGGCAAGTTAATATAGAAACCTGGCTGAGGAATACCCCTGAGCCCTGCATTGGAGAGCAAAGATTTCTTTTCGGCACTCCCGCCTCTTAAGCGAGCATATGCCGTTACAGCCTCGTCTCCCATTGGCTCGACGCGCCTGACGGCCTTCCTAGCAACCAAAGAGTTGAGAGCTTCAGCATCTATACTCTTAAAGCCAGACCAGCCAAACCCACCAGCCCCGAGCTTCAAAGGTCCATCGCCATCATAATTCATAGTGAGAATTGCCAGAAGAAACACTTTATCCAGATACTTAAGATCTGAATACTCATAGCCCTCTACTGACAAAGATGACTCCAAGTACTCAACAAGCTTCTTCTCACATTCCTCGTCAAACTTCTCTCTCTGCTCTTGCAAACAATTTTTACAGGTCCCCCTCTTCCCCTTGAGAGCCTCTTTATACTTCATCCTGCTTGACAACAAAACCACATCCCCACAAGAACCACATAGCCCCACACCTCCTGGCGCACAAAACCCAGAACCTTTTTTAATTATAACTCTAATATCTCCCTCACGCAGACCATGCCTCTCTGAAACTCTAGAAACTGAGTAGGCAAAGCCACCGTTTACACCGCCATCATCCGTCACCAACCAATAGTCATTTATTACCTCAACCTCTTCAGATGACAAGTCGCCGAAATAGCAAATGAACCCAACTTCATTATCATTCTTCATCACGTTCAACTCAAACACACCATGGAAATGACAATATAGGCGCAGCCATATGCTAGGTCAAACAGCACATAGACCATGCGCCTGTTAAGAAATGAATGATGAATGGCGAGAGGGAGAGCCAGAGAGGCAGAGGATCAGAGAGAGGGACGGAGGGAGCCGATCGAAGAATCATATACTTTAGGACTAGGAGGTTTCTAACAGGCTGGGGCATTTACTATTGTATATATGATAGAATAAAGAGGTCCGCTATCGGCCAAAAGCGGACTAACCCTCGGGGGCTATTATAGTTGGATTAAACCTTTCCCCCATCTGAATGGTTGCATTCCACCACAAGAAAACCTTGGTTTTCTTTACATGATGGCCAGAGAGAGGGCCATAGGACACTGCTGAAGAGGCCCCGCGACCTACCTCATAGCCCCACAGGTACCGGAAGCTGCCCGGTAAGCTCTATGATGGCCTCCCGCGGCATCGGCCTGGCGAAGTAGAACCCCTGCAGCAAGTCGCAGTTGCGGCGGATCAGGTCCTGCTGCTGCTCCCGCTCCTCGATGCCTTCGGCCACCACCGTCAGGTCCAGGTGATGGGCCATGGTGATGATGCCTTGCACGATGGCGGCGTTGCTGCGGCTGGTGGCAATGTCCTGGATGAAGGCCCTATCGAGCTTGACCTTGTGGATCGGCAGGTCGCGCAGGTAGCTGAGGCTGGAGAAGCCGGTACCGAAGTCGTCCAGCGCGACCCGGATCCCCAGCGCCTTGAGCTCGTTGATCAGCGTGATGGCCTGCTCGGCGCCGTCAAGCAGCACACTCTCGGTGACCTCCAGTTCCAGTAGCTCGGGCGGCAAGTCGGCATCGTCCAAAGCCGCCTTCACGTCGGCCAGGAAGCCGTCACGGCGAAACTGCAGTGAGGAGATGTTCACGGCAACCGGCCCCCCGAGCCCGCCTGCGGCACGCATCGCCGCGGCGTCCTGGCAGGCACGTCGTAGGATCCAGCGCCCCAGGGGAATGATCTGGCCGGTCTGCTCGGCCAGCGGGATGAACACCCCAGGCGAGATCATCCCACGCTCGGGGTGGTGCCAACGGATCAGGGCCTCCATGCCGCGGATACGTCCGTTCACCGCCTCCACGATCGGCTGATAGTAGAGCTCGAATTGATCTTGGCGCAGTGCCGTGTGCAGATCGTGTCGCAACAGCACCGCCTCTTCGGTACCGCGATGTTGGTCGCCCTGATACCAGTACCAGGTATTACGCCCCTGCTGCTTGGCATCGCCGACCGCCAGATCGGCACGCTGCATCAGCTCATAGGCATACGCCACGCTCTCACAGTTGCAGGCGATGCCGATGCTGGCACTGATGTGCAGGGCACGGTCCTCGATCAAGAACGGCTGCGCCAGAGCACTCAGCACGTCCTCGGCCATCTCGACCCCGGCCTGGCGGCTGTCGAGGCCAGGCAGTAGCAAAGCAAACTCGTCGCCGGTCATACGAGCCAGGCTCGCGTCACCGTCCACCACCTGACGCAGACGCTCGCTGACCGCCACCAACAACTGGTTGCCGATGTGATAGCCCAGGCCGTCGTTGACAGCCTTGAAGCCGTCCAGGTCGAGATGCATCACCACCAGCAGCCCCTGATCCTCCTGAACCCGCTCGAAGGCCGCCTGAAGGTGTTCATCGAAGGCGGTGCGGTTGGGCAGGCCGGTGAGCAGGTCATGGGTTGCCTGGTGGGCGATCTGCGCTTCCTGTTCGCGCTGCCGGGTGATGTCCTGCTGGATGCCGATGTAGTGCGTGCAGGCACCGTCGGCATCGAACACCGGGCTCAGCGAGAGGTGGTTCCAGAAGGGCGTGCCGTCCTTGTGATAGTTGCGCAGGGTAGTCTCGGTGGACTGTCGCTCGATGATCGCCCGGCGAATGACAGCAAGCGCCTCGGGGTCAGTGTCTGGCCCCTGCAGGAAGCGGCAGTTGCGGCCCAGCACCTCCAGAGGCGTGTATCCAGTGAGGCGATAGAAGGCCTCGTTGGCATACACCAGGGGCATGTCGGGCTGGGTCGCGTCGGCCATGACCACGCCGTTGGGGGTGGCCTGGATGCCTCGCTCCAGTAGAAGGCGATCCTCTTCCTCCTGCTTGCGGGCGGTGATGTCACGGCAGACGCCGTATACCCCCACCACCTCGCCATCCACCGAGACCGGGAAGTTGAGGATCTCCAGCCGATAGGGGTGCCCATCGCGGTGGGTGCCCATGGTTTCGTACTGGTGCGACCCGCCCTGTCGGGCAATATCGAACCCGGCCAGGGTCAGCTCGCGATACTCAGGCTCAATGAACTCGTTGAAGTGCCGGCCAATCAAGGCGTCTTCGGGATACCCCGTGATCCGTGTCAGCGCGGCATTACCCCGCTGGAAGTGACCCTCCAGGTCGAACTCGTAGACCCCGTCGGGGTGGTTCACGAACAACGAGCGGTGCCATTCGGAGAGGGCTCGGTGGCTGGAGGCATCGCGGTCACGCAGGATCGCCAGTGCCACCAGCGCCGCGGCCTGCTTCATGCGCCGACGACCAGTATCGGTAGGCTGCTTTGGCTCGCGGAAGTAGATGCCGAAGGTGCCCAGCAACTCACCTTCGGCGGTCAGCACAGGATTGGACCAGCAGGCTCTTAGCCCTTCTCGATCGGCAGCATCGCGAAACGGCGTCCAGCGCGGGTCGTTGCGAATGTCCTCGGTGACCACTGGCTCGCGGCAGAAGGCCGCGCTGCCGAAGGAAGCCGCATCGGGCCCGATGGGCACCGCTTGAAGGCACTCTTCGTAGGCCCTGGAGAAGCGCTGGCTGGGGATGAGGCTCAGGGTCTGACGGCGGGAATCGAAGCGCATGAAGGCCACGATGCCATCTGGCAACAGGATCTCGATCCAGCGGGCAATGGCATCCAAAGTCTCCTCGAGCGGCACCTGCTTCGCGATCCGTTCATGAACGTCCTGCTGCGCCTCCATCAGCGCTAATTCGTTAAGCACTACCGTGCCTCCATGCCGCCTTTCTCCTGGGGGTACGTGCGCTCTGGTTCACTTACCACCCTCCATGGGAAGGATAGTGGCCGAGCCGGTCCTGACGGGCAAGGTACACGCGCCTCACGAGCCATATCGTCTACCGAAGATGACGCTACGAGGCTTTTGCTGGATACTTGCGCGCGCTCGGCGAGCAGGCATGCCTCGCCTTGCTCCTGACGTCGTGAACTCTTCGCCTGCACGGATTGCGGCTGACCTGCTTCGAGGCTCCGCCATTGATCATTAAAGCGTTCTGGGCCCGCCTGACGGTGGCGGTCCTGCTCCCTGTATCCCTGGTCACCCTGACCCTGACGCCGATCGTCGTCTCGCACCTGGAAGAGCGAGTCGACGGTACGCGCCGGTCGGCAGAAGCCCTGCTCGCGTCTGAATACGACCTGCTCCTGCGCGGCATGAATGAAAGCTTCAACCAGGTGCTGGCCACCGCCGAGTACCCGCTGCTCAGACGTTTCCTGTCCCGTCAGGACGCTGCCGAAACACCGACATGGGGCCTGGCGGCGCAAAGCGACTGGGAGCAGCTGGAGGCCCTGTTCGATACCCTGCTGACGCACTTCGGCCGCTATACGCGCCTGGCGGTGGTCGACACTGAGGGGCGTGAGTGGGTGGCCACCTCTACGGTCCCGCTGCTACCACGGCCACCGGTGGTCGACCATGGCACCTCGACCGCCTTCCTTCAGGCCATGGCCCTGCAGGCGCGGGACCTGTATGTCTCTTCCCCTCACCTCGGCGCCTCCGGTGCAGAGCAAACGCCGGTGACCACCGTCATCGATATCGCCACGCCGATCGTCGGTGATCAGGGCGAGCGCCTGGGCGTGCTGCTGTTCACCCTCGACTGGTCACGCCTCACCGCCTCATTGCCGCATGCCCGCGAGAGCCGCGGCGAGGCCCTGTTGGCGGGAGCCCAGGGGCGATGGCTCTTGCCCGATACCGACGGCCAGGAGGCGCGCTTCGGCCAGCCCGTGGCCACACACTGGCCAGCGGCCTGGAGCGCGATGTCCGACCGCAACCAGGGTACCGTCACCCTGGAGAACCACCTGCTCGCCTTTCGCAGCCACGATCTGCGCACCCAGCACTATCGCAGCCAGGCCGGCACCATCATCAGCGACCCGGGTACCCAACCCTGGCGACTCGGCATCCTGATGCTGCGCCCGACGCTCTGGGGGCTACTCAAGGAGAACCCGGTGCAGCCGCTGGCCATCGCCTTGGTCTACCTGTTGTCAGTGGCCTTCGGGCTGTTCTGGGTCCTCAGCAACCACCGGCTCCGCGGGCTACGGCAGCGTGCATTGCTGTTCTCTCGCGAGGCCCGCCAGTATGCCAACGAGGTACAGGACCTCTACGAGCACGCCCCCTGTGGCTATCACTCCCTGGACAGCGATGGCCGGGTCATCAAGATCAACCGCACCGAGCTGGAGTGGTTGGGCTATCGCGCTGACGAGGTGATCGAGAAACGCCGCTACCGGGACTTCGTGACCCCGGAGACCCGCGCGGCCTTCGATGCCGCCTTCCGCCAAGTGCTGGGGGAAGGCCAGGAGGGCAGTGCCGAGTGCGAGCTGCAGTGTCGCGATGGCACTCGTCTGCCGGTGGCGATTCAGGCCACCGCCCAGGTCACCGACGACGGCTTCCAGTATTCCCGTGCCATGGTGTTCGACCTCAGCGAGCGCAAAGCGCTGGAAGAGCGATTGGAACGACAGGCGCTCGCCGACCCGCTCACCGGCCTCGGCAACCGCCGCGCCCTGGAGGACCAAGCCGCCATGGAGATCGCCCGCGCCGAGCGCAGCGGGGCGCCGCTGTCGCTGATCGCCGTCGACCTCGACCACTTCAAGCGCATCAACGATACCTATGGCCACGACGTGGGCGATATGGTGCTGCAGGCCTTCGCCAAGCTGGCCCGCCAGGTGCTGCGTGATGGTGATGTGCTGTGCCGCATGGGCGGTGAAGAGTTTGCCGTGCTGCTGCCCGATACCCACCGCGAGCAGGCCCTACAGGTCGCCGAGCGCCTCCGCGAGGCGGTTGCCACCACCCCCGCCCAGGTCGGCCAGGACGCCACGGAAGACGGCACACTGGCCTACACCGCCTCACTGGGCGTGACGCTGGTGTGTGCCGGGGAGACCACCCTGAAACCGGCCATCAAGCGTGCCGACCAAGGGCTCTACGCCGCCAAGGAGACAGGGCGCAACCGTGTGGAATGGGAAGAGGCCTGACCCCTGACGAAAAATGCCCCTGGTGACGGGACCGACACCAGGGGCAAACAAGGGCAAATAATCAGGGAAGCGCCTCTGGCCAGAGGCGCAGTGCCAATGCCTACGCAGGGGCAAGCTTGCTGAATATTAGCACCCTCACATGATGCCCCGAGTGTCGCTTCATTCCCACCCCAGGCCCGAGGCCCTCCACCACACAGCGTGTCAGGAGTCGGCTGCTCGGCGCTCCGAGGCTTCGGAGTGACTGGCCTTCAAGGCGGCATAGAGGGCTGTCTTGCTGACCTTGATCCGGGCGGCGGCCTCACGGACGTTCAGCCCATTCGCCAGGTGCTCCCTCGCCCGCTTCAGCTTGTCGTCGGTGACGACGGGCTTGCGTCCTCCTTTGCGCCCACGAGCGGCGGCAGCGGCCAGTCCCGCCTTGGTGCGATCACGGATCAGGTCGCGCTCGAACTGCCCCAGGGCGCCGAACACATGGAAGATTAGCCGCCCACCCGGCGTGGTGGTATCGATGGCTTCGGTCAGCGACCGGAAGCCGACACCACGCGCCTCCAGGGTGCTGACCACCTCGATCAGATGCGGCAGCGAGCGTCCCAGCCGATCCAGTCGCCATACGACCAGCACATCCCCCACGCGTAGGAACTCCAGGGCCGCCGTCAGGCCGGGGCGTTCCGCCTGGGCCCCGGAGACGGTGTCATCGAAGATTCGCTCGCACCCTGCCTTGAGAAGCGCATCGGTCTGCAAAGCGGAGTCCTGCTCCGCCGTCGAGACCCGCGCATAGCCGATCAGTGCCATGGACCGCCCTTTTGTCCGCTTATCCGTCCGTCTATCTTATTGTCCGCAAACCCATCCTACAAGCTTATTCTCGGACACTGTCCGGCTTGGCCGCCTAACGATCGTTTTCTGGACACCCTTCGTTGCATGTAACGGAAGGGAGCGCCACCCTGTTACATGAAACGAAAGGAGGATTCGCCATGGTGGCAACCGACAACGTGAACAACCGGGTGAAAAGGCACCGTGCTGCTTTGCGAGCGGCCGGCCTGCGCCCGATCCAGATCTGGGTACCGGATACCCGCCAACCCGGCTTCGCCGAAGAAGCCCGCCGTCAGTGCGCTGCCGTTGCGGCTGCCGACGCCCGGGATCAGGATCTGCAGGACTTCATGGATGCCGCCCTCCTGGACCTGGACGACGACGAGTGTGACGCATGAGGCGTGGCGACCTGGTGACCATTGCCCTGTCAGGTGACTTCGGGAAGCCGCTTCCCGCCCTCATCATCCAGTCGGATCAGTTTGCTGGAACCGGCAGTGTGACGGTGTTGCTGCTCTCCAGCACCCGAGTCGATGCCCCGCTGATCCGTCTCGATGTGGAGCCCACCCCCGACAATGGCTTGCAGCGACGCTCCCAGATCATGGTGGACAGCCCATGACAGTGAAGCGAGAGAGGGTAGGAGAGGCCTTCGGCCACCTCGACGACAGCACCATGGTCGCCGTCAACAGAGCGCTGGCCGTCTTCCTGGGCTTCGCGTGAGGGAGAGGGTGTACCGCTTGGTTTATTTACGTCGCTGGACACACTTTTCAGCCCACTTTGCCCGTTGACTCGTCGAGGTCAGTCATAGCAGGCTCTTCGCTATCAAGTATCACCCTGTCACGACCACCACGTTTGGCCCGGTAACTGGCAGCATCGGCGCGGTCGAGAACAGCCTTGATTGACTCCTCACCTGATTGGAAGTGGCTCACGCCGATGCTGGCAGTCACGTACCAGCGCTTATCCCCTTGTTCCACGGGGCAAGACCCAATCTGCTCTCGCAGTGCCTCGGCGAGAACCAGCGCCTGATCGGGGCTACAACCACTCAGTAGCACGGCAAACTCATCCCCGCCCTGGCGAGCGGCATGATCACTGCTTCGCACCACGCTGCGCACTGCGTCCGCCACCTGCTGCAGCATGCGGTCGCCTAGTGCATGCCCCCCCTGGTCATTGACCGGCTTGAAGTGATCGAGGTCGAAGAGCAGTACCGCTGTCGGCGTGCCAGTCTTCTGCCACTCCACCAGGGCTTCTTCAAGATAGCGTGTCAGGCCACGTCGGTTGAGTAGTCCGGTCAGCGGATCGTGCTCGGTCTCCCAGCGGCGCAGAGCGTTTTCATGGCGGTCCTGGGTGATATCGCGCACCATCCCGACGATACCGATGAACTCACCTTCGACATGAATCGCTCCAGCATGTACGTCCAGCCAGCGCGGGATACCTTCAGCACCCAGGAGGCGGAACTGGCGCATGAAGTCGCAGCGGCCGGCCAGGCTTTGATGCCAGGCCTCTATCACGGCTGGACGGTCCTCAGCATGGATCCGTTTACCCCAGGTATCCATATCGAGCGATTCATCACCTCCCAGAAGCTCCTCGAGGGCAGCATTGATGAAGGTCACCTGCCCTCTCGAGTCCGTGACGAACATCCCTTGAGGCGAAGCGGCCAAGGTGCCTCGCAACAAGGCCTCACGCTCCGCCAGATCCTGCAAGTTGCCCCGTCGCTCGCGCTCGGTCTCGTTGATCACATCAATGACCCGGCGCAGCTCAGGCATGTGCGTAGGAATTTCCAGCAGATAACGCCGTTCATTCTGAAGCTCACGGACCTGCTCTGCCAGGCGTGTCAGTGGACGAAGCGTCAACCAGATCAGCCCCCCGACCAAGGGTAGAACCAATACCAGCGCCCCCCAAGCATGGAAGGAGATGCGTTGCATACCGGCCACCAGCGGCGCCTCGGCCTGCGACTGTGGCAGGTGCACGCCCACGATCCAGCCGGCTGGCCAGATCTGACGATACGCTACCAGCTGGGCTTCACCGGTGACTGCCTTGCCGGCGCTTTCCCCCTCCCAGCCGTACAGTGCTCGTTCGAGCACCGGAGAAAGCTGCTCTGGAAGGGCAACGATAGGCTGCTCCTGATCAGGGTGAAATAGCCGCTTGCCGGACGCGGTGGTAATGGTGACATACCCACCGTCGCCCAGGCGCAGCCGCTCGAAGCTCTTGAAGAGTCGGCTCTCATTGATGTTGACCAGGCCTCCCAAAAAGCCGGTGTAGCGTCCCGCGCCGTCTCGCAACGGGACCAGCATCATCACCAAAGGAGATCCGGTGATGCGCCCCACGAAAGGCTCGCTGACGTACGGGCGCCGGAAAGCATGCATGAAACGCGCATACTCTCGATCGGGGAAGCTGGCCCCCACCCGGCCGTCACCGATAGGCCAAGCGTCTACAACTCGTGTGTCGCGATCGAAAAGAGTGAGACCTTCGAAGAGGGGAGACAAGGAGTGTCCATGCTGGGCATCAAGGGCACCACGGACTGGTTCAGGAATCTGCTTCGCTAACTGCTCCAACTCATCCAGACGCTCATCGACCTGATAGGTGATGGAATTGCTGATCAGCTCAGCTTCATAACGCAGGTGCTGGTGGTTGGTCTCGTCCACCAAGATACGACCCGCTTGCCAGCCGAGGGTCAGAAGCGTCACGCACAACACCCCCCACAGCATCGCGGCGCCAACCAGCAAGCGTCCACGCAGAGTCATCAGAGGGAGCTTGAGAGGGAGTTTCAGGAGACCCAAAATTTCGGTGTCAGCACCAGGTCTCTTTGCATTAGAACTTGATGTCATCAGCATTATGCTGCACCAGAATATCTCTAGCCGCCAGAGCCCCCACCCTCCTCAGACAAAAAGCCCCTGGTGACGGGGAGGCACCAGGGGCAAAATAATGGGTATCCGGATTATCTGGTTGGTATGCGAGAGCGAAAGGTGGCCGACAAACTCAACCCACAACGGATTAGCTGGTTGATGGCTCGCTGAGTACGCTCACTTGCTAGAGAGCAGATACTTCACCAAACAGGCGATGCCCAGGACCAGTAGCAATAGTAGGGCAATTCCGATCACTGGCATTATCCAGCCCATCGCCCCCATCATCCCGCAATCTGGTAGTGTCGTGTTCATCGTGACAGGGCTCCCTGTGGTGTCCATGCCCAAAACCCGTGGTGCCGCCGCCCAGTGGCACCACGGTCGCGCTCATATCGTTCACCCGGCACAGCAGGACAACTGCGTCACATCCTTGGTGAAAGTCTGGGCACAGAGCTTGAGCCCTTCCACCATGGTCAGGTAGGGAAACAGCTCATTGGCGATGTCGTGTACGGTCATGCGTGCGCGTAGCGCCATCACCGCCGTCTGGATCAGCTCACCGGCTTCCCCCGCCACCGCCTGCACCCCCAGCAACCGGCCCGAGTCGCGTTCGGCCACCAGCTTGATGAAACCACCGGTGTCGAAATTCACCAGCGCACGCGGCACGTTTTCCAGGTCCAGCTCAC
The DNA here is from genome assembly GCF_009363675.1 of Halomonas sp. THAF12. NCBI lineage: Bacteria > Pseudomonadati > Pseudomonadota > Gammaproteobacteria > Oceanospirillales > Halomonadaceae > Halomonas > Halomonas sp. THAF12. Next base: position 929,944 of record NZ_CP045399.1, on the reverse strand, counting down.
GGGTATCGACGCTGAAGCCTTGCTCGATGGCCTCGGCTTCCGTCAGGCCGACGGTGGCCACCTGGGGGTCGGTGAAGATCACCGCCGGCATGGCGCTCAGGTCCAGGGTGGCTTCGCCCCCGGTCATGTTGACGGCAGCCCGGCTGCCCCCGGCGGCGGCGACATAGACGAACTCCGGCTGATCGGTGCAGTCACCGGCGGCATAGAGCCCCGGCACCGTGGTGTGCAGATGCTCATCGACCAGAATAGCCCCATGTGCGGTTTCCACGCCGAGGCTCGCCAGGTTCAGGGCCTCGGTATTGGGTGTCCGTCCGGTGGCCACCAGCAGTTGATCCGCCCGCAAGGTGCCGGCGTTGGTGTCGACAATGAATTCATTGTCGGTGTAGTCCACACGGCTCGCCTGGGTCTGCTTGAGGACCTCGATGCCCTCGCGGCGAAACGCCGCCTCCACCGCATCCCCTACCGCCGGGTCTTCCTGGGAGAGCAGGCGGCTGCGGGCCAGCACCGTGACCCGGCTGCCCAGCCTGGCGAAGGCCTGGGCCAGTTCCAGGGCCACCACCGAGGCGCCGATCACAATCAGCCGCTCGGGAAGAGTGTCCAGGGCCAGAGCACTGGTAGAGGTCAGGTAGGGGGTGTCGGCAAGACCCGGGATCGGCGGTACTGCCGGTCGGGCGCCAGTACCGATGAAGGCGCGGTCGAAGTGGACGACCTGCTCGCCGCCCTCGTTCAGCTTGACCATCAGGCTATGGGCATCGATAAACCGGGCCTCGCCGTGCAGGACAGTGATGGCCGGGTGGTCGCGCAGAATCCCCTCGTACTTGGCGTCACGCAGTTCCTCGACACGTCGCTGCTGCTGCTCGAGCAGCTTGGCCCGATCCACCACCGGCGCCTGGGCGCTCAGGCCTGCATCGAAGGGACTTTCCGTACGCAAGTGGGCAATATGGGCCGCGCGAATCATGATCTTCGAAGGCACACAGCCTGTATTGACACAGGTACCGCCGACGGTGCCGCGTTCGATCAGGGTGATCCGGGCGCCGCGCTCGGCGGCCTTCAGGGCCGCCGCCATGGCGGCGCCGCCGCTGCCGATCACCGCGATGTGCGGGGCGTCTTCATCACGGCCCTTGGACACCGATGCGCCTGCCGGGGAAGTGGGCCCACTGTTGGCCAGTCGAGCTTGGTAGCCAAGTCGGGTCACGGCAAACGTCAACGCCGAGGCCGGTGTCCCCGGATCAACGGCTACCGATGCCGTCCTCTGAGGATAGGATACCTCCACCGACTGCACGCCGGGCAGCTTCTCCAAGGCTTCCCTGACATGATCCGCACAGCGGTCACAGGTCATGCCGCTCACGTTGAGTTCAATCATCACGTTTCTCCGAGTCTTCATTAGTAAAGCCGGCATCCTGCTTCCGCTTGTGGTATCGCGCGTAGAGAGGTAAGCCGATGACGATGGCCAGGACGGCAAACAGCAGGTAATCGAGATAGCCTGCCAACGCGGCCAGGCCCGCCGTACCGAATAGCACCAGGGCGATTGGCCCGGCGCAACACAGCACCATCAACCCGGTGCCAAGCACGACGCTTATAAATTTCTGCGAATCTTTCACGCTTATTCCTTCACCGTGACGGACAAGCTCGTAAACAACTCACCCGATGACCGCGATGTGCAGCTGCTTGATGTCACTCAGGGGGCGTATTCCTTGATTTGATAGAGCCGTTGTCACAACAGGCGTCGAACTGCTTCTTACGCCAAATCGCATAAATGGTCAGGCCGATGAAGAAGGCCAGGGCCGGCAATAACACAACGTCGAGATAGCCCGTCAGCGCCGCCAGGCCCACCGTGCCAAGCAGGATCACCAGGATCGGCGTAAAGCAGCACAATGCCACCAGGACGGTGCCGATCACGCTCACGCGCAGCAGGGTCTTGGGATTCTTCATGATCACTCTCGATCCGCTTGCGAGGATGTCGGGGTTGATGGATACCCAGCGTTGGTGGTGGCCTCGGTCAATGCCTCCACCGACGTTCGGGCGTCGTCAAAGGTGACCACGGCCTCGAGATCCGCGTAGCTCACGTCGACTTGCGAGACGCCGTCCACCTTGTTGAGGGCGGCCTTGACGGTGATCGGGCAGGCGGCACAGGTCATGCCCGGCACCGACAGCTTCACGGTCTGCAAGGCCGCTAAGGCGGGCGTGCTGAGCAGGGCGAGTAGCGCGATGAAGGCGAAACGAGCTTTCATGGTAGATCTCCTTTTAATAGAACAAGGGCAAGACGTAGGGGAATACCAGGGCGATTAGCACCAGCAGCGATACGAGCCAGAAGATCGCCTTGTAGCCCGTCCTGACCCGTGGCACGGCACACACCTCTCCCGGCTGGCACTTTTCCACTGGCCGAAAGACGCGACGCCAGGCGAAGAACATCGCCACCAGCGCGACGCCGATAAAGAGCGGGCGATAGGGCTCCAGCGACGCCAGATTGCTGATCCAGGCGCCGGAAACGCCCAGCGTGATCAGAACCAGCGGGCCGAGGCAACACGCCGAGGCCAGGAGGGCCGCGACTCCTCCGGCGGCCAGGGGCCCTCGCCCCGTTTTAGGTGTCCGCATTGACGATTCTCCTTTCGGGATGGGGGGAGCTACGATAAGGTTACTTCCGTAGCTTGGTACGGAGTCAAGCATCATGAAGAGACATGCAGATAAAGTGGCGGACACCATGACCATTGGCGGCCTGGCCAAGGCGGCCGGCGTCAATGTCGAGACAATCCGCTATTACCAGCGACGAGGGCTATTATCGGAGCCCGAACGACCTCCCGGAGGTATTCGACGCTATAGTGCCGCCGATATCGACAGGTTGACGTTCGTGAAAACGGCGCAGCAGCTGGGCTTTAGTCTGGATGAGATCAGTGACCTACTTCGGCTGGAAGATGGCGCCCACTGTCAAGAAGCCAGTGCTCTCGCAGAGCACAAGTTAGGGGACGTTCGCGAGAAGATCGACAGGCTTGAAAGAATTGAGAAGGTGCTGAGCGAAATGGTCGACCGATGCCATGCACAACAAGGCAATATCACTTGCCCGCTAATTGCGTCATTGCATGAAGGGCTCAGAGAAGCAGAAGACCCAAGGGAGTAAATCACCTTCAGTTCGTAGAAAACAACGCGGTCAAAGAGTCGCAATCATCTATGGACCATGTCGACAAGGAAAGTTTGCATGACCAGCTTGCCTGACAACATCCTGCACCTTCCCGAGTACCACGTCCTAGCCACCAAGATGGAAGAGCATGATCTCCACTACCAGGTCGAAGCTCCTGAGCCTCTAGCTTGCGAGGAATGCGGCGTTGAGAGTGAGTTTGTCAGGTTCGGCAAGCGCGATGTGGCCTATCGCGACCTACCCATCCACGGAAGGCGGGTCACCCTCTGGGTGGTCCGTCGCCGCTACACCTGCCGGGCGTGTGGAAGGACGTTCCGGCCAGCTCTTCCGGAAATGGTAGACGATCACCGCATGACGCGGAGGCTTTACAACCACGTCGAGAAGGAAGCCTTCAATCACCCCTACGCCTACGTGGCTGATACCACGGGCCTCGACGAGAAGACTGTCCGCGAGATATTCAAGAAGAAGGCTGAGTTCCTGGCAGCCTGGCATCGCTTCGAGACACCCCGCTGCCTGGGGATCGACGAGCTGTACCTGAACCGCCGCTACCGCTGCATCCTGACCAACCTGGAGGAGCGTACCCTACTGGACCTGCTGCCCGGTCGCCAGCAGGACGCGGTGACGAGGCGCCTCATGAGCATGACCGAGCGCCACCAGGTCGAGATCGTCAGCATGGATATGTGGAAACCCTACCGCCGTGCTGTCCAGGCGGTGCTGCCGCAGGCTCGCATTGTGGTCGATAAGTTCCACGTCGTGCGAATGGCCAACGAGGCCTTGGAAAAGGTCCGCAAGGGGCTCAGGAAAAAGCTGACGTCCAACCAGCGCCGAACCCTCAAGGGTGACCGGAAGATCCTGCTGAAGCGCGCTCACGATGTCTCAGATCGCGAACGGCTCATCATGGAGACCTGGACAGGGGCATTCCCCCAGCTCTTGGCGGCCTACGAGCACAAGGAGCGGTTCTTCCACATCTGGGACGCCACAACCCGGCGTGACGCCGAGAAGGCGCTGACTGCCTGGATTGACGACATCCCACAGGGGCAAAAGGAGGTCTGGAAAGATCTCGTCAGTGCTATCAGTGGCTGGCATGAGGAGATGCTGACCTACTTCGAGACCGACATCCCGATCACCAACGCCTTCACGGAGTCAATCAACCGGCTGGCCAAGGATAAGAACCGCGATGGCCGTGGCTACTCATTCGAGGTGATGCGGGCCCGGATGCTCTACACCACCAAGCACAAGAAGAAGGTGCCGCAGACCAAGGAATCCCCCTTCCTGGGCAAGGCCACCATGACCTACAGCATGGGTCTTCCCGAGCCTGAGAAAAACTACGGCGTCGATCTATCAACCTTCTGGAAGAGTTAAGGGTTCGAAGGAGCAAGGGGCTCCATCTACCACTTAATCCGGATACCCGCCTTAACTAGTCAGGAACTTAGCCATCCATGCGCTTCCTCAAAACCTTACCTCAGCGAGACAACGGGCAGCCCGGCTTACCCGGGCTGCCAAAGGATTCCGCTAGTTATTTAGGCTGTCGCACAACACGCAGATACGGTGTCTTCTCGTCCCAGCCTTCGGGAAAGCGCTCTTTGGCTTCATCACTCGATAGTGAAGGGGAGATAATGACGTCCTCACCGCTCTGCCAATCCACGGGGGTCGCCACCTTGTGCGTGTCGGTCAGCTGAAGCGAGTCGATAACCCGTAGGATCTCGTCGACGTTGCGCCCGGTACTCGGCGGATAGGTCAGCATCAGGCGTATCTTCTTGCTGGGGTCGATGATGAAAACGGTGCGTACCGTCACCTTGGGATCGGCTTTGGGATGAATCATCCCGTACAGCTCAGCGACCACCTGATCGTCGTCGGCCAGCAACGGGTAGTTCAGCGCCGCACCCTGGGTGGTCTCGATATCCTTGGCCCAGCCGGTATGCGAATCCAGCGGATCGACGGACACACCGATCAGCTTGGCGCCACGCTTGTCGAACTCACTTTTGCGCTTGGCAAACGCGCCAAGCTCTGTCGTGCAGACAGGCGTATAGTCGGCCGGGTGAGAAAATAGCACGGCCCAGCTATCACCAAGCCATTCGTGGAAGCTGACGGTGCCTTCCGTTGATTCGACCGTGAAATCGGGGGCTGTCTCTCCAAGTTGCAATGCCATCACGCTATCCTCAGGTTAGATATTTGGAAGATGCAGCTTAAACGCTAATCCTTATACCCACCATAAGGTCAAGCCTCTTTTGAAAAGGCTACAGCCCAGCAGTCTGGCGTGTAGCTAATCAAACGATGTGCTTGCCTTAGGGCCAGATTAGGGTTTTAGAATCAAGGGCTGGACTCAGCCGGCCGACTCATGGCCCTCACTACCTCAGGAAGCGATAGCCCTTGGAATCTCTCTCTTCTATCGGTCTGATTGGCGCGTTTGCAGGTGGCTTGATCTCCTTCTTCTCGCCCTGCACGTTGCCGCTCTTGCCGGGCTACCTTTCCGTCGTCACGGGCGGCAGCGTCAACAAACGGGACAAGAAAATCGAGGCGCTGATACTGAGCGTTTTCTTTGTGACTGGCTTCACACTGGTATTCATCATCCTGGGGCTAGGTGCCAGCTCACTCAGTCAGCTCCTGCGAGGCTACCGTCAGGAGCTCAACTGGATCACAGGCTCGGTGGTCATCCTGCTAGGGGCCTTCATGACCGGCCTGTTCAACGTCCCGATCTTTCAGCGTACCTTACAATTCAATCCTCGTTTTCAGGGCGGATCGCCGCTGTCGGCCACGGCCTTCGGCGTATCGTTCGCCATTGGCTGGACGCCCTGTATCGGCCCCATCCTCGGTGCGATTCTGATGGCTACCTCCAATGCCGCCAGTGCACAGCATGGAATGATCTATCTGAGCGTGTACTCCGCCGGGTTGGCGTTGCCCTTTCTGGCGAGTACGCTCTGCGTCAACAGCCTCAGCCGCCATAGCAAAAAGCTTGGCAGGTGGAGCGCCTACACCCGGCCGGTCGCCGGTATAATCCTGATTCTCATGGGCATCGCCATCGTCTCGGGCACCATGACACGGCTCTCCAGCTTCATGATCGGCCTGTTTCCCTCCCTGGCGACGCTGGGATAAGCGGGAATAGCGAAGCATGGCGGAAGCGAAACGTCTGACAGGGCGATACTGCGGTTGCAGCAGTAACCCAAGCTCGCATGCCGAGAAGCGCAATGAGTCGCCGCGACCAACACACCATGCATTCACAATGTCGCTGCAAGGTCCGGCGTGTCTCTGCTCAGCGCTTATTGCCTGAGCCAGCCCTACATAGTTGTTGTTTGCTCTCCTCGCTGATACCCGCCAGGATGCCGCAGGCACTGATTTCTCGTCCATCATTGCAACTCGCCCTCAGGGCAACGAGCTGTTTCTCAAGCGTCTGCAGTGCGGTTATCTGCGACCGCACATGAGAGATGTGGTCATCGAGCATGGCGTTGACGGCGGTACAAGGCTGGTGAGGGCCGTCCTGATAGCTCTGTAGCTCGCGAATCTCTGCCAGTGACAGGTCCAGGATTCGGCAGCGACGGATAAAGGCAAGCTGCTCGATATGCCGCTTCGTGTAGATACGGTAACCATTCTCCTGCCGGTCTGGCAATGGCAACAGGCCCCGCTGCTCGTAGAAGCGGATCGTCTGGGGGTCGACACCCGCTATCTGTGCTAACTGACCAATGCGCATCAGGCTTTCTCCTCAACGAATCATCTGTCCCATTGACCTTATGGTGGCTATATGGTTTTTAATACTAGCAATCTATGTTGGTTAACTGGAGCCGTATCGTGAGTAAATCCTGTGATGGCCCATGTGGCTGCGATGCAACGCCTGCAGCGGATACCGATATGCCGGTCTCTTCCGAAGCGTCAGGGGAATGGGTCAGCGTGTATGCCGTGCCGAAGATGGATTGCCCCTCAGAAGAACGGATGATCCGCTTGGCGCTGAACGGCTTTGATGAGATTCGAACGCTGTCCTTCGACTTGTCGAACCGTCGGTTGGAGGTCGTGCATGACGGCGAGGCTGAGCCCATTACCGCGAAACTAGCGACCTTGGGGCTAGGCGCCTCTCTTCAGGAAACCGTCATTGCCGACCCAGAGACAATCAGGGCCGCTGAGAGCTCGGCGGCTTCTGCCGCGCAAGAGTCCGGCACCCTGCGTTGGTTACTCGGTATCAATGCCGTCCTGTTCGTGGTGGAAATGACGACCGGCCTGATCGCGCACTCCACCGGCCTGATTGGAGAATCCCTGGACAATTTTGCCGATGCGGCCGTGTACGGGCTCGCCCTGTATGCCGTAGGGCACAGTGCGAAGATGCAGGTGCGTGCCGCGCATCTGGCAGGGGTACTGCAACTGATTTTGGCTATCGGCGTACTCGTCGAGGTGGTGCGACGCTTTGTTTTCGGTAGTGAGCCTGAATCGCTGATGATGATGGCGATTGCATTCGTCGCACTGATTGCCAATACCACCTGCCTGCTGATGATATCCAAGCATCGCGAGGGCGGTGCGCATATGAAGGCAAGCTGGATATTCTCGGCCAACGACGTGGTGATCAACATGGGCGTCATCGCCGCAGGCGCCCTGGTGGCGTGGACCGGATCCAATTATCCGGATCTGATTATCGGCAGCATCGCGGGGGTCATTGTGCTCAACGGTGCCAGGCGCATTCTGGCGCTCAAGGCGTGAAGCTGCGCAGCGCGTAGCTATCGCGATTAGAATTCTCGATCGAAGCGACTTTACGATCGATGCGCTAGGCCTGAACGCCGACGAGTAGCGCGAGGTCCGGAGCCAGGAAGATGATGGATAGTATCTGGCTGGTACTCGGCCTGGCGCTGCTTCCCGCGTTGGGAAACTTCAGTGGTGGGCTCGCTGCGGAGGCCTCCCGAACTACCGGGCGCCGTCTCAATTACGCCCTTCATGGCGCCGCCGGCCTCGTTATTGCGGTAGTGGCGGTGGAAATCATGCCACGCGTGCTGGAGGGCCTTTCAGCCTGGGTAATCGCCCTCGCTTTCGCGCTGGGTGGCATTGCTTACGTAGGCATCGAGAAGCTCGTTGAGAGTCTCCAGAAGCGGCAAGGTCAGCAGGGAGAAGGCGGTCAGACGAGTGTCTGGATGATCTATATCGCCGTGTCCATCGACCTGTTCAGCGATGGCCTCCTGATCGGGGCGGGGTCGGCGGTCTCACCGTCGGTCGCGATAATCCTGGCGGCGGGTCAGGTGCTCGCGGATGGCCCTGAGGGGTTCGCGATGATCGCCAACATGAAAGACAAAGGGATTCCCCGCAGCAAGCGCTTGCTGATCTCTGCCTCCTTAGCGGTTCCCGTACTCTCGGCAGCCGTCTTTGCTTACTTCGTACTCAGGAACCAGCCGGAGGCATTTAAGCTAGCGGCACTGACGTTCACGGCAGGCCTTCTCACGGTCGCTGCCATCGAAGATATGGTCTCCGAGGCTCACGAGAGCGGTGACGATACGCACATCTCACCGCTGGCTTTCATAGGCGGCTTCGTCCTGTTCGTTCTGGTATCAGCGGGCTTGGAAGGGGTGGTATCGCAAAGCTAACGTACTGCTCCCCAACACAGCCACTGTCGTGCTGGCCGAATACGAAGCAGCTCCCAGCTTACGGCGCACCTAGTCGAGTCCAGAAACATTCACTTTGCCACCCTGGCCAGCCGGCCGAATGAATTGACGCAGCTTGATTAAGCGGAGCAAGAAAGCATGAGCCACAGGGTTGATCCTGGATTCGGAGGCGAGAATGGCGGGTGATAAATACGCGCTACCCTCTGGCCTATACATTGGCGTGCGCCACAAGTCGCTTCTAACAGGGGTGATGGCCCTGCTTGCCGGAGGCGCCATGCCGCTTGCCTTTGCCCCTGTGGGCTGGGCATGGCTGGCGGTAATTGCTCTGGCAGCATTTTTTGCCCTGACCTCGCAGCCCTCAAGACGTCAAGCTCTATGGTCGGCCTACCTCTTTGGCCTTGGTTACTTCGGCGTAGGAATCTCCTGGGTCTTTATCAGCATCAGCCAGTACGGCAATGGCGCGGAGCTATGGTGATTTCTGGTGTACGGGAGGAGGTAGGAAGGGTGGCGTATCCTGTTGATTGATCACGACCAAGATCTCAATCAACAAGAGCGGATACGCCATGACCGATTCTACTCTCCGAGCCCTGTCGCAGCCAGAACCCGAGACCTCTGACCCGTTGCACGAATTGTTGCGCCAAGGGGCACGAGACCTGATCGCCAAGGCCGTGGAGGCCGAGTTGGCCACCTTCCTGGCTCAGTATGCCGACACGACTCTGGAGGACGGTCGGCAGGCGGTGGTACGCAACGGCTATCTGCCGGAGCGCACCGTGCAGACTGGCATCGGTGACGTCACCGTCAAGGTGCCCAAGGTGCGGGACCGAAGTGGCGGCCAGGCCTGCTTCAACAGCACCCTGTTGCCGCCCTACTTGAAACGGGCCCGTAGCGTCGAGGAGCTGATTCCCTGGCTCTATCTCAAGGGCGTCTCCACCGGCGACTATCAGGAGGCCCTGTCGGCCCTGCTGGGTGACCAGGCGAAGGGGCTGTCGGCCAACACGGTCTCGCGACTGAAGGCCCAGTGGCTCGACGAGCACAAGGTCTGGTGTCAGCGGGACCTGGCGGACCGCCGCTATGTGTACTGGTGGGCCGATGGCGTCTACAGCAATGTGCGGTTGGATGACCGCCTCTGTCTGCTGGTGATCATCGGCGTCACGGCGCATGGCCGCAAGGAACTGGTCGCCGTCGAGGATGGCCATCGCGAGTCGGAAGCCAGTTGGAAAGAACTGCTCACGGGCCTGCGAGAGCGTGGCCTGACAGAGGCCCCCAGGCTGGCGATCGGTGATGGTGCGCTCGGTTTCTGGAAGGCGCTGAGCAAGGTCTATCCGACCACGGCGCACCAACGTTGCTGGGTCCACAAGACGGCCAATGTGCTGAACAAGCTGCCCAAGTCGGTGCAGCCCAAGATCAAGGCCGACCTTCACGAGATCTGGATGGCCGAGACGCGCGAGGCGGCCCATCAGGCCTTCGACCGCACGCTGAAGCGCTTCGGCGCCAAATACCCCCAGGCGATGGAATGCCTGGCCAAGGATCGGGACGAGCTGCTGGCGTTCTATGACTTCCCGGCAGAGCATTGGGTGCACATCCGCACCACCAACCCGATCGAGTCGACCTTCGCCACGGTCCGCCTGAGGACCAAGCGCAGCCGGAACTGCGGCTCTCGGGACACGACCCTGGCGATGGTCTTCAAACTGCTCCAGACCGCCCAGAAACGCTGGAGGCGGATCAAGCACTTCCAGAAGTTGGAGCTGGTCGTCAGCAACGTCAAGTTCCAGGACGGGGAGCAGGTAGCCGATCAGTCAGACAGGAATGCGGCCTGACCGTCATCCACCAGATTTGACAATAACTCAATGGCCCCGTGGTGGCGGTGTTAGCCACGGCGGCCTTTGTCTCGCTGCTCGCCCTCTTTCCATGGGGCGTCGTGTATCTCGTGCGCCGCCTGCGCCCTGAGATGGACGCAATGACGCTCTGGCTAGGACTACCGGCGGCATGGGTGCTGAGTGAATGGATGCGCACCTGGTTCTTGACCGGCTTTCCCTGGCTCTTCATTGGCTACAGCCAAACCGACACCACATTTGCCACCATCGCCCCCGTCTTTGGCGTACTTGGCGTGAGTTTTCTGGTGGCGCTGCTCGCTGGCGGGCTTGCCTGGGTTATCCTGGGGCCAAGCCTGCGCCGTGCTGCGGTAGTCGGTGCCGTGTTAGTCGCTACCCTCGCCGGCTTGCAACTGCTGGATCGTGAATGGACGCAGCCAGCCGCTGACCCAATCGATGTCGTCCTATTGCAAGGAAACATCGCGCAAGACAAGAAATGGGACCCGAGCTACCGGGACATCACACTTGAGCGCTATCAGGCGCTTACCGCGCAGCATCTCGGGGCCGACATCGTGATCTGGCCAGAAGCGGCAATCCCGATGTGGCATGACCAGGCCAAAGAGTATCTTGCTGAGCTTGAGGCGTTAGCCGATCAGGCAGGCACATCGTTAATGATTGGCGTCCCGGTACGCGAGGCGGAGGGCCGTACCTACAACGCCGTGGTAAGCCTCTCCGATCCCTCAGGCTTCTACTACAAACGCCACCTGGTGCCCTTCGGTGAATATGTTCCGTTTCGGGATCTTTTGGGGTCGGCCCTCGACGTGCTCGGGGCGCCCATGTCCGACTTCACACCGGGACGGGAAGCGCACGTCCTGAATGCAGCAGGGGTGCCCGTAGGGGCACTCATCTGCTACGAGGCGGTCTTTGGTGCCGAAGTCACTGAGCTTCTGCCCGAAGCGCAGTTACTGGTGAATGTCAGCAACGATGCCTGGTTCGGCAGCTCGCTCGGCCCCCTCCAGCATTTCCAGATGGCACGCATGCGTGCCATCGAAACCGGACGTGACCTTCTTCGAGCCACGAACACCGGTATCACAGCAGCCATCAATCATGAGGGCAAAGTGCTCAAGCGTGCTCCGCAGTTCGAAGTGGCCACCCTCAGCGCCGAAGTGACACCGCGAACTGGCGCGTCCCCTTATGTGCGCTGGCGGGATTGGCCTGTCCTTGGCCTGACCGCACTCGGACTCGGCCTGCTCCTGCTCCGTCGAATTCGTCGGCATCATCGGTTGGGTACATGACGCTTGTTATTTAGCAGCGAGCAAATTCTAGATTGGGTCAGGAGGAAGGGGATATGTCTACTTATGGCAGTCGGCTCGCAGAGAAAGCCCACGAGCCGGGAAAGGCGATGCGCTGGCTGTGGCTCTCGCTCCTGTTACTGTTTGTCGATCAGGCGAGCAAGTACCTTGCCAGCACCATGCTAGCGCATGGTGAAAGCGTGCCTGCCGCACCCTTCTTCAATTGGGTCCACCGCCACAATACGGGGGCGGCCTTCAGCTTTCTCGCGGATGTCGGCGGTTGGCAGCAGCCGCTTTTCATCGGACTGGCCCTGGTTATCTCGATATTACTGGTGTACTGGCTTTGGCGTTCACCACGCGTACTGAGTTATCGGCTCGCCCTCAGTGCGATCCTCGGCGGCGCGTTGGGCAATGTCGCAGATCGCTTGCGGTTAGGCTACGTAGAGGATGAGTTATTGTCAAATCTGGTGGATGACGGTCAGGCCGCATTCCTGTCTGACTGATCGGCTACCTGCTCCCCGTCCTGGAACTTGACGTTGCTGACGACCAGCTCCAACTTCTGGAAGTGCTTGATCCGCCTCCAGCGTTTCTGGGCGGTCTGGAGCAGTTTGAAGACCATCGCCAGGGTCGTGTCCCGAGAGCCGCAGTTCCGGCTGCGCTTGGTCCTCAGGCGGACCGTGGCGAAGGTCGACTCGATCGGGTTGGTGGTGCGGATGTGCACCCAATGCTCTGCCGGGAAGTCATAGAACGCCAGCAGCTCGTCCCGATCCTTGGCCAGGCATTCCATCGCCTGGGGGTATTTGGCGCCGAAGCGCTTCAGCGTGCGGTCGAAGGCCTGATGGGCCGCCTCGCGCGTCTCGGCCATCCAGATCTCGTGAAGGTCGGCCTTGATCTTGGGCTGCACCGACTTGGGCAGCTTGTTCAGCACATTGGCCGTCTTGTGGACCCAGCAACGTTGGTGCGCCGTGGTCGGATAGACCTTGCTCAGCGCCTTCCAGAAACCGAGCGCACCATCACCGATCGCCAGCCTGGGGGCCTCTGTCAGGCCACGCTCTCGCAGGCCCGTGAGCAGTTCTTTCCAACTGGCTTCCGACTCGCGATGGCCATCCTCGACGGCGACCAGTTCCTTGCGGCCATGCGCCGTGACGCCGATGATCACCAGCAGACAGAGGCGGTCATCCAACCGCACATTGCTGTAGACGCCATCGGCCCACCAGTACACATAGCGGCGGTCCGCCAGGTCCCGCTGACACCAGACCTTGTGCTCGTCGAGCCACTGGGCCTTCAGTCGCGAGACCGTGTTGGCCGACAGCCCCTTCGCCTGGTCACCCAGCAGGGCCGACAGGGCCTCCTGATAGTCGCCGGTGGAGACGCCCTTGAGATAGAGCCAGGGAATCAGCTCCTCGACGCTACGGGCCCGTTTCAAGTAGGGCGGCAACAGGGTGCTGTTGAAGCAGGCCTGGCCGCCACTTCGGTCCCGCACCTTGGGCACCTTGACGGTGACGTCACCGATGCCAGTCTGCACGGTGCGCTCCGGCAGATAGCCGTTGCGTACCACCGCCTGCCGACCGTCCTCCAGAGTCGTGTCGGCATACTGAGCCAGGAAGGTGGCCAACTCGGCCTCCACGGCCTTGGCGATCAGGTCTCGTGCCCCTTGGCGCAACAATTCGTGCAACGGGTCAGAGGTCTCGGGTTCTGGCTGCGACAGGGCTCGGAGAGTAGAATCGGTCATGGCGTATCCGCTCTTGTTGATTGAGATCTTGGTCGTGATCAATCAACAGGATACGCCACCCTTCCTACCTCCTCCCGTACACCAGAAATCACCATAGCTCGTAGAGGATTTTCTCGATTTTCACTATGCCCAGTGGCACTGGCCATCGTTCAACCTAGCGGACGTATGGATCTTCCTCGGTGTCGCCCTCTTTATTTGGGCGGAAATACGACATCAACCAGGCAGCCGCCGCCGCTGAATCGCCTAGCGTCTTCGCTATCGCATGCTTGACTTCCGGAATAGGCGCGTCCTGGGCCTTGATAAGGCGGCACGCCTTCATGAGCCAGCTGTACGTTCCTGATGCACGACTGCTGCCAAGGGCTCTGCTGCATCCTAACCAATCTGGAAGAGCGCACCCTGCTGGACCTGCTACCCGGTCGTCAGCAAGAGAGGGTGACAAGACGCCTCATGAGCATGGCCAACCGCCACCAGGTCGAGATCGTCAGCATGGACATGTGGAAGCCCTACCGCCGCGCCTTCCAGACGGTGCTGCCACAGGCCCGTATCGTGGTCGATAAGTTCCACGTCGTGCGCATGGCCAACGAGGCCTTAGAGAAGATCCGCAAAGGCCTAAGGAAGGAGTTGAAGCCCAATCAGCGCCGGACCCTCAAAGGTGACCGGAAAATCCTGCTGAAGCGCGCTCACGACGTTTCAGACCGCGAACGGCTCATCATGGAGACCTGGACAGGAGCATTCCCCCCAGCTCTTGGCGGCTTACGAGCACAAGGAGCGCTTCTACCATATCTGGGACTGTACCAATCGGCGTGGTGCCGAACAGGCTCTCGCCACCTGGATTGACAACATCCCTCAGGGGCAGAAGGAGGTTTGGAAGGATCTCGTCAGCGCCGTCAGTGGCTGGCGTGAAGAGATGCTGACCTACTTTGAGACCGACATCCCGATCACCAACGCTTTCACGTAGTCGATAAACCGCCTAGCCAAGGACAAAAACCGTGATGGCCGGGGCTATTCGTTCGAGGTAATGCGAGCCCGGATGCTCTATACCACCAAGCACAAGAAGAAGGCGCCACAAGTCAAGGAATCCCCGTTTCTGGGCAGAGCCACCATGACCTACAACATGGGACTCCCCGAGCCTGAGAAGAACTTCGGTGTCGATCTATCAACCTTCTGGAAGGACTAAGGGTTGGATGGGGCTGGAAGGCCCATCAACCACTTAATCCGGATACCCAAAATAATCAGGGAAGCGCCTCTGGCCAGAGGCGCAGTGCCAATGCCTATGCAGATGCAAGGCTGCTTAACATTAGCAGCCTCAAATGATGCCCTGATCGCTGCCTCAAGGCCTCCCACCCGTAGGCCAAATAACAGACAAAAACGCCCCTTTTCTTGAAATAGAAAAAATTACGCAATTTCTTTACGCAAAACCGCCCCGCCAGGGCCTCCTGGAGGGGCGGTCGGCGTGCGTAAAGAAAACGACCATATTGCATACAGCCGCTATCGGCCAAAAGCGGACATCATGCCCGGGCGAGTCATCACCCGGGCAGTCGCTATCACCTTGCGACGTTACAGCGTCATGTATGGCTGGGCTTCTCCGGCGCGAAACTGGTAGACATTCCAGTCATCCTGCTTCGGTCCCGGCATACCCGGTGTGCCGATGGGCATGCCCGCAAGGCCGATGCCATCGGTATCGGGCTGCTCTTCGAAGAGCCTTTCCACCGCCGCGAAGGGCACGTGTCCCTCGATGACATACTCACCCATCTCGATGGTATGGCAGGAGCCCAGTCCGTAGGGCAGTCCGACTCGCTCCTTGACCTGACCGATCGGGACGTCGTCGACGATGGCGACCTCGACGCCGAGCGCCTCAAGCTGGCGGGCATACTCATCGCAGCAGCCACACTGGGGGTTCTTGTAGAGCGTCGCCGCATTGGGCAAGGCCGCCTGGGCGGTGCCGGCACCGATCAGCAGTGCAGAGGAGGCAAGCAGAGTGGGGACAAGGCGTTTCATGAGCGATCCTCCCGGGAACGACGAGACGTGAAGAGATACTTGACGAGAGTAGCGATGCCGAGGCCGAGCAGAAGCATGACACTCAGAGGCATCAGCCAGCCCATCCAGCCCATTGAACCCATCAGGGCAAAGCAATCGTTGGCGTACATGATGTGACTCCTGACGAAAGTTAGGGAGCACCGATAACGAGCCAATATGTCGTTACCGGGAAGTCGAGCGACGTCAGGATCTGGGAGGTTCTCGGGGTGGTGCAGCGATGAACTCAACCACGGCCGGGTCGGCCAGGTCGGCAAGAGCGTCTGGAGGGACGCGGGGGACAGTCGGCGTGGCGGTCAATGCCGCACAGGCGCCGCAATCGGCGTTGGCGTGATCGAGCATCTCGACCTGGGAGGTACCGCAGTCGACGGCGCAGTCATCCATAGACGCATGACCGGGCAGGCTGGCGACCAGCAGCAGAGCCGCGAGCAGCAGCGCCAACAGGCGTACTCCTCGGAGGTGCAGCAGGCAGCGAACATTGCAGGTCATTCGGTCATCCTCATGGTCGAGTCCCCATTCTGCCTCGGTGGCCGTGTCGTCCAACATGATCCAGGACAAGGGATTCGGCATGGTCTTTATCAGAGCCTTGGATGCTACAACCTACGTGTAACACAAGAGTCAAGGGGTTTCGAGTTCAGTCTCATTTCAGGTTGCTGCAGTATAACCAAGGCTCCACTGATACGATCAAAGAGGTTACATGATGCGTAAGTCTCTGCTGGCCATCACCCTTGGCCTGGCCGCCACTTCCGCCCTTGCTGCCGGTGAACATGGTGGCTCCCATTCCTCCACGCCTGATGCCGAGATCGACCGCACCATCCAGGTCGAGGCCGGTGACATGTGGTTTGATCCCGAGACACTCGGCATCACCGCTGGAGAGACTGTGCGCTTCAAGGTAGTCAACACCGGCAACCTGAAGCACGAATTCGTGATCGGCGATGCCGCAGCCCAGGAAGCGCACCGCGAGATGATGCAGGCTATGGGAGACAGTGGTCATGGTGACGGCCACGACGGCCATGGCGGCCATGACATGGCGGAAGGTGCCCATGGCGGCGCTATGCCGGCGGTGACCATCGCCCCCGGCGACACCGCAGAGCTGGTGTGGACCGCCCCCGCTGACGTGGAGTCGCTCGTCTATGCCTGTAATATCCCTGGGCACTACGAATCCGGCATGGCCGGGGAGATCCAGCTAGGCAAGTGAGCCGACGCATGAAGCTCTTGCTACTCGAAGATGACGACTTGCTGGCCGAGAGCCTCGCCGAATCCCTCAAGGACAACGGTTACCGGGTCGATTTGGCCGCGTCCCTGAGAGACGCCGAGGCGCTCTCGACCACCGAGACGTACGCGCTGGCGATCATGGACCTGGGCCTTCCCGATGGCTCGGGTCTCGACCTGCTCAGGCGGTGGCGCCAGTCGGGCCGGGACCTGCCGGTGCTGATCCTGACGGCTCGGGACACCTGGGAAGACAAGGTCGTCGGGCTCGAAGGCGGCGCGGATGACTACTTGACCAAACCCTTCCACGAAGCCGAGCTTGTCGCCCGGGTCAAGGCGCTGTTACGCCGCCAGTCGGGGCGACTCTCCCATCAGTTGACGCTGGGTGGCGTTGCCCTGGACGAGGCCAACCAGTGCGTCCGAGTGGCCGATGGTACCTGGCACCCCCTGACAGGCACCGAGTTCGTGCTGCTGCGCTACTTCATGCACCATCCGGGACGGGTGCTCTCCAAGGAGCACCTGCTCAACCAGCTCTACGCCCTGGAGCAGGACGCCGCGGCCCCCAACCTCATCGAGGTCTATATCGCGCGGCTACGCCGCTACCTGGGCAAATCAAGCATCCAGACCCGTCGCGGCCAGGGCTATGTCTTCGTTGCGGATTGACCGACGCAGCCTGCGTCTCCGCTTGCTGGCCTGGCTGTCGGGTATCGCCCTGCTGGTCACCGGGCTGACCTGGCTGCTGCACGGGATCCTGCTCAACGACCTGGCGCGGGACTTCCTGGGGGAACGGCTCGAACGCGAGGCCGATCACGCCATCGAGCAGCTGCGCCGCGATCATCTGGCCACCGCGCGGGTCCTGGACTCCGCCAGTCGCGGCTTCGCGATTTTCCACCACCTCTATGTGTTGCGCCTGGGCGATGAGGTCTCGGCCTCCCATCCGCGTTGGCAGGAGGCACTGCGACCACTGCTGGACAGTGGCGAGTCGCTGGCCGAGGTGCGTGAGGCGGGTCAGCACCTGCTGGTCTTTCGCCAGCCCTTCACCCTCGACAATCAACCCGGGGTGCTGCTGATAGGGGAGGATTTCTCCCGAGTGGAGGCGGGACTGCACCGCCTGCACTGGTGGGTCGGCGGCATCGCCGCCAGCCTGCTGCTCCTGCTGGGGGTGCTCAACCTGCTAGCCGTCAGCCGAGGAATGGTGCCGCTGTCGCGGCTGCGCGACCAGCTCGGCGAGCTGCAGGCCGGCAGGCGCGATCGTCTCTCTCTGGACGTCCCCTCCGAACTCGACAGTCTGGTCGGGCAGCTTAACCGCTTCATGGACGAGATCGATGCTCGCCTGCAGCGCTCCCGTGAGTCGGTCGCCAACCTCTCCCACGCGCTGAAGACACCCCTGGCCGCGGTCATTCAGGTGCTGCGGGGCTCGCGCCCCATCGATGCCACGCGTCGCCAACGCCTGGTGGAACGCCTGGAGGAGATTCACGCCCAGCTCGATGTTGAACTTCGACGCTCGCGCATCGCGGGGCCCAATGTCGGGCGCCTTGCCGATCCATACCGCGACGCCAGCAGACTGATCGAGATGTTCCGGACCCTTTACCCGGCCAAGCGCTTCACCCTGGAGGTAGCCGAAGGCACCGGACAGCGCATTCCCATCGAGTCTCAGGACCTGTCAGAGATGATCGGTATCGTGCTGGACAACGCCGGCAAATGGGCCAACCAAGAGGTTCACTGCGAGATAGTGATGGAGGAGGGTCTCGTCCTGCGTGTCGAGGATGATGGGCCCGGCGTGCCGGACGACGACGTGGCCTGCCTGGGGGAACGCGGGTGGCGCCTGGACGAGTCACACCCCGGCTATGGGCTGGGCCTGTCGATCCTGAACCAGCTCTTGAAACGCTATGGCGGGAATGTCCAGTTCGGACACAGTCCCCTGGGCGGTCTGAGCGTGGAAATTCACGTGCCCTTTGCAAAGGATGCGCCGTAACCTGGCATTTTCAGGCGTGATTCAGCTTGCCCCGTCATGATGTCGCCTTCTGACATCGACGGGAGTCACAGATGGCACGTTCCAGCGTAATCACGCACCCGCTGTCGCGCCGACGGCTGCTCAAGGGGGGTGCCGCCCTAGGCATCGGCTCGGCAGCCGCCCTTGGCCTACGCCCTGCCTGGGCCAATCCATGGGGGCAGACCAATACCTACGCCAAGGGGATCGAGGAAGGCCCGGAGGTGGCGCTGGCCATCCGTCGCGAGTCGCTTGAGATCGATGGTCAGGCGGCGCGGCCCTACACCATCAACGGCGAGAGCCCCGGGCCGATGATCCGCCTCAAGGAGGGCCAAGATGCCGTACTCAGGGTGACCAACCTGCTCGATGAGCCGACGTCCATCCACTGGCATGGCCTGATCCTGCCGCCCGACCAGGATGGCGTTCCCGGCGTCAGCTTCGCCGGCATCGCCCCCGGTGAGACCTTCACCTACCGCTTCCCGGTACGCCAGAACGGTACCTACTGGTACCACAGTCACTCCGGCCTTCAGGAGCAGCTCGGCCATGCCGGGCCACTGATCATCGACGCCGCCGAGCGCGAACCCTTCCGCTATGATCGCGAGCACGTGCTGCTGCTCACCGACTGGACCTTCGAGGATCCCATGGCGGTGTTCCGCAACCTCAAGACCGCCGAGGGGTACTACAACTTCCAGGAACGCACTATCGGCGACTTCTTCGCCGACGTGCGCGAGAAGGGCTTTGCGGCGACGGCGGAGATGCGCGGCATGTGGGCCAAGATGCGCATGAGCTCACGCGACATCGCCGACGTCACCGGCAGCACCTACACCTACCTGCTCAATGGCCACTCTCCCGAGGAGAACTGGACGGCGCTGTTCAAGGCCGGCGAACGGATCCGCCTTCGGGTCATCAATGGCTCGGCAATGTCCTACTTCGACGTACGCATCCCAGGGCTCAAGATGACCGTGGTGGCCGCCGACGGTCAGCCGGTGCAGCCGGTCCCGGTGGACGAGTTCCGCATCGGGGTGGCCGAGACCTACGACGTGCTGGTCGCCCCCGAGGACGACACCGCCTATACGATCTTCGCCGAATCGATGGATCGCAGCGGCTATGCCCGCGCGACCCTGGCACCGCGGGAGGGCATGGCCGCGGAGATCCCCGAGCGTCGCAGGATCGCCGACCGCGGCATGGAGGCCATGGGTGCCCATGGCATGGACCACTCCAGCATGTCCGACAGTGACATGGAGGGCATGGATCATTCCAACATGTCCGGCGATGACAGGGAGGGCATGGATCATTCCGAGATGGACCATGGCGGCAGCATGGCGAGGGAATCCGCCAAGACCCGCGGGAACGGCATGCTGGCGGCGGGAGAGGCCCAGCCGGGCTCGCGCTATGACCAGGCCGGCATCGGCATCGATCCCAACGCACGCCGCACCCTGGTCTACCGCGACCTCAAGGCCTTCACCCCCTGGCCCGACCGCCGTGAACCCGGCCGCGAGCTGGAGCTACACCTCACCGGCAACATGGAACGTTACATGTGGTCCTTCGACGGCAAGACGTTCAGCGAGGTAACGGGCCCCATTCACTTCGAGAAGGACGAGCGGCTGCGCCTGATCCTGGTCAACGACACCATGATGGAACACCCCATCCACCTTCACGGCATGTGGATGGAGCTGGAGAACGGCCAGGGCGAGCTGATCCCGCGCAAGCACACCCTGAACATCAAGCCCGGCGAGCGCGTCTCGGCGTTGATCACCGCTGATGCCGAGGGCAGCTGGGCCTTCCACTGCCACCTGCTCTATCACATGGACGCCGGCATGTTCCGGGTCGTCAAGGTCGCGTAAGGAGACGCCATGAATACCAGAATCCCGATGATCGCGGCCGGTGCCCTGCTGGCCACGCTCCCGCTCTCCGTCGCCCTGGCAGAGGATGGCTATGATGCGCCGGCGGACTGGCCCGCCCCCATGGCCAAGCACAACATGGCCATGGCGCTGTTCGACCGTCTTGAATATGCCGTGCCCGACAAGGGTCATGAGGAATTGGTCTGGGACTTCCAGGCCTGGTACGGCGGGGACATCAACCGGGTCTATGTGAAGTCCGAGGGCGAGAACGTCCAGGGCGATGGCGAGGATGCCGAGTTCGAATCCCTGGAGCTGCTCTACAGCCGGCTGATCGCCGATTTCTGGGAGCTGCAGGGCGGTATCGGTTACCAGGGTGGGGTCTTCTCCGATGATCACGCCGAACGTGGCTATGGGGTGATCGGCCTGCAGGGCGTGATGCCCTACGGCATCGAGACCGACCTGGCGTTTCAGGTCAGCGACGAAGGCGACGTCTCGGCCAGTTTCGAGGGCGAGTACGACCTGCGCCTGACCCAGCGGCTTTACCTGCAGCCGCGTACCGAGATCGCCGTGGCCGCCAGCGAGGCCGAGGCATTCGGCGTCGGCGAGGGGCTCAACTCGGTACGCGTCGGCATGCGCCTGGGCTACGAGGTGACGCGCCGCCTTGCGCCCTATGTCGGTGCCTACTGGCAGAAGCAGTACGGCGATACCGCCGACATCGCCCGCCACCATGGCGATCCCACCGAAGATACCGGCATCGTCGCCGGGGCCAGGCTGATGTTCTGAGCCACGAATCGGTCTCGCGACCGACGCCACCGCCTGGTGGCGTCGTCGTCTTTGGCGATCCGAGCCTGGGTTGATCCGTGTCAATCGTCTCGGCCATGGCGTTCAGCCTGGATTCAGACAGCGTCGCCACACTGGCGGTAACAGGAACCGTTGCCGGGCCACCGGCGATGGTCAGACACATCACAGGAGCGACGCATGATCCCCTACCCCCAGATCGATCCGGTGGCACTGTCGATGGGCCCACTGAGCATCCACTGGTATGGGCTGATGTACGTGGTGGGGCTGGCCGCAGCCTGGTGGCTGGGCAGACGACGTGCCCACCGGCTCGGCCTCACCCATGACGATATCGGCGACCTGATCTTCTATGGCGCGGTGGGGATCATCCTCGGCGGTCGACTGGGGTATGTGCTCTTCTACGGCCTCGATCAGCTGGCGGCCGATCCGCTCTGGCTGTTCAGGCTCTGGGAAGGCGGGATGAGCTTTCACGGTGGCCTTGCCGGCGTGCTGGTCGCCGCCTGGTGGTTCGCTCGCCGCCATCGCCTGGCCTTCCTCCAGCTGACCGACTTCATCGCACCGCTGGTGCCGATTGGCCTGGGCGCCGGGCGGCTGGGCAACTTCATCAACCATGAGTTGCCAGGACGCGTGAGCGACGTTCCCTGGGCGATGGTCTTCCCCTCCATGATGGGGCTCGGTTCGCAGCCACGCCACCCATCGGCCCTCTACGAGTTTGCCCTGGAGGGCGTGGTGCTGTTCGTCGTGCTGTGGTGGGTCTCCGCCCGACCACGCCGGCGCGGCACCGTCTCGGGACTCTTCCTGGTGCTCTACGGCGTCTTTCGCTTCGCGGTCGAGTTCGCACGCCTGCCCGACCCCCAACTGGGCTTCATCGCCTTCGACTGGCTCACCATGGGGCAGCTGCTCTCCCTGCCCATGATGGTGGCGGGACTGCTCCTGTTGATCGCGCCCCAGCGTCGAGGCCCGATCGATGCCGTCGCCAGCACCGGCCGGCCATCGACGTAGCGTCGCTTCGATTCCTTTCACAACCCAAGCCACCGTGAGAACGCCATGGAGAAGAGAGCACAACGCCGCCTGATGATGGTCTGGCTGCCGCTGGGGGGCATCCTCGCCGTGGGCGGCTACCTGCTGGTGACCGGCCAGCGATTACATCCTTACCAGGCGTTGCCGCTGCTGCTGCTCGCCTGCCCGCTGATGCATCTCTTCCTCCATCGCCACCACGGTGGCCAGCAGGATCATGGCGACGATGACTGACTATTCGCTAGCAGAGAAGGGAGGTTGACCATGTCACATCACGACCATCGCCCTGGCGTTTCACAAGCGTCCCTGGTCACTCGCTCGCTGAAGGTAACGTCCGAGGCGTCAAGGTATATCGCGGCGGCAGTGACCGAGATCGACGCGCTGTCCGGCCTCGACGGCGTGACCTACGATCCGCAGCACCACAAGCTCCACCTGGCCTACGATGCCAAGCGGCTGTGTATCGACGATATCGAGGCGGTATTGGCACGGCATGGCGTGGACATCGGCGCCGGACGTTGGAACCGGATCAAGGAGGACTACTACCGCTTCATCGACCAGAACGTGAAGGACAATGCCAAGCAGAAACCCTGGAGCTGTCATTGAGCTCGGGGCTGGCGAGTCATTGCCACAGAGCGCGGCATGAAGGCTGACCGACCGCCTGGACGATGGCTCCTGTGGCCAGAATGGCATGTGGCACTGTTCACGTTCCTGCTCAACGTGCCCTGGGAGTTCCTGCAGGTGCCCCTATACCAGGACATGCCCTCGATGCCTCACTGGACTGCGGTGAAAGCCTGCATGCAGGCAGCGGCCGGTGATGCGCTGATAGGTCTGGTCGCCTACTGGGTAGTGGCTCTATGGCGACGTCGCCGTGGCTGGCTGTGGCGCTATGGGCTCAAGGAGTGCGCCGCCTTCGTACTGGCAGGACTGGTCATCACGGTAGGCTTGGAGTGGTACGCCACCGCCATCGCCCAGCGCTGGAGCTACGCGCCGGTGATGCCCACCCTGCCATGGCTGGGTACCGGCCTCACCCCACTGCTGCAGTGGCTGCTGCTCCCGCCGCTCTTCCTGTGGATCGCTTCACGCCACCTCGCCGGTACTGCGGCCCTACAGACACGTGGAAATTGACCTTTGGGTAACACAAGGGTTCTAGGATGGAAGACAGAGCCTGCTGCCCCTGGCACAGCACGCCTGGCAGTTCGATGCCTCACTCGCCCATATCGACACGCAAGGAGATGCATGGACAGGTCGCCTCAGTACCAGAAGAACAGCCTCTCCCTCGTCGGGGCCATCGCCCTGGGAACCGGCGTGATGATCGGTGCCGGGATCTTCGCGCTGACCGGACAGATGGCCGAGATGACCGGCGAGCTGTTTCCCCTGGCCTTCCTCTCGGCGGCCATGATCGTCAGTTTCAGCGCCTACTCCTACGTCAAGATGTCCAATGCCTACCCGTCGGCCGGCGGCATCGGCATGTACCTTCACAAGGCCTATGGGCCCACCCTGCCCACGGCCTTCCATGCGCTGCTGATGTACTTCTCCATGGTGATCGCCCAGAGCTTCCTGGCGAGGACCTTCGGCTCCTATACCCTGGAGCTGTTCGATGGGGGTAACCGGTCGCTGCTGGTGCCGGCGCTGGGTGTCGGCCTGCTGATCGCCGCCTTCCTCATCAACCTCTCCGCCAACAAGCTGATCCAGGGCGTGGCGTCGGTGCTGGGGGTCATCAAGATCGGTGGCATCATCCTGTTCGGCGTGGTGGGCGTGCTGGTGGCCGACACCATCGGTATCCGGGCCACGGCCGAGGCGCCGGCGCCCGGCGTCTCCGGGTTCCTGGGGGCCACCGCGCTCGGCATCCTGGCCTTCAAGGGGTTCACCACCATCACCAACAGCGGGGCCGAGATCCGCGATCCCCACCGTAACGTCGGCCGGGCCATCATCGTCTCGATCGCCCTGTGCGTGGTGATCTATGCGCTGGTGGGCCTCGCCGTCACCAGCAACCTGTCGCTGACGGAGATCATCGCGACCAAGGACTACTCGCTGGCCGCGGCTGCACGCCCTGCGCTGGGGGAGGCCGCCGTCTGGTTCACCGTCCTGCTCGCCATGCTGGCCACGGCAGGTGGCATCATCGCCAGCGTCTTCGCGGTATCGCGGATGCTGGCGATGCTGACCGAGATGAAGCTGGTGCCCCATCGCCATTTCCATATGCCCGGCAGCATCCAGAAGCACACCTTGGTCTATACCATCGTGCTCGGCCTGATGCTGACGGCGTTCTTCGACCTGAGCCGCATCGCGGCACTCGGCATCATCTTCTATCTGGTGATGGATATCGCCATTCACTGGGGGGTGTTGCGGCATCTACGCGATGCGGTGGCGGCCCGCCCGGCCATCCTGCTGACCGCGATCGCCCTCGACCTGGTGGTGCTGGCAGGCT
Source organism: Halomonas sp. THAF12 (assembly GCF_009363675.1). Taxonomy (NCBI): domain Bacteria; kingdom Pseudomonadati; phylum Pseudomonadota; class Gammaproteobacteria; order Oceanospirillales; family Halomonadaceae; genus Halomonas; species Halomonas sp. THAF12. The sequence continues at coordinate 905,092 of NZ_CP045399.1, read as the reverse complement.
TCCTCTGGGTCAAGGCCACCACCGACCCGCTGGTGCTCTACGTTGCCGCCGCCGCGATGGCCGTCATCCTGGTGGCGGAATACGCCTTTCTTTCCCGGCGATCCGAGCAGGACGCCGACCACCATGCTCATTCGCATGACGCGAGTGGCAGCCACAGCAGGGAGGATGGAGCATGACACAGGACCACACCCATGAGGTCACGGACCCCGTCTGCGGGATGACGGTCGATCCTCACCATACCGACCACCGCGCCTCACACGCTGGAAAGACCTGGTACTTCTGCTCAGCCAGGTGCCAGCAGAAGTTCAAGCGGGACCCTGACGCCTACCTGCAGTGCGACGACACACCGGCCGAGCCAGCGCCGCCCGGCACGATCTACACCTGCCCGATGCACCCCGAGATCCGCCAGGAGGGGCCGGGGGACTGCCCGATCTGCGGCATGGCCCTGGAGCCCGAGACGGTCACCGCCGATAGTGGGCCTTCCGAGGAACTCAAGGACATGACCCGGCGCTTCTGGATCGGGCTGGTCCTGGCGCTGCCGGTGCTGGTACTGGAGATGGGTGGCCATGTGTTCGGCCTCGACCACCTGATCGCCCCCCAGGTCTCGAACTGGATCCAGCTGCTGCTGGCCACCCCCGTGGTGATCTGGGCAGGCGCGCCCTTCTTCGTGCGCGGCTGGCGTTCCATCGTGCGGCGCAGCCTCAACATGTTCACCCTGATCGCCATCGGCACCGGGGCGGCGCTGATCTACAGCCTGCTGGCGACGATCGTGCCGGGCATCTTCCCCGCGACCTTCCGCCAGGCCGATGGCTCGGTGGCGGTCTACTTCGAGGCGGCGGCGGTGATCGTGGTGCTGGTGCTGCTCGGACAGGTGCTGGAGCTGCGTGCCCGGGAGAAGACCTCCGGGGCGATCCGCGCCCTGCTCGACCTGGCACCGGCCACCGCACGCCGCATCGACGACGACGGCCAGGAGGAGGAGATCTCGCTGGACAAGGTCCAGGTGGGTGATCGCCTGCGCGTGCGCCCCGGCGACAAGGTGCCGCTGGACGGCGAGGTCTTGGAGGGGCGCTCCAACATCGACGAGTCGATGGTCACCGGCGAGCCACTGGCGGTGCGCAAGGAGGCCGGCGACGGCGTGATCGGTGGCAGCATCAACGGCCAGGGCTCGTTCATCATGCGCGCCGACAAGGTGGGCCGCGACACCATGCTGTCGCAGATCGTGCAGATGGTGGCCAGCGCCCAGCGCAGCCGGGCGCCCATCCAGGGGCTGGCCGACAGGGTCGCCGGCGTCTTCGTGCCGGCGGTGATCCTGGTCGCGGTGGTGGCCTTCATCGCCTGGTCGCTGTGGGGGCCGGCACCGCCCATGGCCTTCGGGCTGATCGCCGCGGTCAGCGTGCTGATCATCGCCTGCCCCTGTGCCCTGGGGCTGGCCACTCCCATGTCGATCATGGTCGGCGTGGGTCGAGGGGCCCAGGCGGGGGTACTGATCCGCGACGCCGAGGCGCTGGAGCGCCTGGAGAAGGTCGACACCGTGGTGGTCGACAAGACCGGCACCCTCACCGAAGGCAAGCCGCGGGTCACCGAACTGCGCCCGGCCGAGGGCTTCGATAAGCAGGAGCTGCTGCGGCTGGCCGCGGGGGTGGAGCGCGGCAGCGAACACCCCCTGGCCCAGGCAATCGTCGAGCGGGCCAAGGAGGATGGCGTCGAGCCGACGGAGGCCACGGAGTTCGATTCGCCCAATGGCAAGGGCGTGGTGGGCAACGTCGACGGCCGTCGCGTCGCCCTGGGCAACCGCCTGCTGATGGAGAGCGAGAGCGTGGCCCTGGCCGAGCAGGAAGACGAGGCCGAACGGCTGCGTGGCGACGGCGCCACGGTGATCTTCGCCGCGGTGGACGGCCGCCTGGCGGGCCTGCTGGCCATCGCCGACCCGGTCAAGGAGACCACCGAGGCGGCCATCCGGGCCCTTCAGGCCAACGGCATTCGGGTGGTCATGCTCACCGGCGACAACCGCACCTCCGCCGAGGCGGTGGCGCGCCGCCTGGGCATCGACGAGGTGGAAGCCGAGGTGCTCCCCGAAGACAAGGGGCGCGTGGTGCAGCACCTGCGTGACGAGGGTCGCGTGGTGGTGATGGCCGGCGACGGCGTCAACGACGCCCCTGCCCTGGCCACCGCCGACGTGGGCATCGCCATGGGCACCGGCACCGACGTGGCCATCGAGAGCGCCGGCGTGACCCTGCTGCGCGGGGATTTGACCGGGATCGTCGAGGCGCACCGGTTGTCGCGAGCCACCATGCGCAACATCCGCCAGAACCTCTTCTTCGCCTTCGTCTACAACGCCGCGGGGGTACCGATCGCCGCCGGCATCCTCTACCCCTTCACCGGCCTGCTGCTGTCACCGATCATCGCCGCCGCGGCGATGTCGCTCTCCTCGGTGAGCGTGATCGCCAATGCGCTGCGGCTGAGGCTTGTGAAGCTGAAGTCCGCTGACTGACTAAGCGAGAGAGGTGCAGAGTCATCTACTTGTAGGGTCCCGGATGATCAGATGAGCTATAGAAGTTATCCTTTGCTGGCCGCCAAGGAGCTTCTTCACGAGTTCATCCGGGAGCAAGGATATGGACATCAAGCTACATAAACAGGCGACCACCACTCCGAAGATCCGGGCCGAGATCCAGGCAGCGCCTTCCAGCATCAGCGACAGCGAGCTAGCACGCCAGTACGGCGTCGCCGTCTCGACCATCCGGCGCTGGCGGTACCGTGACGATGTCCAGGACCGACCGCACACGCGTCACAACCTGCTGGCCACGCTCACTTCCGAACAGGAAGAGGTGCTGATCGCGGCGCGCGAATTCCTGCGCCTCGGCCTGGATGATCTGCTCGTCGTGGCGCGTGAGTTCCTCAATCCTGGCTTGTCGCGTTCTGGTCTGCATCGCATGCTCAAGCGGCGCGAGGTGCCGACACTGGCAGAGCTGTCTAGACGGGACGCGGGCGACGATGAGAAACCCCGGCACAAGCCCTTCAAAGATTATGAGCCGGGCTACGTGCACATCGACATCAAGCACCTGCCCCGGATGCCCGATGAGGAGCAAAAACGCTACCTGTACGTCGCCATCGATCGCGCCACGCGCTGGGTCCATCTGGAGGTGAGACGCAGCCAGTCCGCGAAGGATGCGCGGGCGTTCATGAAGCGGGTGGAGGAGAAGGCTCCCTTCCAGGTCCAGACGGTACTGACCGACTACGGCAAGTCATTCACCGATCGCTTCACGCGGGCGGGGGAGCGCAAGCCCAGCGGGAATCACCCGTTTGACCAAGAGTGCCAGGCCCTTGGTATCGAGCACCGTCTGATCAAGCCGGGAAGACCGCAGACAAACGGCATGGTGGAGCGCTTCAACGGCCGTATCAGCGATGTGCTGGCGACTCGGCGCTATACCTCAGGCGAGGACCTGGAGCAGACGCTCAAACGCTACACCTGGCTGTACAATCACCACATCCCGCAGAAGGCGCTGCACCATCAATCACCGATTGCGATGATGAAGGAATGGCAGACCAAGCGTCCTGAGTTATTTACCAAGCGGGTAGTCAATCACACGGGACCCGACAGGTAGCTACAACGCGGAAGCTGAGGTAACGGCTGTACTTTTAGCTCCAGAAGACTCAGCTTTCCATCTGATTCCCCGGCTATCTGTCTTATGATCTGTTTGAGCATCACAAAACGTGTTTGAGTACTGCCTCTCTTCCGCTTCGAGTTGCTGATATTCCCCCGGAGCGATGCTGCCACCGATGACGTCATCGCCGATGCCCAAAACCTTGGGGTTATTGTAGCCTTCTAGTTCACCCTGATCTTCCTGCCCTAGAATGCCAGCCTTTTTGCCATTGTAAGCAAGCTTCGTAGTAGCGGAGTTAGAGAAGACGATATCCTCCACCGGTAGTTCTATCGATTGCCTGTCTTTGGCCTCATCCGGTTCCTGCTCCGTATCCACCTCTATGTCGTCGGCACCTTGTGCTCCAGAGCCTCCTCGACCTTCACCAGTCCCTCTGACCGGCAACTTCAGGCTCGGGTGGTGGAAGTAAATGTCTTGCTCGTTGGTGCCCGCATCCAAACCCTGTAAGCCAGATATCTCCCAGATAAGCATTTCCCTGAACTGGTCTAATTGGAGCGGACACCCCGGTAAGCCTCATACTGGAGGCATTGGAGGTGTTCATGACCAAGAAAACGCGACGTCGGTACTCCGACGAATTCAAGGCTGAGGCGGTCAACATGGTGCGAGGAGAGGGTTATGCCATCTCCGAGGCTGCCAGGCGGCTGGATATCGATCGCAGCCTGCTGGATCGCTGGTGTCGCCAGCAACGTGACCGGGAGGATGGTGTGACTGACGACCAGGCAGATGAGCGGGATGCCGAGATCATGAAACTTCGCGAAGAAGTTCGTAAGTTGCGGATTGAAAAGGAGGTTTTAAAAAAGGCCACGGCCTTCTTCGCGAGAGAGTCGAGCTGAGATACCAGTTCATCGAGTCGGAGAAGGCCTACTTCCCAGTGGCGGTGCTGTGCCGTGTCATGGACGTCAGCCGCAGTGGCTTCTATGCCTGGCGTCAGCGTGAACCCGATGAGCAGCGCCAGTGCCTGCACCGGGAGGTCAAGGACATCCACGATCAGAAACGTGGTAGCTATGGGAGCCGGCGAATGGCCAAGTAACTCCGTCGCAGAGGTCATACGGTCGGTCGTTATCAGGCGCGTAGCCTGATGCAGGAAGCCGGTGTTGCCTGCCGACAGCGTCGCCGCTACCGGCATACGACGGACAGTGACCACGGGCTGCCAGTGGCTCCCAACCTGCTCAAGCGGCAGTTCACGGTGCCTGAGCCCAATCAGGCGTGGGTGGCCGACATCACCGCCATCTGGACCCTGGAAGGCTGGTTGTACCTGGCGGCCGTGCTGGACCTCTACGACCGACAGGTCATCGGCTGGGCCATGGCCGACCACATGAAGACATCACTCACCCTGGACGCCCTGGAGATGGCAATTGGCCGCCGGCGACCTCCCCGAGGCGTGCTCCACCACTCGGATAGTAATACTGGGAGATGCCAGGTGTTCCGGGGTTGACCTGACTCACACAGCGATCGACCTATGCTGAAAGACCCGGTGCCGTAAGGGTTCTCGGATCTCCTGACTCCCACTCTGATCGACCCGGGTAGTGTGTCTTTCCACGGACCTGTCGGTGATCCGGGAATACCTGACGGCGAGGGCTCACCTCGTCGATGCATGTGACTCAAGAAGGGCCTGACGCCTGTCTCGTTACTGTCGTGTCCAGGCTATCGCACTCGGTGAAGCCACCTTGACCTGATAGCCTGGAGAGACGTCATGACTCAGCATCACCGTGATCGCCCTGACATTGTCGGTGGCGTCGACACCCACAAGGATCTGCATATGGCCGCTGTCGTGGATAAACACGATCGCGTGCTTGGTACCGCCAGCTTTCCGACCACCCGGCATGGCTACAAGGCCATGCTCGCCTGGATGCGTGGCTTCGGTGAAGTGAGCCGAGTAGGCATCGAGTGCACCGGGACCTATGGGGCTGGTCTGCTGCGTTACTTGCAGCGCACCGGCATCGCTACCCTGGAGGTCACCACGCCCGACAAGACCGTGCGTCGCAAACGGGGCAAAAACGATACCATCGATGCGGAGAACGCTGCCCATGCGGCTTACGCGGGCATTCGTACGGTCACCCCAAAGACCCGTGATGGCATGATCGAGGCCTTGCGTGTGCTGAAGGTCTGCCGGAAGACCGCCGTGGCAGCTCGCCGTGTGGCGCTTCAGATGATCCAGACCCAGGTGATCTCCGCGCCAGAGGAGCTGCGCGATCAGTTGAGGAATATGACGCGGATGCAGTTGATTCGGACGTTGGCCGCATGGCGCCCCGACTTAAGTGGCTATCGGGACGTCACAGTGGCCTACCGCATCGCTTTGAAATCTCTTGCCCGGCGCTACCTGGAGCTGCATGACGAGGTGGCCGATCTGAATGTCATGATCAAGGCCATCGTCGATGAGCTGGCACCAGAGCTGGTGTCGCGAACGGCGGTAGGCTATGAATCAGCTGCACAGTTGTTGATCACGGCGGGCGACAATCCGGATCGTATTGGTTCAGAAGCCAGTTTTGCGGCGCTATGTGGTGTTAGCCCGATACCCGCTTCTTCAGGCAAGACACAGCGCCACCGCCTTAATCGGGGCGGCGACAGAGCCGCCAATAGTGCTCTGCATATCATCGCCATCGGGCGGCTGCGCCTGGATGCGACAACCCAGGCGTATGTCTCCCGGCGAGTGACGGAGGGGCACTCCAAGCTGGAAGCTATTCGCTGTCTGAAACGCTACATCGCCCGAGAGCTGTACTACGTGCTGCGCCACCGTTACCGCGAGATCAATCAGACGCAAATCGCTACTTGACACTTAGAAGGGCGTCCGCGGCAGCCAGTACGCCTCCCGTGCGTATCGTGAACGACTGGTTAAGCACGGGTTCCTGTCCTCCATGAGCCGCAAGGGGAACTGTTGGGACAATGCGATCATGGAGCGCTTCTTCGGCTCTCTAAAAGCGAATGGCTGGAGGGGCAACGGTACTGGACCCGCCTGTCAGCGAGGCGCGACGTCGTGACCTATATCGAGATGGAGTACAACAGCTGCCGGCTCCACTCGACCCTTGGCTACCACGCGCCGAGGGAGATCGAGAAAATCGCGGAAGCAGCTTAATAAAAGTGTCCGCTACGACTTGACCAGAACACTCCGCCACGATGCGGCTTTCGCGGACCATCAGCGAGCCGCCGATGAGGTCGGAGTCGTAGTGGAAGTCATAGGTGTCAGTATTCACAAGGACTCGCAGATAAAAGCCTTAAAATGATCATCTGTTATAAGAAAAGCTTTCAACATACCATAGCTTCCGCCCATCCGGAGTTACGATCTCCACTTCATCATCGATTTCTTTACCTAAACAGGCTCTAGCCGCAGGCGAATTAATTGAAACATACCCCTGTTTTCCATAGATCTCGTCAACACCTACAATCCGAAACTTCATCTCCCTGCCATCGTCATCAACAAGCACCACGTGGGCGCCAAAATAAATCTTACCCGCTTGATCCGGATGATAATCAACCACCTTAAGCTCATCCAGTCTTTTCCGTAGATACCTGACCCTCCTGTCAATTTCTCTAAGTCGCTTCTTGTTATACTGATAATCTGCATTCTCCGACCTATCGCCTAGACCGGCCGCCCATGTCACCTTAGCTGTAACCTCTCTCCTCTCCACCCTCCAAAGATAGTCAAGCTCTTCTTTCAGGCTTTCATAGCCCTCTCTTGTTACAAGTGGATTCTTCATAGCTGACCTACAAGTTATTTAGAGCCTTTTTAATAGCATCGATTGTAGCAGCTTTGAATACCACCTGACCACCATCATCCACAACCTCACCAAACTCAGTAGCGCGAAAATTCCACTTACCAACAAACTCATTGGATATCAGATATTCCAGCGCTCTTCTCTCCTGCTGGGAGAGCTTCTCTTCCTCGCCCGCTTGCTGTGACCTATGATCGTATACGTCTATTCTACTACCCGGAGGAATAATTTCATTGAGCTTGTTTTTAGCATTTTTTAGATCGGAAAGAAGCGATCTAACAAGAAGCTTATGTTTAGCACTCGCAATCTCCTCTACCCAGTCATCAGCGCTTGGCGAGGGACGCTTAACATTGCCGCCGGCCATATCAGAAAAGGATTCTATGAGGGCGCGATATTTTTCTCCAGACTTGTTCCTAATGCTTTGTGGCTTCGGAACTCCTCGCTTGGCACCCAGCCTAGATATAGTTACTATAGAGAAATCACTAACACCTCTCTCCATTTGCTCACTACACACTTCATATATTGCATCAAGCGTCTTCTTGGTTCTAGGCGTAGCGTCTTCTTTTAGCTTCAACAAAAGATCTTCATTTTTCATATTAGCAGCCCGTCTCGTTTAATAGCTGAGGCTTTAGAATCAGAGAAAGCTCCGACCTATCAATTCTCTCCTCCTCCATCAGCTCGTCTAGCCTCACTGAACAGTCAACGACCTGGCCAACTCTTTCCCAGGTTTTCAGCCGTGACCTCAAAAAACCGACTACCTGGTTACCAACTTTAAGCTGCTGCTCATCCGTCAACATAAAAAGGCTCGGCTGCAACTCATTAAAAACCGACATTCGGTCCAACAATTGAGACCTCGGCGCTATTGCAACGGCTGCATCAGCCGAATGGTAGATTGTTGCATTCTCGCAAATCTCATGCAGTTGCTGAAAGTAAGAGACCTCCTCCATTTCTATCTCCATTTCGGAATCGGGCATCTTAATCAGAGAAATACCATCCTCTGCATCAGAAGAGACACCATTGACAGCTGACACGCACATCCTGATTAACTTATAGCAGGACTGCAAATCGCACAGGAACATGTCCATTTTCTTTGCTGCACTCTCATACTCTGACTCCAGCTTTCTTTGTTCTGCCTCAAGCGAAACTCTCTCAGCCTGATCAAAACTCATGCCCTTTGCATTTGCAATATACTCATCTCGATCTATCTTCTCCAACCTTTCTGTGATTGTGGAGATTTCTTCTTGGAGCCGCATACATTTTTCAGACTGCTTATTCGAAACGAACAAAATCTCGTTCCCAACCGACATTAAGCCACCCAGAAAAACCGGTCCTGTGATGAAATGCCTGCACCTAAGACAGTTCTGCATTCCCAAATACCCCATGGGCACCGGAGCCCGTACTCTTGTAGCGCCGACCTGATCTCCTCCATCATCGCAGCGTGAGGCAGCAAATGGACAAATACCATAGTCTCTGAATACAAAATTTCCTGCAGGCACACTATTGGTTAGCGACATCAGAAGGTCTTCATTATTAGAAACCAACTGATTCTTTACCGACTCAATTTTATTGGACTCAATTGTTTTTTGTATTGCTTCCACCTCGGCTTGAAGCGCAATCTTCTCGCCTTCCTCCAATCGCCGCCTTATTTCCCCATGGGATATTTTGCAATAATATATCGACATGACGATCGAAGAGTGCCCCACGACCTTCATGACAACTTCAACCGGCATCCCCATTTCCATAACATAAGCTGTAATCAAGCTCACCCGCATGGAATGAGGGGTGTATGGAGACTTATAACAAGATATATTATTAGGCAGCCCACTCAGCTCTGAAAGCCTAAGATGCGATGGTTGTATATGATAAATGGCAGCTGCCAACCTGCCCGTCAAAGCCGTGCCGACATTTTTTGGCTCAACATCTTCAAAAGCCCTAAATAAAAAACAGTTGACACCTTTTGACTTCAACTGAATTTCATTTAAGTTGGTTCTCTTGCACCGCGACCAGCTGGTAGGAAAAGCGACAGGATTATATTTAGCCTGCCACTCTCTCAACTTAATCAACCAGTATGCAAGATCTTCCGGCATCCATGGTATGGAGTAACCGCCATTATTGGACGATGTCTTATTAGTTGTAACAAACATCCCAATCTGGTCATCGGGATAGCGCTTAACAAAAGACTGCGACTTAGTCATCCCTGCCATTTCGGCATGATTCTTTACCCACGCCACTCCTCCAGCATCCTTAATTACAGGTATATATTCGTCAGCCTCACCCGAATCATTATAAGCGATCTGCCTTCCTCGAAGAGGAACCTTTGTCAAAGCAAAGGTGTGCACCCAGTCTGTCGGAACCCATAGATACCAGAAAGGCCCTGCTTTCTTGTAAACGCAGTCTGGGTCATCTTTGTCAATAATATGTCTTTCTACTTTCACCCAGTCCGAATCGAACTCATGAAGATGTGCAAGGTCACGAAAACTTCTAGCTGACTCTGGAATAATCCATGACTGGGCCTTCCTGACAAAGTGATACTGAAGACAAGGTTTGGTTGACTCGCTTCTTCCAGGCGAAGACACATAAGAGTCGGTCAACATAAACTCAAATGGATTTCGGGCATCCATCAGCCTGAACACTTCTCCAGTCTCTTCATCCTCCACAGTCAAATCAGACCCGATGATATAATCAAAAAATTCATTTACTGACAGTATGACATTTCTTCTCATATTGTCTGTTGAGAACTTTTCCAGCTCATCTCTAAATGGTTTTATATTTACTTTTTGCTTTGTTAGAAACTCCTGAGGACTTTTACTTCCATCATGCCTCTCAATATAAACTCTCACAAACCTACATAGATAGGATTTTTTCGAGCTTCCCCCCAGCGCCTGCCTCATAAACTCATCTATCTTTACGCGCCACTGCTTAAATTCCGGCAGGATAAACTCTACATTGAATGGTTCTTCTTTCCCCAAGAACTTGTACCAGTTTTTCCAGCTTTCTGCATACGCGCCTTGTGGGTCAAATGGAAATCTGGGGTCGCCGAGGTCTTTGACATACTTCTTATATTCTGACTGAGACCTTATCCCCTTCCCTTTAATCTTATAAACAACTTCTTCGTAGGTATAGAATTCTGGGATGTCAAAAAAATCATTATAGCTAACCCACTCATCCGGAAACATCCTCTCCGGATGAGCAACCAATCCCGGGACTTCCTTATATCGCTTCTTGTACTCAGAAGAGTTGCTAATCCCATGCTTCTTGCAAAGAAGCTTCATTTCGTGCAGAGAAAAATTCGCTTTAGGTAGCTTAAGAACATCCTCATCCACATTAAGCATCTTAAGCTTACGCATCTTCATCAGCAACACCTCGCATTATTTCTCTTATATCTTCATTGGTTGGCTTAATATAAACCAGGCAAGAATCAGGGCTTCTATGATGCATGGATTTTTGTATTTCAACCCGACTCAAACCAAATTTTCTAGCTCTATAACCATATGCATGCCTGTGTCCATGCTCGGTCGTGCCGAACTCTTTTTTACATACCAAGCCAATCTTTTCTACGGCTCTCTTGTGAGCGCGCTGGAAATTTTTTAAGGTTTCAGGCCCGCCATCTTTTTTAGTAAATGCAAATGGGTGGAAGCTGGCAGCAGGCTCCATTCTTTGGTATTTTAGATACTTCACCCAAACTGCTAAAAAGGTTTTCGCCATGCTAGGTGGATTAAAAATCACCTCAAAAAAACCAGCACTGCTTGTAAGAAGAGCACCTTTCCACCCTGCATGAAGCCGCTCGCTTAGCGGGTAAGAATTTCTTGGCTTATATTGCGTCTCTGCAAGAAGATATTCTCTTCTATTTTTATAATCCGGCAGTGGTGACTTCCCATACTCTGGGTGATACACCCTAACCAGTGCCTCGTCCCTTCGCTCAGGGTGCACAGTGATATCTGAAACGTAAAGGTGAAATAACTCACTCTTCCTCAACCCCCCATAGTTCATTAACATGGTCATTAGTTGATATTTGTAGTTCACTCCCCCAGAGTTGCTAAACCCTTCCTGCAAAAGAACATCCACCATGTCATCAGGAAATTTAACCACCTTATCGTTATCTATTTTAGGATCGCGATACCCTGCCACGGCTCTCGTTCGCCCAACTTCCAAATAGGCGTCCGCTCTTTTCTTTAAGTGATTGAGAAAAACATTGGCATTTCTATTATAGTATGCGCACCAATTTAACCTTTCTTCATAACCCGTTGCTTTTAAAAATGGATTTATACGAGCGGCCTCATATTCAGGCTGCCTGGCCAAATAATCCGTATAGTGTGTTATATGAAACAAAATATTGTTCACATCGAATGTTGAACGCGGGGGCCAGAACAACCCCATAGGGTCGTTACAGCTTTCATAATCAATAGTCCCTGTTACTAAAGAACGGGTGAATGATTTCAATAAGTCAATGGCTCTAATCTCGCCACTCAACGAATTTATATAAGAAATCAAAAGCCGAAGTGAAAAAACTGACCTTTCTTTCCAAGATTCACTTTTGTAACTGAACCAGGCCAAGTATCTGAGGTGGGATGCAATCACTCCACTTTCAGTATAAACAGCCGGCAACAAGTAAACATTACCGCTAGCCACATCCACGTAGCGGACTTGGACCTTATGTGCGAAGGGCATCAGATAGTACTTTTTTAGGGGTTGTTTTCATGTCTAGACCAAAAACCTTCAGTCGTCAATAAAAAACACCTTGGAAATAGTATTCGAAGGAAGGGGTTCTTTTACACCTACAACAAGAAGGAGCTGAACCGGGTGATCGCCCGGATCCGCTACCTGACCAAGCGCCTCGACGAACTGCAGGTGGTGGACCGGCTGCCCGAGGACACCGACCGGGTATTCTTCGGCGCCTTCGTCACCCTGGAAGACGAACACGGCGAGGAGATGCGCCTGCGCATCGTCGGCCACGACGAGACCGACACCGGCAAGCACTGGATCAGCGTCGACGCGCCGCTGGCCAAGGCCCTGCTCGGGCGCCCGCTGGACGACGAGGTGACGGTGACCGCACCGGGCGGCGAGACCACCTATATCATCACCGAGATCGACTACCGCCGGCCCTGAGCGGCCTCCCTCCCGCGTCACCGGTGAGCGATGTCGCGGCGATACGCGCGATGGCGACAGCAATAAAACCTTTGATATCAGTCACCTGAACGAAGAATGAACGACAGACCGTCGCCGGGGGCCAACGCTTACGGTCACCACGGGACCATGCAGGCTCGCCACGTGCCGGCACAGATCGAGCCAAGTGACTGTTATGGCGGGAAATATCATGCCGATGGCATGGCGCTGGCTTGAGAGAAGGCAGACGAGCCCATCGGCTCGTGGTACGCCAAGCACGCATCCCAGGAGGAATCCCATGAAGACGCTGCTGAAGACGACCCTGCTTCCCCTCGCCCTGCTCGGCGCCGGTGCCGCCATCGCCAACCCGCCGTCCTTCGACCGGCTGGACCTCAACGGCGACGATATCCTGAGCGCCGAGGAGGCCCTCGTCGTGGACGGCATCGACCTCGAGAGCGCCGACACCAACGGCGACGGCTCCCTCAGCCGCGAAGAGTTCGAGGCCGCGCGTCAGACGCTGCCCGGCGACGCCGAGGGCGGCATGAGCGGCACCGGCGAGATGGGCGGCTCGGCCGACATGGGCACCGGCGGCATGGGCGGTTCCGGCAACATGTCCGGCTCGGGTGACATGAGCGGTGCCGGGAACATGAGCGGCACCGGCGAGATGGGGGGCTCCACCGGCATGGGTGGCTCCACGGACATGAACAGCCACGGCGGCCAGACCACCGCCCAGTAAGCCCTCACTCGGCCATCGGGCCCGCTCGACCCAGGCCCGCCGGGGACGCCCGACGGGCCTGGGTCGCATCGTTCGTGACCGCGTCGCTCATGGCGTTCGCCCGGCCTGGACGCGGGCCGAATAGACTCGGAAACGTCGATCGTCGGCCAGCACCTCGAAGCCGCCGAAGGCCCGCTCCAGCAACTCGGGATACGGCAGGAAGGCGTTGGCCACCAGCACCAGCCGCCCGCCCGGGCGCAGGTGCTTCGGCGCCTCGGTGATCAGCCGCCCCGCGGGGCCGTAGTCGATGGCCCGCTCCTGATGGAAGGGCGGGTTGCTGACGATGGCGTCGAAGCGTCGGGCGCCGAGGCCGTCGAAGACATCGCCGGCCAGCACCTCGCCGTCGAGGCCATTGGCGGCCAGGGTGCGCCGGGTGGCCTCGACGGCGAAGCCGTTGACGTCGACGGCGGTCACGCCATGGCCGCGGTGCGCCAGCCAGGCGGCGAGGATGCCGTCGCCGCAACCCAGGTCCAGCACCTCCCCCGTCGCCGGCAACGCCTCGGGCAGCCGCTCGAGCAGCAACCGGGTGCCGTCGTCCAGCTTACCGTGACCGAACACGCCCGGATGGCTGGCCAGGGTCAGGCGTTCGCGGCCGAGCTCCGCCTCGAACGAGGTCCAGGCCGCGTCGGGGTCGAGGGCGAGGCGGTCGAGGCTCGAGGCGAACAGGGTGCAGCGCCGCGCGCTGTCGACCTTGCGGCACCCGAGGCCCAGCGCCGCCAGCACCTTGAGCACCCGCTTGATGCCGCCCTGATTCTCGCCCACCACCTGCAGCGGCGTGCCGGCCGGCAGCCGCGCGCACAGCCACAGCAGCCACCATTCGCCCAGGGCGTGGGCCTTGGGCCAGAACAGCACCACGCCGGGCGGCGCCGGGGTATCGTCGTCGAAGGGCGAGAGCGCCGGCCGGCCGCGCCGGCGCCAGGCCGTCAGCACCGCCTGGTCGGCGGCCAGCAGCACGCCCTCGCCGCCCTCCAGCCAGGCATCGCGGGGCGGCGCCACCCACAGCCAGCCGCGATAGTCGGCGTCCTGGCGCTGCAGCAGCTGGCAGACGGGGGTCTCGGCATTCATCGCACGGGCTCCTCGGGGCGAATCAGGGTGTAGAGCAGGTAGCGGCCCAGCCGCCAGTGGGGATCGACGCGGCAGTACTGCCACTCCAGCGCCAGCAGATCGCGGCGCTCGGCCTCGGTCTGGGGCGGCTGGCGAAGGTAGTCATGGAAGACGCGCACGCCGGCCGTGGCGCGCACCTCGAGCCCCATCTCGGCGGCCCAGGCCACGATCTGGTCATGGGTCAGCGGCGAGATCGGCGTCAGGCGCTTGCGCTGGCCCTTGCCCTCCAGCCGATCGGCCAGGGCCTTCTCGAGGTTGCCCTTGACCACGTTGGAGAGCCTGAGCGCATCGCGATTGAAGACCATCAGCGACAGCTGGCCGCCGGGGGCCAGCAGGCCGGCCAGGGTGGCCAGCGCCGCCCGCGGATCGCCCAGCCATTCGAGCACCGCGTGGCAGGTGATCAGCGGCCAGGGGCCGGGAGCCGCCTCGGGCAGCGACTGCAGCGGTGCCTCCATGAAACGCACGGGATGGTCGGCCAGCGCCTGCCGAGCGCGCTCGCGCATCTCGTCGGCGGGCTCGCACAGGGTGACGGCATGGCCGCGCTCGACGAGCCAGCCGGCCAGTTGACCGAGCCCGCCGCCGACCTCCAGCGCCGGCTGGCCGTGCAGGTCGAGCATCTCGGGCAGCAGGCGGTCGAGCAGCGCCAGGCGCAGCTCGCCGCGCAGGCCCCCGTAGAGGCTGGCGGCGAACTTGTCGGCCAGGCCATCGAAGTGGCGGTCTCCCGCCGGGGAAAGAAAGGAGGACGGCTCGGGCATGCCACTTCATCCGCATCGGTGATGACGGCATTCTACCCGGGAAGGCGCCGCCACGGCACCGCCGTGACGGGTTTATCTTGCCAGCTCAGGCGCTTATACTAGCGCTCGTTTCGCCCCTATAGCTCAGCTGGATAGAGCGTCCCCCTCCTAAGGGGAAGGTCTCAGGTTCGAATCCTGATGGGGGCGCCACGCCTTTCCCCCCTGCCTTATCTCTCGATGCCCCCTGCTATCGACACCTGCTCGCGGGTGAAGCCGCGCGCTTGTCGACAGCCACGCCGATGGTCCCGACCGCCGACGCCGCAGCGCCGACGGCCGACAGGGCGACTCAGCCCTCGCTGCCCAGACGGTCGTGGCCGTTGTCGAGGAACGGATAGTCGGTATAGCCCTCGGCCCCGCCGCCATAGAAGGTCTCCGGATTCGGCTCGTTCCAGGCCGCCCCGGTGCGGATGCGCTCGACCAGATCGGGGTTGGCGATATAGGGCCGGCCGATGGCCACGGCATCGGCGATGCCCGCCTCGATCAGGCGCTCGGCACGCTCGGCGTCGTAGTGGCCGCAGAAGATCAGGCTGCCGGCGAAGCGCTCGCGCATGCTGCGGCGGAAGTCGTCGGTGAACTGGATCTCGCCGCCGGCCCAGTCGGGCTCGTTGAGATGCAGGTAGGCGATGCCGCGGGCGGACAGCTGCTCGGCCAGATAGTGCGCCATGGCCTCGGACTCGTCATCGGTGAGGCCGAACAGTTCGATGAAGGGCGTCAGCCGCACGCCGACACGCTGCGGCCCGACCTCCTCGGCGACGGCATCGATGACCTCCAGCGGGAAGCGCGCCCGGTTCTCGAGCGAGCCGCCGTAGCGGTCGGTGCGATGGTTGGTGCCGGTGGCCAGGAACTGGTTGAGCAGGTAGGCGTTGGCCGCGTGCACCTCGACCATGTCGAAGCCGGCGCGATCGGCGCGCTTGGCCGCCTGGCGATAGTCCTCGACGATGCCCGGCAGCTCGTCGGTCTCGAGCGCACGGGGCTTGCTGGTGGGATGGCGGCCGGCGCTGCCGTCCGGGAACTCGACGAAGCACTGCGCGCCTTCCGCGTCCATCGCGCTGGGCGCCACCGGGGCCTGACCGTCCGGCTGCACCCATTCATGAGAGACGCGGCCGACGTGCCACAGCTGCAGCGCGATGCGCCCGCCCTTGGCGTGGACCGCCTGGACGACGCCCTTCCAGCCGGCCTCCTGCTCGTCGGTCCAGATGCCCGGCGTATAGACGTAGCCGCGCGCGGTGGGCGAGATGTTGGTCGCCTCGCTGATGATCATGCCGGCACCGGCCCGCTGGCCATAGTAGGCCTGCTGCGCCTCGCCGGGCACGCTGTCCGGCGTGCGGGCGCGAGTCAACGGCGCCATGAGAATTCGGTTGGGCAGCGTCAGTTCGCCGAGGCGAAACGGGGTCAACAGGGTATCGACGGACATGTCGCGTCTCCTTGCACAGCATCGGTTGAGCGGCATCGCGACGCCGGGAGCCTCCGGACACCCCTTGGCGCGCGTCGCGATTTGCCAGGGATATGGAGACGACGAGCCGATCGCACAACCCCTTCACACGCTTATTTTTACTTCAGTAACGAACCGTCATCCGATGCCTCATGGCAGACCACGGCGCGATTGCGACCTGCCCGCTTGGCACGATAGCTGGCGGCATCGGCGCGTTCGATCACGGCGGCGATGCGCTGGTCGCCCTCACGCAAGCTGGTCAGTCCCAGGCTCAGCGTGACCCGATACGTTCGGCCTTCGTGTTGAACGTCGACGCGTCCCACGGCATCGACCAGGGCCCGGGCGATCTTCTCGGCGTGCTGCGGCGTACAGCTGGGCAGCAGCACCGCGAACTCGTCGCCGCCCTGGCGCGCCACGTGATCGCTGCCGCGCACCTCCCGGTCGATCACCCGGGCAATACGCCTCAGCATCACGTCGCCGAGGGCATGCCCCCCCTCGTCGTTGATCGGCTTGAAATGATCCAGATCGAACAGGATCAGCGAGGACGGCGTGCCCGTCTTGCGCCAGTCGACCAGCGCCTCCTCGAGGCGGCGCTCGAAGCCGCGACGATTGAGCAGCCCCGTCAGCGGATCGTGTTCGGCCTCCCACTGGCGCATCGCCTCCTCCTCGCGCCGCGCGGTGATGTCCTTCACCGTGCCGACGAAGCCCAGCGCCTCGCCCCCGTCGGCCACCGGCCCCGCATGCACCTCGAGCCACAGCAGCTCACCACCCTGCCGGCAATAGCGGAACTGCTGCTTGAGGCCCTCGCCACTCGCCATGTGATACCGCCAGAGCTCCAGCAGGGTATCCCGGTCATCGGGATGAACGTATGCCGCCCACTCCCTCCTGGCATCATCGACCCGCGAGAAGCCGGTCAGCTCGATCAGCACCGGATTCATGTACGTCATGTTGCCCGCCGTGTCGGTCACGAACATGCCGACGGGCGAGCTGGCCAGCACCGCGTCGAGGAAGGCCTGTCGCTGCTGCAGGCTGATCAGCGCCTGACTGCGCTCCACCTCGACGCGGTTGAACGTGTCCGCCACCTGCTGAAGCTCGTGCATCCGGGTCTTCAGCGTCACCCGCTTGCGCAGCCCACGGCCGACCTGCTCGATCTGCCGCTCGAGGCGCATGAGCGGCCTAAGCGTCAGCCACAGCACCCAGCCGATCATCGGCAGCAGCAGGCAGGCGACCGGCACGAACCACCACCCCAGGCGCTGCAACCAGCCCGCCAGCGGCGCCATGACCTGATCGCGGGGCAGCGTCACGCTGACGATCCAGTTGGCCGGCCAGATCTGGCGATAGGCCCGGTAGCCGATGCCGTGATCGGGCAAGGGCTCACGCACCTCGCCCTCCCAGCCGAGCAGGGCCAGGGACCGCGCGTCGCTCCGTTCATCCTCCGGCACCGTGCGCAGCACCTGGTCGTCCTCAGGGTGATAGAGATAGGTGCCGCCAACACTCATCACGCTGGCATAGCCCTGGTCGCCCAGTCTCAGGCGATCCAGGCGCCGGAAGAGGCGATCGCCGTTCAGATGGATGGCACCCCCGACCACCCCCATGAAGCGCCCCTGCGCATCCAGCCGCGGCACCGTGAACATGACCATCGGGATTTCGCTCATGAACGATACGAAGGGTTCGCTGACGTAGGGCTGACGGAAATCACGCACCTGCCGGAAGTAGTCGCGGTATGACAGGTCGACGCCTTGCGTGCCTGTCATTTCCGGCCATACCGCCATCACGCGGCCGTCGCCCCCCATGACGACGAGCCGATCGAACCACTCCAGCAGGGCAGCGTTGCCATGCAGCTGATCCTGGACGGTGGCCGCGCCCTGTTCGTCATCGAGCTCGGCGCCCAGACGCTCCAGGGCACCGAGGCGCGACTGCGCCTGGTTCGTCAGGTCGTCGGCGATCAGCCGTGCCTCATAGCGCAGATGCGTGTTGTTGGAGGACTCCAGCAAGTCATCGCCCGTTCGCCAGCCGAACAGGAGCAGCAGGGCCATCACCACGATCCAGGTAGCCAACAGCCCCAGCATCAGGCGCCCCTTGAGCGACTGGGCGTGACGCCGGTAGGACGAGAATGGATACGGCACGAATCATCTCCATATGACGGGCCACTGCCACTCTATCAGACCACGCGGAGTTTTCTGACCTCCCCTTTTGTCGACGCCTTGGGGCACCGATCCTCCTGCACCCGCTGTTGGCCGGCGACGCCGTAAGAAAGGCGGGAAGGAAGGCGGAACAACCGGGGCGAGACAGCATCGACCGGCCCGATGCGGAAGAGGCCTGGCGACCCACCTCGGTTCGGCGCTCGGCGGGTATCGGCACTATCAGGCTCGACCACCCTGTAAGGAAGGCGATGGCGGTGCCACTAATCAGGCAAGACCCGGCGACGGGTCCGGTGCCCTACTCCACTGAACCTAGAGGTGTCCCATGAACATCAAGATGATGATCGCAGGCTTCCTGACCATGCTGATGATGGGCGGTGCCGCCCACGCCATGGATTCCGAGGTGCTTCAGGAGAAGATGAACGAGATCAACCAGCGGGCCGATGAAGCCGCCGCCGAGGATCGTGTCGAGGCGCTGGAGCAGCAGGTGAAGGAGCTCCAGGAGCTGATCCACATGATGATGGAGGAGGAGACGGACAGCTGACGTACCGGCCGACAGCGAACGGGGCGCCGAGCGGCGCCCCTCTGTTCGATGCTCAGCGCTTCTCGACGCGAAGCTCGTAGTTGTTGACGCCTTCACGCGCGTTACCGAATTTCTGACCCTGCACCCGGATGCGATAGCGCCCCGGGGCCAGCTCGGTGGTCATGTCGACATCGCCGTCGAAGCCCTGACCGGCGCCCTCGGCCACCACGCTGCCCGAGGCGTCGAGCACTTCCAGCTCGATCCGGTAGGTGTCCTCGTAGCCGGTGGGGAAGGTCGAGGTGGTGATGGCGATGCTGCCCTGCTCGGCCACGTTGAAGGTCAGCACCTCGCCGCGGGCACGGATCTTCACGTCGGTCACGATGGTCTCGAAGCCGGCGCGCTGCGCAGGCTCGGCCTCCCGGGCCTGACGGGTGTCGCTTGCCGCCGAGTCGACGCTGCCGGAAGCGGCACCGGCCACGGCAGACCCGGCCGAAGCGGATCCGGCCGCAGCGGACGCCGAATCGCCGGTCGTTGCCGCCTGAGAGGTCGCGGCGCCGCCGCCGAGGGTCGCCACGGCATCGTCGCCGCGCACGAAGACGGAATCGCCGCCCTGGCGGTTCTGGCCGGTGAAGAAGATACCCTCGCCGTCGCTGACGCTGTCCTCGATGACGCGACCCTGGTCGTCCAGCCCGGCCACATGCACGGAAAAGCCATCGCCGGCCCTGCCGCGCGTGCCGAAGCGCTGCCCCTCCACGCGCAGCACATAGTCGCCCGGCGCCAGCTGCTGGCGCATCTCCAGGCCGCCGTTCTGGCCCAGCGCCTCGCTGCGGGCGATCACCTCACCGCGCTCGTTCTCGAGCACCGCAGCGATGCGGTAGTCATCGGAGTAGCCGGACGTTACCCGACTGGTGAACCGGTAACGCCCCGCCTCGTCCACCGTGAAGGCATGCTCGTTGACGCCACCGAACTTGAAGCTGCGGCTGTGCGCATCGGTCTCGGCATTGAAGAAGCCCGTCAGGTCCATGCCCTTGCCTTCCTCGCGGAAGCGCTCTTCCATCTCGCTGGCCAGCACCGGGGCGGCGGAGAGTGTCACGCCCAGTGCCAGCAGGCTCGCGGTCACGATCGGCCGTTTCATAACACCTCGCTTGCTCGCTTGTTGCCCTCAATAAAAAAGCCGATCCCGGGGGATCGGCTTTCGATATCAACCCTGCAGCAGGATACCCCTGCCAGCGGGATTAGAACAGGTAGGTCACGCCCACGCCGAAGCCGTCGTCTTCGTCGTTTTCCTGATCGTACATGGCCACTTCGGCCCAGGTGTACATGGCGTCGGAGATGTTGTAGGTGGCGCCCAGGATGACCTCGTTGTAGGTCTCGTCGCGATCCTGCTCGTCCTCGACGGACTGCTCGACCTCGTCGGCGAAATCATTGGCGCCCACGTCGACGTACTGGTAGGCGGCGTAGACGTCGCCCATGCCGTAACCGTAGCGGGCGCTGACGCCGTAGAAGTTGGTGTCCTGCGCATAGAAGTCACCGTCCACAGCGTCTGAATCGGAGTCGGCGTCGGAGACGAAGCGCTCCGCCTTCACGGCCAGGCGCAGGGTGTCGATGGTGTACTGGGCGGTGATGCCGTACTGGTCGCCAACACTGTCGACGTCGCCGTTCGCGTCGGTGTAAACGACGTTGTCCAGGTTGTCGTAGACCGCGGCGATGGAGAAGGCGCCCACGGTGTACTTGGCGCCACCGAAGAAGGAGGCGTTGCTGCTGCCCTGGTCGGCACGGCTGTCGAAGGAATCGGTATCACCCTTGTACTGGGTACCGACGGCGAACTGCAGGCCACCGAAGGACGGCGAGGTGTAGGTGATCTTGTCGGTCTGCTGGTCGCTGCCATCACCATGGCCATGACGGCTACCGGTGGAGTCGGAGGCGTCGAAGTACTCGTTGTTGGTCAGCGGATCCTGGATCCAGTCGTCGATCAGCTGGTCGTAGGAGCCGAGACGCACGTCACCGAAGTTGCCCTTCAGGCCGATATAGGCGGTATCGCCGGCATCGTCGTCATCAGTGGCGGTAGCCATTTCGTCGGCTTTGATGTCGTCGAACTCGAGCTTCAGGTAGCCGGTCAGGCCGTCGTAGATGACGTGCTCGGCGGCGAAGCCGAAGGTGGTGCCGTTATCACCGATGCCGTCTTCGCTTTCGCCATCCGCATTGTCGATGTCGGTGTAGGCAAGCTGGATGTTGCCGTAGATGTCGAGCTTGGTGCCGTCCTGGTTGTAGACGGTGGCGGCCTGGGCGCCGGAGGCGGCCATGGCACCGGCGATGGCAGTCGCTAACAGTGTCTTTTTCATTGCGATAATCCTTTTGACTAGCTTGCTGTTTCGATCGATGTCCGCGCGCTCTTTTCGAGTCTTTGCGGCGGGTTTGCCGGTCTTGTTGCCGGTTCTCGTTGGTGCTCGGTCCCTCTCGGGGGAGCGGCAGCAGCGAGCCTGACCACGGCGAAACCTTGTTATAGTCCAATGCTCGCAGAAGGAACTCTATACCGGGATTTACGGGAGCGCAACAAGAAAAAAACACTGTTTTCCTTCGTTACATCACCCGATCGCCGCCCGTTCCCACCACGATCGCGGCCAAGGCGCCTCATGACGCCCCACCGCCGCCACCTTCGTCAGACCAGACATGACGTCGGTGCATCACGCCACGATTCAACCTGTCCTAAAACAGTGTTCGGTAGCGATGAGCGAACTCATCATGCCGCGGCGATATGACGGTTTCAAGTCAGACAAACGACGCAATGCCCCGCCAGCGTCAACGCTGGCGGGGATGAGTTCAACGCGCGTTGTGGCGGGCCATCAGCTCACCGAGCTTGCGGTGAAGCCGATCGTCGGCGGGCTCGTCCGGAGGAGAAGGCTCCACGGCGGCGGCTCGGGAAGGGGGAGGCGTCGCGGGATCGGACGCTTGGGCGTCGCCCGTCGAGGCAGGGGATGAAGGCGGATCATTGCGCGACTTGTGCGGCTTCTTGCGGGGCCTGGCCGGCTTGCGCTGACGCTCGGCCTGGAGCTTCTCCAGCTTCCTGTGGGCATGATCGGCGGCACCGCGATCGACGCTGCCGGCAGGCGCACCCTCGAGGTCGATGCGCTCGGCGCCCTCGCGCACCGACTTGAGATAGCGCGGCAGGTTCACGTAGCAGGCCAGCGCACGGCGCACCAGCTTCACGGGCCAGGGCTCGAGGGCGCTGAGGTCCTCGTGAATGCCGACCTTGAGCGGCCGGGTATGGCCCTTGAAGAAGGCATCGCCGTAGCGCTGATACCACTGCGCCAGCAGCGCCTGGGGCGATGGCGCCTCCGGCTCGGCAGGCTCACCGGCCGGCGGCGCAGGGGCCGCATTCTGCTCATCGGCCTCCTCAGCCTTGTCGGCGGCGGGCGTCGCGGCACGATGATGATTCATCAGGGCGGAGAGCCCCCTGGCCTGACGATGCGGCGTCTCGGAAGGTTCCGCCCCCTTCTCGTCGAGCCGAGCCTGAAGCCGCCGGCCGTGAGCCTCGAGCTCGCGGCTCTGCTCGTCGAGCTCGCGATTTTCCTCGGCCAGCTCCAGCCTCGCCTCCTCGGACTCGACCAGCATCGCCTCGACCGCCTTGAGACGGCCTTCCAGCTCATCGCGCTGCGTCTGAGCCGCCTCGGCTCTCGCCTGCAGCTCGGCGTTGCGCGCCTCCAGGGCCTGACGGCCCTGCTCCAGCTCGGCCAGCCGGGTCTGCAGGGCCTGATGCTGCACCCGATCCTCGGCGCGCGCCTCGAGCAGGGCGTCGAGGCGAGATTCCAGGGCCGTCAGCAGACGACGGGGGCGTTCATCGATCAACTCCGGATCCTCCATGCATGCCCGGGGGAAGACAACATCCTTCGCGCGATCGACCCGCAGGCCGGCGGCGCCAGTCGTCAGTCTGTGTCACTCCGGGGAGTCTGGCAAACCCCGGCGCTGGTATTGCACGAAGTCATAGGCCGGCTGCCCTTCTGCGGGCTGCCCCGGCACGCGCTGGCGCTCTTCCCACTCGGCCGCGTCCAGCTCGGGGAAGCGGGCATCGCCCTCCACCTCGACGCCCACCTCGGTCAGGTAGAGCCGGCTCGCCTTCGGCAGCGCCTGGGCGTAGATCTGACCGCCCCCCATCACCATGATCTCGTCGACGCCGTCGATGGTGGCCTGCCGGTCGGCCAGCGCCAGCGCCGCGTCCAGGTCGTGGCAGACACGCACACCCTCGGGCTGGAAGGCGGGATCGCGGGTGACGACGATGTTGAGCCGCCCGGGCAGCGGCCGGCCAATGGACTCGAACGTCTTGCGGCCCATGACCAGCGGCTTGGCCTGGGTCATGCGCTTGAAGAACTTCAGGTCCTCGGGCAGGTACCAGGGCAGCTGGTTGTCCACGCCGATGACGCGGTTCGCGGACAGCGCGGCGATCATCGCCACCGGGACGAGCGTATCGTCGTTCATACGGCCACCTCTGCCTTGATGTGGGGATGCGGATCGTAGTCCTCGATGGCGATGTGCTCGAAGCGGAAGTCGAACAGATCGGTCACGCTCGGGTCGAGCACCAGTCGCGGCGCCGGGCGCGGGTCACGCGACAGCTGCTCCCGGGCCTGGTCGAGGTGATTCAGGTAGAGATGGGCGTCGCCCAGGGTATGCACGAAGTCGCCGGGCTCGAGGCCCGCGACCCGGGCGATCATCTGCGTCAGCAGCGCATAGCTGGCGATGTTGAAGGGCACGCCCAGGAAGATGTCGGCGCTGCGCTGGTAGAGCTGGCAGGAGAGCCTGCCGTCGGCCACGTAGAACTGAAACAGGCAGTGGCACGGCGGCAGCGCCATCTCGTCGACCAGCGCCGGATTCCAGGCCGAGACGATCAGCCGCCGCGAGCGCGGGTTGGTCCGCAGCTGCTCGAGCAGGTGGGCGATCTGGTCGACGTGGCCGCCGCGCGGGTCCGGCCAGCTGCGCCACTGGTAGCCATAGACCGGGCCCAGTTCGCCGTTTTCGTCGGCCCACTCGTCCCAGATGCGCACCCCGTTGTCCTTGAGGTAGGCGATGTTGGTATCGCCGGCCAGGAACCACAAGAGCTCGTGGATGATCGAGCGCAGGTGCAGCTTCTTGGTGGTGACGAGCGGGAAGCCGCGGGACAGATCGAAGCGCATCTGGTGGCCGAACAGCGAGCGGGTGCCGACGCCGGTGCGGTCGTCACGCTCCACGCCGTGATCGAGCACGGCGCGCATCAGGTCCAGATAGGGCTGTTCGAGGGCGGGAAGGGCGTTGGCGGTCACGGGCATGGTCGACGGCTGAAAATGGGCCACACATTCTACATGCCCGGGCGGTGGCCGCCCATAGCGGCCACCGCCCCGCTGTGGTCACGACTCGGCGTCGACCCTGGCATCCACCGGCCGGCCGCGGGACCAGGCCATCAGTGCCGCCCCGGCGATGATCATCGGCAGCGACAGCAGCATGCCCATGGTCAGCCAGTCGAAGGCGATGAAGCCGAGCTGCGGGTCCGGGCGGCGCACGAACTCCACGCCGAAGCGGAACACGCCGTAGAGGGTCAGGAACAGCCCCGAGACCAGGCCGCGACGCCGCGGCGTGGCCGAGACCCACCACAGCACCGCGAACAGCACCGCCCCCTCCAGCACCGCCTCATACAGCGACGACGGATGACGCGGCTCCGGCCCCTGACCGGGGAACACCAGCCCCCAGGGCAGCTCGGTGACCCGGCCCGGCAGCTCGTGGTTGATGAAGTTGCCGATGCGCCCCGCGCCCAGGCCGATCGGCACCAGCGGCGCGACGAAGTCGGTGAGGGTGAAGAACGCCAGTTGCTTCTTGCGGGCGAAGTAGAGCGAGGCCAGCAGCACGCCGATCAGGCCGCCATGGAAGCTCATGCCGCCGTCCCAGACGCGCAGGATCCACAGCGGGTCGGCCAGCCACTGGTCGAGGCCGTAGAACAGCGCATAGCCCAGCCGCCCACCGAGCACCACGCCCAGCGCGGCACAGAAGATCAGGTCGCCCACGTCGTCGCCGTTCAGGCCGATGCGAGGCGCGCGGCGGCGCCCCAGCCACCAGGCGGCGAGGAAGCCGATGACGTACATCAGGCCGTACCAGTGAACCTGGAGCGGCCCGAGCGAAATGGCCACGGGATCGATATCGGGGTAGCGCAGCATGAAAGCCTCGAACGATGCGGGGAAGGAATGACGATCAGGAGACCGGCCGCGGCGGCGCCGCGGCCGCGATCATAGCAGGAACTTGAGGCCGACCAGCACCAGCAGGCCGGCGAAGGCCAGGCGCAGCAGACGCGCGGGCAGGCGATGCGCCAGCTTCACGCCGACCCGGGCGAAGGGCACGCTGGCGATCACGATGCCGAGAAGGGCCGGCAGCATCACGTAGCCCATGGCCCCCGCGGGCAGCTCGGGCTGGCCCCAGCCGACCACGATGAAGGTCGCCGCCCCGAAGGCGGCGATCGGCAGGCCACAGGCCGAGGAGGTGCCGACGGCGCGGGTCATGGGGGCGCCGCAGCGGGTCAGCCAGGGCACGCTCAGGGTGCCGCCGCCGATGCCGAACAGCGCCGACACGCCGCCGATCACCACCCCGGCCAGCGCCATCGCGCCGCGGCCGGGCTGCAGCTGCCCGGGGCGCGGGCCGCGTCCCAGCGCCATCTTCGCGGCCACCGCCATCAGGAAGACGCCGAACAGCGTGCCCAGGGCGCCGCCGGACAGGCTGCCGGCGACGAACACCCCGGCGATCGCGCCCAGCACCAGCCCCGGCAGCAGCGCCAGGAACCAGCCGCGGTGGACGCTGCCGCGTCGATAGTGCCCCCAGGCCGACGAAGACCCGGTCACCACGATGGTCGACAGCGAGGTGCCCACGGCCAGATGCATGATCACCTCGGGCGCCACGCCCTGCAGCTCGAAGGCGAACACCAGCGCCGGCACGATGACCAGCCCGCCGCCGATGCCGAACAGCCCCGCCAGGGTGCCGGCCAGGCCGCCCAGCAGCACATAGCCCGCCCAGATCAGCAGCGCACTCATGCCTCCTCCTCCCGCGCCAGCCGCCCGGGCAGCCAGTGATCGACCCGATCCAGCAGATCCTGGGGCCGATAGGGCTTGGCCAGGTAGTCGTCCATGCCGGCCTCGCGGAAACGCTGCCGGTCCGCCTCGCCGGCGTTGGCGGTCAGCGCCACCAGCACGCTGCGTGCCCCGTCGCCCCGCTCGGCCTCGCGGGCCCGCCAGGCGCGACAGGTCGCCACGCCGTCCATGTCGGCCATGTAGATATCCAGGAACACCAGGTCGACGGGCGCCGCTTCGAGGTTGTCGAGCGCCTCACGGCCGCTGGTGGCGGTGACCACGTCCAGCCCCTGCCCCTCCAGCACCTTGCGCGCCAGCATCAGGTTGACCGGACCGTCATCGACGACCAGCACCCGGGCGGCCGCCGGAGGTGGCGGCATCGGCGCCCCCGCCTCGCGGGGGTCGGGGTCGCCGAGGTTCTCGAGCAGCACCGCGGTCTCCGACAGTCGCTCGCGCAGCCCCTCCAGGGCCTCTCGCTCCGCCTCATCGTCGGCGCGCTGGAAGCGCTCCCCCTTC
Organism: Halomonas sp. THAF12; assembly: GCF_009363675.1. Lineage (NCBI taxonomy): Bacteria > Pseudomonadati > Pseudomonadota > Gammaproteobacteria > Oceanospirillales > Halomonadaceae > Halomonas > Halomonas sp. THAF12. Next base: position 878,259 of record NZ_CP045399.1, on the reverse strand, counting down.
AGCACCTCCGACACGGAGGCCATCAGCGGGTTGAGCATCTGCTGAAGATGGCTGAGATAGCCGGACTTGAGCCGCGATTCCTGCTGGGCACGCACGCGCCCGGTCTCGAGCCGGGCCAGGCGCCCCTGCTGGGCCTGCAGGTCATCGCTGAGCCGGCGCTCCACGCCGCGCACGGCCTCGAGCTCGGCCTGCCAGCGCTCGATCAGGGCATCGCAGCCTTCGGCCACGCTCTCGAGGCGTCGATGCAGCGGCAGGTCGGGGTCGGCGACACGCCCAGCGCCGACGGCATCGTCGCCGCCGCCGACCGTCAGGCGCTCACCGATCCTGGCGAAGGCCGCATCGACCCTCGCTTCCTCACCGCGCAGGCGCTGGCGCAGCAGCATCAGGAAGGCCGTCACGTTGAGGCCACTGCCGACCAGCAGCACCAGCAGCCACCAGAAGGTATCGCCCCAGGGCGCCGGCGAGAGGACCAGCCAGCGGCCGCTCAGGCCGACCGCCAGCCACAGCCCCACCATCACCACCTGCAGCGTCAGCAGCGGCCATAGTATGGGGGTGACCAGGCAGTACCAGGCCCGCTCCTTGTCTGTCTCGACACTCATCGTCATCCCTGTACCGCGTCGATTGTCGTCAGCAGAGTGTACGATGCCGAACGGGCCCTGTCATGACGGGGCTTTCCGCACGCCGGCCTCCGGGTTAGGCTGGCGGCCATGTGCCTGATCGCCCTCGCCCACCATCCCGATGCCTCCGTCGCGCTGCGCCTGGTGGCCAATCGTGACGAGTTCCACGCCCGTCCCACTGCGCCGCTGGCCGCCTGGGACGACGCTCCTGGCATCGTCGGCGGCCGCGACCTCGAGGCCGGAGGCGGCTGGCTCGCCGTGCACCGGCGCGGCCGCTTCGCCGCGGTGACCAACGTGCGCGATCCCCTCCTCGACGCGCCCGACGACGCCCCCAGCCGAGGCGACCTGGTGCGCTCGGCGCTCGAGTGCAATGACCTCGAGGGCTGGCTGACCGCGCTCGCCGACGGCGGCGCCCGGCGCTACGCCGGCTTCAACCTGCTGACCGGCGACGGCCGGCGGCTGTGGTATCTGCACCGGGGGCGCGACAAGGTGCGGCTCGAACGCCTGACCACCGGCCTGCATGGCCTCTCCAACGCCGAGCGGGATACCCCCTGGCCGAAGCTGCTGGCCGCCCGCCGCGGACTCGAACACAGCCTGGAAGATGGCCGCTGGCCGGAGGATGCGCTGACGCCTCTCGCCGACTCGCGCGAGGCCGAGGAGGCGCGGCTGCCGGACACCGGCGTGGGGCAGGAACTCGAACGCCGCCTCTCGGCGGCGTTCATCGTCGGCCCGGACTATGGCACCCGGGCCACCAGCTGGCTGGAGTGGCGAGCCGACGGTCGGCTGACCCTCGGTGAGCGACGCTTCGGCCCCGGCGGCGTCACGCTCGGCGACACGCAAATGACGCTCGACACGCCACCGCTGTCCGAGGCCTGCAGAGGCTGAGGCCGGCGTCAGGCGTCCTTGGGCGGCAGCAGGTGAGCGAGTTGCCACTCGTTCATACGCGCTTCCAGGCAGCGCCGTACGCCCAGCGGCGAGGCCTCGGCCAGCACTTCCTCGACCAGCGCCTGCGCCGACGTCTGACTGACGCGGCGGATGGCGGCGCGCACCTTGGGCAGGCTCGGCGCGTTCATCGACAGGGCATCGAAGCCCATGCCCATCAGCAGCAGGGCACCGGCCGGGTCCGCGGCCAGCTCGCCGCACACCGAGATCGGCACCTCCAGCGCCGACGCCTCCCGCGCCAGTCGCGCCATGGCCGACAGCACCGCCGGATGGCAGGCATCGTAGAGCTCCGCCACCCGTGGATTGTTGCGATCCACCGCCAGCAGGTACTGGGTCAGGTCGTTGCTGCCGACCGAGAAGAAGTCCACCCGCTCGGCCAGCGCATCGAGCTGATAGAGGGTCGCCGGCACCTCCAGCATCGCCCCGACCCGCGGCCTGACCACCTGGACGCCGTCCTCGCCGAGCTCGCGAATGGCCCGGTCCAGCAGCTTCAACGCATCATCGACCTCGTCGACATTGGTGATCATCGGCAGCAGGATCTGCAGGTTGTCGAGGCCCTGGGAGGCGCGGAGCATGGCCCGCAGCTGGACCATCAGCACCTCGGGGTGATCGAGGGTGACACGGATGCCGCGCCAGCCGAGGAAGGGGTTGGCCTCCTCGATGGGAAAGTACGGCAGGTCCTTGTCGCCGCCGATGTCCAGGGTGCGCATCACCACCGGCAGCGGCGCGAAGCCCTCGAGCTGCTCGCGGTAGAGTTTGGTCTGCTCCTGCTCGCCGGGGAAGCGCTCGGTGATCATGAACGGCACTTCGGTGCGATACAGCCCCACCCCGGCGATGCGCGACTTGAGCGACGCCATGGCATCCACCGCCAGGCCGGTATTGACCAGCAGCGGCACGTCGTGACCGTCCGGGGTGCGACTGGGCAGGTCCTGCTCGTTCTCTAGCAGCTCGGAGAGCGCCCGCTCCTCCTCGATCAGCCCCTCGTAGTGGCTCTCGATATCGGGGCTCGGGCGCACGAACAGCCGCCCGCGGTGCCCATCGAGCACCAGCCGGGCGCCGTTGAGCCGCGGCAGCGGCAGATCGACCATGCCCAGCACGGTGGGAATGCCCATGGCGCGCGCCACGATCGCCACGTGGGCGGTGCTGGAGCCGCGCACCGAGACGATGCCCGCCAGCTTGTCCCGCGGCACCTCGCCGAGCATGGCCACGCTGATCTCGTCGCTGACCAGCACGGTGCGCTCGGGATACACATCGGGCGTCGCGGAGGTGTTTTCCTGAAGGTGGGCCAGCACCCGACGCCCCAGGTCGCGCACGTCGGCCGCGCGCTCGCGCAGGTAGTCGTCGTTCACTCGCTCCAGGTACTGCACATGGCGACGCACCACGTCGGCCAGCGCCCCGGGGGCCCACTGCCCCTCGCGGATGCGCTTGACCACCTCCTGGAACAGCGCCTCCTCGCCCAGCATCTGCTGATAGACGTCGAACAGCGCCAGCTCCTGGGCGGAGATGCGATTGGCCAGGCGCTCGCCCGCCGCACGGATCTCGTCACGGACCCGGCCGATCGCCTCCTTGAGGCGCGCGATCTCGTATTCCTCGTCGGTGGGGATGAGGTCGGGCACGCTGTCGAGATCGGCCGGCGGCGCGATCACCACCGCCTCGCCGATGGCCATGCCCGGCGAGGCGGCGACCCCGGTGAAGGTGGCCTGACCACCGGGCAGCGACGGCCGGGTCAGGCTGCCGGTGGCCAGCGCATGGGCCAGCACCCCGGCCAGCTGGGCAGCCATGGTGACCAGGAAGGCCTCGTCGGCCTCGTCGAAGCGGCGCTTGTCGGACTGCTGCACCACCAGCACGCCGAGCATGCGGCGCTGGTGGATGATCGGCACGCCGAGGAAGCTGGAATAGCGTTCCTCGCCGGTGGTCTCGAAATAGCGGAAGAAGGGATGGGCGCGGGCATCTTCCAGATTGAGGGGCTCTTCCCGCTGGGCCACCAGCCCGACCAGCCCCTCCCCGATCGGCAGGCTCACGTGGCCCACGGCCTGGGTCCGCAGGCCGATGGTCTCCATCAGCACCAGGCGGTCGAGCTGGGTGTCGAAGAGGTAGAAGGAGCATACGTCGGTGCGCATGGCCTTGCGGATGCGCCGCACCATGGTCGACAGGGCGGCCTCCAGATTGCGAGCCCCGTTGACCTCCAGGATGATGCGGCGCAGCACCTCGAGCATCGGCGTCTTGCTGTCCATTGTCGTTATGCCTCGCTGAGGGTATTGCCGGGGCCGTCCCCGGCGCGTGTCGTGGCGTCAGCCATGCCCCAGGGCGAGGCGCTGGGCGCGCGGCGACAGCTCGCGCAGCGCGCGCCGGTAGACCTCGCGCTTGAAGGGCACCACCTGGCCCAGCGGATACCAGTAGCTGACCCAGCGCCAGCCATCGAATTCCGGCTTGGCCGCACCGCCATCCATGCTGATACGGGTCTCGCCACAGCGGATCCTGAGCAGGAACCACTTCTGCTTCTGGCCGATGCATACCGGCCGGGAACGGGTTCTCACCATGCGGCGCGGTAGGCGGTAGCGCAACCAGCCTCGAGTACAGGCAAGCACCTCGACGTCGTCGGCGGTCAGGCCGACCTCCTCGTAAAGTTCGCGAAACAGTGCCTGTTGGGGTGTTTCGTTCGCCTTGATGCCTCCCTGGGGAAACTGCCAGGCGTTCTGCCCTACGCGACGCGCCCATAGCAGTTGCCCTGCGTCGTTGGCGAGGATGATGCCAACGTTGGGGCGAAAGCCATCTGCGTCGATCACGGACTTCACCTTATGAATCCAGTCTTCACTGCATTCTTCCACAAGGCCGTGAAACGTATCAATACGCCAATGGGGCCACGCTCGTAGGGGGCCGGCGCTTCTGCCATAATCGCCAGCTCGACGTGCCCCCGACAACGATGCGACCCGACCGACAAGAGGAAAGCCGTGAGCCTCGCCATCTTCGACCTGGACAACACCCTGCTCTCCATCGACAGCGACCACGCCTGGGGAGAATTCCTGCTCGAGCAGGGCGCCGTGGACCCGGTGGCCTACAAGGAGGCCAACGACCGCTTCATGGCCGACTACGAGGCCGGCACCCTGGACATGGGCGAGTTCCTGGCGGTGGCGCTCAAGCCGCTGGCCGAGAACTCCCCGGCGCAGCTGGCGGCGTGGCACCAGCAGTTCATGGCCAGCAAGATCGAGCCGCACATCCTGCCCCGCGGCGAGGAGCTGATCGCGCGCCACCGGGCCAGCGGCGACACCCTGCTGATCGTCACCGCCACCAACCGCTTCATCACCGGCCCGATCGCCGAGCGCCTGGGCGTCGACGACCTGATCGCCGTGGAGCCGGAAATGGTCGACGGCCGCTACACCGGCCGCGTCAGCGGCGTGCCCAGCTTCCGCGAAGGCAAGGTGACGCGCCTGGAGCAGTGGCTCGAGCAGCGCGAGCTCTCGCTGCACGGCGCCTGGTTCTACAGCGACTCCCACAACGACCTGCCGCTGCTGGAGCTCGTCGACCACCCGGTGGCCGTGGACCCGGACGCCTCGCTGCGCGAGGCCGCCGAGCGGCGCGACTGGCGGATCATCAGCCTGCGCGACTGAGCCGGCCCGGCGTCGCCGGGAACCGCAGACGGCAAGGCGACGGCGTGAAACGGCTGGAAGCAAAAGAAAAACCCGAAGGCCATGGCCTTCGGGTTTTCTTGTCACTCGGCGCTTGTCGCTCGGCGCTCAGCCCAGCAGGTGCTCCACCGCGGCGCGCTCTTCGCGCAGCTCGTTCTCGGTGGCGGTCATGCGCTCGCGGCTGAAGTCGTCGACCGCCAGGTCCTGCACGATCTCGTACTTGCCGTCCTTGCAGACCACCGGGTAGGAATACATGATGCCCGGCTCGATGCCGTAGCTGCCGTCGGCCGGGATGCCCATGCTGACGATGCCGTCGCTGCCCAGCGCCCAGTCACGCATGTGGTCGATGGCCGCGGACGCCGCGGACGCGGCGGAGGAAGCACCGCGGGCCTTGATGATGGCCGCGCCGCGCTGCTGCACGGTGGGGATGAAGTCGTTCTCGTACCAGTCGCGCTCGACCAGTTCGAGGGCCGGCTTGCCATCGACCTTGCAGTGGGCCAGGTCCGGATACTGGGTGGCACTGTGGTTGCCCCACACGATCATCGAATCGACGTCGGTGCTGTGCTTGCCGGTCTTCTGGGCCAGCTGGGTCAGGGCGCGGTTGTGGTCCAGACGCATCATCGCGGTGAACTGGCCGGCATCGAGGTCCGGCGCGTTGCAGGACGCGATCAGGGCGTTGGTGTTGGCCGGGTTGCCCACCACCAGCACGCGCACGTCGCGGCTGGCGACGTCGTTCAGGGCCTTGCCCTGGGCGGAGAAGATCGCGGCGTTGGCTTCCAGCAGGTCCTTGCGCTCCATGCCCGGACCGCGCGGACGGGCGCCGACCAGCAGGGCGAAATCGGCATCCTTGAAGGCGACGTTGGGGTCGTCGGAGGCGACGATGTCCTGCACCAGCGGGAAGGCGCAGTCGTTGAGCTCCATCACCACACCGTTGAGCGCATCCATGGCCGGCGTGATCTCGAGCAGCTGCAGGATGACCGGTTGGTCCTTGCCGAGCATGTCGCCGGAGGCGATGCGGAACGCCAGGGAGTAGCTGATCTGGCCGGCAGCGCCGGTAATGGCAATACGGACGGGGTCTTTCATCGTGGCTCCTTCGGTTGTCGCCGTGAGGATCGGCCGGGGCGCCTGGGCGGCCCGGCCAGGATCAAAACCGAGGGAAATGGTATGCCTGCGCTGCACAAAACTCAATTCGACGTGCGACGCACGCGCAGCAGGCAGGCATCAGGCGCCGCTGGACGCCCTCGCCTCGGGGGCATGGGCGGCGTGGAGCCGGGCGATCAGGCGGTCTTCCAGCGAGAAGCGCTCACCCAGGCCCTTGGACAGGCGGTCCAGCCAGGCCGGCAGCCGCGTCAGGTAGTGCTGGCAGCGCACCGGCGTGGCGTAGTCCTCGTCGAAGGCCAGCACCAGCTCGGTGGACATCTCGAGGCGTTCGAGCAGGCGCTCGGCAAGGTCGAGGGCGCCGCCGTCCTCGAAGGCCTCGGCCTCGGCCTTGAGCTGGGGGTAGATCTCGAAGTGCCCGGCGCTGATGTAGTCCATCAGCAGCTCGCTGAAGGCATCGATGCGCGGCTTGGTGACCTCCTCCGGGTCGGCATCACAGGCCGCCTTGAGCTCGTCGAAGTTCGCCAGCAGCGTGCGCCGCTCGCCAAGCCAGCGATCGATCAACCTGTGAACGCCCCCCCAGCGCTCCTGCGCGCTCTTGCAGTCTTCCAGCATGGTGCTTCCCTCGCTCGATGGAACCGACCGCGGACACCCAACCGCCCGGTCTGGAGACTCAGAGTCCTCCCTGGGGCGGGCGCTGTCAATCCTGCTTCGCCTCCTCCGACCAACGATAGCCGTGATGGGACTGCAGGGCCCGCCACATCAGGCCCAGCGGCGCCAGCGCCAGCACCACGAAGCCGATCAGCGTCCAGCCCGGCAGCGACAGTCCGAGGAAGCGCGCGCTGATCTCGGCGCACTCGCCGGAGGCGCTGAGCACCATGGTCACCACCTGCTGCAGCGGCAGCACTTCCATCATGTAGTCGAGGCCGGGGCCGCAGGTCGGCACCTGGTCGGCAGGCAGCGACTGCAGCCACAGGTGGCGGCCGGCCAGGCCGATGCCGGTGCCCACCGCCAGCAGCGAGAGCAGCCCGTAGAGCGCCGCCCCGAGCCGGCCCTTGGGATCGTGCAGCGCCGCCACGGCGAACACCACGCCGGCGGCGATCACCGCCACCCGCTGGAAGATGCACAGCGGACAGGGCTCGAGCCCGCCGACATGCTCCAGCCCAAGGGCCACCGCCATCATCAGCACGCAGAAGGCCAGGCCGGCCAGGCTCCAGCCGCGCACGCGCGCCTCGCGCAGCATCTCGATCATGTCCGTTCTCCCGAACGCAGCGGGCTGAAGGCGCGCGACTCCCGCGCCCGGGCGAAGTAGTCGGCCAGGAAGTCGGCGAAGGACTCGACGTCGGCGGCCTCGATGTCGCCCTGCTGGTGATGGGAGGTCTCCATCAGCTGGTCGAACAGCGCCCCGCGGGCGCGCTCGATGGGTTCCTCGCGCAGGCGCTCGCCCTGCTCGCCGGCCAGCGCCAGGATTGCCTCGACAAACTCCTCGCCGCTGCTCTCCAGGCGTTCGAGCAGGCGGCCGGACGGCGTCAGCGACGGATCCTCGAGCCGCGGCGCCAGCGCCGCCAGGGCGTCGGCGTGGGGCGTGCCCTCCTCGAGGCGATCCAGCAGCGCGGCGATCTCGCCGAGCCCTTCAAAGATCTCTCCGCCCCAGTCGGCGATCGAGCGCTTGGCGCCGTGGTGGTCGAGGCGCAGCTCCGGGTCGCGCCCGCGGGACACCACCAGGCGGCGGTTGAAGTCCAGGTGCTCGCACTCCTCGTCGGAGATCCAGGGGCTGTCGGTGAGCAGGCACCACAGCAGGAAGACGTCGATGAAGCGACTCTGGTGGGCGTCGATGCCCAGCGGATCGAAGGGATTGAGGTCCAGGCAGCGCACCTCGATGTACTCCACGCCGCGAGCCTCCAGCGCCTGACTGGGCGTCTCGTCGTGACGCGCCACTCGCTTGGGCCGGATGTCGCTGTAGTACTCGTTCTCGATCTGCAGGATGTTGGCGTTGAGCTGGTACCACTCATCGTCCACCCGCACGCCGCGGGCCTCGTAGTCGGGCCAGGGCGTGAAGATGGCGTGGCGCAGGGTGTTGACGTAGTTCGACAGCGAGTTGAAGCAGATCTTGAGCTGCTCCTGCACCTTGTTCTGGTAGCCCAGGTCGGACATGCGCAGGCTGGTCGCATGGCGCGAGACCAGCGTCTCGTCGCCGTGGGCCTCGAGCCCCTCCGGCACCCGGCCGTCGGGCAGGAAGCTGCGGTCGACCGCCGGCGAGGCGCCGAACAGGTACAGCAGCAGCCAGCTGTGGCGGCGGAAGTTGCGGATCAGCGCGAAATAGCGCGCCGAGCGATAGTCCTGCATCGCCGTCTCGCCCTCGCCGTCCAGCTCGCGCAGCAGCGTGAACAGGTCGTCGGGCAGCGAGACGTTGTAGTGCACCCCGGCGATCGCCTGCATGATCCGCCCGTAGCGCACGTCCAGGCCACGGCGATAGACGTGCTTCATGCGCCCCACGTTGGAGTCGCCGTAGTCGGCGATCGGCACGCTGTCGTTGCCGTCGAGCCGGGCCGGCATGCTGGCCGGCCAGATCCGCTCCTCGTCCAGCTGGCGATAGCTGAAGCGGTGCAGGTCGGCGAGGAAATCCAGGGCGTCTTCCGGGCGGCTGTAGACCGGCGTGATGTACTCCAGCAGCGCCTCGGAGTAGTCGGTGGTGATGTGCGGATGGGTGAGCTTGGAGCCCAGCGCCCGGGGATGCGGGCTCTGGGCGATGCGCCCCGCGGCGTCGACGCGCAGCCCTTCCTTCTCGATGCCGCGGCGCAGACGACCGAAACGCCCCTGGTCGGCCAGCCGGCCGAGGCGCTCGATGTGGGGGGAAAGCGGTTCGGACAAGGTGATCACCCCGTGTCGGGGACGCCGGTGCCGGCATCCCGGTGGACGTTTCGGGCGCCTCGGCACCCGCAAAGACCTCAGATTATGGTGCCGAAACTCGGCGATTCAAGGTAAGCCGGCTAATCGACCGCCCGGCCTACTTATCCTTCCTGGCCTTGAGCATCGCCGCGCCCAGGGCACCGAGCTGGCCGTCGTTCTGGCCGCCACCCTGCTGCCCCTTGCCGCCCTGCCCCTGGCCGCGACCGCCGCCGCCCTTGCGCGGGGCCTTTCGGCCCTGGCGCTCGCCGCCACGCTTGGTCGGCTGGCCGTCCTCGCCGGGCTGGTCGTCGAGGCGCATGGAGAGCCCGACGCGGGCGCGCTCGAGATCCACGCTCATCACCTTGACCTTGACGATGTCGCCGGCCTTGACCACCGAGCGCGGGTCCTCGACGAAGGTGTCGGACAGCGCCGAGATGTGCACCAGGCCGTCCTGATGCACGCCGATGTCGACGAAGGCGCCGAAGTGGGTGACGTTGGTGACGCTGCCCTCGAGCACCATGCCGGGCTCCAGGTCCTTGAGCGTCTCGACGCCCTCGCGGAACTCGGCCGCCTTGAACTCGGGGCGCGGGTCGCGGCCCGGCTTGTCGAGCTCCTTGAGGATATCGCTGACGGTGGGCACGCCGAAGCGCTCGTCGGCGAAGTCGGCGGGCTTCAAGGCCTTGAGGGTGGCGCTGTCGCCGATCAGCCCGCCCAGCTCGCGCCGGCTCCGTTGGGCGATGCGCTCGACCAGCGGATAGGCCTCGGGGTGCACGGCGCTGGCGTCCAGCGGATTGTCGCCGCCCATGATGCGCAGGAAGCCGGCACACTGCTCGAAGGTCTTGGGCCCCAGGCGGCTGACGTCGAGCAGCTGCTTGCGGCTGGCGAAGGCGCCCTCGGCGTCGCGGCGGGCGACGATGTTCTCGGCCAGCCCGGCATTGAGGCCGGCGACCCGCGACAGCAGCGCGCTGGAGGCGGTATTCAGATCGACGCCCACGGCGTTCACGCAGTCCTCGATCACCGCCTCCAGGCTGCGCGAGAGCTGCACCTGGGAGACGTCGTGCTGGTACTGGCCGACGCCGATCGACTTGGGCTCGATCTTGACCAGCTCGGCCAGCGGATCCTGCAGCCGGCGGGCGATGGAGACCGCGCCGCGGATGGTCACGTCGAGCTCGGGCAGCTCCCGGGCGGCGTATTCCGAGGCCGAGTACACCGAGGCGCCGGCCTCGCTGACCATGACCTTGGACAGCCGCCGCTTGTCGGCCAGCGCCTTGACCAGATCGCCGGCCAGCCTGTCGGTCTCGCGGCTGGCGGTGCCGTTGCCCACCGCCACCAGGGCCACGTCGTGCTTGTTCACCAGCCGCGCCAGCACGGCCAGCGACTCGTCCCACTGGTTGCGCGGGGCATGGGGGAAGATCGTGGCGTGCTCGAGGAAGCGGCCGGTGGCGTCGACCACCGCCACCTTGCAGCCGGTGCGCAGGCCCGGGTCGATGGCAAGCGTGGCCTTCTGGCCCGCCGGCGCGGCCAGCAGCAGGTCCTTGAGGTTGGCAGCGAACACCTCGATGGCCTCGAGCTCGGCGCGCTCGCGCAGCCGGCCCATCAGCTCGGTCTCGAGATGGGTGTAGAGCTTGACCCGCCAGGTCCAGCGCACCACCTCGGCCAGCCAGCGATCGGCGGGACGGCCCTGATCGGCGATCTCGAAGTGCTTCGCGATCGCCACCTGGGCCGGATGCACGGCGGCCTCCTCCTCGCCGGGCAGGCGCAGGGTCAGCGCCAGCACGCCCTCGTTGCGGCCGCGGAACATCGCCAGCGCCCGGTGCGAGGGCGCCTTGGCCAGCGGCTCGTCGTGCTCGAAGTAGTCGGAGAACTTGGCGCCCTCCTGCTCCTTGCCGGCGATCAGCCACGAGGAGAGCTCGCCGTCGCTCCACAGCCGCTCGCGCAGCCGGCCGACCAGCTCGGCCTCCTCGGCGAAGCGCTCCATCAGGATCTGCTTGGCGCCGTCCAGGGCGGCCTTGGCGTCCTCGATGGCGGGAATGTCGCCGTCGGCGGCACGCAGGTAGTTCGCGGCCTCGGCCTCGGGGTCGCGCGAGGGGTCGGCCAGCAGCGCGTCCGCCAGCGGCTCGAGGCCGGCCTCGCGGGCGAGCTGCGCCTTGGTGCGACGCTTCTTGCGATACGGCAGGTAGAGGTCTTCCAGGCGCTGCTTGGTGTCGGCGGCGCGGAGGCTGGCGGAGAGCTCGGGCGTCAGCTTGCCCTGCTCGTCGATGCTGGCCAGCACCGCCTCGCGGCGCTCCTCCAGCTCGCGCAGGTAGCCCAGCCGCTCGTGCAGCTGGCGCAGCTGGGTGTCATCCAGCCCGCCGGTGACTTCCTTGCGGTAGCGGGCGATGAAGGGCACGGTGGCCCCGCCGTCGAGCAGTTCCACGGTGGCCGACACCTGGGGCCCGCGAACGCCGAGCTCCTCGGCGAGACGATCGATGATCTTGGCTTGTGCGTCCATGTAATCCTTGGCAATCCGGGACAGACGATCGCGACAAGGTACCACACCCCCGGCGGCGCCGGGAGGCGCAGCGGCTCGCGCTTCGCTCAGGCGCCCGAGGCGGGCACGAAGCGCAGCGCCAGGCCGTTGTTGCACCAGCGCAGCCCGCTGGGCTCGGGGCCGTCCTCGAACACGTGGCCCTGATGGCCGCCGCAGCGGGCGCAGTGGTATTCGGTGCGCGGGATCAGCAGGACCAGATCCAGCTCCGTCAGCAGATGCCCCTCCACGTGGGTGAAGAAGCTCGGCCAGCCGGTGCCGGAGTCGTACTTCATGTCGCTGGTGAAGAGCGTCAGATCGCAGCCGGCACAGCGGTACTCGCCCTCGCGGGTCTCCTTGTCCAGCGGGCTCGAGAACGCTGGTTCGGTGCCGGCCTCGCGCAGGATCTCGAAGCGCGCCTCGGACAGCCGCTCGCGCCATTCGGCCTCGCTGAGCTCGAGCGTCTCGAGGCCGGAAGCAGGCTCGAGGTCGAGCTTGGGCCGCGCCAGGGCCAGGCCAGGCAGCACGCCGGCCAGGCCGCCGATCCCCAGCAGCCCCAGGAAATTGCGTCGTTTCATGATGCGCCTCCGTTGATACGAGATGGCCCTTGGTCGGCCCCGCCACCACATCCTTACCTTCACGGCGGACTCCCGGCCAAAAAAGGAGGGAGCCGCCGGATGGCGCCTCCCTCTGGGACCCGGCGCCGAGGCGCCGGTTCATCGAACGATCAGGCCGGACCGGCCTCGACGATCGCCGGGCTCACGCCCTCGAACTTCTTGAAGTTGTCCACGAACTTGGCGGCCAGTTCATCGCGCTTGCGATCGTAGGCGGCCTTGTCGGCCCAGGTCTCGCGCGGGTCGAGCAGCGTGGCGTCGACGCCGGGCACGTCAGTGGGCACCTCGAGATTGAGCCCCTCGAGCCGGCGCGTCTCGGCGCCGCGCAGCGCCCCGCTCTGGATCGCCTCGACGATGGCCCGGGTGGTGGGAATCGAGAAGCGCTCGCCGCCTTCCCCGTAGGCGCCGCCGGTCCAGCCGGTGTTGACCAGATAGACCTGGGCGTCCCGTTCGGCCACGCGCTTGACCAGCAGGTCGGCATAGACCCGGGCCGGCCGCGGGAAGAACGGCGCGCCGAAGCAGGTCGAGAAGGTCGCCTCCAGGCCCTCGGAGGCGCCCATCTCGGTGGAGCCCACCTTGGCGGTGTAGCCGGACAGGAAGTGATAGGCCGCCGCTTCCTTGGAGAGCACCGAGACCGGCGGCAGCACGCCGCTCATGTCGCAGGTCAGAAAGACGATGGCATTGGGCTCGCCGGCGCGGTTCTCGGCGACACGCTTGTCGATGTGCTCGAGGGGATAGGCGGCGCGGGAGTTCTGGGTCAGGCGATCGTCGGTGTAGTCCGGCACGCGCTGCTCGTCGAGCACCACGTTCTCCAGCACGGTGCCGAAGCGAATGGCGTTCCAGATCACCGGCTCGTTCTTCGCCGAGAGGTCGATGCACTTGGCGTAGCAGCCGCCCTCGATGTTGAACACGGTGCCCGGCCCCCAGCCGTGCTCGTCGTCGCCGATCAGGTAGCGCGACGGGTCGGCGGAGAGGGTCGTCTTGCCGGTGCCGGAGAGGCCGAAGAACAGCGTGGTCTCGCCGTTCTCGCCGACGTTGGCGCTGCAGTGCATGGGCAGCACGTCGGCCTCGGGCAGCAGGAAGTTCTGCACCGAGAACATTGCCTTCTTCATCTCGCCGGCATAGCGCATGCCGGCGATCAGCACCCGCCGGCCGGCGAAGTCGAGAATCACGCAGCCATCGGAACGGGTGCCGTCGCGGGCCGGGTCGCACGCGAAGTCCGGCGCATTGAGGATGCGCCACTCGGTCTTGGACGAGGGATTGAAGACCTCGGGGCGCACGAACAGGGTGCGGCCGAAGAGGTTGTGCCAGGCGGTCCGGGTGGTGACCCGCACCGGCTGATAGTGGGCCGGATCGCTGCCCACATGCAGCTCGGAGACGTAGTGCTCGTCGCCGTCGAGAAACGCCTCGACACGCGCCCACAGGGCCTCGAAACGCTCGGCGTCGAAGGGTCGGTTGACGCTGCCCCAGTCGATGGCGTCCCGGGTGGTGGGCTCGTCGACGATGAAGCGGTCCCCGGGTGAGCGGCCGGTACGCGCCCCGGTATTGACCACCAGCGCGCCCTGGGCGGACAGGCGGCCCTCGCCATTGGCCAGCGCCCGCTCGATCAGCTCGGCGCTGGACAGGTTGAGGTGGGTCGTGGCGTGTCGTGTCGTTGTCATGTGGCGATTCCTGGGCCTCGAGGCCCTTCTCTCTCGTTTGCCGGGCGTCCGCGATGCGGTCTCGTCCCATCCCCGGAGGCCGCTTGCGGTTGACCGTCTTGTGAGGCGACGACCGGAACGCGGATGAGTCCGGGGAGTATGACAAACAAGTCGAGTGGCAGGAAATGCCGCCAGATCAACGACTTTCTCGTAATTTTACTAGCGCGCCGACGACCCTGGCGACGCGCCGGCGCCGGCTCAGTGGACGGTCGGGGGCGGGCCCTCGGGGTCCTCGAGCATCGCCTCCACCTCGGCGAGGGTGAACTCGTAGCGGGTGTGGCAGAAGTGGCACTGGGTGGCGATGCCGCCCTGCTCGGCGAGGATGTCGCGCAGCTCGGCGCTGCCCAGCGACAGCAGGGCGCCGGCGATGCGCTCGCGGGAGCAGGTGCAGGCGAAGCGCAGCGCCTTGGGCTCGAAGACCCGCACGGTCTCCTCGTGATAGAGACGGTGCAGCAGCTCGCGCTGTTCGACCCCGAGCAGCTCGGCGTCGGACAGGGTCGAGGCCAGGTGCACGGTGCGCTCCCAGGCGTCGTCGTCCTGGTTCTGCGCCTCGTCGGGCAGGCGCTGCAGCAGCAGGCCGGCGGCACGCTGGCCGTCGTCGGCCAGCCACAGGCGGGTGGGCAGCTGCTCGGACTGGGCGAAGTAGTCCTCCAGGCAGCCGGCCAGGCTGTCGCGGGTCAGCGCCACGATGCCCTGATAGCGATGGCCCTCGCGCGGGTCCAGGGTGATGGTCACCTTGCCCTGGCCGACCAGCTCGGTGAAGCTCGCGTCCTCGGCGGGGATCGCCGCGTCCTCGTCGAGCCGGGCGATGGCGCGCAGCTCGCCGCCGGGGTTGGACTCGGCCATCAGCAGCGACAGCGGGCCGTCGCCGCGGACCTCGATGCTCATGGTGCCGTCGAGCTTGACGGTCTCGGTAAGCAGGGCCACCGCGGCCAGCAGCTCGCCCAGCTGGCGGGTCACCGCCGGGGGATACTCGTGGCGCTCCATGACCTCGGCGTGCGCCTCCTGGAGGGTGACGATCTCGCCGCGGACATTGGTCTCCTCGAAGAGGAAACGCTGAATCTGATCACTCATGATGCTTGCCTGATCGTAATGAAATCGGGAAGTCGGGATGGATATAGGATAGGGAAGACGATGGCCCCGGGGCGCGGAAGGTGCGCCCCGCGCGTCTTCCCGCGCCGGCGACACCGGTGTCTGGCGCCGCTCGGCTCAGTCGCCGCGCATGAAGCGCTTGATCTCGCGTCGCTGCTTCTTGTCGGGGCGCTTGAGCGGGTGCTGCATGGCCTGGTTGGCCTGGCGACGGCTCTCGGCTTCCTTGGTCCGCCGCGCCTCGCTCTCGGCGGTCTCGCGATAGAGCTCGCGCGCCTCCGGGGCGCCGCGACGCTGCTCGGACAGCGCCATCACCTCGACCTCCCAGGTGTCCCAGCCCTGGGGCACGCGGATCAGGGCGCCGACTTCCACGGCCTTGCTGGTCTTGGCGCGGCCGCCGTTGTAATGCACCTTGCCGCCCTCGATGGCCTTCTTGGCCAGCGCCCGGGTCTTGAAGAAGCGCGCCGCCCACAACCACTTGTCGAGACGCACGCCGCTCATGCGCCCTCCTCGTCGCCGGGCCGCTCCTGGGGCAGGATGGCGGCGAAGCGGTCGAGGGCGATGAACTCCTCGAGTGCCTTCTCGGGCCGCCGGCTGTCGGGCTGCTTGATGCCCAGCAGGTGGCGGATGCCGTACTCGCGGGCGCTCTCCAGCACCGCCGCGTTGTCGTCGATGAACAGCGTGCGGGCCGGGTCGAAGGGCTCGACCTCCTGCAGCGAGAACCAGAACTCCTGGGCCTCCTTGGGCACGCCGAGATCGGCGGAGGAGACGATGGCGTCCAGGTAGTCCTCCAGCCCGGTCAGCGGCAGCTTCAGCGCCAGGCTCTCGCGGTCGGCGTTGGTGGCCAGCACCACGCGTGGATGGGCGCGCTTCAGCCAGCGCAGGAAGTCCAGGGCGTCGCTGCGCAGGCCGATCAGGTGCTGAACCTCGCGCTTGAGCGCCAGGATGTCGACGTCCAGCTCGCGGCTCCAGTAGGCCAGGCTGTACCAGTTGAGCGTGCCCTGCTCGCGCAGGATGCGCGCGCGGATCGCCTCCTGACTCGCCTCGTCGAGCCGGTGAAGCTCCACGTAGCGGCGCGGCAGGTGCTCCAGCCAGAAGTGGCTGTCGAAGTGCAGGTCCAGCAGGGTGCCGTCCATGTCGAGAAGGACGGTATCGATGGCGCGCCAGTCGATCATGGGACTCCTTAGGGATGGACGCCTGTCGGGCGGGTCGGCGACGACGCGGTGACGTCCGCCGGGGGAAAGACGTGGTAGTGTACCCAAACGATGCCGAGGACGCATTCCAGCGCCCGACCGACCCGGGCTATCGCCCCGATTGTCGCTATCAATTTAGTGGATGATGAGGCTGGTCCGTCGACAGGCCTTCGCGAGGGCGCTGTAAACCCTTCCATGGGCGCTACCGACGCCCTGCGGCGCTTAAGCTTCCTGCGCCGCTGGCAGGGCCGGTGCTGGCCATCCATGGCCAGCCCGTTCGAAGCATTGCTTCTCACCCCTGGCGTAGGACCCTCGCTTCGACCTGTCCACGGCGTCTCTCATCATGTTCCACTGCAATGGCCCCGCCGAACGACCGGAGATCCCATGACCGACGACCATGCCCCCCACAAGCCGCACGTCCTGGCCCGGCGCAGCGTCGCCCGCAGCCGGCTGTTCAACGTCGAGGAGATGGAGCTGCGCTTTTCCAACGGCGCCGAGCGCACCTTCGAGCGGCTGGGCGGCACCGGGCGCGGCGTCGGCGCGGTGATGATCGTGGCCATGCCCGATCCCGAGCACGTGCTGCTGATCCGCGAGTACGCCGCCGGCGTCGAGGACTATGCCCTGACCCTGCCCAAGGGGCTGGTGGATCCGGGCGAGGACCTGGTCACCGCGGCCAATCGCGAGCTGATGGAGGAATGCGGCTTCGGCGCCCACCGCCTGGAGCCGCTGGTGGAGCTGACCCTGGCACCGAACTACATGCGTCACCGCATGCAGGTGATGCTGGCCACCGATCTCTATCCGAAGCGCCTGCCCGGCGACGAGCCGGAGCCGCTGATCGTCGAGACCCACGCCATCGACGAGATCGGCGCGCTGCTCGCCCGGGAGGACTTCCACGAGGCCCGCGCCATCGCGGCCCTCTACATCGCCCGGGACAGGATGCGTACCGAGAGCACTCGCCCCTCGATCTGGTAGGCCCGATAGAGAAGCGCCGCTTCCCCGGCGTACGAGGAAGCGGCGAGTGAGGAAGCGGCGAGCGTCTCAGCCCTTGGCGTGCAGCCGGCGCGGCAGGCTGCCGCCTTCCTTGAGCTTGACCCAGCGCCCCTGGCGATAGCTGTCCAGCCCCGCCTCGAGCAGGCTCATCACGTCCAGCGCCTCGTCGACGCTCACCGGCGGCGGCGTGCCGCGCAGCAGGGTGCGGGCGATGGCGTCGTAGTAGGCGCGGTAGTCGCCCGGCACGGCCTCGACCTCGTGATGCACCAGCGCGACCTCATCGCCCTCCCCTTCGTTCAGCGTCAGCCGCCCCGGCGAGGGGTCGACGCCCCAGGCCGGCTGCGGGATCTCGCCGGCCTTGAGCCAGCCCTCCTGCGGGTCGAGGCCGTACTTGACGAAGCTGCCGCGGGTGCCGTTGACCCGCCAGCGCGGCGTGGGCTCGGCCACCAGGGTGCTGGCCTTGAGCGTGACGCGCAGGTGGTCGTACTCCAGCACCGCCTGGAAGTCGTCGTCGATCTCGGCGCCGTCACGCAGCGTGGCGAGCTCCAGCAGGATCGCGCGGGGCATGCCGAACAGCGCCCGGACCTGATCGAGCAGGTGCGGCCCCAGGTCGAACCAGATGCCGCTGCCGGGGCGATGCTGCTCGCGCCAGCGGTCGGGCACCGTCGGGCGGAAGCGGTCGAAGCGCGATTCCACCTCGACCACCCGGCCCAGGCGCTCCTCGTCGAGCAGCCCCTTGAGGGTCAGGAAGTCGCTGTCCCAGCGCCGGTTGTGGAACACGCTGAGCAGGCGCTCGGCGCCGTCGGCCAGGGTCTTGAGCTGGCGCGCCTCGGCCAGCGACACGGCAAAGGGCTTGTCGAGCACCACGTGCTTGCCCTTGGCCAGCGCCGCCTTGGCCAGCGGGAAGTGGGTCTCGTTGGGCGTGGCGATCACCACCAGATCGATCTCCGGGTCGGCGAACAGCGCCGCCGCCTTGGCGTGCACCGTGACCTCGGGATAGATCGCCTGGACGCGCTCCGCGTCGCTGGAGACCACGGCGGAGAGCTCGAGGCCCGGCGCGGTCTGGATCAGCGGCGCGTGGAAGGTGCGACCGGCCATGCCGAAACCGATCAGGCCGACGTTGAGGGTCTGGGTCTTCATTGCGAGGCTTCCCTGCTGGATCGAGTCGTTATCTTGGCGATAGTCGAGCGTGTAGGAAAAGAGGCCCCGGCCGTTGCCGGGGCCGGAGGCTCAGTCGAGCTTGGACAGATCGCGCACCGCGCCCTTGTCGGCGGAGGTGGCCAGCAGCGCATAGGCCTTGAGCGCCGCCGAGACCTTGCGCACGCGCTGGATGCTCGGCTTCCAGGCGTCGCGGCCGCGGGCTTCCTCGGCGCGGCGACGCTCGGCGAGCTGCTCGTCGGAGAGCTTCACGTCGATGCTGCGGTTGGGGATGTCGATGCGGATGATGTCACCGCTCCGGACCAGGCCGATGGCGCCGCCGGCGGCGGCCTCCGGGGAGGCATGGCCGATCGACAGGCCCGAGGTGCCACCGGAGAAGCGGCCGTCGGTCAGCAGCGCGCAGCCCTTGCCCAGGCCCTTCGACTTCAGGTACGAGGTCGGGTAGAGCATCTCCTGCATGCCCGGGCCGCCCTTCGGCCCCTCGTAGCGGATCACCACCACCTCGCCCTCGACCACCTTGCCGTCGAGGATGTGCTCCACCGCCTGGTCCTGGGATTCGACCACGTGGGCCGGGCCCTCGAAGACCAGGATCGACTCGTCGACGCCGGCGGACTTCACCACGCAGCCGTCGAGGGCGATGTTGCCCTTGAGCACGGCCAGGCCGCCCTCCTTGGAGAAGGCGTGTTCGTAGTCGCGGATACAACCGGTGGCGCGGTCGCCGTCGAGGCTCGGCCAGCGCGCGCTCTGGGAGAACGCGGTCTGGGTCGGGATGCCGCCGGGGCCGGCCTTGTAGAACTCCACCGTCTCGGCGCTCGGCGAGCGCATGATGTCCCACTGCTCGAGGGCCTCGGCCAGGCTGTCGCCGTAGACGGTGGGCACCCGGGTATCCAGCACGCCGGCGCGGTCCAGCTCGCCGAGGATCGCCATGATGCCGCCGGCGCGGTGCACGTCCTCGATGTGGTACTTCTGGGTGTTGGGCGCCACCTTGCACAGCTGTGGCACCTCGCGGGACAAACGATCGATGTCGTCCATGTCGAAATCGATCTCCGCCTCCTGGGCCGCGGCCAGCAGGTGGAGGATGGTGTTGGTGGAACCGCCCATGGCGATGTCCAGGGTCATGGCGTTCTTGAACGCCGCCTTGGAACCGATGGCGCGCGGCAGCAGGTGCGCCTCCTCATTCTCGTAGTAGCGCTTGGCCAGCTCGACGATGCGATGGCCTGCGGTCTCGAACAGCCGGCGGCGGTCGCCGTGGGTGGCCAGCAGGGTGCCGTTGCCCGGCAGCGCCAGGCCCAATGCCTCGGTCAGGCAGTTCATGGAATTGGCGGTGAACATGCCGGAGCAGCTGCCGCAGGTCGGGCAGGCGCTGCGCTCGATCTCGCTCAGGGTCTCGTCGTCCACCGAGTCGTCGGCGGCCATGACCATGGCGTCGACCAGGTCGAGGCCGTGGTCCAGGAGCTTGGTCTTGCCGGCCTCCATGGGGCCGCCGGAGACGAAGATCACCGGGATGTTGAGGCGCATGGCGGCCATCAGCATCCCGGGGGTGATCTTGTCGCAGTTGGAGATGCACACCAGGGCGTCGGCGCAGTGGCCGTTGACCATGTATTCGACGCTGTCGGCGATGATGTCCCGGCTCGGCAGCGAATAGAGCATGCCGTCGTGGCCCATGGCGATGCCGTCGTCCACGGCGATGGTGTTGAACTCCTTGGCCACCCCGCCGGCCTTCTCGATCTCGCGAGCCACCAGCTGGCCCATGTCCTTGAGGTGGACGTGGCCGGGCACGAACTGGGTGAAGGAGTTGGCCACCGCGATGATCGGCTTGTGGAAGTCGTCATCCTTCATGCCGGTGGCGCGCCACAGGGCGCGGGCACCGGCCATGTTGCGGCCGGCGGTGGTGGTGCGGGAGCGATACTCGGGCATGGTGTCCTCTTGATATGCTGCTGCCGTCCGTGGCCTCGCGCGCACGAGCGCGATGGGCTCGCGCGACGCGTCGGCGAGGTCCCGGGCGGTCTTGGTGTCCAGTATGGCGATTCTGTCATGCCCCCGGGCGACAGGCCAGCGCCACGCCCCTCCCTGCCGGCCCTTGAGGGCTAGTCGCCGATCGCCACCAGCCGCCCGTCCTCGAGCCGGCAGCGGCGGTCGGCCAGGGCCTCGATGTCGTCGCGGTCGTGGCTGACCAGCAGCACCGCCACGCCGGCCGCCTTCTGGCGGCGCACCAGCTCCCACAGCCCGCGCCGGGTGGCGTCGTCGAGCCCGGTGAAGGGCTCGTCGAGCAGCAGCAGCGGCGCGCCCCGCAGCAGCGCGCGCAGCAGCGCCACCCGCTGGCGCTGGCCGCCGGAGAGCTCGTCGGGCAGCCGGTCGTGGAGGCCCTCGAGCCCGACCTCGGCCAGCCCCTCGCGGATGCGCGTCTTCTGCTCGCCGGTGACCCTCATGTCCGGCGCCAGGCCGAGGCCCACGTTGAGCCACACCGGCAGGTGATCGAACAGGTTGTGCTCCTGGAAGACGGTGGTGATGCCGCGCTCCCAGGGCGGCCGCGCCAGCAGGTCCTCCCCCGCCCAGTCGAGCCGCCCGCCGCCGGGCTCGAGGAAGCCGGCCAGCAGCGCCAGCAGCGTGCTCTTGCCGGCCCCCGACGGCCCCTCCACCGACAGGCATTCTCCCGGCGCGAGCCGGAAGGCGAAGCGGAAGTCCGGCGTCTCGCCGGGATCGCAGCGCCTGTAGTGGAAGGTCAGGTCATGGCAGTCGAGCATCGGCGCCTCCTTGCGGCGAGGCCTGTTGTGGGGGACGGCATCGGGCATCGCGCCAGGGATAGCGTGGCGTGCGCCGGGTCAGACGGTCGAGCGCGGCGAACACCAGCGCCACCAGGGCCAGCAGCAGCAGCGCGGTGGCCGCCGCGCCCTGCCAGCGGTAGCCGCCCAGCTGCTGGAACAGCAGCATCGGCAGGGTCGGCGCCGCGGGGCTGCCGAACAGCGCGATCACGCTGAAGTCGCCGAGCGACAGCGTCATCGCGTAGGCCAGCGCCAGGGCCAGCGGGCGGCGCAGCCGCGGCCACTGCAGCCAGCGCAGCCGCGCGACGCCACGCACCCCGAGCTGGTCGGCCAGCCGCCGCTCCGGCGCCGAGAGCCCCGGCAGCGCGCCGCGGACCACCTGCATGGCGAAGGGCAGCGCCATGAAGGCATTGACCAGCACCACCAGGGCGTAGCCCTCCCAGCCGCTGCCGAGCCGCGGGCGCAGCAGCAGGAACAGGCCGGTGCCGAACACCAGCGCCGGGATCACCAGGATCAGCTGGCCGCCGCCCTCCATCAGCGCGGCGAGAAGCGGCCGTTGTCGGTCGCGCAGCCACTGGCGCCCGGCCAGCAGCGCCACGGCCAGCGCCAGCGCACCGAGCCCGGCGCCGAGCGCCATCGAGAGGCTACGCAGCGCCGCGGGCCACAGGCTTGCGCCGCGCGGCATCTCCGGCAGGCCGATCACCCCGGCCACCAGCACCGCCGCCAGCGGCGGCAGCAGCAGCGCGGCCAGCCCGGTGAGCCACATCGCATCGGTGAGCCGCGAGAGCCCCCGGGCATCGCGGCGCCACCAGCGCCCGGCGGGCCGGCCCGGGCGCGCCCCCACCGCCAGCGACGGGGTGCCGCCGCGGGACAGCGCGAGCAGCCACAGCGTCAGGCAGATCGCCAGCTGAGTCAGCGCCAGCAGCGCGGCCAGGGCCAGGTCGTGGTCGAACTTCATGGCCTGGTAGAGCGCCACTTCCAGGGTCGAGGAGGCCGGCCCGCCGCCCAGGGTCATGACGATGGCGAAGCT
This sequence comes from Halomonas sp. THAF12, assembly GCF_009363675.1. Lineage (NCBI taxonomy): Bacteria > Pseudomonadati > Pseudomonadota > Gammaproteobacteria > Oceanospirillales > Halomonadaceae > Halomonas > Halomonas sp. THAF12. The sequence goes on along the minus strand of NZ_CP045399.1, from coordinate 856,045 downwards.
GGTGAAGCACAGCGTGAACACCAGCGCCGCGAGCCGCGGCAGCAGCGGCGCCAGCCGCGGCCACTCCAGCGCCCGCCACAGCGCGCCGCGAGACAGCCCCAGCTGGCCGGCCAGGCGCCACTGGGCCGCCGGCGCCTCCTCCAGGGCCTGCAGCATCAGCCGCGCGGCCAGTGGCAGGTTGTAGAAGACATGGGCCAGCACGATGCCGGAGAGGCCGTAGAGATAGTCGTCGGGCACCCCGCCGAGCCCATCGCGCAGCGGCGCCAGCCAGCCACGCCGGCCGTGCACGGCGACCAGCCCGAACAGCGCGATCAGGCTCGGGATCACCAGCGACAGCTCCATGGCCCGCAGCAGCAGGCGACGGCCGAGGAAGCGCGGCCGCCGGGCCAGCGCCAGGGCCACGGGAATCGCCAGGCCGATCGACAGCAGCGTGGACAGGCTCGCCTGCCACAGGGTGAAGCGCAGCACGGCGGCGAGCCACGGCTCCTGCCACAGCATCGCCGGATGCAGCTCCCGGGCCTGCCACAGCAGCGCGCCGAGGCTGCCGAGCCCGAGCCCCGCCACCGCGACGAGCGCCGCGATGCCGGCTGCCAGGGGCCAGCGCGAATGCGTGGCCCAGCGCGTGGTCGGGCTCATCGGGCGGCGGCGTTGCGCCACTCGCGGATCCACTCGCGGCGATGCGCCTTCACCGCCTCAGGCGTGAAGGTCAGGCTCTCGGGGGCGATCAGCCGCTCATAGACCTCGGGCAGCTCGTCGCCGAGGTCGATGGCCGGATGCATGACGTTGCCCAGCGGAATATGGCGCTGGAAGTCCGGCGTCAGCATGAAGGCCAGGAACTCGCGGGCGAGCGCGGGATGCTCGCTGGTCGCCAACCGGGCCGCGGTCTCCACCTGCAGGTAGTGGCCGTCGTCGAACTCGGCGGCCTGGTAGCGATCGGTGCCCTCGACGGCCATGTGGTAGGCCGGCGAAGTGGCATACGACAGCACCATCGGCGCCTCGCCGTTCATGAACAGCGAGAAGTAGGCCTGGCTCCAGCCGTTGGTGACGGTCAGCACGCGCTCGTTGAGGCGCGCCCAGATCTCGGGCGCCCGCTCGCCGTAGACCTTCCTGATCCACAGCAAGAGCCCCTGGCCGGTGACGCTGGTGCGCGGGTCCTGGAGGATCACCTTGACGTCGTCCGGGGCGTCGAGCAGTGCCTCGAAGCTCCCGGGCGGCGTCTCGAGCTGCTCGGTGTCGTAGACGAAGGCGAAGTGGCCCCAATCGTAGGGCAGGAAGGTGTCGTCGCTCCAGTCGAGGGGCAGGTCGAGGGCGCCGGCGTCGACGCCGTGGGGCGCCAGCAGGTCCAGCGCGCGGGCCTCGGCCATCAGGTTCATGTCGAGCCCCAGCACCACGTCGGCGGCGGTGTCCTGCCCCTCGAGACGCAGCCGCTGGAGGATGTCGACGCCGCCGGGCAGCGCGACGAACGCGAGATCGCAGCCGCAGCGGGCCTCGAAGGCCTCCTCGATGCCGGGCCCCGGTCCCCACTCGGAGACGAAGGAGTCGTAGGTGTAGACGGTGAGGGTCTCGTCGGCCTGAGCGACGCCGACGGCCAGCAGCGCGGCCAGCGACGCACCGACGGCCTGAACCTTGGGAGCCATGGACATTCCTGTTTGTTCGAGAAGGAGGAAACGAGAAGTGGGGAGTCGGACACGAAAACGCGCCCGCCATTATGCCATCGGCGAGCGCGTTACGGAGGGATGGGGTTATCCGGGGCTTGTCCGGCGACAGGTCTCCGCGGGGCGCTATGAACCCTTCCCTGGGCGCTAACTTTTGCCCTGCGGCGCTCTCGCATCCTGCTCCGCTTGCAGGGCCGGTGCTGGCCATCCATGGCCAGCCCGTTCGGCGGGATCCGCCTCACCCATGGCAAAAACCCCCGCTGCAACCTGTCCCCGGCGCCCCTTGTGGCTCGACCTCAGCGCCTTGTTATCCGAACACGACCTTGGCCACATCCCGATAGTGCCCCGCGAAGTGCACCGTGACGTCCTCCTTGAGGTAGTCCGGCAGCTCCTCGTAGTCGCGGCGGTTGGCCTCGGGCAGGATCACCTCGAAGATCTCGCTGCGGCGGGCGGCGATCACCTTCTCGCGGATGCCGCCCACCGGCAGCACGTGGCCGGTCAGGGTCAGCTCGCCGGTCATCGCCAGCGGCCGGTCGATGGGCCGGTGCTTGGCCAGCGACAGCAGCGCGGTGGTCATGGTCACGCCGGCCGAGGGGCCGTCCTTGGGCGTGGCGCCCTCCGGCACGTGCAGGTGCACGAAGGCGGAGTCGAAGAAGTCCGGGTCGGCGCCGTACTCGCCGAGATGGCCCAGCGCGTAGCTGTAGGCGATGTTGGCGGACTCCTTCATCACGTCGCCAAGCTGGCCGGTGAGCTTGAAGCCGCGGTCCAGGGCGTGCACCTTGCCGGCCTCCACCGACAGGGTCGCGCCGCCCATGGCGGTCCAGGCCAGGCCGGTGACCACGCCCTCGCCCTTCATCACCTTCTCCTTGCGGAAGGTCGGCGCGCCGAGGAACTCCTCGAGGTTCTTCACCGAGACCTTGACCGTCTGCTGGTCATCCTCGAGCAGCTTGACCGCCGACTTGCGCACGATGCGGTGCAGCTGTTTCTCGAGCTGGCGCACCCCGGCCTCGCGGGCGTAGCCCTCGATCACCTGGCGCAGCGCGGCGTCGGTGAGATTGAGGCGCTTCTTGGGGATGCGATCGCGCTCGAGCAGCTTGGGCCACAGGTGATGCTTGGCGATGGCCATCTTCTCCTGGGCGATGTAGCCGGAGAGGCGAATCTGCTCCATGCGGTCAAGCAGCGCCGCCGGGATCGAGTCCAGGGTATTGGCGGTGCACACGAACAGCACCTTGGACAGGTCCAGCCGCACGTCCAGGTAGTGGTCGAGGAAGTCGACGTTCTGCTCCGGGTCGAGCACCTCGAGCAGCGCCGAGGCCGGGTCGCCCTGGAAGGACTGGCCGAGCTTGTCGATCTCGTCGAGCATGATCACCGGGTTCTCGACGCCGACCTCCTTGATCGCCTGCACCAGCTTGCCGGGCATGGCGCCGACGTAGGTGCGGCGGTGGCCCTTGATCTCGGCCTCGTCGCGCATGCCGCCCACCGAGAAGCGATAGAACTCGCGACCCAGCGCCTCGGCGATGGAGCGCCCCACGGAGGTCTTGCCGACACCCGGCGGGCCCACCAGCAGCAGGATGGAGCCGCCGACGTCACCCTTGAAGGTGCCCTCGGCGAGGAACTCGACGATGCGCTCCTTCACGTCCGAAAGGCCGTCGTGGTCGCGGTTCAGCACCTCGCGGGCGTGGCCCAGGTCGAGCTGGTCGTCGCTGGTCAGGCCCCAGGGCAGCGAGGTCAGCCAGTCCAGGTAGTGGCGGGTGGTGCCGTACTCCGGCGAGCCGGTCTCCAGCACCGAGAGCTTGTCGAGCTCGTCGTCGATGCGCTCCTGCACGCGCTCCGGCACCGCCTTGTCCTCGAGGCGGGCGCGGAAGGTGTCGACGTCGTTCTCGCGGTCGTCCTTGGAGATGCCCAGCTCGCGCTGAATGATCTTGAGCTGCTCGCGCAGGAAGAACTCGCGCTGACGCTCCTGCATCTGGGCGTTGACCTGCTCGCTGATCTCGCTCTGCAGCCGGGCGACGTCGATCTCCTTGCGCAGCAGCGGCAGCACCTTCTGCATGCGCTCCATCACCGGCAGCGACTCCAGCACGTCCTGCAGCTCCGGCCCCTTGGCCGAGGTGATGGCGGCGGCGAAGTCGGTCAGCGGCCCCGGCTCGTGGGGGCTGAAGCGGTTGAGGTAGTGCTTGAGCTCCTCGCCGTAGAGCGGGTTGATCGGCAGCAGCTCCTTGATGCCGTTGATCAGCGCCATGGCGTAGGCGCGAGTCTCCTCGTCCTCGGCGTCCACCGGCTCGCGGGGATAGCTGACCTCGACCAGATAGGGCGGCTCCTTGGACAGCCAGCGCTGGATGCGGAAGCGGCGCATGCCCTGGGCGATGAACTGCAGCTGCGAGTCCTCGCCCTGCAGCTTGTGCACCTTGACCGCGGTGCCCATCTCGGGGAAGTCGCCGGGGCTCAGGTCCTCGACGCCGGCCTCGCCGACGAAGGCCAGGCCGACCATGTGGTGCGGCGTGTTGCCGACCCGGCCGATGGTGTCCTCCCAGCGCTCGCGGTTGATCACCAGCGGCTGGACCTGGGCGGGGAAGAAGGGGCGGTTGTGGATCGGCAGCAGATAGAGCCGCTCGGGCAGGGTATCGCTGGCCGGCACCACCGCGTGGCCGGCGCCCTCGTCGAGGTCCAGCTCGCCATCCGTGTCGGCCTGGACCCATTCCAGGCCGTCCTGTTCGTAGCGCTGATCGTCTTCGCTCATGCGTACCTCATCCTGAAGGGACGGGACTTCTCGACCCGTGATGCTTCCGCAATGCGGGCGACGAGGCCGAACTTCAAGTCATCGCCAACGTTCGAGCACCGGCGGCAGCGGCCGGCCGTTGATTCTCACCTTGCCGCCGACCACGTCGATCTGCAGTTCCCGGGTGTCCAGCGGCAGCCCCAGCCCCAGCGCGATCACCGGCGGCAGCGGCTGCCACAGGAAGTCGCCGTCGAGCCGCTCGCGCCAGGCCGCGCGCTCCGCCTCGGTGTCCAGCGCCAGCGGCTCGAGGGCGTCGAGATCGCGGGCATCGAAGACCAGCACGCCCTCGCCGTCCAGCGACAGCCCCAGCATGGGGCTCTCCAGGTCGGCCTCGAGGATATCCAGCCGCGGCGAGTCCGCCAGCAGCGCGCGCAGCGCCGGGGGCAGCGTCTCGCTCAGGGAAGGGGCATCCGCCGCGGCGTGCCCGCGGAGCGCCTCGTGGTGAAGCCGGGCCGCCAGCGCGCGCAGGGCGTCGGCGTCGAGGCGCGACAGCTCGCCGGCCAGCTCGCCGGTCAGCAGCACCTCGTCGCCGGAGAGCACCTCGCCGACGTCGAGCCGGGCCTTGAGCCGCAGCTCCTCGGCGTCCAGCACGGTGCGCGCCGTCAGGCCGAGCTGCTCGGCGTCGAAGGCCAGCTCCGGCGAGCGCCAGGCCAGGTTCTGGATCCGCAGATGATCGTGCTGGTTGAAGTGGAAGACGTCTCGGGTGTAGGAGAAGCGGCTCTCCAGCACCAGCGGGCCGGCGCTGAGGCGGCTCTCGCCGTCATCGAGGTGCAGCTCCGCCAGCCGCGCGCGCAGCCGCCAGTCGCCGACGTCGCCGTGCACGGCGACCCGGCCGCCCTGCAGGGTCAGGGTGCGATCCTGCTGGCGGAAGACCACCGGGGCGAGTTCCAGGGTGGCATCGAGGGTCGAGGAATAGGGGCGGAAGTGGGCGTCCCAGCGCGGCGGCGTGGCGCGCACCGCGCCGTGGTCGGGCTCGATCTCGGGCGCATGGGGCCGCAGGGTGCCGTCCAGGCGAGTCTCCAGCACGCCATGCCGGGCGCGATAGACGAGGTCGAGGTGCCAGGCGTTGCCGAACAGCGGCGCCAGGTGGATCACGCCGTGGGAGGTCAACCAGCCGCGCTCGACGTCGCTGCGCCGCACGCTCAGCTCGCCGCCCTGGCGAAGCTCGGCGACGACCCGCGCCAGCTCGCGCTCGAACAGCAGGCCGGCGAGGGTCTGGGCCACGGCCCAGGCCAGGGCCAGCACCGCCAGCACCGGCACGATCAGGCGCTCCTTGCGCATCGCTCACTCCTTGTCGACGAGACGCCCTGCCCCGGGCCGAGGCGTCGACCTCAGTGGAGCCAGAACCACAGGTGCATGGTACACCAGGCATAGGCGCTGGCGAGGACGTCGTCGATCATGATGCCGAAGCCGCCGGCCACGCGGCGGTCGGCCCAGCGAATCGGCCAGGGCTTGAAGACGTCGAACACCCGGAAGACCACGAAGCCCCACAGGGCGGCCTCCCAGGAGAAGGGCACCGCCATCATGGTCAGCCAGTAGCCGACGAACTCGTCCCAGACGATGCCCGAGTGGTCGTGGACACCGAGGTCGCGGGAGGTCTTCTCGCACAGCCAGATGCCCCACACGAAGGTGATGGCCACCACGAACAGGTACCAGCCGAGCGGCAACTCGGACATCAGCCAGTAGAAGGGAATGGCCGCCACGGTGCCGACGGTGCCCGGGGCGAAGGGCACGGCGCCGCTGCCGAACCCGAAGGCGAGGAAGTGGACCGGCCGGTGCCAGACGCTCTGGGGGGCGCGGTTCATGGCGTGTCTCCTGAGAAGTGCTGCCAGCCCGCGGCGCCGTGCGGCGCCGCGCCGGTGATGCCGGGGGCCTCGCGCACCCGGCCGATCGCGGTCAGTGCCAGGCCCTCGGCCGCCAGCCGCGCCCGAGCCGGCTCGAGGTGCGCCTCGGGCAGCGTCACCAGCAGTTCGTAGTCGTCGCCGCCGCGAAGGGCCGCGTCCATGGCATCGTCGTCGCCGAGCGCCGCCGCCAGGCCCTCGGCCAGCGGCAGCGCCTCGGGCGTCAGCGCGGCGCCCACGCCGGAGGCCGCGCACAGATGACCGAGATCGGCCAGCAGGCCGTCCGAGACGTCGATCGCGGCGGAGGCCAGCTCGCGCAGCGCCAGGCCGGCGGCGAGCCGCGGCTCCGGGCGCAGGTAGCGGCGCAGCAGGGCGTCGTCGCAAGCGCGCTCGCCGGCCTGCCAGCGGGCCAGGCCGCCGGCGCCGGCGCCGAGGGCGCCGGTCACCGCGACCACCTCGCCGGGCCGGGCGCCGGCGCGGGTCAACGCCTCGCGCTCGGGCACCTCGCCCATCACCGTCACGCCCACCGCCAGCTCGCCGCGGGTGACGTCGCCGCCGGCCAGCGCCACGCCGCTGGCGTCGCACAGGGCATGAAAGCCGGCCGCGAAGTCCGCGACCCAGGCGTCATCGGCCTCGGGCAGGGTCAGCGACATCAGGCACCAGCGCGCCCGGGCACCCATGGCGGCCAGGTCGCTGAGGCTGACCGCCAGCGCCCGATGGCCGATGGCCCTGGGCGGGGCATCGGCGGGAAAGTGCACGTCGGCCACCGAGGTGTCGACGCTCACCGCCAGCCGCATGCCCGGCGTGGGCGCGAGCAGCGCGCAGTCGTCGCCGACCCCGAGGCTGACGCCGGCGGCGCTGGCCGCGGGCGTCGGCGCGAGATGACGGGCGATCAGCTCGAATTCGCTGGACATCGGATCGAGGCCTTCAGCGACGACGCGCGGAGACCTCGGCGCCGCGCAGCTTGGCGGCGAGCTTGTCGAGGATGCCGTTGACGTACTTGTGCCCCTCGGTGGCGCCGAAGGACTTGGCCAGCTCGACGCCCTCGTTGATCACCGCGCGGTACGGCACCTCGGGACGCTTGGCGAGCTCGTAGGCGCCCAGGCGCAGGATCGCCAGTTCGATCAGGTCGAGGTCCTCGAGGCGACGGTCGAGCAGCGGCGCGATGGTGGCGTCGAGCTCGCGGCGGTTACGCGCCACCTCGTGCAGCAGCTGGTGGAACAGCGCCAGGTCGGCGATGCCCATCACCTTGAGCCAGTTCTCGTGATCCTCCAGATCCTCGTCGGCGATCTGGCTGCGGAACTCGGCCTCGACGGCGGCGATCGGCTTCTCGGTCAGCTGCCACTGGTAGAGCCCCTGAACGGCCAGTTCACGGGCCGCATGACGGGCCAGCTGTGCCTTGGACGGCTCGCGACGCTGTTCGCTCATCAGGCGTTCTCCCCTTCACCGAAGCGGCGCAGCAGCGAGACCATCTCCATGGCCGCCATGGCCGCCTCGGTGCCCTTGTTGCCGGCCTTGGTGCCGGCACGCTCGATGGCCTGCTCGATGGAGTTGACGGTCAGCACGCCGTTGGCCACCGGAGTGTCGAACTCCAGCTGCAGGCGGTTCATGGCCGAGTTGCACTCGCCGGCCACGTGCTCGAAGTGCGGCGTGCCGCCGCGGATCACCGCGCCCAGGGCGATCACCGCCTCGGGGCGGACCACCTGGAGCACGCGCTTGATGGCCAGCGGCAGCTCCCAGGCGCCCGGGGTGTGGACGATGTCGATGTTCTCTTCGTCGACGCCGTGGCGCGTCAGGCTGTCGACGGCACCCTCGACCAGGCTGTCCACCACATGATGATTGAAGCGGCCCACCACGATCACGTAGCGGCCATCGACGTTGACGAAGCTGCCTTCGACTTGGGAAATCGGTTGCATGGTCTCTTTCCTGCTGAACCCGATGAAAACGGAATCGCCGGGGCGCGCGACGAACGGCGCCCCGGCGAGATGTCGGATGAGGGCGTCAGGCGCCGTCGTCACCCTCGGCGGTCGGCGCCTGGCCGGGCTCGAGGCGCTCGATCACTTCCAGGTCGAAGCCGGAGAGCGCCGAGAACTTCCACGGCGAGCTGAGCAGGCGCATGCGGCCCACGCCCAGCTCACGCAGGATCTGCGACCCGGTGCCGATGGTAAGGTAGTTGCCGGCACCGTCGGAGTCGGTGGTGCGCGGCGCCCGGCGACGCTCCAGGAAGACCTCGAGCAGGTCGTGAAGATCCTGCTGCGGGCGGCCGTCGTCGAGCAGCACGAAGACGCCGTGCTCGGCGCGGGCGACCTCGGCGATCGCCTCGTGGGCGGTCCAGCTGTCGTGCTCGCCCTTCTGCAGCAGCAGCAGGTCGCGCATCACGTTGGACAGGTGCACGCGCACCGTGGTCAGCGACTCGGGCGCCGGGCGCCCCTTGACCAGCGCCAGGTGATGGGCGCCCTGGATGCGATCGCGGAACACGTGCAGCGTCAGCTCGCCGTGGGGGGTCTGTACCGGCATCGACTCCAGCGACTCGACGGTCTGCTCGTTGTGGATGCGGTAGTGGATCAGGTCGGCGATGGTGCCCATCTTCAGCCCGTGCTCGCGGGCGAAGGTCTCGAGCTCGGGGCGGCGCGCCATGCTGCCGTCCTCGCTCATCACCTCGCAGATCACGCCGCTGGGATCCAGCCCGGCCAGGGCCGACAGGTCGCAGGCGGCCTCGGTGTGGCCGGCGCGACGCAGCACGCCGCCGGGCTCGGCCATCAGCGGGAAGATGTGGCCGGGCTGGACGATGTCGTTCGGCTCGGCGTCGCGGGCCACCGCCGCCTGGACGGTGCGCGCGCGGTCGGCGGCGGAGATTCCGGTGCTGACGCCCTCGGCGGCCTCGATGGAGAGCGTGAACTTGGTGCCGAAGCCGGAGCCGTTGTCGCGCACCATCAGCGGCAGCTGCAGGCGCTCGCAGCGCTCGCGGGTCATCGGCAGGCAGATCAGCCCGCGGGCATGGCGCGCCATGAAGTTGATGTGCTCGGCCTCCACCTTCTCGGCGGCCATGATGATATCGCCCTCGTTCTCGCGATCCTCATCGTCCATCAGGATCACCATCCGCCCCTGGCGGATGTCCTCGATCAGTTCGGCGATGGGGGCCAGGCCCCCGGAGGAGGAGTGCTCCATGGAATCTCCATTGACTCTGCTGCGGTCGTCGCGATGCGACGACACCGAAGTCGCCGTCGGGCGTCGTCCGCTCGAAACCGCGTCAGGGTACCGTGGCGTGACCGCCGGCGCTAGTAGTGGCTCGCCCGACGACGCCCATCGGGCGGTCGGGCGGCGTACTCGGAACGGCACGTCGCGGGCGGCGCCGGGCTCAGGCGGGGCGCGCGGTGATGCGCCAGTCGCGGCCCACGGCGCGGATGTCGAGGATCTCCAGCGGCTTCTGTTCGGCCATGGTCTCGAGCCCCGGCAGCGCGAACAGCGGGCGCGCCTCGCCGCCGAGCAGGGTCGGGGCGACGAACAGCTGCATCTCGTCGACCAGTCCGGCGTCGAGCATGGCGCCGGCCAGGGTCGCGCCGGTCTCGAGCAGCGCCTCGTTGACCGCCTCGCGCTCGGCGAGATGCCCCAGCAGGGCCGCCAGATCGACGCGCCCGTCCTCCCCCGCCGGCAGCGCCAGCACCTCGGCACCGGCGGCCTCGAGCCGGCCCCGCCGCTCGGCGTCGTGGTCCTCGACGGTGGCCACCAGGGTGCGGCCCGGCTCGCGCAGGCAGGCCGCCGCCTCGGGCAGGCGCAGGCGGGAATCGACCACCACGCGCAGCGGCTGGCGGGCGGCGATCGCCTCGGCGTCGGGCAGCTCGAGCTGTTCGGCGCGCAGGGTCAGCCGGGAGTTGTCGAAGATCACCGACTCGACGCCGGTGATCACCGCGCTGGAGCGGGCCCGCAGCCGTTGCACCTGACAGCGCGCCCGGGGCCCGGTGATCCACTGGGACTCGCCGGAGCGCATGGCGGTGCGGCCGTCGAGACTCATCGCCATCTTCAGCCGCACGAAGGGACGGCCCCGCGACATCCGCGAGACGAAGCCGGGGTTGAGCGCCCGCGCCTGAGCCTCGAGCAGGCCGACCTCGACCTCGATGCCGGCCGCCTCCAGCATGGAGATGCCGTTGCCGGCCACCAGCGGATTGGGATCGCGCATGGCCATCACCACCTTCGCCACGCCGGCCTGGACCAGCGCCTCGGCGCAGGGCCCGGTGCGGCCATGGTGGGAGCACGGTTCCAGGGTGACGTAGGCGGTGGCGCCGCGGGCGGCCTCGCCGGCGTCATGCAGGGCGTGAACCTCGGCGTGGGGCTCGCCGGCGCGCTGGTGCCAGCCCTCGCCGACCCGACGGCCGTCCTTCACCAGCACGCAGCCCACCCGCGGATTGGGATCGGTGGTATAGAGGCCGCGCCGGGCGAGCACCAGGGCACGGGCCATCCAGCTCTCGGGGGAACGGGCCACGGCGCTCATGATTCACCGGACCCGTCGGGCTGGAAGCTCGGCTCCTGGGCCAGGCGATCGATCTCGGCGCGGAACTCGTCGATGTCCTGGAAGCGGCGATAGACCGAGGCGAAGCGGATGTAGGCCACCTGGTCGAGGCGCTTCAGGGCGTGCATGACCTCCTCGCCGACGTCCCGGGCGTGGATCTCGCGCTCGCCGCGGGCGCGCAGGGTCTGGCGGATGCGCTCCACCGCGGCCTCGATCGACTCGGCGCTCACCGGGCGCTTCTCCAGGGCGCGCAGCATCCCGGCGCGCAGCTTGACCTCGTCGAACAGCTCCCGGGACCCGTCCCCCTTGATCACCCGCGGCATCACCAGCTCGGCGGTCTCGTAGGTGGTGAAGCGCTCGCCGCAGGCCGCGCACTGGCGCCGCCGCCGCACCTGATCGCCGTCGACGACCAGTCGGGAATCGGTCACGCGGGTATCGGAGGCGCCGCAGAAGGGACAGTGCATAAGCAGGGTTCCGGGAGGTCGGGGACGATGAAGGATGTCGCCACATTGTAACGGTTTTGGCCCCGCGACGCCCAGCGAACCCCGGGGCCGTCTCGCTGTCAGCAGAGGGCCACCCATACACGGAGGAACGCCATGCGCGCCCTGCCCCGCCGCCTGCTGCCGGTCGCCCTGCTGCTGCCCCTCGTCGCGTCCGCCGACGAGCTCCCCGCCCCGCTCCAGGCCCTCGAGGCCGAGGGCCTCACGATACACGGCCGCTTCGAGGCGCCCGACGGGCTGACCGGCTACGCCGCCAGCGCCGGCGGCCAGCCGATGACGGTGTTCGTCACCGAGGGCGGCGAGCACGCGGTGATCGGCAACCTGGTGGACGCCGAGGGCGAGAACCTCTCCCGGGCGCCGCTGGACCGCCTGGTGCGCGCGCCACAGGACGCCGAGACCTGGGGCGAGCTCGAGCGGAGCGCCTGGATCGCCGACGGCCGCGACGACGCCGAACGCATCGTCTATGTGTTCACCGATCCCAACTGCCCCTACTGCCGCCAGTTCTGGCAGGCCGCTCGCCCCTGGGTGGAGGCCGGCAGGGTCCAGCTGCGCCACGTGATGGTCGGCATCCTCGCCGCCGACAGCCCGCGCAAGGCGGTCTCGCTGCTGGCCGCCGACGACCCCGCCGCGGCGCTGGCCGACCACCAGCGCGGCGATACGGTCGCGATCCGCGACGCCCTGCCCCGCCGGCTGGAGCTGGCGCTGCAGGAGAACCACAACCTGATGGACGACCTCGGCCTGGTCGCCACCCCGGGCATCGTCTATCGACAGGACGGCCCGCAGGGCGGCGGCCGGCTGGAGACCGCCCAGGGCATGCCGCAGGAGGACACGCTGGCCGAGATCCTCGGTCCGCGCCCCTGATCGCGACGGCCCCCGATCACGCCGTGAAGGCTTGCCGTCATGTCTCCCTTTCCGTCATCCGGCCGGGCGCCGCGTTCGCCGCGGCCGCGCCTTCATGCAGCGCCTGCCAGGCGTCGAAGGTGCTCAGGAACACCCGGCCGCCGAGCTCGTGGCAGAAGTCGGTGGCCGCCAGGCGATCCATCACCGGCCCCTTGACCTCGGCCAGGTGCAGCGCCACCCCGGCGTCCTTCAGCCGCCGGTTGATCGCCTCCAGGCTCTCCAGCGCCGAGGCGTCGATGCCATTGACCGCCTGGCAGGCCAGCACCATGTGCTCGAGGCCCGGCTGGCGGGCCGCCAGCGCCATCACCGTGTCCTCCAGATAGCGGGCGTTGGCGAAGTAGAGGCTCTCGTCGACGCGCAGGATGGCCAGGCGCTCGTCGGTCTCCACCTCGTCGTAGCGCTGCACGTTGCGGAAGTGCTCGCTGCCGGGCACCCGCCCCACCACGGCGCTGTGCGGGCGGCTGGTGCGGTACAGATGCAGCCCCAGCGACAGCGCCACGCCGGCCAGGATGCCGCTCTCCACGCCGTGCACCAGGGTCAGCGTCAGGGTCGCCAGCATGGCCACGCCGTCGGCCCGGGAGTAGGCCCAGGTGCGGCGGATGGCGGGCAGATCGATCAGGGTGCCCACGGCGACGATGATGGTGGCGGCGAGCGTCGCCTTGGGCAGGAAGGCCAGCGGCGCGGTCAGCGTCAGGGTCGCCACGGCGATGCCCAGCGCCGTGAAGGCGCCGGCCAGCGGCGTGGCGGCCCCGGCCTCGAAGTTGACCACCGAGCGCGAGAAGCCGCCGGACACCGGCGCACCGCCGCTGGTCCCGGCGCCGAGGTTGGCGAGCCCCAGGGCGATCAGCTCGCGGTTCGGGTCGATGCGCTGGCGGCGCTTGGCGGCCAGGGTCTGCGCCACCGACACCGACTCCACGAAGCCCACCAGGCTGATCAGCAGCGCCGCGGGGGCCAGGTTCGACCATAGCCCCTGCTCGAGGGTCGGCAGCGCCAGCGGCGGCAGCCCGCCCGGCACCTCGCCGACCAGCGCCACGCCGCGCTCGCCGAGCCCCAGCGCCCAGGCCAGCAGGGTGGTGACGATCACCGCCGAGACCGGCGCGGCCTTGGCCGCCAGTTCCGCCGCGGTGGTCGACACCCCCAGGCGCGCGAGCCCGCCCTTGAGATAGCGCCGGCACAGCACCAGAAAGCCCCAGACGCCGATGCCGATCGCCAGGGTGGCCGGATTGACCTCGCCCAGCGCGGCGACCAGCGCCGAACCCAGCGCCACGAGGTTATGGCCGGACGCTTCCACGCCCAGGATGTGGCGCAGCTGGCTGGCGGCGATCAGGATCCCCGAGGCGGTGACGAAGCCCGAGATCACCGGATGGCTCAGGAAGTTGGCGAGAAAGCCCAGCCGCAGCAGTCCCATGGCCACCAGCATCGCCCCGGAGAGCGCCGCCAGCACCAGGGCGGCGCCCACGTACTCGGCGCTGCCCGGCGTGGCGATGGCGGACAGCGCCGAGGCGGTCATCAGCGAGGCCACCGCCACCGGCCCCACCGCCAGGGTGGCGCTGGTGCCGAAGATCGCGTAGAGCACCAGCGGCAGCATGCTGGCATAGAGCCCCACCTCCGGCGGCAGGCCGGCCAGCAGCGCATAGGCCAGGGCCTGGGGCACCAGCATCAGGGTGACGATCACCGCCGCCAGCAGGTCCCGGACCAGGGTGTCGCGCCGGTAGCCGTGCAGCCAGCCGAGCAGCGGAATCCAGCGTGACGGGATCATCGGCCGCTGGCGCCCCGGGCGTCGCCGGATTCCATCCTCGGCTCCCGCCGGGCCGGCGCCGCCAGCCATTCGTGGCCCTTGAGCATCAGGTTCCAGTACAGCCAGGGCAGCTGTTTGGCCTTGAGCCACCAGGCGCGGCGAGTGGCCTGGGTGCCGTCGTTGACCCAGCGCGGGAAGGTCGGCTGCAGCGTGCCGCCGTAGCCGAACTCGGCCAGCACGATGCGCCCGCGCTCCACGGTCAGCGGGCAGGAGCCGTAGCCGGTGTAGGCCGCCGTAAGCGGGGTCTCGTCGAGCGAGGCGAGCAGGTTCTCGGCCACCACCGGGGCCTGCTTGCGCACCGCCGCGGCGGTCTTGGCGTTGGGCGTGCCGCTGACGTCACCGAGGCCGAACACCGCCGGGTAGCGCACGTGCTGGAGCGTCTCGGCGTCCAGGTCCAGCCAGCCGCCGCCGTTGGCGAGCCCGGACTCGGCGACGAAGCCCGGCGCCTTCTGCGGCGGCACCGCGTGCAGCATGTCGAAGCCGCGCTCCTCCTCATGCTCGCCGTCTTCGCCGCCGACCGCGAAGCGCGCCGTACGCGAGGGGCCGTCCACCGCCACCAGGCGTTCGCCGCAGGCCGCCTCGATGCCGTAGCCGGCGATGTAGCGCTCAAGCGCCGGCACGTAGTCGGGCACACCGAACAGCACGCCGCCGGCGTTGCAGAAGCGCACCTCGATGTCGTCCAGCCGCCCCTGGCGCCGCCAGTGATCGCAGGCGAGATACATCGCCTTCTGCGGCGCGCCGGCGCACTTGATCGGCATCGGCGGCTGGGTGAACAGCGCCCGGCCACGTTCGAGCGACTGCACCAGCGACCAGGTGTAGGGCGCCAGGTCGAAGCGGTAGTTGGAGGTCACGCCGTTCTCGCCGAGCGTCTCCTCCAGGCCCTCGATGGCGCCCCAGTCGAGCACCAGCCCCGGCGCCACCACCAGCCGGGCATAGCCGAGCCGCCGGCCGTCGGCCAGGGCGACCTCGGCGGCTTCGGGGTCGACGCGCTCGCCCCGGGTGGCGTAGCGGGTCGCCCTGCTCGGGATGACGTCGTCCATCGGGCGGCGGGTGATATCGGCGGAGAAGACGCCGCCGCCGACCAGCGTCCAGCCGGGCTGGTAGCTGTGCCTCTCGGCGGGTTCGACGATGGCGATATCCAGGTCACCGCGACGCTTCAAGAGGCTGGCGGTGACGGCGATGCCCGCCGCGCCGCCGCCGATGATGACGACATCGTGGCGGCGTGACGGGGATTCCGGGGTTGGGTGAGGCATGGCGGGCTCCGGGTGGCGTGATCGGGGGCGGGCGGCGGCTCAGAAACGGTTGAGCGGCACCTTGAAGTAGACCTGGCCGTTGTCCTCGGCCGGCGGCATCTCGCCGGCGCGCATGTTGACCTGCACCGAGGGGATGATCAGCCGCGGCATGCCCAGGGTGGCGTCGCGCTCGGTGCGCATGGTCACGAAGTCGTCCTCGCCGACGCCCTCGTGGACGTGGATATTGTGCGCACGCTGCTCGGCCACGCTGGTCTCGTGCTGGAACGCCTCGCGATCCGGCGCCTTGTAGTCGTGGCACAGGAACAGCCGCGTCTCGGCGGGCAGCGACAGCACCTTCTGGATCGAGCGATACAGGGTGCGGGCATCGCCGCCGGGGAAGTCGCAGCGCGCGGTGCCGTAGTCGGGCATGAACAGGGTATCGCCGACGAAGGCCGCGTCGCCGATCACGTAGGTCAGGCAGGCCGGCGTGTGGCCCGGCGTATGCAGCACCCGGCTCTCGAGGCCGCCGATGGCGAAGGTGTCGCCCTCCTCGAACAGGCGGTCGAACTGGCTGCCGTCGCGGGCGAACTCGGTGCCGGCGTTGAAGGCCTTGCCGAAGATCTCCTGCACCTCGACGATGCGCGCGCCGATGCCGGTGCGGCCGCCGAGCTTCCGGTGCAGATAGGGCGCCGCCGAGAGGTGGTCGGCGTGGACGTGGGTCTCGAGCACCCACTCGACGCTCAGCCCCTCGCGCTCGATGAAGTCGATGATGGCATCGGCCGAACGCACGTCGGTGTGGCCGGCGGCGTAGTCGAAGTCGAGCACCGAATCGAGGATGGCGCAGGCCGTGGAGTCCGGGTCGCGGACCACATAGCTGAAGGTGTTGGTGGGCTCGTCGAAGAAGGCCGTGACGATGGGCTGCTGGGACATGGGGTGCCTCCGTTGGCAGCAGAGGGTGAAGAGCGACGGACGCGGCGCGTCCCGATGCCGGTTGGCGATAGCCGCAGCATAACAATATATTTTGTTCTAACGTTATATTCATTTTTCATATATAGCGCAGCGACAGATAGCACTGCGCCATAGCCGGATGCCGAACCGAGCCGTGCCCCCTCGCCTTGGCTCAAGTCATCGACGGTGCGGCCGATAGCGGACAGGAGGCCACGCCTCCCCGGCCCGTCACGGGCCCGTCAGGTCACGCTCAAGGAAATGCCCCCACATGCTCGCATCCGTCACCTCGCTGCTCCGCCCCCTGTTTCGTCCCCTCATCGCACTCGGCCTGGCCCTCGCCCTCAGCGCCTGCGCCACCCTGTCGGCACCGCCGACGCCGCCGGAGCGGCTGGACGAGGTACTGGAAACGGCGACCCACACCATGGTCGAGGCCACCCCGGTCCTGGCCGAGTACGGCCCGCTGATTCCCACCACCGTGGTCGACGTCGACGATCTGAACCGCTCCTCGACCCTGGGACGACTGGCCAGCGAGATCGTTGCCGCCGAGCTCACGCGGTCCGGCCTGCGGGTACGCGAGGTCCGCCTGCGCGGCCGGCTCTACATCGAGGAGCACACCGGCGAGCTGATGCTGTCGCGCCTGGCGCAGCGCCTCGGCATCGACCAGGGCGCCCGTTCGCTGCTGGTGGGCACCTATGCCGTGGGCGACGAGCGGCTCTACCTGACCCTGCGGATCGTGCGCATCGGCGACGGCAATGCCCTGGCCGCCACCCAGCTCAGCCTGCCGCTGACCAACGACCTGCGCGCCATGCTCGACGGCTGGTAGGGGCCCGGCCCCTAGCGTGCCTGGATGACCACCTCGACCCGCCGGTTGCGGGCGCGGCCCTCGGCGGTGTCGTCGGAGGCCAGCGGACGGGTGTCGGCCAGCCCCACCGCGCGCAGCCGCGAGGGATCGACGCCGTCCTCGATCAGCGCCTCGACGATGGCGATGGCCCGGGCGCTGGACAGCGACCAGTTGGAGGGAAAGCGCGGCGTCTGGATCGGCCGGCTGTCGGTGTGGCCCTGGACCTCGACCTCGCCGGGCTGGCGGGCCACCACCTCGCGCAGGCGCTCGGCGACCAGCGCCCGCCCCTCGTCGGTGAGCTCGGCCTGGGCGGAGGGAAACAGCAGCCGGTCCTCGACCCGCAGTCGCACGCCCTCAGGCACCCGCGACACCTCCACCCCATCGAGGTCCGGCAGGTAGGGCGCGGCGGCCACCGCCTCGGCGACCTCGCGGGCGGCGAGGGTCAGGGTCTCGGCGGCCTCCGGGGCCGGCGCCACGCCCTCGGGCAGCCGGTCGGTGAGGATCACCATGTAGTCGGCCAGCGGCGCCTCGCGGTCGAGGCCCTCGGGCAACGCCAGCATCGGCAGCGTCGGCACCGGCTCGGCCTCGACGGCATCGACCGGGGGACGGGCCAGCAGCGCGGGCGGTGTCGACGCGACCACCCGCGACGGCAAGCCGGCCACGCCCAGGGCCACCGAGACCGCCGACGGCGCGGGGCCCATCCGCCTCGCTGGCGCCGCCGGTTCCGCCAGCGCCTGGCCCAGTTCCGCCGGCAGCGGCACGCCGAGGCGACGCGACGGGCTGCCGGGCGAGGCCGCCTCGGCGATCACCGTGCCATCCGCGTCCGGCGCGGTGTCGTCGGAGCGATGCGTCAGCGCGATCATCAGCACGAACAGCGCGACCAGCAGGGTCATCACGTCGATGTAGCTGACCATCCAGCCGTGACCGCTCTCGTCGTGGTGATGATCCGGCAGGAGGGACTCGTGGCGGGACAGGCCGCGGGGATGCTGCATGGCTCGACTCGGCAATGACGTGGCGGAACGCCAAGCCTAACGCCTGCCCTGCCCCGCCGAAGCGTCGAACAGGCGGGGATCGCGGCCGCCTATTGCCGTGAAACGGTAGCCAGAAAGCGGCGCGCCCCGCCCCGGACGAACCGGGGCGGGGCGCACGCTTGCGCGTCAGGCCTGGGTCAGGCGCCGATCAGCGGTAGACCGGCAGACGGCCGCAGACGGCCTCGACCTTGCCCTTGACCTCGGCCTCGATGGCGGAGGTGTCCTCGCCCTTGGCCAGCACGTCGAGGATGTCGCAGATCCAGCCGGCCAGCTCGCCGCACTCGGACTCGCCGAAGCCGCGGGTGGTCACCGCCGGGGTGCCGATGCGCAGGCCGGAGGTCACGAACGGGCTCTGCGGGTCGTTCGGCACGGCGTTCTTGTTGACGGTGATGTGGGCGCGGCCCAGGGCGGCGTCCGCGTCCTTGCCGGTCACGCCCTGCTTGACCAGGGACAGCAGGAACAGGTGATCCTCGGTGCCGCCGGAGACGATGTCGAAGCCGCGCTCGATGAACACGCCGGCCATGGCCTTGGCGTTCTTCAGCACCTGCTGCTGGTAGGTCTTGAACTCGGGCGCCATGGCTTCCTTGAAGCAGATCGCCTTGGCGGCGATGACGTGCTCCAGCGGGCCGCCCTGGATGCCCGGGAAGACCGCGGACTGCAGCTTCTTCTCGATGTCGGCGTTGCCCTCGGCGGACAGGATCAGGCCACCACGCGGGCCACGCAGGGTCTTGTGGGTGGTGGTGGTGACCACGTGGGCGTGGGACATCGGGCTCGGGTAGACCCCGGCGGCCACCAGGCCGGCGATGTGGGCCATGTCGACCAGCAGGTAGGCGCCCACCTCGTCGGCGATCTCGCGGAACTTGGCCCAGTCGATGATCTGGGAGTAGGCGGAGAAGCCGGCGATGATCATCTTCGGCTGGTGCTCGCGCGCCAGCTCGGCGACCTGCTCGTAGTCGATGCGGCCGTTCTCGTCGATGCCGTACTGCACGGCGTTGTAGTGCTTGCCGGAGAAGTTCGGCTTGGCGCCGTGGGTCAGGTGACCGCCGGCGTCCAGGCTCATGCCCAGCACGGTGTCGCCCGGGGTGACCAGCGCCTGGAAGACGGCGCCGTTGGCCTGGGAGCCGGAGTGCGGCTGGACGTTGGCGTAGGTGGCGCCGAACAGTTCCTTGGCGTAATCGATGGCCAGCTGCTCGACCACGTCGACGTACTCGCAGCCGCCGTAGTAGCGCTTGCCGGGATAGCCTTCCGCATACTTGTTGGTCAGCTGGCTGCCCTGGGCCTCCATGACGCGGGGGCTGGCATAGTTCTCGGAAGCGATCAGCTCGATGTGCGCTTCCTGACGCGTGCTTTCCTTCTGCATCGCATCGAACAGGGCATCATCGAAACCGGCAATCTGCATGTCACGGCTGAACATCGGCGGGAAACCTCGCATCAACGGGGAAATCGAAGGCCGCCATCATACCCCAGGGTATGGCGGCTTTCACATGAAACCCCGTCATGCGGCGCCCCATGATTTCTCATGCGCGCTTCAGAATTTCTGAAGGCTCCCTCGCCGCGCGGCTCAGCGCGTCTCCACCGACATCGAGAGCTTGCTCGGCAGGCCCAGCGGGTCGGCGGCGAGCACGTCGGCGTCGCTCTCCGGCGGCAGGGTCAGCGCCACCTCGAGCTCGCTGGCCCGGCCCTCCATCATGTCCACCAGGCCGTCCAGCAGCCGGCCGAATTCGGGCCCGAGCATGGTGCCGAAGCCCTTGGCCTGGGTGCGCGCCTGTTCGAGGAACTCGGCCTCGCTGACGCCGCGGCTGGCGGCCATCACCGCCGGCATGCGCCCGAACAGCCCCAGCTCGACGAGGGTAGTCTCGATGCGTCCGCCGAGCAGGGTGACCCCGCTCAGGTCGGTCATCTCGGCCAGATAGGCGGCCGGCTCCACGCCGTCGGGCAGGCGCACCGGCAGCTCGCTGTCGAACGTCCAGCGGAAGGCGTCGGCGGCGGTGATCGTGCCGTCGCCGGAGAGCAGGCTCTTCTGGCCCAGCGCCTCCCAGCCGCCGTCGAACTCGGCGTCCAGGCGCAGCTGCCCGCTGCCGCCGGTGAGCACGTTGCTGGCCAGGCGCAGCGGGGTGCGCTCCTCGGCCGGGGCCAGCTCGATCATCCGCGCCAGGTCCAGCTCGAGGGCCTCGAGCCGGGCGCTGCCCTCGCCGTCGTGCATGTCGCCGTCGACGTTCAGCCGCGCCAGATCGGCCACCAGATGATCGGCGACGATCGACAGGTCGTTCAGCTCGAGGCGATCCAGCGTCGTCGCCTCGGGATCGCCCGGCGGGTGGCTCAGGCCCTCGAGGCTCAGCGAGGCCAGGGTGAGGTCTCCCGCCCCGATATCCTCCAGCCCCTCGGCGTGGCCCTCGATGCCGCTCATCTCCAGGCGGCCGACGCCGGTGGCCGTGAGCCCCTCGGCCTCGAGCCGCTGCGCCGACAGCCAGCCGCTCGTCGGCGCCTGCGGGCTCAGGGTCTTCTTGCCGTCGGCGGAGGTGATCGCCGCCGACGCGAACGCCAGGCGCAGCCCTTCGGCGCTCAATGCGTCGGCCTCGAAGGCCGCATCGCCCAGCCGGCCCTCGGCCCAGGGCAGCGGCCCGCCGGGGCCGTCGAGGCGCAGCCGGTCGGCGGTGAGCACGCCCGCGTCGCGGCCACCGCGCTCGAGCCGCAGCCCCTCCATGACGATCGCCTCGGGGGCCTCGTAGTCGCCCTCGACCACGTAACGGGCGACGTCCAGCCGCGAGCCGTCGGCGTCGACGAGGCTCAGGTCCTCGGCGCGGGTCTCGCCGCCGAGCAGGCTGTCGGAGACCTCGCCCACCGAGAACTCGCCGGCGGCGGCGAAGCGCTCCTGCAGGTCGGCCTCGAGGCGCTCGGCATCGGCCTGGGCCAGGCCGCACGGCAGCGCGGCGAGCACGGCGGCGAGCGCGGCGGCTCGCGACGGGGCCTGACGTATCAGGGACTTGCGCATCAAGGCGTTACGTAGCAAGGGCTTGCGCATGGGGGTCACCTCCCTGGTGATCGCGCCTGGGGGCGTCAGCGCGGTTCGGCGAGACGCGCCTCGAGCAGGCGGTTGACGTGGTCCAGCACCGCCAGTCGGGCGCGGCGCTTGTCATTGGCGTCGATCAGGGCCCAGCCCCCGTCGACGTCATGAGTATGCACAAACATGTCGTCGATCGCCCGCCGGTAGTCGTCCCAGCGCTCGCGATTGCGCCAGTCCTCCTCGGTGAGCTTGTGGCGCTTGTGGGGCGTCTCGGCGCGCGAACGGAAGCGGCGCAGCTGCTCGTCCTTGTCGACCGCCAGGAACAGCTTGCCGAGCACCGCACCGTGGGCCAGCAGCTGACGCTCGAAGCGGCGGATCTCGTCATAGCCGCGGCGCCAGGCGGCCGGCTCGGCCAGACCCTCGACGCGCTCCACCAGCACCCGGCCGTACCAGGAGCGATCGAAGATCGCCACCCTGCCGTCCAGCGGCAGCCGGCGCCAGAAGCGCCAGGCCCAGGGATGGGCGCGCTCCTCGTCGCTGGGCGCGGCGATGCGATGGACGCGGTACTGGCGGGCGTCGAGCGCCGAGGTCAGGCGATGGATGCAGCCGCCCTTGCCGGCGGCGTCCTGGCCCTCGAAGGCCAGCACCACGGGGATCCGCCGCCGCTGGACCTCGCGGGCGTTGCCGGCCAGCCGGGCCTGGGCCTCGGCGAGGCGCTCCCGGTAGGTGGCCTTGTCGATGGCCTCCCGCGACGCGGCGGCAAGGTCCGAGAGCCGCGGCGGCGCCCCGATGCCCTTGGTGGGCCGGAAGCCCGGCGGCTCGACCTCCGGCAGCGGCCCGGCCATGGCCGCCACCAGCCGGTGGGCCAGGGCCTTGATCGGCGTCTCGCCGGGGCCGCCGGCCAGGCGGTGCCAGGGCGCGTGATCGGCCTCGGTGGCCTCGCGCATCGCATGGCCCAGCCGGTCCAGGGCGTCGTACTGGAGATGGCGCTGCCAGTCATGATCCTTGACCTGCCAGGCCCGCTCGGGGTCGTGCCACAGCGCCCTCAGGTGGCGGCCCTGGACGTCGCGGTCGATGTCCAGCCACAGCTTGACGATCGCCACGTTCTCGGCCGCCAGCTCGGCCTCGAAGGCGCGGATCTCGGCCAGCCGGTCGCGGAAGGCGCCCTCGCCCAGGCGCTGCTCGGTGCGGGCGAACAGCGCATCGCCGTACCAGCCGTGCACGAACACGCCGACCCGCCCGCGGGCCGGCAGGCGCCGCCAGTAGCGCCACCAGTAGGGACGCTCGCGCTCCTCGCTGCTCGGCGCCAGGGCGTGCACCTCGGTCAGGCGGTTCTCCAGCCGATGGTTGAGCTCGTTGATCAGCGCCGTCTTGCCGGCGGCGGCGTGGCCGGTGACCACCAGCACCACCGAGCGCGAGGCCTGCCGGGCCAGCTCCAGCTGGGCCTCGAGCAGCGCATAGCGCAGCGATTCCTTCATTGCGTCATCCTCATGCCTCGCCCAGCAGCCCCAGACTCTCGGCGGGCGCCCGTCGCCGGATGCCCCGCGACAGCCACTGGCCGATGGCGCCGACCAGCAGCGCCCCGCCCAGCGGCAGCGCCAGCCACAGCGCCGGATGCCAGCGCGGCGCCAGGTCGAGCCAGCCGCCGTAGAGCCCGGCCGCGGCCAGCTCGGTCAGCGCCGCGGCCAGCAGGCCGCTGGCCAGCCCCAGCAGCGCGAACTCGGCGCCCTGCACCCGCCGCAGCAGCCGGTCGCCGGCGCCGAACACCCGCAGCAGCCCGGCCTCGTGGGCGCGCACCGGCAGGCTGGCGGCCAGGGCGGCGTGCAGCACGCTGACCCCGGCCAGCAGCACCAGCACCAGCACCAGCTCCACGGCCCGGGTGACCTGCGACAGCACCTCGCGGACCCGCTCGAGGATCGCCTCCACGTCGAGCAGGGTGACGCCGGGGAAGTCGCGCACCAGCCGGCCCGGCAGCGCGCGCTCCTCGGGCGCCAGGTGGAAGGCGGTGATGTAGCTGTGGCCGAAGCGCTCGAGCACGCCCGGCGGGAAGATCACGTAGAAGTTGGGCCGGAAGCTGTCCCAGTCCAGGTCGCGCAGGCTGGTGATCTCGCCGTCGATGGTGGCGCTGCCGACGGTGAAGGTCAGCACGTCGCCGAGCTCGAGCCCCAGCCGGCCGGCCAGCCCGCTCTCCAGCGAGATCGGCACCGGCGAGGCGTCCTCGCCGCCGGACGCCGCCTCGGCGTCGAACCACTCCCCCGCCACCAGCCGGTTGCCCTCCGGCGGGTCGGCACGCCAGGTCAGGTTGAGCTCGCGGCGCAGCGAGTTGGCGCCGCGCGCCTCCGCCGGCACCGCCTCGCGGGGCGGGGCGCCGTCGATGGCCGTGAGCCGGCCACGCACCATGGGATAGAGATCGCTGCGCGACTCGGCGCCCTCGTTCAGGGCCGCGGCGAAGGCGTCGCGCTCGCCGGGCTGGATGTTGATGGCGAACTGGTTGGGGGTGTTCTCGGGCAGCTGCTCGCGCCAGGCGTCGAGCAGGTCGCCGCGCACCAGGGCGATCATCGCCATGGCGAACAGCGCCACCGAGAACGCCAGCAGCTGGCCGAGGCTGGCGGCACGGCGCCTCGCCAGCTGGCGCCCGCCCAGGCGCAGCGCCTGCAGGTATCCGGCCCCGCCCCGCGCCGGCAGCCGCGAGCACAGCGCCAGCACGCCGCCGAGCAGCAGACCGCCCAGGCCCCACAGCACCGCCAGCGCCAGGCCGCCGCCGAGCAGCAGCGCCAGCGCCAGGCCGGGATCGCCGGAGTAGAGCCACAGCAGCGCGCCGAACACCAGCGCCGCCGCGCCCACCACCCACCAGGCGGAGGCCGGCAGCGGGTCCAGCTCGCGGCGCAGCACCTTGAGCGCGCTGACCCGCCGCAGGCGCAACAGGGTCGGCCCGGCGAAGCCGGCCAGCACCGCCAGCGCGGTCAGCACGCCGAGCGCCAGCGGCATCAGCCCCGGCGGCGGCAGCTCCACCGCCAGCAGCCGGCCGAGCAGGGCCAGCAGCAGCGCCTGGCCGGCCAGCCCCAGCAGCGCGCCCAGCGCCGAGGCCGCCAGCGCCAGCCACAAGAGCTGCAGGGCGAACAGCCGCACCAGCTCGGCCTGGCGGGCGCCGAAGCAGCGCAGCAGGGCCGCGGTGTCCAGATGGCGCTCCACGTAGCGCCGGGTGGCCATGGCCACCGCCACGCCGGCCAGCAGCACCGCGGCGAGCCCGGCCAGGCTCAGGTAACGGTCGGCCCGGGACAGCGCGCTGCCGAGGCGCGGCCGGTCGCGACGCACGTCCTGCACCTCCACGCCCTCGCCGCGCAGCCGCTCGAGCCGAGGCGTGATCGCCTCCACGGCCTCGGGCGGGCCGGCGGCCAGCAGCTCGTACTCGATGCGCGAGCCGGGCTGGATCAGCCCGGTGGCCTCGAGATCGTCGACGTGCACCATCAGCCGCGGGTTGAAGCTGGAGAAGCCGGCCGAGGGATCGGCCTCGCGCTCGATCACCCCGCTCACCGCAAGCTCGGCCTGGCCCAGGCGCAGGGTGTCGCCGAGCTCGAGCTCGAGCAGCTGCGCCAGGCGCGGGGCGACCCAGGCGCCGCCGCGCTCGGGCCCGCGGGGCAGCGCCTCGGGGCCGTCGCCGCGGTCGACCACGGACTCGCCGTAGTGGGGATAGGCGTCGTCCACCGCCTTCACGCCCACCGGCTGGAAGGCCTCGCCGGCGCTGACCATCGACACCATGTCGACCTGATCGGAGAGCGAGAGGCCGGCGTCCTCGAAGGCGCGGCGCAGCTCGGGGTCGAAGGGTCGCGACTGCTCGAGCACCACGTCGCCGCCCAGCAGCTGGCCGGCCTGGCGGGTCAGGCCGCGCTCCAGGCGGTCGAGGAAGAAGCCGATCATGGTGGCGGCGGCCACCGCCAGGGTCAGCGCCAGGAACAGCGCACGCACGTCGCCGGCGCGCAGGTCGCGCCTGAGCCCCTTCCACGACAGGCCGATGGCGTGGCGCATCATGCCTCGGCCTCCTCGCGCGCGATCGCCTCGAGTCGCCCGTCGGCGAGCCTGAGGCAGCGATCGCAGCGCCGCGCCAGGGCCAGATCATGGGTGACCAGCACCAGGGTGGTGCCGGCCTCCCGATTGAGGGCGAACAGGCTGTCGATGATGTGCTCGCCGGTGGCGGGGTCGAGGTTGCCGGTGGGCTCGTCGGCGAACACCAGCTCGGCGCCGGTGACGAAGGCGCGGGCCAGGGCCACGCGCTGCTGCTCGCCGCCGGAGAGCTGCTTGGGCAGGTGGTCGAGGCGCTCGCCGAGCCCCACCCGGCCGAGCCAGTCGCGGGCACGGGCCTCGGCGTCGCCGTCCGGGGCCAGCTCCAGCGGCAGCAGCACGTTCTCCAGCGCGGTCAGGGTCGGCAGCAGCTGGAAGTTCTGGAACACGAAGCCGACCCGCCCGGCGCGGAGCCCGGCGCGGCCGTCCTCGTCGAGCTCGCCGAGGGGCTCGCCGAACAGCTCGAGCTCGCCGCCGCTCGGCGCATCGAGCCCGGCCAGCAGGCCGAGCAGGGTCGACTTGCCCGCCCCGCTCTGGCCGAGGATGGCCAGCGTCTCGCCGGGGAACACCTCGAGGGCAAGATCACTCAGAATGGTCAGCGAGCGTTCGCCGCTCTCCACCCGCTTGGTCAGATGGGCGGCGCGTAGCATAGGATGAAGGTTTGCTGACGAGGAGTCGGACATGAGGTCGGTCATGAGAAAGCGCATCCCTGTTGGTCGAGCCCGAGGCGTCCTGACGGCATGCCTGCTCTGGACGCTGCTGGTGCTGGTGGCCGCCCCGGCGGCGGCCGCCGAGCGCCCGCGGGTGCTGGTGATGGGCGACAGCCTGAGCGCCGCCTACGGCATCGAGCGCGAGGCCGGTTGGGTCAGTTTGCTGGCCCAGCGGCTGGAGGGAAAGGCCCGGGTGATCAACGCCAGCATCAGCGGCGAGACCAGCGGCGGCGGCGCGACCCGGCTGCCGGCACTGCTCGAGGAGCACACCCCCGACCTGGTGGTGCTGGAGCTGGGCGGCAACGACGGCCTGCGCGGCCTGCCGCCGCGGCAGATGCGCGCCAACCTGGCCGGCATGATCGAGCAGAGCCGGGCCGCCGACGCCGAGGTGCTGCTGCTCGGCATCGACATTCCGCCCAACTACGGGCCGGCCTATCGCGACGCCTTCACCGGGGTCTACGACGCTCTCGCCGAGCGCTATGACGTGCCGCTGGTCCCCTTCCTGCTGGAGGGCGTGGCGCTGGACGACTCGCTGATGCAGGACGACGGCATTCACCCCACGGCGGACGCCCAGCCCGCCCTGCTCGACAACGTCTGGCCGGCGCTGGCGCCGCTGCTGGAAGAGGAAGGCGTGGCGCTGGCGGCGCGCGATCATTGAAGCGATGAGCGGTTCCGGCGCCGGCGCTCATCGCATCGGCGCAAGTTCGGTCAATCACCTGACGGCGCAGCCGGCGCCTTCTGCCACTGCTGCAGGGCCAGTCCGCCGAGGATCAGCACCAGGCCGACCAGGGTCGAGGGCAGGATCGGCTCGCCGACGACCAGGTAGAGCAGCATCAGCGACACCGGCGGCGACAGGAAGATCAGGTTGGAGACCTTGGCGGTGCGCGACACCGTGCCCACCGCCAGCTGCCACAGCACGAAGGCGATGCCCATCTCGAACAGGCCCACGTAGACCCCGGCGGCGAGCCCATCGAGGCCGTGCCACTGGAGCCCCGGCCCGAACAGCAGCAGCCCGGTCAGCACCGGCACCCCGACGCTGAAGTTCTGCCACTGGGCCACCAGCGGCGGGCGCCGGTCGCGCACGTTGAGCAGCCAGTAGAGCGCCCAGATCAGCGTCGAGACCAGCGCCAGGCCCACGCCCAGCGGGTCGGCGAAGGCCACGTCGAACACCGCGCCGCGGGTGGCGATCACCCACACCCCGGCGTAGGCCACCAGCCCGGACAGCGCATCCATCAGGGTCAGGCGCTGGCCGAGGATCGGCACCGCCAGCAGCGCCATGGCCAGCGCCCAGGTGTAGTTCAGTGCCATCGCCTCCTGCCCCGGCAGGCGGTCATAGGCGGCGAACAGCACCAGGTAGTAGGCCACCGGATTCATCAGCCCCGCCCAGGCCGCGGTGCGCCAGCCGCGCTTCAGCGCCTCGCCGAGCAGGCCCCGGCGCACCACCAGCGCGCCGATCAGCGCCCAGGACACCAGCGCCGCGAGCCACATCAGCTCCAGCGGCGTCATCCGCTCCAGCGCCACCTTGAAGGCGGTGGCCACCGTGGACCACAGCGCCACGGCGCCCAGCCCGTAGAGCATGGCGCGACGATCCGTTGTCATAAGCTCTCCCTGCCAGGTATCGAGCCGGCGGCCGGCTCAGCGATCGATGTGTCCCAGCTCCCGCGTCGGATCGAGGCGGTCGCGCACGCGCTGCTTCAGCGTCTTGCTGTCGGGGAAGCCGCCGTCGCGCTTGCGCTCCCACAGGCTCTCGTCGTCGCAGAAGATCTCGAAGTAGCCGCCGTGGGACGGCACCAGGCTGACCTCCTCGAGGTCCTCGCCGAAGGTGGAGAGCAGCTCCTGGGCGTACCAGGCGCTGCGCAGCAGCCATTGGCACTGGGTGCAGTAGTGAATGCGAATACGTGACACGATGCCCTTCCTGTCGCAACAATAAGCGCTTCATCCTACCAGCGAGGAGCTCCCATGGCCGCCCCCGAGATCAGCCAGACCCGCCTCTACGAGCGGCTGACCGGCGACGAGGACAGCCGGATGTGCAAGGACATCCCCGACGAGGCCTGCCAGGAGCAGCCGCGCAACTTCTTCCTTCATCTGATGGCATCGCTGGGCAACAAGCTGGCCGACGAGCTGGCCAGCGCCCGGCTGGTGCTGCCCTGGCTGCTCGGCGCCATCGGCGCACCGGTCTGGATGGTCGGGCTGCTGGTGCCGATCCGGGAGGCCGGCGCCCTGCTGCCCCAGGTGTTCGTGGCCGGCTTCATCCGCGGCCGCCCCGAGCGCAAGGGCGTGTGGGTGGCCGGCGCCCTGCTCCAGGCGCTGGCCGCGGCCGCCCTGGCCCTGCTGGCCTTGTTCGGCCAGGGCGGGCTCGGCGGCGCCCTGGTGCTCGCCGTGCTGGTGCTGCTGTCGCTGGCCAGGGGCCTGTCGTCGATCGCCACCAAGGACGTGCTGGGCAAGACCATCGCCAAGCGGCGCCGCGGCACCCTGATGGGCTGGAGCGGTAGCCTGGCCGGCGCCGCCACCCTGGCCGCCGGCCTGGTGCTGATGATCTTCAGCGACCGCCCCGGCGAGCTCGCCCTGGCCGCGCTGCTGGGGGTGGCCGCCCTGGGCTGGGGCGTGAATGCGCTGTGCGCCGCGCGTATCCACGAGGTGCCCGGGGCCTCGGAAGGCGGCGACAGCATCGCCTCGACGCTGCGCGAGGGCCTGCGGCTGCTGCGTCAGGACCGCACCTTCCGTTACTTCAACCTGTCCCGGGCGCTGCTGCTGTCGAGCGCCCTGGCGCTGCCCTACGTGGCCCTGCTCGGCCAGCGCCAGAGCGGCGCCGAGCTCGGCGACCTGGGCGTGCTGGTGATCGTCTCCGGCCTCGCCGGCATGGTGGCGAGCCCGCTGTGGGGCAAGCGCGCCGACGACTCCAGCCGCCGGGTCATGCGCCTCGCCGCCCTCGGCACCGCCCTGTGCTGCGCGGCCGGCGCGCTGCTGGCCTGGCTGCCGCTGTCCTGGACCGCCAGCGTCTGGCCCTATGCCGGGCTCTACGCACTGCTGGTGATCGTCCACGCCGGGGCCCGGCTGGGGCGCAAGACCTACGTCGTCGACCTGGCCGGCGCCGAGGATCGCGCCCTCTATGTCGCGCTCTCCAACACCCTGACCGGCGTGCTGATGCTGATCGTCGGCGCCCTCGCCGGGGCGCTGGCCCAGTGGCTGGGCAGCGGCGCCCTGCTGCTGGCGCTGGCCGCCACGGCGCTGGCCGCCGCGGCCAGTGCCCAGCGCCTGCCGGAGGTCGAATGAGCGCACCCGACGTTGAAATCCGGCCGGCGGCTGGCCATGATATTCCGCAAAAGGGGCATGCAGGCTGCATGCTCCACCAAGACCCCGTGACAGGAACGCCTCGATGAAACGCCCCTCCCTGATCAGCCCGGACCTGCTCGAACGCATGGTCGATGCCTCCGAGGACGGCATCGTCGTCGCCGAGCGGGAAGGCGACGAGAACATCCTGATCTACGTCAACCAGGGCTTCGAGCGCCTGACCGGCTACCGCGCCGACGAGATCCTGTATCGCGACTGCCGCTTCCTGCAGAACGACGATCGCGACCAGGCGGCCCTGGCGGAGATTCGCCAGGCCCTGGCCGAGGGGCGTCCCTGCCGCGAGGTGCTGCGCAACTACCGCAAGGACGGCACCCTGTTCCACAACGAGCTGTCGATCACCCCGGTGTTCGACGAGCAGGACGAGCTGACCTACTTCATCGGCGTGCAGAAGGACGTCACCGCGCGCGTCGAGGCCCAGCAGGAGCTGGCTCGCCTCAAGGAAGAACACGGCCTGTCCTGATCCCTCGGCCTCCGCCGCCCCGCCGAACGCCGCCTTGCCTCGCCACGCCCCGTGCGACACGCCGTGTCGCACGGGGGCTTGCATCGAATCCCGTCCCGTCTTATACAGCCCTCAGGTGCCCGACGACGGCGCCCTGGGGCCTCGCGCAACGCGGGGTGTCGGATCCGTTTCGCCGCCCCGCGCGGCCGGCCATGGGAGGACCTCGCATGCGCCACAACAGCCATCACGAAGCACCCCTTCACGACGACGCCTATGACGACGACCACGACGAGGCCGTCAACGATGACGACTACCGCCGCACCCGGCCGGCCAGCCGCGCCGAGCAGCTGCAGGCCAGGCGCCGTCTGGAGGCGCTGCTGGAGGAGCGGCGCCTGAGGCGCAGCATCGACGACGACTGGGATCTCGACGAGGAGGAGTGAGGCGGCCGGCTGGCCTTTCCGGGGTGCGGGCTCTATCATCGTGGGCCAGCGGAGTCCGCACTCAAAACCTCCAACCCGCACTCCACAACCCGCTTTTCCAACCATTAGTGAGATTCCATGGCGCAATACGTCTACACCATGAATCGGGTGGGCAAGGTCGTTCCGCCCAAGAAACAGATTCTCAAGGACATCTCGCTGTCCTTCTTCCCCGGCGCCAAGATCGGCGTGCTCGGCCTCAACGGCGCGGGCAAGTCGACCCTGCTGCGCATCATGGCCGGCGTCGACACCGAATTCGAGGGTGAGGCCCGCCCGATGTCGGGCATCAACGTCGGCTACCTGCCCCAGGAGCCGGAGCTCGACGACGAGAAGAACGTCCGCGAGACCGTGGAAGAAGCGCTGGGCGCCATCAAGGAAGCCCAGGAGAAACTCGACGGCGTGTATGCCGCCTACGCCGAGCCGGACGCCGACTTCGACGCCCTGGCCGCGGAGCAGGCCCGCCTCGAGAACATCATCGAGGCCGCCGACGCCCATAACCTGGAGCGCAAGCTCGAGGTGGCCGCCGAGGCCCTGCGCCTGCCGCCCTGGGAGGCCCAGGTGGGCCATCTCTCCGGTGGCGAGCGCCGCCGCGTGGCGCTGTGCCGCCTGCTGCTCTCCAGCCCCGACATGCTGCTGCTCGACGAGCCGACCAACCACCTGGACGCCGAGTCCGTGGCCTGGCTCGAGCGCTTCCTGCACGACTACAGCGGCACCGTGGTGGCGATCACCCACGACCGCTACTTCCTCGACAATGTGGCCGGCTGGATCCTCGAGCTCGACCGCGGCGAGGGCATCCCCTTCGAGGGCAACTACTCCCAGTGGCTCGAGGCCAAGGAGCAGCGCCTGGAGCAGGAAGCCAAGCAGGAAGCCTCGCGCCAGAAGGCCATCAAGCACGAGCTCGAGTGGGTGCGCTCCAACGCCAAGGGCCGCCAGGCCAAGAGCAAGGCGCGTCTCAACCGCTTCGAGGAAATGCAGTCCGGCGACTTCCAGCAGCGCAACGAGACCAACGAGATCTACATTCCGCCCGGTCCGCGCCTGGGCGACAAGGTCATCGAGTTCCACGGCGTGTCCAAGGCCTTCGATGACAAGCTGCTGTACGAGAACCTGGACTTCGCGATTCCGCCCGGCGCCATCGTCGGCATCGTCGGCGGCAACGGCGCCGGCAAGTCGACCCTGTTCAAGCTGATCAACGGCACCGAGCAGCCGGACACCGGCGAGGTGGTCAAGGGCGAGACCGTCGACATCGCCTACGTCGAGCAGCTGCGCGACGCCCTCGACAACAAGCAGACGGTCTGGGAAGCGGTGTCCGACGGCCAGGACATCCTCAACATCAACGGCTACGAGGTGTCCTCGCGGGCCTACGTCGGCCGCTTCAACTTCAAGGGCAACGACCAGCAGAAGCGCCTGTCGGACCTGTCCGGCGGTGAGCGCGGTCGCCTGCAGCTGGCCCAGACGCTGAAGCAGGGCGCCAACGTGCTGCTGCTCGATGAGCCGTCCAACGACCTGGACATCGAGACCCTGCGTGCCCTGGAAGAGGCCCTGCTGGCCTTCCCCGGCTGCGCCCTGGTGATCTCCCACGACCGCTGGTTCCTCGACCGCATCGCCACGCACATCCTCGCCTTCGAGGGCGAGTCGCACGTGGAGTTCTTCGAGGGCAACTACACCGAGTACGAGGCGGATCACAAGAAGCGCGTCGGCGACGAGACCCCGCATCGCATGAAGTACAAAAGGATTGATGCCTAAGCCGACCGCCTGGCGCCGGCAGCGGGACGACAACCCCACGGCCGCGAGGTCGTGGGGTTTTTGCGTTGGCCCCGGGGCTGGACAGCGGCGGCCGAAGCCGCCATAAGAAGACAAGGCGGAGCGCGGCGCCGCGAATGCCGTCATCCTGGCCGCGCGAGGATCGGCCATGTCACCGAGGCTTCTGCTGCACCCCGTTCAGCTGTTCCGGCGCTTCGCCAGCAGCATCGCCTACCTGCCGACCCTGGCCGCCGCGAGCTACGGCCTGCTGGGCCTCGCGATCCTGCTCAGCACCACCCTCGACGTCGGCTTTCCCGACGGCCTCGAGGCCTGGATGCCGCCGCTGCCCGACGGCGCCCGCGGGCTCTTGACCGCGCTGCTCGGCGGCATGGTCTCGCTGATGGTGTTCAGCTTCTCCATGGTCATGTCGATCCTGTCCCAGGCCGGTGGCCATTTCTCCCACAAGCTGGTGTTCGGACTGATCGGCGAACGCCGCCATCAGCGGGTGCTGGGCCACTATCTCGGCACCATCCTGCTGCTGCTCCTGCTGCTGATGGCGCCGGACGACGCCCGGGGCTGGATGGCGCCCGCCGTCTATCTGGCCTGCGTCCTGGTCGTGCATTGCCTGGGGCTGTTCGTCTATTTCATCCACAACGCCTCGCAGTCGGTGCAGATCGACGCGGTGATCCGCGATCTGCACGACGCCACGCTGCGGGCCATGCATCGCCAGCAGGCGCGTCAGCGGGGCGAGCGCTGGCGCTTCATGGACGCGCGACCGCTGCCGCGAGCCCCCTGCCACGAGATCCGGATGCACCGGGAGGGCTATGTCCAGGGCGCCGATCTCGCCGCCATGGCGAATCTGGCGGCACGGGCAAACGGCCGGCTGCACCTGAGCTTTCGCTTCGGCGACTACCTGATCGAGGGCGCCCCGCTGGCGGTGCTGGAGGCCGAGGAGGCGCCGGACGCGGCCTGGGAGGCAGCGCTGCAGGAGTGCCTGGTGCGGCTGGACGGCGAGTCGGTGAACGAGCACTACGTGCACGGCATGACGCAGCTGATGGAGGTGGCGCTCAAGGCCCTGTCGCCGGGCATCAACGATCCGGGCACGGCACGGCTGTGCCTGCATCGCCTGACCGATCTGCTGCGCCATCATCTGGCCTGGCAGCCGCCCAACGCCCTGCTCGACGCGCAGCAACGGCTGCGGGTGAGCTGGCCGCTGGAGGACGTCGACGGCCTGCTGCATCGGCTGTTCGTGCCGCTGCTGCACTACGGCGGCGACGATCAGAGCGTGCTGCTGGGGCTGCTCAAGGCGCTGAAGGCGCTGTCACTCGAGGCCGACGGCACCCGGCTCACCGCCCTGCAGGCCATGGCCGAGCGCGTCGTGGCGCGGCTCGATAGGGTTTCCCGCCATCCCATGGACCGGGCCTTCGTCGGCGAGCGGCTGACCCGGGGACGGCACCGGCTGGCGCTGCCCCGCGAGCTGCCGTCGATACCGCCGGAGGGCGGCGAGGCTCAGTAGAGCTTCGGCTCGCCCTTGGGGCGGGTCTTGAAGCGCCGATGCAGCCACAGGTACTGCTCGGGATGACGGCGGATGGCGGCCTCGATGACGGCGTTGACCTGGGTGGCATCGGCCACCTCGTCGCCGCTGGGGAAGCCGTCGAGCGCCGGCAGGTACTCCAGGGTATAGGTGCGATCATCGGGATTGCGGTGGAACACCAGCGGCATGACCGGCGCCCCGGTCATGCGGGCGATCTTGGCGGTCAGCTTGATGGTCGCCGCCTCGACGCCGAAGAAGGGGGCGAAGACGCTGGCGTCGCGGCCGAAGTCCTGGTCCGGCGAGTACCAGACGTTGTGGCCGGCCTTGAGCCGGCGCACCACGCCGCGCAGGTCGTGGCGGTCGATGGCGCGACCGAAGATGCGCGAGCGGGCGCGGGTCATGAAGCGCTCGAACAGTGGGTTGTCGTGGGGCCGATAGACCACGTCCGCGGGGAAGAACAGCGAATGCAGGGCCCCGCCCATGTCCAGGGTCGAGAAGTGGATGCCGATGATCAGCACGCCCTTGCCCTGGGCCTGGGCGCGCGCCATGTGCTCCTGGCCCTTGAAGGTCACGCGGTGGCGCAGGTGCTCGGGATCGCGGCACCAGCCGGTGGCCGTCTCCAGGATGCCGATGCCGTTGGCGATGAAGGCCTCGCGCACCAGCCGGGCGCGCTGTTCCTCGTCCAGCTCGGGGAAGCACAGCCGGATGTTGGTCTCGGTGATGTGTCGCCGCCGCCCGGCGAAGCGCCAGGCGGCCAGGCCGATGGCCCGGCCGATCCACAGCTTGAGCCGCCACGGCAGCCAGGCGGCGACGCGCATGGCACCGATGGACAGCCAGGTCGGCCAGTAGCGGGGATGGGCGAAGGAGGTCGGTGTCTCGGTCTCGTCCTTGGACATGGGGCGCTCTTGCTCGGGTTCAGCCCCCATGATAGCGCCTCGGCACCCGGGGCAGCACCCCGGTGAGCAGCGTATAGCTGATGGTGTCGCAGTGGCGGGCCACCTCGTCCACGGACAGCACCTCGCCGTTCGACGCCCGCCCCCACAGCACCACCTCGCTGCCGATATCGGCCTCGGGCAGCGCGGTCAGGTCGACGATCAGCATGTCCATGGAGACCTTGCCGGCGATGGCGGCGCGCTGCCCGTCGACCAGCACCGGCGTGCCGTCCACGGCGTGGCGATCGTAGCCGTCGCCGTAGCCGCAGGCCACGACCCCGATGCGCGAGGGCCGAGACGCCGTCCAGCGGCCGCCGTAGCCCACCGGCTCGCCCGCCTCCAGCTCGCGCACGGCGATGATCTCGGAACGCAGCGTCATCACCGCCTCGAGCCGCCGGCTGGCCTCGGTGGGGGCCTCCAGCGGATCGCTGCCGTAGAGCATCACGCCGGGGCGATTCCAGGCGCCGTGGACCTCGGGGCGCGCCAGGGTCGCCGGGGAATTGGCCAGGCAGGTGGGCGCGCCGAGCCGCTCGGCCAGGGCGGCCAGCAGCGCCGACTGGCGGCGGAAGTAGGCGGTATCGACGGCGTCGGCGGTGGCGAAGTGGCTCATCAGGTGCAGGTCGGTGACGCACGCCGGCGCCTCGCTGAGCCGCCGCCAGGCCGCCTCGGCCCGCTCGGGGGTGAAGCCCAGCCGGTGCATGCCGGAGTCCACCTTCAGCCACACCGGAATCGGCCGCGCCGGGCGATGCGCCAGCAGCGCGTCCAGCTGCCACTCGCTGTGCACCGCCACCCACAGGCCCAGGGCCTCGACGCGTTCGAGCTCGCCGGCCTCGAAGATGCCCTCCAGCAGCACCACCGGCGCCGTGATGCCGGCCTCGCGCAGGGTCTCGGCTTCCTCGATGCAGGCCACGGCGAAGGCCGGCGCCAGCCCTTCCAGGGCCCGCGCGCAGGCCACCGCCCCGTGGCCGTAGGCATCGGCCTTGAGCACCGCCACGGCCTGGCTGTGGGGCGCCAGCTCGCGGGCCAGGCGGTAGTTGTGGCGCAGGGCGCCCAGGTCGATGTCGGCGCGCAGCGGTCGGGCCATGCGGGGAGTCTCCGGAAGGGGCAAAACTCCCATTATTTTGCAAACCGGCGCCATTTTCACGGCCCTGACGACTAAAATATTTTTATCCCACCATATTTATTACTGCTTTTTCATATGGAGGCAGGTTTTTCAACCAGGCGGGTGATGAAAAGCAGAAAGCCAGGGCAGGGCCCTGGCTTTCGCTGGAGAATCATCGCTTCAGGAAGGCAGCGTCACTCGAATATCGCGTCGAGATCGAGCCCCTGCTTGTCGAGCATGCGGCGCAGCTTCTTCAACGCCTCGACCTGGATCTGGCGGACCCGCTCCCGGGTCAGGCCGATCTCCTCGCCGACCTGCTCGAGGGTCGAGGCCTCGTGACCGCGCAGGCCGAAGCGGCGCACCACCACCTCGCACTGCTTGTCGGTGAGCTCGGCCAGCCAGTCGTCGACGTGCTGCTTGACGTCGCCGTCCACCAGGGTCGATTCCGGCCCCAGCTCGTTGTCGTCGGTCAGGGTCTCGATCAGCGGCTTGTCGCTCTCCGCCCCCACGGGGTAGTCGACCGAGGAGACCCGCTCGTTGAGCCCCATCATCTTCTTGACGGTTTCCACCGGCTTGTCGAGATGCTCGGCGATCTCCTCGGCGGTGGCCTCGTGGTCGAGCTTCTGGGTCAGCTCGCGGGCCGCCCGCAGGTAGATGTTGAGCTCCTTGACCACGTGGATCGGCAGGCGAATCGTGCGGGTCTGGTTCATCAGCGCCCGCTCGATGGTCTGGCGAATCCACCAGGTGGCGTAGGTGGAGAAACGGAAGCCGCGCTCGGGGTCGAACTTCTCGACCGCACGGATCAGCCCCAGGTTGCCCTCCTCGATCAGGTCGAGCAGGGTCAGGCCGCGGTTCAGGTAGCGCCTGGCGATCTTGACCACCAGGCGCAGGTTGGACTCGATCATCCGCGACCGGCCGGCGGGATCGCCCTTGCGGGCGAGGCGGCCGTAGAAGACCTCCTCCTCCGGCGTCAGCAGCGGCGAGAAGCCGATCTCGTTGAGGTAGATCTGGGTGGCATCGAGGCTGTGATGATAGTGGCGGTCCTCACGGCTCAGCGCCTTCTCGAAGGCCGCGTCCGCATCTTCGGGCGCGGCGGTCTCGAGCTCGACCTCCTGCTCACCGGCTTCTTCGGCCGATTCCATGTCCACCTCGTTCAGGTCCCGTTCAAGCATGCTCATCGATTGTTACCCCATGGTTGTATCGAGCACCGTGTCATGCTCGAAACGATCGATGTCAGAGGTTGTCATTGTATGGTGTTGCTTTGCTGACTCGAGCGGCTTGCCGACCCTTTCCTTCAACGCTTGAGCTCAACGCTTCGGCAGATACTCCAGCGGATCCTGAGGCTGGCCGTCCTTGCGCACCTCGAAGTGCAGCCTGACATCCTCGGCGTCGCTGTCGCCCATGGTGGCGATCACCTCGCCGGTCTCGACAACGTCGTTTTCCTTCACCCTCAGGCTGTCGTTGTGGGCGTAGGCACTCAGGAATTCATCGTTGTGCTTGAGCAGGATCAGGTTGCCGTACCCGCGTACGCCGCTGCCCGCGTAGACCACGATGCCCGGCCCGGCCGCCTTGACAGGTTGCCCCTTTTGTCCGTCGATATCAATGCCGGCGGTGATGGTGCCGCCCTCGCCGAACGTCCCGATCACATCACCGCTGGCGGGCCACTGCCAGGGCACGTCATCCACCGGCGTATAGCTGCGTGACTCGCGGGATTCGGCCTCCGGTTCGCCGGCCACCCGGGTGCCGGCATCGGCCTGCGGCTGGGCGTCGGACTCGCTCTCGGCGGCCTGTCCCGACCCGGCGTCGGAAGCCGTCTGGGCCGCGGCCTCGCCTTCCGTCCCCGCCTGCTCGCGCTCCTCGCGGCTGCGGCGCTCGGCCTGGTCGCTCTCGCTCAGGGTGCCGTCGGCGCCCGGGCTCTCGGGATCGTAGACCGGCCCAGGCCCCTGGGCGCCCTCGCCGTCGCTCGCCTGGCCGCCGTCGGAGGCGGCCTCGGCCTGCGCCTCGTCGCCGCTGCGCTCGCTGCCGCCGTCGGGCAGCAGCCAGTCCAGCGCCCCGTCATCCTGGCTCGCGCCGCCGAGACCGGTCGCCACGGCGCCGCCGGCCGCCCCGGCGCTCACCGCCGAGCCGGCGTCGCCGCCGCGACCATCGGAGCCGGCGCCGGCTCCGCCGCCCAGCGTCAGCTGCTGGCCCGGCTGGATGTTGTAGGGCGGCTCGATGCGATTGAGCCGCGCCAGGTCGCGGTAGTCCATATCGTGGCGCCAGGCGATGCCGTAGAGGGTATCGCCGGCCTCGACGGTGTAGCTGGCCGGGCGCTCGGCCGAGCGGCTGGACGACAGGTCCTGGACCTGCACCGGCGACGGGGCCTCCTGGGAGGCGGCGCAGCCCGCCAGGGTCAGGGCCAGCCCTGAAATCAGCAAAACCTTATGCATCGGAACCTTCCTCCTTGTCCTCGTGTCGGCCGCCCAGGGCAGCGCTCTGGTCGCCATTCTGGGTCCTGCCGATGCTCCACACCAGGGCAGCACCGGCCAGCATCAGCGCCACCACCGCCGCCAGATGGGCGGGATCGCCGGTGACCTCGGTGAACGCCGACGGCGTCAGATAGCGGTAGTCCAGGGGGATCATCTGGCCGTCCGGCCCGAGCTGGTAGCTCACCAGCTCGCGCCAGGGCCACAGCACCGGCAGCGAGCCGAGGATGAACCCCACCAGCAGCTGCAGGGTGGCGGTGTGAAAGCGCACCAGCAACCAGCACAGCAGCCGCGAGAAGGCGAACAGCCCGATCAGGCAGCCGCCGCCGAACAGCAGGATCGCCCCCAGGTCGAAATCGCGGATCGCATCCATCACCTTGCCATAGAGGCCCATGGTCAGCAGCAGGAAACTGCCCGAGACCCCGGGCAGCAACATGGCGCTGATGGCGATGGCGCCGCCGGCCACCAGCATCAGCTCGGGGCTGCCCAGCCGCCCGATCAGCGGCATCAGCGCCGGCAGCAGCTGGGCCAGCAGCAGCCCGATGGCCAGCGGCAGCAGGTGCCAGAATCGCCAGTCGGCGGGATGCCGGCCGACCACCAGCGCGGAGGCCGCCACCAGGCCGAAGAAGAAGCCGTTGAGCGGCAGCGGATGATCCTCCATCAGCCACACCACCAGGTGAGCGACGCTGATCAGGCTGGCCACGATGCCGGCCATCAGCGGCAGCAGGAAACCGAGATTGAGGTGAGTGACCAGCCCGGCCATGCCGCCCCGGCGCCAGGCGCCGACGGCGCTGGGCCCGAAGCGACGCACGGTCAGCAGCAGCTCCTCGTAGATGCCGGTGATGAAGGCGATGGTGCCGCCGGAGACGCCGGGCACCGCATCGGCGGCTCCCATGCCGGCGCCCCGCAGCAAGAGGCCTAGTTGACGCTTCAAGAACTTACTCCCTGAGAAAACACTGGTGTATGACGACGCCTCCGGGCGCCCCATGGCATAGATCAGCGCTTTCGCCGTTGCGGCACCCTCCCTGGCACCGGTTTCCAGGACCGCCTAACGGATCACGCCCTCCAGCAGCGGCACGAAGCGCACCGGTTCCAGGCGCTCCTTCTCGAACCGGTCGCCCTGGCGGCGCACCCGCACCAGCCACTGGCGGCCGTCGCGCTCGGCCAGCGGCGCGATCATCACCCCGCCGTCGGCCAGCTGGGCCAGCAGCGGCTCGGGCAGCGAGCCGGCACAGGCGGTCAGCAGGATGACCTCGAAGGGCGCGGCCTCGGGCCAGCCGTGGCCGCCGTCGGCCAGGCGCAGGTGCGCGTTGTGCACGCCGAGCAGCCGCAGCCGCTCGCCGGCGCGACGATGCAGGGCATTGATCCGCTCCACCGACCAGAGTTCCGCCACCTGCCGCGCCAGCACCAGGGTCTGGTAGCCGGAGCCGGTGCCGATCTCCAGCACCCGCTCGGGCGCCTCCTCGCGCACCAGCTCGGTCATGCGCGCCACGATCCACGGCTGCGACAGCGTCTGGCCGTGGCCGATGGGCAGCGAGGTGTCCTCGTAGGCGCGATGGGACAGCGCCTCGTCGAGGAACAGGTGGCGCGGCTCCTCGGCCATGGTCTCCAGCACCCGCCGGTCGGCGATGCCCTGCCGGGCCAGACGCTCGACCATGCGGTCGCGGGTACGCTGGGAGGTCATGCCGACGCCCTTCACCAGCTCCGGTCGCAGCCGACGGCGGGAATCAGGTGAGTGCATCCAGCCATTCCTGAACGTCGTCGCGCGCCGCATGCCGGGTCAGGTCCAGCTGCAGCGGCGTGATGGACACGAAGCCGGCCTCCACGGCGGCGAAATCGGTATCTTCCCCGTCGTCGGCGCTCTCGCCCGCGGCGGCGATCCAGTAGCGCTTGCGCCCGCGCGGGTCGAGCACCTCCAGCGGCTCGGCGGCCGGCCCCCGGTAGCCCTGGCGCGTCACCTTGAGGCCGCGGATCTCCTCCCAGGGCAGGTCCGGCACGTTGACGTTGAGCAGGCTGCGCGGCGGCAGCGAGAGCCGGTCGGCGGCGCCGACCAGGCTCGCCGCCACCCGGCCGGCGGTCTCGAAGTAGCGATGGCCGACCAGCGACATGGCGATCGCCGACATGCCCAGGTTGCGGCCCTCCATGGCGGCGGCCACGGTGCCCGAATAGAGCACGTCGTCGCCCAGGTTGCCGCCGTGGTTGATGCCCGAGATCACCAGGTCCGGACGCTCCTCCCAGACCCCGTTGACGCCCAGGTAGACGCAGTCCGCCGGGGTGCCATCGACGCTGTAGAAGCCGTTGTCGAGGGTCGACAGCGCCAGCGGGCGGGTCAGGGTCAGGGAATTGCTGGCACCGCTCTTGTCGCGGTCGGGGGCCACCACGCGCAGCCGCGCATGGGGGGCCAGGGCGTCATGCAGGGCGCGCAGGCCCGGGGCATGCACCCCGTCATCATTGGACAGCAGCAGTCGACGCATCCGCGGCTCCTTGCTCGGGCCCCGGCCGGGGCGTGTGGTAACTCAGGGTCGGGTGGGCGATCAGCTCGCGCAGCACGGCGGTGGCGAAGGCGCCGCGGGGCAGCGTGAAGGAGAACCAGGCCTCGCCCTCGCCGGGCGCCAGCCGAGGTGCGGCCAGGCGCAGGCGCAGCGGCCGGCGGGCGGTCTTCACCCCGGCGCGCACCAGGCCGTCGCACAGCGCGGGATGCGCCTCGGCCAGCGCCAGCTCGCGCGACTGGGCCTCGCCCTGGGCCACCGAGCGGCCCTGCCCCCAGAGCACGCCGCTCGGGTGCAGGTCGAGCCGCTCGGCGCGCTCGAGCAGCGAGTCGTCGACCGTCTCGGCCACGAACTGGCTCGACGTGCCGTCGAGGATCACCGCCTCGCCCGGCAGCGGCGTCGCCCAGCTGCCCTCGGCGATGCGCGCGGCCAGCAGCTCGTTGAACAGGTAGCTGCGCGCCGCGGAGAGCAGCATGCCCTCGCGGTCGTCGCGCTTGCGCCAGCCCCGGGCCAGCACGCTGGCCGCGCGATGGAGATTGCGCCCGTCGGGGCCGAAGCGCTGCGGTCCGAAGTAGTTGGCGGCGCCGTGGTGGCACAGCCAGGCCCAGCGCTCGGCGAGATGCGGGTCCTCCAGCGCCTCGCCGGTGACGCGCAGCCGGAAGCGGTTGGCGGCGTGCACGCCGCGCTTGAGCTTGCGCGGATGGCGGGTCGCCTCGAGCAGCGTCAGCGGAAGGTCGGCGAGCCGCGCC
Source organism: Halomonas sp. THAF12 (assembly GCF_009363675.1). NCBI lineage: Bacteria > Pseudomonadati > Pseudomonadota > Gammaproteobacteria > Oceanospirillales > Halomonadaceae > Halomonas > Halomonas sp. THAF12. The sequence continues at coordinate 814,966 of NZ_CP045399.1, read as the reverse complement.
CCGAGATCGTCCGGCGCCTCGCGGCCGGGCAGGTGCACCGAGAACCACTGGCGCGTCACCGCGTGACGATCCTTCATGCCGGCGTAGCCGACGTCGCGCTGGGTGACCTCGCAGGCCTTGGCCAGGCGGCGGGCGACCATCGCGGTGGTCAGGTCGCGCTTCTCGATCCACAGCCACAGGTGCTCGCCCTGCCCCTCCGGTTCGAAGCCGAGCTGCTCCTCGACCCGGAAGTCCTCCGGCGTGGCGCGGTAGCCGCCGGGGCGCGGGGCGCCGAAGCGCGCGTCCAGCACCCGCGGCCAGCTCGGCGGCCAGGCGATCGGGGCCTGCGGCCGATCGGACGTCGCCTCAGACATCGTCGCGCTCCTGCATCAGCAGCACCACCGCCTCGGCGGCGATGCCCTCGCCGCGGCCGGTGAAGCCCAGCCGCTCGGTGGTGGTCGCCTTGACGTTGACCGCCCCGCGCGCCACCGCCAGGTCGGCGGCGATGGCCTCGGCCATGGCCTCGACGTGGGGCGAGAGCTTCGGCGCCTGGGCCATCACCGTGGCGTCCAGGTTGCCGACCCGGTAGCCCGCCGCATGCACCTGCGCCACCACCCGACGCAGCAGCTCGCGGCTGTCGGCGCCGGCCCAGGCCGGATCGGTGTCGGGGAAGTGGCGGCCGATGTCGCCCAGCGCGCAGGCGCCGAGCAGGGCATCGCAGATCGCATGCAGCAGCACGTCGCCGTCGGAGTGGGCGACGAAGCCGCGGTCGAAGGGAATGGCGACGCCGCCGATCCGCAGGTGGTCGCCCTCGCCGAAGCGGTGGACGTCGAAGCCGTGGCCGATTCGCATCATGCGGTGTCGTTCCTGTCGGCGGAGGGATCGGGCGCTTCCTGGGCGGCGAGGATCGCCTCGGCCAGCGCCAGATCCTCCGGATGAGTGATCTTGAGATTGTCGCGGCGCCCGCTCACCAGGCGCGGCGAGAGGCCCAGCGCTTCCACCGCCGAGGCCTCGTCGGTGACGGCGACGCCCCGGTCGGCGGCCTCCTGCAAGGCCCGGCGCAGCAGCCCGTAGCCGAAGCCCTGGGGCGTCAGGGCGTGCCACAGGCCGTCCCGGGGCTCGGTGCCGCCGACCCGGCCGTCGCCGTCGTCGCGCTTCATGGTGTCGGCCACCGGCGCGGCCAGCAGCCCGCCCACGGCGTCCTCGGCCACCGCGGCCGCCAGCCGGCGCAGGTCGTCGACCCGCACGCAGGGCCGGGCCACGTCGTGCACCAGCACCGGGTCGGCCGCGCCGGCCTCGTCGGCGATGGCGGCCAGGGCGTGGGTCACCGAGTCGACGCGCTCGGCGCCGCCGGGCACCCGCCGCCAGTCGGCGAAGGGCACCGCGGCCGGGTCGAAGCGTTCGTCGTCGGGGTCCAGGCACAGGCACAGCCGCGCCTCGGGGAAGGCCTCGTGGAGCCGCGCCAGGGTGCGGGCCAGCACCGTGCGCCCGGCCAGCGGCAGATACTGCTTGGGCAGCGCGGCGCCCATGCGTCGGCCGCGGCCCGCGGCGGGCACCACCAGCCAGAGTCGCTCGCTCATCGTGCCGTCCCTTCGCCGTTCTCGCCGGCATCGGGCACCCAGAAGAACTGCTCGTCGCGGCGCACCATGCCGATGTCGCTGCGCGCCCGCTCCTCGATGGCGTCGAGGCCGTTCTTGAGGTCCACCACCTCGGCGGCGAGGCGCTCGTTGCGCGCCCGCAGCGGCGCATTCTCGGCCTCCAGGCGGTCCACTCGCTGGCGCACCTCGGCCAGCTCGCGCAGTCCGCCCTCGCCGAGCCACAGGCGATACTGCAACAGCGCCTGGAGGGCGATGAGCACGATGGCCAGCCACTTGAGCATGAAGAGGGTCCGTCACCAGGGAATTCGAGGGCGTAGTATGCCATCTTCCCCGGGTCGCCTCATCCATCAAAGCCCCGGCATCCGACCCGCGTCAGCCGCCATCGTCGAGACGGAACGGCAGCGCCCGCTCGGCGGCCGCGACGTAGGCCGCCAGGTGCTCGGCCTCCTCGACGCAGAAGCGCCCCACCCCGGCGCGCAGCCGCGGATCGGCGACATGGTGCAGCGAGGTCAGCCGCCGCGGCGCGAAGCCACGGGCCAGCTTGTGCTCGCCCTGGGTGCCGGGATCGAAGCGGGTCAGGCCTCGGGCCAGGCAGTGCTCGAGGCCCTGGTAGTAGCAGGCCTCGAAGTGCAGGCCGTCGGCCTCGATCTCGCTGCCCCAGTAGCGGCCGTAGAGCGTGCGGCTCCCCTGCAGACACAGCGCCGCGGCCACCGGCCGCCCCTCGAGGCGCGCCTGGACCAGCACCAATGCCTCGGGCAGGTCGCGGCGCAGCCGGGTGAAGAAGTCGCGGTTGAGATAGCCCCGCTGGCCGCGCTCGAGATAGGTGATCTGATAGCAGCGATAGAAGTGCGCCAGGTCGGCCTCGCCGATCGCCTCGCCCTCCAGCCGCTGCAGGGTCAGCCCCTGCTCGGCGACCCGGCGCCGCTCGCGGCGAATGGCCTTGCGCCGCTTGGAGGTCAGCGCGGCGAGGAAGCCGTCGAAGTCGCCGTAGCCCCGATCCTGCCACTGGAACTGCACCCCGGCCCGGGCGATCAGCTCGGGCCGCGCCTCGCGCCAGGCGGCGACCTCGTCTTGCTCGGCGAACAGCAGGTGCCAGCTCGACAGCGTCGAGCCCTCCCAGCGCTCGGCCAGCAGCCGACGCGCCTCGCGCGGGTCGACGTCATCGGCCAGCGCCAGCCGCGGCCCGGGCGCCGGGGTGAAGGGAATGGCGCTGAGCCCCTTGGGATAGTAGCGCCCGCCGGCCCGCTCCCAGGCGTCGGCCCAGGCCCAGTCGAAGACGTACTCGCCGTAGGAATGATGCTTGTGGTAGTACGGCAGCAGCCCGACCAGCGCCTCGTCGCGCCACAGCGTCAGGTGGCGCGGCGTCCAGCCGCTCGCCTCGCTCGCCGCCCCGCTGGCCTCCAGGGCATGCAGGAACTCGTGGCGCAGGAACGGATGATCGTCGCCCACCAGGGCATTCCAGGCCGCGGCCGGCACGGCGGCCACGGCGGACTGTTCGACGACACGCAATCGACTCATGAACTCTCCCGAGAGGGCCGGCTGACGGCGGCCGGCGCAGGGCCTACCCTAGATGGCAGCATGATCGGGACACGGAGACCGCCCCGTTCCGCCCTGAGCGACGAGGGGCCTTGACGCGCCTGTCATGGTAAATTAATTACAACTATAGCCGCATAACCCGGTTCGCCCCCGGTTTTCGGGCGATACTTTTGTTAAACTTACGAAAACACTTCCTTCACTTTCGTTGCCGAGGTGCCCCATGGCTCACGCTTCCACGCCACTCAACGCCACCGTCCAGCAGGTCACCCAGCGCATTCGCGAGCGCAGCGCCGAGCGCCGTGCCCTCTATGAGCGGCGCATGGCCGACCAGCATCGCCGCGGCGTGCACCGCGGCGAGCTGTCCTGCGGCAACCTGGCCCACGGCTTCGCCGCCTGCGGCAGCCAGGACAAGAATTCGCTGAAGCTGATGAACGCGGCGAACCTCGGCATCATCTCGGCCTACAACGACATGCTCTCGGCCCACCAGCCGTTCGAGACCTTCCCCGAGACCATCAAGGCCGCGGCCCGCGACATGGGCTCCACCGCCCAGTTCGCCGGCGGCGTGCCGGCCATGTGCGACGGCGTCACCCAGGGCCAGCCGGGCATGGAGCTGTCGCTGTTCTCCCGCGACGTGATCGCCATGGCCACCGCCGTGGGGCTCTCGCACAACATGTTCGACGCCGCCCTCTACCTGGGCGTGTGCGACAAGATCGTGCCGGGGCTGTTCATCGCCGCGGCGCGCTTCGGCCACCTGCCGGCCATGTTCGTGCCCGCCGGCCCGATGCCGAGCGGCCTGCCCAACAAGGAGAAGGCCCGCGTGCGCCAGCTGTTCGCCGAGGGCAAGGCCAGCCGCGACGACCTGCTGGAGGCGGAGTCCGAGTCCTACCACAGCCCGGGCACCTGCACCTTCTACGGCACCGCCAACTCCAACCAGCTGATGATGGAGATGATGGGCCTGCACCTGCCGGGCACCTCCTTCGTCAACCCGGGCACCGAGATGCGCGAGGCGCTGACCCGCTTCGCCACCGAGCAGGCGATCCGCAACACCGAGCCCGGCGGCGACTATCGTCCCTTCTACCAGCAGATCGACGAGCGCGCCATCGTCAACGCCGTGGTCGGCCTGCTGGCCTCCGGCGGCTCCACCAACCACACCATGCACCTGGTGGCCATGGCCGCGGCGGCCGGCATCACCCTGACCTGGGACGACTTCACCGACCTCTCGGCGGTGACGCCGAGCCTGATGAAGGTCTACCCGAACGGCCAGGCGGACATCAACCACTTCCAGGCCGCCGGCGGCATGAGCTACCTGTTCCGCGAGCTGATCGGCGCCGGCCTGATCCACAGCGACATTCCCACCGCCTTCGGCACCGACATGACCGCCTACACCCAGGAGCCCTTCCTGGAGGACGGCAAGCTGGTGTGGCGCGAGGGCCCCGAGGCCAGCCTCGACACCGAGGTGCTGCGCGGCGTGAAAGAGCCCTTCGCCCCCACCGGCGGCCTCACCGTGCTCGACGGCAACCTGGGCCGCGGCGTGATCAAAGTCTCCGCGGTGCAGGAAGAGCATCGCCTGGTCGAGGCCCCGGCGCGGATCTTCGAGGACCAGAACGAGCTCAAGGCGGCCTTCGACGCCGGCGAGCTGGACCGCGACGTGGTCGCCGTGGTGCGCTTCCAGGGCCCCAAGGCCAACGGCATGCCGGAGCTGCACAAGCTGACGCCCTTCCTCGGCGTGCTGCAGGACCGCGGCCACAAGGTGGCACTGGTCACCGACGGCCGCATGTCCGGCGCCTCCGGCAAGGTCCCGGCCGCCATCCACATCAGTCCCGAGGCGCTGGACGGCGGACCGCTGTCGAAACTGCGCGATGGTGATATCGTGCGCCTCGACGCCAATGCCGGCACCCTGGAAGCCAAGGTCGACGCCGCCACCTGGGCCGACCGCGAACAGCGCGTGGTCGAGCTGGAGCACTACCACGTCGGCCTCGGCCGCGAGCTGTTCGGTGGCTTCCGCCACCTGGCCATGCGCGGCGAGGAAGGCGCCGGGGTGTTCGGCGGCTTCGAGGCCGACGACCTGGCCCGCCAGGCCGGCCAGATCCACGACGAGGACGCCTGAGTCGTCCCCCGGATTGCCCTGCGCATCCCGGGGACGATCGTGGCCCTAGAGATCGGGAGCGGGGAACCAGGCCCCGCTCCCGCACTGTTTGCAAGAGACGAATGTGACGATGACCCGACCCGCACTGATCGGCGATATCGGGGGCACCAACGCCCGCTTCGCCCTGGTGACCCCGGGGGCCTTCGAGCCCCACGACATCCTGAGCCTGCCCTGCGCCGACTATCCCGGCCTGGTCGAGGCCATACGCGACTACCTGGAACGGGTCGGCGCCGTGGGCGACGCCGCCCCGCTTGAGGCCTGCCTGGCCTTCGCCTGCCCGATCAACAGCGACCGGATCAAGATGACCAACAATCCCTGGTCATTCTCCCGCGCCGAGGTGCAGGAGGCGCTGGGGCTCGAGCTGTTCAAGGCGATCAACGACTTCACCGCCCAGGCCCTGGGCGTGCCCCACGTGGCCGAGGACGAACTGGTCGAGGTCCAGCCCGGCGAGGCGGTGCCCCATGCCGCACGCCTGGTGATCGGCCCGGGCACCGGGCTCGGCGTGGCCGGCGTCTTCCCCGGCCGCCATGCCTGGATCCCGCTGCCCACCGAGGGCGGCCACGTGACCTTCGCCCCCACCGACGAGCGGGAACACAACCTGCTGCGCCACTTCCGCAACCGCTACGGCCGCATCTCCGTGGAGCGGCTGCTGTGCGGCCAGGGGCTGCTCGACCTCTACCTGGCGCACTGCTCGCTGAAGGGCGCCAATCCGGCCTGCACCTCGCCCGCCGAGGTCACCGAGGCGGCCGCGAGCGGCGACGCCGTGGCTCGTGATACCCTGCTGCGCTTTCTGAAGATCCTCGGCGACGTCAGCGGCGACGCCGCGCTCACCCTCGGCGCCCGGGGCGGGGTCTACCTGTGCGGCGGCATCCTCCCGCGGCTGCTCGACTGGCTGCCGCAGAGCCGCTTCCGCGAGGCCTTCGCCACCAAGGGCCGCATGAGCGTCTATACCGCCGACATCCCGGTCCGGGTGGTCACCGCTCCCTGGACGGGCCTGCTGGGCGCCGCCGAGGCCCTGCACAACGAAGAGGTCGAGTAACTCGACGGAAGAGGTCGAATCAACCGGCGCCACCGCGTCGATCGGCCCGATGGAGGAGATTGCATGATTCCCGCATCCCTGCGCGCCCTGCTGGACGCCACCGACGGTCAGCGCCGTGCCGAATGGGCCGGCCGCGAGGTCTGGCTGGCCAATGAGGCCTGGGGTGAACTCGTGGTGTCGCTTCAGGGCGCCCAGGTGCTTCACTATTTTCCCGCGCCCGAAGCCGCGCGAGCCGCGGGCGCTTCACCGTCGCCGCTCTCTAACGCGTCCGAAGACACGCGAACGCGCACCAGCACTCCCAGCCCGGATCAGAGCGAGGAAGCCCTGGTGGCCGGCGGCTGGCTGTGGGTCACGCCCACGCCCCAGGCGCTGCCCGGCGCCATCCGCGGCGGCATTCCGCTGTGCTGGCCGTGGTTCGCCGACGAGCACACCGCCGACGAGTCCGAGGACCGCTCCGGTCCGATGCACGGCCCGGCGCGCAAGGCCGACTGGCGCCTCGACGCCGTGGACGAGCACGAGGAAGGCGTCGAGCTGCACCTCTCGCCACTGGAGCGCCTGCACTCCCAGCTGGTGCCGCGGGCGGTCATCCAGGCCAACGCCAACCGCCTGCACGTCGAGCTGATCACCGAACACCGCGGCGAGACCCCGGTGAAGATCACCGGCGCCCTGCACAGCTACCTGGCGGTGAATGACGCCCAGGCCTGCCGCGTCGAGGGGCTGGCCGGCGCCCGCTACCTGGACAAGCTCGCCGACTTCGCCGAGCGCGAGCAGCAGGGCGAGCTCGGCGTGCGCGGCGGCCTCGATCGCATCTACCACACCAACGCAGAGCTGACCCTGGACGACGGCCAGCGCCGGCTGCGCATCGCCCGCCAGGGCAGCGACTCCGCGGTGGTCTGGCATCCCGGCGACGCGCGCCCGGCCGACACCCCCGCCGCCGCGGCCCGTCGCTTCCTGTGCGTCGAATCGGCCAACACCCGGCTCGACCCGGTGTGGCTGGTGCCCGGCGCCCAGCACCTGCTGGGCACCACCCTGTCATTGGAGGCCTCGGCATGAGCGGCACCACCTTCGATGTGCCCTTCGCGCTGGGCATGATGAACCTGCACCAGGCGACGGAGCTGCACGCCGCCGAACGGCTGGCCGACTGGATCGAGGCGCGCCTCGATCAGGGCCTGGACTGGTTCGACCATGCCGACATCTACGGCGATCGCGCCGGCGAGCGGCTGTTCGGCGACGCGCTGCGCGCCCGCCCCGGGCTCGCCCGCCGGGTGCGGGTGGTGACCAAGACCGACATCGTCACGCCCGAGCGCGATGCCTCAGCGTTCGCCGTCAAGCACTACGACAGCTCGCCGGCCTACGTGACCCAAGCCATCGACGCCTCCCTCGAGCGGCTGGGCGTGGAGCGGCTGGACCACTTCCTGCTGCATCGCCCCGACCCGCTGATGGACGCCGAGGCCACCGGCCGCGCCCTGGACGACGCCATCGCCGCCGGCAAGATCGGCGCCGCCGGCATCTCCAACTTCCTGCCGGAGGCCTGGCGCCGGCTGCAGGCCGGCATGCACGCGCGCCTGTCGGCGCACCAGCTGCAGCTGTCGCTCGACCATAGCGCGCCGCTGTTCGACGGCCTCTACGACGCCGTGATCGGCGACGGCCAGGCCCCCATGGCCTGGTCGCCGCTGGGCGGCGGACGGGCGCTGGACGGCCCGGCGGCAGCGCTGCTGCACTCCCAGGCCGAGGCCCTCGGCGTCAGCCCCGCCGGGCTGGCCCTGGCCTGGCTGCGCGCCCTGCCCGGGCGACCGCTGCCGGTGATCGGCAGCCTCAGGCCCGAGCGCATCGAGACACTGCATCGGGACGCCTCGCTCGAGCTGTCGCGCCCGGCCTGGTTCGCGCTGCTCGAGGCCGCCCGCGGCCACGAGGTGGCCTGAGCCGCCCCTTTCATCACAAGGACCCCCACCATGCTGCCCGTTATCGCCTTCGGTGAAGCCCTCGTCGACATGCTCTCCAGCCGCCTGGGCGCGGCCGACGAGGGCGCGACGGAGACCTTCACCCCTTACGCCGGCGGCGCGCCGGCCAACGTCGCCGTGGCCTGCGCTCGCCTCGGCGTGCCCAGCCGCTTCCTCGGCATGCTCGGCGACGACCACTTCGGCGACTTCCTGGCCGCCGAGCTGTCCGCCCAGGGCGTCGACGTCTCCGGCGTGACACGCACCCGCGAGGCGCGCACCGCCCTGGCCTTCGTCTCCCGCGACGCCGCGGGCGAGCGCACCTTCGACTTCTACCGGCCGCCCGCCGCCGACCTGCTCTACCGCCTGGAGCACCTGCCGGCCGGCGTGTTCGCCGAACCGGCGATCCTGCACCTGTGCAGCAACAGCCTGACCGACCCGGAGATCGCCGAGACCACCCTGGCGATGGCCGAGATGGCGGCCCGGGCCGGCTGTTTGATCAGCGTCGACGCCAATCTGCGCCATAACCTCTGGGCCGAAGGCCGCGCCGACAGCGCCCTGGTCACCCGGCTGCTCGACAGCGCCGACCTGCTCAAGCTGTCCCGCGAGGAGGTGGACGACCTGCGCGGCGACCACCCCGAGGACGACTGGCTGGCCGAGCGTCTGGCGGCCGGCGTCAAGCTGGCGGTGATTACCGACGGCGGCGAGCCGGTGCGCGCCCTGGGCGCGGGGCTCACGCTGGCGGTCACCCCGCCGCCGGTGCAGGCCGTGGACACCACCGCCGGCGGCGACGCCTTTATCGGCGGGCTGCTGGCGGCGCTGGCCGAGGGCGGCTTCGCCGAGGGCTGGCATCAGGACACCGCGCGCCTGGAAGGCGCGCTGGCCTTCGCCTGCCGCTGCGGCGCCCACGCCGTGACCCGTCCGGGCAGCTACGTCGCGCTGCCGACCCGGGCCGATCTCGTCGAGGCCTGATCCCGCCCGACACGACGACGCCCGATGATGCCGGCCATCATCGGGCGTCTTCGCGTATGCGAGCCGCCTTGGCGCCGAGGGCTACCCGGCGACGGCGCCGCCTCAGGCCGCGACCAGCGCCTCCAGGGTGGCCCGGGCGCCGCGCCGATGCAGGCTCTCCAGGGCCCGGAGATAGGCCTCGCGGAAGCGCGCATTCTCGGCCAGATCGCCGAACAGCTCCTCGTTCTCGATGAAGGCGGTGGGATGCTCGTGGTTGCGTGCCGCGATCGCCATCAGCTCGTCCTTCAAGCGGTCGACCACGGTGATCGGCTCGCCCTGCTCGTCCACGCCCTCGTCGTAGCGCGCCCAGCTCGCCACCACCGCCGCGCAGCGATGGATATCGCCGCCGGTCTCGAGCTGCTGGCGAATCAGCGGCACCATCCATTTCGGGATGCGATCCGAGCTCTCGGCGCACAGCCTGGCCAGGGTGTCACGCACCTCGGGATTGGCGAAGCGCGAGATCAGGGTGCGGCGATAGGCCTCCAGGTCGACCCCCGGCAGCGGCGACAGGGTGGGGGTCGCCTCGTGGGTCATGTAGTCGAGCAGGAAGGCCTCGAACAGCGGGTCGGCGCTGGCCTCGTGGGCGTAGCGATAGCCGGCCAGGTAGCCGAAGTAGGCCAGCGCCTGGTGGCTGGCGTTGAGCAGCCGCAGCTTCATCAGCTCATAGGGCACCACGTCCTCGACCAGCTGGACCCCGACCCGCTCGAGGGCCGGACGACCGGCGACGAAGTGATCCTCCAGCACCCACTGGGTGAAGGGCTCGCAGACCACCGGCCAGGCATCCTCGACGCCGAACCGGCTGCCGAGCTCGGCGATGTCCTCGGGGGTGGTGACCGGCGTGATGCGATCGACCATGGAGTTCGGGAACGGCACCTCGGCCTCGACCCAGGCGCCGAGCTCGGCATCCCGGGCATGAGCGAAGGCGGTGAACATCCTGCGGGCGACGTCGCCGTTGCCCTGGATGTTGTCGCAGGACATCACCGTGAAGGGCGTGAGGCCCCGCTCGCGGCGGCGGCGCAGGGCCTCGATGACCAGGCCGAAGGAGGTCCTGGGCGCGGCCCCGGGCACCAGGTCATACTGGACGTCGGGATTGTCGAGGTCGAACTCGCCGCTGATCGGGTGGAAGTTGTAGCCGCCCTCGGTGACGGTCAGGGAGACGATGCGGATCGCCGGGTCGGCCATCTTCTCGATCACCGCCTCCGGATCCGCCGGGGCGAACAGGTAGTCGATCATGGCGCCGATCACCCGCGCCTGGCGACGCCCGTCGGGGTGCTTCACCACCAGGGTGTAGAGATGATCCTGCGCGGCCAGGATCTCCTGCATGCGACGATCGCCGGGCATCACGCCGACCCCGACGATGCCCCAGTCCAGCGCCTCGCCCCGGTTCATCAACTCGTCCAGGTACATGGCCTGGTGGGCGCGATGGAAGCCACCGACCCCGATATGGACGATGCCCGCGGTGACCGCCTGCCGGTCGTAACTCGGTGTGGCGACATCGGGGCCCAGGTCCATCAGGTGGGCATTGTCGAGTTGGGTCATGCTGGTGCTCCTGAGAAGCGTCATTCCCGCCGGGATCGGGCGGGGTGGGTAAAGCGCCGGGAAGCTTCCCGGCCAACGAAAAAATGGGGGTCGACCCGACTCACACGATCGTGCGCCAGTGCAGGTCGGCGGGCATCGAGGCGGCCTTGATCAGGCGGGCATTGAGCATGTCCTTGTGACGGGTGCGCTCGATGGCACCCGCCTGGTCCTGCCCCATGCCCAGCCAGCGCTCGATCAGCCGCGCCTCGAGCACCTCGTCGGGCACCTCGAGGAACAGCGTCAGGTCGAACAGCGACCGCAGCCCCGGCCAGTCGCCCTGATCGAGCAGCAGGTAGTTGCCCTCGACGATGATCACCCGGTGCTCGGGGGTGATCAGTCGGCCGCCGGCCCGCGCCAGGTCCAGGGGCCGGTCGAAGACCGGCACGGCCACGGTGCGGTCGGCCCGCCGGATCCGCGCCAGGTCGTGCCGGAGGCCGTCGATATCGAAGGTCTCCGGGGCGCCCTTCACCGGCACCAGGCCCTCGGGGGCGAGCACCGCGTTGTCGTAGTGATAGCCGTCCATGGGCACCACCGCGGCGATGCCGGGCCGTCGCTCGTTGAGCTCGCCACACAGCCGGCCCGAGAGGAAGGACTTGCCCGCCGCCGGTGGCCCGGCCAGGGCCACGATGAAACGCGCCTTGCCGCTCGCCGCCTCGAGGAGCCGCTGGGCCATGTCGTGGATAGGGGGAATCATGGTCGTCATTCGGGTCTTCGCTCGTCACGTCGGTTCATCCAGTCTTCATCATCGACGCTTGATGCCGGTGGCACCACCGGCGGCTCACGAACGCCCTCACGCCTGACATGTCCCACGCCCCTCAGGAACCGACGGCGGGGGCGCGCGCGGCCCGCCACTGCTGCACCAGGGCCTGAAGGCCCCGCATGTGATCGAGCACCTGCCAGGCCCCGGCCGCGCGCAGCCGCTCGGCCTGCCCCGCCGGCACATGGCTGGCGCCGACGAAGCCGATCACCGTCATGCCGGCCGCACGGGCCGCGGTAACGCCGGCCACGCTGTCCTCCACCACCAGGCAATGGCCCGGCGCGCAGGCGAGCTCGGCCGCCGCCAGGCGATAGAGCGCCGGGTCCGGCTTGGGCGCCGCCACCTGGTCGGCGGTGAAGATCGGCACCCCGTCCAGCCGCGCCTCGAGCCCGGTGGTGGCAAGGGACGCCAGCACCCGCTGGCGTCGGCTGTTGGAGACCACCGCCAGCGGCAGCGTGAGCCCCGCGAGGGCCTCGGCGACGCCGTCGATGGCCGTCAGTTCCCGGCCCAGCCGCGCCTCGATGGTCTCATCGACCCGTTCCGTGGCGTCGGGCGGCAGGCGATGGGCGCTGCGGGCCTCCAGGTGCGCGAGGATGTTCGCCGTGGTCATGCCGAGCGCCGCCTTCAGCTCGGCCTCGGCGGCCAGGTCCGGCAGCCAGGCCCCCAGCAGGTCGATCAGGGTGGCCTCGGCGATCGCCTCGCTGTCCACCAGCACGCCGTCGCAGTCGAAGATCAACCGATGCATGGGCGTGTCCTCACTGACCGACGGCATCGGAGGCCGCCCGGTTGTCCTGGCGCTTGAGGCCGGCCAGGGGGTGCTGGTTCAGGCTCGGCAGCGCCAGGCCCTGCTCGTCGAAGAGATGCGCCCGCCCCGGGGCGAAGCCGAAGCGCACCTTGTCGTGGACCCGATGCGCCACGTCGCCGTCGGCCATGAGGGTGATCATCGCCTCGCCCATCTGCACGTACAGCGAGGTCTGGCCGCCCAGGCGCTCCAGCACCTGGATGCCCCCCTCCAGCGGGCCCTGATCGTCCAACGCCAGATGCTCGGGTCGGATGCCGAGCTCCAGGGCGGTCCCGGGGTGCAGGTCCTTGCCCTCGGCCGGCACCTTGGTGATGCCCCCGCCCGGCAGCCTGACGCTGACGCCCTCGGCGTCGGCCTCCACCACCTCGACCGGCAGGAAGTTCATCTTCGGCGAGCCGATGAAGCCGGCCACGAAGCGGTTGCGCGGGTGGTGGTAGAGCTCCATCGGCGAGCCGACCTGCTCGATCTCGCCGCCCTGCAGCACCACGATCTTGTCGGCCATGGTCATGGCCTCGATCTGGTCGTGGGTGACATAGATCATGGTGGCATCGAGTTCCTCGTGGAGGCGGGCCAGCTCGATGCGCATCTGCACGCGCAGGGCCGCATCGAGGTTGGAGAGCGGCTCGTCGAACAGGAAGATGCTCGGGTTGCGCACGATGGCGCGGCCGATCGCCACCCGCTGGCGCTGGCCGCCGGAGAGGGCCTTGGGCTTGCGATCCAGCAGCGGTTCGAGCTGCAGGATCTTGGCCGCCTCGAGCACCTTCTCGCGGCGTTTCTCCTTCGAGACGCCGGCCAGGCGCATGCTGAAGCCCATGTTGTCCTCGACCGTCATGTGCGGGTAGAGGGCATAGCTCTGGAAGACCATGGCCAGGCCACGATCGGCCGGGCCCACCTCGTTCATGCGCTTGCCGTCGATGAGGATGTCGCCGCTGGTGGCACTCTCGAGCCCGGCGATCATGCGCATCAGGGTCGACTTGCCGCAGCCGGAAGGGCCGACGAAGACCACGAATTCCCGGTCGTTGACCTCGAGATCGACGCCCTTGATGACGTGGGTGTCGTCGAAGCTCTTGGTGATCTGCTTGAGTTGAAGCGTTGCCATAGTGAGATTCCTTTACCCGGCGGCGTCGGGGCGCCGCGAAGTAGCTATTTCTTGTCGTTATGCAAAGGCGTCGGTCATTTCACCGCACCGAAGGTCAGGCCGCGCACCATCTGTTTCTGGGTGAGCCAGCCGAACACCAGGATCGGCGCGATGGCCATGGTCGAGGCCGCGGAGAGCTTGGCCCAGAACAGTCCCTCGGGGCTCGAGAAGGAGGCGATGTAGGCCGTCAGCGGCGCCGCCTGGGACGAGGTCAGGTTGAGACTCCAGAAGGCCTCGTTCCAGCTCAGGATCACCGACAAGAGGCCCGTAGAGGCGATGCCCGGCAGGGTCAGCGGCAGCAGCAGGTAGAGCACTTCCTGCACGGTGCCGGCGCCATCCATGCGGCCCGCCTCGAGGATGTCCTTGGGCATGTCCTTGAAGAAGGTGTAGAGCATCCAGACCACGATCGGCAGGTTCATCAGGGTGTAGACGATGATCAGGCCGGTGCGGGTGTCCAGGAGCCCGACATCGCGGAACAGCAGATAGATCGGCACCAGCACGCCGACCGGCGGCAGCATCTTGGTGGACAGCATCCACAACAGGGTGCCCTTGGTGCGCCTGGTGGGCAGGAAGGCCATCGAGTAGGCCGCCGGGATGGCGATCACGAGCGCCAGCAGGGTCGAGCCGAAGGCCACCACCACGCTGTTGATGGCGAACTTGGCATAGCCGGCGCGGCTCTGGACCTCGGCGTAGCTGTCGAGCGTCGGCGAGAAGATCAGGCTCGGCTCGGCGATGGCCTCGGCCTCGGTCTTGAAGCCGGTCAGCACCATCCAGAAGATCGGGAAGAAGATCAGCAGGGCCACGGTCCAGCCCAGCAGGCCGAGCCACAGGCGCCGGTTAAGCAGGGCCTCGCTCAGGGGAGACCGCTGCATGCCAGGGGCGGCGGCCCCGGACACGGATGGGGTTCTTGCAGTCGTCATGGGCGCGCTCCTGCGTCAGCTTTCCAGGTTCTTGGCCACCATGCGGACCAGGAAGATGGCAACGATGTTGGCGAGGATGATCGCGACCACCCCACCGGCGGAGGCCATGCCGACGTCGAAGTCGAGCAGGGCGCGGATGTAGATCAGGTAGGCCAGGTTGGTGGTGGCAAGCCCAGGGCCGCCGGAGGTGGTGACGAAGATCTCGGCGAAGATGGTCAGCAGGAAGATCATCTCGATCATGATCACCACGCTGATCGCCCGCTTGAGGTGCGGCAGGGTGATGAAGAAGAAGATCGCGATCGGCCCGGCGCCGTCCATGCGGGCGGCCTCGACCTGGTCCTCGTCCAGCGACTGCATGGCGGTGAGCAGGATCAGCAGCGCGAACGGCAGCCACTGCCAGGCCACGATGATGATGATCGAGGTCAGCGGCAGCGACGAGAACCAGTCCACCGCCGGCAGGCCGAACAGCTCGGCCACCCAGGACAGCACCCCGTTGGCCGGGTGCATCATCATGTTCTTCCATACCAGGGCGCTGACCGTGGGCATGACGAAGAAGGGCGAGATGGCGAGCACCCGGGCGATGCCCTGGCCGAAGAACTCCTGCTGGAAGAGCACCGCCAGCAGGGTGCCGCCGACCACGGTGATCACCAGCACCCAGCCCACCATCAGCAGGGTGGTGCCCATCGCCGACCACAGGGCGGGATCGGTGAACAGGTACTCGTAGTTCTCGAGGCCGGCGAAGCCGGTCATGCCCGGCATCAGCAGGTTGTAGCGCTGCAGCGAGAACCAGACGGTCATCGCCAGCGGCACGATCATCCACAGGAAGAGCAGGGAGACGGCGGGCGCCTGCAGCGAGAGGGTTCTCAATCCGCCGATGGTGCGCCCGGACGTTCTGGTCTTGTTCATACTCGGTCACCGTGAGGGGTCGCGAAGAAGGCGCCGGCCGGGGCTTCCCGGTCGGCGCACACGGATCAATCCAGGTAGCCGGCGCGCTTCATGGTGCGCTCGGTGGCGCGTTGCGCCGCCTGCAGGGCCTGCTCGACGGAGGTCTCGCCGGTCAGGGCCGAGGCCACCATCTGGCCGACCTGGGTACCGATGGACTGGAACTCCGGAATGCCGACGAACTGCACGCCGATGTAGGGGCTCGACTCCAGGGTCGCGTCGGTGGGATCGGCGCCCTGGATGGCGTCCAGCACGAAGCCGGCGAAGGGCGCGGCCTCCTGGTAGTTCGGGTTCTCGTAGGTGGACTTGCGGGTGCCCGGGGGCACGCTGGTCCAGCCCTCCCGCTCGCCGACCAGGTTCACGTACGCCTCGGAGGTCGCCCAGGTGATGAACTCCCGCGCCGCGTCCTTGGACTCGGACGAGGCCGGGATCGCCAGGGCCCAGGACCACAGCCAGTGCGAGCCCTTCTCCGTCTTCGCGACCGGCGCCGGGGCGAAGCCCAGCGCGTCGGCGACCTGGGACTCGTCGGTGTCGAACAGCTTGCCCGCCGCCGAGGTGGCGTCGACCCACATCGCGCAGTTGCCGCGGGAGAACAGCGCCAGGTTCTCGTTGAAGCCGTTGGAGCTGGCGCCCGGGGGGCCGAAGTCGTTGAGCAGGTCGACATAGAAGCCGATCGCTTCCTGCCAGGCCGGGGAGTCGATCTGCGGGTTCCAGTCCATGTCGAACCAGCGCCCGCCGAAGCTGTTGACCATGGTGGTGGCCAGCGCCATGTTCTCGCCCCAGCCCGGCTTGCCGCGCAGGCAGATGCCGTAGCGCTCCTGGTCGGCATCGTGCAGCTGACCGGCCCATTCGCGCACCTGCGGCCAGGTCGGCTGCTCGGGCATCTCGATGCCGGCCTCCTCGAACAGGTCCTTGCGGTAGTACATCATCGAGCTCTCGGCGTAGAACGGCAGCGCCTGCAGGGTGCCGTCCTGGCTCAGGCCGTCGCGCACCGACTGCAGCAGGTCGTCGACCCGGTAGTCGGCGGGCAGGTCGTCGAGCGGCGCCAGCCAGCCACGCTCGGCCCAGATCGGCACCTCGTAGGTGCCGATGGTCATGACATCGAACTGGCCGCCGCCGGTGGCGATGTCGGTGGTCAGGCGCTGGCGCAGCACGTTCTCCTCGAGGACCACCCAGTCGAGCTCGATGTCCGGATGCGCCTGCTCGAAGGCCTCGGTGAGGCCCTGCATGATCACCATGTCGTTGTTGTTGACGGTGGCCACGGTGAGGGTCTCCGCCTGGGCGGCGGTGGCGCCCAGGACCGTGAGGCCGGCCAGGGGGAGTGCGCGTGTAAGCGTCATGGCTTGCTCCTTGGAAAGGTTGTTGTGTTGTTATCGGGTCACACGAGGAATCGATCATTTCAATCAACTGACGATCAAATGATCGGATAGCAACCCCGAAAAGGCAAAGCCATGATGCTTATACTTTAGGGGCAAGATGGGACCTCGGGGAGAAAAGAGTGGCGCGGATGCCGATCTCGGCATCCGCGCCAGCGACGTTCGGATCCTCCGGGCGATGCCCGCGGGACATGCCAGAGCCGGCTCAGCGGCTCGAGGTCTGCGTGACGAAGGCGGCCCTCCCCTCCTGCACGGCCTTGGCCCGCTTCAGCCCCCAGTAGGCGAACACGAAATAGGCCAGGGTGCACCAGATGGTGATGTCGTAGAACAGCTCGCGGTTCGCCTGGTAGCCGGCCAGGTCGGCGCTGAAGAAGAGCACCTTGACGGCCAGCAGGCTCGGCACCACCAGGCCCAGGATCCAGACGGCCTTGATGACCCGGCTGAGCGTGCTGGTGTCCCGGGTCGGGCCCGCGGGCTCCTGCGCCCCCTGCTGGGCATGGAAGGCCTCCACCCGCGCCTGGAAGTCACGCTCGCTCGCCTCCGCCTCGGGATAGGCCTCGGCGGCACCGAAGCGCTTGGCCAGCAGGGTATAGGCGGCGATCGACACGCACCAGGTAGGCACGAACAGGTAGTAGAAGGGCATCACGTCGCTCAGGTTCAGGACGCAGGCGAACGCCAGTGACAGCGCCCAGGTCGCCAGCGCCGGCACGTTGTGGGCGAGCCCCTTGTAGCGCGCCCAGAAGCGGCTGAAGCCGAGTCGGGGGAAGAGGTGGTGCTCGGCGAAGATGATGCCGCCGATCGGCACCAGCAGCAGGCCCGCATAGGTCAAGAGCGGCAGCATGCTGCGATAGATGAACGGGAAGCAGCTGATCACGGCGACCCCGAGCCCCACCAGCAGCGTGGCCTTGTTGCGCGAGAAGCGGGGCATCACCGCCTGGGCCGCGAGGCCCGCCCGGTAGAGGTTGGAGTTGGCCGTGGTCCAGCCGGCGACCACCACGATCACGAAGCCGGAGGCACCCAGCGCATGCCAGGCGACTTCGCCGGGCTCCAGCACGGCGATGCTGGTCTGGGTCACCGCCGCGGTCGCCGCGCCCATCAGGCCGGCCGAGATCCAGGCGACGTAGTGGCCGAACATCATGCCGGTGCTGGTGGCGAGGCCGGAGCGCTTGCGCTTGGCATAGCGCAGCAGCGCCATGTCGATCAGGCCGAAATGCGAGAACGTATTGGCCGCCCAGGCGAAACCGATCACCTCCCAGATGCCGATGCCCGGCTCGCCGTCGACATCGGTGCCGGTGAAGACGGTGCTGCCGGCGACCTCGATGAAGGTGGAGAAGTCGCCCAGGGTGGTGGTTCCGGTGACCGATTCGGCCAGTTCCGGCAGCAGCACCATGCCCCCGGCGGTGAACATCACCATCAGCCAGGGCGCACAGATGCTGGCGAACTCGGTCAGCGCATTGAAGCCGTAGACCGCGATCAGCACCACGATGGCGGCGACCGCCAGCGCCAGCACCACGAAGGCGGGGTCGGTCGGATAGGGCTGCGCCTGGGCCGGAATGTCGAACAGGATGCGTACCGCCGTGGCCGAGACCGTGATCATCGCCGCGGAGATGACGCTGAAGATGATGACGTTGGCCCAGTTGTAGAGCCAGGCCATCGAGTCGCCGGCGATGCGGTGCAGGTAGGTGAAGAGGCTCAGGCGGGTCTCGATGGCGATCGGGGTGGTGATCAGCCAGAAGCTGAGCACGGCCAGGGCATTGCCGACCAGCAGGCCGATCAGGATGTCCCAGATGCCCGCGCCGAGGGCGACGAAGGTGGCACCGATCACGAACTCGGTGGCGGCGACGTGCTCGGCGGCGTAAAGGCCGGCGAAGTGCGGCCAACGATGCAGTTTGTGCGGCGGAACCGGCAGCTGTTCATCGTCCATCTGGGCGATGTGCCGGTCCAGGCCTGGCCCGGTGGTGGCCATAGAAAACTCCTCATGATGACTCGGGCCACGTAGACGCGCCCCTAACAGCGAACATTTGATCATACAAAAAGCAAATGATCATTTGTGCGCACCAAAAACGCAAAATTGCGACCTTAGACTTTAGCCGTAGCGGGGAGGATCGAGGCCGAAGGCGGCGCTTACGGCCCCGCCTCGATGATGGCCCGCGCCGCGCCTTCGTCGGTGATCAGGCCCTGGAGCCAGCTGCCACGCAGGGCGGCCAGGATCGCCGTGCCCTTGGCGCGCCCCCCCGCCACCGCCACCAGCGGCCGGTCGCGCAGGATCTCGAGGGGCAGGCTGGTCATGCGGCGAGTGATGGAGCAGTCGATGACCCGGCCGTCGCGGCTCAGCGGCCAGCCCAGGAGCTCCCCCACCGCCTCGCCGGCCAGCAGCTCTTCGAGCTCGGCCTCGCTGATGAAGTGATCCTGGAAGAGGTTGGCGCGGCGATCGATGCGCCCGACGCCGACGAAGGCCGCCTCGGCTTCCCGGGCGACCCGCTCCACCGACTGATAGAGCCGCTGACCGCAGAGTGCCCGCTTCTCTTCCACGCTGTCGGCCACCACCGGCGCCGGCAGCAGGAAGCGGCCGCCGCCGGTCTTGTCCGCCAGCACCATCACGCCATCGTAGCGGTTGGAGGAGCCGTCCCGGGCCACGTTGCCGACCAGCGACACGAAGCGGTGCTGGGGCCGGTCGATGCGACTGAGCGCCTCGACCATGGCGCGCACCGCACGGCCGGTGCCCAGCGACAGGGTCAGGGGATCGCTGCGCTCCAGGTACTTGGCCAGCCGGTCGGCCGCCGCCACCGCCAGGTAGGGGGGGCTGGCGTCGGCATCGGTGTCCGTCGCGGTGGGCACCACATCGCAGAAGTCGAGCCCGTAGCGCTCGCACAGGGCCTCGGAGAGCGCCATGCAGCCGGCGATGGGGTGGTCGACATGCACCTTGATCAGCCCTTCCTGGCGCGCCAGGGCCAGCAGGCGCTGCACGCCGGGACGCGACACGCCGAGCTGGCCGGCGATCTCGTCCTGGGTGCGTCCGCCGACATAGGAGAGCCAGGCCGCACGGGCGGCCTGGTCCAGGCGTTGTTCGAACTTGTCCACGTGCGGGCTCTGCTCAGATGACTGCGATGCGGCAAATCATCGCAAGCCTGGCGCGTCGGCACAATCGTGCCCCGCCCGCCAGCGCATCCGCCGCGGCACCGCCCGCCGCCCCGGGGCGCCCTCGCCCCGGGCCGCGGCCAGCGCACACTCCAGCGTCGTCTCGGCCATGCGGTCGTGATCCTGCTCGGCGGAATTGACCGCCACCGGCAGGAACTCCAGCAGCCGGCTGTCGCCGAAGGTCGCCAGCCGCAGCGAGGCCGGCAGCCCGCCGGCCTCGAGCAGGGTATCGAGCACGCCGTCGAACAGCGAATAGGACGCCGTGACCAGCGCGTCCGGCAGCCCGTGCTCGTCGATGACTCGACGCATCAGCCGCGCGCCCTCGGCGCGATCGTAGCGCTCGCCGGACAGCATCAGGGCCATCGCCTCGCGCCCGGCCAGCGCCCGCTCGAAGCCGCTGCGCCGCTCCTCGGTGATCGACAGCCAGGGCACCGCGTCCAGCCACACCACCCGCGACCTCCCGGGCGACAGCACCGAGGCGGCGAGCCGCCCGGCGGCCTCGGCGTCGTTGCTGACCACGCTTGGGAAGCGCGCGGCATCGAAGCCGCGGTCGACGGCCACCACCGGCAGCCCCTCGGCCTGCAGCTCGGCGTAGAAGGGATCGTCCATGGGCAGGCTGCTGGCGGTGATCAGCACCTCGCAGCGCCGCGCCCGCAGCGCCAGCGCCAGGTCGCGCTCGACCTCCGGCCGATCGTCGGAGCCGGCGATCAGCAGCTGGTAGCCCGCCTCCCGGGCGCCGCGCTCCAGCCGCTTGGCCAGCCGCGCGTAGGTCACGTTCTCCAGGTCGGGCACGATCAGCCCCAGGGTCCGGCTGGAGCCACGGCGCAGTGCCGCCGCCTGGGGATCGACCCGGTAGCGATGGTGTTCGACCACCGCCATCACCCGATCGACGGTGTCCTGGCTGATGCGTCGCTTCTCGGCCTGGCCGTTGATGACATAGCTGGCCGTGGTGCGCGACACCCCGGCCAGTCGAGCGATTTCCGCGAGCGTCATGGATCCCCCCTGAACTGGACGTGGCATTCTACGCGGGAGCGCCGCGCCACCATCCCCTGCCAAAGTCGTAGACATTAAGACTTGCCAAGCCGGAGCAAGCATTCCAGCATTCGCCCTATCGAAGGTGACACGATTCACCTTCCCCGCACAAGCCACCGCTGCGCCCCGGGAGCCATGGAATGGCCCGGCGTCGCCCCCGACCACCGGAGACATCGATGTTGACCCTACGCCAGGATGACGTCCTGCTCGGCTGCCGGGCCGAGCACTGGCGCGACGCGCTGGATCAGGCCGCCGAATCGCTGCACGCCGCCGGGCTGGTCGCCCCCGCGTATCGCGACGGCCTCCACGCCCGGGAGGCCCAGTCCTCGACCTTCCTCGGCAACGCCATCGCCATTCCCCACGGCACCCCGGAGAGCCGCGAGCACGTGCGCGCCACCGGCGTGCGCGTGCTGCAGTTCCCCGAGGGCATCGAGTGGCACGACGGCCAGCGCGTCCACGTGCTGGTGACCATCGCCGCCCAGAGCGACGAGCACCTCGACATCCTGCGCCAGCTGACCCACGTGCTCGACCAGGACGGCATCGCCGAGCGCCTGGCCGGCGCCGAACGGGCCGCCGAGATCGCCGAGCTGCTGTCGAAGGCGGTGGTCGAGGCCCGGCTCGACGCCGACACCCTGTGCCTGGGCTTCCCCGCCCGCGACCATCGCGAGCTGGCACTGGCCGGCGCCGCCCGGCTGCGCCAGGCCGAGTGCGTCGACGCCGCCTTCGTCGCCGCCGTGGCCGAGGCCGCCCCGCGCGCCCTGGGCCGCGGCCTGTGGCTGGTGGCCAGCGACCGCGGCGTCGGCGTGCCGGCGCTGGCGCTGGCCACCCCGGCCGAGCCGCTCACGGCCGACGGCGCCCCGGTGCAGGGCGTGTTCTGCCTGGCGGCCCAGGGCCAGGCCCACCGCGGCCTGCTCGAGCGCATCCTGGCGCTGCTCGAGAGCGATGCCCCCGAGACCCTGCACCGGCTCGACGCCGACGCCCTGCTGGCGCGGCTGGCCGGCGAGTCCGCCGCCGCCCGCCAGCGCCTGGCCACGGTGCTCAACGCCCACGGCCTGCACGCCCGCCCGGCCAAGCAGCTGGTCCAGGTCGCCCGCGCCCAGGGCACCACGGTGCGCGTGCGCCTGGCCGAGGGCGGCAGCGAGGCCGTCTCGGCCGCCAGCCTGACCAAGGTCATCAACCTCGGCGCCCGCCGCGGCCAGCAGCTGATCTTCACCGCCGAGGGCGACACCGCCGAGGCCGCGCTGGACGCGGTCTGCCGGGCCGTGGAGGACGGCCTCGGCGAGCACGTCGAGCCCTTCGATGCCTACCGCGAGCCGGTGACCACGGCGCCGGAGAACGCCCCGGCGCTGGCGCCGCTGGCCGACGACGTCGCCCACCCGGCGGTGGCCGCCTCGCCGGGGCTCGCCATCGCCCCGGCCTTCGTGCTGACCACGCCGAGCTTCGACTACCCGGCCCGCGCCGCCGACCCGGCCGCCGAGCGCCGCCGGCTGAATGAGGCCCTCCGCGAGGGCGGCGAGCAGCTCGAGGCGCTGATCCAGCACGCCCGCGGCGGCGAGGTCTCGCAGATCCTGTCGATGCACGAGGAGATGCTCGGCGACCCGGAACTCCATCAGGCCGCCCGCGAGGGCATCGACGAGGGCGCCTCCGCCGAGGCCGCCTGGTGGGAGGCGATCGACACCGCCGCCCAGGCCCAGGAGCGCCTGGCCGACAAGCTGCTCGCCGAACGCGCCGCCGACCTGCGCGACGTCGGCCGCCGGGTGCTGGGCATCCTGTGCCGGGTCGAGCTGCCCGAGCCGCCGGATCATCCCTACATCCTGGTCACCGACGACATCGGCCCGTCCGACGTGGCGCGCCTCGACACCAGCCGCGTGCGCGGCCTGCTGACCGCCCGCGGCGGCGCCACCGCCCACAGCGCCATCCTGGCCCGGGCGCTGGGCATCCCCGCCGTGGTCGGCGCCGGCGAGCGCATCCTGTCGCTTTCCAACGGTACCGAGCTGATCCTCGACGGCGAGCGCGGCCGGGTGACCCCGGCGCCCGCCGCCGAGCGCCGCCGGGCCGCCGAACAGCGCCTGGCCGAGCGCCGCCGCCGCGAGGCCGAGGCCTGGGAGGCCCGCTTCGAGCCGGCCCGCACCCGCGACGGCCATCGCGTCGAGGTGGCCTCCAACCTCGGCAACACCGCCCACGCCGCCGATGCCGTGGAGCGCGGCGCCGAGGGCGTCGGCCTGCTGCGCACCGAGTTCGTGTTCATGGCCCACGCCTCGCTGCCGGACCTCGCGACCCAGATCGGCGAATACCGCGAGGCCCTCGACGCCCTCGACGGCCGCCCGCTGGTGGCGCGCACCCTGGACGTGGGCGGCGACAAGCCGCTGCCCTACTGGCCGGTGCCCCAGGAGAGCAACCCCTTCCTCGGCCTGCGCGGCATCCGCCTGGCGCTGACCCGGCCCGAGGTGCTCGAGACCCAGCTCCGCGCGCTGCTGATGGCCGCCGCCCCCTCGGCCGAGCCGAAGCGCGACGCCCGGCCGCTGCGCATCATGCTGCCGATGGTCAAGGACGTGGCCGAGTTCCGCGCCGCCCGCGCCATCCTCGACCGGCTGCTCGAGGAGCTGCCGGTCGGCGAGCGCAGCGACGACGTCCAGCTCGGGGTGATGATCGAGGTGCCCTCCAGCGCCCTGCTGGCGCCGACGCTCGCCGCCGAGGTCGACTTCTTCTCGGTCGGCACCAACGACCTGACCCAGTACACCCTGGCCATCGACCGCGACCATCCCGAGCTCTCGGCCCAGGCCGACGGCCTGCACCCGTCGGTGCTCAGGCTGATCGAGATGACCGTGGCCGCGGCCCACGCCGAAGGCAAGTGGGTCGGGGTGTGCGGCGAGCTGGCCAGTGATGCCACCGCGGTGCCGGTGCTGGTCGGCCTGGGCGTCGACGAGCTCTCGGTCAGCGCCCGCCAGGTGCCGCTGGTCAAGGCGCGGCTGCGCGAGTTCGACCTCGAGGAGGCCCGCGCCCAGGCCGCGCTGGCGCTCGCTCAGGCCACCGGCGAGGCGGTCCGCGACGCCCTGGAGGCCCGCTGATGGCTCGCCTGCTGACCCTGACCCTGAATCCGGCCCTGGACCTGTCGATATCGCTTGCGCGCCTGGCGCCCGGCGAGGTCAACCGCACCAGCGCCACCCATCTCGCGGCCGCCGGCAAGGGCGTCAACGTGGCCCGGGTGCTGGCGGCACTCGGCCATGACGTCTGCGTCTCGGGCTTCCTCGGCGCCGACAACGACGGCCCCTTCCTGCGCGCCTTCGAGGCCGCGGGGCTCGAGGACGCCTTCCTGCGCGTGCCCGGCGAGACCCGCATCAACGCCAAGCTGGCCGAGGCCGACGGCCGGGTCACCGACGTCAACGGCCCGGGCCCGGCCATCGACGCCGAGGCCTGGCAGGCGCTGCTCGAGCGGCTCGAGGCGCTGGCCGCCGATGACGCCCGCCGCCCCGAGGCGGTGGTGATCGCCGGCAGCCTGCCGCCCGGCGTCACGCCCGAGGCGCTGGCCGAGCTGATCGCGCGGCTGCGCGGCGCCGGGCTGCCGGTGTGGGTCGATACCAGCGGCCCGGCCCTCGAGGCCGCCATCGCCGCCGGTCCCACCGCGGTCAAGCCCAACGAGCAGGAGCTCGCCGCCTGGGCCGGCATGCCCCTCGATAGCGAGGCCGCCCGCCTGGCGGCCGCCCGCCGCCTGCACGAGGCCGGCATCGAGGAGGCGGTGCTCTCCGCCGGCGCCGAGGGCGTGCTGTGGGTCAGCCGCCGCGGCGCCTGGCAGGCGCTGCCGCCGGCCATGACCGTGGCCAGCACCGTGTGCGCCGGCGACACCCTGCTGGCCGCGCTGCTGCACGGCGTGCTCGAGGGCCACGCGCCCGACGAGGCGCTGCGCCTGGCCACCGCGCTGTCCGCCGAGGCGGTCCGCCATGTCGGCGTGGGCGACGCCCGCGCCACCGATTTCCCGTCACTCCAACAACAGACGCGCGTCCACCGCCTTGGCGGCGACGACGCCGGGGGAGCCCTCGCATGAACGTTATCCTCATCACCGCCTGCCCCAGCGGCATGGCCACCACCTTCCTCGCCGCCCGGCGCCTCGAGCAGGCCGCCGAGCGGCTGGGCTGGCAGACCACCGTGGAGATGCACGGCGAGCTTGAACCGGTCCGGCCGGTCTCCGCCGAGGCCATCGCGGCCGCCGACCTGGTCATCGTCGCCGCCGACCACGTGCCGGACCCGCAGCGCTTCAAGGGCAGGCCGCTGTTCCGCGCCACCATCGACCAGGCGCTGCCCGACCCGGGCGGCTTCCTCGAGCGCGCCCGGCGCGAGGCCGAGGCCTTCGTGCCCGGCGCCGAGACCCATGCCACGCCGGCGCCCGAGGCCGGCGCGCCCGGCGGTCGGTCCATCGTCGCCGTCACCGCCTGCCCCACCGGGGTCGCGCATACCTTCATGGCGGCGGAGGCCCTGGCCGAGGCCGGCAGGGCGCTGGGCCATCCCATCCGCGTCGAGACCCAGGGCTCGGTGGGCGCCCAGGACCAGCTGACCGAGGCGGAGATCCGTGACGCCGAGGTGGTGATCCTGGCCTGCGACATCGAGGTCGATCCGACCCGCTTCGCCGGCAAGCGGATCTATCGCACCTCCACCGGCAGCGCGCTGAAGCAGCCGAAGCCGACCCTCGAGGCGGCGCTGGCCGAGGCCGCGGTGGAAGACGGCAGCGCCCCGGCGGCAGGCGGCGAGGCCAGGAAGAGCCTCAAGGAGCGCGGCGTCTACAAGCACCTGCTGACCGGGGTGTCCTTCATGCTGCCGATGGTGGTCGCCGGCGGCCTCTTGATCGCGCTGTCGTTCGTGTTCGGCATCGAGGCCTTCCAGGAGGAAGGCACCCTGCCCGCGGCGCTGATGCAGATCGGCGGCGGCACGGCCTTCGCGCTGATGGTGCCGGTGCTGGCCGGCTATATCGCCTATTCCATCGCCGACCGCCCCGGCATCGCCCCGGGCATGATCGGCGGCATGCTGGCCTCCGAGATCGGCGCCGGCTTCATCGGCGGCATCCTGGCCGGCTTCCTCGCCGGCTACGTGGCCAAGGCGGTGACCCGCTACGTCAGGCTGCCGGCCAGCGTCGAGTCGCTCAAGCCGATCCTGATCATCCCGCTGGTGGCGAGCCTGGTGACCGGCCTGACCATGATCTACATCGTCGGCGAGCCGGTGGCGGCGATCCTCTCCGGGCTGACCGCCTTCCTCGAGAACATGGGCTCCACCAATGCCCTGCTGCTGGGCGGGCTTTTGGGCGCCATGATGTGCTTCGACATGGGCGGACCGGTGAACAAGGCCGCCTACACCTTCGGCGTCGGCCTGCTGGCCTCCGAGACCTACGCGCCCATGGCGGCGATCATGGCCGCGGGCATGGTGCCGGCGATCGGCATGGGCCTCTCGAGCTTCGTCGCCAAGGCGAAGTTCTCCGAGCCCGAGCGCGAGGCCGGCAAGGCGTCGTTCGTGCTGGGCTTGTGCTTCATCAGCGAGGGCGCCATTCCCTTCGCCGCCAAGGACCCGCTGCGGGTGATCCCGGTCAGCATGGTCGGCGGCGCGGTGACCGGCGCGCTGTCGATGCTGTTCGGCGCCAAGCTGATGGCCCCCCACGGCGGCATCTTCGTGCTGCTGATCCCCAACGCCATCACCCCGGTGCTGCTGTACCTGGCGGCGATCATCATCGGTTCGCTGATCACCGGCCTCGGCTACGCGGCGCTCAAGCGCGGCGGCCAGGCGGTGGCGGTCGAGGCCGGCGCCTGACGCCTCGCCTGACGACGGCCGACACGACAACGCCCCGGCAGGCCATGACGGCCTGCCGGGGCGTTGTCGTCTTCGGGCGAGCGTCGTGTGGGGGCTATTTCACGTGCACCGCCAGGCACTCGCGCAGCTGGCTGCATTCCTGCTGCTTGTGGCGGGCGAAGGCCAGCAGGGCCGTCTCGAGCTCCGGCGTGGCGTTGGTGTCCAGCAGCAGGCGCGACAGGCGGCTGGCCTCGTCGGCGGCGTCCAGCGCCTCCTTCAGCGCCTGGTCGACGCCCATGGCCTCGACCGCGGGAATCGCGGACGCCTCGTCGCGGCTGACGCAGGCGGTCAGCTCCATGCGCTCGGCGGCCTCGGTCAGGGCCTCGAGCTGCTGCTCGCACTCGGCGCCGAGGCCGGCCACCACGCGGCTGATGTCGGCGTGGCGCTTGGCCAGCGCCTGGGCGAGCCGGCGGTAGCGCTGCAGGTCCCGACTCTCGAGGCCACTGGCCAGCGTCAGCCGATCCTGGGCGAGCAGGGTAAGCGGGGCGATATCGTTCATGGGTCGCTTCCTCGTGTTGTCGAAGGGACGGGCGCCGCGACGCGGGCGACGTCACCCAGACAAAGCAAGGGGCGGGCCAACTTCTCCATCACGCTGATTTCACACGCATTAGACTAACGTCTATGCCCCGAGAGCGCGGGCCGCGCACCGCCGTGGACGCGACACGCCCCGCCCTGATCGCCCGTGGTGCACGAAAAAAGCCCCGGCCATGATGGCCGGGGCGCAAGGACAGCCAGTGGCTGTCGAGAGAGAACCCGATAGGGTCGACCGAAAGACTCAGTGGTGGAAACGCTCCGCGGCCTCCTGGGCCAGCCGGCGGATGGCGTTCCAGTCCTCGGCCTCGACCAGCGACTTCGGCGTCAGCCAGGAGCCGCCCACGCACATCACGTTGGGCTGGGACAGGTAGTCGCCGGCGTTGTCCAGGCTGATGCCACCGGTCGGGCAGAATCGCGCCTCGGGGATCGGGCCGGCGAAGGCCTTGAGCGCCTTGACGCCGCCGCTGGCCTCGGCGGGGAAGAACTTGAAGCGGCGATAGCCGTACTGCCAGCCGATCATCAGCTCGGAGACGGTGGCCACGCCGGGCAGCATCGGCACCGGGCTTTCCACGCCGTAGCGATAGAGCGCCTCGGTGGTGCCCGGGGTCACCACGAAGTCGGCGCCGACCTGCTCGGCCTGGCGATACTGCGCCGGGGTCAGCACGGTGCCGATGCCGACGCTGGCCTGGGGCAGCGCCTCCTTGATGCGGCGGGTGGCCTCCAGCGCGCAGTCGGTGCGCAGGGTCACCTCGAGCACGCTGAGGCCGCCTTCGACCAGGGCGGTGGCCAGCGGCACGGCATCTTCCACGCGCTGGATGGCGAGCACCGGGATCACCTCGGCCTTGAGGCAGATGCTGTCGATCTCGGTGGTGCGGGTGGAAGGCAGCTGCTTGTCGATGGTCATGGTCATGGCTCCAGAAAGGGGTCCGGGGCTCAGGGCGCCCAGTAGATGCCGAGCGGGCCGGCCAGGAAGGCGCGGATCGGCAGCGCCCGGGTGTCGTCGCCGGCCAGCGCACGGCCCAGCACCGTGCGCTTCTCCTCGCCGGTGATGTGCAGGAAGTGACGCGGGCAGCGGTGCAGCCGGTCGGCGCTCAGGGTGATGCGCGGCTGGGGCTGGCTCGGCGTGCGCACCGCCACCACCGAATCGGCGGTGGACAGCGCCAGGCCAAGCTCCTGGCTGTCCGGGAACAGCGAGGCGGTGTGGCCGTCGCCGCCCATGCCCAGGATCACCACGCTGGCCGGCCAGGACAGCGCCGCGAGGCGCTCGCCGACCTCGGCCACGCCCTCCTCGGGGGTGGCGGCGGCGCTGGTCAGCGGCACGAAGGTGGCCGCGGCGGCCGGCCCCTGCATCAGGTGGGCCCGCACCAGGCGGGCGTTGCTGTCGTCGGCGTCTTCCGCGACCCAGCGCTCGTCGGCCAGGGTCACGTCGACCCGGGACCAGGGCAGGTCCATGGCGGCCAGGGCCTCGAAGAACGGCACCGGGGTGGAACCGCCGGACACCACCAGCAGGGCGCGCTCGCGCTCGGCCAGGTCGGCCCGAAGGGCCTCGGCCACGGCCTCGGCGAGCTGCCGGGCCAGTTGCTCACGGGATTGGCTCATCTCAATCGTCCTCGTTCCTGCCGGGCTTAGTAGTCTTCATACCAGCTGCGGCCGTCCTGGGTGATCATGGCGATGGAGGCCACCGGGCCCCAGGAGCCCGCCGGATAGCGGCGCGGCGGCTCGGCGCGGTTGTTCCAGGCCTCGATCAGGCTGTCGCACCACTGCCAGGCGTGCTCGACCTCGTCGCGGCGCACGAACAGGTACTGCTGGCCCTTCATCACCTCGAGCAGCAGGCGCTCGTAGGCGTCCGGGATCCGCGCCTTGGGGAAGGCGCTGTTGAAGTCCAGGTGCAGCGGGCCGCGGCGCAGGCGCATGCCCTTGTCCAGGCCGCTGTCCTTGGTCAGCACCTCCAGCGCGATGCCCTCCTCCGGCTGCAGGCGGATCACCAGCTTGTTGGCGGCCAGGTCGCGCTGGTCCGGATCGAAGATGTAGTGCGGCTGCTGGCGGAAGTGGATAACGATCTGCGACATCTTGCCCGGCATGCGCTTGCCGGTGCGCAGGTAGAAGGGCACGCCCGCCCAGCGCCAGTTGGCCACCTCGGTCTTCATCGCCACGAAGGTCTCGGTGTGGCTCGAGGTGTTGGCGCCTTCCTCGTCGAGGTAGCCCGGCACGGACTGACCGTCGATGGTGCCGCCGATGTACTGGCCGCGGACCACGTCGCGCCCCAGCATCTCGTCGGTGAACGGCTTGAGCGCCTTGAGCACCTTGACCTTCTCGTCGCGGATGGCGTCGGCGTCGAGGTTGGCCGGCGGGTCCATGGCGATCAGGCACACCAGCTGCAGCAGGTGGTTCTGCACCATGTCGCGCAGCTGACCGGCCTCGTCGAAGTAGCCCCAGCGCCCCTCGATGCCGACCTTCTCGGCCACCGTGATCTCCACGTGGGAGATATGGTTCTGGTTCCACTGGGTGCCGAACAGCGGGTTGGCGAAGCGCAGCGCGATCAGGTTCTGAACCGTTTCCTTGCCCAGGTAGTGGTCGATGCGGTAGATGCTCGACTCGGGGAACACCGCGCCGATGGCGTCGTTGACCTCGGCCGAGGACGCGAGGTCATGGCCGATCGGCTTCTCCACCACCACGCGGCTCGTGGCGTCGAGGCTGCCGCTGGCGTCCAGGTGACGGCAGATGTCGCCGTAGATCTTGGCTCCCACCGACAGGTAGACCACCATCGGATGCTCGGCGCCCTGGCGCCATTCGCGGATGCCGGCGTAGCCCTCGGGCCTGGTGAAGTCGAGCTGCAGGAAGTCGAGCCGCGCCATGAAGCGGGCCAGCGCCTCGCGGTCGAGCTCCTCGGCCTTGACGTAGGTCTTCAGGGACTTCTCGACGCGCGCCTTGAAGGCGTCCACGTCCAGCTCCTGACGGGCCAGCCCGAGCAGCCGCGTGGCGGGATCGAGCAGCCCCTCGCGCTCCAGGTGGAAGAGCGCCGGAAAGAGCTTGCGCTGGGCCAGATCGCCGAGCGCTCCGAACAGGGCCAGATCGATTGCCGTGCCGAAATCGCCGAAGGAGCCTCCTTCCTGGGGCCGCTTGTGTTGGCTCATGACCACCCTCATCTGGTTAAATTAACAAAATAATAGCCTATCGCGCCGACCATCTCCAAAAACTTCTGTAAAATTACTACTAAATGCGGAGAGGCCCGAGCGGTCACGGCTGGCCGTTACCCGCCCGCGCGCGCTAGGATAGTGGACATAATGTAGTTAAATCACCACATCATATCGACACACCGGCGGCGACCGACGCCGCTACCGCTTCACGGAGACTCCCTCGCGCATGGTCAGTCACGATCTGCTGGACCGCATTCGCCGTCGCCTCGATGAGCTCAACCGATCCGAACGCAAGGTCGCCGACGTCATCCTCGCCGACCCCACCGCCGCCACCAGCATGAGCATCGCCAGCCTGGCCCATGCGGCCTCGGTCAGCGAGCCCACGGTCAACCGCTTCTGCCGCAGCTTCGACGCCAAGGGCTATCCGGACTTCAAGATCAAGCTGGCACAGAGCCTGGCCGGCGGCACGCCCTACGTCAGCCAGGCGGTGGAACCCGGCGATGCCGCGGCCGAATACACCGGCAAGATCTTCGGTGCCACCATCGCGGCACTGGACATCGCCCGGCGCGAGGTCGACCCGGCGCGGGTCGAGCGGGTGGTCGACTACCTGACCCAGGCCAAGCAGCTGCACTTCTTCGGCCTGGGCGCCTCGGGCGCCGTGGCCCAGGACGCGCAGCACAAGTTCTTCCGCTTCAACATCCCGGTGTCGGCCTACATCGACGTGCTGATGCAGCGCATGATCGCCGCCGCCTGTCACACCGGTGACGTGGTGGTGATCATGTCCTATACCGGCCGCACCCGCGAGCTGGTGGACATCGCCCAGGTGGCGCGCAACAACGGCGCCGTGGTGCTGGGCATCACCGCGCCGGACTCGCCGCTGGCCGACGAGTGCACCGAGACCCTGGCGGTCTCGGCGCCGGAGGACACCGACCACTACATGCCGATGACCTCGCGCATGATCCAGCTGGCGCTGATCGACGTGCTGGCCACCGGCGTGACCCTGCGCCGCGGCGAGGACTTCCTGCCCCACCTGAAGAAGATCAAGGACAGCCTGCGCGAGACCCGCTATCCGATGGGCGACGCCGGCTGAAGAAGATTTGCAGTGCCTGATTGGCTGTTTGAGGATGGGCTGATCCGGCAACAAGCCCCGGGGTGCCGGACCACCACGAGGACGCTGTAAACCCATCCTTGGGCGCTTCTTTTGCCCTGCTTCGCTATCGCATCCTGCTCCACTTGCAAGACCGGTGCTGGCCTTCCCTGGCCAGCCCGTTCGGCGGAATCCGCCTCACCCATGGGCAAAAGAACCTCGCTTAGCCTTGTCCCCGGCGCCCATGAGAGATGCCCGGTATCAGCTCAATCGCAGCGTCGGCTCGGCGAGCCCCGGCACCGCGAGATCGGCGACGAACAGATCGCCGGCGCCGGGCTCGCGGGCCCGCTGCTCGGCGCTCATGCCCTCGCGGGCGGTGGTGATGTAGAGCGAGGCCAGCCCCGGGCCGCCGAAGGCCGGGCAGGAGGGCTGGGAGACGGGAACGGAGATGGCCCCGATCTCGCGGCCCTTGCGGTCCAGGCGCACCACCCGGCCGGCGCCCCACAGCGCCAGCCACATGGCGCCCTCGGCGTCGATCACCGCCCCGTCGGGATTGCCCTCGCGCCGAGTGACGTCCCCCCACGGCTCGGGCTCGCCGACCGGCCAGCCCTCGGCGTCCAGCGCCCAACGATAGACGACGCCGCGCGCCGTGTCGGCGAAGTGGGCGTGCTCGCCCTGAGGCGAGAAGCAGATCGCGTTGGGAATCGTCAGCCCGGTCCTGAGCCGCGAAAGCTCGCCGCGATGCAGCCGGTAGAGGCTGCCCGCGCCGTCCTCGGCGCCCCGGCCCATGCTCGACAGCCACAGGCTGCCATGACGATCCACCCGCGCGTCGTTGCTGCGGGTGGCGGCGTTGTCGGCCTCGAAGCCCATCAGCCGTTCGATCGCGCCGGAGGCGGGGTCCAGGCGGCTCAGGCGATCCTCGCCCACCACCAGCATCCCGCCGTCGTCCAGCGGCGCGGCCAGCGAGGCCATGTGGTCGAGGTCGATCACGCCGGTCTCGCCGCTTGCCACCTCGAGCCAGTGCAGCTGCCGGCCGAGGATGTCGCACCACACCAGGCGGCCGGACGCGGCGTGCCACTGGGGCCCCTCGCCCAGCTCGCAGCCGCCTGCCGCCGCCACACGCGCCGCTTCGCTCATGCCGCCGGATCCGCGGCCCGCCAGGCCTCGACCAGCTGGCGCGCCCGCTCGCCGACCTCCTCGGCGCCGAGGCCGGGCTTGTAGAGGGCGCTGCCGAGCCCGGCGCCGTCGACGCCGGCGGCCCGCCACTGGGCGAAGTTGTCGACGCCGATGCCGCCCACGGCATAGAGCGCGGTGCCCGCCGGCAGCACGGCGCGCACCGCCTTCATGCCCTCGATACCGACCTGTACCGCCGGGAACAGCTTGAGCGCCGTGGCGCCGGCGTCCAGGGCGTCGAAGGCCTCGGAGGGCGTGACGATGCCGGGATAGGACGCCATGCCCAGCCGGCGGGTCTCCTCGATCACCGCCGGGCGGCAGTTGGGCGACACGATCAACCGGCCGCCGGCCGCGTGCACGTCGCGCACCTGCTCGGGCGTCAGCACGGTGCCGGCGCCCACCGCGGCACGATCGCCCAGCGCCTCGGCCAGGCGGCGGATGCTCTCCAGCGGCTCGGGGGAGTTCAGCGGCACCTCGAGGCGGTCGAGGCCGGCGGCGAGCAGCGCCTCGCCGACGTCGACGGCCTCGTCGGGGGTGATGCCGCGCAGGATACCGATCAGCGGAAGGGACATGGGACGAGACTCCTGTTCAGTCATGGTCAGGGGAAGCGTGTGCGAGGGCGGCCTGGGCCAGGCCGAGGCCGGCCAGCACCGCGCGCTGGTTGGCGATGATCTCGCTCGAGTGGCCCAGCGCCGAGAGCGCCAGGGCGTAGCGGCGGCACAGCGCCTCGCCGCCGATCAGCCGCACGCTCTGGCCCGCGGTGAGATCCCGGCAGGCACCGGCCAGCTCCAGGCCGATGGCGAGCCCGGAGAGCCTGGCCGCCAGCACGGCGCCGCGGGCCTCGCCGGCCGGCAGGGCGTCGTCGAGCAGGTCCATGGCGCGCAGCCCGAACAGCGTCCGGGTGAAGGCCTCCGGCGCGGCGGCGGCCTCGGCCACGGCGGCGGTGAAGGCCTCGCGGCAGGCCGGGTCCTCGAGATCGTCCTCGGAGAGCGAGTGGGCCAGCACCGACTGACTGGCCAGCAGGCGATAGAGCTCGCCGGTCAGGTAGGTGTGGAAGCCCTGCACGCGCCCGCCCTCGAGCGTCGCCCACTTGGCGTGGGTGCCGGGCAGACACACGAGGCCGGAGACGCCGGGCGCGAGGGCCGCGAGCCCCGCGAGCTGGGTCTCCTCGCCGCGCATCACGTCGAAGCCGCCGGCGTCCGCGCCCTGGCACAGGCCGGGCAGCAGGCGCACGTCGAGGCGCGCGTCCTCGACGGCCGGGCGCACCGCGCCCTCGGCCAGGGCATCGAGCGCGGTGGGCACCGGCCGGTAAGGCGCCTCGCGCCAGCCCTGGCGGGCGCCGGCCATGCCGCAGACCAGCACCGTGACGCGGCCCTCGGCGGGCAGCCAGTCGCCGATGACGGCCAGCAGCGCCGGCTCATAGTCGGCCGGGGCCAGACCCAGCATGCCGCGGGCGGCCTCGGCCTCGGCCAGCACCTCGCCGCCCGCGCCCAGGGCCCAGGCGCGCAGGTTGCTGGAGCCCCAGTCGACGGCGACCCAGGCCAGTCGCGTGGAAATCGCTTGCGTCATCTCGGCCTCGCTTACCATTCGGCGATGGAGCCGTCGTCATGGGTCCACACCGGGTTGCGCCAGCGGTGGCCCACCTTGGCGCGCTCCTCGACGAAGGCCTCGTCGATCTCCACGCCCAGCCCCGGCCCCTGGGGAATGGCGCAGAAGCCGTCCTCGATGCCGAGCGCCGACTTGTCGACCAGGTAGTCGAGCACGTCGTTGTCCTTGTTGTAGTGGATGCCCATGCTCTGTTCCTGGATGAAGGCGTTGTGGCTGACCGCATCCACGTGCAGCGAGGTGGCGAGCGTCAGCGGGCCGAGCGGGCAGTGCGGGGCCATGGCCACGTCGTGGGCGGAGGCCAGGGCGGCGATCTTCAGGCCCTCGCTGATGCCGCCGCAGTGCGAGAGGTCGGGCTGGACGATGTCGATCATGCCGTCGGCCAGCAGGTCGCGGAACTCGAAGCGGGTGTGCAGGCGCTCGCCGGTGGCCAGCGGATAGCCGAGCCCGCCGGCGATGTGCTTGAGGCAGGGCAGGTGCTCGGGGGCCACCGGCTCCTCGACGAACATCGGATGGAAGGGCTCCAGCTCGCGCAGCAGCGCCTTGGCCATGGGCCGGTGCACGCGGCCGTGGAAGTCGATGCCGATGCCGACGTCGGGGCCCACCGCCTCGCGGGCCTCGGCGACCCGCGCCACGGCCTCGTCGATCTTCTTGTGGGAATCGACGATCTGCAGCTCCGGGGTGCCGTTCATCTTGAAGGCGGTGAAGCCCTGGTCGACCAGCGCCCTGGCGCCCTCGCCCACGTCGCTCGGCCGGTCGCCGCCGGTCCAGGCGTACATGCGCATCCTGTCCCTCACGGCGCCGCCCAGCAGCTGGTGTACGGGCACGCCCAGGTCGCGGCCCTTGAGGTCCCACAGCGCCTGGTCGATGCCGGCGATGGCGCTCATCAGGATCGGCCCGCCGCGGTAGAAGCCGGCGCGGTACAGGGTGTTCCACAGGTGCTCGATGCGGTGCGGGTCCTGGCCGATCAGGTAGTCGGACAGCTCGTGGACCGCGGCCTCGACGGTGGCGGCGCGCCCCTCGATGACCGGCTCGCCCCAGCCGTAGACGCCCTCGTCGGTCTCGATCTTGAGAAACAGCCAGCGCGGCGGCACCTGCCAGGTCTTGAGTCGGGTGATCTTCATGGATGGCTCCTTTCTGAAAGCATGAACGGTCAAGCATGAACGGCCGCCGCGGGGCGACCGCCGGTATCAGTCGGTGCGGGCGCCGGTCTCGGTGTCGACGCCCAGGTCGCGGGCGGTGCGGCCCAGCACCTCGCGGGCGGCCCGGGCGGCGCGCGGTCCGTCGCCCTCCCTGATCGCCTCGAGCACCGCGCCGTGGCGTTCCAGGCTGTCGCCGAGGCCGTCGTCGCCGCGGGCGGGACGCTGGGAGTGCTGTACCAGGGCCAGGATCGACGGCCGCAGCAGGTGGCCCATCTGGCGCCAGATCAGGTTGTGGCTGGCCTCGTAGATGGCCTCGTGGAAGGCCACGTCGTACTCCACGTGCTGGGCGGCCTGCTGCGAGGCGTCGGCGGTCGCCGCCATGCCGCGAAAGGCCGCCTCGAGGCGGGCCAGATCGTCGGGGCCGGCGGCGCGGGCGGCCAGCTCCGCCACCACCGGCTCGGCGGAGTAGCGAAAGGCCAGCAGCTCGCGCACCAGCTGCGGCTGGGGATTCGCCAGGCCGACCAGCCAGTCGCTCATCTGCGGGTCGAGCAGGTGCCAGTCGCCGACCTCGCGCACCCGGGTGCCGCGCCCGGCGGTGCGCTCGAGCAGGCCGGCGGCGGTCAGGCTGGCCAGGGCATTGCGCACCAGGTTGCGGCTGACGGCGCAGTGGGCGGCGATGTCCAGCTCCTTGGGGAAGGCGTCGCCGGGCTGCCAGTCGCCGCCCAGCAGCGCCCGGGCCAGCCGCCGCGCCAGCGCATCGGCATCGCCCTGATGCGGGCCCAGTGCCTCGAGACTCATCGATCGCTCCCCATGGCCGAGTGGCGTCGGCGCAAAAATGTCTGACATTTATCGCGAGAGTGTAAGCCCAACCACACCCCCGCGTCATGCGCCTTTGGTCCAATGGCTCCCGGTCGACGGACTTGCCATGCCCGCCACCAGCCACAACAATACCCCTCCCGATTCCTTCCAGGAGACCGCCCATGCGCTGGATCGCCGCTTCCGCCGCCGCCCTCGCCCTGCTCGCCCAGGGTGCGGCCGCCGACACCTTCCGCTTCACCGCCATTCCCGACGAGGACCAGTCGCGTCTGGTCGAGCGCTTCTCCAAGGTCGCCGACTACCTCGAGGAGCGGCTCGACGTCGAGGTGGAGTACGTGCCGGTGAAGTCCTACGGCGCGGCGGTCACCGCCTTCCGCAACGACCAGGTCCAGCTGGCCTGGTTCGGCGGTCTCTCCGGCGTCCAGGCGCGCCGCCTGGTGCCGGACTCCCGGGCCATCGCCCAGGGCGCCGAGGACGCGGCCTTCGAGACCTACTTCATCGCTCACCGGTCGACGGGGCTGGAAGACGGGGACGAGCTGCCCGACGCGGTCGAGGACATGAGCTTCACCTTCGGCTCCAAGACCTCCACCTCCGGGCGCCTGATGCCCGAGCACTACCTGCGCCAGCGCTTCGGCGAGGCGCCGGACGAGATCTTCTCCCGGGTCGGCTTCTCCGGTGACCACTCGCGCACCATCGCCCTGGTCGAGGCCGGCACCTACGAGCTGGGCGCGGTCAACTACGCGGTGTGGGACGCCGCCGTGGAGGACGGCCGCGTCGACACCGACCAGGTGCAGGTGATCTGGACCACGCCGAGCTACCCGGACTACCAGTGGACCCTGCGCGGCGACGCCGACGAGCGCTACGGCGAGGGCTTCTCCGACCGGGTCCGCGCGGCGCTGCTGGAGATGGACGACCCCGCGCTGCTCGACAGCTTCCCGCGCTCGGCCTTCATCCCCGCCGACAACGCCATGTACGCGCCGATCGAGGACGTGGCGGAAGAGCTCGGCCTGCTGCGCTGATGGCGCCGACGGAACACACGAACGAGCCATTGCTGACGCTCGACGGGGTCGATCTCGGCCACGGCGAGCGGGTGGTGCTGCCCCGGGTGCATCTGCACCTGGCGCGCGGCGAGCGCGTCGCCCTGCTCGGGCCCAGCGGCGCCGGCAAGTCCACGCTGCTGGCGGCGCTGCGGGAGCGGCTTGGCGGGGCGGTCGCCTGGTGCCCGCAGCATCACGGCCTGGTGCCGGGGCTGGCGGTCTATCACAACGTCTACATGGGCCGGCTCGCCGAGCATTCGGCGCTGGCCAACCTGTGGAACCTGGTGCGGCCGCTGCGCGGCCCCTGGGGCGAGGTGGCCGCGCTGTGCGAGCGGGTCGGCCTGGACGGGCTGATGCGCCGCCCCGTGGGCCAGCTGTCCGGCGGCCAGCGCCAGCGCACCGCCATCGCCCGGGCGCTCTACCAGCAGCGGGAGGTGTTCCTCGGCGACGAGCCGGTGGCCAGCGTCGATCCCCACCAGGCCCACCGCCTGCTGGGACTGATCGAGCAGCGCCACACCACCAGCGTGATCGCCCTGCACCAGCGCGAGCTGGCGCTGACCCGCTTCGACCGCGTCTGGGGCCTGCGCGACGGCCGGCTGGTGATCGACGCCCCGGCCTCCACGCTGAGCCTTGACGACCTCGACGCCCTCTACCCGGACGCCGACGATACCGCCGCGTCAGCCGAGGCGCCCGAGCCCGCGGCGCCCTCGCCGGCGTCCCTGCCCTGCTCCCGGGGGCGCGCATGAGCGATGCCGCCCTGCCGCGCCGGCCGGCCTGGCTGGCCGGCCGCGCCACGGGCCCGCGCCTGGCCCGCCATACCCTGACGCTGATCGCCCTGGCGCTGCTGCTTGCGCCGCTGGCCGATCTGTCGGTGGTCACCCGCGACCCCTGGACGGAACTCGGACGGATGCTCCAGGGCCTGGCCTGGCCCGACTTCGCTTCCGTCGAGTCGCCCTTCCACGCCCTGGGGCTGACCGTCTCGGTGGCGCTGTGGGGCACGCTCGCGGGCGTGGTGCTGGGCTTCCCGCTGGCGCTGCTGTTCGCCCGCTCGCGGCTGGTGCGCGCCGGCTGCGCCTTCGTGCGCGCCATCCACGAGCTGTTCTGGGCGCTGCTGTTCCTGCAGGTGTTCGGGCTCTCGGCGCTGACCGCCCTGGCGGCGCTGGCGATTCCCTACGCCGGCATCTTCGCCAAGGTGTTCGCCGAGATCCTCGAGCAGACCCCGCGCGCACCGGCCGATGCCCTGCCGCCGGGCGTCGGCCGGCTGTCGCGCTTCCTCTACGCCGAGCTGCCGCTGGCCTGGACCCAGCTCGCCGCCTACACCCGCTACCGCTTCGAATGCGGCCTGCGCGCCAGCGTGCTGCTGGGCTTCGTCGGCCTGCCGACGCTCGGCTTCCAGCTCGAGACGGCCTTCCGCGAGGGCCGCTACCCGGAGGCCGGCGCCCTGCTGTGGTGCTTCTACCTGCTGATCGCCACCCTGCCCTGGTGGAGCCACCGGCGGCTGGTGCCGCTGCTGCTGGTCGGCGGCGCCTTCCTGCTCGGCCCCTGGCCGGCGGTGGACGGCGGGCTCTTGTGGCGCTTCGTCAGCCAGGACCTGTGGCCCGCGCCGCTGCTGGCCGGCGACGGGGCGGGGCTGGTCGACTGGTTCGCCAGCATCCCCGAGCTCGCTCCGGCCATCGGCAACACCCTGCTGCTGGCGCTGCTCGGCACCGTCGGCGCGCTGCTGGTGGCGATGGCGCTGTGGCCGCTGGCCAGCCGCCACTTCGGCCATCCCGCGAGCCGGCTGGCCGGCCGCGGGCTGCTGGTGCTGCTGCGCTCGACGCCGGAGCTGATGCTGGCCTTC
The DNA here is from genome assembly GCF_009363675.1 of Halomonas sp. THAF12. Lineage (NCBI taxonomy): Bacteria > Pseudomonadati > Pseudomonadota > Gammaproteobacteria > Oceanospirillales > Halomonadaceae > Halomonas > Halomonas sp. THAF12. Next base: position 775,837 of record NZ_CP045399.1, on the reverse strand, counting down.
GTCTTCCTGCTGCTGCTCGGCCCCTCGCTGCTGCCCGCCTGGCTGGCCCTGGCGCTGCACAACGGCGCCCTGATCGCCTTCCTCGTCGCCCGCCACGCCGACGGCCTGGAGCCCGGCATGCCGGGGCTGCCCGCCTCGGGCCGGCTGGCCTACGAGCTGCTGCCGCGGGTCTATCCGAGCCTGCTGGCCCTGCTCTACTACCGCGCCGAGGTGATCCTGCGCGAGACGGCGATCCTCGGCATGCTGGGGGTGGCGACGCTGGGCTACTACATCGACGAGAACTTCCAGTACCTGATGTTCGACACGGCGGCCTTCCTGCTGCTGGTCACCGCCGGCCTCAACATCGCCGTGGATGCGCTCTCGCGCCGGCTCAGGCCGCGGGAGGTGCCGCAGGAAGACCCCTGCCTGCGCTGAACCGATCCCCCCGCCGTCCCGCCAACGAAAAAGGCCGACGCGTTCGCGTCGGCCTTTTTCCGTTTCATGGCCGCTCCTGGGAGCGGCGGCTCGAACGCCGGCTCAGGCGTCCTTCACCAGCGCGGTGACCGTGATCTCCACGCGCAGCTCATCGGCCGGCATCGGGGCACAGACGCAGGTGCGGGCCGGGGCATGGCCCTCGGGCACCCAGGCGTCCCACACGGCGTTCATGGCCGCGAAGTCGCCACCGTCCTTGAGGTAGATCGTCGCCGAGAGCAGATGCTCGCGGTCGGAGTCGATCTCGGCGAGCAGCGCATCGACCCGCGCCAGCATGCTCTCGGTCTGCGCGGTGATGTCGCCCTCGCGGGCCTCGGGGCCGGCCACCTGGCCGCACAGGTAGGCCACGCCGTTGTGGATCACGGCACGGCTCATGCGGGCCTTGGTGTCATGGCGCTGGATGGTCATGGCATCGCTCCTGAAGTCGAGGAATGAAGGGCCCATGATCTTACCGCAGCACGAGGGCGGACGATCCGTCATGCTCACCAAAATTCTTCCTCATAACAGTGATATTCGCCAACTTTTAAAACCTGATCAGAAATATCATTCGCATTGACGGCGCAACCTTCATGCATCCCCTGTCTTCGTCGGCATCGCGGCCGCCGAGCGCTCGTCGCGCTGTAAGCCATTCCCCGGCGACCCGACAGAGAAGGGCGCAACGCGACATCGCCAAGAGCGCACCCGACGACCCAGAGGAGAGATCCCATGAAGCGTTCCACCATGCTGGCTGCCGTGTTCACCACCGCCATCGCCCAGGCGGGCGTCATGAGCGCCGCCCAGGCCCAGGAAGGCGAAGCCATGGAGAAGTGCTACGGCGTGGCCCTGGCCGGCCAGAACGACTGCAAGGCGGGCCCGGGCACCACCTGCGCCGGCACCTCCACCGTGGACTACCAGGGCAACGCCTGGACGCTGGTGCCGGAAGGCACCTGCACCAGCATCGAGACGCCCCACGGCATGGGCAGCCTGAGCGAGGTCGAGCGTCCCTGAGCCCAGCCCCGATCGGAAGCCCTCCCGGCCCGCCGCGCGGCGGGCCGGCCCCCGAGGAGATCGCCATGTCGCTGCCCTCTTCCCTCTCATTGCCCCCCGGTGCCGTGGGCATCGGCCTCAAGCCGCAGCATGCACCGGCGCTGCTCGCCGCGCCCCGGCGTGCGGACTTCCTGGAACTGCACGCCGAGAACCACATGAGCGCCGGCGGCCCCGACCGCGAGCGGCTCCAGGCCCTGGCCGAGCGCTACCCGCTCTCGGTGCACGGCGTGGGGCTGTCGCTGGGCGGCGCCGCGCGCCCCGATGCGGCTCATCTGGCGCGGCTCGCCCGGCTGGTGGACAGGCTCCAGCCGGCGCTGGTGTCGGAACACCTGGCCTGGAGCCGGCTCGACGGCGACTGCTACAACGACCTGCTGCCGGTGCCGCTCACCGAGGAGAGCCTGGCGCTGCTCGCCCGCAATATCGACATCGTCCAGCAGGCCCTGGGGCGCCGGCTGCTGATCGAGAATCCCAGCCTCTACGTGACGATCCCGATCAACACCCTCGACGAGGCCGACTTCCTCACCGAGCTGGTGGCCCGCACCGGCTGCGGGCTGCTGCTGGATCTCAACAATGCCTATATCAGCGCGTTCAACCTGAACCGCGACCTCGACGCCTACCTGGGCGCCCTGCCCTGGCATGCCGTGGGCGAGCTGCACCTGGCCGGCCACAGCCTGGACACCGCCGTCGACCCGCCGCTGCGCATCGACGATCACGCCGGCCCGGTCACCGAGGCCGTCTGGTCGCTGTATCGCCGCTGGGCACCCTCCGCCCCCGAAGCGCCGACCCTGATCGAGTGGGACGCCGAGGTGCCGACGCTGGAGCGCTGGCTCGAGGAGGCCGAGCGGGCCCGCGCTCATCGGGACGCCGACCTGCCGGCGGCATCGACGGCCACGCTGACGAGGATGCCGGCATGAGCGCCCTGGCCGAGTGGCAGCGACGCTTCGCCGCCGCCCTGCGCACTCCCGATGCCGCCCCTGATGCCGCTCCCATGGACGACGGGGCCGCCGAGCTGGGCCGGCCCGCCGGGCTCGACGTCTATCGCAACAACGTGCGCCAGAGCCTGATCGAGGCGCTGGCCACCGCCTTTCCCCATACCCGCACGCTGCTCGGCCCGCGCTACTTCGCCGCCGCGGCCGGCGACTACGCCCGCGATCACCTGCCCCGGGAGCCGCGGCTGTCTCACTACGGCGCCGGCTTCGCCGACTTCCTCGACGACCTGCCGCCGCTGGCCGGTTATCGCTACGCGAGCGACGTCTGCCGGCTGGAGCGCGCCCGGCTCGACGTCGGCCCTGCCGCCGAGGCGCCGGTCCTGGACGCCACCCGGCTGGCCGAGCATCCCGACCCGGCACGCCTTTGCGTGACGCCGCGGCCGGCCACCCGGCGGGTGCGCTGTCGCTTCGCGGTGGGCGCGCTGTGGCAGCGGCTGGAGCGCAGCGAGGCGCCGGGCGAATCCGTCGCCGCCGGCGAGGAGGACTGGCTGGCGGTGCGCCGCGGCGAGCAGGTGCTGCTGACGCCCGTCGACGCCGTCACCGCCGCGCTGTATGGCAGACTTCGGGCGCCTCGAGACACGGCGCTGGGCGATGCGCTGGCGGCGGTCGCCGAGGCCCACGGCGAGACGGCGGCCGGCGAGGCGCTGGGCACCCTGCTCGGCCTCGGCGCGCTGTGCGAGCGCCATGCCGCGCCCGATGATGACGAGCCGAACGAGGAGGCCGCCCCATGAACATGCCGATATCACCGCTCAGGTTCTACTATCGACGCCTGGAGCCGGCCCTCGATCGGCTGCCCGTCGATCTCGTGGCCCTGCTGGCACGCCTCGTGCTCGGCAGCGTCTTCTTCCGCTCGGCGCTGACCAAGGTCGACGGCGTCACCATCAGCCAGAGCACCTTCTTCCTGTTCGAGCACGAGTACGCCCTGCCGCTGATCTCGCCGGTGCTCGCCGCCTGGCTGGCGACGCTGGCCGAGTTCGTGCTGTCGCTGCTGCTGTGGGCGGGCCTGGCGACCCGCCTGGCCGCCCTGGGGCTGCTGATCATGACGCTGTTGATCCAGACCTTCGTCTATCCCGATGCCTGGGTCACCCACGGCCTCTGGGCCACGGGGCTGCTGACCCTGCTGCTGCGCGGCCCCGGCGCGCTGTCGCTGGACCGGCTGCTGGGCCGTCGGGTGTCGGCGGCCTGACGCGGCACGCCCCGGGCCACGCCGGGCAGCGCCAGGGGCCCCCGCGGGGCGATGGCTCATGGTGTGCGCCCGGTGCCGACGCACAACGCTTGCGGGGCACGATGACACGAAAAGGCCCCGCCGTGGCGGGGCCCTGAAGAGCGAAGACGCGGCTCAGCGCAGCAGCAGCACCGGCTCGCTGGCGTGGCGCAGCATCTCGGTGGTGGTGCTGCCCACCAGCAGGTGGCGGATGCGGGAATGGCCGTAGGCGCCCATCACCACCAGATCGATGTCGTGCTCCTGCTTGTAGGCACGCAGGGTCTCCTCCACCTCGCCGGCGCGGATCGCGCCCTCGGCCTCATGGCCGGCCTCGCGCAGGGTTGAGAGCGCCCAGTCGAGCTGGGAGCGGTTGTCGCCGGTCTCGGCGCCGACGATCACCACGTGGCAGGCGATGCCGGAGAACAGCGGGCTCTTCGCCAGCAGCTCGACGCCCTTGCGCGTGGTGTTGCTGCCGTCGAAGGCGATCATCACCTTCTCGGGGCGCTTGAAGGCCTGGGGCACCACCAGGATCGGTCGATGCTGGCCGCGCACCACCCGCTCGAGGTTGGAGCCCAGGTGCTCGCTGTCCTGATGGGCGCTGCCGCCGCGCTTGCCCACCACCAGCAGGCGGATCTCGTCCTCCAGCTCGGCGAGGGTCTCGACCAGGGTGCCGTTGCGCTGGCGGCTGCCGGGCTCCGCCACGCCGTCCGCGACGGCGCGCTCCTGGGCCGCCTTGAGCATCAGTCGGCCCTGCTCCTGGGCCACCTTGGCGCGCTGCTCGTCGAGCTGCGACAGCTCCTCGAGCAGATGCTCGCGGGAGCCGAGCCCGATGTTGCCGGAGAGATCCGCCTCGGCGGTCTGCGGATGATTGTCGACCACGTGCAGGAAGGTCAGCGGCGCCTCGAGCGCCAGGCTGGCCCAGGCGGCGTAGTCGCAGACGCCCTCGGAAAACTGCGAGCCGTCGATGGCGGCCATCACCTGTTCTGTCATCTGTCTGTCCTGAAGCTGGCGTGGATTGTCTGGCTTTCGTTCTACACCATCCGGCCGCCCCGTCACAGGGGCGGCCGCCGACGGGCGGCTCAGTGGCCGCCCATCAGCTTCTCGACGGCTTCCGGGTCGTCGTGGATGGCGTAGCGGTCGACGATGGTGGCGCTGGCCTCGTTGAGGCCGACCAGCTCGACCTCGGTGCCCTCGCGGCGGAACTTGATCACCACCCGGTCCAGCGCCTGCACGGCGGTGATGTCCCAGAAGTGCGCCCGTGACAGGTCGATGGTGACCTTCTCCACGCTCTCCTTGAAGTCGAAGGCGCGGCCGAAGCGCTCGGAGGAGGCGAAGAACACCTGCCCCACCACGCGATAGACGCGGCGGCGGCCCGCCTCGGCCTGCTCGACGCCGATGTAGAGGATGTTGCCGACCTTGTTGGCGAAGAACAGCGCCGCCAGCAGCACGCCGACGAACACGCCCATGGCCAGGTTATGGGTGCCCACCGTGACCGCCACGGTGGCCAGCATCACGAGGTTGGAGGACAGTGGGTGCTTCTTCAGGTCGCGGATCGAGGCCCAGCTGAAGGTGCCGATGGAGACCATGATCATCACCGCCACCAGCGCCGCCATGGGAATCTGCGACACCCAGTCGGAGAGGAACACCACCATGATCAGCAGCATCACGCCGGCGAACAGGGTCGAGAGGCGACCGCGGCCGCCGGATTTGATGTTGATCACCGACTGCCCGATCATCGCGCAGCCCGCCATGCCGCCGAGCAGGCCGGTGCCGATGTTGGCGATGCCCTGGCCCTTGCACTCGCGGTTCTTGTCGCTCTCGGTGTCGGTCAGGTCGTCGACGATGGTGGCGGTCATCATCGACTCCAGCAGGCCCACCACGGTGAGCATGATGGCGTAGGGGAAGATGATCGACAGGGTCTCGAGGTTGAGCGGCACGTCCGGCCACAGGAACACCGGCAGGGTGTCGGGCAGCTCGCCCATGTCGCCCACGGTGTTGATGTCGAGGCCGGTGATCATGGCCACGGCGGTCAGCACCAGGATGCACACCAGCGGCGACGGCAGCGCCTTGCCGATCACCGGCAGGTAGGGGAACAGGTAGATGATGCCGAGGCCGGCCGCGGTCATGGCATACACGTGCCAGGTGACGTTGGTCAGCTCCGGCAGCTGCGCCATGAAGATCAGGATCGCCAGGGCGTTGACGAAGCCCGTCACCACCGAGCGCGAGACGAAGCGCATCAGGTCGGCCAGGCGCAGGTAGCCCGCGACGATCTGCAGCGCGCCGGTGAGCAGGGTCGCGGCCAGTAGGTACTCGAGCCCGTGCTCCTTGACCAGCGTGACCATCAGCAGCGCCATGGCGCCGGTGGCCGCCGAGATCATGCCCGGCCGGCCGCCGGCGAAGGCGATGATCACCGCCATGGAGAAGGAAGCGTAGAGGCCGATCTTGGGATCGACGCCGGCGATGATCGAGAAGGCGATGGCCTCGGGAATCAGCGCCAGGGCGACGACGATGCCCGACAGGAGATCGCCCTTGATGTTGGAGAACCAGTCTTGCTTGAGGGATCGAGTCATGCTGCGGTCCAGTCGAGGGTGGAGGTGGATGCCATGAAGGCGTCAGGGTCGTGTCATGCGCAGCCCTTCCCGGCCTCGCGAGGAGGCCGATGCCGTGGCGCCGGTCGAGCGCCGAGGCCTGTCGAGCGCGCGGTGGCGCTGCTGGAAAGAGACTGACGGTGCAAGGCGGGCGCGGGGCGCCCAGGACATCGAGACGATGCCCGGCCGCGATGACATCGTGACGACATCATCGCGGCCCGAATTCGGGAGGGAAAGGCTAGGGCGGCGTGGCCAGCCCGGAACGAGAGGGCATCACGGTATGTCGGTTCCCTTGCGTTGGATCGACGAGACACCGGGCTGATCCGGCTATCCCGTCAGGAGCGCGGGAGTCTACCAGACCCGCCGGATCGCTGCATCCGGCGAGACCCGAAGATCGACGAGGGGCGCCGGGGACAGGTCGTAGAGGGGGTTTTTGCCATGGATGGCAAAAGTAGCGCCCACGGATGGGTTCACAGCGCCCCTCGCAGACCTGTCGACGGATCAGCCCCGAGGACACGATGACTGTTCATGCTGCCGCCTGCCATCACTGATTCCCCTGGTCACCGACGGCGCCGGCCATCGACTTGAAGGCGTCCACCAGGTCGATGGGCAGCGGCACCACGATGGTCGAGGCGTTCTTGTTGCTCATGTCGCTCATGGTCTGCAGGTAGCGCAGCTGCAGCGCCATCGGATTGGCGGACATGACGTTGGCGGCCTCGAGCAGCTTCTGCGAGGCCTGCAGCTCGCCCTCGGCGTGGATCACCTTGGCGCGGCGCTCGCGCTCCGCCTCGGCCTGGCGGGCGATGGCGCGGATCATGCTGTCGTCCAGGTCGACGTGCTTGATCTCCACGTTGGCCACCTTGATGCCCCAGCTCTCCGCCGAGGCGTCGATGATCTCCTGGATGTCGTCGTTGAGCCGGTCGCGCTCGGAGAGCATCTCGTCCAGGTCGTGCTTGCCGAGCACCGAACGCAGCGTGGTCTGGGCCAGCTGGCTGGTGGCGTTGACGTAGTGCTCGACCTGGATGATCGCCCGCTCCGGGTCCACCACCCGGAAGTAGAGCACCGCGTTGACCTTCACCGTGACGTTATCCTGGGAGATCACGTCCTGCTCGGGCACGTCCATGGTGATCACCCGCAGATCGACCACCTGCATCTTCTGGATGCCCGGAATGATGATGAACAGCCCCGGCCCCTTCACCGCCTGGAAGCGCCCGAGGAAGAACACCACGCCGCGCTTGTACTCCGGCAGGATGCGGATCGAGGCCGCGATCAGCATCAGCACCAATACCAGCGGCACGAGATAGGAAATCAGCATGTCGTGTCTCCTTTCGGTTTCAAGGGCGTATCGGTTTCAGGGACGTATCGGTTTCAGGGACGTATCGGTCTCGGGGTCGAGACATCACGCGCTATCGGCGCTCGGCGGCCGCGGCCCGAAGCGGCTCGACGTCGACGGTGAGCCCGTCGATGGCGACCACCCGCACCGTCTGTCCGCGGCGCAGCGGCTGCTCGCTGCGGGCGTTCCAGCGCTCGCCGTGCAGCCGCACATGGCCGTCGCCCTGGAAGTCCTCCAGCGCCACCGCCTCGGTGCCGATCAGCTCCTCCTGGCCGGTGCGCGGCGTGCGCCGGCGCAGGCCCAGGAAGCGGGTCATCACCCACAGCATCAGGCCCGCCGCCACCAGGGCCACGCCGCCGATCAGCGGCAGGGAAATATTCAGGGTATCCGCGTCCATGAGCATCACCGATCCGATCACGAAGGCCACGATGCCACCGATGCCCAGGATGCCGAAGCTGGGCATCAGCGCCTCGCCGACGATCAGCCCCAGCCCCACCAGGATCAGCGCCAGGCCGGCATAGTTGACGGGCAGCACCTGGAAGGCGAACAGCGCCAGCAGCAGGCAGATGATGCCGATGGTGCCCGGCACCAGGCTGCCGGGATTGGAGAGCTCGAAGATCAGGCCGTAGAAGCCGATGATCATCAGGAAGTAGGCCACGTTGGGGTTCGTGATCACCTCCAGCAGCCGGGTGCGCCAGTCGGGATCGAAGCGTTCGACGACCAGGTCCGCGGTCTGGAGCGTGACGGTGCCGTTCTCCATCACCACCTCGCGGCCGTCGAGCTGGGCGAAGAGGTCGTCGAGGTCGCTCGCCAGCACGTCGATGACGTTTCGTTCCAGCGCCTCCCGGGCGGTGAGATTGACCGCCTCGCGCACCGCGTCCTCGGCCCAGTCGGCGTTGCGGCCGTGGCGATCGGCCAGCGAGCGGATATAGGCCACGGCGTCCTCCAGCACCTTGCGCTCCATGGCGGTCTCGCCGCGGCGCTTGGGGGCGGCCTGCTGATCCCCCGCCGCCGTGTCGTCGCCCTCCCCGGCCGAGGCCTCGCCAGCCTCGTCGCGCGCCACGTCGCTCCCCTCCGTCGCGGCGGCCGGCTTACCCTTGCCGTCGGACGCGGGCGCCGCATCCTGCGCATCGGCGTCGTCCGGCGCCTCCGGCTCGCCGATGCCGGGCAGCCCGCCCCCGCCGCCGATCTGCACCGGCGTGGCCGAGCCGAGATGGGTGGCCGGCGCCATGGCCGCCACGTGGCTGGCATAGAGCAGGTAGGTGCCGGCGCTGGCCGCCCGGGCGCCGCCGGGCGAGACATAGAACGCTACCGGAATCTCCGAGGACAGCATCGCCGAGATCATGTCGCGCATGGAGGCGTCGAGGCCCCCGGGCGTGTCCAGCCGTACCACCACCAGCCGCGCCTCGCGCTCGGCGGCGATCTCCAGGCCGCGCAGGAAGTAGTCGCCGGTGGCCGGGCCGATGGCGCCGTCGAGCGTCATCACCAGGGCCGTGCCCCGCTCCTGCTGGGCGCTCGCCTGCCAGGCGGCGAGCCCGCCCAGCAGCAGGCAGGCCAGGCTGAACCAGAGCAGCACGCGATGCGGCAGGGACGATCGAAACATCATGGGCACCTCGCCCGGGCTCTCGGCATACGGGTGAGGGCTGGCCACACCGCGCAAGATCCCTATCATTGGCACCTGCCGATCAGTGTAGTCGTCGCACCCGAAGAAGGCTCGGCGTGGGCCTTCCCCCCGCCAGAGAGCGGCATCGCCGCGACACGCGGTCGGCCGCGCAAGGCATACGCCCCGTCGATGACGCCACGAGCCTCGCCGAGATGCGCCGATGCCCTCCCCCTCGTTGCCCGCTGCGACTCGCGCCCTGCGGCCGATCGCTGCGCCGTCTGTCGTCGCCGCTCGGCCCATGGCGCGACGGAGACCCGGCGCCGGCCCACTGGCGTGATCTCCTGCGGGCCAGGCGGGCGTGCAGCCGCATCGTCGAGGTGCGTGTAAGGTGAGACGCCCTCATGCGACCATCCATGACCATCGTCCCCGAACAAGGAGCGTCATGCCGGACATTGACTCTCGCCGCGACACGCCGCGGGTCCCGTCGACCCTCCGCGACCCGGTGGCCGCGGCCCTGGCCCGCACGGGCCTCGACGCGGGCATCGCGGCGCTGCGCCCGATGGCCGACACGGGCCTCGCCCACCACCATCTGTGGCTCGAGCGGACCGGGGGCGACTGGGTGGCGCGACTGCCCAAGCAGAGCCAGATGCGCCTCGACCCCGCGGCGAACCTCGCCTACCAGGCGGCCTGCTTCTCCCGCGCCAGCCGCGGCGGCCACGCCCCCGCGCTGCACGGCCTGCTGCCGCCGGACCCGACGCTGCCCCGGGGCGGGCTGCTGGTCGATGCCGTCCGCGGCCGCCCGGCGCGCCTGCCCGAGGACCTGCCTCGCCTCGCCGAGGCGCTGGCCAGCCTCCACACCCTGGCGGTCCCTGCGGCCGAGGCCCGGGCGCCGCTGCTCTCGCCCGCGGATCCCTGGGCCGCCATGCGCGAGGAGCTGGACGAGCAGGCGCGCTTCCTCGAGCAGGCGGATTTCCCGGACGCGGCCCGTGCCCCGATCGAGGCCGAGCTGGCCGCCCTGCCCCGCCGCCTGCCACCCGGCCCCGGGGCCGAGCCCCGCCTGATCAGCTTCGATGCCCATCCCGGCAACTTCCTGATCACCGAAGACGGTCGCGCGGTGCTGGTGGACCTGGAGAAGTGCCGCTACGGCCTGGTCGGCTTCGACCTGGCCCACGCCAGCCTCTACACCTCCACCACCTGGGATCTCCATAGCCGTGCCGAGCTGGCGCCCGGGGAGGTGGCCGCCTTCTACCGCGACTGGCTCGCGGCCACCGGGCTCGCGGGGGAGGTCGAGACCCTGCTGGCGTGCCGGCGCGCCATGTGGCTCTGGTCGCTGACCTGGTGCGCCAAGTGGCGCGCCAGCCATCGACGGGCGCAGGATGCGCGGCGGCGCGGCGAGGACTGGTCCGCGGCGTTGAGCGACGACGCCCTGATCGCCCACGTGCGCGAGCGCGTGGACCACTACCTGTCGGTGGCCGCCATCGAGCACGTGCGCGGCGAGCATCGCGACCTGCAACGCCGCCTTGCGTCCTGACGCATGCCCCCTTGCCCCTGTTCACCTTCACCTTCACCTTCACCTTCACCTTCACCTTCACCTTCACCTTCACCTTCACCAAGAGGATCCACGATGCGCGCACCCTCTCTCCGGCTGGCCGCCCTGCTGCCCGCCCTGCTGACCAGCACGGGGCTCATGGCCGCCCCCGACCCGGCCGACTGGCCGGCCGTGCTCGAGGAGGCCCGCGGCCAGACGGTCTACTGGTACGCCTGGGCCGGCGACCAGCGCACCAACGACTACATCGACTGGGTGGCCGAGCGCGTCGATGCGCGCTTCGACATCGACCTCGAGCACGTCAAGGTCGGCAACACCGCCGAGGCGGTCTCCCGGGTGCTGGCGGAGAAGCAGGCCGGCAACGACACCGCCGGCAACGTCGACCTGATCTGGCTCAACGGCGAGAACTTCGCCGCCATGAAGGAGAGCGACCTGCTGTTCGGCCCCTTCGCCCGCGCGCTGCCGAACTTCGCCCTGACCCGCCCGGCGGACAACCCCGAGGTGGTGACCGACTTCACCCTGCCCACCGAGGGCTACGAGTCTCCCTGGGGCCGGGCGCAGATCACCTACTACTATGACGGCGACGCCTTGCGCGGAAATGGCGACGCCCATGACGCGCTCCCCCAGGACATCGAAGAACTGCTCGCCTGGGCCGAGGCCAATCCGGGGCGCTTCACCTACCCGCGCATTCCCGACTTCACCGGCAGCACCTTCCTCAAGCAGGCGCTGATCGAGCTCACCGACCGGGACGAGGCGCTCTACGCGCCGGTCGAGGAGAGCGACTTCGCCGCCGTCACCGCCCCGCTGTGGGACTACCTGGATGCCCTGCACCCGCACCTGTGGCGCGGCGGCCGCCAGTTCCCCGCCAGCGGCCCCGAGATGCGCCGCCTGATGGGCGACGGCGCGCTCTCGCTGGCCTTCACCTTCACCCCCTCGGAGCCGGCCGCGGCGGTGGCCGACTACGAACTGCCCCCGAGCACGCGCAGCTACGTGCCCGACAGCGGCACCCTCGGCAACGTGCACTTCGTCGCCATCCCCTACAACTCGCCCCACCAGGCCGGCGCCATGGTCATCGCCGACTACCTGCTGTCCCCGGAGGCCCAGGCGACCAAGCAGGACCTCGACGTCTGGGGCGACCGCACCGTGCTCGACGTCGCCCGGCTGCCGGCGGAGGACCAGGCGCGGTTCGCGCTGGACGCGGAGAACCCGGCGATGCTGCCGGCGGGCGCCCTCGCGCGCACCCTGCCCGAGCCGCACCCCAGCTGGATGACGTCACTGCAGGACGCCTGGCAGGCGCGCTACGTCGGCCGATGAGAACGAGCGCTACCCCCTGCGGTGCGGGCGACGCGGGGCCGACCCCATGATGCTGCGCCTCGCCCCCGCACTGATCGTCACCCTGCTGGTCGCGCCGATCCTGGCGGGCCTCGCCATGGCCCTGCTGCCGGCCTTCGGCTACCTGCCGGCGCTCGGCGGCGAGAGCCTCTCGCTGGCGCCCTGGCGGGCGCTGGCCGCCCAGCCGGGCATCGGCCGCTCGGTCGCCATCAGCTTCGCCGGCGGCCTCGTCGCCACCGCCCTGTCGCTGGCCGTGGTGCTGCTCTACCTGGCCGCGGCGAGCGGCAGCCGGCTCGATCGCTGGATCCGGCGGCTGGTCTCGCCGCTGCTCTCCATTCCTCACGCCGCCGCGGCCTTCGGGCTGGCCTTCCTGATCGCCCCCACGGGGCTGCTCGCGCGGCTGGCCTCGCCGGCGCTGACCGGCTGGGAGCAGCCGCCGGACCTGCTGATCGTGCAGGACCCCTGGGGGCTCTCGCTGATCGCGGGACTCGTCATCAAGGAGGTGCCCTTCCTGCTGCTGATGAGCCTGGCCGCGCTGCCCCAGCTCGATGCCGAGCGCCGGGTGGCCATGGCCCGCTCGCTGGGCTACCGGCCCGCCATCGCCTGGCTCAAGGTGGTGGCGCCGGCGCTCTATCCGCTGATCCGCCTGCCGGTGTTCGCGGTGATCGCCTACGCCTCCTCGGTGGTGGACGTGGCGATGATCCTCGGCCCGACCCTGCCGCCGACGCTGGCCGTGTCGATCCTCACCTGGTTCAGCGACCCCGACCTCGACCAGCGCTTCCTGGCCTCGGCCGGCGCGATCCTGCAGCTCGGCGTCACCGCCTCGGCGCTCTTTGCCTGGTGGGGGCTGGAGCGGCTCATGGCGAGGCTGATGACGGCCTGGATCACCCGCGGCGGGCGCGACCGGGGCGAGGCCGGCCTGCGCCACGCCGGCAAGCTGCCGATCCTGTTCGCCACCGGGATCGCCTTCGCCGGCGTCGGCGGCCTGGCGATCACCTCGGTGGCCGGGTTCTGGCGCTTCCCCGACGCCCTGCCCCGCACCATGACGCTGGATCACTGGGCCCAGGCGCTGCCCGCCCTCGGCGAGCCCCTCGCCTCGACGGCGCTGATCGCGCTGGGCGCCACCCTGCTCGCCGCGGTGCTGGTGCTGGCGGCACTCGAGAACGAGCAGCGCACCGGGCGCACCGCCTCGAAGGCGCTGTGGCTGCTCTACCTGCCGCTGATCGTGCCGCAGATCGCCTTCCTGTTCGGGCTGGTGGTGGTGATGGAACAGCTCGGTACCCGGCCGTCCCACGGCCTGATCGTCTTCGGCCACCTGCTGTTCGTGCTGCCCTACGTCTTCCTGTCGCTCTCGGAGGCCTACCGGCGGATCGACCCCCGCTGGACCCGGCTCGCCCTGACCCTCGGCGCCTCGCCCAACGCGGTCTTCTGGCGGGTCCGGCTGCCGATGCTGCTGGCCCCGCTGCTCACCGCCTGCGCGGTGGGCCTGGCCGTGAGCATCGGCCAGTACCTCCCCACCCAGCTGCTCGGCGCGGGCCGGGTGAGCACCGTCACCACCGAGGCGGTGTCGCTGGCCGCCGGCGGCAACCGCCGGGTGATCGGGGTCTGGGCGCTGGTCCAGGCGGGCCTGCCGCTGGTGGGCTTCGCGATCGCCATCGGCCTGCCGAAACTGCTATGGTCCCATCGCCGCGGCATGCAGGGAGCCCCATGACCACGCCCCATCGACTCGCACTTCGCGACCTCCACATCCGCCTGGGCGACACGCCCCTGGTCGCCCTCGACGCCGAGATCGGCCCGGGCGAGGTACTTACCGTCATGGGCCCCTCCGGCTCGGGCAAGTCGACCCTGCTGGCCTGCCTGGCCGGCTTCCTGGCGCCCGAGTTCGCGGCCTCGGGCCGCATCCTGCTGGACGGCCGCGACCTCACGCCCCTGCCCGCCGAACGCCGCGGCATCGGCCTGCTGTTCCAGGACCCGCTGCTCTTCCCCCACCTCTCGGTGGCCGGCAACCTGCGCTTCGGCCTCGCCGGCACCGGCGCCGACAAGGCCGCCCGGGTCGAGCAGGCGCTCGCGCACGTCGGGCTGGCCGGGTTCGGCGAGCGCGACCCTGCCACGCTCTCCGGCGGCCAGAAGGCGCGGGTGGCGCTGATGCGCCTGCTGCTCTCGGCCCCCAGCGCGGTGCTGCTCGACGAGCCCTTCTCGAAGCTCGACACCCACCTGCGCCAGGCGATGCGCCGGCTGGTCTTCGAGCACCTGCGCGAGGCCGGCCTGCCGAGCCTGCTGGTCACCCACGACCGCGAGGACGCCGAGGCCGCCGGCGGGCGGGTGATCGAGCTCTCGCCCGCGGGCCGGTGAGGCGATGCCCGGCCGATCCCTCTGGAGCACCGCGATGTCGCCCCCGCCCCGGCTGAGCATCGTGCTGCCGACGCTGAACGAGGCCGCCATCATCGAGGCGACCCTGACCCGCCTGCAGGCGATGAAGGCGGCCGGCGTGGAGCTCCTGGTGGTCGACGGCGGCAGCCGCGACGAGACGCCGGCCCGGGCGCGACCGCTGGCCACGCGGGTGATCGAGAGCGCGCCCGGTCGCGCCCGGCAGATGAATGCCGGCGCCGCCGAGGCCCGGGGCCGAGCGCTGCTGTTCCTGCATGCCGACACCGATCTGCCGCCGGGGGCCGAGGCCGCGATCGCCGCGGCGCTGGCCGAGGGGCACGCCTGGGGGCGCTTCGACGTGCGGCTGGCCGGGCACCATCCGCTGCTGCCCGTGATCGCCTTCGCCATGAACCGCCGCTCGCGCTGGACCGGCATCGCCACCGGTGACCAGGGCCTGTTCATGACCCGAGCGGCCTTCGACGCCGCGGGCGGCTTCCCCGATCAGCCGCTGATGGAGGACATCGAGATGTCGCGACGACTCAAGCGGGTCTCGAGGCCGGCCTGCCTGCGCGCGCGGGTGACGACCTCGGGCCGGCGCTGGGAGCGGGGCGGCGCCTGGCGCACCATCCTGCTGATGTGGCGGCTGCGCTGGCGCTACTGGCGCGGTGCCTCCCCCGACGACCTGGCCAGGGCCTATCGCCATGTGCGCTGACCCCCGCGACGCCTCCCTGGCGATACTCGCCAAGGCCCCGATCCCCGGGCGCGCCAAGACCCGGCTGATCCCGGCGCTCGGCGCCGAGGGCGCCAGCCGGCTCCACGTGCGGCTGCTGCGCCACGCCGTCGCCACCGCCCTGGCGGCAAGCGAGCCTTCGCGCATCACCCTGTGGACGGCGCTCGAGCACGACCACCCGCTGTTCCGCGAACTGGCCGAGCGCCACGGCATCGCGCTGCGCGCCCAGCCCGAGGGCGACCTCGGCGCGCGCATGCACCACGCCCTCGCGGCCATGGGCGCACCGGGGCTCGTGATCGGCAGCGACTGCCCGGCGCTGACCCCGGCGCTGCTGCGACGCTGCGCGGCGGCGCTGATCGAGGCCGACGGCGTCTGCGTGCCGGTCGAGGACGGTGGCTACGCGCTGGTCGGCGCCCGACGCGCCGAGCCCGGCCTGTTCCAGGGCATCGACTGGGGCACGGACCGGGTCATGGCCCAGACCCGCGAGCGCGCCATGGCGATGGGCTGGCGCCTCGCCTGCCCGGCCCGGCTCTGGGACGTCGACCGCCCCGAGGATCTCCCCCGGCTGGCCCGGCTGGGCGAGGCGCTCGGCGTCGACTTCCTCGCGCCTCGCCATCGGGGGCGCCGCGACTCGCGTCCCGCCCTGTAAGGAAGGTCGGCACGACACGACCCAAGACCATCCACGATGGTTTAAACGGAGTCTCACTACACGACGGCAAAACCCTGCTGATAGACTCGTTCCCCATCACGACGACAAGCGATGGGGATGGCGACCGAGTAATGGACGACAAGGCACACCGAATGGAGCGGCTCACGGCAGTGAGGCCGCGACTGGTCTCCTTCGCCCTCATGCATCTGCGGGATCGAAGCCGGGCAGAGGATGCCGTACAGGAGGCCATGATGTCCGCCATCGAGAAGAACGACAGCTTCGCCGGGCGCTCGGGCTACGAGACCTGGGTCTTCGGCATCCTCAAGTACAAGATCCTCGACGCCATGCGCGCCCAGAAACGCCACGGGCAGTGGCAGCCGCTGGCGGACGAAAACGACGAGGAGGCGATCGACCGCCAGTTCCAGCAGAGCGGCCACTGGCGGCCGGATGCCAGGCCCCAGAGCTGGGGCGAGCCCGAGGCCGCCTTCGAGAGCGAGCACTTCTGGCGCGTCTTCGACGCCTGCATGATCGCCCTGCCCGACAGCGCCGCACGGATCTTCTCCCTGCGCGAGCTGATGGGGCTCTCCACCGAGGAGATCTGCCGGGAGCTCGAGATCAAGGAGAACAACTGCTGGGTCATGCTGCATCGCGCCCGGCTGAAACTGCGCGCCTGCATCGAGCAGGGCTGGCTCGAGGGAGATGCCTCATGATGATGTGCAAAGAAGCGACCCGCCTGATGTCGCTGCGCCAGGACCGCCCCCTCAGCTTCCAGGAGCGGCTCTCGCTGCGGCTGCACCTCGCCATGTGCGGCGCCTGCCGGGAGTGCAACCGGCAGTTCACGCTGCTGCACGAGGCCGGCCGGCGCTTCGGCCCCGAGGACAGCGACGAACCGCCGGCTTGAGTCAGCGGCCCGCGGCGGCCCCGGCCAGGCCCTCGAGCACGCCGTCGATCTTCTCCAGGGGCAGCTCACAGCCCTCCAGGCCGTGACGCTCGGCCAGGTAGTGGGGCGAGTTCCACTCCAGGCGCACGCCCTCGTCGGTCTCCCTCACCACCATCTTCTGCGGCAGGTCCAGCGCCATGCTGCCCTGGCACTGCATCATGGGCGTGCCCGCCGCCGGGTTGCCGAACACGAAGGTGCGGGTCGGCGGCAGCGCGAGATCCACGCGCTGCGCATTGGCCGCATGGTCGACCACGGTCATCAGGGTCAGCCCCTTCTCCTCGATCGCCGCGCGCAGCCGCTGGTCGACGCGCTCGAACGCATCGTCCGATTCGAGATGCATGACGCCGTGGGTCTCCGCCTGCACGACCGGCGCCGCGGCCAGCAGCAGGCCCAGGGCCGCCCCGATCACTGCTCTGCTCATGATGTCTGTTCCTTCTCGTTGATGGCCCGCACAGCGTGGCCAACCCCGGCGGCCCTGGCAAGTCCGCCCGCCGGGGCGACCGATCGGGGCCGCCGACGACGGATAGGCGGGGCCCCGACGCGGCCGTCGGCCGACGACGCTGTAAGGATGGCCTTGCGTCCTCGACCGAGCCCGGTTCCCCGATCCCTGGAGTGCCCCCATGACGATTCGATCGCCACGCGTTTCCCCCCAGACATGCCCGGGTCGCCCGACGGGCCGTCGGCGGCTCGCCGCGCTGCTCGCCGGACCGCTGCTGGCCGGGGCAGGCCTCGCCGGAGCGGCCGACGACCTGCACTTCTCGCCGGAGGCGATTCACGACTGGCCGACCCGGGCCTTCGCCGGCGAGACCGAGTACCGGGTCGTCGACCTGGCGGGCACCCGGGCGCTTCGGGCCCGCGCCCGGGGGCAGGCCTCGGCCAAGTACCTGGAGCGCGAGATCGACCTCGAGGCGACGCCCTATCTGCACTGGTGCTGGCGCGTCTCGGAGACCCACCCGGGGCTCGACGAGACGCGCCAGGACGGCGACGACTACCCGGCCCGGGTCTACGTGGCCCGCAAGACGGGGCTGCTGCCCTGGCAGGTGGAGTCGGTGAACTACGTCTGGGCCTCGACCCAGCCGGCCGACAGCGCCTGGCCCAACGCCTTCACCAATCGCGCCCGGCTGCTGGCGCTGCGCAGCGGCGACGCGCGAGTCGGCGAGTGGGTGGCGGAGGTGCGCGACGTCGGCGCGGACTACCGGCGCCTGTTCGGCAGCCGCCCGGCCAGCATCGACGGCCTCGCCCTGATGAGCGACGGTGACAACGCCGGCGTCGATGCCACGGCCTGGTTCACCCACCTCGGCCTCTCCGCCTCGCCCACGCCGCCCGACTGCCCGGGATGAGGCCGGCTCAGGTCAGCCGATCGGCCAGCGCATCGAGGCCGGCCACGGTGAAGTCGGGCTCGATGCCCCAGGGGTCGAAGGGGGCCTCCGGGCTGCGCCTCACCCAGGCCGCGTGCAGGCCCGCATGACGCGCGCCGATCACGTCGAAGGCGTTGCTGGAGACCAGCCAGGTATCGTCCGGCTCGGCCTCGAGGCTCTGGCGAAGGTGGAAGTAGACCGACGGATCGGGCTTGAAGCGCTTCACCTCGTCGACGCTGACGATCTCCTCGAAACGATCGCGCAGCCCCGCCGCGGAGAGCAGCCGGGTCACGGCCTCCTGGCTGCCGTTGGAGAAGGCCACGCAGCTGATCCCGGCCTCGGCCAGCCGCGCCAATGCCGGCGCGGCATCGGGGAAGGCCGGCAGCTGAGCGTAGCGGCTCATCAAATGGTCCTTGTCGGCCTCGGACAGCCGGGTCTGCAGCGCCCGGTCGGTGTACTCGAGTGCCTCCCGGGTGCAGCGGGCGAAGTCCACGTAGGTCCCCATCAGGCCACGCCGGAAGCTGTACTCGAGCTGCTTGTCGCGCCAGCGGCGCGAGAACTCCGTCGCCTGCTCGGGGGTGGCCAGCTGCTGCTCCAGCTCGGTCACTATGCCGTGGGTATCGATCAGAGTGCCATAGACATCGAAGGCCAGTAGCGTCGTCATGGGCGTCTTCCTCCATCAGAAAAACCTCCCCAAGACTGGGGCAGCATCGCGCCCGACACAAGGGGAAGAGGGGCCGGTGCGGCGCCCGGAACCAGGAACGCCGCGGGCGGGGCCGCGGCGTTCCTGGAGGCGGGGGGCGATCAGGCGGTCTGCAGCACGCCTTCGCGGGTCAGCTCGTCGGTGACCTTGTTCACCGCGCGCTCGGTGCGGGCGATGATCTCGTCGACCTCGTCGCGGGTGGCGACCAGCGGCGGGGCGAAGCCGAGGATGTCACCCTGCGGCATGGCGCGGGCGATCAGGTTCTCCTCGAGGGCGGCGGCGGCGATGCGCGGCGCGACCTTGAGCGACGGATCGAAGTGGGCGCGCTTCTCCGGGTCGGCGGAGAACTCCAGCGAGGCCAGCATGCCGACGCCACGCGCCTGGCCCACGATCGGGTGGTCGCCGAAGGTCGCGGCCATGCGCTCCTGCAGGTAGGCGCCGGTCTCGGCGGCGTTGGCGGTCAGGCCTTCGCGCTCGATGATCGCCAGGTTGGCCAGGCCGGCGGCACAGCCCAGGGCGTGGCCGGAGTAGGTCCAGCCGTGGCCGATCGGGCCGTATTCGCCGGTGCCCTGCTCGAGCACCCGCCACACGCGGTCGCCGACGATCACGGCGGAGAGCGGCTGGTAGGCGCTGGTCAGGCCCTTGGCGGTGGTCATCAGGTCCGGCTTGATGCCGTAGTGGTGGCTGCCGAAGTCGGCGCCGATGCGCCCGAAGCCGCACACCACCTCGTCGGCGATCAGCAGCACGTCGTACTTGTCGAGCACGGCCTGGATCGCGTCCCAGTAGCCTTCCGGCGGCGGCACGATGCCGCCGGTGCCGAGCACCGGCTCGCCGATGAAGGCGGCCACGGTGTCCGGGCCCTCGGCCAGGATCATCTCCTCGAGCCTGGCGGCGCAGTGCCTGGAGAACTCGCGCTCGGTCATGCCCTCCTGCTCGGCGGCGCGGTGGTAGTAGTACGGCGCCTCGGTGTGCAGGATGCCGTCCATCGGCAGGTCGAACTGGTCGTGGAAGGCCTTGAGGCCGGTCAGCGAGCCGGTGGCGATGCCGGAGCCGTGATAGCCGCGCATGCGCGAGATGACCTTCTTCTTCTGCGGACGACCGAGCACGTTGTTGTAGTAGCGCACGATCTTGAGCTGGGTCTCGTTGGCATCACTGCCGGACATGCCGTAGTAGACCTTGGACATGCCGGGGCCGGCCAGCTCGAGGATCTTCTCGGACAGGGCGATCTGCGGCTCGTTCGAGTGCCCCACATAGGTGTGGTAGTAGGACATCTCGAGGGCCTGCTGGTAGATGGCCTCGGCCACCTCGGTGCGGCCATAGCCGATGTTGACGCAGTACAGGCCGGCGAAGCCGTCGATGAACTCGCGGCCGTCCTTGTCGACGATGTTGATGCCCTTGCCACCGGTGATCACGCGGCCCGGCGCGTCGCCGTGGGCGAAGTCGCGCAGGTGGGTGGAGGCGTGGAAGGTCACCTTGCGGTCGCGGTCGATCAGGTCCTGATGGGTGGTCATGCGTGTCTCCAGTAGGACTCCCCGACGCCGTCGGGGAGGAGGTTCGTCGTTCGTCATGCGCGGACCGGCCACCGCCGATCCTCTTCCTAAACCCGCGCCGCTCGGGCACAGCTTGCTGAAAAAACTTCTGCCTCAAAACAAGAGAGCTCTGCGAGCGACGGCCAGACAAGGCGGACCCTGGAGAGAACAGCGGAGTTTACGTTCCGTAAATGAGCATGTTCGATCGGACTCGCGCCCGAGACAGGATCCAACGCCGTATGGCCGAGCGCAGCTAGCTCCCTGATACCGAGCCCAGGGCGCCGAGACAGTAGTACTTCGTCTCCAGATACTCGTCGATGCCGGTCACGCCGCCCTCGCGGCCCAGGCCGGACTGCTTGACGCCGCCGAAGGGCACCGGCGGGCCGGTCATCTTCACCGAGTTGACCGAGACCATGCCGTACTCCAGCGCCCGCAGCAGCTTCCAGATGCGCCGGATGTCGTGGGTGTAGACGTAGGCGGCCAGGCCGTACTCGGTGTCGTTGGCCATCTCGATGACCTCGTCGTCGTCGCGGTAGGCGGTGATGCCCGCCACCGGGGCGAAGTTCTCCTCGCGCCAGACCTTCATCTGCGGCGTCACCCCGGTCAGCAGGGTCGGCATGAAGAAGTTCTCGCCCGGCGCCCGGTTCTGGTCGCCGGCCACCAGGGTGGCGCCGCGGGAGACGGCGTCGTCGACGATGGCCGCGGCCTTCTCCACCGCCTGGCGGTGGATCAGCGGCCCCAGGTCGACCTCGCCGTCCAGGCCGTTGCCCACGGTCAGCGCCGCCATGCGCTCGGCGAACTGCTCGACGAAGGCGTCGTGGATCGACTCGTGCACCAGGATGCGGTTGGCCGCCAGGCAGTCCTGGCCGGCGGTCTGGAACTTGGCCGCCACGGCGGCGAAGGCCGCTTCCTTGGGGTCCATGTCCGGGCCGACGATGAAGGGCGCATTGCCGCCGAGCTCCAGCGACACCCGCTTGACGGTATGGGCGCACTGCTCGATCAGCAGCCGGCCGACCCGGGTGGAGCCGGTGAACGACAGCGCCTTGATACGATCCTCATCGCACAGCAGCTTCGAGACCTGGGCGGCATCGCCCAGCACCACGTTGAAGATGCCGGCCGGAATGCCGGCGCGCTCGGCCAGCTCGGCCAGCGCCAGCGCCGAGAACGGCGTCTCGTGGGCCGGCTTGACGATCACCGGGCAGCCGGCGGCCATGGCGGCGGCGGCCTTGCGGGTGATCATCGCCAGCGGGAAGTTCCAGGGCGTGATCAGCGCGGCGATGCCCACCGGCTCCTTGAGCGTGCCGAGCGCGGCGTTGGGGATGTGGCTGGGGATGGTCTCGCCGAAGGTGCGCTTGCCCTCCTCGGCGAACCAGCGCACGAAGCTGGCGCCGTACTCGACCTCGCCGCGGGCGTCCGGCAGCGGCTTGCCCTGCTCGCGGGTCATGATCAGCGCCAGGTCCTCGCGATGGGCCTGCAGCAGGTCGTACCAGGCCAGCAGACGCTCGCAGCGCTCGTCGGCGCGCAGCGCCCGCCAGTGCACGAAGGCCGCCTCGGCGGCGTCCACGGCGGCGCCGATCTGCGCCGCCTCGAGCAGCGGAATATGGCCCAGCACCTCGCCGGTGGCCGGGTCGACGACCGCGTCCTCGCGGCCCTCGTCGCCGTGGGTCCACTTGCCGTCGACATAGGCGTACTGCCGGAACAGGCGCGGGTCGTCGAGCATGTTGGACAGCGTCATAAGCACCTCCCCTGAAACGCCGATGCAGGATCGTATCGGCGATGACATGGCTCCGCGGCGGTTGCCGCGCGATGGAGTCAGGGTAAGGCAGGAAGGCGGGCGGGAGTTTTTGAAGTCGGGCGCCGGAGACGTGACGTTTTTTCGTTCCGGCGCCAAAGAGTTGCGATTTTTTTCGTCCCGCCCTCAGTAGGCCGGCGGCGCTGCCAGGGCGGCCTCGGTGAACACCAGCAGGCCGAGCTCGGGGCGATAGCCGTGGATCTCCTTGACGTCCAGGGCCTGCAGGAAGTGCAGGATCTCCTCGCTGACCACCTGCCCCGGCACCAGCACCGGAAAGCCCGGCGGGTAGGGAATCACGAAGCTGGCCGAGACCACGTCGCGCCCCTGGCGCGCCTGGGCCTGCAGCTCGCCGTTGTCGAAGCGCAGGTACTCGGTGTTCTCCTCGTCGTAGCTCAGGAAGTAGGCGCTGCGGATGTCTCCCTCGGGGGTCTCGGGGCCGCGCCGGAAGGCGTCGTGGAAGCGGCTGAAATCGGGCAGCGGCGGCAGCTCCCGGGTCAGCGAGTGGACCCGCTGCTCGATGATCTTGCGTTCGGGACGGCTGCTGTCCTCCCAGCGGTTCTCGAACTCCTTGGCCAGCTTGATCAGCACGTCGAGCAGATAGGCGATGGAGCCGCGGGTGGTGCCGATGTTGGTCATGAACAGCACGGTGTTGCGCGACGTCTTGTTGATCTGGATGCCGTACTTGTTCATCAGGTATTCGTTCTTGAAGGCGTCGCCGTCGACCCCGGTCGCGCCGATGCCGATGGTCACCCGGGAGGGGTCGACCACGAACTCGTCTCGCGCCCAGGCCTCCTCCATCTGATTCCAGCCGGTCACCGGGTCGTAGTAGGACTCGACGCCGGACTGCCGATACTCCGCGGGCACCATATCGGCGTTCTTGAGCACCCGGAAATACTTCTGCAACAGCGGATGATTATACAGCTGCTCGCGCAGTGACAGTGCCGCCTCGACCTGGGCGTGCACCAGCTCGAAGCCCTCCATCTCGGCCTGCATGCGCCCCACGTCCAGCGAGGCCAGGATCTGGTAGTTGGGCGACGTCGAGGTGTGGGTCATGTAGGCCTCGTGGAAAGGCGCCTCGACGCGCTGACGATAGTCCTGATCGTAGACGTGAATCATCGAGCCCTGACGCAGTGAGGTCAGGGTCTTGTGGGTGGAGTGGGTGGCGTAGGTGCGAATGCGCACGAGGTCGGGGTCCGGCAGCAGCGGACGCTCGAGCCAGGTGGCGTCGTCGTCGGGGTCGAGGGCGTCGAACTCGGCCTTCCAGGCCGCGTACTCCTCGCGATAGGCCTCGCTGCGGTAACGGTCGCGCAGCGTGCGCGCCGCGTGCATGGCGGTGCGCGGCCGGTAGGTCGGGTTGAAGGAAGCGAAGGCGAACCAGGCCTCGTCCCACAGGAACACCAGGTCCGGCTTGATCGCCAGGCACTCCTCCATCACCCGGCGCACGTTGTAGACCACGCCGTCGAAGGTGCAGTTGGTCAGCAGCAGCATCTTCACCCGATCGAGCTCGCCGGCGCGACGATAGGCAAGCAGGGTCTTCTTGATCTCGTGCAGCGGCACCGCGCCGTACATCGAGTAGTCGTTGAGGGGATAGGAATCCAGATAGCTGACGTGGGCCCCGGCCAGCACCATGCCGTAGTGGTGCGACTTGTGACAGTCGCGGTCGACCAGCACGATGTCCCGAGGCTTGATCAGCGCCTGGACCACGATCTTGTTGGCGGTCGAGGTGCCGTTGGTCACGAAGAAGCTCTGGCGGGCGCCAAAGGCTCGGGCGGCGTATTCCTGGGCCTTCTTGATCGGCCCGAAGGGCTGCAGCAGCGAGTCCAGGCCGCCCGAGGTCGCCGAGGTCTCGGCGAGGAAGATGTTGATGCCGTAGAAGTCGATCATGTGCCCCGCCCAGTGCGAGCGGGTCACCGACTTGCCGCGCGAGATGGGCATGGCATGGAACACGCCGGTGGGCTTTTTGCTGTACTCGCGCAGCGCATCGAAGAAGGGCGTGCGATAGCGCTCGTCGATCGCCCGCAGGATGGTGTGGTGCTGCTCGATGTAGTCGGTCTCGCGGTAGAAGATCCGCTTGAAGTAGCGGATGTCGCTGCTGGCGGTGCTCTCCACGTCGCCGCTGCTGACCAGGAACTGGTCCACCTCCGGACGCAGCTCCTGGATCATCGAGCTGAGCAGGATGCTGCGCTCCGCCTCGGAATGCGTCTCTATCGACTGCTCGGACAACCCCTCGAGATAGCCGCGCAGGGCGCTGAGGTTGTACTTCGACTTGAAGGGAAAGTCGAAGCGGATCAGGCAGGCCTGGATGTTGGGATTGACCAGCACCGCGATCAGGGCATCCTCGAAGCTGCGGGCGGTGACCACGTCATAGACGAAGCGGTCCTCGGGCCGGCGCAGGTTGTGGAAGGCCTCCCGCACCACCTCCTCTTCCTGGGGCGAGCAGTTGTCGACGATCAGCAGCTCGAAGTAGGGCTGAGCCGAGCTGTTGGAGGCCGGGTGGCCGCGGCGCAGCTGGTTGAGGGCGTCCAGGGTTTCCAGATCCTCGGCATCGGCATCGGTCTCGCTGAGGTCGACGTGGCGACGCCGGTAGGACTCGCTGATCAGCGCCCGCACCAGGCGCTTGACCACCTTCTCGAGCAGCACGTATTCCTCGCGGTCGAACAGCGCCCAGATGTGCCGGAAATCCTCCTTGGAGGGGAAGGCGTGGTAGTCCTCGATGATCTCCAGGCGAGTCAGCTTGACGTCGATCGCCTTGACCAGCTGGCGCTCGCCAGCCTCGCCCTGGAGGCGCACCAGCTGGCCGAGGTCGCGCTTGAGCGCGTTCCAGGTATCGGCACGCAGTTGGGAAATCTTGTGATAGAACCCCAGCGCGGTGTAGGACGTTTCGGTATGGCTGCTCTCGTGCATGGCGGTCCCCTTGTGGCTCTTGTTGTTCTGCACCCTCTCAGCCCGTATAGAGCCCCCGCGCCCCGTAGCGCACGGTGATGCGTTCCTCAGGAAAGTCGTCGAAGCCCAGCTCCAGGGCGAGCCCCGGCCAGCGGAAGCCCACCCGACCCTCGGTCGGGCGATAGACGGCGGTATAGATCGTACCCAGGCCGCGGCCGTAGTCATGACGAAACAGCGGCGGCGAGGCGAAGGCGGAGATGAGGCGTGCCTCGCTGGTGTCCTCGTCGTCCACCAGGATCGACAGCTGGCGCTCGCGGATCAGGGTCTCCGAGGCCAGGGCATGGGCGTACCACTCGATCTTCTTCTGGTGGTTGGTGGCCACCGGCACGCGACGGATGCTGGCGCGGCGATCGGGAGCGATCATCGCCGTCACGTAGCGGCCGCTGCGGTCGGCGACGGTGATGTTGTAGGCCATGTGCGTCGGCACCCGCCTCAGCACCTCGGCGGCCTGGGGCACGTCGTCACAGGTCTCGAGCACGTAACGCAGGATGATCGGCGCGCCGAAGCCATCGCCCACCGCCTTGCGGCCGCCGAAGGCCAGGGAGACCGTCAGCCCGGCGTCGTTCATGCCGTCGAGCACCCCCCACAGGCAATCCGACATGGCGATCACCCGGCGCTGGTTCCAGTGGCTGTAGAGGATGGTGCCCTCACACAGCTCCGGCGGGTAATCGTAGTTGCGGGCCAGCACCGTCGCCGACGGCCGAGCCAGCACCGCCTGGGAGCAGCCGGTGATATAGGCCGGCGGCCGGTACAGGCTCAGCAAGCGAGCGCTGAGATCGCCCCCGCCGGCCAGCTCGCACAGGGTCCGATAGGTGTCCACCAGCTCGGGCATGTGGCGGCGCAAGGCGTTGTAGCAGGCCAGGTAGGCCGGCCGCTCACGCTCGCCCTCGCTCAGGTACCACTGCTCGTAGGCCGGCCAGTGGTAGTCGAACAGCGACCGCCACTTGGCCCCCGGGGACGCCTCCCGCACGGTGCGAAAGTCCAGCATCTTGTCCGGCCCGCCCCCCAACCCGCCCGGCGGCGGGCCCGCGTGGTGTCTCCCGCTCATAGGATCTTGAAGTTGCCGCCGCCGATGGCATGGCTGACGGCGACCTCCTCCACCACCGGATCCTGAAGGGGCTGGCCGGAGAACTCGCCGCGAATGCCCTCGATCCACGCCTTGGCCCGCTCGGTGAGCTGGAAATCGTCGTCCATCAGTCGACCGCGGGTGATCAGAATCCCCAGGTCGGCCCCCTCGTAGCGGAAATCGCCCTCGCCGCTGATGCGCAGGAAGAAGGCCTCGCACTCGCTCTCGGCGGCATGAGGGTGCGAATCGTAGTGGTCGTAGGCGATGCGGCCGTCCTCCCCCATCCTCCACACGCCCGAGGCCGGCGCGGCGGTCAGCAGGTCGACGCTCTCCTCGGTGTGCTTGATGACCAGCTGGCTCCAGCTGTCGATGCTCTCGGGATGGGACCAGCGATCATTGATCTCGGCGATATCGAGCTCGAAGTCCAGGTCCGAGAACTCCAACAGGTGGAACAGGAACAGCGGGATGTCGGAATGGGCGAAGGCCGCCACGTTGGTCAGCGAGCTGGCCCCGGTGACCCGCGGGTTGAGCTCACCGAGATAGACATCGCCGCCGTCCATGTCGATCAGGAAGTCGAGCTCGAAGTAGCCCCGGTACCCCTCCTCGCGCAGCGCCTCGCCGAACTTGAAGGTGTACTCCCGGGCCTTGTCACGCACCGTCTGGCTGAAGGCCCCGGCGAACATCTCGTTGCCGCACCAGCCGCCCTTGTAGGGCGTCAGCGACTTGAAGCCCACCAGCTCGGTCATCAGCGGGCCGACCACGGTGCCGCTGCGAGTGGCACAGGCCTCGATGGCCGAGCCGCGGCAGTTGATGCGCTTCATGATCTTGACCTCGGGCTCGGCCTCGATCTCCTCGGCGACCTTGTAGTAGTCCTCCTCGCTGGCGATGAAGAAGGTGGTATGCCCCGAGTCGCCGTAGGCGGTCTGCACCACCAGGTCGGTGCCGAGCTCGCGGCTGGCCTCCAGCAGCTCCTGGTAGCTGCCCACCTTGGCCAGCACGTTCGGCACGCTGGGCACCCCGGCCTTGTTGCCGATACGCACGGTCTCGATCTTGTTGTCCATGCGCGAGCGCAGCGCCGCCGGCGGGAAGGCGACCTTGAGCCCCAGCTGGTCGCAGATCTCCTCGGTGTGCTCGTCGAACATCAGGAAGGTGGCGATACCGCCGTCATCCCCCTGGGCACGGGAGTGGATGAAGTCGATCACCTCCTTGTGCTCGAGGAGGTAGTTGTTGATGTCCTCGATGCCCTCGAAGTCGCGGGGAAACTTCTCCCGGGGCACGAAGACGTTGCGCTGACGCCGGTCGAAGCAGTCGATGTAGTTGATGTGGCGAAAGCTACCGACCCAGTCGCCGATCCCCAGCAGGTTGAAGTTGGTCGCCGAGATGAAATAGATCGGTCGCTTGTTGTTGAGGAAATGGCGACGGACATCGGCAATGCTTGTTATTTTGCTGCTCATCGTGATCGCTCCCTGAGGGTCTTCGGAAGCCGCGCGCCCCGCCGCGGCAGGGGCGGAGCGCTCGGGCTGGTCGGCGCCGGCATCACCGGCGGCCGCGGACGAATGGAACAGGCGACGCAGGCCATCGAGGATTCGGGCGAACATGGGGGCTCCTCAGTTCCGGAATTGTTCCTGCGAGACGGTCAGTAATCCTCAATATTAGTTCGTTGTGGCTTTTCGAGTGGCCCCAGGGTATCGAGGAAGGGTGAGGAGCCACCCTCGTGACGATACAGAGTGAAGTCGACGCGCCGGTCCCGGAAGCTCTTGAGCGGCTGGCCGAGGCCGCGCAGGCCGGTTTCGCGCTCGCGGCGCACCCGGCTCAGATCGACCTCCACGGGCATGATCTCCTCGCCGGTGCCGGCCTGGTGGATGACGTCGCCGGACGGCCCGACCACGATGGAGCGCCCGTTGCCGATGGCCCCCGCACCGTTGATGTCAAAGAAGTAGCACTGGTTGACCGCGGCATTGGTGCGCGCGATCGACAGCTCGATGTCTCGGTCGATGGTGTCGGTCATGGTCGGATGCAGGATCACCTCGGCGCCCATCGACGCCAGGGTGCGGGTGGTCTCGGGGAACCACATGTCGTAGCAGATCGACACGCCGAAGCGCCCCACCTGCGGCACGTCGAAGACGACGAACTCCTCGCCGCTCTCCACGCCGGCCTCGTAGGGGCGGAACGGGAACATCTTGCGGTAGCGCGTCACGACTTCACCGCGGGGATTGATCACCGACAGGGTGTTATAGATGGCATCACCGGCTTGCTCGAACATCGAGCCCGGAATCAGCCAGATGCGGTGCTTCTCGGCCAGGTGGCAGAACACCGCCTCGGCGTGGCTGGGCATCGGCTCGGCGTGATGCGGCGAGGCGCCCAACGGCATCAGCTCGCTGAACAGCACCATCTGCACCTGGGGAAAGCGGCTCATCAGCACATCGATGCGATGGCGCATGGCGTCGGTGTTGTCACCGTGATGCAGGGCAAGCATCTGGACACCGGCAATCGTGAAATAGGACATGTCATTCCCTCTGCGTCAGGCGATCTCGAATCACTGCAGGCGGCCGGCGCCACGCATCGTGCTACGCCGGAGGGATCGCCAGGCGTGGGGGGAAACCCCATCACCCTTCTAGCTTATGCCACGCGCGGCGGGGCGAATCAACGCAGCAGGGGCGCCGCGGGCCGTCGTCCTCAGTCGGGGACGAAGTCACCGGCGGCGAATCCGCTATCGGGGCGCTTGACGCGCTTGGTGACGATGTAGGTGAAATAGCGCTCGATGCCGACGTCGGACATCAGCCAGGCGTCGATCAGGCGCTGATAGGCGTCGATGGAGGCGGCCTCGAACTTGACCAGGTAATCCACGCCGCCGCCCACGGCCACGCACTCGACGGCCTCGGGGGTGTCGCGCACCAGGGCCTCGAAGCGGGCGAAGCTCTCGGCGTTGTGGCTCTTGAGTTCGATCTGCACCCACACCGGGGTGCGCGGCCGCAGCACGTTAGGGTCGATCCGCGCCCCGTAGCCCTCGATGATGCCGGCCCTCTCCAGCCGCCGCACCCGCTCCCAGCAGGGGCTGACCGAGAGGTTGATCGCCTCGGCCAGCTTCGACTTGGTGATGCGCCCCTCGCGGGACAGGATCTCGAGGATCTTGAGATCGTAGCGATCGAGCTTCATTCGAGCGACTCGACCACCTCGGCGATCACCGCGATGGTGTCGCCCATGTTGACGTTGGCCGGGAAGCGGCGCGCCATCAGCAGGCCGTCGCGCTCGGCGCGGTACTCGATGGGCGCGGCGCCGCTGCGGGTCATGTCGTAGACCCGGGCGATCACCTGGCCGTGCTCCACCGTCTCGCCCAGCGCCACCGTCAGCTCGAGCAGTCCGGTGTGCTCACTCTGCACGTAGCAGCTGGCGTCCGGCATGTCGAGATAGACCTGGGGCTCGGCGGGCGCCTCGATCTCGCCCTCGACCAGCCCGAAGTGGACCAGGAAGTTGTGGATGCCACGCTCGGTGATGGCCAGGCTCTGCGGCGTGGAGGTGCCGCCGCCGCCGAGCTCGGTGGCCACGAACACCTTGCCCTGGCGCTCCACGGCGGTGTCGAACAGCGCCTCGGCGTCGAGCTCGAACATGATCATGGCGTAGGGCGCGCCGAACGCCTTGGCGCCGTCCAGGGCGCGGCGCTGCTGGTCGGCATCGTCGAGCACGTGGGAGGCGGCGAAGGGCACGATGTCCAGGGTGCGGCCGCCGGAGTGCAGGTCGAGCACCGCGTCGCTCATCGGCACCAGGATGCGGGTGAAGTAGTCGGCGATCTTCTCGGTGACGCTGCCGTCGGGGTCGCCGGGAAAGCTGCGGTTGAGGTTGCCGCCGTCCATCGGCGAGGTGCGCTTGCCGGCCTGGGCCGCCGGGGTGTTCATCATCGGCACGATGATCACCCGGCCGCTGACGTCCTCGGCGGCGAGCGAGCTCGAGAGCTTCTGCAGCGCGGTGATGCCCTCGTACTCGTCGCCGTGGTTGCCGCCGGTCAGCAGCGCGGTCGGGCCCTCGCCGTTCTTGACCACGGTGATCGGGATCATCACCGCCCCCCAGGCCGACTCGTCGTTGGAGATCGGCAGCTTGAGGAAGCCGTGCTGGACGCCGTCGGCCTCGAAGTCGACGGTGGCGGCGATGGGGCTCGGTCGCTTGCTCATGGGGTGCTCCTTACTTGACGAACAGCTGGCGGGGGAAGTCGGCCAGCGTCTCGCAGCCGTTTTCGGTGATCAGGATGCTCTCGGTGATTTCCAGGCCCCAGTCGTCGACCCACAGGCCGGGCATGAAGTGGAAGGTCATGCCGGGCTCGAGGACCGTCTCGTCGGAGGGGCGCAGGCTCATGGTGCGCTCGCCCCAGTCCGGCGGATAGCTGATGCCGATGGGATAGCCACAGCGCGCGCCGCCACGGTCGAAGCCGTACTTGTCCATGGCCGCGCCCAGCGCCATGGCGATGTCCGCGGTGCGATTGCCGGGCTTGGCCACCTCGAGGCCGTGCTCGATGCCCTCGAGCAGCGCCGACTCGGCGCGCACGAACTCCGCCGGCGGCCGGCCGAGGAACACGGTGCGCGACATCGGCGCGTGGTAGCGCTTGAACACCCCGGCGATCTCGAAGAAGGTGCCCTCGCCCTCGCGGAACGGCGTGTCGTCCCAGGTCAGGTGCGGCGCGGCGGCGTCCTTGCCGGTGGGCAGCATCGGCACGATGGCCGGATAGTCGCCGCCGTAGACCTTGCCATGCTCGTCCTTCCAGCCCTCGATGCCGACCCGGTAGATCTCCGACACCAGCTTGCTCTTGGGCAGGCCCGGCTCGATCACCTCGAGGATGCGCGAATGCATGCCCTCGACGATGCGGGCCGCGATGCGCATGTATTCGATCTCCTGGGCCGACTTGATCGCCCGGCACCAGTTGACCAGGCCGTTGGCGTCCATGAAGCGGGCGTGGGGCAGCTCGCGCAGCAGCGACTGATAGGCCTTGGCCGAGAAGTAGTAGTTGTCCATCTCCATGCCCACCACGCCCTGGTGCCAGCCGCGATCGGGCATGATCGACTGGGCCAGGTACTCCATGGGGTGCATGTCCGGATTCTGCACGTAGTGATCCGGGTAGTAGGTGAGGTTCTCGGGGTCCATCCAGCAGGTGCGCAGCGCCCCGTTGGCGTCCATGCGCCGGCCGTACCACACCGGCTCGCCTTCGAGCCCGAGCAGCACGCACTGGTGCACGTAGAAGGACCAGCCGTCGTAGCCGGTCAGCCAGGCCATGTTCGAGGGGTCGCTGATGATCAGCACGTCGATGCCGCGGCTCGCCATCTCGGCGCGGACCTTCCACAGTCGGCCGGCGTACTCCTCGCGAGTGAAAGGGAGGGAAACCTGAATCATGAAATCGCTCGTCCAACGATCACGTCACCGATACCGGCCATCTCCATGCCGGGAGATGCCGGGGCGCCAAGGCGGTTGACGGCCATGCGAGGGGCCGCTTGAATTGTCATGATTGATGACATCACAATGCATGACAATTTCAGTCAATGTCTTTCTGCCGATACTAGCACCCCCACTTGGCCGACGGTCAAAGGCTTTATTGGATCATGACAATCGACCTGACCCCCTTCCTTCAGGACAGCGGCCCCAAGTACCTGGCCATCGCCCGCGCGCTGTCCGAGGCGATCCGCCAGGGCGAGCTCACGCCCGGCACTCGGCTGCCGCCCCACCGCCGGCTGGCCGAGACGCTGGGCGTGAGCGTGCAGACCGTCTCGCGGGCCTACGCCCAGGCCGAGAAGATGGGCCTGGTGCAGTCGCGCGTGGGCAGCGGCACCTGGATCAACGCCCTGGACGACGCCCGGGAGTCGGCCTACCTGCGCGGCCAGGAGCCGCGCCAGGAGAGCCCGCTGGTCGACCTCTCCATCGCTCACCCGGTGTGTACTCCGAGCCACCAGCTGCGCTTTCGCGAGACCCTGGCCTCGCTGGCCGAGCAGCTGCGCCCCGAGGTGATCGCCGCCAACCGCCCCATCGCCGGCCTGCTCCACCAGCGCGAGCGCGCCAGCGACTGGTTGGCCGACACCCTCGGCGTGCCCGGCGGCCCCGAGGACCGGGTGCTGTGCAACGGCGCCGCCCACGGCCTGATGCTGGCCATCTCCACCGTGGTCCAGCACGGCGACCTGGTGCTCACCGAGGCGCTCACCGACCACGGCCTGATCGCCCTCTCGCGCACCCTGGGCTTCCAGCTGCGCGGCGTGGCCATCGACGAGCGCGGGGTGATTCCCGAAGCCCTCGACCTGGCCTGCCGGCGCCTGCGGCCGCGCGCCGTGTGCCTGACCCCGACCCAGCTCAACCCCACCGGGGCGACCATGGACGAGGCCCGACGCGATGCCGTGGCGCGGGTGCTCGACCACCACGGGGTATGGCTGATCGAGGACGACGTCCACGCGCTGCTCGAGCCACCGGGGCTCACGCCGCTGGCCGCCCGGCTGCCGCACCTGTGCTTCCACGTCACCAGCCTGACCAAGGTCGCCCTGCCGGGGCTGCGCGCCGGCTATCTGAGCGTGCCCCGCGGCCAGCTGCACCACACCCTGCCGCGCATGCGCGCCACCACCTGGATGGCCACTCCGCTGATCTTCGAGCTGGCCGACGCCTGGCTCGCCGACGGCACCCTGGCGCAGCTGGCCGACGAACAGCGCCAGCGGCTGAGCGAGCGCCAGCGCCTGGCCGGCCGCCTGCTCGGCGGCCACGAGTTCAGCGCCCGCCCCTCCAGCCTGCACCTGTGGCTGTCGTTGCCCGTGGCCTGGCGGCCCGAGGAGCTGCAGCAGCAGGCCGAGCAGGAAGGCATGACCGTCACGACCGCCACGCCCTTCATGGTCGAGCAAACTCCGGCGCCGCGACGCATCCGCCTGAGCCTCGGCGCCGAACCGGACCTCGACCGCCTGGAGGGCGCCCTGTCGCGCCTCGCCGCGCTGCTCGACGAGGCACCGCCGCCGATGCAGATCATCTACTGACACGAAGGAGAACGTCATGCGAGTCCTGGTCCACACCGACGCCGCCGAGGCCTGGCGCGAGGCCCTGGCCGAACGCCTGCCCGACGCCGAGATCCTCACCAGCGCCGCCCCCGCCGACGAGCGCCGCCGCGCCGACTACCTGGCGGCCTGGAAGCCCTCCGCCTCGCTGCTCGGCGAGCTCACCGCGCTCAAGGGCATCGTCAACCTCGGCGCCGGGGTCGACGCCCTGCTCGACAATCCCGCCCTGCCCCGGGGCGTGCCCATCGTCAAGCTGCGCGACGCCGGCATGGCCGGGCCCATCGCCGACTACGCGCGCTACGGCGTGCTGCACTTCCAGCGCGACTTCGACCGCTATCGCCGCCGGCAGGCCCGCGCCGAGTGGCGCGAGTGTCCGCCGGTCGACAAGGCCGACTGGCCGGTGGGGGTGCTGGGACTCGGCGCCATCGGCGCCAGGGTGGCGCAGGCGCTGGCCGACGACGGCTTCCCGGTGCACGGCTGGAGCCGCTCGTCCAGGACGCTGCCCGGCGTGCGCTGCCATCACGGCGACGACGGCCTGCGTGAGCTGCTGCCCGAGGTGAAGAGCCTGGTGCTGCTGCTGCCCGACACGCCGGCGACTCGCGGCATCATCGACGCCGAGGCCCTGGCCGCGCTGCCCGAGGGCGCCAGCCTGATCAACCCGGGGCGCGGCAGCCTGATCGACGAGGCGGCGCTGCTCGACGCCCTGGGCGACGGCGAGGCGGAAGGCCGGCTGCGCGGCGCGCTGCTCGACGCCTTCCCCGAGGAGCCGCTGCCGGCATCGAGCCCGCTATGGTCGCATCCGCGGGTGCTGGTCACCCCGCACATGGCCGGCCCCACGCCGCTCGGCGAGGCGCTCGATCAGGTGGCCGAGGCGCTGCGCGCCATGGATGCCGGCGAGGACGTCGAGACCATCGACCCCGAGGCGGGTTACTGATGCCCTACACGGACGCCGCCTCGGGGCATACGCTGAAGGGAACGTCAGCGACCCCGAAGGAGGAAACGATGCCGCAAGCCCAGCTGGACTACGGCCCCGCGGACGCGCTGCTGGTGGTGGACATGCAGAACGACTTCTGCGAGGGCGGCGCCCTGGCCGTCGCCGGCGGCAACGCCTTGGTGCCGGGCATCAACGCCGAGATCGCCGCCGCCCGGGCCGGCGGCGCGCCGATCGTCGCCTCCCGGGACTGGCACCCCATCGATCATGTCAGCTTCGTCCACCGCGGCGGCCCCTGGCCGGTGCACTGCGTGCAGGACACCCCCGGCGCCGACTTCCACCCAGCGCTCGACCTCGACGCCGATACGCTCCGCGTCAGCAAGGCCACCGCCTTCGACGCCGACGCCTACTCGGCCTTCGACGGCACCGGCCTGGCCGACTACCTGCGCGAGCGCGGCGTCACCCGGGTGATCGTCTGCGGCCTGGCGCTGGACGTCTGCGTGCGCGCCACGGTGATCGACGCCCGCCGGCACGGCTTCGAGACCCTGCTGCTCGAATCGCTCAGCGCGGCGGTGGACCCGCAGGCCGTGGCCGACTGCCGTGCCGCCTTCGACGGGGCCGGCGCCACGGTCATGCCGTGAGGGGCGCGCCATGCCATATCGGCCCGCCGAGCGTCGACGAGCTGTCCTGCAGGCGGGACGCATGTGCCGGGCAGAAGCTCAAGCACTCCCCCGGCGGGATCCATCGGCCCGGGCGCCAGCCAGTCTTCCGCCGGGTCGACGAGGCACCCTGACGTCCTTGCCGGGGGCGGCGCCGCCTTACAGCAGCTCGTTGAAGCGCGCCAGCCAGGCCGGATGCGCCGGCCAGGCCGGGGCGGTCACCAGCTTGCCGCTGACGATGGCCTCGTCCATGCCGATCTCGGCGTAGTCGCCGCCGGCCAGGTGCACCTCCGGGGCGCAGGCGGGATAGGCCGAGACCCGGTAGTCGGCCAGCGACACCGCGGCGGCCAGCAGCTGGGCACCGTGGCAGATGGCGGCCACCGGCTTGTCGGCGTCGAAGAAGTGGCGCACCAGCTCCAGCACCCGCTCGTCCAGGCGCAGGTACTCCGGCGCCCGGCCGCCGGGAATCACCAGTGCGTCGTAGTCGCCGGCGGCGACCTCGGCGAAGGTGGCGTTGAGGGTGAAGTTGTGCCCCGGCTTCTCGGTGTAGGTCTGGTCGCCCTCGAAGTCGTGGATGGCGGTGCGGATGCTGTCGCCCTCGCGCTTCTCGGGGCACACCGCGTCCACCCGGTGGCCCATGGCCTGCAGGGCCTGGAACGGCACCATGATCTCGTAGTCCTCGACGAAGTCGCCGGCGATAAGCAGCAGTCTGGCCATGACAACACCTCCTGTGAAAGACGAAAATGGGAGCCTGCCCCGCCAGCCTAACCGCTCATGGATGACGCGGCCATGCCAGCGAGGCGTCAACGAGATCACCGTCGAGCATGCCCGACGGGGAACCCGGCGGCCGCCGCGCCCTCTCAATCGAGTCACCCCGATGTTCTTTCCCGCGAGGAATTCCCGATGACGTTTCGCCCGCCGCGCCGCGCCCGGCTGCTGGGCCTGGCGCTGTTGATCACGGCCCTGCCGAGCCTGGCCGCCACCGCACCCCAGCCCTTCGACGCCCGCTACCACCTGGAGGTCTCGGGCTGGCCGGACATCGATATCGACCACCGACTGTCGCAGCGGGCCGACCACTGGCAGAGCGAGATGCGCGCCAGCCTGCCCGGCGCCAAGGGCCACGAATGGGGCCGCTTCCGGCTCGACGACGAGCGGGTCAGCTCGCTGCACTACGCCGCCGGCTACTCGCTGCTGGGCATCAGCCGCGCCTACTCGCTGGAGCGGGACGATCTGGCCCCGCTGCCCGATCGCCAGAGCGCCCTGGTGGCGCTGGCCCGCCGCGTCATCGACGACGCCGACGACCGGGGCCGGCTGCGCTATCGCGACCACCGCGGCCGCGAGGAACGGCTCGACTATCGGGTGCTGGACCGCGCGCCCGTGACCCTGCCGACGGGGCGCTTCGAGGCGGTGCGGGTGACGCTGGCCGAACCCGACGAGGACGACCGCCGCATGGAGATCACCTTCGATGCCCGGCGCCCGGGCCTGCTGCTGGGCATGGCCTACTACCGCGACGGCGAGCGCAAGAGCCGCCTGTCGCTGACCCGGCTCGACGACGACTGAGGCCGCTGCCCCGGCGCCAACAAGCTGCTAGAGTGACCGGTTTTGGCCGTCGCCGACGGCCCGAACGGGAAAGAATCAGGGAAGGAACTCTCGCATGCTCACCGGACTGCTGATCGTCCTGCTGCCGCTGATCCTCGGCTATCTGGTCCGGGTGCGTCGCGACGCCGTCATGGCGGCGATCAACCGCGGCGTCAGCGCCGCGATCTACGCCATCCTGCTGCTGATGGGCGTGAGCCTGGCCGGGCTCGACGACCTCGGCGGCCAGTTCTCGCGCATGGGCGGCCAGGCGCTTGCGCTGCTCGGCGTGACCTCGGCCTTCAACCTCGTCGCCCTGGGCTGGCTGTCGCGGCGGCTGCGCCTGGCCGTGGACTCGAGCCAGGCGGTGGCCGGCGCGCCGACCAGCAAGCTGGCCGCCATGGCCGGCTCGCTGGCGCTGGTCGGGGTGGTGTTCGCCGGCATCGTGCTCGGCCTTCTGATCCATGTTCTGTTCGGCGGCGCCGAGGCGCCCTTCGCCTGGGCCGAGCGCCTGTCGGAATGGGTGCTCTACGCCCTGCTGGTGCTGATCGGCTGCCAGCTCAGGAACTCCGGCATGCCGCTCAGGCAGATCCTGCTCAACCGCCACGGGCTGGCCATCGCCGTGACCCTGGGGGCCAGCTCGCTGATCGGCGGGCTGGTCGCCGCCCCGCTGCTCGACCTCTCCTGGAACGAGGGCCTGGCCATGGCCGCCGGCTTCGGCTGGTACTCGCTGTCGGGCATCCTGATCGGCGACGCGCTGGGGCCGCTGCTGGGCGGCGTGGCCTTCTTCAACGACCTGGGCCGCGAGCTGCTGGCCTTCGTGCTGATCCCGCTGGTGATCGGCCGTCACCCGGCGCTGGCCATCGGCTACGGCGGCGCCACCTCCATGGACTTCACCCTGCCGGTGATCCAGCAGCACGGCGGCGTCAACTGCGTGCCGGTGGCGGTGGTCTCGGGCTTTATCCTCTCGCTGCTCTCGCCGCCGCTGATCCTGTTCCTGCTGACGCTGTAACGCTGGCCTCGGACGCCCTCCTCGCGCGGCGCGCTCCACCCTGCCCGCCGCCGATCCTGTAGTTTCTTGTCCGGCGCCCCGCCCGCGCCACGGCACGGGCGGGCATACCGCCGATGAAGCGGCCCTCGGTCACTGTTCATCGCCGGCAGGGGCGGCTAGGATGGCGCCTGACTAAATCGAGGCAGAGGCGACCCCGTATCGCCGCCAGAGAAGCGAGCCATTCCGTGTCTTCGTCACGCCGCATCACCCTGAAGGAGCTGGCCCAACACCTCGGCGTGTCCACGGCCAGCGTGTCCAACGCCTTCAACCGCCCGGACCAGCTGTCTCACGACCTGCGCGAACGGATCCTCGCCGAGGCCCGCCGGCTGGGCTATCGCGGCCCCGACGCCAAGGCCCGCAGCCTGCGTACCGGCCGCTCGCAGATCGTCGCGGTACTGCTCGCCGATAGCCTGGCCTACAGCCTGAACGATGCGGTGGCCAGCGAACTGCTGTCGGGCATCGCCGAGGTGCTGGACGCCCACGGCCACACTCTTCTGCTGCTATCCGGGCGCCAGACGAACGATAGAATGCCGGGCTCGGCCAGCATCGCCGACGGTTTCATCGTCTACGGCCTGATGCCCAGCCCCTCGCTGCTCGACGACCTGCCCTCGCAGCACCCTCAGGTCGCGGTGGACTTCGACATCTCGGGCCAGGCCAGCGTCCACGTGGATAACGAACCCGCGGCCCACGCCATCGCCTGCCATGCGCTGAGGACGCCACCGCGTCGTGCCGGCATCATCAACCTGCGCCTCACCGAACAGGCCTGCAACGGCCGCATCGGCCCCGGACAGACCCTGCTGTCGGCCAGTCGGACCATCACCCGCGCTCGCCTGGACGGCTTCTATCGGGCCT
Organism: Halomonas sp. THAF12; assembly: GCF_009363675.1. Lineage (NCBI taxonomy): Bacteria > Pseudomonadati > Pseudomonadota > Gammaproteobacteria > Oceanospirillales > Halomonadaceae > Halomonas > Halomonas sp. THAF12. The sequence continues at coordinate 737,596 of NZ_CP045399.1, read as the reverse complement.
TCGACGAGCACGGGACCGACGCCGCGGCGGTACCGATGTGGAACGTGGAGGAGAACACCCACGAGGTCTGTACGCCGGTGATCGAGGGAATCCTCGATCTTCCCGACGAGGAGCGTCCCGACCTGCTGCTGTGCATGTCCGACCGCATCGCCCTGACGGTACTGACCCTGGCCGAGCGGCGTGGCCTGCGCATTCCCGAGGACCTGCGCATCACCGGCTTCGACGGCATCGCCGAGGGCCAGTACCGCTCGCCGCGACTGACCACGGTGCGCCAGGACAGCGTCGAGAAGGGGCGCATCGCGGCCCGCATGGTGCTGGGGCTTGAGCCGGCCACGCCCCGCCTGCTCGGCACCGAGCTGCTGATCGGCGAAACCTGTCCCTGAGCCAGAGCGGACTTGCACCGGAATTGCATCCTCCCGGTGACCCGGTGCGCTACGCTAGGGCACTTTGCCCGTTCAATCGAGAGCCCGTGCCATGTCCCTTCGCCACGCCCTGAACCCGGCCGTGTCCCGACTCGGCATCAAGCTGTTCGCGATCATCCTGATCGTCAACGTCGCCATCTCGGGGCTGGTCTTCATCGCCGTGTCGAGGAGCCTCGACCAGGGCTTCATCGAGTACCTGGACCGCACCCAGACCCATCGCGCCGAGACCCTGGCCACCGGGCTCGCCGACGAGTGGGCCCGGCGCGGCGACTGGCAGTGGCTGCGGCAGTCGCCGCGGGCCTGGCACCATCTGGTACGGCGCCAGCTGTGGCCCGGCGAGGCACCGCCGGAGGGGCTCGAGCGACGCCTCGGTGATCCCAAGGACTTCGTGCTCCACGACGCCAACGGCCTGCCGGTGATCGGCCTGCCGCCGGACAACGACCTGGAGGCCGCGGAGCTGCGCTGGCTGACCATCGTCAGCGACGGCGAGCGCGTCGGCACCCTGGGCTACCGCCCGCCGCAGCAGCTGATGGCGCGCATGGACCGCCTCTTCCTCACCCAGCAGCAGCGCAACCTGGCGATCATCGTCGCCGCCCTGGGGCTGGCCTCGCTGCTGCTCGCCGGCGGGCTGTCCTGGTGGCTGGGGCGCCGCGCCCGCGGCATGACGCTGGCCACCCGCCGGCTCACCGAGGGCGACTACAGCATCCGCCTGCCCGAGCGCGGCCGCGACGAGCTATCGAGCCTGGCGCGGGACTTCAACGTGCTGGCGGCCACCCTCGAGGCCAGCCGCGAGGCGCGCAGCCGCTGGGTCTCGGACATCGCCCACGAGCTGCGCACCCCGCTCGCCGTGCTGCGCGGCGAGATCGAGGCGATGCAGGACGGCATCCGCCCGCTGGACCTGGACAGCCTCGGCTCGCTGGGCCAGGAGGTCGACCAGCTGGAGCGCCTGGTGGCCGACCTGCGGCTGCTGTCCCAGAGCGATGCCGGTGCCCTGGAGGTGCAACTGGCACCGCTGGACCTGGCCGCCAGCCTGGGCGATCGCCTCGACGAGGCCGGCACCTGGCTGCATGATGCCGACATCACGCTCGAGACCGACATCGAAGGTCCGGCCTGGATCCGCGGCGACACCCAGCGCCTGCGCCAGCTGTGGACGAACCTGCTCGACAACACCTGCGCCTACACCCACACGCCAGGACGGCTGCGGGTCACACTCACGCAAACAGGCGACCATTACCGGCTGTGCTGGGAAGACAGCGCGCCCGGCGTGCCCGAGGCGGAGATGCCGCGGCTCACCGAGCGCCTCTACCGGGTCGAGGGCTCGCGCAATCGCGCCAGCGGCGGCAGCGGCCTGGGCCTCTCCATCGCCATGGCCCTGGCGCGCGCCCACGGCGCCGAGATGACCCCCAGTGCCTCGTCGCTCGACGGGCTATGCTGGACCCTGACCTTCCCCGCCATCGCCGATCATCAGCTCAGGGAGGAAGACGCATGAGCACAACGGAACTCGCGACCGATACCGTCCTGATCGTCGAGGACGAACCCAAGATCGCCCGCCTGGTGGCCGACTACCTGACGGGCAGCGGCTTCGCGCCGCATCACCTGGAGCACGGCGACGCCGTGATGCCCTGGCTGGAGGAGCGCGAGGCGCTGCCCGAGCTGGTGCTGCTGGACCTCATGCTGCCCGGCACCGACGGCCTGACCCTGTGCCGCGAGATCCGCCAGCGCTGGCCCGGGGTAGCGATCATCATGCTCACCGCCCGGGTCGAGGAGGTCGACCGCCTGCTGGGCCTGGAGCTCGGCGCCGACGACTACATCTGCAAGCCGTTCAGCCCCCGCGAGGTGGTGGCCCGGGCCCGGGCCGTGCTGCGCCGCAGCCGCGCCGCCACCGCGGCGCCGGAGGAGGCACCGGAGGAGGCCCAGCTGAGCCTCGACGACGAGGGCTGGCGAGCGCTGGCCGACGGCCACGACCTGGCGCTGACCGCGGTGGAGTTCCAGCTGCTGCGGGTGATGATGCACTCCCCGGGGCGCATCTTCTCCCGCGAGCAGCTGATGGATCACATGTACCGCGACCATCGCATCGTCTCCGAGCGCACCGTGGACAGCCACATCAAGAAGCTGCGCAAGAAGATCGCCGAGGTCTGGCCCGAGCGCGAGATCATCCGCTCGGTCTACGGCGTGGGCTACAAGTACCAGCCGGAGGAATGATTCCCGGGCAGCGTCCTCGATGTTTGCACGCTGACTGCAAACCGCTTGCACGCCCAGGGGCGACAGTGAAGGCGTCCATTCGCGGCCAAAGAGGATTGCCCGAGATGAAAAAGACCAACCTGACCCGCACGCTGTTCGCCCCCGCCCTGCTCGCCGCCGCCATCGCGCCGCTGGCGTTCACGGCCAACGCCGGCCAGGGCGGCCCCCATGGCCAGCCCCAGCCGGACGGCTTCCACGCCGAGCAGCGCGAGGCACTGTTCGACCGCGCCGGCATCGACGCCGAGACCCGTGACGAGCTCGCCGAGGCCGAGCAGGAACATCGCGAGGCCATGCGCGAACTGCGCCACGACTACCGCGAGCAGATCGACGAAATCCTCGACGATGAGCAGCGCGCCGCGCTGGACGAAGCCCGCCAGGAGATTCACCAGGAGCATCGCGCCGAGCGGCGAGACGCCATCGAGGCACGCATCGACGCGGTGGTCGACGGCTGGGACCTCGACGGCGAGACCCGCCAGTCGCTGGACGAGCTGCGCCACGCCTTCATGGAGGATGCCCAGGCGCTGAAGGCCCAGTCGTTCGACTCCCGCGACGAACGCCGCCAGGCCTGGAAGGCGATGCGCGACCAGCACCACGATGCCTTGGCCGAGCTGCTGAGCGAGGAACAGATCGGCGAGCTGGAGCAGGCCATGCGCCCGCCCCATGACGGTCACGGCCATCGTGGCGAGCGCGGCCATCACGGCAAGCCGGGCCCGCACGGCGGTCCCGACCAGGCCGAGCACGCTGCCGAATAACGCCTAAATTTCAAAACGTTATACTCCACTCACGCCCGGCCACTGGTCGGGCGTTTTCGTGCCCGGAAGGTAAAGAATACTTCGCCTTGGGCGCCTTGCTGTTGCAGGCGCCGGGGGATGTGCGTATTTTATTTGAACGTTCATTCAAAAAAAGAAGTCGCCCCCGCGACAGGAGTCATTTGCGAATGTCGGATAACACCGCCCATCCCGAGCGACGAGATCGCATCAATCGCACCGTCTTTCACGGCAGCGTGGCAGGCATCCTGATCTTCCTGGTGCTGACCATGACGTTCACCGAGGAGGCCGGCGCCTTTTTCGACGCCGCCCTGGCCTGGGTGAGCGACACCTTCGGCTGGTACTACCTGCTGGCCGCCGTGGTCTACCTGGTCTTCGTGATCGCCATCGGCTGCTCCCGCGTCGGCAACATCCGACTCGGCCCGGACCACGCCCGGCCCGAGTTCTCGCTGCTGTCCTGGGCCTCGATGCTGTTCGCCGCGGGCATCGGCATCGACCTGCTGTTCTTCTGCGTGGCCGAGCCGCTGTCGCACTACCTGGCGCCGCCGGACATGGCGCCGGAGAGCGCCGCGGCCATGCGCGCCGCCGTGCCTCAGACCTTCCTCCACTGGGGCCTGTCCGGCTGGGGCATGTACGTGCTGATGGGCATGGCGCTGGCCTACTTCAGCTATCGTCATCGCCTGCCGCTGGCCATCCGCAGCGCCCTCTACCCGCTGCTCGGCAAGCGCATCAACGGCCCGATCGGCAACGCCGTGGACATCACCGCGGTGATCTCTACCGTGTTCGGCATCGCCACCAGCCTCGGCATCGGCGTGATGCAGCTGAACTACGGCCTGACCTTCATGTTCGGCGTGCCCGAGAGCCTGACGACTCAGGTGGTGCTGATCGTACTGGTGATGATCCTGGCCACCATCTCGGTGATCACCGGGGTCGAGAAGGGCATCCGCCGGCTGTCCGAGTTCAACATGGCGCTGGCCGTGGCGCTGCTGCTGTTCGTGCTGTTCGCCGGCAACACCCTGCACCTGCTCGACGCCATGGTGCTCAACGCCGGCGACTACCTGAGCGGCTTCATCGGCAAGAGCTTCGACACCTACGCCTTCGCCGGCGAGGATGCCCAACAGTGGAAGGGCTGGTGGACCATCTTCTTCTGGGGCTGGTGGATCGCCTGGACGCCCTTCGTCGGCCTGTTCCTGGCCCGCATCTCGCGCGGCCGCACCATCCGCGAGTTCGTGCTTGGCGCCCTGCTGCTGCCGCTCGGCTTCATGATGGCCTGGATGTCGATCTTCGGTAACAGCGGCATCGAGATGGTCGCCAACCAGGGCCTCGTCGAACTGGGCGAGCAGGCGCTGAATGCGCCTCAGACCACCATCTACACCTTCCTCGAGCAGTATCCCTACATCGGCATCACCGCCTCGGTGGTGACCATCCTCGGCATCGTGTTCTTCGTCACCTCCGCCGACTCCGGCGCGCTGGTGCTGGCGAACTTCACCTCCATCCTGTCGGACGTGAACCACGACGCCCCGATCCGCCTGCGCGTGTTCTGGTCGGCCACCATCGGCCTGGTGACCGTGGCCCTGCTGATGGCCGGCGGCCTCTCGGCGCTGCAGAGCGCGGTGGTGATCACCGCCCTGCCCTTCTCGCTGGTGATCTTCGCCATCATGGCCGGCATGAGCCGCGCCCTGAAGCTGGAGTGCACCAAGGCCGACACCCGTCGCCAGATCGGCGGCACCGGCATCCAGGGCGACTGGCGCGAGCGCCTCGACCGGGCGCTGGACACCTCCAACCGCGCCGGCGCCGCCGCCACCCTCGAGCACGCCATCCGGCCGGCGCTGAACCAGTTCGCCGAGGAGCTCGAGCGTCGCGGCCAGCCGGCCACGGTGACCGAGGAAGAGGTCGAGGGCGAACCGCTGCGTCAGCTGACCCTGCAGGTGGACTTCGACGACGCCGCCAGCTTCGTCTACCAGGTGCGGGCCCACCGCCTGCGCACCCCGAGCTTCCTGCCGGTGGACGACGACTACTACGTGCGCTTCGACGTCTACCTCAACGAGGGCGGCCTGGAGCAGGATCTCAACGGCTACAGCCGCGCCCAGGTGATCCACAACGTGGTCACCGAGTACGAGAGCCACATCTACTTCCTGGCCCGCGCCGGTCAGGAAAACGCCAACGTCCAGGCGATGCCGGGCTCCGTGGGCGAGCCGCCCCAGGACCTCAATCCGGCCTGAGCCTGACGCTCCGTGCCCTGACGACGGCGACCCTCGGGTCGCCGTCGTCGTGTGTGGTCCGCCCACAGGAGCGAGGTCGATGACGCCCGCGTCCGGCCCGGGTCCCGGGTAGAGCCGCCTCGCGTTGCCATCCCGCAACGGTTACCCTGACGGTGTCCAGCCAGGAGACCGTCATGAGCGACATCCCGCCCCTCACCGACCCGACCCGCATCCGCTACTACCACGCCCACCTCTACTACCGCGACGCCGCCGGCCTGGCCGAGGCGCGCCGCATCGCCGAGGCCGCCGCCGCGCGCTTCGAGATCCGCGTCGGGCGCTTCCACGAGCGGCCGGTGGGGCCCCATCCGCTGTGGAGCTGCCAGCTCTCCTTCGCCCCCGAGACCTTCGGCGCCTTCATCCCCTGGCTGGCGCTGAACCGCGGCTCGCTGGACGTGCTGGTCCACCTCGGCACCGACGACGATCTCTTCGATCACACCCAGGGCGCCATGTGGCTCGGCCACAGCCACCCCCTGGACCTGAGCCAGTTCGGCGACCGGGCCTGAGGGGATAGCGACGTGTTGACACTGCGTACCCCCCTGATCGGCCTGCTCCTGGCGGGGCTCGCCGGCTGCGGCAACGACAACGAGGTCGGCGACGTCTCGCTGGGCCTGTTCACCACCAAGGACATCAAGATCGAGAGCCTCGTCGATCCCAAGATTCCCGGCGTGACCTGCCATCTCAGCAACATCGACGCCGACCTGGACCTGGCCGATCCGTCCGACACCAGCCTGGCCTGCCGCCAGACCGGACCGATCACCGCGGACATGCTTACCGACATCGATACCTCGCCGTCCGGCGAGCTGCTCTACCGCCGCTCCCAGAGCGTGCTGTTCAAGAGCCTGAAGCTGCGCCGCATCTATGATGCCGAGAGCCAGTCGCTGCTGTACCTGGCCTACACCACCAAGGAGAGCAGCGGCAGCTTCAAGCACGCCCTGAGCAGCGTGCCGCTGTGGGGCACCCAGGCCTGGCAGGCGGCCGCGTCTCCCTGACGCCGGTGCCGCACGGCCGAAAAAGCCCTCGCCCGAGCCAGCACGGGGCCAAAAAAAGCGGGGCGCGACCCGCGTCGCGCCCCGCCTCGTTCGGGGCCTGCTGACGACCCGCCCCACGGCGGCGTTCATGGTCTATCGTTGTCCTGCGGGACGGGGGATGCCCGCCGCCATCGAGCGACGGGCTGCGTCGGGGGGAATGCCCCGGGCTGCGCCCGGGGCGGGACCCGCCGCCATCACGGCGCCATGTCGCGGGCGCGGCGATCGGCCGCCGGGGGCCTAGAAGAAACCCAGCGGGTTGATGTCGTAGCTGACCAGCAGGTTCTTGGTCTGCTGATAGTGCTCGAGGGCGACCTTGTGGGTCTCGCGGCCGACGCCGGACTTCTTGTAGCCGCCGAAGGCGGCGTGGGCCGGATACTGGTGGTAGCAGTTGGTCCACACCCGGCCGGCCTGGATGCCGCGGCCCATGCGGAAGGCCACGTTCATGTCGCGACTCCAGACCCCGGCGCCGAGGCCGAACTCGGTGTCGTTGGCGATGGCCAGCGCCTCCTCCTCGTCCTTGAAGGTGGTCACCGCCACCACCGGGCCGAAGATCTCCTCCTGGAAGACGCGCATCTTGTTGTGGCCCTTGAGCAGGGTCGGCTGGATGTAATAGCCGCTGTCATAGGCCGGATCGAAGCGCTCCTTGTCGCCGCCGGTCAGGAACTCGGCGCCCTCCTCGCGGGCGACGTCCATGTAGGACATGATCTTGTCGAACTGCTCCTGGGAGGCCTGGGCGCCGACCTTGACGTCGGTATCCAGCGGATTGCCGCGGGTGATGGTCGCGACCTTCTCCATCACCTTGGCCATGAAGGCGTCGTACATCGACTCCTGGATCAGCGCCCGCGACGGGCAGGTGCACACCTCGCCCTGGTTGAAGAACGCCAGCACCAGGCCCTCGGCGGCCTTGTCGATGAACTCGGGCTCGGCGTTCATGATGTCGGCGAAGTAGATGTTCGGCGACTTGCCGCCCAGCTCCACGGTGGAGGGGATGATGTTCTCGGCGGCACACTTGAGGATGTGCGAGCCCACCGGGGTCGAGCCGGTGAAGGCGATCTTGGCGATCCGGGTGCTGGTGGCCAGCGCCTGGCCGGCCTCGGCGCCGTAGCCGTTGACCACGTTGACCACGCCCGGCGGCAGCAGGTCGCCGACCAGCTCCATCAGCTTGAGGATCGAGGCCGGGGTCTGCTCGGCGGGCTTGAGCACCACGCAGTTGCCCGCGGCCAGCGCCGGCGCCAGCTTCCACACCGCCATCAGGATGGGGAAGTTCCAGGGGATGATCTGGCCCACCACACCCAGCGGCTCGTGGAAGTGATAGGCCACCGTGTTGGCGTCGATGTCCGCCGCGGTGCCTTCCTGGGCGCGGATGCAGCCGGCGAAGTAGCGGAAGTGGTCCACCGCCAGCGGCAGGTCGGCGTTGAGCGTCTCGCGCACCGCCTTGCCGTTGTCCCAGGTCTCGGCCACGGCCAGCGCTTCCAGGTTCTGCTCGATGCGATCGGCGATCTTGAGCAGGATATTGCCGCGCTCGGCGGCCGAGGTCTTGCCCCAGGCCGGGGCGGCGGCGTGGGCGGCGTCCAGCGCCTTGTCGATGTCCTCGGCGGTGGAGCGGGGAATCTCGCAGAACGGCTTGCCGTTGACCGGGCTGACGTTGTCGAAGTACTGGCCCTTGACCGGCGGGACGAACTCGCCGCCGATATAGTTGCCGTAGCGCGCATCGAAGCTGACCACGGACTCGGGGCTGCCGGGGTTGGCGAAGATCATGGCGTGTCTCCAGCGGTTGTGGTTATGTGAGTGCCCTCCCAGTCTTGGCCAGCCCCGGCGTCTGAGACATACTGCGATGGCAGGAGAGCGCCTCCTCCTTCGGTAGGAGACCCGGAGGCATGACAGGCAGGCGGCCGAGCGATCCAAGGAGTCCCGCATGAATACCCTGATGGTGGCCGACGACCACCCGCTGTTTCGCGAGGCGATCGGCGCGGCGATCCGCGCCGGCCTGCCCAGCTGCCGGCTGCTCGAGGCCGGCAGCCTCGAAGACGCCCTCAAGGGCATCGCCGAGGAAGAGGAGGACATCGACCTGCTGCTGCTCGATCTGGGCCTGCCCGACGCCGCGGGGCTGGCCGGGCTGGAACGGCTGCGCGAGGCCTGCCCGGCGCTGCCGGTGGTGGTGGTCTCCGCCGAGCGCGAACGCAACCTGATCCTCGAGTCCATCGCCCTGGGCGCGGTGGGCTACATTCCCAAGTCGACGCCGCGGCGCGCGATGCTCGAGGCGCTGCGTCAGGTGCTGAGCGGCCAGATCTACCTGCCGCCGGACATCATGCGCCGACCGCCGGCCCCAACCGCGGACGATCACGACGCCTTCGCCGCGCCCACCGCCCCGAAGGCGCCCTCGCCGCTGGACAGCCTCACCGACAAGCAGCTCGAGGTGCTCGCCCGCCTCGCCCGGGGCGACGCCAACAAGGTGATCGCCCGTGACCTCGACATCGCCGAGACCACGGTCAAGACCCACGTCTCGGCGATCCTGCGCAAGCTCAACGTCGGCAGCCGGGTGCAGGCCATCCTGGCCGCCGACCAGGGCGAGCTGGCCGCCCGGCTGGCGCGCCTGTCGCCCGCGGCCCGGCACCACGACTAGGCGATGCCTGGAACGCCTAGGCGCTGCCCGCCTCCAGCCGGTTGGCGATCAACAGCCTCAGCCGCAGCGGCTTCACCGGCTTGAGCAGGCAGTCGTAGCCGCGCTCCCTCGCCCGCTGCTTGAGCTCGCCGTCGTGGCTGGCGGTGATCACCACCACACCGAGCCCGGGATGCCACCGGCGCAGCCGATCCGCCACGCTGAGCCCGTCGGGGCCGCCCGGCGCCAGGTGATAGTCGACCAGCAGCAGGTCGGCGCGCTCGCGGCGGCTCACCGCCTCCAGCGCCGCCGGCGTGGCCGCGCAGCGCACCCGGCAGCCCCAGCCCTCCAGCAGCGCCGCCATGCCCTCGAGGATCGCCGGGTCGTCGTCGAGCACCCAGATTCGCGCCCCGGACAGATCATGCATGCCCGGCGGCGCCTCCGCCGGCGGCGTCTCGATGCGCCGGCCGTAGGGCACCCGGATCGAGAACAGCGCCCCGCGCCCCGGCCGCGAGGCCAGGTGCAGCGGATGGTCGAGCATGGTGGCGATGCGATCGACGATGGCGAGCCCCAGCCCCAGGCCGCGATCGGCCTCGGCCGGCTCGGTCACGGCGCGGCGGAACTCGAGGAAGATCGCCTGCTGCTGGGCCTCGTCGATCCCGGGTCCGGTATCGCCGACCAGGATCTCGAGGCCGTCGGGACGGCGCCGGCAGCCCAGCAGCAGCCGGCCGCGCTCGGTGTAGCGCACCGCGTTGGTCAGGAAGTTGCGCACCACCCGGGCCAGCAGCGCCAGGTCGGAGCGGACCACCGCCTCGCTCGGCACGTAGCGGAACTCGAGCCCGCGGGCGCCGGCCAGCTGGCGGAATTCCTCGGCGATCACGTCGAGCAGCTCGGCCACCGGGAAGGCCGCGATGTCCGGGGTCAGCACGCCCGCGTCCAGCCGCGAGATGTCCACCAGGGTGCCGAGCAGCGACTCCACGTCCCTGAGCGAACGACCGATATGGCCGACCTGACGCGCCGCCGCCTCGGGCAGCGCCTGGTCCTCCAGGGCGCTGGCGAACAGCCGCGCGGCGTTGAGCGGCTGCAGCAGGTCGTGGCTCACGGCGGCCAGGAAGCGGGTCTTGGAGCGGTTGGCCGCCTCGGCCTCGGCCCGGGCCTCCTCCAGCGCCTCGAGGGTGCGATGCAGGCTGTCGGTGCGCTCGCGCACCTGCTCGGCGAGCAGCACGGCGTGCTCGAAGGCGCCGTAGGGCGCGCCGTCGGCCATGCCGGCGGATTCCACCCGCTCGATCAGCGCGCCACAGATGCGCCGCAGCCGCGCGTTCTCCTCCGCCAGCGCCCGCTCGCGCTCGGTGTCGGGCTCGATGTCCGGCCGCTCAGCCCCGAGATCCAATCGCCACCCCCGTGAAGGTCTGGTTGATGTGCCGTCCCTGGTGCTGCTCGCCGTAGGTGTTGAAGCCCACCACCCGGGCCTCGGCCAGCAGCCGCGAGGCGTCCTCGACCCGGCCGAGGGCCTCCAGCTCCAGGCGCCGCAGGAAGCAGTCGCAGCCGAGGATCAGCGCCGGCGGGCCGAGGCGACGCCCCAGGCCGTCCAGCACACCGGCCAGCTCCTCGAGCATCGGCGCCGGCTCCATGGCGGTGAGCACGATGCCGTTCTCCACCGCGCAGTAGAAGCGCAGCCCGCCGTCATCGTCGACCCGCTGGATCGAGCGCACGTAGTGGTCCTCGCCGATGCGCACCGCCAGCGGGTGGCGGGCGAACACGCCGGCGTCCAGCGCCGCCACCGGCCGCCCCACCAGGCGCGCGTATTCCTCGGCGGCGGGCGCGGCGTTAAGCTCCAGCACCCGCCGCCGCTCGCGGTCCACCGCGGTGACCACCAGCTTCTCCCGGCGCGGGCGCAGATGATGGGTGGTGAAGACCTCGAAGGGCCGGCGGCTGGCGATCATGACCACCACCGCCGAGGCGTCGTGGAAGCCGCCCTCGGCGTAGACGTGGGTGTGGCTCAGGCGGTTGTCGTCGCCGGCCGAGCCGCCGAAGTTGGGAATGCCGCCGAGCGCGGCCTCGAGGGTCGAGAGCACCTGCTCCTCGCTGCTGGAGAGGCCGTCGAGCAGGGTCAGCACGAAGGGGCGCGCCTCGGCGTCGGGCGCCCGGCGCCGGCAGTCGGCGAGCAGGCCGTCGACCAGTCGCTGCGCCTGGGGCAGCGCGAAGGCCTCGAGATCGGCGACCCGCGCACAGCCGATGGCGAAGTCGTCGCGATCGAAGCCGATGGCCACGATGCAGCCCCGACCGTAGCCCGCCGGGGTGATCTCGCCGGCGGTGGTGCAGCCGGCCAGGGGCACGGGGGCGAAGGCTCGCTCCAGCGCCTCGCCGAGCGCCGCCAGGGGGTAGTCGGCGCTGCAGAAGAACAGCACGAAGCCGAGCCCGGGGCCGGCCAGCGCCTCGGCCAGCTCGGCGGCGGCCCGCTCGGGGTCGAGGCTGTCGCTGGCGGCCGTGCGCGGCGAGGCCGTCGGGGAAGAAGAACCGGGGGCGTCGAACATGGCAGCCTCGCGAGGACGGGATGGGCGCAGTGTAGGCGGGCACCGCCCCGGCCCACAATGCGCGGTTGGCATGAGGCCCGGCCCGGTTCATGGCGATGAGGCCGGCCTCAGGTCGCCGCGACCTCGCCGTCGAGTGCCACCAGGGCCTCGTCCAGCCGCTGGCGCAGCGCGGCCAGGGTGGCGTCCTCGCCGTCCAGGGCGGCGTCGCGGGCGGCATGCTCGAGCCGCGCGGCCAGCGCCGCGACCCGCACGGCGCCGAGGGTGGCCGACTCGCCCTTGAGCTGATGGGCCAGATGCTGCACCCGCTCCGCTTCGCCGGCCTCGAACGCCACGTCCAGCGCCGCGAGGCGGTCCGCGGCGTCCTGACGATAGCGCGCCACCAGCGTCGTCAGGGCCTCGGCGTCCAGGCTGTCGCGCAGCGCCGCCATCACCTCCTCGTCCAGGATCGGCTCCGCCGTGGCGGGCGCGGCGTCGGGCGCCGGCCTGGCCGGCCACGGCCAGGCATCGCGGCCGGCCAGGTGACGATGCAGCACCTTGAGCAGCGAGGCCTGCAGCAGCGGCTTGGCCAGATAGCCGTTCATGCCCGCCGCCAGGCAGCGCGCCTGGTCGCCCAGCGGGCCACCCGCGGTCATCGCCACGATCGGCATGTCGGCCAGCCAGCCGCCGCGGGAGCGGATGCGCCGGGTGACCTCCAGGCCGTCCATGTCCGGCATCTGCACGTCCATGAACACCAGATCGAAGCGCTCCCGGTCGATGCTGGCCAGGGCCTCGGCGCCGGAGCTCGCCAGGCTGGCGCGACAGCCGAGCTTGGTGAGCATGGCCATTGCCACCTGCTGATTGACCGGATTGTCCTCGACCACCAGCAGGCGGGCCTCGCACAGCGAGGCGGTGTCCATGGGCCACGCGGCCGCCGGCTCGACCGAGGGGGCCGCCGCCTCGATCAGCGGCACCCGGAACCAGCAGCGGCTGCCCTCGCCCGGCCGGCTGTCGATGCCGATCTCGCCGCCGAGCGCCTCGACCAGCCGCTTGCTGATCGCCAGCCCCAGGCCGCTGCCGCCGAAGCGGCGCGCCGTGCCGGGATCGCCCTGGCGAAAGGGTTCGAACAGGCGCGCCTGCTGTTCGGCCGTGATGCCGCAGCCGGTATCGCTCACCGCGAAACACAGCCGCCCCTCGTCGTCACGTGTCGCCTCCACGCGCACCGCGCCGCTATCGGTGAACTTCACGGCGTTGGACAGCAGGTTCAGCAGCACCTGGCGCAGCCGCCCGGCATCGCTGATGACGTGGGCCGGCAGCGTCGTATCGAGGCCACACTCGAGCCGCAGGCCCCGAGCCTCGGCGTGGGGGCGGAACAGCGAGACCGCGCCCTCGACGAGCTCGGACAGCGCCAGGGCGCGATGCTCGAGCTCCAGGCGGCCGGCCTCGATCTTGGAGAAGTCCAGGATGTCGTTGATCAGCTCCATCAGGCGACCGGCGCTCTCGTGGATGGTATCGGCATAGTGGCGGGCACGCTCTGGCAGCGGCTGCTCCACCAGCAGGTCGCTCATGCCGATCACGCCGTTGAGCGGGGTGCGGATCTCGTGGCTGACGGTGGCCAGGAACTCCGACTTGGCCTGGCTGGCCGACTCGGCGCGCCGGGCCGTGGCCTCCAGCTCGCGGCTGAGCGATTCCAGCGCGCTACGTGCGGCGGCGTTGTCGCGGGCCTCGCGGATCAGGAAGGCGACCACCAGCATCGCCGCCACGCTCATGCCCAGGATCAGCGCCAGCAGCAGGCCATAGAGCCACTGCAGGCGATCGCGCTCGTGGGTCGACACGCTCGCCAGGTGGCTGTTGAGGGTGATGATCAGGCGTTCGGCAGGCTGACTGATACGGCCCAGGTGTTCGATCAGGTCCTGACGCGCGACGGGACCCAGGGCGTCGAGGGCCTGCAGCCGCGTATCCAGTGCCTGCAGCTGCTGCTCGATCTCGTCGACCAGGCGGTCGGAGGCGGGAATGCGCTCGATCAGCGCGGCGATCTTGCCGCCGCGCAGCAGCATCAGCCGGCTGTAGAGCAGCTCGAAGCGCAGTCGCGCTTCATCGAGCGCCTCGGGATCGGCGTCGCTCAGGGCCAGATAGCTGCGCAGCTCGACGGCGTCACGATCCAGCTTGTAGGCGTGCCAGACGGTGTCGCCGCCGACCCGCCACACCAGGCTGTCCTGGCGCCAGGCGACCAGTCCGACCATCAGGATGGCGGCGACGAACAGCAGCAGGGCCGCGACGACGCCGAGCTTCAGGCGCAGCGGAGAATGGCGCACCGGGCGGCTCCTCGTCGGTCAGTGGATCTCGATGCGCGCCACCTGCCAGACCGAGCGAAAGCGGATTTCCTCGTTGCGCAGTTCGGGGCGTTCATCGAAGGGATAGAGCACGAACAGCGGGCCCAGGCGGCGGATCGGCATGGGTTCGCCGTCACGCGTCATCGCCAGGATGACGCCGTAGCGGCTGAAGTCGCTGACCGGCACCTCGGCCTCGAAGCCGTTGAGCGCCATCACCCGGGCCTCGTCGCCCCGGGCCCCCACCGCCTCGAGAAGCGCCTCGCCGAGCGGCCCCGCGTAGCGGGCCGAGTCCTCGTGCCAGGGAGTATGGGTCTCGATGGTGCGCGACGGCAGCGCCTCGAGCATGGCCCGGTCGAAGCGCGCCTCGCCGTCGCCGTTGGTGCGCGAGATGTCACCGCTGACGGTCAGCATCACGCACCCCTCGGGCTCGGGCAGGGATTCGGCGGCGGTCGCCACCAGGCTCCAGGATAGGGCCAGGATCAATGGCAGCAGGCGTCGAAGGCGCATGTCGGGGCTCCGGTTTTACGGTCTCGGCGCCAAGATTACGCGAATCCCGCCACGCCGTCAGGCGCCGGCACCCACCCCGCCCCGGCACGCACTGCCCCGGGCACGGGCGGCGTCAGGCCGCCTCGTCCCCCTCCACGAGCTCGATCCGTACCAGGTCCTCGTAGGCATGCCAGCTGGCATGGCCGAGCACCGGCAGGATCAGCGCCAGGCCGATGTAGAAGGTGGCCACGCCGACCATCACGCAGCCGGTGATGATGGCGGCCCACAGCATCATCGGGCGCAGGTTGGAGGCCACCGCACGGATGCTGGCCTCGATGCCCTCCATGAAGGTCAGGTCCTGATCCATCAGGGTCGGAATCGCCACCACGCTGATGGCGAAGGCGCCGAAGGCCAGCAGCGCCCCGACCGCCGTGCCCACGGCCAGCATGCCGAGCCCCTCCGGGGTGGTCAGCAGCGTCGCATAGAGGGTCGCCGGGTCGGGCGCGCCGAGGCCGAAGAACAGCGCGAACAGCAGGGTGGCGAGACGAATCCAGGCGAGGAAGAAGATCATCATCATCACGCCCATCATCGCCAGCGATCCGACATGGCCGGTCCAGGCCCCGAAGGCGTCGCCGAGGGTCGGCTCGCGCCCGGCCTCCAGCGACCGGCTGATGCCGTAGGAGCCCACCGCCACCAGCGGGCCAAGGAACATGAAGCCGGCGATCAGCGGCAGCAGCCAGTGCCATAGCCCCAGCACGAAGGCCCCGGCGGTGATGGCGATGCTCAGCCCCACCCAGAACAGCCCGTAGGCCAGGCTGACCGCCGTGGCGCGTCGAAAGTCCGCGACGCCTTCGGCCAGCCAGATTCGCGGCTTGTCCATGCCGACCGACCGAATGCGGATTCGCACCCGAGAACCCTCCTTACCGCCGCTCTTCGTGGCTGCTGCACACATGGTGACACCCCCGTTTGCCGACGCTGAAGTCCCGGACTCGCCGGGCAGGACGGGCGGTCGCCAGCGATTCCAGGCCCGGCATCACGCCCCGTCACTGGTTACTCTAGCCGTTCCCCCGCGCCCCCGCCGTGATTCGGATCATGCCGCCGGGTGGCAAAACCCGAGCGGTGAAACGACGACGCCCACGCCCCCCGGGCGGGGACGTGGGCGTCGCGGGCGCCGGGCGCGGGCGTCAGCGCACGATCATCACCGACATCTTGCTGTGGTGCACCACATGCTCGGCGTTGGGGCCCAGCACGTAATCGGCGAACTTGCGCTTGTTGTGGGACGCCATCACGATCAGGTCGACCTCGAGCTTCCTGGCCGCCTTGATGATCGCCTCCCAGGGCGAGCCGTCGACGATCACGCTCTGCACCTGGACGTCATCCGGCACGTGCTGCTGGATGAACTCGTGCTGGGCCTTGGTCACCTCCTCATGGGCCTTGGCGGCGAAGTTCTCGGGGAAATAGGCCCCCACCAGCGGCATGCGATAGTCCGGCAACACCGTCACCACGTGCAGCGAGGCACCGAAACTCTTGCACAGCGCCAGCGCCGTCGGCAGCGCCTTGGTCCAGGAGGACTCCTCGTTGAGGTCCACCGGCAACAGGATCTTGCTATACATGGGTCACCTCCATCAGGCAGAGACCGGCTTGCCGCCGTGATCGCGGCGCCGTCGCTGCAGCATCACCACCAGGGCCAGCACCAGGAAGGCGGGAATCCACATCCACTCCTTGGTCCAGCGATCCACCGGCGCCTGCACCTGGATGATCTCCTGGTCGAAGTCGAAGCCGAGCTTCGCCGCCTCGCTGCCGTAGGTCACCATGTCGACCACGGCACGATCGTCCTCGACGTTGAGCATCAGCCCCAGGTTCGACAGCCGATCCTCGCCGGTCTCGCCGTCCGGCACCGGCAGGGTCATGTAGGTGGTCATCGGATCGCCGTAGGCGTCCAGGCCGCTGATCTGGATCCGCAGCGAGGAATCGGGGTCCGCGTTGCCCAGCGCCTCGACGAACTGCGCCGGCGGCACGTCCTGGTAGGGATCATGGATCATGTCCATCCAGAAGCCCGGGCGGAACAGCGTGAAGGCCACCAGCAGCAGCAGCAGCGACTCGTACCAGCGATTGCGGGCGATCATGAAGCCCTGGGTCGCCGCGGCGAAGATCAGCATCGCCACCGTCGCCACCACGAAGATCAGGATGCCCTGAAGCAGCGAGACATCGATCAGCAGCAGGTCGGTGTTGAAGATGAACAGGAACGGCAGCGCCGCGGTACGCAGGCTGTAGTAGAACGCCTGGAAACCGGTGCGGATCGGGTCGCCCCCGGACACCGCGGCCGCGGCGAACGAGGCCAGCCCCACCGGCGGCGTCACGTCGGCCATGATGCCGAAGTAGAACACGAACAGGTGCACCGCGATCAGCGGCACCAGCAGGCCGTTCTGCTCGCCGAGCTGCACGATCACCGGCGCCAGCAGCGCCGACACCACGATGTAGTTGGCGGTGGTGGGCAGGCCCATGCCGAGGATCAGGCTGAGCACCGCGGTGAGCAGCAGGATCAGCAGCAGATTGCCCATGGAGAGGATCTCCACCACGTCGGCCAGCACCAGGCCCACGCCGGTCTGGGACACCGCGCCGACGATGATGCCCGCCGTGGCGGTGGCGATGCCGATGCCGATCATGTTGCGGGCGCCGCCGACCAGGCCTTCCCAGAGGTCATGGAAGCCCTCGCGGAGGTCCGCCGCCAGATTGCTGCGGTGGCGGAACATGGCCGTGATCGGGCGCTGGGTGATCATGATGAAGACCATGAACACCGTGGCCCAGAAGGCCGACAGCCCCGGTGACAGGCGTTCCACCATCAGGCACCAGATCAGCACGATCACCGGCAGGATGTACTGCAGGCCGACCATCACCGTGGGCCGGGTCTGGGGCAGCTTGTAGACCGGCTCGTCGGGGTCGTCGAGCTCCAGTTCCGGATAGCGCGAGGCCACCTTGAGCAGGCTCACGTAGACCGCCGCCAGGGCCACGGCCACCACCCAGGGGGTGGCATCGCCGAGCACCGGCTTGAGCCAGCCCAGGCCGTAGTAGACCACCAGTGCGGTGATCATCATCAGCAGCAGACCGGCCAGGAAGCCCACCGCCTTGCGCACCAGCGGCTTCGGCGGATTGCTGCTCTGAAGGCCCTGCATGTTGGCCTTGAGGGCCTCCAGGTGGACGATGTAGACCAGCGCGATATAGGAGATCAGCGCCGGCAGGAAGGCGTGCTTGATCACGTCCACGTAGGAGATGCCGACGTACTCGACCATCAGGAAGGCCGCGGCGCCCATCACCGGCGGCATGATCTGGCCGTTGACCGAGGACGCCACCTCCACCGCCCCGGCCTTCTCGGCGGGGAAGCCGACGCGCTTCATCATCGGCACGGTGAAGGTGCCGGTGGTCACCACGTTGGCGATCGAGGAGCCGGAGATCAGGCCGGTCATGCCGGACGCCACCACGGCGGCCTTGGCCGGCCCGCCGCGATAGTGGCCGAGCAGCGAGAAGGCGACCTTGATGAAGTAGTTGCCGGCCCCGGCCTTGTCGAGCAGGGCACCGAACAACACGAACAGGAACACGAAGCTGGTCGACACGCCCAGCGCGATGCCGAACACCCCCTGGGTGGTCAGCCACTGGTGATTGACCAGCCCGTTGAGGCTGACCCCGCCGTGGGCGAGGATGCCCGGCATCCAGGGGCCGGCCAGGCTGTAGACGAGAAACACCAGGGCCACGATCATCAGCGGCGGCCCCAGGGCGCGGCGCGTCGCCTCGAGCAGCAGCACGATGCCGATCACGCCGACGATCACGTCCTGGGTGATCGGCGCGCCGGGGCGCTGGGACAGCTGCTCGTAGAACATGAACATGTAGGCGCCGCAGAAGGCCGCGGCGAAGGCCAGCCCCCAGTCCAGCAGCGGAATGCGGTCCCGCGGCGAGCGCTTGAGGGCGGGATAGGCCATGTAGGCCAGAAACAGTGCGAAGGCCAGGTGGATGGAGCGCGCCTCGGTGGCGTTGAAGACCCCGAAGCCCAGCACGAAGGGAATCGGCGAGGCGATCCACAGCTGGAACAGCGACCAGACCGCGGCAATGCTGACCAGCAGCTTGCCCGGCGTTCCGGCCGGCTTGCGCGCCCCCGAGTCGCTGGAGGCGACCATGTCCTCCAGATCGACCTCGGCGCCCGGCGCCCTTGTCTTGTCGTCAGTCATAAGCGTGCCCTGGTTGATGTGGATGACGCATGGAGTGCACGACGCTCTCTTTCACTCTTCTTTCGGAATCACAAACGCAATGCGCGGCCCTCGGCGAGGGCCGCGCATGCCATGGCGAATGATGCAGGTTCAGCGGCTGACGATCACTCGATCCAGCCCTGTTCGCGGTAGTAGCGCGCGGCCCCCTCGTGCAGCGGTGCCGAGAGCCCCTGGGTGACCATTTCCTGCGGGTCCAGGTTGGCGAAGGCCGGGTGCAGCTGCTTGAAGCGATCGAAGTTGTCGAAGATCGCCTTGACGGTCTGGTAGACCACCTCCTCGCTGGTGTCGGAATCGGTCACGAAGGTGGCCGCCACGCCGAAGGTCTCGACGTCGTCCGGGTTACCCTTGTAGAGCCCGCCCGGGATCACCGACATGGAGTAGTAGGGGTACTCATCGACGATGCCCTGGACGTCCTCGTCGTTGAGCGCCACCAGGCGCGAATCGACGGTGGTGGTGGCTTCCTGGATCGCGCCGTTGGGGTGGCCGACCACGTAAGCCATGGCGTCGATGTTGTTGTCGGCCAGGGCGGAGGCCATCTCGGCGGCGTCGAGCTGGGAGGCCAGCGAGAAGGAATCCTGGGTCCAGCCCTTGGCGTCCATCACCACTTCCATGGTGTTGCGCTGGCCGGAGCCCGGGTTGCCGATGTTGACGCGCTTGCCTTCCAGATCGTCGAGGGTCTCGATGCCGGCGTCGGCGCGGGCCAGGATGGTCAGCGGCTCGCCGTGAACGCGGAACACGGCCCGCAGCTTGTCGTAGGCCTCGTCCTCGAAGTTGCCGGTGCCGTTGTAGGCCTGGTACTGGACATCGGACTGCACCACGCCCATGTCCAGCTCGCCGGACTTGATGCCGTTGACGTTGGCCACCGACCCGCCGGTGGAAGGCGCGTTGCACTTGATGTTGGCGTCGTCGATACGATTGACCAGGCGGCAGACGGACTGGCCGACCACATAGTACACGCCGGTCTGGCCGCCGGTGCCGATGGTGATGAACTGCTCTTCGTCCTGCGCCATGGCCGGCGACGCGAACATGGCAGCACCCAGCAGCGCACCGGAGAAGGCGGCGGTGGAGAAAGCATGGCGTTTCATTGACGCACCTCGTTGACGTTGTTGACAAAACATTTGGCAAAGCCATTCGATCGACGGCGCATCCTGAGCCAGTTCGATCTATTCGACAATACCTACTTTAGCGAAAAAACGTCTGTCCGATGGAGTTTATTGCTTCCCCCCCAGTGTAGTTGCCGTCAACGCTCGTCACCCGCCGTCCTGGTCAACGCGGCGGCAGCCGCGCCGAGCGCCCGGCTTGTCAGATCGCCGGCGCGGCCACCAGACTGACAGGACCATGAGCGTCCACGAGGACACCCACAGCACGCCAGCGCACCCCGCATCGAATGTTGCCAGGGCGACATCGCCCGGCAGCACGACGTCGAGGCGGTGGTCAACGCCGCCAACGCCCGGCTGCGCACCGGCGGCGGCGTGGCCGGCGCCCTGCACCGTGCCGCCGGCCCCGAGCTCGCCGTGGCCTGCGCGCCCCTGGCGCCGATTCATCCCGGCGAGGCGGTGATCACCGACGCCTACGGCCTGCCCAATCGCCACGTCATCCACTGCCTGGGGCCGGTCTACGGCGTCGACGAGCCCTCCGACACGCTGCTCGCCGACTGCTACCGCAACGCGCTGGCACTGGCACAGCGGCATGGCATCGAACGCCTCGCCTTCCCGGCGCTGTCCACCGGCGCCTTCGGCTATCCGGCCGCCGAGGCGGCGCGCATCGCCCTGTCCACCGTGCTGACCACCCTGCCCCACTGCCCGGCGATCAGGCGGGTGCGCTTCGTGCTGTTCGACGCCGCCGGCGCCGAGCTGCATCAGCACACCCTGGAGGCCCTGACCGAGGCCTGAGCCGCGGCGAGCCTAGACGTTGTAGCCCAAAAGCTCTGGCAGCCACAGAGCGAGCTGCGGGAAGATCACCACCAGCGCCAGCGCGCTGGCCATGGCCGCCACGAACACCAGCGCCCAGCCCACGGTCTGCTCCAGGCGCACCCGCGCCACCTCGGTGGTGACCATCAGGTTGACCGCCACCGGCGGCGTGAACTGGCCGATGGCGATGTTCATCGCCAGCAGGATGCCGAACCACACCGGGTTCCAGCCGAAGTGCTGCATCACCGGCACCAGGATCGGCATCATGATCAGGTAGATCGAGATCGCATCCAGCAGCATGCCGGCCAGCAGTACCGCCAGCATGATCAGCACCAGCAGCAGCGTGCCGTTGTCCGACAGCCCGATCACCCACTCCGCCAGGTGGCGGAAGGTGCCCAGCATGGTGCCGGCCCAGGCGAAGATGCCGGCCAGGGCGATGATCAGCATCACCACCCCGGAGATCACCGCGGCCTCGCCGAGCAGCGCCCAGAGGTCGCGCCAGCCGAGCTCGCGGGTCAGCCACAGGCCCACCACCACGCCATAGGCCACCGCCACCACCGCCGCCTCGGTGGGCGTGAACAGCCCCGAGCGCAGCCCGCCGAGGATCAGCACCGGGGCGAACAGCGCCGGGATCGCCTGACGGAAGCTCTCGCCGATCGGCGGACGCTCCGTCTCGCCGGGCGCCTCCCAGCCGTTGCGTTTCGACAGCCACCAGGCCGGCACCAGCAGCGCGGCCCCGGCCAGCATGCCCGGGAACAGGCCGGCGGCGAACAGCGCGCGCAGGTCCACGCCCGGCACCACGATGGAATACAGGATCAGCGCCACCGAGGGCGGAATCAGGATCGCCGTGGAGGCCGAGGCCGCGATCAGCGTCGCCGAGAAGGGCCGGGGATAACCCGCCTTGGTCATGCTGGGCAGCATCACCATGGCCACCGCGGCCGCGTCGGCGGGGCCGGAGCCGCTCATGCCGCCCATGATCATGCACACCAGCACCGCCACCAGCGCCAGGCCGCCGTGGCGCGGGCCGATCAGCGCCTGGGCGAAGCGCACCAGGCGCGCCGCCACCCCGGCGCGTTCGAAGATCAGCCCGGTGAGGATGAACAGCGGAATGGCGATCAGCGGGTACTTGGCGACGCTGTTGTAGGTGTTGGTGCCGAGCGTCGCCAGCATCGCCGGCGACAGCCCGGCGACGATGCCCACCGCCCCGGACAGCCCCAGCGAGAAGGCCACCGGCACGCCGGCGATCAGCAGGCCGGCGAAGGCCAGCAGCATCCACAGGTCAGGACTCATCGTCGAGCCCTCCGCGCAGGCGGTCGAGGGTCTGCTGGCACTGGCGCCACAGCATCAGGCCGGCCAGCAGCGGCAGCCACGCCAGGTACCACCACTGGGGCAGCCCCAGGCCCGGCGACAGGGTCTCCCACTGGTATTCCTGCCACGCCAGCTTGCCGCCGTACCAGGCCACCAGCCCCAGCACGGTGAGGCCGCACAGGCCCTGGAACAGGATCAGCGCGCGCCGCGGCCCCGGCGGCAGGGCCCGCTCCAGCAGCGCGATGCGGATATGGCGATGGCGGCGCAGCGCCACCGAGGCGCCGGCGAAGGTCAGCAGCACCAGCAGGAACACCGAGAACTCCTCGGTGAAGGCGAAGGAGGCGTCGGTGATGTAGCGCACCACCACGTTGGCCAGGCTGATCAGGCCGATGATCAGGATGGCCAGGGTCGCGAGCACGCGCTCGAGTCTTGCGTCGGGACGTTTCATGACGGGGGATCTTGAAGGGTGAGGAACGACGACGTCGCCCGGCCGAGGCCGGGCGACGTCTCATGGGGGGAGGCGAGCGTCAGGGCGCGTCGATGTCGCGGCGGGCGGCCTCGACGATCTCCTCGCCGATGCGCGGCACCCACTTGTCATGGACGCTCTCGGTCGCCTCGACGAAGGCCCGGTACTGGCCGTCGTCGAGTTCGGTGACGCTCACGCCGCGCTCGCGGATCGCCGCCAGCCGGTCGGCCTGCTCGCCGCGGCTCTTGGCGATCTCCCAGGCGCCGGCCTCGACCGCGGTCTCGCGCAGCATCTGCTGCTGCTGCTCGGTCAGCGAGCCCCACACCTGGCGGTTGGCGGCGAACACCAGCGGGTCGTTCATGTAGTTCCACAGCGTCAGGTGGGCCTGGCCGACCTGATCGATGCGCGCCACGTCGAACACCGACAGCGGGTTCTCCTGGCCGTCCACGGCACCGGTGGTCAGCGCCGGCTTGGCGTCGGCCCAGCTCATCTGGGTCGGGTTGGCGCCCAGCGCGGAGAAGGTGTCCTGGAACAGCGGCGAGCCCACGACGCGAATCTTCAGGCCCTCGAGGTCGGCCGGCGCGTCGATGTCGCCGCGGGAATTGGAGAGCTGGCGGAAGCCGTTCTCGCCCCAGCCCAGCGGCACCACGCCCTTGTCCTCGATGGCGGAGAAGATCATCTCGCCGGCCTCGCCGCCGGTCACCGCGTCCACGGCGTCCTCGTCGGGCAGCAGGAACGGCAGCGAGAACAGGTTGAGCGCCGGCACCTGGGGCGACCAGTTGATGGTCGAACCGACCGCCAGGTCGATCAGCCCGGAGCGCATGGCGGAGAATTCGCGGGTCTGGTCGCCGCTGACCAGCTGGGCGTTGGGATAGACGCGCAGGGTCAGCTCGCCGTCGGAGCGTTCCTCCACCAGTTCCGCCCATTTCTCGGCGGCCTGCCCCCAGGGGAAGGCGTCGGACAGCACGGTGGAGACGGAGAGCTCGCGGGCCTGGGCGGTCAGGGTCGAGGTCAGCAGGGCGGCGCCGGCCAGGGTGGCGGCGAGACGCCCGAGGGAGCGGGAGGTGGGCATAGCGTGTCCTTGTGTCCGCTTTGGCAGCGGTTATCGGCGTTGTCGGTATTTCGCAACAAAAGAATATGCCTGCAAGCCCCCGCCACGACAAGGGTCGACGTTGGTCGACGCACGACGGCCACCACGAAAGGCCCCCACGTGGCGGGGCCTGCCACCGAGCCCCCGGGCGTGGGGCTGGAGCATCGGTACCGGGAGAACACGTTCGGCCCCGAAGACAGCGACCCGTCGCTGCCTCGGGCCATGATGCGCGGGACCTGCCGATGCCGTGCCGTGCGGCCCCGGCACGGCGATTCCTGTTAGGCTGTGGCTTCATTCCACGACCGATCAAGGAAGAGCCGTGCCCCTCAAGGACCTGGTTCTGGGACTGAGCGTCATCGTTATCTGGGCGCTCAACATCATCGTCATCAAGCTCGGCGTGACCGAGCTTCCGCCACTGCTGCTGACCACACTGCGCCTGGCGTTAGTGGCCATCCTGCTGGTGCCCTTTCATCCGATATCGCGTCACCAGCTGCCGTTCCTGGCGCTGCTGTCGGTGACGTTCGGCGTGATGAACTTCGCCCTGTTGATCATCGGCCTGGAACAGGCTGAGGCCGGCACCGGGGCGCTGCTGGTACAGATGGGCACGCCCTTCGCCACCCTGCTGGCGGTGATCTTTCTCAAGGAGAAGCTGGGCCCGCGGCGGCTGGCCGGCCTGCTGCTGTCGTTTGCCGGGGTATTGGTGCTGGCCGGCGGGCCATCCCTGCCCGCCCCGCTGCCCACGACCCTGCTGCTCACCAGCGCCCTGGGCTGGGCCGTGTCACAGCTGTTGATCAAGCTCGGCCCCAAGGTCTCCCCCATGGCCATGGCTGGCTGGATTGCGCTGTTCGCCACCCCACAGCTGGCCTTGGCCTCCTGGTGGTTCGAGGACCACCACTGGCAATTCATGCTGGAGGCCGGGCTCAAGGGCTGGGGGGCCGTGTTCTACACGGCGGTGATGTCATCCATCCTGGCCTACGGCATGTGGTTCGGCCTGATACGGCGCCATGACGTCAATCGAGTGGTACCACTGACGCTGCTCGTGCCGGTGCTGGCCGTGATCCTCGGCATCGTGCTGTTGGACGACAGTGTCGACCCCTTCAAGCTCGGTGGCGGTGGCCTGGTGGTGGCCGGCGTCGCGCTGATCGTGATTCGCTTCGGTGGCCGTGCACGGCACGACGGCTCGACCTGAGCGATGACGATCAGCCGCTCATATCGGCGGCGATGGCGCATTCGCCGCCGTCGCCGGGCCAGCTGACGCAGTCGCCGACCGCGATGCCGTGCGCCTCGAAGACGCCGGCATTGACCTCCAGCGCCGCTCGATAGGGCGCATCCGGGCGCGTCACCGGGCAGTCCCTGGCCGACGACGAGGCGCAGGGCGCCATGCGGCGGATATCGACGATGCGCCCGGCCTCGTCGATGAAGGCGATGTCCAGCGGGATCAGGGTGCGGTACATCCAGAAGCCATTATGCGAGGGCTGGGTACGGTCGTAGAGGAACAGCATGCCGGCGTCCAGGGGCAGGCGCTCGCGCCCCATCAGCCCCCGGGCGCGTTCGCCTGCACTCCGCGCCACCTCGACGGTCAGCCGACGGGGGCCCGCCTCGCCGTGCACCGTCAGCGGCACCCGCGGCAGGCGCGCCTCCTGGGCTCTGGCGAGGCCGGGCCAGGAGGCGGCCAGGGGAAGACAGGACAGGGCTTGAAGCAGGCGGCGACGGGTCGGATTCATGACACTCCTCTCATGGGGCTGCGGCGCGGTTGCCGAACAGGGTAGCCGATGGCGCTATGCGCGGTCCCGGATGCCGTCGCGGGGCGGCGCGGTGCTGTCGCGAATCACCAGCTCGTGGGGCAGCACGACCCTGGGCGCGACCTCGCCGCGCCCCTCCAGGATAGCGATCAGCATCTCCACGGCGCGACGTCCGCAGGCCTCGGCGGGCTGGGCGATGGTGGTCAGCGCCGGGTCGCTGTAGGAGGCGAAGGCGATATCGTCGAAGCCGGCCACCGAGACATCGGCGGGCACGGACAGCCCCGCCTGCCGCAGGCGGCTGATGGCGCCGATGGCCATCTCGTCACTCTCGCAGAAGATCGCGGTCGGCGGCACCCCGACGGCCAGCAGGCTGCCCGCCGCCGCATGCCCGGAGGCCGGGGTGAAGTCGCCGGGACACAGCAGGGTCTCGTCGGGCTCGATGCCCGCGGCCACCAGCGCATCGCGATAGCCCGCCACGCGATCGCGAGTCAGCGGGCTGCGCCGCGGCCCCTGGATCATGGCGATGCGCCGGTGGCCCAGCGCGATCAGGTGCTCGGTGAGGGTGCGCGCCGCCGCCCGATTGTCGATGCGCAGCGTCGGGCAAGGGGCATCGTCGAGCACCTCACAGGCGTTGACCATGGGCAGCGGCCGACCCGGCTCGACGGCATCGTCCGGAAAGGGATTGAAGGCGCGCAGCTGGATGACGCCATCGGCCTGGCGGGCGGCCACCATGCCGGCGTACTGGATCTCGTCCTCCTCCTGCCCCAGGGTGTTGCACAACAGCACGCCGTAGCCCTGCTCACGGGCCGCCTGCTGGACCCCGGCGATCACCCGGGCGAAGAAGGTGTTGGCGATGGTCGGCACCAGCACCGCCAGGTTGTGGCTGCGCCGGGAGCGGAACTGCACGGCCATCTGGTTGGGGCGGTAGCCCGAGGCCTCGATGGCTCGGCGCACCTTGTCGCGGGTGGCAGGCGACACGATATCCGGCGACTTGAGGGTCCGCGACACCGTGGCCACGGAGACGCCCGCCAGTTCGGCGACCTTGCGTATATTGGACATGCGTCCTCTTCTCGATGCGACACGATCCGCCGCCCCGGCTCGCCCGACGAACCGGCCGCGGCGGACGCCCCAGCTTATCGCATGCGGCCGGCGATATCCTTAGAGCCTTCTGATCCAAACGTTGCGAAAGCTCACTGCCGCGTCGTGATCCTGCAGGGCGAGCGGCGCGCAGCCGTGAGCCTCGTCGTAGGAGGGCTCGCCGATCCACTCGGTGGTGCCCTGGATCGTGGCGTGATGCTGCACCAGCACGCCGTTGTGCAGCACCGTGACGTGGGCCGGCGCGTCCAGCTCGCCGTCCTCGTCGAAGCGTGGCGCGGTGTAGAGGATGTCGTAGGCCTGCCACTCACCCGGGTCCCGGGAGGCGTTGACCAGCGGCATGTGCTGCTTGTAGATCGAGGCCGCCTGGCCGTTGGCGTAGGTGGGGTTGTCGTGGGAATCCAGCACCTGGACCTCGTAGCGCTGCTGCAGGAAGACGCCGCTGTTGCCGCGATCCTGGCCGTCGAAACCGCCGATGTCGGCCGGGGCGCGCCACTCCAGGTGCAGCTGGGCGTCGCAGAACGATTCCCGGGTACGGATGCCGCCGGCGCCGGGCACCACCGTCATGGTGCCGTCCTCGACTCGCCACCCGGCCGTCCCGCCCTCCTCGCCTTCCCAGGCGGACAGGTCCGTGCCGTCGAACAGCACCACGGCGTCCGACGGCACGCCGTCGGCCGGTGCCGCCACCACCGGCGGCGCCGGCTCCCAGACCTCCGTCCTGGCCGCCCGCTCGGCGTCGCTGGGCGCGTCGGCCTGGATAGCGGTCGACGCCAGGGCGGCCAGCCCGGTGATCAGCGCGCCCGCAGAAATTCCCTTGTGCATAAGATGTCTCCTCTCGCATGTCGTGAGCCGCGCGGGCGGTGACGCCCGCGCCCGGATGCGCCCGGAGGCGCTCAGGTGGTTGCCCAGGCCGGCTCGCCGGACCGGTAGGCCAGATCGCCGTCGTAGCGGCCGGGGATGGCCACATAGCGCAGCACCTCGGTGCCGCCGGCCTTCGAGGTGAAGAAGCCGAACAGGGTCAGCTGCTTGATCAGGGTGAAGCCGTGGGGCCCGCCCTCGGCGGGGGACCATTCCCGGGCCTCGCCGTCCATTCGCGCCCGAGCCTCGCGGTCGAGGGCGGCCACGACCTCGCCGCGGCGCGGCGCGTCCAGGGCCAGGAAGCCGTCGCCATGGGCCGCGCGGCTGTGCGCCTCGATCCGGGCGATGCCGTCGCGGAAACGCGCCTGCTGTTCGGCGGTGTAGCAGTCGCGCACGAACACCCGCATGAAGTCACCGACCTCGGCGTCCTTGGCGCCCGGAGTCTCGGTGCGCGGCAGCAGGGTCTCGGCCACCTCGTCGAGCAGACGCACGTCCGCGTCCGTCAGTGCCTCCTCGCCCCCGCCAACGGCGAAGGCCGTCAGGGCCTGGCCGCCGACCAGCGCGGTGCCGGTGACGACGGCGATCATCTTGAGCAGTTCGCGACGATTCATCCCAGGTTCCCCCTCTTCAGCTCGGCCACGGCGTGGTCGACCGCCCGGGCGGTCAGCGCCATGTAGGTCAGCGATGGATTGACGCAGGACGACGAGGTCATGCAGGCGCCGTCGGTGACGTAGACATTGGGGGCGTCCCAGACCTGGTTGTGGGCGTTGAGCACCGAGGTGGCGGGATCGCGGCCCATGCGGGCGGTGCCCATCTCGTGGATGCCCATGCCCGGGCCGTAGTCGCCCTCCTCGCCCTTGACGTTGGTCGCGCCGCCGGCCTCGAGGAGGTCGATGGCGTCCTGGACCATGTCCCGGCGCATCGCCCGCTCGTTGTCGCCGAGCTCCACGTTCATGGACAGCACCGGCAGCCCCCAGGCATCGGTGACCCCGTGATCCAGGGCGATGCGATTGTCGTGGCGAGGGAGCATCTCGCCGAAGCCGGTCATGCCGATGGTCCAGCCCCCCGGCTGGCTCAGCGCCTGCTTGAGGTCGGTGCCATGGCTGACCTCGGCCACCGCGCGATCCCAGCGCTCGCGGCTGGCCGAGCCCTGGTAGCCGAAGCCGCGCAGGTAGTCCCGCGCCTCCGTCCCGAGGTTGCGAAAGCGGGGAATGTAGAAGCCCGCGGGACGTCGCCCGTAGTAGTAGGTGTCTCGATAGCCCTCGATCTCGCCGCCGGCCCCGGCACGGAAATGGTGGTCCATGACGTTGTGACCGAGCTCGCCGCTGCTGCTGCCGAGGCCATCCGGCCAGACGTCGGTGGCCGAGTTCATCAGCACCCAGGTGGAGTTGAAGGTGGAGGCGTTGAGGAAGACGACATCGGCGGTGTATTCATAGGTCTGGCCGTTCTCGGCGTCCAGCACCTCGACGCCCCGGGCGCGCCGGCGATCGCGGTCATAAAGCACCTGGGTGGCGATGGAGAAGGGCCTCAGGGTCAGGTTGCCGGTGGCCATCGCCGCGGGCAGCGTCGCCGACTGGGTACTGAAATAGGCACCGAACGGGCAGCCCAGCCAGCACTTGTTGCGATACTGGCAACTGCCCCGGTTCTGCTCCGGCTTGGCCCGGGTAATGTTGGCCACTCGGCTGTTGATCAGGTGGCGAGAACCGCCGAAGGCGCGCTGGATGCGCGCGGCGACGTCCTTCTCCACCTGGTTGAGGGGGACCGGCGGCATGAACTGCCCGTCCGGCAGCTCGTCCAGGCCGTCACGGTTGCCGGAAATCCCGGCAAAACGCTCCACGTAATCGTACCAGGGGGCCAGGTCGTCGTAGCGGATCGGCCAGTCGACGGCCACGCCCTCGCGCTGATTGGCCTCGAAGTCCATCGGCGACCAGCGATAGCTGTGGCGCCCCCACAGCAGCGAGCGCCCGCCGACGTGATAGCCGCGAAACCAGTCGAAGCGCTTCTCCTCGACATAGGGGTTGGCCTGCTCGTCGGCCCACATGCCGAGGGTCTGCTCGTTCAAGGTATAGTCCCGGCTGAGGACGGGATAGTCCGCCTTCATCTGCCGGGTCGGCTCGCCCCGGTGGGGATAGTCCCAGGCCTCCTTGTGGGCGTTGTGGTAGTCCTTGATGTGCTCGATGTTGCGGCCGCGCTCCAGCAGCAGCACCTTGAGTCCCTTCTCGGTGAGTTCCTTGGCGGCCCAGCCACCGCTGATGCCCGAACCCACCACGATGGCATCGTAGTGATGGTTTGCCATGAATAGCGTCCTTTATTGTTGAAGTGCGTCACACGTCACAGAGACGGACCGCCGCTTCGAGTGACTCGATCTTGGCTTGATCATTCTCTCGATCCGGCAGGAACTCCTGGGCCACATAGCCCTGGAACCCGGTATCGCGTATCGCGCGGCAGATGGCCGGATAGTTCAGCTCCTGGCTGTCATCGATCTCATGCCTTCCGGGCACCCCGGCGGTGTGGTAGTGGCCGAAATATTGGTGATTCTCACGAATCGTCCTGATGACATCTCCCTCGCTGATCTGCATGTGATAGATGTCATAGAGCAGCTTGAAACTGGGGGAGTCGAGGCGCCGACACAGCTCGATGCCCCAGGCGGAGTTGTCGCAGAGGTAGTCGGGGTGATCGACCTTGCTGTTGAACAGCTCCATCTGCAGCACGACGCCCTTTTGCTCGGCTCGCTCGAGGATGCGCTTCAGGCCGGCCTCGGCGTTGTCCAGCCCCTGCTCAGGCGACATGCCCCGGGCATTGCCACTGAAACAGATCAGGTTGGTATAGCCGGCCGCGCTGACCCGATCGATATGCTGGAGATAGCGCTCGACCAGCGCCGCGTGGTAGCGGTCGTCGCCCCAGCCCTCCTCGAGGCTCAGTTCCGCCCCATTGCACATGGAGCAGTCCAGGCCGTGGCGCTTCAGCACCGGCCACTCCTCCGGCCCCACCAGATCGATGGCCGACATGCCCAGCCGCCCGGCCACTCGGCAGAGCGACTCCAGGGGCAGGAAATCGAAGGTCCAGTGCGCCACGGCGTGGCGAATATTGCCCTCGAGCCGGCGGGACGCGCCCGCCTCGGCGGCGAAGGCCGGCCCGCCGAGGCCGCCGAGCAGGCTGAGCCCCGCGGCACCGGTCAGGGTCTGGCGCAGCAAGCCGCGCCTGTCGATGGAATGCCTCATCATGGCGATGCCCCTCTCGCGTCGTCCGTCTCACACCGGCGGAATACCGGCGACACTCACTCGCGGTGCAGGGCGGCGAGCGCCTCGTCGAGGAAGCGATGCCCCTCGGTCATCACCGCCTGGGCATCCCGCGGCTGATCGTGCTCGAGGATGTAGACCTCAACGCCGGCCTCGCGGGCGGCGGGCAGGATCTCGCCCCAGTCGAGGACGCCCTGCCCCGGAATGGCGAAACCGCGCTCATCCTCCGCGGTGCCGGCCGGGGCATTGTCCTTGGCGTGCACGGCGAACAGTCGGCCCTCGAAGTTCGCCAGGTAGTCGGCGGGGTCCAGGCCGCCGCGGGCCACCCAGGCCAGGTCGATCTCCGCCAGCACTTCGGGCCCGGCGGCCTGCATCAGGATCTCCAGCGCCGTGCGGTCGTCGAAGGTCCGCATCTCGAAGTCATGGTTGTGATAGGCCAGGCGCATGTCGTCCTCGGCGAGTCGGCTGGCCAGGCCGCCGATCTCCTCGCCGAGCACCCGCCAGCCCTCGGCGCTGTCGGGGCGCGCCTCCTCGGCCAGGTAGGGGATCACCAGGGTGTCGTTGCCGACCGCGCGGTGGAAGTCGACCACGTCGTCGAGATCGTGGCGCAGGTCGTCGAGGGGCACGTGGCTGGAACTGACCGACAGCTCGTGCTCGGCCAGCAGCGCGTTCATCTCCTCGGCCTCGATGCCCTGGTCGCCGACCAGCTCCACCGAGGCGATGCCGGCGCGCTCGACGGCCGCGAACTGCTCCTCCAGCGAACCGAAATCGCGCAGGGTGTACATCTGGGCGGCCACCGGCGAGGCCGCCGGGGCCGGAGACTGGGCGTGAGCCAGCCCCGGCAGCGCCAGGGCGGCCCCCAGACAGGCCAGCAGCGTGCGGCGGCGAAAGGCGGCGAGCGGGCGTGCGGTGTTGTTGTTCATGGTGGGCGTGCCTCCGTGTCGAGTGGGCTCAGCGGCGAGCCATGGCCGCTTCCGACGGCCATGTAACCGGTTACATGGTATATGTCATCGTTCTCGCTTCCGCAACGTACCGACCGGTTCTCCGGCCGCCTCCAGGACCCGATGCACGAGTGCCGGGACCCGGCATGGCGGCGTTTGCGCGCGGCGTCCGGCATGCACTAGACATTGGCCGCATAGCCTTTGGTCGCATTGCGACACCCACGCCGCGTCCCCTAGGTTGCGAAACACAGCATGTAACCGGTTACATCACCGTTATTCACCCACGATCCGGGAGCGATCGATGTCCCCCACCCCGAGAGTCCGCCTGGGCATGGTCGGCGGCGGCGAAGGCGCCTTCATCGGCCAGGTCCATCGCCTGGCCGCCAACCTCGACGGCCACTTCGAGCTGGTCTGCGGCGCCTTCAGCCGCGAAGCCGACAACAACGCCCGCACCGGCGCCGCCTGCGGCGTGGCGGCATCGCGCCTGTACGCGGACTGGCAGCGCCTGCTGGACGGCGAGCGCGCCCTGCCCGCCGAGCAGCGCATGCAGCTGCTGGTGATCGTCACCCCCAATCACCTGCACGTGCCGATCGCAGAGGCCGCCCTCGCCGCCGGCTTCCACGTCTTCTGCGAGAAGCCCGCCGCCCTGTCGCTGGACGAGGCCCGCGGCCTCGAGACCACCTGGCGCGAGCACGGCGGCCTGTACGGCCTGGCCCACACCTATCTGGGCTACCCGATGGTGTGGCAGGCCCGCGCCATGGTCGACGCCGGCGCGCTCGGCCGGCTGCGCAAGATCCACGTCGAGTATCCCCAGGGTTGGCTCGGCGAGACCCTCGAGGCCCAGGGCAACAAGCAGGCCGGATGGCGCACCGACCCGGCCCTGGCCGGCCCCAGCGGCTGCATGGCCGACATCGGCACTCACGCCTTCGGCCTGGCCGAGTTCGTCTCCGGGCAGCGCGTCGCATCGCTGTGCGCCTCGCTCGGCAGCCACGTTGACGGCCGGCGGCTGGACGACGACGGCGACGTGCTGCTGCGCACCGCCGAGGGGGCCTCCGGCACCCTGATGGCCAGCCAGGTCAGCACCGGCGAGGAGAACGCGCTGAAGCTGCGCCTCTACGGCGAGGACGGCGCCCTGGAATGGCGCCAGATGGAGCCCAACAGCCTGGTCCACCGCTCGCGCGGCGCGCCGATGCGCGTGCTGCGCGCCGGCATCGACCAGCCCGAGCTGGTCGACGCGGCCCTGTCGCGGCTACGCCTGCCCGGCGGCCACCCCGAGGGCTATCTCGAGGCGCTGGCCAACCTCTACGGCGACGCCGCCGCGGCGATCCGGCGCGGCGACCGCGGCGACATCGCCTGCGTGCCCGGCATGGCCTCGGGGCTGCGCGGCATGGCCTTCATCGAGGCGGTCACCCAGAGCCAGGCCGGCGGCAGCCGCTGGACCGACCTGCCCTCCATCAACTGAACGGAGCCTTCCATGAGCGACACCTCTTCCGGCATTCGCGGCCCGGCGATCTTCCTGGCCCAGTTCATCGGCGACGAGGCGCCCTTCGACGGCCTCGACGCCATCGCCCGCTGGGCCGCCGAGCAGGGCTATCGCGGCATCCAGCTGCCGACCCACGATCCGCGCTTCATCGACCTCGAGCGCGCCGCCGATAGCCAGGCCTACTGCGACGACCTCAAGGCCCGCTGCGCCGCGGCCGGGGTCGAGATCAGCGAGCTCTCCACCCACCTGCAGGGCCAGCTGGTGGCGGTCCACCCGGCCTTCGACGAGCTGTTCGACGGCTTCGCCCCGGCCGAGCTGCACGGCGATCCCGAGGCCCGCACCGAGTGGGCCATCGCCCAGCTCAAGCTGGCGGCGCAAGCCAGCCGGCGGCTCGGGCTAGAGGCCCACGCCACCTTCTCCGGCGCCCTGCTGTGGCCCTTCTTCTATCCCTGGCCGCAGCGCCCCGCCGGACTGGTCGAGGAAGGCTTCGCCGAGCTCGGCCGGCGCTGGCGGCCGATCCTCGACGCCTTCGAGGAGGCCGGGGTCGACCTGTGCTACGAGATCCATCCCGGCGAGGACCTGCACGACGGCGCCTCCTTCGAGCGCTTCCTCGAGGCGGTGGATCATCATCCGCGGGCCAGGATCCTCTACGACCCGAGCCACCTGCTGCTGCAGCGGCTCGACTATCTGGGCTTCATCGATCGCTACCACGAGCGCATCGGCATGTTCCACGTCAAGGACGCCGAGTTCACCCCCGACGCGCGCAGCGGCGTCTACGGCGGCTACCAGGGCTGGGTCGACCGTCCCGGGCGCTTCCGCTCGCTGGGCGACGGCCAGGTCGACTTCAAGGGCATCTTCAGCCGCCTGACCCGGTACGGCTTCGACGGCTGGGCGGTGCTCGAATGGGAGTGCTGCCTGAAGGACGCCGCCCAGGGCGCCGCCGAGGGCGCGCCCTTCATCGCCGAACACCTGATCACCCGCGCCGGCCGCGCCTTCGACGACTTCGCCGGCCAGGACACCAGCCTGGCCCGCAATCGCCGCATCCTGGGGCTGGCGCGCTAGCGCCGCCCCGACAGGAGCACGCCACAGGCCTCACAAGAACGGGCCTCACGAGAACGCGCCTCACAACAACAAGCCTCACGAGAAGGAAAACGCCATGTCACTGCTACGCTCGCGCCTGAGCCTGATGATGTTCCTGCAGTTCTTCATCTGGGGCGGCTGGTTCGTCACCCTGGGCACCTTCCTGGCCAGCAACCTGGAGGCCAGCGGCGGCCAGATCGGGATGGCCTTCGCCACCCAGTCCTGGGGGGCGATCATCGCGCCCTTCATCATCGGCCTGATCGCCGACCGCTACTTCCACGCCGAGCGCCTGCTCGGGGTGCTGCACCTGCTGGGCGCGGCGCTGATGGTCGGGCTCTATCTGGCCGAGGACTTCGCGGCCTTCTATCCGCTGGTGCTGGCCTACATGATCCTCTACATGCCGACCCTGGCGCTGGTGAACTCGGTCTCGTTCCGCCAGCTGAGCGACCCGGCCATCGAGTTCGCCCGCATCCGCGTGTGGGGCACCCTCGGCTGGATCGTCGCCGGCCTCGGCATCAGCTACGTGTTCGCCTGGGACTCCGCCGCCGGTATCGGCGAGGGCCTGCTGCGCAACACCTTCCTGATGGGCGCGATCGCCTCTCTCGCGCTGGGCGTGTACAGCTTCACCCTGCCCGCCACCCCGCCCAAGGCCAAAGGCCAGGGCAGGACCGGCCTGCGCGAGGTGCTGGGACTCGACGCCCTGTCGCTGCTGAAGGACCGCAACTATGCGATCTTCTTCGCCGCCTCGGTGCTGATCTGCATTCCGCTGGCCTTCTACTATCAGAACGCCAACCCCTTCCTGGCTGAGGTCGGTGTGGCCAATCCCACCGGCAAGATGACCCTGGGACAGGCCTCCGAGGTGCTGTTCATGCTGCTGCTGCCGCTGTTCATCGGCCGCTTCGGCATCAAGAAGACGCTGCTGATCGGCATGCTGGCCTGGGCGCTGCGCTACGCGATGTTCGCCTTCGGCGACGCCGAGGGAGAGCTCTACCTGCTGCTGCTGGGCATCGCGCTGCACGGCATCTGCTACGACTTCTTCTTCGTCACCGGGCAGATCTACACCGATTCCAAGGCCGGCGAGCGGTTCAAGAGCGCCGCCCAGGGCATGATCACCCTGGCCACCTACGGCGTCGGCATGCTGATCGGCTTCTGGATCGCCGGCCAGGTCACCGACCACTACACGCTGGCCGACGGCGGCCACGACTGGCAGGGCATCTGGCTGTTCCCGGCGGCCTTCGCCCTGGCGGTGCTGGTGCTGTTCCTGATCGCCTTCCGCGAGCGTCGCGCCCAGGCCGGCGCCGAGGCGGCCTCCCGCGCCTGACGCCACCCGCCCCGCCACCGGCGTCTTCGACGCCAAACGACACCGCCGCGCCTCTTGGTCGAGAGGCGCGGCGGTGTCGTTTGGAATGCCGGAGGGGTATCTCGACCGTCTCAGGTCGCGGGCGATTGCCCCAGGATCGACTTCAGATCGATGCGCGACTCCCGCGGGCTCAGGTCCAGCAGCGCCTCCAGCCCGAGCAGGTGATCGTGGATCGCGCCGCGGGCGGCGTCCGCCTCGCCCGCGGCCAGCAGCTCGACCAGCCGCTCGTGTTGGGCCTCCTGATAGCAGGACGAGAGCCCCGAGCGCTTGTAGAGCGCCACCACGATGGAGGTGCGCAGCACCAGGTCGGTGAGCATGCCGCCCAGCACCCGGTTGGGCGAGTGCTCGGCCAGCAGGTGATGCAGGTTCAGCGAGTGCTCGATGCGCGCCGGCTCGTCGCCGCGGCGATGGGCCTCGGTCTCCTCGTTCGCCTGGAGCCTGAGCGCGTCCAGCGTCTCGGCGGACAGCCGGCCGGCCAGCAGGGCGACCACCTCGCCCTCCACCAGGCGGCGGGCGGCGAAGGTCTCGCGGGTCTCCTCGATGCTCGGCGCCCGCACCCGCGCCACCTGGTTGGGACGCTGGTCGACGACGTGCTCCGAGGCCAGCCGGGTCAGCGCCTTGCGCACCACCGAGCGGCTGACGCCGAACACCTCGCCCAGCGTCACCTCGGGCAGCTTGGTGCCCGGCGGCAGCCGCTGCATCAGCACCGCTCGGCGCACCTTGTCGGCGATATCGCGGTCGCCGACGCGGGCACCGCTCCTGACGTCGGCCTGCAACTCCTCGTGCCAGGCTTGGCTCATGACGTGGGTCTCCTGATCGTCCGCGCGGACTGTCGCATGTGGGCGGATGGCTGACTGTATCGCATACCGGCATTGTATACAGAAAATGCCCCGACCGTCGGCAACGGTCGGGGCAAACCGGCGAGTACCAGGACAAACGAGCGAGTGCCGGGGACAGGCCGTAGAGGGAATCCTATGCCATGGGTGAGGAGTCCACCTACGAACGGGCTGGTCGTGGATGACCAGCACCGGTCCTGCAAGCGGAGCAGGAGGCGGGAGCGCCGCAGGGCATCGGTAGCGCCCAGGGATGGGTTTACAGCGTCCCCTCGCAGGCCTGTCACCGGGACAATGACAGAATCCTTGAGTCAGTCGTCGCGATGCCGCTCGTTGACGTCGAGGATCTTGAGGGTATTGGTGCCACCGTGGGCGTTCATGTGATCGCCGCGGGTGAGGATGACGTGATCGCCCGGCTCGGCCACGCCCTGCCCTACCAGCAGCGCCATGGCACGGTCGTTGAGCTCGGCGGCCGTCATCTCGCTGGTGTCGAAGGGCAGCGAGATCACCCCGCGATACAGCGCCATGCGCCGCTGGGCGACCGGATTGTGCGCCAGCCCGACGATCGGCAGCCCGGAACGGATGCGCGAGGCGATCAGCGGGGTGTAGCCGGTGGCGGTCATGCAGGCGATGGCGGCCACGCCCGACAGGTGGTTGGCGGCGTACATCGCCGACAGCGCGATGGTCTCGTCGATCTTCGAGAAGCCCTCGTGGATGCGGTGGCCGGAGGACTGGGCGATGCGCTCGCGCTCGGCGCCCAGGCAGACCCGGGCCATGGCCTCCACGGTCTCGACCGGGAAGTCGCCGGCGGCGGTCTCGGCGGAGAGCATCACCGCGTCGGTGGCGTCGAGCACCGCGTTGGCCACGTCGAACACCTCGGCGCGGGTCGGCAAGGGCGAGTCGATCATCGACTCCATCATCTGGGTGGCGGTGATCACCGCGCGGTTGTGGCTGCGGGCGTGCTTGATGATGCGCTTCTGGGTGCCGATCAGCGCCTCGTCGCCGATCTCCACGCCGAGATCGCCGCGGGCCACCATCACCGCCTCGCTGGCCTCGATGATGCCGTCGAGGGTTTCGTCGTCGGCCACCGCCTCGGCGCGCTCGAGCTTGGCCACCAGGCCGATCTCCCGGCCGGCCTCGCCCAGCAGCGCGCGGGCCTCCTGCATGTCGGCGGCGCTGCGCGGGAAGGACACGGCCAGATAGTCGACGCCGATGGCCATGGCGGTCTCGAGGTCGGCCTTGTCCTTGTCGGTCAGCGCCGGGGCGGAGAGCCCGCCGCCCTGCTTGTTGATGCCCTTGTTGTTGGACAGCTCGCCGCCCACCGCCACGGTGGTGTGGATGGCGCTGCCGTCGACGCGGGAGACGTCGAGCACCACCCGGCCGTCGTCGAGCAGCAGGCGGTCGCCGGCGGTCACGTCGTCGGCCAGCTCGCGATAGTCGCAGCCGACGCGGCTGGCGTCGCCGGCCTGGCCGTCGAGGGCCACGTCGATGACGAAGGGCGCGCCTTCCTCGAGCACGACCTTGCCCTCGGTGAAGCGGGCGATGCGGATCTTGGGCCCCTGCAGGTCGCCCAGGGCGGCGACGCTGCGCCCCTGGCGGGCGGCGATCTCGCGCACCGCGCTCAGCCGGCGGCGATGGTCGTCGGCGGCGCCGTGGGAGAAGTTGAGGCGCACCACGTCGACGCCGGCGGCGATCATCTGCTCCAGCACGCCCTCCCGGTCGCTGGCGGGGCCGAGGGTGGCGACGATCTTGGTGCGGCGGATCGGCTCGTGGATCGGGGCATGGGGCGGCAGGGTCGTCATGAATTCCTCGGCAGTACCAGGAGGGCACGAAAGTCGTTGACGTTGGTGCGCGTGGGCCCGGTCACGATCAGGTCGTCCAGCGCCTCGAAGAACGAGTAGGCATCGTTGCGTGACAGATAGGCGTCGGCGTCGAGGCCGCGCTCGTTCATGCGCGCCCAGCAGCCGGGCCCGACAATCGCCCCGGCGTTGTCCTCGGAGCCGTCGATGCCGTCGGTGTCGATGGCCAGGGCGTGAATGCCGGGGGCGCCCTGGAGGGCCGTGAACAGCCCCAGCAGGTACTCGACGTTGCGCCCGCCGCGGCCGTCGCCGGCCACCGTCACGCTGGTCTCACCGCCGGACAGGATCAGCAGCGGCCGCTCGAGCCCGGCCTGGGCCTCGAGGGCCAGGCGGGCGTGCTCGCGGCCGAGCTCGCGGGCCTCGCCCTCGAGGTCGTCGCCGAGCAGGCGCACCTCGACCGCGTCGGCCTCGGCGGCGGCCCGGCCGGCCGCCAGGGCGTCCCGGGCGCGGGCCAGGATCTCGCTCTCGTCGCGGGCGAAGCCCGGATCGTCCGGCCGCGGCGCCTCGTGGTTGGCCTCCAGCTGTTGGCGCACCGCGGCGGAGACCTCGATGCCGCGCCGTTCCAGGATCGCCAGCGCCTCGTCGGGGGTGGAGGCATCGGGCAGCGTCGGCCCGGAGGCGATCAGCGAGGCCTCGTCGCCGGGCACGTCGGAGATCAGCCAGGTCAGCACCCGGGCCGGATGGGCGGCGGCGGCCAGGCGCCCGCCCTTGATCGCCGACAGGTGGCGGCGCACGGTGTTGATCTCGCCGATGGGAGCGCCGCTTCTCAGCAGCGCCTTGTTGATGGCCTGCTTCTCGGCCAGGCTCACGCCGGGCGCCGGCAGGGTCATCAGCGCCGAGCCGCCGCCGGAGATCAGGGCGATGACCAGATCGTCCTCGCCGAGGCCGTCCACGGCCTCGAGCATGCGCCGGGCGGCCTTCTCGCTCAGGTCATCGGGCATCGGATGTGAGGCCTCGAGGATCTCGATGCGACGCCCGGCGTCGCCCTCTCCCGGCGGCTCCTGTTGCGGTGCGTCCGGCGCCTGGGGGCCATGGCCGTAGCGGGTCACCACCAGGCCGGACAGCGGCGCCTCGGGCTGATGGGCGTCCCAGGCGCGTTCCAGGGCGACGGCCATGGCCGCCGCCGCCTTGCCGGCGCCGACCACCAGGGTGCGGCCGGCCGGGGGCTCGGGCAGCCGGTCGGGCAGCAGGGTGTCGGGGTGCACGGCCGAGACGGCGATCTCGCCGAGCCGCTCGAGCCAGGCACGCGCCGCCTCGGGGCGCTCGGCGAAGGCCTGCGGGGAAACGGTCCGCGGGGAAGGGGCATTCATTCAGGGGTCTCCTTGGCAAAAGGGCCCGGTGACGAGCCAGGGGTCCATAGGGGAAGACTCGCCACCGGGCAAGGAGCCGTCAAGCGACGACTCCGGCAGACGACGACCCGACGCCTGCCTTCAGGGAGCAGTCACCTCCCCATCCTCCATCGCCCGGCGGCGCCGTTCGACGTCGCCGGGCGGTGGCATGGCATCACTGGCTGCCGATCTCGTGGTCGGCCAGCGCCTCCAGGGCGCGGGCGATGCCGGCGTGGTCCCAGTCGGCGCCGCCGTGGGCGACG
Organism: Halomonas sp. THAF12; assembly: GCF_009363675.1. Lineage (NCBI taxonomy): Bacteria > Pseudomonadati > Pseudomonadota > Gammaproteobacteria > Oceanospirillales > Halomonadaceae > Halomonas > Halomonas sp. THAF12. Next base: position 697,835 of record NZ_CP045399.1, on the reverse strand, counting down.
CAGGCCTGGAACAGCTGCTGGGCGTTGGCGGTGCCGGGCAGCGCCAGGTCGAGGCTGCGCGCGCCTTCCAGCGCCAGGTTGAGGTCCTTCTGGTGCAGCTTGATCTTGAAGCCGGGATCGAAGGTGCGGTCGATCATGCGCTGGCCGTGGACGTCGAGGATCTTCGACTGGGCCAGGCCGCCGAGCAGCGATTCGCGGACCTTCGACACGTCGGCGCCGGCCCTGGAGGCGAACAGCAGGCCCTCGGAGACGGCCTCGATGGTCAGCGCGACGACGATCTGGTTGGCCACCTTGCAGGTCTGTCCGGCGCCGTGGCCGCCGATATGGGTGATGGTCTTGCCCATCACCTCGAGCAGCGGCTCGGCGCGGGTGAAGCCTTCCTCGGTGGCGCCGACCATGATGGTCAGGGCGGCGTTGATGGCGCCGCCCTCGCCGCCGGACACCGGGGCGTCGACGTACTCGCCGCCGGCCTCATGGATGCGCCTGGCGAACTCCTGGGTGGCCAGCGGGGCGATCGAGCTCATGTCGATCACCAGGGTGCCTGGCGTCAGCCCCTCGATGACGCCGCCCTCGCCGAACAGCACCTCCTCGACGTCCGGGGTATCCGGGACGATGGTGATGATCACCTCGGAGGCCTCGGCGACCGCCCTGGGATTCTCGAGCGCCTGCATGCCCTTGCCGGCCAGGGTCTCGTCCAGGGGGCCGCGCTTGACGGTGGTCAGCGTATGGCCGGCGTCCAGCAGGTGGCCCGCCATGGGACGGCCCATGATGCCCAGTCCGATAAAACCGATCTTGCTCATGATGCGTCTCCCGTTTGTCTCTGTTGTCGTCGTGATCTCGAGCGTATGTCTACTGCCGTTATCGCTCGGGCTTCCCGGCGACAAGCCTTCACGAGGCGCTGTAAACCCTTCCCTGGGCGCAACCTTTGCCATCCATGGCAAAGAACCCTCGCTACGACTTGTCCCCGGCGCGGAGGAGCCGGGATGTACTTCAGTACATGAGGATTCCGGGCACCGCCGGCGATCGAGATGCCGAGCGCAGTCGCATTTCAGCGAACGCCGTCCAGCCAGCCAAGCCCCTCCTGGGTGCTTCCGGCCGGCTTGTACTCGGCGCCGATCCAGCCCTGGTAGCCCAGTCGATCGAGGTGGTCGAAGAGGAAGGGGTAGTGGATCTCGCCGGTGCCCGGCTCGTGGCGGCCCGGGTTGTCGGCCAGCTGCACGTGGGCGATGCGGTCGATGTGTGTCTCGATGGTCGGCGCCAGGTCCCCTTCCATGATCTGCATGTGATAGATGTCGTACTGCAGCTTCAGGTTGCCTGAGCCTACCTCGTCGAAGATGGCGAGGGCCTGCTCGGTGCGGTTGAGGAAGAAGCCCGGAATGTCGCGGGTGTTGATCGGCTCGGCGACCAGCAGGATGCCGGCGGCCTCGAGCCTGTCGGCGGCGAAGCGCAGGTTGTCGATCAGCGTCCGGCGGGCCTGCTCCATGCTGACGCCGGCGGGCTGGATGCCGGCCAGGCAGTTGACCCGGGTATTGCCGAGCACGCGGGCATACTCGATGGCGCGGTCGACGCCGGCGCGGAACTCCTCGACGCGGTCCGGGTGGCAGGCGATGCCGCGCTCGCCGGCGCCCCAGTCGCCGGCCGGCAGGTTGAACAGCACCTGGGTCAGGCCGTGGTCGTCGAGGCGCTTCTTGATCTCGGCGGCCTCGACGTCGTAGGGAAAGAGGTACTCGACGCCCTTGAAGCCGGCCTGCGCGGCGGCCTGGAAGCGGTCGAGGAAGTCCACCTCGGTGAACAGCATGCTGAGATTGGCGGCAAACTTGGCCATGTGCTTCTCCCTGTGTCCTGTCGTGTGTGTCATCGATCTTGCCGATGCGCCCGCCGCCGGCCACCAGCGGCGACCAGCCTAACGCTTCCTACCGCAGGGCGGCGATGGAGCTCGGCGCATCGGCGACGCTCTCGGCCAGCGCCTCGAACTCGTTGATGCCGGTCAGGTCGGTGCCCATGGCGATGTTGGTCACCCGCTCGAGGATCACCTCGACCACCACCGGCACCCGGTACTGCCTCATCAGCTCGCGGGCCTCGGCGAAGGCCTCGCCGATCCGGCCCGGCTCGGTGACGCGGATCGCCTTGCAGCCCAGGCCCTCGACCACGGAGACATGGTCCACCCCATAGCCGTTGATCTCGGGGCAGTTGATGTTCTCGAACGACAGCTGCACCTGGTAGTCCATGTCGAAGCCGCGCTGGGCCTGGCGGATCAGCCCCAGGTAGGAGTTGTTCACCAGCACGTGGAGGTAGGGCAGGTGGAACTGCGCGCCCACCGCCAGCTCCTCGACCATGAACTGGAAATCATAGTCGCCCGACAGCGCGACGATCTCGGCCTCGGGATCGGCCCGACGCACCCCGAGCGCGGCCGGAATGGTCCAGCCCAGCGGGCCCGCCTGGCCGCAGTTGATCCAGTGGCGCGGCCTGTAGACGTGCAGGAACTGGGCGCCGGCGATCTGCGAGAGGCCGATGGTGCTGATGTAGCGCGTGTTCTTGCCGAAGGCCTGGTTCATCTCTTCGAAGACCCGCTGCGGCTTGACCGGCACGTTGTCGAAGTGGGTCTTGCGCAGCAGGGTGCGCTTGCGCTCCTGGCAGGCCTCGGCCCAGGCACTGCGATCCTTGAGCCGGCCCTCGGCCTGCCACTCGCGGGCCACCTCGACGAACTGCGCGAGCGCCGCCCCGGCGTCGGAGACGATGCCGTAGTCGGGGCCGAAGATGCGGCCGATCTGGGTCGGCTCGATGTCCACGTGAACGAAGGTGCGGCCCTCGGTGTAGGTCTCGAGATTGCCGGTGTGGCGATTGGCCCAGCGGTTGCCGATACCCATCACGAAGTCGGACGCGAGCAGGGTCGCGTTGCCGTAGCGGTGCGAGGTCTGCAGGCCGGCCATGCCCGCCATCAGCGGATGGTCGTCGGGGATGGTGCCCCAGCCCATCAGGGTCGGGATGACCGGCACCCCGGTCAGCTCGGCGAATTCGGTCAGCAGCTCGCTGGCGTCGGCGTTGATGATCCCGCCCCCGGCGACCAGCAGCGGCCGCTCGGCCTCGTTGAGCATGGCCAGCGCCTTCTCGATCTGGGCACGGCTGGCGGATGGCTTGTAGGCCGGCAGCGGCTCGTAGGTGTCCGGATCGAACTCGATCTCGGTCATCTGCACGTCGATCGGCAGGTCGAGCAGCACCGGGCCGGGACGCCCGCTGCGCATCAGCTGGAAGGCCTGCTGGAAGGCGCGCGGCACCTGGGCCGCCTCGCGAACGGTGGTGGCCCACTTGGTCACCGGACCGGCGATGGCCTGGATGTCGACGGCCTGGAAGTCTTCCTTGTGCAGCTTGCTCACCGGCGCCTGGCCGGTGATGCACAGGATCGGGATGGAATCGGCGGAGGCCGAGTAGAGGCCGGTGATCATGTCGGTGCCGGCCGGGCCGGAGGTGCCGATGCACACGCCGATGTTGCCGGGCCGGGCACGGGTGTAGCCCTCGGCCATGTGCGAGGCGCCCTCGACGTGGCGGGCCAGCACGTGGTCCACGCCGCCGACCGTGCGCATGGCGGCATAGAAGGGGTTGATGGCGGCGCCAGGCAGGCCGAAGGCAACATCGATGCCTTCCTTCCTGAGCACGTGAACGGCGGCTTCCGCGGCGGTCATGCGAGCCATGACGAGATCCTCCAGTGGCGTTGTTATATTTTCTGGAAAATATTTCTGTATACAGAGACTAGGCCCGCCGCCGGCACCCCGTCAACGAATTATGGAAAATTTTTCCAATAATTCATCAGGGCGAAATAATCCCTTTTATTTCATTCAGATAAGAGAGAGTAAAACAGGAGGATTGTTGACAACGACCGTGCCGGTTCACCGGTCCCGATAACGGCCCCAGGCCCGATACAGGCGATGGCATCGATGACCGGATCGCGAGCTGAAAGAGGCCCCGGACGACGACACCCGCCAGAAGGCGGGTGTCGTCATGCCGTGGCGTGCCGGGCCGATCGTGGGCTCAACGGCGCTTGCTGTACGGCAGCGCCATATGCCGATTCACGTCCTTGTACAGCAGGTAGCGGAAGGGCCCCGGGCCGCCCGCGTAGCAGGCCTGCGGGCAGAAGGCGCGCAGCCACATGTAGTCGCCGGCCTCGACCTCGACCCACTGCTGGTTCAGGTGATAGACCGCCTTGCCCTCGAGCACGTAGAGGCCGTGCTCCATGACGTGGGTCTCGTCGAACGGGATCACGCCGCCGGGCTGGAAGCTGACGATGTTGACGTGCATGTCGTGGCGAAGGTCGTCCTGGTCGACGAAGCGCGTGGTGGCCCACACCTCGTTGCAGTCCGGCATCACCGACGGCTCGATGTCGTTCTCGTTGGTGACGAAGGGCTCCGGCACCTCGATGCCGTCGACGAATTCGTAGGCCTTGCGGATCCAGTGGAAGCGCACCGGGGCATCGGACTCGTTGCGCAGCTGCCAGTCGGTGCCCGGCGGGATGAAGGCATAGCCGCCCGGCTCCATGCGGTGCGGCTCGCCGGCCAGGGTCAGGGTCATCTCGCCTTCGACCACGAACAGCACGCCCTCGGCACCCGGGTCGGTCTCGGGGCGCTCGCTGCCGCCGCCGGGCGAGACCTCCATGATGTACTGGGAGAAGGTCTCGGCGAAGCCGGACAGCGGACGCGACAGCACCCACAGGCGAGTGTTGTCCCAGTGCGGCAGCTTGCTGGCGACGATGTCGCGATAGACGCCCTTGGGAATCACCGCGAAGGCCTCGGTGAACATGGCCCGGTCGGTGGTCATCACCTTCTGGCCCGGATGGCCGCCCTGGGGGGCATAGTACTGATGCGAGTGCTGGCGCTGGCTCATGAGAGGTCCTCTTGTGATCTGTTGTCTTGTCCCGGGATCGACGCGCCGGCCTTACGGCAGGGTCACGCGGATGTCGATGTGATGCTCGTCGCAGTTGTTGCCCTCGCCGCCCCGGTCGACCACCAGGAACTCGCCCTCGCGCTCCAGCACCGACTGGATGGCGTGCCAGGTGCCGGCCGCGTAGTTGACGCCCTGGCGGCCGTCGGTGACGAAGGCGCGCACCTCGGCGGGGTCGATGGCCTCGCCGGGCGGGGCGACGACCACGAGAAAGCGCTCCTCGTGCAGCGGCATGAAGGCCTGGCTGCCCTGGGGATGACGCTCCAGGAAGGCGAGCTCCAGCGGCGCCGTGACGGGCTGGCTGACGAAGATGCTGATCAGCGTGCGCGCCTGCTCGCCCAGCGTCTCGACCCTCGCGAGGTCGTGATAGCGGCGGGTGCGGCCGGCGTTGATGGGGAAGTAGTCGGACGTCCGGGTGTCGATCACCTCGCCGAACGGGGCGAAGGCCTCGGGCGTCAGGGGACGGGCTTCGAGTTCGAGCATGCGGGGTCTCCTGCTGACATGCGGATCGGGGCGAGCGTGATGCCATTCGCCCCGCATCGGATGGCTCAGTTGGCCGGGTGATGCTCGGCCCAGTGCCGGGCGATATCCACCCGGCGGGTGACCCAGACGCGGTCGTGGGCCTCGATGTGGTCGAGGAATCGCTGCAAAGCGCGGAAGCGACCGGGGCGGCCGAGCAGCCGGCAGTGCATGCCCACCGACAGCATCTTCGGCGTGTCCTCGCCCTCGGCATAGAGCACGTCGAAGGCGTCGCGCAGATAGGTGAAGAAGTGGTCCGCGGTATTGAAGCCCTGCGGCGCGGCGAAGCGCATGTCGTTGCTGTCCAGGGTATAGGGCACCACCAGATGGCTGTGCTCGCGGCCCTGGCTGTCGGCCTCGCGGGTCCAGAACGGCAGATCGTCGCCGTAGTAGTCGCTGTCGTAGAGGAAGCTGCCCTCGTCGAGCACCAGGCGCCGGGTATTGGGGCTGTCACGGCCGGTGTACCAGCCCAGCGGCTTCTCGCCGTAGAGCGACTGGAAGATCTCGATGGCGCGGCGCATGTGCTCGCGCTCGACGCTCTCCGACACGTTCTGGTAGTGGATCCAGCGATAGCCGTGGCAGGCGATCTCGTGGCCCAGCTCCTTGAAGGCGTGGGCCACCTCGGGGTGGCGCTCCAGCGCCATGGCCACGCCGAACACCGTCAGCGGCAGGCCGCGGCGCTCGAACTCGCGCAGGATGCGCCATACGCCGGCCCGGGAGCCGTACTCGTAGATCGACTCCATGCTCAGGTGGCGGTCCGGGTAGGCATCGGCGCCGATGATCTCGGAGAGGAACTGCTCGGAGCCCTCGTCGCCGTGAAGCACGCAGTTCTCGCCGCCTTCCTCGTAATTGAGGACGAACTGCACGGCGATGCGCGCCTTGCCGGGCCATTTGGCCTCGGGCGGAGTGCGGCCGTAGCCGATCAGGTCACGGGGATAGTCGCGTGTCGCGGTCATGGCGACGCCTCCATGTTGTTGTAGGGGGGGGGTTGTAGATCGCCTTTGTCGCCGTCGTCGCCGACGGCCCTCACGCCTCGTAGCGCCACGATGAACAATAAGTGTATACAATTAAATTCTAGGGTGTGCTCACCTTGCTTGCAAGGAGCCTGCGCCGTCCTGGGCGCAGCCCGACGCACGCTTCGGCATCCGAGATGACAACCGCGAGGCCCATGGCGACCGCCTTCGGCCAGCCCTTGCGGCTCACTCTCTACTTTGTATACAAAAACATCCGGATTGCCAATCCCCTCCCGGTTCTCGCCCGGACTCTCACGCGGCTCTCCATACGGCGGTCCATAAGCACCGCCCTCCCCCACTGACGGGTCAGCGATGGCGTCCGGACGGCGCAGGGCACCAAGCCCGACGGGTGATGGCCTCGATGAATGCCCGATCATCAGAAGGCTTGTGGCCCATTAAATGTATACAGCTATTGTCGCCATAAAAAATTCCTGGAGTATTCTCAAGCCACTGTTTACCAACGGGAATAAAGCACCCCACCGGCGCCGGATGCGCCTTGATTTCCGACGGGGATAGGGACTATTTTGTGTACAAAGAAAATCTCCCTTGTTCACAAAGACAATCATCGTCGGAGATCCCATGCAGATTCGCGTCATCAACCCCAACACCACCCGCGGCATGACCGAGACCATCGGCAACGCCGCCCAGGCCATCGCCTCCCCCGGCACCCTCATCAGCGCCATCCAGCCGGCCCATGGCCCGGTCTCCATCGAGAGCCACTTCGACGAGGCGATCAGCGCCACGGGCGTGCTCGAGGAAGTCGCGGCGGGCGAGCGCGATGGCGTGGACGCCTACATCATCGCCTGCTTCGGCGACCCCGGCCTGCTGGCCGCCCGGGAGCTGACCCGGGCCCCGGTCATCGGCATCGCCGAGGCGGCCTTCCACATGGCCACCCTGATCAGCACCCGCTTCTCGGTGGTCACCACCCTGGGCCGCACCGGCATCATCGCCGAGCACCTGCTCGAGCAGTATGGCTTCGGCCACCACTGCCGCCGGGTTCGCGCCGCCGAGATCCCGGTGCTCGACCTGGAGGACGACGGCGATGCGGCGCTTGCGCGGATCATCGAGGAGGGCCGCCGCGCCCGGGACGAGGACGGCATCGGCGCCCTGGTGCTGGGCTGCGGCGGCATGGCCGATCTCACCGACGAGATCTCCGAGGCCGTGGGCCTGCCGGTGGTAGAGGGCGTGACCGCGGCGGTCAAGCTGACCGAGGCGCTGGTCGGCCTGGGGCTTGGCACCAGCAAGCATGGCGATCTGGCCTTCCCGCGGCCCAAGCCCTTCATCGGCCGCTACGCCCACTTCTCGGACCAGGGCGCGTCGGGCAGCGACGAGACACGCTGAGCCCCGGCGCCGGCTGACGGCGCCCACCACCGCCCAGGGCGGACAATAACCACAATCACGGCACCCTTAGCGAGGATCCCACCATGAGCCTCTCGACTTCACGCTCCCACGCGGACGATTCCGCCCATCACACCAAGGGGGCCGGCCACGAGTCGCTGGCCCCGCAGCAGACCCGCATCATGGGCCGCGGCTCCTACCTGCTGGCCTGGTTCGGCGGCTGCGTCTCGATCGGCACCTTCACCATGGGCTCGAGCGTGGTCGGCACGCTGAACCTGCTGCAGGCGACGCTCGCAATCGCCATCGGCTGCTTCGTGATCGGCATCGCCCTGGCGCTGAACGGCGCCGCCGGCTACAAGTACGGCATTCCCTTCATGGTCCAGGCGCGCAGCGCCTTCGGCTTCTCCGGCACCCGCCTGCCGGGGCTGGTACGGGCCGTGCCGGCCATCGTCTGGTACGGCTTCCAGAGCTGGATCGGTGCCGGCGCCCTGAACATGGTCTCGGCGACCCTGTTCGGCTTCGACAACCTGATCTTCTTCTTCGTCGCCTTCCAGTTCCTGCAGATCGGCCTCTCGGTGCTGGGCTTCCAGGGCATCAAGTGGCTGGAGAACATCGGCAGCGGCTTCATCCTGGCCTCGCTGGTCTACATGTTCTATAGCACCGTGCAGCGCTACGGCGACGAGCTCTCGGCCAGCATGCTGACCATGGACGGCTCCTGGGGCCTGCCCTTCTGGGGCGCCACCATGCTGTTTTTGGGCATCTACAGCACCATGATGCTCAACGTCAGCGACTACTCCCGCGAGCACAAGGAAGGCAGCGGCCCGGGCCTGCTGACCACCCTCTACGCCATGTCGATCCTGCCCTGCACCCTGTTCATGGGCCTGATCGGCTACATGGTCTCCGAGGCCACCGGCGTCGCCGATCCCATCCAGGTGTTCGCCAACGCCGTGGACAACACGCCGCTGCTGATGACCACCCTGCTGTTCATCGCCTTCGCCCAGGTCACCACCAACGTGCTCAACAACGTGGTGCCGCCGACCTACGTGCTGATGGACGCCTTCAAGCTGAAGTATCGCACCGCCACCGTGATCGTCGGCCTGCTGGCCTTCGCCACCTTCCCCTGGGAGCTGGTCAAGGACGAGTCCGCCACCGGCCTGCAGATCTTCGTGCAGACCTACTCCGCCTTCCTCGGTCCGATCTTTGCGGTGCTGGTGGTCGACTACTACCTGATCCGCCGCCGCACCCTGGACCTCGGCAAGCTCTACGACGCCCAGGGGCCCTACCGCGGCGTCAACCCGGCGGCCCTGATCGCCACCGCGATGGGCATCGCCGCCGCCCTGACCTTCTCCTCCGTCTCCTGGTACGCCAGCCTGATTCCCGCCGGTGTCACCTACTTCCTGCTGATGAAGCACTGGGCCCCCTGCCAGCGCTTCCGCGACTGATCCTCGCGCCCGGGCGGCACGCCCGGGAAACGCGGCCCTCCCCTCCGGGGCGGGCCGTTTTCCTAATAACGACAACAAGGCCATCCCATGACGGACCTGAGCGACAAAGAACTGGAAATCCGGCGCATCGATCCGCGCCTCTACAACGACGACCTGGCCCCGATCAAGAAGCGTGATCGCAACTGGGGCTGGTTCGAGATCTTCAACGTCTGGTCGAACGATATCCAGAGCCTCTTCGGCTACACCCTGGCGGCCTCGCTGTTCATCTCCTACGGGCTCAACGGCTGGGCGGTGATGGCGGCGATCATCCTCGCCGGCGTGGTGGTGATGGGCCTGGTCAACCTGACCGGCAAGCCGAGCGTCAAGTACGGCGTGCCCTTCCCGGTGATGATCCGCGCCAGCATGGGCGTGCACGGCGCCAACCTGCCGGCCATGCTGCGCGCCGTGATCGGCATCTTCTGGTACGGGGTGCAGACCTACTTCGCCTCCACCGCCATGAAGCTGCTGCTGACGTCGCTGTTCGGCGATCCGGGCGGCACCCTGCTCGGCATGTCGGCGCTGGGCTGGCTGTCGTTCGTGATCGTGTGGGCCTTCCAGATGGCGATGTTCTGGGCCGGCATCGAGCGCATCAAGTACTTCCTCAACTGGGCCGGGCCGCTGGTCTACGTGGTGATGGTGGCGCTGATGATCGTCGTCTGGGTCAAGGCCGGCGACGAGCTGCTGCCCGCGGTCGGCACCATCTTCGAGGGCCAGAGCAACTATCACGGCAGCGCGATCGGCGCCTTCCTGGCCATCACCGGCACCATGATCGCCTACTTCGCCGCGGTGGTGATCAACTTCGGCGACTTCACCCGCTTCGTGAAGAGCGATCGCGAGATGAAGCTCGGCAACCTGGTGGGCCTGCCGCTCAACGTGGCCTTCTTCTCGTTCATCGCCCTGATCATCACCGCCGGCACCCTGGTGCTGTTCGGCGAGACGCTGACCAACCCCTCGGACATCATCGAGCGGGTCGACTCGCTGCCGCTGACCATCGTCGCCGCCCTGACCTTCTTCGCCGCCACCGTGGGCATCAACCTGGTCGCCAACTTCATTCCGCCGGCCTATGACCTGGCCAACCTGTTCCCGAGCAAGATCAGCTTCCGCCTCGGCGGCCTGATCACCGCCATCATCGCCTTCTTCGTCGGCGCGCTGTGGGTGTCCGTGATCAGCGATATCGGCGTCGCCGGCTTCGTCAACGCCCTGGGGGCCGTCGTCGCGCCCTTCTACGGCATCATCGTGGTCGACTACTACGTGGTGAAGCGCCAGCGCCTGGACCTGCAGGACATGTTCTCCAGCGCCCCGGACGGCGCCTATCACTACGTGAAGGGCTGGAACAAGCGTGCCATCGCCGCCTTCGCCCTGGCCGCGCTGTTCTCGATCGCCTCGGTGTGGCTGCCGGCGCTGGAGGCCCTGGGCGGCTACGCCTGGCTGGTCGGCGCCGGGCTCGGCGGCGGCTTCTACTTCCTGCTGATGCGCGGGCAGCGCCTGCCGGCCGCTCAGCCCGCCTGATCAGCGGCGACCCGATCGCCGCCGTAAGACTCAAGCGCCCCGGGCCCTGGATGACATCCGGGCACCGGGGCGCGTTGTTTGAGGGCGTCGGTACGGGTGACTCAGCCGGAGAAGATCTCGTAGAGGTCCGGGGACTCGTCCTCGGGCTCGTGGATCGACAGCGAGGCCTCGATGGCCTTGAGGTGGCGACTCATGAAGGCGCGGGCGCGTTCGCCGTCGCCACCCTCGAGATGACGCAGCAGGCCGTCATGGTCGTGGGACTCGCAGCCCAGATGGCCGGCGTTGCCGTAGACGGCGAGGATCAGCGAGGAGCGCGAGCACAGCTGCTCGACGAAGGCCGCCAGGGTGTCGTTGCCGGAGAGTCGCGCCAGCTCGCCGTGGAAGGCGGCGGAGAGCTTGATCGCGGAGCTCTGCTCGCCGGCCTTGAGCGCCTGGCGCTCGCGGCGCTCCATGTCGCGCAGCCGTTCCAGGTCGGCGGCGGTGATGCGCCGGGCGACCTCCGGCATCAGGCCGCATTCGACCATCTGCCGCGCGTCGAAGACGTCCTTGGCCTCCTCGGCGGTGGGCCGGGTCACGCTGGCGCCGCGCCTCGGGGTGAGCGTCACCAGCTGTTCCAGGGCCAGGCGCTGCAGGATCTTGCGGATGCCGGTGCGGCTGATGCCGAACACCTCCGACAGGGCGTCCTCGCGCAGCCGCGCCCCCGGCTTGAGGCGGTGCTCGATGATCGCATCGCTGATCGAGCGATGGATCGCCTCGTGGCGCTCGGCGCCATCGCCGTTCTTGCCGGGACGCCCGCTTCCCGAGGCCGGCTTGCGCTCGGCATCGACCTGGCGCTGACTCATGGACTGCTCACCTCCTGACGACTCATGACGAACATTGTATACGCTTTTTCCCCAACGAGACGACCGCCGCCCGTCGGCGACGGGCGGCGGTCGATGCGGCGTACAGCCCCGGGTTCAGGGCGTCCAGGCGGCGATGCTGGCCCGTTCCTCGTCGGTCATCTGGGTCAGGTTGCCCAGCGGCATGTAGCCGCTCGCCACCACCTGCTTGACCTGATCGGCCTGGCGCAGCAGCTGCTCCCGGGTCTCCAGGGCCACGCCGGCGGGCGGCGCCGTGAAGGCCTCGTGGGTGGGTTGCTGGGCGTGGCAGGACGCACAGCGCCGCTCCATGATGCCGTGGATCTCGTCCACGGGGCCGCCGGACGCGACGGTGGCGTCCTCGGCGGCGACCGCCTGACCATCGGTCTCGACACTCGTCCCACCGGCCATCGGCGCGGCATTGCCGGCACCGCTCGGCGCACCGATCCACACCGCCACCAGGATCAGCGCCACCCCGGCCGCGGGATAGGCGGGCCTGGTCTGGCCGGCGTGCATAAGCACGAAGAACTGGCGGATCAGGGCGCCGGCGAAGATGAACAGCGACATGATCACCCAGGACAGCTCATGGGTGTAGGTGAAGGAGTAGTGGTTGCTGAGCATCAGCAGCACCACCGGCAGCGTGAAGTAGGTGTTGTGCACCGAGCGCTGCTTGCCGCGCTTGCCGTCGAGCGGGTTGGGCGTCTCGCCGGCCTTCATCGCCTTCACCATGCGGCGCTGGCCGGGGATGATCCAGAAGAACACGTTGGCCGACATGGCGGTGGCCATCACCGCGCCGGTGAGCAGGAAGGCCGCGCGGCCGGCGAAGATCTGGCTGCTCAGGTAGGCGACCACCACCATCAGCACCGCCACGCCGAGGCTCAGCAGGCCGTCGCGCTCCATGTTGGGGCTGATGCGCTTGCACATCTCGTTGTACACCACCCAGCCACCGAGCAGGAACGCCAGTGCCACGATGTTGGCCTGCCAGCCGGTCAGGTTGGCGGCCCATTCCCAGCTGCTGCCCGGATTGACCAGATAGAACCCCGGATTGGCCATGTACAGCAGCACGAACAGCCCGAAGCCCGACAGCCAGGTGGTGTAGGCCTTCCAGAACGACCAGTGCAGGTCCGCCGGCAGCTTGGCCGGCGCGCTGGCGTACTTCTGGTTGTGATAGAAGCCGCCTCCGTGCACGGCCCACATCTCGCCGAACACGCCCTTCTGCTGATCCTCCGCCGCCTTGGGCGGGCGCAGGCTGTTGTCGAGCATCACGAAGTAGATCGACTCGCCGATCCAGGCCACGGCGGCGATCACGTGCAGCCACCTCAGCAGGAGGTTGGCGAAGTCCAGAAAGTAGGCTTCCATCGGTCAGGCCTCGTTGGAATGGTGCGATTGTTGTTCGATTCGAGCGATACAGAAAACGGCTGATTTATGTCACGAGCGAGGGAAGGCTGGTCTCCGCCGGACCACAGTCACCGGAATGTCGCCTGCTACATGAGCATGACGACGGTCCGACGCTTCGGGCCCGCCGGCGGCCAGGATGCCGAGCGCCGTAATAAATCGGCGTTTTCTCAGCTGCCCCGGTAGGTGGAGTAGCTGTAGGGAGACAGCAGCAGGGGCACGTGATAGTGCTGCGAGGCATCGGCGACGCCGAAGCGCAGCGGGATCGCATCGAGGAAGCGCGGCCCGTCCGCGGCCACGCCGCGGCGGTCCAGGTACTCGCCGGCATGGAAGAGCAGCTCGTACTCGCCAACGACGAAGGCCTCGCCCTCCAGCAGCGGCGCGTCGCAGCGGCCGTCGTCGTTGGTCACCACCTCGCCGAGCCGCTGGCGCTCGCCGTCCGTCAGGCGGTAGATCTCGATGCGGATGCCCTCGCCCGGCAGGCCGAGGGAGGTATCCAGCACGTGGGTGGTGAGATAGCCCATCGTCGTCTCCTCGCGTGTTGTTGTGTGCCGCCGTCGTCCTTCGGGGCCCGAAACCGGGCGCCGATCCGGCCGGCGTATATCCTGTGATGACGCCCCATGGCGCGGGCGTCACGTCTATCAACAGTTCTAGCCTTGGATAGCGTACATTTCAAACACTTTATTGTATACAGTTTTATCGCTACCCTGAGACGACCCACATCGACGTCCCTCACGGAGACCCGAGCATGAACCACAAGACGCTTTCCCCGCGCCCGAGCCAGCTGGACCGTGCCGCCTTCGTCGCACAGTTCGGCGATATCTACGAGCATTCACCCTGGGTGGCCGAGCTGGCCTGGCAGCGCGGCCTCGGCGCCGAACAGGACACCCCCGCGGGCCTCGCCGCGACCATGGGCCGAGTGCTGAACGAGGCGGAGCCGGAGCGCCAGCTCGAGGTGATCCGCGCCCACCCGGACCTCGCCGGCAAGGCCGCCATCGCCGGTGATCTCACCGACGACTCCACCCGCGAGCAGGCCGGCGCCGGGCTCGACCAGTGCACGCCCGAGGAGATGGCCCGCTTCGAGCGCCTGAACGCCGCCTACAAGCAGCGCTTCGGCTTTCCCTTCGTGATGGCGGTCAAGGGCAGCGACCGCCACGCCATCCTGGCCGCCTTCGAGACGCGCCTCGAGCACGGCCTCGACGAGGAGCGCCGCACCGCCATCGAGCAGATCAACCGCATCGCCGCCTTCCGCCTGGAGGCGCGGGTGGGCTGAGCGCCCGCCGCTGCCCACCGCCTCATCCGCAAGGCGCCGCCGGACTCCCGGCGGCGCCTTTTTCGTGCCGGCGGATGCGTGAAAACGTCAGTCGCGGGCGCCGGAGGCGACGCGCCCGCCGTCCGCCCGGGGCTCGCCACGGGCGGCCTGCTCGACGGCAGCATCCGCCTCGGCGATGGCCTCGCGCTCCCGGGCCTCGTCGGCCAGGGTGGTGCGCGGCAGCACCAGGTTGAGCACGAAGGCGGTGATCGCCGCGACCACGATCGGCGCCCCGCCGATCACGTTCTGCAGGGTCTGCGGGAACTCGGCGATGGCCGAAGGCACCGCGGCAATGCCCAGGCTCAGCGCCAGGGCGAGCCCGACGATGGTCATGTTGCGGGCCGACATCTCGTCCTTGGTCAGCAGCTGGATGCCGGTCATGGTGATCATCCCGAACACCGTGATGGTGGCGCCGCCCAGCACCGGGTAGGGAATGGTGGTCATCAGGGCACCGAACTTGGGACTGAAGCCGGCCAGCAGCATGAAGGCGCCGGCGATGGCCAGCACGACTCGGCTGATCACCCTGGTCATGGCCACGATGCCCACGTTCTGGCTGAAGGTGGAGGTCGGCAGGGCGCCGAAGAAAGCGCTGGCGGCGGTGGTCAGGCCGTTGCCGAGCAGGCCGCCGGTCAGCTCCCGGGTCTTCAGCTCGCGATTCATGCCGGCCACGCTGGTCGCCGACAGGTCGCCGATGGTCTGCACCGAGTTGATCACGCAGATCACCACCAGCGAGACGATGGCGGCGGAGTGGAACTCCATCTCGAACGGCATCGGCGTCGGCACGGCGATCCAGGCGGCGGTTTCCACCGGGCCGAAGTCGACCATGCCCAGCGGCAGCGCGACCAGGTAACCGACCAGGAGGCCGACGATGATCGCCGACAGCTTGACCACGCCGCGGCCGAACTGGGAAGCCAGCAGCACCGTCACCAGGGTCAGCGCGCCCACGCCCCAGTTCTTCAGCTCGCCGAACTGCGGCGCGTCGACGTTGCCGCTGCCGGCGATGTAGCGGATGGCGATGTCGTACAGCGACAGCCCGATCACCAGCACCACGGTGCCCGCCACCACCGGCGGGAAGAGGTGGCGGATGTACTGGATGAAGTAGCCCACCACCATCATGGTGATGCCGCCGATCAGCTGGGCCCCGAGGATGCCCTCGATGCCGAACTGGCCGCCCACGGCGATCAGCGTCGGCACGTAGGCGAAGCCCACGCCGAAGATCGCCGGCAGCCGGGCGCCGAACTTCCACACCCCGTAGAGGTGGAACAGGGTGCAGACCCCGGAGGCCAGCACCGCGATCTGGATCAGCTGCAGCTTCTCCGCCGGGGTGGCGCCGATCACCCCGGCGATGATGATCGGTGGCGTGATGACGCCGGCGATCATCGCCAGCACGTGCTGCAGGGAGATCGGCAGCGCCTTGAGCAGGCGCGGCCTGCCGTGGAAGTCGAATAGCGAGGTGTTGTTGGCATTGCTCTGCATGGTCTCGGCCTTCGGTGTGGTGTTGTTGTGCGTTCAGCCGTCAGCGTCGCGCCGGCAGGTTGGCTCCCAGCACATGGATACACATTGATCGGTATCGAGAAATACCATAGCGATTAAAACTGTATACAATCAACCAGACCTTGGCCGCGAATGCCCATCGACTGAACTAGACTCGAAGCCATGCAGGCGATAGCGGAGGCCGCCATGTTTCGTGACCGTCGGGATGCCGCCGAACAGCTGGCCCATCGGCTGGCGCCCCTGAGGCAACAACGCCCCCTGGTCCTCGCCATCCCCCGCGGCGGCGTGCCCATGGGGCGGCTGATCGCCGATGCGCTGGAGGGCGAGCTGGACGTGGTGCTGGTACGCAAGCTCGGCGCGCCGGGCCAACCGGAGTACGCCATCGGCGCGGTGGGAGAAGAAGAACGCGTGAGGCTGGAGCCGGCGGCCGCCCACTACGACGAGCGGCAGATCGCCAGCGAGATCGAGGCCCAGCAGGCGCGGCTGGCCGACCGCCGACGACGCTACACCCCGGTGCGCGCGCCTATCGATCCGGCGGGGCGCGTGGTGGTGGTGGTCGACGACGGCAGCGCCACCGGCGCCACCATGGCCATGGCGCTGGAGACCCTGAAGCATCGCCACCCGGCGCGGCTGATCGCCGCCCTGGGCGCCGCCCCGCCCGAGACCGTGGCCCGACTGGAGGCGCTGGCCGACGAGGTGATCTGCCTGGAGGCCCCGGCCAGCTTCGGCGCCGTCGGCCGGTTCTTCGCCGATTTCGGCCAGGTCAGCGACGACGAGGTCGTGCGCCTGCTCGGCACCGAGCACGGCTGAGCCTTTGCCCGGCCCGCCCACCGGTTCAAACACAAAGCGTTCGGGCACGAAAAAGGGCCATCGCATGGCGATGGCCCCAACGGCCCGGCAGGGCCTACTGGTTCGACCGGCGTCCGACAGGCATCGAGGCCGGGCGAACGCCGCGGATGATCGGTTACTGCGAGCCGAGCGCCTTGAACTGCTGCTCGGCCAGCTTCTGGCTCTTCTGGACGTAGTCCTGACCCAGGCTCAACAGGGTCGCGGCGTCGGACTTCAGTCGGTCGCCGAGCGACTGCATGGCCTGCTGCTGCCCCTCCAGCGTCTTCTGGACGTCCTCGGCGCTCTTCACCGACAGCCAGTCGCGGGCCTGGGCCAGCGTCGCCTCGGAGAGCGATTCGGCGATGCCGAACTGGGTCGCCATCAGCTTCTCGGCGGTCTCGAGGTTGAGGGCGCCATAGGCGCGCATCGGGGTCATGAAGAGGGTGTCGAACTGTTCGCCGGTCTTGGCGGTCGCTGCCTGGGTCATGCTCCACCTCCGATTGGGATGAACAGCGGGCGAAGGCCCGTGTTGCACTGCAACATAGCAGGCGATTTTGTGCACTGCAACACGGGCGTTTTTCATCCTCGTCGCGCCTTGCCCATCGGGCCTCGCTTGCCAGGCGGCACCCGAGCAGCGGGCCACGCTCGGCTCTCTCCCTCAGCGATAGGCGCCCTCGATATCGGTGACTCGCAGCGCCTCGCGGCCCAGCCCGTCGTACAGGTCGAGCATGCGCTCGCGCCAGGCATAGACCGGGTCGGCGTTGGAGACCAGATCGGCGCTGGAGACGCAGTGCGCCCACATGAAGAAGCCGAACACCAGATAGTCGGCGCCCCCCGGGGCATCGCCGTCCAGGAAGTCGGCTTCTTCCAGGCGCCCGCGCAGCGGCGCCAGGGCGGTGTCGAGCTGCGAGAGCCCCTTGGCCGGTGAGTGGAACTCCTCGAAGCTGCATCCCAGACGTGCCTCGCGGGTCTCGCGGAAGTAGGCGCGATCGTCGGGGTGAATGGCGTTGAACAGGTCCATGACGACGGTGCGAAGGATCGCCGGCGCCAGGGAACGCTCGGCGTAGTGCTTGAAGAAGCGGGCACGGGCCTCGGCCGCTCCCTCACCGAGCAACGGCGACTCGGGATAGGCGCGATCCAGATAACGCATGATCTCATAGCTGTCATGGACGACCTCATCGCCATCGACCAGCACCGGCACCTGCCCCTGGCCCGAGAACGCCAGGGCCTCCTTTTCGCTGAATCGCCAGGGCCGCGTCTGGACATCGAGCCCTTTATGGGCCAGGGCGTACCGGGCGCGCCAGCAATAGGGCGAGAACCGCAGCCGTTCGTCGATGCCGCACAGATCATAGAGCTCGCGTGTCATACCAACTCCTTGTCGCTGGGGTAAAGCCCGATGATGACAGGCCGACGCCCTTCCCGCACGCCGCGGGCGACTCGTCGGCCGTTGTCTATTGGTCGAAGCATCGCGCCGTCCAACGGTCGCTCGCCTTCATCCCTCAGAGCGTTAACCCATTGATCCAAAAAAACTTTCGTGAAACCAGCACGAGTTTCTTGTACCCGAACCAATGGTAATACCAATTTACCCTGGATGGTCAATCCGTGCCGCCGGTCGTAAGGTTCCGCGGATCGTCGCCCTCGCGCGGCCTACAACAACACCATCATCGATGAGGGACCTCATCCATGCACGACTCACTACTGGCGCTACTGGCCTTCACCCCCCTGCTGCTGGCGGGGATCCTGCTGATCGGTCTGCGCATGGCGGCACGGGTCGCCATGCCGATCGTCTTCGCCGTGACCGCCGTCATCGCCCTGTTCGCCTGGGACATGACCGCCACCCGGGTGCTGGCCTCGACCCTGCAGGGCCTGATGCTGACGGTGGCGATCCTGTGGATCATCTTCGGCGCCATCCTGCTGCTCAACACGCTCAAGCATTCCGGCGGCATCACCGCCATCCGCAACGGCTTCTCGGGCATCAGCCCGGACCGTCGCGTCCAGGCCATCATCGTCGCCTGGCTGTTCGGCTGCTTCATCGAGGGCGCCTCGGGCTTCGGCACGCCGGCCGCGGTGGCCGCCCCGCTGATGGTGGCGCTCGGCTTCCCGGCGCTGGCGGCCGTGGTCGTCGGCATGATGATCCAGTCCACCCCGGTCTCCTTCGGTGCCGTGGGCACGCCGATCGTGGTCGGCGTCTCGGGCGGCCTGGACAAGAGCGGCATCAGCGCGACCCTGGAGGCCGGCGGCGCCAGCTGGCTCGAATACTTCCACCTGGTGGCCGGCCAGGTCGCGATCATCCACGCCCTGGTCGGCATGTTCATGCCGCTGCTGATGGTCGCCGTGATGGTGCGCTTCTTCGGCGCCAACCGCTCCTGGAAGGAAGGCCTGGCCATCGCGCCCTTCGCGCTGTTCGCCGGCATCAGCTTCGTGGTGCCCTATGCGCTGGCCGGCGTGCTGCTGGGGCCGGAGTTCCCGTCGATGATCGGTGCCATGGTCGGCCTGGCCATCGTCGTGCCGGCCGCCCGCCGCGGCTTCCTGATTCCCAAGGAGAGCTGGGACTTCCCGGAATCCAACGCCTGGCCTGACCACTGGATCGGCAAGCTGGTCATCAAGACCGACGAGGTGGTCGGCAAGACACCCATCTCCACCGCCATGGGCTGGCTGCCCTACGTGCTGCTGGCCGTGCTGCTGGTCGCCTCGCGCACCATCGACCCGCTGAAGGACGCGCTGACCTCGGTCAGCCTCGGCTGGAGCAACATCCTCGGCGAAGCCGGCGTGTCCGGCAGCATCCAGCCGCTCTACCTGCCCGGCGGCATCCTGGTGGCGGTCGTGCTGCTCACCGCGCTGCTGCATCGCATGCGCCTCGGCGAACTGCGCGCCGCCTTCGGCGAGTCCACCCGGACCCTGGCCGGTGCCGGTTTCGTGCTGGTGTTCACCATTCCCATGGTGCGCATCCTGATCAACTCCGGCGTCAACACCGCCGATCTGGTCTCGATGCCGGTGGCCATGGCGAGCCTGGTGGCCGACGGCGTCGGCGGCATCTATCCGCTGTTCGCCCCCGCCGTGGGCGCGCTGGGGGCCTTCATCGCCGGCTCCAACACCGTGTCCAACCTGATGCTGTCGGACTTCCAGTTCAACGTGGCCCAGCAGCTCGGCGTGTCCACCGCCATGATGGTGGCCCTGCAGGCCGTCGGCGCCGCCGCCGGCAACATGATCGCCATCCATAACGTGGTCGCCGCCTCGGCCACCGTGGGCCTGCTCGGTCGCGAGGGGATCACCATCCGCAAGACCATCCTGCCGACGATCTACTACGTCCTGGCCGCGGGCCTGATCGGCCTGATCGCCATCCAGGCGTGGAGCATCGCCGACCCGCTGCTGGCCCTCGGCTGAGCCGGCGACCGCCCGCGGCCCATGCCGCGGGCGGTCGCCGGAGCGGCTCGTTCATTAGTCTAACGCGCCTCGGGCGCCTGGCCGGACAAGCGCCGGGCGCCTTTCACTAAGCCCTTGATTGTCAATGAACATTGGCGGAAACCTGCGACTCCACCGCCGGCACCAATTGGTATG
This sequence comes from Halomonas sp. THAF12, assembly GCF_009363675.1. Classification (NCBI taxonomy): domain Bacteria; kingdom Pseudomonadati; phylum Pseudomonadota; class Gammaproteobacteria; order Oceanospirillales; family Halomonadaceae; genus Halomonas; species Halomonas sp. THAF12. The sequence continues at coordinate 677,599 of NZ_CP045399.1, read as the reverse complement.
ACCAATGATCCAGCGTAGCCACCCGCGCCCCCGGGGTCGTATCGTTCTGCTATCAGGCATTCCTTGACGCCCTCGCGGCCACCCGCGCTCGCGGTCCCCTGAGCGTGAACAGGGAATGGTATGGAAAATATTTCTGTAAACGCACGAGGCGTGTTCTGATCGCTATCATGCCATCGCTGCCTCATCCGCCGGAGCCGTCATGAACATCCACTACGACGCACGACTCGATGGCGAGCTGCCCCGCCGGGACAAGGCGGAGGTGCTCGCCAGCCTGCAGCAGGCCGTCCCCGGCCTGACGCTGCTCCATCGCGAGGAAGACCTGCATCCCTTCGAATGCGACGGCCTGGCCGCCTACCGCGTCATGCCCATGCTGGTGGCCCTGCCGGAGACCCTCGATCAGGTCGAGGCGCTGCTCAAGGGCTGCCGGGCACTGGGCGTGCCGGTGGTCACCCGCGGCGCCGGCACCGGCCTCTCCGGCGGCGCCCTGCCGCTGGAGCAGGGCGTGCTGCTGGTGATGTCGCGCTTCAGCAGGATCCTCGAGGTCGACCCGGATGCCCGCATCGCCCGCGTCCAGCCCGGCGTGCGCAACCTGGCCATCTCCGAGGCCGCCGCGCCCTTTGGCCTCTACTACGCGCCGGACCCCTCCTCCCAGATCGCCTGCTCGATCGGCGGCAACGTGGCGGAGAACGCCGGCGGCGTGCACTGCCTCAAGTATGGCCTGACCGTGCACAACGTGATGAAGGTCGAGATCATCACCATCGAGGGCGAGCGCATGACCCTCGGCAGCGAGGCACTGGACGCCCCGGGCTTCGACCTGCTGGCGCTGTTCAACGGCTCGGAGGGCATGCTGGGCGTGGTCACCGAGATCACCGTCAAGCTGCTGCCCAAGCCCGAGACCACCAAGGTGCTGATGGCCAGCTTCGACGACGTGGGCAAGGCCGGCCGCGCCGTGGGCGACATCATCGCCGCCGGCATCATTCCCGGCGGGCTGGAGATGATGGACAACCTGGCGATCCGCGCCGCCGAGGACTTCATCCACGCCGGTTATCCGGTCGAGGCCGAGGCGATCCTGCTGTGCGAGCTGGACGGCGTGGAAGCCGACGTCGACGACGACGTCGAGCGGGTCCGCGAGGTGCTCGAGAAGGCCGGTGCCACCGACATCCAGCAGGCCCGCGACGAGGCCGAGCGCGCGCGCTTCTGGGCCGGGCGCAAGAACGCCTTCCCCGCGGTGGGCCGCATGTCGCCGGACTACTACTGCATGGACGGCACCATCCCGCGCCGCGAGCTGCCCCGCGTGCTGCAGGGCATCGCCGACCTGTCCGAGGCCTACGGGCTGAAGGTCGCCAACGTCTTCCACGCCGGCGACGGCAACATGCACCCGCTGATCCTGTTCGATGCCAACCGCGAGGGCGAGCTCGAGCAGGCCGAGGCGCTGGGCGGCAAGATCCTCGAACTGTGCGTGGAAGCCGGCGGCTCGATCACCGGCGAGCACGGCGTGGGCCGCGAGAAGATCAACCAGATGTGCGCCCAGTTCGGCAGCGACGAGCTGACCACCTTCCACGCGGTGAAGGCGGCCTTCGACCCCGAGGGCCTGCTCAACCCGGGCAAGAACATCCCGACCCTGGCACGCTGCGCCGAGTTCGGCGCCATGCACGTGCACGGCGGCGAGCTGCCGCACCCCGAGCTGCCCCGTTTTTGAGGAATGATCATGGCCACATCCACATCCCCGCAGGACCGGGACATCGGCACCGAGCTTTGCGAGCGCGTCCGCCAGGCCAACGCCGCGGGCACGGCGCTGCGCATCGTCGGCGGTGACACCAAGGCCTTCTATGGTCGCCCCGTGGAGGGCGAGACGCTCTCCACCCGCGAGCATCGCGGCATCACCGGATACGATCCGGTGGAGCTGATCGTCTCGGTGCGCGCCGGCACGCCGCTGGCCCAGCTGGAAGCGGCGCTGGCCGAGAACGGCCAGATGCTGCCCTTCGAGCCGCCCCACTTCGGCGCCGCCGCCACCGTCGGCGGCACGGTCGCCGCCGGGCTCTCCGGCCCGCGCCGCCCCTGGGCCGGCGCCGTGCGCGACTTCGTGCTCGGCGCCCGGGTGATCACCCACACCGGCGAAGAACAGCGCTTCGGCGGCGAGGTGATGAAGAACGTCGCCGGCTACGACCTGTCGCGGCTGATGGTCGGCGCCCAGGGCGGCCTGGGGCTGCTCACCGAGGTCACGCTCAAGGTGCTGCCGCGCCCCTCCGCCCGCCACGGGCTGCGCCTCGAGATGCCGCTCGACGAGGCCCGCGAACGCCTCGCCGAATGGGGCCGCCAGCCGCTGCCGCTGACCGCCGCCGCCTGGCAGGACGGCGCCCTGCATCTCCGCCTCGAAGGCGGCCCGGGCTCGGTGGCCGCCACCCGCGAGCGCCTCGGCGGCGAGGACCTCGATCCCGGCTTCTGGGACGACCTGCGCGAGCAGCGCCTGCCGCTCTTCGCCGGCGATGACGAGCGCCCGCTGTGGCGCATCTCGCTGCCCCAGCGCGCCCGGCTCGAGGCCGACGGCCTCGACGAGCAGGCCATGCTCCACGACTGGGCCGGCGCCCAGCGCTGGCTCAGGACCGAGCTGCCCGCCGAGTCACTGCGCGAGGCCTGCGCCGCCGCCGGCGGACACGCCACCTGCCTGACGCCGGGCGCCGCCGAGCCCTTCACCCCGCTGCCCGAGGTGATGTTCAAGTACCACCGTCGCCTCAAGGCCGAGCTGGACCCGAAGGGCATCTTCAATCCGGGCCGACTCTACGCGGAGCTCTGACATGCAGACGCACTTCACCGAACAGGATCTCGAACAGCCGCACATCCGCGAGGCCGAGCGGGTGCTGCGCACCTGCGTGCACTGCGGCTTCTGCAACGCCACCTGCCCGACCTACCAGCTGCTGGGCGACGAGCGCGACGGCCCCCGCGGACGCATCTACCTGATGAAGCAGATGCTGGAGAACCCCGAGGACGACGTCGTCACCGAGGAGACCCGGCTGCACCTGGACCGCTGCCTGACCTGCCGCAACTGCGAGACCACCTGCCCGTCCGGCGTGGAATACCACAAGCTGCTGGACATCGGCCGCGCCGAGATCGAGCGCCGGGCGCCGCGGCCCGCCGCCGAGCGCGCCCTGCGCTTCGGCCTGCGCAAGGCGCTGGTCGAGCCGGCCCGCTTCCAGGCGCTGCTCAAGCTCGGCCAGACCTTCCGCCCGCTGGTGCCCGGCACGCTGCGCGACAAGATGCCGCCGGCGCCGGTGGATGCCGGCAGCCGCCCCGAGGGCCGCCGCCACGAGCGCCAGATGCTGATCCTCGAGGGCTGCGTGCAGCCGGGGCTCTCGCCCAACACCAACGCCGCCACCGCCCGGGTGCTCGACCGCCTCGGCATCGGCCTGACCCCGGCGCCGGAGGCCGGCTGCTGCGGCGCCATCGACTACCACCTCAACGCCCAGGACGCCGGCCGCGCGCGGATGCGCGCCAACATCGACGCCTGGTGGCCCCATATCGACAAGGAGGGCGAGCCCGGGGTGGAAGCCATCGTGCAGACCGCCAGCGGCTGCGGCGCCATGGTCAAGGAATACGGCGAGGTGCTGGCCGACGATCCCGACTACGCCGACAAGGCCGCGCGCATCAGCGCCCTGGCCAAGGACCTGGTGGAGATCCTGCGCGACGAGGACCTGGAGCCGCTGACGCTGCGCGAGCACAAGCGCCTGGCCTTCCATTGCCCCTGCACCCTGCAGCACGCCCAGAAGCTCGGCGGCAGCGTCGATACCGTGCTGGCCAGGCTCGGCTTCTCGCTGACCCCGGTGCAGGACGCGCACCTGTGCTGCGGCTCGGCCGGCACCTACTCGGTGACCCAGCCCGAGCTCGCCACCGAGCTGCGCGACAACAAGCTCGACGCCCTGGAGGCCGGCGATCCGGAGGTGATCGTGACCGCCAACATCGGTTGCCAGACCCACCTGAACGGTGCCGGCAGAACGCCGGTACGGCACTGGATCGAAATCGTGGACGAGGCGCTGGCGTGATCGTGACGCGCGCTCATTCCTTCAGCTGCCAGACGCCACTGAACGGTGCCGGCAGAACGCCGGCACGGCACTGGATCGAGATCGTGGACGAGGCGCTGGCGTGATCGTGACGCGCGCTCATTCCTTCAGTTGCCAGCCCCACCTGAACGGTGCCGGCAGAACGCCGGTACGGCACTGGATCGAAATCGTGGACGAGGCGCTGGCGTGATCGTGACGCGCGCTGATTCCTTCAGCTGCCAGACCCACCTGAACGGTGCCGGCAGAACGCCGGTACGGCACTGGATCGAGATCGTGGACGAGGCGCTGGCGTGACCATCGGCGCGACTCGGCGAGTCTCACTTGCAAGCAGTCATCGAGAAGAGGAAATTACCATGCAAACCAAAGCTGTACTGACCCTTGACGACGTCAACGCCCTGCTCGACGCGGGCCAGAAGGAAGCCGAGGCCAACGGCTGGGCCGTGACCATCGCCGTGGCCGACGACGGCGGCCATCTGCTCGGCCTGCGCCGCCTGGACGGCGCACCGCCCTTCAGCGCCGGCGTCGCCACCGAGAAGGCGCGCAACGCCGCCATCGGCCGCAAGGAAACCCAGGCCTTCGAGGACATGATCAACAACGGCCGCACCGCCTTCGTCACCGCGCCGATGCAGGCGCTGCTGGCCGGCGGCGTGCCGGTGCTCGTCGACGGCCAGGTCGCCGGTAGCGTCGGCATCTCCGGCGTCAAGCCCGACCAGGACGTGCAGGTCGCCAAGGCCGCGGTGGCCGCCCTGGTCTGACCCGCCGCACGCCCTGTGCATCGTCCCTGGAACCCCGGCCATGCCGGGGTTCCGACGTTCCGACGCCGAAGTTTTTCCACACGAGCCTTGCGAATCAGCCATTTTTTGAATAGGTTTTGTATAGCATTCGATGAAACGCACGGATGCCTACCACGCCCATAAAGGACGAGAGGTGCACCATGAAACGTAACGCGACTGCTGCCATCACCCTTAGCGCACTGATGATGCTCTCAGGCTCCGCTCTGGCGGCGCATCACGAGGAACATGAGATGGCTCCCGACAACGGCGTCGACAGCGCCAATGACGTGGAGCAAGGCACCATGGAAGGTCACAACGGCGCCATGAGCGACGAAGCCATCGTTGAAGAGGGGGGCACGGATAGCGCCAACGATCCCTCGCAGGAGGCCGACACTCATACCGAGGGCAGCATCGACGACGACATGACGACCGAAAGCAGCGTGGATTCTGCCAACGCCCCCGAGGACTGAGGGTCGCGCAGACCAGGGAAGGCGAATGCCCCCGAACCCCGGCCACGGCCGGGGTTTTTCATTTCCGGGGCGGTACCGGGTCCGAACAGGCTCAGCTGGCCATCATCCAGGCCACGAAGGCCCGCTTGGCGTCGCGCCGAGGCGCGCCAGGCCGGCGTCACGGCCACCGCGCTCCCCTTCTCGGTGGTGATGACGCTGATGTGCTATACCATCATCAAGGCGTTGAACGGAGAGCTGCGCCGCCTTCCCTGATCCGTCCACGACTCATAGGCGACTCCCCCCGGTGCTGATCTTCGCGTGATGGACAGCTCCAGGGGGACCGTTGTGTTGAGTGCTCATATTGACGCCGTGAACCCAGCCTTTCCGCCATGGCAGGGCGACGTCGTCGCATCGCCTGTCCGTGCGCATGCAATAGCTGACTTGTGAGAGACTCACGCGGCCAATGTGTTTCCATCCACAGGAGCAACCTTCATGAGTACACCAAGCGAGCCGGCTCCCCCTCCGGGGTCGGACGACATGCAGACGGACTATACCGTCGGCCAGGACAATATCGAGGGTAACCTCGGCCCCATCGGCTTCGATATCCACAACCGGGTCTTCGCCATCTCGGCGCTGGCCTCGATCGCCTTCATCGTCCTCACCCTGCTGTTTCCCGAGCGAGCCGGCAGCCTCTTCCAGTCCATCGTCAGCTTCTCCACAGGCACCCTCGACAGCTACTTCATGCTCGTGGTGGACGGCTTCATCGTCTTCAGCCTGGCGCTGGTGGTGCTGCCCTACGGCAAGGTCCGGCTGGGCGGGCCCGAGGCCACGCCGGAGTACGGCTATCTCTCCTGGTTCGCGATGCTGTTCGCCGCCGGCATCGGCATCGGGCTGCTGTTCTTCGGCGTGCTGGAACCGGTCTACCACGCCAACGTCTCCTCCCCGCTGGGCACCCCCTCGCCCTTCGGCGCCGACGGCACCCTGAATCCGGACGCCATCGCCGACGCCACCGCCATGGGCCTGGCCGGCACCTACCTGCACTGGGGCATCCACGGCTGGGCCGTCTACGTGGTCATGGCGCTGGCGCTGTCGATCTTCACTTACAACAAGGGCCTGCCCTTCTCGATACGCTCGGCCTTCTTCCCGATCCTGGGCGACCGCGTATGGGGCTGGCCGGGTCACCTGATCGACATCCTGGCGGTGTTCTCCACCCTGTTCGGCCTGGCCACCTCGCTCGGCCTCGGCGCCCAGCAGGCCAACGCCGGCATGAACTTCGTCTTCGGCCTCGAGGTCAGCATCACCACCCAGGTGATCGTGATCGTGGCCGTCACCGCGGTGGCGCTGGTGTCGGTGTGGCGTGGCCTGGACGGCGGCGTGAAGCGGCTCTCCGAGATCAACATGGGCATGGCCGTGCTGTTCTTCTTCTTCGTGCTCTTCGCCGGCCCGACCCTGGCCTCGCTCACCGGCTTCTGGAACGGCCTCGAGACCTACGTGACGGAGTTCCTCCCGCTGTCGGCGCCGTTCGGCCGCGAGGACGACGCCTTTCGCCAGTCCTGGACCATCTTCTACTGGGCCTGGTGGGTCAGCTGGGCACCCTTCGTCGGCATGTTCATCGCCCGCGTCTCCCGGGGCCGCACGGTGCGCGAGTTCGTGATCTGCGTGCTGCTGATCCCGAGCCTGTTCATCTTCATCTGGATGGGCGTGTTCGGCGCCACGGCCCTCGATCAGCTTTACTCCAACCCGGCCGGCAGCCTGGTCAAGGAATACGTGATCGACAACTACAACCCCGAGCTGTCGCTGTTCGGCATGCTCAACGAGCTGCCGCTGTCGGGCCTGATGTCGACCCTGGGCATCATCCTGGCGCTGATCTTCTTCGTCACCTCGTCGGACTCCGGCTCGCTGGTGATCGACACCATCACCGCCGGCGGCAAGATCGACGCGCCGCGCCCCCAGCGCATGTTCTGGGCCACGGTGGAAGGCCTGATCGCCATCGTGCTGCTGATCGGCGGCGGCCTCTCGGCGCTGCAGGCCGGGGTCACGGCCACCGCGATCCCGTTCTCGGTGGTGATGATTCTGATGTGCTTCACCATCATCAAGGCGCTGAACGGCGAGCTGCGCGCCCTGCGCTGAGGCCGCCTGACACTGCCACGCATCGGGCCGCCCGACCGACATCGCTTCGACCAGGATGCGACGAGGGCCGGGCGGCTCGACGAGAACCGAAGTAGACGACAACGGTCACCGAGAAAAACCCGCCATGAGGTATCGCACTGCTAAGGAAGCGCTGATTTATGTCATAAGCGACGAGAGGCGGGCCGGCGTCGAATCGCAAAGCCGCAGTTAACACACGTCAGTTGATGGGAGTTCTGACCGGGCTCGTGCGCGAGGTCGGCCGGTGGCCTGGATGGCGAGCGTCAATAACAAATCAGTGCTTATCTACATCGACAACTAGCCAGGCGACCCGAGGGACCGCGATCATTCCACGTCCAGATTCTGACACAGGACTCTTGCCGCGGATTAGCATTGGAAGTTTCTTTTAAGCGTCAGAAAAACTGAAGGCTTCTTGCAGAGCCGACCAAGCGGCCTCCCCCTCACGTGTCGTCACTCCCTCGACAAACTCTCTAATGCGCTGGGGATGGCAATTAACCCAATCATGTGCCACAGCCTCGGGGGATCGTTCTTCATAGCTGAAACCCCGAATCATGGCACTCTGGTCATCGGCAGTGAAAGCAAGCTGATCAAGAAAACGCCGAATATTAGGATGAGCGTCTGAAAAGCCAGGGTTCATCAGGGTACGTATCTCGGTTCGGCCTCCATCGTCTCCCCACATACCCTCTGGATCATCCAGATAAACGACATCATATTCAATATTCATCCAATGGGGATTCCAAGCATGAAAAACGACCCACTCTTCCCGATCAATGGCATTGTCGATGGCACTGAGCATACCGGGAGTCGAAGTTTCACTCAGGGCCCAATCACCAATCCCGTATATATCGTCTTCCACTCCCTGATTAAGAATCTCGCTCGCCCCGGATCCCGCTTCGATGGAATAGATAGTACGACCGAATCGCTCGGAGAACTCTTGCTTATCTAGATCTTCGGCCGAAGTCACGCCGGCTTCGGCAACATAACGAGGAACCACCAAGCCAATCTGACCCCCTTCGACATTCCCGCCGAGATCAAGAACACTGCCTTTCTCGACATACTGGCGATACAAGGCTTGCTGATTGGGAAGCCAAGCTGCCAGGAAAGCATCGACGTCTCCGGTCTCCAGTGCCTCGTACGCGATAGCCACAGAAACCTCCTGCTGGCTTGTTTCATAGCCCAAGTGACCAAGCAGCATCGAGGCAATGGTGGTCTTGACGGTCACTCCTGGCCAGGGTGGCGAAGCGAAAGTGACTTCCACATCCTCTGAAGCCACTGCATAAGGTGCCGCCAACGACAAAGAGACGGCCAGCATGGAACCACCCAGAAAAGTAGACACTTTCGCCTTCGGATATCGCATATCAACTCCTTATAAAATCAATCTTGTTATAAATCATCGGAAGCTCGAAAACTCTTGACCGATGATGCTTCTCCACACGTGACAATTGCTTATCTATAACGACTCATTTCTTCCTCAAAGGACGCCATAAGCCAGTCACGGAATAGCTTTGCCTCTCTCGATAGCGTATGCCCGGCATGGGTAAGCAGAAACAATCCTTCCTCAACGGTCAGGGACGATCCGAGTGGGGTAATCAGGCGGCCACTGTCGATCAGTCTCTGGAATTGCGGCAAACGCCCCAATGTCACCCCTTGGCCACTCTCGGCGATAGTCGCCGCCACCATCTCGCTATCTAGCGGCAGGGTCCTGAGCTCTCTCAACCGGCTTCCATAATGACTCTCCATCCAGTCCGACCAGCCCCGCTCATAGCCCATCACATGCAACAACTGATGCTGACGAAGCAGGTCGGCCGCATCGCCGTCGGCCCCCTCTTCATACAGACTCGGAGCCACCATCGGAATCATCACGTCATGGGTCAGGCGTTCGCTGTTATAGCCGGCCCAATTGCCAAGACCATGGCGTACCTCAAGTTCACTGGTGATCGACTCGCTGTCGGTCGGCCACACGCCGGTACTGATGCGTAGCGACACTTCTGGATGAGCACGTTGAAACTGATGCAGCCTCGGTGCCAACCACATCGTCGCCAGCGATGCCGGAAAACGCACCGTCAAGCGCGGACGCTGGCTATGAAAGAGATCACCGACACCGGTCTCGAGCATGTCCAGAGCGCCGGTCACTCTGGGCAGCAAGGCGGCTCCCGCATCCGTCAACAGCAAGCCCCCATGCAGACGCTGAAACAGCGCCTCACCGAGCCAGTCTTCGAGCAACCTGACATGCTGGCTGACCGACGAAGGCGTCAATGCCAGTTCGTCAGCGGCAGCCGTGAAGCTCAGCAGCCTGGCCGATGCTTCGAAGGTACGTAGCCAGGCGAGAGCGGGAAGAGACCGATGCAATGTTGCGACTCCCTTTATTCAAGTTGCGAAAACGACTTGCCGGCGGTGTTTCATGTGATCGCCAAATCGTGATGGCTATCGTGGATCTCCTTACTCGTTACCCAACAACGAGGCGGTATCAGTATGAAGATTCCGGCAATAGAAAGTCAGGCCTTGTGGCACGATAAATTTTTCCCCACCGGGGAAAAAATTATCGTTGGTTGACCGCCTGTTCCTCTCCCTAAAATTTTTGGCTCCAAGCGATGGTCGTGGCCCGACCATCAGCGGATGTCATATTGCTAATCAACGCATCATGGAGACCCGATGCATGCATGAGAAAGTACAACAGGCGGTATCACCGGCCGTAGAGCGATATACCGTGACCGGTCTGGAACAGCAGGATCGCGATCTAGTCGTGCATTGGGGGGATGGTCACACGAGCCGTTTCAATGCCCTGTGGTTGCGCGACAACTGCAGCAGCGGCGGCGACAAGCTGTCCGCGATCCGTAGCTTCAGCCTGGCGGACGTCGATCCGGCGTTGAGCATCGCCGATGCGCGACTTACCTCCGCCGGCGATATCGAGATCATCTGGACCCCGGAGGCACATCAGTCGACGTTTTCAGCCACCTGGCTGCGTGCGCATTGCTATGAGCCGGCGAGCCGCCAGGCGCGCAAGCGTCGCCCCCGGCGGTGGAACCGTGCGGAGCGCCAGGACAACTGGCCGAGCGTCGACTTCGGCGACGTCCGCACCAGTCGGGCGGGCCACCTCGCCCTGCTGGAAACCGTGGCCGACCACGGCTTCGCCTTGGTGAACAACGTCCCCGCCACCGCTGAGGGCACAGAGGAACTCGCCAGCTATATCGCGTATATCCGCGAGACCGATTTCGGCCGGATCTTCGACATCGTGTCGGAGCCGAACGTCTGGGATCTCTCTCAGTCCGATCAGCCTCTGCATCCGCATACGGATGACCCTTACCGCTATTCGCCGCCGGGGATCAGCATGCTGCACTGCCTGCAGGCGAGCGAATCCGAGGGAGGCACCTCGCAGATCGTTGACGGCTTCGCGGTCTGTGAGGCCCTGCGTCGTCAAGACCCCGCCGCCTTCGACCTGCTGGCCGCGACCCCGATGCCATTCGTGCGTTACCGCGAGGATCCCGTGCCCCAGGGGGCGGACGTGCATCTGCGCGCCATGGCGCCAATCATCAAGCTGGACCGGGACGGCGAGGTCTGTGGTTTCCGCTTCCATGAACGATCCATCGCCCCACTCGACATGGCGCCCGAGGTCATGGATAGCGTCTACCACGCGTTGATCAAGCTCGCCACCCTAGTGTACAGCGAGGAATTCATGGTCAACCGTCATCTCGCGCCGGGCCAGGCGATCGTCTTCGACAATCAGCGCGTACTGCATGGCCGCACAGGCTTCGAGGGCCTGACCCAGCGCCGCCACCTGCGAATCTGCACCACCGACCGCGACCAGTTTCATAGCCGGCTGCGCCTCCTACTCTCCCGGGAAGGTCGCGAAGGGACCCATTTCGAGTTCCCCAATGGCGCTGTTTGACGCCACTTCATCACCAACAGGCAAGTCGTACATGACCACCGAGCAGCGCGTGGCGCTCGTCACGGGTGGAGCTGGCGGCATCGGCCGTGAGATTACCCGCGGCCTGCTGGCCCATGGATATATCGTCTATCTCACCTCCCGCCATGCGGACACCGCCGAACGCGCCGCCGCCAGGCTCACCGCCGAAACATCGGCGGGTACTCCGCTACCCTCCGTCCTCGACGTGACGGAAGAGGAAAGCCTCGTCGGTCTGATAGAGCGGGTTGCACAGCGCCACGGACGGCTGGATGTGCTGGTCAACAACGCGGGCGTCTACCTGGAGGCGCCCCATCGACAGCCTGCCAGCCCGACGCTGGCCCAGGAACAGTCGGTCGCCATGGTGCGAGAGAGCCTGGAAACCAACCTGCTCGGTGCCTATCGCCTGACCCAGCTCGCCGCCCCCCTGATGCAACGCCACCGCTTCGGCCGGGTGGTCAATGTATCGAGCGGCTCCGGCCAACTGGCCGATATGGGCGGCGGTGATGTCGGCTATCGCCTGTCCAAGGCCGCGCTCAACGCCCTGACGCGCGTCTTTGCCGCGGAGCTCGCCGACAGCGGCATCCTGGTCAACGCCTTGTGCCCCGGTTGGGTGCAGTCCGATGTCGGTGGCCCGGCGGCACCTCGAACCCCCGCGGAGGGGGCGGATACTGCCATCTGGCTGGCCACCCTCCCCGACGACGGCCCCACCGGCGGGTTCTTTCGTCACCGCGCCCCCATCGCCTGGTAACCATAGGAGTATTCTTCATGTCCCATCACGATTCGCTGCCCGGAAAATACGGCTCGGACACCACCCTGCCTCTGCAACGGCTGCATATCGCCGGCGACTACGTGGATGCCACTAGCGGGAACGTCTTCGATACCGTCAACCCGGCCACCAACGAGATCATCTGCCAGGTTCAACAGGCCAACGAGGCCGATGTGAACCACGCCGTCAAGGCGGCACAGGAGGCCTTCAAGAGCTGGTCGCGCACCCCCGCCGTGGAACGCGGCGACATCCTGCGCCGCGCGGCTAAGCTTCTGCGTGAACGCAACGACGAGCTGGCGGAACTGGAAACCCTGGACACGGGCAAGCCGATCCAGGAGACCCGCGAGGTCGATATCGTCACCGGTGCCGAGGTGCTGGAGTACTACGCCGGCCTGGCCCAATCGCTGCATGGAGACCATATCGACCTGCCGCCCGAGGCCTTCGCCATGATGCGCCGCGAGCCCCTGGGGGTCTGCGCCGGCATCGGGGCCTGGAACTACCCAATCCAGATCGCCATGTGGAAGGCCGGCCCGGCGCTGGCCTGCGGCAACACCATGGTGTTCAAGCCGGCGGAGCTCACGCCGCTGACCTCCCTGAAGCTAGCGGAGATCTTCGCCGAGGCGGGGCTACCGGCCGGCGTCTTCAACGTGGTGCAGGGCGATGGCCGCACCGGGCAGCTGCTGAGCCGCCACCCAGGAATAGCCAAGGTCACGCTCACCGGTGAAGCCGAGACCGGAAAATTGGTCATGGCCGACGCCGCCACCAGCAACCTCAAGCACGTGACCTTCGAGCTGGGCGGCAAATCGCCGCTGATCGTGTTCGATGACGCCGACCTGGAGAGCGCCGTCAACGCCGCCCTGTTCGCCAACTTCTATTCCGCCGGCGAGGTCTGCTCCAACGGCACCCGCGTCTTCGTTCAGCGCGGCATCTACGATGCCTTCGTCGAGCAGCTGGGCCCGCGGGTCGAACAGATGCGCCTCGGTGATCCCTTCGACCCCGATACCCAGGTCGGCGCCCTGATCAGTCGCGATCATCTGGATAAGGTGATGAGCTACATCGATGACGCCAACGCCAGTGAGGCGGTGCGCGTGGTCGGTGGCGAGAGGCTGACGGACGATTCGCTCGGCCGCGGCAACTTCGTGACACCGGCCATCTACGCGGATTGCCGTGATGACATGCGCTTCGTGCGCGAGGAGATCTTCGGCCCAGTGATGGCGGTGCTCCCCTTCGACAGCGAGACGGAAGTCGTGGAGCGGGCCAACGACACCCGCTACGGCCTATCCGGGGCGGTCTTCACTCAGGACTTCGCGCGGGCCCACCGCGTGGCCCATGAGCTCCAGGCCGGGTCGGTGTGGATCAACGACTACAATGCCCTGCCGCCCGAGATTCCCTTCGGGGGTTACAAGCACTCCGGCCTCGGCCGCGAGAATGGCCTGCAGGCCATCGAGGCCTACACCCAGATCAAGACGATTTACGCCAACCTCGGCAAGGTCCCCAAGGTCTACTGAGCGCCCTCGGCCGGCGGCGAGGCCGCCGGCCCCCTTCCTTTCCCCAGCCGATAAGCCCTCATGCCCGAACACCAGACATACGACTACCTCATCGTGGGCGCCGGTACGGCGGGCTGCGTCCTCGCCAACCGGCTCTCGGAAGACCCCAACTGCCGCGTCCTGTTATGCGAAGCCGGGCCGCGCGACGGTTCGTGGATTCTCAGGATGCCGGCCGGGCTGCGCTCGGTGTTCAAGCCGACCAGCCGCTTCAACTGGTGGTTCCAGACCACCCCCCAGGCCCATCTGAACGGGCGTCGCATCCAGCAACCCCGAGGCAAGACCCTGGGCGGCTCCTCGTCGATCAATGGCATGACCTTCCTGCGCGGCCATCCACGCGACTACGATGAGTGGGCCGAACTCGGCTGTGAGGGCTGGACCTATGCGGAGTGCCTGCCCTACTTCAAGCGACTCGAGCGCTGCGACCATGGCGACTCGGCCTACCGAGGCCGCAGCGGGCCCGTGGGGGTCCAGCGCCAGCAACGCCTGAGCGAACTCAACCGCGCCTTCCTGGCGGCCGGCACAGAGGCGGGCTTCGCCGCGACCGAGGATCCCAACGGCGCCCGGCAAGAAGGCTTCTGCCGCTTCGACATGAGCGTGCGCGATGGCCTGCGCTCGAGCGCCGCGCGCAGCTATCTGCACCCGGTAGCCGACAGGCCGAACCTGGAGGTAATGACTCGGGGGCGGGTGCGGCGTCTTATTATCAATGATGGCCGTGCCAAGGGCATCGAGGTCGAGTCCCACGGCGAGCGGACGCACTACTTCGCCGAGCGCGAGGTCATCCTCAGCGCCGGCGCCTTCGGTAGCCCTCACCTGTTGATGCTCTCCGGCATCGGCCCCGCCGACCACCTGCGTCAACACGCCATCGAGGTGGTGCATGACCTCCCCGGCGTCGGCGAGAACCTGCAGGATCACCTCGAGGCCCATGTGCAGGTGGAGACCGACCGCCCCGTCTCGCTCAACGCCGAACTCCGCCCCCATCGGATGCTCTGGGCCGGCCTGCAGTGGTTCGCGCTCAAGCGCGGAGTCGCCGCCGTCAACCAGTGCCATGTCGGCGCCTTCCTCAGCAGCGACTCGGCCGACGGGCGGCCGAACATCCAGTTCCATTTCTTCCCGGTCTTCTTCGGCAGCGACTGGCTGCCCAGTGCCAGCATCCATGGCTACCGTCTGGGCGCCGGCCCCATGCGCCCGACGAGCCGAGGCACGGTACGACTGAGTTCCGCCGATCCGAGCGAGGCCCCACTGATCGACCCCAACTATCTGGCGACACCGGAAGACCGACGACAGATGCGGGAAGGCCTCGCGCTCGCCCGGGAGACACTCACCCAACCCGCCTTCGCGGCCTATCACCAGCGGGAAACCTCGCCGGGCCCCGAGGTGAGAGACGATGCTGAGTGGGACGCCTTCATCCGGGACCACAGCGCCAGTGCCTACCACCCCTGCGGCACCTGCAAGATGGGGCCGGCCGATGATCCGCTGAGCGTGGTGACACCGGATCTTCGCGTGAAAGGCGTGCAGGGACTCAGGGTCATCGATGCCTCCATCATGCCCCGCATCGTAGGCAGCAATATCAATGCTCCCACCTTCATGATTGCGGAACGAGGTGCCGACCTGCTACGCCAGCAGGCGTGAACGCCGAAGTCCGCGGTTGACTGGCGAATGCCGGTATCGCCAAGGCGCGGCAGTCAGCTGCGCTGAGGCCGCTCATCCTCTGACGCCGCCCCCTGGGTCAACGCCGCATCGCGGTGGCCGACCCAGGGGGCGGCTCGCGTCTGGCCCCCTGCCGTCGACGACCTTATCATCGAGGGCTCATCTTCAGGCCGCTCACGACCGCCCCTTCATCGACGCGAGGATGCCATGTCACCGTTCGTCTTCCTGCTGCCGCTCGGCGCCGTGCTGATCTGGTCGGGCAACATGACCATCAATCAGCTCACCGTCGGCGCCATCGCCCCGAGCAGCATCGCCTTCCTGCGCTGGCTGCTGGCGCTGGCGGTGATGACGCCCTTCGTCGCCCCCGCCGCCTGGCGCCATCGCGCCACCATCCGCCGCGAATGGCCGAAGCTGGCGACGCTGGGCCTGCTGGGCATGGGGCTGTGGCAGGGCCTGGCCTACGTGGCCGCCGAGACCACCTCGGCCACCAACATGGGCATCCTGGCCGCCATGGTGCCGCTGATCACGGTGCTGCTCAGCGCGCTGATCCTGCGCGAGCCGCCGAGCCTCGGCGGCGTGGCCGGCGGTGTGCTGGCGCTCGTTGGCGTGAGCGTGCTGCTGGGCCAGGGCGACCCGCTGTCGCTGCTCGATCTGAGGGTCGCCACCGGCGACGCCCTGATGGTGGTGGCCGCGACCTGCTACGCCCTCTACGGCGTGATGCTCAAGCGCTGGACGATCGACCTGCCGCCCTGGGTGCTGCTCTACGCCCAGGTGGTCTTCGCCGTGCTGCTGCTGCTGCCGCCCTATCTGGCGGGGCCGATGACGCCGGTCAGCGCCGACAACATCGGCCTGATCGCCTACGCCGGCATTCCCGCCTCCATCGTCACCACCTACCTGTGGATGCACGCCATCCGCCGCATCGGTGCCAACCGCTCGAGCATCTTCATCAACCTGATGCCGCTGTTCAGCGCCATCATCGCCATGCTCGCGCTGGGCGAGACCGTGTCCGCCTTCCACTTCCTGGGCGGCGCCCTGATTCTCGCCGGCGTGGTGATGGCCCAGACCCTGACGCGGCCGCTGGTCAGCCGCGAGGGGGCGCGGCACACGGGCTAGTCAATCCCGGCCGGGCGCCCTGGACAAGGCCCGCACAGGCCCTAGGATGAAACCACAACACCACAACAACCACGGAGAACGGCGGAGATGGCCGGAGGCTGGTCGAAGGACGGCGACGTCCAGCAGCAGATAGACGACAGTGTGCAGGACGAACTGGAGCGCGCCCGGCGCTCGATTCCCCGCGGCGAGAGCGCCCACGAATGCGACGAATGCGGCGACCCGATCCCCGAGGCGCGGCGCCAGGCGGTGCCCGGCGTGCGGCTGTGCCTTTCCTGCCAGGCCGAGCGCGACCGGCGCCAGGGCCCTGGCGGCGGCTTCAATCGCCGCGGCAGCAAGGACAGCCAGCTGCGCTGACACGGCGGAACACGAGCTCTGGAGCCGGGAGGCGGTTCGTAGAGGGGTGTATGCCAAGGGTGAGGCGATTCTCGCGCAGGGCAAGAGTAGCGCCCAGTAACCCCGCAACGCCTGTCGGCCCGAGGGCAAGAGGCTGCTAAACTGCGGCTTTCGTTCCCCGACCGGAGAGCCCGCGGCATGTCCCTCGATGATCTGCACCTCAATCTGCGCAACCTGACGCAGGACGACTACCCGCAGCTCAAGACGCTGATGGACGCCGTCTACCACGACATCGGCGGCGCCTGGCCCGAACACACCATCGACAAGCTGATCGAGGAGTTTCCGGACGGCCAGATCGCCATCGAGGACGACGGCCGGCTGGTCGGCGTGGCCCTGACCGTGCAGGTCGACTACGACGACTTCTCCAACCCCCACCAGTACGATGACCTGATCGGCCAGCGCGAGATCATCCTCAACGATGACGAGGGCGACGCCATGTACGGCCTCGACGTGCTGATCCACCCGGACTATCGCGGCTATCGCCTGGGCCGGCGGCTCTACGAGGCGCGCAAGGACCTGTGCCGCTCGATGAATCTGCGGGCGATCCTCGCCGGCGGTCGCATCCCCCAGTACCACCAGTACGCCGACGAGCTCTCGCCCGCCGAGTACATCGACAAGGTGGCGCGCAAGGAGATCCACGACCCCATCCTGTCGTTCCAGCTGGCCAACGACTTCCAGGTCAAGCGCCTGCTGCGCAAGTACCTGCCCGAGGACGAGAAGTCGCAGGGCTACGCGACCCTGCTGGAGTGGAACAACATCCTCTTCGAGCCCGCCGAGCGGGTGCTGGAGAGCCGCCGCACCCAGGTGCGGGTCGGCGCCGTGCAGTGGCAGATGCGCGAGTTCGACTCGGTCGAGGCGGTGCTGCAGCAGGTCGAGTACTTCGTCGACGCCCTGGCCGACTACCAGAGCGACTTCGCGGTCTTCCCCGAACTGTTCAACGCCCCGCTGATGGGCCTGCAGGATCGCGCCGCCCAGCAGGACCAGATCGCCGCCATCCGCTTCCTGGCCGGCTTCACCGAGCGCTTCAAGACCGAGCTCTCGCGCATGGCCGTGGCCTACAACATCAACATCGTGGCCGGCTCGATGATCGAGTTCGGCGAGGAGGACCGGCTCTACAACGTCGCCTATCTGTGCCACCGCGACGGCTCCGTGGAGCGCCAGGCCAAGCTGCACATCACTCCCCAGGAGCGCCGCGACTGGGTGATCGAGGGCGGCGACGAGCTGCAGGTGTTCGATACCGATGCCGGCCGGGTCGGCATCCAGATCTGCTACGACGTGGAATTCCCCGAGCTCTCGCGGCTGCTGGCCGAACAGGACATGGACATCCTGTTCGTGCCGTTCTGGACCGACACCAAGAACGGCTACCTGCGGGTGCGCCACTGCTCCCAGGCGCGGGCCATCGAGAACGAGTGCTACGTGGTGCTGTGCGGCAGCGTCGGCAACGTGCCATCGATCGAGAACCTCGACATCCAGTACGCCCAGTCATCGGTGTTCTCGCCGTCGGACTTCTCCTTCCCCCACGACGCCGTGCTGGCCGAGACCACGCCCAACACCGAGATGATCATGTTCTCGGACCTGGACCTGAACCGCCTCAAGGTGGTGCGCAACGAGGGCTCGGTGACCAACCTCAAGGACCGCCGCCAGGACCTGTTCGACCTGCGCCTGCGCGACTGGTCGTGGAAGTCAGGGGGACGGCCATCCGGCGCCCGCGACACGGACGAAGGCTGAGGCCGTGCTGGAACGCCTGAAGCGCTGGCGGGCGGCACGCTTCGAGGCCCGCCATCCCTTCCCCGCGGCCGAGTGGCACGAGGCCCGGGCGCGGCTGCCGCTGCTCGCCGCGCTGCCCGACGAGGCCGCCGAGCGCCTCGGGCACCGCGCCTGGCATTTTGCCCATGCCAAGCGGCTGAGCCGTCATCCCGAGCTCGACGCGTCGATCGACTTCGACGTGCCGGCACGGCTGGCCATCGCCGCCCAGGGCTGCCTGCTGACCCTGGGCTGGGACGAGGCCACCCACCGCGAGGCCTTCGCCGGGCTGCACGAGATCCTGATCGTGCCCGACGCCTTTCATCGCCGGGTGGAGGAGATGGACGAGTTCGGGGTGATGCACGAGTACGACGACGAGCGCGCCGGCGAGACCTCCCACCAGGGGCCGGTGGTGGTCGCCTATCCGGACCTGATGGCGAGCGGCGCGCTGGACGGCTTCAACGTGGTGATCCACGAGCTGGCCCACAAGCTCGACATGGCCAACTCGCTGGACGCCGACGGTTTCCCGCCGCTGCCGGCCGACATGGCCGCCCGGGACTGGCATCGCGTGTTCACCGCCGTGTGGGACGACCTCCAGGCACACCTCGCCCGCGGCGAGGCCACGCCCATCGACGACTACGCCGCAAGCCATCCCGGCGAGTGCTTCGCGGTGAGCTGCGAGTATTTCTTCGCCGCCCCCGAGGCGCTGGACGCCGCCTATCCCGAGCTCTACGCCCTGCTCGGCCGCTACTTCCGCCTCGACCCGCTGTCCTGGCGCTCGCCGCCCTCCGATTGATCATCGCGCTCCGCCGCGTCCGTCCGCGAGCGGGCGAGCGCCGGCGGCCGGGCCGGCCAGCGCAGCGCGGCCTCGAGGCCGTGAGGATGGCAGTTGCGCAGCGTCAGCCCGGCCTGCTGGCGCTCGGCCAGCTGCTTGACGATCGACAGCCCCAGGCCGCTGCCGGTGGTGCGCTGGTCCGCGGCGCGCCGGAAGCGTTCGGTGATGGTGGCCAGCGCCTCCTCGGGAATGCCCAGGCCGCTGTCGCGCACCGCCAGCACGGCGCTGTCAGCGGTCTCGGAGAGCGTGATCGCCACCTCGCCGTGCTCCGGCGTGTAGCGCAGGGCGTTGTCCAGCAGGTTGCGGATCAGAATGCCCGCCTCCACCGGATCGGCACGCACCCACAGCGCCTGAACGCCGTGCAGGGTCATCTCCTGATGCCGGGCCTGGGCCCAGGGCCACAGCTCGGCGACCAGCTCGAGCACCAGTGGATAGAGATCGATGTCGCGGGCCTCGCGGGCCTCGCGGCGGTCCAGCCGCGCCAGCACCAGCAGCTGCTCGACCACCCGCTGCAGCCGTTCCACGCCACGATAGGCCTTGTCCAGCGAGTCCCGCTCGCCGGCCCGGGCGTTGTCGAGGTGGATCTTCAGCCCGGCTAGCGGCGTGCGCAGCTCATGGGCGGCATCGGCGGTGAAGCGCCGCTCGCGCTCGAGGGTCTCGCGCAGGCGGGCGATGAAGTCGTTGAGCGCCTCGCGCAGCCCCGACAGCTCGCGGGGCACGCCGACGTCGATGAAGGCCAGGTCGCGGTCGTCGCGGCCGGCCACCTCCCGCGACAGGGTGCCGATCGGGATCAGCCCCCGGCGCACGATCCAGCCCATGGCGACCAGCAGCAGCGGCAGCGCCAGCAGCATCGGCACCAGGTTGCCGAGCGCCACCTTGCGCTCGAGCTCGTGCATGAACTCGATGCTGACCCCGGAGCGGATCCACAGCTCGCTGTCCTCGTCGAACATCGAGAACACCCGCCAGCGGCCGCCGTCGTACTCGGCCCAGGCGTAGCCCTCCTCCTCGGGCGGCGGGAAAGGCCCGGCCCCGCTCCAGGGCGCGCCGGTCAGGTAGGGGCGGCCGTCGCGGTGCCAGAAACCCAGCGACAGCTCGCGCTCCTCGTGATGATAGAGCGCCGCGACCCGACCGGAGGCCTCGAGCGGCGCCTCGCCATCCGGATAGAAGCTCGCGAGACGCTTCGGATGGCTCATGCGCTCGGCGATCCGGCGATAGGTGGCCTCGGAGTCATTCGGACCGATCAGGCTGGCCACCACCCGGTTCTGCAGGCTGAGCTGAGCGTCGAGGATTTCCTCGGTCTCGTGGGCGGTGATCAGGTAGGCGGCGGTGACGACCAACAGCGTCACCCCGGCGAGGACCAGCGCCAGGGTGCGGCTCAGGTAGCGGCGAATCGACCTCATGCGTCAGCGGCGTTCAGCCGATAGCCGACGCCCCGGATGGTGGTGATCAGCCCCTTGTGGAACTTCTTGCGCAGGTGGTGGACATGCACCTCCACGGCGTTGGAGGCCACCTCCTCCTCCCAGCCGTAGAGCAGGTTCTCGAGCCTGGGGCGCGTCATCACCCGATCCGCATGGCGCGCCAGCTCCAGCAACAGCGCATACTCGCGGCGCGTCAGGGGAATCTCCTCGCCCTGCCAGCTCACCCGGTGGCGAGCCTCGTCGATGCGCAGCTCGCCCACGTCGAGATACTGCGAGGCCCGGCCCTCGGCGCGGCGGGTCACCACCCGCAGGCGGGCCAGCAGCTCGGCGAGGTCGAAGGGCTTGAGCACGTAGTCGTCGGCGCCGCCGTCGAGTCCGGCCAGGCGCGAGTCGATGTCATCGCGGGCGGTGAGGATCAGCACCGGCAGCGAGCCGCGGCCGCGCACCGCCTCGAGCACCTTCAGCCCGTCGACGTCGGGCAGGCCCAGGTCGAGCACCATCACCGAGAAATCGTCGTAGCGGGCCGCGGCCATGGCCTCGCGGCCGTTGTCCAACCAGTCGACGGCATACCCCTCGCGCTGCAGCGCGGTCTTGATGCCGTCGCCCAGCAGCGGGTCGTCCTCCACCAGCAGCACGCGCATGCGCCTCTCCTTTGCTTGTCCCGGTCGCGACTAGTGCGGCCATTGTCCGGGCGATTTCTTAAGCCTTGCTTAAGCTAACCGACTGCGCAAGGCGAGAACGTCGCGCGCCCTGCGGCCATGCCGCTTAGCCACCTCTCCGCCACCCGTCTGACTCCCGCTTAAGGCCCGGTTAAGCTGGCTGGCCTAGCGTAGCGGGCCCTGGCCAACGACGGTGGAGAGCGACCCAAGTGAGTGTCCCGCTGGTTTCCGTGATCATTCCCGCGCGCGACGAGGTGGGCAACCTGCCGGCCCTGCTCGACGAGATCGCCGCCGCTCTGGCAGCCGTCGACCATGAGGTGCTGGTGGTGGACGACGCCTCGCGCGACGGCAGCTGGACCATGCTCCAGGCCCGCGCCGCCGAGGACTCGCGGCTGCGCCCGCTGCGCCACGCCGAGAGCGCCGGGCAGAGCACCTCGGTGTGGCAGGCCGCCCACCGCGCCCGCGGCGAGTGGCTGGCGACCCTCGATGGCGACGGCCAGAACGATCCCGCCGACCTGCCGCGGCTGATCGAGCGCGCCCGCCGGGGCGACGTCGGCCTGGTGGCCGGGCATCGCACCACCCGTCATGACGACTGGCCCAAGCGCCTGTCATCGAAGGTGGCCAACCGCGTGCGCGGCGCCCTGCTCAAGGACGCCACCCCGGACACCGGCTGCGGGCTCAAGGTGATCCATCGCCGGGCCTTCCTGGCCCTGCCCTACTTCGATCACATGCACCGCTTCCTGCCGGCGCTGATCCTTTCGCAGGGCGGGCGCTGCGTCTCGCTGCCGGTCAACCACCGCCCGCGGGGCGCCGGCCGCTCCCACTACGGCCTCAACAATCGCCTGTGGGCCGGGCTGCTCGACCTGCTGGGCGTGATGTGGCTGCGCCATCGCTCGCAACTGCCCGCCGGCCTGACGACGCTCGAGACCGCCCGCCGCCACACCCCGACGCCGCAGGAGGAAACCTCATGACCACCGAATGGCTGTG
Organism: Halomonas sp. THAF12; assembly: GCF_009363675.1. Lineage (NCBI taxonomy): Bacteria > Pseudomonadati > Pseudomonadota > Gammaproteobacteria > Oceanospirillales > Halomonadaceae > Halomonas > Halomonas sp. THAF12. The sequence goes on along the minus strand of NZ_CP045399.1, from coordinate 655,162 downwards.
GCTGGCCGTCGGCTTTCTCGGTCAGGCGCTGTTCTCCGCGCGCTTCCTGGTCCAGTGGCTGGCCAGCGAGCGCGCCCGGCGCAGCATCGTGCCCAGGGCGTTCTGGTTCTTCAGCCTGGCCGGCGGCGTCACCCTGCTCGCCTACGCCCTCTACCGGCGCGATCCGGTGTTCATCGCCGGCCAGGGGGCCGGGCTGTTCATCTACTTCCGCAACCTGATGCTGATCCGCCGCGAGACCCGCTTCAGCCGGGCTCGCCAGTCCCCACACGCCGCCGCCGATCGATCATGACCCGCCCCGCCTATCTTCACCGTCTGCCGTCCCTCTCCTGGTGGTGGCTGCTGGGCCTCGCCGCCATCTTCCTCGGCGTGGGCCTCGGCCTGCGCGATCCCTGGCCCGCCGACGAGCCGCGCTTCGCCCTCAACGCCCTGGAGATGCTCAGGACCGGGCAGTTCTGGATTCCCTTCCGCGGCGGCGAACCCTATCCGGACAAGCCGCCGATCTTCATGTGGGCCATCGCCGCCGGCATCCAGCTGACGGGCTCGGTGCGCCTGGGCTTCCTGCTGCCCTCACTGCTCGGCGCCCTGGCGACCCTCGCGCTGGTCATGGACCTGTCGAGCCGCCTGTACGGCCGCCGCATGGCCTGGCTGGCCGGCCTGGCGCTGCTGTCGTGCTTCCAGTTCGGCCTGCAGGCGCGCACCGCCCAGATCGACATGCTGGTCACCGGCTTCATCACCCTCGGCGCCTACGGCCTGATGCGCCATGCCCTGCTCGGCCCCGACCGCCGCTGGTGGCTGATCGGCTGCGCCGGCATGGGGCTGGGCGTGCTGACCAAGGGCGTGGGCTTCCTGCCGTTGCTGATGGTGCCGTTCTGGGCGCTGCTGGCCTGGCGCGGCCAGGCGACGCGCCCCACCTGGCGCGATCTCGGCCTGGGGCTTGCCGTGCTGCTCGGCGTGGTGCTGCTGTGGGTGGGCCCGATGGCGATCATCACCAGCCTCAGCGACGACCCGGCGCTCACGGCCTATCGCGACAACCTCCTGTTCAAGCAGACCGGCGAGCGCTATGCCGATTCCTGGCATCACCTGAAGCCCTGGTACTACTTCCTGGCCGAGGTGATTCCCTGGGCCTGGCTGCCGCTGGTGCTGGCGCTCCCCTGGCTGGTACCCGCCTGGTGGCGTCGCGGCAGGCGCCTGGACGCCCGCGTGCTGCTGCCCCTCGGCGGCCTGGTGATGATCATCGCCTTCTTCTCGCTGTCGCCGGGCAAGCGCGGCGTCTACCTGCTGCCGACCCTGCCGCTGCTGGTGCTGGCCTCGGCGCCGATGCTGGCGGGCCTGCTGTGCCGGCCGCGGCTGCAGTGGCTGGGCGGCGCCGTGCTGGCGCTGTTCGGCGTGATCTTCCTCGGCGCCGGCGTGCTGGGCTGGCTGGGGCTGCCGGCCTTGGCCGAGCTGGCCGAGACTCACGGCGTCGTGCCCTGGACCTGGTGGAGCCTGCTCGGGCTCGTCGCCCTGGGGCTGCTGGCCTGGGGGCGTCCGCGCCGCGGCCTGGTGATGCTTTCGGCCTGGCTGGCGGTGTTCTGGCTGAGCTGGTCGACCTGGGGCTACGCGCTGATGGATCACGCCCGCTCGCCCCGGGACCTGATGGCGACGATCGTCGCGCAGACCGGTCCCGAGGCCTGGCTGGCGATGCCCGACTTCGACGAGGAGTTCCTGCTCCAGGCGCGCCAGCCGATGGTCCACTTCGGCTACCACACCCCGGACACCGACCAGTTCGCACGCGCCTTCGCCTGGCTCGAGGCGGCGCCGGACCAGCGCTGGATGCTGGTGCCCCAGCACCGCGACGAGGCCATCGCCTGCGCCGACCTTGGCCAGGCCCGCGACCTCGGCATGCAGAACAGCGAAACCTGGTGGCTGATCCCCGGCACCGCCTTCGCCGCCTGCCGGGGCGATGCCGAGGCCGCGCCGCTCTACGTGGCGCCCACCACCCCGCCCGACGAGATCACCGACTAGCCGTCCAGCCCCTGCGCCAGCCACGCCCACAGCCGCTCGGCCTCCGGGCGCGGCTGGCGCCGGGCCGGGCGCACCAGCCAGAACCCCTCGTCGCTCTCCACCGGCCAGTCGAGCGCCGCCACCAGGTCGTCGCGCCCCTCCACCAGCCGCTGATGGGTCAGGGCCACGCCCTCGCCCAGCGCCGCGAGCGACAGCGACATGCTCTGGGTATCGCAGGTCAGCGATGCGCAGCGCGAGGCCAGGGTCGGCATCCCCACCGCCTCCAGCCAGGCCGGCCAGCCCACCTCGAACCCCACGGCGTGCAACAGGGTGTGCGCCGCCAGGTCCGACGGCGCGGTGATGCGCCCGGCCAGCGCCGGGGCACACACCGGCAGCATCGTCTCCCGGCCCAGGGAAACCGCCTCCATCCCCGGCCAGCTGCCCTGCCCGTAGCGGATCTCGAGATCGGCGCCCTCGGCGCCGAAGTCATCCGGCCAGATGGCGCTGATCAGCCTCAGCGCCACCTCGGGATGCTCGCGGCGAAAGGCGCAGATGCGCGGCGCCAGCCAGTACTGCTGCATCACCGGCGTGGTGCGCAGCGTCACCGGCGCCTCCCCGCCGCCGCCGAAGACCTCCTCGGTGCCCTCGGCCAGGCGCGTGAAGCCGTCCTGCAGGCACGGCAGCCAGGCCTGCCCGGCCGGCGTCAGGCTGAGGCTGCGCGGGTGGCGCACGAACAGCTTCTGGCCCAGGCGATCCTCGAGCAGGCGCACCCGCTGGCTGATCGCCGCCTGGGTCACGCCGAGCTCCTGGCCGGCGGCGGTGAAGCTCAGGGTGCGCGCCGCCGTCTCGAAGGCCTGCAGCCACAGCAGGGGGGGAAGCCGACTCATGAATAACCTACGTATAAATTGAATGGGGCCATAGGGGCCAGATTAATCGTTTGTCGGCGAACCGGCCAGCCGCCACCATGGGCGCCTTCACAAGGGAGGAGCCGATCATGACCGATACGCCGATTGCCGACGCACGCGCCGTCCTGCCCATGGGCGAACTGATCCCCCACGCCGAGGGACCGGCGCTCATCGAGGCCACGGCGGCCGGACGACAGCTGGCCCTTGGCTGGGGCAACGGCGACCGGGCCCGGTTTCCGCTGACCTGGCTGCGCGACCACTGCGCCTGTGACGAATGCCGCCATCCGATGACCCGCGAGCGCCTCTACATGGCCCTCGAGGTGCCGGAACAGGCCCCGGCGACGGCGCTCGAGGACGGCAACCTGGTCCTCACCTGGGCCGACGGTCACGTCAGCCGCTTCGACGCCGTCTGGCTGCATCAGCGCCGCCCGGGCCAGGCGCGGGAGGATGCCGTGCCGACGCGCCGTCCCTGGGCCCACGACTACCGCCCCACCCGCGTCGACCACGCCGACTTCGTGGCCGGCGCCGAGGGCGAGCGCGCCTGGCTCACCGCCCTGCTGCGCGATGGCCTGGTGCTGCTCGAGAACGGCCCGCTGGCCGACGAGGAAGTGAGCCGCCTGGCGGGTCGCATCGGGCCGCTGCGCGCCACCAACTTCGGCGCCCGCTTCGACGTCAAGTCCAAGCCGAACCCGAACAACGCCGCCTATACCGCCATCGGCCTGGCCCTGCACACCGACCTGCCCAACTGGCGCAACCCGCCGGACATCCAGCTGCTCTACTGCCTGGAAAATGATGCCGAGGGCGGCGAGTCCACCTTCTTCGACGGCTTCGCCGCGGCGGAGGCGCTGCGCGTCGAGTCCCCCGAGGCCTTCCGGCGGCTGGCCGAGACGCCGATCGACTTCCGCTTCCAGGACGAGGAGCACGACCTGGTGTGGACCGCGCCGGTGCTCGCCCTGGACGAGCAGGGCCGGGTCATCGAGGTCCGTCTCAACAACTGGATCCGCGACACCCTGCGCCTGCCCCTCGAGGAGATCGATGCCTGGTACGACGCCTACCGCGCGTTCTGGGCGCTGGCCCAGGATCCCGCGAACCGGCTCGAGTTCTCCCTGGCCCCGGGCGAGATGGTCGCCTTCGACAACCGCCGGGTGATGCACGGCCGCAACGCCTTCGACCCCGGTACCGGCCGGCGCCACCTGCAGGGCACCTACCTCGACCTCGACATGTGCGAATCGCGCCTGCGGGTGCTGGCCCGCGAGGCCTGATCCCCCTGCCGTCCTGGACGCTGCCCGACACAACATCAATCCGGTAGCGGCCTCCCCCATCACAAGGAGATCCCATGCGTCTTTCGCCGACGACCCCCGCCCTGCCGCTGATCGCGCTGCCCCTGGCCCTGGGCCTGGCGAGCCCGGCCCTCGCCGACGACGCCACCCTGGACATCGGCGTGCCCCCCTGGCCCGGGGTCACGGTCAAGAGCGAGATGGCAAGCCAGCTCCTCGCCCCGCTGGGCTACGAGACCCGCACCCACGACGTTGGCCTGCAGGTCGTCTACCAGGGGCTGGAGACCGGCGACATCGATGCCCTGCTCGGCGGCTGGATGCCGGCCCAGCAGAAGATGTTCGCTCCCCGCGAGGAAAGCGGGGTGATCGAGGGCCTGGTCAACAACGTCGAGGGCGCCCAGATGACGCTGGCGGTCCCGGACTACCTCCATGATCAGGGCATCACCAGCTTCGCCGACCTGGATGCCCATCGCGAGGCCTTCGACGGCAAGATCCATAGCTTCGGGGCCGGTTCCGCCGCCAGCGATAGGCTCTACCAGGCCATCGACGACGACGCCTGGGGACTGGGCGACTGGGAGGTGGTGGACACCAGCGTGATCGGCATGCTCGGCGCCGCCAGCAGCGCCATCGACCGCGAGGCGCCCATCGTCTGGGTCGGCTGGACACCGCACTGGATGAACCTCGCGCTGCCGATGCGCTACCTCGACGATCCCAAGGATCTGTTCGGCGAGGACAACGGCGCGACCGACGTCCTGACCGTGCTGCGCAGCGACTATGGAGACGCCCATCCCAACCTGGAACGCTTCTTCGAGCAGTTCACCTTCGCCGCCGAGGAACAGAGCTGGATGATCCAGCAGTTCGGCGAGGAGGAGCGCGAGGTCGAGGCGGTCGCCCGGCAGTGGCTGCAGGAGCACCCCGAACGCGTCGCGGCCATGCTCGAGGGCGTGACCACCTCGGACGGCGACCCGGCCTGGCCGGCGGTGCAGGCCAGCCTCTGATGGCCCGGTGCAGACCGGCGGCCCGGTCCTTTGGCCGGCGCCGCCTCTGCCGTATGCTAGGGCGCGATATCCTTCAGGAAGCTCGCGCCCCATGTCCCGATCCCTCGGCCTTCTCACCGCCGTCCTGACCCTGCTCATCGCCCTGGGCCTGCTGTGGCAATGGCTGGCCATGCAGGACCTGCTCACCGTCGACAGCCTGATGGCGCTGGCCAAGGGCTCGGTGGCCTGGCGCGACGCGCCCTGGGCGGTACTGGTGGTGATGGCGATCTACGCCGGCGCCTCGCTGGTGATGTTCCCGCTGAGCCTGCTGGTGGCGCTGACGGGGCTGCTGTTCGGCCCCTGGTGGGGCTTCGGCTACGCGCTGGCCGGCACGCTCAGCGCCTCGGTGCTGACCTGGTGGGTGGGCCGCAAGCTGGGCCGCGACGCCCTGCTGCGCTACGGCGGACAGCGCCTCAAAGGCCTGTCGCGTTACCTCTCGGGGCGTGGCATCCGCACCATGACGGTGGTGAACCTGCTGCCGCTGGCGCCCTTCACCCTGACCAACATGATGGCCGGGGCCTTCCACCTGCGCTTTCGCGACTACATGATCGGCTCGACCCTGGGCATCCTGCCCGGGCTCGCCGGCGTGACGCTGCTCGGCAGCCAGCTCGGCCAGCTGGCCGCCGCCGACAGTCGCCAGGACGTGGTCATGGCCCTCGGCGGGCTGGTGCTGGGCGCGGCGATGCTCTACGGGCTCAAGCGCTGGGCCGAACGCCGCCGGCGGCGCTGACGGGCGCCGTCCCGGGGCATTGACGAAGGGGCCGCCGAGCCGGACATTCCTGGCTCGGAAGGCGGTTCACTTGGAGGGCAGTTCGGGCTCGTCGGAACGGTTGCCGGGCCACCAGGAGGGCCGCTCCTGCTCCCACTCCTCCTGCACCAGGTGGCGCAGGATCCGCCCGCGATAGCGCAGCATCTGCCATTCGGCGCCCAGCCGGCCGCGCACGCGGTCCCAGCCGCCGTCGTCGGCGTGGGTGAAGGGCCCGCCGCTGGCGATCGCCCGCCGGTAGACGGCCAGGCAGCGCTCGGCGCAGAGCCGCTCGTCATAGTCCGCGGCGGTGGCCAGGGCACCGTGCTGCAGCGGCAGGCGCCGCGCCGGGTCACCGAGCGCGTCGAGGGCCGCCGCCATGGCCTCGGCGTCGTCCTCGGCCAGCAGCCGGCCGTTCTCCTCGTCCGCCACCACTTCCACCACGCCCGGCGCTTCGACCGCCACCACCGGCAGGCCGGCGGCCATGGCCTCGGCCACCACCATGCCCTGGGTCTCGCTGTGAGAGGCGAAGGCGAAGACGTCCATGGCGTGATAGGCGTCGATCAGCGCCTGACCCTGCAGGCGGCCGGTGAAGTGGACGCGCTCGTCGACGCCCCACTCCTCGGCGACCATGGCCATGCCCTCGGCGGCGTCGCCGTCGCCGACCACCAGGAAGTGGGCCTCCGGCCGGGCGCCCAGCGTCCGGCACACGGCCTCGGCCAGGAACACCAGGTTCTTCTCGTGGGCCAGCCGCCCCAGATGGCCGATCACGTAGGCGCCCTCGGGAATGCCCTGCGCTCCCCGGCAGCCGGCCCCGTCGCCGTCGGTGAAGCGCGCCGTGTCCACGCCGCTCGGCACCACGCGGATCTCGGGATTGCCGTCGCGCGCCAGCAGCAGGTCGCGGATGCTCTCGCTGGGCGCGATCACGGCGTCGCACAGCCAGGTGTACTGGGTCGCCAGCGCCACGGCGAAGCGCTGCATGCGCGGCGAGTCGCCCGGCACGTAGTGGGTGTAGTGCTCGTAGAGGGTGTGGTGGGTGAACACCAGCGGCAGGCCGTAGGTCTCGGCGGCCCGGGCCGCGGTGTCGCCGAGCAGGAAGGGGTGATGCGTGTGCACCAGGTCGGGCTCGAAGGCCTCGATGGCGTCATACAGCTGGCCGGGAATCGGCACCGGCAACGAGAAGTCGCTGCCGTTGAAGTGCTGGACCGCCGCCACCCGCACCACGTCGGCCTCGAAGTCCGGCTGTCCCTCCAGGCGCGGGGCCACCACCAGCACCCTGTGGCCGGTGGCCTGGAGCTGTCGCTTGAGCCGCTGCACGGACTCGCTGACGCCGCCGACGATGGGCAGATAGGTGTTGGTGAACATCAGCACATTCACGGTGGCGACTCTCCTTGCCTGGCTTGCGAAAGCACGTCCTGTGCCGGCACGCGTCCCGGCATCTCCTGCTCAAGATAGGCGATGAAGGCACGAATCCGCAGCGGGACGTGGCGGCGCCGATCATACACGGCATGGAAGTCCGCGCGCACGCCCTGCCACCCGGGCAGCAGTTCGACCAGCCGCCCCGCCGCCAGATCCTCGTGCACGTCCCACCAGGAGCGCAGGGCGATGCCCTGGCCGTCGCGAGCCAGGCCACGGATCACCTCGCCGTCGTTGCTGGCCATGGGGCCGGTGACCTTCACCGCCCGCTCCTCGCCGGGCGCCTCGCGGCGCTCGAAGCGCCACACCGCGTAGTCGCTGGCGATCTCGCGCAGCACCAGGCAGGCATGCCGTGCCAGGTCGCCGGGCTCGCGCAGCGGCGGCATCGTCGCCACGTAGCCCGGCGCCGCGCACAGCACCCGCCGGCTGGCCAGGATGCGACGGGCCACCAGCCGCGAGTCCGGCGGCTCGCCGACCCGGATGCCGATGTCGATGCCCTGGTCGGCCAGCCCGAGCGGGAAGTTGGTCAGCTCGAGGCTCGCCTCCAGACGCGGGTGCCGGGCGCGGAAGGCCGACAGCAGCGGTGCCACGTGGCGGCGCCCGAAGCCGAAGGTGGCGTTGATGCGCAGCGGCCCGGAGAGCTCGGCGCGATGGTCGCCGAGGGTCTCCTCGAGCTCCGTCAGGTCGTCGAGGATGGCCCCGCCGCGGGCCAGATAGCGCTCGCCCTCGGCGGTCAGCGTCAGGCGCCGGGTGGTGCGCGCCGCCAGCGAGACCCCCAGGCGCGCCTCGAGCCGCTGCAGGCGCTTGCTCACCGCCGACAGCGACAGCCCGAGCTCGCGGGCGGTGGCGGTCAGGCTGCCGGCCCGGGCGAGGCGCTGGAAGAAGGCCAGATCGTCGAGGGGCGTCACCGCATTCTCCACCTGAAATCAACAATGGCTTGAATGTTACCCCGATTATCTCCGCCCTGTCCGCCGCTAGACTGGGCGCAGGCTCATCCCAAGACAGGAGTTCCCATGACCCAGCGCATCGCCGTGCTCGCCGGTGACGGCATCGGCAAGGAAGTCATGCCCGAGGGCCTGCGCGCCCTGGAGGCCGCCGCCCGCCGCTTCGACCTCGACCTGACCTTCGAGGCCTTCGACTTCGCCAGCTGCGACTACTACCTCGAGCACGGCCAGATGCTGCCCGACGACTGGCACTCGACCCTGGTCGCCTTCGACGCCCTCTACTACGGCGCCATCGGCTGGCCCGAGACGGTGCCGGACCACGTCTCGCTGTGGGGCTCGCTGCTCAAGTTCCGCCGCGAGTTCGACCAGTACGTCAACCTGCGGCCGTGCCGCCTGCTGCCGGGCATCGAGAGCCCGCTGGCCGGGCGCAAGCCGGGCGACATCGACTTCTACGTGGTGCGCGAGAACACCGAGGGCGAGTACTCCAGCGTCGGCGGCACCATGTTCGAGGGCACCGAGCGCGAGGTGGTGATCCAGGAGACGGTGATGACCCGCACCGGGGTCGACCGGGTGCTGAAGTACGCCTTCGACCTGGCCCAGACCCGACCCCGCAAGAAGCTGACCTCGGCCACCAAGTCCAACGGCATCGCCATCACCATGCCCTGGTGGGACAGGCGCGTCGCCGCCATGGGCGAGCGCTATCCGGAGGTCGCGGTCGACCAGTTCCACATCGACATCCTCACCGCCAACTTCGTGCTGCACCCGGACTGGTTCGACGTGGTGGTGGCCAGCAACCTGTTCGGCGACATCCTCTCCGACCTGGGCCCGGCCTGCACCGGCACCATCGGCGTCGCGCCCTCGGCCAACATCAACCCCGAGGGCACCTTCCCGAGCCTGTTCGAGCCGGTCCACGGCAGCGCCCCGGACATCGCCGGGCGCGGCATCGCCAACCCCATCGGCCAGATCTGGTCCGGCGCCATGATGCTCGAGCACCTGGGCCACCCGGAGGCCGGCGCGGCCATCCTCGCCGCCATCGAGGCGGTGCTCGCCGAGGGCGACGCCGCGACGCTGACGCCGGACCTCAAGGGCCGCGGCACCACCGAGGGGCTGGGCCGCGCCATCGCCGAGCGCATCGCCGCCGACGCCTGAACGACGACGCCCCGCATGGAGCGGGGCGCCAGAAGAGCGAGGCGATGGCCGACTAGCCGGCCAGCTTCGCCGCGATGCCGGCCACGTGCTCGCCCTGGAAGCGCGCCAGCTCGAGCTCGGTATCGCTCGGCTGGCGCGAACCGTCGCCGCCGGCCAGGGTGGCGGCGCCATAGGGCGAGCCGCCCTTGACCTCGGAGATGTCGAACTGCGCCTCGATGCCATAGCCCAGCGGCACGATCACCATGCCGTGGTGGGCCAGGGTCGGCCACACGCTGAGCACGGTGGACTCGTTGCCGCCGCCGGTGCCGGTGGAGGTGAAGACGCTGGCCACCTTGCCACGCAGCGCCCCCTTGGCCCACAGGCCGCCGGTCTGGTCGAAGAAGGTGCGCATCTGGCCGGACATGTTGCCGAAGCGGGTGGGCGTGCCGACGATCAGCGCATCGTAGTCGGCCAGCTCCTGGGGGCTCGCCTCGGGGGTGTCGAAGGTCTGGCCGCCGGCCTTGGCAAACGCCTCGGCGCCCATGGTCTCGGGCACCCGCTTGAGGTCGACCTCGACGCCGTCGACCCGGCCGGCCCCCTCGGCCACGGCCCGGGCCAGGGTGTCGACGTGGCCGTACATCGAGTGATAGAGCACCAGTACCTTGGTCATGAATCTGCCTCCCGCGAAAGAGTGTCCTGCGCGTCCAGGGAACGAGGGTGTCGCGAACGCGCTCCCTGCAGTCTAGACCCCCCTCGGCGATCTGCGCCTGGTGGCGTCGCCGGATCGCGCTTATGCTGGCCGCAACGCACTCGACACGGAGGTCCCGATGCCCCATCCCACCCGTCTCTGCCCCGCGCCCGACGCGCATCCGCTCGCCATGCCCCGCGCCCGGGCGCTGCTCGGCGTCGCCCTGCTGCCGCTCGGGCTCGCCGCCTGCACCGGCATGCCCCAGGGCACCCAGCCGGTCGACGGCTTCGACGCCGAGCGCTATCTGGGCCGCTGGTACGAGGTCGCCCGCTTCGATCACTCCTTCGAGGAGGGCCTGGACTGCGTCACCGCCGACTACGCCCGCCGCGACGACGGCGGCATCCGGGTGATCAACCGCGGCATCGATCTGGACGCCGGCGAGGTCGACGTCGCGGAGGGCAAGGCCTATCCGATCGGCGAGCCCGGCCAGGGCCGGCTCAAGGTCAGCTTCTTCGGCCCCTTCTATGCCGGCTACAACGTGCTGGCGCTGGCCGACGACTACGACTGGGCGCTGGTCGCCGGCCCCGACCGCGACTACCTGTGGGTGCTCTCGCGCACCCCCGAGCTGGCGCCGGACACCTACCGCGACCTGGTCGAGCGCGCCGAGGCGCTGGACTTCCCGGTGGACGAGCTGATCGAGGTGGAACAGGGCGAGGCCGCCTGCGCGCCCTGGCGCCGCGAGCGCTGATCGCGCGCCACGCGAAAATGTACAACATACGTTTGTCGTAGTTACACATTCACGCACTTCACGTCATCCTCATGGACGCACTCCGACCCCCACACGTGCTTCACATGAGGTGACACATGACGATAGGACGCCGTCAGTTCCTGGCCGGGACCGCCGCCCTGACCGCCGCGGCGGGCTCACCCTCGCTGTTCGCCCGCGCCGAGCCGCCCGCACGCTATCCCGACGACTGCTGGCAGGTGCTCGACGAGCGCTTCGAGCGCTACATGCTGTTCAACTCGCCGCTGGAGCGGATCTGGAGCGGCGGGCTGTGGCTCGAGGGGCCGGCCTGGAACGCCGTGGGCCGCTACGCGGTGTTCAGCGACATTCCCCGAGCCCGCCAGATGCGCTGGGACGAGGCCAGCAACACGGTCAGCGTGCTGCGCCACCAGGTCGGCCACTCCAACGGCCACGCCTTCGACGACCGCGGCCGGCTGATCGCCTGCGAGCACTCCCCGGCCCGGGTGGTGCGCTATGAGTGGGACGGCGGCGTGACCGTGCTGGCCGACGGCTGGCAGGGCAAGCGCCTCAACGCGCCCAACGACCTGGTCACCCTGCCCGGCGGCGGCGTCATCTTCACCGATCCCGGCTACGGCGCCCACGTGGACTACGAGGGCCACAAGCGCGAGCTGGAGATCGAGCCGGCGGTCTACTACGTCGACGACACCCTGGACGAGCCGCAGCGCCTGACCACCGCGCCCTACAAGCCCAACGGCATCGCCCTGAGCCCGGACCGGCGCACGCTCTACGTCACCGACACCGCGCCCTCGCACCATCCCGACCAGCCCGCCGCCATCTTCCGCTTCACGCTCGCCGAGGACGGCAAGGCCGTCTCCGAGGGCGAGCGCCTGCTCGAGGGCCAGGGCGAGGGCTACGACGGCATGGCCGTGGACGAGGACGGCAACCTCTGGGTGGGCACCTCCGGCGGCGAGGGCAAGGACGGCGTCAGCATCTTCACCGCCGAGGGCGAGCGCCTCGGCCGCATCCTGCTGCCCGAGGTCTGCGCCAACGTCTGCTTCACCGGCGAGGACCGCAACCGGCTGATGATGACCGCCAGCCGCTCCGTCTACACCCTCTACACCGGGGCCCGCGGCGCCTGATCCCGCCCCGCCACGCGGCTCGAGGCGCGTGCGGCGCGCCATTCATCCGGCGCCCGGCCCCGATGGCCGGGCGCCGGCTTTTCACTCAGGCACCGGCTCTTTCATCAAATCGACAGCCGGCCTTGCGGCGGCCGGCGCGGCACCGGAAGGTAGGGTCAGACTCCGCCTCCACAACGACATAACAAGGATTCTGCCCCATGCCCCGCATCACGCTGCCCGAGGCCTGTCCGGCCGCCGCCGGCCGCCCGCCGATCTCGCGAGGTCGACATGCTGGCTGAGTGGCTGTCCCTCACCCTGGACGGGACCGCCGCCGCCCCCGAGGGCGAGCTGCCCGGCGGCCGCTACCGCATCCACGGCCCCGGCCTGCTCGAGCTCCTGCCCGCCTCGCCGTCGCCCACGGCCCCGGCGCTGGTGCTCTCCGCCGGCATCCACGGCAACGAGACCGCGCCCATCGAGCTGCTCGGCGACCTGCTGGCGCGGCTGGAGGCCGGACGGCTCACGCCGGCCAGCCCGACGCTGGTGATCCTCGGCAACCTCGAGGCCATCCGCGCCGGCAGCCGCTTCGTCGAGACCAACCTCAACCGGCTGTTCCGCCGCGACCTCGGCGCCGAGGGTCATGAAGCGGACCGCGCCCGCGAGCTGATGGCCGCGGTGGACGCCTTCTTCGCGCACCACAGCGGGCGCCGCCGGATCCACCACGACCTGCACACCGCGATCCGCGACAGCCAGTATCCGCGCTTCGCCGTGGAGCCGTTCGCCGAGGCCGCCACGCCCGACGAGCAGTGGCGCTGGCTGGCCGGCGCCGACATCCAGGCGGTGCTCCACCAGCACACCCACAGCTGGACCTTCTCCCACTATTCGAAGCACTACCACGGCGCGGCGGCCTTCACCCTGGAGCTCGGCCGCGCCCTGCCCTTCGGCGAGAACGACCTGGCGCCCCTGGCGCCCATGGGCGCGCTGCTCGCGGCGTTGATCGAGAACCGCCTCCCGGCGGAACGCCCGACGGCCGACATGGCCTTCTTCCGCGTCGAACACGAGCTCAAGCGCCACGCCGAGGACTTCCGGCTGTGCTTCGCCGACGACACGCCCAACTTCACCGAATTCGCCCCCGGCACCCGGCTGGCCGAGGATGCGATCGACGGCCCCTTCACGGTCGGCGAGGCGCCGCTGCGGGTGGTGTTCCCCAACGCCACCGTCGAGATCGGTGCCCGCGCCGCCCTGCTGGTCAGCGCGGTCGCAGCGCCGGACGAGAGCGACTGAGCGGCACGGCAGTCTGGCAGGATGCCAGCTGACTATCGGACCAAGGTCGAACGAGCGCAGAGGCAAGAAGGCCTGCCGTTCACGGTCGAGACTGGTAGAATCGCCCCCTTTTTCACGCCGGACCGTCTCGAACGGTCTCTGGGGCCCTGCCCGAAGTCGCGTCGCCGGTGCGATTTCCGGCAGCGCCCAGGTGATCCCTTCGAACTGGAGCCTTTTCCATGGCCGACACCCCGATTCCGCTGGAAGTGCGCAACATCAAGAAGCGCTTCGGCGACAACGACGTCCTCAAGGGGCTCTCCCTGCAGGCCCACAAGGGCGACGTCATCACCCTGATCGGAGCCTCCGGCTCCGGCAAGAGCACCTTCCTGCGCTGCATGAACCTGCTCGAGCAGCCCGACGAGGGCGAGCTGATCGTCCACGGCGAGACGATCCGCTTCAAGGAGACCAAGCACGGCCGCGAGCCGGCGGACTGGAAGCAGGTCGTGGCCATGCGCGCCCGGCTCTCCATGGTGTTCCAGAGCTTCAACCTGTGGGCCCACATGACGCTGCTGGAAAACGTCATCGAGGCCCCGGTGCAGGTGCTCGGCAAGTCGAAGCAGGACGCCATCAAGCACGCCCGCGAGCTGCTCGAGCGGGTCGGCCTGGGCGAGCGCGCCGACTACTATCCGGCCCAGCTCTCCGGCGGCCAGCAGCAGCGCGGCGCCATCGCCCGGGCGCTGGCCATGGACCCGGAGGTGATGCTGTTCGACGAGCCGACCTCGGCGCTCGACCCGGAGCTGGTCGGCGACGTGCTCAAGGTCATGCGCGACCTGGCCGAGGAAGGCCGCACCATGATCGTGGTCACCCACGAGATGGCCTTCGCCCGCGACGTCTCCACCCAGGTCGTCTACCTGCACCAGGGCCAGGTCGAGGAAGCCGGACCGCCCGAGCAGGTGCTGGGCAATCCGCGCTCCGAGCGTCTCAAGCAGTTCCTGGCACCCAAGCACTAAGGCGCCCGCACGAGGAGATCACCCATGATCGATCTGCACGGCTACGGCCCGCGCCTGTTCGAAGGCGCCCTGATCACCGTCGAGCTGGCGGTGCTGTCGCTGCTCCTGGCCATCGTGCTGGGGCTCGCCACCGCCAGCGCCAAGATGTCCCGCCACTGGGGCCTGCGCCAGCTCGGCACCCTCTATACCACCGTCATCCGCGGCGTGCCGGACCTGGTGCTGATGATGCTGCTGTTCTTCGGCGGCCAGATCGGCATCAACATGGTCACCGACTGGCTCTACTACCAGTTCGACGTCGACATCTTCATCAACGTCAACGAGTTCGTGGCCGGCGTGGTCACCATCGGCCTGATCTTCGGCGCCTACATGGGCGAGACCTTCCGCGGCGCCTTCATGGCCGTGGACAGCGGCCAGATCGAGGCCGGCCGCGCCTACGGCATGCGCCCCTGGCTGGTGTTCCGCCGCATCCGCTTCCCGCAGATGATGCGCCACGCCCTGCCCGGCCTGTCCAACAACTGGATGGTGCTGCTCAAGACCACCGCCCTGGTCTCGGTGATCGGCCTGTCGGACATGGTCCGCGTCGCTTCCGAGGCCTCCAAGGCGACTCGCGAGCCCTTCACCTTCATGATCATCGTCGCGGCCGTCTATCTGCTGATCGCCAGCGTCTCCGAATGGGGATTCGCCCGCCTGCAGAAGCGCTATGACATCGGCTACGGGGAGGCGAACTGATGGACGCCCTGATGAACTGGCTCGAGGCCCGGCTGGCCGACAACAGCATCTTCACCCTGCAGACACTCGGCTACTACGGCGACGGCCTGGTCACCACCGTGCAGCTGGTGTTCCTGTCGCTGATCATCGGCGTGGTGCTGGCGGTGCCGCTGGCCATCGGCCGCGGCTCGAAGAAGGCCTGGGTGCGCCTGCCGATCTTCTTCTACTGCTACGTGTTCCGCGGCACCCCGCTGCTGGTGCAGCTCTACCTGATCTACTACGGGGTGGTGTTCGTCGAGGGCATCCAGGAGACCTGGCTATGGGTGATCCTCGAGAAGCCCTTCGTGCCGGCGCTGATCGCCTTCACCCTGAACACCGGGGCCTACACCACCGAGATCTTCCGCGGCGCGATCAAGTCCACGCCCAGGGGCGAGATCGAGGCGGCCCGGGCCTACGGCATGTCCTGGGGACTGATGATGCGCCGCATCGTGCTGCCCAGCGCCTTCCGCCGCGCCCTGCCGGCCTACGGCAACGAGGTGATCTTCATGCTCCACGCCAGCGCCATCGCCAGCGTGGTGACGCTGATGGACCTCACCGGCGCGGCCCGCTTCGTCTACGCCCGCTTCTACGCGCCCTTCGACGCCTTCCTGTTCGTGGCGGCGATCTACCTGTGCCTGACCTTCTCGATCATCTTCTTCTTCCGTCGACTGGAGAATCGGCTGCTCGCGCACCTCAAGCCGGCGGGCCACTGAGACAAGCGTCAAACGAACGTTGGGAACCAACGTTCGTTCCCGAGCTTTCGACCCGCCCGGCCTTCCGCTAAGGTGGGCGGGTCATCCCGCAATCGCCGCCCACATGGCGGACCATCAACAACAAGGGGAGTCCCTCCATGAAGTTTCAGAAGATCCTGAGCCTCGGCGTGCTGAGCGCCGCCATGATCGCCGGCACCGCCAGTGCCGACGTCCGCGACATCCGCATCGGCGTCGACGTGCCCTACGAGCCGATGGAGTTCCGCACCCCCGACGGCGAGCTGACCGGCTTCGACATCGACCTGGGCAACGCCCTGTGCGCCGAGATCGGCATCCAGTGCGAGTGGGTCGTCCAGGGCTGGGACGGCATCATCCCCGGGCTGAAGGCGCGCAAGTACGACGCCATCATGTCCTCGATGACCATCAACGAGCAGCGTCGCGAGCAGGTGCTGTTCTCCGATCCCTACATCACCCCGCCCTCCGCCTGGTTCGCCCCGGCTGACAGCGAGATCACCACGCCCGACACCGAGTCCCTGGACGGCAAGTCCATCGGCGTGCAGCGCGGCACCCTGCAGGACAACTACGTCACCGACATGTACGGCGACGTGGCCGACGTGAACCGCTACGCCACCGCCGACGACATGGTGCTGGACATGGATGCCGGCCGCCTGGACATCGCCTTCCTCGACTTCCCGATCGGCAAGTCCACCCTGATCGACAGCGAGGCCGGCGACTACAAGACCGTCGGCGAGACGATCAGCGAGCCGGTGGAATACTTCGGCGAAGGCTTCGGCATCGCCTTCCGCCAGCGCGACGGCGAGCTGGCCGAGGCCTTCAACGAGGCGCTCTCCACGCTCAAGGCCAACGGCACCTACGACGAGATCGAGGCCAAGTACTTCGGTGAATGAGGTCCTGGGTGAATAAGGCCTTCGGCGAGATCTCTCCCGTGAACGCAGACTTCACCGCAGCGATCGCCGCCCCGGAACCCCCGGGGCGGCATCGTGCCCCCGCGCCCATGCGAGGCCATCGCCTTCCCGCCGGCGCCAAGCCCATCCGCTCGCCCGCCCCGCGCTTCTACCTCAGCGAATGGTTCGACGAGTGAACCCTCCGGATGGCCGGCCAGGCCGTCCCGGCACGCCCGTGCCCCGCCACTGACGCCGAACCCCGCTGCGCCGCCACACCGGCGCGATCGATGACACGACACCAACGCACACCCACCATGGGAGGACAGCTCATGTCCCATCGCCACCTGCTGCTGGCCGCCATCCTCGGCGCCGGCCTCGTCACCGCGACCGCCCAGGCCAACGAACCGATTCGCCTGGCCGTGGACGTGCCCTACGAGCCCTTCGAGTACAAGCTGCCCGACGGCACCCTGACCGGCTTCGAGGTCGATCTGGGCAACGCCGTGTGCGAATACCTGGAGCGCGAATGCCGCTGGGTCGAGCAGCCCTGGGACGGCATGATCCCGGCTCTGAAGGCCCGCAAGTTCGATGCCATCATGTCATCGATGGCCATCACCGAGGAGCGCGCCCGCCAGGTGCTGTTCTCAGAGCCCTACTACACCACTCCCAGCGCCTGGATCACGGCCAAGGGCAACGACATCGACCTGCAGGACCGCGACAGCCTCGAGGGCCTGACCGTCGGCGTCCAGCGCGCCACGCTGCAGGATCGCTACGTCACCGATCTCTACGGCGACGTCCTCGACGTGCGCCGCTATGCCAGCGCCGACGACGTGGTCGCCGACATGCGCACCGGCCGGCTGGATCTGACCTTCATGGACTATCCGATCGCCGAGGCGACGATCGACATCGACACCGCCGATAGCGACTTCCAGCGCATCAGCGACTTCATCAAGGAGCCCGAGACCTACTTCGGCCAGGGCGTCGGCGTGGCCTTCCGCCACCGCGACCGCGAGCTCGCCGAGCAGTTCAACGAGGCCCTGCAGGCGCTGAAGACCGACGGCACCTACGACGAGATCATGGCCAAGTACTTCAGCTACGACGTCAAGCTGTAGGCCCCGTTTCGGCCTTCACCGGACGCCGGCGGCCCGCCGGCGTCCTCATTTCGAGAGGAGCGATGATGCTGACCCTGCTCAAGAACGCCCGGCTGCATGCCCCCGAACCGAAGGGCCTGTGCCACCTGCTGATCGGCGACGGCCGCATCGCCGCCATCGTCCCGGCGGACGCCGGCTCGGCGCTGCCCGCTCAGGGCCCGGCGGTGACGGTCGAGGACCTGGAAGGCCGTCGCGTCATTCCCGGGCTGGTCGACCCCCTGGTGCACTTCATCGGCGGCGGCGGCGAGGGCGGGTTCGGCACCCGCACCCCCGAGCTCGGCCTGGACGAGGCCCTGGCCTCCGGGGTCACCACCCTGGTCGGCGCCCTGGGCACCGACGCCCTGACTCGCACGCCCGCCAACCTGCTGGGCAAGGCCCGTGAGCTGGCCGCGGGCGGGCTGAGTACCTACTGCTATACCGGCTCCTACCAGCTGCCGCCGGTGACCGTGACCGGCTCGGTGGCCAGTGACATCGCCTTCATTCCCGAATTCATCGGCCTGGGCGAGGTGGCCATCAGCGACCACCGCGGCTCCCAGCCGAGCCGCGAGGAACTCACCCGGCTGGCCGCCGAAACCCGCACCGCCGGAATGCTGGCCGGCAAGGGCGGCATCGTTTTCATCCACACCGGCGACGCCGAGGGCGGCCTCGAGCCGCTGCGCGAGGCGGCCCGCCACAGCGCCCTGCCGCTGGCCCAGTTCCTGCCCACCCACATCAACCGCACCGCCGAACTGTTCGAGGACGGCCTGCGCTTCGGCCGCGAGGGCGGACGCATCGACTTCACCACCAGCACCACACCGGAGCTGCTGGCCGACGGCGAGGTGCCCGCCGCCCTCGCCGTGGCCCGAGCCCTGGAGGCGCGCGTCGATCCCTCGCGGATCACGCTGTCCTCCGATGCCAACGCCTCGCTGCCGCGCTTCGACGCCGAGGGCCGCTTCGCCGGCCTCCAGCCCGGCCGCCTGGGCAGCCTGTTCGAGACCCTCGGCGAGTGCATCGAACGACACGGCGTAGCCTTCGACCAGGCCATCGGCGCGGCCAGCACCCACGCCGCAGACGCCCTGGGCCTGCCACGCAAGGGACGCCTGCAGGCGGGGCACGACGCGGACCTGCTGGTGCTGTCCGATGACGCCTGGGCCATCGACGAGGTCTGGGCCATGGGGCGCCGAGTGCATCGTCGCCCCTGACCCGGCTCACAGCCTCGGATGCACCCCCGCCACGTGGTCACCGTCGGCCGAGGCGTTGGCCACGGCGTCTTCCGGCGGGTGTGTCAGGGCATCGAGGATGCCGCACTCGGCGGCGGAGTGCTGCCCCTGGCAGCGCGCGCGCAGGGCCTGCAGGGCGCCTTCCAGGGCCTGAAGCTGGGCGATGCGGGCCGCCACGTGATCGAGGTGGGCGTCGATCAGCGCGTCGGCCTCGTGGCAGGGTCGGTCGGGATGATCGTGGCAGTCCAGCAGCGCGCGGATCTCGTCGAGCGTCATATCCAGCGCCCGGCAGTGGCGGATGAAGGCCAGCCGTTCGACGTGAGCCTCGCCGTAGAGGCGATAGTTGGCCTCGCTGCGGGCGGGTTCGGGCAGCAGCCCCTCGCGCTCGTAGTAGCGGATGGTGACGACGCGGCAGTCGGTGCGCCGCGCCAGCTCGCCGATCTTCATGAACAGGCTCCGATAAGGGCGTGGTCGGTCGTGACACTTCCTATAGTGACTATAGGTATTGCGTGAGACAAGCCGGCATCGACGGCGTTCGCGCCGATGCCGGTCGGCGACACCCTGTGCAGAAAATCGACAAGGTGCCGCCATGCCTCGAACCCGCTCGCCTTGGGCCGGTCATCGATAGGGCCACCCACGACAAGGAGATCGCGATGTCCCTCGCCGCCAACGCCGATGCCAGCATCGCCCGCCCCTCCTCGGCCTGGACGGGCTGGGGCCAGTGGCTGGCGCTGATCACCATGACCCTCGATCACCTGTCGCGCTACGCGGTGCCCGAGGCCTGGGGGCTGAGCTGGATCGACTCCTCGCTGGGGCGCATCGCCTTCCCGCTGTTCGCCGCCATGGTCGCCTGGCACGGGCTGTTCAACACCCGCGATCCGCTGCGCTACGCCCGGCGCGTGCTGGTGATCGGCCTGGTCGCCCAGCTGCCCTATGCGCTGATGCCCCGCGACATCGACGGCCTGATCCTCAATATCTGCTTCACGCTGTCGCTGGGCCTGATCGGCGGCGCCTGGCTGCTGAGCCTGCCGGCACGGCGGGCGCGCGGTCTCGCCGCCTGGCGGCTGACCGCCGAGACGCTGGCCGCCCTGGCGGTGTGGGCGCTGGCGGGCCGGGTCGTGGAGTATGGTCATCTGGGCCTGCTGATGATCCCGCTCTACATGCTGGCCATGCAGCGCCTGCACGCGGCCGGGGGGGCGCCGGGCGAGCGCCTGCTCGGGCTCGTGTCGGCGCTGCCGGTGGTGGTCACCGCCGGGCTGATGAACAGCTCCGAGATGGCCAAGGCCTTCACCGTCGCCACCTGCCTGGCGGTCCTGCTGCTGGCCGCCGGCGCCCACCGGCTCTCGCCCCGGGTGCCGTGCTCGATGCCGCGCCGCCTGTGGCTGGCCTGGTATCCCGCCCACTTCGCGGCCATCGCGCTATGGCTGGCTATCGCCACCTGAGCCGGCCTCGCCGGCGATGACGCCGAAGCCGCCGACCGCCTCCAGCACCACGCCCGGCGAGGGTCCGGCCCGCGGCTTTCGGCCTCGCGGTGGCAGGCCCCGATGTCTCGACCGGCCTTCAGGGCATGCCAGCCCGCGAGGGCGCGCCGAGGCGGATCAAGCAGGCGGCTCGCGGCTGGTGCCCTCGGCCCGGCACTCGACGAGGAACACCTTGAACGCCTGCCACAGCGGGCTGCGATAGCGGTCGGGGTGCCACACCAGCGAGAAGGTGCGGCGCAGCACCAGGGCACTGTCGAGCGCCACCAGCTCGCCGCGCTCGAGCTCGCCGGCCACGCTCAGCGCCGACAGGCAGCCGAGGCCGAGGCCCGCCAGCACCGCCTGCTTGATCGCCTCGTGCTGACCCAGCGCCATGCGCACCCGGGGCGTCAGGCCCAGGTCGCGCATGGCCTGCTCGAACACCTCGCGAGTGCCGGAGCCCGGCTCGCGCAGGATCCAGCCGGCCTCGGCCAGATCGCCGTCCTCGAGGCCGCCGCCGCTCGCCAGCGGGTGCCCGGGCGCGGCCACCACCACCAACCGGTCCTCGCACCAGGGTTCGCTGACCAGCGCCGGCTCGCGGCACTCGCCCTCGATCAGGCCCAGATCCGCCTCCAGCCGCAGCACGTCGCCGACCACCTCGTGGGTGTTGCGCAGCCCCAGGCGCAGCTCGGCGTGCGGATGCGCCTCACTGAAGCGCCCCACCAGGCCCGGCAACAGGTAGGTGCCCACGGTGGCGCTGGCCGAGATGCCGAGCGTGCCGCGCAGTTCGCCTTCCGGTTCCCGAGCCGCGGCGACGAAGCCGGCCAGGCCGTCGAGCAACTCCTCGGCCCGTGGCAGCAGGCTCCGCCCGAGGTCGTTGAGTATCAGCCGACGGCCCGGGCGCTCGAACAAGGCCATGCCGAGCTGGCGTTCCAGGTCGGAGAGCGCCTGGCTGGTGGCCGACTGGGACAGCGCCAGTTCGGCGGCGGCACCGCTCACCGTGCCGCGCCGGGCCACGGCGGCGAAGACCTGGAGCTGGCGAAAGCTGACCTGTGGCGTCATATCGGTTTTTCCGAAAAGCAGGTTCGTTATTAGCTGATAACCAAAATCGCTATTAGCGCATAGCATGGCCGTCACCCACAACATCCCGGAGCGTGACCCATGTGGCAAGGCCTCGTCCTCTGTACCCTGCTGACCGCCGGCGGTAGCGCCCTTTCCCGGCTGCCGATACTCGCCGAGAGCGGTGTGAGCCCGCTGGTGATGGCCCTGCTGCTGGGCATCGTGGCCGGCAACCTGCCCCTGCCCCGGCGCCTGTCTCGCCACCTGAGCCTGGCCGGCCCGGGGCTCGCCTTCGCCACTCGCCGGCTGCTGCGCGGCGGCATCGTGCTGTTCGGCCTGTCGCTGACGCTGCAGCAGGTCGTCGGCCTGGGGCCGAAGGTGCTGCTGCTGGACGCGCTGGTCATCGGCGCGGTGCTGGTGACCGGCTACCTGATCGGTACCCGGTGGCTGGGGCTCGACCGCGAGACCACCCTGCTGACCAGCGCCGGCAGCGCGATCTGCGGCGCCGCCGCGGTGCTGGCCACCGAGTCGACCATTCGCTCGCGTCCCGCCGCGACCTCCATGGCGGTGGCCACGGTGGTGCTGTTCGGCTCGCTGGCGATGCTGGTCTACCCCCTGCTCTACCCGCTGCTGGGCATGGATGAACAGCTGTTCGGCATCTATATCGGCGCGACCATCCACGAGGTCGCCCAGGTGGTCGCCGCCGGCGAGGCGGTGGGCACCGATGCCCTGGCCAACGCGGTGATCGTCAAGCTGGTTCGGGTGATGCTGCTGGTGCCCTTCCTGCTGATCGTCGGCCAATGGTGGCTGCGCCGCCACGCGGCCTCAGGCGCCGAGGGCAAGACCCGCCTGGTGATTCCCTGGTTCGCCTTCGGCTTCATGGCCATGGTGGTCTTCAACAGCGTCGTGACCCTGCCCGCCGCGCTCCATGGGGCCCTGGTACAGCTCGGCCAGCTGGCCCTGACCATGGCCATGGCCGCACTGGGCTTTGAGACACGCCTGGAGAAGCTCAAGGCGTTGGGCATCAAGCCCTTCATCCTGGCCCTGATCCTGTTTGCGCTGCTGGTGAGCGGTGGCGGCCTGGCCAGCTGGCTGCTGATGGGCTGACCGGCGGGGCGCTCGACGACGGCTGACTCATCGCCATCACGCAGAAGGCCGCGCCCGAGGGCGCGGCCTTCTCCTTTCGGCCGATGAGGCGAGGCCTCACTCGAAGCTGAAGCGCGGCGCCGGGGCGTCGGGCAGCAGGGCCGCGCAGGCGCGGACCTTCTCCAGCAGCGCATCATAGGTCGGCGCCACCAGGTTGACGTGGGCCAGCTTGCGGCCCGGGCGCTCGCCCTTGTCGTAGCGATGCAGGTGGGCGTCGTCGATCTCGAGCAGCTTCGCCGCCTCGCCCTCGCGGCCGATCACGTTGACCATGCAGGTCGGCGCGCGGGCCGCGGTGCTGCCCAGCGGCAGGCCCTGGATGGCGCGCAGGTGGTTCTCGAACTGGCTGGTCACCGCGCCGTCCTGGGTCCAGTGGCCGGAGTTGTGCACCCGGGGCGCCATCTCGTTGGCCAGCAGGCCGCCGTCACGGGTCTGGAACAGCTCCAGGGTCAGCACGCCGACATAGTCGAGCTCGTCGAGCAGCGCCCGAATGTAGCCGTCGGCGGTCTGCTGGACGGCGTCGTCCAGGTCCGGCATCGGCGCGACCGAATAGCGCAGGATGCCGTCGACGTGGACGTTCTCGGCCATCGGATAGAACGCCACCTCGCCGTCGCGGCCGCGCACGGCGATGATCGACACCTCGCGCACGAAGTCGACGAAGGCCTCGACGATCAGCCGCGGGTGGTTGATCGAGCGCCAGGCCTCGGCGGCATCGGCCGGGTCCTTGATCACCGCCTGGCCCTTGCCGTCGTAGCCCTCGGTGACGGACTTGGCGACCACCGGCGTGCCCAGCTCGCGCACCGCGGTCTCCAGCGCCTCGGCGCTGTCCACCAGCCGATAGGCCGGGGTCGGGATGGCCAGCCGATCGAACAGCGCCTTCTCCTCGGCGCGGTGCTGGCAGACCCGGATCGCCTCGCTGCCGGGGTAGACCGGCTTGCGCTCCTCGATCGCCTGGACCAGCGGCACCGGCAGGTGCTCGAACTCGTAGGTGACCAGATCGACCTTCTCGAGGAAGCGCTCGAGGTGCTTCTGATCGGTATCCACCATGACGTCACCGATGCCCGCGCTGGGGTGGCCGGTGGTGTCGAGGAAGGTGAAGCGGTTGGCCAGCGGGTAGCCCGCCAGGGCCAGCATCCGGCCGAGCTGGCCGGCTCCGAGTACGCCGATGTTCATCGTGGTTGCCTCGCTCGTCACTCGCGATCAGGGAAGGGGGCGCGGGTCGGGATTGTCCAGCACCGTCTGGGTCTGCTCGGCGCGGAAGGCCTCCACGGCCTCGCGCACCTCGCCGTCCTGCAGGCCGACGATCTGGGACGCCATCAGGCCGGCGTTGGTGGCGCCGGCCTTGCCGATGGCCAGGGTGCCCACGGCGATGCCGCCGGGCATCTGCACGATCGACAGCAGCGAATCCAGCCCCTTGAGGGCCTTGGACTCCACCGGCACGCCGAGTACCGGCAGCGCGGTCTGGGAGGCCACCATGCCGGGCAGGTGGGCCGCCCCGCCGGCGCCGGCGATGATGACCTGCAGGCCGCGCTCGGCGGCGGACTTGGCGTAGTCGAACAGCAGGTCCGGGGTGCGGTGGGCCGAGACGACGCGGGTCTCGTAGGGCACGCCGAGGCGCTCGAGCATGGTCACCGCATGCTCCATGACCGGCCAGTCGGACTTCGACCCCATGATCACGCCGACCCGCGGCGTCTCCTTCGATGCTGTCATCCTGGGCTCCTGAAAAACGGGAATGACACCACCTCGCAGCCGATGCCGCGGGCGGATGATGAAAATTGGAAGCCCACTATTCTAACAGAGCCGCGCCTCGCCGACCTCTCCCACAGCGCCGGGAAAGGGGGCGATCGCGGCAGGTGGTCCCGATGCGCACCGTTCCCTTGCGGCACGCCCGTCGCCACCAGGCGACAACGGGTTTCAACCTTCCTGCAGATTGCCTTGTTAGGGTGATGATCGAAGCGGTCGACAGGGACGCGACCACATACCCCCACACGGCACACGTGTTAAGGAGACCGACCATGAAGCGTCAACTTTTCATTGCGGCAGCCCTGACCGGCACCCTGGCGCTGGCCGGCTGTGACCAGGCCGACGACAGCGAACAGAACGCGGCCAATACCGCCACCCAGACCGAACAGACGACCGCTGGCGAACAGGCCCAGACCGACCAGCAGCAGGCCAGCAGGACCCTCGAGGGCGTGATGGAGTTCGTCGCCACCGATACGCCGCTGCCGGACGACGCGCAAGTGAAGGTCAGCTTGCTCGACGTGGCCCGGGCCGACGCGCCGGCCACCACCATCAGCGAGACCACGGTCGACGTGAGCGGCAACGACCCGGTCGAGTTCAGCCTCGACTATCCGACCACTCAGGTCGACCCGGGCCATGCCCACGCCGTGCGCGCCGAGATTCGCGACGACGACGGCAACCTGCTGTGGACCAGCCCGCAGCGCCATCAGGTCGAGGTCGGCCCGGACGCCGAGCAGGCGCCGATCACCGTGAGCCTGGAGCCGGTGGCCAGCCAGGGCTCCATCGCCGGCCAGGCGCTGGAGGACACCGAGAACGCCGCGGACCAGGCCGGCGATGCCGTGGCCGACACCACCGGTGATGCCGTCGAGGCCGCCGGCGATGCCGCCGACGCGACTCAGGACGCCGCCGGCGATGCGGTCGACGCCACCCGGGACGCCGCCGGCGATGCCGCCGAGGCGACCGAGGAGACCGCCGAGGACGCCGCCGCCGCGAGCGAAGAGGCCGCCGAGGAGGCCCACGAAGAGGTGGAGGAAATGATGGAGGACGACTCCCAGTCGGCTCAATAAGCCATCGCGCTCCATGACACGGCCCCGCCCGGATCGCCCGGGCGGGGCCGTCTGTCGTCTGGCCATGTCTCCGGCCGCAGGGGAAGCCCTCAACCGGCCACGGCGGCCTCTCGCCTGCTGGCGACCCAGTTCCCGGCCAGCGCCAGCACCATCACCGCCGCGCCGGCGGCCTCGGCGATCAGGCTCGGGTAGAAGACCCCGACGATGGCCGGCAGCAGCACCAGCCGCACCGGCGTCGACATGCGCGTGAACAGGTAGCCCTCCAGCGCCGCGGCGAAGGCGGCCAGGGCCAGGAAGGCCGTCAGCGTGGTCCAGGCCAGCAGCGGCAGCGGGCCGCCCATGATGATCTCCGGATTGAAGACCATGAACAGCGGGATCAGGTAGAGCCCCTTGGCGAACTTCCAGGCCTGGAAACCGGTATCCATCGGATTGGCCCCGGCGATCGCCGCCCCGGCGAAGCCCGCCAGCGCGATGGGCGGGGTGACGTTGGAATCCTGGGAGTACCAGAACACCACCAGATGGGCGATCAGCAGCGGCACGCCGAACTCCGAGGTCAGCGCCGGCCCCACCAGCACGATCAGCACGATGTAGCTGGCGGTCACCGGCAGCCCCATGCCCAGCACCAGGCTGGCCAGCAGCACCATCACCAGCGCCAGCAGCAGGTTGCCGTCGGAGAACGCCATCATCATGGCCGAGAACTTGAGCCCCAGCCCGGTGAGGCCCACCACCCCGACGATGATGCCGGCCACGGCGCAGGCCATGGACACCGCCACGGCGTTGCGCGCGCCGAGCTCCAGGCCCTCGATCACCTTGAGCCCGCCGAGCTTCAGCGCCTGGACCAGCGCCGCCCCGGTGACCGGCTCGCCGCGCCTGGGCGCAACGAAGCAGAACCACACCGCGAAGCGCAGTGCCGCCACCGCCAGCATGGTGAGGATGGCGTAGTAGCCCACCCGCATCGGCGACATGTTCATCACCAGCAGCCACACCAGCACCGCCAGCGGCAGCAGGAAGTGCCAGCCGGCGCCCATCACGTCGCGCAGCTGCGGCAGCTCGCTTCTGGCCATGCCCTGCATGCCCTGCTTGAGGGCGATGATGTGCACGAACAGGTAGACGGTGCCGAAGTACATGATCGCCGGCAGGATACTGACCTTGACCACGTCCAGGTAGGGCATCCGGGTGTACTCGGCGATCAGGAAGGCGCCGGCGCCCATCAGCGGCGGCATGATCTGGCCGCCGGTGGAGGCCGCCGCCTCGATGCCGCCGGCCTGGTGGGGCTTGTACCCCAGGCGCTTCATCAGCGGGATGGTGAAGGCGCCGGTGGTCACCACGTTGGCGATGGCGCTGCCGGAGATCGAGCCCATGCCGGCCGAGGCGATCACCGCCGCCTTGGCCGGCCCGCCGCGCTGGCGGCCGGTGGCGGCGTAGGCCAGGTCGATGAAGAACTTGCCGGCGCCGGTGATCTCGAGGAAGGCGCCGAACAGCACGAAGATGAAGATATAGGTGGCCGCCACGCCCATGGGCAGCCCGAAGATGCCCTCCTGCCCCAGGTAGAGCTGGCCGACCAGGCGATCCAGCCCGTAGCCGCGGTGCTCGAGGATGCCGGGCAGCCATTCGCCCAGCCAGGGCAGCTCGCCGCGGGGGCCGGAGAAGGCGTAGAGGATCGCCAGCACGCCGATCACCGTCATGCCGAGCCCCACCGCCCGACGGCTGGCTTCCAGCACGGTGACGGTGGCGATGATGCCGACCGTGATGTCGGTCTGGCTCCAGAAGCCGGCGCGATTGATGATCTCGTCGAGATACAGCGCCATGTAGCCGCCGGTGATCACCGCCCCGGCGAAGAACGCCAGGTCGATCGCCCCGCCCAGGGGGCCCCGCCCGTGCCGGGCGCCGAACACCGGAAACATCAGGAACGCCAGCATCATGATCAGCGCCAGGTGGATGCTGCGCTGGTAGAACAGCCCCAGCGGCTCGATGCCGGCGGAGTAGAGCTGGAACAGCGACAGCGCCACGGCCACCAGGCTGATCAGCCACAGCACCGGGCGCGAGTGTGGCGCCTGGCTGCCGGGGACAATGGGGGATGCACCCGCTTCGCTCATGGGCGTGTCTCTCTTGTTGCAGTGGGATGGAAGCAAGCCGTTGCTCGACGCTGCGGGTCGTTCCTCATCGGGCGCCCCCGTCGTCGGGCGTCGCGGCCTCCAGGGCCAGCGTCACCCGCTCGTTGGCGGCGAGCCCACTCAGGCTCACGACCATCGGCGACTCGGCCGCCTCGGGATATCCCTCGCCGGCGGCGCAGTCCCGGGCGTTCGCCAGCAGGGTCGCCAGACTCGTGCCCTCGGGACGGCTGACCAGGCGATGATCGACACGCGGCGACCCGACCCGGAGCCGATAGGCATCGCCGGGCACCGGCTCGTCGATGGCCTCGATCCAGTAGCCGCCGTGGCCGTCGGAGACCTGGCGGCCGCGGCCGGGAATGTGGTCGAGGCCGGCGGCGAAGTCCGGCAGATGGCTGCGCGTGAGCACCATGTGCCCGGCGACGTTGCGATAGCAGTCGAGGACGGTGAAGCCCTCCACCGAATGGTTCCAGGCCAGGCACCAGCCCTCGCCTTCCGGCATCGGCAGGCGAACCAGCGGCCGGTGCTCGGCGTCGCGGACCGTCAGCGCATGGCCGGGGCAGCCGGCCAGCGCCGGCGGCGCCAGCCCGCCGAGCATCAGCGCCAGCGGCAGAGCCTTTGCCAGGGACCGCCACGACGACGGGGCGAGCCTGACGGCTCGCCCCGGGGTCATCGAACACCTCATCGCGGCGCCCCTCAGGGACGCTGGCGGTCGGCGATCTCGGCGCCGACTTCCTCGTAGTAGCGCAGCGCGCCGGGATGGAAGGCGATCGGCGTGGACTCGACGCTGAACTCGACGGTGGTGTCGTTGGCCGCCGGATGGATGGCGATCAGCTGGTCGGTGTGCTCGAACAGCGTCTGGGTGATCCGGTAGGCCAGCTCCTCGTCCATCTCGCTGCTCACCGCCAGCACGTTGGGGATGCCGATGGTCTGCACCGCCTCCTCCATGCCCTCGTAGAGCCCGGTCTTGAGCTCATAGGCGGCGAACACCGGTTCCTCGGCCTGGGCGTTGGCGATCTCCTCGTCGGAGAGGCCGATCAGGCGGATGTCGCGGGTGGTGGCCAGGTTCATGATCGAGCTGGTGGGCGGCCCCACGCTCCAGAAGCCGGCGTCGATGTCGCCGTCGCGGAGGGCATCGGCGGTCTCGTTGAAGTTGAGGCGGCGGGCGTCGATGTCGTCATAGGTGATGCCGTTGGCCTCCAGCAGGGTGCTGGCGTTGATCTCGGTGCCGCTGCCCGGGGCGCCCACCGAGACGACCTTGCCCTCGAGATCGGACAGCGACTCGATGCCGGAATCGGCCATGGTCACGATCTGCACGGCGTTGGGATAGATCGACGCCAGGGCGCGGATGTTCTCGAGCTGGCGGCCCTCGAAGTCGCCGGTGCCGTTGTAGGCCTGGTAGACGGTGTCGGCCAGCGCCAGCGCCAGGTCGGAGTCGCCGCGCCAGACCAGCCCCATGTTCTCCACCGAGGCGCCGGTGACCTCGGCCACGGCGTCATAGCCCTCGACGTGCTCGTTGATCAGCTCGGCGAGGCCGCCGCCGTAGGGATAGTAGGTGCCGCCGGTGCCGCCGGTGGCGATGGACAGCTGCTGCTGGGCCAGGGCCGCGGGGGCCGCCACCAGCAGGGTGGCGGCGAGGGCCGTCTTGAGTGCGCGCATGAAGCCTCCTACAGACGATGCGAGGGAATTGTTGTGCTTGTTCGAGCGATGCCGGCTCGGTCGATAACTGGCCGGCGCGCCTGGAAAAACGCTAGCAGGCCCCGCGCGTCGGGGCCACACCACCAACGTCGATACGGCGACGACTTTAGCGCATCCTGCGCGCGGGCCGGGGCCCGCCCTTCAACGCCGCCTTCACTCGCCGACCAGCTCCTTCACCTTGGCGACGATATGCGCGCCGATCGGCAGCGCCGAGGTGGCCGCCGGCGACGGCGCATTGCCCACGTTCACCGTGCGCGGCGTGTTGACGAACAGGAAGTCGTCGACAAGCCGGCCGTCCCGCGAGACCGCCTGGGCGCGCACCCCGGCCGGATAGGGCGTGAGGTCCTCGAGGGTCAGGCTCGGGCAGTACTTGCGCACCAGCTCGAGGTAGCCGCGCTTGTGCAGCGAGTTCTTCATCTCCAAGAGCCCCGGGCGCAGGTTCCTGCCCAGCACCCGCAGGATGCCGGGGTCGGTGAACATGCGCGCCAGGTCGACCGGCGAGACGTCGCGCCGGCGATAGCCCTCGCGCTTGAACGCCAGCACGGCGTTGGGCCCCACGGTGACCGAGCCGTCGATCATGCGCGTCAGGTGCACGCCGAGAAACGGCATCGACGGGTCCGGGATCGGGTAGATCAGGTGATTGACGATGGCGTTGTGGCGCTCGGGCAGCCGGTAGTACTCGCCGCGGAAGGGGCAGATGGTGAAGCCCGGATCCCGGCCCAGCATGCGCACCACCCGGTCGGCCATCAGCCCCGAGCAGGTCACGAGATAGCGCCCGCGGAACTCGCCGGCGGCGGTCGTCACCACCACCTCCTGACGCCGCTCCTCGAGCCCTTCGACCTCGGCGCCGTAGCGGATCTCGCCGCCCAGGCGCTCGAACTCGGCGGCCATGGCGCGGGTCACCGCGCGATAGTCGACGATGCCGCTGGAGGGCACGAAGATGCCGCCGACGCCGGTGATGTTGGGTTCGCGCTCGGCCAGCGCCTCCGGGCCCAGCCACTCGCGCTCCAGGCCATTGGCCTCGGTGCGCTCCCACAGCGCCTGCATGCGCTGCATCTCCAGGTCGTTGGTGGCCACCAGCAGCTTGCCGCAGCTGTCGTAGGGAATCTCGTGGGCGTCGCAGAAGGCCTTGGTGGCGCGGTTGCCCTCCAGGCAGAAGCGCGCCTTGAGGCTGCCCGGGGTGTAGTAGACCCCGGCATGGATCACGCCGCTGTTGTGGCCGGTCTGGTGACAGGCCGGCTCGCGCTCCTTCTCCAGCACCAGCATCCGGCGGTCCGGATAGGCCTGCTGGAGCTGCATGGCGGTGGACATGCCGAGAATGCCGCCGCCGATGATGATGAAATCGTACATGCCGTCCTCGTTCCTGCTGTAGGGGCGTCCATTAGGCGCGTTTTCCGGAGCCCTCGATAGGCCCCGGACCGGCCCATGGCCCGCGGCGTCTTCAACGCTGACGCGAGCGGCGCAGCGTGGCGGCGTGGGTGAAGTAACCGCGCTGGCGCATCAGCTCGCGGCGAAGCTCAGGATGCGGCGTGAAACGATCCCGGCCGTGCAGCCAGAAGTGGTTGTTGATCAAAAGGAAGCTGCCCACCGGATTGGGCACCGAGAGGATCCCCGCGCTGGCCTCCAGCGACGCGGACAGATCGCACAGCCAGTTGCCCTCCTCGAAGTCCTTCGGCTGCACGAACTGGTCGATGTAGGACATGACCGGCCGCCCCTCGCGATCCACGTCGAACACCGGATGGAAGACATCCGCGGCGACCTTCTTGCTCGGCGGCGCCGCCCAGCGCATCTCGCGGTGCGCCAGCGGATGGCGATAGAAGCGCTCCAGCTCCTCCCAGTCGTCCAGGTGCAGCAGCAGCGAATCGCCGCCCTGCATGTGCTGCTCGTCGATCTTCATCATCAGCACGTAGTCGGTGTCCTGCTCGACGAAGGTGCCGTCGTTGTGCAGCTCCATCACCCGGTGCGGCTGGCGCAGGTAGCTGTCGGACTCGTCGACGTTCCTGACCACGAAGCGCGCATAGAACTGGCCGCTCATGGCATCGAAGTTGGAACGCCCCATCAGGTGCGCCACGGCGGTGGCGAACTTGACCATCTCCTCGGCCTGGGCGACGTCGTCCAGGCCCTCGGGCACCACCTGCAGCCCGCCGGTGGCGCGATCCACCAGGCTGTTGATCAACACCGGCTGCAGGGTGTTGCCGCACAGGTCATCGAGGATCTTCGCCACCCGGAAGCGCAGCATCGACTTGTACTCCAGCGCCTGCACCGGCCAGTCGGCCACGGCCTCGACGAAGGCCTCGACGACCTCGCGGGAGAAGGTCATCTGCAGCAGGCGCGGCGACTGCGCCGACGGCGTCAGGGTGAAGCCCTGCGGGTCGGCGGGCAGCGGCATGGCGAGTTCGGGAATCCGGGTCAGCGCGGTCATCGGGGCTCCAGGGGGTCGAGGATCGATGGATCAAAAATATCTACATTTTTATAAAACATCAACAAAATACCGCCTGCCCACAGGAGCCGCATTGGAGAAGAGTCGAAGCACCAGCAACGAAAAGACCCCGGCCACAGGGCCGGGGTCTCGGTCAGGCGGGCGGCGATATCAGGCCCGTCAGGACGAGGACTGGGCCAGCTCGCGCTGCATCATCCGATCGCTGTAGTCGACGCCGTAACGCGCCCGCGACCAGCCGTAGAGGGCCAGGCCGACCAGCATCCAGCCGGCGAACAGCGCCCACTCGAAGGGCGACAGGGCCGACGGGCTGCCGGGCAGGTAGAGGCCGATCAGCGCCAGGGAGAGGATCACCGACAGCGCCCCCACGGTCTTGCCACGGCGCACCTTGAAGGGCCGCACCAGTTCCGGCTCGCGGCGACGCAGCAGCACGAAGGACAGCGACACGAAGAGGTAGGCGATGACGATGCCCAGCCCGCCGGCGACCACCAGCCACACCAGGGCCGGGCGCCCCAGCAGCGGAGCGGCGGCGGACAGCGCCCCCATCACCAGCACGGCGTTGGTGGGCGTGCGATGCTCCGGGTGCAGCCGGGCCAGGAAGGCCGGCAGCATGCCGGAGTGCGCCAGGGCATAGATCGCCCGGGAACCGCCGATGAAGAAGGCGTTCCAGCTGGTGATGATGCCGGCGATGCCGGCCAGGATCATCAGGTTCTCCGCCCAGGGCGTCTGGAAGACCGCCTGCATGGCCGCCGGCACCGCCAGCGAGCTCTCGGACAGCGCCGCCGGATCCAGCATCAGCGCGGTGCCGAGGATCATGAGCCCGTACCAGAACACCGCCAGCACCACCGAGATCATCAGCACCCGGCCGATCTCCTTGAACGGCAGGTCGATCTCCTCGGCGGCCTGGGGAATGACGTCGAAGCCGACGAACATGAACGGCACCATGATGATCACCGTCATGATGCCGCCGATCACGCCGCCCTCGACGTTGAACAGCGGTTCCATGGTGGTGGTGCTGCCCTCGAACAGCGACCCGGTGATGAACATCACGCCGACCGCCAGGATCAGCAGGGTCACCACCTTCTGCACCAGCGCGGCGGTGCGCACGCCGAGGTAGTTGATCCAGGTCATCGCCAGCGCGCCGACCACGCCGACGGCCACCCAGGTCGCCTTCACGTCCCAGCCGGCGATGGTCCACATCTGCCCCACCGCATAGTCGGGAAACAGATGCTCGACCACGGTGGGCAGCGCCACCGCCTCGAAGGACACCACGCTGACATAGCCCAGGGTGATGGCCCAGGTGCAGAGAAAGGAAGGGAAATGGCCCATGGCGCGATAGCTGTAGACGTGCTCGCCGCCCACCTGGGGCATGGCCGAGGCAAGCTCGGCATAGGTCAGCCCCACCAGCACGATCACCGCGCCACCGATCAGGAACGCCGTGATGGCACCCAGGCTGCCCGCCGACTGAATCCAGTTGCCGGTCATCACGATCCAGCCCCAGCCGATCATCGCGCCGAAGGCCAGGGCCAGCACGTCCTTGCGCGCCAGCACGCGCGAGAGATGCGTTGTATCGCTGTTCATTTTACAGTGTCCTTGAGTCGCGACATGAAACGTTGTATTTATCGAACGATGTTGAAAATAAACAACAATTGCGACGAATTCAAACTCTTTCCCTGGCCAGAGAAGGCCTTGCCTTTGCGGTTTCCGCCATCGAGAAATCTCGTCCGCGACACCGGCTCCTCTCCCGACCACTCTCCCCCTTTCGACCACTAGCGAAACGCGTCAAAAGGCTTCATGCTGTAGCGGTCGATTCTGTCCTGTGGAGCATCATGAGCACGGCAAGCTTTTCCAACGCGGAACTCCTCGACCCTCCGCGACGATGCCCTGACCTCGACGTCAGGGACCTGGAACAACGTACGCGCCTCATGCGCATCATCACCCGGCTGATCGCCGTATCGGATCTCGGCAACCGCGAGATCGCCCGCCGCGCGGGCCTGCCCATGCAGAAGATCAGCGACCTCCTCGCCGGCCGCCTGGAGCAGCTCACCCTCGATGAGCTACAGGCACTGCGCAACACCATCGACCACGAACTCACGCCACCCTAGCCGCCCGGCGATCCGCTCGCCCGCGACCAGGGTCCGGGCCGGCTTGGCCGGCCCTCTGCCTCATGGATTCGAGATCAGGGAGATTCCCGATGCGCCACCTCGTGACCGGCCTGCTGCTGGCCGCCTCGCTGCCCGCCCTGGCCGATGGCCAGGCCACCCTCGAGAGCCGCTCCGACCAGGGCAACGCCACCATGGAAGTCAGCTGGGCGGGCGATGACCTGCGCATGGACTTCCCCCAGCAGGCCCAGGCGGGCTTCATGCTGCTCAAGGACGGCAACGGCTACATGGTGACCGAGATGCAGGGCCAGACCCTGGTCATGGACATGGCCCGCCTCAAGCAGATGGCCGAGAGCATGGGCAACGACCAGGCCATGGCCGGGCTGACCAGCCAGCAGGCCGACTCGATCGAGTCCCTCGAGGCCACCGGAGAGCAGGAAACCATCGCCGGCCTGGAGGGCGAGGTCTACCAGCTGGCCTGGACCGACAAGGCCGGCAACGCCCACGACGATACCCTGGTGCTGAGCGACGACGATCAGGTCCGCGAGCTGATGAGCGCCTTCCACGCCTACCAGCGGACCATGACCGGCGAGCCCGATCCCATCGCCACGGCGCTGGAGGAAGAAGGATTCGGCATGCTGCGCTTCGGCGACCGCTTCCGGATCGCCTCGCTGTCCGACGAGACCCCGGCCGCCTCGGCCTTCGAGCTGCCCGAGAACGCCATGACCTTCGACGACATGATGGGCGACGCCCTCTCGCAGTAAGCGCGGCCGCCACCGGGCTTTGCCTTACCGGCCCGCCACGAACGACGCCGCCCCTCGGGGCGGCGTCGTCGTGTCTGGCATCAGTCACCCGTGGCGACGCTAGTCGGGCCGGTCGGTCACCGCCCCGGTCGAGGCGGAGCTCACCGTGCGCGCGTACTTGGCCAGCACCCCGCGGGTGTAGCGCGGCGCCGGCCGCTGCCAGGCCGCGCGGCGGCGTTCGAGTTCCTCGACGGTGAGCGCGACATTGATGGTGTCGGCCTCGGCGTCGAGGGTGATGGTGTCGCCGTCCTCGACCAGCGCCAAGGGGCCGCCGTCGAAGGCCTCGGGCGTCACGTGGCCGACCACGAAGCCGTGGCTGCCGCCGGAGAAGCGGCCGTCGGTGATCAGGGCCACCTCGCTGCCGAGCCCGCGCCCCATGATCGCCGAGGTCGGCGTGAGCATCTCGCGCATGCCGGGCCCGCCGCGGGGCCCCTCGTAGCGGATCACCACCACGTCGCCGGCCACCACGCTGCCGTCGTTGATGCGCGCCTGGGCCTCCTCCTCGGAGCCGAACACCCGGGCCGTGCCCGAGAAGCGGGTGCCCTCCTTGCCGGTGATCTTGGCCACCGCCCCCTCCGGGGCCAGGTTGCCGTGCAGCACGCGCAGGTGGCTCTGGGCCTTCAGCGGCGCCTCGAGGGGCGCGATGATCGCCTGACCTTCGGGATAGGGCGCCACCTTGGCCAGGTTCTCGGCCAGCGTGGCGCCGGTCACGGTCAGGCAGTCGCCGTGCAAGAGCCCGGCGTCGAGCAGGGTCTTCATCAGCGGCTGGATGCCGCCGATCTCGACCAGTTCGCTCATCATGTACTGGCCGCTGGGGCGCAGGTCGGCGAGCACCGGCACCCGCTTGCCGATCGCGGTGAAGTCGTCGAGGGTGATCGACACGCCGATGGCGTCGGCCATGGCGATCAGGTGCAGCACCGCATTGGTGGAGCCGCCCAGGGCGATCACCACGGTGATGGCGTTCTCGAAGGCCTCGCGGGTCATGATGTCCGAGGGCGTGATGTCGCGCTCGAGCAGCGTCAGCACCGCCTCCCCCGCCGCCCGGCTGTCATCGCGCTTGTTGCGCGACACGGCGTTCTGCGCCGAGCTGCCGGGCAGGCTCATGCCCAGCGCCTCGATGGCCGAGGCCATGGTGTTGGCGGTGTACATGCCGCCGCAGGCGCCGGGCCCGGGAATCGCCGTCTCCTCGATCCGCTTGACGTCGATGAGGTCGAGATCGCCGCGGCTGTGGGCGCCCATGGCCTCGAACACCGAGACGATGTCGGTGTGCCCCTCGCCGGGCAGGATGGTGCCGCCGTAGACGAAGACGCTGGGCCGGTCGAGCCGCGCCAGGCCGATCAGGCAGCCGGGCATGTTCTTGTCGCAGCCGCCGATGGCCACCAGGCCATCGAAGCCCTCGCAGCCGGCCACCGTCTCGATGGAATCGGCGATCACCTCCCGCGACACCAGCGAGTACTTCATGCCCTCGGTGCCATTGGCGATGCCGTCGGAGATGGTGATGGTGTTGAAGATCACGCCCTTGCCGCCGGCCGCATCGGCGCCGGCGCTGGCCTGCTCGGCCAGCTCGCCGATGTGGCTGTTGCAGGGCGTGACGCGGCTCCAGGTGGAGGCGATGCCCACCTGGGGCCGGGTGAAGTCGTCGTCATTGAAGCCCACCGCGCGCAGCATGGCGCGGCTGGCCGACTTGCCGACGCCGTCCACCACCGGGGCGGAATGGCGACGGCGTGGATCCTGTGGCGTATCACTCATGGCACGGCTCCTTCGTCAGGTCGGGATGACCCTCAGAGGGTGGCGGTCATCCGCCGGCCTGGCAACCGTTCAGGCCGTGCGCCGCGCCAGCGGACGCCGCCAGGCCACCAGCAGCGCCACCGCGCTGGAGGCCAGGAGCGCGCCGAGAAACGGCGGCAGGGTCGGCACCCCGCCGGGGAAGCTCGCCGCCAGCAGGCCGTCGAGGGCACTGCCCGAGGCGACCCAGCCCGGCAGCACCGCCCCGGCCAGCCCGGCGAGGCCGCCGGCCAGCGCCGCCGCGGCGCTCATCCGCGCCCACAGCCCCAGCAGCACCGGCACCACGATGGCCGCGCACAAGAGATCGGCGATCAGGAACAGCCGCAGCACCGAGAGCCCCTGCAGGGCGATCGCCACCACCGGCACCATCAGCGCCACGGTGACCCACCTCGCCGCCCTGAGCGACAGGCCGCGGCAGCCGCTGCCGGCCACCACGAGCGAGGCGATGCCGTTCTGCAGGGTATCGACGCTGGAGGCCACCAGCGTCACCGCCAGCACCAGCGCCGGCAGCGCCAGCCAGCCCGGCGCCTCGGCGAGCAGCGCGAAGAACGGGATCGGCGGCTCGCCCAGCGACACCCCCGCCATGGCGGCCAGCATGCCGAGGCCGCCGACCACCGCCACCACCAGCACGGTCACGGCCCCGCCCAGCCAGGCGCCGCGCCCCAGCGCCCGGTCGTCCCGGGCCGCCCACACCCGCTGCCAGTAGCCCTGGTGGAAGAGGTTGGCCGCGGTCACCGCGATCACCAGCGTCAGCGCCACGGACAGGGCGTCAGCGGCGGGAATCGACGGCAGCGCGGCCCCGGCCGGCAGCTCGGGCAGCCGGGCCAGCGCCACGCCGCCCACCAGCAGCAGCAGGGCCAGCAGCAGCCAGGCCTGCCAGCGATCGGTGGCCAGGCTCGCGCGCAGCCCGCCCAGCGCGGTGTAGAGCAGGGTCGCCGCCGCCACGCCGACCACCACCAGCGCCACCGGCACGTCCGACAGCAGCCCGGTGATGGCGCCGATGGCGGTCAGCTCGGCGGCCAGGAAGCAGCCCATGTACAGCACCGAGACCAGTGCCACCCAGCGGCGGATGCCGGCGCCGAAGCAGGCCTCGGCGTACTCGCCGATGCTGCGTCCCTCGGGCAGGCGGCGGCGGATCGCCGGGCCGAAGGCGCCGAGCACGATGAACGGCAGCGCCGAGCCGATGGCATAGCCGGCCAGGCCCAGCGGGCCGACGAAGGCGCCGATCTCGGGCGGCGCGAAGAGGATCCAGGCGCCCATGCCGGAGGCCAGGAAGGAGAGCCCCAGGGTCGGGGCCGACTGGGAGTTGCGGGCGGTGACGTAGTCGTCGAGCGGACCGTCCGCCCGACGGGCACGCAGGCCCAGCACGGTGAAACACAAAAGCGCCGCGCCAAGCACGGCTGACGTCAGATAAGGCATGTCGCACTTCCTCCGCCGGCATGAACCGGATCAGGTTCCAGGGTCAGCGACGCACGCTCTCTCAGCCCCGCCGATGCCGGCGAGACTCCCCTGGCGACAGTGAATGGATGGTGGTGGCGATCCTCAAGACAGGGCCAACATGGCCGATATCCGGATAGCCGCGCCAGCATGACACATCCTTCCCGCCATTCGAACAACCAGCCCGGACCCCGCCATGCCGTATACCGAAGCCAAGGAACACGCCCCCGGTTGCCTGCACCGGATCTTCGCCGAGCCCTACGCCGCCTTCGCCAACGGCGTCCCCGAGCGCCAGCTGCATCTGCGCGTCGCCCTCCAGGCCCTGCTGGAGGCGCCGATGCGCGAGGGGCGACTGACGCTCAGGGTGATCCACGGCTGGGAGAACGGGGTCTGCGCGCCCGAGGACCTGCGCCACAGCGACCATCCGCTGCGCACGATGGCCGACCTGCACGCCGCGGCCGAGCGCTACCGGCAGGCCGTCGAGGCCCTGGCGCCGCTGCCCGGCGAGGCCGCCACCCTGCTCGCCGCACCGCTGGCCTCGGCCATCGACGGCGCCGAGGCCGAGGGTCACGAGATCGACGCCGAGACCCGCGCCAACCCGGCCCGCTGGCCGGCGTTTCCCCGGGGCCTGTCGCTCTACACCTTCTTCAAGGTCTATCACCGCCTGACCTACGGCGAGGACGAGGCCTACCGCTCGATCCGCTGCGAGACGCCCGGAGGCCTCCGCGAGATCCACGAATTTCATCTTGAGGAAGGCGAGTTCGCCGTGGTCCACCCCGCCGATGACGCTCCCGGCGAGAGCCACCTGCTGCTGCACGAGAGCCAGCTGGCGCCGGTGGGCGAGCTGCTGGAGATGGCGCTGGGCTGATTCAGCGCCCTTCCCGGCGGCCAACAGGACGGCCCCGCCTCTCTCGAGACGGGGCCGTCGCTCACCGCCGAGCGGGAGGGGATCAGCTCAGCGAGATGGTGCTGTTGATGCCGCCGGAGACGTTCTCGGGCTCGAACCAGCGGGCGGTGACGGTCTTGGTCTGGGTCCAGAAGGCGATGGCCTGCTTGCCGTTGGGGCCCAGGTCGCCGAGCTTGGAGGCCCGCGAGCCGGTGAAGCTGAAGTAGGCCACCGGCACCGGGATCGGCACGTTGATGCCCACCTGGCCGACGTCGATCTCGGTCTCGAAGCGCCGCGCCACCCAGCCGGAGTTGGTGAAGATCGAGGTGCCGTTGCCGTTGGGATTGGCGTTGATGAAGGCGATCGCCTCGTCGAGGGTCTCCACGCTCACCACGCACAGCACCGGGCCGAAGATCTCCTCGCGGTAGATGGCCATCTCCGCGGTCACGTCGCTGAACAGGGTCGGGCCGACGAAGTTGCCGTCCGGATAGCCCTCGACCTCGCAGCCGCGGCCGTCGACCAGCAGCCGGGCGCCTTCCTTCTCGCCGGTGGCGATCAGGTCCTCCACCCGCGCCTGGGCGGCCGGCGAGACCAGCGGGCCGAGGTCGGCGTCGCGCTGGGTGCCGGGGCCGACCTTCATGTGGCGGGCGGCCTCGGCCAGCTCGTCCAGCCACTCGCGGGCCTCGCCCACCAGCACCACCACCGAGTTGGCCATGCAGCGCTGGCCGGCGGCGCCGAAGGCGGAGCCCAGCAGGTTGTTGATGGCCTGGCTGCGGTTGGCGTCGGGCATCACCACGCAGTGGTTCTTGGCCCCCATCATCGCCTGGGCGCGCTTGCCGGCCTCGGAGGCGCGACGATAGAGCTGGGTGCCGACGTGGGTCGAGCCGATGAACGACATCGCCTTGATGTCCGGGTGGTCGCAGAGGCGGTTGGCCACGTCCGGGCCGCCGTGCACCACGTTGAGCACGCCGTCCGGCACGCCGGCCTCGTGGGCCAGCTCGACCAGCCGCATGGTCGAGCTCGGATCCTGCTCCGAGGGCTTGAGCACGAAGGTGTTGCCGGTGGCGATGGCCAGCGGGAACATGAAGCACGGCAGCATGATCGGGAAGTTGAAGGCGGTGATCCCGGCGCCGACGCCCAGCGGCTGGTTGAGGGTGTAGACGTCGACCTCGGTGGCGGCGTTCTCGGCCAGCTCGCCGAGCTGCAGCGAGGTGATCGAGCAGGCGTGTTCCACCACCTCGAGCCCGCGCCCCACCTCGCCGGCGGCGTCGGGCAGGGTCTTGCCATGCTCCTCGGTGATCAGCGCGGCCAGCTCCTCGGTGTGCTCGCGGATCAGCGCCTGCAGCCGCAGCATGATGCGCTGGCGCTTGGCCAGTGGCGTGCGGCGCCACTCGAAGAAGGCGGCCCTAGCGCTGGCCACGGCACGGTCGACCTCCTCGAGGGTGCAGAACGGCACCCGGGCGACCACCTCCTGGGTGGCCGGATTGAGCACGTCGCGCCATTCCTGGCTCTGCGAGGTGACGGCCTGGCCATCGATATACAGCGGGATCTCTCTGACGGACATCTAGCGGCTCCTTGGCGACCCCGGGAAAGGCTTCCTGCCCTCCCCGGGCCCGCGGTTTGTGATTGTTATCCGGGGTCCGGCCCCGTCGAGGCTTCGACGGGGGCGGATCGAGAACGACGAAACGCTCATGCAGGCTCACGATTACCGAGCCATCGAGTGTAGGTAGGCCGCAAATCGCCAGGCAACCGGGGGGCGACCAATGGACGAGTCGCCGCCTCGCGGAACGCCGGCGCCCTCTCATCGTCGAAAGACGATAAAGGTTTGCTATCAATGTCTTCGGGAAAGAAAAATGGCGGTCTCTTGTGCCGCCACTAAACTGGGTGGGAAAGGCTGGAACCCACTCGAAAACGGCGCTGTCGATGATCGATGACGGACCAGCGACACGACCTCTGCTCGTCAGGAGCAGCACAACACGCGATCGAAGGAGAGCAAGATGGGTGACGCTACTCAACAAGGCGGAGCAGGAAAGTGCCCGGTCATGCATGGCGGGATGACCGAGACCGGCGACTCGGTCATGGATTGGTGGCCGAATGCCCTGAATCTCGACATCCTGCATCAGCACGATACCAAGACCAACCCGCTGGGTGCCGACTTCGACTACCGTGAAGAGCTCAAGAAGCTGGACGTCGAGGCGCTGAAGAACGACCTGCGCCAGCTGATGAACGACAGCCAGGACTGGTGGCCGAGCGACTGGGGGTCCTACGTCGGCATGTTCGCCCGCGTCGCCTGGCACGCCGCCGGCTCCTACCGCCTGGCCGATGGCCGCGGCGGCGGCGGCACCGGCAACCAGCGCTTCGCGCCGCTGAACTCCTGGCCGGACAACGTCAACACCGACAAGGGCCGCCGCCTGCTGTGGCCGATCAAGAAGAAGTACGGCAACAAGATCTCCTGGGCCGACCTCATCATCCTGTCGGGCACCATCGCCTACGAACAGGCCGGCCTGAAGACCTTCGGCTTCGCCTTCGGTCGCGAGGACATCTGGCACCCCGAGAAGGACACCTACTGGGGCGCCGAGAAGGAATGGCTCGCCCCCTCCGACGAGCGCTACGACGACGTCGACCAGCCAGAGACCATGGAAAACCCGCTGGCCGCCGTGCAGATGGGCCTGATCTACGTGAACCCGGAAGGCGTCAACGGTCAGCCCGACCCGCTGAAGACCGCCGCCCAGGTGCGCGAGACCTTCGCCCGCATGGCGATGAACGACGAGGAGACCGCGGCGCTGACCGCCGGCGGCCACACCATCGGCAAGTGCCACGGCAACGGCAACGCGGACGACCTCTCCGAGGATCCGGAAGCGGCGGACGTCGAATACCAGGGCATCGGCTGGATGAACACCAAGGGCCGCGGCATCGGTCGTGACACCGTGGTGTCCGGCATCGAGGGCGCCTGGACCAGCCACCCGACCCAGTGGGACATGGGCTGGTTCGAGATGCTCTTCGGCTACGAGTGGGAGCTCAAGAAGTCGCCGGCCGGCGCCTGGCAGTGGATGCCCATCGACATCCGCGAGGAGCACATGCCCGCCGACGTGGAAGACCCGTCGATCAAGTGCATGCCGATCATGACCGACGCCGACATGGCGATGAAGATGGATCCGGCCTACAACGCGATCTGTCAGAAGTTCATGGCCGACCCGGAGTACTTCTCCGAGACCTTCGCCCGCGCCTGGTTCAAGCTGACCCACCGCGACATGGGCCCCAAGGCCTGCTATCTGGGCCCGGACGTGCCGCAGGAAGACCTGATCTGGCAGGACCCCGTGCCGGCCGGCGAGACCCAGTACGACATCGGCCACCTGAAGGCCAAGATCGCGGCCGCAGGCCTGCCGATGGCCGATCTGATCGCCACCGCCTGGGACAGCGCCCGCACCTTCCGCGGTTCCGACAAGCGCGGCGGCGCCAACGGCGCCCGCATCCGCCTGGCACCGCAGAAGGACTGGGCCGGCAACGAGCCCGAGCGCCTGGCTAAGGTGCTGTCCGTGCTCGAGCCGCTGGCCGAAGAGGCCGGTGCCTCGATCGCCGACACCATCGTGCTGGCCGGTAACGTCGGCGTGGAACAGGCCGCCAGGGCCGCCGGCACCGAGATCTCCGTGCCCTTCTCGCCGGGACGCGGCGATGCCAGCGACGAGATGACCGACGCCGACAGCTTCGAGGCGCTCGAGCCGCTCGCCGACGGTTTCCGCAACTGGCAGAAGCAGGACTATGTCGTCGCCTCCGAGGAGATGCTGCTCGACCGCGCCCAGCTGCTGGGCCTCACCGCACCGGAAATGACCGTGCTGGTCGGCGGCATGCGGGTCCTCGGCACCAACCACGGCGGCACCCAACACGGCGTGTTCACCGACCGCGTGGGCCAGCTGACCAACGACTTCTTCGTCAACCTGACCGACATGGCCTACAGCTGGAAACCCGCGGGCAAGGGGCTCTACGAGATCCGCGACCGCAAGACCGACCAGGTGAAGTGGACCGCCACCCGCACCGACCTGGTGTTCGGCTCCAACTCCATCCTGCGCGCCTACGCCGAGGTCTACGCCCAGGACGACAGCCAGGCCAAGTTCGTCGAGGACTTCGTGGCCGCCTGGACCAAGGTAATGAACGCCGATCGCTTCGATCTGGCCTGATCGCCTCTCGCCGCCGCGCCCGCGGCGGCCCATGAAGACATCGCGCCGGCCCTCGTGGCCGGCGCGCTTCGTTGGTCCGCCCCCTTGCCCCTCACCCGCGGGCGCCTGGGCCGCCTCGGGCGGGCGAGGCCTCGACCACCGGACCAAAGGACATTAGACGGTAGTACCAGATCCGCCTAGGCTGACCCCTTCATCGTGTCATCGCCCAGGAGCCGCCCCGTCATGTCGTCCGTTCTCGGTGTCGTTCTGCCCATCTTCGGCCTGATCCTGGCGGGCTACCTGTGCCGCCGCACCGGCCGGCTGGGCGAGACCGCCGCCGCCGAACTCAACCGCTTCGTGGTCTGGCTGTGCCTGCCGGCGCTGCTGTTCCGCACCACGGCCAGCGCCCGCTGGGAAGAGATCTGGCATCCGGGCTTCATCGCCGCCGTGACCCTGCCGACGCTGCTGCTGTTCGCGGTCACCGTGGGCTATCGCCTGCGCGGCCGGCGCCGGCTGGTCGACGCCAGCATCGACGGCCTCGGCGCCGCCTACGCCAACACCGGCTACGTGGGCATCCCGCTGAGCCTGCTGGTACTGGGCGAGGCGGGCCTGGCACCGGCGCTGGTCGCCACCCTGATCGTGGTCTGCGTGCTGTTCGCCATCGCCGTCGTCTGCATCGAGGTCGGCCTGCAGGACGAGCCCTCCTTCGCCCGAGCACTCGGCAAGGTGTTCAAGGCCCTGTCCAGGAACCCGCTGGTGGTGTCGCCGCTGCTGGGCGCGCTGTGGGCGCTCGGCGGCCCGTCGCTGGCCGGCCCCTTCGACGACTTCCTGCGCCTGCTGGGCGATGCCACCACGCCCTGCGCGCTGGTCTCGCTGGGCCTGTTCCTGGCCCAGAAGCAGAGCGGCTCCGCCGAGGGCGCCTG
Organism: Halomonas sp. THAF12; assembly: GCF_009363675.1. Taxonomy (NCBI): domain Bacteria; kingdom Pseudomonadati; phylum Pseudomonadota; class Gammaproteobacteria; order Oceanospirillales; family Halomonadaceae; genus Halomonas; species Halomonas sp. THAF12. The sequence goes on along the minus strand of NZ_CP045399.1, from coordinate 611,395 downwards.
GGGGCTGGTCGGCCTCAAGCTGCTGGTGCATCCGCTGCTCACCTGGGTGCTGGCGTTCCACGTCTTCGCGCTGCCGCCGCTGTGGGCCAAGTCGGCGCTGCTGATGAGCGCGCTGCCCACCGGCACCGGGCCCTACATGCTGGCGGAGTTCTACGGGCGCGAGGCGGCGGTCGTCTCGCGCACCGTGCTGCTCTCGACGCTGGGCTCGGTGGTAACGCTGTCGCTGTGCCTCTACTGGCTCTAGCGGCAGTAGAGGCGACGTGATCCGTTTGGCGATATCACCCGGGGACGGGAGGCCGGCGCCGCCGGTGATAGAGGCCCGCCGATGCCTCGAGCGTCAAGGACGCCCGGCGAACATTCATCAAATTGCTGAAAGCAACAGGTTGAATGAATTCGATTCATCTTGAAGCCGGAAAACCTTCATTGGTGACGGGGCCTGAACGACTGCCAGAATGCGGCCTGACTCCAGACACCTGCCACCGCGGAGGCATGCATCCATGGCACACGACCTGATCACCCAACGACTCGACCGGGGCCCCCTCATCTGTGCCGAGGGCTTCCTGTTCGAGCTCGAACGGCGCGGCTATCTCTCCGCCGGCGAGTTCGTTCCCGAAGTGGCGTTGCTGCGCCCGGACGCGCTGGAAGCGCTGCACCGGGACTTCCAGCATGCGGGGTCGGACGTGGTTCAGGCCTTCACCTACAACGGCCACCGCGAAAAAATGAAGGTCATCGGCAAGGAGGATCTGCTGGAACCGCTGAATCGGGCCGCGTTGAGGATTGCCCGCAAGGTGGCCGATGAGAAGGCCGGCAACCTGATGGCCGGCAACATCTCCAACAGCAACGTCTGGGACCCCGAGGATCCGGCCTCGCAGCAGAGCGTGCGCGACATGTTCGACGAGATGGTGCAGTGGGCCGTCGAGGAAGGCGCCGACTTCATCATCGCGGAAACCTTCTACTATGCCGGAGAAGCCGAGGCGGCCCTGGAGGCGATCAAGGCCAAGGGGCTGCCCGCCGTCGTCACCCTGGCGCCGATGGCCGAGGATCGCATGATCGATGGCCCCGGCATCGTGGAAACCTGCCTCGCCCTGGAGCAGAAGGGCGCCAGCGTGGTCGGCCTGAACTGCTTCAGAGGCCCGGATACCATGCGGCCCTGGATCCAGCGGATTCGCGATGCCGTGGCCTGCCATGTGGCGGCGCTGCCGGTCACCTATCGCACCACCGAGCGGGAGCCGACCTTCTTCAACCTCTCCGACCAGCAGGGATGCGGCTGCCCGGCGCCCCATGGGCGCCCCTTCCCGACCGCTCTGGACCCGCTGTTCTGCAACCGCTACGAACTCGGCGCCTTTGCTCGCGACGTTCATGCCCAGGGGGTCAACTACCTCGGCGTCTGCTGCGGCGCATCGCCGATGCACGTGCGTGAGGTCGCCATGGCGGTGGGACGCGAACCGGAAGCCGCCCAGTTTGCGGAGCGCATGGAGAACCACTTCATGTACGGCTCCCATGATCGCCTGCCGGACCACATCGCCGCCCTGGGGGAAAAGGCCTGAAGGGGCCGTTACCCTGAACCTGCGTACGACAGCCAAGGAACCCGCATGGAATTCTCGCAAGGCGCCCAGGGGCGCGATCAGGCGCTCGTCGAACTGTTCACGGCGACCTTCACCGCCGCCGAGGGAGCGTCGGAAGGCACGCTGATCGGCGATCTGGTGGGTAACCTGCTGTCTCGCACACCCGCGCCGGATCGGCATGTCTTCACCGCCGAGTCCGATGGTGCGGTCATCGGCGCGGCGATCTTCTCGAGGCTGACCTACGACCAGGATGACCGGCGCGTGCGGGTGCTCGGCCCGGTGGCGGTGGCGACCGAGTGGCAAGGCCAGGGGGTCGGACGGCAGCTGCTGACCCATGCCCTGCAGGCGCTGCGTGAGGCAGGCATCGACATCGTCGTGACCTATGGTGACCCGAACTACTACTCGCGTGTCGGCTTTGCGCCGGTCACCACGACCATCATCCCGGCGCCGTTCGCGCTGCAATACCCCGAGGGCTGGCTCGCACAACCCCTCACCGAGGCCGAGATGACGCCGCTGAGGGGCAGGGCCCGCTGTGTCGAGGCGTTCAACGACCCGGCCTTCTGGTGACAGACGCGCCGGGCGAGGCGTGGGCCCCTGTCGCGGTGACGATGCGCTTGCGTCAGGTGCCGCAGAAGGTCCGCAGCACCCTCTCGTCGTCCTGCGGCGGGCGGGTGTAGTCGACCTCGCCGGTCGGCGCCTCGAAGGGCCGGGTGATCGCCGCCAGCAGCGCCTCGAAGGGGCCGAAGTCGTCGTTCTCGGCCGCCGCGATGGCCTCCGCCACGCGATGGTTGCGCGGGATCACCGCCGGATTCACGCCGCGCAGGCGCCGCGCCAGCTCGGCGGCATCGGCGTCCTCGCGGGACAGCCGCTCGCGCCAGCGTGACAGCCACGCCTCCGGCGCCTCACGGTCGCCGAACAGCTCGGCCGCCAGGCGCGCCTCGCCCTCGGGGCCTTCCAGGGCATCGGCCAGGCGGCGGAAGCTCAGGGTGAAGTCGGCGCGGGCGGCCTGCATCGTCGCGAGCCAGTCCTCGACCAGGGCGGCGTCGCCCTCCTCCTCCGTCACGAGGCCCAGCTTGGCCCGCATCACCCGCATCCGGCTGGCCTCGAAGCGATCCTCGAAGGCCTTCAGCACCGCGGTGGCGCGCTCGATGGCCCGCTCGCGATCCTCGTCGATCAGCGCCAGCAGCGTCTCGGCGAAGCGCGCCAGGTTCCACTGGGCGATCGGTGGCTGGTTGACGAAGGCGTAGCGGCCGCGCTCGTCGATGGAGCTGAACACGGTGCGCGGGTCGTAGGCGTCCATGAAGGCGCAGGGGCCATAGTCGATGGTCTCGCCGGAGATCGCCGCGTTGTCGGTGTTCATCACCCCATGGATGAAGCCGACCCCCATCCAGCGGGCGACCAGCTCGGCCTGGCGCTCCACCGTCGCCTCGAGCAGGCCCAGATAGCGCTCGCCCTCGTCCCGGTCGGCGAGATGGGGATAGTGGCGCTCGATCGCCTCGTCGGCCAGCAGCCGCACGGCCTCCTGATCGTCGCGGGCGGCGAAGTACTGGAAGGTGCCCACCCGCAGGTGGCTGGCGGCGACGCGGGTCAGCACCGCGCCGGGCTCCGGCACGTGACGATAGACCGTCTCGCCGGTGGTCACCGCGGCCAGCGCCCGGGTGGTCGGCACGCCCAGGGCATGCATGGCCTCGCTGACCAGGTACTCGCGCAGCACCGGGCCCAGCGGCGCGCGGCCGTCGCCGCCGCGGGAGAACGGCGTGCGCCCGCTGCCCTTGAGCTGGAGGTCACGCACCCGGCCGGCGCGGTCGGTCACCTCGCCCAGCAGCACCGCCCGGCCGTCGCCGAGCTGGGGCACGAAATTGCCGAACTGGTGGCCGGCGTAGGCCAGCGCCACCGGCTCGGCGCCCTCGGGCAGGGCGTTGCCGGACAACAGCTCGGCGGCCCGTTCGGGGTCGAAGGCGTCCAGATCGAAGCCCAGCGACTCGGCCAGCGGCCGGTTGAAGGCCACCAGCTCGGGGCGCTCGACGGGCGCCGGCCGGGCGGGCGCCCGCAGCCGGTCGGGGAAGCGCGCATAGCGCAGCGTGAAGGGGGGAAACATGGCGCCTCCTGAATGCGAATTGCCCCCAGCCTACAGCGACCGGGGGGCTGCACCCAAGGCGTATCGGCGCGATTCAGAACGGCGCTGAACGTGGAACACGCCGGGGACGGGGCGAAGAGGGGGTCCTGCGCCAGGGAAGGCGTCGGTAGCGCCCGGGGAGGGGCATGGCGCCCCTCGCCGAACACATCGGTTCCCGTTTACAGAGAATCGACGAAGGTGGCGTGATCCCGGGCCACGCAGTCGGCGTAGCCGAAAGCCAGCGTCGAGATCATGTCCACGAAGTGCTCCTGGCCGCCCTCGACCCGGCCGGTCACCGCCCGGGCGAAGGCGCCGGGATCGTCGGGGGTCAGCGCCTGGGCGCCGCGCAGGTGCTCGCGGGCCAGGATCCGGCCCCACTGCTTGGCCAGCTTGCGATAGGGCTTGTCGCCGTCGATCTTGTGGGTCGGGAAGTCCTCCTTGAACGGCGAGCGCTCGCGCACCGAGAACACCGTGTCGCCCAGGTGCAGCCAGCCCAGGTAGATGTCCGGGTGCTCGGCGATGGCGGTGAAGGCGGCGGCGTGGCGGGCGCCCTCGTGGGCGAAGGCCCGGCGCCAGTCGCGCTTCTCGGCGGCGTTCATCATCCGCCAGCCCTCGGGCGCCGTCTGCTGCTTCACGTCGAGGATCACGTCGTCGTGAACGTGGTCGCGCCCACCCTCGATCAGCACGTAGTAGCGCTCGAGCCCCAGCGAGCCGGTGCCGGCGTCGAGGCGCCGCGCCATGTCCTTGACCCGGAAGTGATCCTCCTCGGCCTCGGCGCGGGCGCCGCGCAGCGTCTCGCGGTACTCCTCCTCCACGGCCTTGCGCAGCTGGCTGCCCAGGTGGGCCGGCAGCCGGGCCAGCTTCTCCGGGCGCTCGTCGACGGCGAAGCGCCGGCCGTCCTTGCCGAGCACGGTCCACTTGTCGAGCATCTTGGCCCGGCTCTCCTTGCGCGCCACCTTCTCCAGGAAGGGCTCCAGCGGCCCCTTGGCGGTGTCCAGGGTCACCGCCCCCGGCACCTCGCCCTCGGCGTGGTCGTCGAGCTCGTCCAGGTAGGCCTCGATGAGCGTCTCGAGCGACTTGTCGATGCCCTTGCGCGAGAGCCCGGCGTTCTCCCGCGCGTCCAGCACCAGGCTGATCGCCAGCCGCCACAGGTCGTACTGGTAGTCGCCGACCATGGCGTCGTCGAAGTCGTCCATGCCGTAGCGCACGGCATCGTCGTGATGGCCGTAAGCGCCGAAGTTGTAGACGTGGGCATCGCCCTGCAGCCAGGTCTGGGTCTCCGGCAGGCCGCCGTAGAGGGCGAAGCGCCAGTCGTGCCAGACGTCGCCCCAGTACAGGTGGTTGGTGCCGCGGAAGAAGCGATACGGCGACTCGGCCAGCTTGGCGTACTTGGCCTCGCGGTCGTCATCGGCAAGCGAGGCGTTGGCGGCGGCGATGGCATCGAGCACCTGGCGAGGGCGATTGTGGCGGGTCAGCGGTGGCGTCATGGAGCTTCCTTTTCCGACATGGGCGGTGCGACGAACGCCGGCGGGCGCAGCGTTCAGTCAAGCAAGCCCCGGCGTCGACGGCAAGGATTACAGATGATCGAGCACGTCGAAGTGATCGCAGCCGGCCAGGTCGGTCAGCTCGACCACGCCACCGGCGGCCTCGAGCGCGACCGCGAAGTCGCGGCCCTGGGAGCGAAACGCCGGCGGATCGCGCTCGGCGATCACCACCCGGCTCGGCGGCAGCGCGGCGAGCTCGCCGAAGCGCGGGCTCAGCGCCCGGGCCCGCGCCCGATCGAGGCCCAGCGGCGCGTTGATGTAGGTATCCACCAGCGGCGTGAGGTCATAGACGCCGCTGACCAGCAGCAGCTCGTCGACCTCTCCCTTCGCCTCGGCGGCCACCCGACACGCCAGCTGGGCGCCGGCGCTGTGGCCGCCGAGGATCACCCGCCCGGCGCCGCCGCGTGCTTCCAGCGCCTGCCGCGCCATGGCGAGGCCGCGGGCGCACTGGGCGATCATGGCCTCGATTGCGGTCCCCGGCGCCAGCCCGTAGCCCAGCGAGGCGAAGGCCATGCCCCGGGCCAGATAGTGCTCGGCGAGGAAGTCGCTGGCGGTGTGATCGAGCTCCTGCCAGTAGCCGCCGTGGATAAAGGCCATCAGCGGCCAGGGAGCCTCCCTCGCCGACATGCTCCCGGGCGCGCCCTCGGGAATGAACAGGTCCAGCCGCGCCTCGGCATCGTCGTCGTCGACCAGTTCGAGCGGCCGATGGCGGGCCGCCAGCGCGCGGCCGGCGTGCGCCTGGCGCGCCAGCGTCGCCTCGACGTCGCGGGCGAAGCGACTCGGCGAATAGGCATGATCCCGCGCCGCCTGCGCGTCGCGACCGGCCATCAGGTCACCGCTCCGCGCACGTGGAAGCGAGGCTCGCGGTACTCGCCGCCCTCAACCACCTCGCGGAAGTGCCGCGCCGCCTGCCAGACGTCCTCGAAGCTCAGGTAGAGCGGCGCGAAGCCGAAGCGCATCAGCCCCGGCTCGCGGTAGTCGCCGATCACCCCGCGACCGATCAGCGCCTGGACGATGGCGTAGCCGTTGTCGGCATCCACCAGCGACACCTGGCTGCCGCGCTCGCCCGCCGGCGGGGTGATGTCCTCGATGCCGTGCGCCTCGAACAGGTCGGCCAGGCCGTCGCGGAACAGCCTGCCCAGCGCCAGGCTCTTCTCCCGCAGCGCCGCCATGTCGACATCGCCCCACATCGAAAGCGACGCCTCCAGGGCGCTGTAGGCCAGCGCGGAGTGGGTGCCGGTGCGAAAGCGGGTGATGTCGCCGGCCGGGGCATAGTCGGCGTCGAAGGCGAAGGGCGCGGCATGGCCGTGCCAGCCCGAGAGCGGCTGCCAGCCGCCGTCCTGGTGGTCGCGGTGCACGTAGAGGAAGCCCGGCGCGCCGGGGCCGCCGTTGAGGTACTTGTAGGTGCAGCCCACCGCGTAGCGGGCGCCGCTGCCGCCGAGGTCCACCGGCAGCGCGCCGGCCGAGTGGGCCAGGTCCCAGATCACCTCGCCGCCGGCCTCGTGCACCCGCCGCGTGGTGGCCGCCATGTCGCGCAGCCGGCCGGTGCGATAGTTGACCTGGCTGAGCACCACCACGGCCACGCCGTCCAGGTGCTCGGCGAGCTCGGCGCCCTCGGGCAGCACGCGATGCTCGACGCCGCCGAGCCGACAGAAGCCCTGGGCGATGTAGCCGTCGGTGGGGAAGTTGCCGCCCTCGCTGAGCACCGCGCCACGGTTGCCATCGCCGCGCCGCTCGAGGATATAGCCCAGCAGCTTGAACAGGTTGAGGGTGATGTTGTCGGTGACCGCCACCTCGCCGTCGCGGGCGCCGATCACCGGCGCCAGCCGGTTGCCGAGGCGCTCCGGGGCGTCGAACCAGCCCCGGTTCCAGCCGCCGATCAGCTCGTCGCGCCACTGATTCAGGGTCGCGGCGACGGCCTCCCGGGCGGCCGTCGGCTGGGCACCGAGGGAGTTGCCGTCGAGGTAGATCACCCCGTCGGGCAGGGCAAACAGGGGCTTGAAGCCCGCCAGGGGATCGTGGCGATCGAGCTCGCGAACGCGGTCCAGGCTGACGCTCATGTCGGGTCTCCGCAGGGACAGGGGAAAGGCCTGCGATCATTCTAGGCGAGGACGGGCGACGCCCGCCCGATCCTCGGCGCCCTCTCCGAGGCCGTCGCTGTTGCCCCCTCGTCCCAGACGTTTCTTCTCAATTTTCGAGACACTGGCGTCCGTTGCCCGCCATCTGGGTGACGATTGGACATCTTGCCGTCGAGTCAGTAGGGTAATGGCGCCTCGGCCGGGAACATCGACACCGCGCCCGAGGTGGTCACCCTTCGTGACCGACTGGTCTCGCTTCACCGCAGACTGGATCACCCCGCTTTCGACTGTCCGTCGTCGACGTCATCGATAGAGAAGGAATCCATGTCGCCCCACTACAGTGAACAGGGCCGCTGCATGCCGCGCCGCCCGCCCCCAGCCTCTCCCTTCCCCGGGTAACGCCACGCGGCGCCGCCTCGAGCGGCCGAGCGTCATTCCATCGTCGCCTCATCGGCTCACGCCCCGATGACGTCTTCGCGTGCGCGATCAACACGACCCAACCGACCATCGCGTCCGGCCGGCACCCCTGCGTGGCCGTTTCGTGACGCGCCCCTTCCACTCACCGAGGGATTGCTTTTGAACAGCGCATCGCTTCATCAATTCTCGACCCCGACCATCCTCCTGTTGATGCTCGCCTTCTACGGCGGCACCTACCTGCTCACGCTCGGCATCCGCAAGAAGAAGGAAGACGCCGACGCCTTCATGGTCTCCAACCACCGCATCGGCTTCGGCATCGGCGCGGCCAGCATGACCGCCACCTGGATCTGGGCCGCCTCCTTCTACGCCGCCGCCACCTCCGGCTACACCTACGGCGTCTCCGGCCCCATCCACTACGGGCTCTGGGGCGCGCTGATGATCCTCTTCATCTACCCGTTCGGCCGGCGCTTTCGCAAGCTCGCCCCCAATGCCCACACCCTGGGCGAGCTGATCCACGCCCGCCACGGCAGCTCCAGCCAGCTGATCCTGGCGCTCTCCAACGTGCTGGGCAGCGTGATCAGCCTGATGGTCAACTTCACCGCCGCCGGCGCCCTGGTCTCGGTGCTCTCGCCGCTCTCCTTCCAGGCCGGGGTCATCATCGCCGGCGTCGGCGTGCTGCTCTACACCCTGTGGTCCGGCTTCCGCGCCTCGGTGCTGACCGACTTCGCCCAGCTGGTGGCCCTGATGGCCATCGCCGTGGTGATCATCCCCGCGGTGTTCTTCGCCATGGGCGGTCCCGGCGAGCTGGTCGCCGGCCTCGACAACCTGACCGCTGAGCAGGCCGACTTCTTCTCGATGGACGCCATCCTCAACCAGGGCGCGCCCTTCTTCGTCGCCGTGCTGGCCTACGCCATCGGCAACCAGACCATCTCCCAGCGCCTGTTCGCGGTGAACGAGGAGCACATCAAGCCGACCTTCCTCACCGCCACCGTCGGCTATGGCGCCATCGTCATCGGCCTCGGCATGATCGGCCTGATGGCCCTGACGCTGGGCATCGAGCCGCTCAATGGCGACATGAACAACCTGATCCCGCAGATGGTGTCGAGCTACCTGCCGCCGGTGTTCATCGCGCTGTTCTTCATCCTGGTGATCGGCTCGCTCTCCTCCACCGCCGACTCCGACCTCTCGGCGCTGTCGGCGATCATGATGGCCGACGTCTACGGCAAGAACCTGGCCCGCGGCAAGGCCGACCCCCAGCGCATGCTGCTGGTGGGCCGCCTGACCATGATCATCGCCACCGCGGCGGGCATCGTCTTCGCCAGCTTCTCGCTGGATATCCTGGTGATGCTGGTGTTCGTCGGCGCGCTGTGGGGCGCCATCGTCTTCCCGGTGATCGCCAGCTGCTTCTGGGACCGCATCACCAACGCGGCCTTCACCACCTCGGTGCTGGTGGCCATGGTGATGTTCTGCCTGGCGCGCTTCGAGTGGCTGCCGCTGGCGGGCGCCACCGGCCTGCTCTTCGAACTGCTGGCGAGCATCGGCGGCGGCGTGATCATCGGCCTGATGGTGTTCGGCTTCCTGGGCCGCACGATGGGCTTCCTCGCCGGCATCCTGGCACTCGCGGCCATGCTGGTCTTCGCCACCGGCTTCCTGCGCGAATACACCGTGCTGCTGGCCTCGCTGACCGCCTACGGCACCAGCACCCTGGTGTGCGTGGTGATGAGCCTCGCGAGCCGTCAGGAACGCTTCGACTTCGCCACCATCGGCGAACGGGTCGGCGACTATGACCATATCCAGGGCGCGCCCGCGGAGGCATCGCGCCGTCAGCCGACTCCGCCCAAGGACGCCACCCCCCTGGCCGGCCAGCGCTGAGCCGGGGCCCATCCACCACGGCGCCGGGTGCCGGCGCCGCCACGAGGAGAACCGCCATGAACTTGCTCTATGGCTTCTATGTGCTCGTATGGCCCGCCCTGACCCTGGGCGTGCTGGTACTGATCTGCCGCGCGGTGCTGCGCGACCGCCGCGACGCCAGGCGCGAGCAGCGCGAGCTCGTCTGACGCGGAGGTTGGCGATCCCCTGATCGCCGCCCTGCCAAGGACCCCGCCGGCCACTGCCGGCGGGGTCCTTTTCGTTCAATCCAACGACACGGGAGGCTAGACTGGGCCGCCCGCCGGAGGCCGAGGCCCTCGGCCAGCGCCCGATGGAAGGCCACCGGGCGCGGCTGCGCTAACGGTATCGACGCGCACTCGACGCACAATCAGGCAAAGACGCCGCGTGACCTGCACGAAGCGTCCGGCTTGACGTCCGTTTCCGGCGAGTCTCGCCGCGCCGGCGCGTTACACTGCGAACAGGAACCGAGACCGAGGAACGCCGCCATGCTGGATGCCGCTCAGTGCCGCCAGGCGCGCCTGGCCCGGGATGCGCGCTTCGACGGCCGCTTCGTGGTCGGCGTGACCAGTACCGGCATCTACTGCCGACCGATCTGCCCGGCCATCCCGTCGAAAGACACCCGGGTGCGCTACTTCGATACGCCCCTGGCCGCCGCCGAGGCCGGCTTCCGTCCCTGCCTGCGCTGCCGGCCGGACAGCGCCCCCGACTCCCCCGCCTGGCGCGGCACCCGCACCACGCTCGAGCGAGCGCTGCGGCTGATCGACGACGGCGCCCTGAGCGACGGCTCGCTGGGCGACCTGTGCCAGCGGCTCGGGGTCGGCGAGCGTCACCTGAGGCGGCTGTTCCACGACGGACTCGGCGTCTCGCCCAAGGCCTACGCCCAGTATCGCCAGTGCCTGTTCGCCAAGCAGCTGCTGCACCAGACCACGCTGCCGATCACCGACATCGCCTACGCCAGCGGCTTTCGCAGCCTGCGACGCTTCAACGATGCCTTCGTGACCCGCCTCGGCCTGGCACCGCGGGAACTGCGCCGAAGCGCCGCCGATAGCGCCAACGGCGGCCAGAACGGCGAGCCGCTGACGCTGTGGCTGGCCTATCGCCCGCCCTATGCCTGGCCGGCGCTGCGCGACTTCCACGCCGGCCGTGCCATTGCCGGCCTGGAGTGGGTCGGCGAGGCATATTACGGCCGGCATATCCGCTGGGGCGGCGCGCGCGGCTCGTTCACCGCCGAACACGTTCCGCAGCGCCACGCCTTCCGGGTCCGCCTCGTGCTCGACGACCTGCGCGCACTGTCGCCGGTGGTGCGGCGCATCCGCCGGGTGCTGGATCTGGACGCCGACACCACCACCATCGAGACCCATCTGGCCGGCGCCTTCCCCGGCCTTGCACTGGTCGAGGGGCTGCGGCTCCCCGGCATCTGGTCGCCCTTCGAGGCTGGCATCCGCGCCATCCTCGGCCAGCAGGTCTCCACCGACGCCGCCCGCGGCCTGGTCACGCGACTGGTGGAGGCGCGGGGCGAGCCGACCGAGCACGGCCATCACTTCCCCGTGCCCGAGGCCATCGCCGACAGCGAACTCGACGAACTGCGCATGCCCGGCGCCCGCAAGGCGACGCTCAGGCGCTTCGCGAGCTGGTACGCTGAAGGCGACGCCGACGACGATCCGCAGGCCTGGACGACGCTGAAAGGCATCGGGCCCTGGACGGCGAACTACGCGGCGCTGCGCGGCACCGGCGCCCCCGATATCTGGCTGGACGGCGATGCCGGCGTGCGCCGCGCCCTGCCCCGCCTGGCGGGCGCCGAGCCGGCCCGGGGAGCGCCCTGGCGCAGCTACCTGACCCTGCAGCTCTGGTCTTCCACCCCCTGAGGTTCATACAACAAGGAGCCAAGCCGATGACCGACGATGCCCTGGACTACTTCCGCCCGCCGGAGACCGAGGCCCTCGGCCTGATCCGCCTCGGCGCCTCCGACGCCGGGCTGACCGAGATCGCCTTCGTCATGGAAGAGGACGAGCCGGCACGGCCCAACGCCCACACCGAGCGGGCCCGCGCCCAGCTGGCAGAATACTTCGACGGCCTCCGCCAGGCCTTCGACCTGCCGCTGGCGCCGGAGGGCACCGACTTCCAGCGCCGCGTATGGCAGGCGCTCGCCACCATCCCCTTCGGCGAGACCCGCTGCTACGCCGAGATCGCCGAGCAGCTCGGCTGCAAGGGCGGGCAGCGCGCGGTGGGCGCGGCCAACGGCAAGAACCCGCTGGCCATCGTGGTGCCCTGCCACCGGGTGATCGGCAGCGATGGCCGGCTCACCGGCTACGCAGGCGGCATCGGCCGCAAGCAGTGGCTGCTGGCGCACGAGGCCGGCGAGATTCCTTTCTCTCTAAACTGAGTGCCTCTGAACCGAGTGTCTCTGAACCAGGCTTCTCTGAACCAAGCCGGGCACCCGGATCGTTCTACCGTCGCGATGCCCCGCCTTGGGCGAGCGTCGCGACGATTTCCCCCGATTTTCTTTCGTCCCGCTCGACCGCCCGCCACGAGCGCCTTTCGGCGCTTTTGCTGCATCGCAGCTGATGCCTTTGTCTAAGCCGCCCGGTTTGACAGTAGTATTTCACTTCGCCTATTGAAATATATATCAGCACCGCTGATAGACACTTCACACAAGAAAGCTTCGTACAACAGCCGCTCTCGCGCTGTTGCTGTAAAGAGAAGTTGCTCTCAACAAACGGCCCATAACAACAACGCCAATCTGGAGACGCCATGAAACGCTCAATGCTCCCCATCGTCGCGGGCACCGCCCTCGCCGCCTCTCTCGCCGGCACCGCCGCTTCGGCCGATACCGTGCTGCGCGCCTCCCACCAGTTCCCCGGTGGCCAGGGCGACGTGCGCGACGAGATGGTCCAGCTGATGGCCGACAAGGTCGCCGAGGCCGACGTCGGCCTGGAGATCGAGGTCTATCCCGGCCAGTCGCTGTTCAAGGCTCGCGAGCAGTGGGCCGCGCTGTCCCGCGGACGCCTGGACATCACCGCCCTGCCGCTCGACTACGCCAGCGGCCGCCACCCGGAATTCTCCGCCACCCTGATGCCCGGCGTGGTGCGCAACCACGAGCACGCCCGCCGCCTCAACGACTCCGAGTTCATGGGCATGATCAAGGACGTCATCCAGGAAGGCGGCGCCCGGGTGCTGGCCGATGCCTGGCTGGCCGGCGGCTTCGCCTCCAGCCAACAGTGCATCACCTCGCCGGACACCGTCGAGGGCCAGACCTTCCGCGCCGCCGGCCCGGCCTTCGAGGAAATGCTGGCTGGCGCCGGCGCCTCGATCTCCTCCATGCCGTCGTCCGAGATCTACACCGCCCTGCAGACCGGGGTGCTGGACGCCGCCAACACCTCCTCGATGTCCTTCGTCTCCTACCGCATCTACGAGCAGGTGAGCTGCATGACCGCGCCGGGCGAGCACGCCCTGTGGTTCATGTACGAGCCGATCCTGATCTCCGAGCGCAGCTGGCAGGGCCTCAGCGAGGAACAGCAGCAGGCGCTGACCGCCGCCGGCCAGGCCGCCGAGGACTTCTTCGCCGAGGAGGCCGCCGGCCTCGACCAGGCGATGGTCGACGCCTACGAGGAGAACGGCGTCGAGGTGGTGACCATGAGCCAGGAGGACTACGACGCCTGGCTGGAGATCGCCAAGCAGACCTCCTACAAGAACTTCGCCGAGAACGTCCCCAACGGACAGGCCCTGATCGACGCCGCCCTGGCCGTCGAGTAACCGGGTTTCCGCCCCCACGACACCGGCCCCTGGGCCGGTGTCTCTGACTCCGGGAGGACGACATGGCCATGGCCAATACCTCACCCCTTGCCCGACGCCTGCCGCTGGTCGGCGGCTACATCCGCCTGATGGATGGCGTCTCCCGCGGCGCCGCTTACGTCGCCTGCGCGCTGTTCCTGGCCGGCGTCGGCGCCATCTGCCACATGGTCTTCGTGCGCTACGCGCTGGGCATGAGCACCAGCTGGCAGACCGAATTCACCATCTTCTCGGTCACCGGCGCCATGCTGATGGGCAGCGCCTACGTGCTGATGACCGGCGGCCACGTCGCCATCACCCTGCTGCCCGACCTGGTCGGCGGCCTGGGCCGAAAACTCATGCTGCTGCTCGGCTCGCTGGTCGGCCTGGTCTTCTGCGCCGCGCTGGCCTACGGCAGCTGGGTCTACGTCGCCGAGGCCTGGCACGGCCAGTGGACCACCGGCACGGTGTGGAACCCGCCGCTGTGGCCGGCCCTGCTGCCGGTGGCCCTCGGCGCCACCCTGCTGACGCTGCAGTACGTCGCGGAACTGCTGCGCGGCGAGGAGAACTGACATGGATCCGATCACGCTGGGCATCATCGTCGCCGTCGGCCTCATCGTACTGATGGCCATCGGCACCCCCATCGCCTTCGCCCTGGGCGGCGTCTCGCTGATGGCGCTGCTCTACGACCGCGGCATGCCGGAGCTCACCTACTTCGGCGAGACCTTCTTCGAGCGCATCGCCGAGTTCGGCTTCGTCGCCATCCCGATGTTCATCCTGATGGGCGCCGCCGTGGCCTCCTCGCCCACCGGCCGCGACCTCTACCGCTCGCTGGACCTGTGGATGGGTCGCCTGCCGGCCGGGCTCGCCGTCTCCAACATCGGCGCCTGCTCGATCTTCGCCGCCCTCTCCGGCTCGTCGCCGGCCACCTGCGCGGCGATCGGCAAGATGGGCATCCCCGAGATGCGCACCCGCGGCTATCCGGACGGCGTGGCCGCCGGCTGCATCGCCGCCGGCGGAACCCTGGGCATCCTGATTCCGCCCTCGGTGACCATGATCATCTACGGCATCGCCAGCGAGACCTCCATCGGCCGCCTGTTCATCGCCGGCGTGGTGCCGGGCTTCATGCTCGCCGGGCTGTTCATGATCTGGACGATCATCGCCTGCAAGCTGGCCGGCGGTTATCAGAACCCCGCGGCCGAGGCCGCCGGCCGGCTCAAGGAGACGGTCAAGGCCAACGTCGACTCCAACCTCAAGGCGGTGGTGCGGGTGCTGCCCTTCCTCGCCGTGGTGGCGGGCATCCTGTTCGCGCTCTACGGCGGCGTGGCCACGCCCTCCGAGGCGGCCGGCGTCGGCGCCTTCCTGTGCCTGGCGCTGGCGATCCTGATCTACCGCATGTGGCAGGCCGGGCCGATCAAGCTGATCATGCGCGACTCGCTGCGCGAGAGCGTGATGATCATGCTGGTCATCGCCTGCGCCGAGGTCTTCGCCTACGCCCTGTCGTCGCTGTTCATCACCCAGACCGTGGCCGGCGCCATCGCCGACCTGGAGGTCAACCGCTGGGTGCTGATGGGCGTCATCAACGTCTTCCTGCTGGTGGCCGGCTTCTTCCTGCCGCCGGTGGCGGTGATCGTGATGACCGCACCGATCCTGCTGCCGATCATCCTGGCCGCCGACTTCGACCCCTACTGGTTCGCGGTGGTGCTGACCATCAACCTGGAGATCGGCCTGATCACCCCGCCGGTGGGACTGAATCTGTTCATCATCAAGGGCATCGCGCCGGACATCTCGCTGCGCAGCATCCTGACCGGCAGCCTGCCCTACGCCCTGTGCATGGTGCTGGCGATCGTGCTGCTGTGCCTGTTCCCGGGCATCGCCCTGTGGCTCCCCGACCTGATCATGGGCTGAAGGAGACGACGCCATGAACATGACCTTCCTTCAGGAACTGCTCAACAACATCACCCAGCGCGACGCCCTGCGCTGGCGGCGCTCGGACGGCGACGATGCCCCCACCCACGACGCGCTGGTCGAGGCCTGTCGCGCCCTGCTCGAAAGCGACGGCGAGGCCTCGAGCATCGCCCTGGCCAGCCGCGCCCTGGCCATGTACGCGCGGCTCGACGCCGACCCGCGCAGGCACTTCTTCATGCGCCTGGCCGAGGAGTTCGCCGCCGACCCCGAGCGCATCGACACCACCTACGCCGCCTATCGCGAGACCCGTGACAACGCCTCGCTGGAGGCGCTGTTCGAGGCCTGCGAGCCGAAGCGCCAGGAGCTGTTCCGGCGCCTCAACCTGGCCCCCGAGGGCACCTATCAGCTGGTGCGCATGCGCGAGCAGCTGCTGGCCCTGCGACGCGAGAACCCGGAGCTCGCGGCCATCGACGCCGACTTCGCCCACCTGTTCGGCTCCTGGTTCAACCGCGGCTTCCTGATGCTCAAGCGCATCGACTGGAACACCCCGGCCTCGATCCTGGAGAAGATCATCCGCTACGAGGCGGTGCACGAGATCCAGGACTGGAACGACCTGCGCCGCCGGCTCGACGCCCGCGACCGCCGCTGCTTTGCCTTCTTCCACCCGGCCACCGGCGACGAGCCGCTGATCTTCGTCGAGGTGGCGCTGTGCAAGGGGCTTCCGGACCGCATCCAGCCGATCCTGGCCGGCGATCCCACTGCACCGGGGCACGTGGAGGAACCCGAGGACGCCGACAGCGCCGCCTTCTTCGGCATCAGCAATTGCCAGGTGGGGCTGCGCGGCATCTCGTTCGGCAACTTCCTGATCAAGCAGGTGGTACAGGAGCTCAAGCAGGAACTGCCGCAGCTCAAGCACTTCGTCACGCTCTCGCCGGTGCCGGGCTTCGCCCAGTGGCTGGCCGAGCGCCAGGGCGACACCACCCTGCCGGAATCCACCCGCGAGGCGCTGGCCGAGCTCGAGTCTCCCGGCTGGCATCAGGACACCGAGCGCGCCGAGGCGCTCAAGACCATCGTGCGACCGCTGGCCGCCCGCTACCTGGCCGAGGAGAAGAACCCCAGGGGCCTGCCGCTCAACCCGGTGGCACGCTTCCACCTGGGCAACGGCGCCGAGCTTCACCGCATCAACTGGCTCGGCGATACCTCGGCCAAGGGCCTCGAGCAGGCCGCCGGGCTGATGGTCAACTACCTCTACGTGCTCAACGACATCGAGCGCAATCACGAGAACTACACCGCCAACGCCACCGTGGCCCGTTCCGGCGAGGTCAAGGACCTCGTGCGCAAGGCCCGCAAGGCGCAAGGCAAGGGAGACACCGCCAGATGACCGATAACAACAACCTGTTCAAGACCTTCGCAGCCCGCATGCAGGCCCGTGGCGACGCCGACTTCATCACCACCCGCGACGGCCGCCGCTACTCCCACGCCGATGCCCTGGCCGAGAGCGCCCGGCTGGCCGGCGCCCTGGTCGCGCTCGGCGTCTCGCCCGGCGACCGGGTCGCGGTGCAGGTCGACAAGAGCCCCGAGGCGATCCTGCTCTACCTCGCCACGCTGCGCGCCGGGGCGGTCTACCTGCCGCTCAACACCGGCTACACCGGCGACGAGATCCGCTACTTCCTGAGCGACGCCGAACCGGCGCTGTTCGTGTGTCGCCCGGCGGTGCTCGAGGAAGCCCGCGCGCTGGCCGCCGAGACCGGCTGCCCGGCGGTCGAGACCCTCGGCACCGCCGCCGACGGCTCGCTGATGGAACGCGCCGCGGCCGCCACGCCCTTCGACGACGCCGTGCCCCGCGGCGACGACGACCTGGCGGCGATCCTCTACACCTCCGGCACCACCGGCCGCTCCAAGGGCGCGATGCTCACCCACCGCAACCTCGGCTCCAACGCCGCGGCGCTGGTCGAGGCCTGGCGCTTCACCCCCGAGGACCGGCTGATCCACGCGCTGCCGATCTTCCACACCCACGGCCTGTTCGTGGCCTGCAACGTCACCCTGATGGCCGGCTCCAGCCTGCTGTTCCTGCCGAAGTTCGACGCCGACGTGATCTTCGAGGAGCTGCCCCGCGGCACGGTGATGATGGGCGTGCCGACCTTCTACACCCGGCTGGTGGCCGACGATCGCCTCACCCCCGAGGTCACCGCCAACATGCGCCTGTTCGTCTCCGGCTCGGCGCCGCTGACCGCCGAGACCCACGAGCTGTTCGCCGAGAAGACCGGCCACGCCATCCTCGAGCGCTACGGCATGACCGAGACCAACATGAACCTCTCCAACCCCTACGACGGCGACCGCCGCGCCGGCACCGTGGGCATGCCGCTGCCCGGGGTGGAGATCCGCATCGTCGACCGCGACACCGGCAAGGAAGTCCCCGACGGCGAGATCGGCTTGCTTCAGGTGCGCGGCCCCAACGTCTTCGTCGGCTACTGGCGCAAGCCCGAGAAGACCAAGGAAGAGCTGCTCGAGGACGGCTTCTTCATCACCGGCGACCTGGTCACCCGCGACGAGCGCGGCTACGTGCAGATCGTCGGCCGCGACAAGGACCTGGTGATCTCCGGCGGCTACAACGTCTATCCCAAGGAGGTGGAGCAGGTCATCGACGAGATGGACGAGGTGCTGGAATCCGCCGTGATCGGCCTACCCCACCCGGACTTCGGCGAGGGCGTCACCGCGACGGTGGTCTGCCAGCCCGGCGCCCAGCTCGACGAGGCCCAGGTGATCGCCCACCTGCAGGGCCGGCTGGCCAAGTACAAGCAGCCCAAGCGGGTGTTCTTCATCGACTCCCTGCCGCGCAACACCATGGGCAAGGTGCAGAAGAACGAGCTGCGCCAGCGCTTCGACGCCACCTATCGCTAGGCCTGCGAGGCGGGCGAAACACCGCCACCACGAACACGACGGCACCGCCTTGGCGGTGCCGTCGTCGTTGGGGAGGCTGATAGCGCCTACAGCGGCAGATGCAGGATGGCGCCGCGCAGGGCCGAGGCGTCGGCCCACAGCTTGCCGAGGGTCAGCGGCAGGGTGAAGCGCCGCCGGCCGGCGCCGCCGGGATTGAACAGCAGCCGGCCGTCGCGCCACTCGTTACGCGCCTTGTGGGAATGGCCGTGGAGCACGGCGTCGCTGGGCGTCTCGGGCGCGAAGTCGGCGATGTCATGCACCAGGTGCAGGCGCCAGCCGTTGACCGTGAGGTCACGATGCCAGGGCAGCCGCTCGGCCCAGTCCGCGGTGTCGACGTTGCCGCGCACGGCATGCACCGGCGCCAGCTCGCCCAGCCGCGCGAGGATCGCCGCATCGCGGTCGCGGCTGCCCACGTCGCCGAGATGCAGGATCAGCCCGCAGCCCTCGAGCATCGTCAGCGCCTCGTCGCGCAGCGTGCCGTGGGTGTCGGCGATCACGCCGATCGGGGCATCGAGCTCGAAGCATTCGGTTGTCATCGGGCCCCCTGGTGGCGATTCATCCCCATGGTGGCGCCCGAGACGCCAGGAAGACAGCGCCGCACGCAAAAAAGGAGGGGCAATGCCCCTCCTCCGCCTGCTGCCGATGCCACCCATCAACCCGAAAGCTGGCTCTTATCCGTTCAGCTTCTCGGCCAGGGCAGCGACATCGTCCAGCTCCTGAATCTTCCAGACGGTGTCGATCAGATCGGCCTGGGCCTGCTCGTCCAGCACGCCGTCGCAGCAGGAACGCACCTTCTGCTCGACCTCCGCATCGCTGAGGGGATTTTCGGGACCACCGCGATAGCGCTCATCGGCCCAACCGCTGACGTCCTGGCCACCTTTCAGGCGCAGGGTGATGCGCGAGCGCATCTTGTCGAAGCCCTGAGCCTCGATCTCTTCATCGAACTCGGTGCGAATGCGACGCTGCATCTCCTGCATCGCATCCGAGGCCACGAACTCATCGGAGAACTCGACCTTGCCGGCCTGGCGGTTGAGGGCGATCATCGCCAGCGCCGCGGGCAGGGAGAACTTGGCCTGCAGGTGGTTGGCGGCGATGGGATAGCGGATCGGGTTCAGGATGTTGGAGCCGGCATGGACGATGACCTCTTCGATATCGTCCGGCTTGGCGTCGGCCTCGAGCACCAGGCGCAGCATAAGGTCGATGGTCGGATGCGTCAGCACGCCACAGGGGTAGGGCTTGATGGAAACCCCGGGCTCGACGATGGACCAGGTCTTGCCGAAGCCCTGGGACAGCTTGTCCTCACTGACGCCTCCCCCCTGCACCGCCATAAAGCCCCAAGGGCCATCCAGCGCCTCCGGGTCGGCGGTGAAGCCGCGGCTCGCCAGCAGGGCTGCGGTCACGCCGTTTTCCGCCGCGCGACCGACGTGCAGGGGCTTGGTCATGGTCCCGAAGTTACAACGGATACCGGCGGCGAGGCTGGCGGCGATACCGAAGCCATGGCGCAGGTTGTCACCCGTCAGGCCCAGCAGCTTGGCGGCGCTGGCGAAGGCCCCGAAGGTGCCCACCGTGCCGCTGGAGTGCATGCCCTGCATGTAGTGCTGGGGCAGCATCCACTCGGAGATCTTGCTTTCGACCTCGAAGCCGGTGAGGAAGGCCTCCATGAAGCGCTTGCCATCGACGCCGCCCAGTCGCTGGCTGACGACCAGCGAGGCGGTCAAGGGGGGGATGGTGGGATGCGTCAGCAGTCCGTAGATATGCGCCGGGTCCTTGCTGACCTGACTGTCGTCCCAGTCGTGGGCGTGACCGGCGGTGCCGAGGACCCGAGCCGCCTGAGCCATCGGCGCCTTGATCCCACGCTGGCCCAGCACCAGAGCGTCGGCGCGACCGCCGGTCTCGGCAGCCTCCTCGGCCAACATCTGCACCGTGTGTTCCTCCGACCCCGCGACAAAGAGGCCGACACCGTCCAGCACGCAGCGGATACCGATCCGCACGGCCTCATCGGGAATGTTCTCGAAGCGCACCGACTCGACGAAGTCGGCGGCCTCTGCGGTGATACGGGTATTCTCCGGCATGTTGGCGAACACGTTAGTAGCGACTGACATGAGAATGCTCCTTATTGGTTCAGGCATGGGGTGAATCTTGGAACCCCGGCAGGCGGGACAGCCGCCCCCACAGGGGACCGGCAAAAAGGTTGACGGAAAGGGCACGAATGGCATGAAACCCCGCCACCAGGGCGGCATTCTGGCCAAGGGCCTGTGCGGTCAGGGTCATTTCGGCCATGCCGCCCACGGAAAAACCGAGCACGAGGGTCGCGGGGGACTCCCCGGATGACGACACCCCCGTCACTGCCAGGGCCGCCATCGCGGCCACCAGGCCGATCAGCATCAGGACCGGCACCCCGGTGGCGATGGCCTTCGGCAACATCCGCAGGGTGGCTTGCTGAAACTTGGCCCCGAGGTTGAAGCCCACCACCACCTGCGCGATGACGAGAATCTCCTGGGGGATTGGCGCCGAGGGCAGCACCTGGCTTCCGGCCAGCACCCCCGCGACGACGAGGGGCGTCAGGAACCAGGCGGATGGCATCCTGAGCCGCCCCGCGCCCCCACTCACCGCCGCACACAGCACCAGCAGCGCGGCCAGTGTCACCATGTCGATAGGCGGCTGCGCTGCCTCGGCCGGCATCATCGACGGGGTAGCACTGATCACGAAGAGCGCCGCCGGCAGCAGGGTGACGATCAGGCCGACCCGAGTGGCATGCAGCGCCGCGATGGCCGCCCGGTTGGCGCGATAGCCCTCGCCGATCTCGGCCATCTCGATCACGCCCCCCGGCAGCAGGCAGAAGTAGGCCGTGGCCTTGTCGAGCCCGGAAAGCCGGGCGTACAGCGGCGTGACCAGGATGGTCAGCGCCACGCCGAGGGCCGCCGAGGCCAGCATCACCGGCAGCCAGCCGAGTAGCTGACGGGCCACCTCGGGCGTGATCCAGAGCCCGACGCTGGCCCCCACCACGAGCAGCCCCGTGCGTTGGATCGGCTTGGGCGCACGAGCCGGGCGGCCGATGCCCGCCCAGATGCCGGTCACGATGGCCGCGCCAAGCAGCCAGCCGAGCGGCAGCCCAAGGGCATTCCAGACGCCGCCTCCGACCAGGGCGATGCCGCCGGGCAGCAGGAAGCTCTGCCACCAGAATGCCAAGGCGGCCCTGGGGCGATCGGGTTTCAGATCGATGCTCATGGATCAGCCCAGGTAGCTTCCGCCGTTGAGGTGGAAGGTCTGGCCAGTGGTGTAGCGGCTCATCGGCCCCGCCAGGTGGCACACCAGGGCGGCGACCTCCTCCGGACGCCCGAGGCGGCCGACGGGAGGCTCCTCGCCTCCCTGCAGCCTGGGGGGCGGAGAGCCCGCCGGCCGTTCGGTGTCGATCTGTCCCGGCACGATGCAGTTGGCGGTCACACCCCTCTCGCCGAACTCCACCGCCAGCGCCCGGGTCAGCCCCACGACGCCCATCTTCGAGGCGATGACGTGGGCCCGCTCCGCCGCGCCCCGGTGCGCGCTGACGCCGCCGAGGGTGATGATGGCGGCCTGGTCGGAATCCAGCAGCAGGGGCAGGCAGGCCTTGCTGGCCAGAAAGACTCCATCGAGATTGATCGCCATCACCCGACGCCACTCCTCGAGAGTCAGCTCGGCGAATGGCGTATGGGGCCGGATAGCGGCGCAGCACACCAGGGAGTCGAGCCGGTGGAAGCGCTCGCTCACCCGTTGCACGGCACGCTCGACCGCCTCGGCGTCCGCGAGGTCGGCGACAAGACCGAGCCCCTGACACCCGAGCGCCTCAACCTGGGCGAGGGTCTCGCTCATGGCCTCGCCATGGTGGCTGGCGATGATCGCCACATCGGCGCCCTGCCGAGCGAGCTCCAGCGTCACCGCGCGACCGATATTGCGGCTGCCGCCAATCACCAGGGCAACGCGGCCTGTCAGGGGGTGGCTCATCTCACTCGCCCCCCCGGTGAGCTGGATGCGGCACCGCGCATGCGACGAAGCATGGAGGAAAGAGGCTTGTAGAAGATGCTCAACGCCGCCAGGACGAAGAACAGCAGGGCCACTGGCCGTTCGAGGAAGCGGGTCGCGTCCTGATCGAAGATGATCAGCGACTGGGCCAGGGAGTTCTCGACCAGCGAACCGAGAACGACCCCCATGATGATCGGGGCGGCACCGAACCCGTAGCGCTTGAGCCAGAAGCCGATGAAGCCCGCAATCAGCATGATGGTGACGTCCACCAGGCTCTGGTTGACGCCATAGGCGCCCACCACGCACAGGGCGAACACTGCCGGCCACAGGAAGGTTCGGGGGATCATGGAGATGCGCGAAAAGAGCTTGGCGCCGGCCAGACCGAAGACGAGGAACACCAGGTTGGCCACCAGCATAGCGGCGAAAATGGAGTACAGCAGGTGGGGCTGATTCTCGAACAGGTAGCTGCCGGGGCGAATCCCGTGGATCTGCAGGCCGCCCAGGATCACGGCCGCCGTGGCGGATCCGGGAATCCCCAACGCCAGCGTCGGCACCATGGAGCCGCCGGTAGCAGCGTTATTGGCCGCTTCCGGCCCCGCAATGCCCTCCACCTCGCCGGTACCGAACTTGTCGCCATGCTTCGACCAGCGTCGTGCCTCGTTGTAACCGATCATCGACGCCATGGTGCTGCCTTCCGCCGGCAGGATGCCGATGAAGGTCCCGATACCGGAAGAGCGAAGGATGGTCTTCCAAACCCGTTTGAAGTCATCCCGAGACGGCAGCTTGATGGCGTTGAGCGAAATGCGGTCCTTGGCCCGGTCGATGACATCGGACTGGGACAAGAGCTCCGCCACCGCGAACAGGCCGATCAGGATGGGGATGAAGCTGATCCCTTCATACAGTTGCGGCACGCCGAAGGTGAAGCGCTCGACGCCGGTCGTCAGGTCCACCCCGATGGTGGCGATCAGCAGGCCGAGTGCCCCACCGATCAGGTTCTTGACCGGCGACTTGCCGCTGATCGACGCCAGCATGGACAGCCCGAAGATCGCCAGCGCGAAGTACTCGGGAGGGCCGAAGGAGTGAGCGATGTTGGCGAGTGCCGGGGCCGCCAGCACCATCACGATCAGCGAAAGGATACCGCCGATGACGCTGGACACCGCGGCCATGCCAAGCGCGCGACCGGCTTCACCGCGCTGCGCCATGGGAAAGCCATCGAAGGCGGTCGCGGCCGCGGGCGGGGCGCCTGGGGCATTGATTAGAATCGCCGTGATGGAACCACCGAAGGTACCGGCGCAATAGAGCGCGGCCAGCATCGAGATCGCCGGTATCGGCTCCAGATAGATGGTAAAGGGCAGCAGCAGCGCCACCGCCATCGATGAGCTCAGCCCCGGCAGCGCCCCAACCAGCACACCGATGATGGTACCCAGCAGGATGACGGCAAGGGAGGTGGGATCAGTGAGTATGCTGAACCCTGTCAGAATGGGATCCATGGTCGTCTCCTTCCCTCAGGTCAGCCACGGGCTGAGCACGCCCTGCGGCAACCGAAGTTTCAGTGCAAAGGTAAAGAGCAGGTAGATGCAGGCCGGCACTGCGATGGCATAGATGAGGACGTACAGCCTGCGTCGCTCCCCCCACAGCAGCGGGATAATCAGGCAGGTCAGCATGGTGGTCAGCGTCAGCCCGAGCAGGCTGAACAGGAATACCGCGGCCAGCAGCACCAGCGCCGTGGCCCACATGCGCCAGGAGATGGCCGACTTGGCCTCTTCCTCCTGGCCGCGTCCCTGGTAGATCATGACCAGTGAAAGCACGGCGATGACGACTAGGATCAGGCGCGGCATATCCGCCGCCTGCATGCCCTGAGCGAAAGACGGGGGCACCCTGTCGAAGCCCGCCGTGATCCCGTAAAGCACGCCCACCAGCACCAGCAGCACGCCACCCGGGAGCAGATCTCGCCAATGACGAATCATGAGCGTCTCCTTGTCTCGCATGGGAGAGGGACAGGGCCGCTATGCGCGGCCCCTGCTACACGGGTCACGGGAGCAGACCGAGGTCGGACATGGTGGTCTCGCCCGCCTCGTACATGCGACGAAGCTGCGTGTCCCAGGCCTCGGCGCCAGCGATGCTCGAGCCGTCGAGGCCGATACCGTCGAGGTATTCCTGGTAACGCTCGCTCTGCATACCGCCGAGCATGGCCTGTTCGAGCGCGGTGACACGCTCCTGGGGGGTATCCTTGAGCACCACGTATCCGCGGACCGTAGAGAACGCGACGTCCATGCCGTTTTCGGACAGGGTCGGCACGTCCGGCAATGCGCCCATGCGTTCTTCCGCCATCACCGCCAGGGGACGAAAGTCGCCCGCGTCGACCTGGTCCTGGGACTCCGAAATATTCAGGCCGGCGGCATCGATGTCACCGCGGGACAGGGCGGCGGCAAATTCCGCACCGCTGTCGAAGGGCACGTAGGAGACGTTAATGCCCGCCTCGTTGGCGAAGCTCATGGCAGCAATGTGATCGACGCCACCGATCTGGGTGCCGCCCCACTTGATCGTGCCCGACTGGCCGGCGGCGATCAGGTCGTCCAGGGTGGCATAGTCGCTGCCGCCCTGGACCATGATGATGATGGGGTCGTCGGTAGCCCTCGCGACACCCTGGATGTCTTCGATACCGATCGGGGCGTTGCCGCGCAGCATGGTGAACAGGTGGGTCGGCGTGACCGCCATCAGGGTATGTCCGTCGGCGGGCTTGTCGCTGACGTAGCTCATCGCCACGGAACCGCCACCGCCCTTCTTGTTCTGGACGAAGACGTTGTGGTCGAGCTGTTCCTGGGTCGAGAGGGCCACCATCCTGGCGGTCGTGTCGGTGCCACCTCCGGGTGACGTGTGAACGGCGATTTCGACCGGTTCGGTCGGAAAGTCGTCTGCCGCCTGGGCGATCGAGGCAAGGGAGGCAGAGGTCATACCCACCGCCAGCATGCCGGTTGTGAACCAATGAGGCATGGTGGTGCTCCTTGAAGTCGTTGTTAGTGAGGCCTGCTTCGAAACCGACTGTAAACTGTTAACAGTTTACAGAAAGGAACGCTAACAGAGCCCTTACCTCGTCATAAGTAGACGTTGGTCTATGTGCGTGAGGGGGAACTCGGCTCAGACCGACGCTGGGAGTCGTCCGGTCCTCGCCGCTGGAGCGCTATGCAGGCGCTCCTGGAAGGCTCTGCGAGAGAGACAGAAGGTTCTAGATACAGCGAAGCGACCGGCTCAGGACTCTGCAAGCGCTTCCGACATGCGGCGCCACCCTGCCATGACATGATCGCGCAAGGCCTTGGATGCCTGATCGGCGTCGCGCTCGGCAATCGCCCTCACGATTTCCTCGTGCTCCGCATTGGAAGCCTTGAGATTGCCCCGCTGCACCAGCCCGCGCCGGCGGAACAGGTGAAGCTGCTTGATGATGTCGTCGTAGTAACGGGCAAGGGAGCTATTCCCGGTATTGGCCATCATGGCATCGTGGAATTGCAGGTTCAGCTGATAGTAGCCATCGAGGTCCTCACGCTCAGCGGCCTCGCCCATCTGATCGACCAGTCGATTCAGTTCCGCGATCACCTCGGGCGTGGCCCTCTCGACCAGCAACTCGCCCACCAGGGCGGTCAAGGCACGACGTACCTCATAGAGCTCGTGGGCCTCCTCCAGGCTCATCTCGCGCACGTAGGCGCCGTGATTGGCAACATTGCGAATCAACCCGGCGTACTCAAGGCTTCGGCAGGCCTCGCGAATCGGCCCCCGGCTGATATCGAACCTGGCCGCCAAGGCGCTTTCATTGATACGGTCCCCGGCAGAAAGCTCGCCAGAAATAATCAGTTGCTCGATGGCATCTCGAGCGATGGAAGTCAGCGTGCTGGAACGGCGCTGACCAATGCGGTCCTTGGTTGAGTCCATGCTAGGCCTTCATGGCAGACTGATTGTCAACTGTTGACGATACCACCTGTCTCCCTCGAAAGGGACCCCACGAATAGGCACTCTCCTCAACCGTCAACCAGCGCGGCATACCAGTCCGAATAGGGCGTGTTCTCGACCTTGCACCGGGTGTAATCCGGCGCGCCGTCCCGCCACCACACCGGCCCGCGCTCGCCCAGCGCCCGCTTTGCCTCGTCGACCCGAGCGCGAGCCTCGCGCTCGGCCTGCGGGTCTTGCGCACGCTTCGCCTGGGCCACGCCGCGCCGGGCCCGCATCAGTTGCCGCACCCACGCCTCACGCTGCGCCTCGGGCAGCTCGGGATTCGTACATCGCCACAGGCGGCCGCGGACCACGATATAGCGGCCGTCCGGCGTGGTCAGCGGCGTCGATGAGCTCATGGTGAAGGTGCCTCCCTGCCAGGTGAGCGTTCGGGGCTTGCCAGGCAAGGCCGGCATGCCTTCTCGACTCGTGTCCGCCGCGGAGGTTCATCCGGCCCTCGGCCCGCTTCATGCCCCCGGCGTTTTGCGGCACCATTGAACTCCGTTTCATCGCCGCGCAGGATTCGCCATGCTCGCCACCGCCAAGACCGAACTGACGCCCGGCTTCATGGTGATCCACGGCAATCGCCTGGAGGCGCTGCGCGACCTGGCGGTGGAATGGCTGCGCAATCACCCGCTGGGGCCGCTCGAGGACGAGGTGATCCTGGTACAGAGCAACGGCATCAGCCAGTGGCTGAAGCTGGCGCTGGCCGCCGATCCGCCCGCCGGCGCCGGCATCGCCGCGGCGATGGACGTCACCCTGCCGGCGCGCTACCTGTGGCAGGCCTACCGCGCGGTGCTGGGCAACGAGGCCGTGCCGCCGGCCTCGCCGCTGGACAAGCCGCGCCTGATCTGGCGGCTGATGCGCCTGCTGCCGGAGCTCACGGACGACGAGACCTTCGCCCCGCTGGCGCGATTTCTGGCCGACGACGAGGACCGCCGCAAGCGCCACCAGCTGGCCGAGCGCCTGGCCGACCTGTTCGACCAGTATCAGGTCTATCGCGCCGACTGGCTGGCCGCCTGGGCCGAGGGCCGCGACGAGCTGATCGACGCCCGCGGCCAGGCCCGGCCGCTGGCCGAGGACCAGCGCTGGCAGCCGGCGCTGTGGCGGCGCCTTCGCGACGACATCGGCGAGGATGGCCTCGCCACCAGCCGCGCCTGGGTGCATACCCGCTTCCTCGAGGCCTGCCGCGAACTGACGCCCGAAACGCGACCGGCCGGGCTGCCGCGCCGGGTGGTAGTGTTCGGCATCTCCTCGCTGCCCCGCCAGACGCTCGAGGCCCTGGCCGCGGTGTCGAAGGTCACCCAGGTGCTGCTCTGCGTGCACAACCCCTGCCGCCACTTCTGGGCGGACATCATCGAGCACAAGGACCTGCTGCGGGCCGCCCGCCGGCGCCAGCGCCATCGCCCCGGCATGCCGCTCGCGCTCGACGACACCCAGCTGCACCTCCACGCCCAGCCGCTGCTGGCCGCCTGGGGCAAGCAGGGCCGCGACTACCTGCGCCTGCTCGACGAGTTTGATGATCAGGACGCCTACCGGGCGCTGTTCGAC
This sequence comes from Halomonas sp. THAF12, assembly GCF_009363675.1. NCBI lineage: Bacteria > Pseudomonadati > Pseudomonadota > Gammaproteobacteria > Oceanospirillales > Halomonadaceae > Halomonas > Halomonas sp. THAF12. The sequence continues at coordinate 583,638 of NZ_CP045399.1, read as the reverse complement.
GCCGAGGCGATGCGCATCGACCTGTTCGACTCGCCTGCCGACGGCGAGGCCCCGGGGCTGCTCCAGCAGCTGCAGGACGACGTGCTCGAGCTGCGCCCGCCCCAGGAGACCCGCGAGGCCTGGCCGGCCGTGGACCCGGCCCATGATCGCAGCCTGCGCTTCCACGTCGCCCACAGCGCCCTGCGCGAGGTCGAGATCCTCCACGACCAGCTGCTGGCCGCCTTCGACGCCGACCCCACGCTGCGCCCGCGGGACGTGCTGGTGATGGTGCCGGACATCGACACCTACGCCGCCGCCGTGCAGGCGGTGTTCGGCCGCCTGCCGCCGGAGGACCCGCGCCACATTCCGTTCACGCTCTCCGACCAGACCAGCCGCCATCGCCAGCCGCTGCTGGTGGCGCTGGAGGCGCTGCTGCACCTGCCGGAGGCCCGGCTGACGGTCAGCGACCTGCTGGACCTCTTGGAAGTGCCCGCCCTGCGCGCCCGCTTCGGCCTGGACGCCGACGCCCTGCCGGTGCTGCGCCGCTGGATCGAGGGCGCCGGCATCCGCTGGGGGCTCGACGCCGAGCAGCGCGCCCGGCTCGACCTGCCCGGCGGGCTCACCGCCAACACCTGGGCCTTCGGCCTGCGCCGCCTGCTGCTGGGCTACGCGGTGGGCGACACCGCCGACGGCCCCTGGCACGACATCGAGCCCTATGGCGACATCGGCGGCCTGGAGGCGGCGCTCGCCGGCCCGCTGATGGACCTGCTCGACGCCCTCGAGGCCCAGTGGCGCGCGCTCACAGAGCCCGCCGACGTGCCCACCTGGTGCCGCCGCCTGCGCGGGCTGCTCGCCGCCTGCTTCGCCGCCGAGGACGAGGCCGACCTCGCCACCCTGAGCCGCCTGGAGGAGGGCCTGGAGACCTGGCAGGAAACCAGCGAGGACGCCGGCCTCACCGAGGCGCTGCCGCTCTCGGTGGTGCGCGAGCACTGGCTCGGCCAGCTCGACGAGGCCAACCTCTCCCAGCGCTTCCTGGCCGGCGCGGTGAACGTCGCCACCCTGATGCCGATGCGCGCCATCCCCTTCCGCCACGTGTGCCTGCTGGGCATGAACGACGGCGACTACCCGCGGGTGCAGCGCCCGCTGGACATCGACCTGATGGGCCACGACTACCGCCCCGGCGACCGCTCACGCCGCGAGGACGACCGCTATCTGTTCCTCGAGGCGCTGCTCTCGGCCCGCGACAGCCTGATGGTCAGCTGGGTCGGCCGCAGCATCCACGACAACGAGCCGCGACCGCCCTCGGTGCTGCTCGGCCAGCTGCGCGATCATCTGGCCGCCGGCTGGCGGCTGGCCGGCCACGAGCACGAGGACGACGCCGACCAGGCCCTGGTCGACGCCCTGACCACCGAGCATCCGCTGCAGCCGTTCAGCAGAAGCTACTTCGCAGATAATGCTCAACTCTTTACCTATGCCCGCGAGTGGCGGGCGGTGCACGACGGCCGGCCGACGCCGGAGGCCGCCGCCGACGGCGAGCTGCCGCCGATCGAGGTGGACACGGCGCTGACGTTGTCGCGCCTCAGCGGCTTCATGAAGGACCCGGTGAAGGCCTTCTTCACCACCCGGCTCGGCGTGTATCTCGAGCGCGAGGCGCTGGAGAGCCCCGACCACGAGCCCTTCGCCCTGGACGGCCTGGACCACTGGCAGCTGCAGCAGGCGCTGATCGAGGCCGGCCGCCGCGCCGTCGATGCCGCCGAGCCGCCGATGCCCGCCGTGCACGACACCCTAGAACGCCTGGAGCGCGAAGGCCGCCTCGCCATGGGCGGCTTCGCCGAGCTGATGCGCGAGCACCTGGTCGAGCCGCTGGACGGCCTGCTCGGCGACTACGCCGACCAGCTCGAGGCCTGGCCCCACGCCTGGGAGACGCCGGCCGCCGTGTCGCTGACGCTCGCCACCGACCAGAGCCCACAGTCGAATGACCCGCTGCACATCGAGGACTGGCTGGACGGCCTGCGCGAGAACGCCGACGGCGAGCGCTCCCGGCTGGTGCTGATGACCAGCAGCCTGGTCAACAAGGGAAAATATCACTGGAAGCACTGGCTGGCCCCCTGGGTCGCCCACCTCGCCGGCCAGCTCACCCTCGGCCCCATGACCACGGTGCTGCTCTCCCGCGCCGGCGGCGGCACCCTGGCACCGCTGGACGCCGGCACCGCTCGCGCGCATCTGGAGGCCATCGCCCGCGCCTGGCGCGCCGGCATGGCCACCCCCCTGCCGCTGGCCCGGGACACCGCCTTCGCCTGGCACGAGAAGGGCGGCGACCCCGGCGCCCTGGCCCGCGTCTTCGGCGACGAGGCGAAAGCGGAAGAAGCCGATCACAAGGCCTGGAAGGCCGCCGTCACCGCCTTCCATGGCACCGGCTTCAACGGCGACCATGGCGAGCTTGGCCGCGATCCGTACCTCGCCCGCCAGTGGCGCGACCTCGAAGGTCTGGTGCGCCATGAGGCCGCCGGCCGGCGCTTCACCGAGCTGACCGCGGCGCTTTACGCGCCCCTTCACGATGCGGTGAAAACCAGGAAGAACGGGAGCAAGGGCCAGGGAGGCAAGGCATGACGATGACGGAAACCCTGCACGCGGCCGAGACGCCTCGGCTCGATCCCGTGGCGCTGCCGCTCACCGGCAGCCGGCTGATCGAGGCCAGCGCCGGCACCGGCAAGACCTTCACCATCGCCCTGCTCTACCTGAGGCTGGTGCTCGGCCCGCGCGATGAAGCGGACGCGGCCAGCTTCCCGCGGCCGCTGACGCCGCCGGAGATCCTGGTGGTCACCTTCACCAACGCCGCCACCCAGGAGCTGCGCGACCGCATCCGCGCCCGGCTGGTGGAGGCGGCGGACGCCTTTTCGCTCTCTACGTCGCTCGATGCCGCGACCGAGACGCTACTTCCGCCGGCCGACGCCGCGCCCGAGCTGTTTCCCAACGAGACCGGCGACCTGTTCGCCGAACCGGAATTGGGGACAGACCCCGATTTCGGAGAAATCGGGGTCTGTCCCCAATTCCCCACGAACGACGAAGCGCCGAGCAGCGATCCGCTGCTCGCCCTGCGCGACAGCTACCCCCGCGAGAGCTGGCCGACCTGCGCCCGCCGGCTGCGGCTGGCCGCCGAGTGGATGGACGAGGCCGCGGTCTCCACCATCCACGCCTGGTGCCACCGCATGCTGCGCGAGCACGCCTTCGACAGCGGCAGCCTGTTCGCGCTGGAGATGGCGCTGGACCAGTCGGAGATGGACCTCGAGATCGCCCGGGACTACTGGCGCAGCTTCTACTACGACCTCGACCCCGAGGCGCTGGCCATCGTCGCCCGCTACTGGACCACGCCGGACGTCCTCAACGACACCGCCGCCCGGCTGCGCACCCACGCCGCCGCCCTGCCCGTGGCCCCGCCGCCGGCCGAGGCGCTTTCCAACTATCGCGAGCAGCGCGCCGCGGCGCTGGCCGAGCTGAAGGCGCCCTGGCCGGTCTGGCTCGACGAGCTGGAGGCGCTGCTGGAGGCCGCCGCCAAGCGCAAGGCGTTCAACGGCCAGAAGCTCAACGCCAGGAGCCGCGCCAACTGGCTCGCCGCCCTGCGCGACTGGGCCCATGACGCGGAACTCGCGAGCCCCGACCTCACCCCGGCCGCCTGGAAGCGCCTGACGCCGGACGGCATCGCCGAGATCTGGAAGGAAGAGCCGGCCCCCAACCTGCCGGCGCTGGAGGCCCTGGCCGAGCTGCCGGAGCGCCTCGCCGAGCTGCCCGACCCGTTCGCCGACCTGCTCGCCCACGCCGTGCACTGGATGGCCGCGCGCCGCGAGACCGTGCAGCGCCGCCGCGCCGAGCTCGGCCCCGACGACCTGCTGCACCGGCTGGACGCCGCCTTCGCGGGCGAGGCCGGCGAGACGCTTTCCGCGCGCATCCGCGAGCAGTTTCCGGTGGCGCTGGTCGACGAGTTCCAGGACACCGACCCGGTGCAGTACCGCCTGTTCGACCGGGTCTATAAGATGGCGGCGAATCGAGGCGATAGCGCGGCTCCGGACGCTGAAAATAGCGCGGCGTCGGGCGCTGAAAATAGCGCGGCGTCGGGCGCTGACAAGAGCGCGGTACTGCTGATCGGCGACCCCAAGCAGGCGATCTACGCCTTCCGCGGCGCCGATATCCACACCTACCTCCAGGCCCGGCGCGACACCGCCGGCCGCCACGTCACGCTGGGCACCAACTTCCGCTCCGCCACGCCCATGGTCGAGGCCGTGAACCGGGTGTTCGCCCACGCCGAGCAGGGTGAATCCGGCGCCTTCCTGTTCCGCCGCGGGGACGATAACCCGGTCCCCTTCGCCCCCGTCGACGCCAACGGCAGGAAGGACGCCCTGGTGCGCCGCGGCGCCGCGCAGCCGGCGCTGACGCTCTGGCACCTGGCCAGCGACGACACCCTGCCCAAGGGCGCCTACCTGGCCGAGCTGGCCGCGCGCTGCGCCACCGAGATGGCGAGCCTGCTGCGTGAAGGCCAGGCCGGGCAGACGGGCTTTACCCAAGATGGCGAACTGCGCCCGCTGGCGCCGTCGGACCTCGCCGTGCTGGTCAACAACGCCAGCGAGGCCCGCGCCATCCGCACCGCCCTGCTGGCCCGCGGCATCCGCAGCGTCTATCTCTCCGACAAGGAGGGCGTGTTCGAGACCGAGGCCGCCGCCGAGCTGGAGGTGTGGCTGGCCGCCTGCGCCGCGCCGGACGACGAGCGCTGCCTGCGCGCGGCACTCGCCACGCCGAGCCTGGGGCTCTCGCTTTCCGAGCTCGACGCCCTGAACGGCGGCCCCCAGCAGGACGAGCTGGCCTGGGAGGCGCGGGTGATGCAGTTCCGCGACTACCACCGCCAGTGGCAGCGCCGCGGCGTGCTGCCCATGCTGCACCGGCTGCTGGCCGACTTCGCCGTGCCCGGCCGGCTGCTGGCGGTGCCCGAGGGCGAGCGACGGCTCACCGACCTCCTGCACCTCGGCGAGCTACTGCAGGAGGCCAGCGCAGAGATCGACGGCGAGCACGCCCTGCTACGCTTTCTGGCCGAATCCCGCGCGCATCCGCACGCGCAGTCCGACACCCACCGCCTGCGCCTGGAGAGCGACGCCGACCTGGTGCAGGTGGTCACCATCCACAAGTCCAAGGGCCTGGAGTACCCGCTGGTGTTCCTGCCCTTCATCGCCGCCTTCCGCCCGGTGAAGCAGGGCGACCTGCCGCTGCGCTGGCACGACGACGACGGCCACCTGCGCCTTTCGCTTGCCGCCGACGAGGCGATACTCGCCCGCGCCGACCACGAGCGCCTGGGCGAGGATCTGCGCAAGCTCTACGTCGCCCTGACCCGCGCCCGCCACGCCACCTGGCTCGGCCTGGCGCCGCTGGACGCCATGGAGCGCAGCGCCATCGGCCATCTGCTCAAGGGGGGCGAGGCGCTCTCGCCCGACAACCTGCGCCCGGCGCTCGAAGCGCTGGCCGACGAGAACAGCAGCGATCACCACGAACAGGTCGCGGTGCAGGACGCCCCCGAGGCCGATGCCACGCCGGTCGAGCTCGCCGGCGACGACGCGCCGCTGGGTGAGGCCCGCGCGCCCACCCGGGCGATCCGCGAGCACTGGTGGATCGCCAGCTACTCGGCGCTGCGCACCGGCGCCACGCCGGACGAAGAAGCTGAATCGACTGCCGAGGCCGAGCCGTCGCCCGAGCCCACCACCGCCGACGAGGCCACCGCCATGGAGGTGATCCACGAGCCCTTCGATGCCGCCGCGGCCACGGTGAGCGAGGGCTCGCTTCACCGCTTCCCCCGCGGGCCCTCGGCGGGCACCTTCCTGCACGGCCTGCTGGAATGGGCCGGCGAGGAAGGCTTCGCCCGGGTGGCCGAGGACGACGCGCTGCGCGCCGACACCCTGGCCCGGCGCGCCAACCGCCGCGGCTGGGAGGGCCAGATCGCCGCCCTTTCGCAGTGGCTGCCGGAGCTACTGACCACGCCGCTGCCGGTGCCGAAGCCGGGCGATGGCGAGGCCGCACCGTTGAGCCTCGATGCGCTTGCCGGCTACCGGGTCGAGCTGGAGTTCTGGTTCGCCGCGCACAGGGTCAACACCCGCAGGATGGACGCCCTAGTAAGCGCTCACACACTCGGCGGGCGGCCGCGGCCGGCGCTGGAGCCCGATACATTGAACGGCATGCTCAAGGGCTTCATCGACCTGGTGGTGGAACACGAGGGGCGCTTCTACGTGCTCGACTGGAAGTCCAACCACCTGGGCGCGGACGATGCCGCCTACACCGAGGCGGCGATGGCGGAGGCCGTGCTCGAGAAGCGCTACGACGTGCAGTACTGCCTCTACCTGCTGGCCCTGCACCGGCTGCTCGAGGCCCGGCTGCCGGACTACGACATCGAGCGCCACCTGGGTGGGGCGCTCTACGTCTTCCTGCGCGGCACCCGCGCGCCCTCCCGCGGCGTGCACGCCGAACGCCCGCCCAGCGAGCTGATCCTCGCGCTCGATGCCCTGTTCCGCGCCGCCGAGGAGGCCAACCCATGACCCCGGATATTCCCAACGAAGTTGCCGCACAGGCGCTGATTCAAGCGCCCGAACATGCGCTGGCCGATCACGCGGCGCTGTTCGCCCTGCTCGACCGCTGGGTGGCGCGCGGCTGGCTGCGCTCGCTGGACCGCGCCTTCGCCGCCTTCCTGCATCGCGAGGCGACGGTGGCCAACGGGGTAAGTGAGGCCTCACCCCTGCTGTTGCTGGCGGCGGCCCTGGCCAGCCACCAGCTCGGCCGCGGCCACGTGTGCCTGGACCTGGCCCAGACGCTGGCCACCCCGGACCTGGCGCTCTCGCTGCCGCCGGAGGGCGACAGCCTGGAGGACCCGCCGCCGCTGCCGAGCCGGGTGATGGCCTCGCTCGAGCTCGACGCCTGGCGCGCCGCGCTGGCCCAGCCCGAGCTCGTCGCCGAGGGCCCGGGCAGCACCCCGCTGGTGCTCGCCGGCACCCATGCGCGCCCGCGGCTCTACCTGCGCCGCTACTGGCAGCACGAGCAGGATATCCACAGCCGGATCTTCGCCCGGCTCGGCAGTAGGGAGAACGACGAGGCGCCGGACGCGGCCCGCCTGCGCCCGATCCTCGATGCGCTTTTTCCCGAGCGGGGCGATGCGCCGCCAGCCATCGACTGGCAGAAGGCCGCCTGCGCCCTGGCCGGCCGCTCGCGCTTCGCGGTGATCACCGGCGGCCCCGGCACCGGCAAGACCACCACCGTGGTGCGCCTGCTCGCCCTGCTCCAGGCGCTGGCCATGGGCAATAGCGAAGACGAGGAAAGCGAAGCGGACGGCGCACCGCCCCTGCGCATTCGCCTGGCCGCGCCCACCGGCAAGGCCGCGGCCCGGCTCAACGAGTCCATCGCCGGCCAGGTGGCGCGGCTCGACCTCGACGGCCTGGCCGACGATCCCGAGCGGCTGCGCGAGGTGATTCCGAAGGACGTCAGCACACTGCACCGGCTGCTCGGCTCGCGGCCGGACACCCGACGCTTCCGCCACGATCGCCATAACCCGCTGCCGCTGGACGTGCTGGTGGTGGACGAAGCCTCGATGGTGGACGTGGGCATGATGGCCGCGATGCTTGAGGCGCTGCCGCCCCGGGCGCGGCTGGTGCTGCTCGGCGACAAGGACCAGCTCGCCTCGGTGGAGGCCGGCTCGGTGCTCGGCGACCTGTGCGCCCGGGCCGAGGGCGGCCACTACACCCCGGCCACCGCCGAGTGGCTGAGGGATGCCACCGGCCAGCCGCTGCCCACGGAGACGCGGGACGCCGACGGCCAGCCGCTGGACCAGGCCATCGCCATGCTGCGCGTCAGCCACCGCTTCACCGCCGACAGCGGCATCGGCCAGCTGGCCGCCGCGATCAACCTGGAGGACGAGCCCGCGGCCAAGCGCAAAGCGATTGGCGACGCGCTGAGCGCCGGCTTCGCGGACCTCTCGCACCAGAAGCTTTCCGCCGACGACGAGCGCGGCCTGGCCCGCCTGGCGGTGACCGGCTGCCCCGAGCGCTTCGCTCACCATCAGCCCGGCGCCCGCGCCGCCATCGCGCCGCCGGTGGGCTATCGCCACTTCCTCACGACTATGGCCGAGCGGCGCCCGGCGATTGAGGCGGATCAGGACGCCTTCGATGATTGGGCAAGAGAGGTGCTAGCCGCCCACGGCGACTTCCAGCTGCTGTGCGCGCTGCGCCGCGGCCCCTGGGGCGTGGAAGGCCTGAACGAGCGGGTGCGCCAGGCGCTGGAGCGGGAAAAGCTGATCGACAGCCAGGACGGCCGCCAGCGGTGGTATCCCGGCCGCCCGGTGCTGGTGACGAAGAACGACTACGGCCTGGGGCTGATGAACGGCGATATCGGCATCACCCTGGACATGCCACGCCCGGATGCAATGCACTCTTCACAGCGCCCGAACAATGCGCTTGGCGACGGCAGCCGCCTGCTGCGGGTGGCCTTCCCCGCCGGTGATGGCACCGACCGCATCAAGTGGGTGCTGCCCTCGCGCCTGCAGGCGGTGGAGACGGTGTTCGCGATGACGGTGCACAAGTCCCAGGGCTCGGAGTTCACCCACGCCGCCCTGGTGCTGCCCGACGCGCCGAACCCCATCCTCACCCGGGAACTGGTCTACACCGGCATCACCCGCGCCCGCCACTGGCTGACGCTGGTGGAGACCGGCCGCGGCCTGCTGATGGACGCGGCGCAGCGGCGAGTGATGCGGGTGAGTGGGTTGGGGAGTTGATGAGCTTCGGCTCCCTTATTAAAGCAAATGTCTAGTTCAGCTTTAGGCCGGAAACAGACGTTAGAAATATTCTGATGTAACACCCATCTCTGGCAGGATCACCCCACCGTTTTCTATGTCTACTTGATTACCAATAGCATTAGAATCCTTCACCCTTAGAGGCATCATTAAGGTAGTACTTTTCTCCTGTTAAAATACTTTTATACACAGCCTTAAAGTATGCTGAAAGATTACCCCCCGAACCTTTAATCTTTTTGCCAGCAAGTTTTCTAAGCAACTGATAGTCTAATAGACCGGACAGTGATTCTTCAGAAATTTCTGCATACGGGCCATTAGTTGAATCACTACCACATCGACCTATTAGCTTCGCCACTTTCTCCAATCCCGACTCTTCACTTAGCCATCTACTAAAAACCTGCTCGGCTTTTTCTTTAGATGCACGACGAAACACAAAATAAACATGCGAAGCATGAATAGAGTCCACAAGACTCCCTTCCAGCAACTGGTACATGACCAAATCAGACCAACGATCTATATATTTCTCGCTTTTCTCTTCTGAGAGCCATTGCTCTTGCTTTAACCGCGGGTCGTCTGTCTCTATTTTTCCTAGCTGCAACAACAAGCGACGTACCACATCTGCCGTAATAGGAAGTGCTTGTCTATCTTCAAGCAACTCGAAAAGCAAAACCTCTTTATTCTCCGTTTTCTCAATAACTGAAAACGTTAACCACATTACGTTTCGATAAGGATCAAATCCGAAAAAACCATGCACCCTGTCTTCAAAAACTTTCAAATACTCGGAATCAAGAAAGACATTGTATATGGCTTTTAGGGAAAGAGTTGCGTCATCGTATTCAGCTTTATCAATATTATGATTCAGGAGCTCGAACAATCTCTCAACAAAGTCTTCCGAAATTGCTTCTCTCAAGTACTCTTCACGATCGATCGCACCGGTTAGGAATGAAACTATCTCCGTATCTGACACCAAGCCAGGTGGAACCTGATAGTGAAGAGCAGTGTATAGCCGTTTTTCTGACGCGACCCGACCACACTGATCGTAATCGGTGCCGTACATTGAATACCCTACGTCATCGAGAAGTGGAAATAACTCTTTTAGAATCCCCCTTATATATGGCGCATCCTTTTCAGGATAATTCGTAAGAATGGACTCTCGCTCTTCCTTGCTTTTTTCTATAACCTTTTCCCGGCTTTCAAAAAAAAGATCACCGCCAAACTTCTGACCGACATAAAACTCAGGAGAGGACTTTATAGACTCATATACACCGTGGCTTTTTATAGCCAAAATGGAAAGGCAGTACAAATCAGTAAAGCACACCTTACCTTCGGTCTGAGCCAGTACAAAACGCAGATGATTGAATATCCTTTTTAGCTCACGCGGGCTACGTATTATATGTTTGGCATACCGATGATACAAATAGCTCAACCTTTCTTGATCACGCTCAAAGCTATCAGTTAAAGATTTATCTGACAAATTTCTAAGTTCAATATCAGCCAAGTTTTGAAGATCACGATGAGCTATAAGAGGCAAAGGAATCCTTAACTGAACCACTTTATCTATATACTGACTTGAATTATCAATACCCTGCTTTTCAAGTGAGCTTGCAAGATATGAGGGATCGAAGGACAACAAAAAAGATGTCCCGGGAAAATCAGCTACAGCCTTTACCAATCTAATTACTTGAAAAGCCTCATCAGGTGCCAATCGGTCGATATCATCAATAACGACGACTATTGATACTCCTAGGCTCTTTAGAAGAGCATTTATCTTCTTCTTTCTTCCTAGTAGGTCAAGCTCTTTTAACTTGCTAATTTTTTTAGTAGCACCACCAACAGCTCCAAAAACTCCTTGAACAGTTGAAGCCCACGGCTCCACGCCAGGAATGAATTTCATAACGTTAAACAGTTTTGAGTACGCCAATAACTCCTTAGAGGCTCTCAGCCCTTCTTTTGGCCTATCGGGGATATTGAGCTGCGCGGAAAACTGAACCAAAAAATCTTGTACTAAAGCCTCTGCTTTTCCTGCCAGCCATGGATTGTATTCTACTATAACAGGACTATTCTCCTGTTGTGACAATGTTTTTTTAACAAGGTTGATTACTGAAGTTTTTCCATAGCCCCAATCGCCCTCAAGAGATACCGTCATGCAATCATCACCGGGAGCGACTAGAAGCACGCTCGCTAAACGCTCAGAAAACGATTTTCTACTTAAAAGATCGGGGCTCTCTTCTTCTCCGCTAATAGGCTGATCATTATGATAACTCCCCATACACTACCTTCCCTTTTCTATTTTTTCTGTATCAAAAAGCAGCGGGAAACGGGGTAGACCCCGATTATCCATTTGATGCACTTGCTATCACTACGGCGAGCAGTAAATGATTGGTATTGCATGCATATCTCGCGCTGCATGTGCAAAAGAAGAAATAATCCATAGAAGCTGGGTTATGTGACCTGGTACGCTTTGATTATTTTGGATTTTCGAGAATTCAGCTGTTATACTTGATTTTGATATAAAGGAGCAACATAAGATACATTTCCTATGAAGCTGATAATCTTTCAGAAGGTTTTCTAAGTCCCCACCAATAGATGCGGCACTTCCTTTTCTTGTTCTTGTTATTTGGGTATTTACACTGCCATTACTGTACAGATCAGAAAACTTACCATTTACTCTTTCTAATAACTGCTGATGAGTAAAAAACATATTGCCTAGGTTTTTTATCCCTTGACCCACGACATCATGCAACTTACTAGCAGATGTAGTAGGGCTTCCATGCTTAGAGTGAACAAATGAAATGCATGATTCTGAAAGATTCAAAGTGATATGATCAGCCCATTCTATTCCAAGATCATCACAAAATATGTAATCATCATTTTTATGTGCATCCTCAACGAGATAAAACATAGAGTCTACATCGAAGTTTGTATGTGTAGTAGAGAATGTACCTTTTTCTGACGTAACTCCCCCCATATTTGCCTGAGGCTGCAATATATCGAGAATGCTATTTATTTCTGAGACTCCAGATTGATCCTCAAAGCATGCCCCCATGAAATACATATACTTTGGGTCTGTGAAAGTTATACTATAGAAACCATTTTTCACTATATACTTCTGTAATGGTATGTCTTTTCCATTTTCAATAACTCGGAATTTGGTGAGCATCTTTGAACTTATTGTTAATGTTTTTTCATTTCTACGTATTTTTGAGCAGCCCTCTCTTCCTATGACTTTATCTTCGCTATCAATTTCATAAACTTTTTCCAGCTCTGAGAACAGCTTGTTTGTCACTCGCTCAGAAACAAGTATATTGCTTCCTTTCTTACTTCTATATTTCAGAGGTAAAGAATCGCTTTTTATTCTTTCATAAAGAAGTGAGCTTTCAATTAGTATTGCGTTTGGCTCACATTCAGACAAAACCTCTTGCAACTCTACTTTCTTTGCGAAAGAGTCAAGGAATTCATTCTCACTGGCTGATTCCAGTAATTGTATTTGGCTTTTTATCCAAACAGCTATATCATCAACTGATTTTCTTTGTGAAGATTCAACAACACGTCCAGTACCAGAAATTGATTTAATAGAAGAACCTTGCCTTATCTTCAAGTAGAACGGTATAGACCTCCCGGCCGCATGAGTTGATAATAGACCTTTCAGATCCGCTGCTTCATAAGATCTAGATCTTAGAGCCTTATCTGAAATAGTCATATTCCTTAACGCAAGTTTTTGATATTCCGCATTGTCTCCAAATGTTTTGCCAAGCTCACTACTACCTACTAGGCTGAAGTATTCTTTTATTTTTTCTGTTATGCTTGAGCAGCTTTTCTTTAATACAGCCAAATACCCATCAATTTCAATTAAAATAATGTATGCATGAATTTTGTCTTCAAGGGCTTCATCAATAAAGTACACTGGCCTAACTGAAGGAAATACTTTAATTGAGTATATATAGTTCAGTTCATGCTCTTCAACGCTTTTCTCTTGTCTAAAAACATCAATGATAAAGCCCGCATCTTCATCAATGTTGCTTGATGCTTCATTGAGAATATCTTCAATAACTTCATCGATTATCTCAACTTTTGGAGTGTAAAATTGGGAGTTTTTCGTGAGTTCTAATCTATCAGGCATCTCGACACCTCCTTGTAGTGGTGCTAACAGGAATTAGATAGCCGGCTCATTTATTGACTTGAACGCGCCGGCTTTATTTCCTGGGCATCGGGATTAAGCCAGAAGCCACCATCCCCTCGCGCAGCAGGCTGCGCTCCTACGAAAGCCGTAATGGAGCACTTTTGGCGTGTCATTCCACAATCTCCGTCACCTTGTCCGTATCAAACGCCAACCTCCCGGCAACCGCCTGAACCTCATCGTTAGGCCGTTCATAGCTCCAGGCCACATCGGCGATATCGGGCAGGGAGTAATAAGTGCTATCGCCCTTGAACGGGCAGTGGGTGACGGTGGAGGAAATCGACAGCTTCGCCATATCCACATCCTCTTTCGGGATGTAGTGGCGGTGTGGATAGCCTTTCTCGCGCAGTTCGATGGCGTTGCAGGTATCGGCGATCAGGGTGTCGCCAGCACGTATGCGCACGCGCCGGGAATGCGGATGCAAAGTGATACGGGATTCGGTGGAGTGATCGGCCATGGCAGTCCCTTGCTGGTTGGCTGATCACTCAGCCTAGAACGAGGGATCAAGAATGTCACCGCTTGGTGACAATTTCACTTCGGCTTTTGATCTAGATCGATCTTGCGGGAACGACCCTCTCGCTTCTCTCAAGCCCTCGCCCGCTTGGCGCCAACGCCTCTGCCCGCCATGATGGTGGCCTTTATAGCTGCGGGAGACTTGGGGATGAACCAGACACCACGCGCACCGGCGCCGCTGACCACGCTCGGCGGCCGCTCCGTGCTGTTCGTGATGGCGGCGGACGCGGAATACGGCCCGCATCTGCGGGAGCGTTTCACGCCCTTCATGACCGGCGTGGGGCCGGTGGAGGCGGCGGTGGAGCTCACCGCGGCGCTGGCGGAGCTTGCGGCGCGCGGGCAACGGCCGGACCTCGTGGTGTCGCTGGGCTCGGCGGGCAGCCGGGCGCTGGAGCAGACCGAGGTCTACCAGGCCACCTCGGTGGCCTACCGCGACATGGACGCCTCGCCGCTCGGCTTCCAGAAGGGCGTCACGCCCTTCCTCGACCTGCCGGACATCCTGCCCCTGCCGCTGCGCATTCCCGGGATTCCCGAGGCGTCGCTCTCCACCGGCGCCAACATCGTCTCGGGCGCGGCCTATGCCGCCATCGCCGCCGACATGGTGGACATGGAGAGCTACGCCTGCCTGCGCGCCTGCACCCGCTTCGGCGTGCCGCTGGTGGTGCTGCGCGGCATCTCGGACGGCAAGGCGGAGCTCAACCACGTCGACGACTGGACGGAGTATCTCCATGTGATCGACGAGAGGCTGGCCGCCGCGGTGGATAGGCTGGGCGAGGCGCTCGGCGAGAGCTTGTTACCGGGCTGAGGCGTCACCGTCGAGGCCAGGGGCGCGGCGCGTCACGGCGTGGGCACCAGCGCCATGTGCAGCAGCGGATAGGGCTTGCCCAAGCCGTCGAGCGGCGAGCGGTCGGTGACGGAAAACCCCTTGTGGCGGTAGAAGCCCAGCGCCTGCGGGTTCTGTTCGTTGACGTCCACCCGGGAGGCGTCCTGGGCGGCCACCGCGTCATCCAGCAGCAAGGCGCCGATGCCGGCGCCGCGCGCCTGGGGCGCGACGAACAGCATCTCGATCTTGCCGCCTTGCACGCCGCAGAAGCCCAGGATGTCACCGCCCTCTCCTTTGACGCAGGTCAGGTCGAGGGCGCCGAAATACTGCTCATAGATGAGCGGCTTCAGTTCCAGCAGGTCGTCTTCCCGCAGGAAGTCGTGCGTTGCCCTGACCGAGGCCTCCCAGACCTCCAGCAGCTCGCGGTAGTCTTCCTTTTCCACACTCTCGACGTACATCCCACACTCCCCTGTTTCTTGTTCCCTATCCGCCATGGCGTCGTGCGCCGCCTCGTGGCGGCCGGGTCGAGACAAGGGCCCGGCGCTCGGGCGACGTCGCGGCGGCTGGCGCGCCGATAAAAGACGCCATGCCGCCCACTGCTGTCAACCGACGCCACCGTATCCCGCACTCGTGGAGGCCATTCCCATGACATCGTTGAATCCCCTGACCGACCGGCTGGGCATCCAGCCAATCCTCCAGGCGCCCATGGCCGGCGTGGCCACGCCGGCGCTGGCGGCGGCCGTGTCGAATGCCGGCGGCCTGGGCTCGCTGGGCATCGGCGCCAGCGGCGTCGATAAGGCTAGGGCGATGATCGAGCGCACCCGGGCGCTGACGCCCCGCCCGTTCAACGTCAACGTCTTCTGCCATGCGCCCGCCGTGCGCGACCCGGCCCGGGAGGCGGCCTGGCTGTCGCACCTGGCGCCGCTGTTCCGGGCATACGATCGCGAGCCGCCGGCGGGGCTCGACGAGATCTACCGCAGCTTCGTGGAGGACGAGGCGGCCTTCGAGATGCTGCTCGAGACGCGCCCCGCCGTGGTCAGCTTTCACTTCGGCTTGCCGCCCGAGGCGCGGATACGCGCGCTGCGCGAGGCCGGCATCTACACGCTGGCGACGGCGACGAATCTGCGGGAGGCGAGAGAGATCCAGGCAGCGGGCGTCGACGCCATCGTGGCCCAGGGCGATGAGGCGGGCGGGCACCGTGGCTGCTTCGATCCGGCGGCGGACGATGAGCGGCTGAGCACCGCCGTGCTCGTTCGCCGGCTGGTCAGGGAGATGGACCTGCCGATCATCGCGGCCGGCGGCATCATGGATGGCCAGGGCATCCGCTCGGCCCTGGCGCTGGGCGCCTGCGCCGCCCAGCTGGGAACGGCCTTCCTGCTGTGCCCGGAATCGGCGGCCAACGAGGGCTACCGCGTGGCCCTCAAGAGCGAGCGCGCCGAGACGACCCGCATGACCACGGCGCTATCCGGGCGCCCGGCGCGCGGCATCCTCAATCGCCTGATGCGCCATGCCGAGGCCACGCCCGATGCCACGACCGGGGCAACGCTCAGGGTCAGGCCGCCCGCCTATCCGCTGGCGTACGACGCGGCCAAGCGGCTCAACGCGGCGGCGGCCGAGCGCGGCGATCATGACTTCGCGGCGCACTGGGCCGGACAGGGCGCGCCGCTGGCGCGCGAGCTCCCCGCCGGCGAGCTGGTGAGCCGCCTGCTTCGGGAGTGGCGAGGCGGCGCCTGACGGCACGGGCACGGCCGTTCCCCGAGTGCCCGGCGGCGGCGCCGTCGTTGGAGACGCCCGGGGTGCCGAGGAGGGATCGAGGCTTTAGGATGAGAGGCGACCCTTCGGCATCGAGCTCAAGGAGGCGCCATGCCTGCCACGCGCACGACCTCGCCCGCCCTGGAACGGGCCCACCTGGTGTGGGATCTGTTCATCATCGCGCTGGTGATCGCCAACCTGGGGCTGCTGCTGTTCGACAGCCTGTTCCTGCTGCCGCCGCTGAACGCCGCCTTCGAGGCCGTGGCCCCCGGGCTGCACGGCGCCTACGAACGGCACATCCACGCCAACTTCCTCACCGTCGACCTGGCGTTCGTCGGCATCTTCCTGCTCGACGTGCTGCTGGGCTGGGCGGTGGCCATCGCCGAGCGCCACTACCACCGCTGGTTCTTCTACCCCTTCGTGCACTGGTACGACGTGCTCGGCTGCATCCCGCTGGGCGGCTTCCGGCTGCTGCGCATCCTGCGCGTGATCTCGCTGCTGCACCGCCTGCAGCGCATGGGCCTGATCGACGTGCGCCGCTGGTACCTCTACGGCGTGGCCGCCAAGTACTACGACATCCTGCTGGAGGAGCTCACCGACCGCATCGCCATCCGCATGCTCGACAACGTGCAGCAGGAGATCCGCGCCGGCGACGGGCTCTCGGCGCCGGTGATCGAACGGGTGGTGCAGCCGCGCAAGCAGGCGCTGATCCGCGAGATCAGCCAGCGGCTGGAGGCCATGGCCGGCGACGCCTACGACCGCAACCGCGACGACACCCTGCGCTACGTGCGCGGGCTGGTCGGCCGCACCCTGGCCGAGAGCCCGGAGCTCAGGCGGCTCGCGCGCCTGCCGATGGGCGGCCCGCTGACCCGCGGGCTCGAGGCCTCGCTCTCCGACCTGGCCTGCCACCTGGTCGACGAGGCGCTGGCGGGGCTGAAGTCGTCGGAGTTCTCCGCCCTGGTGGAACACCTGGCCGAGAGCGGCTTCGATGCCTGGCTGCGCACCGACCCCGAGACCGAACGGATCACCGAGCAGGTGCTGGTGGACATGCTGGACCTGCTCAAGGAGCAGATCGCGGTGAAGGGCTGGCAGCACAAGTACCAGTGAGGCGGCGCGGCGCCGGCAAGGAAGGCGCTGGCCCGCGCCCTCGGACGCGGCCCCGGGAAAGCGCGGGGCCGCGTGGCCCCGCGGTCACCCCAGCCGCTTGAGCAGGGCCCGGGCCACGGCCTCGGAGCTGGCGGGGTTCTGGCCGGTGATCAGGCGGCCGTCCTCGACGCAGTAGGACTGCCAGTCCTCGCCCTTCTCGTAGCGGGCGCCCAGGCGCTGGAACTCGTCCTCGATCAGAAACGGCACCACCTCGGTCAGGCCGACGCCGGCTTCCTCACCGTTGGTGAAGCCGGTGACCCGGCGATCCCGGATCAGCGGGGCGCCATCGGCGGCCTTCACGTGACGCAGCACGCCCGGGGCGTGGCAGACGAAGCTGATCGGCTTGCCGGCGCGCTCGAAGGCTTCGATCAGCTCGATCGACGTGCGCGACTCGGCCAGGTCCCACAGCGGGCCATGGCCGCCCGGGTAGAACACCGCATCGAAGTCGGCCTCGTTCACCTCGTCCAGGCGCACGGTGCCGGCCAGGGCATGCTGGGCCTGCGCGTCCTCGCGGAAGCGTTCGGTGGCCGGGGTCTGGAAGTCCGGCAGTTCGCTGTTGGGGTCCAGCGGCGGCTGGCCGCCCTCGGGCGAGGCCAGCACCAGCTCGGCGCCGGCGTCACGGAATGCATAGTACGGGGCGGCGAATTCCTCGAGCCAGAAGCCGGTCTTGTGGCCGGTGTCGCCCAGCGCGTCGTGGGATGTCAGCACCATCAGGATCTTCATCGGTCACCTCTCGGTCGTGTCATTCGGCGGTCGCGCGGCAGGCTCAGCCCTCGAGCAGGGCCTTGAGCTCGGCGTACTTGTCATCATAGGGCGCGCGCAGCCGCAGGTTGCCCTGGCCTTCCTCGCTCTGCACCACCAGCGGCTTGGCGTGGGAGAAGCGGCGGAAGCCGTGCACGCCATGGTAGGCGCCGATGCCGGAGGGGCCGACGCCACCGAACGGCAGCGAATCGATGGACACGTGGGCCATCACGTCGTTGACCACCAGCGCGCCGGAGATGGTGCTCTCGGCGAAGGCCCGCTGCGCCTCGGCGTCCTCGCTGAAGTAGTAGGCCGCCAGGGGGCGCGGGTTGCCGGTGATATAGGCCACCGCCTCACGCTCCTGGTCGTAGGTGCGGATCGGCAGCAGCGGCCCGAAGATCTCCTCCTGCATGATGGCCATGTCATCCGTCGCGCCGATCACCAGGTGCGGGGCGATCTTGCGGCTGTCTTCCCGGTAGGCCGGCTCGTCCTCGGGCCCCAGGTTGACGATCTCGGCGCCCTTCTCGCGGGCATCCTCCAGCAGCGAGATCAGCCGCTGGTAGTGCCGGTCGCTGACGATGGCGGTGTAGTCGTCGTTGTGCTGGACGCTCGGGTAGCTGCGGGCGAGGAAGTCCCGGGCCAGGGCGGTGAAGTCCCGCGTCTGCTCTTCCGGCAGCAGCACGTAATCGGGCGCGATGCAGATCTGTCCGGCGTTGAAGGTCTTGCCGGTCAGGGTGCGCTCCACGGCCTTGGTCAGGTCGGCCTCGCGGGACACCAGCACCGGCGACTTGCCGCCGAGCTCCAGCGTCACGGGCACCAGGTTGTCGGCGGCGGCGCGCATCACGTGGCGGCCCACCGCGGTGCTGCCGGTGAACACCAGGTGGTCGAACGGCAGCGTGCTGAAGGCCTGGGCCACGTCGGCCTCGCCCAGCACCACGGCCAACTCCTCGGGGCCGTAGTAGCGCCCGATCAGCTCGGCCAGCAGATCGGAGGTCCTCGGCGTCAGTTCGGAGGGCTTGAGCATGGCGGTGTTGCCGGCGGCGAACACCCCGGCCAGCGGGCCGAAGGCCAGATTGATCGGGAAGTTCCAGGGGCTGATGACGCCGACCACGCCCAGCGGCTGATAGTGGATCTCGGTGGTCATGCCGGGGTCGGGGGCTTCCGCGGTCTCGGCCTGCATCCACTCGTCGACGTGGTCGATGGCGTGCTGCAGCATCTTGATGCTGCCGGCCAGGTCGGAGGAGCCGGCCTGGAAGTGGCTGCGATGGCCGAAGTCGTCACTCATCGCCTGGATCAGCGCCTCGTGGTGGTCACGGATCAGGCGGATGCCGCGCTGCAGGCGATCCTTGCGCAGCGCCGCGTCGGCGGTGCCGGCCGCGGCCTGGCGCTGCTTCATGCTGTTCAGGACCTTGAGCAGATCGTGGCGCGTGTTCTCGCTGGACATGATTCCTCCTGCCGTCGGGGCGTGGATGACGTTCGATGTCGGCATCCTAGGCCTGACGGGTGTCGGAGGGGTAACAATGCTAGGCTGCCGGGGTCATAAGAAAATTTATGGATCGGCCATGTCCCTGACCCGCATGCGCACCTTCATCGAGGTGTATCGCCAGTGCTCCATCAGCGGCGCGGCGCGAGCGCTGAATCTCACTCAGCCCGCCGTCTCGCAGCACATCGCCGGGCTCGAGGTCGCCGTCGGCCGGCCGCTGTTCGAGCGCTCGCCGACCGGCGTGACGCCGACCGCCGCCGCCGAGGCGCTGGCCATGGACATCGGCGACAAGCTGGACGCCGCCGAGGCCGCCCTGGCCTCGGCGAGGGCCCGGTCGATGGATATCTCGGGGGTGCTGCAGCTGGTCGGGCATGCCGATGTGATGGCCGAGATTCTCGGCCAGCGGCTGCTGCCGCTGCTCGAGGCGGGCGTGAGGGTGCGCCTGCATAGCGGTGGCGGCGACATGGTGACCAGCATGCTGCTGGAAGGCCACTGCGACCTGGGCATCTCGGCTCACCCGGTGGTCGACGGCCGCCTGAAGAGCGAGCCGCTCTTCACCAGCCGGGTACTGCCCGTGGCCGCGCCAGCGGTGGCGGCAAGGCTGGCGGCGTCCGACGACTTCGCCGGCGACATCCGCGAGACCCCGCTGCTGGCCTACGACCTGGAACTGTCGATGATCGAGCGCTGGCTGCAAAAGAACCGGATCGGCGCCGACGACCTGGTGCCCTACGTGGTCAACCAGGACCTGAGGGCCCAGCGTCAGCTGCTCATGCAGGGCTTCGGCTGGTCGGTGATGCCGGAGTACCTCTGCCGCCAGCAGATGGCCCGGGGCGAGCTGGCCGAGATCGCCTCCCCCGTGGGCACCCACGAGATCCACTACTACCTGGTATGGAGGCCGCAGGCCCTGCGCCAGGCGCGGGTCGCCCACGCCCGCCAGACCCTGCTGCAGCAACTGCGCCTGCCCGAGTGAGGCGCACGGGCCGGCCGTTGTCGTCAGCCGCCCCCCGGCGGCTGACGCGACCTCTCGTCGCGAGCCCCGAGGCCGCGCGGATCGCCAGAGGCGTTACCGGGCACTCTGGCGAGCGTGCTCCGCCGGCCCTTCTTCGGAAGCGGTATCGGCGGACGCCTCGGCAGGCGCCTCCTGCTCTTGCGACTCTTGCGACTCTTGCGGCTCTTCCGGATCCTCCAGCGGCTCGCCCTCCTCGTTCTGCAGCTGTTGGTCGTAGGCCGCCTGCAGGCCGGTATCCTCCTCGGCTTCCGCGTCCTCGTCCGCTTGCTCGATATGGCCCGGATAGAAGGGCGACAGGATGGCCACCAGGATGCCCAGCGCGGCGAACATGGAGAACGCCGTCGCATAGCCGAAGGCATTGACCAGCCCGCCGACCACCGGCGAGCCGGTGGCCTGCCCCAGCGACACCGCCATGAAGGGCAGCACCGGCCCCACCGACAGCCGGCCCGGCAGCAGGCGGATGCCGGTCATCAGATACAGCCCCGTCAGGCTCATGTAGGCCAGGCCGAAGACCAGCGCGGAGAACGCCGCCAGCGGCGTCTGGGCGGGGCTGGCCGCAAGCAGCGCCAGGCTGGCGGCCAGCATCATCAGCATCAGCGCGTGAGTGATCGGCGGGTTGTTGCGGTCGGCCAGGTCGGCCACCACGGCGCCGCCGAGACCGGCGATGCCCACCGCCAGCCACAGCCAACCGGTGGAGGCCGGCGGCAGGCCGCCGAGGGTGACGACCAGGTCGGGCGCGAAGATCCAGTAGGCGGACGAAACGAAGCCCATCACGAAGGAGAACAGCGACAGCCGCACCAGCCGCGACCAAGGCAGTTCGGGGAGCGGCGGCGGCGGCGCGGCGTTCGAGGGCACGATGCGCGACACCGAGGGCAGGAACCACCAGGCGGCGATCACGCCGATGGCGGTGCAGATCGCGAACGAGAGATAGGCCAGCCGCCAGGCGCCGACCATGAACAGCACCGTGGGCACGGCGACGATCACGCCGATGCTGGTGCCGGCGTTCATCACCGAGCTGACCCGCCCGTGCAGCGAGCGCCTCACCATCGCCTGCATGGCGGCCGAGAGGGCCGGCATCATGAGGCCGGTGCAGATGCCGCAGGCGAACACGCCGCTGCCCAGCATCAGCGCGCCGGAGGCCTGGCTGATCAGCCCCAGGCCGACGACGCCGAACAGGCCGGACAGCACCGCCGTGTTGCGGGCGCCGAGATGGTCGGTGATGAAGGGCGCGACCACCGTGGACAGCAGGAAGCTGATCAGCGGCAGCGCGCCGATGATGCCGATGGCGTAGGGCGTGAGCTCCAGCGCGTCGCGGATCTGCGGCACGAACAGGCCGAAGGCGAAGCGCGCCAGGCCGTAGCTGATCGCGACCAGCGCCGCCCCGAGAATTGCGAACCTCGTGCTCGTAAGAGACTTCATGATACCTCCGCCAGGCTCGCCGGGCTGATGGTCAGTGGAGGGTCGGCGCCGCACGGCACCGACGGGACATATGCCGGTACGCGCGACCTTGCCAGTTCCCGGGGGGGATATGCCACCCTGTAACGACCACATCGTGTTGCCCCGCGACGGGCACGAGCGAATCGTGATTCACGCGCCCACGGAAAGGAGTCTTCCCATGAGCGACCGGAATGCCTACGAACAGAAGCTGCGCGCCAAGCTGGACGAGCTGCAGGCCGAGGTGGACAAGCTGAAGGCCCGTGCCAGGAGCGCCGAGGCCGACCAGCGCATCGAGCACGAGAAGGAAGTCGACGAGCTCGAGGCCAGGCGTGACGAGATGCGCCAGAAGCTCGACGAACTGCGCGACTCCAGCGACGACGCCTGGGACGACCTCAAGGCCGGCGCGGAAAGCGCCTGGAGCTCGCTGAGCGATTCCCTCGAGAAGGCCCGCTCACGCTTCAAGTGATGCGCCGTGCCTCCATCGGCTAGCCCCACGCCCCGGCCCTTCCTGGCCGGGGCGTTGTCGTGACGCCCCCTGCCGGCCTTCCGCCGCGGCGCCGGGCGTGGTGGAATGCTCTTCCTTCCGCCACTTCGATGACGGGGCCGCGAGCCGCCGATGAAACGCTACGAGACATTCGCCGACCGGATCGCCGAGCTGATCCGCGAGGGCGTGCTGGCCCCGGGCGAGCGGGTGCCCTCGGTGCGCCAGGCCAGTCGCCAGTACGGCATCAGCCACTCCACCGTCTTCCAGGCCTACTACCTGCTGGAGGATCGCGGGCTGATCGTGGCCAGGTCGCGCTCCGGCTATTACGTGCGCGAGCAGGCCCGGCGGGTGCTGCACGAGCCGCGCATGACGCCGCGCCGGCAGGAGAGCGCCGACGTGGCCGTCAGCGAGCTGGTGTTCTCGGTGCTCGACTCGCTCCAGGACCCCGACACCGTGCCGTTCGGCTCGGCCTTCCCCAGCCCGGAGCTGTTCCCGCTCGCCCGGCTGGCCCGCAGCATGGCCAAGGGCCTGCGCGGGATGAGCGGCGGCGACGTGCTGCGCGACATGACGACGGGCGACGCCGACCTGCGCCGCCAGATCGTGCTGCGCTACACGCTGAAGGGGATGCCGCTGCCGCCCGAGGAGCTGGTGATCACCAGCGGCGCCATGGAGGCGCTGAACCTGGGGTTGCAGTGCGTGACCGAGCCCGGGGACCTGGTCGCCATCGAGTCGCCGGCCTTCTACGCCAGCCTGCAGATCCTCGAGCGCCTGAAGCTCAGGGCGGTGGAGATTCCCGTGCACCCGCGCGAGGGCGTCGACCTGGACGTGCTGGCGGACAGCCTGGCGCGGCTGCCGATCAAGGCCTGCTGGTTCATGAGCCACCTGCAGAACCCGCTGGGCGCGAGCCTGGACGACGACAAGAAACGCGCGCTCTACGCGCTGATCAAGCGCCACCAGGTGCCGCTGATCGAGGACGACGCCTACGCGGAGCTCCACTTCGCCACCACGCCGCCGAAGCCGGTGAAGCAGTTCGACGACGAGGGCCTGGTCATCCACTGCGGCTCGTTCTCGAAGAGCCTGGCGCCGGGGTATCGGGTCGGCTGGGTGGCGGCCGGGCGCTTCGCGGAGGCGATCTCGCGGCTCAAGCTGATGACGACCATCTCGCCCTCGGTGCCGGCCCAGACGGCCATCGCCGACTATCTTCAGCATGGCGGCTATGACCGCCATCTGCGCCAGCTGCGCCATGCCCTGGAGACCCAGCAGGGCCGGATGCTGGCCGCGGCCGCGCATCACTTCCCGGCCGAGACCCGGGCCACGCGCCCGGCCGGCGGCTACTTCCTGTGGTTCGAACTGCCCGAACGGGTGGACTCGCTGCGCCTGTTCCATCTGGCCCGGGAGCGTGGCATCAGCCTGGCGCCGGGGCCGATCTTCTCCGCCACCCAGGGCTTTCGCCACTGCCTGCGCCTGAGCTACGGCCATCCCTGGACGCCGCGCAGCGAGGCGGCCATGGCGACGCTGGGCGAGCTGATCGACGCCTTCTGAACTCAGGCGCGCGGCGCCTCGTGCAGGCGCCGGTTCAGCCGGCCGATCTGCTGGAGATCGTGCAGGTAGAGGTCGAGCTTCGAGACGGCGAAGGCCAGCAGCGCCGAGGCATAGACCAGCGCCGTCAGCACGGCCAGGTTGTTGGCCCAGGCCAGCGCCGGCACCGCCACCGGATAGGCCGCGGTGAAGATGCTCATCCCGCCCCAGAACAGCGCCAGCAGGCTGCAGGCCATGACCAGCACCAGCATCGGCCCGCGCCGATAGCGCCGCGGCGGACGGGTCTTCCAGCCCGGCAGGTGCGCCACGGTCAGCTCGCCGCGGGTGTCGATGCGCCCGCGCCGGCGCAGCAGCGGCTCGGCGAAGGCCTTCCGCCGGCCCGGCGCCAGCGCCGCCAGCACCAGCCGCGGGTCGACGCCGCCGCCGAAGATGCGGGCCACCGCCTGCTCGAACCCTGCCGAGGGCCGGCCGTCGCGGCACTCCTCGGCCGCGTCGCAAAGCGTCGTCAGCGCCTGGTTGACCCGCTCCGGGCGCTCCTCCTCGTCCTCGAAGTTGATCGCGTAGTGCACGCTGTACACCTGATGCAGCGCGAACGTCACACCGACGAAGATCAGGAAGAACGCGACGTAGATCATCATGACACCCCTCAAACCCTGGAAACCGGCCCGCGTCCCGCGGCCCCTGTGGTGGGCGGTCAAGATGACAGAACGGCCGGGGCCATAACAGGGGCAGAAGGTCGCGAAAAAAGGGGATCAGTTGGGAGCGCAAGCCCCGAGAATACATCGGGGCCGGCAGCGCCTACTTCATCTCGAAGCCGCGCTTGACCAGGAAGTCGCGCATGTGGGGACGCAGCTTGGTGTCGAACAGCGGCTCGAGGCTCTTCGACCAGTTGGTGTCCTTGGTGCCGCCGGTGCGCTCGCCGTAGTAGCGGTGCATCTCGTCGTCGTAGGCGTCGACCTGTTCGCGGTCGTCGGTGTAGCGGTCTTCCTTGAGGATCGCCTCGACCGGCAGGCGCGGCTTCACGTCCGGGTCGTGGGCGGGGTAGCCGATGCACATGCCGAACACCGGATAGACATGCTCCGGCAGCTCGAGCAGCT
Source organism: Halomonas sp. THAF12 (assembly GCF_009363675.1). Classification (NCBI taxonomy): domain Bacteria; kingdom Pseudomonadati; phylum Pseudomonadota; class Gammaproteobacteria; order Oceanospirillales; family Halomonadaceae; genus Halomonas; species Halomonas sp. THAF12. The sequence continues at coordinate 558,649 of NZ_CP045399.1, read as the reverse complement.
CGCTGACGGCCTGCGGGTTGTTGCGGATGCCGCCGATGTAGCAGATGCCGAGCCCCTCGGACTCGGCGGCCACGGCCACGTTCTGCGCCATCAGCGCGGTGTCGACGCTGGCCACCAGCAGCTGCTCGGTCATGCCGCGCACGACGTTGGCGCCGGTGCGCTCGGAGGCGTCGGTGGGCCGCTTCATGTCGGCGCAGAACACCAGGAAGTCGGAGGCGCTGGCGACGTAGCCCTGGCCGCCGGCCAGCTCGGCGATCTGCTCGCGCTTGGCCGGGGTGGTCACGTGGATGACGCTGTAGGCCTGCACGTGGTTGGAGGACGCGGCGGCCTGGCCGGCGCTGACCAGCTCCCGCAGCAGCTCGGGCGGCATCTTCTGGTCGGTGAACTTGCGCACCGAGCGATGGGACTTCAGCAGTTCGATGGTCGGATTCATGGGGCCTCGCAGAAAGCGTGTTCGGATGGTTCGGGGTCGGCCGGATCGCCGAGCCCGCCAAGACCCGTCCAAGATACTTAACATGCTCACGACATGCCAACATGGGCGCCATCGCCTCGGCCTATCGGCGACCGGCGCCTACCGGCAGGATCGGCACGAGCGTCCTCGGGCACTATAGTAGGGGCCATGCCGCAACGAAGGGAGGAAGCCACGCCATGTCGTTGACCTTCAAGCCCCGACCGCGCGGCGGCCGCTGGCCGGCCGCCCTGGCCTGGCTGGCCGTGCTGCTGCTGGCGATGGCCGCGGCGCTGATGGCCGGCACGGGGCCGGCCTATCGCCTGGAATGGCTGTCGCTCGGGCAGTCGTTCTCGCTATTGCATCGCGCCGCCCTGCTGGCCGTGGGCGCGGCGCTCGTCGCCGTGGTCGCCCTGCTGGTCGCCGGGGTCTGTCGTCGCGCCAGGCCGGTGCTGGCGAGCCTGCTGGTGATCGGGGCGGGGGTGGCGATCGTCGCGCAGCCGCTGCAGATGCGCGAGCTGGCCCGCAGCGTGCCGCCGATCCACGACATCACCACCGACCTCGCCGACCCGCCGGCCTTCGAGGCGCTGGCAGAGGCGCGCCGGGCGGCGCCCAACGCGCTCGACTATCCCCCCGCCTTCGCCGAGGCCCAGCGTGAGGGCTATCCGCACCTGGGGCCGGTGGAGATCCCGCGGCCGCTGCCGGCGGTGCGCGACGCCGCCGAGGCCCTGGCCCGGGAGCGCGGCTGGTCGATCGCGGCCGTGCGCGAGCGCCGGCTCGAGGCGGTGGCGACCACCCGCTGGTTCGGCTTCGAGGACGATATCGTGGTCCGGCTGACGCCGAGTGCGGCGGGCACCACGGTGGACATGCGCTCGGCCTCGCGCCTCGGCCAGAGCGACCTGGGCACCAATGCGGCGCGCATCCAGACCTTCCTCGAGGCGCTGACGGCCCGGCTCGCGCCCTGACTCCTCTGCGGGGTCGATTCGTCACCGAACCGTGAACACGCTACCATCATGCCCCCGCGAGACGCCGGTCTCGCGGGCCGCTGCAGCGGTCCACCATCATTCACAGGGAGCATCCTTCATGGCGGCCACGTACCGCGCCCCGGGTCAGATCATCACCTCGCTGCTGGATACCGACTGGTACAAGCTCACCATGATGCAGGGGGTTCATCACAACTACCCCAATGCCAGCGTGACCTGGGAATTCCGCTGCCGCGACGCCGAGGACCTGCGCCCCTATCTCGACGAGATCCGCGCCCAGATCGACGGCCTGGCCTCGCTGTCGCTGAGCGAGGCGGAATCCGCCTACCTGAGCGACTTCGCCTACATGTCGCCGGACTTCGTGCGCTTCCTGGAGCTGTACCGCTTCCGCCCCGAGTACGTGGACCTGCACATGGAGGGCAGCGAGCTGTGCATCGTCATCGACGGCCCCTGGACGCACAGCATCCTGTTCGAGATCGTGATCCTCGCCATCATCAGCGAGGTGCGCAATCACACCCTGAACCCCGGGGCCAGCGTCGATCAGGCCGTGTCGCAGCTGCGCACGAAGATGGATCGGCTGCGCCGCGACTACACGCCGGCCCAGCTGGCCGACTTCCGGCTGGCCGACTTCGGCACCCGGCGGCGGCTCTCCCAGCCGGTGCAGGAGGCCATCGTCGAGGTGCTGACCGAGGAGTTCCCCGGCCAGTTCGTCGGCACCAGCAACGTCGACATCGCCCGGCGCCACGGCCTGGCGCCGATGGGCACCATGGCCCACGAGTGGGTGATGGCCCACCAGCAGCTCGGCAGCCGGCTGGTGGACAGCCAGCGCACCGCGCTGGAGGCCTGGGTGCAGGAATACCGCGGCCACCTGGGCGTGGCGCTGACCGACACCATCAACCTCGACGCCTTCCTGGCCGACTTCGATCTGTACTTCGCCAAGCTGTTCGACGGCCTGCGGCACGACAGCGGCGATCCCATGGTGTTCGCCGAGAAGTGCATCCGCCACTACGAGGCGCTCGGCATCGACCCGCGCGGCAAGACGCTGATCTTCAGCGACGCCCTGACCTTCGACTCGGCGATGGGCATCAAGACCGCCCTGGACGGACGCATCCGCACCAGTTTCGGCATCGGCACCAGCCTCACCTGCGACCTGCCGGACGTGAAGCCGATGAACATGGTGATCAAGATGGTGGCCTGCAACGGCCAGCCGGTGGCCAAGATCTCCGATGCCCCGGGCAAGATGCTGTCCCGGGACGAGGCCTATGTGCGCTATCTGAAGAGCGTCTTCGGGGTGACCGCCTGAACCGCCTCGCCCCGCCGGGAGAAACGGGCAGGAGGCGAGACGCGAAACCTGGACCGAATGCGAATCGCACGCGAAGGCAATCTCAAGTCATTGATATGCCGAGAAAAATTGACCAATCCCGCGCCCCGGACTAGGATGCGCAGCTGATACGTCACGTCGACAGGGAAGAACGCTCATGCAAGGCCATCAAGAGATCATCGACGCCCTGAACGGCCTGCTCGCCGCCGAGCTCGCCGCCATGGATCAGTACTTCGTGCACGCCGAGATGTATGCCGACATGGGGCTGACCAAGCTCCACGAGCGCATCGACCACGAGTTCCACGACGAGAAGGGCCACGCCCAGAAGCTGATCGAGCGCATCCTGATGCTCGAAGGCAAGCCGGACATCCACACCCGCACCCAGGTGCGCATCGGCAAGGACGTGGAAGAGATGCTCGGCTACGACCTGCAGCTCGAGTACGAGGTCGGCGACGCCCTCAAGGCCGCCATCGCCCTATGCGAGCGCGAGCGCGACTTCAACACCCGCGCCATCCTGCTGCCGCTGCTCTCCGACACCGAGGAAGATCACGCCCACTGGCTGGAACAGCAGCTGCGCCTGATCAAGCTGGTCGGCCGCGAGAACTACCTCGTCGCCCAGATGTAGGCCGCTCGGGCCGGCTCCCTCGGCCCGGCCGCCTTCGCTCAGGGGCTCAGGCCATAGCGCCGGGCGGCGCGCCGCAGGCGCCAGATGGTGATCAGGTTGGTGACGAGGATCAGCGTCTCGGCGAGGGTGCCACCGATGGAGCCGGCCAGCAGGTTGCTGATCACCCAGCAGAAGGCCGCCGCGGCCAGCACCCCGCGCATGGCGACGCCGCGCAGCATGAACATGCCCCAAGTGCCGAGCAGGCCGGCCAGCAGCGCCGGCACGTCGCTCGGGCCGCTCCAGGTCAGCAGCGCGACCGCCAGGGTCGCGACGAGCACCGCGGCCATCACCGCCACGCTGCCCGGGTAGCGACGCACCAGGGCGATGCGCAGCACGATCAGCGCCGAGATGCCCGCCGCCACCCAGCTCTGGAACAGCGCGAACTGGGCGGCGAAGGCCACGTTGGCGAACAGCAGCAGCACGAACAGCCGATCGTCGCGCCGGCTGGCGAAGCCGGCCACGCACAGCGCCAGGGCCACCAGGCTGACGCCCTGCCCCAGCCACTCCCTCGTCGCCAGCCCGCTCAGGCCGAATGCTTCCATGCGCGCCTCCCTTCATCGCGATGTCCTCTGGCATCGCGTCAGGCTAGCATGCCGCGCCGGCGCTCGGGGCTCACTCGCGCCTCCGCGCCGAAACGCGGCCCCCTTACGCCAGCCGCCTCGCCCTCTGGCCAAGCCGGCTGCGGCGCGGTAGAATTGTTAGGTAGCGAACTATGATCTGGCTAGCACCGGCGCATGGTTTGCTGTTTCCTTCGATATTGGGCCGGCCTCCACCAGGGGGCCGGCCCTTTTTTGTCTGCCAAGCCGGGCCCTCGCCGCGCCTCCGCTCACACGAGCCCCGACGCCCGCCTCTTCGGCGGGCGTCGTCGTGCTCAGGCCGGGTCGTTGTCAGGCCGGGTCGTGGTGGTGGCCGTCGCGTGCGTCGACGGCGCGCCGGAACTCCTCCCGCCAGGCCTCGGCGTGGCGCGCCGGGTCCTGCGGCAAGCGCCCCAGCTCGAGGGCCAGCGCGAAGAAGCCCTCGCGCGGCAGGCCCTCGCCCTGCCGGCTGACCACCAGCGCGGCGATGAAGGGACGGCCGGCGGCGGCGTCCTCCCGCATCAGCTGTTCCAGGGCCAGCGCCACGCGGCGGATGGTCCGCGGCGGGGTGAGCGCCAGGGCCTCGGCGAGCCGCTGGTAGGTCAGCGGCAGCTCGGCCTCGGGGACGGTCTCGAGCAGCCGGCGGGCGCGGGCCGGCAGGGAAGCCTCGGCATCGTGCATGGGCATGAATCCTTTCCTTCGGGGGACGACAGGGAAAACGGACGATGGTGCGCCGGGATGATGGCGCCCGCAACGCCCCGCGTCGAAGCGTTGAGGCCCCATCTTGTACAACGCCGAGCCATCATGAAAAATAAGCAAATTATTCTTTCATCATCGCCGAATCGGCGTGTCGGCTCAGGGTGGCAGGGGATGACATCGGCACCCTGAGCGCCCAAGGCGTGCCCCCATGGCGGCACACCGGCCGTTCGAGGCCGGCCTTCCGCTGCGGCAGGGCGACCCGTTCGCTCGCCCAACCGAGGATGACCGCATGCCGCTGACCCTGACCCGCTCCGACAACGTGCCCCGGCTGATCCGTGCCGCCCCGATCGGCATCTGCATCACCAACGAGGCGGGCATCCTCGAGATGGTCAACCCGGCCTTCTGCGAGTTCTACGGCTACGCGGAGGAGGAGCTGCTGGGCCGCTCCTTCGCCCTGGTGGTGCCGGAGGCCGAGCGCGAGGCCATGCTCAGGCGCCATCGATGCTTCATGCAGGGCGACGAGGAGCATGACGAGCGTCAGGAATGGGAGGTGGTCGGTCGCGACGGCGAGACGCACAGCATCATCGCCGAGTCGTCGCGCCTGAAGGACGATGCCGGGCGGCTCAAGCGCGTCATCTTCATCACCGACATCACCGAGCGCAAGGCCCTGGAGCGGCGCCTCGACTTCCTGGCCCGCCACGACGAGCTGACCGGCCTGCTCAACCGCCGCGCCGGCATGGCGCGGCTGGGCGAGGAGATCGCGCGCGCCCGCCGGCAGGGTAGCCCGCTGTGCGTGGCCATCATCGATCTGGACAACTTCAAGCAGATCAACGACCGCCACGGCCACGCCACCGGCGACGAGGTACTGTGCGACGTGGCCGCGAGGCTGGGCGGCGAGCTGCGCGACTATGACGTGCTGGCCCGGCTGGGCGGCGAGGAATTTCTGGTGATCCTGCCCGGCGCCACCCAGGAGCAGGCCCATGAGAGCCTCGAACGCCTGCGCACGCGGATCGCGAGCGCGTCACCGGGCCGATCGGACCTCTCCGTCACGCTCTCCGCCGGCATCGCCGCGCTGCGCGCGGACGAGGCCTGCCATGTGCTGCTGGAACGTGCCGACCGGGCGCTCTATCGCGCCAAGCAGGACGGCCGCAACCGGACCCAGGCGGGCTGAGCGGCCTCAGGCCAGCACCGCCTCGAGCTCGCGCTCGCCGTCCAGCAGCGGGTACTCGCGGCCGTTCGCCGCCTTGCCCTGCACCAGATGCAGCAGCGCATGGGCGACGTTGGCCCGGGAGACCTCGTTGTTGCCGCCGCTTTCCTCCAGCGAGGCGGCGACGCGTCGGGTGGCCGGCTCGTCGGTGAGACGGCCCGGCTTGAGGATCGCCCAGGGCACCTCGGCGGCCTTGAGATAGGCATCGGCGGCGCGCTTGGCGGCGAGATAGGGGCGCAGCGCCTCCGGCCCGGCCAGCGGGTCGTCGACGCGCAGGGCGCTGACCATCACGAAGCGCTCGAGCCCCAGCTCGGCGGCCAGATCCACCGCGCGCATGGCACCGTTGAGGTCGATCAGCAGCGTCTTGTCGGGGCCGGTGTGCGGCCCGGAGCCGGCGGTGAACACCACCCGGTCACAGCCCTCGAAGGCGTGACGCAGCTCGCCCTCCAGGTCGCCGATCACGGTCTCGATGCCCCGCGCCTCGAACCAGGCACGCTGGTCGTCATTGCGTACCATCGCCCGAACGGGCTCGCCGGCCTGCCGGGCCAGCTCGCAGAACAGGCGGCCGATCTGGCCGTTGGCGCCGATCACCAGTGTGGTCATGGAAGGTCCCTCGTGTGCCATGGATGTCCGACAGCAATGCGGGCCGGCCCGCCGCGATTCAAGGGCGGAGCGGGAAATCCGCCGTCGACTGGCCGCCCGGCCCTCGGTGGCGTACCCTGCGGCCTCGTTTTCACCGCTTTCCATCCCCGTTTTCATTCACCCGACTTTGCGGACAACACCTAGAGGAGCGGCGCCTTGCAACCCGAGGACCTGCAACGCCTGGTCACCCAGCGCATGCCCTTCGGCAAGTACGAAGGCACCCTGATCGCCGATCTTCCCGGCCCCTATCTCGCCTGGTTCGCCCGCGAGGGCTTCCCGGCGGGCCAGATCGGCCAGCTGCTGCAGCTGATGCACGAGATCGACCACAACGGCCTCGGCGAGCTGCTCGAACCGCTGCGCCAGCGCGGCTGAACGGCCGCTCCGCCGCCGATTTCCCGATTCATCCCCTCTTCACCCAGCCACCGCGAGGACACCATGCTGCGTATCTCCAATACCGTGGAAGTACCCGACCACGAGATCGAGATTCACCAGATCCGCGCCCAGGGCGCGGGCGGGCAGAACGTCAACAAGGTCGCCTCGGCGGTGCATCTGCGCTTCGACATCCCCGCCTCCAGCCTGCCGGAGTTCTACAAGGAGCGCCTGCTGGCGCTGTCCGACCAGCGCATCAGCAAGGACGGGGTGATCGTGATCAAGGCCCAGGAGCACCGCACCCTGGAGCTCAACAAGGAAGATGCCCTGAACCGGCTGCGCGAGCTGATCCGCCAGGCCATCCAGCAGCGCAAGGCGCGCAAGCCGACCAAGCCGACCAAGGGCTCACAGCGCCGCCGGGTCGACAAGAAGGTCAAGAAGGGCCAGACCAAGGCGCTGCGCGGCAAGGTGAAGCTCTGAGCGACACGGAGCCGGCCGGCCCGGGGCACCGGCCGTGAGGGCCAAGCTCGCTCAGCGGAAGGTGTCGCAGACGGCACTCTGCGCCGACGGGTCGTGATGCTCGGTATGCGTCACCGGCCCGTCGCCGGGCGCGATGGGCACGCGCCACTGGTGATCGTGCTGCATGGGATCGCAGTTGCCGGCGGTGCCGCCGCCGAAGTTGGCATCGATCCAGTAGTGCACGGCGTACTGGCCGTCGGCCACCAGCGCGCGCTGGAAGGTGAAGGAGAAGCTCGGGTCGTCCTCGCCGGACACCTTGCCGGTCTCCACCGCGATGGTCTCGTCGAGGGCCGTGTCGACCAGCGCCGCCTGGATCGCCTGGCCGCCGTGGGGCCCCTGGAAGCTGGCATCGCCCTGGAAGACCAGGTCCCGCCCCTCGCTGGCGAGCGCCGTGCCGGCGAACAGCGGCAGCGTCAGCAGCAGGCCGCGGCCGAACCGGGCGGCGAAGGATGTGGTGGGCATGGCGTGAACCTCCCTATGCAGTATTCAGGGCAAGCACAATGGCCCCTTCAGCATAGTGCCCCGCCCCGCCGCCTGCCGACGGCGAGCATTTCCATGCACCATGGCTTATATTCTATGCGCCACCGGGTGCCGCGAGTCCCCCGCTCCACCGTGCCGTCGCGCGCCTGACGCCCCCTCGTCCCGGCCGGATTGAAACAACCGTTTGCATCCTGATGGCGATCGACTAGACTCGTTTTCGAACAGTGTTTTCAAACACCGAATCCCTCCATGGAAAGGAGCCCTCCTCGTGTCACCCATCGTCTTACGCCGTCGCCGCGAGGCCATGCCATGACCACCGATGCACTGCTGATCCAGGTCCTGCTCTACGTCTTCCTGCCGCTCTGGGGCATCGCCGGCTTCGTCGACTGGTGCTGCCATCGTGCCACCCGCATCGAGGCCACCTCGGGGCTCAAGGAATCGCTGGTCCACTCGCTGATGGGCCTCCAGGTCGGCGCGCCGATCCTTCTGTGCCTGCTCTTTGAAGTCAACGTGCTGGTGCTGCTGATCTGCCTGGCGGCCTGGGTGCTGCACGAGCTGGTGGCCCACTGGGACGTCCACTACGCCGCCCCGCGCCGCCACATCAGCATCTGGGAGATGCACGCCCACAACTACCTGGCCAGCCTGCCGCTCTACATGCTGGCGCTGATCGCGGTGCTCAACGGCCCGGTGGTGGCGGACCTGCTGACGCTGGACTGGGCCGGCCAGCTGTCGCTGGTCCCCTTGACCGTGCCCCACGGCGGCGCCGGCTATCTGCCGTTCTATCTCACCTTCATGGCGGTGCTGGCGATCTTCCCCTACGCGGAGGAGAACCTGCGCTGCCTGGTCCATGCCCTGAAGCACCGGAGGTCGGCATGAGCGTCTACATCACCAGCACCGGCCATCACCTGCCCGGCGAGCCGGTGGACAACGACCGCATCGAGGAGGTGCTGGGTCGGGTCCACGGCAAGCCCAGCCGGCTCAAGCGGCGCATCCTCGAGGCCAACGGCATCCAGACGCGCCACTATGCGATCGATGCCGAGCATCGCACCACGATCAGCAACGGCGAGATGGCCGCCCTGGCCGGCCGCGACTGCCTGGATCGGGGCTACCTGCCCGACGCCCGCCTCGACATGCTCAGCGTGGCCACCAGCCAGGGCGACCTGGTGCTGCCGGGCTTCGGCAGCATGGTGCAGGCGGAGCTGGGCCTGCCGAGCCTGGAGCTGCACACCAGCCACGGCATCTGCTCGAGCAGCATGATGGCGCTGAAGGCCGCCTGGACGGCGATCCGCGCCGGCGAGCACGGCAATGCGCTGGTGGTCGCCAGCGAGCTGGCCTCGCGGCTGTTCAAGGCCAGCCGCTTCGAGGCCGCCGGGGCGACGCCCGACTTCAACGCCGAGTTCCTGCGCTGGATGCTCTCCGACGGCGCCGGCGCCCTGCTGCTGGAGGACCGCCCGCGCGGCCTCAGCTTCCGCATCGACTGGATCCGCGGCTTGTCCCACGCCGACGCCTTCCCGGTGTGCATGAGCGTGGGCCGACCGAACGGCCAGGGGCGCCACCCGAGCTGGCAGGACTACCCCACCTACGCCGAGGCCGAGGCCGACGGCGCGCTGCTGATCCGCCAGGACGTGCGGCTGCTCGATCACCTGGTGAAGCTCGGCGTCGACGGCCTGCTGCGGCTGATCGACGAGGGCCGAGTGAGGGTCGACGAGGTCGACCACCTGCTGTGTCACTACTCCTCGCATCACTTCCGCGGCCAGATCTTCGACATGCTGACCCAGGCCGGCGCCGCCATTCCCGAGGAGAAGTGGTACACCAACCTCTACACCCGCGGTAACACCGGCTGCGCCTCGCTGTTCATCATGCTCGACGAGTTCCGCCGCACCCACGAGCTCGCCGAGGGCGAGACCCTGCTGTGCTTCGTGCCCGAGAGCGGGCGCTTCAACAACGTCTACATGCACCTCACCGTGGTCAGGGAGGCCACCCCATGAGCGACAAGGTCACCACCTCCGAGGGCCAGGCCTGCCTGCAGGGCCTGATGCGCGTCTGGTTCGACTTCGAGCGCCAGCTCGGCCGGGTGCCGATCCTCCAGCGCCTGGAGCGCGACCGCTTCAGCGACGAGGACTACCGCCGGCTGCTGTGCCACCTGCGCCAGCAGGTGATCGAGGGCGCGCGCTGGATCACCCGCGGCGCCTCGAGCTTCGAGCGCGACTTCGCCGACGTGCGCTCGATGGTGATCGAGCACGCCCGGGAGGAGCACCGCGACTACGAGATGCTGGAGGCCGACTACGTGGCGGCCGGCGGCGAGCGCGAGACGATCGTTCACGCCGAGCGCAACGCCGGCAGCGAGGCGCTGCACGCCTTCATGATGCATCGCGCCAGCCAGCCCAATCCCGTCGACCTGATCGGCGCCATGTGGATCATCGAGGGGCTCGGCCACAAGATGGCCGACGACTGGGCCCGACGCATCGACGCGGCCCTCGGCGGCGACGGCGGCGCCACCCGCTTCATGCGCTATCACGGCGCCAACGACGACGCCCACCTGGACAAGCTCTACGCGCTGCTCGACCGGGTGTGTCGCGGCGAGGCCGAGCGCCGGGCGATCCTGCGCACCGCCCGGGTGGTGGCGCGGCTCTATGCCCTGCAGCTCGAGGAGATCGACCATGAGCCGGCGTAGCCCCTTCCTGCGCGCCCTGGAGGCCGACGACACCCTGCCCATCGAGCGCGAGGCGCTGCGGCTCTGGCTCGACGACATGGAGCGCCCCACCCGCTGGTCGCTGCGCCCGCTGCTGCAGCTGGTGCTGGGCGCGCTGCTGCACCTGACCTGGTTCCTCAAGCGGCTGCCGCTGCCCCAGTTCCGCGCCCACGGCCTGCTGCAGCGGCTGATCTGCTGGTTCTGCCGCCACGTGGTCAGCCCCGAGGCCAATCTGCTGATCCTGCGCCACTACGCCACCGAATCGAACGTCATCAACTTCCTGATCGACAACGGCGCCGCCGGCGAGGTCGAGCCGCTGGCGCTGTATCCGCGGCGCATCGAGGACATGCTGACGGCGAGCTTCGTCGACCACGACCAGGAACTGTTCCGGGCCATCGCCGAGCTCGGCGAGCGCGGCCAGGACAGCGCGCCGCGCCCGCCCGAGGCGCTGGGCTGGGAACACTGGCGGCCGCTGGACATGACCGAGTTCACGGTCGAGCGCCGGCGCACCCAGGTGCTCGACTTCGAGAGCGCCCACGTGCTGTTCATGTGCCTGTTCTGCCTGCTGCTGACCCGCGAGGAGTACCGCGACGCCATCAACGGCTTCAATCTCGACCAGTCCATCGCGCTGCGCATCGGCCGCATGATCGGCGATCCGACCCTGGCCGAGCTGGCCTACAACAAGTACCCGCACTACCTGGTCGGGCCCTGGAATCTCAGCCAGCGCTTCCTGATGCACGGCTTCTTCACCGAGCACCTCTACGCCCGCCTGGAGACGCTCCGCCGGGAGCAGGGCCTCGGCCAGAAGGAGGAGACGGCGTGACTTTCCCCGGAGGCGCAGTACTATGAATCCGGTGCATCGCGCACCCGGACTCAAAAAGAACGCAAGGGAACTGGACTATGCTGTCATCAACTCATCGCAAGGCTGCACTCGTGGCCCTTCCGCTGCTGTGTCTCAGCGCCGGCGCCCAGGCGCTGGACTGGCAGGCCACCCCGACCTACGGCACCGTGAACCTCAACTCCGGCTTCCAGCCCGACCCGCACGTGACCTCACTCACCGCCGGCGGCAGCCGCTCGGCGAGCGAGGCGGGGCCCAACTGCAGCGGTTACGTCAGCGGCGACCCCGACCTGGACCTGAACTACCAGGCCGGCCAGTACACCCTGAGCATCTACGCCGAAGCCCAGCAAGACATCACCCTGGTGGTCTACGATGCCGCCGGCAACTGGCACTGCAACGATGACTACTCCACCGCCGCCGGCACCAACCCCGGCATCAAGTGGAACGATCCGCCCTCCGGCAACTACAACATCTGGGTCGGTACCTACGCGTCCGGCGACCTGCCCCAGGCCAACCTCTACGTCTCCGAGGCCAGCCCGTCCTGGAGCGGCGCCGGCGCCTCCAGTGGCTCGAGCCGTTCGAGCAACGGCATCGAATGGGGCGACAACACCAGCCGCTGGGCCAACGACGGCGAGTGCGACGACCCGCGCTTCGCCGGCCCGGGCGTGCACTCGCTCAACATCGACGAGGACCGCTACCACGACGCCAACGACTGCCGCTCGCTCTACGAGCAGGGCCAGGTCTACCTGAAGTAGCCCCTGGCCAAGGGCCCGCATGCGGGCCCGTTCCCCGGGGCGCCGTTCGGCGCCCGCCTACTCGTGTCGCCTCACCCGCCAGATCCGCCAGGCCAGCACGGCGATGACCAGGATCGCCAGCGGCGCGAAGATCGCCGTCGCCCGCCACGGGGCGATCGCCATGCCCAGCGCCTCGAGGCTGACCAGCGCCAGCTTGATCAGGCTGAAGATGTAGTAGCTGATGACGATGATCGACAGGCCCTCGACGGCCTTCTGGATCTTCAGCTGGCTGCTGGTGCGCTCGTTGAGGCTGCGCAGCATCTCGACGTTCTGCTCTTCGATCTCCACCTGGGCGCGGGTTCTCAGCAGGTCGTTGAGGCGCGCCACGTTCTCGGCCAGCCGCTCCTGGCGGCGATCCACCGCGGCGCAGTAGCGCACCGTGGGCTGGAAGCGGCGCATCAGGAAGATGCCCAGCCGCTGGCAGTCGCCGACCCGGGTCTCGCGCAGCTCCTCGACCCGGGCGAAGACGATCCGCGCATAGGCCTCGGTGGCGGCGAAGCGGTGGCGGCTGCGCGCCCCGCTGCGCTCGAGCCTGGCCGACAGCGAGGCGATCGCCGCCAGCAGCGGCCGCGGACCCTCGGGGCGGTCTTCGGCGTTGCGGTCGGAGAGCTCGCCGAGCTCCGCCTCGAAGGCCGCCAGCTCGGCGCCGAGCGCCTTGGCCTGGGGCAGCGCCAGCGAGGCCATCATGCGATAGGTCTCGATCTCCAGCAGCCGACGGGCGATACGCCCGAGGCGGAAGTCGTTGAGGGCGCGATTGACGATCAGCAGCCGGTTGATGCCGGCCTCGTCGAGCTGGAAGTCGCTCCAGGCCGTGGCGTCGCCGCCGGCGACCCGCGAGCCGGCCGGGTCGCGAAAGCCGTAGTGCGCGGTGTCGCCGGCCCAGTCGGCCTCGTTCTCGACCCGGATCAGCGAGGCGCTGATCAGCGCCTCGTGGTGGGCCTCGGCGATCTCGGCCAGACGCCGCGGCGGGGCCGGCCACAGCGGCTCGCCGTCGGCGATCGGCGCCATCAGCGTCAGGGTGAAGAACTCGGTGTGGCGCTCCCACTTCAGCACCCGGTCGCCGTCGAGGGTCAGGATGCCCTGGACGTCGTCGGGGGCCGGCTGGGCGCCGGTCAGCTCGCATAGTCGCCGGACGATGCCGTCGCAGACGCCGTCGGTGTCGAGGAAGGCATAGTGGTGGAGGTGCGCCGGGCCGGCGAAGTAGATCGAGGGCCGGGCGTGCAGCTCGTTGTGCAGTTGTTCACGCTGGGGATGCATGGTCGGGGCCGCGTCAGAAAGAGGGAGCCTCGAGACTACGTGGCTCGGCGGCGGCCTTCACCCTGCCTCGCCGCACGCATGGGCAGCGCACGGGCCGGAAAGGCGGGCCATAACGCCATGCAATCATGGCGTTAGCCTCGATCGAGGCGCGCCTCGCCGGCGTGAGTGGCGTCAACGCTGCGGCACTATGCCCCACCGGACCCGTTCATAGCCATTTGACGCGGCGGAACCACCACAGCAGCCCGACGCCGATCGTCAGCATCACGCCCATCACGATGAAGTAGCCGTAGCGGTAGTCGAGCTCCGGCATGTGGCCGAAGTTCATGCCGTAGATGCCGGCGATGAAGGTCAGCGGCACGAAGATCGCGGTGATCACCGTCAGCACCCGCATGGTCTCGTTGAGCCGGTGCGAGGACAGCGACAGGTGGCCGTCGATCAGGTCGCCGCAGATGTCGTAGTACATCTGGGTCAGGCTGTGCAGCCGCTCGAAGCGCTCGTGCACGTCGTTGATGGCGTGCAGGGTCTCCTCGTTGCCGCGTGGCAGGTGGGCGTAATCGTAGGCGGTGATCTCCTGGGTGATGCCCAGGTGGTAGTTGTAGAGCCGGCGCATCTTCACCAGCCGCGAGCGATAGCCGATCAGCCGTCGCATCAGCTCGTCGTTGCCGTTCTCGATCAGGGCGTCCTCGAGGTCGCTCAGCTCGGTCTCGAAGGCCAGCAGGCCGTCCAGGTAGTAGCCGGCGGAGGCGTACATGACCCGCAGCGCCACGTATTCCGGCGATCGCGCCAGCAGGGCGCCGGCGTCCTGGCTCATCAGCCGATCGATGCTCAGCGCCAGGCCCGGATGCAGGCTGATCAGCAGGCGCTCGCCGAGCAGGAAGGCGATTCGCTGCGGCACATAGGCGAGCTCAGCGTCGAAGGAGGAGATGCCGCGATAGAGGATCAGGGTGTGGTCCTCGAACTCCTCGATCTTCGGCGGATGGCGCTCGCGGTGGACGTCGTCGATGGCCAGCGGGTGGAAGCCGAAGTCTTCCAGCAAGGCTCGCTCGTCGGCCACCGATTCCCCCTGCAGGTCGACCCACAGATGGCTGTCGGGACGCTCTCGCCAGCGTGCGATCAGCTCCTCGCCGCCGCGGCGCTCGGCCTCGCCCGGCTCCACCAGCAGGGTACGTATCATCGCTCGGTCATCCTTTGACGGGATAATGTCGGCATCTTGCGGCATGGGCCGGCGTTTGCCCACCCCGGCCGCGGCCGTCTGCCAGCTCGTCTTGCCACATCCTGTCCGGAGCGATCATGTCCCCTGCCTCCCGCGTCGCCGACGTCTTCCGCGCCTTCCTGCTGCTGGGCCTGACCGCCTTCGGCGGCCCCGTCGCCCACCTGGGCTATTTCCGCCAGGAATTCGTGGTGCGACGCCGCTGGCTCGACGAGCACGCCTACGCCGATCTGGTGGCGCTGTGCCAGTTCCTGCCGGGCCCGGCCAGCAGCCAGGTCGGCTTCGCCCTGGGCCTCTTGCGCGGCGGCCCGCTGGGCGCCCTGGCCGCCTGGGCGGCCTTCACCCTGCCCTCGGCGCTGCTGCTGATGGCCTTCGCGCTGGGCGCGGCAAGCCTGTCCGGCCCGCTGGGCGACGGCCTGCTGCATGGCCTGAAGGTGGTCGCGGTGGCCATCGTCGCCCATGCCGTCTGGGGCATGGCGATCCGCCTGTGCCCCGACCGGCGCCGCGCCACCATCGCCGTGGCCGCGACGCTGCTGGTGCTGGCGGTGAACGGCCCCGCGGGCCAGCTGCTGGCCATCGTGCTCGGCGGCCTGGCCGGCGGGCTGATCTGCCGCGAGGCCGCCCAGGCCACGCCGGCGGTGCTGAACGTGGGCCTGAGTCGGCGCACCGGCGCACTCTGCCTGCTGGCCTTCGCCGGCCTGCTGGTCGGGCTGCCGCTGCTGGCCCAGGCGGGCGTCGGTCAGGGCATCGCCCTGGTGGACGCCTTCTACCGCTCGGGGGCGCTGGTGTTCGGCGGCGGCCACGTGGTGCTGCCGCTGCTTCAGGCCGAGGTGGTGCAGCCGGGCTGGGTGTCGCCGGACGACTTCCTGACCGGCTACGGTGCGGCCCAGGCGGTGCCGGGGCCGCTGTTCACCTTCTCGGCCTATCTGGGCATGGTCACGGGCGGCGTGCCCGGCGCCTTGCTGGCCCTGGGGGCGATCTTCCTGCCGGGGATGCTGCTGCTCGCGGGGGCGATACCGTTCTGGAGCGCCCTGCGCGCCCGGCCGGGGCTGCAGGCGGCGATGCGCGGCGCCAACGCCGCGGTGGTGGGCCTGCTGGCGGCGACGCTGTATCGGCCGGTATGGACGAGCGCCGTCCTGGGGCCGGCAGAGTTCGCGCTGGCCCTGGTGGGCTTTCTGCTGCTGACGGTATGGCAGCGCCCGGCCTGGTGGGTGGTGCTGCTGTGCGGCCTGGGCGGCATGCTGCTGGGGCTTCCGTCGTCGCCCTGACCGTGCGAGGCCAGACGTGTGGCCCTTACATATGGCCCCAGACGCAAGGACCGCCCCGAAGGGCGGTCCTGTCGCATGCGATGAGGCGAGTGCGATGCGGCGATGCGAACGAGGCTCAGGCCTCGGCGTCGTGGGCCGCCTTGAGGCGATAGAACTCCTCGACCACGGCGTCCATGGTGCAGGCGTCGTAGTCGCACAGGCCGCTGACCACCAGCTTCTTGGAGCCGGTACCGACCTCCTCGCCGCCGGCCATGATGCGGAACTCGAGCAACGCATCGCCGCGCTTGCCGATGACCTCCAGCGAGGCGTCGGCCAGCTCCAGGCCGGGCTCGATGCCGTCCAGGCGCTCCAGCGAGAACCCCATGCTGTCGTAGATCACCAGCGGGCGCTTGGGATTGAACATCACCCCGCGGTCTTCCATCAGCGGCTTCAGATAGTGCGGGAAGTTCTTGCCGGAGAAGGCCACGTAGCAGCGGGTGAAGGCCTCGACCACGGCCTCGTCGTGGGTGATGTCACCGCTGCGCTCCACCTCGAGATAGCACTTGCCGCCGTCGTCGCGCACGCGGATCCGGCCGTCGTCGTCCTCGTCGAAGGCCAGCGGCACCTCGGCGCCGACCATGCTCAGGAAACGGAAGGTCATGTGCTGGGAGAGGCCGAAACGGGCCAGTACCAGGGCAAAGAGCAGGTCGCCGGGCACGCAGAAACGACGCGCATCCGGATTGTGAATGGGGTTGAAGTCACCGGCGACGCGCTTGGCGAAACGGCTGGCCTGCTCGGCGGTGATGCAGAGCCGCGAGTCCGTGCGCGAGTGGTAATCATCGAGAAACATGCGTCGAGAGCCTGCCCTGAAGTCGTTGGCGATGCGGTTCCGGTCAGCGCCGGAGGGGGCAGATGATGCCACAAAATTTCCCTCTTCGGGCGCCCAATCCGACATCCGGTGTCGACCCTAGCGTTGATACGCAGCGCCACCCCCTACCAAAGAGGCAATACCGTCGACGGCGCGCCTCAGTAATCTGTAGGAGACACCTCATTTTCCGGATGCTTCACACACTCTTCGCTACGGGATGATCGTCGCCATGCAGACTCTCCACCGTTCGCCTCCCGCTCGATTCCCTGCCCCTCGCTGGCTGGCCCTCGCGCCGCTGGCGTTTCTCGCCTCTCCCGCCGCGGCCGCCACCGGCTCGATGGACCTGACCCAGTCGTTCGTCGGCGGCCTGGCGGTGATGATCTTCGTGCTGGCCTACGCGCTGGTCATGGCCGAGGAAAAGATCCACATGCGCAAGTCGAAACCGGTGCTGGTGGCGGCCGGCCTGATATGGGGGCTGATCGGCTGGGTCTACGTGCAGTCCGGCATGTCGAGCGAGTCCGAGCACGCCTTCCGCATGACCCTGCTCGAGTTCACCGAGCTGATGCTGTTCCTGCTGGTGGCGATGACCTACATCAACGCCATGGACGAACGCGGCGTCTTCGACGCCCTGCGCGCCTGGATGGTGCGCAAGGGCTTCAGCTACCGCACCCTGTTCTGGATGACCGGCCTGCTGTCGTTCGTGATCTCGCCGGTGGCCGACAACCTGACCACGGCGCTGCTGATGTGCGCCGTGGTCACCAAGGTCGCCGAGGGCGACAAGGCCTTCATCAACCTGGCCTGCATCAACATCGTGGTGGCGGCCAACGCCGGCGGCGCCTTCAGCCCCTTCGGCGACATCACCACCCTGATGGTGTGGCAGGCCGGCATCGTGCACTTCCAGGAGTTCTTCGCCCTGCTGGTGCCGTCGCTGGTGAACTTCCTGATTCCCGCCGCGGTGATGAGCCTGTTCATCGAGAATCGCGTACCGGCCAGCCTCGAGGAAGACGTGTTCCTCAAGCGCGGGGCGCGACGTATCATCGTGCTGTTCCTGCTCACCGTGAGCACCGCCGTGGCCTGCCACACCCTGCTGCATCTGCCGCCGGTGCTGGGCATGATGACCGGGCTCGGCTACCTGCAGTTCTTCGGCTATTACCTGCGACAGACCCTGCCGCGCTCGATCGAGCGCAAGCGCACCCTCTACACCCAGCGCGGCGACTGGAAGATGCTCGAGCAGCTGGGCAGCGTGGTACCCTTCGACGTCTACAAGCGGGTGGCGCGGGCCGAATGGGACACCCTGCTGTTCTTCTACGGCGTGGTGATGTGCGTGGGCGGCCTGGGCTTCATGGGCTATCTGGCGCTGCTGTCCGATGCCCTCTACACCGGCTGGAACGCCACCGGTGCCAACATCGTGCTCGGCGTGATCTCGGCGGTGGTCGACAACATCCCGGTGATGTTCGCGGTGCTGACCATGGAGCCGGACATGTCCCACGGCCACTGGCTGCTGATCACGCTGACCGCCGGGGTCGGCGGCAGCCTGCTGTCGGTGGGCTCCGCGGCCGGGGTCGCGCTGATGGGCCAGGCACGGGGTAACTACACTTTCATGGGCCACCTGCGCTGGTCGCCGGTGATCGCCCTGGGCTACGCCGCCAGCGTGGCCACGCACCTGTGGATCAACGCCGGCAGCTTCGGCGTCTATGGCTGAGGCCAGGCCCGTCGACGGGGCCGCCGGAGCGCCTCCGGGAGGCAGCCGCACCGTGAGTGCATTATCTTTTCGTCATACATTGAATGACGGTAAGCTGTGCGTGAATGCTCATCGCGCCCCGGGCCGGGCCATTCGCCCGGCCGAGGGTCGCCGCGAGCGACATAACGACAACGCCCGACGAGTCGCCAGGGAGATAGCGCCATCGTCCTCATCCCGCACTCCTTCAGCGCCAGTGTCCCGATGGCGCCCGATCCGGACCGGCCGGCGTTGCGGCGTGAGCCGTCGTGTCCGCTGCGAGGCTCCTCCAGCGCGAGCCCGGCTCACGTCATCATGGGGAGGGTCTGAATGCTCGGACGTCTGATACAGGCCCTCGGACTATGGCTGCTGCTGGGGCTCGCGCCCTCGGCGGCGGCTCAGGACAACGGCGAGGATCCGCAGGCGGTGCTGCTGGTGGCCCACCCGGGCGTCACCACGCATCGCCTGCCCCGCGACGCCACCCGGGCGCTGTTCGCCATGCGCCAGCGCACCTGGCCCAACGGCCAGGCCACCCGCATCTTCGTGCTGCCCAATCGCCACCCCGTGCACGCCCGTTTCGTCAAGCAGCGCCTGTCGGTCTATCCCCACCAGCTGCAGCTGGCCTGGGACCGCGCGGTGTTTTCCGGAACGGGACAGGCGCCCGAGCGGGTGAGCAGCCAGGCCGAGATGCTCGAACAGATCGCCAGCACCCCAGGCGCCCTGGGATATCTGGAAAGGGAGAAGCTGGATGACCGTGTCCAAGTCATTACCATGGAATAAGCCATGCACCGCCTGGGCTCTCGGCGCGGTACTGCTGGCCGCCGTCGCTCCGGCGCACGCCAGGGAGGGCGAGGTGCTGGACACGCTGCAGCTGCACGGCTTCTTGAGCCAGGCGCTGGTGATCACCGATGACAACGACTTCTTCGGCCCCAGCAGCGAACACGGCGGCAGCCTGGAGTTCACCGAGCTGGGGGCCAACGTCTCGCTGCGCCCCCACGAGGACGTGCTGATCGCGGCCCAGGTGCTCAGCCGCCGGGCCGGCGGCGAGAGCGGCGACGCCGAACCGAAGCTGGACTACGGCCTGATCGATTATCAGCTGCTGTCCAACCAGCAGCGCAACATCGGCGTGCAACTGGGCCGCTTCAAGAACCCCTTCGGCTTCTACAACCAGACCCGGGACGTGGCCTTCACGCGCCCTGGCATCCTGCTGCCGCAGTCGATCTACTTCGATCGCACCCGCTCGCTGGCCCTCTCCGCGGACGGGGTGCTGGGCTACTACGAGGAACGCCTGCCTCAGGGCACCTTGAGCTTCCAGGCGGGCGTCGGCCGCGTCCAGGCCGGCGACGACCTGCTCGAGACCCTGCGCCTGGACCGCTTTCCCGGCGATCTTGAGCCGCACACCTCCGCCATCGGCCAGGTCCGCTACGAGCACGACGGGGGACGCGTCGTCGCGGCACTGAGCACGGCCGACGTCGGCGCCCATTTCGACTCGCGCCAGCCCGGGCTCAGCGATGGCGACTTCTACTTCCGGCCCTGGGTGCTGTCACTGCAGTACAACGCCGAGCTCTGGAGCCTCACCGCCGAGTACGCCCTGCGCAACTCCGGCCTGGAAGGCTTCAACGACCCGCGCTTCAACTTCGATACCACCGGCGAGAGCTGGTACCTGCAGTACCAGCGGCGCTTTTTCGACGACTGGCAGTGGCTGGTACGCTACGACCATCTCCTGGCCAACCGCGACGATCCCTCCGGTGACGATTTCGCCGCCAGCGGCGCCGGCCCTGACCACTCGCAGTTCGCCCGGGACTGGACCTTCGGCCTGCAATGGACGCCCACGCCGCGGATCATGCTGGCCGGCGAATATCACTACATCGACGGCACCGGCTGGCTGCCGGCCCAGGACAACCCCGAACCATCGGACACGGACCGCTACTGGAACATGCTGCTGTTCCAGGTCGCGTTCCGCTTCTAGCGCTCTCCGGACGCCTCCTCCATGACAGCCAAGGAACCGGCGCAATGACCCTGCCCCCGCTGTTTCGCCAGCGCCGACCGCTGAGCCTGACCTGGCGCGTGATCGCGCTCAGCAGCCTGCTGCTGCTGGTACTGGTCTCGCTGTTCACCTGGCTGGGCCATACCACGCTGACCCGCCAGTTCCAGGAGGGTCGCCTGCAGCAGCATGCGCTCCATCACCGCGAGGTGCGCCTGATCCTGCAGCGCTCGGAGGAAGAACTGCGCCAACTGGCCGGCCTGGCCGCGGCGTCCTCGGGCTTGGGCGAGGCCCTGGAAGCCGATGATCACGCCGCCGTACGTGCCTCGCTGGCGGCCCAATGGCCGAGCCTGCAGCTGGACGCGGGCATCGACGAGATCCGGATCTTCGACGACCGGGGCGAGGCGATGGCGAACTGGGGCAGCTCGCCGGAGCACGGCACCCCCCTCCAGAGCTGGATCGCACAGGTGTTCCGCACAGAGACACCGTTGACGACCCTGCGCTGTGACGTCGACTGCCGCCAGTATGCCGCCGTGCCGGTGCTGATCGACGGGCGCAGCGTGGGCCTGGTCATCCTGTCCCGGACGCTCGCCGACGTGATTCTCCAGATCAAGTCGGTCTCGAACAGCGAGGTGGCGCTGCTGGGCGCTTCCTCTCGCTCCAGCAACGACGCCGTGCCGGCGCGTCGGCTGTCCGGCTGGCAAGGCCAGCTGCTGGCCCTGACCGAGGAGCAGCCGGGCCTGTCGCTGCTGCGACGGGCCGCCCAGCGGGTGTCGCTGGACACCCTCGCCGACGGCCCGTTACAGCTGCCCCACGAGCAGCGTCTGAAGGAACTGTCGGCCATTCCCGTGACCCGGATTCGATCCGCTGACGATGCCGGCTATCTGCTGCTGATCTCGGATATCACCGCCCAGGTGAATTCCATCAATCAAGACACGCGGATCCTGCTGGGTGCCGGGGTCGCCGGCTGGCTCGCCGCCGAGCTGCTGCTGCTGGCCATCCTGCTGGGCCCCATGGCGCGGCTGCGGCGGGTCGCCAGCGTGCTGCCGGCCCTGGCCCGGGGCGGCTTCGCCGAGGCGCGCAGTACCATTCCCGCCGCGCCCGGACGCTGGCCCGACGAGATCGACGTGCTGGAGGGCACCACCGTCGAGCTCTCCCACCAGCTCGAGCGACTCGAGGGCGAGGTTCAGGCCCGGGGCGAACAGCTCGCCGAGCGCGTCGACGAACTGGCCAGGGAGCGCGACTTCGTCGGCGGCCTGCTCGATACCGCCCGGGTGTTCATCATCGCCCAGGACGCCGCCAGGCGGATCAGCCTGGTCAATGCCTATACCCTGTCGATCCTCGACGTCGAGGAGGCGACGCTGATCGGGCGTCACTTCGACGACCTCTTCCCGCTCCCCGGACATTCGCCGATCGCGGATGTCGGCAGCACCGAGGAGGAGGAGCGCACCCTGCTCACCGTCGATGGCCAGGTGCATACCATCGTCTGGTATCACGCGCCCCTGACCAGCGGCGGCGACACGGGCATGGCGCGCCTCTCGGTGGGGCTCGACATCACCGAGCGCAAGGCCGCCGAGGGCCACCTGACCTGGCTGGCCGAACGCGACCCGCTCACCGAACTCTACAATCGTCGCCACTTCCAGGAGACCGTCCAGACGGCCCTCGAGCGCGGCGGCCACGGCGCCTTGCTGCTGCTCGACCTGGACCAGTTCAAGGTGGTCAACGAGCTGAGCGGCCACCACGCCGGCGACCGGCTGCTGCGCGAGGTCGCCGACGCGCTGCAGTTCCATCTCGGCCGGCGCGGCAGCCTGGCGCGGCTGGGCGGCGACGAGTTTGCCCTGCTGCTCGAAGGCGCCGATGCCGAGCAGGCGATCGGCGTGGCACAGCAGTGCAACCAGCTCCTCGAGGGCATGCACTTCCGGGCCGGCGGGCGGCGTCACCGGGCCATCGCCAGCATCGGTGTCGTCCAGTATCCCGCCCACGGCGATACCCCCGCCGACCTGCTGGCCAGCGCCGACGTCGCCATGTACAAGGCCAAGGAACACGGCCACCAGCGCTGGCACCTGCTGTCCACGCTGGAGAATGCCAAGAGCGAGCTGAAGGAGCGCGTCTACTGGGTCGAGCGGCTGCGCAAGGCCCTGCAGGAAGACGATTTCGTGCTGATGGTGCAGCCGATCATGCGGCTCGCGGATCGCGACGTGAAGCACTACGAGGTGCTGGTCCGAATGCGCGAGGAGGACGGCAGCCTGATCTCGCCCGCCCACTTCATCCCGGTCGCCGAGCGCAACGGCATGATCGTCCAGCTGGACCGCTGGGTGCTGCGCCACAGCCTGCAGGCCCTTCAACGGCTTCAAGCGAAGGGCATCAGCCTGGCGGTCAATCTCTCCGGACAGTCACTGCACGACAAGGGAATCGAGCATTTCCTCGCCGAGGAGCTGGCCAGCAGCGGCGCCGACCCGCATCATCTGATTCTCGAGGTCACGGAGACCGCGGCGGTCACCGACTTCTCCACGGCCCGGGGCGTGCTGCAGGCGATGCGCGACCTGGGCTGCCGCAGCGCCCTCGACGACTTCGGCGTCGGCTTCAGCAGCTTCCACTACCTGGGCCAGCTGCCGGTCGATTACATCAAGATCGACGGTTCCTTCATCCGCCACCTGACCGATAGCCCCGACAATCGCGTCATCGTCCGGGCCATCGCCGATCTCGCGGCAGGCTTCGGCAAGCAGACCATCGCCGAATTCGTCGATAACGACGAGGTGCTGCCGCTGCTGGATGCCTACGGCATCACCTACGGGCAGGGCTTCCATCTCGGGCGGCCGCGACCGCTGGAGACCCTGCTCGACGACGGCACCTGATCGGGGCCACGCTCCGCCAACCAGAACTCAACGACACAGGGATGCCATGCCATGTCCTCGACCACCGCGAAGGAGACGCCACGCCGCACACGGATCTCCCCCCACCTCTTCGAGCGGTTCCAGCAGACCTTCGCCTTCCGGCTCGCCGATGACGACGAGACGCGACGCCGCATCTTCCGACTGCGTCACGACGTCTACTGTGAGGAGCTGGGGTACGAGGCACCGGCGGATCCGGTGCATCACCTGGAATTCGATGCCCACGACGAGCACGCCATCCTGTGCCTGATCGAACATCGCGAGACCGGCCTCTCGGCGGGCTGCATGCGTCTGGTGCTGCCGAGGGCCACCCGGCATGACGGCGTCCCGCGCCTGCCGCTCGAGGACTATGCCGGCGACAGCCTGGACCACCCGACGCTTCATCCCCAGCGCTTCACCCACGACGCGGTCTGCGAGGTATCGCGACTGGCGGTCTCGCCGCTGTTTCGCCGGCGCTCGACCCAGGAGGAGATCGAGGGGCTGCTGCATGACCAGCACGTCTTCACCCCCGAGCAGCGCGAGACCTTTCCGCTGATCGTGATCGGCCTCTTCCTGGCCACCTACGCCTTGCTGGGCCTGTCCGGTCGCCCGCATGCCTTCGCCATGATGGAGCCACGACTGCCGCGGTTGCTGTCGATGTCGGGCTTCCTGTTCACCCCGGTCGGCCGGGTCATCGATTTCCATGGCAATCGCGGCGCCTTCTACATCGACCAGCGCCGGGTCGAGGGGGACATGAACCGCGACCTGCTGCCGCTCTATCGCGACATCAAGCGCACGCTGGCCTCGCAGCTGGAAGGCGCCCTGCCCCGGCAGGCGCTCGGCGCCCCGTCCTGACGGCCGGACGACAGGATCGGGCCCGGATAGAGCCGCTCCGGCCAGTCCAGCAGCATGATCGCCAGCACGTTGCGATGCTCGCCGTGCTCGAGATCGATGCCGCCCCACTCCGAGGGCACCATCCCGGCGACGGGATCATAGGCCGCCACCAGCGCCTCGCGCAGGCGCGTCACGGCCGGCGCCTGCTCCCGACCGGCCAGCAGGAAACTGATGCCCACCTCGGTATAGATGTCCGCCTTGGTATCGGCCAGGATTCGCGCCAGGTCGTCGGCGAAGTCGTCGAGGACCCAGGCGAACTCGTCCGCCGAGACCGGTCGCTGATAGTAGTCGCTGGCGGCGATCACGAAGTGGGTCATGCCGTAGATCTTGTTGCGGTACAGCGCCCGGTCGAGCGAGGCGTCCCGGGACGGCGGGAAGCGCTGCCGGAAGGCGGCGATGGCCTCGCCGCGCAGGTCCGCCACGCCCAGATCCTCCAGGTAGTAGACCAGGTTGGCGACCTGGGCGGCGTAGACGTCGAGCACCTCCGGGTCGGTCACGAAGGCCAGGAAGTCGATGCCCGAGAGGTACGCCAGCGCCTGCCGGTAGCCCGGCAGGTCTCGCTCGTTGAGCAGCCCGTGGTAGTGGGCCTGGGTCAGGTCGAAGGCCAGCCCCTTGGCGTAGTGGATCTCGCCCCAATCGGCCAGCATGCGCTTGCGCCGGCGCTGCTTGGCGGTGCGTTCGGGATAGCCCTCGACGCCCTCGCGGCTGCGACGCGCCACATAGCCGGGCTCGTCCAGCCTGGCGATCTCCTCGCGCAGCGACGCCACCAGTCGCTCGCCGTAGGCCCGATTGAGGGGCAACCAGCGCTCGTCGCCGGTGATGCGATACAGCCGCTGGGCATAGTGGCGCTGCTTGCCTGCCGAGAGGGTCGGCAGGGCCCGTTCGTAGGTGGCGCGAATCTCGGCCGCCACCGTCTCGTCGCTGGGTCTCGGGGCGGGGCCGAGGGCACAGCCGGCCAGCAGCAGTGCCAGCCCCCAGCCGAGCAGCCGGCGCCATGGGGCGTGCCGGTTCATGACGACCTCCTGCGGCGGCGTGACCGCTCCGGGGGAATCAGCTTGACCCGTGCCTTGGGCCGGCGCGGCGGCGCGGGCGGCGGTGCGTCGTCGTCCGTCTCGCTCGGCGCCGGGGCGGGCGGCGGCGCCACCGTCACCCAGGCGAAGACCGGCAGGGCGAGGTGCCAGTGGATGGCCGACAGCCGCAGGCCCAGCGTGGTGGCAAGCGAAGCCGCCACGTTCAGCGCGAAGGGCGTGCCCAGCGCTTCCAGGCCCACCAGCACGACGCCGCCGACAATGGCGGCGGTGGCATAGATCTCCTGGCGCAGCACCATGGGCACGCGGCGCGCCAGCACGTCGCGCATCATGCCGCCGGCCACCCCGGTCAGCAGCCCCATCAGCACCGCCACCACGCCGGGCGCCTCCAGCGTCAGGGCCTTGTGGGTACCGATCACGGTGAACAGCGCCAGGCCGAAGGCATCGGCCACCGGCAGGAAGCCCCGCGACAGGCGATGGATGTAGTGGAAGCCGAGCACCGACAGCCCCACCGTGGCCAGGATCACCCACAGGTAGGCGGGATCGCCGACCCAGAACACCGGCCGCACCCCGAGCACCAGGTCGCGCAGGGTGCCGCCGCCGATCCCGGTCACCGCCGCCAGCACCAGCATGCCGAAGGGATCCATGCGCGAACGGCAGGCGAGGATCACCCCCGAGAGGGCGAAGACGATCACCCCCGCCATGTCCAGCCAGTAGACCAGCCCCGTCACGTCGTCGCTCCTTGCTCTCGTGCCTCGTCTGGACTCAGGATACGCGATATGCGGTGGCGCGGCGTAGCATCGCCGAGAGGCGTGGCACGGGCCCGGTGGCGGGCGCCCACCCCCTCGGCCGGCCTCGGCCGGGTCGCCCTGGGGATGTCACCGCGATGGGGCCGGGGGTATGCTTCATGCATCATGGTTAAATCATGTCATCGTTCTCGAAGGCCCCATTCCCGATGCCGTTTTCGTTGCCGCCTCCTGTCTGCCGTCCTTTCGCCGCCGCCCTGACCGCGGTCGCCACCGCCCTGTTCGGGTTGCCCGTCAGCGACCAGACAGGCCTGCGCAGCGGCATGCTGGGCGGGGCCGGCTGACGATGTTCGACTTCAAGGAACTCGAAGCCTTCGTGTGGATCGTGCGCCTCGGCTCCTTCCGGCTGGCGGCGCATCACCTGCACCTGACCCAGCCGTCGGTGTCCGACCGCATCGGCAAGCTCGAGGCGCTGATCGGCGAGCGGCTGCTGGAGCGCTCCCAGCGCCCGGTCAAGCCCACCGCCAAGGGCCGCCAGTTCTACCGCCATGCCGAGCAGCTGCTCGAGGCACGCCAGCAGGCGCTCACGATGCTGGAGCTGGAGACGCCCTTCCAGGGCACCCTGCGCCTGGGGGTGGTGGAAACCGTGGCCCACAGCTGGCTGCCCGATTTCCTGGCCGAGCTGGCCAGACGCTTCCCCGAGATGACGCTCGAGCTCGAGGTGGACAGGTCGCCGGGGCTCGCCGACAAGCTCGCCCAGCACGACATCGACCTGGCCTTCCTGATGGGCCCGGTGAATATCGAGAACGTGCTCAACCGCTACCTGTGCCATTACACCATGGGCCTGGTGGCGAGCCCCGCCCTGGGCTTCGACCCGGCCTTCTTCTCGCTGCCGCGCCTGGGCCAGACCCCGCTGATCACCTTCGCCCGTCACACCCGCCCCTACCACGAGCTGGGCTCGCTGCTGCACCAGCAGGGGATCGACGACGTCAAGCTGCACTGCTCGAGCTCGCTGTGGACCATCGTGCGCATGACCCTCGACGGGCTCGGCATCGGCGCCATTCCGCCACGCATCGTGAAGGAGGAACTGGCCAGCGGCGCGCTGGTCCAGCTGCCCTGCCAACTGCCCGCCCTGACCTTCACCGCCTGTTGGCCCCAGCACCTCGACGGCACCCTGGCGGAGGGCGTCACCGAGCTTGCCATCGAGATCGCCCAGCGCGATCAGGCGGCCCACGAGGACGGCTGATCGGCGGAATGAAAGGTTTTGCCGATCAAAAAGTATCGTAAGAATCGATTGGATTTATCAAAGGCGGGTTCCTATCGTGAAGGCATAATCACAAACAGAAGATATCGCCATGCCTTCTTCTTCCTCGATGGCCTCGGCAAGCCCCGCCGAATGCCGCCAGGCGATTCGCCGCGGCGAGTGGACGCGTCACACCAGCGGCCTCGCCGCCGGCTACGCCCAGGCCAACCTGGTGATCCTGCCTGCGCAGTATGCCGACGACTTCCTGCGCTTCTGCCTGATGAACCCCAAGCCCTGCCCGCTGCTGGACGTGACCCGTCCCGGCGACCCGGTGCCCCACGGCCTGGGCGAGGGGATCGACCTGCGCCACGACCTGCCCCGCTACCGGCTCTATCGCCACGGCGCCCTGGACGGCGAGTGCAGCGACATCGCCGAGCTGTGGCAGGACGACTTCGTCGGCTTCTCGATCGGCTGTTCCTTCTCGTTCGAGGAGGCGCTGATCAATGATGGCCTCGACGTGCGCCACGTCACCCATGACCGCAACGTGCCGATGTATCGCACCAACCGTGCCCTGACCCCGAGCGGCGTCTTTCGTGGCGAGCTGGTGGTGTCGATGCGCCCCTTCCCGGCCGCCCAGGCGATCCGTGCCATCCAGCTCACCACCGACATGCCGCGGGTGCATGGCGCCCCGATCCATCTCGGCCACCCGGAGCTGCTCGGCATCGAGGATCTGGCCGCGCCGGACTTCGGCGAGCCGCCGGTGCTGCACGACGACGACCTGCCGGTGTTCTGGGCCTGCGGCGTGACCCCCCAGCTCGCCATCGAACAGGCGAAACTGCCGCTGGTGATCACCCACAGCCCGGGCCACATGTTGATCACCGACCTGCCCAACCAGCAGCTGAAGTTCGGCTGAGCCGGGCCGCTCGTTCTCGGGGCCGGCTCGACCCCGCATCCTCGGGCATCGCGATCCGACGATTCACCACGACAACACGACATAACAGCAACAAGAGGCAAGCCCCCCATGACCGCATTCCGTCGTCCCGTCTCTGCCTGTCGCCCGACCCGCCTGGCCTCCCGCCTGGTCGGCCTCGGCCTGATCGGCCTCGCCGCCTCGGCCAGCGCCGAGACCTCCCTCAACGTGGTCGGCAGCTGGAGCAGCCTCGAGCTGCACCGCCAGTTCGAGAAGCCCTTCTGGAGCGAGACCCTGCCCGCGCAGAGCAACGGCGAGATCGCCACCCAGGTCACCACCCACGACCAGATGGGCATCACCGGCGGCGACGTCTTCCGCTACCTGGGCGATGGCCTCTTCGATGTGGGCATGACGGTGGCCGACTACACCGTGGGCGACGCCCCGGCCCTCGAGGGCCTGGACCTGCCGATGATGGCCAGCGACATCGACTCCGCCCAGCGGGTCGCCGACGCCTTCCGCCCGCTGGCCGAGTCGACCATGAACGAGCGCTTCAACAGCCACGTGCTGGCCATCGTGCCCTACCCGGCCCAGGTGCTGTTCTGCAACACCCCGATCGAGGGCGTCGAGAGCCTGACCGACAAGAAGGTCCGCGCCAGCGGCCGCTCGACCGGCGAGTTCATCGAGGCGCTGGGCGCCCAGAGCCTCAACATCGCCTTCAACGAGGTGCCGGGCTCGCTGGAGCGCGGCGTGATCGACTGCGCGGTGACCGGCTCCCTGTCCGGCTACAGCGCCGGCTGGCACGAGGTCTCGAGCCACCTGCTGGCGCTGCCGATGGGCGGCTGGGACTACGTGATCACCGCCATCAACCTCGACAAGTGGAACGGCCTCGACGAGACCACCCAGGACCAGATCCAGTCGAGCCTCGACAGCGAGTTCGTCGCCCCGGTATGGGACAACGCCCGCACCGAGACCGCGCGTGGCATCGCCTGCCTGACCGGCCAGGGCGAGTGCCCGCTGGGCGACCCCGCCGGCATGACCCTGGTGAACGCCACCGAAGATGACCTGGCCGCCGCCCGCCAGGCCCTCGAGGACACCGTGCTGCCCGCCTGGGCCGCCCGTGTCGATGCCGACACCCTTGAGGCCTGGAACTCCAGCGTGGGCCAGGTCGTCGACCTGACCGCCACCACGCCCTGAATGGCCGTTCGCCGCCCCGCGCTGGCGGGGCGGCCAACCCTCGAGGTACTCCCATGACGACGCTCCTTTCCGCGCTCGATGCCGTGGTCGCCGCCACGCGCCTCGTGTCCCGATTCGCCGCCCGCCTGATGGGCCTCGCCCTGCTGGCGGTGGTGCTGTTCATCGGCGCCGAGATCCTGATGCGCCAGCTGTTCGGCCACGCCCTCTCCGGGGTCCACGAGTATTCCGGCTATGTGCTGGCGGTGCTCTCCGCCTGGGGGCTCTCGCACACCCTGCTGGAACGCGCCCATATCCGCATCGACGTGGTCCACGGCCAGCTCTCGCCGCGCTCGCGCCAGGCGCTCGATATCATCGCCCTGCTGGCCCTGAACCTGGTCGCCTGGACCATCGCCCTCAACGCCTATCCGGTGCTGGCCAAGTCGCTGGCCAACGGCACCACCGCCAACACCCCGCTGGCCACTCCGCTGTGGATCCCGCAGCTGGTCTGGCTGTCCGGCTATGCGTGGTTCGCGATCACCACCAGCGTGCTCGGCGTGCGCGTGCTGGCCGCGCTGTTCACCCGTGACGCCGCCACCATCGAGGCCCTGGCCGGGCCGGACAAGGGCGACACCGCCCGGGAGGCCACCTGATGCTTGCCTTTCTCTCCATCGGTATCCTGAGCCTGCTGCTGGCCGGGATTCCGGTCGCCGTGACGCTGTTCCTGCTGGCCTTCGGCGTCGATCAGTTCTTCTCGATCTTCCCGCTGACCAAGGCGCTGGGGCAGAACCTGTGGTCCGCCGCCGACTCCTTCCTGCTGATCGCGATCCCGCTGTTCGTGCTGATGGGCGAGATCATCGTGCGCGCCGGCATCGCCGAGAAGGCCTACCGGGCCATGGATCACTGGCTGTCCTGGCTGCCGGGCGGCCTGCTGCACGCCAACATCACCACCTCGGCGCTGTTCTCGGCCACCTCAGGGTCCTCGGTGGCCACCGCCGCCACCGTCTCCACCGTGGCCCTGCCCCAGGGCAAGACGCTGGGCTACGATGCCAAGCTGTTCTGCGGCAGCATCGCCGCCGGCGGCACCCTGGGCATCCTGATCCCGCCCTCGATCAACCTGATCGTCTACGGCTTTCTCACCGAGACCTCGATCCCGCAGCTGTTCATGGCCGGCCTGGTGCCGGGGCTGGGGCTGGCGCTGCTGTTCATGATCGCCTCGCTGCTGCTGTGCCTGTGGAAGCCTGCGCTTGGCGGCCCCAGCAACGTGGCCTCCTGGGCCACCCGCCTCAACAGCCTCAAGTTCCTGCTGCCGCTGCTGGCGCTGTTCCTGGTGATCGTCGGCTCGATCTACCTGGGCTGGGCGACCCCCACCGAGGCCGCCGCCATCGGCGTGATCGCCTCGATGGGGCTGGCCGCCCTCAACCGCACCCTGGATCGCAGGATGCTGATGGCCGCCCTCGACGGCACCATCAAGACCAGCTCGATGATCCTGTTCATCATCCTGGCCGCCTCCTTCCTCAACTTCGCGCTGGCCTCCTCGGGCATGGTGCAGCAGCTCACCGGCCTGCTGAACGCCTACGACCTGTCGCCCTTCGCGCTGCTGATGGCGGTGATCGTGCTGTTCATCGTGCTGGGCTTCTTCATCGAGACCCTGTCGCTGATGGTGATCACCATCCCCATCGTCACCCCGCTGATCATCGCCGCCGGCTTCGACAAGGTGTGGTTCGGCATCGTGATGATCCTGTTCGTGGAGCTGGCGCTGATCACCCCCCCGGTGGGCCTCAACCTCTACATCGTCCAGGCCTCGCGCCGCGGCGAGGCCTTCTCCGAGGTGATCATCGGCACCCTGCCGTATCTCGCCGCCATGCTGGTGATGGCCGTGCTGCTGGTGAGCTTCCCGTCCATCGCCCTGTGGCTGCCCCAGACCCTGAGCCAGTAGCCCCGACGCGATCGCCCCGAATCGATCGTCCCGACCCCGGGCGCCGGCCCACCGGCCGGCGCTCCCGACAACAAGACCGGAGTCCTTCATGCTGAGTTTCACCCATGCCGACGGCACCCTCACCCTGACCCCCGAGCGCCTGGCGATTGCCGGCTGGGCCGGCCGCGACCAGGCCGGCGTGCAGCACCACATCGACGAACTGGCGGAGCTCGGCGTCAAGCCGCCCTCCACCACCCCGCTGTTCTACCGGGGCGGGGTCGAGCTGCTGACCCAGCAGGAGAAGGTACAGATGCTCGGTACCCATGGATCCGGCGAGGTCGAGGCCTGCCTGATCAGCGACGCCGAGGGCACCCTGTGGGTGACCCTGGCCTCTGACCACACCGACCGCCAGCTGGAGGCCGTCGGCGTCGCCGAGTCCAAGCAGCTGTGCGCCAAGCCGATCGGCCGCGAGGTGTGGCGCTACGAGGAGGTACGCGACCACTGGGACCGCCTGGAGCTTTCCAGCGAGATCGAGGAGGACGGCCGCACCGTCACCTACCAGCAGGGCACCCTGGCCGAGCTGCTCGATGTGCCGGACCTGCTGGAGAAGCTGCCCCCGGCGCTGGCGGCGAACGGCGGCCTCGCCCCCAACAGCGTGCTGCTGTGCGGGACCGTGCCGGCCATCGGCGGCATCCGCTCAAGCAAGCCCTTCACCATGCACCTGACCGACCCGGTACTCGGCCGCACCCTCAGCCACCATTATCGGGTCGAGGCCCTGGAGGTGGCGCAATGAACGAGCCTTCCCTCACGACCTCCCAGGCGATGGCGGATGCCTTCTGGGCCCGCCCGCCGGCAAAGCGTCGGCTGTCCGATCTCGCCGTCGCCTTCGAGGCCGGCGACTTCGGCTACCGCGAGGCCGGCGAGGCGCTGAACCGGCGCGCCGCGGCTCTCGATGAGATCGCCCGCGAGACCTTCGTCGAGCACTCACCCGAGCGCCTCACGGCCCAGGCCGAGGCCCAGCAGGCCCTGCAGGCGGCCGGCGAGGCGCCGCGCGCCCTGTCCGGCGTGCCGGTCAGCATCAAGGATCTGTTCGACGTGCGCGGCGAGGTGACCCGCGCCGGGTCGCGGGTGCTCGAGGCGACTCCCCCGGCGACCCAGGACGCCCCCGCCGTGGCCCGCCTGCGCAAGGCCGGCGCCCTGCTCGCCGGACGCACCACCATGAGCGAGTTCGCCTTCTCCGGCCTCGGGCTCAACCCCCACGTCGGCACCCCGCCCAACCCCCATGACGCCGCCCGCATCACCGGGGGCTCGACCTCGGGCGGGGCCGCCTCGGTGGCCTTCGGCCTGGCGGCGGCGGCGCTCGGCAGCGATACCGGCGGCTCCCTGCGTATCCCGGCGGCCTTCTGCGGACTGGTCGGCTTCAAGCCGAGCCAGGCGAGCGTGCCCGGCGAAGGGGCCTACCCGCTGTCGCCGAGCCTCGACTGCGTGGGCCCCATCGCCCCGAGTGTCGCCTGCTGCGCCACCCTGTGGCAGGCCCTGAGCGGCCAGGCGCCGCGCCTGGATCCCACGCCCCGCCCGCTGCGCCTGGCGATACCCGACGGCGCCCTGCTCCAGGGGCTCGACGACGCCGTCGCCGCCGCCTTCGAGGAGGCCGTGGCCAGCCTGCGTCGCCTCGGCTGGCACCTCGAGCGCCTGCCGCTGGCCGCGGTGGAGGATGCCCACGCCATCAACCAGCAGGGCGGGCTGGTGGTGCCGGAGGCCGCGGCCCTGCACCACGAGCAGCTGGCCGAGCGGGAGGCCGACTACGACCCCTTCATCGCCGAGCGACTGCGCGGCGGCCGCGAGGTGCTGGCGAGCGACTACCTGGACCGGCTCTGGCAGCGCCCCGGCCTGCAGGCCCGCTTCGCCGCCGAACTGACCGGCTTCGACGCGGTGCTGCTGCCCACCGTGGCCATGCTGCCCCCCGAGCGCCGGGCGCTGGAAACCGACGCCGAGGCCTTCCAGGCCGCCAATCGCCGCGCCCTGCGCAACACCAGCGTCTTCAACTACCTGGACGCCAGCGCCATCTCGCTGCCCTACACCGCGGCCGACGCCGAGCTGCCGATCGGCCTGATGCTGGCCCGCCCCCGGGGCGAGGACGCCGCGCTGCTGCAGGCCGCCAGCGTCGTGGAGACCGTGTTGCAAGGTCACGGCTGATCCCCTCGAGGAAGGACATGACCACCATGATGCTGCCGATCGCGCCACTCTCCCCCAGTGCGTTTTCCCCTTACGGCAAGGTACTGGGCTGGCCGGAGGATCTCGCACGACGCGAGCCGAGACACAGCTCCCCCGCCAGCGATTTCATCCACCAGCTCAGCTTCGATACCGGCGCCGATGGAGGGCCCGCCGAGGTACTCTGGGTGAATTACCGCGATGGCGCGTCGCGCATCGACCGGCTGGAGATGCACCGATTGACCCACCAGGCCGTGGTGCCGATCCACGGCGGCGATCTCGTGCAGATCGTATGTCTCGATCGGGACGATGCCCCGGACATCGATTCGCTGAGGGCCTTTCACCTGCCTCAGGGCCTGGGCATCGCCATGTCTCCGGGCTGCTGGCACGCCACCAGGCTGCTCGACAGGGAGGCGCCGGTGACGGCACTGATGCTGACCCGTCATTCCACCACGCGGGATCTGGTCGCCATGCTGAACGAGCACACCACCGGCCGTGAGAGCCTGCTGCGGCCGCTATCGATCACGGTCGAGCTGGAGGCATGACGATAGGGCCGTCAACGCGAGGCGCGAAAAACGACAGGCCGGGTCGGCTCGACGCCTCCCCCGGCCTTGTCGTGTCTGGCGCCGCGCGATCCCCTCAGCCGAGCTGGAAGGGGTAGACGCTGCCGAGACGGAGGATGCCGGTGAGCTCGTCCAGGGCGGTGAGGGTCTCGCTGGCGAGCGCCGGGTCGGCCAGGTCGGCCGGGGCCAGGCGGTCGCGATAGTGACGCTCGACCCAGGCGACGAGCTCGCCATGCAGGGCATCGTCCAGCAGCACCCGGCCGGAGATCGCGGCGCGCTCGGCCTCGGAGAGCGCCACCCGCAGCCGCAGGCAGGCGGGGCCGCCGCCGTTGCGCATCGACTGCTTGACGTCCTTCACCACCACCTCGGAGATCGGGTTGTGGCCCGCCAGCAGGTGATCCTGAAGGCAGCGCCACACCGCCTCGCGCTCCTGGCATTCGCCGGGCACCACCAGCGTCATGGTGCCGTCGGGGTTCGTGAGCAGCTGGGAGTTGAACAGGTACGAGGCCACGGCGTCGTCCAGGCTCACCGCCTCCACCGGCACCCGCACCGGAATCAGCGGCGAGGCCATGCGCTCGCGCAGCGCGTCCAGGGTGCCCTGCTCGTCGCGGAAGGCCCGCTCGTGATAGAGCAGCACCGGGCCGTTGCCCACGGCGATGACGTCGTTGTGGAAGACGCCGGCGTCGATGGCCTCGGGATGCTGCTGGGCGAACACCGTCTGGGCATCGCCGAGGCCGTGCTGACGGGCCACCGCCTGGCTGGCCTCGAGGGTCTGGCGGGCCGGATAGCGCCGCGGCGCAATGCCGTCGCCGCCGAACGCCTGACGGCCATAGACGTAGAGGTGCACGCCCGGCTCCCCATGCTCGCCGGCCAGCCGGGTGTGGTTGGCCGCGCCCTCGTCGGAGAAGGCCGGCGTCGCCGGCAGCGCCGGATGGTGGGCGAAACAGGCCTCGTCGGCGAAGATCGACGCCAGCACCCGGCCGGTGGTGGTCGGCTCCAGGTAGCGGTGGAAGCTCGACTGCAGGTTGGCCGGCGTGAAGTGCACCCGCCCGTCCGGCGCGTCGACGCTGGGCGTCACCGTGGCGGCGTTGGCGGTCCACATGCTGGAGGCCGAGCACACCGCGCGCAGCAGCTGGGGCGCCTCGTCGGCGGCCCGGGCCAGCACCCGGGCATCGCTGCCGGCAAAGCCGAGCTCGCGCAGCGCGCCCAGGTCCGGGCGCTGCTGGGGCGGCAGCACGCCCTGGGCGTAGCCTGAGTCCATCAGCGACTTAATCTTCTCGAGGCCCTGCAGCGCGGCCTCGCGGGGGTTGGCCACCAGCCCCTCGTGGCTCATCGAGGCCACGTTGCCGTGGGCCAGGCCCGAGTAGTTGTGGGTCGGGCCCACCAGGCCATCGAAGTTGATCTCGCGCATGCTCATATCGGGTTCCCGGTTCACAGCGTCACCCCCGGCGGCAGCTTGTCGGGCAGGCTCAGTGCCTCGCTCTCCATGGAGGCCACGGGATAGGCGCAGTAGTCGGCCGTGGTCTTGCAAGAGCGCGCTGGGAGCGCCTGCGGATCGATGGGCATCAGTCTCTGAGTCACAGCGTCACCCCCGGCGGCAGCTTGTCGGGCAGGCTCAGCGCCTCGCTCTCCATGGAGGCCACGGGGTAGGCGCAGTAGTCGGCCGCGTAGTAGGCACTGGGACGATGGTTGCCGCTGTCGCCCACGCCGCCGAAGGGGGCATCGCCGGAGGCGCCGGTGGTCTGGCGGTTCCAGTTGACGATGCCGGCGCGGATGCGCAGCAGGAAGTCGTCCCAGTCCTCGCGCTCGCCGCCGATCAGCCCGGCGGAGAGGCCATAGCGGGTGTCGTTGGCCAGTGCCATCGCCTCGTCCCAGTCGCGGTAGCGGTGGACCTTGAGCAGCGGGCCGAAGTGCTCCTCGTCGGGCACCTCGAGGCCGGTGACGTCGATCAGCGCAGGCGTGAGCAGGCTGGTGTTCTCCTCCAGGCGCTGCATGCGCGCGAGCACGCTGCCGCCGCGGGCCTCGAGGTCGTCCTGGGCCGCCAGCAGGCCGTCGGCGGCGGCCACGCTGACCAGGCCGCCGTAGAACGGCGCCTGCTCGCTGAACTGGCCGGCCACGTGCAGCCGCGAGATGGCATCGGACAGGGCGTCCAGCAGGCGGTCGCCCACCTGCCCCTGCGGCACGATCAGCCGGCGGGCGCAGGTGCAGCGCTGGCCGCCGGACAGGAAGGCCGACTGCAGGATGGTCAGCACGGCGGCGTCCTGATCGGGCACGTCCTTGATCACCAGCGGGTTGTTGCCGCCGAGCTCGAGGGCCAGGATCTTGTCCATCTGGCCGGCGAACTGCCGGTGCAGCAGGCCGCCGACCTTGGCGCTGCCGGTGAACAGCAGGCCGTCGATGCCGCCATGGGAGGACAGCGCCTGCCCCACCGGGGCCGCGCCCTGCACCAGGTTGATCACGCCCTCGGGCAGGCCGGCCTCGCGCCAGCACTGCAGCGTCAGGTCGGCGGTCAGCGGGGTCTGCTCGCTGGGCTTGAAGACCACGGTGTTGCCGGCCAGCAGCGCCGGCACCATGTGGCCGTTGGGCAGGTGGCCGGGGAAGTTGTAGGGGCCGAACACCGCCATCACGCCGTGGGGCCGATGACGCAGCACCGCCCGGGCCTCGCCCAGGTCGCGCTCGCGCTCGCCGGTGCGCTCCTGGTAGGCCCGGATCGAGATCGCCACCTTGCCGATCATCGCGCCGACCTCGGTGCGCGCCTCCCACAGCGGCTTGCCGGTCTCGCCGGCGATCGCCGTGGCCAGGTCCTCGCGGTGGCTCTCGAGCACCTCACGGAAGCGCTCGACCAGCGCCTGGCGCTGCTCGAACGTGCGCCGCGCCCAGGCCGGGAAGGCGGCGCGGGCGGCCTCGACGGCGGCGCCCACCTGGGCCTCGGAGGCGGCGTGGCCCTGCCACAGCGCCTCGCCCGATACCGGGTCCTGCTTGGCGAAGCCCTCGGCCTCGCCGTCCTGCCACTCGCCGCCGATCAGCAGCCGTTGCGTCGCCTTCATCACGCCTCCTCGTCGCTATCCAGAATGCGCAGGGTGTCGCCGGCGCCGACCTCGAGGCGTGCCGCCTCGGCCTCGCTCAGCGTCACCACGCCGTCGTCGTCGGGTCCGCGGCCCAGCCAGGCCGCGCGGAAGCCGGCCATGGAGGTGGTCGCGGCCAGCCAGCGCGGCCGTTCGGCCCGCTCGGGCTCGCCGGCCTGGATCTCCACGCGGCAGGTCCGCGACAGGCGCACGCCGCGCACGTCGTCGATATAGGCCTCCACGGTGGGGCCGCCATCGAAGATGTCGATGAACCCTTCCCAGCGCAGGCCCTCCTTCCTGAGCATCGCCAGCGCCGGGCGGGTGTGATCGTGGACCTCGCCGATGCAGGCCCGGGCCTCCTCGGAGAGGAAGGGGGTGTAGATCGGGAACTTGGGCATCAGCTCGCCGATGAAGCTCTTCTGGCCCAGCCCGGTGAGCCGGTCGGCCTCGTTGAAGTCCATCGGGAAGAAGTTGCTGCCCAGGCACTCCCAGAACGGGCTCCTGCCCTCGGCGTCGAACCTGCCGCGCATCTCGGCCAGCACCTTGTCGGGGAAGCTGTCGCGGAACTGGGCCATGAACAGCCAGCGCACCATCGACAGCAGCGCGCCGTTGCGCTCGTGCCGGCGGTCGCCGCCGCGGTACTCGGGACGCAGGAACAGCGACGCCACCTCGGCGTCGCCGGTGTGATCCGAGCTCAAAAACAGGGTGTCGATGGTGCGGTGCAGGTCGAGCTGCACCGAGGAGTGCGCCAGGGTGCCCAGCCGGTAGTGATAGAAGGGCACCTCGCGGCCCACCTGGCCCTCGATGGCGCAGCAGCCGGCCAGCTTGCCGCTGGCCTCGTCCTCGAGCACGAAGAAGTAGAGGCGCTGGTCCACCGGCGTCTGCTGGGCGAAGGCGCTGACCGCGGTGTCGATCTTGGCGGCCAGGAAGTCGCGGTTGTCGGGCAGCGAGGTGAAGCCCACCCCGGTCTCCCGGGCCACCGCCTGCAGCTCGTCCAGGTCGGACGGGGCGATCGGTCGAATGCGCATCACAGCTCTCCCTCGTCGTAGCCCGGGTCGTGGGCGTCGCCCGGCAGACCCAGCGGCGCGGCCAGCACGGCGCGGCCCTCCTCCACGCCGAGCCGCTCGGCGTGCTCCGGCGACAGCATCAGCTGGCCGGTGGGCGACAGCGCATAGCGCGCCACCACGCAGCGGAAGTCGCCGAGGCGCTGGTTGGCGACCATCGCCGGCTCGGCGTCGGGCAGCGAGTGGGCCGGGCGGATGCGCACCGGGTGCCAGGCGGCGCGGCGGAAGCTCTCGAGCCGCTCGCGCTCGGCCTTGATCACCGGGCCGGCGTCGAAGATGTCGACGTGGCGCGAGCGCAGGAAGCCCTCGGCCAGCATCTCGTCGAGCGCCGCCTCGTGGTCCGGGTGCTCGCGGCCGATGGCGGCCCGCGCCTGGGGCGTCAGCAGCGCCAGGTAGAGCGGGAACTGGGGCATCACCTCGGCGATGAAGCTCTTCGAGCGCACCCCGGCCACGTAGTTGATGTCCTGATAGTCGCGCTGGAAGAAGTGGCGCCCCACGCTGTTCCAGAACGGCGACTGCTGGTCGTCGTCCAGGAAGCCGGGGAAGGCCATGGCCAGGATCTCGGCGAAGCGCTCCGGGTACTGGGCGATGAACATCAGCCGCGCCCGGCGCAGCAGGCTCTCGGCGCTGGTGCCGCGGTAGCGCGGGTCCAGCGAGTAGGCGCACAGCAGGCTGGCCTCGGAGACCTCGTGAGACAGCGACAGGGTCTGCACCTCGCGGCGCACGTCGAGCTGCTGCGAGGCGTGGATCAGGGTTTCCTGGCGATAGGTGTAGTAGGCCTCCCGGGCGCCGGCCTGGGCGCGCACGGTGGCGGTGCCCACCACCTCGCCGCGCTCCAGGTCCTCGAGCACGAAGGTGTAGTGCTCGTCGCCGGGGAATTCCACCTCGGCCTCGAAGGCCCGCTGGGAGCGCATGATGCGCTCCTCGAGGCGGTCTCGATGGGCCGGCAGGTTGGTCAGGCGCGGCGTGGCGTTACCCGCCAGCCGCTCCAGGGCCGGCAGATCCGCCGGCCGGGTGGGACGTACGACCAGCATGGCTTGGCCTCCCGCGGATGATTCCGATGCGTCCATGGCGTGGCCGCGGCTCACTCGGACGCCACCAGCCGGGCGATGGCCCGCTCCAGGCGCGCCATGCCCTCGGCGATGTCGGCCTCGGGGATCACCAGCGACGGCGCCATGCGCAGCACGTTGGGGCCGGCGACCAGCGCCATCAGGCCCTCCTCGATGGCCAGCGGCAGGATGTCCTTGGCGCGGCCCTCGTAGGCGTCGGTCATCTCGGCGCCGATCAGCAGGCCCATGCCGCGAACTTCCTTGAACACGCCGTGCTTGCGGTTGATGGTCTCGAGATGCTCGCGGAACAGGTCGTGGCGGCGCTTGACGCCCTCCAGCACCTCGGGGGTGTCGATGTGCTCCACGGCGGCCAGGGCCACGGCCGAGGCCAGGGCGTTGCCGCCGTAGGTGGAGCCGTGGGTGCCGATGGCCATGGCCGGGGCGATGCGGTCGGTGGTCAGCATGGCGCCCACCGGGAAGCCGCCGCCCAGCGACTTGGCGCTGGTCAGGATGTCCGGCGTCACGCCGTACTCCATGTAGGCGAACAGCGAGCCGGTGCGGCCGACGCCGGTCTGCACCTCGTCGAAGATCAGCAGCGCGTCGTGCCGGTCGCACAGCTCGCGCAGGCCCTGCAGGAAGTCCGGCGTGGCGGGCACGATGCCGCCCTCGCCCTGCATCGGCTCGACCATCACCGCGCAGGTGTCGTCGCCCATCAGCTCGCGCACCGCCTCGAGGTCGTTGAACTCGGCGTGGACGATGCCGCCCGGCACCGGGCCGAAGCCCTGAGAGTACTTGGGCTGGCCGCCGACGCTGACGGTGAAGAAGGTGCGGCCGTGGAACGACTGGCGGAAGGAGATGATCTTGTCCTTCTGCTCGCCGTGGGTGTTGTAGGCCCAGCGACGCGCCAGCTTCAGCGCGGCCTCGTTGGCCTCGCCGCCGGAAGAACACAGGTAGACCTTGTCGGCGAAGGTGCGCTCGACCAGCGAGCGCGCCAGCTTCAGCGCCGGCTCGTTGGTGTAGACGTTGGACAGGTGCCAGACCTTGTCGGCCTGTTCCTTGAGCGCATTGACCAGCACCGGGTGGCAGTGGCCCAGGGAGTTCACCGCGATGCCGCCGGCGAAGTCGATGTACTCACGGCCCTCCTGATCCCACAGTCGGCTGCCCTCGCCACGCACCGGAATGGCCTTCTGCGGCGAGTAGTTGGGCACCATGTACTGGTCGAAATCGCTGCGGGTCGGGGTGTGGGTCATGACGTTCTCCGTGGTCTCGAGCCGAACTCGTTCAGGATGAATCGGGGATCATTCGAGTATAGGGAGCCCCCTGGCGGGGGGCTTTCAGCAATGGGACGACGACTTGTGAAAAAGGCAGCAACGCCGGACCGGGGGAATCGGCTAAGGTAGGAAGCGTCGACAGCAGGCGACTGCGAGGAGAAACGCCCCATGCTCAACACCACCGCCTGGAATCGGCGACGCTACGACGCCTATGCACCGATCTACGACGCCGTGGCCGAGCGTGCCTTCCGCCGCGCCCGGCAGACGGCGCTTAAGCAGGTGCACTGGCGCCCCGGCCTGCGCGTGCTGCTGGTGGGCGCCGGCACCGGGCTCGACCTGCCCTGGCTGCCGCGGGACATCGAGCTGCACGCCACCGATCTCAGCCCGGCCATGGTCCGGCGCCTCGAGCGGCGCGCCGAGGCGCTGCACCGCGACGTCCAGGCCAAGGTGATGGACGCCGAGGCCCTCGACTATCCCGATGGCCACTTCGACGTGGTGGTGATGCACCTGATCCTGGCGGTGATGCCCGACCCGGCCCGCGGCCTCGCCGAGGCCCATCGCGTGCTGGCCGACGACGGTCAGCTGTGCGTGATGGACAAGTTCCAGGCCGACGCGCGTCCGGCCGGGCTCGGCCGTCGCGCGCTGAACCTCGTCACCTCGGCCATCGCCACCGACATCACCCGCCAGGCGCGGCCGCTGCTGGACGACGCCGGCTTCACCATCGAGCAGGACAGCCCGGTCATGATGGGCACCTTGTTCCGCGCCCTGCTGGCCCGCAAGGCGCGGCCGGCCGACGACTGACCTGCCGCGGGCCCGGTTCACGCGAAGGCGATGGCCGGTCCCGCTACTCGACGGGGAGCGAGAGCCGCGCCAGGCACCATTCCCATACCGCCTCTTGCCGGGCGTGAGGCGGGGATGACCGCTGGCGCACCAGGTAATAGCTGGGCGCTTCGATCATGGCCTCCCCCGTGACCTGCACCAGGCGCCCGGCCGCGAGATCTCCCGCCACGAACGCCCGACATGCCAAGGCGATGCCCTGGCCCGCCAGGGCGGCGTCCAGCGCCAGTGTCGTCTGATTGAAGACCGTACCGGGCAGTGGTCCCTCGGCACGCAGAAACCTCGGCCAATGATCGTGCGCGTCATGCAGGAGCGGCAGCTCCCGCAGCCGCTCGGCAGAGAGGGGGAGCGCTGACGCCTGGACCAGATGGGGGCTCGCGACCGCGACCAGCTCCTGGTGAAACAGCAACCCGGCCTCCAGCCCGGACGGGAAGGGAGGCCGGGTGAGGCGCACCGCGATGTCCACCTGGTCGCGCTCGAAGTCGGCGAGTGCCTCGGTGGCGACCGTGCGCAATGCCACCCCGGGCAGCGCGGCGTTCAGCTCGGCGAGACGAGGAATCAGCAGCTTCGCGGCGAAGGTCGGCGCCACGCTGATCGTGATCGTCTCCGGTCGCTCCAGCAGTCGTCCGGTGGCGTCCCCGAGGGTATCGAAGGCGCGGGTCACGTCCGTCAGGTAGGCCTCGCCCTGGGGCGTCAGGACGAGGCCGCGCGGCAGGCGATGGAACAGGGCCTGGCCGAGGTGCGCTTCCAACGCGCGCACCTGCTGCGCGACGGCGCCCTGGGTGACGCCCAGCTCATCGGCGGCGGCCCGGAAACTCCCTCGGCGGCCCGAGACCTCGAAGGCACGCAGGGCATTGAGAGGGGGCAGCTTGCGGCGGGAGAGCGTCATGGCGATAGCCTATAGTTTTTCTACAGCCTGGCACGTTTATTCATCACGCGAAACTTCGGCTGTCACTCGCCACAATGCCTCCAGAACCTGACCAAAGGAGGCCGTCATGGCTGAAGAAAAAGTGGCTCTTATCATGGGCGGCGGATCCGGCATGGGAGCCGCTGCCGCACGCAGATTGGCTCAGGATGGCTATCGTATCGCCATCCTCTCCCCGTCGGGCAAGGGCGAGGCTCTGGCCAGAACCTTCGCGTCGATGGCGGAGTGACCCGCTCCATCTGACGACGCCTGTCCTGCCACCGCAACGGGCCGCCCTTGCTCTGGAGGGGGCTCGTTGCGCTCTTGCTCGAGGAGAACGCCATGTTACGTGCCTATGCGGCGCTCGCTGCGCTGGGCATCATCTGGGGCTCGAACTTCATCTTCATGAAGTGGGCCACCGATGTGATCTCGCCGACACAGACGGTATTCCTGCGTGTGCTGTTCGGCTTCCTTCCCCTGGCCCTGGTGGCCTGGCGAGCCGGGGTCCTGTCGCGAGATCAGTTGCGCCACCTGCCGCACTTCGCGGTCATGTCGGTGCTGGCGACGACCTTCTACTACTACGGCTTCGTGGCCGGTACCGCCCGGCTGCCATCGAGCCTGGCCGGACTCCTGAGCGGTTCGATCCCTATCTTCACCTTCCTCTGCGCGGTCCTGTTCCTGCGCCAGGATCGTCCGACCGGTCAGATGGCGGCCGGCGTTGCCCTGGGCTTCATCGGCATTGCGCTAAGCGCACGCCCCTGGGAGGGCACCGAGTGGGTCGCGCTCACCGGGGTCCTCTGGATGCTGGCCGGGACGCTGAGCCTCGGGGTGTCCTTCGTCTACGCCCAGCGGTGCCTGTCGCCGCTGCGGCTGCCCCCGCTGGCCCTGGCGACCTGGCAGACGGGGCTCGCCTTTCTGACCCTGCTGATCCTGACCGACTTCGACGGCATGACGGCCATCGCGGGAGACCCACGCGCCCTGTTGGGCGCCGTCGTCGGCCTGGGCATGCTGGGCACCGGCGTGGCCTTCTTCACCTACTACTTCATCATCGAGAGGCTCGGCTCCGTGCAGGCCGCAGGCGCCACCTACATCGCGCCGCTGGTGGCCGTGATCATCGGCGCCGCGGTCGGTGAGGACATCACCGCCACCCTCATCCTCGCGCTGGGCCTGATCCTGGGGGGCGTGGTGCTGATCCAGACGGGCAAGCGCCGCAACGCCGATGCGCCCATGCCGTACCAGGCCAAGGAGTAGACACGACCCTGGCGGCGTTCCACCACAAGATGCCTGCAGCAGGCGGCAGGTTGCCGGACGGACAGGGAGACGTCACCGACGCGAGCCCGGCCAGGGTCGGCAGGCGGATCACCGACGCAACGCGCCGCCCATGTCGCCCAGGCGCTCTTCCCGGGGCGTGATGCCGAAGTGGTTGCGATAGGCGGTGGAGAAGTGCGCCGCCGAGGAGAAGCCGGTCTGCAGGGCGATCTCGCCGGCCGGCCGGTCGCTCTCGCGCAGCTGCTTGCGGGCCTGCTGCAGGCGCAGGTTGAGGTAGTAGCGGCTGGGCACCGCCTGCAGGTGCTTCTTGAACAGCCGCTCCAGCTGGCGCCGCGAGATGCCGAGGTGCTCGGACAGCTCGTGGGTGGTCAGCGGCTCCTCGATGTTGGACTCCATCAGCGCCACCGCGTCGATCAGGCTCTGCGGGGCATTGCCCAGCCGGGTGCGCAGCGGCACCTGCTGGGGCTCGTCGCCCATGCGGATGCGCTCGAGCACGAAATGCTCGGAGATGCGCTCGGCCAGCTCGGCCCCCTGCTGGGTACCGATCAGCGTCATCATCATGTCCATGGCGGCGGTGCCGCCGCCGCAGGTCAGGCGGTCGCGGTCGATCTCGAACAGCTGCTGGGAGAGCCGCACCCGGGGATGGTCATGGGCGAAGGCCTCGAAGCGCGTCCATGGCAGGGTCGCCCGATAGCCTTCGAGCACGCCGGCTCGGGCCAGCACCTCGGTGCCACCGCCGATGCCGCCCAGCACCACCCGGGCGGCGGCCAGGCGACGCAGCCACTCGAGCAGCCCCTCGGGCACGCTGCCGGCGAGCGGCCCGGGGGCGCAGACCAGCAGCATGTCGAGGGCCTGGTCCGGCTCGCCGGCCGACGCCTCGGGCACCAGCGCCTGGCCGGCGGCACTGGGCACCGGACGCTCGTCGATCGCATAGGTGGAGAGCCGATAGAGGCTGCGCTCCGCCAGGCGGTTGGCCACCACCAGCGGCTCGGTGGCACAGGCCTGGGCGAGCAGCGAGAAGCCGGGCAGCACCACCACGCCCACGTGCCGGGACAGCGGCACGGCGGATGCAACGGGCGGGGCATCGGGCATGGGGCACTCTCGAGAACGGGAAAAGCCCCATTCTAGGCCGAAGGCGTCGGGCGTAACAGCCGTGCGGACA
This sequence comes from Halomonas sp. THAF12, assembly GCF_009363675.1. Classification (NCBI taxonomy): domain Bacteria; kingdom Pseudomonadati; phylum Pseudomonadota; class Gammaproteobacteria; order Oceanospirillales; family Halomonadaceae; genus Halomonas; species Halomonas sp. THAF12. The sequence goes on along the minus strand of NZ_CP045399.1, from coordinate 513,961 downwards.
CGCCGACGCCGGGCGCAAGGCCCGGCGTCGTGCACGATGGCGGCTCAGTCGGCCAGGCCGATCACCAGCAGACCGACGATCACCACGGCCACCACCACTATCAGCGCGGGCAGCAGCCAGGCCATGCCGCTGTTGGGCTCGCGGGCCTCGGGCTGCTCCACGTCCGGCTCGGGGTGGTCGTAGTCCTCGGGCTGGCTGACCTCGTGCAGGTGTGTCAGCTCCTCGTCCGGCGTCTTGCTTTCCCGTGACTCCATGGGCACCTCCCGGGCGCGTGGGTCGGAAAACGGGACGCCGGCGCGCCGGGCCCCGTTACAGGTTCACGACATCGAAGTCCCGCTCGGTCGCCACGTCGGCGTCGTAGTCGACGTCGTCGCGCTCGAAGCCGAACAGCTTCAGGAACTCGTGCTTGTAGCCAGCATAGTCGGTGATGTCGAACAGGTTGTCGGTGGTCACCTGCGGCCACAGGTCCTTGCAGGCCTGCTGGACGTCGTCGCGCAGTTCCCAGTCGTCCAGGCGCAGGCGACCGGCCTCGTCGGTGTCGGCACTGCCGCCGTATAGGCGCTCGCCGAACAGGCGGTTGAGCTGGTCGATGGTGCCCTCGTGCAGGCCCTGCTCCTTCATCACCTTGTAGACCATGGCGATGTAGAGCGGCATGACCGGGATGGCCGCGCTGGCCTGGGTGACCACGGACTTGAGCACCGCCACGTTGGCGCTGCCGCCCCGCTCGGCCAGGCGCTTGTCGATCTCGCCGGCGGCGCGATCCAGATCTTCCTTGGCCTTGCCCAGGGCGCCGTGCCAGTAGATCGGCCAGGTGATCTCGGTGCCGATGTAGCTGAAGGCCACCGACTTGGCGCCGTCGGCCAGAACGCCGGCCTTGTCCAGGGCGTCGATCCACAGCTCCCAGTCCTCGCCGCCCATCACCGCGGTGGTGTCGTCGATCTCCTGCTGGGTCGCCGGCTCCACCTCGGCCTCGATGATGGCGTCCTTGTTGGTGTCGATGGCGGTGGCGCGGTAGGTCTCGCCGATCGGCTTGAGGCTGGAGCGCTTCATCTCACCGCTGTCCGGCAGCTTGCGCACCGGCGAGGCCAGCGAGTAGACCACCAGGTCGACCTGGCCCATGTCCTGCTTAATCAGCTCGATGGCCTTTTCGCGGGCCTCGTGGGAGAAGGCGTCGCCGTTGATGGACTTGCTGTACAGCCCTTCCTGCTTGGCGAACTTGTCGAAGGCGGCGGCGTTGTACCAGCCGGCGGTGCCCGGCTTCTTCTCGGTGCCCGGCTTCTCGAAGAACACGCCCAGGGTATCGGCACCGTAGCCGAAGGCCGCGGTGATGCGCGCGGAGAGGCCATAGCCGCTGGAGGCCCCGATCACCAGGACCTTCTTCGGCCCGGCGCTCTTGTCCAGGTTGCGGGCGCGGGTCGCCTCGATCTGCTCGAGCACGTTCTGCTCGCAGCCGACGGGGTGGGTGGTGGTGCAGATGAAACCGCGGACCTTGGGCTTGATGATCACGTTAGACCTCTTGGCGTTCGCAGCGGGGCGGCGGACAACCGCCGCCCCGGTGAAAGGAAATTCGTTCGTGGCGACATTCTAGCGGCCTCGTCCGGCGCTGTCCGCCCTTGAGCGCGGCCGCCGGCTGGGGCAGGATGCTGGCCATCCCCCACCCTCAGGAGATCCCATGGACGCACAGACCCTCGTCGACACGCGCGGCGACCTCTGGCTGGCGCTGGCACCGCTGTGGCTGGAGCGCGAACCGCGGGAGACCGACTACGCGCGCATGATCGAGGAGATCGAGCGCCACGGCCTGAGCGAGCGCGAGCTGGAATGGGTGTTCCGCCTGGAGCTGGCCCCGGTGCTGACCCGCCAGCAGATGTCGGTGGCCGGCGAATGGCGCGAGTTCGACGACTACCGGCTGATGAAGCGCCTGGTGGCCCACAACCTGCGGCTGACCGGCTGGCGCCGCCGGACCTGGGCGCTGTTCTCGGGGCTGACCACCATGATGGCCCGCCATCGCTTCAACGAGCTGATGGAGCGACTGATGATCGCCCGCGGCCAGGACGTGCCTTCCTGACGCCCCCGAAACGCTGTCGCCCCATCCGCCGCTGTGCCAGTCTGTGACGGGTGAGCCGGCGCCGCCGGCATGACGTCCCGACACGGAGCTAGCGCCCCATGGACACCCGCCTCATGGATCACCGCCACGGCTACGGCCTGGTCACCCGCACGTTTCACTGGCTGATGGCCCTGCTGCTGCTGTGGCAGGCCGTCTCGGTGGTGCTGCGGGTGACGGTCGACGACACGCCACTGGCCGACTTCTTCTTCGGCTACCACTTCTCCAACGGCGTGCTGATCCTCGCCCTGGCGGTGCTGCGCGGCGCCTGGGGGCTGCTCAACCTGTCGCGCCGGCCGCCGCACGACCGCCCCATCGAACGCCTGGCCGCCCTCGCCCACGTGGCGATGTACGCGCTGCTGATCGTGGTGCCCGGCGTGGCCCTGATCCGCGCCTTCGGCTCCGACCGGGCCTTCTCGGCCCTGGGCCTGTCGATCTTCGAGGGGCGCGAGACCGAGGTCGAATGGATGACCGGCCTCGGCAGCCAGTGGCACGGGCTGCTGGGCTGGACGCTGCTCGCCCTGATCGTCGGCCACATCGTCATGGCCTGGGTGCATACCCGCGTGTGGAAGGAGCCGCTGATCCGCCGCATGACCCGCGGCAGCGACCGGGAATAGTCCGCCGGGCGGCTCAGGTCTCGTCGAGGGCCCGCTCCAGCGCCTCGACCAGCACCGCCTCGCCGTCCCGCGGCGAGAAGCGACGGATCACCCGGCCGTCGCGGCCGACCAGGAACTTGGTGAAGTTCCACTTGATCATCCCCGTGCCCAATATGCCGGGCGCCTGACGCTTGAGCTCGACGAACAGCGGATGCGTGCCGCCGCCGTTGACCCGCACCTTCTCCATCAGCGGGAAGGTCACGCCGTATTCCCGCTCGCCGAAGGCACAGAAGGCCTGGGCCGACTCCGGCGACTGGCGGGCGAACTGGTTGCAGGGAAAGGCCAGCACGGTGAAACCGCGGTCGCGGTAGCGACGATAGAGCCGCTCGAGGTCGCGCAGCTGGGGCGTGAAGCCACACTGGCTCGCCACGTTGACGACCAGCAGCACCTGGCCGCGCAGGGCGCGCAGGTTGAAGGGCTCGCCACGGGAGGTGTGGCAGTCGTGATCATGGATGCTCATGGCGCGTGCTCGCAGTCTGTGCTTTCACGATGACACGCCGTGTGGCGCGGCGCCAGTCCCGGCGCGCCCGCCCGAGCGCGGCGTGCAGGCGGCGCGCGGCCTCGCGCCGTTCGGACGCGTCGAGCGGCGCGTAGAGCCACTGTTCCAGGGCCTCGGCGGCCGCCTCCAGCGCCGGTCCGGCGGCGTCCCTGTCCCGCGCGACCCGCCGGAGATGCGCCGCCGGCGACTCGCCGGGACGCAGCGGATAGCCGCGCCGCCCGAGCCAGGCCTGGAAGGCCGCGAGGCGCCGGGCCTCGTCCCGCCGCCCGCGCCACCCTCGCCGCCAGCCGCGCCATCCGAGTGCGCCCCCCGCCACGGCGAGCAGCGCCAGCGCGGCGAGGCCCACGACACGCCAGGGGCCGAGCGCGACCAGGGCCCTGCCCAGCTGCGCCAGCGCCTCGGTCAGCTCCGCCATCAGCCGCTCCCGGGCCGTGCCCCGATAGTCGATCACCCCCCGCTGCCACTGGTACTCCAGGCGCTCCCATTCGAGGCGCATCCCGTTGAGCCAGCCGACGCCACGATAGCGCAGCGGCGAGAAGGGCGAATCGGCCAGGAAGGCCTCGCGCCCCTCGCTCACCGCCGCCGCGCCCTGCTCGATGCGCTCCGGGGCGATGGCCGCGGTGGGATCGAGGCGCTGCCAGGCGCCGTCCTGCCACACCTCCACCCAGGCGTGGGCGTCGTAGTCGCGCACCGTGAAGTGGCCGTCGGGATGGCGCTCGCCGCCCAGGAACCCCGCCACCAGCCGGGCCGGGATGCCGGCCATCCGCGCCATCACGGCGGTGGCCGAGGCGTAGTGGGAGCAGTAGCCGGCCCGGGCCTCGAACAGGAAATCATCGACCCGATGCGGGCCGGCGAGCCGCGGCGGCGACAGCGTATAGCGATACGGTGCCTCGCCGAAGCGCGCCAGCACGGCGTCGAGGTAGCGCCGCGGGTCGCCGTCGCTCTGGCGCCACAGCCGCCGCGCCAGCGCGCGGGTGCGCGGGTTGGTGTCGGTCGGCAGCAGCCGGAACCAGCGGGTGCCGGCGGGGTCGGCGTAGGCCGGCGCCGCGCCGCTGCTCTCGAGGTCCAGCAGCGCGCGGCTGCGCAGCGCCTCGCGACCGGCCAGGGTGCCGTCGGCCAGGAAGCGCTGGGGCTCGCCGGCGCGCAGCGGCGTGCCCAGGCTCGGCCGCCAGGGGCGGCTGTCGGGCTCCAGCAACAGCGCGTAGTCGTAGCGTGGCGGATCCTGCCCTGCCCAGGCGCTGGCCCGACCCTCGCGCACGAAGCGCGACAGCGGTCGCTCCAGGGTCGCGGCCTGCTGCGACGGCGAGACCCGGCGCCAGCTGACGCCGTCGAAGTGCGACAGCGTGTAGACGCGCCAGTAGCGCTCGCCGGGCGGCGGCGCCTGGCCGCGGAACTCGGCGCGGAAGGCCCGGGCGTCGCTGCGCGACAGCTCGGCGATGTCGCCGGGCGAGACGCTGTCGGAGAGCCCGGTGGCGGCCCGCGGGGTCTCGGGCATCTGCCACAGCGGCGGCAGCCGCGGCACGACCAGAAACAGCGCCACCATCAGCGGCGCCGAGAGGCCCAGCAGCCAGCCGACCTCGCCCCAGGCCCGGCGGCGGCTGCGCGCCCCGGACAGCCACATCAGCGACTGCAGCTGCCAGGCCAGGGCGACGAACGCCGCCAGCGCCAGCGGCAGGCCCTGGCCGTGGAGGAAGGCCACACCGGTGGCCACCAGGCCGATCGCCACCACCACCCGGGCGTCGCGCCGGTCGTGGGTCTCCAGCAGCTTGAGCAGGTAGACGCCCAGCAGCAGGCCGATCAGCGCCCGCATCTCGCCGAGGCTGCCGTACTGGCCCCACAGCGCCGCCACCAGCGCGCCCACCGCGGCCAGCCGCAGCAAGAGCCCGGCCCGCGGGGCGTCGCGGCGCAGCTGGCGGTAGCGGTAGCCGGCCACCACCACCGCCACGCCGGCGAACCAGGCCGGCATCCAGACCAGATGCAGCGCCAGCACCAGGCACTGGCCGACGAACAGCCGCCACAGCATGGCGCCGCTCAGCCCGCGCCCGTCGGCCAGCACCGCCGGGGCCTCGGCGGAACGGGGCCGTGACGCCCGGCTCATGGCGCGGCCTCCCCGTCCGCCCCCGGCCGGCAGCGGGCCAGGGCGTCGAGCGCCGCGCGGCGATGGGCCTCGCCCTGCCCCTGCGCCAGCGTCCGGTCGGGCAGGCGCAGGCCGAAGCGCTCGCCGGCGCGATGATGGGCCAGCACCCGGGCGCACAGCCAGGACAGCCGGCGTTCCGGGTCGCCGCGGCCGTCGGCGTAGTCGAGCCACACAGCGTCCCGCGGGGGCGCCTCGAAGGCCTTGCTGGCCAATGTGCCGGTGCGGCTCCACTGCTTCCAGGCCAGCCGCGCCGGCCCGTCGCCGGGCGCCGCGCGTCGCAGGCCAGCGAAGTCCTCCTCCTCGCGGCCGGGGCCGCCGTCGGCGCGGTACGTCTCGGCCTCGCCCAGCGGCTGCGGCCAGATCACCAGCTCGTGCTCATGGGCCTGCCAGGCCAGGGCGCGCACCAGCCCCAGCGGCCAGCGGCTCTCGAGGCTCAGCGTCGGCACGCGCCACACCCCGCGCGTCGGCGTGGGCACACACAGCTCGCCCTCGCCGCGGCCGTCCTCGACGTCGAACCGGACCCGCTCGCGGTTGCAGCGCACCTGCAGCGCGGTGCGCGGCCGGCGGGACTCGGCGATCACGCCCAGCCGCGCCGCGCCGCCGGCGAAGGCCTCGGCGGGCAGGCGCAGGCTCAGGCGCACGCCGAGCAGGTTGCGCCAGGCGCGCAGCAGCACCGCCACGCCCAGGGCGAACAGCCAGAAGGCCAGCGCATGGATCAGGCTGTTCTGGTAGTTGATGCCGAGCAGCATCAGCAGCACGATGAGCACCGCCCAGCCCAGCCCGAAGCGGGTCGGCAGCAGGAACAGCCGCCGCTGGGGCAGCGGCGCGCCGAGCGGGGCGGCCAGGCGATGCCACCCGTTCCGCGGCCAGGCGCGGCGCCGCCCACTCATCCCAGCACCGGCACCCGGCCCAGCAGCCGATGGGCCAGCGCCTCGCCCTCGTCGCGCCGGCCGCCGAGGCGGTGGGCCACCACCGGCGCCCACACCGCCTGGACGTCCTCGGGCAGCACGTGGTCGCGCCCGGCGAGCATCGCCCAGGCCCGGGCGGCCCGCAGCAGCGCCAGGGCGCCGCGCGGCGACAGCCCCCAGCCGGCCTCGGGATGCTCGCGGCTGGCGGCGGTCAGCGCCTGCACGTAGTCGAGCAGCGGCTCGGCCACGTGCAGCCGCTCGCAGCGCGCCTGCCAGTGGCGCAGGGTCTCGGCGTCGAGCAGCGCCGGCAGCTCGCCCAGGGTCGAACGCCCGGCCTGACCGCGCAGGATCTCGCGCTCGGCGCGGGCGTCGGGGTAGCCCAGCGACAGCCGCATCAGGAAGCGGTCGAGCTGGGACTCGGGCAGCGGGAAGGTGCCGGCCTGCTCCAGGGGATTCTGGGTGGCGATGACGAAGAAGGGATCGGGCAGCGTCCGGGTCTCGCCCTCCACGGTGACGCGGCCCTCCTCCATGGCCTCGAGCAGCGCGCTCTGGGTCTTGGGCGTGGCGCGGTTGATCTCGTCGGCCAGCACCAGGCCGTGGAACACCGGCCCGGGATGGAAGCGGAAGCTGGCCTCGCGGGGATCGAACACCGAGACGCCGAGCACGTCGGCGGGCAGCAGGTCGCTGGTGAACTGCAGGCGCTGCATGTCGAGCCCGGTGACCCGCGCCAGCGCCTGGGCCAGGGTGGTCTTGCCGAGCCCGGGCAGGTCCTCGATCAGCAGGTGGCCGCGGGCCAGCAGGGCGCACAGCGCCAGGCGCACCTCGCGCGGCTTGCCCAGCACCACGCCCTCCAGGGCGGCCAGCACCGCCGCCAGCCGTTCGCCGTCGACGGGGCGGTTCACGCGCCCGCCTCCAGCCAGCCGCGCTGCCACAGGGCCTCCACCGCCTGGCGGGTGTCCGGGGTCACGCCCTCCAGCGCCAGCGCCTCCTGGGGCGGGCACCAGAAGGCGTCGGCGACCTCCTCGGCCTGGAGCGTGAGCGGGCCGTCGTAGTCGACCAGGTAGGCGCTGCCGAAGATGTGATGGCCGTCGGCGTCGTAGACGAACTCCAGCACGTGGCGCAGCGGCTCGCCGACGATGCCCAGCTCCTCGGCCAGCTCGCGGCGGGCGGCCAGATGCACCGGCTCGCCGGCCCCGACCACGCCGCCGGCGGCCAGGTCCAGCCCGCCGGGGAACACCTCCTTGGTCAGGGTGCGACGCTGCACGCACAGCTCGCCGGCGGCGTTGCGCACCACGATGTAGGTGGCGCGATGCCAGTAGCGATAGCGGCGCATGGTGGCCCGGGACGCGCTGCCGCAGGGCCGGTTGCGGGCGTCCACCAGCTGGATGCTCTCGTCGGCGATGCGGGGGGCGGGCAGCGGCGCGGGCGCCAGGGCGTCGTCGGTCATCACGGCTCTCCGGGGAAATGTCTTCAGCCTACTCAGTCAGGCCCGGAGCGTCACGCGTCATCGGCTCACGCCGGCCCCGCGTCCAGGGTGCACTATCCTCATCCACGCAGGCGCGGCGTAGAGTCGAGGCGACGCCGCCATCCGCACTCTCTCCCGGAGCCCGCCATGACCGACTCGCATCAGCATCGCCCCCGCGTCGACCTCGACAGCGAGGCCATCCACTGGGACCAGGACATGAGCTACGGCCAGTACCTGGGCCTGGAGACCCTGCTCGACTGCCAGCATCCGCGCTCCCGCCAGCACGACGAGATGCTGTTCATCGTCATCCACCAGGCCTCGGAGCTATGGATGAAGCTGTGCCTGCACGAGGCCCACGGCGCCGCCGACTGCATCCGCCGCGACGAGCTGCGCCCGGCGTTCAAGATGCTGACCCGGGTCGCCCGCATCCAGGAGCAGCTGATCAAGGCCTGGGAGGTGCTGGTGACCATGACGCCGGCGGACTACTCGAGCTTTCGCGACGAATTGGGCCAGAGCTCGGGCTTCCAGTCCTTCCAGTACCGCGAGCTCGAGTTCCTGCTCGGCAACAAGAACGCCAGGATGGTCGAGGCCCACCGCGCCCATCCCGACCACCACGCCCACCTGACCGCGGTGCTGCAGGCGCCGAGCCTCTACGACATCGTGCTGCAGCGCCTCGCCGCGCGCGGCTTCGCCATTCCCGACGGCCACCTGGCGCGCGACTGGGCCGAGCCCTATGCCGCCTCGCCCGAGGTCGAGGCCGCCTGGGCGGCGGTCTACCGCGACACCGCCACCCACTGGGACCTCTACGAGCTGGCCGAGAAGCTGGTCGACCTGGAGTACAACTTCCAGAAGTGGCGCTTCAGCCACATGAAGACGGTGGAGCGCATCATCGGCTATCGCCGCGGCACCGGCGGCACCGCCGGGGTCAACTACCTGGTCAAGGCGCTGGATCTGCAGTTCTTCCCCGAGCTGTGGTCGGTGCGCACCTCGCTCTAGGGAGAGGCCGGGCGGCTTTGACCGGCTCGCCGCCAGCCGCCATGCTCAGGGGAGTCCGCCTGCCGGAGGTCCGTCATGCACGATCACGCGCCCCGCGACCGGCTGGCCACCCATGCGGTGACCAATCAGCCGCCCCCGCCCGAAGACCGCGACGCCCTCGCCGACGACACCCCGCTGCGGGAGGCGCTCGCGCGGGAGGCGCCGGACTGGGTCGCCCGCCGCCTGGCCTCGCTGGGCCGCGAGGTGGGCAGCCGGCGGGTGCAGGCGCTGGGCGAAGCGGCGAATCACCATCCGCCCGAGCTCAGGCTGTTCGACCGCCACGGCCGGCGCCTGGACGAGGTCGCCTACCATCCCGCCTATCACGAGCTGATGCACCTGGCGCTGGATCACGGCTGGCACGCCGTGGCCTGGCAGGAGGAAGGCCGCGGCGGCCATCAGGCCCACGTCGCCGCCCTCTACCTGCTGACCCAGGCCGAGCCGGGCTTCTGCTGCCCGGTGACCATGACCCACGCCGCCCTGCCGGCGCTGCGCGCCTCGCCCGAGGCCATGACCGAGTGGGCGCCGAAGCTGCTGGCCTGGGACTACGACCCGCGCCCGCTGCCCGCGGAGCAGAAGAGCGCGCTGACCTTCGGCATGGCGATGACCGAGAAACAGGGCGGCAGCGACGTGCGCGCCAACACCACCCGCGCCGAAGCCACCGGCGACGGCTGGCGGCTGACCGGCCACAAGTGGTTCTGCAGCGCGCCCATGTCCGACGCCTTCCTGACCCTGGCGCAGACCGACGAGGGTCTCGGCTGCTTCCTGGTGCCGCGCTTTGCCCCGGACGGCACGCGCAACCCGATCGAGCTGCAGCGCCTCAAGGACAAGTGCGGCAACCGCGCCAACGCCTCGGCGGAGATCGAGTACCGCGACGCCTGGGCCCGGCCGCTGGGCGAGCCCGGCCGCGGCGTGGCGACCATCCTGGCGATGGTGCAGCAGACCCGGCTGGACGCCGCCACCGCGCCGGTGGCGATGATGCGCCAGGGGCTGGTCGAGGCCTGGCGCTTCGTCCAGCATCGACAGGCCTTCGGCCGCCGGCTGGCCGAGCAGCCGCTGATGCGCACGCTGATCGCCGACATGAGCCTGGAAGTGGAAGCCGGCGTGGCGCTGACGCTGCGCACCGCCCGGGCCTTCGACGGCGCCGCGCGAGGCGACGACCACGAACGCGCCCTGGCCCGGCTGCTGCCGGCGCTGGCCAAGTACTGGCACAACAAGCGCGCGCCGGGCTTCCTGGCCGAGGCCATGGAGTGCCTCGGCGGCATCGGCTACGTGGAGGAAACGCCGCTGGCGCGGCTGTATCGCGAGGCGCCGGTCAACTCGATCTGGGAGGGCTCGGGCAACGTGATCTGCCTGGACGTGCTGCGCGTGCTCGGCCGCCATCCCGAGTCGCTGGCCGCGCTGCGCGAGGAGTTCGATGCGGTGCAGGGCGAGTCCGCCGAGCTCGACGCCGCCCTGGCCGAGCTCGAAGGCCTGATCGGCGAGTCGCCCGAGGCGCTCGAGCCCCGCGCCCGCTGGCTGACCCAGCGCCTGGCCCAGTGCCTGCAGGCCGCGCTGCTGCTGCGCCACGCCCCGCCGGCGGTGGGCCACGGCTACTGCCGCGGCCGGCTGGGCGAGCGGGTCGGCGGCGCCTACGGGGTGCTGCCGGCCGAGGCGCGCGTGGACGAGATCCTGGCCCGCCTGCCGAGCTGAAGGAGCCGGACCGCTCCCCATCGATCGGCTGGCCGGCGTGACGGCGGCAGTGGGGCTCCATGCCCCGTGTCCGAGGCGTTACCGCCAGGGCGTCACGACCGCGCTACATGATCGGCCCCGCCACCACGCGCAGCGCCAGCCCCAGCAGCAGCACGCCGGTGATGCGATTGATCCAGTGCGCCCGGGCCTGCAGCCAGGGCAGCACCCGCGAGTGGGAGAGCCCGACGGCCACCAGCACGTACCAGCCGCCGTCGATGACCACCGCCGTCAGCACGATGATCGCCCGGGCGGCCAGGCTCATGTCCGGCGTCACGAACTGGCTGAGCAGGGCCACGAAGAACAGGATCAGCTTGGGATTGCCGAGTGCCACCAGCATGCCGTCGCGGGCCGCCTGGCGCCGGGTCGTGGCCATCGCCTGGGCGTCCAGCGCCCCGCCGCGGCCGGCCCGCAGCGCCTTGACGCCGAGCCACGCCAGATAGGCCGCCCCGCCCCAGGTGATGGCCTGGAACAGCGTCGGGAAGCTCACGATCAGCGCCCCCAGGCCCCACACGGTCAGCAGCGCATAGAGGCCCACCCCCAGCGCGTGGGTGAGCGCCGCCATGATCCCCGGCACGCGACCGCCGCCCAGGGTATGGCGCAGCACCAGCGCCAGGCTCGGCCCGGGCGACATCGCCCCCATGGCACAGATCGCGGCCAGCGACATCCATAGCGAAAACGGCATGAGAGTCTCCTTGTCTCGAGAGCCGGCCGGCGATATCGAGGCTCGCCGGCAAAGCGGGAAGGACGGGGCGTTCAGCATACGATATCGTGATGCCGGACGCCCGGCAGGCGCGACGAGGGCATGCCGGCGCCCATCCTCCCATTTCCCGGACGGCAGGACCGCATGACCGACGACGCCCAGCAAGTACCGCCCCAGGAAGGCCCCGGCAGCCTGACGACGCTGATCACCCGGGTCCAGCAGGCCGGTGAACAGCGCGACGACGTGAGCCTGGAGGCGATCCTCGATACCGTCGGCCGGCGCAGCTTCGCGCCCTTCCTGCTGGTCGCCGGGCTCGTCACCCTGGCGCCGGTGATCGGCGACATTCCCGGCGTGCCTACCCTGATGGCCACGCTGGTGGTGCTGGTGGCCGCCCAGTTGCTGCTGGGGCGCGAGCACTTCTGGCTGCCGCGCTTCCTGCTCGAGCGCCGGGTCTCCCGCTCGCGGTTCGTGCGGGTCACCGACTGGATGGCGCGCCCCGCCCGCTGGATCGACCGCTACCTGCGCACGCGGCTGGTCTGGCTCACCCGCGCCCCGGCCCACCTGCCGGTGGCCCTGACCTGCCTGCTGATCGGCCTGGCCATGCCACCGATGGAGCTGGTGCCCTTCTCCGCCAACGGCGGCGGCCTGGCGCTGACGCTCTTCGGCCTGGCGCTGCTCGCCGAGGACGGCCTGATGGCACTGGTGGCCTACCTGCTGACCGGCACCACCCTGGCGCTGGTGGTCATCGGCCTCGCCTGACACTTCGACCGTGGAGCCCACGATGCCAAGATCCGATTCCCGACTGACGCGGGGCGTGGCCCTCGCGGCCGGTGCCGGCTATGCCGCCAAGGGCATCGTCTACCTGCTGGTGGGCGGCCTGGCCTTCCTGGCGGCGGTCGGGCTGGGCGGCGACAACGTCGGCACCAAGGAGGCCCTGTTCGGCCTCGCCCGCCAGCCCTTGGGCGACCTGATGATCATCGCGCTGGGCGCGGGGCTCGCCGCCTATGCCGCCTGGCGCCTGCTCCAGGCCGTGCTGGACACCGAGGACGCCGGGCACGGCCCCAAGGGGCTGGTTACCCGGCTGGGCTTTGTGATCAGCAGCCTCATCCATGCCAGCCTCAGCGTCTACTGCCTCGACCTGCTGCGCGACGTCGCCGAGGCCTCGGGCAGCGATACGGCCAGCGACCGCACCGCCCAGGTGATGAGCCACCAGGGCGGGCTCTATGTGATCTTCGCCGTCGGCCTGGTGTTCATCGCCATCGGCCTGCGCCAGCTGTGGCGGGCCATCCGCCAGTCCTACCTCAAGAACTGGTACCGCCAGGATCTGGGGCCGCTACAGCAGCGGCTGGCCGACATCATCACCTGCTGGGGGCTCTCCGCCCGCGGCCTGGTGTTCCAGGTGATCGGCCTGTTCCTGTGCCTCGCCGCCTGGCGCACCGACCCCAGCGAGGCCCAGGGCCTCGGCGGCGCGCTCAACGTGCTGGCCGCCCAGCCCTTCGGCCCCTGGCTGCTCGGCGCGGTGGCTCTCGGCCTGGCCAGCTATGGTCTCTACTGCCTGATCAACGCCGTCATTCGCGACACCAGCCTCGACTGAAACGACTCCACCGAGGCGGCGAACACTCACTGCGCCCCCCTGCGCTAGGCGACATGAAAAAACAGCGGCCCGATACCGGGCCGCCGTTCAACAGGGATGGGGCGTACGGCCATCGCCGATGCTCGGCGACGATGACGATCCGGCAGGCATCAGGCAGGAACGAAAAAAGCCGCCCTGAGGGGGCGGCGAGAGACCGTGACTAACAATGAGGAGGAGCTGGCAGCCGCTGACCCTAGCGGCCGTCAGCCGTGGCGGTTCATCAACGCCACGCCCTCAACGTAAATTCTCCTCGCCGCCCCGTCAATGAAAATGCGAATACTTTTTATCTATCGCTCGAGCTCGGCGACCCGGCGACGCACTCCCCGGCCGGAAACGGGCCGAAGAAAAGCGGCCGGAGAAGGCCGTCGAGGGATACGAGGATGTGCCGAACCGGAGAGGAAACGACACCCTTCCGGTATTCCCGCGTCGCGGGAGTCGCAGTCATTCAACAAGGGCTGATAAACCAACCGCCGTCCTTGGCCTCTCTCCGCAGCCAGGCTTGCCCCGGCGAATCGCCAGCACCAAGACGCTGCTGGCGCTGCGTAGTCCGTTAGATCAGGTCCTGCTCTTCGAGGAAGGACTGTGCCACGTCCTCGATGGTCTCACGCTCGACGTCGACCCGGGCGTTGAGGCTTGCCATGGTCTCGTCGTCGAGCAGCGCGGACAGCGCGTTCATCTGCTCGGCGAGCTCCGGATTGGCCTCCAGGGTCTCCTCGCGCACCACCGGGGTCAGCGCATAGGCCGGGAAATAGCCCTTGGTGTCTTCCAGGATCCGCAGGTCGAAGGCCGGAACGCGGCCGTCGGTGGAAAAGACCACCGCGACATCGACCTCGCTGTCGCGCAGGGCCGAATACATCAGACCGGTATCCATGCGAACGATATCGCTACGCCCCACCTTGAAGTCGTAGGTCTCCTGCAGCGGACGCCAGCCGTCATTCCGCGAATAGAACTCGGTGTCGAGCCCCACCGTCAGGTCCATGTCGTTGTTGACCTCATCGGCCAGATCCTCGAGCGTCGCGATGCCGTGCTCCTCGGCATGATCCTCGCGCATGGCCATGGCGTAGGTGTTGTTGGCGTCGGACGGCTCCAGCCACACCAGGCCCTTCTCGGCATCGAGTTCCTTGACCTTGTCATAGGTGGCCTCACGAGACAGCGACTCACTGATATCGTTGTAGACGATCAGCGAGGTGCCGGTGTACTCCCAGTAGAGGTCGATCTGGCCGTTTTCCTGGGCCTGGCGCAGCACGGCGGAGCCCATGCCATCGCGCCGGGTCACGTCATATCCCAAGTCGTCGAGATACAGCTCGGTCATGTTGGCGAGAATGAGCTGCTCGGTATAGTTCTTGCCGCCAACGTTGATCTCGTTGGCCTGGGCGCTGGTCATGGCACCGGCCAGAGCCAGGCCGGAAAGTGTCATCATCACGCGTTTCATGGTGGTCTCCTTGGTATTGTCGGCTTGGTCTTTCACATGAGGCCGCCGGGGCGGCCGAAAAGGCTCGGGTCGTTTCAGTCCCGTGTCGGATTGACGCCGCGCGGCACCACCAGGAAGGCGGTGGTGGCCACGATGGCATCGACCACGATCGCCAGCAGGGCGGTGGGAATGGCCCCGGACAGCATCATCACCGGGTCGTAGAGATCGATGCCGGTGAAGATCAGCTCGCCCAGGCCGCCGGCGCCGATCAGGAAGGCCAGCGGCACGGTGCCCACGTTGATGGTCAGCGCCGTGCGGATACCGGCGAAGATCACGTAGAGGGCATTGGGCATCTCGACGCGCAGCAGGCGCTGGGCCGGCGACATGCCGATGCCCGAGGCGGCCTCCATGAGCGCCGGGTTGACGCCCTTGAGGCCGGCGTAGGTGTTGCGGGTGATCGGCAGCAGCGTGGCCACGAACAGCCCGAACACCGCCGGCACGGTGCCGATGCCGAGAAAGCTCATCGACAGCGCCAGCACCGCCAGCGTCGGGATGGTGGTGCCGACGTTGAGCACCTGCATGGCCGATTCGGCGATGCGGGCCATGCTGGGGCGCGACAGCAGCACGCCCAGCGGAATGGCCACCAGGATGGCCAGGCCGCCGGACATGAGGGTCAGCCACAGGTGCTGCACGGCCAGGAACTGGACGTCGGGCAGGTAGAAGATGAAGTCGTCGATGACCCCGCTGGACTGGCTCCACACGCCGAGGAAGAAGATGGCGATGAGCAGCGCAATGCGCAGGGCCCCCTTCAGGCTCCGGATCGGCATCGGCTTACTCCTTGGTGGCCGGTTCGGCGGTCGCGGCGGATTCCGTGGGGCGGAACCGCGAGCCCAGGTGGTGGGTCATGGCGCGCTGGGTGATCTGGCCGCAGACCCGGCCGGCCTCGTCCACGCAGGGCAGCCAGGTGATGTCGTTGGAGAACATCAGCGAGGCGACCTTGCGCAGGTCGTCGTCCAGCGACACGGTGGCCGGCACGTTCTGGAAATGGTCGCGGCAGTAGCCCCGGGTGGTGCGCGCCTGGGAGCGGGTGATGACGCCGACCGGCTGGCGGCGATCGTTCACCACCAGGATCGCGTTCTGGTAGCCGAAGTCGTCGATCCGGGCCAGGGCGGTCTCCAGGGTGTCGCTGGGCGACACGGTGCCGATCTCGTCGGAGACCACGTCGCGCACCTTGACCAGGTTGAGGCGCTTGAGCGCCCGGTCCTCGCCGAGGAAGGACTCGACGAACTCGTCCTTGGGGTTGGCCAGCAGCTCGTCCGGGGTGGAGTACTGCTCCAGGCGGCCGGCGCGAAAGATGGCGACCCGGTCGCCCATCTTGATCGCCTCGTCGATGTCGTGGCTGACGAACATGATGGTCTTGTTGAGTGCCTGCTGCATCTTGAGGAACTCGTCCTGGATCACCGCGCGGTTGATCGGGTCGATGGCGCCGAAGGGCTCGTCCATCAGCATCACCGGCGGATCGGCGGCCAGCGCCCGGGCCACGCCGATGCGCTGCTGCTGGCCGCCGGAGAGCTCGTTGGGATAGCGCTTGAGGAAGGCGTCCGGGTCCAGCGCGATCATGTCCATCAGCTCCCGGGCGCGCTCCCGGTACTTGGCCTTGTCCCAGCCCAGCAGCTTGGGCACCACCGTGATGTTGTCCTCGATGGTCATGTTGGGGAACAGGCCGATCTGCTGGATCACGTAGCCGATATTGCGGCGCAGCTCCTGGGTGTTCAGGTCGGTGGTGTCCTCGCCGTTGATGAACACCTTGCCCGAGGTGGGGCGCACGATGCGGTTGATCATCTTCAGCGTGGTGGTCTTGCCGCAGCCGGAGGGGCCGAGCAGGATGCAGATCTCGCCGGCCGGCACCTCCATGTTGATGTGGTCGGCGGCGGTGACCGCGCCCTTGGGGGTGTCGAAGACCTTGGTCAGGTTGTCGAGTCGAATCATGCGGGGGAATCCTTGTTTGATGAGCCGGGGCCCGCGCGGGACGGGATCAGGCCGTCTCGGCGGCGCGCTCCATCCCGAGGGGCGTCAGGCGCTTCTGCAGCGCCAGCAGGCCGTAGTCGACGATGATCGCCAGCAGGCTGACCGCCACCGCGCCGACGATCAGCTGGCGCGGGTCGGACTGCGAGATGCCGCGGCTGATGAAGGTGCCGAGCCCGCCGGCGCCGATGTAGGCGGCGATCGCCATGACGCCGATGTTGAGCACCACGGCGGTGCGGACGCCGGCCATGATCACCGGCACCGCCAGCGGGATCTCGACCATGCGCAGCCGCTGGTTCTGGCTCATGCCGATGCCGCGGGCCGCCTCGCGCAGCGCCGGGTCGACGTTGTGGATGGCGGTGTAGGTGTTGCGGATGATCGGCAGCTGCGAGTAGAGCAGCACGGCGATCACCGCCGGCAGATAGCCGATGCCCTGGCCGATCAGCGACAGCACCGGGATCATGATCCCGAACAGCGCGATGGACGGCACCGTGACGATGATCGAGGCCGCATACAGCACCGCCTTGGCCAGGCGCTCGTTCTTGGTGATGGCGATGCCGATGGGCACCCCGGTGAGGGTGGCGATGCCGACGGCGACCCCGACCAGCGCGATGTGCTCGAGGGTCCTCGAGAGCAGCAGGTCGAGGTTGTCCATCGCGTATTGGATCAGTTCCAAGTCAACTCTCCTCTTGATGGGCAGGCCCCGTCGCCCTGCGTTTGGCAAACGATAAGCGACGGTAACATGTTGCTATGACGGCTTCCTCATGGTCCTGAGCGAGGCATCGATAGCGACGGGGCCTGGCCGATAAAGCGTGACAGACTATCACATGCTCCCCCTGCCTTGATCTCGCCATCATGCCGAGAAACGGGGAAAGCCGTGAAGCTAAAGCGTCAAGAAATTCATGTCGATATCGCGGCACCCCATGCCGCTTTACTCCCCGAAGGGCGGCGGCATTCCCTTGCCAGGCCGCCCCGCTCCGATGCCACTGAGGTGAGGGGTACTCCCTTCCCGGAAAGGCGACACGGTCAGCATTATTCGGAAGGGCGTGGGCGGGGCTCGCTCAATCTCACCCACCCATTCCAGGGCTTGTCCACCATTGAAAGCTCTTGTCGATCAACGATGAATAGACGGATCCACCATCTGTCGAGCCATCATCAAAAAGGCACGACATGCGCCCTTTGCGCCTGGAACAGGAACCCTATTGAAGATGGAATTTCCGAACAATTCACAGTTTTTTTCGATTGGTAAATTTTCATTATTATTCCCACCTTATCCGAAAGGTATATCGAAAATCATCGGAAAAAATCAATCAAAAAAACATCATATTGCATGATGATTATTCCGAACAAACTTATCAAAACCCGCCCAACCCTTCCCACCGAGATCTCACACTCAAGCCTCGACACAAGACCCATACCGGCCACGCCAATGTCATCAACCAGGTCTTCTCTACGGTCATAATGCGTGACGAAGGGATCACAACGGCATCGATGCCCCTTGACTCCACGAGGAATGAGAAGCGGCACCCTGGAGATGATGACTCCCCGTCATTCTTCGGAAACATCTACGCAGGAGATGGTAGAGACACGAAGCCGACTGACATCGATCAGCACCATCATCCGTCGCCATCGCATGCCGAGGCTTCTTCTTGCCATGACTTCCACGGCATCACCCCTCTTCCTGCAGAGCACGAGGCTCGTCAGTCAAGAGATGGTGGTGCGATCCGAGAGACTACAGGAGGCGTGAGGGAAGGAGGGAGGGAGGGTGGCGCGAATACGGTAAAGTCGTCGCCACCCTTTCGGAGCCTGCTCCTTTAGTTAACAAGGCACATTACCGGTGATCTTGGCGGCCTCGCCGGAAAATATCAGGTCCCGATAATGGACTTGATCTCGACATACTCGAGCAGGCCTTCTTCACCAAACTCGCGGCCATTGCCGGATTGCTTGTAGCCGCCAAAGGGCGCTTCAAAGGAGAACTCGGCCTCCTGGAGGTAGCATTGGCCCGCCTGGATTCGCCGGGCGATCGGCAATGCCTCATTCACATCGCGAGCATATACCGCCGAGGACAGCCCGTAGATGGTATCGTTAGCGATCTCGATGGCCTCATCAATGCTGTCATAACCCAGCAGGCACAACACCGGTCCGAAGATTTCCTCCTGAGCGATCTCCATATCATTCTTCACGTCGCTGAAGATCGTCGGACGAACGTAGTAGCCGCGATCCAGATGGTCCGGTGCATCAAGGCCACCCTCGACGAGAGTCGCCCCTTCTTCGAGGCCACGCCGTATGAAATGCTGCACGATGGACTTCTGACGCTCGGACACCACGGGCCCCATGGTCGTACCGGGGCGCTTCGGATCCCCCACGACCTGCTCTCTGGCAATATTACCGGCCAATGCCGCCGCATCTTTCAACAGTGCACGCGGCACCAGCATGCGAGTGAACGCATCGCACGTCTGGCCGGTATTGGCCATCACGTTTTCGACCCCCAGGCGAACGGCCGCTTCGAGATCGGCGTTCTCGGTAATCACCAGAGGAGACTTCCCCCCCAGCTCCTGGCAGACACGCTTCACGGTAGGAGCCGCGTTCTCCGCGACCTGGACACCCGCCCTGGTGGACCCGGTAAACGAAATCATGTCCACATCGGAATGAGCGGCCATGATCGGGCCGATATCCGAGCCGACACCGGTCACCAGGTTGAACACTCCGGGGGGAAGGCCAACTTCCTCGAAGATTTCGGCCATGATGAAGTCCTGGAGGGGCGTCTGCTCGGCCGGCTTGGCGACCACCGTGCAGCCTGCCGCCAGCGCGGGGGCCAGCTTGCCGATCAGCTGATGAAGTGGGTAATTCCAGGGATTGATCAACGCACAGACACCGATAGGCTCGCGCACCAGGGAAACGCTTCCCCTCTGCTCGACTTCCTCCATTCGGCTGGCGCGCTCGGCATAGTACTGCATGCCCTCGATCGGACCATCCACATGGATCGCACCGGCCATCTCGATCGGGCTGCCCACGGTCAGAACATGCGCATCGCGGAGTTCGTCATAGCGCCGCTGCATTTCCTTCGCCGCCGCCATCAAGAGATCATGACGCTCGCTGGCTGGCGTCGCAGCCCAGGAAGGAAGCGCCTGGCGGGCGGCATGAACCGCGGCATCAATATCCTCTTGAGTGGCACGAGGCACCGAGGCACAAGCCACCTCGGTCGCCGGATCCACCACCTCCAGGCACTCGTTACCATGAGGCGCCTGCCAGCTTCCATTGATGTAGAAATGCGTCAAATGTTGCATGCGATACTCCCGTCATATCGTGGTGAAGCGAGGCTAGGGGCGGAAGGCACCTGTGACGCCCACCGTGTCATCAACAGACCAGCCCTGGACAGCCGCCCCTGCCGACATGTCGGTCATCCCCCGGCGCTGGAGAGATTCCATGCCCATGGATGGATCAAGAGGACCGCTTGTGGGGCACGACGACCTCGTAACCCGCCTCTTCGGGCTCATCATCCGTCAGTTCGTCAGGGAAGCCTTCGCCCAGCACCTGGACATCGCAGGTCTCCTCGAAACGGCGCACGATGTTGGAAGACCATTCACGCGGACCAAAGCGCTCCTGGCCGTCACGGAAGATATCCATGAGCAGCGGGGAAATCTCCAGCGGCACCTCCAGCTCCTTCGCCAGCTCGTCGAACAGGCCAACATCCTTGAGCACCAGATCCATGGTAAAGCTGATGTTGCGGCTGCCGTTGAGAATGACCTGAGACTCGGTTTCATGGACGAAGGAAGTGCCCGAGGAGATGCGAATGGCCTCATAGGCAGTGTTCATGTCCAGGCCAGCCTTCTTGGCCACGGTCAGGGCCTCGACAACGGAGCACAGGTTGGCGGTAGCCAGGTAGTTCGTCATCACCTTGAGCACCGAGGCCGATCCCAGGGGCCCGGTGTGCAGCACACGCCGCCCGAGTGTCGTGAGAACGGGAAGGACCTTGTCGAAGGCCTCCCGGTCGCCACCGGCGAAGATGGAAATGTTCCCGGTGGCGGCTCGGTGACAGCCGCCGGAGACCGGTGTCTCCATGGCCAGCGCCCCTGTCGCCTGAACCTTTTCGGCGATGCGGACCAGCTCCGCGTCATCGGTGGTGCTCATTTCGAGCCACACCTTGCCCTCGGAGAGGCCCGCGATGATGCCGTCCTCGTCTTCCATGACGGCACTGCAGGCGGCCGGAGAAGGCAGGCAGGTGATCACCATGTCGGTCGTTTCCGCCAGCGCCTTCGAGGACTCGGCCCAGGAGGCGCCCATATCGAGAAACGGCTGGGCCACGTCCCGCTCCAGGTCCCTGATGGTGACATCATAGCCATTCCTGATCAGGCTACCGGCCAGCTTTCCACCCACATTTCCAAGCCCGACAAAACCCACTTTCATGATCAATCTTCCTTTCACCTGACAAATACGGAAAATGGCCGGCCCTCCCTCTCAAGGGGCCAACACGACCATTCCACTCATCGAATAGGAAAGGAGACTAGGAAAAACAAGAAAACGGGGCAATTCATATTATTTTTTCGGCGTTAACCCCTGTTTACCAATCAGAAAAAGAGGCATCTTAAAGGCAGATCTTCCAGTCACACGAAGGCCATCTCACGCACTAATTGATATGAGACACCAGCCAGTCCGTGAAGGCCATGACCCGGGGGTCTTTCGCCACATCTCGGTGACATATGATGCCCCACTCCCCCGATGTTTCCACCACCTTACCGACAGGGTTGGTCAACCTGCCCGCGGCTATATCATCATCGGCGAAAGGGCCATTAACCAGCGCGACACCCTCTCCACGAACGGCCATTTCCAGGGCAGCTGCCAGCGTATCCACAATGACATGATCTCTCGGAGTCGACTCCTCCAGAGAGGAGGATGACTGGAGCCTTAACCAGCTGTCCCAACTCCAACCTTCGGTATAGACACCGACCAGAGGGAACCGCTTCAAGTCCTCGGGAGAAATCTCATCTTCCGCCATCATCGACGGGCTACAAACGGGAAACAGCTCGGAAGGAAAAAGGCGAGTCCAGTGCAAGTGAGACGGCACCGGGCTATCGCGAAAGATGATGGCAATATCGGCATTGGCCTCATCGAAGGCCCAGTCCACGCTATAGGTCATCAGCTGCAGTTCCACTTCCGGGTGGTCCTCGTGAAACTTGGCAAGCCGCGGCGCCAACCAGCGTATCGACGTCGTGACATACACCTGAACCCGCAGTGGAGAACTGTGCTGGAGCTGCCGAACCCCCTCCGCGCCATTGATCAGCGTGATAATGGCATCACGCACATGGGGATAGAAACGCTCACCCGCGGCGGTCAACTCGATATGACGCCCTGCGCGCTTGAACAGCTTGACACCGAGGCTCTCCTCCAGGCGCTGCACCTGGTTGGCGACGGCAGGATGCGTCAGGTGGAGCTCCTCGGCGGCCGCCCTGAGGCTTTGCAAGCGCGCCGCGGCCTCGAACCCCCTCAGAGAACTCAGCGGTGGCAGCTTGTGGATCGGTAAGGGCGTCGACATGGGGACTCTCTGGATACGAAATGAGTCGCAGGGCGGCGTCAAATGACCCTCGCCGACAACTGGCGAGCCGCCTGGACAAGGAACTTGGAGTAGGACCTGGCATCTTCGGCCTTGATGGCGCCTCCATGGATGACGGCGCTGATCGCGGCGATCGGTTCATTGCGCATATTCAACACGGGCGTCGCGATACAGCCGGTGCCTTCCTGATCCAGGGTCGATGAAATGGCATAACCAAGCCGGCGCGCCCTGTCCAGAGAGTCGAACAACGTGCCTTGCGACTCATCGTCGAGCGCCTGAGGCGGCTGATCATCACAATAGTCTTTCCAATAGGCCTGGGGCCTCATGGAAAGAATCGCCCTCCCGGCTGCCGACGCCTGCATCGCCATCGTCTTTCCAATGAAGATATCGACGCTGTCATTGGAAGAGGCATCGACCTTCGACACCACGACGACCTTGCTGCCGATTGGCACACAAAGGAAGATGGATTTATGTATCTCGTTCTTCAGAATCTCCGCTATCGGATAAAACAGCGGCACAAGACTCTGCTTGTTATAGATGGTCGACGATATCTGGAACACCCTGGAGCCGATGCAGTATGCCTTCTTCCTCCCCGGATCCTTCGCCACCAGCTGATGCTGCAGCAGGGCATTGACGACGCGATGCCCCGTTGCCGGAGATATGCCGGTTGACTCACAGATCTCCGACAGCGTTAATGGATAGGATGAAGTCGCAAGGACATCGAGAATCATGACACCATGATCGATGGCTGGCGCTTTCGTCTTCTCATGATTCACGATCGACTTCCCTCAACACCCTCTCTCTCATAGCACGCACCATCTGCCACCCTCTCGGCGATAGCGACTCGGGAGGTCAATCACCACTCCCCATTATCCTCCAGCACCATGTCGGCGCCTTTCTCCGCCACCATCATGACCGCAGCATTCGTATTCCCGGAGGTTATATTAGGGAATATCGAAGCATCGATGACTCTTAGGCCTGCCACGCCATGTACCTTCAGGCGCTCATCCACGACCGCCCTTTCTGCATCGGGCCCCATGGTGCACGTGCCGCACAGATGATAGATAGAGCCCGAATGCCGTCGAAAATACTCTAACATACTGTCATCATCGTGCGCCGCCCCCGCGGGCGAAACCTCGGCCTCGGTCACCGCCTCCATCGCCTGGGTCCGCATCAGTCGACGAATGAGACGACTGCCCTGTATCACCTCGTCTTCATCGTGCCGGGTGCTAAGATAGTTGGGCCTTATGCCCGCCGCCACATTCGGGTCCGCCGACACGATGCCTACGCTGCCACGGCTGGTCGGGCGACATGAATTGAACGCCACCAGAAACCCGGAGTAGGGATCGGGCGTCAGTTTCGCCTTCGGGTCGTTGGGAATCTGATAGGACATGGGGTTGAAGTAGAGCTGCAGGTTCGGCTTCGTCTCCTGTTCGCTGCCACGGAAGAACCCTCCCGCCTGGTTGACGCTCATGCCCAGGGGGCCACTACGGTTGACCAGGTACTGCAGCCCGGCCCGGGTCTTCCGCCACAAGGAGGAAAATTCGTCATTGAGCGTCTTGTCGCGGGCCCTGAAGTAATAGCTGACGGCCAGGTGATCCTGCAGGTTCTTGCCGACGGCAGGCAGGTGACGGACCAGGGGAATGTCGAAGCGGCCCAGGTGTTCACCATCGCCAAGCCCCGACAGCTGCAGCAACTTCGGCGAATCCACGGCCCCGGCACACAGGATCACCTCCCGACGCGCACGAACGGCCTGGAGCCTGCCCCGGTCACGATACTCCACCCCTTCGATACGCCGCCGGGCGTCCAGCCGTACCCGCTCCACCCGGCCGACTCGCTTCAGGTGCAGATTCGAGCGCGAGAGCGCGGGCACCAGATAGGCCGTATTGCTCGAGTCGCGCCGCCCATCACGAATATTGGCCTCGTAGATCCCTGCGCCTTCCAGGGAGGCACCATTGAAGTCCTCGTTGATCGGATAGCCCAGCTCACGGGCGCCATCGAGATAGGACCGGCAGATCGGATGCGCCCCATCCCTCAACGGGGTAATGCCGATCGGCCCCTGGCCGGAGTGATACTCGGTATCCCCGGCGGGATGCTGTTCGAGCCGCTTGAAATAGGGCAGCACCTGCGTGTGCCCCCACCCCCGGTTGCCGGCTTTTTCCCAGTCATCGAAATCATCGGCCTGGCCGCGCACGTAGATCATGGCGTTGATCGAGCCAGAGCCGCCCTGGACCTTGCCTCGCGGGGCGTAGATCTGCCGCCCCGCCAGCGACGCTTCCGCGTCGCTGTAGTACATGTAATTGTACCGGGGGTTATAGTAGGTCTTGGCGAAGCCCACCGGGACCTTGATCCAGGGCGAGCTATCGCGCCCACCCGCTTCGATGATCAACACGCTGTAGCGCCCCGAGGCGCTCAGCCGGTTGGCGAGCACGCACCCCGCCGAACCCGCGCCGACGATGACGAAATCGTAGTCTTCCATCGCGTCATGACCCCGGGCGCTGCTTCCAGCCGGCATCCGACTGTTCCTTGACGTCATAGGGTCGCGGATCCATTTTCAGGTGCAGCGACCCGCCCGTATAAGGCGAATGCTCCCGGACCATGGCCATGTCCAGCTCCACGCCCAGCCCCGGCCGGTCGGAAGGAATCACGTAGCCATCGCGCCACTCGATCTTCTGTTCGAGGATGTCCGCATGGAACCCGCCCCAGGTGCCGATGCTTTCCTGTATCAGGAAGTTGGGCGTGGCGGTCGCCAGCTGGATGCTCGCCGCCGCCCCGACGGGGCCGTTGTAGAGGTGCGGGGCAATCTGGGCATAGTGCACTTCCGCCAGGGTCGCGATCTTCTTCCCCTCGAGGATGCCCCCGACCCGCCCCAGGTTCATCTGCAGGATCGAGGCGGCGTTGTGACGCAACAGATCGTGGAACTCGTACTTGGTGGTCAGGCGCTCGCCGGTCGCCACGGGAATGGAAGTATGATCCGCCACCCTGGCCATCGCCTCACTCTGCCCCGGCGGCACGGGCTCTTCGAACCATAACGGGTCGAAGGGCTCCAGGTATTGCGCCAGGCGGATCGCTCCCGCCGGCGTCATCTGACCATGGGTGCCGAACAGCAGGTCACAGCTGTTGCCCACCGCCTCGCGAATACGCTGGCAGAACGTGGCGCTCTTCTCCATCGCCTCCAGGGACAGCATATGGCCGGAATAGGCCGTGTAAGGCCCGGCCGGGTCGAACTTCAGGGCAGTGAAGCCCAGCGCCTGGTTCTCGAGGGCGCTCTCGACGGCCAGTTCCACGTTGTCGTAGTCGTAATGGCCATTGGCGTCGCGCGGGTACAGGTAGGTATAGGAACGCAGCTTGTCATGCACCTTGCCACCGATCAGCTCGTAGACCGGAAGACCCGCGGCCTTGCCCACGATGTCCCAGCAAGCCATCTCGAGGCCGCTCAACACGCCCATCATGCTCAGGTCGGGGCGTTGGGTGAAACCACTCGAGAAGGCCTCCCGATACAGGCGCTCCACGTGGTGCGGGTCATGCCCGTTGAGATAGCGTTCGAACACGTCCTCGACGGCCGCGGCCATCACCCGTGGATGGAAGGAGGCGGCATAGACCTCCCCGACCCCTTCGATGCCACAGGCCGTGCCCAGTTTGACGAAAATCCAG
This sequence comes from Halomonas sp. THAF12, assembly GCF_009363675.1. Classification (NCBI taxonomy): domain Bacteria; kingdom Pseudomonadati; phylum Pseudomonadota; class Gammaproteobacteria; order Oceanospirillales; family Halomonadaceae; genus Halomonas; species Halomonas sp. THAF12. The sequence goes on along the minus strand of NZ_CP045399.1, from coordinate 488,458 downwards.
TACATGCCACCGACATGCGGAGGCGGGGTAGCGACGACATGGACCTCGCAGCTGACGACTTTCATGCAAGTTTCCTCTATGAGATACGCTGGCGTAGGGAACAGACCAGGCATGATGCGACGCTCGCCCGACGACCGGCGCCGGGCATGGTGGCAGCATCGATGCCGCTGGTGAGAGACGGTAGGTCACGGAAGGCATGGGCGGCGCCCCGGCCGGCCAGGCCGGGGCACCGATGCCATGATCCGGGTGGGGCTCAGTAGTTCAGCACGACCAGGCGCGTCTGGGTGTAATCCAGCATGCCGTGCTTGCCGTCATCGCCGCCGAGGCCGGAACGCTTCCAGCCCGCGTGATAGCCCTGGAAGGGATCGGAAGGCGTGCGATTGATGTAGACCTCGCCCGCTTCGATGTTGTTGGCCACGGTCATGGCCGTGCGGTAGTTCTCCGTGAACACCACCGACGCGAGGCCGAACTGGTGATCGTTGGCCAGCTCCAGGGCTTCATCGATGTCCCCGTATGTCAGCACGGGCAGCACCGGGCCGAAGATTTCCTCCTGGACGATTTCCATCTCCTGGCGACACTGCGTCAGCAGCGTCGGCGGGTAGAAGTGGCCCTTGTGCTCGGGCACATAGCCCCCCGTTTCCAGCCTGGCCCCATCGTCGATCGCGCGCTCCACCATCTGGTGGATATTGAGGCGGGCATTCTCGTTGATCAGCGGCCCCATATGAGAAGGCTCATCGGCGCGATTGCCGAAGGCACAGGCCTCCAGGTTGGCTTTCAGCAGCCCCACGAACTCCTCGTAGACCGATTCATGCACATAGACCCGCTCGATCGCGGTACACAGCTGACCGCAGTTGGTGGTCTTGGAGGCCACGATCTGCTGCGCGGCCTGCTCCAGATCGGCGTCCGGCTCGACGATGGCCGGCGACTTGCCGCCGAGCTCCAGTGATGACTTGGCGATATTGACCTGGGAGTATTCCAGCACCTTGCGCCCGGTGCCGACGCTGCCGGTCAGGGTGATCATGCCCACCTTGGCATGCGTGCAGACGGCCTCCGCGGTGCCATGATCCATCGTCAGGATATTCACGACCCCGGCCGGCAACTCGGCCGCCTTGACGGCGGCGGCGATCTCGAAGGCCGAGCGGGGCGTATTGTTGCTGGGGCGTACGACGACGGTATTACCGGTAATCAGCGCCGGCGCCACCTTGCGCAGCAGCGTGAAGACCGGATAGTTGAACGGGATCAGGCAGGCCACCACCCCGATGGGTTCGCGCTGCAGCAGCAGGCTCTCGTTGGGCGTGTCACTCGGCATGACATCACCCTCGATGCGACGCGCCCACTCGGCATGGTAGCGCGTGATCTCTGCCGCATAGATCGCCTCGTTGGTCGCATCCTCGAGGCTCTTGCCGGATTCCTCGGCCAGCGCCCGGCCGATCACCTCACGCCGCTCCATCAGGGCATCGGCCAGCCTGTACATATGGGCCGCGCGCTCGACGCTGGTCAGCTTGCGCCACGCCCTCTGCGCCTGGGCGGCGATGTCTACCGCCTCGAGCGCCTGCTCGGTGGTGGCCGCCTGGACCTGCCCCACCAACGCCTCGGTGGCGGGGTTGTAGACCGGAATCGTGGCGGCCTGAGGGCTAGAGACGAACTCGTTGTTGATGAAGTTACCGTCGGTGCTCATGACTCACTCCTCTGGAATTTGACGCCTAGGCTAAGGAGCCTCTCCTCGAGGCGTCAACAAAATTCTATATACAAAATTATTATTCCATATATGAAATAAAGAAGCATCGAGGCTCGACGCTCCGAGGGGCCCGCCCCGCGCCTCACCGGATGGCCAAGCCCTATTCGCCGACGATAGCGAGGGAAAAAGCACAATGGATGGCGATGAACGGGACTTCGCCCCTCCTCGCCGGCACCCTGCCCCTGCTGAATGGAGCGATCGCGGGCCTCGCGGAGAGCATCGACACCGGCCGCCGCGGTCACCGCACGCCACCGGGCGGTGGGCACGAAGGCAATCAGGGATGTCTGGAGGCAGGGCCGGGGTTCGATGAGGCTGGCATCACTCATATGCCGAACATCGAGTGATGACAAAGATGCTTGATCGGGATGGGCGATTATCCGGCCCTGCGACGACACTGCCGTTCCCGGTGGCCATCGGGTCGTCGAGCCTCCCCGCAAGGGCCTGACCGGTTCAGGCTTGGCGCCACTGACTCAGGGGCGAACCGGGTCGAGGGGCGAAACGGCATGCCCCGAGCCGAAGCGCCGACACGCGCGGTACCGGCCGACAGCACGCCCCGGTTCAACCGGGGGCAATCAGGCGATGCAGCTCCTCGATGGCCACCGTCAGTCGCTCCGGCTGGATGGGGTCATTGGGGTACGCGATATATGTCGGGCACGAAAACTCCGGGGCTCCCGGCACACGATGGAGATCGCCACGTTCCAGATGGACGCGCACCGAGCTTTCCAGTAGATAGGCGGAGCAACCGCGCCCAAGGACAAAATGAAACGCCAGGCTGGGATGATCAATCTGCAGCTTCGGCGTACGCGCTTCCGGAAACGCGAGCGCATGCTGGTGGCGAAAATCATCTCCCCAGTCAACGTAGATATAATCTTCCGACCAGGAAGCATTGAGCTCACGGTCACGAGTCCCCGATACCAGGATGAGCTTTTCCTCCATCAACCGCTGGACCGTGAGGTTCGGGCGTTTCTGCGGCACGTAAATGATGGCGACATCCAGGAAGCCATCGCATAGGAAACGCGTGAGTGGCTCCGAGTAGTCCACCACGGTGCGCACCCCCAATTCAGGCGCACGAGACTGGATACGCTGAATCCACTCGTAGCCGACCCGCTCCCAGAGCGCCGTCTGGATCCCGAGTCCCACCACCGAGCTCAACGTCTCGGGCAGCACGATGTCATGACGGGCCTGCTCCCAGGCCTGCACCGCCGTGGCCGCATAGCGATGGAATTGACGCCCCGCCATGGTCGGGTCGGCGCCACTGGACCGGCGATCGAAGAGCACACAGCCCAGGCGCTGTTCCAGCACCTTGATGCGGGCCGACACCGTGGACTGGGTGACATTCAGTCGCTGGGATGCCAGTTGGAAGCTGCCGGTGGCGGCCACTTCCAGGAACGCACGCATGTGGTCGATGTTCATGGCCTGCCCCATCCTGCCTATCGATTTTTTCGATCTCTGACACTAACAAATCTCGTTTCCCCAATCACAGGGCGAGCATCGACAATGCCGTGAACGACGTAACGGAGACCATGATGAACACGAGAGCCGCACTGGACGAGATCATCGACACGCAACGATATCCGATTCACGAGCCCGGCACGGCCGCCTATGACAAGCTCGTGGAGCGCTGCCAGGCATCGCTGGCCGAGGATGGCTGCTGCACACTGCCGGGCTTGCTGCGTCCGGCTGCCGTTGAGCGCATCGCCCGTGAGGCAGAACTCCTCGCGCCCCAGGCCCATCGTCACCAGGCCAGTCACAACCCCTACTTCTGCGAGCCTCGCCCGGAGCTTGGCGAAACACATCCGATCAACCGCTTTCAGGAGCGCACCAACGGATTCGTCTGTTCCGACCTGATCGATGCCGACTCGGACCTGCAGACGCTGTACCAAAGCGAGGGCATGACGAGGTTCATTTCCCAGGCGTTCGAGATCGATCCGCTGCACCGATTCGCGGACCCACTGGCGTGCATGCCGTTCAATGCCATGCAGCCTGGCGACGCCTTCCCCTGGCACTTCGACACCAACGAGTTCACCGTGACCTGGATGATCCGGCCACCCGAGCACGGCGGGGTGTTCGAGTACGTGCCGGGCATACGCGACCCTGAAGATGAGCATTATGATGATGTCGCCGCCGTCATGGCGGGCCACCGCTCGAAGGTCCGGACCCTCGACCTCGGCGCGGGAGACATGCAGCTGTTTATGGGCCGCTACACATTGCACCGAGTGACACGGGTTCAGGGCTCACGCGCGCGTCATGTGGCCATTCCCTCATGGGCGCGCCAGCCCGACATGGTGGGAACGCCGCATCGGGTGAAGCACTTGTACGGCCGGGTGCTACCGGTCCACCTCGAGCGCGCCAACATGCGCGATGACAGCCTCGTCGACTGATGGAAACCGCCCCACTGTGTTGCACGTCGTGGCGGGCACCGTCTCGGGCCATGCGGCCCGAGTGCGGCACATGGGGCGATACGAAGCGGCCCGGGAACGCCCCGGGCTGTCGTTAGCCGCCCTTTTTCGCGGGGTCAGTGAGTGCCCTCGAACATGCGGCGACGCGCGTTGTCGATGTGTGCCCGCATAGCGGCTTCGGCCCGTTCCCCATCCTGCGCCTCGATGGCCTCGACGATATCCAGATGCTCGTCCTGCACCTTGCGCAACCGCGTCTGGGAGGCCATCAGAGAGAGGCCCCGCGTGAGGTTCATGCCGTTCTTGATGCTCTCGTTGAGCGACTTGAGCACGGTGGTGTAGTAGTGATTGCTGGCCGCCTCGGTGATGGCCAGGTGGAAGCGGTAATCCTCATCGGTCGCCAGGTCCTGTCGGGCGTTGGCCGCGTCGATGATGTCATAGCAGCGGCGGATATGATCCAGCTGGTCCTGGGTGCGACGCAGCGCCGCCAGGTGCGCCGCCCTCGCCTCGACATTGGTGCGAAACTCGAAGCAGCGCTGGATGTCGGCGATGCTCGAGATGGGAGCGAACTCGAGCACGGCACTGTCGGGCTGGCGTATCACGAAGCTGCCCGAGCCGCGACGCGACACCACCAGCTCGTCTTCCTTGAGGCGGGCCAGCGCATCGCGCAGCACCGGGCGAGATACCCCATAGCACTGACACAGCTGCGCCTCGGTCGGCAGCTTCTTGTTGACCGGGTATTGGCCCTCGATGATCGCCGTCAGAATCTTTTCGTAGACCGCCGAAGCCAGTGAAAACTTCTCGTCTTGTGCCATATTCCTTGTGCTCCGGTTACCCTGCTCTCTGATGACCCCATTCCCCGAGGTGGCGTCTCTGCTACCGTCTGCATCAGGGGCCTGGGGGGCCCGCTCCCGACACCCCAGGCGCCCTTGTCGCGCGGATCTTCAAGCCTCGGCGGCCGTTTCACTGGCCGACGCACGGCGCCCCGGGCGCTTCCACACCCCGTTGGCGATGATCAGCGTCCAGACCAGGATGGCGAGCCCCGCCAGCACCATGGCGATGGGCCGGTCGACGAAGGCGGTCAGATCACCATCGGACTTCAGGATCGAGCGCATGAAGTTGCTCTCGATGATCGGCCCGAGGATGAACGCCAGGATCAGTGGGCCGAGGGGGAAGTCGTTCTCCATCAGGAAGACACCCACCAGTCCCAGCCCGAGCATTACCCAGACGTCGAACATGCTGTTGTTGGCGGAGAAGGCGCCCACGATACAAAACATCAGGATCAATGGGTAGAGAACCCCCGTCGGCACCGAGAGCAGGCGCCCGGCGCCCTTGATCGCCATGAATCCCAGGGGCAACAGCAGCAGATTGGCCAGCACGAAGACCAGGAAGATGGCGTTGACCAGCGCCCCCTGCTCGGTGAAGACATCCGGCCCCGGGGTGATCCCCTTGGTCGTCAGTACGCCGATGATGATGGCGGTGACGGTATCGCCGGGGATGCCGAACACCAGCGCGGGGATATAGGCCCCGGACAGGGCCGCGTTGTTGGCGGCGCTGGCGGAGACCAGCCCCTCGGGATGGCCGGTGCCGTATTTCTGCGGCTCACGGGACAGCTTGCGACTGATGGCGTAGCTGATCCAGGAGGCGATATCCGCCCCCGCCCCCGGCAAGGCGCCGATCATGGTGCCCAGCAGCCCGCCCCGGGCAACGCCGCCCTTGTAGCGCCAGGTGGTGCCCGCGACACCACCGAACCCTTCACGGCGCGGCGTCTCCTTGCGGGAGGCCCCTCGCCCTGCGGTCGGCAGGCTACGCAGCAGCTCGGTGATGGCAAACAGCCCGATCAGTACCGGCAGCAGCGAGATGCCGGCCAGCAGGTTGTAGTTGCCCAGCGTGAAACGCACCTGACCGGAGACGCTATCCATGCCGACCATGGCAATGGCCAGGCCGATCAGCATCGAGATCGCCCCCTTGAGCGGGTCACCTCCGGCCACCAGGATGGCGCAGGACAGCCCCAGCAGCGCCAACCAGAAGTATTCATCGCTGGTGAATTCCAGCGCAAACTCGGCAATACGCGGGGCGAAGAGCGCCAGCACCGCGACCCCGATGACGCCACCGAGCATCGAGCAGGTGACGTTGATGCCGAGCGCCAGGCCAAGCTGGCCGCGCTTGCCCATCAGGAAGGCCTCGTCGGCATACACCGCGGACGCGGGCGTGCCCGGCATGCGCAGCAAGGCACCGGGAATATCCCCGGCGACGATGGCCATGGCGGTGGCCGAGACGATGGCGGCGATGGCCGGCAGCGGGTCCATGAAGAAGGTCACCGGCACCAGCAGGGCCGTGGCCATGGTCGCCGTCAGCCCCGGAATAGCCCCCATGAAGAGGCCGAACAGGGAGGCGGCCACGATCACCAGGATCACCTCCCACTGAAACACCATGGCTGTCGCTTGCAGCAATTCGGTCATGGGTACAACACCTGTTCAAGGAGCCCGGGCTCCAGCGGCACATGCAGCAGCTGGGCAAACAACAGCCAGATGACCGCCGTCGCCAGCACCGCGGTCAACATTGCCCGCGCCCACCCGCGGCGGTGATAGGCACGAAACAGCAGGCTGAGCAGCACGAAGGCCACGATGGGGAAGCCCAGCACCGGCGTCAGCCATACGTAGGCGACCACGCTCGCTACCACGGCGGCAAGCGTCAGCAGGAAGGGGCGAGCCGCGACCTTGCTCGTCCAGCGGCACCAGGGCTGGCGCTGTCTCAGCCCCTTGATCACCATCAAGCCCCCCATCAGCAGCAGCAGCCCACCCACCACCTTGGGAAAGGTGCCGGCCCCGTAGACCTGGCGCGGCAGCGGGCTCAGGTCGGCCGACGCCACGATGAGGGCAGCCCCCAGGGCTGCCGCCATCGCGCCCGACACCGCATCACTGGTGCGCATCTCGAACACCTCCCGGATGTCGGAGCGACCCCATCACTGGGCCAGCCCCAGCTTGTCGATGATGGTCTCGTTATTGCTGTCCTGCTCGGCCATGAACGCCTCGAAGCCCTCGGGCCCCTTCCATACGGCGCCATAACCGCGCCCGCTCATGAACGACTGAAAGTTCTCGGAGTTCCAGACGCTCTCCGCGGCGGCCTCGAGCCGCTGCGCGATGTCCTCCGGCAGCCCCTCGGGGGCCACCAGGCCACGCCAGGAGCCATGGGACCAGTCGTCGCCGGTCACTTCCTTGGCGGCCGGTACATCGGGGAAGGCCTCCTCACGCTCATTGGCCAGCACGGCCAGCGTGCGGACACGGCCGGACTCACGCATGGACTCGATTTCGGGCAGCGACGAGAACACGATGTCCACTCCCCCGGCGGCCAGCTCCTGCAGCCCCGGCGCCGCCCCCTCGCTGGGCACCAGATTGACCGTGTTGGGGTCGATGCCCTGCTGATCGAGGAAGCCGGCGAAGGACAGGTGATAGGCAGCGCCCGGCGCGGACCCGGACACCGTGTATTCATTGGGCGACTCGGCGATATCGGTCAGCGCCTCGTCCAGGGTCTGCCAGGGCGAGTCGGCATTCACGGTGAAGGCCGCATAGTCCAGGTTGAGCAGGGCGATCGGTGTAAAGTCCTCGTAGGACAGAGCCGCGGTACCGATATGCTGGTAGGTGGCGATCTCGGCCGTCCCCAGGCCCAGGGTATAGCCATCGGGCGGCGCCATCTTCATCGCCATGTGGCCCACGACGCCGGACCCGCCGGTGCGATTGACCACGTTGACCGGCTGCCCCAGCTCGTCCTGCAGGCCCGCTGCAAACTGCCGACCGACCGCATCGGTGCCACCACCGGCCGACCAGGGAACGATCAACGTGATGGGCTTGGCAGGATAGTCATCGCCGAGGGCAACCGTCGAAGAAGCCACCAGCAGGGAGGCACAGAAGAGACGGGTGAGCTTTCGCATGAGTTATCTCTCTTGTCGGTAAGCGTTTAAAAGCCCCCCGGCAGGGCCTGCGAGACTCGCTGCCGGGAAATACACCAGCAAGAGTGACCCGCCCTCATGCAATAGACAAGTTATTACAACTTATACTTTATGCTAACGCCGCCACCTCGACGCGGCAAGGGCGCTCATCCAGGCCCGTGATAGACGCTCAAGGAAAACCAAAAACAGCAATAATATCAGAATATTAAATAAACAAAGACATGCCGGATACACACCGGCAGGATATCCGATAAAGCATCTCGGAGACTCATTGGCGTTTCAAGACACGCCGATTTGTTATTATTTGTTTGAAACCCTCCGGGCTCTGGTCTAAGGTTGAGCGAACATCGACTGGCGGGCCATGCCGGGGCCCGGTCACGACCCAGCCCGGCCCGGCCCTCACGCCATCCTCCTTCAGCCCGCGGCCTGATGCAGGCCCGATTCGTTCAGGAGCATTGCATGTTCACCGATCTCAATGACAAGACCGTCCTCATCACCGGCTCTACCAAGGGCATTGGTCGTGCCGCCGCGGTCGCGTTCGCCCGTGCCGGCGCCATCGTCGGCATCAACAGCAGCCAGAAGGACGGCGCCGCCGAGGAGCTGATCGCCCAGCTGGAAAGCGAGGGCGCCCGCTTCGCCTACTACGAGCGCGACCTCACGAAGAGCGGCGAGTGCGAGGCCCTGGTCAACGCATTCGTCGAACAGTTCGGCGGCCTCGACGTGCTGGTCAACAACGCCGGCGGCCTCGGTGTCCGCAAGGGTCTCGAATCCCTCGAGGACGACGACTTCGAGCTGGTGATGGACCTGAACCTGCGTTCCGTGATCATGACCACCCGCTTCGCCATGCCGCATCTCAAGGCCTCCGCCGAGAAGCGTGGCGAAACCGCCAGCGTCATCAGCACCGGCTCCATCGCCGGCCGTGAAGGCGGCGGCCTCGGCGCCTCCCTGTACGGCGGCAGCAAGGCCATGCTGCACAACCTGCATCGCAACTGGGTGAAGGAATTCACCAAGGATAACGTGCGCTTCAACATCGTTGCCCCCGGCACCATCGACACCGCCTTCCACGCCGACAAGAGCGCGGAGGTGAAGGAAAAGATCGCCTCTACCATCGCCATGGGTCGCCTGGGCACCTCCGAAGAGGTCGCCCCGTCCTTCCTGTTCCTGGCGTCTCACGCCACCAGCGGCTACATCACCGGCCAGGTGATCGACGTCAACGGCGGCCAGATGTGCCCCTGAGGCGGATCGCTCAAGCCCCGGTCGCCGGCAGGATCATGCCGGCGCCGTCTGCGTCCTGAGCCCCTCGCGGCCGGCCCCTTGTTCCGGCCGCTCCGCCAAGCGTCGGCACCGTGGCACCCTGGCCCGCCGGGCCAGCCCCCGCGCCCCTCTGCCGAGCCCCCTTCATCGACATCATCCCCATGTTCAGGAGCCCCCATGACTCTCGAAGGTCATCACCTGATCGGTTTCGCCTCCCAGGCCGGCGCCACCGGCGCCCAGAGCATCGAGGCGATCAACCCCGCCTCCGGCGAAGCCCTCGCCCCCCGGTACTCGCTGGCCGGCCAGGCCGAAGTCGAGCACGCCTGCCGGCTGGCCGAGGACGCCTTCCTGGCCTACCGCCGCCTGCCGCTTGAAGCGCGTGCCGCCTTTCTCGAAGCCGCGGCCGACAATATCGATGCCCTCGGTGACACCCTGACCGAGCGCGCCATGGCCGAGACAGGGCTGCCCAAGGCTCGCCTGGAAGGCGAACGCGGCCGGACCTGCGGACAGCTCCGACTGTTCGCCGAGGTGCTGCGCAGCGGCGACTACCTGGATGTGCGCGTCGAGGACGCCCTGCCCGAACGCACTCCCATGCCGCGCCCCTCCCTGGCCCAGCAACAGGTACCGCTGGGCCCGGTAGCGGTGTTCGGCGCCAGCAACTTCCCGCTGGCCTTCTCCGTCGCCGGCGGCGACACCGCGGCGGCGCTGGCCGCGGGATGCCCGGTGATCGTCAAGGCCCACTCCGCCCACCCCGGCACCTCCGAGCTGGTGGGACGCGCCGTCCAGCAGGCGGCCCAGGTCTGCGGCATGCCGGAAGGCGTGTTCTCGCTGCTGTATGGCAGCGGCAGCGAGCTCGGCCAGGCCCTGGTCAAGGACCCGCGCATCCAGGCGGTAGGCTTCACGGGATCGCGCAATGGCGGCACCGCCCTGCTGCGTACCGCCCAGGCACGCCCCCAGCCGATCCCGGTCTATGCCGAGATGAGCAGCATCAACCCGGTCCTGCTGCTGCCGCAGCATCTCGAGGCCAACGCCGAGGCGCTGGGCGAGGCCTTCGTCGCCTCGCTGACCATGGGCGCCGGCCAGTTCTGCACCAACCCCGGGCTGATCCTGGCCCTCTCCGGCCCCGCCCTGGAACGCTTCGTCGATCGCGCCGGCGAGGCGGTACGCGAGGCCTCGCCCCAACTGATGCTGACCCCCGGCATCCACGCCGCCTATCAGCAGGGCGTGGCCCGGCTTGACGAGTCGTCGGACGTCTCGCTGGTCGCCAAGGGCAAGGCCACCGGGCACCTCGCCTGCCCCTGCCAGCCCCACCTGTTCCGCACCACCGCCACGGCCTTCATGGGCAATGATGCCCTGCACGACGAAGTGTTCGGCGCCTGCGCGCTGGTCGTCGAATGCGACTCGGCGGAGCAGATCCAGCAGGTGCTGGCCGCCCTGGAAGGTCAGCTGACCGCCACGGTCCATCTCGAGGAGGCCGACTACGCGCTGGCCGACCGGCTGCTGCCGCTGCTCGAGCGTCGCGCCGGCCGCATCCTGTTCAACGGCTGGCCCACCGGCGTCGAGGTCTGCCACTCCATGGTCCACGGCGGCCCCTGGCCCTCGACCTCCGATTCCCGCACCACCTCCGTGGGTAGCGCGGCGATCCAGCGCTTCCTGCGCCCGGTGTGCTACCAGGCGATGCCGGAGGCGCTGGCCCCGGACAGCCTCAAGGCGGACAACCCACTCGGCCTGCCGCGCCAGGTGAACGGCAAGCGCTGAACCGAGGGCCCGCATCGGGCCCGGCGCCATCGACCACCCAAGAGGCCCTCGCCATCGGCGAGGGCCTTCTTCATGATCTGTCCCGCGCTCCCCCTGGACACGGCGGCATGCTCCCTGGAAGCCGTGGACAGCGTCTCCATGCAATCTCTCGGGATCCCCCCGCCCGCGACTCATTGAAGCCGCATGCCCCCCCCGAGCCTGCCCGGCCCGTTGTTGTCGTTCGCCGGCCAGCATGGCCTCCGCCTCCTGGCGGCGGGCCCCGGAACACGGAGGCAACGCCACGCGAGACCCCATGGCCGGCTCTTGCGGCTCGCCACGGCGCTGCCAGGGGCCTACACGGCTCGTGGTCGAGCGAGCGAATGCCCCACGCAAAAAAGGCGCCTGCCCATGGCGAGGTGCCAGGGGGCAGGCGCCGAAGCGTCCCGCTTGGGTCGTTTCGTTGCTTCAGCCGGCGTTTTCGCTCCCCTTCAACCGCACCGGCTTACGAATCGCCAGGAAGTAGACGAAGATGCCGGTCAGCACGATGAAGAACAGGCTGTCCGGCTGGGTCACGAACACCGTCAGATCCCCGCTGGACAGCGTCAGGGTGCGACGCAGGTACTCCTCGAGCCCCGGGCCGAGAATGAATCCGAGCAGCAGGGTCACCACCGGGTAGCCGTGCTTTCTCAGGTAGAAGGCCAGCACGCCCATGACCAGGGTCATCATCATCTGGAAGGTCGAGTAGGTGGCCACGTAGCTGCCCACCACCGCCAGCATGGCGATCGAGCCGAACAGCACGTCGCGGCGAATGCGCACGATGCGGATGAAGTAGGGCCCCAGCAGGTACATGGTCAGCGGGATCAGGATCAGCGCGCTGAAGATCAGCGCCGCCAGCATGGGCGCGATCAGGCCGGCCTGGGACTCCATCAGCTGGGGCCCGGGCTGGATGCCGTTGATCACCAGGACCCCCAGCACGATGGCGGTGATCGGGTCGCCGGGAATGCCGAAGGTCAGCATCGGCACCAGGGCGCCGCCGCACACCGCGTTGTTGGCGCTTTCCGCCGCCGCGATCCCCTGAGGGTTGCCCTTGCCGAAGCTGTCGGGCTCGCGAGAGGTGCGCACCGCTTCCACATAGGCCAGGAAGCCGCCCATGGAACCACCGGCGCCGGGCAGGGTGCCGACCAGATAACCGATGGTGGACGACTTCAGGTAGCAGGCCGCCCCGATGCGACGGATCGCCGAGCGCGGGGGAATGAAGTCGCGGCGACGAATCTTCGCCACCCCCTTGAGCTGCTCGCGGATGCGCTTGGCCGCGTCGTTCTCGGCCAGCTGGGTCAACAGCTCGCTGATGGCGAAGGTACCGATGATCACCGGCATCAGGTCGATCCCCGCCGCCAGGTCCCCCATCCCGAAGCTGAAACGGGCCACCGGCACCATGGCATCGAGCCCCACGGTGGCCAGCATCAGGCCGAGGCAGGCGGCGATGGCCGCGCGACGCACGTTGCCACGCTGGGCGATGACGATCACGATCAGCGCGAACAGGATCAGCGCACACTTGCCGGTGGTCTGCACCAGCAGCGACAGGTCGGCGATCAGCGGCGCCAGCAGCACCAGCAACACCGCGCCGAACACCCCGCCGATCATCGAGGCGAAGGAGGCATGGCCCAGCGCCAGGGGGCCTTCGCCCCGTTGCTGCATCGGGTAGCCTTCCACCGCCGTCATCATCGAGGACGGGGCACCGGGAATATTGATGGTGGTGGCGGTGATGCTGCCACCGCACATGCCGGCCATGTAGATGCTGGCGCAGGCCATCAGCGCCGTGGTCACGTCCAGGCTGTAGGTCAGCGGCAGCAACAGCGCCAGCGCCAGGGTCGCGGTCAGCCCGGGAATCGCCGAGAAGATGGTGCCGATCAAAAAGCCGGCCACCACGTAGAACAGTACGGTGGGGTCGAGCAACAGGCCGAAGCTCGCCATCACCTGAGTCAGGAAATCCATGGGTTACCCCCGGAAAGGCGCCCGGCATGCATCGACGGGCGGGTTGCGTCAGTCGTCATGGCTCACCCCCACAGCATCGGCAGACGGACATTGAAGACCTGGTGGAACAACAGATACCCCGCCTCGGTGATCGCCAGCGCGATGGCGGCCTTGCTCGGCCACTTCTCGCGCCCGGAGAACATCAGCATCACCGTCAGCACATAGGCCAGGGTAGACAGCGCATACCCCAGCGGCTGGAAGAGCAGCACGTAGGCCAGGGTCGCCAGCATCAAGGCCAGCTCGGGCGGGAAGCGTCGCCGGCTGACGCTTCCCGATGGCGCCTCCTCGGCCGCGTCGGGGGCCCCGGCGCGCACGGCCGACCACCACTGCAGGCCACACAGCAAGGTGGCGAGCAGGCCGATCAACAGCGGGAAGAAAGACGGGGTCAACTTGCCCCCCTCGAGGGGCGGCCCCATCGCCAGGGCACCGATCAGGTAGCCCAGCGACAACAGCCCCAGCACGCCATGAAACCTGGCCGCACCGGATCCGAACAGGGAAGAAAACAGCAAACGAGACATGCAGCACCTCTCTCGGCCTCCGGCCAGGGAGACCGACACGCAATGATCGTTGAATCGAAACTCGCGGCAGGATGGCAGGCCGCCGCCGTCACCCCCCGTGGCCACGCCATGACTTACCTGACGAGGCCGGCACCGGGCGGCAGGCGACGACGCTGCCTCACGAGATCACCGGGAGCTACAGGTCGAGCTCATCCATCGCGGCGAAGGTCCGCTGCTGGTAGTCCTCGATCCACTCGTTGACCTCATCGCTGCCCAGCCAGCCCGGGGTGACACCGATGCCGGTGACCCACTGCTGGAACTCCTCGCTCTCGAAGGCCTGATGGTAGGTGGACTCGAGGGTCTCGATGGCCTCCTCGGAGGTATTGGCCGGGACCGCGAGCACGATGAAGCTGCCGGTCTCGAGCTCCACGTCGAACTCGGAGATCGGCGGCACGTCAGGATAGGCGGGGTTCTGGGAACCGGACAGCTCGACCACGCCCATGGCGTCACCCGACGACAGGATGCCGGAGAAGTCGCCGAGGCTCGAGATGGCGGCGTCGATCTCGCCGGACAGCAGCGCCTCCGCCTCGGCGGTGGAGGAGCCGGGGTAGGAAATCACATTGAAGGACACGCCGGTCGCCGCCTCCAGCCGCCGCACCGCCAGGTAGGGGCCGGAGCCCTGGGGCGCTACCCCGATGCGGACCGTTCCGGGGTTGGCCCGGGCCGCCTCGATCAGCTCTTCATAGGACGAATAGCCGGACTGCTTCGACACCACGATGGCGTCGGCTTCCTGGGTGACACGGGCGAAGGGCTCGAGCTTGTCCAGCGAGTAGCCCGGCACCATGTTGCCCCGCGGCAGGGTGACGACGCTGTCGTAGGTCAGCACGCCGATGGTGTGGCCATCGGGCCTGGCCTTGGCGAGCTGCATGAGGCCGGTGGCGGTCACCGCCCCGCCGATGTTCTCCACATAGATGGACGTCGGCAGGGACTCCTCGGCCAGGCTGCTGATCTTGCGCGAGATGGCGTCGGCACCGCCACCGGCCGGCCAGGGCACGATCATGCGGATATCGCGCTGCGGGAAATCGGCCTGGGCAACGGGCACGCTGGCCACGGCGGCCAGGGCCGCGGTGGCCAGGGTCGCGCCCGCCACTCCCTTGGCGAGGCGTTGACGAAGGGATGAGTCGAGAGTGTTGAAAGCGAACATGGCGGCTCCTGATGGTTGTGATTGTCGTTGGATCGAAATCGCCCGCGGTCAGCCGCGGGTTTCCTGCCGGCGCAGGTAAGCCTGGTACTCCTCCTGGGCCTGCTCATTCGGCGGATAGAGGCCGATGACGGCGGCGCCGGCGTTCACCTTGTCCAGCACATAGTCCTCGAAGGCCTCCATGCCGATGGCCTCTTCGGCGACTTCATCGGCGAGCTCCAGCGGCACCACGATGACGCCGTCGCCGTCGCCGACCAGCACATCGCCGGGATAGACCGGTACGCCACCGCACCCGACGGGCTGCTGGATATCCACCGCATGGTGCTTGGTCAGGTTGGTCGGCGCGCTGGGCTTGGTGCAGAACACCGGCATGGACATGCTCTCGGCATACTCGGAGTCACGCACCCCGGCATCCGACACGAAGCCCGCGCATTCGCGCACCTGGAGCCGGGTCAGCAGGATGCTCCCGGCGCTGGCGGCGCTCGCGTCCTGGCGACAGTCGGACACCAGCACGCGCCCCGGCGGTACGCTTTCCACCGCCAGGCGCTGGGGGTGCTCCGGGTCGCGGAAGGCCGCAACCACATCCAAGTCTTCCCGGGCCGGGATGTAGCGCAGGGTATAGGCCTGCCCCACCATCTTGACCTGGCTGTCGTTCATGCGGCCCACGCCCTGGATGTAGGTGTTCTTCAGGCCTCGCTTGTGCAGCAGGGTATGGAGTGACGCCGTCGACGCCGTCATCAGGCGTTCACGGGTCAGGTTGGACAGCTCTGCGTGAGGATAATCGTTGATGATGTTCATGATTCCGCCGAGTGGCTCTGTGGATGGCAGGATCACTATAGGAAGGGGAGGCATGCTTTTCAAACAACTTTTTACAAATAAGGCCAAGGCAAGGATGGTGAGCGCGAGATCAAACGAGAGAGAAGAATCGATCATGACATAAAACATTGTTTCTATTGAGTTTTAATGAAATTTCTCACTCGACAACTGCCCACAACCTCATCATTAGACATAGGTCTAAAAAGGCAATATTTGTATTTATTGATCCCTTTCTTCAGCAGGTTGCCGGTGCGAGCGCCCCAGGGCCGCTCGCCTGCGGGACGGCACGGCTCGCCCGCCCCCTGACCGACGGACACAAAAAAGCGGCCCGACAGGGCCGCTGGAAGCGGGTCTGGTCACGCCGGTCGAGCGTCGATGCGGCTATCTGCTGGCGGCACGACCGCCCGGGATCTCGGCCGAGCTGACGCAAGCGGCCATGATTCTCCTGCTGAAGCCGCACCGGGGCGCGGTCCAGACCATCACGCGGCACAACATGGTCATGACGCCGAATGAGCGCCCTCGAAAGCGGCTCGGCTAGCGAACACCGGCACAGGTGTTTCTGGAGCAAGACTCGGGAGGACTGGATACCGCAGGTCTGCGCTGGTGGCTTGCATCCAGGGCCGCAATCATCACGGAAGTCATGGGGAATGACGATCCGGGTATACCAGTTCGTGTGGTGACGGCTGCGCGTCAGGCAGGTTCCGCAAGGCAGGCAAGAACTCAAGAGTGGATCACCGAAGTGTCGCGCCTCTGGGTCCTATCCAGGCTATAACCCTGTGAAACCGGATGTTTCCTGGGCTCTCAGGCAGGATGGTACCGGTGGTCGGACTCGAACCGACAAGGGCTTGCACCCGGCGGATTTTGAATCCGTTTTTCGACATTTCTAGGCCGCGCTTGCAACGGGGCTTTTATTAATAACCAGCGACTTATATGCTTACACTTATTACACCAGCCACTTTGACCACAAAGTCATCTGCGACCAGACACCCGGACTCCATTACCGCGGACGGACGTCTATCGCGTAGGGCAGCGTGCTTTCTAAAAGCGCATTTCCAGCACGAGAGCTGCGATTATCAGTTCGCGCCAAACGTAAAGCGCTTAAGATCACCATCCTGAAAGCTATTGCTGGATCAGGCGAGATTTCCCATCTTCCAAGGCGAGCACCTGACTCCTTGACCGAACAGATCAAGACCGAGTGAATCGCTCTCGTGATACAGTCAAGTGTTTATCGAGCTCTCGCTCGGCCATGAAGGCATTTCGCTTGAGTGCGTTGGCGATATCGTAGTGACCGGCATTAGACTGGCCGAAAGTCCGAGTCATGTTGTTGCGAGCCAGGCGGATCTTGTCGGCCACCAGCCGATAGGAATCGATCAGGTACTGGTTGCCCGACGACTGTATCAAGGTCATGTGATACTGATAGTCGAAAGCCTCATAACGCATCCAGTCCTCGTCCTCCATCGCCTCATCCATGTGGTGACACAGCTTCAGCAAGTCGTCGGAGAGCTTGAACACATCTCTAGCCATTCTCAGTGCTCCGACCTCCATCATCTTGCGAAAGGCCATCAACTGCTCGAGCTCGGCGAGAGTCGGATTCCAGATGCGATTGCCGCTCTTGGGCGAGATGGTAATCAGCCCTTCGTGCTCTAGCCGCTTCAACGCCTCACCCACCGGGCTGCGACCGATCCCCAGTCCCTCGGTCAACTCTTTAATCGAGATCTTCTGATCCAGGGCGTAGGTGCCGTTGAGTACACGATCCTTGATGATGCTGTATGCCTGCTGCGACATCGTCTCGGCGGTGCCACTCATCTTCCATCTCCTCGTCATCATTCTCCCGGCAACCAGCGATCACGCTAACGGGCTCGGTGCCACTGACACCGAGCCCGTTGGATCAGCGATCGACTGCGACCCTCAGCCGAGCTCGGCCCGAGTGACAGGGCCATCATCCGGCGACTCGATCCCCTCGGTGACCGGGGTCAAATACTTCCTGCCGTCGATATCCCTAACTGCCGTTTCGTTAAACAGGTCTCGATCCAGCATCAGCATGAAACTGCGCCCCACGATCGCGATAACAAAGCACAGCGGAAAGCCTGTCAGGATCGAGATCGTCTGCAGCGGCGTCAAGCTCTCAGGGTTGAGAAAGTACAGCGCCATAGACACCAGCCCGACCAGCACCAGCCAGAACGACGCATTATAGCGGGATGCCTCCTGCTCGGGGAGCAGTGTCTTCTGGGTAGCCGAAGCCAGCGAGTACCCCACGGCACATTGACCGCTAACGTAGGACAGAAGAGCCACCAGTCCGAACACCACGATGAAAAGCCCCGCGGCCGGTAGCTGTTCAAGCATGACCTTGACCACTTCGCCACGCCCGGCATCGTTCATCACGCCGATAAGATCTAGTTGGCCGCTGGTCTGGAGATGAATACCAAAGGCCGGAAACACCATATAGAAGACCATGCAGCCCAGCGACCCTGCCGCCAGACCAGCGAAGACGATGCCACGAATGGTGCGCCCCCGGGAGATCTTGGCGATGAACAGCCCATAAGGCAGGGCATACACCACCCACCAGGAGAAGTAGAAGATCGTCCAGGCCTGAGGGAAGCCGGTATCGCGGATCACGTCCGTGGCGAAGCTCATATAGACGAAGTTCTGCAGCATCAGGCCGAGGCCATCCACCGACTGATTGAGGGTGAAAGACAGCGGGCCGCACACCAGCACGCCCAGCAGCAGGGCAATATCCAGTCGGACGTTGAAGTTGGATAGACGTGCCACGCCCTTCTGCAGACCGAGTATCAGCGCCATCATGGGAATGAAGGTCCACAGAAAGATCACGAAGACATCCAATATGGCGCTGCCCGCTTCCATGCCGAAGGCGTAGGCGAAGGTGCTCGAGATCAGCGGCGTACCCAGCGCGATCGAAGTCATGACACCACCGATGATGCCGAACATGTAGAGGAAGTTGATGGCATGCCCAATCAGGCCATCGGTCCAGCGCCCCAAGACCGGACGGGTCAGCTCGCTGAGCTTCAAGTTGCGCTGCTTGCGCACGTACATGGCGTAACCGATCGGCACCGCGCAGGCGATGTACCAGGCCCAGGCAGATGGCCCCCAGTGGAACATACCGAATGCGCTGGCCCAACGCGCCGCCTCGGCGCTGCCGGGCTCGGCACCGAAGGGTGGCGACTGCATGATCCATATCCACTCCGCGGCGCTGAGGTACAAGAGGCTGCCCCCGGTACCGGAGGTGAATATCATTCCCAGCCAGGTCAGCGTCGAGAATTCGGGACGTGTGTCTCGATCTCCGAGCACTACCTTGCCATAGCGGGACATGGCCAGGTACAGGCAGAAGCTCATCGCACCGACGGTCGCCAGCAGAAAGAACCAGCCGAGCTCGTTGGTGGTGAAGGCATGAATTTCGTGGAGCAGCTCGCCGCTTCTCTCGGGCCAGACGGAGAAGACGACGGCCAGCACCAGAGTGAGCACAAGGGCCGGCATGAACACCGCCAGATCAATGCCGGCGATTTCCTTTCTTATTTTCTGTTGAAGCATGGGCATAGCCTTTCAGGTTGAAATGAAAGCCCCGCAGGACGGGATCAAAATCTCGCAATCTAACATGCTAGACAAAACCTCGGCTTTCAACATGAAACTCTCCAAACCCTTCTCACCCGCACGGGAAAACGGGATGCCAATTCGCACCTTTTTCATAATTTTCAATTAGTTATTTTTATATCGTCAAGCGGAAAGCATCCAGAAATGCGACCAAGGTCGAATAACAACTTCGACAACACAGAAAATTCCCGCCTTCACACCCCTCAATCTAAAATGCTAGATTTGCCGCATCGTTGCCTTACCTGACTGGAGCAAGCACATGGTTTCCGAGGCCGACATCATCATCATTGGCGCGGGCTCCGCCGGCTGCGTGCTAGCCGAGCGGCTGTCACAGGATCCTGACAAGCGGGTGCTGGTGATCGAGGCGGGCTCTCGTGGCAATAGCCCGACGATCTCGGTACCGGCGGGATTCGTCTACCACTTCAACAGCCCGCGCTATAACTACTGCTATCGCTCGGAGCCGGAACCAGAGCTGGGCCACCAGCAGGTCTATCAGCCAAGGGGCAAGGGGGTCGGGGGATCCGGAGCGATCAACGCCATGATCTATGTGCGCGGTGAACCCCAGGACTTCGATGACTGGGCCGAGGTCAGTTCGCCACGCTGGTCCTACGAGGCGGTACTGCCCTATTTTCAGCGCCTGGAGCGCCATTACAGCGCGGATGTCAGCCAGCATGGTCGCGACGGCCGTATCGGCATTCGCTCCACCCGCGATAGCGCCCCGGACCTGTGCCATGCCTTCTTCGGCGCCTGTGACGCCATAGGCCTACCCTACAACCCTGACTTCAACGGCGAGCGACTCGACGGATACGGCTTCTACGACATGAACGTGCGCGGCGGCCTGCGCTCCTCCAGTGCCCGGGAGTATCTGGTGCCGGCACTCAAACGCTCCAACCTGTCGCTGATGACGGGAACCCAGGCAAGGCGTCTGGTATTCGAAGGACAGCGCGCGGTCGGCCTCGAGATCCAGCGGGCCGGCGTACGCCGCATCATCAAGGCCCGCCAGGAAATCATCCTGTGCGCCGGAGCCGTGGATTCCCCCAAGCTGCTTCAGCTGTCGGGAGTGGGCGACGCCGATGCCCTGGCCGCATTGGGCATCGCCAGCATTATCGACAATCCAAACGTGGGTCAGCATCTCCAGGACCACCTGTGTGGAAGCCTGTTCTATCACAGTCGCGAACCGACCCTGAACATCACGCTCAACAGCCCCATAGGCAAGCTCGCCGCGGGCTGGAGCTACCTCACCAGGCGCCAGGGACCGCTGGCCTTCGGGGTCAAGCACGCCGGCGCCTTCGTCCCTATGGATGAATACCCCCTCCAGGAGCACGTCCAGCAACCCTCCCGTGGCAGCGCCAAGGCACAGGTGTTCTTCAACCCCATTTCCTATGCACTGCCGGAAGCCTCGGGAGGCAAGCTCAAGCTCCACAAGCACGCGGAAGTCTCGCTGTTCTACAACGTCTGCCGCCCGCATAGCCGAGGATCCATCACCCTGAAAAGCGCGGATCCCGATGAGGCCCCGGCGATTCGCAACCGCTATCTGTCCGATCCGAGGGACAGGACGGAGCTGCTCGAGGCCTTTCGCCAGGTACGCAGGCTGGCCAGCGCGGGACCTCTCGAGGACATCTTGATCGATCATCGCGGCTACGCGGACATGCACAGCGACGAGGCCATCCTCGACGACTTCGCGGCCTCCTGCGGTTCCATCTACCACCTCTGCGGCAGCTGCGCCATGGGCACCAGCATCGACAACTCGGTGGTCGATCCTTCGCTGCAAGTACACGGCGCCGAGGGCCTGCGGGTCGTCGACGCCTCCGTTTTTCCCAATATCACCTCCGGCAACACCCAGGCCCCCACCCTGATGGTGGCCGAGGTGGCCGCCGACATCATCCGCCAGTCCTGGAATACATGAATGAAGATCATCAAGGTAGAGTCCTTCCACACCGAGGACGTGGGCATCGTCCGGGTCACCATGGCCGACGGCAGCCAGGGCCTGGGGCAGGTATCCACCTATAATGCCGATATCAGCGTCGAGGTCATGCACCGCCAGGTAGTACCCTGGTTCGAAGGCCGCGAGATCAACGGCATCGATGATATCGCCGACGGCGTGGCGTTGGTGCTGGAGCGCCAGCACAAGTTTCTCGGTTCCTATCTCTACCGCGCCCTGTGCGGTGTCGAGACCGCACTGTGGGACTGGCTAGGCAAGTCGCAAGGCAAGAGCGTGTGCGAGCTGCTCGGCGGCACGCCTCGCCCCCTGCGGGTCTACGCCTCCAGCATGAAGCGCGATATCACCCCCGAGCAGGAAGCCGAACGCTTCCTGCGACTGCAGGATCGCCACGGCTACGACGCCTTCAAGTTCCGTGTCGGCGCCGAATGCGGACGCAATCTGGACGAATGGCCAGGCCGCACCGAGGCCATCATCCCGACCATTCGTCGCGCCCTGGGCCCCGACGTGGACCTGCTGGCCGATGCCAACAGCGGCTTCCGTCCCGAGCGCGCCATCGAGGTCGGTCACCTGCTCCAGGACAACGGCATCCAGCACTTCGAAGAGCCCTGTCCCTACTGGGAGATGGGCTGGACCCGCCGGGTCACCGCGGCGCTATCACTGGACGTGACCGGCGGCGAGCAGGATCACTATCTGCCGGCCTGGCAGAAGATGATCGATGACCGCGTGGTCGACGTGTTACAGCCCGACATCTGCTACATGGGCGGCATCACCCGCACCCTGCAAGTGGTGGAGATGGCGCGCAAGGCCGGACGCGTCGTCACCCCCCACACCGCCAACCTGAGCCTGGTGACCATCTTCACCCTGCACCTGCAGGGCGCCATCGACAATGCTGGCCCCTATCTCGAGTTTTCCATCGAGGAAGACGACTACTACCCGTGGCAGTACGGCATCTACGACAACTTCCCGGTGGCCAAGGATGGCAAGGTCGCCATCCCCGACGAGCCGGGCTGGGGCATTCGCGTGCGCCAGGACTGGCTGCAATCCGCCCACTACCGAGCGAGCGAACTCTCATGACTGCACTCAAGACTCTCTGCGATCAGGCCGGCGTGGTTGATCCGACGCCGCACCTGACACCGCGTCACTTCATCGACGGCCAGTGGCAGGCGTCCACTGCCGGCGAGACCATCGAGGTCACGGATCCGGGCAGTGAGAGCGTGATCGCCCACATCGCCCGGGGCACCCCCGAGGACGTCGAGGCCGCCGTCGCCGGCAGCCAGCGCGCCTTTGACCAGTGGCGGCGTCTGGCACCGGCGGCGCGGGCCGAGCACCTGTTTCGCCTGGCCGACACGGTCCGCCACCACAGCGAACTGCTGTCGGTGATCGAATGCCTGGATTCAGGCAAGCCCTACGCCGAGGCCGAAGCCGACATTCAAGGCGCCGCCTCTCAACTGGCCTACTACGCGGGGCTCGCCGACAAGATCGAAGGCACCACCACCCCGCTGGGCGAGGGCTTCGTCTCGATCAATCGGCGCGAACCGGTGGGCGTGACCGCCCACGTCGCACCGTGGAACTTCCCCTTGCTGACCGCGGTACGCGGCCTTGCCCCGGCCCTGGCGGCGGGCTGCACCGCGGTGATCAAGCCCTCCGAGCTGACCTCCCTGTCCACCCTGACCCTGGCATCCCTGTTCAGCGAGGCCGGCCTGCCCGACGGCGTGGTCAACGTGGTCACCGGCTACGGCCAGGAAATCGGCGACGCTCTCACCGCCCACCGACTGGTCCAGCACGTGACCTTCACCGGCTCGGTCGCCACCGGCAAGCACGTGATGAAGTCCGCCGCGGACAACGTCTCGAGCGTGCTGCTGGAACTCGGTGGCAAGTCGCCCGCAGTGGTACTGGAAGATGCCGATATCGACAAGGTCGCCGAGGACATGGTCTGGGCCATCTACTACAACGCCGGCCAGGTCTGCACCGCCGGCTCGCGACTGGTGATTCACGAGTCGCAGCACGAAGCCTTCATGCAGGCCTTCCTACCACGGGTGAAAGACCTAACACTGGGACATGGCCTCAAGGGACGGGACATCGGCGCCATCAACTCCGCCGACCACCTGGCCAAGATCGCGTCCTATGTCGATGATGCCAAGGCCCGCGGCCTGACCCTCCGCTGCGGCGGCAAGGTGACCCGTGATCCCGAGAGCGGCAAGGGCCTGTTCTTCGAGCCCACCGTGATCGATCGTCTGGAGCGAGATGACCGACTGGTGCAGGAAGAGATCTTCGGCCCGGTGCTGGCGGTACAGGTGGTCGGCAGCGACGAGGAAGCCCTCTCGATTGCCAATGGCACCGACTACGGCCTTGCCGCCTGCGTCTACAGCCGCGACGTCTCCCGGGCACTGCGCCTGGCCGCCGAGATCGATGCCGGCCAGGTCACCATCAACCAGTACTTTGCCGGCGGCATATACGCCCCGGTGGGCGGGACCAAGCACTCAGGCTTCGGTCGCGAGAAAGGGCCGCTGGCACTGGACAACTACCTGCGCAACAAGAACGTGACCGTCAAGCTTTAAACAAGAAGTTATTTACTTCCGAGATCACAGCATGAACTACAAAGCAATACTTGGCGAAAGTGAAGTAAAGAGAATTCTCGACACCACCCATCAGGAAGCTCTTGAAAATGGCTGGGCTGTAACCATAGCCATAACAGATGACGGCGGTCATCTTTTGGGACTCCTTCGCATGGATGGCGCGGCGCCCATGTCTTCTCATGTAGCAGAAGAGAAAGCACGCTCCGCCGCTCTAGGAAGGAAGGCAACGCATGTTTTCGAGGAAATGATCAACACGGGCCGCCACGCTTTCCTGTCGGCCCCGTTGAAAGGACTCATGACCGGCGGAGCCCCTATTTTAGTCGATGACAAAGTGATAGGCGCTATTGGTGTATCAGGCGTAACCCCTGAACAGGATGCACAGGTAGCCAATGCCGCTCATGGCGCCATACTTTGATACAACAGCCGCACCAACATGGCTAGTTAAGGCGGAAACTCCAGCCATACATTGAATTAAATAACGCC
The DNA here is from genome assembly GCF_009363675.1 of Halomonas sp. THAF12. Lineage (NCBI taxonomy): Bacteria > Pseudomonadati > Pseudomonadota > Gammaproteobacteria > Oceanospirillales > Halomonadaceae > Halomonas > Halomonas sp. THAF12. Next base: position 464,229 of record NZ_CP045399.1, on the reverse strand, counting down.
CCAGGTGCTCTTGAACTCCTTCCTAGGCGCTGCTCACCCTGTAAGATTAATACCGGGTGAGCAGAAACCAAGCGAGATTCACACTCTCACTCCGTCGCTTTTTTGGCGACTTCAAACTTGGGGCTTTGGATTCAGGAATCGATGTGGCCTCATGAGATCGTAAGAAGGCTTCCGCATAAGGTCTGACGGTGTATACGAAGCACGGGGCAATTCAGGGCACTGAACATCTCGTGCTCGTAGTCTTGCAGAAGCATCTTTAGGTACTGGAACGCGAACGCCGGCCGTAGAATCTTGCGCCCCTGGGCCAAGCGGCAAGAGCATGACCACGGTGCGGGATCTGTTGGGGCACTCGAGCCTGATCGTGACCAGTCGATACAGCCACATGTTCGACGCTGGACTCGATGATATTGGCGCGCGGCTGCCGTCGCTGAATGCGGCCATCTGCGACCAAACACCGAGGAGGGGAGGACTGCAAAGAAGGGATAAATGCTGCTAAGCATTTGATTCTGAAATGGTACCGGTGGTCGGACTCGAACCGACAAGGGCTTGCACCCGGCGGATTTTGAATCCGCTGCGTCTACCAATTCCGCCACACCGGCAACGGCGCTGCATTATACGTGGGCCGGGCCGGAGGTCAATCGCGACCCCTGACTTCGCGGCGACGACAGGGTATCCTAGGCGGCTTGCCAAGGCTCGGCCGAGCCGCCCTTCTCATCCCACCATCCGGACGTTTCACTCCATGCAGCGCGCCGATTTCCACTACGAGCTCCCCGAGGCGCTGATCGCCCGCTATCCCTCCGAGCAACGCAGCGACTGCCGGCTGCTGTGCGTCGACGGCGAGAGCGGATCGCTCGCGCACCGCCGCTTCCCCGACCTGCTCGAGACGCTCGATCCGGGCGATCTGCTGGTGTTCAACGACACCCGGGTGATCCCGGCCCGGCTGCACGGCCACAAGGCCAGCGGCGGGCGCGTCGAGATGCTGCTGGAGCGTCCGCTGGACGCCCATCGCGGCCTGGCCCACCTGCGCTCGAGCAAGTCGCCGAAGCCCGGCACCGAGATCGCGTTCGAGGGCGGCATCCGCGCCGTGGTCGAGGGTCGCCGCGAGGCGCTGTTCGAGCTGCGATTCCTCGGCGAGACGCCGCTGGTGGAGCTGCTGGAGCGGCACGGCCACATGCCGCTGCCGCCCTACATCACCCGCGAGGACGAGCTCTCCGACCGCGAGCGCTACCAGACCGTCTACGCCCGTCGCGAGGGCGCGGTGGCGGCCCCCACCGCGGGGCTGCACTTCGACGAGCCGCTGCTCGAGGCCCTGGCCGAGAAGGGCGTGGAAAGCGCCTTCGTCACCCTGCACGTGGGCGCCGGCACCTTCCAGCCGGTGCGCGCCGACGACATCCGCGACCACGAGATGCACAGCGAGTGGATCGAGGTCTCCGAGGCGGCCTGCGAGCAGGTGCGCGCCGCCCGCGCCCGGGGCAACCGCGTCATCGCGGTGGGCACCACCAGCGTGCGCTGCCTGGAGTCGGCCTGCCTGCAGAGCGACGACGGCGAGATCGCCCCCTATAGCGGCGAGACCGACATCTTCATCTATCCCGGCTACGACTGGCGGGTGGTCGACGCCCTGATCACCAACTTCCACCTGCCCGAATCGACCCTGCTGATGCTGGTGTCCTCCTTCGCCGGCTATGACACCGTGATGCACGCCTACCGCGAGGCGGTGCGCGAAGAGTACGCCTTCTTCAGCTACGGCGACGCGATGCTGCTGACGCGCGCCCGCTGACCCGAGCCGCTCGGCCGTGCGCCGGCCGACCGCTTCGACGAATTTCGAGAGACCCCATGCGAGACGAATGCTTCATGAACTTCGAGCACCTGGCCAGTGATGGCCGGGCGCGCCGCGGCCGCCTGACCTTCCCCCGCGGAACGGTCGAGACGCCCGCCTTCATGCCGGTCGGCACCTACGGCACCGTCAAGGGCATGACGCCCGAGTCGGTGAAGGAGATCGGCGCCGAGATCATCCTCGGCAACACCTTTCACCTGTGGCTGCGCCCGGGCACCGAGGTCATCGAGGAGCACGGCGACCTGCACGACTTCGCCCAGTGGGACAAGCCGATCCTCACCGACTCCGGCGGCTTCCAGGTCTTCTCGCTCGGCGAGATGCGCAAGATCACCGAGCAGGGCGTGCACTTCCGCTCGCCGGTGGACGGCTCCAAGGTGTTCATGGGCCCCGAGGAATCGATGGCCGTGCAGCGCTCGCTGGGCTCGGACATCGTGATGATCTTCGACGAGTGCACGCCCTACCCGGCGACCGTGGAGGAAGCCAGGAAATCGATGGAGATGTCGCTGCGCTGGGCCCAGCGCTCCCGCGACGCCCACGGCGACTCGCCCTCGGCGCTGTTCGGCATCATCCAGGGCGGCATGTATCCCGAGCTGCGCGAGGCCTCGCTCGAGGGCCTAGAGAAGATCGGCTTCGACGGCTACGCCATCGGCGGCCTGTCGGTGGGCGAGCCCAAGGAAGAGATGATCAAGGTGCTCGACTACCTGCCCGAGTGGATGCCGGCCGACAAGCCGCGCTACCTGATGGGCGTGGGCAAGCCGGAGGACCTGGTGGAAGGCGTGCGCCGCGGCGTCGACATGTTCGACTGCGTGATGCCGACCCGCAACGCCCGCAACGGCCACCTGTTCACCGATGAAGGCACGGTCAAGATCCGCAACGCCAAGCACCGCCACGACACCCGTCCGCTGGACGAGGCGTGCGACTGCTACACCTGCCAGAACTTCTCCCGCGCCTACCTGCATCACCTCGACCGCTGCGGCGAGATGCTCGGCTCGATGCTCAATACCATCCACAATCTGCGCCATTACCAGCGCCTGATGGCTGGTTTGCGCGGTGCTATCGAAGCGGGTACATTGGCGAACTTCGTGGAAGGGTTCTACGCGCAGCGCGGTCTGCCGGTTCCCCCCGCTCCGAATTGATCGACGGCCGGCCCGGGTGGCCGGCCGTCGAGCGCCGCTGGAAGGCGTCTTGTTTCCCCGCGACTCAGGAGATCGTCGTACATGCTGGACTTCCTCATTTCCCCGGCCATGGCCCAGGACGCTGGCGCCGCTCCGGGCGGTGGCATCGCCCAGATCGTGATGCTGGTCGGCTTCGTGCTGATCTTCTACTTCCTGCTGTGGCGCCCCCAGGCCAAGCGGGCCAAGCAGCACAAGCAGCTGATCGCCGGCCTGTCCAAGGGTGACGAGATCGTCATCGGCGGCGGCATCATGGGCCGCATCACCAAGGTCAGCGACGACAGCGAGTTCCTGGCCATGGAAATCGCCGAAGGCACCGAGGTCAGCGTCCAGAAGACCGCCGTGGCGTCCGTTCTGCCCAAGGGCACGCTCAAGTCCATCTGATCGGATGCCCCGCGCCCGCACGACCACCCGGCCGTGCGGGCTGCCCTGCGACCACCGAGGCGGGGCCCGGCCGACCGGCTCCGCCCGGTGCTCGTGATGGCGCAGCGTCCGTCCCATCATCAGCAACCTGAGGGCAGGGCCCCCATGCTCAATCGTTATCCCCTGTGGAAGTATCTGCTGATACTCCTCGTGCTCTCCGTCGGACTGATCTACTCTCTCCCCAACCTCTTCCCCGAGGATCCGGCGGTACAGATCAGCAGTGACGGGGGCGACTTCACTCTCGACGAGCGCCAGCTCGAGCGCCTCGAGAGCTCCCTGACCGACGCCGACATCGACATCCGCTCCGTCGAACGCGACGCCGGCAGCGTCCTGATCCGCCTCGACAACGCCGACGAACAGATCCAGGCTCGCGACATGCTCAGCGAGGCCCTGGGCGACGACTACGTCGTGGCGCTGAACCTGGCCGAGTCCACGCCGAGCTGGCTGGAATCGCTGGCCGCCTCCCCCATGACCCTGGGCCTGGACCTGCGCGGCGGCGTGCACTTCCTGCTCGAGGTCGACATGGAAGCGGCGCTGACCCAGCGTCTCGAGGTCAACGCCAGCGCCATGCGCGAGACCCTGCGCGACGAGCGGATCCGCTACCGCAACACCGAGGTCGAGGAACGCTCGATCGCCATGGACTTCATGAACGAGGAAGACCGCGACGAGGCCCGCAGCCTGATCAGCCGCGACTTCCCCGAGTTCGAGTACAGCGACCTCGAGCGCGACCGCGGCGCCGGCCTGGCCATGACGCTGACCGATACCGCCGTGCAGGAAATCCAGGACTACGCGGTCAACCAGAACCTGACCACGCTGCGCAATCGCGTCAACGAGCTGGGCGTGGCCGAGCCGCTGGTGCAGCGCCAGGGGCCGGCGCGCATCGTCGTCGAGCTGCCCGGCGTGCAGGACACCGCCGCGGCCAAGCGCATCGTCGGCGCCACCGCCAACCTGGAGTTCCGCCTCGAGGCGCGCCCGGACACCCCGGAGGCCGAGACCGAGAGCTACGAATTCCGCAACGAAGCGCGTACCGCCAGCCTGATGCGTGACGTCATCATCACCGGCGACAGCGTCTCGAATGCCAACCGCAGCTTCGACGAGAACGGTCGCCCCCAGGTGAACATCAACCTGGACGGCACCGGCGGCACCCTGATGAACCGCGCCACCCGCACCAACATCGGGCGCAACATGGCGGTGCTGTTCATCGAGCACAAGACCCGCGAACGCACGGTGATGGAGGACGGCGAGGAGACCGTCGTTCGCTCGCCCTACACCGAGCGCAGCATCATCAGCCTGGCCACCATCCAGAGCGCGCTGGGCAACAGCTTCCGCATCACCGGGCTCGACTCGCCCACCGAGGCGGCCGACCTGGCGCTGCTGCTGCGCTCGGGCTCCCTGGCCGCACCGATCTACTTCGCCCAGGAACGCACCATCGGGCCGAGCCTCGGCGAGAAGAACATCGAGCGCGGCATCCTCTCGGTGCAGATCGGCCTGCTGCTGGTCGTGGCCTTCATGCTGATCCGCTACAAGGCGTTCGGGGTGATCGCCAACATCGCGCTGGCCTTCAACCTGGTGCTGCTGGTGGCGGCCATGTCGCTGCTCGGCGCCACGCTGACGCTGCCCGGCATCGCCGGTATCGTGCTGACCCTGGGCATGGCGGTGGACGCCAACGTGCTGATCTTCGAGCGCATACGCGAGGAGATGCGCGGCGGGCTCTCGGCCCAGCAGGCCATCCACGCCGGCTACGAGCGCGCCTTCACCTCGATCGTGGACGCCAACATCACCACCCTGCTGGTGGCGCTGATCCTGTTCTCGATCGGCACCGGCCCGGTCAAGGGCTTCGCCGTGACGCTGTCGCTGGGCATCCTGACCTCGCTGTTCACCTCGCTGATGGTGACCCGCGCCATGGTCAACCTGTGGTACGGCCGCAAGCCCATGAAGAAGCTCTGGATTTAGGAGAAGGCCATGCAATCGTTCATCAATCGACAGCTCGACTTCATGGGCAAACGCCGGCTGGCCTTCATCGCCTCCGGGCTGATGCTGCTGGCGTCAATCGTCGCCCTGCTGATCAACGGGCTCAACCTGGGCCTGGACTTCACCGGCGGCACCCTGATCGAGGTCCGCTACGCCACCGCGCCGGCGCTGGCCAGCGTGCGTGAGGCCCTGGAGGCCGCCGGCTTCCAGGACGTGGCGGTGCAGACCTTCGGCGCCTCCACCGAGGTGCTGATCCGCCTGCAGCAGGCCTTCGACGCCGGCGTCGGCGACCAGGTGGTCGACCTGCTGAAGCAGGGCGGCGCCAGCGTCGACCTGGTGCGCGCCGAGTTCGTCGGCGCCCAGGTCGGCGATCAGCTCCGCGACCAGAGCGGCATGGGCATGCTGGTGGCGCTGGGCATCGTGATGCTCTACGTCGCCTTCCGCTTCCAGTACAAGTTCGCCCTCGGCGCCCTGCTGGCCCTGATCCACGACGTGGTGATCGTGATCGGCGCCTTCGCCCTGTTCGGCTTCGAGTTCGACCTCACGGTGCTGGCGGCGGTGCTGGCGGTGATCGGCTACTCGCTCAACGACACCATCGTGGTCTACGACCGCATCCGCGAGAACATCCGCAAGTCGCGCATCGACGACATGCCGGCGATCTTCAACGAGGCGATCAACCAGACCCTGTCGCGGACCCTGGCCACCTCCGGCACCACCCTGCTGGTGCTGCTGGCGCTGGTGACCCTGGGCGGCGACATGATCCACAACTTCGCCGTGGCGCTGATCATCGGCATCGGTGTCGGTACCTTCTCGTCGATCTACGTGGCCGCGGCCCTGCTGCTGCCGCTGAAGCTCAGCCGCGAGGATCTGATCCCGACCAAGAAGGAAGACCCGGAGGCCGAGGAGCTGCCCTGACGGCCGGCCGCCTCGCGCCCAGCAAAAAGCCACCCCTCGGGGTGGCTTTTTTCGTTTTGGCGGTGGGCCAGGCGGAGACGAGGCTCAGGCCTCGGCCGTCTCCCGGGCGCGGCGCACCGCGCCGGCCAGCGAGCGGGTCAGCTCGAGCACGCCGCGCGAGGCCTCGGCGGGGCTCTCGGCCGCGGCCACGGTGTCGGTCAGCGCCGAGCCGACCACCACCGCGTCGGCGAAGCGGGCGATGCGCTCGGCCTGCTCGGGGGTGCGGATGCCGAAGCCGACGCCGATCGGCAGCGCGGAGTGCGCGCGGATGGCCTCGACCTCCTGCGCCACGCGCTCGGCGGACGGCGCGGCGGCGCCGGTCACGCCGGTGCTGGAGACGTAGTAGAGGAAGCCCGAGGTGTTCTCGAGCACCAGCGGCAGGCGCTTGGCATCGGTGGTCGGGGTCGCCAGGCGGATGAAGTCGAGGCCGTGGGCCTTTGCCGGCAGGCACAGCTCGGCGTCGTGCTCCGGCGGCAGGTCGACCACGATCAGCCCGTCCACGCCGGCCTCGGCGGCCTCGGCGAGGAAGGCCTCGACGCCCCGGCAGTAGATGGGGTTGTAGTAGCCCATCAGCACCACCGGCGTGGCGTCGTCGCGCTCACGCAGGGCGCGCACCATGTCCAGGGTCCTGGCCATGGTCTGGCCGCCCTCCAGGGCACGCAGCGTGGAGGCCTGGATGGAGGGGCCGTCCGCCATCGGGTCGGTGAACGGCATGCCCAGCTCGATCACGTCGGCGCCCGCCTCGGGCAGCGCCAGCAGGGTCTCGAGGCTGGTGGCGTAGTCGGGATCGCCGGCGCTGATGAAGGTGACGAGGCCGGCGCGGTCGGCGGCCTTGAGCTCGTCGAAGCGGCGCGCGATGCGGTCGTGGCGTTGGGTCATCGTCTCTCTCCTCATTCTGCCGGTGCGTCGTCTGCCAGCTCGTCGGCCAGGCGTTCGGTGACGGTGGTCATGTCCTTGTCGCCGCGCCCGCTCAGGTTCAGCACCATCACGTGGTCCTCGGGCAGCGTCGGCGCCAGCTTGATCGCATGGGCGATGGCGTGGGACGACTCCAGCGCCGGGATGATGCCTTCCAGGCGGCACAGGGTCTTGAAGGCGTCCAGCGCCTCGTCGTCGGTCACGGCGACGTATTCGGCGCGGCCGACCTCGTGCAGCCAGGCGTGTTCGGGGCCGATGCCCGGATAGTCGAGGCCCGCCGAGATCGAGTGCGCGTCGGTGATCTGGCCCTCGGCGGACTGCAGCAGGAAGGTGCGGTTGCCGTGCAGCACGCCGGGGCTGCCGCCCTGCAGGCTGGCCGCGTGCTTGCCGGTCTCCAGCCCTTCGCCGGCGGCTTCCACGCCGATCAGGCGCACGCCCTCGTCCTCGAGGAAGGGGTGGAACAGGCCCATGGCGTTGGAGCCGCCGCCGATGCAGGCCACCAGCGAATCGGGCAGCCGCCCCTCCTTCTCGGCGAGCTGCTCGCGCGCCTCCTGGCCGATCACGGACTGGAAGTCGCGCACCATGGCCGGATACGGGTGCGGGCCGGCCACGGTGCCGATGATGTAGAAGGTGTCCGCGACGTTGGTCACCCAGTCGCGCAGGGCGTCGTTCATCGCGTCCTTCAGGGTGCCGGTGCCGCTGGTCACCGGGATCACCTTGGCGCCCAGCAGCTTCATGCGCTGCACGTTGGGCTGCTGGCGATCGATGTCGGTGCTGCCCATGTAGATGATGCATTCCATGCCGAAGCGGGCCGCCACGGTGGCGGTGGCCACGCCGTGCATGCCGGCGCCGGTCTCGGCGATGATGCGCCGCTTGCCCATGCGCCGGGCCAGCAGCACCTGGCCGATGCAATTGTTGATCTTGTGTGCGCCGGTATGCATCAGGTCTTCGCGCTTGAGATAGATCCGCGCGCCACCGAGCGCCTCGGTCAGCCGCTCGGCGAGGTACAGCGGGCTCTCGCGACCGATGTAGTCGCGGCGCAGCGCGTCCAGCTCGGCGTGGAACTCGGGATCCTGCTTGGCCGACGCGTAGGCTTCCTGCAGCTCGAGGATCAGCGGCATCAGGGTTTCGGCGACGAAGCGGCCACCGAAGCGGCCGAAGAAGCCATCGGCATCGGGGGCGATCTCGGCGGTGGGGTGTGGCAGACCCATGGTGACGACTCCTGACGATCAGTGGGGAATGGCCACCACGATAAATCGCGCCGCCCCCTGTGATAAGCGATCATTGCTCGCTAATCTGTGAGAAAAGCTGACATGTCAGGAGCCCGCCTTGAGTGATCGACTGCCCTCGCTGAATGCCCTGCGCGCCTTCGACGAGACGGCCCGCACGCTGAGCGTCACGCGCGCCGCCGAGGCGCTTCACGTCACCCATGGGGCGGTCAGCCGCCAGCTCAAGCAGCTCGAGGAACAGCTCGGCGTGACGCTGTTCCGGCGCCAGGGCCGCGGCCTGGCGCTGACCCAGGAGGGCGAGCTGCTGCGTGCCTCGACCTCACAGGCCTTCGAGCGCCTCGGCCAGGCCTGCACCCAGCTGCGCCGGCGCGCCTCGGAGGCGCCGCTGGTGCTCGGCTGCCCGGGCAGCTTCCTGGCCCGCTGGTTCATTCCCCGGCTGGATCGGCTGAAGGCCCAGTGCCCGGAGCTGAACCTGCACCTGACCGCCGACGAGGAGGTGGCCGGCCGGCTCGGTACCGACGTCGACGCCGTGCTGCGCTTCGCCGAGCCGCCCTGGCCCGACGGGGTGCGGGTGGTCGAGCTGGCGCCGGAACGCATGGGGCCGGTGCTGGCGCCGGAGCGGCTCGACGCGCCCGCCTCCGATGCCCCCCCACCCGCCGCCGACCTGACCACACTGCCGATGCTGCACACCCGGTCGCGGCCCCAGGCCTGGTCGCAGTGGTTCGCGGCCAGGGGGCTGGACCCCGCGACGATGCGCCACGACCAGTCCTTCGAGCACCTCCACTACATGCTCGAGGCGGCACTGGTGGGCCTGGGCGTGGCCATCGCGCCGTCCTACCTGGTGGAGGAGGACCTGCGCACCGGCCGGCTGATCGCGCCCTGGGGCTTCATCGAGACCCCGGCCCGGCTCGGGCTGTGGCTGCCGGCGGGCGCCCCGCGGCGGGACATCGATCGGCTGATCGAGTGGCTGAGGCAGGAACTGGCCCGCGCCACCCACTGACGAGGCAGCCTCGCCCGCCAGGCAGCAAAAAGCCCCCGGGGTCGCCGGGGGCTTCTCGGTCCGCGTGCCGCCGGGTGGGCGGCGTCGGGGGTCGCCCGGGGAATGCCTAGGCGACGCCCTGCGCCTCGTCGGCCGCATCGGGGGCGAAGACTTCGCGGGCATGATGATAGAGCACCCCGGCGTAGCCGTTGCGCTGCATCACCTTGAGGATCTTGGCCGGATTCTCGTCGGCCAGGGCGCGACGCAGCTTGTCCTGCTGCTCGTCGTCCAGCGCCTCGTGCCAGTGGTAGGGCTCGCCATTCGCGCTGGCCGCCTCGGCGCGACGGATCAGGTCCATCTCGACCCGGCCGCCGTAGCGGTACAGCAGGTCATAGCCTTCCTGGAGGTGCAGGGCCGGCACGTCACACGGCTTCTCCAGGCTTTCCAGCACGTTGTAGTAGTAATAGCTGAGCGGTTCCATCATCACTCCTCTCGCGAATGAGGGGCATGGCCCGGCCGGGGGAGAGCGGGTGGCCGGGGTGCATGGAGCCGGGGCGAAAATGCCGCCGACCTCCCCAAAGCTACACCCAGTGACGCGCGCAAAACAGTCTCGAGAACGTCATACTTCTGTCGCTGTTGCCCGGAAACGCGAGACGCCCCCGCGGCAAGGCCGCGGGGGCGTCTCGATATCCGCCGACGTCGTCAGGCGCCGAGGCTCAGAAGTGCGGCTTGAGCTGCTTCAACAGAGCCTTGAACATCCGCGGCCCGGCGGCCATCAGCTGACCGTCGGTGGTCACCGAGGGCTGGCCGTCCGGCGTGCCCTGCAGGGCACCGGTCTCCTTGAGCAGCAGCGAGCCGACCAGCAGGTCCTGCTCGTCGATGCCCATCACGAAGGCGGCGTCGACGCGGCCGGCGGCCAGCTCGGCGAGATCCAGCAGGCCGCAGCCGGAGGCGCGCATCAGGTCCACCTGCGGCGCCAGCTGCTGGGTGACGGTCAGGTAGGAAGGCAGCTGGCGCTCGCGGACCCAGCTCTCCGGCAGGCTCATGGCGATGCGGGAGCCGGGAATCGCGGTGGCCTTGGAGACGCGCAGGCGCTTGCCGTTGAGCTGGGCACCGCGGCCGCGGCTGGCCAGGTACTCGTCATCGCTGAAGGGGCAGATCACCACCGCATGCTCCGGGCGGCCCTTGACCAGGCACACCAGCGACAGCGCGAAGCTCGGCGCGGCGACGGCCAGGTTGGAATAGCCGTGGAAGGGTTCGATGCGCCACAGCACGTCGGCGCCCTCGCCTTCGCCGGCGCGGTGCGGCGTGTAGCGGCCGACGACGCCGTGCTGGGGGTAGCCACGGGAGAGCTGGCGGGTGATCAGCGCCTCGGCGTTGCGGGCGGTGTCCTCGAGCAGCTTGTCGAGATTGTGTTCTTCGTGGGCGTTCTCGATACGCTCACGGATACGCAGAAACTGTTCGCCGGCGCTGCGTGCGGCACGCAGGGCGTACTGGACCATCGGATGCATGATCGGGCCTTGGGGAGTCGGTGGTGTTAAAGAACGGAGATCGGCGCGCATCCTAGCAGAAGCACGGGTGCCGCGCCACGCAAAGCCGCGCCATGCTAGACTCTCGCTCCTCCACCATCGACGCAATACCAGGCAGGCTCTCCCCATGCTCGAGCGCATCCGCATCGTCCTGATCGGCACCAGCCATCCCGGCAACATCGGCGGCACCGCCCGCGCCATGCACAACATGGGCCTGGCGGACCTGGCCCTGGTGGCGCCGCGCTGCGAGCCGCTCACCGCCGATACCGTCTCCCGCGCCTCCGGCGCCGATGCGCTGGTCCACGCCGCCCGCACCGTGGAGACCCTGGAGGAGGCGGTCGCCGACTGCACCCTGGTGGTCGGTGCCAGCGCCCGCTCGCGCACCCTCCCCTGGCCGATGATCACGCCCCGCGCGCTGGGCGAGCGGCTGCCCGAGGAGCTGGCCGCCGCGGACGGCCGCGTGGCGCTGGTCTTCGGTCGCGAGGACAGCGGCCTGACCAACGCCGAGCTGCAGCGCTGCCACGCCCACGTGCACATCCCCACCAACCCGGACTTCAGCTCGCTGAACCTGGCCGCGGCGGTGCAGGTGCTGGCCTACGAGTGCCGGCTGGCGTGGATGGCACACGGCGAGGCGCCGGCGGAGAAGGACGACGCCCAGCCGCTGGCCAGCCACGAGGAGCTGGAGCACTACTTCACGCACCTCGAGCGCACCCTGATCGCGATCGGCTTCCATGACCCGGCCCAGCCCCGCCAGCTGATGGCGCGGCTGCGTCGCTTCACGCTGCGCGCTCGCCCGGAGCGCATGGAGCTCAACATCCTGCGCGGCATCCTCTCGAACACCGAGAAGCTCGCCCGGCCGGAGCAGCCGGCCACCGGCGAGCGCGCCTCGCGCGGGCCCGAGGGCGACTGACGCGATGCCGGGGCGCGGCGGGCCACGGCTTGAAGCCGGCCCGCCGCACCCCCACTATTAACAGGTTACCGCTCCCGTTCGGCCGCTTGCCCCGCAACGCCTGGCTCTTCAACCAAGGACCGCCGCATGTTTCAACGTCTGCGCGAAGACATCAACAGCGTATTCGACCGTGACCCGGCGGCGCGCAACTTCCTGGAAGTGCTCACCAACTATCCCGGACTGCACGCCCTGCTCGTCCATCGGCTCAGCCACCGGCTGTGGCAGAAGAACCTCAAGTGGCTGGCGCGCACCCTGTCGAGCCTGGCGCGCTGGTTCACCGGCATCGAGATCCACCCCGGGGCGACCATCGGCCGGCGCTTCTTCATCGACCACGGCATGGGCGTGGTGATCGGCGAGACCGCCGAGGTCGGCGACGACGTCACCCTCTACCAGGGCGTGACCCTGGGCGGCACCAGCTGGAACAAGGGCAAGCGCCACCCGACCCTGGAGGACGGCGTGATCGTCGGCGCCGGGGCCAAGATCCTCGGCCCGTTCACCGTCGGCGCCGGGGCCAAGGTCGGCTCCAACGCCGTGATCACCAAGGAGGTGCCGACCGGCGCCACCGTGGTCGGCATCCCCGGCAAGGTGGTCAAGCGCGACGAGCCCGACACCGTCACCCCGCTCGAGGTCGATCCCGAGCGCCGCGAGGCCATGCGCCGCAAGTTCGGCTTCGACGCCTACGGCGTCAGCCAGGACATGCCGGACCCGGTGGCCCGCTCGATGCAGGCCATGCTCGATCACATGCACGCGGTGGACGAGCGCCTCGAGCGCATGTGCACCACCCTGCGCCACATCGACGCCGGCTTCCGCGACAGCCACCTGCCCGAGCTGCGCGACGAGGACTTCGCCAATATCCTCGCCGACGTCGACAGCTGCTGCGGCCCGCAGCAGGACGACAAGGACGCGGACGAACGGGACGACGCCGACGGCGAGCGGCGGGAGCGCGCCGCCCGCCACCGCCAGAATGGTTGACCGCCATACTCGGGTTTCCCCATAATATTGACCCGATCCGACGCCGCCGGAATCGGCCCGCCTCGCGGCTGGCCGAGCGCCGCGCCGGCCCCGAGGTAATGCCCCCATGCGCCTGACCACCAAGGGACGCTACGCCGTCACCGCCATGCTCGACCTGGCCATGCACGCCGACGAGGGTCCGACCAGCCTCGCCGACATCTCGCGTCGCCAGGAAATCTCGCTGTCCTATCTCGAGCAGCTGTTCGCCCGCCTGCGGCGCGGCGGCCTGGTGGACAGCGTGCGTGGTCCGGGCGGCGGCTACCTGCTGGCGCTGGCGCCGGACGCCATCTCGGTGGCCCGGGTGATCGATGCGGTCAACGAATCGGTGGACGCCACCCGCTGCGGCGGGCTGTCGGACTGTCAGCAGGGCGACACCTGCCTGACCCACCATCTGTGGAACGAGCTGTCCGACCAGATTCACGGCTACCTCGAAGGCGTGACCCTGGGCCAGCTGGCCGGTCGCGAGGCCTTCCAGCGCATCGCCGAACGCCAGCGGCGCCGCCTCGACGACGACCAGATCCCCACCGTCTCGCCCTGAACCCCTTACCGGTCCGATTCCATGAGCGCATCCGTCTACCTCGATTATGCCGCCACCACCCCCGTCGACCCGCGGGTCGCCGAGGTGATGAGCCGCTATCTGACCCTGGAAGGCACCTTCGCCAACCCGGCTTCGCGCAGCCACATGCCCGGCTGGCAGGCCGAACAGGCGGTGGAGAGCGCGCGCCGCCAGGTCGCCGACCTGATCGGCGCCGACCCGCGCGAGATCGTCTGGACCAGCGGCGCCACCGAGGCCGACAACCTGGCGCTGACCGGCTACCTGCGTGCCAATCGCGAGCGCGGCCGTCATCTGGTGACCTCCACCATCGAGCACAAGGCCGTGGTCGACACCGCCCATGCGCTCGAGCGGGAAGGCTTCGAGGTGACCTGGCTTGAGCCCGAGCGCGACGGCCGCATCACCCCCGAGGCGCTGCGGGGCGCCATGCGCGAGGACACCGTGCTGGTGTCGCTGATGGCGGTGAACAACGAGCTCGGCACCCTCAACGACATCGCCGCGCTGGCCGAGGTCGCCCACGCCGGCGGCGCGGTCTTCCACACCGATGCCGCCCAGGCCACCGGCCGCATCGCCCTCGACGTGACGGCCCAGGGCATCGACCTGATGTCTCTGTCCGGGCACAAGGCCTACGGCCCCAAGGGGGTCGGCGCGCTCTACGTGAAGCGCGACCCGGACCTGCGCCTCGAGGCGCTGATCCACGGCGGCGGCCACGAGCGCGGCATGCGCTCGGGCACCCTGCCGACCCATCAGATCGCCGGCATGGGCGAGGCCTTCGCCATCGCCGGCCGCGAGGGCGAGGACGACCAGGCCCGCATCACCACCCTGCGCGACCGCTTCCTGGCCGGGCTCGAGGACCTCGAGGGCGTGCACCGCAACACCGCCAGCGCCCAGGCGGTGCCCAACATCCTCAACCTGGCCTTCGAGGGCGTCGACGGCGAGTCGCTGCTGATGGCGCTGCGCGAGATCGCGCTGTCCACCGGCTCGGCCTGCAACTCCGCCAGCGTCGAGCCGTCCTATGTCCTGAAGGGCATCGGCGTGCCGCGCCGCCTGGCGCTGGCCTCACTACGCTTCAGCTTCGGCCGCTTCACCACCGAGGCCGACATCGACCGCACCCTGGAGGCCCTGCGCCACGCCCTGACCGGGCTGCGCCGCTGACGGCAGGCACGGCCCACGCCGGTTTGCCGTCGACGAACCTCCGATTCCGCAGGAGAACCACAATGGCGACACTTTCGATCACCACCGCCGCCGCCGACCAGATCCGCCGGGTGCTCGACGAGCGCGGCCACGGCCTGGGCCTGCGGGTCTCGGTCAAGCCCAGCGGCTGCTCCGGCTACAGCTACGTGCTCGACTTCGCCGACGAGGCGGCGGGCGACGACATCATCGTCGAGGAGCACGGCGTGAGGGTCTACGTGGCCCCGGACGCGCTGGAAGTGCTCGACGGCAGCGAGGTGGACTACGTCTCGGAGGGGCTCAACCGCTACTTCCGCTTCAACAATCCCAACGTCAAGGACGAGTGCGGCTGCGGCGAAAGCTTCAGCGTCTGAGCCCGCCGCGCGATTGTCCATCGCCGCTCGGGGACGGTATACTCTGCGCCCAATTCGGCGCCCGGCGCCGAGATGACTCTTTACTCCGGCCTCGCGCCACCCCGGCCCTCCCGGGGTGGCGCGAGGCCGTCAACGCTCGTGACGTCCCAGACTGGAGAACGCACCCATGGCTACTGAACGCACCCTGTCCATCATCAAGCCCGATGCCGTCGCCAAGAACGCCATCGGCGAGATCGAGAGCCGCTTCGAGAAGGCCGGCCTGAAGATCGTTGCCGCCAAGATGCTGCAGCTGTCCCAGGAGCAGGCCGAAGGCTTCTACGCCGAGCACAGCGAGCGTCCGTTCTTCGGCGCCCTGGTCGGCTTCATGACCTCCGGCCCGGTCGTCGTGCAGGTGCTGGAAGGCGAGAACGCCATCGCCGCCAACCGCGACCTGATGGGCGCCACCAACCCGAAGGAAGCCGAAGCCGGCACCATCCGCGCCGACTTCGCCGAGTCCATCGACGCCAACGCCGTCCACGGTTCCGACTCTCCGGAATCCGCGGCCCGCGAAATCGCGTACTTCTTCGAAGACAGCGAGATCTGCTCCCGCTAAGGGAAGCCGATTCGTCGCGGCGCGCGCGCCTCGATGACCCACGCCGGCCGTTCCCGGCCGGCCTCATGGCCGCCGCGCCCTGAATCGACTCTTCCCCGGGCAGCCTCACTGCCGCGCGGGGGCCTCTTCCGGCCCCCGCACCCAGCCCCACCGACGCCGCTGACCGCCCATGACCGACACCACCGCACCCCAACGCTCCAATCTGCTCGGCATGACGCGCGAGGAGATGGAAGCCTTCTTCCTGTCCATCGGCGAGAAGAAGTTCCGCGCCGCCCAGGTGATGAAGTGGATTCACCACGAGGGCTGCGACGACTTCGCGTCCATGACCAACCTGTCCAAGGCGCTGCGCACGCGTCTCGAGGAAGTCGCCGAGATCCGCGGCCCCGGCGTGGTCTACGAGGGCACCTCCAGCGATGGCACCCGCAAGTGGGTGCTGGAAGTGGAGGACGGCAGCTACGTGGAAACCGTGCTGATCCCCGCCGAGAACGGCAAGCGCCGCACCCTGTGTGTCTCGTCCCAGGTCGGCTGCTCGCTGGACTGCAGCTTCTGCTCCACCGGCAAGCAGGGCTTCCAGCGCAACCTCACCGCCGCCGAGATCATCGGCCAGGTGTGGGTCGCCAGCAACAGCTTCGGCCCGCGCAAGGACACCGCCAATCGTCCGGTCACCAACGTGGTGATGATGGGCATGGGCGAACCGCTACTGAATTACGACAACGTCGTGCCGGCCATGAAGCTGATGCTCGACGACAACGGCTACAGCCTCTCCAAGCGCCGCGTCACGCTCTCCACCTCGGGCGTGGTGCCGATGCTCGACCGCCTCGGCGACGAGCTCGACGTGAGCCTGGCCATCTCGCTGCACGCCGCCAACGACGAGCTGCGCAACGAGCTGGTGCCGCTCAACCGCAAGTACGACATCCGCACCCTGCTCGACGCCTGCCAGCGCTACCTGGGCAAGTGCGACGACACCCGCGTGGTGACCATCGAGTACACCCTGATCAAGGACGTCAACGATCAGCAGCAGCACGCCCGGGAGCTCGCCGAGCTGCTCAAGGAGCTGCCGTGCAAGATCAACCTGATCCCGTTCAATCCGTTCCCGCACTCGGGCTACGAGAAGCCGTCGCGCAACCAGACCATGCGTTTCCAGCAGTGGCTGGCCGACCTGGGCTACACCGCCCCGGTCCGCTCCACCCGCGGCGATGACATCGACGCCGCCTGCGGCCAGCTGGTGGGCCGGGTCAAGGATCGCACCAAGCGCCACGCGCGCTACATCCAGTCGATCCAGATCGACGCCGACTGAGCTCCGGGAGCGCCTTGACTTCAACCGGGCACGACGCTTTGATGGTCGGGCCTTTTTCACCAACGGCCGACAGGCCCGTGCCGCCGCCCAGCGAGGATGCCATGACACGCCGCCCGCCCGGTTTCCGACAGTTATCCGTCACCGTCGTCCTGGCGAGCGCCCTCTGGCTGACCGGCTGTGCCACCCAGCCCGGCGCGACCACGCCCGCGGCCGAGAGCGGCGATCCCGTCGCCGCCTATACCCGGCTCGGCACCGCCTACCTGGAGCGCAACAACCTGCCTCGCGCGCTGTCGGCCCTGGACCGCGCCCTGGAGATCGATGCCGATGCCCCCGAGGCGCTGCAGGCCATGGCCATCGTCTACCAGCGCCAGGGCGAGGACGCGCTCGCCGACGAGACCTTCCGGCGGGCGCTCGACGCCGACCCCGACCTGACACGGGCGCGCAACAACTATGCCGCCTTCCTGTATGATCAGGGGCGCATCCGCGAGGCCTGCCACCAGCTCGAGCAGGCCGCCGCCGATACCCAGTACGCCAATCGCGCCCAGCTGTTCACCAACCTTGGCCAGTGCCAGCGACGGCTCGGCGACGTCGAGGCCGCCCGCCGCAGCCTGCAGCGGGCCCAGAGCATCGATCCGCGGCGCGCGGACAGCTATCTTCGCCTCGCCCAGCTCGAAGTCGACCAGGGCCGCTACGCGATCGCCGAGCAGCAGCTCGAGAGCTACCTGCGCCTGGCCGGCCCCTCGCCGGCGACGCGGCAGCTGTCGGCGGACCTGGCGGGCGCGCGTGGCGGGCGGTCGGCGGTATCCGGTGACGCACCCTGACCCCGTTTTCCCATGAAGGATGCTACGCCATGAGCGACACCCCTTATTCGGAGCCCGACGTTGCCGCCTCGCCCGGCGAGCTGCTGCGCCGCCAGCGCGAAGCCATGGCGCTGTCGCGCGATGAGGTCGCCGAGGCCCTGAATCTGCGTCCGGCCGTGATCGACGGCCTGGAACGCGACGACTACGAAGAGGTGCCGATCGCCACCTATCGTCGTGGCTACCTGCGCAGCTACGCCAACCTGCTGGGCATCGACCCCGCGCCGGTGCTGGCCGCCTACCGGGCCCGCAGCGGCGGCGAGGAGCAGGAGAGCAAGGTCACCCCCGTGCACGTGGTCAACAAGCCGCCCTCTAAGCTCGGCGCCTGGCTGTTCCGGCTGGCCACCCTGCTGGTGATCGCCGGCATGGTCGGCCTGACCCTGATGTGGTGGCAGAGCCGCGGCGGCAGCGAGCCGCCCACGCCGGGCGACAACGCCCCGGTGGCGGTGGACAGCCTCGACGGCACCACCATCACCGAGGGCGGCGACGCCCCCGGCGACGAGCTCGACGAGCTCGACGAGCGCACCGGCGACTGGACCCAGGAGGTCGCCACCACCCGCGCCGAGGAGGCCGACGCCGGCACCGACGCCACCGACAGCGCGGGCGAGTCCGCCGCCGACGGCGACGGCGACGAGCCGGCCACCGCCGACGCCGACACCGATGTCGCGGCCGACGACAGCAGCGACGCCGACGACGGCAGCGAGACCGCCGCCGAGCCGGCCGCCGAGCCGTCCACAGACCCGGGGGTGCTGGAGCTGACCTTCAACGAGCAGTCCTGGACCGAGATCTTCGACGCCACCGACGCGCGCGTCTTCGTCGGCCTCCAGCAGCCCGGCACCTCGGCCACCGTCGAGGGCGAACCGCCCTTCCGCCTGACCGTCGGCAACGCCACCGGCGTCGAGCTGAGCTGGCGCGGCGAGCCCGTGGATCTGACCACGCGCACCGGCGCCAACAACGTCGCCCGTTTCACTCTGGGAGAATGAGTCCGACCATGCACGCTACATCGCCCATTACCCGTCGCCAGTCACGCCGCATCCATGTCGGCAAGGTGCCGGTCGGCGGCGGCGCCCCCATCTCCGTCCAGAGCATGACCAACACCGACACGCTCGACGTGGCGGCCACCGTGGCGCAGATCCGCCAGCTGGAAACGGCCGGCGCCGACATCGTGCGCGTCTCGGTGCCGACCATGGACGCCGCCGAGGCCTTCGGCCGCATCAAGCGCGAGGTCGACGTCCCGCTGGTCGCGGATATCCACTTCGACTACCGCATCGCCCTGCGCGTCGCCGAGCTCGGCGTCGACTGCCTGCGCATCAACCCCGGCAACATCGGCCGCGAGGACCGCGTCCAGGCCGTGGTCAGCGCCGCCCGCGACAACGGCATCCCGATCCGCATCGGCGTCAACGCCGGTTCGCTGGAGAAGGACCTGCAGAAGAAGTACGGCGAGCCGACCCCGGAAGCGCTGGTCGAGTCCGCGATGCGCCACATCGACCACCTCGAGCGCCTCGATTTCCCCGACTTCAAGGTCAGCGTCAAGGCCTCCGACGTGTTCATGGCCGTGGCCGCCTACCGCGATCTCGCCACCCGCATCGAGCAGCCGCTGCACCTCGGCATCACCGAGGCCGGGGGGCTGCGCTCGGGCACCGTCAAGTCGTCCATCGGCCTCGGCATGCTGCTGATGGACGGCATCGGCGACACCATCCGCGTGTCGCTGGCGGCCGATCCGGTCGAGGAGATCAAAGTCGGCTTCGACATGCTCAAGAGCCTGCGCCTGCGGGCCAAGGGCATCAACTTCGTCGCCTGCCCGAGCTGCTCGCGCCAGAACTTCGACGTCATCGGCACCATGAACGAACTCGAGGAACGCCTCGACGACGTGCTCACGCCGCTCGACGTCTCGGTCATCGGCTGCGTCGTCAACGGCCCGGGCGAGGCCAAGGAAAGCGACATCGGCCTGACCGGCGGCAGCCCCGCCAACCTCGTCTACATCGACGGCAAGCCCGCCAGCAAGCTGCGCAACGACCACCTGGTCGACGACCTCGAGCGGATGATCCGCGACAAGGTCCGCGAGAAAGAGCAAGCCGAGCAGGATGTCATCGCCCGGGACGCCTGAGGCGTACCGACAAGGAGCCAGCATTGAGCAAGAAGATCCAGGCCATTCGTGGCATGAACGACCTGCTGCCGGAGCAGTCCCCGCTGTGGCAGTACTTCGAGGGCCAGGTGCGCACCCTCATGAGCCGCTACGGCTATGACGAGATCCGCACCCCCATCGTCGAGCAGACCGCGCTGTTCAAGCGCTCCATCGGCGAGGTCACCGACATCGTCGAGAAGGAGATGTACACCTTCGAGGACCGCAACGGCGACAGCCTGACGCTGCGTCCCGAGGGCACCGCGAGCTGCGTGCGCGCCGCCATGGAGCATGGCCTGCTGCACAACCAGACCCAGCGGCTGTGGTACCAGGGCCCGATGTTCCGCCACGAGCGCCCGCAGAAGGGCCGCTACCGGCAGTTCCATCAGGTCGGCGTGGAGACCTTCGGCCTCGAGGGCCCGGACATCGACGCCGAGCTGATCCTGCTCTCGGCGCGGCTGTGGAAGCAGCTCGGCCTGTTCGAGCACGTCACCCTGGAGCTCAATTCCCTGGGCTCGCCGGAGGCGCGCGCCGCCTACCGCGACACCCTGGTGGCCTACTTCCAGCAGCACCTGGACGTGCTCGACGAGGACTCCCGCCGCCGGCTCGAGACCAACCCGCTGCGCATCCTCGACTCCAAGAACCCGGACATGGCCCCGATGTTGGCCGACGCGCCGCGGCTGATGGACCACCTGGACGAGGAATCGAAGCGGCACTTCGAGCGCCTGACCGCCATGCTCGACGCCGCCGGCATCGCCTATGTGGTCAACCCGCGGCTGGTCCGCGGCCTGGACTACTACTCGCGCACCGTCTTCGAGTGGACCACCACCGCGCTGGGCAGCCAGGGCACGGTGTGCGCCGGCGGCCGCTACGACGGCCTGGTCGAGCAGCTCGGCGGCAAGGCCGTGCCGGCGGTCGGCTTCGCCATGGGCATCGAGCGCCTGATCCTGCTGCTCGACACCCTGGACCTCGTGCCCGACGAGGCCCGCGGCGACCTGGACGTCTACCTGCTGCCGATGAGCGACGCCACCGAGTCGGCCGCCCTGCTGCTGGGCGAGCGCCTGCGCGAGGCGCGGCCCGAGCTCGGCGTGCAGCTGCACTGCGGCGGCGGCAGCTTCAAGAGCCGCATCAAGAAGGCCGACAAGAGCGGCGCCCGCCTGGCCCTGCTGCTGGGCGAGGACGAGCTGGCCGAGAACGCCGTGACGCTGAAGTTCCTGCGCGAGGACCGCGAACAGCAGCGCCTCGACCAGGACGCCCTCGCCGATACCCTCGCCTCCCTGCTGGCAGGCGACGCCTGACGCTCTGGAACCGACAAGGAGACCGCCCGTGGCGGAGATGAGAACGGAAGAAGAACAGGTCGAAGCGATCAAGCGCTGGTGGAAGGAGAACGGCACCTCGCTGATCGCCGGCGCGGCGATCGCCGCCGCCGGGGTCTTCGGCTGGAACGCCTGGCAGGACTACCAGACCGGCCAGGCCGAGGCGGCCTCGGCCACCTACCAGCAGGTGCTGACCCTGAGCAGCCAGGACAGCCTGGACGACGGCGCCCGCCAGCGCATCGACGAGCTGACGACGAGCCTGGTCGAGGATCACGGCGACAGCCTCTACGCCGACCTGGCGCGCCTGATGGACGCCCGCGTGGCCGTGGGCGCCGGCGAGCTGGACGCCGCCGAAGCCACCCTGGAGGCGCTGGTCGCCGAGGGCGACCGCCCCTACCTGCAGGGCGTGGCGCGGTTGCGCCTGGCGCGCCTGCAGCTGGCCGGCGACGACGCCGAGGCGGCGCTGGCGACCCTCGACGGCGACCTGCCGACCCCGCTGGCCGCCCAGCGCGCCGATATCCGCGGCGACGCCCATCTGGCGCTCGGCGACCGCGACGCCGCCCGCGAGGCCTGGCAGGAAGCCCTGAGCCTCTCCGAGACCGGCGACCAGCCGCTCTACGGCGTGCAACTCAAACTGGACGATCTGGGCGTCGAGGAGACCTCATGAGCAAGACCACACTCGCCATCGCCGCCACCGCCGCGCTCGGCCTGCTGACCGGCTGCGCCGGCCAGGTGGAGCCCGAGTATCCGCCCAAGGAGCTCGGCGACACCGCGGGCACCACCAGCGTCGAGACCCTGTGGGAAGGACAGGTCGGCGACGGCATCGGTCAGGGCGGCTATCCGCTGGCCCCGACCCGGGACGGCGACCTGCTGTTCGCCGCCGACCAGAGTGGCCTGGTCGAGGCCATCGACGCCGACAGCGGCGAGCCGCGCTGGCGCATCGAGCTCGATGCCGCCGCCTCCAGCGGCCTCACCGCCGTGGCCGGCCAGGTCTATCTCGGCACCCGCAACGGCGAGGTGCTGGCCCTCGACCAGTCCGACGGCGAGGTGCTGTGGCGCACCCGCGTCAACAGCGAGGTGCTGGCCGCGCCCCAGGCCAACCGCCAGCTGCTGGTGGTGCAGGCCGTGGACGGCAGCGTGACCGCCCTGGACCGCGAAAGCGGCGCCGAGCGCTGGGTCTACAGCGGCAGCCGCCCCGCCCTCACCCTGCGCAACACCGGCACCCCGCGGGTGATCGACCAGGTGACCTTCGCCGGCCTGGCCAACGGCCGCCTGGTCACCCTAGACAACCGCGGCGGCCAGCCGCTGTGGCAGCGCCGCATCGCCGTGCCCGAGGGCCGCAGCGAGATCGAGCGCCTGGTCGACCTGGCCGGCCAGCCGCTGCTGACCCAGGACGGCCGGCTGTTCGTGACCAGCTACAACGGCCGCCTGGCGGCCCTGCAGGCCACCACCGGCGAGATCCTCTGGGCCCGCGACATCTCCAGCTATCGCAGCCCGGTCATGGTCGGCGACTTCCTGTTCGTGGTCGACGAGGCCAGTCACGTGATCGCGCTCAACGCCGCCAGCGGCGAGACCCTGTGGCGGCTCGACGAGCTCGAGGGCCGCGAGCTGACCGACCCCGCCTTCGCCGACGGCCGCCTGGTGGTCGGCGACTTCGAGGGCTACCTTCACCTGATCGACGCCCGCGAAGGCGGCCTGGTCGGTCGCACCGAGATCGACGACGCCATCAGCGTGGCCCCGCTCACCGACGGCAAGCGCATCTACGCCCTGGCCGACGACGGCAGCCTCGAGGCCCTGGAACTGCAACCATGAATCCCGTGATCGCACTGGTCGGCCGCCCCAATGTGGGCAAGTCGACCCTCTTCAACCGCCTGACGCGCACCCGCGACGCCCTGGTGGCCGACTTCCCGGGCCTGACCCGGGATCGCAAGTACGGCAACGGCGCGCTCGGCGGCAAGGCCTATACGGTGATCGACACCGGCGGCATCAGCGGCGACGAGGAAGGCATCGACGCGGCCATGGCCGAGCAGTCGCTGCAGGCCATCGACGAGGCCGACATCGTGCTGTTCCTGGTCGACGGCCGCAGCGGGTTGAACGTGGCCGATGAAGCCATCGCCAACCACCTGCGCATCAACCAGAAGAAGACCTGGCTGGTGGTCAACAAGACCGACGGCCTGGAAGAGCACTCCGCCATGGCGGACTTCTGGCAGCTCGGCCTCGGCGATCCGCATCCGATCGCCGCCGCCCACGGCCGCAACGTCACCGCGCTGATCGACGAGGTGCTCACGCCCTTCCCCGAGCGCGACGCCGACATCCCGCTCGACACCGGCACCAAGGGCATTCGCATCGGCGTGATCGGCCGCCCCAACGTCGGCAAGTCGACGCTGGTCAATCGCCTGCTTGGCGAGGAGCGGGTGGTGGTCTTCGACGAGGCCGGCACCACCCGCGACGCCATCGAGATTCCCTTCGAGCGGCGCGGCGAGCCCTACGTGCTGGTCGACACCGCCGGCGTGCGGCGGCGCAAGAACGTCAGCCAGACCGCCGAGAAGTTCTCGATCATCAAGACCCTCGAGGCGATCAAGGAGTGCCATGTCGCCATCATGGTGCTCGACGCCCGTTCGGGCCTGGTGGAACAGGACCTGCACCTGCTCGACTACGTGCTGACCAGCGGCCGCGCCCTGGTGCTGGCGGTCAACAAGTGGGACGGCCTGGAGAGCGAGGCCAAGGACAAGATGCGCGCCCAGATCAAGCGCCGCCTGGGCTTCGCCGACTACGCCGACCTGCACTTCATCTCGGCACTGCACGGCACCGCGGTGGGCGATCTCTACCCGTCCATCGAGCGCGCCTTCGCCTCGGCCAACAGCCACTGGTCGACCAACCGCCTGACCAACATCCTGCACGACGCCGTGGAGCAGCATCCGGCGCCGATGATCCATGGCCGCCGCATCAAGCTGCGCATGGCCCACCAGGGCGGCAGCAACCCGCCGATCATCGTCGTGCACGGCAACCAGACCGAATCGCTGTCCGAGGCCTACAAGCGCTACCTGACCAACACCTTCCGCAAGGTGCTCAAGGTCCGCGGCACGCCGATGCGCTTCGAGTTCCGCTCGGGCAAGAACCCCTACGACCACATGGCCGGCGCCAGCGACCGCGAGAAGGCCAAGAAGCGCGAGCTCGACCGCACCAAGGAATCGCGCCGCGGTCGTCGCTGAGGTGTCGCCATCCGTCGACGCTCGACGCGCGGACGAATCTCGCCGATAGCGCAGACCGCCGGCCCTCGGGCCGGCGGTCTGCGTCTGTCCCCCCGAGGCGGTCGCCGCTGCTCGACCTGGCCCGGCAGATGGCCCGCACCGGCGACCTGCCGCAGGGCAGCGAGCTGGCGATCACGCCGGGCGATCAGCCTTGGTTATCGGAACCCTGATCGTAGAGGCGCTGGCGGCCGATCCACTGGCAGGCGAACTGCCAGGCCACCCGGCCGCTGCGTCCGCCGCGCAGGGTGGCGTAGCGCACCGCCTCGGCCCGCGCCTCGTCGCGCCAGTCATCCGCCTCGCCGAGGCGCCGCGTCCAGTGCTCGCAGGCCTCGAGGTAGGCGTCCTGGGAGAACGGATGGAAGGCCAGCCATAGCCCGAAGCGGTCGGACAGCGAGATCTTCTCCTCGACGGCGTCGCCGTGGTGGAGCTCCTCGCCGACCAGGCGGGTGGCGTCGTTGTCGGCCATCGACTCCGGCAGCAGGTGGCGGCGGTTGGAGGTGGCGTAGAGCAGCACGTTCTCGGGCGGGCCGGTCAGGGTGCCGTCGAGCACGCTCTTCAGCGCCTTGTAGGCGTCGTCGTTCTGCTCGAAGGAGAGATCGTCGCAATAGACCACGAAGCGGTGCGGCAGGTGGCGCAGCTGGGCCACCAGCGACGGCAGCGCGCCGAGATCGTGGCGATCCACCTGCACCAGCCGCAGCCCCTCGCCACCCAGGCCATTGAGCAGCGCCCGTACCAGCGACGACTTGCCGCTGCCCCGGGCGCCCCACAGCAGCGCGTGGTTGGCCGGATGACCGCGCAGGAAGGCGCGGGTATTGTCGACCAGCTGGCGCTTCTGACGCTCGATGCCGAGCAGGTCGTCGAGGGCCAGGGCGTCGCGCGGCGGCACCGGCACCAGCCGCCCGCCCAGGGCGTGGCGCTCCCACAGCGCGGCCACGTCGCGCGTCCAGTCGACCGCCTCGGCGGCCGGCGGCAGCCAGGGCTCGACGCGAGCCAGCAGCGACAGCAGGCGCTGCGACAATTCATCGTCCATGAGCGTCCTCCATGATTGCAGGTTTTGTGGTTGATCTTGCAGGCGTGGGGGGTATCTTGTGGCGAACCCTTATTCGCCGTCCAGTGGCCCTGCCACGGCCGGCCCCAGGAGGACTCCGATGCGCTGGATTCACTGTCTCGCCGTGGGCACGCTCAGCGTCGCCCTCGCCGCCTGCACCACCTCACCCACCGGGCGCTCGCAGCTGACCCTGATGTCAGACGATCAGCTCGACCAGATGGGCGCCCAGGCCTTCGCCCAGTATCAGCAGGACCGTACCACCGTGGACGGCGCCCCTTACCGGCTCGCGCAATGCATCACCCGGGAGATCGTCGCCACCCTGCCGGCCGAGCTGCAGCAGGAGAACTGGCAGGTGCGGGTGTTCGAGGACGACTCGGCCAACGCCTTCGCGCTGCCCGGCGGCTACGTGGGCGTGAACACCGGGCTGCTCGAGATCACCGAGAATCAGGACCAGCTGGCCGCGGTCATCGGCCACGAGATCGGCCACGTGCTGGCCCACCACGCCAACGAGCGCGCCTCGACCCAGAGCGCCACCAACCTCGGCCTCTCGGTGCTGTCCTCGGCCGCCGGCCTGGAAGGCGCCGGGGGTGAGCAGGTGATGGCGGCGCTGGGCATGGGCGCCCAGTACGGCATCCTGCTGCCCTTCTCGCGCAGCCACGAGAGCGAGGCCGACACCATCGGCCTGAAGCTGATGGCCGATGCCGGCTTCGACCCGCGGGCCAGCGTCGCGCTGTGGCAGAACATGGCCAACGCCGGCGGCGGCCAGCCGCCGGAGTGGATGTCCACCCACCCCAGCCACGGCAACCGCATCTCGGGGCTCGAGTCCGGCATGGACGAGGCGCTGCAGCGCTATCGGCAGGCCGGGCGGGCGCCGAACTGCGGACAGCCCTGAGTCAGCCCCCTTATCGAGCCACATGAAAACGCCCCGAGCCGTCGTCCGGCTCGGGGCGTTTTTGATCGCGGCATGGTGGCGCTACAGCGCCCGGCGCAGCGCCTCCAGCAGCGGGGCCACGTCCGGGCGTACCCCGCGCCACAGAGAGAAGGACTCGGCCGCCTGGCCCACCAGCATGCCCAGGCCGTCGATGGTGCCCGCGCCGCGCTCGGCGGCCCAGCGCAGGAAGACCGTCGGCTCGGCGCCGTACATCATGTCATAGGCGGTGGCGCCGGGGGCGAACAGGTCGTTCGGCAGCGGCGGCAGGTCGCCGCCGAGGCTGGCGCTGGTGCCGTTGACCACCACGTCGAAGGGGCCTTCCACCGATTCGAAGCCGCCGCCGCTCACCCGGCCCAGATCCGCGAAGTCCGCGGCCAGGCCGGCGGACTTGTCGGCGGTGCGATTGGCGATGTGCAGGCTCGCCGGTGCCTCGGCGAGCAGCGGTTCCAGCACGCCGCGCACCGCACCGCCGGCGCCGAGCACCAGGATGCGCGCGCCGGAAAGCGTCACGCCGCGGCGCTTGAGGTCGCCGACCAGGCCGGCGCCGTCGGTGGTGTCGCCCCGGGTGCGGCCGTCGGCCTCGAGGATCAGGGTGTTCACCGCGCCGGCGCGCTCGGCCCGGGGAGTGAGCGCGTCGCACAGCCGGTAGGCCGTTTCCTTGAACGGCACGGTGACGTTGGCGCCGCGCCCGCCCGCCTCGACGAAACGCCTCCAGGCGCCGGCGAAGTCGTCCAGCGGCGCCTCGATGGCGGTGTATTCGAGCGCCTCGCCGGTCTGCTCGGCGAAGGCGGCGTGGATGGCCGGTGACTTCGAGTGGCCGATCGGGTGGCCGAAGACGCAGTAGCGGTCCGTCATGCCGGGTTCTCCTTGTCCTGCTCGCCCAGCCAGTCCCTGGGCGCCAGGTAGTTGTCGTAGAGGTCCGCCTCGGGGCTGCCGGCTTCCGGCGTCCAGGCATATTCCCAGCGCGCCAGCGGCGGCATCGACATCAGGATCGATTCGGTGCGCCCGCCGCTCTGCAGGCCGAACAGGGTGCCGCGGTCCCAGACCAGGTTGAACTCCACGTAGCGGCCGCGGCGGTAGAGCTGGAAGTCGCGCTCGCGCTGGCCATAGGCGGTCTCGCGGCGGCGCCGGACGATCGGCAGGTAGGCGTCGAGGAAGCTGTCGCCGACCGCGCGCTGGAAGGCGAAGCAGTCGTTGAAGCCGCCCTCGTTGAGGTCGTCGAAGAACAGCCCGCCGACGCCGCGGGTCTCGTCGCGGTGCTTGAGAGTGAAGTAGTCGTCGCACCAGGCCTTGTAGCGCGGGTAGACGTCGTCGCCGAAGGGCGCGCAGGCGTCCCGGGCCACCCGGTGCCAGTGGCGCACGTCCTCGAGCACCGGGTAGAAGGGCGTCAGGTCGTAGCCGCCACCGAACCACCACACCGGGTCTTCGCCTTCCTTCTCGGCGATCAGGAAGCGCACGTTGCCGTGGCTGGTGGGCACGTGGGGATTGGTCGGGTGCAGCACCCAGGACACGCCCACCGCGTGGAAGCCGCGGCCGGCGAGCTCGGGCCGGGCGGCGGTGGCCGAGGGCGGCAGGGTCGCGCCGTGGACGTGGGAGAAGTTGACGCCGCCCTTCTCGAACACGGCGCCGTCTTCGATCACCCGCGAGCGGCCGCCGCCGCCCTCGGCGCGCTCCCAGGCGTCCTCGCGGAAGGTCGCCTGGCCGTCCTCGGCCGCCAGCGCCTCGCACAGCCGGTCCTGAAGGTCGAGCAGATAGGTCTTCACGGGGTCGAGATGGGCGTAGGCCACGGGGCCTCCTTGATCGGCAGTGAAGCGGGGAGTCAGTCGCGCAGCACGCGGCCGGTGACCAGGTCGCGGATGGTGCTGGGGCGGTCGTGGCCGCCCAGGGGGCCGTCGAGCACGGCATCGAGCTCGCCGCCGGCCCCCTCACCAAAGACGGCATGGATCTCGTCGGCGCTCATCGCCGAGGGCTCGCCGGCGCGGTTGGCCGAGGTCGAGACGATGGGGCCGCCGAAGGCACGGCACAGGGCGGCGACCAGGGGGTGGTC
Organism: Halomonas sp. THAF12; assembly: GCF_009363675.1. NCBI lineage: Bacteria > Pseudomonadati > Pseudomonadota > Gammaproteobacteria > Oceanospirillales > Halomonadaceae > Halomonas > Halomonas sp. THAF12. Next base: position 435,705 of record NZ_CP045399.1, on the reverse strand, counting down.
GCTGATCCTGAGCGCCACCCGGTCGTGCTCGCCGCGCACCAGCGAGTGCGCCCGGCCATTGTCCGGCACCAGCCAGGTGGTCGGCGTGTCGCGGGGCTCGGCGAGGGCCTGCCGGCGGGCGTCGTCGAGGCCCTCCAGCCAGGGCGCCAGCTGGGCGATATCCGCGGCCACCAGGATCACGCCCTTGGCCGGGTCGCGGCGCTTGAGGTCCAAGAGCCGGGTCAGGGCGGTGGCATCGTCGGGGTCGCAGCCGAGGCCCCAGACGGCCTCGGTGGGATAGGCGATCACGCCGCCGGCGCGCAGGGCGGCCACGGCGGCGGCGAGGGAGGTTTCCTGGGTCATGATGGAGGATCCGGCGGTGTCCGACATGGGCCGGGATTCTACCACGCTCCCCCGGGGCCCGGCAGGCGCACCCAGCCGCCGGCGGCGGGGCCGGCGCGCCCCTCCAGCTCGAGGGCCAGCAGCCGGCGCTGGCACTCGGCCACCGACAGTCCGGTGAGGTTCACCAGGGCATCCACCGGCGTCGGGGTATCGCTGAGCCAGGCCAGCAGCGGGTCGTCGGCGCCCGCGGCGGCCGCCGGCTCGGCTCGCACGGGCGGTGGCTCCACCGGCGCGCTCCAGGCCGGCAGCTCGGCGAGGATGTCGTCGACGTCGCGCACCAGCACCGCGCCGTCGCGCAGCAGCCCCAGGCAGCCGCGCGCCTGGGGGTTGTGGATCGAGCCCGGCACGGCGAACACCTCGCGGCTCTGCTCGCCGGCCAGCCGGGCGCTGACCAGCGAGCCGCTGCGCTCGGCGGCCTCCACCACCAGCACGCCGCGGGACAGCCCGGTGACGATGCGATTGCGGCGCGGGAAGAAGGCCGGGTGGGGCTTGGTGCCGGGCGGATGCTCGGACAGCAGCAAGCCGCCCGGCCCGCGCAGCCGCTCGTGCAGGGCGCGGTGGCGGGCCGGATAGATGACGTCCACCCCGCCGCCGAGCACCGCCACGCTGCGCCCGCCGGCCTCCAGCGCCGCCTGCTGGGCGGCACCGTCGATGCCCAGCGCCATGCCGCTGACCACGCCCCAGCCGCGTTCGGCCAGCGCCCGGGCGAAGCCGGCGGCGTTGGCGAGCCCCTCCCGGGTCGGCTTGCGGGTGCCGACCATGGCCAGCCGCGGCGGCGCCAGCGCGCCGAGATCGCCCCAGGCCCACAGCACCGGCGGCGGATCGGCGATCTGGGCCAGTGGCGCCGGCCAGTCGGGATGATCGGGATGCAGCAGCGCCCGGTCGGGGGCCCCGGCGAGCCAGGCCTCGTCGGCGTCGAGCGAGGCCGTCAGCGGGCTCCTGGCGGGATGGTCGAGCCACAGTCGCAGGGCCTTGGCCGCCGGGGCCGGCATCACCGCCAGCCAGCCCTCGGGCCAGGCCGGGGCGCGGGCGGCGAGTTCGGCCAGCCCCGCGGGCCCGAGGCCGGGCAGGCGCGACAGCAGCAGCCACTCTCTGGCCATCGGCATGGTGGTGGCCTAGCGCTGCGCCGTGTCCAGCCCGGCGCCCGGGGTGTGCAGGCGATCGCCCACCGCCAGGGTGCGCGAGGCCTGCATCACCAGGCCGTAGCTCATCTTGTCGTAGGGCCGCACGACCATCACCAGGCCGGCGCCCTCGCCGGGCAGGCGCAGCATCTCGCCGGTCCGCGGGTCGCTGACCAGCTCGCCGCGCTGCTCCACCTCCAGCACGTGGCCGGGCGCCAGGCCGTCGCGGGTGCCGCGGTCCAGCGCGACCATCTGCAGCCGACCGATGAAGCGCACGCCGCCGGGCACCGAGAGGATGCGGCCGTCGACCCGACGCTTTGGCGCCCGCGGCTGGAACGCGGTGACCAGGCCGCGGTCCTCCAGCGGCAGCAGGATGTCGCCGTTGCGGATCTCCTGGCTGGCCTTGGTGGCCTCGAGCACCGCGATGTCGTCCTCCTGGCGCCTCTGGCGGGCCTCGCCCACGCTCTCGAGCTCGAGGCCCAGCACCTCGCCGGTGGCCTCGTCGAGGTAGCGCTCGCCGGGGCGATAGATGCCGACGCGGCCGCCGGCCGGCACCTCGCCGCGGGCATAGAAGCGATCGCCGGCGCCGCTGATCAGCCGCCGGTCGTCGCCGCCCACCACGTAGGCCAGCTCGGCGAGGGTCTCGGGGTCGTCGATGACCCGGTGCTCGCGGGTGAACAGGCGCACCGCCTCCAGCGGAATCGGTTCGATGGCCTCGCGCCGCGGCACGGTGCGCATCTCGGGCGACAGGCGCACCACGCCCTGGCCGCGCTCCAGCCCCAGGCAGGGCCGGCCACCGCAGTCATGCAGGGTGACGATGTCGCCGGGATAGATCCGGTGCGGGTTCTCGATCTGGGGATTGGCCTGCCACACCTCGGGCCACTGCCAGGGGTGCTGCAGGAAGCGGCCGGAGATGCCCCACAGGGTATCGCCCCGCACCACGGTATAGCGATCCGGGGCGTCGTCCCGCAGCCCGTCGTCCCAGGTCAGCCCCTGCGCCTGGACGGCACCGACCGTCGTCACGCCCAGCGCCAGTGCCCCCAGCCAGCGCTTCACGAGCCCGCTGCGTCCGATCTGCTTCATTCCCTTGCTCCCTGGCCGATGATCGCGGCGGCACCGGGAACCTCGCCATCGTGGTATAGTCTGATGCTATTGATGCGATGCGCGAAGCGCGGTTTCCCGGCACGCCGCAGGCTTCTAGAATAGTCGTGATTTCCGAATGACAGCACAACGGTGACACCAACGCCATGGCCAAACTCCCCATTCTCGAATTCCCCGACGAGCGGCTCCGCACCAAGGCGGCCCCGGTCGAGACGGTCGACGACGAGGTGCGCCAGCTGGTCGACGACATGCTCGAGACCATGTACGCCGCGCCCGGCATCGGCCTGGCGGCGACGCAGGTGGACGCGCATCGTCGGGTCATCGTGATCGACGTCAGCGAGGATCAGAGCACGCCGCTGGTGCTGATCAACCCCGAGTACACCCCGATCGGCGAGGAGCGCGAGCCGATGCAGGAGGGCTGCCTGTCGGTGCCCGAGTACTACGCCGAGGTGCCACGGGCGCTGAAGGTCCGGCTCAAGGCGCTGGATCGCGACGGCCGGCCCTACGAGCTGGAGGCCGACGGCCTGCTGGCCCACTGCATCCAGCACGAGTACGACCACCTCGAGGGCGTGCTGTTCGTCGACTACCTCTCGCCGCTCAAGCGCGACCGGGTGATGAAGAAGATGCAGAAGCGCCACCGGCTGACCCAGCCGGCCTGAGCCGCCTCGATGCCCTTCGCGACATGAAGGCCGGTGCCCGGATGGGCGCCGGCCTTCGTCGTTTGGCCCCGGCTCCGTTATCATGGGCGGCATTCATTCCGGCAAGGCCCCGAAACCCATGTCCCAACCCCTGCGCGTCATCTTCGCCGGCACGCCCGACTTCGCCGCCGAGAGCCTGGCGGCGTTGCTGGCGAGCTCCCATCGCGTCGTCGCCGTCTATACCCAGCCCGACCGCCCCGCCGGCCGCGGCCGCAAGCTGACCCCGAGCCCGGTCAAGGCGCTGGCCCAGGAGCACGGGCTGCCGGTCTACCAGCCGGCGTCGCTGAAGACGCCCGAGGCCCAGGCCGAGCTGGCGGCCCTCGAGGCCGACATCATGGTGGTGGTGGCCTACGGCCTGATCCTGCCCAAGGCGGTGCTCGACACTCCGCGCCTCGGCTGCATCAACGTCCACGCCTCGCTGCTGCCGCGCTGGCGCGGCGCCGCGCCCATCCAGCGCGCCATCGAGGCCGGCGACGCCGAGAGCGGCGTGACCATCATGCAGATGGACGAAGGGCTCGACACCGGCGCCATGCTGCGCATCGCCCGCACGCCGATCACCGCCGCCACCACCGGCGGCACGCTGCACGATGCCCTGGCCGCCCAGGGCGGGCGGGCGATGGTCGAGACGCTGGACGCGCTGGCCGGCGACGGCCTCGCGGCCACGCCCCAGCCCGAGGACGGCGTCACCTACGCCGCCAAGCTGTCCAAGGCCGAGGCCGAACTGGACTTCCGCGAGGACGCCGAGGCCCTGGCCGCGCGCATCCGCGCCTTCAACCCCTGGCCGGTGGCCTGGTGCGCGCTGGGCGACGACCGCCTGCGCCTGCTGATGGCCGAGGCCCAGCCCACCCCCGGCGACGAAGGCGCCGAACCCGGCACCCTGCTGCCCCATGACGACGACGCCCTGCGCATCGCCTGCGGCGAGCGCGGCGACCGGGTCCTTCGCGTCACCCGGGCCCAGCTGCCCGGCGGCAAGCCCCTCGACGTGCGCGAGCTGCTCAAGGCTCGCGCGGAGCGCTTCGCGCCCGGCAGCCGCCTGGGCCGGCCGAACCAGGAGACATCCGCATGAACCAGCCGCGCCATTCCTCCCGCTCTCCCGACAACGGCCAGGCGGTGCGCGCCGCGGCCGCCCGCGCCCTGGTGCCGGTGATCACCGGCCGCGGCTCGCTCAGCAGCCTCGACGACCATCAGGTGGTCTCTCGAGACCGCGGCCTGTTCAAGGAGCTGTGCTTCGGCAGCTGCCGCGCCCTGTGCCGCCTCGAGGCGCTCGCCGGCAAGCTGCTGGACAAGCCGTTCAAGACCCGCGATGCCGACGTCCAGGCGCTGCTGCTGGTGGGCATCTACCAGCTGCTCTACATGCGTATCCCGCCCCACGCCGCGGTGGGCGAGACCGCCGGCGCCGCGCGGCTGATCAACAAGCCCTGGGCCACCCGGGTGCTCAACGGCTGCCTGCGCCGCCTGCAGCGCGAGGCCGGCCCCCTGCAGGCCGAGGTCGACCGCGACCCGGCGGTGGCGCTGCTGCATCCGAAGTGGTGGCTGAAGGCCTTCCGCCAGGCCTGGCCGGACGACTGGCGGGCGATCTGCGAGGCCAACAACCTGCCGGGACCGATGACGCTGCGCGTCAACCGCCGCCACGGCGACCGCGAGAGCTACCTCGAGCGCCTCGATGCGCCGGACATCGGCGCCCGCCTGTGCCTGCACTCGCCCGAAGGCCTGACCCTCGACGAGCCCTGCGACGTCGGCCAGCTGCCCGGCTTCAAGGAAGGCCTGGTCAGCGTGCAGGACGAGGCGGCCCAGCTCGCCGCCGAGCTGCTCGGCCCGACGCTCGCCCCGCGCCCCGGTGCCCGGGTGCTGGACGCCTGCTGCGCGCCGGGCGGCAAGACCGCCCACCTGCTCGAGCTGTTCGACGTCGACCTGCAGGCCATCGACAGCGACGACACCCGCCTGGCGCGGGTCGAGGACACCCTGTCGCGGCTCGGCCTGGAGGCCGACCTGGCCCACGGCGACGCCACCCGGCGCGACTGGTGGGACGGCACGCCTTTCGACGCCGTGCTGCTCGACGCCCCCTGCTCCGGCAGCGGCGTGATCCGCCGCCATCCGGACATCAAGCGCCTGCGCCGCCACTCGGACATCGCCAAGCTGGCCGAGCTCCAGGCCCGGTTGCTCGACAACCTCTGGCCGCTGCTGGCGCCGGGCGGCACCCTGCTCTACGCCACCTGCTCGGTGCTGCCCGAGGAGAACGCCGACCAGGTCGCCGCCTTCCTCGCCCGCACGCCGGACGCCGAGGCGACCACCCCGGAAGGCGTGGCCTGGGGCCGCCCCGCCGGCGCCGGCCGCCAGCTGCTGCCGAGCGCCGACAGCCATGACGGCTTCTTCTATGCCAGACTGAGGAAGCGGGCCGACTGAGCGGCCCGAGGATGCCGGCCGGGCCGCCCGCGCCGGCATGCGTGCCATTTCCCCGCTGCCAGAGGACGACACCATGAACCACACCTACAAGCACATCGAGCTGACCGGCAGCTCCGAGACCAGCATCGAGGATGCCGTGCAGGGCGCGCTGACCAAGGCCTCGGAGAGCCTGCACGGCATGCGCTGGTTCGAGGTCATCGACACCCGCGGCCACATCGAGCACGGCCGGGTGGCCCACTGGCAGGTCACGATCAAGGTCGGCTTCACCCTGGACTGAGCGCCATTCGACCCTGTTCATCCCCTCACGGCTGGTTTAGGCTTGCCGCCCACCCAGAGACGGCGCTCGCGCGGCGCCGTCCGTCTTGCTGCGGACTGTGACACGCGATGAAGATCATTATCCTCGGCGCCGGCCAGGTCGGCGGAACCCTGGCCGAACACCTGGCGCACGAAGAGAACGAGATCACGGTGGTGGACACCGACGCCAAGAAGCTCCGCGAGCTTCATACCCGGCTCGACATCCGCACCGTGACCGGCGCCGGCTCCTACCCGATGGTGCTGCGCCAGGCGGGCTGCGAGGACGCCGACATGCTGATCGCGGTGACCAACTCCGACGAGGTGAACATGATCGCCTGTCAGGTCGCCTACACGCTGTTCCGCACGCCGACCAAGATCGCCCGCGTTCGCGCCACCGCCTACCTGACCCGCAAGGGGCTGTTCGCCCACGAGGCGGTGCCCATCGACGTGCTGATCAGCCCCGAGCAGGTGGTCACCGACCATATCCGCCGGCTGATCGAGCACCCCGGCGCGCTGCAGGTGCTGGAATTCGCCGGCGGCCAGGTCCAGCTGGTGGCGGTGAAGGCCTTCTACGGCGGCCCGCTGGTCGGCCAGGAGCTCGGCTTCCTGCGCCGCCACATGCCCAGCGTGGACACCCGGGTGGCGGCCATCTACCGGCGCAACCGGCCGATCATCCCTCGCGGCGACACCGTCATCGAGGCCGACGACGAGGTGTTCTTCATCGCCGACCGCCGCGACATCCGCGCGGTGATGAGCGAGCTCCGGCGCCTCGAGCGCGACTTCCGCCGGGTGATCATCGCCGGTGGCGGCAACATCGGCGAGCGCCTCGCCGAACACCTCGAGCACAGCCATCAGGTCAAGATCGTCGAGCACAGCATCGAGCGCTGCACCCAGCTCTCCGAGCGTCTCGACCGCACCGTGGTGCTGCACGGCAGCGCCACCAGCAAGCGCCTGCTGGAGGAAGAGAACATCGAGGACTGCGACATCTTCTGCGCGCTGACCAACGACGACGAGGTCAACATCATGTCGTCGATGCTGGCCAAGCGCATGGGCGCCAAGAAGGTCCTCACCCTGATCAACAACGCCGCCTACGTCGACCTGGTCCAGGGCGGCGAGATCGACATCGCCATCTCGCCGCAGCAGGCCACCATCGGCAGCCTGCTGACCCACGTGCGCCGCGGCGACATCGTCAACGTGCACTCGCTGCGCCGCGGCGCCGCCGAGGCCATCGAGGCCATCGCCCACGGCGACCAGCAGTCGTCCAAGGTGGTCGGCCGCGCCATCGGCGAGATCGACCTGCCGCGGGGCACCACCATCGGTGCCGTGGTGCGCGGCAAGGAAGTGCTGATCGCCCACGACGACGTGGTCATCCAGTCCGGCGACCACCTGATCCTGTTCGTCATCGACAAGCGCCGCATCCGCGACGTGGAGCGGCTCTTCCAGGTCGGCCTGACCTTCTTCTGAGCCGCCGCCAGCCAGCACGCGAGGGAATCCGCATGACACACCAGCCATCGTTCGATGACGCCGTTCGCCGCCCGATCGCCCGCGCCGCGGAGGCGCACTCGTGAGCCTGCTGGCGAGGCGGACGGCCATCCAGCGGGTGCGCCACTGGGCGCCGGTGTTCAAGGTGCTGGCCCTGCTGTGGCTGGTGCTGGCGGCCTTCATGCTGGTGCCCTGGCTGGTGCTGCTGGTGGAGGGCGACGTGGACGCCATGGCGTTCGGCCTGTCGATCCTGATCATGATCGGCTCTTCGGCGGCGATACTGCTCTCGACCCTGCGGGTGGAGGTCAGCTTCAAGCCCTGGCAGATGTTCGTGCTGACCTCGCTGAGCTGGGTCTCGATCAGCGGCTTCGCCAGCCTGCCGCTGGTGCTGGGCGCCACCCAGCTGTCGTTCTCCAACGCGGTGTTCGAGTCGGTCTCGGGGATCACCACCACCGGCTCCACCATCCTCAGCAACATCGACGACCTCTCCGACGGCCTCAAGCTGTGGCGCGGCCTGATGCAGTGGCTGGGCGGGGTCGGCATCATCGTGATGGGCATCGCCATCCTGCCGTTCCTCAAGGTCGGCGGCATGCGGCTGTTCCACACCGAGTCATCGGACTGGTCCGACAAGGTGATGCCCCGCACCGGTGGCATCGCCAAGGCCACGCTGGTGATCTACTGCGGCATGACCCTGACCGCGGTCGCAAGCTACTGGCTGGGCGGCATGGCGCCACTGGACGCCATCGTCCACGCCATGACCTCGGTGGCCACCGGCGGCTTCGCCAACTCGGACGCCTCCTTCGGCGCCTACGCCGATCGGCCGCACCTGATGTGGATGGGCAGCCTGTTCATGCTCGGCGGCGCGCTGCCCTTCGTGATCTACATCCGGGTACTGCGCGGCGCCCGCATGGCGCTGTGGCACGACCAGCAGGTGCGCGGCCTGCTGGGCCTGCTGGCGATGGTCATCCTGATGCTCACCGCCTGGCGCATCTGGCAGGGCCGTGACGCCTTCGAGGCCCTCACCCAGGTGACCTTCAACGTCGTCTCGGTGGTCACCACCACCGGCTATGCCGCCGACGACTACGCGGCCTGGGGCAGCCTGTCCGCCGTGGCCTTCTTCTATCTCAGCTTCATCGGCGGCTGCAGCGGTTCCACCAGCGGCGGCATGAAGGTGTTCCGCTTCCAGGTCGCGTCCATCCTGCTGCGCAACCAGCTGCGCTTCCTGGTGCACGCCAACGGCGTCTTCTCCGCCCGCTACAACGGTCACCCGCTGACCGACGACGTGACCCGCGGCGTCATCGCCTTCTCGTTCTTCTTCTTCCTGACCATCGCCGGGCTGGCGCTGGGGCTGTCGCTGCTGGGCCTGGACCTGGTCACCGCCCTGTCCGGCGCGGTCACCGCGGTCGCCAACGTCGGCCCCGGGCTCGGCGAGATCATCGGCCCGGCCGGCAACTTCGGCCCCCTGCCCGACGCCGCCAAGTGGCTGTTGTGCATCGGCATGCTGATGGGCCGCCTGGAGATCCTCACGGTGCTGGTGCTGTTCACGCCGATGTTCTGGCGCAAGTAGCAAAGCCGGTGCAAGCGCCCGCGGCGGGTTTGGCCCGCCGGCGGGCTTCGTGGATAATCGAGCCTTCACCCTTCAGACTCGAGCGTCCATGACCGACTCCCAGGACACCGCGACCGTCGATCGCGAGCAGGCCGCCGGCGGCGGTCCGCACCGCACTCTCCAGGTGGGCGAGACCCGCTATACCCTGCTGGGCACCGCCCACGTCTCCGCCGAGAGCGCCACCGAGGTGCGCGCGCTGATCGACTCCGGCGAGTTCGACGCCGTGGCCATCGAGCTGTGCGACTCGCGTCATCAGAACCTGGCCAATCCCGATGCCCTGGGCGAGCAGGACCTGTTCCAGATCTTCCGCCAGGGCAAGGCCGGCATGGTCGCCGCCAGCCTGGCGCTGGGCGCCTTCCAGCAGCGCGTCGCCGAGCAGTCCGGCATCGAGCCCGGCGCCGAGATGCGGGCCGCCCTGGAGGCCAGCCGCGAGCGCCGGCTGCCGCTGCTGCTGATCGACCGCGACGTCGGCGTGACCCTCAAGCGCATCTACCACAACGTGCCCTGGTGGCAGCGCTTCTCGCTGTTCTCGGGGCTGCTCGGCGGCGTGCTGTCGCGACAGGACGTCTCCGCGGCCGACATCGAGCGGCTCAAGGAAGGCGACGTGCTGGAGTCCACCTTCAGCGAGTTCGCCAGCGAGTCCGAGACCCTCTACACGCCGCTGATCAGCGAGCGCGACCGCTACATGACGCTGCGCCTGGCCGAGCAGTGCCCGCCGGGGCGCTATCGCCACGTGCTGGTGGTGATCGGCGCCGGCCACCTCAAGGGCATGGCCGAGCACCTCGAGCAGCCGCTGCCCGAGGCGCCGACGCCGGAGCGCGAGACGCTCGAGGCCACGCCGCCGCCCTCCAAGGCGTGGAAGGCGCTGCCCTGGATCATCACCGCCCTGGTGCTGACCGGCTTCGCCATCGGCTTCTCGCGCAACACCGAGCTCGGCTGGCAGCTGGTGGCCGAGTGGTTTTTGATCAACGGCGTGCTCTCGGGTGCCGCCACCCTGGTGGCGCTGGCCCACCCGCTGACGGTGATCGCCACCGTGTTCGCCGCCCCGCTGACCTCACTCAACCCCACCATCGGTGCCGGCTTCGTGGCCGCCGGGGTCGAGCTGGCCATGCGCAAGCCCAAGGTGCGCGACTTCGCCACCCTGCGCCACGACGTCACCGAGGTGAAGGGCTGGTGGCGCAACCGGGTCTCGCGCACCCTGCTGGTGTTCCTGACCGCGACCCTGGGTTCCGCCGCCGGGACCTGGATCGCCGGCTTCCGCATCGCCGGCGCCCTCTTCGGCGGCTGACGCCGCTGCCACGCCGGCAACGACGAGGGCCCCGGACATCGCTGTCCGGGGCCCTTTTGCCGCCCTAACGCTGCGGCCGGCGAGGTGCGGCCGGCGAGGTGCGGCCGGCGAGGCGCGGCCGGCGAGGCGCGGCCGGCGAGGCGCGGCCGGCGAGGCGCGACTCAGCGCGACGCCAGTGCCGACGCCGCCTCCTCCTCGGCCGGGCGACGCTTCCAGGCGCCCGCCAGCAGCGAGCCGGAGACATTGTGCCACACCGAGAACAGCGCACCCGGCAGCGCCGCGGTGGCGCTGAAGAACTGGTTGGCCAGGGCCACGGCGAGCCCGGAGTTCTGCAGCCCCACCTCGAAGGCGATGGTGCGCGCGGTGCGCTCGTCGAAGCGCAGCGCCCGGGCCAGGCCGTAGCCGCCGGCCAGGCCGATGGCGTTATGGGCGATCACCGCCAGCGCCACGACCGGCCCCAGGGTCGCCAGGCGCCCGGCGTTGAGCGCCACCACGATGGCGATGATCACCACGATGGCCAGCATCGCCAGGCTCGCCAGCGCCGGCTCGACCCGGGCGATGCGCTCGCCCAGCCAGTGATTGACGATCACCCCGATCAGGATCGGTGCCACCACCAGCTGGGCGATGCTGGTCAGCATGCCCGCCACCGGCACGTCGACGCTCTCGCCGACCAGCAGCAGGGTCAGCAGCGGCGTGGCCACCACCGAGAGCAGGGTCGAGACCATGGTCATCGACACCGACAGCGCCACCCGGCCGCCGGCCAGCCAGGTCATGACGTTGGAGGAGGTGCCGCCGGCGGTGGCGCCGACCAGCACCATGCCGATGGTCAGGGCATCGGAGAGCCCCAGCAGCCGCGAGATCGCCAGCGCCGCCAGCGGCATGATCAGGAACTGCAGCACCACGCCCACGGCGATCGGCGCCGGCGACTTCACCACCCGGGCGAAGTCGGCCTTGGACAGCGTCAGGCCCATGGCGAACATGATGACCACCAGCAGCGTCTTGATGCTGCCGGCCAGGCCGGTGAAGAGCTGCGGCTGGAAGGCGGCCACCACGGCCAGCAGCACCGCCCAGACGGGGAAGAGACGATTGAAGCGCTCGAAGAAGTGCATGACGTGTCCTTGCATGGGGAGTTAGTTATTGGCGATCCATGGTGATGGGATCGCGCGGCCCCGTCGGCGTCTCGGGCGCCGTCGACCGCGGCCCTATGGTCGTCGGTCGCCGGGCCGTGGGCAATGGCCACCTTCGGATGACGGCAAAAGCGTGGCCGCGGGTGGGGAAAGCGTGATACGTTCGAGATCAATAATTAGCAACGAAACATTGACGCCATGACTGCACCCAACGCCCGAGAGCGCTTCGGCATCCGGCTCTCCACCGTCTCGCGCCGCTGGCGGCGCGCCCTCGATCATCACATGGCCATGGCCGGCCACGGCGACACCAGCTGGGCGCCGCTGGTCCATCTCGGGGCCGGCGGCGACGGCCTCAGCCAGAAGGCGCTGGCCAAGCGCGTCGGCATGGAGGGCTCCAGCCTGGTGCGCCACCTGGACCGCCTCGAGGCCAAGGGCCAGGTCCAGCGCGTGAGCGACGAGCAGGACCGCCGCACCAAGCGGGTATTCCTGACCCCGGCGGGGCGCGAGGCCGTGGCCACCCTGCAGCAGGAGCTGCTCGGCGTCGAGCGGGAACTGCTCAGCGACCTCAGCGACGACCAGCTCGAGGCGCTGCTGGCGGCCATCGACCTGATCGACCAGCGCCTGCAGCGGGAGCCCGGCGCCCTGGAAGAGCCTCCCGCCTCCACCTGATCGCTACGCCTCGTCTTCCCGGGCCGCCCGCAGCCGCCGCATGGCCGGCGTCGGCGTCTCGATCTTGCCGTGGCGTCGGCTGGCGGCGTAGCTGTCGTTGAACACGTCGAAGTAGTCGTCGAGCCGCTCGGCGGCCTCCCCGTCACCGGCCTGGCGCAGCAGCTCCGCGGCCACCTCGGCGGTGCACAGGTGCGCCTCGGAGGCCGGCTTGCGCAGCCGGTAGCGGGTCAGCCGCTCGGTGGCGAGCGGCAGCACCGGCAGCTCGGCCAGATAGGGGCTCTTGCGGAAGATGCGCCGCGCCTGGCGCCAGGTGCCGTCGAGGATCACGAACACCGGAATCCGCCCCTCCTCCTGCCGTGCCGCCACGCGCTCCATGCCGACCACCCGGTGGGCGTAGTCCGCCTGATCGTCGGGGAAGATCACGAAGGGCGCGTAGCGCTCGTCTGCGAGCATCGCCAGCAGCCGTTCGTCCGGCTCGGTGCGATACCAGGTGAAGACCTCGGTGGTCGGCAGGACGTCGCGGATCAACCGCCCGGTGTTGGTGGGCTTGTAGTGCTCCAGCGGATGGGTGATCAGCCAGACCCGGGTGCGGCTGTCCGCCGTCACCTTGTAGGGGCACAGGCAGTTCAGCGCCGGCAGGTTGCAGGTCTCGCAGCGGCGCACGAAGCTGCCGCGGGCCTTGAACTCGCGCCGCGGCGGCCGCGAATGTCCGGTGGCGGGGTCCACGTCGGCGTGGTCGGGGCGTTGGGGGTCGTCCTGCATGAGTCGTCGGGCCGGAGGTGAGGTAAGGAAGCAGCAATAGGGCCGGCATTCTATCACGCCCTGGCCCGCCCCTCTGAGGCGAGCCTCAGGCCTCCGGCATCGCGAGCCGCCCCGACTCGCGCCAGTGGCGCACCAGCGCCGGCACGCCCTCGCCGGCGGGCCGGGCGATCTTCGTCACCCCGCGCGGCGCCAGGGCCTCGGCCTCGGGGTCGACCAGCGCGCAGGGCGCGCCGAACGGCGCCTCGTCGAGCAGCATCGCGGCCGGCATCACCGCCAGCGAGGTGCCCACCACCAGCAGCAGGTCGGCCTCGGCGACGATGTCGCAGGCCACGGGATAGGCCGGCACGGCCTCGCCGAACCACACCACGTCGGGACGCAGCTGGCCGCCCTTGTCGCACACATCGCCCAGGCGGATGCCGCCCCGGGGCAGCGGATAGCGCAGCGCCGGGTCGACGCTGGAGCGCGCCATCAGGATCTCGCCGTGCAGGTGCAGCACGTGGCGCGAGCCGGCCCGCTCGTGAAGGTCGTCGATGTTCTGGGTGACGACGCTGACCCGAAAACCGTCCGCCTCGAGCTCGGCCAGGGCGAGGTGGGCGGCATTGGGGCGCGCCCGCCGCACCCGCTCGCGGCGCGCGTCGTAGAAGCGCAGCACCCGCGCCGGGTCCCGGGCCCAGCCCTCCGGCGTGGCCACCGCCTCGACCGGCTCGTCGGCCCACAGGCCGTCGGCGGCGCGGAAGGTCTGGATGCCGCTCTCGGCGCTGATGCCGGCGCCGGTCAGCACCACCAGGTGGGGGCGGGAGTCGTCGCTCATGGTCGTCTCGCGAGTCGGGGAACTCGCCTCAGCTTGCCATATTTCGCCGCGCCGGAGCAGAGCACGACGGATGACATCCGCCCGCCGCGCGGCGACAATGGGCGCCCTCGCCGCATCCCCGAGCCGCCCGATGACCGAACCGCTGCCCATCCTCCATCACGACGAGCACCTGGTCGCCGTGCACAAGCCGGCCGGGCTGCTGGTGCATCGCAGCGCCCTGGCCCGGGGCGAGCGCCATTTCCTGCTGCAGACCCTGCGCGACCAGCTGGGCCAGCGGGTCTATCCGGTGCACCGCCTGGACCGCCCCACCTCGGGGCTGATGGTGTTCGCGCTGTCGCCCGAGGTCGCCCGCCGCCTGAGCGAGGCCTTCGAGCAGCATCGCGTGGCCAAGCGCTACCTGGCCGTGGTGCGCGGCACTGGCCCGGACGCCGAGCGCCTGGAGTACGCCCTGCGCGAGGAGGACGGCCGTCGCCCCAAGGCCGAGATGCCGGCCATGGAGGCCGTCACGGAGGTGCGGCGCCTGGACAGCGTCGAGCTGCCGGTGCGGGTCGATCGCTACCCCACCAGCCGCTACTCGCTGATGGAGGCGCGCCCGCTGACCGGGCGGCGCCATCAGATCCGTCGCCACCTGTCCCAGCGCGGCTACCCGATCATCGGCGACGCCAAGCACGGCAAGGGCGTGCACAACCGCTTCTTCGCCGACCGACTCGACTGCCCGCGGCTGCTGCTGGCCGCCGTGGGCCTGAGCCTCGACCACCCGGTGGACGGCCGGCGCCTGGACCTGGGCTGCGCCCTGGATGCGCCCATGACCGCGCTGTTCCGGCGCTTCGGCTGGGCGGGCCACCTGCCCACCAATCGCCGCGCCCCCTCCGCCGAGCCATGTGAACTGCCATGAACGATTTCCCGAGCCCCGCCTCCCTCGAGACCGACGACCACGAGCTGCGCTTCGGCGGCATCCGCCGCCTCTACGGCGCCCGCGCCCTGGAACGCTTCCGCCACGCCCACGTGGCGGTGATCGGCGTCGGCGGCGTCGGCAGCTGGGCCGTGGAGGCCCTGGCCCGCTCCGGCATCGGCAAGCTGACGCTGATCGACCTCGACGACGTCTGCGTGTCCAACGTAAACCGCCAGCTGCACGCCCTGGACGGCACCGTCGGCCGGCCCAAGGTCGAGGTGCTGGCCGAGCGCTGCCGGGCCATCCAGCCCGGCATCGAGGTGGTGGCGGACACCGCCTTCGTGACCCCGACCAACCTGGCCGAGCGGCTGCCCGAGGACCTGGACCACGTGATCGACGCCATCGACAGCGTGGTGGCCAAGGCGGCGCTGATCGCCTGGTGCAAGCGCCGCAAGCTGCCGATCACCGTGACCGGCGCGGCGGGCGGCCAGACCGACCCGACGCGCATCCGGGTGGCCGACCTGACGCGCACCGAGCACGACCCGCTGCTGGCCAAGGTCCGCTCGCGGCTGCGGCGCGACCACGGCTTCTCGCGCAACCCGAAGCGACGCTTCTCGGTGGAGTGCGTTTACTCCGACGAGCAGCTCGTCTACCCCGGCGCCGACGGCGAGGTCTGCCACGCCAAGCCCGCCGCCGGCGAGGCCACCCGCCTCGACTGCGCCTCGGGCTTCGGCGCGGCGACCTTCGTCACCGGCAGTTTCGGCTTCGTGGCCGCCTCGCGCACCCTGGCGCGGCTGGCCCGCGACGCCGCCTCATCCCGCTGAATTCCCTGGAGAGACTCATGGACGTTTCGCATCCCGTGCCCGGCATCTACCGCCACTACAAGGGCCCGCTCTACGAGGTGATCGGCGTGGCCCGTCACAGCGAGACCGAGGAGACGCTGGTGACCTACCGCGCGCTCTACGGCGAGTACGGCCTGTGGGTGCGCCCGCTGGGCATGTTCATGGAGACGGTCGAGGTGGACGGGGAAGTGACGCCGCGCTTCGCGCTGGAGAAGGCCTTCTCCTGAGCCCGGCCGGGCTCACGCCGAACGCAAAGAAGGCGCCCCATAGGGCGCCTTCTTTCATCGCTTGATATGTCATGGCCGGCGGCAAATCTTCGCGGGGCGCTATGACCCCATCCCTGGCGGATAACCCTCGCTCATATTCGCCCCTGCCCCATCAAGCGGCTTGTTATTCCGCGTCGTGCATCTGCTTCTGCAGGTAGTTCTCGATGCCGACCTTGTCGATCAGCGAGAGCTCGGTCTCGAGCTTGTCGATGTGCTCTTCCTCGTCGGCGAGGATGTCGCGCAGCAGGTCGCGGGTGACGTAGTCCTGCACCGACTCGCAGTAGGCGATCGCCTCGATGTAGTCCTTGCGGCCCTGGTGCTCGAGCTTGAGGTCGCACTCGAGCATTTCCCTGGTGTCCTCGCCGATCAGCAGCTTGCCGTAGTCCTGCAGATTGGGCACGCCCTCGAGGAACAGGATCCGCTCGATCAGCTTGTCGGCGTGCTTCATCTCCTCGATGGATTCTTCGTACTCGAACTTGCCGAGCGCCGCCAGTCCCCAGTCCTGGTACATCTTGGCGTGCAGGTAGTACTGGTTGATCGCCACCAGCTCATTGCCGAGCGCGGTATTGAGGTACTCGAGAACCTTCTTGTCGCCTTTCATGACACCACCTCATTGCTGTCGTCGGGGTCGTCCTTCAGCTTGGCACGCGCGTCATCGCACCGCCACAGGTGACGGACAGTCTAGGTGATATCGGGAAAAACTCAAATAAATCAGAACGTTGAAAACGCCAAGAGAAACGATAGCGATTGCCATCAAACGGCGTAGGCGAGCCCTTCGGTGGCCATGCTCATCGCTTCCTTGATCGTCTCGCGGGTGATGGCCTTGCCCATGCAGGCGCACTTGCCGCACTGGGTGCCGCAACCCGTCTCGCGCTGGACCTCGCGCCAGCTGCGCGCGCCCTCTTCCACACTGCGGCGGATCGCCTTGTCACTCACACCCTTGCACAGACATACGTACATACATCACCTCGCGTCGATCATGAGCCGAATGTAAATGATTCGCATGGGCTATCGCAAGCATAGAGGATGACGATTCTCACCCGAGTCGTCTCAGGGGACGTCATCGCCGCCCCGGAAGCACCACCAGCCGGGTGCCGGACGCCAGGTCCGACCAGCTGCGCCGTTCGCCGTCGAACAGCACCCAGAGGTGGCCGAGCCCCAGCGGCAGCCAGCCGAGCGCGCCGACCAGGCAGCGCACCAGGCTCTGGCGGCGGTCGATGGCGTGGCCGTCGAGGGTCTGCACCCGCAGCCGCCAGGCCTGCATGCCCAGCGTCATGCCGCCGCGGGTCCAGAAGTAGGTGAAGAAGGCCAGCGCGGCGATCGCCAGCAGGACGCGCAGCGACCACACCTGGCCGGCGCCGAGCCCGATCCGCTCGGGGGGAATGCCCCACAGCAGGCGGCTGACCGCCACGTGGGCGGCACCGATCACGATCCACAGCGCCAGCACCAGCAGCGCATCGTAGAGCATGGCGCCGAGCCGCCGGCCGAGGCCGGCGGGCCAGACATCGTCGAGGCGATCGAAGCGGCGCGACATGGGGCCTCCGGGTCAGCCGGTGCGACGCAGCAGGTAGAGGCCCAGGCCGGCGCAGAGCAGCGTCGGCACCAGCACGGCCCAGGCCGGGGAGAAGCCGAACAGCGTGGAGGCCGGGCCCAGCAGGTCCTGCAGGTACTTGAACACCAGCCCGGTGACCACGCCGTAGAACACCCGGGTGCCGGCGGCCACGGTGCGCAGCGGGCCGAACACGAACGACGCCGCCACCAGCACCAGCGAGGCCATGGTCAGCGGCATCAGCATCTTCTGCCAGAAGTAGATCAGCGGCTGGGTGGCGTCCTGCCCCTGCGACTGCAGATCGCGGGCGTAGGCCCACAGCTCGCTGGGCGCCTGGGTCTCCACGTCGCGCAGCAGGCGGTCGAGGGACTGGGGCGTCAGGTCGGTCTCCCAGGCCCGGGTCGCCTGGTGAGAGGTCTCGGTGCGACCGTCGACGAAGCGGGTCTCGTCGACGTCCTGGAGCTCCCAGCCGTCGCCCTGCCACACCGCCCGGCGGGCGCTGAGCGCCTCGCGCAGCCGCTGGCCCTCGAAGCGGTAGCGGGTCAGGTCCAGCACCACCTCGTCGGCGCGGATCGCCCCGAAGCGGTAGAAGTCGTCGCCCTCGCGCTGCCAGCCGCCGCTCTCGGTCAGCACCGCGCCCTCGCCCTGCATCTGCTCGAGGCGCCAGGCGCTGGCGAACTGCTCGGTCCTGGGGCTGACGAACTCGGCGACGAACAGCACCACCGCGATCACCAGGATGATCGGCTTCATCACCCCCCACAGGATACGCACCAGCGAACGCCCGGACGCGCGCATCACGGTGAGCTCGTTGCTCGAGGCCATGCCGCCGAGCCCGATCAGTGCACCGATCAGCACCCCCACCGGGGCGTACTGATAGAAGCGCCAGGGCAGCCGGAAGACCAGGTAGAAGAGCACCTGCAGGGCGCCGTAGTCGCCCTCCACGTCGCCCAGGTCGTTGATGTAGGTGATCACCAGGTCGAGGCCCAGCAGCACCACCTGCACCACCAGGATCGCGCCGAGGATCTGGCGGGCGATGTAACGGTCGAGACGGTCGGCGATCATCCGCTCACTCCCTTGCGTTGCGCCTGCAGCGTCATCACCAGGCCGATGGCCAGGAAGGCGCCGTGGATCGGCCACATGCCGAGCCAGGCCGGCCAGCCGCCGCGACCGATGGCATCCAGCGACGCCAGCAGCAGGCTCAGGTAGGCCACATAGAGGAAGATCGCCGGCAGCAGCTTGGCGAAGCGCCCCTGGCGCGGATTGACCCGCGACAGAGGCATCGCCATCAGGGTCAGGATGAAGACCATCAGCGGCAGCCCCAGACGCCACTGCAGCTGGGCCGCGGCGGGCAGCGAATCGGCGGCGAACAGCGCCGGGGTGGAGGCGAACTCGGGCTCGTCGAGGTCGAGGCTTTGCTCGTCCCGGGACAGCCGCACCGCGTAGGTGCCGAACTCCAGCCGCTCGGCCAGGGCCCGGCCGGGATCGACGCTGTAGCGCTCGCCGTCGGTCAGCACCAGATAGCGGCTGCCGGTGTCCTCGTCGACGGCCTGGTAGCCGCCGGTGGCGCGGGTCACCACGGTGCCGGGAGTGCCGTCGGAGCGGCGCTGGCGCTCGCTGATGAAGACCTCGTCCATGCGGCTCTCGTCATCGGTCAGCGCCTCGGTATAGGCGGTGCGGCCGTCGCCGAAGTCCTGGAAACGCCCCGGATTCAGCACCGAGAAGTCCAGCTGGCTGCGCTGCTTCTCGAGCATCACCTCGTTGTGCAGCGCGCCGGCCGGGCTCAGCCACAGGCTACACAGCCCCACCATCACCGCCACCACGGTGGCCGGTATCAGGCTCACCTGCAGCAGCTTGTTGGGACTGGTGCCGCAGGCCACCAGCACGGTGATCTCGCTGTTCAGGTAGAGCTGACCATAGGCCAGCAGGATGCCAAGAAAGAAGGCCAGCGGCAGGATCAGTTCGAGGAAGCCCGGCAGGTGGAACAGCATCAGGGTGCCGAGGATGTTCAGCGGGATCTCGCCGTCCGCCGCGTTGGCGAAGTAGCGGATGAAGCGGCTGCCCATGATCACCAGCAGCAGCACCCCGGCCACGGCGGCCATGGTCTGCAGGATCTCGCGGGTCAGATAGCGGAATATGATCAAGGTTGTCTCCCGGTCCGGGTCCGTCCGGCCCGGCCCTCTTCCATGCAATGAGACGCGGGCCCGGGGGAGTGTCGGGCGCCACAGATCGGTGTGAAGTCCGGCAGGCTCCTGGGGTACACTGGGACGACTCGGCAATATGCCGGCATTATCCAGAATCCCCCACCGCTTGTCTTGTGGAGACACCATGGAATTCCCAGTTCAGACGGCCAATCCCGCCAAGGTCGAGACGGCCTGCCTCGTGGTACCGGTGTTCAAGGATGGCGACCTGCTGCCCGCCGCCGCCAAGCTCGACGATGCCAGCGAGCGGCTGATCGGCCAGCTGATCGAGCGCGACGACTTCGACGCCAAGCTGGGCAACGTGCAGATGGTTCCCTTCGCCCCCGGGCTGAACGCCGACCGCCTGCTGCTGGTCGGCCTGGGAAGCCGTGACAAGTGCCAGGAAGGCGCCTTCCGCAAGGCCGTGGACGCGGCCTTCACCGCCCTGGCGACGCTGCCCGCCGACGACGCCGCGGTGACCTTCACCGACGTGCCGGTCCCCGACCGCGACAGCGGCTGGAAGGCGCGCACGGTCGCCGAGGCCGCCCACCGCGCGGTCTATCGCTTCACCGAATTCAAGTCCGAGCCCGGCCCGGCGCCGAAGCTCGAGCGCGTGTCCCTGCTGGTCAGCGAGGGCGACGACGCCGAGGCGGCCCGCGAGGGCGCCCGGGTCGGCGACGGCATCGGCCAGGGCATCAACGCCGCCCGCACCCTGGGCAACCTGCCCGGCAACGTCTGCACGCCGCGCTACCTGGCCGAACGCGCCGAGCAGCTGGCCGCCGGCTCCGGCGGCGCGCTGAGCGCCGAGATCCTCGACGAGGAAGCGCTGGAGGCGCTGGGCGCCCACTCGCTGCTCTCCGTGGGCCACGGCAGCGACGAGCCCTCGCGCCTGATCGTGATGAAGTACCAGGGCGCCGAGGACCCCGACGAGGCGCCCCACGTGCTGGTCGGCAAGGGCATCACCTTCGACTCCGGCGGCATCTCGCTGAAGCCCGGCGCCGGCATGGACGAGATGAAGTTCGACATGTGCGGCGCCGCCAGCGTGTTCGGCGCCGTCACCTCGGTGCTCGCCGTACGGCCGAAGATCAACCTGGTGGCCATCGTCGCCAGCGCCGAGAACATGCCCAGCGGCCGCGCCACCAAGCCCGGCGACATCATCAAGACCCTCAAGGGCCTGTCGGTGGAAGTGCTCAACACCGACGCCGAGGGCCGCCTGGTGCTGTGCGACGCCCTGACCTACGCCGAGCGTTTCGAGCCTGCCAGCGTGGTCGACATCGCCACCCTCACCGGTGCCGCCATCATCGCCCTGGGCCACCACGCCACCGGCCTGATGGCCAACGACGACGACCTGGCGCTGGACCTGCTCGACGCCGGCGAGACCTCGTGGGACCGCGCCTGGCACCTGCCGCTGTGGGACGAGTACCAGGAGCAGCTGGACTCCAACTTCGCCGACCTGGCCAACATCGGCGGCCGCCCGGCGGGCACCATCACCGCCGGCTGCTTCCTCTCGCGCTTCGCCGACAAGTTCCCCTGGGCGCACCTGGACATCGCCGGCACCGCCTGGAACTCCGGCGCGCAGAAGGGCGCCACCGGCCGCCCGGTCAGCCTGCTGACCCAGTATCTGCTGGACCGCGAGGCCGAGGGCCAGGTCGAAGCCGACGGCGAGGCCTGAGCGCCGCCGCCACGCCCGGGCTTGCCTTTTGGGCGTGGCGATCTTTTCATGTGAATGTCGACATTCCTTGACCGGGCGGCCTCTCGCCCGGTCACCCTGTTCAGCCTGCCGGGGCGCCGGCCGCGCCCCGAGAGAAGCGGAGACCAAGCCGTGTCCACCGAACGTTTTTCCATGCTGCCCACCGCCGATGCCACGGCGACCCCGATCCGTGAGGAGATCCTGAGCGACCCCGGCTTCGGGCGCTACTTCACCGATCACATGGCCCACGTCCGCTGGACCGTCGACGCCGGCTGGCACGGCCATGAGGTACGCCCCTACGGTCCGCTGACCCTGGACCCGGCCGCCGCGGTGCTGCACTACGGCCAGGAAATCTTCGAAGGCGTGAAGGCCTACCGCCATGCCGACGGCTCGGTGTGGACCTTCCGCCCCGAGAAGAACGCCGAGCGCTTCCGTCGCAGCGCGCGTCGCCTGGCCCTGCCGGAGCTCTCCGACGAGGACTTCATCGACTCGCTCAAGGGGCTGCTGGCCCAGGACCACGACTGGGTGCCGACCCCCGCCAGCGAGGCCGACGAGTCGAGCCTCTACCTGCGCCCGTTCATGATCGCCAGCGAGACCTTCCTCGGCGTGCGCCCGTCCCACGAGGTCGACTACTACGTCATCGCCTCGCCGGCCGCGGCCTACTTCAAGGGCGGCATCAAGCCGGTGTCGATCTGGCTGTCCTCGCACTACAAACGCGCCGCCCCCGGCGGCACCGGCTTCGCCAAGTGCGGCGGCAACTACGCCGCCTCCCTGGCCGCCCAGAAGGAAGCCGCCGACCACGAGTGCAGCCAGGTCGCCTTCCTCGACGCCGCCGAGAACAAGTGGATCGAGGAACTGGGCGGCATGAACCTGTTCTTCGTCTACCGCGACGGCCGCATCGTCACCCCGCGCCTGACCGACACCATCCTCGAGGGCGTGACCCGCGACTCGGTGCTGACCCTGGCGCGCGACGAGGGCCTGACCCCGGAAGAGCGCCCGATCAGCATCGACGAGTGGCGCGAGGGCGCGGCCAGCGGCGAGATCGTCGAGGTCTTCGCCTGCGGCACCGCCGCCGTGATCACCCCGGTGGGCGAGCTGGTGACCGAGGACGACACCATCCGCCTGACCGCCGAGGGCGACAACGAGATCGCCAAGCGCCTGCGCACCCGCCTGCTGGACCTGCAGTACGGCCGCAGCGAGGACAAGTACGGCTGGCTGACCCGCCTGGTGTAAGCCTCCCTCCCCGGGCCTTCGCCCGGGGAATCCGCCCCTTCCCGCAGGAGACATCGCATGAATCCCGTGATGCTGATCACCGGTGCCGGCCGCGGCATCGGCGCGGCCACCGCGCGGCTGGCGGCTCGCCGGGGGTATACGGTGGTGGTCAACTATCTGCGCGATCATCGGGCCGCCGAGGACGTGGTCGACGCCATCCGCGAGGCGGGCGGCCAGGCCATCGCCGCCCAGGCCGATGTCGCCAGCGAGGACGGCATCCGAGGGCTGTTCGCCGCCGTCGATGCCGAGCTTGGCCGCCTGGACGTGCTGGTCAACAACGCCGGCGTGGTGGACGTCAACTGCCGCGTCGAGGACATGGACTTCGACCGCGTCGAGCGCATGATGCGCATCAACGTCGCGGGGCCGATGATCTGTGCCCGGGAGGCGGTGAAACGCATGTCGACTCGCCGCGGCGGCAACGGCGGCGCCATCGTCAACGTGTCGTCGGTGGCCGCCCGCCTGGGCGGGCCCGACGAGTACGTCGATTACGCCGCGTCCAAGGGCGCCGTCGACAGCCTGACCCGCGGTCTGGCGCGCGAGGTCGCCGGCGAAGGCATTCGCGTCAACGCCGTTCGCCCCGGCGTGATCCGCACCACGATCCACGCCAGCGCCGACAATGCGGGCAAGGTCGACACCGCCGGCCAGCGCATCCCGCTGGGCCGCATCGGAGAGCCCGAAGAGATCGCCTCGGCCATCCTGTGGCTGATCGGCAGCGAGTTCTCCACCGGCTCGATCATCGACGTCGATGGCGGCGTGTAACGAGGAACCATGACCCGCATCGATTTCTATATCCTCCCCGAGACCACCCTGGAAGCGCGGCTGGCGTTCGCCTGCCGGCTGGCCGAGACCATCGCCCGCAAGGGCTACCGGCTGCACCTGCACGCCGAGGACGAGGCCATGGCCCGGGAGCTGGACGACACCCTGTGGACCTTCCGGCCCGACGCCTATCTGCCCCATGCGCTGCTCGGCAGCGAGCAGGCCGACAGCGTGCCGGTGACCCTCGGCTGGCAGGAACCGCCGCCCGGCGACGCCGGCGTGCAGGCGATGCTCAACCTGCACCCGGAGATTCCCGAGTGGTTCTCGCGCTTCGAGCGGGTCGCCGAGATCATCAACCAGCACCAGGCGGTGCTGACCGCCAAGCGACGCTGCTGGCAGACCTACAAGAAGCGCGGCTATCCGGTCACGCCGCACCATCTGCGCGCCGGGGCCTGAGTTCGACCGGCACCACGACTCGAGCCGGAGTGCTTCCGGCGACAGGCCTTCGCGAGGCGCTATGAATCCCTCCATGGACGCTACATCCGCCCTGCGGCGCTTTCGCTTCCTGCTTCGCTTGCAGGACCGGTGCTGTCCGTCCCTGGACAGCCCGTTCAGCGGGGTCCGCCTCACCCATGGCGGATAACCCTCGCTACGCCCTGTCCCCGGAATGGATGCCCCGGCGCCCCTCACTACTCCGAGAAGCCCGTCGGCCGCCCATGACGCCGCCCGGCCCCTCGGGCTATAATCGACCCCATTTTTCGCGTCCCGCACGGCCGGCCCGACGGGCCCGCCGTGCCGCGTCGTCGCCACCTCCTTCGACCCGGAAGACCCCATGGACAAGACCTACCAACCCGAGCAGATCGAATCCCGCTGGTACGAGCGCTGGGAAGCCGACAACCGCTTCGCCCCCGCAGGCGAGGGCGAGCCGTTCTCCATCATGATCCCGCCGCCCAACGTCACCGGCAGCCTGCACATGGGCCATGCCTTCCAGGACACCATCATGGACACCCTGACGCGCTGGCGGCGCATGCAGGGGCGCAACACCCTGTGGCAGGTGGGCACCGACCACGCCGGCATCGCCACCCAGATGCTGGTGGAGCGCAAGGTCGCGGCCGAGGAAGGCAAGAGCCGCCACGATCTGGGCCGCGAGGCCTTCACCGACAAGATCTGGGAGTGGAAGCAGGAGTCCGGCGGCCACATTACCCGCCAGCTGCGCCGCATGGGCGCCAGCGTCGACTGGTCCCGCGAGCGCTTCACCATGGACGACGGCTTCTACAAGGCCGTGCAGGAAGTCTTCGTGCGCCTCTATGAAGAGGACCTGATCTACCGCGGCAAGCGGCTGGTCAACTGGGACCCGACCCTGCACACCGCGATCTCCGACCTCGAGGTCGAGAACAAGGACCAGCAGGGCCAGTTCTGGCACTTCCGCTACCCGCTGGCCGACGGCGTGACCACCGACGCGGGCCTCGGCTACCTGGTCGTCGCCACCACCCGCCCCGAGACCCTGCTCGGCGACAGCGCCGTGGCGGTCAACCCGGAAGACCCGCGCTACGCCTCGCTGGTCGGCAAGTTCGTCGAGCTGCCGCTGGTCGGCCGCCGCATCCCGGTGGTGGCCGATGAGCACGCCGACATGGAGAAGGGCTCCGGGTGCGTGAAGATCACCCCGGCCCACGACTTCAACGACTACGAGATCGGCAAGCGCCAGAACCTGCCGCTGATCAACGTCTTCTCCAAGGACGCCGCCGTGCTCGAGGCCGCCGAGGCGTTCGACCTTCAGGGCAGGCCGCTGGCCGACATCGACACCTCGCTGCCCGCCGCCTACTCGGGCCTCGGCCGCTTCGAGGCCCGCGAGCGCATCGTCGCCGACATGGACGCCGCCGGCCTGCTCGAGCGGGTCGAGACCGTCAGCAACACCCTGCCCTACGGGGACCGCTCCGGCGACGTCATCGAGCCGCTGCTGACGGATCAGTGGTTCGTCGCCGTCGAGGAGCTGGCCAAGCCGGCCATCGCCGCGGTGGAGAACGGCGACATCGAGTTCGTGCCGAAGAACTACGAGAACATGTACTTCGCCTGGATGCGCGACCTGCAGGACTGGTGCATCTCGCGCCAGCTGTGGTGGGGCCACCGCATCCCGGCCTGGTACGACGCCGAGGGCAACGTCTATGTGGCCCGCAGCGCCGAGGAGGCCCGCGCCAAGCATGATCTTCCCGCCGACCTCGAGCTGACCCAGGACGACGACGTGCTCGATACCTGGTTCAGCTCCGGGCTGTGGACCTTCGGCACCCTGGGCTGGCCCGAGCAGACGCCGGAGCTCGCGACCTTCCACCCGTCCAGCGTGCTGGTCACCGGCTTCGACATCATCTTCTTCTGGGTCGCCCGGATGATCATGATGACCCTGAAGTTCACCGGCGAGGTGCCCTTCAAGCAGGTCTACGTGCACGGCCTGGTGCGCGACGGCCAGGGCCAGAAGATGTCCAAGTCCAAAGGCAACGTGCTCGACCCGATCGACCTGATCGACGGCATCGACCTGGACGCCCTGGTCGAGAAACGCACCGGCAACATGATGCAGCCGCAGAAGGCCAAGGCCATCGCCAAGGCCACCCGCGGCGAGTTCCCGGAGGGCATCGAGCCCCACGGCACCGACGCCCTGCGCTACACCTTCCTGTCCCAGGCCACCACCGGCCGCGACATCAAGTTCGACATGGGCCGCCTCGACGGCTACCGCAACTTCTGCAACAAGCTGTGGAACGCCTCGCGCTACGTGCTGATGAACGCCGAGGGCGAGGACTGCGGCGCCGCCGGCGGCGAGCTCGAGCTGTCGCTGGCCGACCGCTGGATCGTCTCCCAGCTGCAGAAGACCGAGGCCCAGGTCACCAGGGCGATGGAGGAGTTCCGCTTCGACCACGCTTCCCAGGCGCTCTACGACTTCGTCTGGAACGAGTACTGCGACTGGTACCTCGAGCTCTCCAAGCCGGTGCTGTGGGACGACGGCGCCTCCGAGGCCGCCAAGCGCGGCACCCGCCGCACCCTGGTGCGCGTGCTCGAGGCCGTGCTGCGCCTGGCCCACCCGATGATGCCCTACATCAGC
Organism: Halomonas sp. THAF12; assembly: GCF_009363675.1. Taxonomy (NCBI): domain Bacteria; kingdom Pseudomonadati; phylum Pseudomonadota; class Gammaproteobacteria; order Oceanospirillales; family Halomonadaceae; genus Halomonas; species Halomonas sp. THAF12. The sequence continues at coordinate 409,430 of NZ_CP045399.1, read as the reverse complement.
GAGGAGATCTGGCAGCGCGTGGCCCCGCTGGCCGGCGTCGAGGGTCCGTCGGTGATGACCCAGCCGTGGCCGCAGGCCGACGAGGCGCTGATCGACGAGGACGCCACCCGCGACATCGAGTGGCTCAAGGGCGTGATCGTGGCCATCCGCAACATCCGCGCCGAGATGAACATCGCCCCGGGCAAGCCGCTGGAGGCGCTGCTGACCAAGGGCACCGCGGGCGACAGCGCGCGCCTGGAGGCCAACCGGCGGTTCCTCTCCAAGCTGGCCAAGCTCGAGCGCGTCACCTGGCTCGACGATCCCGAGCAGGCGCCGCTGTCGGCCACCCAGCTGGTCGGCGAGATGGAGGTGCTGGTGCCCATGGCCGGGCTGATCGACAAGGACGCGGAGCTCGCGCGCCTGGCCAAGGAGATCGAGAAGCAGGACAAGCTGATCGGCGGCATCGAGAAGAAGCTCGGCAACGACAGCTTCGTGGCCAAGGCCCCCGAGGCGGTGGTGCAGAAGGAGCGCGACAAGCTCGCGGACTTCGCCGCCGCCCGCCAGGTGCTGGTGGAACAGCGCGACAAGATCGCCGCGCTCTAGGCCCGCCATCCTGTGCAACGCGAAGGGCCCGCCTGAATCAGGCGGGCCCTTCGCGTATCGGCGCTCTCGACCGCGTCAGTTGGCGCGGCGGAAGCCGCCCAGCACATGCTGGTCGGGGCCGAAGAACACCAGCCGGTCGTGATCGATCAGGTAGCGATAGGCCTCGTCCAGCATCTCGGTGACCTGGCGGGCGCCGGCCATGTTCGGGCAGGCGCGGCGGGTCGAGGTCAGCGAGGAGAACTCGACGCGGTTCTTCGCGTCCAGCGCGACGCTGCCGGTGAAGCGGTTGCAGCCGTCGCTGCCGGTGACGCTGCCGTCCGCCGCGACCTGGAACCAGGGCGTGGCCGGCATCTCGAGGCGGTCGCTGGTGCCCACCAGCAGCAGGTTCCAGCGCGGGCCGACCACCGGGCCGGAAACAGTGTCGCCGGGCTGGCTGACCGGTGCGGGGCCGGAGGCACAGCCGGCCATCAGGGCGACCAGCAGCAGCGGCAGGGCGAGGCGTAGCGTGGCGATCATGTGGCTCATCCTTGATCGTGGCAGGGGGTGGAAAGCAGGGGTGGAAACGCACCCAAGCTTGCCCCAGGCTAGCCCTTCGGACAATGCTTGCCATGATCCCATCGACACGGAGAGGTCCATGCTCAACGCCCTGCACAACGATCCCCTCGGCAAGCTGCTGCTGCGGCTCGCCGTGGGCGGCCTGATCCTGCTTCACGGCATCTCGAAGCTGCTCACCCCGGGCTCGTTCGACTGGATCGGCGGCCTGCTGGAGGGCTACGGGCTGCCCGCCGTGCTGGCCTACGGCGTGCTGATCGGCGAGATCGTCGCCCCGGTGATGGCCATCCTCGGCTGGCAGACCCGGCTCGCCGGCCTGTTGATCGCCGGCAACATGCTGGTCGCCGTGCTGCTGGCCCACACCGGTCAGCTGTTCATGCTCAACGACAGCGGCGGCTGGCAGCTCGAGCTCCAGGGCATGTTCTTCGTCGGCGCCCTGGCGCTGGTCTTGCTCGGCAGCGGACGCATGGCGATCAAGCCCGACTGAGCGCGCCCGGGCATCTCGAACGACAACGCCGCCGACGGCTTCCCGTCGGCGGCGTTGTCATTACCGCAGGACAGGCCGGCGGCCGCTCACCAGCTGCCGGTGTTCTCCATGGACGCCCAGGGCTCCTTCGGTGCCTGGGGCTCGCCGGCCTGCAGCAGCTCCACGGAGATGCCGTCGGGGCTCTTCACGAAGGCCATGTGGCCGTCGCGGGGCGGACGGTTGATGGTCACGCCGTTGGCCTGGAGGTGCTCGCACAGCGCGTAGATATCGTCCACGCGATAGGCCAGGTGGCCGAAGTTGCGGCCGCCGGTGTAGGTCTCCGGGTCCCAGTTCCAGGTCAGCTCGAGCTCCGGCGCCTGCAGCTCCGTGGAGCGCGACTCGTCCGCCGGGGCGGCGAGGAACACCAGGGTGAAACGGCCCTTCTCGTTCTCCTTGCGGCGCACTTCCTGGAGCCCCAGCAGGTCACAGTAGAAGTGCAGCGAGGCGTCCAGGTCGCTGACGCGGACCATGGTGTGCAGATATTGCATGTCTCTCTCCCTGTTCACGGTTCGTTCGGGTTTCACAAGTCTGGGCAATGGGGGCATCCTGACGCATCACCCCCGATTCCTTCAGTGACGAGCAGGTGTCATGAGCCACTACTGTGACCTGGCCCCCGGCCATCCGTTTCACGGGCCCTATCACGACCACGAGTACGGGTTCCCCGTCGCCGATGACGACACGCTGTTCGAGCGTCTGGCCCTGGAGATCAACCAGGCGGGCCTGTCCTGGCTGACGGTGCTCAAGAAGCGCGACGCCTTCCAGGCGGCCTTCGAGGGCTTCGCCGTCGACCGCGTGGCCGCCTACGGTGAGGAAGAGCGTGCCCGACTGCTGGCCGACGCCGGCATCATCCGCAATCGCCTCAAGGTCGATGCCGTGATCCACAACGCCGGCGTGATCCAGACGCTGCGCGCCGAGCACGGCAGCTTCCGGGGCTGGCTGGAGGCGCATCATCCACGCCCCCACGCCGACTGGGTCCGGCTGTTCAAGCGCACCTTCCGCTTCACCGGCCCCGAGATCGTCGGCGAGTTCCTGATGAGCAGCGGCTACCTGCCCGGCGCCCATCGCGACGACTGCCCGGTCCAGGCCCGCGTCCTCGCCGCCGGCCCCGCCTGGGCCCGGGGCGATGCCTAGCCCGGCGCGCCCCTCCACTCCACCCCTGACACCACGACGACCCGAGGACTCTCCCGCCCATGGACTCCCTGACACAGGCCGCGCTGGGCGCGGCGATCGGCGGCACCGTACTGGGCCGACGGCTGGGCCGCAAGGCGGTGCTGATCGGCGCCGCCCTGGGCACCCTGCCCGACCTGGACGTGGCCATCGACTACGGCGACGCGGTCGCCGACGTCACCCAGCATCGCGGCTTCAGCCACTCGCTGTTCGTGCTGGCCGGGCTCTCGGTCGTGCTCGCCGGGCTGTCGGCCCGCGTCGCCAGGGCGAGGGACATTTCCCCGGGCCGCTGGCTGGCCTTCTTCGGCCTGTGCCTGCTCACCCATCCGCTGCTGGATGCGCTGACCACCTACGGCACCCAGCTCTGGTGGCCGCTGGACGTGCGCCCGGCGGCCTACCCGCTGCTGTTCATCATCGACCCGCTGTACTCGCTGCCGCTGCTGGCCGGGGTGCTGATCGCGCTGTTCGGCGGCCGGGTCACCGCCACCCGCTGGGGGCTGGCGCTGTCCTGCCTGTACATCGTGCTGTCGCTGGGCGCCCGCACCCTGGTCGAGCAGCGCGTCGAACCGGTGCTCGCCGCGCAGGGCCTCGATGACGCCCCGCGACTGATCCAGCCCACGCCCTTCAACATCCTGCTGTGGCGCGTCAGCGTGGCCGAGGAGGATCGCTACCACGAGACCCTGGTGAGCGTCTTCGACGGCGACCGGCCGCCCCGGCTGGAAAGCTTCTCCCGCGGCGCCGAATGGGAGGCGATCGCCCTGGACGACGCCAGCGGGCGGCGCCTGGACTGGTTCGCCGGCCCCTTCCTGCGCTACGAGGTCGACGAGCGCCAGCATCCCGCCACCCTGGTGGCCACCGACCTGCGGCTGGGCTTCCCGGGCTTCCATGTCTTCCACTTCGCCCTCGCCGAGCGCAGCGACGACGGCTGGCGGCCACTCGACGCGACCTACCGCCTCGAGGCGCCACGCCAGGGCGAGGCCCCGGGCCAGGATCGCAACACGGCGCTGAGGCGGCTGGGCACGCGAATCCTCTCCACCGAGTCGCTGCTGTGCGTCGGTCAGTTCGTCGAGCCGCGCTGGCGGCTGTCGACATCCGCCAGCTGCTGACCGGCCGCCCCGTAACGCTAACAGGGCGACCCGAGGGTCGCCCTGCTGCGTTCTACGATGATGCTTAAGTCGGCACCAGCGCCGGCTCAGAGGCGCTCGACCAGCCCGGCGATGGCCTGGCGGGCCTCGCTCATGGCCGCGTCGTGCTTGGTCTCGCCCATGTTCAGGCCCTCGGCGAACACGGTATCCACCTCGCCGATGCCCATCAGGCCCAGCATGTGGGTGAGGTGCGGGGTCTGGCTGTCGAGCTCGGAGCCGGCATACTCGCCGCCGCGCGCCGCCAGCAGGATGGCCCGCTTGCCCTCGATCAGGCCCACCGGGCCGTTCTCGGTGTAGCGGAAGGTCACGCCGGCGCGCAGCACGCGATCGAACCAGGCCTTCATCTGGGTTGGCAGGCCGAGATTGTAGAGCGGCACGCCGAGCACCACCACGTCATGGGCCAGCAGCTCCTCGATCAGGGCGTCGGAGCGGGCCGCCAGCTGGCGCTGTTCGGCGTCGCGCGCTTCCGGCGCCACCTGCCAGCTGGAAAGCTCGGCCAGCCCCAGATGCGGCAGCTCGTCGGCCACCAGATCGCGGCGGGTGATCTCCACCCCGTCGCGCTCGCCGGCCAGGGCGCTGAAGTGATCGGCCAGCGCCTGGGAATTGCCGCCGAGGATGGAAGAGGTCAGGACGAGGACGCGGGTCATGGCGATCTCCTTAGAGCTTCGTGAGCGGAAGAATGATCGCCATTATATATTCGTTTCTGACCACGATAAGCGGGAAAAACCACAGCTATCGTTCGACCATATCGAATAATGAAGCGCCCCTAGGGCGCGATTCCCTGCCCGCAGCCCCGATAGGTCTCGCCGTTGAGCGACAGGGTCACCCGGGCCGGCCAGGGCTGGCCGCTCATGTCGTCGAAGCAGGCCTTGGCCTCGATGCGCAGCGTGAAGGGCCGCGCCGCCTGGCCGCTGGCCAGGATCACCCGGCCGGCGCCGTTGTCGAGGGTGGTCACCCGATAGGGCAGCGTCAGCTCGCGCTCGCCGTAGTCCAGGGTCAGGTCGAGCTCGGGCACGTCGTTGGCCAGCTCCACGTGCCAGCCCGGCTCGTTGCCGCGGCCGTGGAACATCACGCCCGGATGGCCCTCGCGGGTCAGGGCATCGAGGGTGATGTCGCGCCGGCAGTCCAGCCGCCCCCGCTGGCTCTCGACCAGCGACTCATCGCCCTTCAGCCACACGCTCAGCCCGCCGTTCTGATAGCGGCTGCCGCTGGCCACCACGGACGGCGTGAGCCGGTTGGCCCCGAGGGCCGACCACAGCCGCAGCTCGTCCTCGCCTTCGGCGGTCACCAGGTCCTGGGCCGGCGTGCAGCGCCAGCCGACCAGCTCGTCGGCCTCGCCGGGAAACAGCGTCGAGGGCAGCAGCGGCGCCTTGGGCGCGGCGGCATCGCCGGCGTCGGCGGCATCATCGGCCGCGGACACCGTGGGAGCGGGTTCGGGGGCCGGCTCGGTGGCCGGCGAGTTGACGTAGGTGATGCAGCCGGACAGGCCCAGCGACATCAGCAGCGGCAGGGCAACCCGGCAGGACGAGAGACGGGGCATGGCAATGACTCCTTGTGCGACGAAACTCCAGCGCTGCCAGCATACCAGCCACCGGCCGGGAGTGGCGCGACGCCGGGCGCGCGCCGTTCCCGGCGACGGAAACGGAATCCGGCTGGCCCGAACGACTGAATAAAACTAAACTTGCTCTTCATCATCATGAAGTTAGCTCAGAATCATGCTCGAACTCCGCCACCTCCGCACGCTCATCGCCCTGCGCGATGCCGGCTCCCTGGTCGAAGCCGCCGAGCGGGTGCACCTGACCCAGTCCGCCCTCTCCCACCAGATCAAGGACCTGGAGGAGCGGCTGGGCAACCCGCTGTTCCTGCGCAAGACCCGGCCGGTGGAGTTCACCCGCGCCGGGCTGCGGCTGCTGGCGCTGGCCGAGCAGGTGCTGCCCCAGGTGCGCATGGCGGAGCGCGACCTGGCGCGGCTGGCCGGCAACGAACAGGGCCGGCTGCACATGGCCATCGAGTGCCACAGCTGCTTCCAGTGGCTGATGCCCACCGTCGACCACTTCCGCGACCACTGGCCCGAGGTCGAGATCGACATTCCCGGCGGCCATCACTTCGATCCGCTGCCGGCCCTGGCCCGCGAGCAACTCGATCTGGTGATCACCGCCGATCCGCAACCGCTGCCCGGCGTCCACTACGAGCCGCTGTTCCGCTACGAGGGGCTGCTGGCCGTGGCCCGCCAGCACCGCCTGGCCGGCAGGCCGTTCGCGGTGCCGGAGGACCTGGCCGACGAGACGCTGATCACCTATCCGGTGGAGCACACCATGCTGGACGTCTTCACCCAGTTCCTCGATCCGGCCGGCTGCCGGCCGCGCGAGGTGCGCACCGCCGAACTGACGATCATGATGATGCAGCTGGTGGCCAGCGGGCGGGGCGTCTGTGCGCTGCCCAACTGGGCGCTGACCGAGTATCTGGAGCGGGACTACGTCAAGGCCGTGCCGCTGGGCGAGCACGGGGTGTGGAGCACGCTGTTCGCGGCGATCCGCGAGGAGACACGCGACGCGCCCTGGATGGAGGATTTCCTGCGTACCGCCCGGGAAACGTCGTTCTCGGTGCTGACCGGCATCAAGCCGGCCTGAACCGCGAACCTCAGCCGTCGCGAGCGGCGGCGCGCTGGGGCAGCAGCAGCGTGAAGCGCGCCCCGCCGAGCATGGGGCTGGCGTCCACCATCACGCTGCCGCCGTGCCAGGCCATGACCTTCTGCACGATCGACAGCCCCAGGCCGTAGCCGCCCGAGTGGCGGGCGCGGCTGTCGTCGAGCCGCGCGAAGGGCTTGAAGATCTCGCTGCGCTTGGCCACCGGCACGCCGGGGCCGTCGTCCTCGACGTCGATGCGCACCAGCCGCGGCTCGCCGTGGATGCGGATCGCCACCCGGCTGCGGGCGTGGCGGCAGGCGTTGGCCACCAGGTTCTGCAGCGCCCGCTGCAGATAGCGCGACTCCGCCGCCGCCTCCACCTCGTCCCCCGGCAGCAGGCCGAGGCTCAGATGGCCGTGCAGGGGGTGCAGCGCCTCGATGACGCGCTCGGCCATGGCCCGGCACTCCACCAGCGAGGTCTCCATGGGCACGCCGTTGGCCGTCTCGCTGCCCAGGCGCGCGTAGGTGAGGATCTCGTCGACCAGGTCGTCGAGCTCGGTGATGTCGGCGTCGATGCCCTGCAGGTGACGCCGCACGCCCGGCTCGTCGGTCATGTCCTCGACCATCTGCACGGCGAAGCGGATACGCGCCACCGGGGTGCGCAGCTCGTGGGACACTGCCCGGATCATGTCCTGCTGGCCGCGCAGCAGCGACTGCACCTGGGCGGCCATGCCGTTCAGCGCCATGCCCAGCCGGCTCAGGAAGTCGTTGCCCTCGACCTTGACCCGGGTGTCCAGGCGCCCGGCGGCGATGCGCGTGGCGGCGAGCTCGAGTCGCGCCATGCGGGCCTCGACGCCGCGCACGATCAGATAGATGATCACCGCCAGCAGGCCCAGCAGCATCAGCAACAGCAGCAGCAGCAGCGAGGCCGGCAGCGGCTCGAAGGCATTGAGCGGGCCGACCTCGACCCACTGGGTGGCGCCCTGTTCGCCCGGCAGCTGGAGATAGAGCGACATCGCCCAGCGCTGGGGCAGCAGGCGCACCACCACCTCGGCATCGTTCAGCGTGACCAGCCGCGCCGGCGCCAGCCCCTCGGGCGGGGTGTCGGTGAGGCTCAGCTGGATCACGCCGCTGCGCAGCCGGTCGAGCCGCGTCGAGCGCCGCTCCGGCGGCACCGCCAGCAGCCACTGGCCAAGCTGACGGGCCAGGCCCATCAGCTGATGTTCGCCCAGCGAGGCCAGCTCCATCCGCAACAGCAGCGGCTCGTCGTCCAGCCGGCGGTGCAGCAGCCAGCCCATGTCCTCGGTCTGGCGCACCAGGGTCTGGCCGCTCTCGAGCCGCGCCCGCTCGAAGTAGCCGTGCGGCCCCTGGGTAATGTCATGCAGGGACAGCTCGATGCCGAGCCGCGCGCTCTGCTCGCGCAGCCAGGCATCACGCCGCTCGGGAGCGAGCGCCTCGAGCTGGGCACTGAACAGCGTCATCGGCGCCTCGGCGAGCTGCTCCTGGTAGTGCTGGCGGCGCACCTTGTCGACCACGGTGATGGCCAGCAGCGCCAGGGCGAAGCTCATCACCAGCGCCAGCGCCAGCAGCACGTAGACGCGCAGGAAGGTGCTGTCGGAGAGGGCACGGGGCAGCAGGCGGAAGGACGCCATCAGCCGTCCTTGACGAACAGGTAGCCCTTGCTGCGCACGGTCTTGATCCGCTGCGGCTGGTTGGGATCATCACCGATCTTGGGGCGAATCCGCGAGACCCGCACGTCGATGGAGCGATCCTGACCGTCGTACTTGATGCCGCGCAGCTGGGAGAAGATCTCCTCGCGGGTCAGCACCCGGCCGGCGTTGCTGGCCAGCAGCCACAGCAGGTCGAACTCGGCGCTGGTCAGGTCGACGCGCTCGCCGGCGAGGAAGGCCTCGCGGGTCGAGTTGTCGATCTCCAGCGGGCCGAAGGCCAGGCGGGGCTCCTCGCCGACCACGCCGCTCTCGCGGCGCCGCAGCAGCGCCCGCATGCGCGCCAAGAGCACCCGCGGCTGCACCGGCTTGGCCACGTAGTCGTCGGCACCCATCTCCAGGCCCAGCACCTGATCCATGTCATCGGTGCGGGCGGTGAGCATCAGGATCGGCCCGGGATACTCGGAGCGCACCCGGCGGCAGATCGAGAGGCCGTCCTCGCCGGGCAGCATCAGGTCGAGGACCACCAGGTCGGGCAGCAGGGCGAGGATCCGATCGACGCCGTTGGCCCCGTCGGGCTCGAGGGTCACGCGGAAGCCGTTGGCCTCCAGGTAATCGCGGGTCAACTCGGCCAGGCGCTCATCATCCTCGATGATCAGTACGTGATCCTGCTCGGAAGGGTCCAGGCTGTCGTCCATTTGTGCGTCATCTTCCTCAATGGGCGTGCGGGAAACGAGGGCGTCGGCGCCCGGCCGACCACCAATGGCTAAAGAATACCCGACAACGCTTCCCTTCGCTCGTCGATACTCGACGTGAATCGGCGCCAGCCGCTCAACCATGCGGTCTGCCGCCGGGCCCCGCAATCACCCCCTGAAATACCACAGTTCATCCACAAAGTTATCCACTTGATGATCGCGGTAAAGCACACTATCTTGTGCCCGCTTGGGGCTGGCACACCATATACTGTGCTCTTAGCAACCACTCCAGATTCTGTCAACCGTCGTACCACGGCGGCCTTCTTCAACCGACAAGGTAGGGACCCCGGCGCCATGGATACCACCGCTGCCCAGGACCACTCGTCCGTCTCCGTCACCGCACCGCAGACCCTGCGTGTCATCAAGCGCACCGGCGATGTCGTGCCCTTCGATGCCGGCAAGATCGCCGTGGCCCTGAGCAAGGCCTTCATCGCCGTGGAGGGCGACAACGCCGCCACCTCCTCGCGGGTCCGCGACCTCGTCCAGCAGGCCTCCGAGAGCATCGCCCAGGCCTTCCAGCGCCGCATGCCCGACGGTGGCACCGTGCACATCGAGGACATCCAGGACCAGGTCGAGCTGGCCCTGATGCGCGCCGGTGAGCAGAAGGTCGCCCGCGCCTACGTGCTGTACCGCGAGGAGCACGCCCGTGCCCGCGCCGAGGCCGGCGCCGACATCGAGAAGCCGCACCCGACGCTCAACGTCACCGCGCCGGACGGCAGCACCCGCCCGCTGGACCTGGGCCGGGTCGAGACGCTGGTCTTCGACGCCTGCGAGAACCTCACCAACGTCGATCCGCAGAAGATCGTCGAGGACTCGCTGAAGAACCTCTACGACGGCGTCAGCGCCGACGGCGTCTCCCAGGCGCTGATGATGACCGCGCGGACCCTGGTCGAGAAGGATCCCAACTACACCTACGTCACCGCCCGCCTGCTGCAGGACAACCTGCGCCGCGAGGCGCTGTCGTTCCTGGGCATCGCCGACGAGGCGACCTACCAGGAGATGGCCGACTTCTACAAGCCGGCCTTCCAGGCCTACATCGAGAAGGGCATCGAGTTCGAACAGCTCGACCCGCAGCTCGCCGAGTTCGATCTCGAGCGTCTGGGCGATGCCCTGGACCACACCCGCGACGCCCAGTTCACCTACCTGGGCCTGCAGACCCTCTACGACCGCTACTTCATCCACCGTGACGAGGTCCGCTACGAGCTGCCCCAGGTGATGTTCATGCGCGTCGCCATGGGCCTGTCGCTCAACGAGGACGACCGCGAGGCGCGGGCCATCGAGTTCTACGAGCTGCTCTCCAGCTTCGACTACATGGCCTCCACGCCGACCCTGTTCAACGCGGGCACCGTGCGCAGCCAGCTCTCCAGCTGCTACCTGACCACCGTGCCGGACGACCTGGACAGCATCTACAGCGCCATCCGCGACAACGCCCTGCTCTCCAAGTGGGCCGGCGGCCTCGGCAACGACTGGACCCCGGTGCGTGCGCTGGGCTCCTACATTAAGGGCACCAACGGCAAGTCCCAGGGCGTGGTGCCGTTCCTCAAGGTGGTCAACGACACCGCCGTGGCCGTGAACCAGGGCGGCAAGCGCAAGGGCGCCGTCTGCGCCTACCTCGAGAGCTGGCACCTCGACATCGAGGAGTTCCTCGAGCTGCGCAAGAACACCGGTGACGACCGTCGTCGTACCCACGACATGAACACCGCCAACTGGGTGCCGGACCTGTTCATGAAGCGCGTCTTCGACGACGAGGAGTGGACCCTGTTCTCGCCGGCCACCTGCCCGGACCTCCACGACCTGTACGGCGCCGCCTTCGAGAAGCGCTACAGCGAATACGAGGAGATGACCCGCAACGGCCAGCTCAAGCTGTTCAAGCGCGTCAAGGCCAAGGATCTGTGGCGCAAGATGCTCTCGATGCTGTTCGAGACCGGCCACCCGTGGATCACCTTCAAGGATCCGTGCAACCTGCGCAGCCCGCAGCAGCACGCCGGCGTGGTCCACAGCTCCAACCTGTGCACCGAGATCACCCTGAACACCTCGGTCGACGAGATCGCGGTGTGCAACCTGGGCTCCATCAACCTGGCCCAGCACGTGGTCGACGGCGAGTTCGACGGCGACAAGCTGAAGCAGACCGTCAAGACCGCGGTGCGGATGCTCGATAACGTCATCGACATCAACTACTACGCGGTGCCGCAGGCGAAGAACTCGAACTTCAAGCACCGTCCGGTGGGCCTCGGCATCATGGGCTTCCAGGATGCCCTCTACGCCCAGGACATCGCCTACGCCTCCGAGGACGCCGTGACCTTCGCCGACCGCTCCATGGAGCTGGTCAGCTATCACGCCATCGAGGCCTCCAGCGACCTGGCCGCCGAGCGCGGGCACTACCAGAGCTACGAGGGCTCGCTGTGGAGCCAGGGCGTGCTGCCGATCGATTCCATCGAGAAGCTGAAGGAAGAGCGCGGCGCCAAGTACATCGAGGTCGACACCTCCACGACCCAGGACTGGGACCGCATCCGCGACAAGGTCGCCGCCCAGGGCATGCGCAACTCCAACGTCATGGCCATCGCCCCGACCGCGACCATCTCGAACATCTGCGGCGTCTCGCAGTCGATCGAGCCGACCTATCAGAACCTGTTCGTGAAATCGAACCTGTCCGGCGAGTTCACCGTGGTCAACTCCTACATGGTCAACGACCTCAAGGAGCGCGGCCTGTGGGACGAGGTCATGATCAACGACCTCAAGTACTACGACGGCTCCGTGCAGCCCATCGACCGCGTGCCGGACGACCTGAAGGCCAAGTACGCCAGCGCCTTCGAGGTCGAGCCCAAGTGGCTGGTCGAGGCCGCCTCTCGTCGTCAGAAGTGGCTCGACCAGGCCCAGTCGCTGAACCTCTACATCAAGGGCGTCTCCGGCAAGAAGCTGGACGTGACCTACCGCATGGCGTGGTTCCGCGGCCTCAAGACCACCTACTACCTGCGCGCCCTGGGCGCCACCTCGGTGGAGAAGTCCACCGTGGACCGCGGCAACCTCAACGCGGTGAGCAACGCCTCGCCCGGTGCGGCACCGGCCCCGACGCCGTCCGCCGCCCCGGAAGCCAAGCAGGAGCCGAAGGGCATCGACGACTTCCTGCAGGGCAAGAACGGCGGCGGCTCCCGCGCGCCCTCGGCCGGCGAGATCGACGAGCTCGGCTGCGAGGCCTGCCAGTAAGCCGACGGCGCCCGACGCCAGCGCACGAGCCGGAGGGTCACCGCCCTCCGGCTTCGCCCCTTCTACCATCGCCGCAGCCGCTCACTCCGATGCGAACGCCTGCGGACCATCCGGGCAACCACCGGGAGAGACACAGATGATCGATTGGAACGAGTTCCACGAAGACGACGCCGCCACCGCCGAAGCGCCCCAGCCGGCACCGGCACCGCAGCCCGCGCCCAAGGCCGAGGCCCCCGCCGAGGAAGTCCGCGACAGCGCCGGCAGCTACGAGGTCGCCGAGCAGGACCGCCTGGCCCGCGCCAAGCAGTCGCTCGAGGAGCTGGACGTGGCCCCCGGCCTCGAGGAACTCGAGATGGGCGCCAAGCGCATCGACGTCGAGCAGAAGCGGATGATCAACGCCCGCGCCGACCTCAACCAGCTGGTGCCCTTCAAGTACGAGTGGGCGTGGCAGAAGTACCTGGACGGCAGCGCCAACCACTGGATGCCCCAGGAAGTGAACATGAACGCCGACATCGCGCTGTGGAAGAGCGCGGACGGCCTCACCGAGGACGAGCGCCGCATCGTCGAGCGCAGCCTGGGCTACTTCTCCACCGCCGACTCGCTGGTCGCCAACAACCTGGTGCTGGCCGTCTATCGCCTGATCACCAACCCCGAGTGCCGCCAGTACCTGCTGCGTCAGGCCTTCGAGGAGGCGATCCACACCCACGCCTACCAGTATTGCGTGGAGTCGCTGGGCATGGATGAGGGCGAGGTCTTCAACATGTACCGCGAGGTGCCCTCCGTCTCGGCCAAGTCCGCCTGGAGCCTCAAGCACACCCAGTCGCTGTCGCGCCCCGACTTCAACACCGGCACCCCGGAGACCGACCAGGAACTGCTGCGCAACCTGATCGCCTTCTACTGCGTGACCGAGGGCATCTTCTTCTACTGCGGCTTCAGCCAGATCCTGTCCATGGGGCGTCGCAACAAGATGACCGGCGTCGCCGAGCAGTTCCAGTACATCCTGCGCGACGAGTCGATGCACCTGAACTTCGGCGTCGACATGATCAACCAGATCAAGATCGAGAACCCGCACCTGTGGACGCCCGAGTTCCAGGACGAGGTCACCCAGATGATCCTCGAGGGCACCGAGCTGGAGATCGCCTACGCCCGCGACACCATGCCCCGCGGCGTGCTGGGCATGAACGCGGCGATCATGGAGGAGTACCTGCACTTCATCTGCAACCGTCGCCTGGCGCAGATCGGCCTCAAGGAGCAGTTCCCGGGCGCCGAGAACCCCTTCCCGTGGATGAGCGAGATCATCGACCTGCGCAAGGAGAAGAACTTCTTCGAGACTCGCGTCACCGAATATCAGGTGGGCGGCGCCCTGAGCTGGGACTGATCCCCCACTCCCTCATCGAGACGCGAGCGTCACGCTCGGCGGGCCATGTCAGGCGACATGGCCCGCTTTGCGTCGCGACGCCGCAATGGGTAGGCTTTGCCGCCGTCCCGCTCCCCCATCCCGTATCATCGTCAGAGGAATCCCCATGCAACTCGGTATCATCGGACTCGGCCGAATGGGCGGCAACATCGCGCGCCGCCTGGTGCGCGACGGCCACGAAGTCGTCGCCTACGACCAGGACGCCGCCACCGCCACGGCCCTCGTCGACGACGGCATCGGCCACGCCGAGAGCCTCGCCGCACTGGTCGCGAGCCTCGACGCGCCGCGCGCCATCTGGGTGATGCTGCCCGCCGGCGATCCGACCGAGGCCACCATCGACGCCCTGTCCGAGCTGATGGCGCCGGGCGACACCATCATCGACGGCGGCAACACCTTCTACAAGGACGACATCCGCCGCGCCAAGGCGCTCGAGCCGAAGGGGCTGCACTACGTCGACGTCGGTACCTCCGGCGGCGTCTGGGGCCTGGAACGCGGCTACTGCATGATGGTCGGCGCCGAGGACGCGACCTTCGACCGCCTGGAGCCGCTGTTCGACAGCCTGGCCCCCGGCTACGGCGACCTGGAACGCACCCGCGGCCGCAACGCCCCGGACGAACGCGCCGAGCGCGGCTACATCCACGCCGGCCCGGTCGGCGCCGGTCACTACGTCAAGATGGTCCACAACGGCATCGAGTACGGCCTGATGCAGGCCTACGCCGAGGGCTTCGAGCTGATGCAGAGCAAGGCCTCGCCGGAGCTGCCGGAAGACCAGCGCTTCGACCTGAACCTGGCCGACGTGGCCGAGGTCTGGCGCCGCGGCAGCGTGGTCTCCTCCTGGCTGCTCGACCTCACCGCCCAGGCGCTGGCCGGCGACCCGCGCCTCGACCACTACAGCGGGGCCGTCTCCGACAGCGGCGAAGGCCGCTGGACCGTCGACGCCGCCGTCGAGCAGGGGGTCTCCACCCCGGTGCTGGCCAACGCGCTGTTCTCGCGCTTCGCCTCGCGCAAGGAGAACACCTACGCCAATCGCCTGCTCTCGGCCATGCGCTTCGGCTTCGGCGGCCACGTCGAGCCGCCCAAGCAGTAAGCCGGAGGGCTCATGGGCGCCGGCGCCGCGCCAGGATCAGCGCCAGCCCCCCAGCATGCCCGCCAGGTGCGCCAAGTGCGCGACGCCCTGGCGGGTCCCGGCGACGCCCGACCACAGCTCCAACAGGGCGACGACGATCACGAAGTATTTGGCCTTCATCGGGATCGGCGGGATCAGCAGCAGGATGTCGCGGTTCGGATAGCGCAGGCCGAAGGCCAGCGGCAGCGCATGGACGCCGCCCGAGGCCCCCACCGTGGGCGCGAACGGGCCCGCCGACATCGAGACCACCAGCCGCTGCGCCGCCCCAGCCCCCAGCACGCACAGGACGCAGTAGCAGGCGAAGCGCTGACTGCCCCAGTCGCCCTCCCGGCTGCCGTCATCTCGGGGTCGCCGCCGGGCGGGCATGTCGTCGTTGCCAGGCCGTGGCCTGGCCGACGCCGAAGGTCCGGCCACGGCCGCCCTTCGATTTGCCTGACACTCGTTAGAATGAGAACATTCGCGCCCTCATTTTCCGCCCCGGAGACTCGACGCCCCATGCCCCGACGGTCACTCGCCCCCACCCTGATGACGCCCCTGTTGCTGCTGCCCGCCGCCGGGCAGGCCGCCGAGCTCGCCCTCGAGCCGCTGACGGTCAGCGCATCGCGTCTCGAGCGTGAGCTCTATGCCACGCCCGCCGCCGTGTCGGTGGTGGACGACGAACCGATCGCCCAGGGCCAGTCCCGCGAGCGCCTCAACGAGTCGCTGGCCACCGTGCCGGGGCTGTATCTCCAGAACCGTCACAACTTCGTCCAGGGCGAGCGGGTGTCGATCCGCGGCTTCGGCGCCCGCACTCCTTGGGGCGTGCGCGGCATCACGGTGCGCGTCGACGGCATTCCCTACACCCTGCCCGACGGCCAGGCCCAGCTCGATGCCATCGATCTGGACGGCGCCCGACGCATCGAGATCATCCGCGGCCCGGCGGCGGTGCAGTACGGCAACGCCGCCGGCGGCGTGATCGACGTCACCACCGCCGACGGCGAGAGCGATCCGGGCACCCGGCTGCGCGTCGAGGGCGGCAGCGACGGCTATCGCAAGCTGGCCCTCAGCAACGGCGGCGTCGAGGGCCCCTGGTCGCATCACATCAGCGTCTCGGCGCTGGGCATGGACGGCTATCGCGATCACAGCGAGGTCGAGAAGTACCAGCTCAACGCCAAGCTGCGCCGCGAGCTGGACGCCGACCGCTCGATCACCGCCATCGTCAACCTGCTCGACAACCCGCGCTCCGAGGATCCGGGAGCGCTGGATGAAGAGGGCGTCGGCGAAGATCGGGAAGGCACGCTGGATTCTCTGGGCTATTACTCCTACTCGCCGACGCGTATCGGCGCGGGGCAGTCGGTCGACCAGCAGCTGCTCGGCCTGGAGTACGAGGATCTGGCCGCCGGCCCCGGCGAGCTGACCCTGCGCGGTTTCTACCTGCAGCGCGACTTCGAGCAGCAGCTGGCCTATGCCGGCCCCCGCAGCACCGTCGGCGTGGGGAACTTCGTCGCCTACGAACGCGACTACTACGGCGGCAGCGCCGAGTATCGCCAGTCGCTGACCCTGGGCGGCCTGCCGCTGAGCTACGTGGCCGGCGTCGACGTGGCGCGCCAGGAAGACGAGCGCTACCGCGATGACGTCGCCATCGACGGCGAACATCTCAGGCGCTCCGCCGACGAGACCCAGACCGCCACCTCGATCGGCGCCTTCGCCCAGGGCGACCTGGCGCTGACCGACCGCTGGACCCTGTCGCTCGGCACCCGCTTCGACCACACCAGGTTCGATATCGACGACCACTACCTCGCCGATGGCGACAACGGCGGCGATCGCAGCTTCGACCAGTGGAGCGGCAGCGCCGGGCTGAGCTATCGCTACCTGCCGAACCACCAGGCCTATCTCTCGACCGGTACCGCCTACGAGACGCCGACCTTCGCCGAGTTCGCCAACCCGACCGGCGTCGGCGGCTTCAATCCGGACCTCGAGCCGCAGAAGGCCTGGAACCGCGAGATCGGCCTGCGCGGCAACTTCGTCGATGCCGGCCTCGACTACGACGTGGCGCTGTTCTCGACCCGGGTGCGCGACTCGCTGGTCTCCTACCAGCTCGAGGGACGTGACCGCGACTTCTATCGCAACGCCGGCCGCAGCCGTCAGGACGGCCTGGAAGTGGCCCTGGGCTGGCAGTTCGCCGAGGACTGGCGCCTCGACAGCGCCCTGACCCTGGCGCGCTACGAGTTCCAGGACTACGAGGATGAAGACGGCAACTACGACAACCACCGCATCCCGGGCCTGCCCGAGCGCACCTGGGTCAACCAGCTGACCTGGCAGGGCCTCGGCGAGCGCTTCGCCACCCTGGAGACCCGCTACGTGGGCTCGATGTTCACCGACGACGCCAACCGCGTGAAGGTCGACGACGTCTGGCTGGCCAACCTGCGCGCCGGTGACGGCTGGCGCCTCGACGACGACACGATGCTCAAGGCCTACGTGGGCGTGCAGAACCTGTTCGACCGCGAGCACTACGACAACATCGCCATCAATGCCAACAATGGCCGCTACTTCTATACGGCGCCGGACCGCAGCGTGTACGCCGGCGTGGAGCTGGCGTTCTAGGCCGCGCCTTCGCGCCTCTCTCGGGGCCGCCTCAGGGGCGGCCCCGCGTCGTTGCCAGGAGCCTGCCCGATGAATGACACCCCCATCCTGCATATCGCCGCCGCCCTGATCGAGGACGCCGAGGGCCGCCTGCTGCTGGTGCGCAAGCGCGGCACCGAGGCCTTCATGCAGGCCGGCGGCAAGATCGAGCCCGACGAGTCTCCCGCCGAGGCCCTGGCCCGGGAGCTCGAGGAGGAGCTCGGCCAGCCGCCGACGCGCCTCGCGCCGCTGGGCGAGTTCCACGCGCCCGCCGCCAACGAGCCCGGCCACGGGCTGCGCGCCCATCTGTTCCGCGCCGAGATCACAGGCCCGCTGCAGGCCGCCGCCGAGATCGCCGAGCTGCGCTGGGTAACGCCGGCCGAGGCCCAGGCGCTGCCGCTGGCGCCGCTGACCCGCGACGAGGTGCTGCCCCGCGCCGGCCTGACGGAGGCCTGAGATGGAACAGCCGATCGTCGGCTATCACCGCGACGACGAAGGCCACTGGGTCGCCGAGCTGGCCTGCGGTCACCATCGGCACGTGCGCCACCAGCCGCCCTGGGCCGAGCGCCCCTGGGTGACCACCGAGGCCGGCCGCCGCTCGCGGCTGGGCCTGGCGCTGCCCTGCGTCAAGTGCGACCGCGGCGAGCCGCGCGACGCACCGTCTCTCCTAACCCCCTAGCCAACGGGGCGCATGCGATAGGATAGAGAGACCGCCCTCCCACCATTCCGCCATCGAAGGAGCCCGACGTGGCCATCGCCCTGCTCTACAACGCCCTGATCTTCCTCGCCGCCGCGGTGCTGATCGTGCCGCTCGTCAAGCGGCTGGGCCTCGGCGAGGTGCTCGGCTATCTGGTCGCCGGCGTGGTGATCGGCCCCTCGGCGCTGGGCCTGGTGCCGGACGCCGACGCGGTGCTGCAGTTCTCCCAGGTCGGCATCGTGTTCCTGCTGTTCGTGATCGGCCTGGAACTCAAGCCGGCCCGCCTCAAGCTGATGCGCAAGGCGGTGTTCCACTTCGGCAGCCTGCAGGTGGCCGTGACCACGGCGCTGCTCACCGGCCTGGCCCTGCTGGCGGGCCTCTCGCCCGCCGCGGCGCTGGTGGCCGGCTTCAGCCTCGGGCTGTGCTCCACGCCGCTGGTGCTGCAGCTGCTGGGCGAGCGCGGCGAGCTGGGCAGCCGCCACGGCCGCTACGCCTTCGCCCTGCTGCTGTTCCAGGACATCGCCGCCATTCCGGTCCTGGCGGCCATTCCGCTGCTGGCCGGCGGCGCCTCCCTGGGCGGCGGCTGGACCCACCTGCTGGCCGAGGCGCTGATCGCCGTCGGCGCCTTCGTCGGGCTGATCGTCGGCGGCCGCTACCTGCTGCGCCCGCTGTTCCGCTTCGCCGCCGGCACCCGCAGCCGCGAGGTGTTCGCCGGCACGGCGCTGCTGGTGGTGATCGGCGCCGCCCTGCTGATGGAGCTGGCCGGGCTGTCCATGGCCCTCGGCGCCTTCATCGCCGGGGTGCTGCTGGCCGACTCCGAGTACCGCCACAGCATCGAGGCCGACATCGAGCCCTTCCGCGGCCTGCTGCTGGGGCTGTTCTTCATGGCGGTGGGCATGACCGCCCAGATCGGTCTGCTGGCCGAGCGGCCCGGCCTGGCGCTGGGCCTCGCCGCCGGCCTGCTGGCCGCCAAGTGGCTCTCCATGACGCTCGCCGCGAGGCTCTACCGCAGCGACTGGAAGACGGCGCTGAACCTCGGCGCGCTGCTCTCCCAGGGCGGCGAGTTCGGCTTCGTGCTGCTCACCGCGGCGGGCGCCGCCGGGCTGCTCGACGCCTCGCTGGTCGGCCTGCTGGTGCTGGTGGTGTCGCTGTCCATGGCCGCCACGCCGGTGCTGTTCCTGCTCCATGCGCGGCTGATCCGCCCGCTGCTGAAGGCCGACAAGCCGCGCCGCGACTACGACCGGCCGCCACCCACCGGGCCGCAGATCATCATCGCCGGCTTCGGGCGCTTCGGGCAGATCATGGGCCGCATCCTGCAGGGGCTGAAGATTCCCTACACGGTGCTCGACAGCAACGCCGAGCGCGTCGACGTGGTGCGCCGCTACGGCACCGAGATCTACTTCGGCGACGCCTCGCGCATCGACCTGCTGGAGGCCGCCGGCGCCGACAAGGCCCGGGTGATGGTGGTGGCGATCGGCGACATCGAGACCTCGATGCGCATCGTCCAGCGGGTCAAGCGGCGCTTCCCGCACCTGCGCGTCTACGCCCGGGCGCGGGACCGCTACCACGCCCAGCTGCTGATGCGCGCCGAGGTCACCTACATCATCCGCGAGCTGCTGCCGGCGAGCCTGGAGCTGACCCGCGAGGTGCTGGTCGGCGTCGGCATCTCCCGCGAGCAGGCCCAGCACACCGTGGAGACCTTCCGCCCCCACGACGAGCGGGCCCTGGAGCGCCAGCTCGAATCGTTCGGCAACAAGCGCGAGCAGATCCAGACCATCCAGCAGGCCGCCCGCGAGCTCGAGGAGCTGTTCGAGGCCGACGAGGACATCGCCACCACCGCGCCCGAGCGCCCACCGGAGCGGCGCGGCACCACGTGACAGGAGACCCCATGAGCCATCACAAGGGCACCCGGGAGACCGGCCGCGACCTGCTGGCCGACGTCAGCCTGCCCGCCGCGGTGATCCATGAGGCGCCGCTGGCCCATAACCTGGCCTGGATGCAGGCCTTCGCCGAGCGCCACGGCGCGCGGCTGGCGCCCCACGGCAAGACCACCATGACCCCGGCGCTGTTTCGCCGCCAGCTCGAGGCCGGCGCCTGGGGCATCACGCTGGCCACCCTGCCCCAGTGCCGCGCCGCCTTCGCCGAGGGCGCCACCCGCCTGCTGCTGGCCAACCAGCTCATCGGCCGCGCCAACATGGCGATCGCCGTCGACCTGATGCGCGCCGGCGCCGAGCTCTACGTGACCGTGGACGGCCACGACAACGTGGCGGAGCTGGACGAGGCCTTCGCCAGCGCCGGCCTGACGCTGCCGGTGCTGATCGAGGCGGGCGTGGCCGGTGGACGCTGCGGCTGCCGAGACGACGCGCAGATCGCGGCGCTGGCCCGGGACATCGCCG
This sequence comes from Halomonas sp. THAF12, assembly GCF_009363675.1. NCBI lineage: Bacteria > Pseudomonadati > Pseudomonadota > Gammaproteobacteria > Oceanospirillales > Halomonadaceae > Halomonas > Halomonas sp. THAF12. The sequence goes on along the minus strand of NZ_CP045399.1, from coordinate 388,969 downwards.
CACGGCCGGGGCTGACGCTGGCCGGCCTGGAGGGCTACGAGGGCGTGGTCCACGGCGACGATCCGGCGGCGAGGATTCGCGCCTACGCCGAGCGGCTGGTGGAGAACCTTCACCGGCTGGCGGACGAGGGACTGTTCGGCGTCGCATCGCCGATCGTCACCGCCTCGGGCTCGGCCTGGTACGACCTGATCGCCGAGGCCTTCCGCGACGGCGGCCTCGAGGGCCGCTTCACCCCGGTGCTGCGCCCGGGCTGCTACGTGGTGCACGACCACGGCCTCTACCGCGAGGCCCAGCGCGGCGTGCTGGCGCGTCGCCCGGACCTGCACGAGGGCCTGCGCCCGGCGCTCACGGTCTACGCCCAGGTGCAGTCGCTGCCGGAGCCGGGGCTCGCCATCGTGGCGCTCGGCAAGCGCGATATCGGCGGCGACCGCCTGCCCGAGCCGCTGGTGCGCTATCGGGAAGGCGGCCGCGTCGAGGCGCCGCTGTCGGTGGCGGGCTGGGACGTCACCAGGCAGATGGATCAGCACACCTTCGTCGCCCTGCCGGAAGATGCCGGCGACGTGCGCGTGGGCGACGTGGTCGCCTTCGGCGCCTCCCACCCCTGCCTGACCTTCGACAAGTGGCGGCTGATCCACCTCGTCGACGACGGCCTGACCGTCGTCGACACCTGGGAGACGTACTTCTAGAGCCTTATCCAGGCTTTGTGCGAAAAGTCGACGAGCGAAGGCCAGACAAGGCAAAACTCGGTGAAAAGGCGGAGTTTACAAGCTGTAAATGAGTACTTTGAGCCGATTTTTAACGCCGTATGGGCGAGCGCAGGCACTTTTCGTAAAAGCCTAGGGCCGCCGGGTATCAAAGGCCACGCTGCGCACCAGGGCGATGACCGACATGCCTGGCTCGAGTCCCATCTCGTCGAGGGACTTGCGGGTCAGCCGCGCGCGCAGCCTCTGCTCGTCGGCACCCTTCTCACCGAGCCGCAGGCGCAGCTCCACGGCGGCCTGCCCGGGCCGCGACGGCCCGATCTCCTCGACCGTCGCGCGCAGCCGGTTGCGATAGCTGATGACGCCGGGTTCGTCCAATGCCAGCGCCACCTCGCGCACCGGGATGCGCAGCCGCAGCCGCGTGCCGGGCGCGGCGTCCACCGCGGGCAGCGTCAGCCGCTGGCCGTCGGCCAGGCGCAGCCGGCTCAGCGCATAGTGCGGGTCGTGTTCCTCCACCGTCGCCATGACCAGGGTCGCGGCATCGAAGCCGCCCAGCCGCTCGGTGAGCTCGAAGCGCTGCAGCAGCGCGTCCAGCGGGCCGTCGGCGACCACCCGGCCCTGCTCGAGCAGCACCAGGTGGTCGGCGATGGCGGTCAGCTCGTCGGGATCGTGGCTGACGTAGACGATGGGAATGTCGATGTCGCCGGCCAGCCGCGCGATGTAGTCCAGGAGCTCCTGCTTGCGGGCGCCGTCGAGGCCGGTCAGCGGCTCGTCCATCAGCAGCAGCCGCGGCTCGCTGAGCAGCGCCCGGCCGATCGCCACCCGGCGCGCCTCGCCGCCGGACAGCGTGGCCGGGAAACGCTCCAGCAGCGCGCCGATGCCGAGCAGCTCGACCACGGCATCGAAGCGCTCGCGCCCGGCGCCGCGCATGCCGTAGGCGAGATTGCCTCGCACCCGGTAGTGGGGAAACAGCCGCGGCTCCTGGAACACCACGCCCAGATGACGCCGGTGCGGCGGCACCCGAACGCCACGCGCGGTGTCCACCAGCGTCTCGTCGCCGAGGCGGATCGCCCCGCGGTGCGGCGCATCGAGCCCGGCGATCATCCTGAGCAGGCTGGTCTTGCCGCTGCCGGAGGGACCGAACAGCGCGGTGACGCCGCTCGCAGGCAGCGCCAGCGACGCCGACAGCGAGAAGTCGCCGAGGCGCTGCTCGACGTCCAGGGTCAGCGCCGAGCGCTCGCCGGCGGCGCCGTCATGGGCGGCGGTCACATATGACATGGCATCCTCTCAAGACTCCTTACCCATTCGGGTCGTGATGAGCGCCGGGGACGAGCCAGAGCGAGGGGTTTTTGGCCATGGGTGAAGTGACCCTCGCCGAACGGGCTGGCCATGGATGGCCAGCACCGGTCCTGTAAGCGGAGCAGGACGCGAGCGCGCCGCAGGGCCAAAGTAGCGCCCATGGAAGGGTTCATAGCGCCCTCGCTCGACTTGGCGCCGGAATAGCTCATCGCTGCGCAGGGGGCCTTCATCCATCGCGCTGGCGAAGCCGGCGTCGGGCCCGCCGGGCCAGCCACTCCGAGGCCACCAGCGAGACCATGGCGATGACCACCGACAGCGCACACAGCCGCGCCGCCGCGCCTTCCTGACCGGGGGTCTGGATCAGCGTGTAGAGCGCCAGCGGCAGGGTGCGGGTCTCGCCGGGAATGTTGGCGGCGAAGGTGATGGTGGCACCGAACTCCGACAGCGCCCGGGCGAAGGCCAGCACGGTGCCGGTCAGGAGCCCCGGCAGCGCCAGCGGCAGGGTGATGGTGAACAGCACCCGCAGGCGGCCGGCGCCCAGGGTGCTGGCCGCGGCCTCCAGGTCGACGTCCACCGCCTCCAGCGACAGCCGCACGGCCCGCACCAAGAGCGGGAAGGCCATCACCCCGCCGGCCACCGCCGCGCCCTGCCAGCTGAAGGGCAGGCTCACCGCGAACCACTCGTTCAGCCACCGGCCCAGCCAGCCCTGGCGGCCCAGCGACAGCAGCAGCAGATAGCCGACCACCACCGGCGGCAGCACCAGCGGCAGGTGCAGCACGCCGTCGAGCAGCGCCTTGCCGCGGAACTCGCGGCGCGCCATCAGCCACGCCAGGGCGATGCCCGGCACCAGGATCCAGGCCACCGCGGTGCCCGCCACGCGCAGGCTGATCAGGATGGCCTCGACCTCCACCGGCGACAGCATCGACTAGCCCTCGGCGCCGTCGGCGGCCGGCTCGGCGCCGGCGGCGTCGAAACCGAAGCGGGTGAAGATGGCCCGGGCCTCGGCGCCGCCCAGCCAGGCGCGGAAGACCTCGGCGGCGTCATCGGCCGGCGGGTCGATCAGCGCCACCGGATAGCGGATCGCCGGGTGGCTGTCGCGAGGGAACCGGCCCAGCTCGTGCACCCGGTCGCTGGCCAGGGCGTCGGTGCGATAGACGATGCCCAGCGGCGCCTCGCCGCGCTCGACCAGCGCCAGGGCGGCGCGCACGTTGTCGGCCCGGGCCAGGCGCGGGGCCAGCGCCTCCCACTCGCCGAGGGACTCGAGCGCCTGGCGGGCGTAGATGCCGGCCGGCACGTGGTCGGGATCGCCCACCGACAGGCGTTCGCCGTCGGCCAGCAGCGCGCCGAGCGGCGTGCCCTTGCCGGGGGTGAAGGACGCCGGCTCGTCGGCGGCGGCGATCAGCGACAGGCGATTCTGCAGCAGGTCGGCCCGCTCGGCGAGTTCGATGCCCTGCTCGCCCAGCCAGTCCATCCACTGCTCGTTGGCGGAGAAATAGAGGTCGGCCGGCGCGCCCCGGGCGACCTGGCGCGCCGCGGTGGACGAGGAGGCATAGACCGGCACCACGTCGACGTCGTGGCTCGCTTCGAAGCGCGCGATGGCGCTGTCCAGGGCATCGGTGAGCGAGGCGGCGGCGAAGATGTGCACCTTGGCGTCGGGCTCGGCCCGGGCCGGCACGACGGCGGCGCCCAGCGCCAGGACGAGGCCGGCGCCGAGGACGCGCAGCGGATGACGAGCGGTGCACGACGGCATGAAGACTCCCGTTATGTCTTGCTGGAAACAACGGAACGTTAGCGCTCGATGAACGCCCGGGCAAGCACGAAGACACGCGCACAGAAGGCCGGGGGCAGGTCGAAGCGAGGGTCCTACGCCATGGGTGAGAAGCACTGCTTCGAACGGGCTGGCCATGGATGGCCAGCACAGGTCCTGCAAGCGGAGCAGGACGCGTGAGCGAAGCAGGCGCCCAGGGAAGGGGGCACAGCGCCCTCCGAAACCTGTCGACGGCCGCCTATGCCTCCCCCGCCATCAGCGCGAGCAGCGCCCGGGCATCGTCGCAGGCCTCGGGGTCGAGGCGGCGCTCGATCGCCCGGTAGCGCGCCAGCAGCTCCTCGCCCAGCGACGTGAGCTCGGCCCCGCCGCGGGTGCTGCCGCCGGTGCTGGTGGCGATCACCTCGCTCGGGAAGTGGCGATTCATGGTCTCGATCAGCTGCCAGGCCTTCTTGTAGCTCATGTTCAGCGCACGGCTGGCCGCGGTGATCGAGCCCTCCCGGGCGATCGCCGCCAGCAGGTCGATCTTGCCGGGCCCCAGCACCACGTCGCGGTCGGCGACCAGCCGCAGCTGGAAGGTGGGGCGTTCATGGCGGGTTCGGGTCATCGGCGTGTCCTCGTCGGCAAGAGCGGCATAGCGACATCGTGCGGCGCAGCTCAGGTCGCCAGCCGCCACCAGTCGGGCAGCAGGGCGAGATTCTCGGCCCGGGCGAAGCGGTCGTCCATCAGCACCACCACGCCGCGGTCATCGGGGCCGCGGATCACCCGGCCGGCGGCCTGCACCACCTTGATCATGCCGGGCACCCGGTAGGCGTAGTCGAAGCCGCGGCCGAAGCGCGTCTCCAGCCGCGCCTCCAGCGCCGCATGGTAGGCGTCGAAGGGCGGCAGGCCGAGGCTCGCCACGAAGGCGCCCACCAGCCGCTCGCCGGGCAGGTCGATGCCCTCGGCGAAGGCGCCGCCAAGCACCGCGAAGGCGATGCCGGTCTCGCCGGGCGCAAAGCCGGCCAGGAAGGCCTCGCGCTCGTCTTCCTTCATGCCGCGCCGCTGGGCGCGCACCGGGATCTCGGGGCATTCCTCGCGGAAGCGCGAAAGCGCCGCCTCCAGATAGGCGAAGCTGCTGAAGAAGGCCAGGTAGTGGCCGGGGCGGCGCCGGTACTGGCCGGCCAGCTCGGCGACGATGGGCGAAAGCGACGCCTCGCGATCGCGCAGCCGGGTCGAGACGTCGCGGCGCAGCCGCACCTCCAGCTGCTCGGCGACGAAGGGCGCGGGCACGCTGCGGATGACGGTATCGTCGGGCAGGCCCAGCAGGTCGCGATGATAGCCCGGCGGGCTCAGGGTCGCCGAGAACAGCACCGCACAGCGGGCGGCGCGGAAGCGCGGCGCCAGGAAGTCCGCCGGCACCAGGTTGCGGATCGAAAGCCTGGCCCGGCCGCGGCCGTGGCGCTCGAGCTCGCACAGCGAGTGCTCGCCGAAGGTCTCGGCGCGCCGGGCGAAGGCCAGCGCCTCGAACAGGAACTCCTGCAGCGCCGGATCGGCCCCGGCGGGATGCTCGCCCAGGTAGTCGGTGATCGCCGCCACCGCCTGCTGCAGGGCGCCGAGCAGCCCGCCCGGCACCTCGTCCAGCGCCTGCCACTCCCGCTCCTCGGCCTCGCGCAGCAGGTCCTGCCAGCGCCGCGCGAGCCGCGACAGCGGCCTCGACAGCGCCGGCGGCGCGCCCTTGCGCAGCCGGTTGAGCCGGCGCTGATCCAGCCCCGCGCTGTACATGCCGCGGGCCCGGTCGACCAGGTTATGGGCCTCGTCCACCAGCACGCCGAGCCGCGTACCCTCGGCCTGGGCCAGGCCGTGGATCAGGGCGCCGTCGTCGAAGTAGTGATTGACGTCGCCGACCAGCACGTCGGCCCAGCGGGCCAGCTCCTGGCCCAGGTAGTAGGGGCAGACGCCGTGCTCGAGGGCCAGCGCGCGCAGCGACGCGCGATCCCAGAAGCCGCGGGCCACGGCGTCGCGGCGCGCCGCCGGCAGCCGATCAAAGAAGCCCTGGGCGAGCGGGCAGGATTCTCCGTGGCAGGCGCGATCGGGATGCTCGCAGGCCTTGTCGCGCGCCACCAGCTCGAGCACCCGCAGCGGCAGTCGCTCGGAGTCGCGGTCGGCGCCCAGGTCCGTCAGGGCGTCCAGCGCCAGCCGCCGCCCCGGGGTCTTCATGGTCAGAAACGCCAGCCGGTCGAGGCCCTGGCGGGGCATGGCGGCGAGCAGCGGATAGAGGGTACCCAGCGTCTTGCCGATGCCGGTGGGCGCCTCGGCCAGCAGGCAGCGGCCGGTGGCGGCGGCGCGGTAGGCGTCTTCGGCCAGGGTCCGCTGGCCGGGGCGAAAGTCGCCGTGGGGGAAGGCCAGCGCGCCGAGGGCCGCGTCCCGCGCCGCGCGATGCCGGGCCTCCTGATCGGCCCAGGCCGCGTAGGCCCGGGCGTGGGCCTCGAGCCGCGCCCACAGCTCGGCGGCACTGGCCTCCCGGGTCAGCACGGTCTCGCGGCCGGTGGCAATATCCAGGTAGACCAGCGCCAGGGTGATCGACTCAAGGCCGCGCTCGGCGCACAGCAGCGCCCCGTAGGCCTCCGCCTGGGCCCAGTGCAGGGCGCGCTGGTTGGCGGCCATGCGCTCGAGGCTGCCGCGATGGGTCTTGATCTCCTCCAGGCGCTTGGCCGCGGGGTCGAAGCCGTCGGCGCGGCCGCACACGGTCAGGCCGGCGACGTCGGCGGACAGCGCCACCTCGGCTTCAAAGCCGTCGCCGCGCCGGCTTTGCACCCGGGCGTGGCCCTCGATGCCCTCCCGGGCGCTCGGCGCCGGGGTGAAGCGATGGTCCAGGTCGCCCTCGCGGGCGGTGAACTCGCACAGCGCCCGGACGGCGACGCGCCGGCCCGCCTCGCTCACGCGCCCTCCCATCTCACGTGGCAGACCGCCACCGGGATGTCATGGGCGTGGAAGAAGGCCAGCCAGCGGCGCTGGTTGTCCTGCAGCCGGTCGCCGGGGCCCTTGACCTCGATCAGCCGATAGCCGACGCCGCCTTCTCCTTGCTCATCCTCGGGGAAGAACTGGATCAGATCGGGCAGCCCGGCGCGATTGGCCCGCGGGTCGTCGAGCAGCCGCTCGAACAGGGCACGCAGATGCGCCGGCGGGATGGCGGCCAGGGCGCGCTGGAGGAGCGCCTCGTCGAGCGCCCCCCAGTGCACGAAGGGCGAGGCCAGGCCCTGCTTCTCGCCGAAGCGTGTGCGGACGGTCTCGCGATGGCGGCCGTCGTCGAGCTCGGCCAGGCAGGCGTCGAACAGGTCGCGGCGTCGGGCCACGAAGTCCTCGCGGTGGAGATCGGCGGGCCCGGTGTGGAAGGGGTGGAAGAAGGCGCCGGGCAGCGGCGCGAAGATCGCGTCCCAGCACAGCAGGCCGAACAGCCCGGTGATCAGGGCGTTCTCCACAAAGTGCACCGGCGCCTGGGGCGTGGCCAGGTGCTCGGCCACCGCGCGCTCGACGCCGCCGGGAGACGCTGAAAGCACCAGGTCGAGCCGTTCGGGCACGGGCTCCGGCTCGTGGGGCGGCGATGGCAGACCCAGCTTGCGGCACAGCCGCGGGTGCAGCCGGGCCAGCGCCTGGCGCTCGGCCTCGTCCACCGGTTCGGCCGCCTCGATCAGCCGATGGGCCAGGGCGAACTCGCCGCGTCGCTCGAGCAGGCGCAGCCGGCGCACGCGCGCCTCGCCGAGGCCGGCGGCGGCATAGGCGTCGAGCGCCGCCTCGGCCTCGCCCCTTCGCTCGGCCTCGCGGCCCAGCTTCAGCAGCAGCCGCGAGCGGCGGGCGGCCAGCCAGGCGTTGTCGGGCGCCGGCGGCACCTCGACGGCCAGCGCCGCCGGGCACTCGCCGTCGTCGAGGCGCTCGCGCAGCCGGTGCAGGGCCAGGTAGGCGTCGACCTCGTCGCGACGCTGGAAGGCGCGGGACTCCGGACCGAAGGGCACGCTCTCGAAGCGCTGCAGGCCGAGCTCGGCGAGCACGAACTCCGCCCAGTCCTGGCGCAGGTTGCCGAAGAACATCAGCCTGAGCCGATCGCAGCGCTCCATCAGGGTCAGGCGCACCACGCGATCCGGGGCCGATGGCCACCAGTCCTCCAGTCGCCGGGGCTCGAGCCCGCGCTCGGCCAGGGCCGCGTGCAGCGCGCCCTTGGCCACGCTTTTCGGCAGGCCGGCCGCGGCGATCTCGTCGGCGAAGGCCCGCCTGAGCTCGGCCAGGCGCAGCTGGCGAAACAGCTCGCCGAGGGAAAGCGGAGGCGCGGCCTCGACCCAGCCGGCCTCGATCAGCGGGCCGAGGGCGGCATCGGCGTCGCCGATCTCGTCGTAGGCCAGTCGCGAGACGCGAAAGTGCTCGCCCTTGCGCATCACCATGCGCACCAGCAGCGCCCGGGAGGCCCGGGGCAGGGTCGGGAAGTCGGCGAGGAAGGCGCGCTCGGGCTCGGAGAGCAGGTCCGCGTGGCGCGCGGCCACCCAGTCCAGCACGCACTGGAAGTTCGCCAGGTAGTAGAAGGGGTCGTCCAGGGAGGCCGTGAGCACGGCGGCGGACGTGGCGCTGTTCATGGTCGCCATGGTATCAGCCTCGCGCCGGCGGGTGAGCCCCGTCGGCACTCAGCCCTTGCCCTTCTCGGGCAGCCGAAGAGTCAGGGTGTCGCCGCGCATCTGCAGATCGAAGCGGCCGAGGAAGCTCATGCCCAAGAGCACCGTGTCGCCCTCGAGGCCCGGCACGACGGAGCCCTGGACGTCGCGGGCGACCAGCCCACCGAGGCGCACCTCGTCGAGGGCCGTCAGGTGGCCGCGCACCCGGCCGTTGGCGGTGGAGAAGCTGGCCGAGCCGTGCCGCGGCAGGTCGAGGCGCTCGGCCAGGTCGGCGGGCACGGCCACCTGGGTGGCGCCGGTGTCGAGCAGCATGGTCACCGGCTCGCCGTTGAGGCGCCCGGTGGCGACGAAGTGGCCGTTGGCGTTGCGCGCGAGCGTCAGCGGGCCGCCATCCAGCGACTCGGCGAGGTTGGCGTTGGGGTTCTCCCGCGCCTCGAACCAGCCCTGGAACCACCAGGTGCCGAGCCCGATCAGCAGCGCCCAGAAGGCCAGCATCATGCCCAGCCCCGCACGCCTCACGCCACCGCCCTGCTCGCTCATTCACCGCCCTCCCGTCGTCCGGCGCCCATCATGACACTGGACGCCCGCCGGCGCCCATGCTGGGATGAGACCCTTCGTTCACCCTCAAGGAGCGATCATGAGCGACGCCTCTGCCGATGCCCAGCCCACCGACGCCCTGTCCGCCGAGGCCCTCGAGGCCGGCACGATCTACCGGCTGTTCTCCGGCGCCATCGCCCCGCGCCCCATCGCCTGGGTGGCCACCGTCGACGCCGAGGGGCGCGCCAACCTGGCGCCCTTCTCGTTCTTCAACGTGGCCAGCGTCAATCCGCCGGTGCTGGCCTTCTCGCCGCTGCTCAACGGCGAGGGCAAGGCCAAGGACACCCTTCAGAACCTCGACGAGGTCGGCGAATGCGTGATCCACGTCGGCAGCGAGGCGCTGGCCGAGGCGCTGAACGCCACCAGCGCCAGCCTGCCCCGCGGCGAGGACGAGTTCGACCACGCCGGGCTGGCCAAGGCGCCGATGGGCGAGCTCAGGGTACCGCGCATCGCCGCGTCGCCGATCGCCTTCGGCTGCCGGCTGCGCGAGGTGATCCGCTTCGGCGACAGCCCGCTGGCCGGCAACCTGGTGCTCGCCGAGGTGGTCGCGGTGCACGCCGAGCCCGAGGTCTGGGACGGCCGCCACGTGGATATCGAGACGCTGCGCCCGGTCGGCCGCATGGCCGGCTCGGATTACAGCCGCACCACCGACCTGTTCGCCCTCGAACGCCCCGCCTGAAGACGAAGTACGGCTACAAGCAAGATCATCCTTGCCGGGGCAAGCTTGCGCGAGGGCGCTATGAACCCATCCTTGGGCGCTACTTTGGCCCTGCGGCGCTTTCGCGTCCTGCTCCGCTTGCAGGACCGGTGCTGGCCATCCATGGCCAGCCCGTTCGGCGAGGGTCGCCTCACCCATGGCCAAAAACCCCTCGCTCCAGCTTGCCCCGGCATACCCCACACTAGCTGGAGTGGGATATGCCGGAACCGTTGCGGGCTTCCCACTCTCTCGCCGCCCGCATGCCTCTGTGCTGATCGACGAACAGGCAGATCAGGATGGCGACGATGAACAGCCCCGCACACAGCAGGATCGAGGCCTGTAAGCCGACCACCGACTGCAGCAACCCCAGGGCGACGATGCCCACCACCCCCGCGAGCTTGTTGGCCAGGCCCCAGAAGCCGAAGAACTCGGCGGCCTTGCGGCTCGGCGAAAACAGCCCCACCAGGGCACGGCTGGCGGACTGACTCGAGCCCAGGCTGAGGCCCGCCAGGCAGCCGACCAGCAGGAACAGGTGCTGGGCCTGCCAGTCGAGGCCCAGCGCGGCGTTCAGCCAGGCGGTGAGCGCGGGCGTGGCCCAGATCGCCAGGATCGCCGCCACCCACAGCACCAGGGTGATCAGGTAGGTCCCCCGGGTGCCGATGCGGTCCTGGATCGCGCCGAAGCCGATCGCCCCGGCGGCGGCGGTGATCTGCACGATGATGAACATCAGGTTGCGCACCGACTCGTCCCAGCCGATCACCTGGGCGCCGTAGATGAAGGCGAAGGCGATGATGATGTAGACCCCGGCCATGGAGAACAGCAGCGACACCAGGAAGATGGCCAGGTCGCGGAAGCGTCGCAGCTCGTGGAGGGTGGTCGAGACCCGCCGCCAGGCGATCGTGCGGTAGGACAGGCCGCTGTTCTGAGGCGTGCCGCGCTCCTTCACCCACAGGAAGGTGGGAATGGCGGTGACCAGGAAGAAGCCGGCGGCGAAGGGCCCGACCCAGCGGATGCGCTCGAAGTTCTCGGCGCTGGCCTCGCCCAGCACCACCAGGGTGAAGCCGGCCGCGAACAGCCCGCCGACGTAGCCCAGCGCCCAGCCGAAGCCGGAGATGCGGCCGAGCGACTCCGGCGGCCCGAGCCCCGGCAGGAAGGCGGCGATGAAGGACTCGCCCATGGAGTAGGCGTAGTTCGAGACCACGATCAGGATCAGCCCCAGCCACACGTGGCCCGGGGCGACGAAGTAGAGCAGCGCCGTGGCGACGATGGTGACCACGTAGCTGGCGAACAGGAAGCGCTTCTTCTCCGCCCGGTAGTCCATCACCGCCCCGCACAGCGGCCCGGTGATCACCACCAGCAGATAGCTGATCGCCAGCGCCAGGCTCCACAGGAAGTTGGCAAGCCGGTAGCCGTCGCCGCGGTCGCCGACGATCACCGTGGTGAACAGCTCGCCGAACACCACGGTGATGATCAGCAGGGTGTAGGCCTGGTTGGCGAAGTCGAACATCGCCCAGCCCAGGATCTCCTTGCGCGAGGCCCGGGGCGTCGCGGGCGCGTCGGCGGTGGTCACGCTCATGGCGGGGCATCCCTGTCGCGAAAGAGGCCAAGATAGCAGCCGCGCCTCTCGCCGACCATCGAGGACGCCCCCTATCCCCGCTACACCAGATCCCGCGGAATCGTCTCGTCCCAGGTGCGGGCGAAGATGCGCGTCTCGCCCTCCCAGGCGTCCAGGGTGGCGCGCAGGCGGAAGCTGTCCGGGTCGCTGGTCATCAGCGTGCGGGTCAGGGTGCGCACCTCCCAGTCGCCGCGCCGGAAGGTGCGTTCCCATTCGGTCCAGCCGCTGACGCTGTCGTAGCTGCCGTAGGAGTAGCGGTAGCGCTCGGTGACCCGCCCGGCGATCTCCAGGTCGATGGCGTCGAGCCGGTAGCGGCCCTCGTCGTTGATCACCTCGAGGGTGGTCTGGTCGTTGGCCAGGTCGCGGATCACCCGCCAGCTCTCCTGGGTGGGCTGGATCAGGGTCTTGGCGATCGGCGGCGCGCCCTCGGGCTCGAGGAAGGCCGGCAGCGCCGCCTCCTCCTCGGTCTGCGGCGCGCGCACCGGCAGCATCAAACGGCTGCGCCCGGGGCACAGGGTCAGGGTGACCGGCCGCGGCGCCGGCCAGGCCAGCGGCCAGTAGCTGGTGGACAGCGACAGCCGGATCGCGTGCCCGGCCGGGAACTGCTGGGCGATGTGCTTGAGCGCCACCGTCACCCGATAGCGCCGGCCGGGCTCCAGCGGCTCGGGATGCTCGTCGCTGTCGCGATGGGTCAGGTTCAAGAGGCCGTAGGACACCCGGGTGGCCTTGTCGTCCTCGGCGACGTCGATCAGCCGCAGCGCCACCATGGCCACCGGCCGGTCGGCCTCGAGCTCCAGCTCGACCGTGGGCTGGCCGCAGATCTCGATCGCCTCCTCCAGCCGCGGCGTCTGGAACACCAGGCAGCCGCCGTCCTCGTCGCGCTGATCGTGGGGCAGGTCCGGCGGCGCGTTGTAGGAGCACCACTTGCCGGCGTAGAGCCCCACCGAGAGCGGCGAGCGCAGCGTCATCACCTCGTCGTCCCCCGCCGCGTCCGGCGCCTCGGGCAGCAGGTCGTGGCCCACGCTCAAGCGGAACGATGCCGGCACGATGCGCGGCGACGGCCAGCTCGGCTCGGCCACCCAGCGCCCCGGTCGCTCGGCGTAGCGCGCCGAGGGCGGCACCGACTCCTGCATCCACACCCGCAGCATCGGCTCGTCCATGATCCCGGTGTCACGCCCCTTGAGCCACTGGTCCCACCAGCGCAACGATTCCTGCAGGAAACCGATGGCCGGCCCCGGCACGCCCAGGTGCGGATACTTGTGCGACCAGGGGCCGACCAGCCCCTTGCGCGGCACCTCGAGCCCCGCCAGCAGGCGGAAGACGGCGTTGCAGTAGCCGTCGGCCCAGCCGCTGATGGCGTACACCGGGCAGCGGATGGCGGCGAAGTCCTCGCACACCGAGCCGTGTTTCCAGTAGTGGTCGCGGCGCTGGTGCTCGAGCCACTGGGCCAGCCACAGGCCGCTGCCGTCGAGGCGCTCGAGCCACATGTCGCGCCAGCGGTCGCCGACCAGCGCCGGGTCCGGCGGGCAGGCGTTGCCGTCGAACATGGTCGAGGCCCAGGACAGGTTGTCGCCCAGCAGGCAGCCGCCCATGTGGTGGATGTCGTCGGCGTAGCGGTCGTCGGTGGAGCACAGGGTGATCACCGCCTTGAGCGCCGGCGGCCGCAGGGCGGCGATCTGAAGGCCGTTGAAGCCGCCCCAGGAGATGCCGATCATGCCGACCTCGCCGCTGCACCAGGGCTGGGCGACCAGCCACTCGATGATCGCCACGCCATCGGCCAGCTCCTCGGGCAGGTACTCGTCGGTGAGCACGCCATCGGACTCGCCGGTGCCGCGGATGTCGACCCGCACCCCCGCATAGCCGTGGCCGGCCCAGTAGGAATGGCTCTGGACGTCGCGGGCGGCGGTGAGGTCGCGCTTGCGATAGGGCAGGTACTCGAGGATCGCCGGCACCGGGTGCTCCTCGGCGTCCAGCGGCCGCCAGATGCGGGCCGCCAGGCGCGTGCCGTCGGCCATGGGAATCCAGGTTTCCTGCTCCTGAACCCTGCGGGAAAAGTCCTCGACGATGCGCATCCTGCTGCCCTCCTTCTTCAGCCCACGATGTCTTCGAACTCGAAATTCAGCCGCGCCGCCAGGCGCTCGTAGTGCTCCAGCAGCCGCTCGGCGCCGTCGGCGCCCATCCAGACATGCGCCAGCGCGAAGCTGTAGCTGTCCTGCTCCGGCAGGGTCGACAGCCGCTGGCCGGGCGCCACCTGCAGGTGGATCACCGTGCCCGGGAAATCCGCCTCCAGGGCGGCGATCTCCTCGTCGCTCGGCACCCTGACGGCCACGGCATCGACGAAGAACACCCGATAGAAGAACTTGGCGGCCACCGCGAACTCGCCCCGGCGATGCGGCATGCCGGGCCGCCGGCCCAGCGCCAGGTCGACGGCGACCTGCTGGTGGCTGGCGCCGTCGACCTTCTCGAACAGGTCGCAGTGCGACTGCGACAGCCGGGTGTTGATCTCGAGCAGCCAGATGCGGTCCTGCACCTCGTCCCAGAAGAACTCGATGTTGAACGCCGAGTTGTCGAAGCCGATGTGGCGCATCACCCGCTCGGTCAGCTCGCGCATGATGGCCTGGACGGCCTCGGGCAGCCCGGACGGATAGCGGTAGTGGAAGAAGCTCAGCACCTGGGGATAGCGCAGCGAGTCGACGATGCCGTAGCTGACCACCTCGCCCTCGAAGACGTAGCCCTCCACGGTGCACTGCCAGCCGCCGATGATCGCCTCGGCCATGCAGAAGTGGCCTTCCACGGCGGCGATCTCGCCCGGCAGCCGGGCCTGCTCGAGCACGGTGTTGAAGGGATCGGCGATCAGGCCGATCTCGGCGCGGAGGCGCTCGATGGCATGGTAGAAGTCTTCCGGGGTGTCGATGCGAAAGCCCAGCCGCGAGCCGGAGGACTTGATCGGCTTGACGAAGAACGGGAAGTGGAGCCCCTGCTCGCCGATGCGCGTCAGGGCCTCGTCGTCGAAGGGATCGAAGGCGGTGAAGGCCGGGATGTGCGCCGCGATGACCTCCTGCTGCACCCGCCGGCTCCAGTACTTGTGCTCGCACTTGAGCAGGCTCGACAGCGTCGGCGAGCGGGTGCCGAAGCGCTCGCAGAGGATCGGCAGCATGGTCGAGACGGGGAAGTCCATGTAGCCGACGATGGCGTCCACCGTGCCGTCGAAGGCCTCCAGCTGGGCGGTGGACTCGTCGAGCATGGCGGCGATGTCGAAGACCTCGGTGTCGTAGACCGCCTCGGGGGCGATGACGCCGTGGAAGCGGCAGTCCTCCGCCCCCTTCAGGCCCTCGAGCCGCTGACGATTGAAGTCGTCCAGCCCCACCACGAAGACGTTGCGTACTGCGGTGTTCATGATCGCTCCCTGCCGCCCGACGTCGGCGCCACGGGCCGATCCCGGGCGCCGTCACGGCGACGCGAACATCACTCCTGCAGCATAGTCCAGCCGGCGACGCCTCAGACGCCGCGCGCTCGCCTCGATGGCCTCGAGGGCGGCCCACTCAGAGAGACAAGAACAGCAAGGAAAAGCGGCGAAGGGGCCGGCAACGCCGGGATCAGCGCTTGTCTGTCCCCGCGGGCTCGCCGGATTCACGGGCCAGGCGCTCCACGGCGTCGCCGCCCTCGCGGGTCAGCCCCTCCAGCCGCTCGATCTGCTCGCCCAGCCGCGGCAGCGCCTCGCGGCGATAGCTCGCCAGGTCGTCGACCGCCGCCATGACGTCGGCGAAGGCGCCCTCGAGGGCCTTCATGTCGAGGTTGGCGGAGGCGGCGCGGGTCTGGATGTCCACGCCCTGCTGGCGCAGCGCCCGGGCGGTGCCGGCGATGGTCTCGCTGGTGGTGGCGTTGAGCGACTCGACGCGGTCGAGCACCAGCCGCTGGTTGGCCAGCGCCAGGGCCACGGTGGCCGCCACGCTCAGCGCCGACACCGTGACGTTGACCGCCCGGTCGACGCCGCGCATCAGCTCGCGGTTGTTGCGGATGATCACCTCCAGCGCCAGCACGCCCTGCTGGCACACCGCCTGCTGCTGCTGGAGGTCGAGGATGCGCTGGCGCAGCGGGAACAGCAGCTCCTCCTCGACGAAGGCGCGACGGTCGTCGTCGGCGATCTCGTCGCGGGCCGCCATCAGGCGCTCGTCGATCAGCCGCCCCAGCGACACCTGGCGCTCGAGCTGGTCGAGGGTGGCGCGCATGGCCTCCTGGTCGTCGGACAGCGTCAGGTTGTCCCGCTCCAGCATGTCACGCCCCCCCTGGAGATCGGCGATGATCGCCTCCAGCGCCTGCTGGGCGGTCTCGAAGCGGTGGAAGTAGCGCTGCAGCCGGCTGCTGGCGCCCGGCAGCAGCCGACGCAGCCGGTCGAAGCGGCCGGGCTCGAGGCGATGATGGCGCGGGTCTAGGTCGTCCATGCGGCCGCGCAGCGCCACCAGCGCCTTGGCGACCGGCCCGCCCTCCTCGCCGTGGCGAGCCAGCTGGCGCAGCGGCGTCTTGAGCATCTCGCTCTGGCGCGCGGCCTGCTGCTGGAGCTCGAGGCCCATCTCGTCCACCGCCCGACGCTGGCGGGCGGCGGCGCCCTCGGCCTCGTCGCCCAGGGTCTCGGCCACGAAGGCCTCGGCCATGGCGGCGAGCCGCGGGTCCGCCGCGGCGCGCCCGGCCTCGTCCGCCGCCGGCCGCTCCAGCTCCTCGGCGATGCGTTCCACGGGCGGCAGCGACAGCGGGCTGCCCTCGGGCTGAGGCGCGTCGGTCATTGGCAGGCTCTCCTCTTCTCTCGCTGATGCCATGTCTTCTCTGGCTGTGGCTGCCGCGAATGATCGCGGCCAGGACGTGCCGCCAGTCTATCCGGCGCGCCCGGTCAGGTCTCGCGGCCGTAGCGCCCGGCGCCGTCGATGAAGCGGCGCAGCTCCTCGCAGGCCTGGTCGGCGCCGACCCGGGCCCGCGGGCGGCCGGTGACGATGCGCGACAGCGCCACGCTGGTGTCGTCCAGCGCGGTCAGCGCCGCCTCGTTGCGCGCCGCCAGCCGGCGCAGCGATTTCTCGGTGTCCTCGATCAGCGCCAGCCGGCGGCGCAGGGCGTCGGTCTCGTTGGCCGACAGACTGCCGGCCTCATGGCCGAGGCGGCGGCGGATGAAGTCGACGTCGAGGCCGGCCACGCCGCGGGCCTGGGAGGCCATGGCGGTGAAGTTGTCCACCGCCCCCATGCACACCTCGACCACCAGCGAGCGGGCCCGCTCGTGGGCCAGCTCGCCGGCCGTGAAGCGCGAGGCCATGACCTCCAGCACGTTGCCGTAGCGGCTGTAGAGGCGGTCGACCTGGGCGGCATGATCGGCACGGTCGACCTCCAGCAGCGCCCGCTTGGCCCGGCACAGCGCCTGCACCACCTCGTCGGCGTCGGCCGGCGGATGGTCGGGATCGAGCTCGCTGACGCCGGCCTCCCGGGCCGACTCGTGGCGGCGGCGGGTGGCCTCGGCGCGCAGCATCTCCTCGAGCCGGCGCTTGTGCCGCCTCGCCCGGAAACGCCGCCAGCGCCGTTCCAGCGGCAGCTCCACGGCGATGGCGGCGAGCCCCGCCAGCCAGCCGCCGAGGCTGGGGTCGAAGCCGCCCCACAGCGAGGTCAGCCACATCAGCAGGCTGAGGAAGGGCACCAGAAAGGCATAGCGCACCACCACCTGCCAGCGGCTGGGCTGCTCGACGGCCAGCGCCAGCCGCGGGCTGGCCAGCCCCGCCAGGCACCAGGGCAGGCAGGTCAGGAACAGGCCGTAGGCGGCTCCCTGAAGGAATCCCAGCATGGCGTCGTCGTGGCCTCCCGTGGCTGCTCTCTGTGGTGACGGTCTCATGATGAGGCCAGCACGGCCATCCCGCCACCCCGGGCGGGGTGTCGTTGATCGTCCACAGTTGGCACCGCGGCAGGGATTCGACCACCATGGGTAACGACGGCCGGCAGCGTAGCGGCCGGCTCCCCTGCAACGAAGCCTCCAGCACCGGAAGGAGATACCCCATGAAACGGACCCTGATGCTTAGCCTCGGCGCCCTGCTGACCCTGGCCCTGGCCGGCTGCGGCACGACGACGGGCGAACGCGCCGCGAGCGGTGCGGGCGTGGGCGCCGCGGTGGGTGCCGGCGCGGCGGCCGTGACCGGCGGCGATGTGAGCCAGGGCGCCGTGATCGGCGGCGGCGTGGGCGCCGCCACCGGCGCGGCCACCGACGAGGAAGACATCAACCTCGACGAGCGCTGATCGCACTCAGTGGCAGACCCGCCAGCCGCGCAGGGCCAGGTGGAAGTGATCGGCATGCGCGGCGTTGTAGTCCGGGCCCAGCACGGTGCCTGCCGGCTGAGCGAGCTGGCGCCGGACCGCTTCTAGAGCAGCGACGACTACCACCACGACTGTCGCGCCCAGCTGTCCGACGAGTTCGGGCTGTTCGCCCGGGTCGATGCCGACGCGTTATGACGGTATCGCTGGGCTTCCGCGGCGACGGTCCCCGGGTGATGCGTCGCGCCATGCTGGCGCTGCGCCATATCGCCCCGGTGTTGGCCGACCTGCTCGGCGAGTACCGGAAGTGGCAGGGCCACGGCCCGCAGGCCCGACTGGAGGAGTGCGAGCCGGTGGAGGCGGCCTTCGACAGCTTCGGCAGGTGGCCCTGGCACAGCGCAAGCGGGAGATCGTCCGGCTGCTGCTGGCCGGCCACTCCACTAGGTCGGCGGCCCGCAAGCTCGACATCAGCGACGGCTCCGCCAAGGTGCACCGCCAGCACATCTACCAGCGCCTCGAGGTCTCCAGCCAGTCGCAGCTATTCCGGCTGTTCCTCGACCAAGTGGCGCTGGTCTACCGCCAGCACGGCGGCTGAGGTCCGGGAACTAGAAGGTCCCGGGGTAGCCGCCGCCGTCGAGGAGGATGTTCTGCCCGGTCAGGTAGCCGGCCTGGCCGCTGCACATAAAGGCGCAGAAGGCACCGAATTCGTCCGCGGAGCCGAAACGCCGCGCCGGAATGCCCTGGAGGCGTTGCTCGCGCACCGCCTCGAGCGTCTGGTGCCCCTGTTCGGCCGCCCCGGCGAGCCCGCTGCGAAGACGCTCGGTATCGAAGCTACCCGGCAACAGGTTGTTGATCGTCACGTTACGGCTCGCCAGTCGTGGCTGACGCGCCAGGCCCGCGACGAAACCGGAGAGGCCCGCCCGCGCCCCGTTGGAAAGCCCCAGACTATCGATGGGCGCCTTCACGGCCCCCGAGGTAATGTTGACGACTCGCCCGAACCCGTTGTCCGCCATGCGATCCACGGTCGCCTTGATCAGCTCTATCGGCGTCAGCATGTTGGCCTCCACCGCCTGCAACCAGTCATCGCGTTCCCAGTCGCGAAAGTCCCCCGGCGGGGGCCCACCGTTGTTGGTGACCAGGATATCGACCCTCGGACAGGCCGCCAGCACCGCGGCACGCACCGCCTCGCTACCGATATCGCCGGCCACGGGGCGCACCTCGATCTCGCCATTGAGGGCGATCAGTTCCTGGGCGGCCGCCTGCAGGGCGTCCTCGCTGCGCGAATTGATCACCAGGTTGACGCCTTCCCTGGCCAGAGCGCGCGCGCACCCTCGACCCAACCCCTTGCTGGCGGCGCACACCACGGCCCAGCGTCCGGCGATGTTCAGGTCCATATCGTGTCTCTCCTTCATGTGATGTTTCCGACCAGGCCGCGGCCTGCGATTGGCAGCACGATCCTGGTGGGTATCGATCAATACACCGCCCGGCCACCGGACAGGTCGAACACGGCCCCGGTTTGAAAGCTGCAGGCCTCCGACACCATCCAGGCCACCATCTCGGCCACCTCGTCCGGCCGCCCCAATCTCCCCTGTGGCGACTTGTCGATCATGGTCTGGACATGATCCGGGCTCATCTGGCCGAGCAGCTCGGTGTCGATGGCCGCCGGGGCCAGGGCGTTGATGCGCAGCGCGGTGGTGGCATGCTCCTTGGCGAGCGACTTGGTCAGGGCCACCACTCCGGCCTTGGCCGCACTGTAGGCGGAGGCGTTGGGCGTGCCCTCCTTGCCCGCCAGCGATGCCAGGTTCACCAGCCAGGCACGCGGCCGTTCCAGCAGATGGGGGACGAAACAGCGGCACACCTCGAAGGCGCCGACCAGGTTGATATCGACGACCCGCCGCCAGGTCTTCGGATCGCTTTCCACCAAGGGGGCCGTGGCGCCGGCCATGCCGGCGCTGTGGACCAAGATGTCGATCCCTCCGCTCTGTGCCCGAATGGTCTCGGCGCATCGAGCCAGCGCCTCGGGATCGGTGACATCGGCCACCAACTGGCGCGGTGCTGTCGTATCGGGGGCGACATCCAGCACCCAGACGCTGGCGCCATCTCGCTCGAGACGCTCGACGATGGCACGCCCAAGTCCACGACTGCCGCCGGTCACCACGGCGACCTTGTGACGAAAATCGTAGCGAGGCAGTCTTGCGGTGGTGGCATCGGCGGGCGATTCGGTTTTGCTCATGCGGTTGTCCTCACATCCGTCGCACTCAACGGGCCGAATAACCGCCGTCCACCGGCAGGATCACGCCGGTCACGAAGCGCGCCTCCGGCGAGGCCAGGAACAGCGCCGGGCCGGCGATGTCCGCCGGCTCTCCCCAGCGCGCCATGGGCGTGCGACCCACCAGTTCCGCCGAGCGCTCGCTGTTGTGGGTCAGCGCCGAGGTCAGATCGGTGGCGATCCAGCCGGGGGCCAAGGCATTGACACGGATGCCGTCGGCGGCCCAGGCGATCGCCAGCGAGCGGGTCAACTGGGCGACGCCACCCTTGGAGGCCGAATAGGCAGGCGCCTGGCCGCTGCCGAAGAAGGACAGCATGGAGGCGGTGTTGATGATGCAGCCGCCGGCGGCCTTCAGGGCGCCGTGTGCCGCCTGGCAGCAGCGCTGCGAGCCGTTGAGGTTGATATCCACCACGGTCGCGAAGCCCTCGGGAGTGAACTCTCGGCCCTCGCGCTGGATGACCCCAGCACAATTCACTAGAGCATCGAGGCGCTCGAAGCGCTCGAAGAATCGGCTTACCTCCGCCTCGTCACGGACATCCAGGCGATGGCGACCGGCCACCCCCTCGACGCGCATGTCCTCCGGGGGCTCGACGCCCGTCACGTGTACTTCGTCTCCGCGGGCCGCAAACGCCTCGGCGATCGCCTTGCCGATGCCCGAGCTACCTCCAATGACGACTAGGGTTTTCATGGCACTCCTCGATTTCGGTGGGTTAGAAGGTGGGAATCAGGTGGAAAGGTGGTGACGCGCCGTGCGTCGTGTCGCCCACAGAGTGGAGCCGATGATGGCCAGCCACACCAAGATCGCCAGGCCGCCCAGCCCGGCGGCGATGGGCCGCTCGAACAACGCCGACAGATCACCACCGGACTTGATCATCGAGCGCATGAAGTTGCTTTCCACCACCGGCCCCAGGATGACCGCCAGGATCATCGGGCCGATGGGGAAGTCGTTCTCGGCCAGCACATAGGCGATCAGCCCCAGCCCCAGCATCAACCAGACATCGAGCATGCTGTTGTTGGCGGCGTAGGCACCGACGATGCAGAACAGCAGGATCAACGGATAGAGCACGCTGGCCGGCACCGACAGGATGTGGCGGGCACCACGCACCGCCAGCAGTCCCAGCGGCAGCAACAGCAGGTTGGCGATCAGGAAGGACAGCAGGATGGCGTTGACCAGGGCGGCATCGGTGGTGAAGACATCCGGGCCCGGCGTCACCCCCTTCATCATCAGCACGCCGATAATGATGGCGGTGATGGTGTCGCCGGGAATCCCGAACACCAGTGCCGGGACGTAGGCTCCCGACAAGGCGGCGTTGTTGGCCGAGCTGGCCGCGACCAGCCCCTCGGGATGACCGGTGCCGAACTTCTCCGGCGTCCGGGAAAGACGACGCGAGATGGCATAGCTGATCCAGGAGGCGATATCCGCCCCCGCACCAGGCAAGGCGCCGATCAGGGTACCCAGGACACTGCTGCGGGCCACTCCGCCCTTGTAGCGCCAGACCAGCCCCGCGACTCCGGCGAAGGGGCGCTTGA
The DNA here is from genome assembly GCF_009363675.1 of Halomonas sp. THAF12. Lineage (NCBI taxonomy): Bacteria > Pseudomonadati > Pseudomonadota > Gammaproteobacteria > Oceanospirillales > Halomonadaceae > Halomonas > Halomonas sp. THAF12. Next base: position 367,577 of record NZ_CP045399.1, on the reverse strand, counting down.
CCGGCGGCGGCGTAGGCAAGGCGCCACGCCCGATCTCCGGCAAGCGCCTCAGCAGCTCGGCCACCGCGAACAGCCCGATCAGCACCGGCAGGATGGAGATACCTCCCATCAGCTCCGGCACGCCGAAGATGAAGCGGATCTGGCCGGAGACGCTGTCCATGCCGACCATGGCGATCAACAGGCCGAGGAGCATGGAGAGCGCGCCCTTGAGGGGATCGGCACCGGAGACCAGCACGGCACAGGACAGCCCCAGCAGTGCCAGCCAGAAATACTCGTCGCTGGTGAACTGAAGGGCGAAGTCCGCCACGATCGGCGCGCAGAAGGCCAGGATGGCGACACCGACGATGCCCCCCAGCACCGAGCAGACGAGGTTGACGCCGAGCGCCTGGCCGATCTTGCCCTGACGCCCCATCAGGTAGGCCTCGTCGGTGTAGGCGGCCGAGGCCGGGGTGCCGGGGATGCGCAGCAGGGCCCCGGGAATGTCACCGGCGACGATGGCCATGGCCGTGGCCGAGACGATGGCCGCGATGGCGGGTAGCGGGTCCATGAAGAAGGTCACCGGCACCAGCAGGGCAGTGGCCATGGTGGCGGTCAGGCCGGGAATGGCACCGATGAACAGCCCGAATAGCGAGGCACCAACGATGATCGCGAGCACGTCCCAGGCCAGAACCATCGCCAACGCTTGATGTAATTCTGCCATCAGTAGATCACTCCCTCGAGGAAACCCAGATCAAGCGGCACGTGCAGGAGCATGGCGAAGCCCAGCCAGATCAGCAGGGTGACCACGGCCGCCACCGCCACGGCCAACCCCCAGCGTCCCCTCGACAGCCAGCCGATCAACACGGTCAGCATCGCCATGGCCAACACGGGAAAGCCGAGGAGCGGCGTGAGCCACACATAGCCGCTCACCGCGGCCACCACCGCCCCCAGGCAGATCAGGGTCCGCGAGGGCGCGACCGTTCCCTGCCAGACGAACAGCGGACCGCGGCGCAGCCATCCGCGCAGCGCCAGCAATAGCCCCAGCACGATCAGCAGGCTGCCGATCAGGGTGGGAAAGGTACCCGCGCCAAAGTCCTGGCGCGGTAGCGTGTAAAAGTCTCGGGAGGCGAGGACGGTGATCGCGCCGAGCAGCGCCATCACCAGCCCGAGCACGAGATCATTGATGCGCATCTCGAATCCTGTCGCGTGTGGTCGGACGAGGCTTATTCGCCCAACCCGAGTTTGTCGATGATCTCGGCGTTGTTGGCATCGGCCTCGGCCATGAAGTCGCCGAAGGCCTGGGGGCCCAGCCACTCGACGCCGAAACCACGACTGGCCATGAAGTCTTGGAATTCTTGCGATTCGTAGACGCGTTGGGTGGCATCGGCCAGGGTCTCGACCACCTCATCAGGCAGCCCGTCCGGCCCCACCAGGCCCCGCCAGGTACCCGCCGCCCAGGGTTCGCCGGTGATTTCCCCGGAGGTCGGGATATCGGCAAAGGCCTCGAGGCGTTCGTTGGCGAACACCGCCAGCGTCTCGACCCGCCCCGCCTCGCGCATGGACTCGGATTCGGGCAGCGACGAGAAGACGAAGTTCACCCCGCCCGCGACCACTTCCTGCATGGCGGGGGCCGCCCCTTCGCTGGGCACCAGCGTGACCGCGTTCGGATCGATGCCCTGCTGGTTGAGGAAGCCGGAGAAGGCGAGATGATAGGCGGCGCCAGGCGCAGCGCCGGAGACCGTATAGGCCCCTGGGTTTTCCTCGATATCGGCGAGGACCGATTCCAGATCGCTCCAGGGGGCGTCGGCTGCCACACTAAAGGCCGCGGCATCGAGGTTGACCATGGCGACAGGCGCGAGGTCCTCGTAGGAGATTGGCGCCGTGCCGATATTCCGGTAGGTGCTTATCTCGGCGGTCACCAGCCCCAGGCTATAGCCGTCGGGTTCGGCCATGGTCATGGCGGTATGACCGACGATGCCGCCGCCACCGGTGCGGTTCACTACATTGACGCGCTGGCCCAGCGCCTCCTCGAGGCCGCTGGCCAGCTGGCGTGCCACCGCGTCGGTGCCACCGCCGGCGGACCAGGGCACGATCAATTGAATCGGCTTTTCAGGATAGGCGGCCTGGACCGACCCGGCAGCAAACATGGCGGACAGCAGGCCGGCGGACAGGACGAGCGACTTGTTGTGGAAGATCATGCTGAGGCTCCTTCAACGCTGATTGTTATGGCTGGTGTTGTTATAGGTTGTCGTGTTGGCGAGAAGCGCGAGCGCCCGTGGGCACTCAGCGAATGAATTGGTCGACGAAATCCCCGCCGAGGCCACAGGCTTCGTAATGCTGGCGACACATATCGATCTTGGTGAAGACGTCTTCGAAGCCCAGATGCTTGCCCCAAGGATCGACGTAATACATCACGCCGTTGACCTGGAAGAGGGTGATCATCTCCTCGACGTCCTCGTCCACGACCAGCGTGTGGGTCTCGCCGGGGGGCTCGTAGACATAGCTGCCTTCCTCCGCCACCCAGTCATGCTCCAGGTAGCGCCAGCGGCCCTTGAGCACCACCCCGTGCACGGGGTTGGGGTGGCGATGCCGGCTCAGCACGCCGGACTTGCGAACTCGCAGCAGGTTGACCCAGTAGCCCTGGGAGGCATTCAGGCACAGCGGCCGAAAATCGACGTTTTCTGCCTGTGGCACCCATACGCGCTCGTCTTCGGGAATCGCCTGGGGAACGACGATTTCCGTTGACGCCTCGGCGGGCTGGGGATACTGATACGGCATGCGCTGGTGGTCGTCTTGCGACATTGGGCACCTCTTTTGTCCACATAGTGGACTATTGATTCATAATATGGACAATGCCCTAGGGAAGTTAAGAGGATCAGGAGAGGGCGTCAAATGATTAGACGCCGAACATTCGTTAGACATTGGTAGTAGAGGCCGGGTATGAACGACCAAACCGAGACGAAACAGACGCGGCCCGCCGTGCAGGGAGCCGCCGCCGTGACCAAGGGGTTGCGGCTGCTTCAGGTCATTCCCGAGCTGTCCGAACATGCCAGCGCCGGCAATATTCAACGACGGTTGGGACTGCCTCGACCCACGGTGTACCGGTTGCTCAACACCCTCGAGCAGGAGGGCTTCATCGAGCGCAACCCCCTCGGCGGCGAATACGTTCTGGGACGGGAGATTCTTCGCCTGGCGCAACAGACGATCGCCGAGAGCAGTCTGCAGCAACGGGCACGCAGCACGCTCAAGGCGATCGGCAGGGAGACGGGCGAAACCGTGCACCTCGGCGTGCCAGTCGGCTGCCATATGACATTCGTCGACAAGGTGGAATCACCCGAGGCGGTACGCATGGCCTCCTACATCGGCATGCCTGTGCCCATGCACTCCACCTCGGTGGGCAAGGCGTACCTGGGCGCCCTGGACGAGCCGACCCGGGAACAATACCTGTCACAGCTTCAACTGGACCCGGTCACGCACCGCACCCATACGTCGCTGGATAGCCTGCGTGAGGAACTGCGGCTCACCAGGGAGCGAGGCTATGCGATCGACGATGAGGAGAACGAACCCGATATCATCTGCTTCGGCCTGGCGGTTCGTGGCGCCGATGGCAACATCGCGGGCGCCATCAGCGTCAGCGTGCCGCGCTATCGCCTGCAGGATGATGACGAAGCCCGCATCGTGGGTATCATTCGGGGGCAGTGCCATACTGTGGGGCTAGCCACGTAAGGCCTCATTGCATGCCGTACCCAGCTGTAAACAAAAAACCGGCCCGAGGGCCGGAAAACGCCGTAAAAGCATGAACCAATGGCATGACGATGAACTCTCAGGGCGTCGCTGGTAGCGCCGCGATGTCACAGGGAGATCGGCCTAATGCTGGAATCCGCAGACAGACGACGTTCAAGTGGCGAACGTCATCCACACACTCTTGAAGTCGAAGTACGCCTCCAGCGAGTGATGCGACTCGTCACGGCCAGCCACCGACGAGGAAGACATCAACCTCGTCGAGCGCTGATCGCGCTCAGCGGCAGACCCGCCAGCCGCGCAGGGCCAGGTGGAAGTGATCGGCATGCGCGGCGTTGTAGTCCGGGCCCAGCACGGTGCCGAAGACGTCACAGGCGCCCTGCCGGGCCCGCTCCAGGAAGTCACCCTCGGCATCGTCGCCGCCCCAGTCGCCGGGCAGCGCGATGCGCCGACCGTCGGCCAGCCGATAGGCGGCCACGTCCAGCGCCTCCGCCGTGGCGTGCTGGCTGCGCCGCCCCTCCTCGCGGCCATAGATATTGCGGCAGGCGAAGCTGCCATAGTGCTCCACCGTTACCACGGGCTGGCCGAACAGCGCCCGGGCGGCGGGCTGCAGGCGATGGCGCTCGTAGCGCAGCCAGGCCACCGCCAGCGGGCAGGTGGCCACGAAGCTCGAGCTGAATCTCACCCCCGAACGCTCCAGCCGCACCACGTTCTCGAGCGGGCAGCCCGCCACCGGCTCGTGATCGGCCAGCGGCGTATAGGCCAGCGCCGGCTCGTCGCTGCGCGCCAGCACCGCCAGACACGCCTCGGGATCGTCCTGCAGGCGGCCGAGCTTCCAGCGCGTCACCGGCGTCGGCGGGTCTTCCACGGCCAGCGGCCGCCAGGGATTCCAGCCGGCGGGCAGCGTCCAGATGCCCTTGTCGAGCGCGATCCCCACCAGCAGGCCGATGATCGCCAGTATCAGCAACAGCGTGCGCATGTCCCTCCAGAGATTGCAGTCGTGTCGTCTCGAGCTTAGCCCGGTTCATGCCGTGTCACCCCAGGCGCCGCCGGTGATACCCTGAGGCGGCTTCCCGCCATTCGAGCCTGCCGTTGCCCATGAACCTCACCGACCTGCTCGCCAACTCCGCCAGCCAGACCTGGCACCAGCGCCTGGCCCAACTAATCCGCAGCGCCGGTCATGCCAGCCTGCCGACCCTGCTGGAGCAGACGCTACACGAGCTGGTCGGGTTCGACACCATCCTGATCAACACCTACAAGGGACGTCACCGGCCCCTGCTGATCCACGACAATTACCCGCCGGATCGGCGGCAGCAGGGCATCGAGCGCTACCTGAGCCAGGCCTACCTGCTCGACCCCTTCTTCCAGGCCGTACACGACGGGCTCGACCACGGCGCCTGCCGGCTGCGCGAGCTAGCGCCGGACTGCTTTGAGAGCAGCGACTACTACCACTACTACTATCGCGCTCTGGGGCTATCCGACGAGATTGGGCTGTTTGCTCGGGTCGACGACGACGTGGTGATGGTGGTGTCGCTGGGCTTCCGCGGCGACGGCCCTCGGGTGACGCGTCGCGCCATGCTGGCGCTTCGCCATATCGCTCCAGTAGTGGCCGCCCTGCTCGGCGAATATTGGAAGTGGCAGGGGCACGGCTTCCAGGCCCGACTGGAGGAGCGCGAGCCGGTGGAGGCGGCCTTCGACAGCTTCGGTCAGGAGGCCCTGACCCAGCGCGAACGGGAAATCGTGAGACTGCTGCTGGCGGGGCACTCCACCAAATCGGCGGCCCTCGAGCTCGACATCAGCGACGGCACCGTCAAGGTCCACCGCAAGCACATCTACCAGCGCCTGGACGTCTCCAGCCAGTCGCAGCTTTTCCGGCTGTTCCTCGACCATGTGGCGCTGGTATCGCGCCAGCAGGGCGGCTGACGCGAAAAGGCCGGGCGCGGTTCATCGCGGACGGCCTTTTCATGCTGCCCATACAATGCTGTGGGAAAGCGTTGATGGACGTCGCTAGCGAAGAGAGGCGGGGCGGCCAGGCTATCGAGCGCAGCATCAATCGGCGCTTTCCTAAGGCGCCAGCGTCATCCACACACTCTTGAGATCGGAGTACTCCTCCAGCGAGTGATGCGACTTGTCGCGCCCGTTGCCCGACTGCTTGACCCCGCCGAAGGGCACCGTCTGGTCCATGTCCGCCCAGTTGTTGACGAACACCTGGCCCGAGCGCAGCCGGCGCGTGACGCGCATGATGCGGTCGATGTCCTGGCTCCACAGCCCGGCCGCCAGACCGTAGTCGCTGTCGTTGGCAAGGCGCACGGCCTCCTCCTCGTCCTCGAAGCCAAACACCGACAGCACCGGGCCGAAGATCTCCTCGCGGCCGATCGCCATGGCGTCGGTGACGCCGTCGAACACCGTCGGCGGGATGAAGAGCCCCTTACCGTCGACCTTGATCGCCGCGCCGCCGGCGCGCAGGATCGCGCCCTCCTCCTTGCCGCGGCGAATGTAATCGAGCACTCGCTCGTACTGGGCCTGGTCGACCATGGCACCCATGAAGCTGTCAGGGTCCAGCGGGTCGCCGGGCTGCATGCGCTCGGCGGCGGCCAGCACCCTGTCGACGAAGGCCTCACGGATACGGTTCTCGACCAGCAGCCGCGAGCCGGCGATGCACACCTCGCCCTGGTTGTGGAAGATCGCCCCGGCGGCATGCTCGGCGACCCGGTCCAGATCCTTGCAATCGGCAAAGACAATATTCGGGCTCTTGCCGCCGCACTCCAGGAACACCTTCTTGAGGTTGGACTGGCCGGCGTACTGCATCAGCTGCTTGCCCACCCCGGTGGAGCCGGTGAAGGCCAGGCAGTCGACGTCCATCGACAGCGCCAGGGCCTTGCCCACGGTGTGGCCGAAGCCCGGCAGCACCTGGAACACGCCCCGCGGCAGGCCCGCCTCGCGGGCCAGGCTGGCCAGGCGCAGCGCGGACAGCGGCGACTTCTCCGAGGGCTTGAGGATCACGCTGTTGCCGGCGGCCAGGGCCGGGGCGATCTTCCAGGCGGTCATCATCAGCGGAAAGTTCCACGGCACGATGGAGGCCACCACCCCCAGCGGCTCGCGCAGCACCAGACCCAGGGCGTCGTCGCCGGTGGGCGCGACCTCGCCGTAGAGCTTGTCGATGGACTCGGCATGGTGGCGCAGGCAGCCGATGGCACCGGCCATGTCGCCCAGCGAGCTTGCCACCGGCTTGCCCATGTCCAGGGTGTCGAGCAGCGCCAGCTCGTGCTTGTTGGCCTCCATCAGGTCGGCGAGGCGGAGCAGCACGGCCTTGCGGCCGGCCGGGGCGAGACGCGACCAGTCGCCGCCATCGAAGGCGCGCCGGGCGACCGCCACCGCGGCCTCGGCATCGGCGGCATCACAGCTCGCCACCTCGGCGAGCACCTCGCTGGTAGCCGGGTTGATCGTGGTCAGGGTCGCGCCGTCTTTGGCCGCGACGAAGGCATCGTCGATGTAGGCGCGGGTCTCGAGGCCTCGCTCGACCAGCGAGGCGGCCAGCGATTGCCAGTCAGCGTGCGTCTGGGGAATGCGGGGGTGTTCGGTCATGAGAAACTCCCTTGATCAAGCCGGACGATCGGCGCGGGTGAGCATGGCATCGCACAACACCTGGGCGCCCAGGGCGCAGTGCTCCGGGGTGGCGTATTCGGCCTCGTTGTGGCTGATGCCGTCGCGGCAGGGGATGAAGATCATCGAGGTGGGGGCGACGCGGGACACGTAGACGGCATCGTGCCCGGCGCCGCTCATCATGCGCCGATAGGGCACCGCCTGGGCCCGGGTAGCGGCTTCCACCGCGGCGATGCACTCGGGGGCGAAGTCGACTACCGGCGAGAGCCAGACACGCTGCTGGGACACCGCCACGCCGTAGGTCTCGGCGGCGGCGGCCAGCTCATGCTCGAAACGCGCCTGGAGGGCGTCCAGCTCGCCCTCTACCACGTGGCGCAGATCGACGGTGAGGCGCACCTCGCCGGGGATGACGTTGCGCGAGGCGGTCTCGATATCCAGGCACCCGAAAGTGACCTTGGTGTTGCCGCTGTCATCGGCCAGGGCATGCGTCTGCAGTCGGTCGATCAGGCGCGCCGCCGCGGCCAGGGCGTCGTGGCGCAACCGCATCGGAGTGGGGCCGGCATGGGCCGGTTGGCCGCTGAAGGTGACATCGAACCAGCGCATGCCTTGCACGCCGGTGACCACGCCGATCGACTCGTCGGCATCCTCGAGCACCGGCCCCTGTTCGATATGCAGCTCGAAGAAGCCGTCCAGCCGCGGCTCGCCCACCGGCATGTCACCGGCGAAGCCGCAGGCCTCCAGGGCCTCCCCAAGGGTCACACCGTCGGCATCGCGGCGGGCCAGGGTCTCCTCGACGGCAAACTCCCCGGCAAAGGTGCCGGAGGCGACCATGGCCGGGGCGAAGCGACTGCCTTCCTCGTTGGTCCACACCACCAGCTCCAGCGGGCGCTCGGTAACGACGCCCTGATCATGCAGTGCGCGGAAGACCTCGAGCCCGGCCAGCACGCCGAGTATGCCGTCGAAGCGACCGCCCTTGGGCTGGGTATCCAAATGACTGCCGGTGGCCACCGGGTCGAGATCATCGCGCCTGCCAGCGCGGCGAATGAAGAGATTGCCGACCCGGTCGACGCGCCAGGTGCAGCCGATCGTCTCGCACCAGTCGAGCAGCAGGCGGCGGCCGGCGGCATCCTCGGGGGTCAGCGCCAGGCGGCAGCTGCCGCCGTTCGCAGTGGGGCCGATCTCGGCCATGGCCATCAGCGTGCTCCACAGCCGCTGGTCGTCGATGGAAATCGTCATGGTGCGCCTCGTTGGTCATTGTTAATGGCGGCGAACGCCTGGCCATCACCATACGAGGGGCACCATCGCCCCCGATATACCCCAATCAGGATATGTCATCGGCATCCCGGGGCTCGCTAGGCTGGTCGAGACTCACAGGAGGCTTCACCATGACAACAACACTCCATCGCCCGACCCCCTCCGCCCCCGCCCTGGACGCCCAGGCGTTGTGGCAGAAGGACAAGGATCACTTCATCCACCCCTTCACCGACTTCAGCGTCTTCCACGAGAAGGGCTGCGATCTGATCACCGACAGCGACGGCATCTACGTTCAGGATGCCAAGGGCAACCGTTTCATCGACGGCATCGCCGGGCTGTGGTGCGTCAACGTCGGCCACGGCCGCGCCGAGATCGGCCAGGCCATGGCCGACCAGGCCACCCGCATGGCCTACTTCTCGACCTTCAACAATCTGTCCAATGCCCCGGCCGCGGAGCTCGCCGCCAAACTCGCCGAGTTGGCGCCCGCGCACCTCAATCACGTTTTCTACACCTGCGGTGGCTCGACGGCCAACGACGCCACCATCCGCCTGGTGCATTACTACTTCAACCGCCTGGGCAAACCCCGCAAGAAGCGCATCCTCTCGCGCAACAATGCCTACCATGGCACCACCTACCTGGCCGCCAGCCTGACCGGCATCGAGAGCAACAACTGGGACTTCGACACCCTCGACCATCTGGTCACCCACCTCAGCGAGGCCAACTGCTACCGCCGCCCCGAGGGCATGAGCGAGGCCGACTATTGCGATCATCTGGTGGCCGAGTTCGAGGACACCATCGCCGAGATCGGCGCCGATAACATCGCCGCCTTCATCGCCGAGCCGATCATGGGAGCCGGCGGCGTGCTGGTGGCGCCGGAGGGGTACCATAAGCGTGTGCAGGCCGTCTGCCGCGCGAATGATATCCTGTTCATCGCCGACGAAGTGGTCACCGCTTTTGGCCGCCTGGGGCACGTCTTCGCGTCCGAGGCGGTGTTCGACACCCAGCCGGACATCATCAACTGCGCCAAGGGGCTGTCCTCCGGCTATGCGCCACTGGGCGCCACCCTGATCTCCGACGAAATCTACGAGGTACTCGGCACCCCGCAGGGCAAGGGCGGCGTACTGAGCACCGGCTTCACCTACTCCGGTCATCCGGTAAGCTGCGCGGCGGCGCTCAAGAACATCGAGATCATCGAGCGCGAAGGCATCTGCGAGAACGTCCGCGAGGTGGGCCCCTATCTCGAGCAACAGCTCAAGACACTGTCCCGCCATGAAACCGTCGGTGACGTGCGCGGCAGTCACTTCATGATGTGCCTGGAGAACGTGGCCGACAAGGACACCAAGGCGCTGCTACCGGTGGAGGCACGGGTCGGAGACCGGGTGGCCGCCGAGGCCCAGCAACGCGGCCTGATCATCCGTCCGGTGGGGCATCTGAACATCGTCTCGCCGCCGCTGATCTGGACGCGCGAGACCGTCGACCGGGTGGTGGCCATCCTCGACGAAGCTTTCGCGGCCACCACGGCCTCACTACGCGAGGATGGCTACCTGTAAACGACCATTCGTTCCCCGCCGGAGATGCCGTGCGTATCACTCGGCCCCCGGCGGGGCTGGACACGGTGCAATGTGCAACCATAACAATTCAACAACAAAGGTTAATGACGATGTCACACTCTCCTTCGAGCTCGAAGGTCCACCTGCAAGGCTTCGGCAGTACCACCAAGGGTGGCCTGATATTTTCTGCCGTCGTGCTGATTGCCGGTCTTAGCAGTTTCGCTCTCGTCGACGGCGACGACTATGGCCTCTACAGCCTGCTCCCGACCGCCGTGGTGCTGGGCATGGCCATCATCACACGACGCACCATCGAATCGCTGCTGGCCGGCACCCTGGTCGGCCTGCTGATGGTCGACCCGACCACCGTGGTCACCCAGGGCTCGGACATCCTGCTTGGCGTGCTCGGCAACGATACGGTCACCTGGATCATCCTGGTCTGCGGGCTGTTCGGCAGCCTGATTGCCCTGCTGGTCAAGACCGGCGGGGTACTCAGCTTCGGTGACACCATGGCGCGACGCATCCACACCAAGCAGCAGAGCCTGCTGACCACCTGGCTGCTGGGCCTGATCATCTTCGTCGACGACTACCTGAATGCCCTGACCATCAGCGCCTCGATGAAGAAGATCACCGACCGTTTCAACATCTCCCGGGAGAAACTCGCCTACATCGTCGACTCCACGGCGGCACCGATCTGCATCCTGGTGCCTTTCTCCACCTGGGCGGTGTTCTTCGCCGGCCTGCTGGAGGAAAACGATGTCAGCGGCAACGGCATGGCTCTCTATATCGACGCCATTCCCTACATGTTCTATGCCTGGATCGCCGCCGCCATCGTGCCGCTGGTGGCGCTGGGCTGGATCCCCAACATCGGCCCGATGAAGGCCGCCGAGGCGCGGGCCGCGGCTGGCCAGATCATTCCGGAAGGCGTGGAAGACACCACCCTGGAGATCGACGACAACCAACCCCGTCCGCACCTGCTCAACTTCCTGCTGCCGATCGTCACCCTGATCTTCTTCACCTGGTACTTCGACATCGACATCCTGCGCGGCGTGATCGTGGCACTGGCGGTGATGCTGGCACTGATCGGCGCCCAGCGACTGCTGAGTTTCCATGACACCTTCGATACCGCCCTGGACGGCTTCAAGGCCATGATCATGCCGCTCGGCACCCTGGTGGCCGGTTTCACCCTCAAGGAAGTCAACGATGTGCTCGGCCTGACCGACTTCGTCATCGCCACGGTGCAACCGCTGATGACGCCTGGCATGCTGCCGGCCGTGGTCTTCGTGACGATGGCCTTCCTGGCCTTCGCCACCGGCTCCTTCTGGGGACTCTTCGCCGTGGCCATGCCCATCGTGCTGCCGCTGGCAGGAAGCGTCGACGCCAACATGGCGCTGGTGGTGGGCTCGCTGATCTCGGCCAGCGCCTTCGGCAGTCACGCCTGCTTCTATGGCGACTCCACGGTGCTCTCCGCCCAGGGTAGCGGCTGCACGCCGATGGCCCATGCCCTGACCCAGCTTCCCTACGTGCTGATTGCCGCCACCATCGCCACCGGTGTATTCCTGGTGGTCGGTCACCTGTGAGACCCGACATGACGATGACATCAACCCAAGGCGCCCGGTCGGGCGCCGCTCCTAAGAGCCCGGCCGCCCGGGGCTTCGCCATGCCCGCCGAGTTCGCCCCTCATGATGCCTGCTGGATGCTATGGCCCCAGCGCCCCGACACCTGGCGCTATGGCGCCAAGCCGGCACAGCAGGCCTTCGTCGAGGTGGCCAGCGCCATCGCCGAGAGCGAGACGGTATTCGTCGGCGTCAACGACGAGCAGTACGAGAATGCCCGCATCCAGCTGCCGGAACACGTGCGGGTGGTCGAACTCTCCAGCAACGATGCCTGGATGCGCGATGTCGGCCCGACGTTCCTCACCCACCCCGACGGCCGGATGGCGATGGTCGACTGGGAGTTCAACGCCTGGGGCGGCCTGAAGGGCGGGCTCTATTTTCCCTGGGACAAGGATCGCCGCATCCGCACCAAGATCGCAGAGATGCTCGGCATCGAGCGCTTCGTGGCACCGGTGGTGCTGGAAGGCGGGGCCATCCACGTGGACGGCGAAGGCACCCTGCTGACCACCGAGGAGTGCCTGCTCAATGAAAACCGCAATCCCGACCTGTCGAGGGCCGAGATGGAACGCATCCTGTGCGATACCCTCGGCGTGAAGAAGGTGATCTGGCTGCCTCGCGGCTGCCACCTCGACGAGACAGACGGCCATGTCGACAACCTGGCCTGCTTCGTGGCCCCCGGCGAAGTCGCCCTGACCTGGACCGACGACGAGTTCGATCCCCAGCACGCCATCTCCCGGGAGGCGCTGGCGGTGCTGGAAAGCGCCACCGACGCCCACGGGCGCCCCCTGACGGTACACCGGCTGCCCCAGCCCGGCCCGCTGCACATCGCCGAGGACGAGGCCAGCGGCATCGACCGGCTCAGCCATTCCCACCCCCGTCGCCCCGGCGATCGCATGGCCGGCTCCTACGTCAATTTCTACATCGGCAACTCGGTGGTGGTGATGCCGCTGCTCGACCCGGCGCGTGACGACGAGGCACGCGCCATCGTTCAGCGCCTGTTTCCGACCCGGCGGGTGATCGGTGTGCCGGCCCGAGAGATCCTCCTCGGCGGCGGCAATATCCACTGCATCACCCAACAGCAGCCCCGCCCCTGACCCCACCCCGACGGGGGCAGGCTCACAGCACCAGGCTGACGATCAGCGCCGCGCCTCCCACCAGCAGGGCAGTGATCACGGCCAGGGTGACCAGCCGATCCAGCCAGCGATCGAGTAGCGTCCAGTCGAGGCGGTGCGACCGGCGATGCGGGGTGGCCCCGCGTCGTCGCGACGGGGAGCCCGGGGACCTGGGCGACATGAGCAAGCTTCCTTGTGCATCCTGTCTTCTGAGCTTAAGGGGGGCGCCGCAACGAAGCCAGCGGGCGCGTCCATTCGGCCACGGCCATTGTGTCGCGCCGCGGTCGTCCCCATATAACCTTGAGCAAGCTAATGACTGGAGCCCCCATGCCCCGCCTCAACGAGATTCCGCTCTCGGTGCTCGACCTCGCCCCGATCCGCCAGGGCGGCAGCGCCGCCGAGACCTTCGACGACAGCGTCACCCTGGCCCGGCTGGCCGAGCGCCGCGGCTTCGAGCGCTTCTGGCTGGCCGAGCACCACAGCATCGACGGCATCGCCAGCGCCGCCACCTCGGTGCTGATCGGCCACGTCGCCGGCCAGACCTCGCGCATCCGCGTCGGCAGCGGCGGCATCATGCTACCCAACCATCCGCCGCTGGTGATCGCCGAGCAGTTCGGCACCCTGGAAACGCTCTATCCTGGCCGCATCGACCTGGGCCTGGGCCGCGCCCCGGGCGCCGACGCCGCGACCATGGCCGCCCTGCGCCGCGACGCCTTCGCCGGCGTCGACGACTTCCCCCAGCGCCTCGAGGAGCTCAAGGGCTATCTCGACGACGAGCGCCCCGGCCAGCGGGTGCGCGCGGTGCCCGGCCAGGGCACTCGGGTGCCGCTGTGGCTGCTGGGCTCCAGCGACTACAGCGCGCGGCTGGCCGGCCGCGAGGGCCTGCCCTTCGCCTTCGCCGCCCAGTTCGCGCCGGCCCGGCTGCACGAGGCGCTCCGGGTCTATCGCGACAACTTCCGGCCCTCGGCGCTGCTCAACGAGCCCTACGCCATGGTCGGCCTGCCGGTGATCGCCGCCGACAGCGACCTGCGGGCCGAGTACCTGGCCAGCACCGCGCGTCAGAAGTTCCTCGGCCTGGTGCGCGGCCAGCGCATCCTGGCCGAGCCGCCGACGGAGCACCTGGACTGGTCGCCGCTGGAGCAGTCCCAGGTCGAGCAGTTCCTGGGCGCGGCGGTGATCGGCGGCCCGGAGACCGTGCGCGAGGGCCTGGAGGCCTTCCTCGAGGCCACCGGCGCCGACGAGCTGATGCTGCACACCGACGTCTACAGCCTCGAGGATCGGCTGCGCAGCTACGAGATCGTCGCCGACCTGTGGCAGGCCGGCGACTGACGGACAAGAGACGGAGAAACGACGGAAAGGGAGCCGGCCGGCGGCCTACGCCGGCCCGCCGAGCGGCAGCCGGATGCGCGCCGCCAGCCCGCCCAGCGGCGCCGCCTCGAGGGTCAGCCGGCCGCCGTAGAGCGCCATCAGGTCCTCGACGATGGCCAGGCCCAGGCCGCTGCCCGAGCGCCGCTCGTCGAGCCGCGCGCCCCGTGCCAGCGCGGCCTCGCGCTGCTCGGGGCTCATCCCCGGGCCGTCGTCCTCGATATCGAGGCGGGCCTCCCCGGCCTCGCCGGCGACCCGCAGCGTCACCCGGCCCTGCGCCCAGTTCAGGGCGTTCTCGAGCAGGTTTCCGACCATTTCCTGCAGATCCTGGGCGTCCACCCGCAGCGACAGGGCATCCTCGAGCTCGGCGTCCAGCACGATGCCGCGCCGCTCGGCCAGCCGCCCCAGGCCGTCGATCACCGGCGCCAGCGCCTCGTCGGCCCGCACGCGCCCGGCCAGCGAGGCGCCGCCGGCGGCCGAGGCGCGGGCCAGATGGTGGCGCACCGCCTCGTCGAGCCGGGTCAGTTCGGCGCGGATGCGCTCCGGCTCGGGATGGCGACCGGCCAGGGTGCCCAGCACGCTGATCGGCGTCTTGAGGGCGTGGGCCAGGTTGCCGGCGGCGGCGCGACCGCGCTCGATCAGCCGGCGATCGCGGGCCAGCACCTCGTTCATGGCCCCGGCCAGCTCGGCCAGCTCCGCCGGCAGGCGGGTACCGAGGCGCGCCTCGCGGCCGGCCTCCACCTCGCGCAGATCGGCGTGCAGGCGGCGCAGCGGCGCCAGTCCCCAGCGGATCTGCGCCGCCAGTCCGCCCAGCAGCAGCACGCCCAGCGTCAGCAGCGACAGCCACAGCAGCCATTCGAAGCGCGCCACCTCGTCATCGAGCTCCTGACGCGACACCGCCAGCCCGACCCGCAGCGGGCGCGGATCGTTGGCCAGCCGGATGCGGCGCTCGATCAGCCGCAGCGGCTCGCCCCGCGGCCCGGTGATGTCGCGACGGGTCACGCCCTCGCCGCTCCCGCTCAGCGGCAGCCGCTGGTCCCACAGCGAGCGCGAGATGCGCGTCGTGCCCTGGCCGTCGCCGACCTGCCAGTACCAGCCGGAGAACACCCGCTCGAAGCGCGCGTCGCCCAGCGCCGGCGCCACCCTCAGCCGGCCGCTCAGCGGCTCGCGCTCCACCGAGGCCAGCAGCACGCGCAGCATCGAGTCCAGGCGCTCGTCGAAGGAGGCGGTGACGGTCTGGCGGAAGGTATAGGCGAGCCCGCCCCCGGCCAGCGGCAGCACCACCAGCACCAGCACCCCGGCGGCCAGCAGCAGTCGACGCGCCAGGCTCCAGCGGGTCGGGATCACGTCGGCTCGTCCTCCGGCGCCACCAGGCGATAGCCCTGGCCGCGGCGGGTCTCGATGCGCTCGCCGCCGAGCTTGCGCCGCAGCCGGCTGATCTGCACGTCGATGACGTTGGAGTCGGGCTCGTGGTCGCGGTCGTAGACGTGCTCGGCCAGCTCGCTGCGGCTGACCACCCGCGGCGTGGCGTGCATCAAATAGGCCAGCAGCCGCGATTCCTGGGCGGTCAGCGAGACCGGCCGCCCGGCCAGGGTCACGCTGCCGGTGTGGGTGTCGTAGGACAGCGCGCCGGCACAGAGCACCGGGTGGGCGTGGCCGTGGCTGCGCCGCACCAGGGCATGCAGGCGGAACAGCACCTCGGCGGTCTCGAACGGCTTGGTGACGTAGTCGTCGGCCCCGGCGGAGAAGCCGGCGGCCTTGTCGGACCAGCGCTCGCGGGCGGTCAGCACCAGCACCGGCAGGGCGATGCCGTCGTCGCGCCACTGGGCCAGCCAGCGGGTGCCGTCGCCGTCGGGCAGCCCCAGGTCGAGCACCACGGCGTCGTAGCGCTCGGTGCGCAGCAGGTAGTCGCCCTCGCCGCCGGTGCCGGCGGCCTCCACCAGCAGCCCGGCCTCGGAGAGCGCCTCGGAGAGCGCCTCGGCCAGCGCCCGATCATCCTCGATCAGCAGTACCTTCATTGGCGTCGCATGCCCTCGATGTTCACTCCCTCGATCTCCATCAGCCGTCCGTCCTCGGCATCGAACTCGAACTCCACCACCTGCCCCTGGGGGCCGAGCATCTCGATCTCGTAGCGGCGCTCGCCGTCCTCGTGATCCAGCTCGATCTCCAGCACCTGGCCGCGATAGCGCGCCTCGAGCCAGTCGAGCACCTCGGTCAGGGGCACGATGCGCCCGCTGTGCACCGCCTCGTGCAGCGCCTGCCATTGCTCGTCGTCATCGCCCTGGGCGCCGATCATCGGCCCGCCCAGGGCGGCGACCAGCAGGCTCGCGGCGAGCGCCACGGCCAGCCGGCGGGGCCGCCGCCATCTTGAAAACGTGTTCATGGCGGCAGAGTGCCAGACGGCGCATGAATGCACCATTAACGCCGCCGCCAGCGGACCGACAGCCGCGCCCAGGCAGGCCGAGGGAACGCCTCGCCCCGCCGGGCCGCGACGTGAACCGAACGTGAACGGCGGCGTCAGCCCACGGCAAGACGACCGGTGCGATAACGACATCACGAGGCCGCACTCGAGGCCTCACCCCGACGCCATACGACAAGGAGAGCCACGATGAAGACGCTCACTCACTGGATCGCCCCCCTGACCCTGGCCGGCATGACCGGCACCGCCCTGGCCGATGGCGGCGGCCTGAGCCAGGATGATCTGATGCGCCTGCTCGACGGCGCCGACGCCTACGGCTTCAGCCACTATGCCGAGCTCGACCTCGACGACGACCAGCGCCTGGAGCTCGAGGGCTGGCGCGACGACGGCTGGGAGCTCGAGGTCGACATGCGGGTCGAGGATGGTACGCTGCTGCATGAGGCCCAGGCCCGCAGCCAGATCCCCGACTGGAGCCTCACCGGCGACCAGCTGCGCCAGGCGCTGGCCAATGCGCACCGCAACGGCCTGCAACGATTCTCCACCCTCGAGGTCGATGGGGTCGACGATATCGAAGTCGAAGGCCTCGACGGCGACGGCCGCGAGCTCGAACTCACACTCGATCACGACCTGAAGGTCACGGGAGTGGAACATGACTGATCGACGCCAAGGGCAAGACCACAACGCCGCCTGGATGGCGGCCCGCCAATGGCGGGAACGGGCGCGCCAGGCGCGCCCGACCGGGGGCATGAGCGGCCCCCGGCTGGTGCTCACCTGGCTGCTGTTCGGCGCCATGATGATCGTCGGCACCCTGCTCGGCCTGGTGTTCCTGCTGGTCGGCTGGCTGATGCTGCCGTTCCTGCGCCACCGCATGAAGAAGCGCATGGAGCAGATGCGCGCCGAGCAGGCCGAGGACGTGGGCGGCGGCGCCCATCGCGAGGCCCCGTCCCGGGAGCGCGAGGCGCGCCGGGACCGTAACGTCGGGCATGACACCCTGGAAGGCGATTATGTGGTCAAGGACGACGAGCGTTAGGGCCCCGGCGGCGATTCACAAGCGGCCTAGTCCCGACGGCGCTCGTCGCCGGCCGTTTCTCCGTCCCGGCGAGCCAGCTCACCGCGCAGCGCGCCCACCTCCTCGCGCAGGGCGCGCACCTCGCCGTGCAGGTCACGGATCAGGTCGCGATTGGCCCGGTGCAGCCGCGACTGCTCACTCTCCTGATCATCGACGAACAGCGAGCCGACGTAGGCGGCGAAGCTGCCGAACAGCCCCACCCCGGCGATCATCAGCGCCACCGCCACCATCCGCCCCAGGGTGGTGACCGGGAAGAAGTCCCCGTAGCCCACCGTGGTCACGGTCACGAAGGCCCACCATAGCGCCTCCTCGGCGGTGTCGATGGCACTCTCGGGATTGGGCCCCTCGACCAGCAGGATGGTCACCGAGCCGAAGGCCACCAGCAGCAGGGTCGCGGTGGCGGCCGAGGCGAAGATGCCCTCGGCGCGATTGCGGAACAAGAGCCGCCAGATCATGTGCAGCGACTTGATCGCCCTCAGCAGGCGGATCACCTGCACCACCCGCACCAGGCGACCGGCGAACAGCAGCCCCGCCGGGATGCTCGCCACCAGGTCGATCCAGCCCCAGCGCATGAAGCGCCACTTGTTCGGGGCGGCCCGGAAGCGCACGCAGAAGTCGGCGAAGAAGAACAGGCAGGCCACCAGGTCGAGATAGTGCAGCAGCCGCGAGACCTCGGGCCGCAGGTCGAAGAGCACGTCCACGGCCAGGGCGCCGAGCACGTAGAAGGACAGGATCAGGATCAGCAGCTGAAAGGGCGTGAGGCGATCGTTCATGGCGGGGCGGTCAGCGTCCGTGGCACGAGCCTTCGCACCTTACGCCCCCGGCGCCCGCTTGTCGCCCTGCAGGCCCCGCCCCTCGTCCCGCAGGCCGATCGGCACCTGCCCGCTCTTCGACCACGCTTCGGCCTCGACGACGCCGCCACCCACACGTGGCTTACCTCGGCACGAGCTGCGCCGTCGCCGACGCCAGGTCAGACGCCCCCCATCACCGCTTCCAGCGCGGCATGGTAGCCGCGGCTGCCGAGTCCGGCGATCACGCCGTCGGCGCGCAGCGAGACATAGGAATGATGGCGGAATCTCTCGCGCTTGTGCACGTTGGACAGATGCACCTCGATCACCCGGCCGTCGAAGGCGTTCAGGGCGTCGAGAATCGCCACCGAGGTGTGCGTGTAGGCCGCCGGGTTGATGATGATCGCCCCGGTGCCGTCCAGGCGGGCGGCATGGATGGCATCGATCAGCTCGCCCTCGTGATTGCTCTGACGGCACTCGATCGCCCAGCCGTGATCGGCGGCCTTGGCGCGCAGGGCGTCGTCGATGTCCGCCAGGGTCTCGCGACCGTAGATCTCCGGCTGGCGAGTGCCCAGCAGGTTGAGGTTGGGGCCGTGCAGGACCAGGACCTTGTGCATCGTGATGGCTTCCTTGTGGTCACGTTCTTGAACATTGAAGGGCGGAGGAGCGCGATGTCAGGCCGCCGGCTCGAGCAGCCGCCGCCAGACCGCGATCACGGCCTGGCGATGCGCGGCGAAATCGGCGTTGTCGCCGCGGGGGGGATCGCCGGTCAGCGCCGCGCGGTGGGCCGCGGTGCGGCAGGCCAGGTAGGCCTCGCGCAGGCGCTCGCCGTCCTCGGCGGGCAGCCGGCCGCACTGCTCCAGGGTCTCGAGGATGCGCATGTTGTCGCTCCACTGCAGCAGCGCCGGGCTGTCGTGGGCCATCGCCAGCACCGCGTACTGGCACAGGAACTCGATGTCGACCATGCCGCCCGGATCCTGCTTGAGGTCGAAGTCGTCGCCCTCGCCCTGGCTCGCCAGGTGCTTGCGCATCTTGTGGCGCATCGCCACCACCTCCTCGCGCAGCGCCTCGACGTCGCGCTCGCGGCCGAGGATCTCGCCGCGCACGGCGTCGAAGCCCTCGGCCAGGGTGTCGTGGCCGGCCACCACCCGGGCGCGCACCAGCGCCTGGTGCTCCCAGGTCCAGGCCTCGCGGCGCTGGTAGTCGGCGAAGGCGTCGAGGCTCGACACCAGGAGCCCGGCGTTGCCCGAGGGCCGCAGGCGCATGTCGACCTCGTAGAGGCTGCCGGCCGGGGTCACCGCGGTGAGCAGGTGGATGATGCGCTGGCCGAGGCGGGTGAAGAACACCGCGTTGTCGATCGGCCGGTCGCCGTCGGTGCTGCCGCGGGTGGCGCCATCGTGGAGGAACACCAGGTCCAGGTCGGAGCCGTAGCCGAGCTCGATGCCGCCGAGCTTGCCGTAGCCGATGATCAGGAACTCCGGCGCCTGGCCGCAGCGCTCGCCGTCGCGGCGCAGCGGGAAGCCGTGCTTGCGGGTCAGGTGCTTCCAGGCCATGGCCAGCACCGTCTCGAGGATCACCTCGGCGATGTAGGTCAGATAGTCGCTGACCTTCATCAGGTGCCGGGTGCCGACGATGTCGGAGGCCGCCACGTGCAGCACCTGGGCGTGCTTGAACACGCGCAGCGCCTCGAGCTCGGCCTCCTCGTCGCCCTCGGGAATCCGTCCCAGGGCCTGGCGCAGCTCGTCGGCCAGCCGCGCCTTGTCGGCCGGGGTGTAGAGGGTGTCCGGGGTCAGCAGCTCGTCGAGCAGGATCGGATGGCGGGCCAGCTGCTCGGCGATCCAGGGGCTGGCGCTGCACAGGCGCATCAGGTGCTCCAGCGCCTCGGGGTTCTCGCGCAGCAGCGCCAGGTAGGCGGTGCGCCGCAGCACCGACTCGACCAGCGGCAGCACCCGCTGCAGGGCCACGTCGGGCGCCTCGCTGTCCGCGGCGGCGTCGAGCAGCAGCGGCATCAGCGCCTCCAGGCGCTCGTAGCCGATGCGCTGCATCGCCTGCACCTGGCGCGAGTCGCGCAGCGCGCGCAGCCGCCGGCAGGCGGCGGCCGGATCGGTGAAGCCGGCCTCGCGGAGGCGCGCCTCGGCCTCCTCCTCGCCGGGCTCGCCGCGCCACAGCGCCCGCCACTCCTCGCGCTCGCGGCCTCCCGCCGGGGCAGAGGCATCCTCGTCGGCGTCCTCGGGGTCGGCGATCACCGCGTCGAAGTGGCGGCGGACCCGATCGCGCACCTCGTCGAGCCGCGCCGTCAGCGCCGGCCAGTCCTCCATGTCCAGCGCCAGGGCCACCCGCTCGCGGGCGATCTCCTCGGCCGGCAGGGTCTGGGTCTGGCGATCCTCCAGCGCCTGAATGGCGTGCTCGAGGTCGCGCAGGAAGGCGTAGTCGGGGATCAGCTCGTCGACCACCGCGGCGGGCAGCAGGCCCAGGTCCGGCAGGCGTTCAAGCGCCGTCTTCAGCGAGGTGACCTGCAGCTCGGTGTCGCGGCCGCCGCGGATCAGCTGGAAGGCCTGGACCACGAACTCCACCTCGCGGATGCCGCCGGGGCCGAGCTTGATGTTGTCCTGCATGCCGCGGCGGCGCACCTCGCGGTTGATCATCGCCTTGAGCTCGCGCAGCGACTCGATGGCGCCGAAGTCCAGGTAGCGGCGATAGACGAAGGGCCGGATGCTCGCCAGCAGCTCGGCGCCGGCCTCGAGATCGCCGGCCACCGGGCGCGCCTTGAGCATGGCGTAGCGCTCCCACTCGCGGCCCTGGTCCTGGTAGTAGCTCGCAAGCGAGGCGAAGTTGCCGACCAGCGGGCCGCCGTCGCCCAGCGGACGCAGGCGCATGTCGACGCGGAAGGCGAAGCCGTCGGCGGTCACCGCGTCCAGCGCGCCGATCAGCTTCTGGCCGATCTTGGTGAAGTATTCCTGGTGCTCGAGCGCCTTGCGCCCGCCCACCGTCTCGCCCTTCTCGGGAAAGGCGAAGATCAGGTCGATGTCGGAGGAGAGGTTGAGCTCGCCGGCGCCGAGCTTGCCCATGCCGAGCACCACCAGGCGCTGCTCGCCGCCGTCGGCGCGCGGCCCGGGGCGCCCCCAGCGCGCCTCGAAGTGGCGTTCGAGCCAGCCCAGCGCCTGCTCCAGGCAGGTCTCGGCGAGCCGGGTGACGGCGGCCGCGGTGGCCCACATGTCGATGCCCGGCGGGCGGGTCAGGTCGCGCCACACGATGCCCAGCATGCGCGCCTGGCGGAAGCGGCGCACCGCGGCGTGCATGGCCGCCTCGTCCTCGGCGCTCTCCAGCCGCTTGGCGAGGGCCTCGCTCAGGGCATCGGCGTCCGGCGCGGCGCCCAGCTCGCCCAGCGCATCGAGCCGGGGCAGCCAGTCGGGATGGCGGATCAGCGTCTCGGCGACGAACTCCGACACCGCCAGCACCCGCGCCAGCTGCTCGCGGCGCTGGGGTGCCAGCGCCGCCCAGCTCTCGCCGGGGCCCTCCTGCTGGCGCATGTCGGCCAGGTTGTCGGCCTGCTCGAGGGCCGTGGCCAGGCGCTCCCGGGCGTGTTGCAGCGGGGCCGCCAGCGGCTCGGGGATGGCATCCAGCGGCAGGAAGTCGTCGGGCAGGGCCATGGGCGTCTCGCATCCGGTTGATCGATGCCCTCAGGATACCCAAGCCGGGGCGCCACGCACTAGCCGGCGCCCGCCCGCCTCAGCCCAGGAAGCGATCCCAGGCGATCAGCCCCCAGGTCAGCCCGACGGTCATCAGCGAGATCATCACCGCCGCCGAGCCGATGTCCTTGGCACGCCCCGAGAGCCGGTGGCGCTCCGGACCGATGCGGTCGACCACGTTCTCGATGGCGCTGTTGAGCAGCTCGACGATCAGCACCAGCAGGCAGCTGCCGATCAGCAGGATCCACTCCACCGGCTCGCGGCCCAGCCACACGGCCAGCGGCACCATCACCAGGCACAGGCCGAGCTCCTGACGGAAGGCGGCCTCGTGGCGGTAGGCCGCCCCGAGGCCCTTGAGGGAATAGCGGGTGGAGTGCACCAGGTGGCGCCAGCCGGTGTGTCCGGGTTTCATCGATAGCATCCATCAGCGTTCGGCGTAGAACGCCGATAGTAGCAGAGCCATGTTGGGCAATTGTTACGTCGACGCCGGCGCGGCTCAATGCGCCTCGATCATCGCCGCGAGATCCACCGACAACCGGTCCAGCACCTGGGACCAGCTCAGGTAGGGCGTCGAGCCGGTGCCGTTGACCAGCACGCTGAACACGCCCCAGCGCCCGGAGCGGGTGCGGAAGTAGCCGGCCGCGGCGCGCACCGACACCGGCTGGTTGAGGGTGCCGGTCTTGAGCATGACGTGGTCCTGGAAGGTCGCCGGGCCGCGACGGATGAAGCGCATCACGCCGTTGCTCGGCGACTGCAGGGCGGCGACGAAGCTCGGGAACAGCGAGGGCTGGCGGAACATGTGCTCGAGCAGCACGTTCACCCCGGCGGCGCTGGTGCGGTTCTCCGGCGTCAGGCCGCTGCCGCTGTCCAGGCGCAGCGGGCCGTGGCCCGGCAGGCCGCCGGCGAAGGCCTCGATGGCATCGCCGCCCTGGCTCAGCGAGGGGCGCGGCGTCGTGGCCAGGTCCAGCGTCAGGGTGTCGGCCATGAAGTTGTTGGAGTAGTTGAGCGTGCGCAGCAGCAGCTCCTGCAGCGGCTTGCCGTCCACCGCGGCCAGGCGCGAGGCGCCGGCCGGCGGCTCCAGGGTGGTGGTGACGTGGCCACCGGCCACCGCGATGCCGGCCTGCTCGAGCATCGCCATCAGGGTGCGGCCCGCCTGCTCGGCGGGGTCCGAGCTGGTGCGATAGAGCTCCCGCGGGCGGGCATTGGTGGAGATCTGGCCGGACACCCGCATCACGTCGCCGTCGCCGTCGGTCACCCGCAGCGCCGAGAGCTCGGTGCCGCTGTCGGGCGGCCGGGTCTCGATGCGGTTGTCGATGCGCACCAGGTCGGCCTGGCCGTCGCAGGGCGTGACCCGGGCCGGGGCGCCGGCGGTGCGCGCCGGAGCCACGGTCACGCACCAGTTGCCGTAGTTGACCGCCGCCGAGGAGAGCAGCGCGCTGTAGGCGTTGTCGACGCGACGCTGCCCCTCGCAGCGGTCGGTGGTCAGGCAGGCTACCGGGCCGAAGCGCCACTGGCTGACCACCAGCCGCCCGGTGACCTGGCGCACCCCGGCCTGATGCAGCCGCTGCACCAACCGCCACAGGTCCTCGCTGGTCAGCGCCGGATCGCCGCCGCCGTCGAGGATCAGATCGCCCTGCAGCACGCCCTCGGCATCGGGCTCGGCGCTGCCGAGCAGCCGCGTGGTGAAGCGATGCTGGGGGCCGAAGCGCGCGAGCGCCGCCGCCGCGGTGTAGATCTTGGACACCGAGGCCGGCGACAGCTGGCGCTCCGGCGAGAGGCTGCCCAAGGTCTCGCCCGGCCCGCCGTTGCCCAGCAGGCGCGCCTCGGCGCCGATGCGAAAGCCGTCATCGGCCAGTTCCTCGAGATGGGAGAAGCCCTGCCCCAGGGCGGTCAGGGGCAGCAGCAACAGCAGGCAGAGCGAGAGACAGCGAGGCAGCATGGGCGTCATCCGAGAGATCGCAGGGCACAGGAGAAAGCGCGGCAGGGCCGCAGTCTACCCGTGCCCCGGGCGCGATTCGACCGACCGACACCGATCGGCAAGATAGAGGGGGCGGAAACCGGAGGAAGACCGGGGACGGGGCGAAGAAGGTTTTTGGCCATGGGGGCATCGCGCCCCTGATGCCCCCTAGTGCGCGGAGACCCCGGAGAAGGCCTGGATGATCACCACCCCGCCGACGATCATGGCGAGGCCCAGCGCCGCCGGCACATCCAGGCGCTCGCCGTAGACCAGCACGCCGATCAGCGTGACCAGCACGATGCCGAGCCCGGCCCAGAAGGCGTAGGCGATGCCCACCGGCAGGGTGCGCAGCGCCAGGGTCAGCAGGTAGAAGGCCAGCACGTAGCCCACCACCACGGTCACGCTCGGCCACAGCCGGGTGAACTCCTGGGACGCCTTCAGCGAGCTGGTCGCCACCACCTCGGCGACGATCGCCAGTGCCAGATACAGATAGGCCATCAGACACCTCCCCGCGCCAGCCGGCGGCGCATCACGAGATCGAACAGGGTATTGAAGACCATGGCATAGGCCAGGAAGAACAGCATGAAGCCGAGATCCAGCCAGAAGGCCTCCACGAGGCCGATGCCCATCCACCAGGCGACCGCCGGCAGGGTCATCACCAGCAGGCCCAGCTCGAAACCGAACGACTGGGCGAAGCGCTGTCCCAGGCTGCGGCGACGGGTCGGCACCAGCGCATCGAAGGCGCGATTCCAGACCAGGTTCCAGAGCATGGCGGCGGTGGCCAGCCCCGCGGCCAGCACGCCGATCTCCCCCATGTCACGGCCGGTCAGCCAGCTGGCCAGCGGCGTCACCATCAACAGGCCGCCGGCCTCGAACAGCGTGGTATGGGTCAAACGTTCCTTCCAGGAGCGCATCGTCACCTCCCGAGATATCATCACGAGGCCAGCCGGCCTCGACCTGGCGGACTATTCTCGCCAATATGGCGATGGATACGAGTTGGATTCCATCTGAAAAACCGATAGGTCACCCATGCGCTGGACCCTCGATCAGCTGGAGGTGCTCGTCGCCTGCGCCGAGTGCGGCTCCTTCTCCGCCGCCGCCCGCCACCTGGGCCGCGCCCAGTCGGCGGTAAGCACCGCCATCGCCCACCTGGAGGTCGACCTGGCCTGCACGCTCTTCGACCGCGACGGCCGCCTGCCGCGCCTGACCGAGGCCGGCGAGGCGCTGCTGCACGAGGCCCGCGCGGTGCTGCGCCAGTGCCAGCGGCTGGATTCCCGCGCCCGGGCCATCGCCGAGGGCGAGGAGGCCCGGCTGGTGCTGGCCATCGACGAGGCGCTGGTCGAGATGCCGCCGGTGGACGAGACCCTCGAGGCCCTGGCCCATCACTACCCCGCCCTGCAGCTGACCCTGCTCTACGGCGCCCCGGGCGATATCGCCGGGTGGGTGGAGGACCGCACCGCCGATCTCGGCATCCTGCTCGGGCGCCTCGGCCGCGGCCCGCTGCTCGAGGGCGTGCCGATCGCCCATCTGCGCCAGGCGCTGGTGGCCGGCCGTGACCATCCCCTGGCCGGCCGGGGCGCGCCCTCCCTCGGCGACCTGGCCGACCACCGCCAGCTGCTGATCGCCTCGCGCTCCACGGGCGACGACGAGACGCCGCTCGGCACCCAGTTCTGGCGCCTCAACAGCTTCTACTCGATCGGCGAGCTGGCCGCCCGCGGACTGGGCTGGGCGATGGTCCCCGAGCATATCGCCCGCTACCCGCCGTTTCGCGAGCACCTGGTCGCGCTGTCGGACGAGACCCTGGGCACCCTGCCGGTCATCGAGGTGGAGACGGTCTCGCGTCGCGACGCCGCCCAGGGGCCGATCGCCCGCTGGCTTCGGCAGACGCTAAGCGAAAGGTTCTGCGATCGCCGCAGCCGCTGAGCCGACTCACTCGACCGGCAGCAGCCCCGGGCGATGCGGGAGCTCGGCGACCATCTTCCACAGCGGCTGGCCGCTGAGGTGGTACTTGCGCTCGAAGTGGGTCAGGAAATCCCCCTCGGGGTCGTGCGCCTGCACCGGCGCGGCGACGCCGGTCGCCTGCTCGAGGGCCAGCGAGAACTCCTCGACGTAGAGCCGCCAGTTGGAGCGCAGCTCCAGCCGCCCGCCCAGCGCCAGAATGGCGGGGAACACCGGGTGCCCCTGCCAGCGCATCTTGAGGTGCGTCGACTTGGGATAGGGGTTGGGATACAGCAGGTAGTGGCGCACCGGCCGCCAGCCGGCCGCCAGCGCCAGCCGCCAGAAGTCCACCAGATCGGCGCGCACCAGCAAGGCGTTGTCGGGCGGCGCACCGTGCTCGCGGGACAGCCGGTCGGCGCTGCGGTCCACGCCGATCACCACGCAGTCGGGGTGGGCCTCGGCCAGCCGCCGCGTCGACAGCCCCACGCCGCAGCAGGCGTCGAGGATCAGCGGCGCCTGGCCGCGCGCCGCGCGCCACGCCTCGGCCGCGGCGAAGGCCTCGCGGGTATGGTCGGCCAGCGGCTTGCGCAGCGGGTGGGTCAGGGCCCGTTCGACCCGGCGCGCCAGATCGTGATGGGGGCCGGGCTGGTTGGAGGTGATGATGCGGGAACGCTCGGTCATGGCGGTGATCGGTCGGGGGCTTGGGAAGGCGTGCATTCTACCAGCCATGGGCCGGCCCGCGGGCCTCTCGCCAGCCCCGCCGCCGGGGTTGTGGAAAACCCCTCCATGCCCCGCATGACGGCGCACCGGGCCGGGTGCTATGATCCTTGGCCAAAAGGACAATAGCAGCCCATATATCAACCGCACTACGAGGAACCCGGCTTGTCACATTTACCGGTGATCGTGGGCATGGGTGGCGTGAATCCCGCCGGCCGAGCCTCGGGACATCAGGCGTTTCGCCGCACCGTGCTCGACGCCTTGCCCGACGACGTCCAAGCCCAGACCCTGCTAGGCCTGGCGGCCATGATGCGCCTGGCCAGCGCCCAGGCGGACGATGCCTGGCACGACGCCGACGGCAACCCCCTCGACGCCGCGGCCATCGTCGAGCAGACCCGCCAGCGCGTGCTCGACCATACCCTGATCCGTCGCAACGAAGACCCGCGCTTCAACGCCGAGGGCCTGCCCGCCAACCGTCGCGCCAGCCTCGACCTCGAGACGCCGATGACCTTCCGGGTACGCCGTCGGCAGCTGCCGGACAGCCTGCCGCCCACCTGGCAGGTCCGCGAGATCGACCGCAAGCACCTGGAAGTGACGGTGCCGGCCGGCGAGATGGACGTGATGCTGCCCGAGACCCGTCCGGCCCAGGTACGCGCCGCCGGCCAGCTGCCCTCCGGCTTCGAACCCGGCCAGCTCTACCGCAGCGTGCACCACCCGCGCGGCCTGTCGATGGCGATCTTCGCCGCCAGCGACTGCCTGGGCGACAGCGGCCTGGCCTGGGATGCCCTGCATGACCGGCTCGACCCCGACCAGGTCGCCGTCTACGCCGGCAACTCCATCGGCCAGCTCGACGACGACGGCTGGGGCGGGCTGCTCAAGAGCTTCGCCAACGGCAAGCGCGCCACCTCCAAGCAGATGCCGCTGGGCTACGGCCAGATGCCGGCCGACTTCCTCAACGCCTATGTGCTCGGCAGCGTCGGCAGCACCGGCGCGGCCCTCGGCGCCTGCGCCAGCTTCCTCTACAACCTGCGCCTGGGCGTCGACGACATCCGCGCCGGCCGCCGCCGGGTGGTGATGGTCGGCACCGCCGACGCGCCGATCACCCCCGAGATCATCGAGGGCTTCCGCACCATGGGCGCCCTGGCCGACGACGAGAGCCTCAAGGCGCTGGACGCCCTGGAGCTGCTCACCGACCCGGACTACCAGCGCGCCTGCCGGCCCTTCGCCCGCAACTGCGGCTTCACCATGGGCGAGTCCAGCCAGTTCGTGATGCTGATGGACGACGCCCTGGCGCTGGAGGTCGGCGCCGAGGTGCTCGGTAGCGTGCCGGACGTGTTCGTCAACGCCGACGGCTGGAAGCGCTCGATCTCGGCCCCCGGCATCGGCAACTACATCACCCTCGGCAAGGCCGCCTCGCTGGTGCGCGAGATGCTCGGCGAGACCGCCCTGCGCGAGCGCACCTTCCTGCACGCCCACGGCACCAGCACGCCGAAGAACCGCGAGACCGAGTCCCACGTCTTCGACATGGTCGCCCAGGCCCACGGCATCGAAGACTGGCCGGTGGTGGCGGTCAAGGCCTTCGTCGGCCACTCCCAGGGCAGCGCCGCCGGCGACCAGCTGGCCAGCGCGCTCGGCAGCTTCGCCCACGGCCTGCTGCCGGGCATCCCCACCCTGGACGACCGCCAGCCCGAGGACCTGCACGCCGAACGCCTGCGACTGTTCCGCGAGCCACTGCGCTTCGCGGCCGACGCCGCCTTCGTCAACGCCAAGGGCTTCGGCGGCAACAACGCCACCGGCGTGGTGCTGTCGCCGGCCGTCACCGAGCGGCTGATGACCGCCCGCCACGGCGAGGCGGCGATGAGCGAATGGCGCAGCCGCCGCGAGGCCACCCGCCAGGCCGCCGCCGCCTACCGCCACGAGGCCGACCGTGGCCGCTTCCAGCCCCGCTACCGCTTCGGCGAGGGCGTGCTGGAGGGCCCCGAACTCGAGGTCGGCGCTGACAGCATCCGCATCCCGGGCTACGCCAGGCCGGTCTCGCTGGCCGTGGACAACCCCTTCGGACGCCTCGACGACGGAGAAGCGTGATGAACGTCGCCGTCTACCCCGGCACCTTCGATCCCATCACCAACGGCCACTTCGACCTGATCGAGCGCGCCTCGCGGCTGTTCGACAAGGTGGTGGTGGCCATCGCCACCAGCCCCGGCAAGGGGCCGACGCTGGACCTCGACACCCGGACCGCCCTGGCGCGCCGGGTGGTCGAGGGCCTCGACAACGTCGAGGTGACGGGCTTCTCGGGGCTGATGACCGAGTTCATGAAGCAGCAGCAGGCCCGCGTGCTGCTGCGCGGGCTGCGCGCGGTCTCGGACTTCGAGTACGAGCTGCAGCTGGCCAACATGAACCGCGCCCAGATGCCCGAGCTCGAGACGGTGTTCCTGACCCCCGAGGTGGAGAACTCCTACATCTCCTCGAGCCTGGTGCGCGAGATCGCGCGGCTCGGCGGCGACGTCTCGAAGCACGTGCATCCCGAGGTCGCCGAAACGCTGAAGCGGCATTACAATACCTGACCATGGCACTCGGGCATGATGCCCGAGCCCGCCGGCCGCGATTTTCGTGAGGTACTCCATGGCCCTGATGATCACCGACGAGTGCATCAACTGCGACGTCTGCGAACCCGAATGCCCCAACGGCGCCATCTCGCCGGGGGAAGAGATCTACGTCATCGACCCCGGCCTGTGCACCGAGTGCGTCGGCCACTATGACGAGCCCCAGTGCCAGCAGGTCTGCCCGGTGGACTGCATCCCGCTCGACCCCGAGCGCAAGGAGAGCCAGGACCAGCTGATGGCGAAGTACGAGCGCATCACCGCCGCCTGAGCGGCCACCGCCGCAGGCGCCGCGACGACAGCCCCACGACGCCCCGCCTCGCGCGGGGCGTCGTGCTTTCAGGTCGCGTAGACGGGCCGTCGACGCCGGGCCGCTTGCAGCGCCCGATGCCAGCGGCCATGCTCCCCGCCTCCAGCCACCGACCGGAGCCACCGTGACCGCGACCGCCCCCGCCTCGTCTGCCCGATCCTCCCAGCGCATCTGGGCCCTGGCCTGGCCGATCATCCTCTCCAACATCACCGTGCCGCTGCTGGGCCTGGTCGACACCGCCGTGGTCGGCCATCTGCCGGACTCCCGCTACCTGGCCGCGGTGACGCTCGGCGCCACCCTGTTCGGCTTCCTCTACTGGGGCTTCGGCTTTTTGCGCATGGGCACCACCGGGCTGACCTCCCAGGCGGCGGGGCGGGAGGACGACGAGTCGGTGAAGACCCTGCTGGGCCAGTCGCTGCTGCTGGCGGCGCTGATCGGCGGCGTGCTGATCCTGGCCGGCGACCCGCTGATCGCGCTCGGCCTCGGGCTGCTCGACGGCAGCCCCGAGGCCACCCGGCTCGCCGCGGAATACGCCGGCATCCGGCTGCTCTCGGCGCCGGCGGTGCTGGCCAACTACGCCATCCTCGGCTGGTTCCTGGGCCAGCAGAACTCGCGGGTGACCCTGGCGCTGCTGGTGCTGACCAACGGCGTCAACATCGTCCTCGACCTGGTGTTCGTGGTCGGCCTGGGCATGACCAGCGACGGCGTGGCCTGGGCCACGGTGATCGCCGACTACACGGCGCTGGCCTTCGGCCTGTGGCGGGTGTGGCACCAGCTCGAGGGCCTCGGCGGACGCTTTCGCCGCGCGCGGCTGCTGCGACGCTCGGCCTACCGTGAGCTGTTCGCGGTCAACGCCCAGCTGTTCGTGCGCACCCTGGGGCTGCTGTTCGCCATGGCCTTCTTCACCTCCCGCGGCGCCGCCCAGGGCGACACCGTGCTGGCGGCCAACGCCGTGCTGCTGCAGTTCATCATGCTGACCTCGTACGGGCTGGACGGCTTCGCCCACGCCGCCGAGGCGCTGACCGGCCGCGCGGTGGGCCGTTCCCGCTGGGACGAGTTCGGCGACTCGGTGCGCGCCGCGGCGCGCTTCTCGCTGCTCACCGCGGGCCTCGCCGCGCTGGCCTTCGCCCTCGGCGGGCCCTGGCTGATCGCCCTGCTCACCGGGCTGCCGGAGGTGCGCGACACCGCCGGCGAGTACCTGCCGTGGATGGTCGCCATGCCGCTGATCGCGGTGTGGAGCTACCTGCTGGACGGCGTCTTCATCGGCACCACCTCCACCCGCGAGATGCGCAACAGCATCTTCATCGCCCTGGCGGTCTATCTGCCCGTCTGGTGGCTCACCCGCGGCCTCGGCAATCACGGCCTGTGGCTGGCCTTCAGCCTGTTCACCGCGGTGCGCTCGGGGGTGCTGATCGCCTATTACCTTCACTACCGCCGCACGCGCTGGTCGGGCGATCACATGTCGCGTTCGTCGGGCGGAAAAACTTAGACATTCGTCGGCTTTGGCTACATTTCACCTTTACGCTGGCATCAATTGGCCCGAGGCTTGCCTTCACTGCCGCTATCCGGCTTTTCATCCGCGAACAAGGTAACGTCATCATGCTGAAGGTAATCTCGCGTCCGGCCGTGAAGCTGGTCGAACGCTACCTGCCCGACCCCTACATCTTCGTGCTGCTGCTGACCGTGATCGCCGCGGCGGCGGCGATCGCCGTGGAACGCCAGACGCCGCTGGCGGTGCTGCGCTTCTGGGGCGACGGCTTCTGGAACCTGCTGACCTTCTCCATGCAGATGCTGCTGGTGCTGGTCACCGGCTTCATGCTGGCCAGCTCGCCGCCCGTGAAGCGGCTGCTGCGGCGCCTGGCCGGCCTGGCCAGGAACGCCGGCGCGGCCATCGTGTTGGTCACCCTGGTGTCGCTGGCGGCCAGCTGGATCAACTGGGGCTTCGGCCTGGTGGTCGGCGCGCTGTTCGCCAAGGAGCTCGCCAAGCAGATCCGCGTCGACTATCGGCTGCTGGTGGCCAGCGCCTACTCGGGCTTCGTCGTCTGGCACGGCGGCCTGGCCGGCTCGGTGCCGCTGACCATCGCCACCGAGGGCCACTTCAGCGTCGAGCAGATCGGCGTGATCGGCACCTCCGAGACCATCTTCTCGCTGTTCAACCTGGCGATCGTGCTGGCGCTGTTCGTCGCCGTGCCGCTGTTCAACCGCATGATGCTGCCCGACGAGAAGGACAGCGTGTTCATCGACCCGAGCCTGCTCGAGGACGACGACGATCAGCGCGTGCGCATCACCCGCCCGGCGGAGCGCCTCGAGAACAGCATGACCCTGGCCTGGCTGGTCGGGATTCCCGGGCTCCTGTTCCTGGTCGACCACTTCGTGCTGCAGGGCGGCGGGCTCAACCTGAACGTGGTCAACTTCCTGTTCCTGTTCCTGGCCATCGTGCTGCATCGCACCCCGCGCAGCCTGCTCGAGAGCCTGCAGGAGGCGATCAAGGGCGGCGCCGGCATCGTCATCCAGTTCCCCTTCTACGCCGGCATCATGGCGATCATGGTGCAGTCGGGGCTGGCCGAGACGCTGTCCCAGGCGCTGGTCTCGCTGGCCACCGAGACCACGTTGCCGTTCTGGACCTTCATCAGCGCCGGCATCGTCAACATCTTCGTGCCCTCCGGCGGCGGCCAGTGGGCGGTGCAGGCGCCGGTGATGCTGCCGGCCGCCGAGGCGCTGGGCGTCGACGTGCCGCGGGTCGCCATGGCCGTGGCCTGGGGCGACGCCTGGACCAACCTGCTGCAGCCGTTCTGGGCCCTGCCGGTGCTCGGCATCGCCGGCCTCAAGGCCAAGGACATCATGGGCTTCTGCCTGGTCCAGCTGCTGCTGACCGGCATCATCATCGCCCTGGGACTGACCTTCCTCTAGACCTGGCAGGGAGAAGGGCGCCGGGGACAGCTCGAAGAGGGGTTTTTTGCCAAGGATGGCAAAAGTTAGCGCCCAGGGATGGGTTTACAGCGCCCCTCGTAGACCTGTCGCCGGATAAGCCCGACCCATAGCGCTATCGACGCCTTGTCCCCATCGCGGGGGCAAGGCGTTATGCTGTGGGGACAATACCCCCAAGGACTCCCTTTCGATGGACGAACACGCCCTTTCCGGCCAGCACGAACTGACCATGACCGTGCTGATGACCCCCGACATGGCCAACTTCAGCGGCAAGGTCCACGGCGGCGCCATCCTCAAGAAGCTCGACGAGGTGGCCTACGCCTGCGCCAGCCGCTTCTCCGGGCACTACGTGGTGACCCTGTCGGTGGACCAGGTGCTGTTCAAGCAGCCGATCCACGTCGGCGAGCTGGTGACCTTCCTGGCCAGCGTCAATCACGTGGGGCGCTCCTCCATGGAGATCGGCATCAAGGTGGTCGCCGAGGACATCCAGAACAAGCTGATCCGCCACACCAACAGCTGCTACCTGACCATGGTGGCGGTGAACGAGCACGGCAAGCCGGCCCGGGTGCCGGAGCTGGCACTCGAGACCGATATCCAGAGGCTGCGCTTCGAGAAGGCCGAGATGCGCAAGAAGCGGCGCAAGCAGGCCGAGGAGGAGGAGCGCCGTGCCCAGGTCGAGCACGGCGCCGGCTGATGCCTGGAGGGCTTACTCAGAGGATTGCTGAATGGCCTCGCCGCCCTGCTCGATGTCCTGGCCCACGCCGCGCACGGTGTTGCAGCCGGCGAGCAGGGACAGGGTGAAGAGCGCGGCGATCGACAGCAGAAGGGTCCG
Organism: Halomonas sp. THAF12; assembly: GCF_009363675.1. Lineage (NCBI taxonomy): Bacteria > Pseudomonadati > Pseudomonadota > Gammaproteobacteria > Oceanospirillales > Halomonadaceae > Halomonas > Halomonas sp. THAF12. The sequence continues at coordinate 334,113 of NZ_CP045399.1, read as the reverse complement.
TTTCATGTGAGCTCCTTGGGAGTGAGTCGTGAAAACCGTCTGTGCCGGTTCAATCTAGCAAACTCGATGCGTTGAGCCACCCCTCGTCAGGTCAACAGCAGTCGCAGCATGATCGCCACGATCACCGCCACGGTCAGCCACTTCACCCACAGCGCCCCTCTGGGGCTCATGTTGACCTTCACCGCCAGCCAGGCGCCGGTCATGCTGCCGGCGGCCAGCGCCAGGCCGTAGCCCCAGCGCACCTGCCCCTCGAACACGAACACGGCCAGCGCCGGCAGGGTGTAGACCAGCACGATCAGCACCTTGAAGACGTTCACCTGGGCCAGGTCGATCTTCAGCAGGCGGTAGAGCACCACGATGAACAGGATGCCGACCCCGACCTGGATGAAGCCGCCGTAGACGCCGATGGCGAACATCGCCAGATAGATCGCCGGCGTGAGCCGCTCCGGCGTCAGCGGCCGGGTCTCGAGCGTCGGCTGCGGCAGCAGCATCAGCAGCGCCGACAGCGCCATGACCACCACCAGCACGGTCTCGAACAGGGCGTCGCTCACGTCCAGCGCCAGGCGCGCCCCGAGCAGGGCGCCGAGCATCGCCGGCACCGCCAGGCGCAGGCTCAGGCCCAGGTGATGGGCGCCGGCGCGGAAGAAGTTGGCCACCGCCGACACGCTCTGCAGGGCGACCGACACCCGGTTGGTGCCGTTGGCGGCCTGGGGCGGCAGCCCCAGGAAGATCAGCAGCGGCAGGGTGAGCATCGAGCCCCCCGCCGACAGCACGTTGATGAAGCCGGCCAGCCCGCCGATGGCGAACAGGGCCAGGAGCTCGAGTGGCGTCATGATGGCATCCCTTCCGGTCGGTGACGCGCCCGGGGCATCGCCGGGCGCCGCGCTGTGCCATCATAGCGCCTTCACGCCCCCGAACGCCCCCAGGAGCCCCCATGACGGACGTCACGCTGGATCCCCGCCTGATCGAGGACACCCACCCGGTCACCGAGCTGCCGCTGTGCCAGCTGCGGCTGATGGACGATACCCGCTACCCCTGGCTGGTGCTGATCCCGCGCCGGACCGGCGCGGTCGAGGTGTTCGACATGAGCGAGGACGACCAGCAGCAGCTGTGGCGCGAGGCCGGCCTGCTCGGCCGCGCCCTCAAGGAGACCCTCGGCGGCGACAAGCTCAACATCGCCACCCTCGGCAACATGGTGCCGCAGCTGCATCTGCACCTGGTGCTGCGGCGCGAGGGGGACGCCGCCTGGCCGGGGCCGGTCTGGGGGCAGGGCCAGGCCGAGCCCTACGATCTCGACGGCCTGGCGGCGATGCGCGACCGCCTGCTGGCGATCGTCGACGGCATCGACGAGCTGCGCGGGTCGTAAGGCCGGGCCCCTGACGATCGAGGTGCTAGCGCTCGAGGCGAGCGTTCAGATCGGTCAGCAGCGGCTCGACCAGTGACGGCGGCAGCGGCCGGCCGCCGCGCCAGGCGGTCATCGCCAGCCGGCTGCGGCCGACGCTCGCCTCGCCGTTCACGCCGCCGGCCGCCTCGATCTCCAGCCGCACGCGATAGCCGGGCCAGCGGGCGATCACCGCCTCCAGGCGCCCCAGCTCGGCGTCGGCGTGGCGAATCACGTAGCCGCGCTCCATCAGCATCGAAATCGAGGCCGCAAGCGCCGAGGCCGGCGCCACCGCGAGCGTGCGGGTGGCGGGCACGGCCGGCGACGGCGTCGCCGCGCATCCGCTCAGCCCCGGTCCTGTCCCGAGTATCAGCCCCAGCGCCAGCAGCGCCGCCCGCATCACGCCCGAACGCCTCATGAGGCCTCCCCCGACTGGCGGCGCATCGCCTCGCGCAGCCCACGGCAGAAGGCGTCGTCGCTGGCGGTGCGCGAACGGCGCGGCTCGCCCCGCCAGTCGAACAGGCGGATGTCCCGGGTCACCCGCACCGCCGCCTCGCCGATGACCACCGAGACCCGCTCGATCTCGGTGGCCTCGTCGTCGAGCAGGCCGAAGCCCGCGCCGCCGCCGATCAGCACCCCGTGGCCACCGCCGCGGGACGCGCCCAGCAGGAAGATGTCCGGCTCGGGGACGCCGTGGAACAAGGTGCGCCGGGAGCGCTCGGCGCTGACCAGCCCCAGCGTGGTCTCGGTGTGGCGGATCAGGAAGTCGTCGTCCTCCAGCGCCGCCACCGCGCCGGCCAGGGTGATCGGCGGCACGTCGTCGCCGCGCGGCCAGTGGCACGCCTCGGCGGGCGGCGGCTCCGCCACCGGCAGCTGCGACGGCAGCGCCTGACAGCCGGCCAGCCCCGCGAGCAGGATGATTCCCCATGGACGCCACATGCGCGATTTCTCCTCGATCTGCCTGGAGTCTAGCAGCGCGCCCCTTGAAAGACGGCGACGACGCCTCGATATGATGGAGCAGGGCTATGATGGTGATGCAGTCAATTAGCTTATCCCCCATGCTCTGCTCACATACACTGCCGGCATACACCGGCAGTCCAGAGATCAAGGAGGCATCTACATGAGCGACACCAACAGCATCGGCCTGCACGAAGGCAGCGCCAGCCAGCTCGCCGAGCGACTCAACGTCCTGCTGGCCAACTATCAGATCTTCTACATGAACGTGCGCGGCTACCACTGGAACGTGAAGGGCCAGCAGTTCTTCCAGCTGCACGAGAAGTTCGAGGAGCTCTACACCGACCTGCTGACCAAGGTCGACGAGGTCGCCGAGCGCATCCTGACCCTGGGCCACACCCCGGTGCACGCCTACAGCGACTACTTCAAGATCGCCAGCATCGAGGAAGACAAGGACATTCACGACGGCCAGTCCTGCGTGCGTGGCGTGCTTCAGGGCTACCAGCAGATGCTCGAGCTGCAGCGCGAGATCCTCTCCCTGGCCTCCGACGCCGACGACGAGGGCACCGCCGCCCAGGTCGGCGACTACATCCGCGAACAGGAAAAGACCGTCTGGATGCTCAACGCCTATCTAGGCTAAAACCTATCTGGGTTGATCCCGCAGACGCGCCCTCGCCACGAGACGCCGCCCCACGGGGCGGCGTCTTGCGTTGGTCAGGCAGGCATCAGGAAGGCTCGTCGTCCTGTACATCACCCTCGGCGGCGCGCACCAGCTCGTCGGGCAGCGGCTTCTTCATGCGCACGCCCAGCCGCTCCAGCTCGCGGGCCTGGGCCACCAGGCTGCCCTGGCCCTCGGAGAGCCGGTTGACCGCGCGGCGATGGCTGTCGCCGGCGCGCTCCAGGTGGCGCCCCACCTCCTGCAGGCTCTCCACCAGGCCGGAGAACTTGGTCAGCAGCCGCTCGGCACGCTCGCCGATCAGCCGCGCGTTCTCGTTCTGGCGCTCCAGGCTCCACAGCCCGGCCACGGTGCGCAGACTGGCCAGCAGCGTGGTCGGCGTGACCATCACCACCTGACGGTCGAAGGCCTCCTGGAACAGCGTCGGATCGCGCTCGAAGGCGGCCGCGAAGGCCGGCTCCACCGCCACGAACAGGAACACGAAGTCCGGCGAGTGCAGCCCCGGCAGGGCCGGATAGTCCTTGGCCGCGAGCCCGCGCACGTGGGCGCGCAGCGAGCGCAGGTGATCGCCCATGGCCGCCTCGCGCTCGGCCTCGTGCTCGGCGTTGACCACCCGGTTCCAGGCCACCAGCGAGACCTTGGCATCGACGATCAGGTGGCGCGACTCGGGCAGGTAGATGATGGCATCGGGGCGCTGCCGGCCGTCCTCGCCGTCGATCGACACCTCGCGACGGTATTCGACGTCGCGGCGCAGGCCGCTGCGCTCCAGCACCGTCTCGAGGATCAGCTCGCCCCAGTTGCCCTGGGCCTTCTGGTCGCCCTTGAGCGCCCGGGCAAGCGTGGCCGCCTCGTCGCCGAGCCGCGCATTGAGGCCGGCCAGCTGGTCGAGCTGGGCCTTGAGCGAGCCGCGCTCGCGCTGTTCCTGGCCGTGCAGCGTCTCGACCCGCTGGCGGAACTGCTCGACCTGCTCGCGGAACGGCTGGAGCAAGGCCTCCAGGCTCTCGCGGCTCTGGGCGCTGTAGGCCTGCTGACGCTCCTCGAAGACCCTGCCGGCGAGCTGGTGGAACTCGTCCTTGAGCCGCTCCCGGGCCTCCTCCAGCAGCGCCAGCTGCTCGCGGTGGCGCAGCGTCGTCTGCTCGCGCTCCGCCTCCAGCCGGGCCGAGCGCTCGCGCTGCTCGGCCAGCCGGTCGCGGGCCTCGGCGAGCGCCGCCTCGACGCCCTCGAGGCGCTCGCGGCAGCCGTCGAGCTGGGCGTCGCTCTGAGTGAGCTCCTGCTCCAGCCGCGCCGCGGCGTCCCGGCGCTCGGCCAGTTCGTCACGCGTCTCGGACAGTCCACGGTAGGCGTCGGCCAGCCGACGCCGCTGGGCAATGCCCCATCCCACGGCCAGCAGCGCCAGCGCGCCGAGGGCGATCATCGCGCCGCCGGTTCCCGCCATCTCATCGAGCATGCTGCCCTCCCTGATCACGCCCGTCGCGAGCGCCGCACGCTCCCGCGCGGCGATATCGCCGTCACTATACTGGGAACACCGCTCAGCCGCCGAGGAGCCTTTCGATGCGCCGCCCGACGACCGCCCTGCTCGCCTCGCTCCTGTGGCCGCTCCTGCTGCCGCTCGCGCTGCCGACGCCGGCCATGGCGGACGACCTCCGCCACGGGCCCGTGGCCTACGGCACCGGCGGGACGCATCAGCACGGCCCCATCGTCTACGGCAATGGCCCGGACGACCGGGAGACGCCGGGCCGCTATCGCACCCATCCGCGAGAGGCCGAGCCTCGGCGGCACGGTCGCGCGACGCCGTGGATCATCGTCGCGCCGCGCATCGAGCTGGAGCGCCATCGACGCCGGTCCCGTTCGCCTCTCAGGCGGTCTCCGCCGCCAGATCCTCGATCAGGGACCTGAGCAGCCCCCAGAACTCCTCCACCGAGGCCAGCTCGACCCGCTCGTCCGGCGAGTGGGCGCCGCGGATCAGCGGGCCGAAGGAGATCATCGACATGTCCGGGTACTTGGCGCCGAGGATGCCGCACTCCAGGCCGGCATGGATCACCTTGACCTCGGGGTCGACGCCCAGCCGCGCGGCGTGCAGCGCGCGGAAGCGGGCCAGCAGCGGGCTCTCGGGGTCCGGCGTCCAGCCGGGATAGGCGTTCTCGACCCGGGTGCGGGCGCCGATCAGGTCGAACAGCGCGCGGAAGCGGTCGGCCAGGTCCAGGACCGCGCTGTCGCGCAGCGAGCGCACCAGGGCGCAGAGATGGAAGCGCCCCGCCTCCAGCGACACCACGCCCAGGTTGTTGGAGGTCTCCACCACCCCGGTCACGGCCACGCTCATGCGCTCGACGCCGCAGGGCGCGGCATGCAGCGCGGCCACCAGCAGCCGGCTGGCGTCGCGGGTGAGCGCCTCGCCCTCGGGGGCCGACACGCGCTCGATGGCCAGCGCCAGGCCATCGTCGGCCCCGGCCAGCTCGTCGCGCAGGCGGGCCTCCAGGGTCGGCAGCCGCTCGCGGGCGGCCTCGGCGGCGTCGGCGGGCAGCGCCAGGGTGGCGAAGGCCTCCCGCGGCAGGGCGTTGCGCAGGGTGCCGCCACGATAGTCGACCAGCCGCGCGTCGAGCGATTCCAGCTCGCGCAGCACCCGCATCAGCAGGCGGTTGGCGTTGCCGCGGCCCTTGTCGATATCGATGCCGGAGTGGCCGCCGCGCAGGCCGGTCAGCGACAGCCGCAGCGCGACCTCCTCGTCGCGCAGCGCCGAGGTCGGCAGCTGGGCATCGACCATCACGTCGGCCCCGCCGGCGCAGCCGATGTAGACCTGGCCACGGTCCTCGGAGTCCAGGTTGAGCAGCAGCCGGCCGTCCAGCCAGCCCTCGGCCAGGTTCAGCGCGCCGCCCATGGAGGATTCCTCCTCGAGGGTGAACAGCGCCTCCAGCGGGCCGTGGGTCAGGGCGTCGTCCTCGAGCACCGCCAGCGCCGCCGCCACCCCGAGGCCGTTGTCGGCGCCCAGGGTGGTGTGACGGGCGTGCAGCCAGCCGTCCTCCACCAGGGTGTCGATGGGGTCGCGGGTGAAGTCGTGGGGATGATCGGCGTTGGCCTGGGCGACCATGTCCAGATGGCCCTGCAGCACGATGCCCGGCGCGTCTTCATGGCCGGGGCTGGCCGGCTTGCGCAGGCGCAGGTTGCCGTAGGCGTCGCGGTCGTGGGCCAGGCCGCGCTCGTCGGCCCAGGCCTCGAGGAGGGCCACCAGCGCGGCCTCGTGGCCGGAGGGGCGCGGCGTGTTGCACAGGGTGCGGAAGTGGCGCCACAGGGGCTGCGGCGAGAGCTGCTCGAGATGTGCGTTCATGGTGCTTCTGTATCGACGTTGACCCGGGCACTCTACCCCTCGCCCCGGCCCGAGGAAAGCGTCGGCCCGGCCAGCCGGCGCGCCACCTGCTCGCGGCGCCAGGCGTCCACCGCCTTGCCGCCGGAGAGCCCCAGCCGCGCGGCCAGCCAGGCCGTGTCGCGGCCCTGGAAGGCCCAGGCGGCGAGCGCCGCGAGATCGGCGTCTGCCTCCCCCCGCGCGGCGGCGCCGGCGATCAGCGCCTGCAGCGCGGGGCGCACCAGCGCCGGCTCGCGGTGGCCGTGGGCCACGTCCTCGAGGTCACGGCGCGCCGCGTCGTCGAGCGGCCGGGGCTCGCCCTCGGCCAGCAGCGCCAGCGCCACCGCCGGGTCGAGCGCCTTCAGCTCGAAGGCCAGCAGCGACGGCAGCAGGGCCTGGAAGCGGCTCGCCAGCCGCTCGGCCAGGGCCTCGCCGCCCTCGCCCGCCGGCGCGACCACCATCACCGCGTGTTCGCCGGTGGCCGCCTCCCGGGTCAGGCCGAGGCGCACCGTGCGAAAGCCCTGGGCGCGCCAGAAGGCCAGCAGGCCCGGCTCGGCGCCGAAGCTCGCCCCCAGCAGGGCGACCCCCGCGTCACCGGCCGCCTCGCGCTCCCGCGCCAGCAGTTCGCGCCCCAGCCCGCGGCGACGCGCGCCCGGATGCACGGCGATGCGCTGCACCCGCCGCAGGCGGCCGGTCAGCGCCTCCCGCGAGCCGGCGTGGGCGGCCAGCGACTGGGCCATCAGGTGCCCGCGGGGGCGGCGCTCGCCCCGCGCCACCCGCTCGGCCAGGGCGGCGTCGAAGCCGCCCTCGTCGGCCACCACCGCCACGGCCGCGGGGCCGGCGGCATCGCCCAGGGTCACGACCCGCGTGTCCGGGCCATCCAGCAGGTGACGCAGATCGCTCGGCGTGGTGCGGTAGTGGGCCTGCACCAGCAGCCCGAACAGCGCCCGCAGGCGCGGCTCGTCCCGGGCCAGCGCCTGCGGCGACTCGACCCGCCAGGCGGCCGACGTCGTTGCTCCGCTGTCATCGGGCGCGACCGGCTCGGCGTCGAGCATCAGCAGCCTCGAGGTCAGCGCCTCCAGCGGGTCGTCCTCGGCCCAGCGGATCGGCGCGGACAGCTGATACGCCCGCCACTCCGGGGTCAGGCGCTCCAGCCGCGCGCGGAAGCGCAGCGCGAAGCCGCGCCCGGCGCCCTCGTAGCCGTGCACGGTGGTGGCGAAGGCGATGCGCGGGAAGGCCGAGAGCCACTGCCCGAGCAGCCCGGCCGGGATCGCCGCGGCCTCGTCGACCAGCAGCCAGGTGCCGGCGCCGCCGGCCTCCCCCCGCTCGACCCGGGCGCTGAGCTCGTCCGGGGCGAGGAAGGTCACGCGCCCGCCGACATCCTCGAAGCGGTTTCCCTGGCGCCGGACCTCGGGGCGCAGCGCGGCGAGCCGCTCGAACAACCCGGCCACCGCCGAGGGGCGCGGCGCGGTGACGAGGATCTCGATCTCGGCGCCGTCCTGCTCCGCCTTCGCCAGCAGCCGGGCGCAGGCGATGCCCAGCGCCGCCGTCTTGCCGCGGCCGCGATCGGCGGTCAGCACCAGCGGCCGGCGCCGGCGCAGCTTGACCAGCCGCGCCACCGCCTCGGCCTGATCGGCGGTCAGGCAGTCGGGATCGTCGGGCGCCGCCTCGGATACCAGCCCAGACGGCGGCGCCTCGGGCCAGTCGGGCAGCGTCGGCGCGCCCGAGGCGGGCCAGCGGATCGTCCGCGGCGAGGCCTCCAGCAGGCGGGCGAGACGCGCCAGATAGTGCGCCGAGAGCGCCTCGGGCGCATGCGGGTGGGCGGCGAGCCGGGCGTAGTCGGCGTCGGGGCGCGCGCCCCAGTCGCCGGGGGTCAGCAGCACCAGCAGCCCACCGGCGCGTAGGGTGCCCGAGAGCGCGCCGAAGGCGTCGGGATCGAAGCCGGCCCCGGGCGACAGCGCATCGAAGACGATCAGGTCGTGCTCGCCGCCGAGCCGGGTGCGGGCCTTGGCGGCGGGCAGCCAGGCCTCGGCGGCGATGCCCTCGGGCGGCTCGGGGCCGACCCACAGCGGCGCCGTCACGCCCAGGGCGTGCCACAGCGCCGCCCCCCGCTCACGGACGCTCTCGACATCGCCGGTCAGCCATGCCAGGCCCCGCCAGCGACGTTCGGTCAGACGCTCCTGGCAGGCCAGCAGCCCGGCGGGCACGGAAGCTTCCATCGTCGACCTCTCTTTAAGAACCTTCTAATGACTTGAATCGCTGAACTTTGGTCTAAGCGGCCGACGCCCTTTCAACGCCCGGCGCCCCTTCGGCGATGCAGCATACCGGTCATACTCTTGTTTTATACACCTGAAAACCAAGGATTTTTCCTGACCGACGGGGCAGCGCGGCCGACACGCGCCCGCGCCACTTCGACGTTTGGAGGCCTTCTCGCGGTCCCCAAGGGCCATGCTAGCTTGTTGCCAGGGTCGCCACGCGGAGCCCCTCACCGGCGGGCGACCGTATTTTTTGCACCGCATCATCCCCACAACCAGAACAAGTCTTTCGGGAGAGCATCACCATGAAGCCGACGCGTTTCGCCTTGACCGGCCTGGCTGCCGGCATCGCCCTGGCCGGCATGACCACCGCCGCCCAGGCCCAGGAATCGTGGACCATGACCACCACCTGGCCGGACAACCTCGATCTGATCCAGATCGACCGCCACTGGGCGGAGCTGGTCAACCAGCTGGCCGGCGACGAGCTGCAGATCGAATTCTACGCCGGCGGCACCCTGATGCCCGGCACCGAGGTGTTCGACGCCACCGAGACCGGCAGCATCCAGGCCGCCGGCGACTGGCCGGGCTACTGGGCGGGGCGCAGCCCGGCCTTCTCGCCGCTGGCCACCACCACCAGCCTGTTCAACGGCGTGGACTACCTGAACTGGATCAACCAGTGGGGCGGCTTCGATCTCTATCAGGAGGTCTACGGCCAGTACAATATGGTCTATCTGCCCTACGGCATCACCAACAACGAGTCCGGCTTCCGCGGCGGCACGCCGATCGAGAGCCTCGCCGACCTGGAAGGCAAGCGCCTGCGTCTCTCCGGGCGCGACCAGGGCCGGGTGCTGGAACAGCTCGGCGGCTCACAGGTCACCCTGGCCGGCGGCGAGATCTACCAGGCCATCGAGCGCGGCGTGGTCGACGGCGCCGAGTTCTCGACCCCGGGCGTGGACTACAAGGCCGGCTTCTCCGAGGTCGCCGACTACTGGATGACCCCGGGCTGGCACCAGTCGGCCAGCGTGTTCGGCGTGATGATCAACCGGGACGCCTGGGACGCGCTCTCCGAGGAGACCCGGGAGACCCTGAAGATCGCCGCCGAGGCCACCATGGCCTGGTCGCTGGCCTGGTCCGAGAAGCAGTCCACCGAGGGTACCGCCAAGTTCCTCGAGGACGGCACCACCATCAACCAGCTCTCCGAGGAAGACCTGGCGACGATCCAGGACATCACCAACGAGGTGATCGTGCAGGGCGCCTGCGAGGACCCGATGCACGCCAAGATCTACCACTCGATGATCAGCTACATGGAGGACTACGCCCAGTGGCGTGACGTCTCGGTGCCCTTCAACATGAGCCGGGTCACCGACAACCTGCCCTCCCTCGAGGACATCGAGGCCTGCATGAACCCGTAAGCGGTTCGCGCCCGATCCCCCTGTCCGGCCGGCGGCACCCTCAAGGCCGCCGGCTTTATACGTTATTCGAGGAGGCTCTCCGGATGCATGCCATCGCCCGGGCCATCGATGCCCTCAACGAGGGCTTCGGTCGCCTGATCGCCCCGCTGATCGCGATCATTACCGTCGTGGTGGTCTACGACATCGCCATGCGCTTCTTCTTCGGCCGGCCCAGCGACTGGGCCTTCGATGTCACCACCATGCTGTTCGGCAGCCACTTCATGCTGATGGCCGCCTACGGCCTCAAGCATCACGCCCACGTCGAGGTGGACGTGCTCAAGCGGCTGCTCTCGCGGCGCGGCCGGGCGCTGATCGAGCTGCTCGGCTACCTGCTGTTCTTCACCCCCTTCATCCTGATGTTCATCACCTACAGCTGGCGCTTCTTCGAGCGCTCCTGGAGCCGCGGTGAATCCACCTACGGCATCGTCTCGATCCCGGTCTACCCGGTGAAGGCGGTGCTGGTCATCGCCGGCGCGCTGGTGCTGCTGCAGGCCATCGCCATCGTGATCCGCGCCGTCGCCGAGCTGACCGCCGGCCCGTCGTCATCGGAGGACGCCTCATGAGCCCGGAAATGCTCACCCTGTTCATGTTCGGCGGCCTGCTGACGGGGCTGTTCATGGGCCATCCGCTGGCCTTCGTGCTGGGCGGCACCGCGGTGCTCGGCGCATGGTTCGGCCCCGGCCCCCAGGTGCTCGGCATCATCATCAACAACATCTACGGGCGGGCCATGGACAACTACGTGCTGGTGGCCATCCCGCTGTTCATCCTCATGGCGCGCTTCCTCAACGACTCCGGCGTCACCGAGCGGATGTTCGAGAGCATGCGCCTGCTGCTCGGGCGGGTGCGCGGCGGCCTGGCGCTGACCGTGGTCATCGTCTCGGTGCTGCTGGCCGCCACCACCGGCATCGTCGGCGCCTCGATCGCGGTGATGGGGCTGATCGCCCTGGCGCCGATGCTCAAGTACGGCTATCACAAGGGCCTGTCGGCCGGCGTGATCATGGCCAGCGGCTGCCTGGGCATCCTGATTCCGCCGAGCATCATGCTGATCCTGATGGCCAGCTACTCGCCGGTCTCGGTGGGCGCGCTGTTCGCCGGCGCCCTGGTGCCGGGCCTGCTGCTGGGCACCCTGTACGCCGGCTACGTGCTGCTGGTGTGCTTCATCAAGCCGAGCTACGGCCCGCCGGTGGCCGCCGAGGAGCGCGCCGATCTCTCCACCGGCGAGCTGGTGGTGCGCCTCGGCAAGTACGTGCTGCCGCCGATGAGCCTGATCCTCGGCGTGCTGGGCGCGCTGTTCACCGGCATCGCCACCGCCACCGAGGCCTCGGCGATCGGCGTGACCCTGGCCTTCGTGCTGTTCCTGGTCTTCGGCGACCGCAAGGTCTCGACCTGCTATCGCACCTTCATCGAGGCCGGCAAGACCACCACCATGGTGATGTTCGTGCTGGTCGGCGCCACCGCCTTCACCGGGGTGTTCTCGATCGGCGGCGGCATGGACGTGATCAGCGAGCTGGTGCTGGCGATGCCCGGCGGCACCACCGGCGCCCTGATCCTGATGTTCCTGCTGGTGTTCGTGCTGGGCATGTTCCTCGACTGGACCGGCATCGTGCTGCTGAGCTTCCCGATCATGCTGCCGATCATCGAGGCCATGGGCGTCGACACCCTGTGGTTCGTGGTGATGGTGGCCGTGGTGCTGCAGACCTCCTTCCTCACCCCGCCGTTCGGCTATGCGCTGTTCTACCTCAAGGGCGTGGCGCCGCCGGAGATCCAGACCCTGGACCTCTACAAGGCGGTGATCCCGTTCTGCGCGCTGATCCTGCTGGCCTGCGTGCTGATGGCGGTCTTCCCGGCGCTGGTGACCGGGCTGCCGTCGCTGTGGCTGGGCTACTGACGCCCACCGCCCTCGCCTGACCCGCCCGCGACGCCCGTCCCTCCGGGGGCGTCGCGGGACCGGCCGACCGGCTGCGACCCCGCCGAGCAGCTGGTACTATCTTGCCCCCGCCAGTCCTTCGCCTCTGGCGAGCGTGTCGGCCACCCCACCGGAAGGAGAACCCGCGTGTCCAGTCCCCTCAGCCATCGGCCCAGCTCGTCCGCGTCCCGGCCGAGGCGGCGCCTCGATGCCTGGAGCGTTTTGACCCTGCTCATCGCCGCGGTCGTGGCCCTGCCGGTGCTCACGGTGCTGGCGCATATCGTGATGCCCGCCGGCGGCGTGTGGCAGCACCTGGCCAGCACCGTGCTGGGCCGCTACCTGGCCAACACGCTGTTTCTCGTCGTCACGGTGGGGCTCGGCACCTTCGTGATCGGCACCGGCACCGCCTGGCTGGTGGTGATGTGCCGCTTCCCCGGGCGCAAGCTGTTCGAGTGGGCGCTGCTGCTGCCGCTGGCGGTGCCGACCTACGTGATCGCCTACGCCTACACCGACTTCCTGCAGTATGCCGGGCCGCTGCAGAGCGCCCTGCGCGAGGCCTTCGGCTGGGAGCGCGGCGACTACTGGTTCCCCGACATCCGCTCGCTGGGCGGCGCGGCGACCCTGATCACCCTGGTGCTCTACCCCTACGTCTACATGCTGGCCCGGGCCAGCTTCCTCGAGCAGTCGGTGTGCGTGCTCGACGTGGGCCGCACCCTGGGCCGCGGCCCCTGGCGGCTGTTCACCAGCATCGCCATCCCGCTGGCGCGCCCGGCCATCGTCGGCGGCGTGTCGCTGGCGCTGATGGAGACCCTCAACGAGTTCGGCGCGGTGCAGTACTTCGGCGTCGACACCTTCACCACCGGCATCTACCGCACCTGGTTCGGCATGGGCGAGCAGGTCGCCGCCGCCCAGCTGGCGGCCTGCCTGCTGGCCTTCGTGATCATCTTCGTGCTGCTCGAGCGCGCCTCGCGGGGCAAGCGCCGCTACTTCCACACCACCGGCCGCTACCAGCAGCTGCCGGAGTTCCGGCTCGGCGGCCTGCGCGCCGCCGCCGCCACCCTGGCCTGCCTGGCGCCGGTGCTGGTCGGCTTCCTGATTCCCAGCGGCCTGCTGGGCTACCTGTCGATCAAGGGCGGGGACTCGCTGTTCGGCGCCCAGTTCCTGGAATTCGCCGGCAACAGCCTGCTGCTGGCGGCCGTGGCGGCGCTGGTCGCGGTGGGGCTGGCGCTGGTGCTGAGCTACGGCGCGCGGCTGAATCCAGGGCCGCTGACGCGCACCGCCACCCGGGTGGCGGCGATGGGCTATGCGGTGCCCGGCTCGGTGGTGGCGGTGGGCATCCTGATCCCCTTCGCCTGGCTGGACGACACCCTGAACGGCTTCCTGCGGGCGCACTACGGGGTGATGGCCGGGCTGATCTTCAGCGGCTCGGCCTTCATCCTGATCTACGCCTACGTGGTGCGCTTCCTGGCGGTGTCGTTCAACGCCCTGGAGGCGAGCCTCGGCAAGGTCACGCCGAGCATGGACGCGGCCGCCCGCACCCTGGGGCAGACCGCCGGCGGCACGCTGCGCCGCGTGCACACGCCGATCATGCGCGGCAGCCTGCTGGCCGCCGGCATCCTGGTGTTCGTCGACGTGATGAAGGAGCTGCCGGCGACCATCATCCTGCGCCCCTTCGACTTCGACACCCTGGCGGTGCGGGCGCACAACCTGGCCGCCGACGAGCGCCTGGCCGAGGCCTCCACCGCCTCGCTGACCATCGTCGCGGTGGGCATCATCCCGGTGATCCTGCTCAGCCTGGCGATGCGCGGCTCACGCCCCGGCAGCGGCGGGGTCGCTGGCGGGAAAGACGAACACCTGTGACGGATCCAGCCGGATCGTGACCGGCTGACCCTCCTCGGGCAGGAACACCCCGGGGACCCGGGCGTGCAGGTGCGACTCGCTGCCGCCGCCGTGGGCGCAGATGTGCAAAAGGCTGGTGCGGCCCAGCAGCTTGGCCATGATCACGTGGCTGTGGTGGTCCGCCGGCGGCTCCTCGAGGGCCACCACGCGCAGCGCCTCGGGGCGGATCATCACCCGCGCCCGGGCGCCCTCCTCCAGGCCATGGGCCATCACCTCGCCCACCGGGGTATCGACGCGACCGTCGCGCACCGTGCCCTCGAGTTCGTTGACCTCACCGAAGAAGGTCACCACGAAGGGATCCACCGGCGCGCAGTAGAGCTCCCGGGGCGTGCCCATTTGCACGATGTGGCCGTCGCGCATCAGCGCGATGCGATCGGCCATGAACATCGCCTCTTCCGGGTCGTGGGTCACCAGCAGGGCGCCGGCGCCGACCTTCTTGAGCACGTGCAGGGTGTCGTCGCGGATGCGGTCGCGCAGCCGGGCGTCGAGGCTCGAGAACGGCTCGTCGAGCAGCATCAGCCGCGGCGCCGGCGCCAGCGCCCGGGCCAGGGCCACGCGCTGCTGCTGGCCGCCGGACAGCATGTGCGGATAGTTCTCGGCGAAGCGCCCCATGCCCAGCTGGTCGAGCAGCTCCAGGGCGCGCTTGCGGCGCTCCTTGGCCGGCAGCGACTCGAGGCCGAAGCCGACGTTCTGCAGCACCGAGAGATGCGGGAACAGCGCCGAATCCTGGAAGGCCAGGCCGACGTTGCGCTTCTCCGGTGGCACGTGGGCCTGGCCGGGGCGACCGACGGGCCGGCCATCGAGATCGACCCGCCCCTGCTGCAGCACCTCGAGCCCGGCGACGATGCGCAGCAGCGTGGTCTTGCCGCAGCCGGAGGGTCCCAGCAGGCAGACCACCTCGCCGGGGCGCACCTCCAGGCCGACGTCCTCCACCGCCAGGTGGTGGCCGTAGGCGTGGCGGATATTGTGCATGGCGAGCACCGGGGCCTGCTCCGGCACGGCGTCGGCGGCGGGGGTAAGCTGAGCGTGGCTGGTCATAGGCAAGAATCGACGGCTGGCATGACGGGAGGCTCCATGGTAACGCGAAACCTTCGCCTTTTCGTCGTCATTTGGCGGTGCCGCGATGCCGGTTGACGCCATGGCGGGCAGGCGCTTCAATGGCAAGCCTAATACAACCTATTATCATTCTAAGCCGTCGCCGGCTTCCACACCCACGAGGTCACCCATGCATCAGCACAGCCGTCTCGTCATGCCCCTCGCCGCCCTGCTGGCCGGCGCGGCCTTCGCCGCCCCGGCCGTCGCCGACGAGGTGAACGTCTACTCGGCCCGCCACTACGATTCCGACCAGGACCTCTACGATGCCTTCACCGAGGAGACCGGCATCGAGGTCAACGTGCTCGAGGGCGGCTCAGACCAGCTGATCCAGCGCATCACGCGCGAGGGCCAGGCCAGCCCCGCCGACGTGATGATGACCGTGGACGCCGGCCGCCTGTGGCGCGCCGAGCAGGAAGACATCTTCGCAAGCGTCGACTCCGAGCTGCTCGACGAGCGCCTGCCCGCCAACATGCACCACCCCGAGGGCAAGTGGTTCGGCTTCAGCCAGCGCGTGCGCGCCATCTTCTACAACCCGGAGGCCGTCGGCGCCGACGAGCTCAGGAGCTACGAGGACCTGGCCGATCCGCGCTTCGAGGGCGAGATCTGCATCCGCTCCTCGAACAACATCTACAACCAGTCGCTGCTGGCCTCGATGATCGCCCACCACGGCGAGGAAGGCGCCGAGGAATGGGCCCAGGGCGTGGTCGACAACATGGCCCGCGACCCCGAGGGCGGCGACACCGACCAGCTGCTCGGCGTGGCCAGCGGCGAGTGCGACGTGGCGGTGGCCAACCACTACTACTACGTGCGCATGCTGACCTCCGACGACGACGCCACCCGCGAGGCCGCCGAGAAGGTGCAGATCCTGTTCCCGAACCAGGACGACCGCGGCGCCCACATCAACGTTGGCGGCGCCGGCATGGTCAAGGGTGCCCCGCACCCGGACAACGCCGTGCGCTTCCTGGAGTTCCTGGCCTCCGACACCGCCCAGTCGATCTTCTCTACCGGCAACCACGAGTTCCCGGTGGTCGAGGGCGAGCCGGTCGACGAGGTGCTGGCCTCCTGGGGCGACTTCAAGACCGACGACCTGAACGTCAGCGTGCTGGGCGAGAACAACCCGCAGGCGGTGCGGATCTTCGATCGCGTCGGCTGGCGTTAAGCCTCGCGCCATCCCTCGGCGCGTCCTGGCCCGAACCAGCGGCCACCACGCTAAAGGCCCGCGGCAATGCCGCGGGCCTTTTCATTTCAGTGGCATACGCGCTCAGTCATCGCCCGGACGGGGCGCGGCGTCCGCGGCGTTCTGGTACACGCCCAGGGTGCCTATCCGGCGTCCGCGGTCGTTGAGGAAGCTCTCGAGCACCACCACGGGCTCGCTGCCCTGGCGGGTGAACGCGAGTCGGTCCGGCGCGGTGCGCTCGGGCTGCCAGCCTTCGCCCAGGCACTGACCGAGAGCCTCGCCGCCGGCCATCAGCGCACCGCGCGGGTCGTCGGTCGAAAGCGGACCGAAGCACAGGTAGTGGTCGGGCCGGCGGGCCGAGGTGATCACGCAGGCGTCATGAAACGCCTGGGTGTCGGCCTGCCAGGTACGGGGCAGATCGGTGGTCTCCAGGCGCCCTTTGATGTCCTCGAACCCCGTCTCCGCGCTCTTGATCGCCTGGTTCAGGGCGGCACAGTCGAAGCGCTCCGCCGCCGTCTGCTCGGTGGCCTGGCTCGCGCAGCCGGTCAGCAGGGCTACGCCCGCGCCCAGCAGCCATGGAATCATGATCCTTCGCATCACTTGCCTCCTTGTGGGACCGGGCCCCTCGTGGCCCGCTGCGACCCTCACAGCATGGCACGAACCATGCTTCAGTGCGCCTCGTCCCAGTTGGCGCCGCTCTCGGCCTCGACGATCAGCGCCACGTCGAGCTCGGCGGCGGCCTGCATGCGCCGCTTCACCTCCGGAATGAAGGCCTCGACGGCGTCTTCCGCGACCTCGAACACCAGTTCGTCGTGGACCTGCATGACCATCATGGCGTCGACCTCGCCCTCGGCCAGCCAGGCGTCGACGTCGATCATGGCGCGCTTGATGATGTCCGCCGCGGTGCCCTGCATGGGCGCGTTGATGGCGGTGCGCTCGGCGCCCTGGCGACGGGCGCGGTTCTGGGAGTGGATCTCCGGCAGGTAGAGGCGCCGGCCGAGCACCGTCTCGACGAAGCCGTCCTCCGCCGCCTGTGAACGAATCCGCTCCATGTAGCGGGCCACGCCGGGATAGCGGTCGAAGTAGCGGTCGATGTAGGTCTTGGCCTGCTTCTGCTCGATGTGCAGCTGGCGGCCCAGGCCCCAGGCGCTCATGCCGTAGATCAGCCCGAAGTTGATCGCCTTGGCGCTGCGGCGCTGGTCCGGGGTGACCTTGTCCAGCCCCACGCCGAACACCTCGGACGCGGTGGCGGCGTGGATGTCGCGGTCGGCGGCGAAGGCCTCGAGCAGCCCCTTGTCGCCGGACAGGTGCGCCATGATGCGCAGCTCGATCTGCGAGTAGTCGGCGGCGACGATGCGATAGCCGGGCCGCGCGACGAAGGCCTGGCGGATCTTGCGCCCCTGCTCGGTGCGGATCGGGATGTTCTGCAGGTTGGGATCGGAGGAGGACAGCCGCCCGGTGGCGGTGACCGCCTGATGGTAGCTGGTGTGCAGCCGGCCGGTGGCCTTGTTGACCAGCTTCGGCAGCTTGTCGGTGTAGGTGGAGCGCAGCTTGGAGAGGCCGCGGTGCTCCATGATCACCTTGGGCAGCGGGTAGTCCAGCGCCAGCTCCTCGAGCACGGCCTCGGCGGTGGACGGCGCGCCCTTGGGCGTCTTCTTGATCACCGGGATCTTCTGTTCCTCGAACAGGATCTGGCCGAGCTGCTTGGGCGAGCCCAGGTTGAACTCGCGCCCGGCCAGCTCGAAGGCCTGCTGCTCGAGCTCGCCGATGCGCCGGCCGAGCTCCTGGCTCTGGGCGTGCAGGCGCTCGGCGTCCAGCGCCACGCCGCCGCGCTCCATGCGCGACAGCACCCGGATCAGCGGGCGCTCCAGGCCGTCGAGCACCTCGGCCAGGCGGCCCTCGGCCTCGACCCGCGGGCGCAGCTCGCGGTGCAGGCGCAGGGTGATGTCGACGTCCTCGCAGGCGTAGGGCGCGGCCTGATCCAGGGCGATCTGGTTGAAGGTCAGCTGCTTGACGCCCTTGCCGGCGATGTCCTCGAAGCTGACCGTCTTCTCGCCCAGGTACTTGAGCGCCAGCGAGTCCATGTCGTGGCGGGTGGCGGTGGAGTCCAGCACGTAGGACTCGAGCATGGTGTCCTCGAGGGCGCCGGCCACCTCGATGCCGTGGCGCGCCAGCACCGAGATGTCGTACTTGAGGTTCTGGCCGATCTTGGCCTTGCCGGCATCCTTCCACAGCGGCGTCAGCGCCTCGAGCACGGCGCGGCGATCGAGCTGGGCCGGGGCGTCCAGGTAGTCGTGGGCCAGCGGGATGTAGGCGGCCTCGCCGGGCTCGAGGGACAGCCCGACGCCGACGATCTCGGCCTCCATGTAGTCGAGGCTGGTGGTCTCGAGGTCGAAGCAGAAGGCCTCGGCGTCGTCGAGGCGCGCGAGCCAGGCGTCGAGGTCGGCCCGCTCGAGGATCACCGCGTCCTCGCGCTCGGCGCCGCCTTCTCCCCCTTCGCTGCCGTCGTCGCCCGCCTCGGCATCGCCGGAGGCCGCATCCACGCCCTTGTCCTTGCCCCCCAGCAGCTCGGACAGCCAGGCCTTGAACTCCAGGCGGCGATACAGCTCGCCCAGCGACTCACGGTCGGGGTGGGCGATGTCCAGGTCGTCGAGGCCCACCGGCAGCGCGCAGTCGGTCTTGATGGTGGCGAGCTCGTAGGACAGGAAGGCCTGGTCGCGATGCTCCTCCAGCTTCTTGGGCAGCGTCTTGGCGCCGCGGAAGCCCAGCGTCTTGACCCGCTCCAGGTCGGCGTAAACGGTCTCGAGGCCGCCCTCCATGCCCTGCAGCAGCCCCAGCGCGGTCTTCTCGCCGACGCCCGGCACGCCGGGAATGTTGTCGACCTTGTCGCCCATCAGCGCCAGGAAGTCGATGATCAGCGCCGGCGGCAGGCCGAACTTCTCCTTCACCCCGTCCACGTCCAGGGTCTCGTCCTTCATGGTGTTGACCAGGGTGATGTGGGCATTGACCAGCTGGGCCATGTCCTTGTCCCCGGTGGAGATCACGGCGTCGCGGCCGGCCTCGGTGGCGTGGCGCGCCAGGGTGCCGATGACGTCGTCGGCCTCCACGCCCTCGATGCACAGCAGCGGCAGGCCGAGGGCACGCACGCAGTCGTGCAGCGGCTGGACCTGGGCGCGCAGGTCGTCCGGCATCGGCGGGCGCTGGGCCTTGTACTCGGCGTAGAGCTCGTCGCGGAAGGTCTTGCCCGGGGCATCGAACACCACCGCCATGGGGCTGTCGGGGTAGTCCTTGATCAGCCGCTTGAGCATGTTGAGCACGCCCTTGACGGCGCCGGTGGGCAGACCCTCGGAGGTGGTCAGCGGCGGCAGGGCGTGAAAGGCGCGGTAGAGATAGGAGGAACCGTCGACGAGGACGATGGGAGTGTCGGCCATGAATCGGCATCCCTTGCTGGCTGGGCAGATGATCGCGTGTCGAGGGGTCGGCGGTCATCGCGAGCGCCGCCCCTGATCCTGGTCAGTCATGATACGCATTGCCGAGCCGATTTGCCGGGCAAAGCATGCGTCATCGACCGCCAAGGGCATACACTGGGGGCAACCCCATGGTCAGGAGAACACCATGAACCTCATGCGCTCCGCGCTGCTCGCGCCGCTGGCCGTCCTGGCCCTGGTCGCCGCCGCCCTGCCGGCCGCGGCCCAGTCCAGCACCGACGTCGAGCCGGACGTCACCATCCGCCAGGAAGAGGACCGCACCATCCGCGAGTACCGGGTCAACGGCGCGCTCTACGCCATCGAGATCCGGCCCGCCGCCGGCCCTGCCTACTACCTCGTCGACCGCGACGGCGACGGCGACTTCGAGCGCCAGGACGGCCAGCGCATCGCCGTGCCCGAGTGGGTCATCAAGCGTTTCTGAGGCCGGGACAACCAGGCGGCGCCGGGGACAGGTCGTAGAGGGGGTTTTTGGCCAGGGGTGAGGCGATCCTCGCCGAACGGGCTGGCCATGGATGGCCAGCACCGGCCCTGTAAGCGGAGCAGGACGCGAGAGCGCCGCAGGGCCAAAGTAGCGACCACGGATGGGTTCATAGCGCCCCTCGCAGACCTGTCGCCGGATCAGCCATGCCCCGTGACGTTGCCACCCTTCCTACCCGGTTCGTGCATCACGCCGCCAAGCCGCTACAATAGGCGGCTTCGCATACCCGGGCGAGACACCCATGGCCGTATTCACACCGCTGACCGACTCCCAGGTCGAGACGTTCCTGAGCCGCTTCGACGCCGGTTCGCTGGTCGCCTGCAAGGGCGTGCCCGCCGGCACCGAGAACAGCACCTTCTTCGTCACCACCGACCGTCGCGAGCTGGTGCTCACGCTGTTCGAGCAGGGCGAGCATGAGGAGCTGCCGTTCTTCGTCGAACTGCTCGACTACCTGGACGAGCATCGTCTGCCCGTGCCCGGGCCGCTCCACGACCGCGACGGCATCGCCCTGCACAGCCTGGCCGGCAAGCCGGCGCTGCTGTTCCCGCGCCTGCCCGGCAAGCATCCCGAGGCGCCCGACCTGGCCCAGTGCCGGGCGCTGGGCGACGCCCTCGGCCGCATGCACAAGGTCTCGCGGCGCTTCCCGGGCCATCGGCCCAACCCGCGCGACCTGCACTGGCTGCTGCCGATGCACCACAAGGTGCTGGCCTACCTCTCGCCCGAGGATCAGGCGCTGATGAAGGACGAGGTGGAGATCTACCAGGGCTTCTTCGGCGACGCGCCGACGCTGCCCCAGGGCGCGATCCACGGCGACCTGTTCCGCGACAACACCCTGTTCGACGGCGACACCCTGGGCGGGCTGATCGACTTCTACAACGGCTGCACCGGCGACCTGCTGTTCGACCTGGCCATCGTGATCAACGACTGGGCCACCGAGGCCGACGGCCGGCTCGACCCGGCACGCTACGAGGCGCTGCTCGGCGCCTATCAGGCGCGTCGTCCGCTGGAGGAGAGCGAGCGCGAGGCCTGGCCGATGATGCTGCGCATGACCGCGCTGCGCTACTGGCTGTCGCGGCTGCTGGTGGTCTACGTCGACCCGCCCGCCCACGACCTCACGCCCCACGACCCGGACGTGTTCCGCGGCGTGCTGCGCCGGCGCATCGCCGACGGTGCCCTGCCGCTGCCCGAGGCCGCTCGATGAGCCCGACCCTCGGCAGCATGGCCGGGCCCGCGCAGCGTGCCCGGCACACCTGGAACATCGACCAGTGGGGCAGCGGCTACTTCGACGTGGCCGAGGACGGCCAGGCCCTGGTGCGGCCCCGCGGCGGCGAGGACGACGGCCCCGCCCTGCCGCTCTCGCCGCTGATCGCGCAGCTGCGCGAGGCCGGCCTGCGGCTGCCGGTGCTGGTGCGCTTCACCGACATCCTCCACGACCGCGTCGAGCAGCTGTGCGCCGCCTTCGACGGGGCCATGGAGGAAGAAGCCTTCGGCGGCGGCTACACCGCGGTCTACCCGATCAAGGTCAACCAGCAGCGCCGGGTGGTCGAGGAGATCCTCGCCACCCGCGAACGCGGCCACGACCGGGTCGGCCTGGAAGCCGGCAGCAAGCCGGAGCTGCTGGCCGTGCTGGCGCTGTCCGGCGACGGCCCCTCGCTGATCGTCTGCAACGGCTACAAGGACCGCGAGTACATCCGCCTGGCGCTGATGGGCGAGAAGCTCGGCCATCGCGTCTATCTGGTGGTGGAGAAGCTCTCGGAGCTGCCGCTGATCCTCGAGGAGGCCGAGCGCCTCGGCGTGCGGCCGCGCATCGGCCTGCGTGCGCGGCTGGCCTCGGTGGGCAAGGGCAAGTGGCAGAACACCGGCGGCGAGAAGTCCAAGTTCGGCCTCACCGCCGGGCAGATCCAGGCCGTGGTCGAGCGGCTGCGCGAGGCCGACGCCCTGGGCAGCCTGCAGCTGGTGCACTTCCACCTGGGCTCGCAGATCGCCAACATCCGCGACATCCAGCGCGGCCTGCGCGAGTGCGCCCGCTTCTACCAGAGCCTGATCGCGCTGGGCGCGCCGGTGGACACCGTCGACGTGGGCGGCGGGCTCGGCATCGACTACGAGGGCACCCGCTCGCGCAGCGACTGCTCGATCAACTACTCGATGCGCGAGTACGCCCGCAACGTGGTCGCGGCCTTCGCCCAGGTATGCGAAGCCGAAGGGCTGCCGCATCCGCACCTGATCAGCGAGTCGGGGCGCGCCCTGACCGCGCATCATGCGGTGCTGATCACCAACGTGATCGGCGAGGAGCGCGCCGATACCCGGGCCCCGGCGGCCCGGGTCGAGGGCGATCCTCAGGTCGCCGAGCTGTGGCGGGTCCACGACGCCCTGGCCGATGACCCGGCCCCGCGCGGGCTGGTCGAGGCCTGGCACGATCTGGGCCAGGCCATCGGCGAGCTGCAGGAGCGCTTCGTGATGGGCCTGGCCGGGCTCGAGGCCCGCGCCGAGGGCGAAGGCGTCTACAGCGCCGCCTGCGCCCGGCTGCGCGAGCGCCTCGATCCGCGCAACCGCGCCCACCGCGAGATCCACGACGAGCTGGCCGAGAAGCTGGCCGACAAGCTGTTCGTCAACTTCTCGCTGTTCCAGTCGGTGCCCGACGTCTGGGGGATCGACCAGATCTTCCCGGTGCTGCCGCTATCCGGCCTGGACCGTCCGCCCGCGCGGCGCGCGGTGATCCAGGACATCACCTGCGACAGCGACGGCCGCATCGACGGCTACGTGGACGGCGAAGGCGTCGAGGCCACCCTGCCGCTGCCCGAGTGGGGCGACGACGAGGAGCGCCTGCTGGGCTTCTTCCTGGTCGGCGCCTATCAGGAGATCCTCGGCGATCTCCACAACCTGTTCGGCGACACCGATTCGGTGGACGCGGCGCTGGACGAGCGCGGCGCCTGGCGCCTCGACCACCGGCGCCGCGGCGACCGGGTGGCCGACGTGCTCGGCTACGTGGACTTCGACGCCGAGGTGCTGCGCCAGCGTCTCGCCGACCAGCTCGCCGCCAGCGGCCTCCCGGCCGATGAGCAGGCGCGCTTCCTCGACGACCTCTCCGAGGGGCTCGAGGGCTATACCTACCTCGAATGACGCGCCGTTAACCGAGCCCGCCCGACGCCGCACCTTCACCAGACCGTCGTGAAGGTGTGCGAACGTCGTTCCGGCGGGGTCGGCACAGGGCGACGTTCTGTCGATGTCATTTTGATTTGCATCCTAATGATTTATCATGGGGTGAGTCACGTATTTCTCGCAAGGAGCAAGGAGCATGGGTTCATGATCATACTTTCCCTCATTTTCTGGCTGGTGGGGCTGGCCCTGCTCGGGGGCGGCCTGTGGCTGGTCACCCTCGACGGCAGCTGGTACTACGCCCTGTCAGGCATCGTGCTGATCGCGGTCGGCGCCATGGCCCGCTCGCGCCGCCCCAAGGCCCAACTGCTGTATGCGCTGTTCCTGGTCGCGACCGCGGCCTGGGCGCTGTGGGAGTCGGGCTATGACTGGTGGCCGCTGGCCCCGCGCCTCGGCATCTTCCTGCTGCTCGCCATCCCGCTGCTGTGGCCGGCCAAGGGCGGCTCGCGCCTCGGCACCGCCGTGCTGCTGCCGGTGTGGGCCATCATCGGCGTGGGCCTGCTGGCCAGCATGACCGTGGACCAGCACCGCATCGACGGCGAGCTGAACCGCGAGGTGGTCAACCAGAACCCCGATCTCGGCGACAGCCCGGAAGAGAGCTGGCACGCCTACGGCCGCAGCAACATGGGCCAGCGCTTCTCGCCGCTCGAACAGATCACGCCCGAGAACGTGAACGAGCTGGAGCTGGCCTGGCAGTACCAGACCGGCGACGAGAAGGGGCCCGACGACGTGGGCGAGACCACCTACGAGGTCACCCCGCTCAAGATCGACGACTCGCTGTTCCTGTGCACCCCGCACAACCTGCTGATCGCCCTCGACGCCGACACCGGCGAGGAGCAGTGGGTCTACGACGCCAAGCCGCCGGCCGAGAGCTCGCGCCAGCACCAGACCTGCCGCGGCGTCTCCTACCTGCCGCCGGCCGACGGCGATGCCGACAGCCTCGACGTGCAGATCGCCGGCGCGCCGGCCGAGGACCAGGCCGCCATCCAGTGCGACGCCCAGCTGTTCATGCCGACCTCCGACGCCCGCCTGCTGGCCGTCGACCCGGCCACCGGCGCGCGCTGCGCCAACTTCGCCGACAACGGCGAGCTGGACCTGATGCACAACATGCCGTACAAGCAGTCCGGCTTCTACTACTCCACCTCGCCCCCCGTGGTGGCCGATGGCAAGGTCGTGGTCGCCGGTGCGGTCAACGACAACTACGCCGTCAACTCCCCGTCCGGCGTGATCCGCGCCTACGACGTCAAGACCGGTGAACTGGCGTGGAACTGGGATCCGGGCAACCCGGACGAGACCGCCCCGATCGGCCCGGACGAGGTCTACAGCACCAGCTCGCCGAACAGCTGGTCGGTCGCCAGCGCCGACGAGGAGCTGGGCATGGTCTACTTCCCGATGGGCAACCGTACCCCGGACCAGCTCGGCATGTACCGCAGCGAGGCCGAGGAGACCTACGCGACCTCCGTGGTGGCGCTGAGCCTCGAGACCGGTCAGGTGGAGTGGGTCCAGCAGTTCGTGCACCACGACCTGTGGGACATGGACACCCCGGCCCAGCCGAGCCTGCTCGACCTCGACACCGACGAAGGCCGTCAACCGGCGCTGGTGATCCCCACCAAGCAGGGCGACGTCTATGTGCTGAACCGCGAGACCGGCGAGCCGATCTTCCCGATCTCCGAGCAGCCGGCCCCGCAGGGCACCATCGAGGGCGACTACGCCTCCGAGACCCAGCCGGTCTCCGGCCTGAACTTCCGTCCGCCGACCCTGCGCGAAGCGGACATGTGGGGCGCCACGCCGTTCGACCAGCTGATGTGCCGCATCCAGTTCAAGTCGCTGCGCTACGAAGGCCAGTACACGCCGCCCTCCGAGCAGGGCACCATCGTGTTCCCGGGCAACTTCGGCGTCTTCAACTGGGGCAGCCTGGCGGTGGATCCGAAGCGTCAGGTGATGTTCGGCATGCCGCTCTACCTGGCCTTCACCTCCACCCTGGTGCCGAAGGACGGCGCCGACCTGGGTGAGACCAACCAGGGCGAGCAGGGCCTCAACGAGAACGCCGGCGCGGACTACGCCGTCGAGATGAAGCCCTTCCTGTCGCCGTTCGGCGTGCCCTGCCAGCAGCCCCCGTGGGGCTACGTGGCCGGCGCCGACCTGCGCACCGGCGAGGTCGCCTGGCAGCACAAGAACGGCACCGTCGAGGACATGACCGCGCTGCCTCTGAAGATCCGCATGGGCGTGCCCGGCATCGGCGGCCCGATGATCACCGACAGCGGCGTGGTGTTCATGGCCGCCAGCGTGGACAACTACCTGCGCGGCTACGACCTCGAGACCGGCGAGCAGCTGTGGGAAACCCGCCTGCCGGCCGGCGGCCAGGCCACGCCGATGACCTACCTCAACAGCCAGGGCGAGCAGATGGTCGTCCAGGTCGCGGGCGGTCATGGCTCCATCGGCACCACCATCGGTGACTACGTGATGGCCTACAAGCTGCCCCGGCAGTAACCGGCCAGGGGCGCCTCTGCGCAGGCGCCCTCACGCGACGAGGCCCCCGCCGGCGATGCCGGCGGGGGCCTCGTCGTTGATCGGGCCCGCCCCTGGCGTCGCCTCAGTCGGCGACCCGCGTCACGATCTCCAGCCCGCCGGTCAGCGACAGGCGCAGCTCGGCGCCGCGCGGCAGCTCGCCCACCCCGGCCGGGGTGCCGGTCAGCACCACATCGCCCGGCTCCAGGGTGAAGTGGCGGCTCATCTCGGCGACCAGCTCCGGCACCGGGAACAGCATGTCGGCACCGTGGCCGTGCTGGCGCTCCTCGCCGTCCACCGCCAGGGTGAAGGCCAGGGCGCTCCAGTTCGGCACCTCGCTGAGCGGCAGGAAGACCGACAGCGGGCAGGCGCCGTCGAAGCCCTTGGCCACCTCCCAGGGATGGCCCTTGTCCTTCAGCTTGCCCTGGACGTCGCGCAGGGTCAGGTCCAGCGCCAGGCCGATGCCGGCGATGGCCCGCTCGGCCTCGGCGGCACCGGCATCCTTCAGCGTCTCGCCCACCAGCAGCGCCAGCTCGGTCTCGAAGTGCACCTCGCCGCGGGCGAAGGGGGCGTCGATCGTCTCCTCGAGGCGGGCCGCGCTGGTGGCCGGCTTGATGAACAGCAGCGGCTCGTCGGGCACCGGGTTGTCGAGCTCCCGGGCATGATCGGCGTAGTTGCGGCCGACGCAGACGATCTTGCCCAGCGGCTGCGGGAAGGCCCGGCCATCGGTGAAACGGGGAACGAAACGCATGACGACGCGACTCCTGGCTGACGGAACGGAAACGGCTCTGCCCTCAGTCTACGCGTGCCGGCCCGTCGGCGTCAGGCCTCCGGCGTCCACCGCTCGTCGGGATCGTGAGCCAGGAAGCGCGGGCGGCGCCTGCCGGCGGCGTAGGGCTCGACGCAGCGATTGTCGCGGCGGTTGTAGACGAAGAAGGCATTGCTGCGCGGGTCCGGCGACATGTTGGCGTTGGAGCCGTGCAGGGTGTTGCAGTCGAACAGCAGCAGCCCGCCGGCGGCCCCGGTGGGCGCCTCGATGCCGTGACGCTCGATCAGCCGGCGCAGCGCCTCGCGGCCCGGCACGCCGACCTGCTGGGTCTTGAGCGACTGCTTGTGGTTGTCCTCCGGCGTCTCGCCCAGGCAGGGCACGAACACCCGATGGGAGCCCGGCACCAGCATCAGCGGGCCGTTGAAGTCGTGATTGTCGGTCAGCACGATGGAGGCGCTCACCGCGTGCATGGCCGGCATGCCGTCCTCGGCGTGCCAGGTCTCGAAGTCGGAGTGCCAGTTGAAGCCCTGCCCCTCGAAGCCCGGCTTGTAGTTGATGCGCGACTGATGCACGTAGGGCTCGCCGCCGAGGATCTGCCGCGCGCGGCCGGTCAGGCGCGGGTCATGGGCCAGGCGGCCGAAGAGCCTGGACAGGAAGTGCACGGCGAACAGCGAGCGGATCTCGTTGCCCCGGGGCTCGGTGACGCTGAAGTCGCGCCCGCGATAGGCGTCGTGGTCGAGCAGCCCCTGGAGCTCCCGGCGCAGCTCGTCGAGCTCGTCGCCCGCGAGGAAGTCGGGCTCGAACAGGAAGCCCTGGCGCTCGAACGCATCGAGCTGCGCCGCGGAGAGCGGGCCCTGGCGGTCGCGGCCCTTCACCACCGGCTCCCGGCGGCTCAGCCAGGGCAGGTCGAGGGGCTCGGACAGCCGGGTGGGATACGGGTCCTCGCCGGGGCGCGGGGCGCTGCGCACCCGGCTCTGGGGATCCGGGGAATCGACGATATCGAACGGGGTCGCCTGATGAAGCGGTCGGTCGGACGATGTCTGCACTGACATCCACTACCTCCTTTGCAGTCGGAATGGGGTTCAGATTCGATCTCGCTACCGACGGCGGTCAGCCGCACGGCGGGGGCCGCAAGGCCCCCGACCCTCTACCCTGGCGACGTCTCGCCGGGGTTTCAAGGCGGGGCGAGCTCCCGACCCGCCGAAGGGGGGCGACGCCAGACGGATGCCGCGTCGCCTGTCGTCATCTCGTTGCAAGAAACCGGTGCCAGGATAGGCGACATCACGAGGCGAGCTCGTGATCAGGCAGAGCACGCATCACACCAGATGCGAGGTTGGCCCGCCCCTCTCGGGGCGGGCTTTTTTGCGTCCGGCGCCGGCGGTCGTCAGACCTCGGGCAGGCGGTCGATCATGCGCTCCAGGGTGATCGGGTAGTCGCGCACCCGCACCCCGGTGGCGTTGTAGGCGGCGTTGGCGATGGCCGCCGCCACGCCGCAGATGCCCAGCTCGCCGACGCCCTTGGCCTTCAGCGGCGTGGAGGCCGCGTCCAGGGTGTCGAGGAAGAGCACCTCCTGATGCGGGATGTCGGCGTGCACCGCCACCTCGTAGCCGGCCAGGTCGTGGTTGGCGAAGAAGCCGCGCTCGAGGTCGACCGCGAGCTCCTCCGACAGCGCCCCGCCGACGCCCATCACCATGCCGCCGATCACCTGGCTGCGCGCGGTGATCGGGTTGAGGATGCGGCCCGCGTCGCACACCGCCAGCATGCGGCGGATGCGCGTCTCGCCGGTGGCGACGTGGACGCCGACCTCGACGAAGTGGGCGCCGAAGGTGCCCATCTGCAGGCCCTGCTTGAAGTCGCCGAAGCGGATGGTGTCCTCGCCGACCAGCTCGGCGCCGTCGGCGACCTCGCCCAGGGCCAGGTCCAGGCCGTCCGCCGTCACCCGGCCGTTCTCGAAGCGCGGCGACTCGGCGCCCAGGCGCTCGGCGACGGCCTCCTGCAGCGCCAGGCAGGCGGCGTAGACGCCGGCGGTGGAGCTCGCCGCACCGAACTGGCCGCCCGAGCCGGACGACACCGGATAGGCGCTGTTGCCCAGCCGCACCTCGACCTCGCCGAGCGACAGCCCCATGGTCTCCGCCGCGGTCTGGGCGATGATGGTGTAGGAGCCGGTGCCGATGTCGGTCATGTCGGTCTCGACGATCAGCCGGCCGCCCACCAGCCGCACCCGCGCCCCGGAGTTGAGCGTCAGCGCGCCGCGGAAGGCGCCCGCCATGCCGTGGCCGATCAGCCAGTCGCCCTCGCGCCGGCCGCCCGGCGTGCGGTTGCGGTCCGCCCAGCCGAAGCGCTCGGCGCCGCGCTCGAGGCATTCGACGAAGTGGCGCTCGGAGAACGGGATCGAGGGGTCGCTGGGATTGACCTGGGTGTCGTTGGCGATGCGGAAGGCCACCGGGTCCATGCCCAGCTTCTCCGCCATCTCGTCCATGGCGATCTCCAGCGCCATCAGCCCGGAGGCCTCGCCCGGGGCGCGCATGTCGGAGGCCTCGGGCAGGTGCATCTCGACCAGGTGATGGCGCACCCGGCGGTTCGGCGCGGCGTAGAAGAACGGCGTCTGGGCGGTGGCGTTCTCGCCGCGGCCGCCCGGCAGGGTGTGCGAGGCCGCCTCGTGCTCGATGGCGGTCAGCCTGCCGTCGGTATCGGCCGCCAGCCGGATGCGCTGCACGGTGGCGCTGCGGTGGGTGGTGTTGTTGATCACGAAGGGCCGCGGCAGCGCCACCTTGACCGGCGCGCCCACCGCGCGGGAGCCGATCGCCGCCAGCACCGCGTCGGCGCGCAGCCACAGCTTGCCGCCGAAGCCGCCGCCGATGTAGGGGCTCTCGACGCGGATGCGGTCGGGCGCGATGCCGAAGGTGGTGGCCAGCGCCTGACGGTTCCACTCGATCATCTGGTTGGAGGTCCACACCGTCATGCGGCCGCCGTCGGACCAGTCCACGATCGAGGCGTGGGGCTCCATCATGGCGTGGGTCTGCGACGGGGTGTGGTACATCTCGTCCAGCGTGACCGGGGCCGCGGCGAAGGCCGCATCGACGTCGCCCACCAGGGCCGAGGGCTCGCCGCTGCCCTGCAGGCGCCGCCAGCCGGCCTCGAGGTCGACGTCGACCGGGTCTTCCTCGTAGCGCGCCTCGACCAGCGCCGCGGCCGCCCGGGCCTGCTCGAAGGTCTCGGCCACCACCACGGCGATCGCCTGGTGATAGTGCTCGATGGCATCGCCGCCGAACAGCCGGGCGACGTTGTAGTTCCAGATGCCCAGCGGGTCGATCTGCAGCGTGGTGATCACGCCGCGCACGCCGGGCGCCTGGCGCGCCGCGTCGGCGTCGATGGCCACGACCCGCCCCTTGGCGATGGTCGAGCCCACCGGATAGCCGTAGAGCTGGCCCTCGATCGCGTCATGGCGCTCGTAGGCGTAGGGCGCGCTGCCGGTCACCTTGAGGATGCCGTCGATGCGCGCGTGGGGCTTGCCGATCACGGTCGCGCGGTCGAAGAGGTTGTCGTCGGTCGGTTGATGGAAGTCCATGGATCACCCCTCGGCCAGCATGGCGGCGAGCGTGCGTTCGGCCAGCCGGATCTTGAAAGCGTTCTCTTCGGTCGGACGCGCGCCATCGAGCAGACGTGACATCACGGCCCCGGCGCCGTTCGGCAGCTCGGCATCGGCCCGGGCGCGACGCCACGGCTGGGGCGCCACGCCGCCCAGCGCCACGCGCCCGCTGCCGTCCGGCCGGCGCACCAGCGCCACCGAGACCAGCGCGAAGGCGTAGGAGGCCCGGTCGCGCACCTTGTGGTAGGCCTGATGGCCGCCCACCGGCGCCGGCAGCCTCACCGCGGTGATCAACTCGCCCGGCATCAGCGCGTTCTCCACCTCCGGGGTATCGCCGGGCAGGCGATAGAACTCGTCCAGCGGGATGCGGCGCGAGGCGCCCGAGGGCGTGACGGTCTCGACCTCGGCGTCCAGCGCGCGCATGGCGACGGCCATGTCCGAGGGATGGGTGGCGATGCAGGCGTCCGAGGTGCCGATGATGCCGAGCTGACGCGAGAAGGCGCCCTCCCCCAGCGCCGCGCAGCCGCTGCCGGGGTTGCGCTTGTTGCAGGGCATGGCGGTGTCGTAGAAGTAGGGGCAGCGGGTGCGCTGCAGCAGGTTGCCGCCGGTGGTGGCCTTGTTGCGCAGCTGGCCCGAGGCGCCGGCCACCAGGGCGCGGGTCAGCACGCCGTAGTCGCGCCGCACCCGCTCGTCGGCGGCCAGCGCGGTGTTGCTGACCAGCGCGCCGATGCGCAGCCCGCCCTCGTCGGTGGCGGTGATCTCGTCGAGCCCGGTGCCGCGCACGTCGATCAGGTGCACCGGGGTCTCGATCTCGAGCTTCATCAGGTCGAGCAGGTTGGTGCCGCCGGCGATGAAGCGGGCACCCTCGACCTCGGCCGCGCGGGCCGCGGCCTGCTCCGGCGCGGTGGCGCGCTCGTAGGAAAAGGCTCTCATGCGCCGTCCTCCGCGACCTGGGTGATGGCGTGCAGGATGTTGGAGTAGGCGCCGCAGCGGCAGATGTTGCCGGACATGCGCTCGCGGATCTCGGCCTCGGTGGCCTCGATGCGGGCGGTCAGGTCGCCGGTGACGTGGCTCGGCACGCCGTCCTGGATCTCCTGCAGCACCGCCTTGGCCGAGCAGATCTGCCCGGGCGTGCAGTAGCCGCACTGGAAGCCGTCGTGGTCGAGGAAGGCCTGCTGCATCGGGTCGAGCCGCTCGGCCGTGCCGACGCCCTCGATGGTGGTCACCTCGTCGCCCTCGTGCATCACCGCCAGGCTGAGGCAGGCATTGATCCGCTCGCCGTTCACCGACACCGTGCAGGCGCCGCACTGGCCGTGGTCGCAGCCCTTCTTGGTGCCGGTCAGCCGCAGGTGCTCGCGCAGCACGTCGAGCAGCGTGGTGCGGTTGTCGACCACCAGCCGGCGGGGCTCGCCGTTGACGTCGAGGGTGACGGTGGTCTGCTCCGGCCCCACGGGCGCGGCGGCCTCGCCGGACACGGCCTGGGCCCTGGCGCTCCAGGGAATGTTGGTGGCGACAACCGCGCTGGCGGTGCCCGCCAGGAAGGTCCTTCGACGCATCTCGAATCTGATGGGAGGGCTCATGGCTAGGTCCTGTCGGTCTCGGTTCCGTTATCGTTAAACGCTTGTTCGGATCACACGGCGGCTGGTCATATACAGAGACAGCCTAGTGACATCGCCCGGGATGAAAACCTCGCCCCGGGTCATAAATTCCATGAATCGAGCTCATGTATCGCGGCGGCGCCCATGACGCCGCGCCCTCAACGAAGGTAGCAGTGCGGGGCGTCGCCCACGAACCATCGCCGTTAACGGGCCATCGCCCGGGGCATGTCCCGGCAATGCCGATTGGACGTTAGCCTGCGACAGGGGCAGAGTGAGGGGCTGGAGATGGACGTATCGACAAGGAGAGAGGGCGTCGTGACACAACCGGCCTGGTGGGAAGAGGTGCTGAGCCTCTCGCATTCCGCCTATCTGCATATCTCGCGCGAGCAGCGCATCATCGATGCCCTGGGGGACACCCAGACGCTGCTGGCCCGCGACCCATCAGCGCTGATCGGCATGGCACTGAGCGAGCTCAAGGACATCCGCGCCCAGCTCGGCGGCGCCGTGGCCGAGAGCCTGGCCCGGCGCGAGATCCGCCCCGGCGAGACCTGGGGCTTCGAGGACGGCGCCGGCAGCTACTATGGCCTGGCCGACGGCAGCTTCGTCATCAAGCTGACGTCGGCGCTGAAGGTCGACCAGGGCATCGTCGGCCGGCTCGCCGATCAGCTGCCGGTACTCGTGACCTACATCGATCAGGACCTGCGCTTCCGCCTCACCAACCAGGCCTACGAGAACTTCATCGGCATCGACCGCGAGACGCTCTACGGCCAGCCGATCGCCACGGTGATGGACGACGGCTCCTACGCGCAAATCCAGCCGCGCCTGGACAGGGTGCTGGCGGGCGAGGACGTCACCTTCGAGGACCACCTGACGCTGGCCGATGGCCGCGCCTTCTACTTCAAGGTGCACTACATCCCCGACTTCCTGGAGGGCGAGGTGATCGGCTTCTACGCCATCGTCCAGGACATCTCCGAGTACCGCGCCATCATCCAGCTGCTGCGCGACGTGCACAGCGGCGTGAACCGCACCGACATCGGCACCGACGAGATCATCGACCACCTGCTGCGCGACGCCCTGACCTATCTGTCGCTGGATATCGGCCTGGTCAGCCGCATCATCGACGAGCAGTACATCGTCAAGTGGGCCGCCTCCGACATCGCCGACATCTCGACCGACGACACCTTCGAGCTGGGCAACACCTACTGCCGGCTGATGCTGGACGCCGGGGGCATCTACCACACCGCCGAGGCCGGCAAGGATCCGCGCGTCAGCGGCCATCCCTGCTATCAGGCCTTCGGCCTGGAGAGCTACATCGGCGCCCCGCTGCGCCTCAACGGCGAGATCTGGGGCACGCTCAACTTCTCCAGCGCCCAGCCCCGCCAGGAACCCTTCGACCAGATGGAGATCGAGCTGGTGCGGCTGATCGCCGACGCGGTGGAGCGCGTGATCACCGACGAGGCCGAGCTCGAGCAGGTACGCCAGGAGCTCGACCGCATGGCCGACAAGGCGCTGCGCGACTACCTGACCGGCCTGCCCAACCGCGCCTATCTGGACCAGCACGTCGAGACGCTGATCCAGGCCCACGACACCCGCGACGAGCCCTTCTCGCTCGCCGTGCTCGACATCGACCACTTCAAGCAGGTCAACGACCGGCACGGCCACGACGCCGGCGACGCCGTGCTCCAGTGGCTGAGCGGCCGGGTGTCCGAATGCCTGCGCGAGGGCGACACGGTGGCGCGCACCGGCGGCGAGGAATTCGTGGTGGTGATGCGCGGCACGCGCGCCCCGGAAGCGGCCTCGGCCATGGAGCGGGTGCGCGAGCACGTGAGCGCCGGCGGCGTCACGCTCGAGAGCGGCCAGCGCCTCGGCGTCACCGTCAGCGGCGGCGTCAGCGAGCACATCGCGGGCGAATCCTTCTCGAACCTGTTCAAGCGCGCCGACACCGCCCTCTACACCGCCAAGCGCAGCGGGCGCGACCTGGTCAGCAGCTTGTAGGGGCCACGGGCCGTGTCATCGTGCGGTAACGACGCGCGACTACGATGATGGCGTCACGACGGGCTTCGTGACTCGACTTCGGAAACTTCCAGCACTTGGCTCGCCCCGTGGCGGGCCATTTTTTTGCCCCCGCGGCGGCCCCGGCGAGCCGATAGCCACAGCCTAACGGGGCCATACAGATTCTTGGATGGGCAGCACCGGGCCGTGGCGATATAGTTAGCACACTTACTGAGTTCCCTGTCCTGTAAGTCCCTTATTGCCCGCCAGCCCCGGCGGGCTTTTTTATGGCTGCAGGAAACAAGCCACACGCGCAGATGATGGCCTACCGCTTTTCGGGGCTTGTGCTAGATTTTCTTAGGTCTAAAGAGTCTGCCTGGAGATCAGGGATGATCGCTCCCGCCTTGCTGCTGTTTGTCGCGGCCGTGCTGCCATTTTCTGCTAATGCCCAGGTCTACAAGTGCGAGGTCGAGGGTGACACCCGTTACCAGGATCGTCCCTGCACAGGATCGGATGCTGGTTCTGCTGCCAGTGAGGTGCCGGATCTCGACAACCTCTCGACCATGGGTGGTGACAGCAGGCGTCCACCGGTGGATCTCTCGGCAATCGTGATGGAGCATTTTGCTAACCCTCTAAAGCCCCATCTTGAGGCAAGGGCATCTGCCGGCGGCTATCTGCTGGAAGGCATGTCCAGGCACAAGGCCATTGCGATACTTGGCGAGCCAAACACTCGCCGGGTCAACCTCAACTCAGATGGCCAAGGCTGCGAAATGCTTTACTGGCAACACCCCAACGGAACGCAAGAAGCCCATCAGGCACTGATTTGTGAAAGCCGTGTTGTTCGTTATCAACACTCGCCTTGAGTCAGGACTCAGCCTTATCCACTAGTCGAACTTCTTGGCTCCGGTGATCAACGACCATTCTTTCGAGCCTTAGACCAGCCTCTTTGCAAACCCTGTTAATAATACGGTCGCGCTTCATACGATCTGGCCGTTCATGGCTTGGATCATCCAGCTCTAGCGCACAGAAAACCTTAAAGCCTTCTCGATGACACAGCACATAATCAAAGTGCCATTGCGAAAGCTGCCTGAAAAGCGACATATACTCTCTGCTTTTGGCGTAATACTTCGAGGCATTGGGCTGGATGATATCCACAACGCGAACTTGGCAGAAGATGTGGTACTTGTCCCCATAGGCCTTTTCTAGCACCTTGAAGACGTCACGCTCGGTTGGGGTCATCAGGTGGGTACGAGCGATATAAGCATCGCCCTGGTCCATCAGTTCTTCCGAGTAGTTCCGGTCGCTTTTCTCTCGCTTGGCTTCGGGGTTCACCACCGGCACTTTGGGTGGTTGGGAGGCATCCTCGGCCTTCCGGCGACGCCGATCGCGTCGGCGCCTGTTTACCGAGCCCAGCAGCTTACCGAGGGAGGAGCGGTAGAAGATGATCCTGAGGATGGTGAGGGCTGCCATAAACAGCGCCCCGTAGATGGCGAACGTCACGGCAGTGTTCGTGAGTTCCTGCATGGCCTGTTCCATGGCCCGTCCCTCCGTGGTTTATCGTCGTTGTCCACAGCCAGGTGATGACACGCTCGACGCAAGCACTCTTCCCGTCGGCCCTATCGGGCATCAAGACTGAAGGTAATTTAGCCGCCACCGGATGCTGTGACAACGTGGCGCGGCCGAACGGGCACAGACAGGGGGATAATAGAGAAAGGCGTGAGCGCCGCCACAGCGACTTCACAGGCGCCGTCACGGCCTGCTCGGCACGATGATGCGGCTCAGGCTTGCCGGCCGTCACACGGCTGCAAGAATCCGAGGATAGGATGGGCCCTATCACGAGGTGACACGTGATATGGATCTGGCTTGGGAAATGCCGAGATTCCGGCTCGCCGTCTGGCGGGCCGTTTTTTTGCCCGAAGGAAGGATATCCACACCCGCCGCCGGCGAAGGGGCTGGGGATAGTTGCGCGACGCATCGTGCAGACACAAAAAACCGCCTTCGAGGGGCGGTTCTCATGTCGCTAACACAGTGAAAGCAAATGGTGCCGGCACCAGGAGTCGAACCCGGGACCTACTGATTACAAGTCAGTTGCTCTACCAACTGAGCTATGCCGGCAACGGCGCTTGCAACCACTGCAGGAGGAGCGTGCCCTCCTGAGCGAGAAAAACCGTGAACCTTCGTTCACGGCTTCTCGAAAACTTATGTTGGCGTGGCTGGGGTAGCAGGATTCGAACCTGCGCATGCCGATACCAAAAACCGGTGCCTTACCGCTTGGCTATACCCCAACGTGGTGGCCAGAGACGGAATCGAACCGCCGACACGGGGATTTTCAATCCCCTGCTCTACCGACTGAGCTATCTGGCCCTCGCCAACGGTGCGTATTAAACCGTAATGGCCCGCCGTCGTCAACTCTTTTCGATTCAAAAAGTTGGAAGACGGCCGCAGGCCCCGTCACGCCTACTTTTCGGGCGGCACGTAGCCTTCCGCCTGATCGGTCTGCTCGTTATCGAGGAAGCGCTCCAGCTGCTTCATCAGGTACTCGCGGGCCGAGGGCTCGAGCATGTTGAGGTGCTTCTCGTTGATCAGGCGGGTCTGCAGGGCCTGCCACTCCTCCCAGGCCTGCTTCGAGACGCTGGCCTGGATCTCCTGGCCCTTCTTGCCGGGCAGCGGCGGAAACGGCAGGGCCTCGAGTTCTTGCTGGTACTTGCGGCAGAAGACGGTCTGGCTCATCGGTCATGGCTCCTGGGATGAGGAAGTATGGGGGGCGTCCTGGACGCTCAGGGTGAAGGGGCGCAGCGCGTCCAGCAAGCCTTTCACCGGGGCGGCCAGGCCGATGCTGTCCGGCTCGGCGGGATCGAACCAGCGCCGTGCCTCGTCCACGCCGTCGAGGCGGCCCACCCGGGCCGGCTGCGGGGTGATCTCGAGGCGGAAGTGGCTGAACACGTGGGTGAAGGCCTCCCAGGGCGCCTCCAGGCTGGCACCGGGGGCATGATGGTCGAGCCAGGCGCGCAGCTCCAGCGAGGTGTCGAACTGCGGCAGGCTCCACAGCCCGCCCCACAGGCCGCTGGAGGGGCGCTGTTCGAGCAGTACCCGCCCGCCCTCGTCCTGCAGCAGCAGCATGGTGGTGGTGCGGGTGGGAATGGCCTTCTTGGGCTTGGACTCGGGAAAGCGCTTCTGCTCGCCCCGGGCCCGGGCCACGCACACGTCATGGAAGGGGCAGCGCTCGCAGTCGGGCTGGCCGCGCCGGCACAGGGTGGCGCCCAGGTCCATCATCGCCTGGGTGAAGTCGACCACCCGGCGCTCGGGGGTGTAGTGCTCGGCGAGGCCCCACAGCTCGCGCTCCACCGCGGGCCGGCCGGGCCAGCCTTCCACGGCGTGCAGCCGCGTGAGCACGCGCTTGACGTTGCCGTCGAGGATCACCGCCCGCTGGCCGGTGCTCTGGGCGATCACCGCGCCGGCGGTGGAGCGGCCGATGCCGGGCAGCGCGGCCATGGCGTCGAGGCTGTGCACCGGGAACTCGCCGTCGTGTTCTTCTACGACGACCCGGGCGGCCTTGTGCAGGTTGCGCCCGCGGGCGTAGTAGCCGAGCCCGGTCCATAGATGCAGCACCTCGTCCTGCTCGGCGGCC
Organism: Halomonas sp. THAF12; assembly: GCF_009363675.1. Lineage (NCBI taxonomy): Bacteria > Pseudomonadati > Pseudomonadota > Gammaproteobacteria > Oceanospirillales > Halomonadaceae > Halomonas > Halomonas sp. THAF12. The sequence continues at coordinate 296,776 of NZ_CP045399.1, read as the reverse complement.
GCCAGCGAGCGCACGTCGGGGAAGCGTTCCATGAAGCGCTCGAAGTAGGGAATCACGGTGGTGACCTGGGTCTGCTGCAGCATGATCTCCGAGACCCACACCCGGTAGGGGGTGCGCTCGTGCTGCCAGGGCAGGTCGTGGCGGCCGTGGACGTCGAACCACTCGAGCAGGCGTTGCTGGAAGGTGTCGCGAGGCAGGATGGCGGGGGGCGTCTCCGTCATGGGTATTTTCTCGGCACGAAAAAAAGCGCCGACTATAAGAGTCGGCGCAGGGACTGGCTATTGCTTGCTCAATTGAAGAGACCATCGAGGGCGTCGCGAAGTTCCCGACGCGAATCCTCGCCGATGCGTTCGTCGAGTTTTTCCATCGCGCCGTCGAGGCTCTCGCGCAGCTTGTCGTTGGCCCGCTGGGAGGCTTCCTCGCGCAGCAGGTCGCCCAGCGTGGAGCGGAAGGCGTCGCGGTCGAAGCGGCACCACTCGCCGCTGTCGCCGCCCAGCTGGCCCTCGCAGCGCACCGGGAAGGGCACGTCGACCAGCCGCCGATTGACCTCGCAGGCGCTGTCCACGTCCTCGCCGGTGAAGCGGGCGTTGGCGCGCAGGTCGAAGCGCTCGCTGGTCAGGTCGAAGCTGCCCTCGCCGCCCAGGCCGATGCCGGGGATGGCGACGCTGAGGTCGTCGCTCTCGGCCACGCCGTCGCGGATGCGGAAGCTGGCCTCGGCGCGCTGGAAGCGGGTGTCCGGCGCCCAGTCGCGGCTGGTGCTCTCGCCTTCCAGGCGTGCGGTGGTGGTGCACAGCTCCTGGGAGACGTTGACGCCGGGCAGGCGGCCCTCGGCCAGGCGCGTGGCGAGCCGGCCGTTCAGGGCGCGCTTGAGCTCGGGCACGCTGTTGCCGCGGGTCGTCAGCTCGCCCTCGGCGTTCAGCTGGCCTTCCAGCGGCGCCGGCTCCTCGCCCAGCGAGGTCAGCAGCGAGCCCAGGCGCAGGTTCTCGACCCGCGGCGACAGCTGCCAGCGCAGCGGCGTCTCGCGGGCGTCCAGCTCGCCGGTGGCCGAGAGGCGGCCCTCGTGGAGGCCGGACGCGAAGTCCACCAGCCGCTGGCGGCCGTCGTCGCCGGCCAGCGTCAGGCTGACGTCGCTGAAGCTCTGGCCCATCAGGATCAGCTCGTCGAGGCTCAGCTTGGCGTCGAGGGAGAGCGCGGCCAGCCAGTCGGCAGGCAGCAGCGCCTGCTGTTCGTCCTGGGCCAGGGCACGGCCCACGCCCGGCAGGCTCGGGCCGCCGGCGGTCTCGGCGGAAGGCTCGCTGGCCGGCAGGTAGTCGTCCATGTTCAGACGATCGCCCTGCAGGTCGGCCTCCAGGCGGGTGCCGTCGAGGCGGGCGCCCAGGCGGCCGTTGAAGCGGCTGCCGTCGAGCTTGAGGTTCAGGCCGTCGAGGGTGACGTGCGTCAGGTCGCCCTCGATCGGGCTGGTCAGCGCCACCTGGCTCAGGGCCGCGTCGGCGGCCATGTCCGGCAGGGCATCGAAGCGCTCGAGCCAGGGCCGCAGCGAGAGCTCGGCGAGGTTCAGCTGGCCCTGGTAGGCGGGCGCCTCGGCCAGCTCGGTCAGCGCCAGGTTGCCCTGGAGGTCGAGGCCGTCGGGGCCGCTCAGCGCCAGCTCGCTCAGCCGGGCGCTCTGGGCGGCCAGATCGGCGTCGAGGCGGAAGGCCAGCGACAGCGGCAGGCGCTGCTCGCCCAGCCGGTCGGCCATCAGGCTGGCTTCCAGCAGGCCGCCGTTGACCCGCACCCGGTCGCCGGAGAGGTCGAGCACCAGTTCGTCGGCGTCGAGCTCGAGCCGCTGGGCCTCGTCGGCGCCGTCGAGGCGGGTGCTGGTCTCCAGCGCCAGCCCCTGAAGCACGTGGCGCCCCTCGGCCAGGCCCAGGCTGACCCGGGTCTCGAGGCTCAGCTCGCTGGCCAGGCTCGGCGTCTCGGCGCCCGGCTCGTCACGCAGCGCGACCTCGAGGCTGGCGCTGAGCGGGAAGGGCCGATCGGGATTGACGTTGCTGCCGGTGATGTCGACGCCCGAGAACGTGACGTCGCGCCCGGCCTGGGCATCGCGGTAGGCGATGTGGCCGTCGCGCACCTGCACGCTGGCGATGTTCAGCGCCACGTCCAGGGCGCTGGCATCGGCGCTGGGATTGGGCCCGGCGCTGGCCGGCGCCAGCACCGACTCGGCCTGTTCGCCGCGGTTGCGCAGCCGCTCGATCAGCGCCTCCCAGTTGCCGCGGCCCTCGGCGTTGCGCTCGAGGTCGAGGTCGAGGCCGTCGAGGGTCAGGCCGTCGATGGCGATCTCGCCGCGCAGCAGCGGCGCCATGGCCAGGCTGACCTCGGCGTGGTCGAAGGCGGCGAAGGGGGTGTCCTCGGCGGACTGGCCGGGCAGGCGCGCCTCGGCGGTGGCCACGCCGACGCCGAGGCGGGGATAGAAGGACCAGCTCAGCGGGCCCTCGAGCTCCAGCTCCAGGCCGCTGTGTTCGCGCACGACGTCGACCAGCCGCGGCTTGAGGTCGTCGGGGTCGAAGAAGGTGGTGATGAACACCACGGCGCCGACCAGCACCAGGCCGAGAACGCCGATGGAGGCCAGCAGGGTACGCAGGATTCGCTTCATTACCCGGCTCCTTTGGGCGAGAGATCCATTTCGAAGTAGTCGCCGGCCTGGGTCAGCCGGTAGCCCATGCGGGTCAGCAGCACCTGGTCGGCCATGGGCAGCTGGGAGGACAGTACGCGCAGCCGGCGGCCATCGGCGTGGGCGGCCTCGCCGGTGAGGGCCAGCAGCCGCGAGCCGACGCCGCGGCGGCGGGTGGTCTCGCGCACGCACAGATGCGACAGCCACCAGGCCTGGTCATCCGGCGATACGGCCAGCGCCCCCAGCAGGCGGTCATTGAAACGGGCACAGAAGAAGAAGCGCTCGGCGGCCAGATGATCGTCGACGAATTGCTCGGGCGGGGCCGGCAGGCGCTCGGTGGGGGCATCGGCGTAGATGCGGGTCAGATCGCTGCGCACCTGGGCATCCGCTTCCCAGGTCGCTTGATCGACGCGCTGTAGCGTGACCGGCATGCAGGTATCTCCCTGAAAGAGGCAGGCCCGGCCTGCCGCATGGTGGGGGCATTGTAGCGGATGGGGGTAGCGTTTCACTATAATGGCAGCCTTGCAACGGCGGGGCCGCCCCGTCTTTCCGCCCCGACGGCGACCCCCATTTCGACACGCGCCCAGGCGCTGGAGACCCGACATGTCCGAGCGTATCGCCACGGTCACCCGCGACACCAAGGAAACTCAGATCACGGTCACCGTGAACCTCGACGGCAAGGGCCAGCTGGTCTGCGAGACCGGCGTGCCCTTCCTCGACCACATGCTCGACCAGGTCGCCCGCCACGGGATGATCGACCTGGAGATCAAGGCGGTGGGCGATCTGCACATCGACGATCACCACACCGTCGAGGATCTCGGCATCACCCTGGGCCAGGCCTTCGACCTGGCGATCGGCGACAAGCGCGGCATCTACCGCTATGGCCACGCCTACGTGCCGCTCGACGAGGCGCTGTCGCGGGTCGTGGTAGACTTCTCCGGTCGCCCGGGGCTGTTCATGGACGTCGAGTTCACCCGCGCCAGCATCGGCCGCCTGGATACCCAGCTGTTCTGGGAGTTCTTCCAGGGCTTCGTGAACCACGCCAAGGTCACCCTGCACATCGACAACCTGAAGGGCTTCAACGCCCACCATCAGGCGGAAACCATCTTCAAGGCCTTCGGCCGGGCGCTGCGCATGGCCGCCGCCGAAGACCCGCGCATGGCCGGCCAGATGCCGTCCACCAAGGGCAGCCTGTGATCCCGCCGACCGACACGAGGAGCGTCCCATGACCATTGCCGTCATCGACTACGGAATGGGCAACCTGCATTCCGTCGCCAAGGCACTGGAACACGTCACCCACGAACACGTGGTGGTGACCCGCGACGCCCGCCGCATCCAGGGCGCCACGCGCCTGGTGCTGCCCGGCCAGGGCGCCATCCGCGACTGCATGGGCGAGCTCGAGCGCACCGAGCTGCGTGGCCTGGTCGAGGAGCTGCTGGCCCAGCAGGCCAAGCCGCTGCTCGGCATCTGCGTCGGGCAGCAGATGCTCCACGAGCGCAGCGAGGAGAACGGCGGCGTCGACTGCCTGGGCTTCATGACCGGCCAGGTGCGCCGCTTCCCGGCCGACATGCGCGATGACATGGACCATCGCCTGAAGGTGCCGCACATGGGCTGGAACCTGGTGCGCCAGCGCCACGACCACCCGCTGTGGAAGGGCATCGACGACCGGGAGCACTTCTACTTCGTGCACAGCTACTACGTGGAGGCCGGCGAGGACGCCCAGGTGTTCGGCACCACCGACTACGGCCGCGTCACCGCCCACGTGGCCACCGGCCGCGATGCCACCTTCGCCGTGCAGTTCCACCCGGAGAAGAGCTCCCGGGCCGGACTGCGGCTGCTGGAAAACTTCGTGCAGTGGACGCCCTGAGCGGCGACCACGCCTGCGACAGTTCAAGGGCGCCCGACCCCGCGCCCCTTACAATTTACAGGGCGCCCGCTGACGCGCCTGCGACAATTTCCAAGGCGCCCGCTGCCGCGCCTGAGACAACTTCAAAGGCGCCCGCTGCCGCGCCTACGACAACTTTCCAGGGCGCCCGCTGAGCGCCCGTAGAGGACTGGACATGCTGGTAATCCCCGCCATCGATCTCAAGGACGGCAAGTGCGTTCGCCTCAAGCAGGGCCGGATGGACGATGCCACCACCTACGGCGACGATCCCGTGGCCATGGCCGCGCGCTGGGTCGAGGCCGGCGCCCGCCGCCTGCACCTGGTCGACCTCAACGGCGCCTTCGAGGGCGAGCCGGTCAACGGCGAGGCGGTCACCGCCATCGCCCGCGCCTACCCCAACCTGCCGATCCAGATCGGCGGCGGCATCCGCTCGGCCGAGACCATCGAGCACTACCTGGACGCCGGCGTGTCCCAGGTCATCATCGGCACCAAGGCGGTCAAGGAACCGGCCTTCGTCACCGAGATGTGCAAGGCCTTCGCCGGCCACGTGATCGTCGGCCTCGATGCCCGCGACGGCTTCGTCGCCACCGACGGCTGGGCCGAGGTCTCGACCCTGAAGGCCACCGAGCTGGCCAAGCGCTTCGCCGACGACGGCGTGTCCTCGATCGTCTACACCGACATCGCCCGCGACGGCATGATGGGCGGCGTCAACGTCGAGGCCACCGCCGAGCTGGCCCGCGAGGGCGGCCTGCCGGTGATCGCCTCCGGCGGCGTGACCAACCTCGACGACCTGCGCGAACTGATCGCCGCCGGCGAGCCGGGCATCCTCGGCGCCATCACCGGCCGCGCCATCTACGAAGGCAGCCTGGACGTGGCCGACGCCCAGGCACTGTGCGACCGCCTCACCGGCCAACGCGACGGGAGCTGACACCATGGGACTCGCCAAGCGCATCATCCCCTGCCTGGACGTCGATGCCGGCCGGGTGGTCAAGGGCGTGAACTTCATCGGCATCCGCGACGCCGGCGACCCGGTGGAGATCGCCCAGCGCTACAACCAGCAGGGCGCAGACGAGATCACCTTCCTCGACATCACCGCCAGCCACGAGGATCGCGGCACTACGGTGGAGATGGTCGAGCGCATCGCCGGCGAGGTCTTCATCCCGCTGACCGTGGGCGGCGGCATCCGCACCTGCGATGACATCCGCACCATGCTCAACGCCGGCGCCGACAAGGTGTCGATCAACACCGCCGCCGTGCACAACCCCGAGTTCGTGCACGAGGCCGCCGAGCGCTTCGGCAGCCAGTGCATCGTGGTGGCCATCGACGCCAAGAAGGTCTCCGCGGAAGGCGAGGCGCCGCGCTGGGAGATCTTCACCCACGGCGGCCGCCGCCCCACCGGGCTCGATGCCGTGGAGTGGGCGAAGAAGATGGTCGACCTGGGCGCCGGCGAGCTGCTGCTGACCAGCATGGACCGCGACGGCACCAAGATCGGCTTCGACATCGGCGTGACCCACGCCATCTCGGAAGCGGTGAGCGTGCCGGTGATCGCCTCCGGCGGCGTGGGCAACCTCGACCACCTGGTCGAGGGCGTGAAGGACGGCGGCGCCGACGCGGTGCTGGCGGCCAGCATCTTCCACTTCGGCGAGTACACCATCCCCGAGGCCAAGCGGTACATGGCCGAGCACGGGATCGAGATGCGGCTGTAGGAAATGGGGATTTATTTACTGCGCTCGATATCCTGACCGCCGGCGGTGCTCGCTCTCCTCATGTAGCAGGCTACACTCCGGGAGCTGTGCTCCGGCGGCGATCAGCCTCTCGTAGCTCGCGACATAAATCCTCGCTTTCCCTGTTCTTGAAACAAGCGAAGGGCTCACCTCCGGGTGAGCCCTTCGTCGTTGTGGCCGGCGTGTCGGCGACTACTCCTCGCCGCCGAGCCCCAGGTTGCTGACGCCCTCGTTGCGGCCCAGCCGGCGCAGGGCCTTGAGGCCGTCGCGGCCGAGCTCGCCTTCCACCGCCTCGAGCACCGCGTCCTGGAAGCCGTTCTCGTCTTCCATCAGCGGATGCTCGCGCACGATGGCGGCGAGGCGCTCGCTGTCTTCCTCGCCCTCGGTCAGCTCGATGAAGGCCCGCACGCCGCCGCGGGACGTGCGGCTGACTTCCAGCACCGCCTCCGGCGAGTCGCCGCGCAGGGTATCGAGCAGCGACGAGATCGCCACCACCGCCTCCAGTGCGCGACGGGCGCCGAAGCTGTCGTCCTCGGCCGGCGGCTCCAGCTCGGCCAGCTTCTCGGCCTGGCGGTCGAAGTCGATGCGCGCGTCCTTGACCGCCAACCGCTCCCACACCAGGTCGAGCACGACCCGCAGCGCCCTGGGGTCGCCATGGCCGGTGGCCTCGGCGTAGAAGGCGTAGTTGGGCAGCAGCCGCTCGCACAGCGCCGCCATGAAGGCCTGCTGACGGCGCGGCTCGAGCCGCTGCAGGCGCTGAAAGAAACCGCTCATGGATTCTCCTTGGAATATCGCTGTCTCGGCATCGTCCCGTCGCTCATGGCTGGACGCAGGCGGGCTGATCCGGCGACAGCTCCCGGTGTGCCGGACCATCGAGGAGGCGCTGTGAATACTTCCCTGTACGCTACCGACGCCATCCCTGGCGTAGGACCTCCTCTCCGAGCTATCCCCGGCGCCCCTCCGCTACATCAGGGCCACATACGCTCCGGCGATACCTTTCCCCGCGCATCGAACGCCACGCCCTCGTCGATCAGCCGCCGGCGCTGCTCGTCGGCGCCGGGATGGTCGGCCAGCTTGCGCGAGGCGGTGATCACCCGGAACCACGGCAGGCCGTGGCCGCTGGGCAGCTCGCGCAGCGCCCGGGCCACCAGCCGGGGCGTGCCGCCCTCGGTCATGGCGGCGATGCGCCCGTAGGTGGTGACCCGCCCCGGCGGGATCTCGGCCAGCACGGTCAGTATCTGTTCCTTGAGGGCCGCGTTCATGTACCCTGCCTTCCCTGATTTTCTGCTGATATCGGCGAGGCCGCCCGCATGCACGTTCACCTGCTTCAGCACAGCCCCCATCTGGGACCCGCCCGCATCGGCGACTGGCTCGACAGCATGGGGCACAGCCACACCGTGTTCCACCTCGACGAGGGCGAGCTGCCGCCGCGGCCCGGCGACGTCGAGGCGCTGATCGTGCTCGACGCCCCCGAGGGCGAGGTGCCCGCCGCCTGGGATCGCGGCGAGCGCAAGCTGATCGAGCGCATCCTGGACGGCCGCCAGCCGCTGCTCGGTATCGGCCACGGCGCCCGCCGCATCGCCGAGGCGCTGGACGCGCCGGTGTCCCGCGGCACCCTGGCCGAGAGCGGCTGGCAGACCGTGACCCTGGCCGCGGCCAGCCCCTTCGACCTGCCCGAGCGCTTCGAGGCCTTCACCTGGCATCGCCAGATCTTCGCCCTGCCCGAGGAGGCCCTGCCGCTGGGCGGCACCGCGGCGAGCCCGCTGCAGGGCTTCGCCTGGGACGCCGGCCGGGTGGTCGGCCTGCTGTGCCATCTGGAGGCCACCGCCGAGAGCGTCGCCGCCATGCTCGACCACCTGCCGCGCCCGGAGGGCGACGCCGAGAGCCCCTATCGCCAGGATCGCGAGGCGATGCTCGACGATACGCGGCGCTTCGACCGCCTGGCACCGCTGATCGACCGGGTGCTCACCCAATGGGCCAGGCACGCCACGATGCGCTGACCCTGTCTCCTCGCCTCAGGCCGAGGCGGTGGCGCTCGGCCGGGGCGAAGATTCGGCCTCGGCGACCCAGTCGCGGGCGAAGGCCACGCAGCTGTCCCAGTCGCCCACGTGGAGGAAGCGCTGATCGTCGTGCTTCTCCAGCTGGTAGCGATACATGGGGTCGTAGTATTCGGTGAGCAGCGGTGCCAGCCAGGCCTCGTGGGCCTGGCGATTGCCACGCTCGTGCTCTCGGAAGGCCAGCGCCTGCAGGCGCTGCAGCCTCGCCAGCCGGGCGCCGCCGAGGCGCTTCCTGAGCCGCCCCAGCGCGCCGGAGAGCTGCTTGCGCATCAGCGCCCAGCCCAGCCAGTCGCCGAACTGCTGGCGATAGACCGCCCACAGATCGTCGATGTAATCCTTGTGGATCTGCGCCAGGCGCCAGTCCAGCGGCATCTCGACGCGAATCCGCGGGGCGGCCTCCATGCCGCGCCAGAAGGTCAGCGGCACGTTGGCCGAACCGATGTGGCGCGACTCGTCCTCCAGCACCAGCGGCCCGGGCAGCTCCAGCAGCCGCAGCCCCATGGCGTGCTCGAAGTCGATCTGCGACGGCGCCGGCAGCGGGTGACGGCCGAAGGCCGAGCCCTTGTGGCGCGCGCAGCCCTCCAGGTCCAGGCCCTGATCCAGGGCGGTGATCAGCGAGGTCTTGGCGCAGCCGGTCAGCCCGCCCACCACCAGCATCGGCCGCTCGGCGGCGGCGTCGATGTGCGCGCACAGCGCCTGGCGCATGGCCTTCCAGCCGCCGCGGATGCGCGGCCGGGTAATGCCGGCCTCGGCCAGCCACTGCTGGGCGACCTGGGAGCGCAGCCCGCCGCGGAAGCAGTAGACGATGGCGTCGGGATGGGCCTCCAGCTCGCGCCGCCAGGCGTCGACCCGGGCGGCCTTGATGCCGCCGCTGACCAGCCGCTGGCCCAGTTCGATGGCGGCCTGCTGGCCCTGCTGCTTGTAGGAGATACCGACGAGATGACGCTCCTCGTCGTCCATCAGCGGCAGGTTGAGCGCCCCGGGCAGCGCGCCCTGGGCGAACTCCACCGGGGCACGCACGTCGATCAGGGTCCGACCCTCGCGCAGCAGCGCGAGGTCCGGCTCGACCAGCGGCAGATTCATCCCTTCACCTCGATGCGCGTCTCGCCGCGCTCGGCGATCACCTCGCCGAACGGCTCGAGCTCGAGGCCGTACTGGCGGCCGACGCGCTCGACGTCGTCCTCCCAGGACGGATGCACCGACAGCAGCAGGCCACCGGAGGTCTGCGGGTCGCACAGCCACTGCCAGTGGGCGTCGTCCATGGCCGGCAGGGCCTTGCCCAGGGCATCGCGGTTGCGGGCACTGCCGCCGGGCACCGCGCCCTGACGGCGGTAGGACTCGGCCTCGGCCAGGCGCGGCAGGCGACGGAAGTCGATCCGGGCGGCCACGCCGCTGGCCTCGCAGACCTCGCTGAGATGGCCGGCCAGGCCGAAGCCGGTGACGTCGGTCATGGCGTGCACGCCGGGCACCTTGGCCAGCTCGGCGCCGATGCGGTTGGAGGCGAGCATGGTGCGCCGCGCCAGGCCCTGGTGGCCGGGCTGGATCAGGCCCTTCTTCTCGGCCGTGGTCAGCAGGCCCACGCCCAGCGGCTTGGTGAGATACAGCAGGTCGCCGACCTGGGCGCCCTTGTTGAGCTTGAGGTGTTCGAGGTCGACCAGGCCGTTGACCGACAGGCCGAAGATCGGCTCCGGGGCGTCGATGGAGTGGCCGCCGGCCAGCGCCAGGCCCAGCTCGCGGCAGACCGCCTGGGCGCCGCCGACCACGTCGCCGGCGATGTCGGCGCCGAGCTTGTCGAGCGGCCAGCCGAGGATGCCCAGCGCCATGATCGGGGTGCCGCCCATGGCGTAGACGTCGCTGATGGCGTTGGTGGCGGCGATGCGGCCGAAGTCGAAGGGATCGTCGACGATCGGCATGAAGAAATCGGTGGTGGCGATCATGCCGCGGCCGTCGCCCAGGTCGTAGACGGCGGCGTCCTCGCGGCCCTGGTTGCCGACGATCAGCCGCGAGTGGCTGGCCCCGGGCCCGGCCTTGGCGAGGATGCCGTCGAGGACGTCGGGGGCGATCTTGCAGCCACAGCCGGCGCCGTGGCTGTACTGCGTCAGGCGGATGGCACTCATCACGGTCTCCTTGGCGTCGTTTTCCGGCATTCTACATCACAGCGCCCCCGCCCCGTCGCTGGACGACGATTTCACGCTTCGCGGGGTGGGCGCCTAGAGCGCTTCCAGCGCATCGGCCAGCTTGTCCACGGGCACCACTTCCATGCCCTCGGGCGAGTGCTTGGGCGCGTTGCCGCGCGGCACGATGGCGCGCCGGAAGCCGTGCTTGGCGGCCTCGACGATGCGCTCCTGGCCGCTCGGCACCGGGCGAATCTCGCCGGACAGGCCGACCTCGCCGAACACCACCAGCTCGCGCGGCAGCGGCCGGCTCTGCAGGCTCGACACCACCGCCAGCAGCACCGCCAGGTCGGCGCTGGTCTCGAGCACCTTGACCCCGCCGACCACGTTGAGGAACACGTCCTGGTCGCCGGTGAACAGCCCGCCGTGACGATGCAGCACCGCCAGCAGCATGGACAGGCGATTCTGGTCGACGCCCACCGCCACCCGCCGCGGGTTGCCCAGCGCCGAGTCGTCGAGCAGCGCCTGCACCTCGATCAGGATCGGCCGGGTGCCTTCCCAGACCACCATCACCAGGCTGCCGGGCGCCTGCTCCTCGGTGCGCGACAGGAAGATGGCACTGGGGTTCTTCACCTCCTTGAGGCCGTGCTCGAGCATGGCGAACACGCCGAGCTCGTTGACCGCGCCGAAGCGGTTCTTCTGCCCGCGCAGGGTGCGAAAGCGCGAGTCGGCGCCGCCCTCGAGCAGCAGCGAGGCGTCGATCATGTGCTCCAGCACCTTGGGGCCGGCCAGGGTGCCGTCCTTGGTCACGTGGCCGACCAGCAGCAGCACGGTGCTGGACTGCTTGGCGAAGCGGGTCAGCGCCGCGGCGGACTCGCGCACCTGGGCCACGCCGCCCGGCGCCGAGGAGATGTCCTCGAGGTGGGTGGTCTGGATGGAGTCGATGATCAGGATATCGGGGCCCTCGCGCTCGGCCACGCCGAGGATGGTCTCGATGCTGGTCTCGGCCAGCATCTGCAGGCCCTGGGTAGGCAGCTGCAGGCGGTGGGCGCGCATCGCCACCTGGGACAGCGATTCCTCGCCGGTGACGTAGAGCACCTTGCGCTGCTGGGCCAGCTTGCAGGCGGTCTGCAGCAGCAGGGTCGACTTGCCGGCGCCGGGATGGCCGCCCAGCAGCACCGCCGAGCCCGGCACCAGGCCGCCGCCCAATACCCGGTCGAATTCCTCGAAGGTCGAGGACAGCCGCGGCACCTCGCTGAGGTCGACGTTGGCGAGATCGATCACCTCACGGGAGACCGCCCCGGCATAGCCGCCCCGCCCCGCCGAGCCGCCACCGCCGCCATGGCCCGCGCCGGGGCGGGCGGCCGACAGTCGGACCTCGCTCAGGGTGTTCCACTCGCGGCAGCTGGTGCACTGCCCCTGCCACTTGCTGTACTCGGCACCGCATTCGGTGCACACGAAGGCGCTTTTCGCTTTGGCCATGGGATGTCCGACGACGGTTGCTATGGAATGGCGGGCCGGTGGGCCCAACGACGAGGGGCGGCCCGTCGGCCGCCCCTCGCTGCTACGCGTTGCGCTGCCTTACAGGCGCTTCAGGCGCAGCATCTCGTTGTTCTGGAAGCGGCGACGCTGGGGGTCGATCAGTTCCAGGGTCTGCGGGTCGAGGCGCAGGAAGAAGTAGGTCTGGCCCTCGCCCTGGGGCGTCAGCTCATAGACGGTGGCATCGGGATTGTCCGCGGTGCCGTCGAGCAGCTGCCAGCTACCTTCGTAGTTCTCGTTCGGCGGGTTCTGCGGGTGGCCACGATAGGAGGCCTGCAGGTCGAAGGTACGATCCGCGGCAGGGCTCTGGGCATCGCCCATCATGGTCACGTTCAGGTCGATCCCTTCACAGTTACGGCAGGGCAGCGTGCCCTGGTAGGTGCTCTGGGTCGCCTCCATTCCGGGCTCGGTGCCCTGCCCGCCAGGGCCACCCGCACAGCCCGCCAGCAGGGCAAGCATCGCGGAACCGGCCAGCAACGTCCTGATTTGCATATTCGTCCTCCTAACCAATGGGCATGACGCCGCCTTTCACGGCAGCCTGCCTCACAGCATAACCTCTTGTGGGAACAGCGCACAGCCCGAACGCCACCGCGCACCACCAATGCGCGGCGGCCCCTGGCGAGCCGGCTTGCGCGGGCGCCGCGAGCGGGCGACCATGACCCGATTGCCCCACGATCCGAGAAGTGACGATGAGCAAGTTCTGGAGCCCCAAGGTCCGCGAGCTGACGCCCTATGTTCCCGGCGAACAGCCGCGCGAGCGCCTGATCAAGCTGAATACCAATGAGAACCCCTATCCGCCGGCGCCGGGCGTCGAGGCGGTGCTGCGAGAGTTTCCGGCCGACCATCTGCGCCGCTATCCCGATCCCGAGTCGCACGGCCTGCGCGAGGCGCTGGCCCGGGAGTTCGGCGTCGAGGTCGACCAGGTGTTCGTCGGCAACGGCTCGGACGAGGTGCTGGCCCTGGCCTTCCAGGCCTTCTTCGCCAACGGCCGCCCGCTCGAGATGCCGGCCATCACCTACAGCTTCTATCCGGTGTACTGCCGGCTCTACGACGTGGAGCGCCGCACCCTGCCGCTGGACGCCGACTGGCGCGTCGACCTGGACGCCTTCTCGCCGGACGCCGGCGGCGCCATCTTCGCCAATCCCAACGCGCCGACCGGCCACGGCCACGGCCGCGAGGCGATCGCCGCGCTGCTCGAGCGCCTCACCGAATCGGTGGTGCTGGTCGACGAGGCCTACGTGGACTTCGGCGGCGAGAGCAGCATCCCGCTGATCGAGCGCTTCCCCAACCTGCTGGTCACCGGCACCTTCTCCAAGTCGCGCAGCCTGGCCGGCCTGCGGCTCGGCTACGCGGTGGGCTCACGCGAGCTGATCGAGGGCCTGGAGCGGGTCAAGGACTCCTTCAACTCCTACCCGGTCGACAGCCTGGCGAGCGCCATCGGCGTCGCCGCGCTGGAGGACCGCGAGCACTTCGACGCCTGCCGCGAGGCGGTGATCACCACCCGCGAGCGCACCCGCACACGCCTCGAGAGCCTCGGCTTCCAGGTGCTGCCGTCGCAGAGCAACTTCCTGCTGGTGCATCACCCCGAGCAGGATGCCGCCCAGCTGTTCGTCGGCCTGCGCGAGCGCGGCGTGCTGGTGCGCCACTTCAACACCGAGGCGCTGAACGGCTGGCTGCGCATCTCCATCGGCACCGAGGACGAGATGGACAGCCTGGTCGAGGTGCTGGAAGAACTCTGCCGCTGATCCGGCCTTGAGCGTCAGGGGCGTCGCTCGACGCCCCTCGCCCGCCCCGCCGGACCGATACTCTCCCGACGACACGAGCCCTCCATGGCCGACTCACGACTGCCCCTGAGCCGCGTGCACCACGTGGCGCTGATCACCGCCGACTACCCCCGCGCCAGACGCTTCTACCTCGAGGTCATGGACGCCGAGATCCTCAACGAGGCCTATCGCGAGGAACGGGATAGCCACAAGCTCGACCTGCGCCTGCCGGGCGGCATTCAGCTCGAGCTGTTCTCCTTCCCCTCGCCGCCGCCACGACCGAGCTATCCCGAGGCCTGCGGGCTGCGCCACCTGGCACTCGCCACCTCCGACCTCGACGCCTGTGTTTCCCTGCTCGAGGCCCGCGGCGCGACGCCCGAGCCGATTCGCGTCGATGAGTACACCGGCGCGCGCTTCACCTTCCTGGCCGATCCCGACGGCACGCCGATCGAGCTCTACGAAGTCGCCGACTGATCCACCGTTTCCTCCGAACCCAAAACGCCCCGCCCTCTCGCAGAGGACGGGGCGTTTTGTTTTTCGGGGTTCAATCCTGGCTCGGCCGGCGCCCTGCGCGATTGGCCAGACATGAAAAAACCCCGAGCCTTGTGGGCTCGGGGTTTTCTCGGAATAAGTGCCTGACGATGACCTACTCTCGCATGGGAACTCCCACACTACCATCGGCGCTGAGCGGTTTCACTGCTGAGTTCGGCAAGGGATCAGGTGGTTCCCGCACGCTATGGTCGTCAGGCGAAAAAGGCAATGCGAATCATGCTGACGAGATCGTCTCTCGCGTATCCGCGTCGTCTGTTGTCAGTCACAGACCACTTGGGTGTTATATGGTCAAGCCTCACGGGCCATTAGTATCGGTTAGCTCAACGCCTTGCAGCGCTTCCACATCCGACCTATCAACCAGCTGGTCTTGCTGGGCCCTTCAGGAGGCTCGAGGCCTCGGGGAGATCTCATCTTGAAGGGGGCTTCCCGCTTAGATGCTTTCAGCGGTTATCCCGTCCGTACATAGCTACCCGGCGATGCCACTGGCGTGACAACCGGAACACCAGAGGTACGTCCACTCCGGTCCTCTCGTACTAGGAGCAGCGCTTCTCAAATCTCCAACGCCCACGGCAGATAGGGACCGAACTGTCTCACGACGTTCTAAACCCAGCTCGCGTACCACTTTAAATGGCGAACAGCCATACCCTTGGGACCGACTTCAGCCCCAGGATGTGATGAGCCGACATCGAGGTGCCAAACACCGCCGTCGATGTGAACTCTTGGGCGGTATCAGCCTGTTATCCCCGGAGTACCTTTTATCCGTTGAGCGATGGCCCTTCCATACAGAACCACCGGATCACTAGAACCTACTTTCGTACCTGCTCGACGTGTCTGTCTCGCAGTTAAGCACCCTTATGCTCTTGCACTCATTGCACGATTTCCAACCGTGCTGAGGGTACCTTCGTGCTCCTCCGTTACGCTTTGGGAGGAGACCGCCCCAGTCAAACTACCCACCACACACGGTCCTCGATCCGGATAACGGACCGGAGTTAGAACGCCAATGATGCCAGGCTGGTATTTCAAGGTTGGCTCCACTCGATCTGGCGACCGAGTTTCCAAGCCTCCCAGCTATCCTACACAAGCAACATCAGCGTCCAGTGTGAAGCTGTAGTAAAGGTTCACGGGGTCTTTCCGTCTAGCCGCGGGTACACAGCATCTTCACTGCGATTTCAATTTCACTGAGTCTCGGGTGGAGACAGCGTGGCCATCATTACGCCATTCGTGCAGGTCGGAACTTACCCGACAAGGAATTTCGCTACCTTAGGACCGTTATAGTTACGGCCGCCGTTTACCGGGGCTTCGATCAGGAGCTTCGCGTGAGCTAACACCATCAATTAACCTTCCGGCACCGGGCAGGCGTCATACCCTATACGTCCGCTTACGCGTTTGCAGAGTACTGTGTTTTTAATAAACAGTTGCAGCCACCTGGTATCTTCGACCGGCGTCAGCTCCACCCGCAAGGGGCTTCACCTAATACCGGCGTGCCTTCTCCCGAAGTTACGGCACCATTTTGCCTAGTTCCTTCACCCGAGTTCTCTCAAGCGCCTTGGTATTCTCTACCTGACCACCTGTGTCGGTTTGGGGTACGGTTCCACTGTATCTGAAGCTTAGAGGCTTTTCCTGGGAGCGTGGCATCGATGACTTCCAGACCGTAGTCTGTTCGTCTCGTCTCTCGGCCTTAGGGAACCGGATTTGCCTAATTCCCCAGCCTACTGACTTTCACCAGGACAACCAACGCCTGGCTCACCTAGCCTTCTCCGTCCCCCCATCGCAATACAGTGAAGTACGGGAATATTGACCCGTTTCCCATCGACTACGCCTTTCGGCCTCGCCTTAGGGGCCGACTCACTCTGCTCCGATTAGCGTCGAACAGAAACCCTTGGTCTTCCGGCGGGGGAGTTTTTCACTCCCCTTATCGTTACTCATGTCAGCATTCGCACTCGTGATACCTCCAGCATGCTTCTCAACACACCTTCGTCGGCGTACACGACGCTCCTCTACCGCTCATCATTCGATGAACCCGTAGCTTCGGTACCTGGTTTGAGCCCCGTTACATCTTCCGCGCAGGCCGACTCGACTAGTGAGCTATTACGCTTTCTTTAAAGGATGGCTGCTTCTAAGCCAACCTCCTAGCTGTCTAAGCCTTCCCACATCGTTTCCCACTTAACCAGGATTTGGGGACCTTAGCTGACGGTCTGGGTTGTTTCCCTTTTCACAACGGACGTTAGCACCCGCTGTGTGTCTCCCACGCTGCACTCACCGGTATTCGGAGTTTGCCTCGGGTTGGTAAGTCGGGATGACCCCCTAGCCGAAACAGTGCTCTACCCCCGGCGGTGATACGTGAGGCGCTACCTAAATAGCTTTCGAGGAGAACCAGCTATCTCCGGGCTTGATTAGCCTTTCACTCCGATCCACAAGTCATCCAAATCTTTTTCAACAGATCCTGGTTCGGTCCTCCAGTTGATGTTACTCAACCTTCAACCTGCTCATGGATAGATCGCCCGGTTTCGGGTCTATATCCAGCGACTGGTCGCCCAGTTAAGACTCGGTTTCCCTACGCCTCCCCTATACGGTTAAGCTCGCCACTGAATATAAGTCGCTGACCCATTATACAAAAGGTACGCGGTCACGGGACGAGCCCGCTCCCACTGCTTGTACGCACACGGTTTCAGGGTCTATTTCACTCCCCTCTCCGGGGTTCTTTTCGCCTTTCCCTCACGGTACTGGTTCACTATCGGTCAGTCAGGAGTATTTAGCCTTGGAGGATGGTCCCCCCATCTTCAATCAGGGTTTCACGTGCCCCGACCTACTCGATTTCACGGGATCAGGCTTTCGACTACGGGGCTATCACCCTGTATCGCTGAGTTTCCCAACTCATTCGCCTAACCTTTCACCCGCTTAAGGGCTGGTCCCCGTTCGCTCGCCGCTACTGGGGGAATCTCGGTTGATTTCTTTTCCTCGGGGTACTTAGATGTTTCAGTTCCCCCGGTTCGCCTCGTACACCTATGTATTCAGTGCACGATACCTATCTGACGATAGGTGGGTTTCCCCATTCAGAGATGTCCGGGTCGCAGGTTGTTTGCCACCTCGCCGAACCTTATCGCAGGCTTCCACGTCTTTCATCGCCTCTGACTGCCAAGGCATCCACCGTGTGCGCTTCATCGCTTGACCATATAACCCCAAGGGGTCTGATCCGCGATGACAACCACGACAATTGCCGGATACGCTTGAGACGTATCTCATGCCCTCTCCCGGGTAGGAGAGGGACTTTGTCAGCATGATTCACATTGTTAAAGAGCGACTGTCAATCGACAGTCACAAACGTGTCATCACCCTGGGCAATGATCGCTTGTGACTGTGGATTCACATAAAACCGACTGCAGGACCCTGTGGAGAGTGGTGGAGCCTAGCGGGATCGAACCGCTGACCTCCTGCGTGCAAGGCAGGCGCTCTCCCAGCTGAGCTAAGGCCCCTCTGACACCATCAAGATCGATGGAAATTTGAGCAAGACGAGGCGCTTTTGGTCGACGTGTAGCCTGCTACACGAGGGTAAAAGCAACGACGTATTACGCAAATTTTGGTGGGTCTGGGCAGACTTGAACTGCCGACCTCACCCTTATCAGGGGTGCGCTCTAACCAACTGAGCTACAGACCCAAACAGTCTTTTGCTCTGGCCGATCAGATAATTCATTGTGGACACTTGCCGGGTGGCGGTGACGTCGTCGATTAAGGAGGTGATCCAGCCGCAGGTTCCCCTACGGCTACCTTGTTACGACTTCACCCCAGTCATGAACCACACCGTGGTGATCGCCCTCCGAAGTTAGGCTAACCACTTCTGGTGCAGTCCACTCCCATGGTGTGACGGGCGGTGTGTACAAGGCCCGGGAACGTATTCACCGTGCCATTCTGATGCACGATTACTAGCGATTCCGACTTCACGGAGTCGAGTTGCAGACTCCGATCCGGACTGAGACCGGCTTTATGAGATTAGCTCCCCCTCGCGGGATTGCAGCCCATTGTACCGGCCATTGTAGCACGTGTGTAGCCCTACTCGTAAGGGCCATGATGACCTGACGTCGTCCCCACCTTCCTCCGGTTTGTCACCGGCAGTCTCCCTAGAGTTCCCGACCGAATCGCTGGCAAATAGGGACAAGGGTTGCGCTCGTTACGGGACTTAACCCAACATTTCACAACACGAGCTGACGACGGCCATGCAGCACCTGTCTGAGCGTTCCCGAAGGCACCAATCCATCTCTGGAAAGTTCGCTCGATGTCAAGAGTAGGTAAGGTTCTTCGCGTTGCATCGAATTAAACCACATGCTCCACCGCTTGTGCGGGCCCCCGTCAATTCATTTGAGTTTTAACCTTGCGGCCGTACTCCCCAGGCGGTCGACTTATCGCGTTAACTGCGCCACAAAGGTCTCGAGGACCCCAACGGCTAGTCGACATCGTTTACGGCGTGGACTACCAGGGTATCTAATCCTGTTTGCTACCCACGCTTTCGCACCTCAGCGTCAGTGTCAGTCCAGAAGGCCGCCTTCGCCACTGGTATTCCTCCCGATCTCTACGCATTTCACCGCTACACCGGGAATTCTACCTTCCTCTCCTGCACTCTAGCCTGACAGTTCCGGATGCCGTTCCCAGGTTGAGCCCGGGGCTTTCACAACCGGCTTATCAAGCCGCCTACGCGCGCTTTACGCCCAGTAATTCCGATTAACGCTTGCACCCTCCGTATTACCGCGGCTGCTGGCACGGAGTTAGCCGGTGCTTCTTCTGCGAGTGATGTCCTTCTTGCGGGGTATTAACCCACAAGCGTTCTTCCTCGCTGAAAGTGCTTTACAACCCGAAGGCCTTCTTCACACACGCGGCATGGCTGGATCAGGCTTTCGCCCATTGTCCAATATTCCCCACTGCTGCCTCCCGTAGGAGTTCGGGCCGTGTCTCAGTCCCGATGTGGCTGATCATCCTCTCAGACCAGCTACGGATCGCGGCCTTGGTGAGCCATTACCTCACCAACTAGCTAATCCGACATAGGCTCATCCGATAGCGCAAGGTCCGAAGATCCCCTGCTTTCCCCCTTGGGGCGTATGCGGTATTAGCTTGAGTTTCCTCAAGTTATCCCCCACTACCGGGCAGATTCCTATGCATTACTCACCCGTCCGCCGCTCGACGCCTCCTAGCAAGCTAGGATCGTTTCCGCTCGACTTGCATGTGTTAGGCCTGCCGCCAGCGTTCAATCTGAGCCATGATCAAACTCTTCAGTTAAAAGTCTGATAGTTCCTAAGGTGGAACCAAACCTGGTTCAAGATTCAAACGTCTCTTTGACGAGTCGCTTGTCTTGATATCTAGTGACTGGTCACCGACATCCCGACAAGCGCCCACATGAATTATCTGATCGATTGTTAAAGAGCCGCTCGACTCGCATTGGAGAAGAGCATCTTGCGTTCCCGACCGCTTGGCCAGTGCCTCGCAAGGAAGGCGTATTCTACGTGATCGGCGCGTCGTGTCAACCGGTGATCTTCAAGCTCTCGAGAGAGCGAAGCGGATGACCGAGCGTGCGGCTTCAGCGACTGAAGCGGCGTTCGACCGAGCCCTCAGCGGGCTACCGTAGCGAGTGGCGGGCATTTTACCGATCCCGCTGACCTTGTCAATCGAGCGTTTCCGACAACCGCCGAAAAACCTCAAGAAAAACAAGCGCTTTTGCCACTCATCACCGCCTGCAACGTTGCCCGTCGCCGGCAGCGGATGCGTACTCTACGGACTTCCCCGGGATGGTGCAAGGACTTTCTCGCCACCATCAACATGCACCATCGGGGTGCCGCCCGAACGGCACCCCGATGCCGGCATCATTCGCCGATGGACAGACGGACCGTGCCGCGGTTGCTGCCGAAGGCGCTGATCTCCACCTCGTAGGTGCCGGGCTGCAGGCGCTCAGAGATCCGCGAACCGAACCCGAGGCCGGTGGCATCGTCGTTCTGCTCGTCGATGCCGTTGCCGGTCAGCCGCATGACGGTATCCACGGCGCTGGACGTGCTTTCGAGCACCACGTCGCGCGCCTCTTCCACCACCAGCCGGTAGGAGAGTCGCCCGCCGAGCGCCATCTGGCCGTAGACGGTCTCGCCCGGCGCGACTTCCCCGCCGTCGCTCATGCGCCCCTCGAAGGGAGAGGCATCGGCGCTCAGGGTATAGATGCCGCTGCCGCTGTAGCTCTGCACCTCCAGGGTGTAGGTGCCGGGCTCCAGCACGGTGTTGATCAGCGAGTTGCGGTCGCCGCCGCTGTCGTCGTCGCTGAGCTCGACGCCCTCACCCTGCAGAGACAGCATCGGGTCGAAGTCCAGCGAATCGAGCGCCAGATTCACCTCGG
Source organism: Halomonas sp. THAF12 (assembly GCF_009363675.1). Lineage (NCBI taxonomy): Bacteria > Pseudomonadati > Pseudomonadota > Gammaproteobacteria > Oceanospirillales > Halomonadaceae > Halomonas > Halomonas sp. THAF12. The sequence goes on along the minus strand of NZ_CP045399.1, from coordinate 276,128 downwards.
CGGTCTCCTCGACGGTGAAGCGATAGCGGTTCTCGCCGACGCCGACGTACTGCCCGCGCACTTCCTCGCCGCTGGCGATCGGCCCGTCGTTGCGGAACTCACCGTCGAACTCGCCGCGCCGCATGGACAGCTCGTAGTCGCCGCCGGTGCCGTCGTAGCTGGTCACCTCGACGCGGTAATCGCCGGCCATCAGCACCGTCTGTACCCGCGAATCGGTGCCCATGCCGCCGTCGTCGTTACTGATATTGGTGCCGCTGCCGATCACGTTCAGCAGGGCATCGAAGGCCGAGGAACCGAGGTCCAGGGTCACCTCGGCCGCCTCGTCGAGATGCAGGGTATAGGTGTTCGACACGCCACCCTCGAGGCCGCCATTGATGCGATCCCCGTCGCGCAGCGGCCCGCCGTTGCGGCGCCCGTCGGAGAGATCACGCCGCTCGGCGACCAGCTGATAGGCGCCGCCGGTGCTCAGCACCTGACTGGCGCACTCCGTCGCCGCGACGTTGGGCTTGGCCGCCCGCCCCAGCCGGACGCGGTAGTCGCCGGGCTCCAGGTAGGCATCGAGGCGCAGCTCGCCGGGGGCGCAGGACTCGGCCCGCTGATTCACGTCCTCGCCGGCGAGATGCATGTCGAGCCCCTGCTCGCCGGACAGCGCCAGGTTGAGGTGCGCGGGCGCGTCCAGGCTGAGCGAGTATTCGGCCCCGCCGTCTTCCAGCCGGCCGATCAGCGGCCGATCGGCCACCAGCCCTTCTTCCGCCTCGGCCGCCTCGGCCGCGAGCGTGTAGGGGCCGAAGGCGGCGCCATCCTGCCCGTTGATCACGACCAGGGTGCAGCGCTGCGCCTCGGGCGCGCTCAGCAGGATCGCCGGCTCGCCATCGGGGCCGCTCTCGGCCGAGCCGATCCAGTGCCCCTCGTCGTCGAAGGCCGCCAGCGAGGCGGCGAAGGGCGCGTCCAGCGTGTAGCGATAGCGCTCCGCCTCGCCGCTGCCGCACATCCAGTGTGCCGAATGGCGCGTGCCGTTGTTGAGATTGACCGGGCTGGTCGAGGTCAGCTCGCCTTCGATGCTGTCGCCGGCCTGCATCTCCGGCGCCGAGACGAAGCGCGCCTCGTCGTCGCCGCAGCCTGCCAGCAGAGTGAGCCCGACCAGGCCCGCCAGCAGGCGGCCCGATGAGACGCCGAGGCGCCGAGTTCCTTGAAAGTCCACGTCATGTCTCCCTACGTAGTGACGATGCCCCGCAGAGGCGGGACAGCCGCACTATAGCGGAAAACGCGGCCTATCGAGGGGTCTCAGGCATCGCCGCCACGCAGGCGCGCCTCGGTCACCAGCGACTCCGGCCCGAGATCGGCGATGGTGCGTGCGCCGGTGAGCGTCATGGCCACGCGCATCTCCTTGTCGATCAGCTCGAGCAGGTGGGCCACGCCCGCCTCGCCGGCGGTGGCCAGCGCATAGATGAAGGCGCGCCCCAGCAGCACGCTGTCGGCGCCCATGGCGACCATGCGCACCACATCCAGCCCGCTGCGGATGCCGGAGTCGGCCAGGATCGCCAGGTCGCCCTTCACCGCGTCGGCGATGGCCGGCAGCGCGCGGGCGGAGGACGGCACGCCATCCAGCTGGCGGCCGCCGTGGTTGGAGACCACGATGCCGTCGGCACCGAAGCGCACCGCGTCGCGGGCGTCCTCGGGGTCGAGGATGCCCTTGATGATCATCGGGCCGTCCCAGAGCTCGCGAATCCACTCCAGGTCCTTCCACGAGATGGAGGGATCGAAGTTGTTGCCGAGCCAGGCGATATAGTCCTCGAGCTCCGTCGGCTGGCCGCGGTAGTCCGAGACGTTGCCCAGATCGTGAGGACGACCGTGAATACCCACGTCCCAGGCCCAGGCAGGGCGGGTCATGGCCTGCAGCATGCGCCGGATGCCGCCGTGCTTGCCGCTCATGCCGGAATGGGCATCGCGATAGCGCGCCCCGGGCACCGGCATGTCGACGGTGAAGACCAGCGTCTTCACGCCGGCGGCCTTGGCCCGCTCCAGCACATGCTTCATGAAGCCGCGGTCCTTCAGCACGTAGAGCTGGAACCAGAGGGGACGATCCAGGGCCGAGGCGACCTCATCGATGGGGCAGACCGATACCGTGGACAGCGTGAACGGGATGCCCTTCCCCGCCGCGGCCCGGGCCGCCTGCACCTCGCCCCGCCGGGCGTACATGCCGGCCAGCCCCACGGGCGCCAGGGCGACCGGCATGGCCATGGACTCGCCGAACAGCTCGGTCTCGAGCGACAGCGAGGACATGTCCTTCAGCACGCGCTGGCGCAGGCCGACCTCGCCGAGGTCCTCGACGTTGCGCCGGAGCGTATGCTCGGCATAGGCGCCCCCGTCGGCGTAGTGAAAGAGGAAGGGCGGAATGCGACGCTTGGCGGCCTGGCGATAGTCCGTGGCGGCGGAGATGATCATGGCGGGCCCTGTACAATGGATGAGCGATCGATGAAGGCCGGCGCGGGCTCCGCGATGAGGCCAGGAAGGTCATCGGCGCGGGCGCACGCGGGCGCAAAGAAATCTCTCCAGTCGGGCGGCACTTCGGCACAGCGCGGGTCGATCGACGCCTCATGAGTCATGATTGGTCAAACCAATTGACATCGACTGGTTACCGCACCCTATGGCCCGACCACGAGGGTGTCAAAACCCTGGCCGACGAATGCGCTTATACCTTGGTATTAAGCCATGAAAGACGCCCCGCAAGCCCTTGAAAAACCAGCATAATGGCAGGCGGCAGAAAACGCGCCATATTGGTAATACCAATTGAATGACGCTACCATGCGCCGAAAGCCCTCGCGCCCAGGAACGCCGCCATGTCCTACCACCCCCTGCGCCAGCCGCGCCTCGCCGACGTGATCACCGAACGCCTCGAGGCACTGATCCTCGAGGGCAGCCTCAAGCCCGGCCAGCGCCTGCCACCGGAGCGCGAGCTGGCCGAACGCTTCGGCGTCTCGCGCCCCTCGCTGCGCGAGGCGATCCAGAAGCTCGCCGCCCGCGGCCTGCTGCACAGCCGCCAGGGCGGCGGCACCTTCATCACCGAGGACCTGCACAGCGGCTACAGCGACCCGCTGCTGGAGATGCTCTCGCGCCACGGCGAGTTCCACCTCGACCTGCTCGAGTTCCGCGACGCCATGGAAGGGCTCTCCGCCTACTACGCCGCGCTGCGCGCCACGCCCACCGACAAGGCGGTGCTGCTGCAGCGCTTCGAGGAGCTCGAGGCCCGCTTCCTCGCCCAGGACCCGGCCGAGGAGGCCAAGGCCGACGCCGCCTTCCACCTGGCCATCGCCGAGGCCGCCCACAACGTGATGCTGCTGCACACCATCCGCGGCATCTTCCACCTGCTCGAGAAGAGCATCGTCGACAACCTCGCGCAGCTGTTCGCCAAGCCCGACGCCCGCGAGCGGCTGATGGCCCAGCACCGCGCGCTGCTCGATGCCATCCTCCAGGGCCGCGCCGAGGAAGCCCGCGCCTGCGCCCACGACCACCTGGTCTACGTGGAAGAGAACCTGCTGGCCGCGGCCCGCGCCGAGACCCGTGCCCAGCGCTCGCTGCGTCGCGCCCAGTCGATGCCGGCGGCCGATGCCTGAAAGACGCATGACGACCGCCTCGCCGCCGCCTCGTCGCCGCCACCTGCGCCTGCTGCTGGCCCTGATCGGGCTGGCCGGCCTGGCGCTGTGCCTGTGGCAGACCGCCCAGGTCGCCCGCGAACAGGCGCTGCAGGCGCTGCACGACGACGCCGAGAACGAGCTCCGCCTGTCGGTGGCCGGGCTCACCGGGCATCTGTCGCGCCACGACTACCTGCCCGAGCTGCTGGCCTCGCGGGAGGCCGTGAAGCGCTTCCTGGCGACGCCGACCCGGCAGGACCCGATGCCGCTCAATCGGCTGTTCGACCGTTTCCGCGCCACCGCCGACGTCTCCGACATCTACCTGCTCGACCGCTTCGGCGACACCCTGGCGGCCAGCAACTGGCACCGCGCCGACACCTTCATCGGCCAGAACTACCGCTTCCGCCGCTACTATCAGGAGGCCATGCAGGGGCGCGCCGGCCGCTTCTTCGGCCTCGGGGTGCAGTCCCAGGAGCGCGGCTACTATTTCTCGGCACCGATCTGGCTCGACGACACCGCCCCGAACGCCCGCCCCGACGGGGTCATGGTGCTCAAGGTGCTGCTGCACCGCGTGGAGGAGAGCTGGGCCGAACAGGACGCCGAACTGCTGGTCACCGACAACGACGGCGTGGTGTTCATGGCCAGCCGGCAGGAGCTGCGCCTCACCGCCATCGAGCCCCTCGACGAGGCCGAGCTCGCGGACCTGCACGCCTCGCGGCGCTACGGCGACGCGCCCCTGCCGCCCACCGGCCTGCGCGAACGCGAACGCCGCGGCGAGCGCACCCGGGTGGTGGACTTCACCGAAGGCCCGCTGGCCGGCGAGCGCTATCTGAGCCTGACCCGCGCCATGCCCACCTTCGGCTGGGACATGCACATCCTCAAGCCGCTCACCCCCGTGGTCGATGCCCAGTGGCTGGCCGCGGCGCTGGCGGGAGGCCTCTACGGCCTGGTGGCGCTGGGCGGCGGTATCGGCTGGCAACGCCGGCGGCTGCGTCGCGAACGCGAACGCTTCGCCGAGCGCGAACGCCGCACCCTGGCCCAGGCCCGCGACGAACTGGAGCGCCACGTCGAGGCGCGCACCCGCGACCTGACGGCCAGCAATCGCCGGCTGTCCGACGAGATCGAAGAGCGTCGCCTGGCCGAACAGCGCCTGCGCGAGACCCGCGACGAGCTGGTCCAGGCCGCCAAGCTGGCGGTGCTCGGCCAGCTGGCCGCCGGCATCAATCACGAACTCAACCAGCCGCTGGCGGCGATCCGCGCCTACGCCGAGAACGCCCGCGCCTTCATCGCCCGCAGCCGCAGCGAGGCCGCCGACGCCAACCTCGGCCAGATCGTCGAGCTCACCGAACGCATGGCCGAGATCAGCGCCCAGCTGCGCCAGTTCTCGCGCAAGAGCGGCGACAGCCTGACCGCCGTCTCGGTCACATCCTGCTTCGACTACGCCCTGAGGCTGTTCCAGGCCCGGCTCGGCGAGAGCGAGGTGGCCGTGGCGCGCCGCTGGCCCGACGACGAGCTCTGGGTGCGCGCCGACCCGGTGCGCCTCGAGCAGGTGCTGGTCAACCTGATCGGCAACGCCCTGCAGGCCATGGCCGAGACACCGGCGCCGCGGCTGATCCTCGAGATCGCCGCCGAGGGCGACCGGGTGCGCCTGGCGGTAGCCGATAACGGTCCCGGCATCGCCGAGGATCGGCTGTCGCGCATCTTCGAGCCCTTCTACACCACCAAGGCCGCCGGCAGCGGCCTGGGGCTGGGCCTGTCGATCTCGGCGCGTATCATCGACGACCTGGGCGGTCGCCTCGAGGTCGCCAACGGCGCCGAGGGCGGCGCCCGCTTCACCATCACCCTGCCCCGCGACGCGGGCACCGACACCCCGGCATCCAGCGAGGAGCGGCAATCCCATGCATGAGTCCCCGGCGACCCCGGTGATGATCATCGACGACGAGGCACACCTGCGCATCACCGCCGGCCAGACCCTGGAGCTGGCCGGCTACGCGCCCCAGGCCTTCGAGCGCGCCGAGGACGCCCTGGCGGCGCTGACGCCGGACTTCCCCGGCGTGGTGATCAGCGACATCCGCATGCCCGGCATGGACGGCATGGCGCTGCTGCGCGAGATCCGCCACCACGACCCGGACCTGCCGGTGGTGCTGATCACCGGCCACGGCGACGTCTCCACCGCGGTGGCGGCGATGCGCGACGGCGCCTGGGACTTCCTCGAGAAGCCCTTCGCCGGCGAGCACCTGGTGGAAGTGGTGCGGCGCGGCATCGACAAGCGTCGGCTGAGCCTCGAGAACCGCACCCTCAAGGCCGAGCTCGAGGCCCAGCAGTCGGCGCCCGGCCCGCGCCTGGTCGGCCGCACCCCGGCGATCCAGCGGCTGGCCTCGATGGTCCAGCGCATCAGCCAGGTCGAGGCCGACGTGCTGCTGTTCGGCGAGACCGGCGCCGGCAAGGACCTGGTGGCCCGCGCCATCCACGAGCGCAGCGCCCGCGGCGGCCGCCCCTTCGTCGCCATCAACTGCGGCGCGGTGCCGGAGAGCACCATCGAGTCGGAGCTGTTCGGCCACGAGAAGGGCGCCTTCACCGGCGCCGTGGAGCGGCGCATCGGCAAGTTCGAGCACGCCCAGGGCGGCACCGTGTTCCTCGACGAGATCGAGTCCATGCCGCTGTCGCTGCAGGTCAAGCTGCTGCGGGTGCTGCAGGAGCGCAGCATCGAGCGACTGGGCTCCAACCAGGCGGTCCCCCTCGACATCCGCGTGATCGCCGCCACCAAGGTCGACCTCAAGGCCGCCGCCGAGGCCGGCGACTTCCGCGAGGACCTCTACTACCGGCTCAACGTGGTGACCCTGCCGATCCCGCCGCTGCGCGAGCGCCGCGAGGACATCCCGCTGCTGTTCCAGCACTTCGCGGTGGTGGCCGCCAACCGCAGCGGCCTGGAGGCGCCGCCGCTGGACGCCGCCGGCACCTCCGCGCTGCTGGCCCACGACTGGCCGGGCAACGTGCGCGAGCTGCGCAACCTCGCCGAGCGCTACGTGCTGCTGGGCGTGACCTGCGACTACCGGCTGGAGGCGCTGCTGGAAGGCGGCGACAACGAGGGCGGCGAGCTGCCGCTGCCGCGGCAGGTGGAGCTGTTCGAGAAGAGCCTGATCAGCCAGGCCCTGGCCCGCCATCAGGGCCGCGTCAGCGAGGTCTGCGACGCCCTGGACGTGCCGCGCAAGACGCTCTACGACAAGCTGAAGAAACATGGCCTCAAGGCCGAGGACTACCGCCAGAACGCCGAGCCCTGAGCCACCAGATCGACCAGCGGCTGCCAGGGCGGCAGCCAGGGGGAGAGACTCGCGATCACCGCCAGCATGGCCAGCGAGTTGCCGGGCTGGCGCCAGTCGAAGGGCTTGAGCGCGGTGCCGAAGGAGCGCTTGAGGCGCGCCCCGGTGAGATCGACGCTGTACAGCTCGTCGAGCAGCAGGTGGATCACGAAGCCCAGCGCCAGCGCCGCGCCATAGACCCAGGCCTGCCGGTCGGGCAGCGCGAACAGCCGATGGCTGAGCGCGGTGGCGGTCAGCCCGCACAGCGCCGCGGCCAGCAGCGAGTGCCAGATGCCACGATGCACGGTGAAGCGGCAGAACAGCGCCCCGCCCAGATAGCGCACCGCCAGGTAGATGCCGCCGCAGGCCACCATCATCGGGCCCGGTTCCATGCGGCCCTGCAGCCACAGCGCCCCGGCCACCACGGCCGGGATCGCCAGCAGGTTGAAGATCAGGCGAATGGCCTTGGAGCGGTCGGCGTCGATGTCGGGAAGGATGCCGCCGAGGGTGATCAGCGCGAGGACGGGCAGCCCCTCGGAGAACGCCCACAGCCCGGCCTGCCAGCCGCCGTGGGCGACCACCGCGCCCAGGGTCGCGGCCACGCCGAGGTGGGTTCGGAAGTCGGCCATGCCCGCGGCGCCTCGCTGACTGGATAAAACAACAGTTTAGCGCTCGGCATGGCCAAAGAAAACAAGCGGTTGGCGGGTTACGCCTTTATTGCACATCCGGCTTGCCCGGAGATGCCCGGCCGGGACGAGCTATCGAACCGGCTCAACAGTTCCTGAACGCCGCGGGTGGGCCTGCGAGCGGGGCCGGCCTTCCGGACACGCATGAATACGTCCCTGTAGCTCCCGGCGCCATCCCTGGCGCAGGAGGTCCTCTTCGGCCCGCCCGCGGCTTAGTCCGGATTCACGGCACACTGTCGATGACTCAGAACATCAGCCCTGCGCCAGATACTCGTCCTTCAGCTTGACGTAATTGCCGGCGGTATAGGGGAAGAAGGCGCGCTCCTTGTCCTTGATCGGGCGCAGCGCCTTGGCCGGGTTGCCGGCGTAGACGTGGCCGCCCTCCAGGCGCTTGCCCGGCGGCACCACCGCGCCGGCGGCGATGATCACCTCGTCCTCGACCACCACGCCGTCCATCACGATGGCGCCCATGCCCACCAGGATGCGGCTGCCCAGGGTGCAGCCGTGGAGGATCGCCTTGTGGCCGACGGTGACGTCGTCGCCGACGGTCAGCGGGAAGCCGTCCGGGTTGAAGTCGCTGGCGTGGGTGATGTGCAGCACGCTGCCGTCCTGGATGCTCACCCGCTGGCCGATGCGGATGCGGTGCATGTCGCCGCGGATCACCGCCATCGGCCACACCGAGCAGTCGTCGCCCAGCACCACGTCGCCCAGCACCGTGCAGGCCGGGTCGATGTAGACGCGTTCGCCCAGCTGCGGGCTCGTGCCCTTCCAGGGCCTCAGGGTCTTGGCTTCGCTCATCACACGCCTCCCGTCGTCAGATCAGTCCGGAGATCAATACTACCAGCGTCAGCGGAATCGACACCCAGCGCACCGTGGTGCGCCACACGCGAAAGCCGGTGGGCCCGGCGTCCAGGGCCCGCAGCGCTTCCACCTCGGGCAGCACCCAGGCGGCGAACACCGCGATCAGCGCGCCGCCGACCGGCAGGAAGATCTCCGGCGGCACCGTGGTCACCAGTTCGAAGACGTTCATGCCGAACAGCACATGGACGTCGGCCAGCGTAGAGAACGACAGCACCGACAGCAGGCCGACCAGCCATACCGTCACCCCCACCGCGGCGGCGGCCTGGCCGCGCTTCAGCCCCCAGCCCTGAAGCGTGGCGACCATCGGCTCGGCGAGGTTGATCGACGAGGTCCAGGTGGCCAGCAGCAGCAGCAGGAAGAACAGCGACAGCCAGAAGGCGCCGAACGGCAGGTCGGCGAAGGCCACCGGCAGGGTCACGAACATCAGCCCCGGGCCCTCGGCCGGGTCCATGCCCTGGGCGAACACCACCGAGAAGATGGCGATGCCGGCCAGCAGGGCGACGGTCACGTCCAGCACCGCGACCCCGGCCGCCGCCCGCGGCAGGCTCTGGTGGTCCGGCATGTAGGCGCCGTAGGCCATCAGCGCGCAGGCGCCCACCGCCAGGGTGAAGAAGGCATGGCCCATGGCATGGATCATCACCATGGGCGTCATCGCCGACGGGTCCGGCGTGAACAGCCAGGCCAGCGCCGGGCCGAAGCCGCTGGTGGTGGCGGCGTGGCCGGCCAGCACCAGCAGCAGCAGGTAGAGCAGCGGCATCAGCATGTTGTTGAGCCGCTCCAGGCCCTTGGTCACCCCGGCGGCCACCACCAGCATGGTCATCACCAGGAACAGGGTGTGGTTGAAGGCCATGCGGGCGGGGTCGGCGAGGAAGGCATCGAAGCCGGCGCCGATGCTGGCGGCGTCCTGGCCGACGAAGTCGCCGTTGATCGACGAGACGAGGAACTCGATGGACCAGCCCGAGACCACCGAGTAGAAGGACAGGATGCAGAACACCGTGAAGGCGCCGAACAGCCCCAGCCAGCGCCAGTGGCGGCTGTGTCCGGCCTGGGCCGCCAGGTGGCTGAGCGACTGCATCGGGCTCCTGCGCCCGGCGCGGCCGATCAGGATCTCGGCCATCATCACCGGCAGCCCCAGCAGCGCCACGAAGGCCACATAGAGCAGCAGGAAGGCGGCGCCGCCGTTCTCGCCGGTGATATAGGGAAAGCGCCAGATGTTGCCCAGCCCCACCGCGGCCCCGGTCACCGCCAGGATGAAGGCGCGGCGGCTGCTCCAGCGCTCCAGGGTCTCGTTCATCGCCTCGTCTCCGGCCTGAAGTTGCAAAGGGCGCCAAGCCTAGCACATTGAAACCCGGCCCGACCGCCCGCATCTTAGCGCTGTCACTCCTTTGCATCCCGAGGTGCGCATGTCCACGAACCCCCTGCTCGACGCCCACACCCTGCCGCCCTTCGCCGAGATCCGCCCCGAGCACGTGGTGCCGGCCATCGAGACGCTGCTGGCGGAGAACCGCGAGGCCATCGAGGCCCTGGTGGCCCGGGCCGAGCGGGAAACGCCCACCTGGGAGACCCTGGCCGCGCCGCTGGAGGCGCTGAACGACCGCCTGTCCCGGGCCTGGTCGCCGGTCTCGCACCTCAACGGCACCATGAACAACGAGGCGCTGCGCCAGGCCTACGAGACCAGCCTCGGCCTGCTCTCCGACTACAGCACCTGGCTCGGCCAGCACGAGGGGCTGTTCCGCGCCTGGCAGGCGCTCAAGGGCGGCCCGGCCTGGGCCGAACTCGACGAGGGCCAGCGCCGCACCGTGGACAACGCCCTGCGCGACTTCCGCCTGGCCGGCGTCGACCTGCCCCCCGAGCAGAAGCGCCGCTACGGCGAGATCCAGTCGCGGCTGTCGAGCCTCGCCAACACCTTCTCCAACCAGCTGCTGGACGCCACCCAGGCCTGGCACCTGGACCTGCCGGACGCCACCCGGCTGGCCGGCCTGCCCGAGAGCGCCCTGGCCACGCTGGCGGCCAACGCCGAGGCCAAGGGCCGCGAGGGCTACCGCATCACCCTGGACTTCCCCAGCTTCCTGCCGGTGATGACCCACGCCGACGACCGCGAGCTGCGCCGCGAGGTCTACACCGCCTTCGTCACCCGCGCCTCCGACGAGGGCCCCAACGCCGGCGAGTTCGACAACGCCCCGGTGATGGAGGAGACCCTGGCGCTGCGCCGCGAGCTGGCCGAGCTGCTGGGCTTCGCTACCTATGCCGACTACTCGCTGGCCACCAAGATGGCCGAGACCCCGGAGCAGGTGATCGGCTTCCTCGACGACCTGGCCAGCCGCGCCGTGCCCCAGGCCCGCGAGGAGTTCGACGAACTGGCCGCCTTCGCCCGTGACGAGCTGGGCCTGGCCGCCCTGGAGCCCTGGGACGTGGGCTACGCCAGCGAGAAGCTGCGCGAGGCGCGCTTCGCCATCTCCCAGGAGCAGCTGCGCCCCTACTTCCCCGCGCCGCGGGTGGTCGACGGCCTGTTCCAGGTGGTCGAGCGGCTCTACGGGGTGACCTTCGAGGAAGACGAGGACGCTCCGCGCTACCATCCCGACGTGCGCTACTTCCGCATCCTCGACGACGGTGCGCCGATCGCCGGCTTCTACCTCGACCTCTACGCCCGCGAGGGCAAGCGCGGCGGCGCCTGGATGGACGAGTGCCGGGTGCGGCGCCTGGAGGGCGACGCGCTGCAGCTGCCGGTGGCCTACCTGACCTGCAACTTCACCCGTCCGGTGGGCGACGCCCCGGCGCTGCTGACCCACGACGAGGTCACCACCCTGTTCCACGAGTTCGGCCACGGCCTGCACCACATGCTGACCCGCCAGACCGTCGCCGACATCTCCGGCATCAACGGCGTGGCGTGGGACGCGGTGGAGCTGCCCAGCCAGTTCATGGAGAACTACTGCTGGGAGCGCGAGGGCCTCGACCTGATCGCCGGCCACGTCGACACCGGCGAGCCGCTGCCGGCCGAGCTGTTCGACAAGCTGCTGGCGGCCAAGAACTTCCAGTCGGCGATGGGCATGGCGCGCCAGCTCGAGTTCTCGCTGTTCGACTTCCGCCTGCACCGCGAGGCCGCCGCGCCCTCCGCCGGCGACATCCAGGCGCTGCTCGACGAGGTGCGCGACGCCGTCTCGGTGGTGCCGCGCTCGGCCTTCAACCGCTTCCAGAACGGCTTCGGCCACATCTTCGCCGGCGGCTATGCGGCGGGCTACTACAGCTACAAGTGGGCCGAGGTGCTGTCCGCCGACGCCTGGAGCGCCTTCGAGGAGGCCGGCATCTTCGACCCCGAGACCGGCCGTCGCTTCCGCACCGAGATCCTCGAACGCGGCGGCTCCCGCGACGCCGCGGCGCTGTTCCGCGCCTTCCGCGGCCGCGAGCCCAGCGTCGAGCCGCTGCTGCGCCACAGCGGCATCCGGGCGGCCTGACCAAGCGGCCGAGACGGCCACCTGACCGATGTCATCGACACGGCGCGCCGGCCCACCCCGGCGCGCCGTGTCGGTTAGAATGACGGCACGACGTGCCCTGACACGCCACACTCACAGATTCCCAGGAGGCCTCATGGCCACCCAGAAACGCTTTATCGCCGGTGCCATCTGCCCGCGCTGCGCCGAGATGGATCGCATCCGCAGCTGGGAGCAGCACGGCATCCGCTACCGCGAGTGCGTGAGCTGCGACTTCTTCGAACAGCTGCCCATCGAGGAACAGGCGATGCCCGAGCTCGAGACCCGGGTCAACCGCGAGCCGAGCGAGCCCCAGGCCGACGACCTGCAGACCGTCAAGATCCTCGACCCCAAGGGCTGAGCCCCCGTGTTCGCCGCGGCCCACCCCTGGCCGGCGGCTGGCCGCCCTGTACCAGGCCTCCCGATCGACCCGGCCGGCGGCGCCATGCCGCCGCGGGTACCGACCGAGCGGCTCGAGGCCTGGCAGGCCTTATCGCCGATGTCCGAGCTCCACCCCGCCTGCGGGAGGTCCTGACCCCGCCGAGCGCCGACGGCCGAGCCGTGTGCGGGATTCCACACGCGGGCGACGCGGCCATGTGCGGATTCCCGGAATTTCCCCGCCCTCGGGCTTTCGACCAAGGTCGAAGCATCATTTTTCAACTTTATGAATTAAAGAAAGTTTTCCCGTTGTGGAACGGCCATTGCTGTTATCTAGGCGTCGCAAGCCGGCCCGAGCACTCTCCGCTCGGACCGACCACAATGAACAATCCCGACGGGAGAAACGCCATGTCCACCACCACCCGGATCCTCACCGGCTCCCTGGCCGGCGCCATGCTGGTCGCCGGCGCCGCTCAGGCCGATCGCAGCGAATGGCCGGAGAGCTTCACCGTGGGCACCGCCAGCCAGGGCGGCACCTATTTTGTCTACGGCTCCGGCTGGGCCAACATGATCGCCGACGAGCTGGGCCTCTCCGGCGGCGGCGAAGTGACCGGCGGCCCCAACCAGAACCTGGCGCTGGTACACACCGGTGACCTGGCCCTGGGCCTGACCACCATGGGGCCGGCCGCCGAGGCGAAGGCCGGCAAGAGCCCGCTGGCCCCCGGCGTGCCGATGGACAACGTCTGCGCGCTGTTCCCGATGTACGAGACCCCGTTCTCCATCACTACCCTGGCCGACAGCGGCATCGAGTCGATCTCCGACATTCCCGACGGCGCCACCATCGGCTTCGGCCCGGCGGCCTCCACGTCCGACACCTACTTCCCCAAGATCCTCGAGGAGCTGGGCGTGGACTTCGAGCGCCGCAACGGCGGCTGGAACGACCTCGGCGGCCAGCTGCAGGACGGCCTGATCGACGTCATCGCCTTCGCCGCGGGCATCCCGGTGCCGGCCGTCAGCCAGCTCGAGGTGCAGACCGACGTCAACATCATCGAGTTCACCGAGGAAGAACAGCAGCAGATCGTCGACGCCTTCCCGGTCTCGCCGTTCCAGATCCCGGCCAGCACCTACCAGACCCTCGAGGAAGACGCCCAGGCGGTCTCCATGTGGAACTTCACCATCGGTGGCTGTGACCTGCCCGAGGACTTCGTCTACGAGATCACCAAGCTGAGCCTGGAAAACAACGACCGCATGCGCGACATCCACCGCAGCGCCCAGTTCAGCGTGCCGGAGAACATCCAGTACAACACCGTGCTGCCGTTCCACCCCGGCGCCGTGCGCTGGTACGAGGAAAACGGCTACGAGATCCCGGAAGACCAGCAGCTCTGATCCATTGACCGTCCCGCGACCCCGCGCCACCCCGGCGCGGGGTCGCCTGTTCCCCGAGGGTGACTCCCATGTCCCAGCATCCCGATCCCCGTCACGACGCACGTGACGACGAGGAGGTCACTCCCGTCGTCGCCGAGGGCGTCGACGACGACGCGGTGGAATCCAACCGCCGCCTCTACACCGGCTGGCAGTGGCTGCTGTTCGCCGCCATTGCCATCGCCTACTCCAGCTTCCATCTGATCTCGCTGAACCTGTATCCGATGGAGACCTGGTCGTTCCGCATCGTGCACATCTGCGGCGCGCTGATCCTCGGCTACGGCCTCTACGCCGGCACCCGCTTCGCCGATGAGGGCCATGCCCGCTCGCCCGCCTGGCAGGGCTGGCTGAGCTATGCCCTGCTGATCCCCGCCGGCTACGCGCTGTATCAGGTGTTCATGATGCACAGCGCCATGAACGACGGCGCCATGCGCATCGCCCCCGAGATCGAGGCCTTCCACTACGGCTACCCGCTGATGCTGGCCACCGCCGCCGCCATCGTGCTGTCGTGGAGCTTCCGCCAGTACCGTCACCGCCTGTCACCGGCCGACCTGGTGCTGATGGTCTGCGCCGTGGCCAGCGCCGGCTACCTGCTGGTGATGTTCAACAGCCCGCTGCGCGCCTCCACCGGCACGCCCTTCGCGCCCATGGGCATCTCCTACGCGGCGATCGCCGGCGCGGCGCTGATCCTCGAGCTGACCCGCCGCGTGGCCGGCCTGGCGCTGGTGATCATCGCCTCCATCTTCCTGATCTACGTGTTCGCCGGCCCCTACCTGCCCGGCTTCCTCGGCTATCCGGGCCTGTCGGTGGGCCGCTTCTTCAGCCAGGTCTACACCGACGCCGGCGTGCTCGGGCCGACCACCGCGGTCTCCTCGACCTACATCATCCTGTTCATCATCTTCGCCGCCTTCCTGCAGGCCTCGAAGGTCGGCGACTACTTCGTCAACTTCGCCTTCGCCGCCGCCGGCCGCGCCCGCGGCGGCCCGGCCAAGGTCTCGATCTTCGCCTCCGGCCTGATGGGCATGATCAACGGCACCAGCGCCGGCAACGTGGTCTCCACCGGCTCGCTAACCATCCCGCTGATGAAGAAGGTGGGCTATCCCGGCCGCAGCGCCGGCGCCATCGAGGCCGCCGCCTCCACCGGCGGGCAGATCATGCCGCCGATCATGGGCGCCGGCGCCTTCATCATGGCCGAGGTCACCGGCATCCCGTACACCGATATCGCCGTGGCGGCGCTGATCCCGGCCATCCTCTACTTCCTGTCGATCTACTGCATGGTCGACTTCGAGGCCGCCCGCAAGGGCATGCGCGGCATGCGCAAGGAAGAGATCCCGCTGTTCTCGAAGCTGGTCAAGCAGGTCTACCTGTTCGCGCCGATCATCATCCTGATCGCCGCGCTGTTCATGGGCTACTCGGTGATCCGCGCCGGCACCCTGGCCACCGCCTCGGCCGCCGTGGTGAGCTGGATCTCGCCCTACAAGATGGGCCCCCGCGCCATCCTCAAGGCGCTGCAGCTGGCCGGCACCATGGCCATCCAGATCATCGCCGTGTGCGCCTGCGCCGGCCTGATCGTCGGCGTCATCGCCCTGACCGGCGTCGGCGCGCGCTTCTCCTCGCTGCTGCTGGGCCTGGCCGGCGTCAGCCAGCTCCTGGCGCTGTTCTTCGCCATGTGCATCTCGATCCTGCTGGGCATGGGCATGCCGACCACGGCCGCCTACGCGGTGGCCGCCTCGGTGGTCGCACCGGGCCTGATCGAGATCGGCATCCAGCCGCTGGTGGCGCACTTCTTCGTGTTCTACTTCGCGGTGGTCTCGGCGATCACCCCGCCGGTGGCGCTGGCCTCCTACGCGGCGGCGGGCATCTCCGGGGACAACGCCATGGGCACCTCGGTGGCCTCGTTCAAGATCGGCCTGGCCGCCTTCATCGTGCCGTTCATGTTCTTCTACAGCCCGGCGATGCTGATGGAAGGCTCCTGGCTGCAGATCCTGCGGGTCGGCGTGACCGCCACCCTCGGCATCGTGCTGCTGTCGGCCACCGTGCAGTCCTGGTTCTTCGGCCCGGTCAAGCCGTGGCAGCGGCTGGTGATGCTGGTCGGCGCGCTGTGCATGATCTCCGGCGGCATCGTCACCGACGTGGCGGGACTGGCCATCGGCGCGGCGCTGCTGCTGATGCAGCGCGGCCGTCACGGCGGCGGCACGCCCCGCACGGCGGCGTCGAGCTGACGCGACTTCCATCGCCGACGCTTAGAGGTAGAAAGGGCCCGCCATTGGCGGGCCCTTTTACGTTGATCGCGTCACCGGGGGCGCCTCGCCGACACGGCGCGCGGCCGCTCAGGAGACAGCCCGGTTCAGGAGACGGACCGTCGATGCGCCGGCCTCCCACGCGCCGGAAAACAAGGGGCCCCGCCATCGCTGGCAGGGCCCTTCTCCTTCGTCACGCTGCGCCAGCAGCCGGGGCTGCCCTTGGGCTCAGCCGCAGATGTTGTCCACCACCCGCAGCGTGGGCTCGGCCTGGTTCAGGCCGCGATAGAAAGGGAAGTGCAGCCGGGGCTGCCCTTGGGCTCAGCCGCAGATGTTGTCCACCACCCGCAGCGTGGGCTCGGCCTGGTTCAGGCCGCGATAGAAAGGGAAGTGCAGCCGGGGCTGCCCTTGGGCTCAGCCGCGGATGTTGTCCACCACCCGCAGCGTGGGCTCGGCCTGGTTCAGGCCGCGATAGAAAGGGAAGTGCAGCCGGGGCTACCCTTGGGCTCAGCCGCAGATGTTGTCCACCACCCGCAGCATGGGCTCGGCCTGGTTCAGGCCGAGATAGAAAGGGAAGTGCAGCCGGCGCTGCCCTTGGGCTCAGCCGCAGATGTTGTCCACCACCCGCAGCGTGGGCTCGGCCTGATTCAGGCCGCGATAGAAAGGGAAGTGCAGCCGGCGCTGCCCTTGGGCTCAGCCGCAGATATTGTCCACCACCCGCAGCGTGGGCTCGGCCTGATTCAGCGTGTAGAAGTGCAGCCCCGGCGCGCCACCGTCGAGCAGACGCTGGCTCAGCCGCGAGATCACGTCCTCGCCGAAGGCGGCGATGGATTCGCTGTCGTCGCCGTAGGCCTCGAGCTGCTTGCGGATCCAGCGCGGGATCTCGGCGCCGCAAGCGTCGGAGAAACGCGCCAGCTTGGTGTAGTTGGTGATCGGCATGATGCCGGGCACGATCGGCGCCTCGACGCCCAGGGCGCGGGCCCGCTCGACGAAGTGGAAGTAGGCGTCGGCGGTAAAGAAGTACTGGGTGATGGCGAGGTTCGCCCCGGCCTTCATCTTGCGCGCGAAGTTCTCCATGTCGCGGTCGAAGTTCGGCGCCTGGGGATGGGTCTCCGGGTAGGCGGCCACGGCGATGTTGAAGTGGTCGCCGGTCTCCTCGCGGATGAACTCGACCAGCTCGTTGGCGTAGCGCAGCTCGCCGATGCCGCCCATGCCGGAGGGCAGGTCGCCGCGCAGGGCCACCAGGCTGTCGATGCCTTCCTCGCGATACTGGGCCAGCAGGTCGCGCAGCGCGGCCTTCTCGCTGCCGATGCAGGACAGGTGCGGCGCGGTGGTGAAGCCCGACTCGCGCACCATGCGCACGGTCTCGGTGGTGCGATGCTGGGTCGAGCCGCCGGCACCGTAGGTGACGGAGAAGAAGCGCGGGCCACGGGAGGCCAGGGCATCGCGGGTCTGCATCAGCTTGTCGCGCCCGGCCTCGGTGTTCGGCGGGAAGAATTCGAAGCTGATACCCAGCGGGTGCTCTTGTGCGCTCATCGATCCAGTCCTCTTGGTGGAGCGGTGAAGGAGCCGCGTCGACGACGGGCGGCTGATGAATGCGCCTATTGTGGCCAGCCGTCGGCGCGCCGACCAATGAAAGTTTCGGCGGTCCTGTATCGATTTCTTTCATGTAGATTCCGGGATCTTCATGACTGAGACTCCAGATGCCCGCCCTCGGCCGCCTGACAGGCCCGGCCCGAGCGGGCATCATGAGGCCTCGTTCGACAAGGAAGACGACGACGCATGAGCCTCGATCCCGATACCCTGATGGGTCCGCTGTGGACGCTGCTGGCCTTCGTCGGCCTGGGCTGGCTGGCGGCCCGGCGGCTGGCCGTCGACCCGCGCCCCATCGCCACCCTGCTGATCTACCTGATCGCCCCGCTGACCTTCTTCCGCGGCCTGATCCTCGGCGGGCCGACCCCGGCCTACCTGCTGATCACCGCCGCGCTGTTCGCCACCGCCTGCCTGGTGGCGCTGCTGGTCAGCGCGGTGGCCCGGCGCGCCCTGCCCGGCGAGGAAGGCGCGGTGCTGGCCTTCTCCGCCGGCACCGGCAACACCGGCTACTTCGGCCTGCCGGTGGCGCTGGCGCTGCTGCCGCCGGAGGGCGTGACGCTGTACCTGTTCGGGGTGCTGGGCGTGACCCTCTACGAGTTCACCCTGGGCTTCTACCTCAGCGCCCGTGGCCGCTTCTCGGTGCGCGACAGCCTGGCCAAGATCCTGCGCCTGCCGCTGATCTACGCCTTCCTGGCGGCGCTGCTGGTGGAGGGCGCCGGCCTGGAAATGCCGAGCGCGGTGATGGAGGGGCTCGAGGTCTTCCCGCCCGCCTACACCCTGCTCGGCATGATGATCATCGGCATGACGCTGGGGCGGGTCTCGATACGCCAGTTCGACTGGCGCTTCATCGGCGCCTGCGTGGCGGTGCGCTGCGTCTTCTGGCCGCTGCTGGCGCTGGGCGCGGTGCTGGCCCTGCAGGCCACGACCGGCCTGTCGCCCGATCTGGCCACGGCCCTGCTGCTGATCGGCGTGGTGCCGATGGCCGCCAACGTGGTGGTGGTCGCCATGGAGCTCGGCATGGCGCCGGAGAAGGGCGCGCTGGCGGTGCTGCTCACCACCCTCGCCGCCCCGCTGCTGATTCCGCTCTACCTGGGCGGGATGCTGCCGCTGGTCAGCGGCTGAGCACGCGCGGGCCAGCAGCGCCTCACGGCACCCGGGCGGCGCCGGCCAGGCCCGCGTCCTCGGGCACGACCGGGGCGTCGACGAGCGGTTCGCACTCGATCAGCTCGCCGCGCCAGTCGATCAGCCGCAGGGCGCCGTCCGGGGTCTCGAGCAGCGCCGTGCAGTGCTCGACCCAGTCGCCGTCGTTGCAGTAGAGCACGCCGTCCCGGGCGCGGAAGCCGGCCTTGTGGATATGCCCGCCGACGTAGCCGTCGAGCCCCTCCCGGGCCGCCTGATGCAGGGCCGCCTGCTCGAACTGGGCGACGTAGCGCTGGGCCGCGCCGACCCGACGCTTCAGCGCACTGGCCAGCGACCAGTACGGCAGCCCCAGCACGCCCCGGGCGCGGTTGCACCAGCGGTTGAGCGCCAGCACGAACTGGTGCATGCCGTCGCCCAGCGCCAGCATCCAGGGCGCGATGCGCACGTGGGTGTCGAACTCGTCGCCGTGGCTGACCAACAGCCGCCGGCCGTCGGCGGTGACGTGGATCGCCCGGCGCTCGATCTGCACCCGATGGACGCGCAGCCCGCACAGCCGGCGCAGGGCGGCGTCGTGATTGCCGGGGATATAGATGATCTCGCAGCCGCCGCGGGCCAGCCGCAGCAGCCTGGCCACCAGCCGCTGCTGGGCCGGCGGCAGCACCGCCCGCTTCTGCATGGCGATCAGATCGACGATGTCGCCGACCAGATAGAGCCGCTCCGGCCGCACCCGGCGCAGCAGGCTGGCCAGCAGCTCGGCCTGGCAGTCCCGGGTACCAAGATGGATGTCGGACACGAAGAGGGTTCGCGCGCGAGGGGGCGTCGACATGGGCATTCTCCTGACGTGGCCCGGTCAGGATGCCCGCCGCGCATGACAGTCCCCGGGCGACGAGGTGACGATCCCGTGTCGCCCGCCGTCCGGGGCCTTCCGCGTCAGTAGCGGTAGCCGTCGGGCTTGAACGGGCCCTCGGGCGCGACGCCGGTGTACTCGGCCTGGGCCTCGCTCAGGCGGGTGACCACGCCGCCGAAGCCTTCCACCATGTAGCGCGCGACCTCCTCGTCCAGGTGGCGCGGCAGCACCGAGACGGTGAGCGCCGCACGCCGCTCGGCCTCGTCGCGCTCGGCGAAGCGCCCCTCATAGAGGTGGATCTGCGCCAGCACCTGGTTGGCGAAGGAGCCGTCCATCACCCGCGACGGGTGTCCGGTGGCGTTGCCGAGGTTCACCAGCCGCCCCTCCGAGAGCAGGATCAGGTAGTCGCGGCTGTCCGGGTCGTATTCGCCGGGATCGCTGTCGCGGTAGACCTTGTGCACCTGCGGCTTGACCTCCTCCCAGTGCCACTGGCGGCGCATGTAGGCGGTGTCGATCTCGCTGTCGAAGTGGCCGATGTTGCACACCACCGCGCCGGGCTTGAGCGTCTTGAGCATGGCCGCGTCGCAGGCGTCGATGTTGCCGGTGGCGGTCACCACCAGGTCGATGCGCGACAGCAGCGCCCGATCGATGCTCGGCATGCCCTCGTTGACGCCACCCGAGTAGGGCGAGACCACCTCGAAGCCGTCCATGCAGGCCTGCATGGCACACAGCGGGTCGATCTCGCTGACCTTCACGATCATGCCTTCCTGGCGCAGCGAGGCCGCCGAGCCCTTGCCCACGTCGCCGTAGCCCACCACCAGCGCCTGCTTGCCGGCCAGCAGATGATCGGTGGCGCGCTTGATGGCATCGCTCAGCGAGTGGCGGCAGCCGTACTTGTTGTCGTTCTTGGACTTGGTCACCGCGTCGTTGACGTTGATCGCCGGCACCCGCAGCGAGCCGTCCCGGGCCATCTCCAGCAGCCGGTGCACGCCGGTGGTGGTCTCCTCGCTGATGCCGTGGACCGCGTCGAGCAGCTCGGGGCGCTTGTCGTGCAGCAGCGCGGTGAGATCGCCGCCGTCGTCGAGCACCAGGTTGGGCGTCCAGCCGTCGGGACCCTCCACGGTCTGCTCGATGCACCACCAGAATTCCTCTTCCGTCTCGCCCTTCCAGGCGAACACCGGGATGCCGGCGGCGGCGATGGCCGCGGCGGCGTGGTCCTGGGTGGAGAAGATGTTGCAGGAGGACCAGCGCACCGTGGCGCCGAGGTCGATCAGGGTCTCGATCAGCACCGCGGTCTGGATGGTCATGTGGATGCAGCCGGCGATGCGCGCCCCGGCCAGGGGCTGGCGCTCGCGGTACTGGTCGCGGATCGCCATCAGCGCCGGCATCTCGGTCTCGGCGATGCGGATCTCGCGCCGGCCCCAGTCGGCCAGTTCGAGGTCGGCCACCTTGTGGTCCGTGGTCGGCGGGGCGGATACGACGGGCTGGTTCATGGCTCACCTCTTCTCGACGAAAAGCGTGACCCTCACTATAGGCAGCCCGCCGAGCGGCGGACAATCAACGCTGGGCGGGGAGGATACTCGCGGCGCCCGCGAAGCCGTCGATGCCGGCCGCCTCGAGCCGGGCGGCCAGCGCCCGCACCTGCGAATGACTAAAGAAGGCCGCGAGCGCCTCGGCCCGCAGCGGCCCCAGGCCAGGCAGCGTCCGCCAGTCCGCCACGCGTCGAGACGCCAGGGCGGGCCAGTCCGGCGCGGCACCGGCATCCCAGCCGGGCGGCGGCCCCAGGGCCTCGAGCCAGGCGACGAACGGCCGCGACCGGGCCGCGGCGAAGCGCTCGGCCAGCCGCCGGGCGCGGATCTCGCCGATGCCGGAGGCGCCCTCGAGGGTGGCGGGCGACAGCGCCAGCCAGTCGAGCAGGCCCCGCACCAGGCCGGCCTCGACCAGGGCGCGCCAGGTCCCCGGCCCGAGCCCCGGAAGGGCCAGCGCCGAGTCGCCGGAGAGCCAGGCCAGCCGCTCGAGGAACTGGCCCTCGCAGCCCGGCGTCGGGTGCCAGCAGGAAAGCGGGCCATGCGCATCGGCGGGCGGCGGCGAGAGCTCGGGCCGCTCCACCGCCCGCCAGGCCACGCCATCCAGCCGCGGGATCGTCAGCCCGGCCAGGGCCACGATCACGCGGTCGCCGGGGCGGATATCGAGCGCCTGCCAGCGTTCGAGCGAGCCCGCCGAGACCCGGCTCAGGCGGCGCCCGTCGAGGGTCACCGGCACCAGGTGCAGCAGCGGCGTGATGCGCCCGGTGCGGCCGACGCGGAACTCGACGCCACGCACCTCGGCGAGCGCCTCCCGGGGCGGATGCTTCCAGGCCGCGGCCCAGTCCGGCGGCTCGGCCCGCCAGCGCTCGCCGTCCGGCCGCCGCCCCTGCTTGAGCACCACGCCGTCGGTGGCGAAGGGCAGCGGGCCGCGATACCAGCGCCCGCGCAGGCGCGCCGCCTCCTCGAACGCCGCCACGGGGCGGCTCCAGCGCCGGGTGTCGGGGAAGCCCATGGCGGCGAGTCCATCGAGACGCTCGACCATGGCCGCCGGCCCGTCGGGCCAGGCCCAGACGAACAGGCCGATCTCGCCGGCCGTGGCCGCATCGAGCCGCTCCCGGGCCAGCCAGCCCGCCACCGCGCTGCGTGCCCCCGCGCTTCCCGCCTCGGCCTGGACGTGGCCGTCGAGGCGACGATAGAGCTCGCCCTGCAGCACCACGCGCTCGGGCGGCGCGCCCGTCAGTCGCTCGGGCACCGCGGGCAGCCGGCGCATTTTTTGCGTCCAGTCCTGGCCGCGTTCGCCATCGCCGCGGCTGATGGCTCGCGTGAGCCGCCCCTGCTCGTAGAGCAGCGTCACCGCCACGCCGTCCACCTTGGGCTGCAGCCAGGCGTCGTCGCGCCGCGCCAGCCAGGCGCGCACGGCGTCTTCGCCATCGAGCTTGGCGAGCCCGGTCTGGGCGATGGGATGGAGAACGTCACCGGCCGGGCCGCTCGAGGGCGGCGCATCAAATGCCCGTTCGGGAAAGCAGCGGCGCCAGGCCTCGAGGCGCGCGCGAGCCTGGTCATAGACGGCATCGGAGACCGGCGAGCTACCGTCGCGGCGATAGGCGGCGTTCCAGTCGCTCAGGCGTTCGTGCAGGGCGGCGAGCTCGCGCCCGGCGCGGGCGGCCGGCCAGCTCGGGCAGTCATCGGCCGCGAGCGGCGCGGCGAACAGCCAGACCAGCAGGGCGAGATGGCGAGACATGGCGACACCGTCGGAGGGGCCTGTCCCGAGCCTATGCAAAGGCCCCGCCCGGCGATGCCGGACGGGGCCCTCTTCTTTCGTACGAGATCGGCGACGCACGAGATCGGCGACGCCTGCGGCGGTCGCCGAGCGCTTACAGGCCGGCGGCGTCGCGCAGCGCCTGGGCGCGGTCCGTCTTCTCCCAGGGGAAGGCGGTGAAGGTCTCGGTGTGCTCCTCGCCCTGGGTGTCGGTCCAGGTATAGGAGGTCTCGAACGGCTCGCGGCCGAAGTGGCCGTAGGCCGCGGTCAGGCGATACATCGGGTGCAGCAGGTCGAGCATCGTGGTGATGGCGTTGGGCCGCAGGTCGAAGTGCTCGCGGACCAGCTCGATGATGCGCTCGTCGCTGATGCGGCCGGTGCCGAAGGTGTTGACCGACACCGAGGTCGGCTCGGCCACGCCGATGGCGTAGGAGACCTGGATCTCGCAGCGCTCGGCCAGGCCGGCGGCGACGATGTTCTTGGCCACGTAGCGGCCGGCGTAGGCGGCGCTGCGGTCGACCTTGGACGGGTCCTTGCCCGAGAAGGCGCCGCCGCCATGGCGGGCCATGCCGCCGTAGGTGTCGACGATGATCTTGCGCCCGGTCAGGCCGCAGTCGCCCACCGGGCCGCCGATCACGAACTTGCCGGTCGGGTTGATGTGGTACTCGGTGGTCTCGGTCAGCCACTCGGCCGGGATCACCTGCTCGATGATCTCGCGCTTGACCATCTTGCGCAGGTCTTCCTGGTCGATCTCCGGGTCGTGCTGGGTGGAGAGCACCACGGCGTCGACGGCACAGGGCTTGCCGTGCTCGTCGTAGCGGAAGGTCAGCTGGCTCTTGGCGTCCGGACGCAGCCACGGCAGCATGCCGTTGCGGCGCAGCTCGGCCTGGCGCTCCACCAGGCGGTGCGAGTAGTGGATCGGCGCCGGCATGTAGGAGTCGGTCTCGTCACTGGCGTAGCCGAACATCAGGCCCTGGTCACCGGCGCCCTGATCCTCGGGCTTGCTGCGATCGACGCCCTGGGCGATGTCGACGCTCTGCTTGCCGATCAGGTTGAGCACGCCGCAGGTCTCGCCGTCGAAGCCGACGTCGGAGGAGGTGTAGCCGATGTCGAGGATCACCCGGCGCACCAGGTCCTCCAGGTCGACCCAGGCCGAGGTGGTGATCTCGCCGGCGACGATGGCCACGCCGGTCTTGACCATGGTCTCGCAGGCCACGCGGGCGTTGCGGTCGCGGGCGATGATGGCGTCGAGCACCGCGTCGGAGATCTGATCCGCGATCTTGTCCGGGTGCCCCTCGGAGACGGATTCGGAGGTAAACAGGGAGTATTCGCTCATGGCGTCCTCGGCCCTCAGGAAATGGGAGGAAGGCATCTGGCCCCAAGGCTCGGGCGGTGGCATGGCGCCGAGGCCCGGGCGGACCGGCTGGCAGCGGATTTTACACGCTCGCCGCGGGGCTTCCTAGCGCCGCTCCGACGCCGAGGCCGCCTGGCGCGCCCGCCGGCGCGGCGATTTGAAGGCCGCGGCCCATTCGGCGACAATGACCGCCCTGATTCGTGCGTGCCGCCCCATTTCGCGGCACATTCCAGCCGAGATCCATGCCCGGCCACCCCCGACCGGGCTGCGTCATTGCTACTTATCTGCCGCAGGCGAGGAGCTGACCCCCATGCCGTCCCGTTTCGAACTGGCCAATGCCATTCGCGCCCTGTCCATGGACGCCGTCCAGAAGGCCAATTCCGGCCACCCCGGCGCCCCCATGGGCATGGCCGACATCGCCGAGGTGCTGTGGAACGACTATCTGCAGCACAACCCGGCCGACCCGCACTGGCCGGACCGCGACCGCTTCGTGCTGTCCAACGGCCACGGCTCCATGCTGCTCTATTCCCTGCTGCACCTCTCCGGCTACGAGCTCGGCCTGGAACAGCTGCAGAACTTCCGCCAGCTGCACGCCAAGACCGCCGGTCACCCGGAATTCGGCTACGCGCCGGGCATCGAGACCACCACCGGCCCGCTGGGCCAGGGCCTGGCCAACGCCGTGGGCATGGCGCTCGCCGAGCGCACCCTGGCGGCCCAGTTCAACCGCCCGGGCCACGAGATCGTCGACCACTACACCTACTGCTTCCTGGGTGACGGCTGCCTGATGGAAGGCGTCTCCCACGAGGTCGGCTCGCTGGCCGGCACCCAGCGGCTGGGCAAGCTGATCGCCTTCTACGACGACAACGGCATCTCCATCGACGGCGAGGTCGAGGGCTGGTTCACCGACGACACCGCCAAGCGCTTCGAGGCCTACGGCTGGCACGTGGTGCCCGCCGTCGACGGCCACAAGCCCGAGGAGGTCAAGGCCGCCATCGAGCTGGCCCGCCAGCACGACGACAAGCCGAGCCTGATCATCTGCAAGACCATCATCGGCTTCGGCGCGCCCAACAAGCAGGGCAAGGAAGAGTGCCACGGCGCCGCCCTGGGCGAGGACGAAGTCGCCGCCGCCCGTCAGCAGCTGGGCTGGTCCCACGCGCCCTTCCATGTGCCGGAAGACATCTACCAGGGCTGGGACGCCCACGAGGCCGGCGCCAGCCGCCAGGCCGAGTGGCAGGCGCGCTTCGAGCGCTACGCCGAGGCCCATCCCGAGCTGGCCCGCGAGTTCCTGCGCCGCCAGAAGGGCGAGCTGCCCGCCGAGCTGACCAGCGAGGCGATGATCCAGCAGGCCCAGGAAAAGGGCGACTCCGTCGCCAGCCGCAAGGCCTCGCTGGCCTGCCTCAACGAGCTCGGCCCGCAGCTGCCCGAACTGCTCGGCGGCAGCGCCGACCTGGCGCCGTCCAACCTGACCTTCTGGAAGGGCGCCGAGGCGATCTCTTCAGAGGCGCCGGGCGGCAACTACCTGCACTACGGCGTGCGCGAGTTCGGCATGGGCGCGATCATGAACGGCCTGGCCCTGCACGGCGGCTTCGTGCCCTACGGCGCCACCTTCCTGATCTTCATGGAGTACATGCGCAACGCCGTGCGCATGGCGGCGCTGATGGGCCAGCGCGCGACCTATGTCTTCACCCACGACTCCATCGGCCTGGGCGAGGACGGCCCGACCCACCAGCCGGTCGAGCAGCTGACCAGCCTGCGCACCACGCCGAACCTCTCCACCTGGCGCCCCTGCGACGCCGTGGAGACCGCCGCGGCCTGGAACGCGGCCATCAAGCGTCAGGCCGGCCCGACCGCGCTGGTGCTGTCCCGCCAGGGGCTGCCGCACCAGCAGCGCGACGCCCAGCAGCTGGCCGACATCCAGCGCGGCGGCTACGTGCTGAAGGACTGCGAGGGCACGCCGGAGCTGATCCTGATCGCCACCGGCTCCGAGGTCGGCCTGGCCATGGACGCCGCGGCCGTGCTCGCCGAGCAGGGCCGCGCGGTGCGCGTGGTGTCGATGCCGTCCACCGACGTCTTCGACGCCCAGGACGCCGCCTACCGCCAGGCCGTGCTGCCGGCGGAAGTGGGCAACCGCATCGCCGTCGAGGCCGGTCACCGCGACTACTGGTACAAGTACGTGGGCCTCGAGGGCCGCATCGTGGGCATGGACAGCTTCGGCGAGTCCGCCCCGGCCGGCGACCTGTTCCAGCACTTCGGCTTCACCGTGGACAACGTGGTGGGCGAGGCCGAGCAGCTGCTGGACGATGCCGACGACGACTGATCGCGACACCGTCTGCGACATCGGGAGGGTGCGGCCGCGGCCGCACCCTTTTTTTGTGCCGCCGATGCCTTGGCCCGCCCCGAGCGAGCCCCTATGATGAGGCCTCGGCCATGGCGCCTCTGTCATTGTCCATGGCCACTGTTCTCAGGGCGGGGTGAAAGTCCCCACCGGCGGTGATGGTCCCGCGCGCCTCGTTCGATACGAGCCTGCCAGCGACACGAGCCCGCGAGCGCCCGGCCCGGCCATCACGGCCGCCGGGGTCAGCAGATTCGGTGAGACCCCGAAGCCGACGGTCATAGTCCGGATGGAAGAGAACGGCACCCCAGCCGGGAAGGCGCGGGCGCGCGGCCGATGCCGCACGCCTCGTTTATCCGTCGACGGTTCCGCATGCCCTGATTCTGGTAGCTTTTTCGAGGAAGACCATGAATCAGTCGAAGTTCGAACACGCCCCCCGCATCGCCTTCATCCAGGCCAGCTGGCACAGCGACATCGTCGGCCAGGCCCGCGAGGCCTTCACCGCCACCCTCGCCGAGCAGCACGGCATCGAGGCCGGCCACATCGACGTCGTCAGCGTCGCCGGCGCCTACGAGATCCCGCTGCAGGCCAAGCTGCTGGCGAGAAGCGGCCGCTACGACGCCATCGTCGGCGCCGGCTTCGTGGTCGATGGCGGCATCTACCGCCACGACTTCGTCGCCCACGCGGTGATCGACGGCATGATGCGCGTCCAGCTGGACACCGAGGTGCCGGTGCTCTCGGTGGTGCTCACCCCGCACCACTTCCATGAGCACGCCACCCACACGGCCTTCTACCACGAACACTTCGTGACCAAGGGCCGCGAGGCCGCCGACTCCTGCGCCATGACGCTCGCCAACCTGCGCGAGGCGCGCAAGCTGATCGACGCCTGAGGCGTTTCCGACGCCCGCCCCGACGGGGCGGCAACGAAATAAGGCACGGCTTATGCCGTGCCTTCTTGCGTTTCGCCCTTTGCCGGATCAGGCCAGGGTGACGGTGTCGTCCAGGTAGACGTCCTGGATGGCGTGGAGCAGCTCGACGCCCTCGGCCATCGACTTCTGGAACGCCTTGCGGCCGGAGATCAGCCCCATGCCCCCGGCGCGCTTGTTGATCACCGCGGTACGCACCGCCTGGGCCAGGTCGCTCTCGCCGCCCGCGGCGCCGCCGGAGTTGATCAGCCCGGCGCGGCCCATGTAGCTGCTGGCCACCTGGTAGCGGGCCAGGTCGATGGGATGCTCGGAGGTCAGCTCATCGTAGACCTTAGCGTGAGTGTGGCCGAAGCCGATGTCGCGATAGCCGGCGTTGGTCTCGGCCATCTTCTGCTTGACGATGTCGGCCTTGAGGGTCGCCGCCAGGTGGATGGCCTGGCCGGTGAGGTCGGCGGCGGTGTGGTAGTCCTGGCCCTCGTGCTTGAAGGCCGGGTTGCGCAGGTAGGCCCACAGCACCGTGACCATGCCCAGCTCGTGGGCGCGCTCGAAGGCCTGGCTGATCTCGCCGATCTGGCGGCGGCTCTCGGGCGAGCCGAAGTAGATGGTCGCCCCCACCGCCGCACAGCCCATCTCGAAGGCCTGCTCGACCTGGGCAAACAGCGTCTGGTCGTAGACCGCCGGATAGGTCAGCGTCTCGTTGTGGTTGAGCTTGAGCAGCATCGGGATCTTGTGCGCGTACTGGCGCGCCACCGAGGACAGCCCGCCCAGGGTCGAGGCCACGGCGTTGCAGCCGCCCTCGATCGCCAGCTCGACGATGTTGGCCGGATCGAAGTAGAGCGGGTTGGGCGCGAAGGAGGCACCGGCGGAGTGCTCGATGCCCTGATCCACCGGCAGGATGCTCAGGTAACCGGTGCCGCCGAGCCGCCCATGGTCGAACAGGGCCTGCATGTTGCGCAGCACGTGGGGCCGGCGGTCGCCGTGGGCCATGACCCGATCGACGAAGTCCGGGCCCGGTGCGTGGATCGACGCGGCCGGAATGCCGCGGCACTGGTGGGTCAGCAGACTGTCCGCCTCGTCGCCGAGGTGTTGGGCTATGTTGGTCATCGCCGCTTTCGCTCCTTGATGGCTGGTTGTCGGGGGAGTTCGCGAGTCCCTCCCTAGCCTAGAGCAAGCGACGCGCGGCGACAGCCCGTCCGCGACACGAAAGGGCCGCCGTCTCGGCGACCCCGAACCCGACTTGTCGTCGCCTCCCGCCAGCGCCTGGCGCGAGACGGCGACGGGTGCGACGCCTGGTGCCCTCGCCGAGGCCGGTCGTGAAGAACGTCCACGCCGAGCGGGGCGAGCGCGAGCGGGACCTGGGGCTCGAGGGCCACCTAGTGATGTCGTTGTCGAGCTTCGAGGCGGTGCCGGGCGTCCTCTACCCCGGCGAACGTTCGGCGGATTTCCCCCCGCCGCTCTGGCATGATGACGCCTGAGGAAGAACATCAGTCAGGGAGAACGAGGTGATCGCAGTGCTGCGCGGGTTTCTGTGGCTCACGGGGGTATGGCTGGCCGGCGAGACGCTGGTCGTGCTGCTCGACCTGCCGGTCTCGGCCGGGGTGGTGGGCATGCTGCTGATGACCGCCCTGCTGATGTTGCGCATCGGCCGGTTCGATGACATCGCCGCCGCCGGCCAGCCGCTGATCGGCCTGCTGGCGATGCTGATCATGCCCGGCGTGGTGGGGGTGTTCTTCGTCGCCGACGACTTCGCCGGCCAGTGGCTGGCCGTCGCGGTGTCGCTGGTGGTCGGCACCCTGGCCAGCGTGCTGACCACCCTGCTGCTGATGCGCCGCTGCATGCCCGCCGAGCCCGAGACGGACGCGACGCCGGGGTCCCGCTCATGAGCGACGCCCTGATGGCGGTGCGCGAGGCACTGCTGGCCACTCCGCTGTCGGCCATCGCCCTGACGCTGGCCGCCTATCTCACCGCCCTGTGGGCCGTCGAGCGCCTGGGACGCCCCAGCTGGTGCCCGGCGGTGCTGCTGGCCGCGGTGCTGGTCGCCGCCACGCTGTGGGGGCTGTCCATCGACGTCGCCGACTACCGGCGCGGCGCCGACTGGCTGATGCTGCTGCTCGGCCCGGCCACGGTGGCGCTCGGGGTGCCCCTCTACCAGCAGCTGCCCCACATCCGCGCGCTGTGGAAGCCGCTGGCGCTGAGCCTGCCTCCGGCGGCGGCTCTGGCCTCGTGCTATTCGCTGGCGCTGGCGTGGGCGCTGGGCGCCAGCCCCGAGGTGCTGGCCTCGCTGGCGCCCAAGTCGGTGACCGCGCCGATCGCGCTCGGCATCGTCGAGGGGCTCGGCGGCTCGGTGCCGCTGCTGATGGGCGGGCTGCTGCTCACCGGGGTGATGGCGACCCTGGCGGTCAGCCTGCTGGCCCCGGCGCTGGGCATTCGCGACCACCGCATCCTCGGCTTCGCCCTGGGGGTCAACGGCCATGCCATCGGCACCGTGCGCGCCTTCGAGCTGAGCCCCGCCGCCGGCGCCTTCGCGTCGCT
Source organism: Halomonas sp. THAF12 (assembly GCF_009363675.1). NCBI lineage: Bacteria > Pseudomonadati > Pseudomonadota > Gammaproteobacteria > Oceanospirillales > Halomonadaceae > Halomonas > Halomonas sp. THAF12. The sequence continues at coordinate 246,134 of NZ_CP045399.1, read as the reverse complement.
GGGCATGAGCCTGACCGGCATCCTCACCGCCCTGTGCCTGCCGCTGGCCTGGCGACTGCTGGGCCTCTAGACGCCCCCTCCACCAGTGGGCGACTTTCGTCGCATACGCGTGCGAGGCCGGCGCTGGCGCGCATCTCCCGGGCGCCCCGACCGGCGACGACGATCGCGAAATAGGCTAGAATCGCCGCCTCTCGCCCACCGGACTCGGGAGCCTCGGACAGGCCATGGCCCTACGCATCGCCATCAACGGTTACGGCCGCATCGGCCAGTGCGTGCTGCGTGCGCTCGTCGAGCGTGACATGCCGGAGCTCGAGGTAGTGGCCCTCAACGAGCTGTCCGGGCTCGACACCATCGCCTACCTGACCCGCTTCGACACCACCCACGGCCGCTTCCCCGGCAGCGTGGAGGTCGACGGCGAGCAGCTGGTGATCGACGGCCACCCGATCCGGGTGCTCTCCGAGGCCGATCCGGCCGCCCTGCCCTGGGCCGAGCTCGAGATCGACCTGGTGCTGGAATGCTCCGGCAGCTTCAAGGAACGCGACATCGCCGAGGCCCACCTGGCCGCCGGCGCCGCGCGCCTGCTGTTCTCCCAGCCCGCCGAGAGCGACGTCGACGCCACCATCGTCAGCGGCATCAACGACGCCGACCTGACGCCCGAGTGCCGGGTGATCTCCGCCGCCTCCTGCACCACCAACTGCCTGGTGCCGGTGCTGACGGTGCTCGACGAGGCGCTGGGCCTCGACCACGGCGTCACCACCACCATTCACTCGGCGATGAACGACCAGCCGGTGATCGATGCCTATCACCAGACCGACCTGCGCCTGACGCGCTCGGCGATGCACTCCATCGTGCCGGTGGACACCGGCCTTGCGCGCGGCATCAACCGCCTGATGCCGCACCTGGCCGACCGCTTCGAGTGCCTGCACGTGCGGGTGCCGACCATCAACGTCTCGGCCATGGACCTGGCGCTCTCGGTGCGCACCGATACCGACGCCGAGACGGTCAACGCCCTGCTGCGCGAGGCCAGCGCCCGGCGGCTCGCCGGGCTGCTCGGCTACACCGAAACGCCCATGGCCTCGGTCGACTTCAACCACGATCCGCGCTCCGGTATCGTGGACGCCACCCAGACCCGGGTGGCCGGCGGCCGCCTGATCAAGATGCTGTGCTGGTTCGACAACGAGTGGGGCTTCGCCAATCGCATGCTCGACGTTGCCGGCCGCATCGCCCGACTGGGCCCGGTGCCACCCTCCGATGCCTGAGACCCTTCGGCTTTCCCAGACGAGGAATCTGCTTCCATGAACGTGCGCAAGATGACCGACCTCGACCTCGACGGCCAGCGAGTGCTGATCCGCGAGGACCTGAACGTGCCCGTCAAGAACGGCCAGGTGACCAGCGACGCCCGCCTGCGGGCCGCCCTGCCGACCATCCAGGCGGCGCTCGAGGCCGGCGGCAAGGTGATGCTGATGAGCCACCTGGGCCGTCCCACCGAGGGCGAGCCGGCCGAGGAATTCTCGCTGGCGCCGGTGGCCGAGCATCTGGCCGGCCTGCTCGGGCGCCCGGTGCGCCTGGTCGAGGACTATCTGGAGACGGCACCCGCCTTCGAGGCCGGCGAGATCGTGCTGCTGGAGAACGTGCGCTTCAACCAGGGCGAGAAGAAGGACAACGAGGCCCTGTCCCGGGCCTATGCCGCGCTGTGCGACGTCTACGTGATGGACGCCTTCGGCACCGCCCACCGCGCCCAGGCCTCGACCCACGGCGTGGCGCGCTTCGCCCCCGCCGCCTGCGCCGGCCCGCTGCTGGCCCGGGAGCTCGAGGCGCTGGAGAAGGCCCTGGCCACCCCAAAGCGCCCGATGACCGCCATCGTCGGCGGCTCCAAGGTCTCCACCAAGCTCGAGGTGCTCAACGCGCTGTCCGAGAAGTGCGACCGCATCATCGTCGGCGGCGGCATCGCCAACACCTTCATCGCCGCGGCCGGCTACAACGTCGGCAAGTCGCTGCACGAGGCCGACCTGGTCGAGGCCGCCAAGGCGCTGATGGACAAGGTCGAGATCCCGCTGCCCAGCGACGTGGTGGTGGCCACCGAGTTCTCCGAGCACGCCTCCGCGGTGACCAAGCCGGTCGACCAGGTGGGCGATGACGAGATGATCCTCGACATCGGCCCGGAGACCGCCGCCCGGCTCGGCGAGCAGCTCAAGGCCGCCGGCACCATCCTGTGGAACGGCCCGGTCGGCGTGTTCGAGATCGACCAGTTCGGCCACGGCACCGAGGCGCTGTCCTACGCCATCGCCGAGAGCGACGGCTTCTCCATCGCCGGCGGCGGCGACACCCTGGCGGCCATCGACAAGTACGGCATCGCCGAGCGGGTCTCCTACATCTCCACCGGCGGCGGCGCCTTCCTCGAGTACGTCGAGGGCAAGGTGCTGCCGGCGGTCGCGGCCCTCGAAGCCGCCGCCGAATAATCACGAACACTGCGACGCAGGCGGCGCGGCGCGCCGCCTCACACAACAAAGGGTGACTTCATGGCACTGATCAGCATGCGCCAGATGCTGGACCACGCCGCCGAGCACGGTTACGGCATCCCGGCCTTCAACGTCAACAACCTCGAGCAGATGCGCGCCATCATGGAAGCCGCCGACGAGACCGATTCCCCGGTGATCGTCCAGGCCTCCGCCGGCGCCCGCAAGTATGCCGGCGCGCCCTTCCTGCGCCACCTGATCCTGGCCGCCGTCGAGGAATTCCCGCACATCCCGGTGGTCATGCACCAGGACCACGGCACCAGCCCCGCGGTGTGCCAGCGCTCCATCCAGCTGGGCTTCTCCTCGGTGATGATGGACGGCTCGCTCGGCACCGACGGCAAGACGCCGACCAGCTACGACTACAACGTCGACGTCACCCGTCGCACCGTCGAGATGGCCCACGCCTGCGGCGTCTCCGTCGAGGGCGAGCTGGGCTGCCTGGGTAGCCTGGAGACCGGCATGGCCGGCGAGGAAGACGGCGTCGGCGCCGAGGGCAAGCTCGATCACGACCAGCTGCTGACCGACCCGGAAGAGGCCGCCGCCTTCGTCAAGGCGACCCAGGTGGACGCCCTGGCGATCGCCATCGGCACCAGCCACGGCGCCTACAAGTTCACCCAGCCGCCCACCGGCGACACCCTCTCCATCCAGCGCATCAAGGAGATCCATGCCCGCATCCCCGAGACCCACCTGGTGATGCACGGCTCCTCCTCCGTGCCCCAGGAGTGGCTCGAGGTGATCAACGAGTTCGGCGGCGCCATCCCCGAGACCTACGGCGTGCCGGTCGAGGAGATCGTCGAGGGCATCAAGCACGGCGTGCGCAAGGTCAACATCGACACCGACCTGCGCCTGGCCTCCACCGGCGCGGTGCGTCGCTTCCTGGCCGAGAACCCGGCCGAGTTCGACCCGCGCAAGTTCCTCAAGGTCAGCACCGCGGCCATGAAGGAGGTCTGCAAGGCCCGCTACGAGGCCTTCGGCACCGCCGGCCAGGCCAGCAAGATCAAGCCGATCAACCTGGAAGAGATGTTCCTGCGCTACGAGCGCGGCGAACTGGACCCGCGCGTCAAGTAAGCGTCCCCGCCCCGCCGGCCTCCGTGCCGGCGGGCGTCATGCGAGCCCCGCCATGCACAACCTGTGGATTCCCGTGGCCGCCATCCTGCTCGTCGCCGGCCTGATCTTCGGCGGCCAGTGGATGGCCGACAACGACCGCGACGACCGGATCGCCGAGCGTATCGCCGAGCGCCTCGAGGCCCAGGACGACGTCGGGATCGAGCGCCTGCTCGAGGTGAACAAGGGCTACGGCCTGTGCGGCGACGCCGTGCGCGCCGAGCGCCCCGCCCTGCCGTTCTACTACCACACCGTCACCGAGCAGCTGGCACTGGGCGCCGACGCCCCGGCCTACCGCGAGAACTGCGGCCGCCACGCCGCGCCCTGAGGCGCGCAGCCTTCCTGTGCTCCAGTTGGCTTAGGCAACGTATGAAAAGTCGGCGAGCGAAGGCTAGACAAGGCAAAAATCAGCGAAAAGCCGGAGTTTACGAGCTGTAAATGAGGACTTTGACCGGGCTCGCGCACGAGCTGATTTTTAACGCCGTATAGCCGAGCGCAGACACTTTTCCGACTTCGCCTAGAGATAGCGTGCCCGGAAGTGCCACTCTCCGGGCCCCATGTCGTTGTGGATCGCCGCCACGATATCGGGGTCGAGGGCCGGGTCGTCCAGGTCATAGAGGCCGCACTGCGCCAGCGCCTGGCGCGGGGTGACCGTGTCGGCGATGCGCTCGTAGACCACCCGCACGCCGCAGGGCATGCGCTCGCTGCTGTCGGCCACGCCCAGCTTGAGCCCGCTGAGACGCGAGACGTGACTCTTGAAGCTGGGGAAGAGGATGGTCTGGGTCATCTCGTGGCCGTTGAGCGACTCGTGGTCGGCCAGGAACAGGCGATCGGTCAGCAGCAGCGCCACGCCCTGGTAGCGGTTGTGCCAGTGGCGACCGCCGGCGCGGGGCGGCATGCGTTCGGTGCGCTGGTAGAGCACGTCCTCGCCGCGCCGCTCGAGGCAGACCAGGGTGCACAGCACCTGGCCGGGCCGCGACATGGCCAGGTAATACTCGTGGTAGCAGCCGAGATAGCGCGACATGCCCTGACGCCCCTGCTCGAGCAGCGCGGCGGGCAGCCCCAGCGACGGCGCCCGCTCGGGCGCCTCGCCGTCCGGCGTCGGCTGCAGCCGCACCAGCGAGCGGAACTCCTCGTGGGGCAGCAGGATCTCGTGCACCTCGACGCCGAAGAAGTCGCAGATGCGGCGCATGGTGTTGTTGGCGGGCTTGTAGCGGCCGCTGAGGTAGCGGTTGAACTGCGCCCGGTTGATGTCGAGCCGACGGCACACTTCGGCGATGGAGCGGTAGTAGCTGCACAGCAGCCGGAGGTTGGCCGCGAAGTCGTCATGCATGTCGGTGGATTCCTCTGAGGCGCTCGCCCCGAAATGGTGCAGCCTGGTGCACTGGGTGCGGCGGATGGTGCGCCAGGGCGCACCATAGCGTCAAATCCCATCGCGCTTTGAGCCTGCTTAAATCCCACGCACCGCGAATAATGCCAAAAAGGAGACTTCTCGATGTTGGCTTTCCTCAACGACCTGCTATGGGGCAAGGTCCTGATCGTGCTGCTGATCGCCGTGGGCATCGGCTTCACCGTGGCCTCGCGCTTCGTGCAGTTCCGCTACTTCGGCCGCATGTTCCGCATCCTGGGCGCCAGCCAGGCCTTCAAGAAGGACAAGCACGGCCACCTGAGCTCCTTCCAGGCGCTGGTGCTGTCGGTGGCCGGCCGGGTCGGCGGCGGCAACATCGCCGGCGTCGCCGTTGCCATCACCCTCGGCGGCCCCGGCGCCGTGTTCTGGATGTGGGTCGTCGGCCTGATGGGCATGGCCACCAGCTTCCTCGAGTGCACCCTGGCGCAGACCTACAAGACCGCCGAGGGCGACGGCACCTATCGCGGCGGCCCGGCCTACTACATCTCCCGCGGCCTCGGCCGCCGGTGGAACTGGCTGGCCGGCATCTACTCGGCGCTGCTGCTGGTGACCTTCGGCTTCGCCTTCACCGCCCTGCAGTCCTATTCCGTGGCCACTTCCTTCGGCGACGCCTTCGGCGTGCCGGTGCTCTACAGCGGTCTCGGCCTGGCGCTGCTCGTTGGCCTGATCATCTTCGGCGGCATCAAGCGCATCGCCCGCATCTCCGAGTTCCTGGTGCCGATCATGGCCGGCGGCTATCTGCTGATCGCGCTGGTGGTGCTGGCCCTGAACATCACCCAGATTCCGGACGTGATCGCGCTGATCGTGAAGAGCGCCTTCGGCCTCGAGCCGGCCATCGGCGGCGGCATCGGCGCGGCCATCATGATGGGCCTGAAGCGCGGCCTGTTCTCCAACGAGGCCGGCCTCGGCAGCGCGCCCAACGTGGCGGCCGTGGCCTACGTGCCGCACCCGGCCAACCAGGGCATCGTGCAGGCCTTCTCGGTGTTCATCGACACCGTGATCATCTGCTCCGCCACCGCCTTCGTGATCCTGCTCAGCGGCGTCTATGAAGCGGGCGCCGGCGTCGACGTGGCGGGCATCGCCCTGACCCAGGCCGCCCTGGCCGACCACGTCGGCGAATGGGGCCGCACCTTCGTCAGCATCGCGCTGCTGCTGTTCGCCTTCAGCACCATCCTCTACAACTACTATCTGGGCGAGAACAGCCTGAACTTCTTCAGCCGCCGCAATCAGGGCCTGTTCAATGCCTTCCGCGTGACCATCGTGCTGCTGGTCTGCTGGGGCGCCACCACCGACCTGGGCACCGCGTTCGGCTTCGCCGACGTGACCATGGGCCTGCTGGCGGTGGCCAACCTGATCGCCCTGATCATGCTGTTCAAGCCGGGCCTGCGCATCCTGCGCGACTTCGACGGCCAGATGCGCAATGGCATCGAGCAGCCGGTGTTCAACGCCAAGGACCACCCGGAAATGGACCTGGATCCCAAGTCCTGGGAGCTCGAACCCGAAGACCTCGAGCGCGCCCACCGGGCGCTCGGCAACACCCCGGCCGGCGCCAGGGAGTAACGCCCCGCGGCACCCGCCTGCCGGCTTCCCGGTAGCCCTCCGGCCCCGCCCGACCAGGCGGGGCCGGCTCGTTTCCGCCCCGTGAACGGCGCGGGTCGAGCGAGCGACATACTTCGACACCCGGCTCACTGACAGGGCGCTGCCCGGCGAGACCGGAGCCGGCATCCGGCCCCAGCGGGGGGCGAGGACAACGTCGAGATCAACGGCGTCGCGCCTGCCCGTCGCCGGGGCACCGACTCACCGGGGCCCCCAGGCTAGTCCTTCAGGTGCTCCAGGGCGCGCCGGGGACGACGACGCTCGCCACGACGGCGCGCCTCATCGCCCAGGCGGTTGCCGACCACCCGGGCCATCCCGACCAGGGCGCCGCTCGCCATGCCCCAGGCCAGGGCCTCCCGCCAGCGCGTGTCGCGACGCCCCGGGTTCTCCGGCGGGGCCGCGCCGGCCGTCTTGCGGTAGGCCTCCCTGGCGGTGTGCCGGGTCAACAGGCTGGCGCCGATGACGGCCGTGTAGCCGGCCATCGACCAGAGCATTTTCCGTTTCATGACTTGACTGCCTCCGGTGGTACGCTGTGGACTAGCGGTCCCGTGCCGCCCCTCCTGAGTATCATGGCAGGGCGCCGCCAGCATAGCCCACCCCCTCTCGGCAGGAGCCGACATGCCCGATACCCTCAGCCCACCGCCGCCAGGCACCCGGCGACCGGCGTCGCGACGGCACCGGACACCATCCCCCACGACGGGGGCCTCTCCTTGCTGACAGATCTGACCCTCGGCAGCGCCGCCGTCCTGTTTCTCGGCTGCACCCTGGTGATCGGCGTGGCCGGCACGCGGCTGACGCACATCGTCGACGACCTGGCCGACCGCACCGGCCTCGGCGAGGCCATCGCCGGCGCCGTGCTGCTGGGCATGGCCACCTCGCTGTCGGGGCTGGTGCTGTCGGTCTCGTCGGCGCTGGCCGACCGCCCCACCCTGGCGATGAGCAACGCCCTGGGCGGCATCGCCGTGCAGACGCTGTTCCTGACCATCGCCGACCTGACCCACCGCCGCGCCAACCTGGAGCATGCCGCCGCCTCCATCGGCAACCTGATGCAGGGCGGCCTGCTGCTGTGCCTGCTGGCGCTGGTACTGGTGGGCCGCTTCGCCCCGGAGTGGACGCTGTGGCAGGTGCATCCGATCACGCCGCTGATCGTGATCGGCTACCTGTTCGGGCTGCGGCTGGCCGATCGCACCCGGACTCGCCCCATGTGGCAGCCGGCCCAGACCCGGGAGACCACGCCGGACGTGCCGGACGATCAGGCGCAGACTCGCTCGGCGCGGCGGCTATGGCTGAGCTTCGCGGGGCTGGCGCTGGTGCTCGGCGCCAGCGGCTGGCTGCTGGAGGGCGTGGCCTCGGTGATCGCCGAGGACACCGGCCTCGGCCAGTCGGTGGTGGGCGTGTTGATGACCGCGGTGGTCACCTCGCTGCCCGAACTGGTCACCTCGGTGGCGGCGGTGCGCCGCGGCGCGCTGACCCTGGCCGTGGCCGGCATCATCGGCGGCAACGCCTTCGACACCCTGTTCGTGGCCGCCTCGGACGTGGCCTACCGCGGCGGCTCGATCTACCACGCCATGCCCGACGGCGTGGCGCTGTGGGTGGCGATCTCGCTGCTGATGACCGCCATCCTGATGGTCGGCATGATCCATCGCGAGCGCCTGGGGCCCGGTCGCATCGGCTTCGAGAGCCTGGCCATCGCCGGCTGCTATCTGGCCGGGGCGGCGATGCTGGTGATGGCGCCGGGCTGATCCCGCCCGCTACGGGACGAATGTGCAGCAAAGATTGAATTGAAAAACACTGTTCACAAAGTCGCGGAAATGGTCTTAAACTAAAGGTGTACGCTGCCGATATGACACAATAGCGTTAAAGCCGAATGACACGCCCGCGAGGTTACCGGTGATGGCCCGCCCCCTCTGCCTACTCTTCGATTGCGATGGCACCCTGGTCGACAGCGAGCCCCTGCTCGCTGCCGAGATGGAAACCAGCCTGACCGCCGCCGGCCTGCCCTTCCAGGCCAGCGACTACGTCGGCGAGTTCCGCGGCGCCCGCTTCCGTCATATCGTCGCCGAGCTGGAGAGCCGCCACGGCGCCGTCGACCCGGACCGCCTCGAGGTGCTGGAGCGCGACATGCGCGCCAACCTCAACCGCCGCCTGGCCACCGACCTGTTGCCGATCACCGGCGCCGCCGAGGCGCTGGTCGCCCTGTCCGGCCACCCCATGGGCGTGGTCTCCAACGGGCCGATCAACAAGATCCGCACCTCGCTGCTGGCCACCAATCTCGAGCCGGTGTTCGGCGATCATCTGTTCAGCGCCTACGAGGCGCAGTGCTGGAAGCCCGACCCCTGCCTGTATCGCCACGCCGGCGCCATGCTGGGCTACGCCCCCGAGGACTGCGTGGCCATCGATGACGCCCTGGTCGGCGTCCAGGCGGCGCTGAACGCCGGCATGACGGTGATCCATCTCAACCGCTTCCCCGACGCCGAAGAGACGCCGGAGGGCGCCATCATGATCACCAGCATGTTCCAGCTGCCCACCGTGATCGCCCGCCTGGAACACGACCGCCAGCGCTCGCTGTCGCGGGCCTGAGACGCGCCTCTCTACCATGGTCTAATCGCGTCGGACTTGTCATGTCACGGGGCCTGCCACTAACGTTGGGAACGTTCCCATTTTTCCTGATGCCTCTTCATGACCGCTCCAACACGCCGAACCGGCGCCACCATCCTGGAAGTCGCCCGCGACGCCGGCGCCTCCAAGACCAGCGTCTCCCGCTATTTCGGCGATGAGCGCAGCCGGCTGTCGCCCGACCTGCAGCGGCGCATCGCCGCCAGCGCCGGCCGGCTCGGCTACCGGCCCAACCGGATCGCGCGCGGGCTCAAGGGCGGGCAGTCGGGGCTGATCGGCATGCTGGTCGCCGACATCCGCAACCCCTTCTCGGTGGCGGTGATGCACGGAGTCGAGCAGGCCTGTCGCGCCCACGGCTTCTCGCTGATGGTCTGCAATACCGACAACGACCCCGTTCAGGAGCGCGATCATCTGGCGCTGCTGGCGTCATACCGCGTCGAAGGGCTGGTGCTCAACGTCGCCGGCCACCCCGGCGAGGAGCTCGCGGCCCTGGCCGATCGGGACACGCCGCTGGTGCTGCTCGACCGCTCGCTGGGCGAGCTCGAGGCGGACATGGTCGGGCTCGACAACGACCGTGCCATCGACGCGGCCCTGGACCACCTGCACGGCCAGGGCTACGGCGAGCTGCTGTACGTCAGCGAGCCGCCGGAACGGGCCAGCTCGCGCCAGCGCCGCCTGGAGCGCTTCCGCGCGCGGCTCGACGCCGAAGGGCTGACGGGTGATGCCTGCTGCCTGCCGCTCGACGACACCCCGGCCCTGGAGCACGCCATCGCCGACTTCCTCGACCGCCCGGCCACCGCCCCCAGGGCCCTGCTGTGCGCCAACGGCAACGTCACCCTGGCGGTCACGCGCGTGCTGCAGGCCCGCGGCGACGCCCTCGGCACCACCGGCCTGATGGGCATCGACGAACTCGACTGGTGCGGCCTGGTCGGCCCCGGCATCACCACCCTCGCCCAGCCCACCGAGGCGATCGGCCGGGCCGCCATGGACAGCCTGCTGGAGCGCCTGACCGATACCCGGCGCCCGCCTCGGCAGGTGCGTTTCTCGCCGACCCTGATCGCCCGCGGCTCGACCCGCCGCTGAGACAATTTCCCCATCGAGCGTCGCATCGCGCCGCTCGATGGTATCGTTCCCATCATGATGCAGGAGTATCGCCAATGACCACGACGCCCCCCAGCCCCGAGATCCTCGCCTTCGGCGAGGCCATGACCCTGTTCGTCGCCGAGGCCGCCGGCGAGCTCGCCGAGATCGAGACCTTCCGACGCCGCATCGCCGGCGCGGATACCAACGTCGCCATCGGCCTGGCACGACTGGGCTTCGGCGTCGGCTGGCTGAGCCGGGTCGGCGACGACGCCTTCGGCCGCTACATACGCCACACCCTGGAGGCCGAGGGGCTGGACTGTCGGCATCTGACCCGCGACCCGGACGCCGCCACCGGACTGATCTTCAAAGAGCGCGCCGAGCACGGCGCCGACCCGCACGTGGAGTACTTCCGGCGCGGCAGCGCCGCCAGCCGCCTGGGCCCGGACGACGCAAACGCGGTCGACTTCGACGCCGCCCGTCACCTGCACGCCACCGGCATTCCCCCGGCGCTCTCGGCGAGCTGCCGCGAACTGACCTGGCACATGCTCGAGCGAGCGCGACAGGCCGGCGCCAGCATCTCCTTCGACCCCAACCTGCGCCCGTCGCTGTGGGCCAGCGAGGCCGAGATGCGCGACACCCTGAACGCCATGGCCGGCCAGGCCGACTGGGTGCTGCCGGGCCTCGCCGAGGGCCGCCGCCTGACCGGCCTGGAGACGCCCCACGACATCGCCGGTTTCTATCTCGACCGCGGCGCCCGGGCGGTCATCATCAAGCTGGGCCCCGAGGGCAGCTACTACCGTGGTACGCTCGGGGGGCAAGAGGCGAGCCTCGAGGTACCCGGCGTGGCGGTGGAAAACGTCGTCGACACCGTGGGCGCCGGCGACGGCTTCGCGGTCGGAGTCATCAGCGCCCTGCTCGAGGGCCTCACGCCGCGCGAGGCCCTGGGGCGCGGCAACCTGATCGGCGCCCTCGCCGTGCAGGTACCGGGAGACATGGAAGGGCTGCCCTCCCGCCAGCGCCTCGCCGAACTCGACGCCCGGCCGGCCATGCCGGAATAAGGAGATTCCCGTGCACAAGCGTATCGTCGTCTATCGCCCCCTTCCCGAGGACCTGCTCGCCGAGCTGAGGCGCGACTTCCACGTCGACGACTTCGGCCAGCTGGAGGATCTCGACGACCCGGCGTTCCGCGCCGCCCTGGGCGAGGCCCACGGCCTGATCGGCGCCGGCCGTCCGATCACCGCCGAGCTGCTCGATGCCGCCCCACGGCTGGAGACGATCTCCAGCGTCTCGGTGGGTGTCGACGCCTATCCGGTCGAGGAACTGACGCGCCGCGGCATCCAGCTGTGCCACACCCCGGACGTGCTGACCGAGACCACCGCCGACACCGGCTTCCTGCTGATCATGGCCACCGCGCGCCGCGCCGTGGAGCTGGCCGACTTCGTGCGCCGCGGCGAGTGGCAGGCCAGCCTCGGCGAGTCGCACTTCGGCAGCGACGTGCACGGCAAGACCCTGGGCATGGTCGGCATGGGGCGCATCGGCGCCGCCATCGCCCGGCGCGGCGCCCTGGGCTTCGGCATGAAGGTGCTCTACTCCAACGCCTCGCCGAAGCCGGCGCTGGAAGAGGAGCTCGGCGCCCGCCGCCGCGAGCTGGACGAACTGCTCGGCGAGGCCGACTTCGTCTGCGTCACCGTGCCGCTGAGCGCCGAAACCGAGCGGCTGATCGGCCAGCACGAGCTCGGGCTGATGCGCGACTCGGCGATCCTGATCAACATCGCCCGCGGCAGGGTGGTCGACGAGGCGGCGCTGATCGAGGCGCTGGACGCCGGCAGGATTCGCGCCGCCGGGCTCGACGTCTTCGAGCACGAACCGCTGCCGGCCGACTCGCCGCTGCCCCACATGGCCAACGTGGTGGCGCTGCCGCACATCGGCTCGGCCACTCACGAGACGCGCCACGCCATGGCCCGGCGGGCAGTGGACAACCTGCGCCTGTCACTCGCCGGCGAGCGGCCGCTGAGCCCGTTCAACGCACCGGTCCGGCCCCGGGCCTGACCTCCATCACCGCAACCATGAGGTTTTCATGACCGCTCCGCTCTGCCTGCTCTTCGACTCCGATGGCACCCTGGTCGACAGCGAGATCCTGCTGGCCGAGGTGATGGCGGAGATCCTGTCCCGCCACGGCCTGCCCTTCACCGCCCGCCAGTACATGGACGACTTCCGCGGCGTGCGCTTCCTGTCCATCGTGCAGGCGATGGAGGCCCGCCACGGCGCCCTCGACGACGCTCGCCGACAGGCGATGGAGGACGAGATGCGCGCACGGATGGAGGCACGCATGCGCGCGGAGCTGACCGCGATCGACGGCATGCCCGCGGCGCTTGAGGCCCTCGCCGACCATCCCCGCGCGGTGGTCTCCAACGGCCCGGAGCGCAAGATCCGCTGCGCCATGGAAAGCACCGGGCTCGGCCACCATTTCGGCGACCGCCTGTTCAGCGCCTACACCCTGGGCGTGTGGAAGCCCGACCCGGCCCTCTACCTCAAGGCCGCCGAGGCCATGGGCCATGCGCCCGAACACTGCGTGGTGATCGACGATGCGGCGGTGGGCGTGGCGGCCGGCCTGGAGGCCGGCATGCGGGTGGTGCACCTGAATCGCTTTCCCGAGGAGGAAACGACGCCCGAAGGCGCCGTGTCCATCGGCCATGCCGGCGAGCTGCCGGCGGCGATCGCCCGGCTGAGCCGCTGACCGTCCGACGCATCGACCGCCGCCGCCGGGCCTCGTATCATCTGAGGCCCGCTTGCATTGCCGAGGAGGCCCCATGGCATCCCTTCAGGACCAGCTGCGTGGCCTGGTCTACTCCACCGAACACGGCGACACCTGCCCCGAGTGCCGCCAGCCCGTCGACGACTGCCGCTGCGACGAACTCGCCGAGGACGCGCGCCTCGCCGGCCTGGACGGCATCGTGCGCCTGCGGCGCGAGACCAAGGGCCGCAAGGGCAAGGGCGTGACCCTGATCGAGGGCGTGCCGCTCAAGGCCGACGAGCTCAAGACCCTGGCCAAGGAGCTCAAGAAGCGCTGCGGCACCGGCGGCGCGTTGAAGGACGGCGTGATCGAGATCCAGGGCGACCAGCGCGACCTGCTCAAGGGCGAGCTGGAAAAGAGAGGCTTCAAGGTCAAGCTGGCCGGCGGCTAGCGTCGTCCAGCCGCTCGATCAGCGCGGCCAGCCCGGCCTCGGCGCCGGCCGCCACCTTGAGCGTGTAGAGGTCGTCGGCCCGGGTCCGCCCGAGGTTGAGGCAGGCCAGCGGCTTGCCGGCCCGAGCGGCCTCTCGGGCGAAGCGAAAGCCCGAATAGACCATCAGCGACGACCCCACCACCAGCAGCCCGTCGGCGTCGTCCAGCAGCGCGAAGGCCTCGTCGACCCGGGCGCGCGGCACGCTGTCGCCGAAGAACACCACGTCCGGCTTCCAGATGCCGTCACCGCAGCGCGTGCAGTCCGGCACCCGGAAATCCGTGAAGTCCGCCTCCAGATCGGCGTCGCCGTCCGGGCCGGCCCTGGCGCCGGTGTCGAGCCAGTCGGGGTTGCGGCTGGCCAGCTCGGCGTGCAGGTCATGGCGCATGCGCGTCGCCCCGCAGCCCATGCAGCGCACCAGGTTGGCGCGACCGTGCAGCTCGATCACCCGCCGCGATCCGGCGCGGCGATGCAGGCCGTCGACGTTCTGGGTGATGATGCCGGCCACCCGCCCCTCGGCCTCGAGCCGGGCCAGGGCGCGATGGGCCTCGTTGGGGCGCGCCTCCTGCAGGGTGCGAAAGCCGATCAGCGCCCGCGCCCAGTAGCGCTGTCGCGCCGCCCGGCTGCCCATGAACACGCCGTGCTGCATCGGCGGCGAGCGCTTCCAGTCGCCGCTGTCGTCGCGATAGTCGGGGATGCCGCTGGCGGTGCTGATCCCGGCGCCGGTCAGCACCGCCAGGCGCGGCGTGTTCGCCACGAAGGCCGCCAGGGCATCGAGATCGGCCCCCGACGGCGCCGGATGATCGCTCATGTCACTCCTCGCTTCTCGGCGTATCGCGCCGAGCATGGCCCCCGGGCGTCACGCTGTCTACAATGGCCAGGATCTCCCACGGGCAAGGAATCCCGATGGCCTGGCTGGAATACCTGATTCCCCTCATCTTCCTGTTTCCCCTGGCGGCGACCGCGGTGATCGTGGTCGGGCTGCGCAACCTGCATGACGCCCGGGTCAGCTCGCCGTTCGACGCCCATCCGCTGCGCGAACCGGGCCAGTCGCTGCGCGACCGCCTCGACCGCGCCTTCGCCGGGCTGTTCCTCAACGGCGCGCTGGGGCCGATCGTGATCATGGCGCCGCTGGTCTACGGCATGGGCCGCATGCTGCTGGCGAGCGAGCAGAACTGGGTCGAGTGGACCCTCTATGGCGCCCTCTCCACGCTGCTGGTGCTGGTGTTCTGCTTCCGGCTGATCCGCGACTTCCAGCGCATCCGCCGCCTCAAGCTGGGGCTGGCCTGCGAGCTGGCGGTGGGCCAGGAGCTCGAGCGGCTGATCCGCCCCGAGTCGCATCCCTACTTCGTGTTCCACGACGTGCCCGGCGAGGGCGATACCCTCGATCATGTGGCGGTCACGCCCCACGGCGTGTTCGCCATCGAGACCTGGGCGCGCAGCCCGGCGGTGAAGCCCTCCGGCGAAGAGGACAACCGTGTCACGGTCGAGCGCGCCCGCCTGCGCTTCCCGGGCTGGATCGAGCGGCGCCCGCTGCGCGACACCCGCCGCGCGGCGCGCTGGCTGTCCGACTGGCTGGAGGGCGAACTGGGCCATCCGGTGCCGGTGCAGGGCGTGCTGGCCCTGCCCGGCTGGCGGATCGAGCATCCCGAGGCCGCCGACGACCTGCTGGTGGTCAGCGGCGACGCCCTGGCCGACCGACTGCCCGAACAACGCCTGGACGCACTCGACGAGGCCGCCCACGAGGCGGTGATCGCCGCCATCCATCGCCGCGCCCCGCACTGATCGCCGGCGAGGCTTCCGGGCTATCCGTCGACGTCGGCGATGCTGACCCGCGTCGCACAGCGCCCGCGGCCGAGCCGCACCAGGCTGTCGGCGGCCGGAAAGCGCTCGAGCGCCTCGGCGTCGATGCCGATCCTCACCTCGGTCAGCAGCCGGTTGCCGCGTCCGCGGCACTCCAGCCGCAGCGCCCGCCCCGTGCCCTCGCCGAAGGCCGCCTCGAAGGCGTCGATCAGGGCATTGCGCCCCACCACGCCGCCGCGATGCAGCGCCACGAAGTCGCCGAAGGCGCTGTCGTTGACCGCCTCGAGCAGCTCGAGGGAAGTGGAAAACAGCGCCTCGGCGGGCAGCGCCAGACAGGCCGCGTGCTTGGCGTACTGGTAGCGATCCAGGCAGCTCGCGCGCCCCGGCATGGCGCGGTCCAGCCGGCTCGCCAGGGGCTCGGGCAGCGCCAGCGGCGCGTGGGCGCGGCAGAAGCCGCCGTCCGGCCGCGGCGTTTCCAGGAAGCAGCCCTGCCGCCACCAGTCGCGGCGCGTCACGCCGCGCTCGCGGAGATCATCGGGCAGCGAGGCCCACAGCCCGTGCAGCACGAAGCCGTCCTCGGCCCCGCGTCGCAGCCGGGCCTCCCGGCATTCCCGCGGCGGCCGCGAACGGCTGGCGCAGAAGCCGGGGTGCCAGGTCAGCGCCAGGGTGTAATGCTCGACCCCTTCCCGCGCCAGTGGCGATGACGCCACGGCCGGCAGGGCCGAGGCCACGGCCAGCCAGCCGCCCACCAGCCCCAGCAGCAGCGCCCTCTTCGGCCGCCAATACGATCTCGATCGCTTCACCGTCGCGCGCTCCTCATCGTCATGCCTCCCTCGGGGACGCCCGGGGGGGCCAATAACGCTTGCCAGAACCATGAAGGCGGATAATAATTCGCCGCCTTCGCAGGAGATATCCTTTTCATCACCATGAAACTCATCACGTTCGATGTTTTTCGCACCCTGGGCATTCCCGGCGTGCGCTATATCAAGCCGGAACGCATGTACGACCACCTGGAGGAGATCCGCCAGGCGGACTGGCTGCTGTTTCCCGAGTACTGGCAGGTCAATGCCCTGGTCTACGGCCTCGGCGCGCGCATCTTCCCGAGTCTCGCCAGCTATCACCTGGGCCACGACAAGGTCCAGCAGACCCGCGCCTTCCTGGCGCTGTGCCCGGAGCACGTGCCGCCCACCGAGATCCGCGGCACCTCCCGCGCCGTCCTGGATCGAGTCGAGGCGCGCTTCGGCTACCCCTTCATCGCCAAGCGCATCAAGAGCGCCATGGGCGAGGGCGTGCGGCTGATCGCCTCCCGCCGGGATCTCGACGACCACGTCGCCGAGGAGCCGGTGCTGTATGCCCAGGCGCGGCTGCCGATCGACCGCGACCTGCGCATCGTGCTGGTCGGCGGCGAGGTGATCGCCGCCTACTGGCGGGTCACCCCGCTCGAGGGCTACCGCGCAAACGTCAGCCAGGGCGGGCGCATCGACCACGCGGCGATTCCCGAGGCGGCCATCGACCTGGCCCGCCGCCTGGCCCGCGAGCTCGACATCGACCACGCCGGCTTCGACATCGCCATGGTCGACGGCCATCCCTACGTCTTCGAGTTCAACCGCCTGTTCGGCAACCAGGGCATCGCCGACAGCAGCCGGCGCATCGGCGCCGCCATCCGCCGGGTCATCGGCCTCGACGACGACGATCGCGACCCGGACGGCGAGCCGCCGCTGCAGCTGACGGCCTAGTCGGCCACGAGCAGGCGCCGCTCAGTCGCCCCTCAGCCGCCCGCCCATCTCCTGGGCCAGATCCACCGCGTAGTGGTCGGTCATGCCGCCGATGAAGTCGAGCATGCGCCGGTAGCTGTCGTAGAGCGACCAGGAAGGCCGCGGGGTGTTCTCGCCGATCAGCGCCAGCACCCGCTGGTGCTTGAAGGTCGATGAGCCCGTGTGATGCAGCTCGTGGGCGGCGCCGATAAAGGCCTCCAAAAGAATCCCCAGGGTCGTATACGCGCCGATCTCCAGCTTGGCCTTGCGCTCGTTGCGGAAGATGCGCTCCCGCGCCAGCTGCTTGGCCGTCTTCACGCCCCAGTCCAGGTCCGGGTGACACAGCTCGAGCAGATCGTGGCGCAGCCGGCCGCCGAGCAGCTCGGCCTCGTGCTGGACGAACGCCCCGGCCACCTCGGTCACCGCGCGCTCCATGGCCGCCCCGCGCAGCGCGGCGATCCGCCGCCGCTGGGACACGCCCTCCTCGCGCATGGTCGCGAAGTCGCCGGGCTCGCCGCCGGCGATCTGGGTCAGGATGCCGGCCACCTCGTCGAAGCCGAGGATGCCCATCTCCAGGCCATCCTCCAGGTCGAGCAGCGCGTAGCAGATGTCGTCGGCGGCCTCGACCAGCCAGGCCAGCGGATGCCGGCTCCAGCGGTTCTCGCCCTGGGGCAGGAGCCCCAGCCGATCGGCCACCTCGGTCAGCAGATGCGCCTCGCTCTGGTAGCAGCCGAACTTGCCGGCGCTGCCGCCGTGTTCGACGGTCCAGGGGTACTTGAGCAGGGTGCCCAGCGTCGCTGCGGTCAGGCGCATGCCGCCGCGGAACTGGTTGTATTCGATCTGGGTGACGATGCGGAAGCCCTGGGCATTGCCTTCGTAGGTCAGCAGGTCGGCGCGTTCGGCGTCGGACAGCCCCTCCAGCAGGCCGCTGCCGTCGCTCTCGGCGCGCTTGAACCAGTCGCGGATGGCGTACTCGCCGGCGTGGCCGAAGGGCGGATTGCCGATGTCGTGGCCCAGGCAGGCGGCCTGGACGATCACCCCGAGATCGGCCGGCGTGATGTCCTCGGGCAGCCGGTGGCGCAGCCCCTCGCCGACGCTCATGCCCAGCGAGCGGCCGACGCAGCCGACCTCCAGCGAGTGGGTCAGGCGGGTGTGGATATGATCGTTGTCGGTCAGCGGGTGCACCTGGGTCTTGCGCCCCAGGCGGCGGAAGGAGCCGGCGAAGACGATGCGGTCGTGGTCCTTGTGGAAGGGGCTGCGGCCGATCTCGTCGCGGGACGTGCCGCGCCGGTCGTGGAGCCGGGCGGGGTCGAGCAGCCGCTCCCAGGTCATCTGCGTCATGGGCGTTCCTCCTTGAGGGTTCCATTCTGGCACCGCCGCGCGCCGCTTTGCCATCGCGGGGCGATGCGGGAGGCCTGGCACCGCACCCTACCGCTTCCGTCGTATTTCGTTGGCTAACAAAACACCATAGAATCCCCCGTCTGAACCGCGTCAGACAGAAAAAAACCACCCACGCCGCCTCTCATTCAGCAGTAAACGCCAGCATATGGCGTCGTGGACTCCCGCCGGGCGCGGTTGGCAATGCACAAGCAATAAGGCAGACGCTTCATGACCTCCACCTCCGACGCCACGACCTCCCGACGGGATCGCGGCTTCTTCGGCCATCCGCGCCCGCTGGGGCCGCTGTTCTTCACCGAGATGTGGGAGCGCTTCTCCTACTACGGCATCCGCCCGCTGCTGGTGCTGTTCATGGCCGCCAGCCTGCTCGACGGCGGTCTGGGCTTCGACGAGAAGACCGCCTCGGCCATCGTCGGCCTCTACGCCGGTGCCATCTATCTGGCCGCCCTGCCCGGCGGCTGGCTGGCCGACAACTGGCTCGGCCAGCGCCGGGCAGTGTGGTACGGCTCGGTGCTGATCGCCCTGGGCCACCTGGCCATCGCGCTGTCGGCGCTGCTCGGGGCGCCGGCCTTCTTCGTCGGCCTGATTTTGATCGTGCTCGGCTCGGGGCTGTTCAAGACCTGCATCTCGGTGATGGTCGGCGGCCTCTATGACGACGGCGACGTGCGCCGCGATGGCGGCTTCGCCATCTTCTACATGGGCATCAACCTGGGGGCGCTGCTGGCGCCGCTGATCAGCGGCGTGATGCTGGAACACGGGGGCTGGCACTGGGGCTTCGGCATCGGCGGGCTCGGCATGCTGGCGGCGCTGCTGATCTTCCGCCTGTGGGCGGTGCCGTCCATGCGGCGCGCCGACCGCGAGCGCGGCCGCGAGGCGAGCTGGGACGCCCCGGCCCAAAGCCGCCGCCACGTCGGAAGCTGGGTCGCCGGCGTCATGGCGCTGATCGCCGGGCTGGTGACCCTGAGCGCCACCGGCGTCATCCACATCGACGCCCGCGCCCTGGCCGAGGCCATGACCTCGGTGCTGATCGTGGTGGCGATCGGCTTCTATGCCTACCTGATGCTGTTCAACGGCCTGAACGGCGACGAACGCGCCCGGGTCACGGTGTGCTTCGTGCTGATCGTGGCCGCGGCCTTCTTCTGGGCCGCCTTCGAGCAGCAGCCCACCTCCTACAACCTGTTCGCCCAGAACTACACCGACCGCGGGCTGTTCGGCTGGGAGATTCCCACCGTCTGGTTCCAGTCGCTGAACCCCATCTTCATCGTGCTGCTCGGCCCGCTGTTCGGCTGGCTGTGGCCGGCGCTGGGGCGCCGCCGCCTGGAGCCCGGCAGCCCGATGAAGTTCGTGCTCGGCCTGCTGCTGGCCGCCGCCGGCTTCGGCCTGATGGTGCTGGCCGCCCAGCGGGTGCTGAGCGGCCCCGGGCTGGTCTCGCCGCTGTGGATCATCGCCAGCATGCTGATGCTGACGCTGGGCGAGCTGTGCCTGAGCCCCGTGGGCCTCTCCACCATGTCCGGCCTGTCGCCGCGGCGCACCCAGGGCCAGCTGATGGGGCTGTGGTTCACCGGCTCGGCGCTCGGCAACCTGGTGGCCGGCCTGATCGGCGGCCACGTCAATCCCGAGGAGGTCCAGCAGCTGCCCGAGCTGTTCGGCCGCTCGGCCATCGCCCTGGTGATCTTCGCCGCGGTGCTGCTGTTGCTCGTGCCGGTGTTCAAGCGCATGCTCGGACACCACCGCCTCATCGACCCGACCGCCGCCCATCGCGCGGACGCCACCGACCCGCAAGGAGCCTGAGCATGACCTCTTCCAGTGCCGCCACCGCACGCCAACGTCTCGACGCCCTGCGCGAGGTCATGCGCGAGCACGCCATCGATGCCTGGTGGCTGCCCTCCTCCGACCCGCACAACTCCGAATACCTGCCCGAGCACTGGGCCGGCCGCGCCTGGCTGTCCGGCTTCGACGGCTCGGTGGGCACCCTGGTGGTGACCCAGCACGACGCCGGCGTGTGGGTCGACAGCCGCTACTGGGTGCAGGCCGAGGAGCAGCTGGCCGGCAGCGCCATCGCGCTGATGAAGCTCACCCCCGGCCAGGCCGACGCGCCGATGCGCTGGCTGGCCGAGCGGCTCGACGAGGGCGCCACCCTCGGCTTCGACGCCGACGTGATGTCGCTGGCCAGCGTGCGCCGGCTCGAGGATCATCTGGCCCCGGCGGGCGTTCGCCTGCGCGGCGACGTCGACCTGCTCGACGCCATCTGGCCCGAGCGTCCGGCGCTGCCCGAGGCGCCGCTCTACGCCCATCCGGCGGCCTATCTCGACGAGACCCGCGGCCAGCGCCTGGCCCGGGTACGCGAGGCCATGGCCGAGCACGACGCCGACTGGCACCCCGTCTCGACCCTGGACGACATCGCCTGGCTGACCCAGCTGCGCGGCGCCGACGTCGAGTTCAACCCGGTGTTCCTCGCCCACCTGCTGGTGGGCCGCGACAGCGCCACGCTGTTCGTCGCCCCGGGCAAGCTCGACGACGCGCTCACGGCGGCGCTGGCCGACGACGGCATCGCGGTGGCCGACTACGCCGACTGGCCACGCCGGCTCGGCGAACTGCCGACCGACGCCCGGGTGCTGATCGACCCGGCCAAGCTGACCCTGGGCACCCGCGAGGCGCTGCCGGAAGGCGTGGCGCTGGCCGAGGCCTACCAGCCCAGCACCCTGGCCAAGGGCCGCAAGAGCGACGCCGACCTGGCCCACGTGCGCGAGGCCATGGAGGAAGACGGCGCGGCCCTGTGCGAGTTCTTCGCCTGGCTCGAGGCCGCGCTCGAGCGCGGCGAGACGATCACCGAGCTGACCGTGGACGAGAAGCTCACCGCCGCCCGCGCCCGCCGCCCCGGCTTCGTCAGCCGCAGCTTCGGCACCATCGCCGCCTACAACGCCAACGGTGCGCTGCCGCACTACCACGCCACGCCGGAGGCCCACGCCACCATCGAGGGCGACGGCCTGCTGCTGATCGACTCCGGCGGGCAGTACCACGGCGGCACCACCGACATCACCCGGGTGGTGCCGGTGGGCAACATCACCGACGCCCACCGCGAGGACTACACCCGGGTGCTCAAGGGCACCATCGCCCTGTCCCGGGCGCACTTCCCGCGCGGCATCCCCTCGCCGCACCTGGACGCCATCGCCCGCGCCCCGCTGTGGGCCAGCGGCCGCGACTACGGCCACGGCACCGGCCACGGCGTGGGCTACTTCCTCAACGTCCACGAGGGCCCGCAGGTGATCGCCTGGTACGCCCCGGCCGCACCGCACACCGCCATGCAGCCGGGGATGATCACCTCCATCGAACCCGGCGTGTACCGCCCGGGCCAATGGGGCATCCGCATCGAGAACCTGGCCGCCAACCGCCCCGCCGAGGCGAGCGAGTTCGGCGATTTCCTGCGCTTCGAGACGCTGACCCTGTGCCCCATCGACGCCCGGCCGATCGACGTCGGCCTGCTCGACCCCGCCGAGGCCGATTGGCTCGACGCCTATCACGCCGAGGTCCGCAGCCGGCTCGCGCCGAAGCTCGAGGGCGAGGCCCTGGCCTGGCTCGAGCAACGCACCCAACCGCTCGAGCGCGGCTGAGCGGAAGCGGCTTTCCCGAAGCCGAAACAGGAGAAGGGCGCCCCGCGGGGCGCCCTTCTTCGTGATTCCTCACTCTTTACCTCTGACTCCTCGCACCTAATCCTCCGCCATTTCCGGCAGCAGCGTCTCGAGCTTGCCGGCGCTCGAGAGAGCGCGTATTGCGCCCCCAGCCCAGCGGCTCGGCGGCTCAGTCCTCCGCCATCTCCGGCAGCAGCGTCTTGAGCTTGCCGGCCCTTGAGAGAGCGCGTATTGCGCCCCAGCCCAGCGGCTCGGCGGCTCAGTCCTCCGCCATCTCCGGCAGCAGCGTCTTGAGCTTGCCGGCCCTTGAGAGAGCGCGTATTGCGCCCCCAGCCCAGCGGCTCGGCGGCTCAGTCCTCCGCCATCTCCGGCAGCAGCGTCTTGAGCTTGCCGGCCCTTGAGAGAGCGCGTATTGCGCCCCCAGCCCAGCGGCTCGGCGGCTCAGTCCTCCGCCATCTCCGGCAGCAGCGTCTTGAGCTTGCCGGCCCTTGAGAGAGCGCGTATTGCGCCCCCAGCCCAAGGGCTCGGCGGCTCAGTCCTCCGCCATTTCCGGCAGCAGCGTCTTGAGCTTGCGGGTCAGCGTATTGCGCCCCCAGCCCAGCAGCTCGGCGGCCTCGCCCTTGCGCCCGCCGGTGTGCTTGAGCGCGGTCTCGATCAGGATCTTCTCGAAGTCCGGCACGGCTTCTTCCAGCAGGTGGGTGTGGCCGGCGGCGAGCGCGCGGTCGGCCCAGTCGCGGAAGGCCAGGCGCCAGTCGCCGGCGGCGCCGCCCTCGTCGGCCTCGCGCAGCTCCGGCGGCAGGTCCTCGACCAGCACCTCGCGGCCGGAGGCCATCACCGTCAGCCAGCGGCAGGTGTTCTCCAGCTGGCGCACGTTGCCCGGCCAGGCCAGCCGCGTCAGGTGGGCCTCGGCCTCCGGCGTCAGCACCTTGACGTCGGTGGCGAGCTCCTTGGCGGCCTCGGCCAGGAAGTGGCGCGCCAGGCGCGGGATGTCCTCGCGGCGGTCGGCGAGCTTGGGCAGGTGGACGCGGATCACGTTGAGGCGGTGGAACAGGTCCTCGCGGAAGCGGCCGTCCTCGACCAGGCCCTCCAGGTTCTGGTGGGTGGCGGCGATGATGCGCACGTCGACCTTCACCGAGGTGTGGCCGCCGACGCGGTAGAACTCGCCGTCGGCCAGCACCCGCAGCAGGCGGGTCTGGGTCTCGGCCGGCATGTCGCCGATCTCGTCGAGGAACAGGGTGCCGCCGTCGGCCTGCTCGAAGCGGCCCTGGCGCTGGGCCGTGGCGCCGGTGAAGGCGCCCTTCTCGTGGCCGAACAGCTCGGATTCGATCAGGTCGCGGGGAATCGCCGCCATGTTCAGGGCGATGAACGGCTTGCCGCCGCGCGGGCTGTGCTGATGCAGCGCCTGGGCGACGCGCTCCTTGCCGGTGCCGGACTCGCCGTTGATCAGCACCGTGATGTGCGACTGCGACAGCCGGCCGATGGCGCGGAACACCTCCTGCATGGCCGGCGCCTCGCCGATGATCTCGGTGTCCAGCCCCTCAGGGGCACTGACCGGGCGCTGGCGTTCGCGGGCGTGGGCCACGGCGCGGCGCACCAGCGCCAGGGCCTCGTCGACATCGAACGGCTTGGGCAGGTACTCGAAGGCGCCGCCCTGATAGGAGGCCACCGCGCTGTCGAGGTCGGAGTGGGCGGTCATCACGATCACCGGCAGCTCCGGATGCGCCTCGCGTACCTTCGCCATCAGGTCCAGGCCGTCCAGGCCCGGCATGCGGATGTCGGTGACCAGCACGTCGGGCGGATCCTCGAGCAGCCGCTCGAGGATCCGGTCGGCACGCTCGACGCTCTCGACCTCGAGGTCGGGCTGGGCCAGAGCGCGCTCCAGCACCCAGCGAATGGCGCGATCGTCATCGACGATCATGACGCGTGCGGCTTCAGTCATGGGATGTCTCCAGCGGTATCAGCAGTCGGAATTCGGTCTGGCCCGGCCGGGAGTCGCACTCGATCAGCCCCTGGTGACGGTGCAGGACCGACTGGGCGATCGACAGCCCCAGGCCGCTGCCCTCGGCGCGGCCGGACACCATGGGGTAGAACAGCGTCTCCTTGAGCTCCTCGGGGATGCCGGGACCGTTGTCGATGAGGCTCACCTGGCAGACCAGGCGATGGCGCTCGGCGCCCAGGGTGAACTGGCGACGCGCGCGGGTCTTGAGCACCAGGGTGGGCCCCTCGATCCCGGCCTCGGTCATCGCCTGCACGGCGTTGCGCGCCACGTTGAGGATGGCCTGGATCAGCTGGGACTCGTCGCCCATCAGATCGGGCAGGCTGGGGTCGTAGTCGCGGGTGAACGTCACCTCGGGATGCTCCACCGCCACCAGCGCACGGACCCGCTCCAGCACCTTGTGGATGTTGAGCGGCTCGTGACGATTGAGGCGATGCGGGCCGAGCATGGCGTCCACCAGGTCGCGCAGCCGGTCGGCTTCCTCGACGATGATATGGGTGAACTCGGTGAGCCGGGAGTCGCCCAGGTCACGCTCCAGCAGCTGGGCGGCGCCGCGGATCCCGCCCAGCGGATTCTTGACCTCATGGGCGAGCCCGCGCGCCAGCACCTTGATCGTCTCCTGGCGGGTCTGCAGCGCCTCCTCGCGGGAGATGCGCAGCAGCCGGTCGCGGGGCTCCAGCTCCATCAGCAACTCGTCCGACGACAGCGGGGTGACGGTGTAGTCCACCGTCAGCGCGTCGCCGGTGGGCAGGGTCAGGCGCGCCTCGCGCTGGGTATAGGGATGGAACTCGTCGCGGGCCTTGGCCAGCAGCTCGCCGATGTCGTCCTCCGAGTTCACCAGCCCCGGCAGCGGCTGGCCGATCACCCGCGAGCGGCTCAACGCCAGCAAGGCCTCCGCCGCCGGATTCATCCAGCGCAGCCGCAGCTGGCCGTCCAGCAGCAGCACGGCGGTGGTGAGGTGTTCCATCAGGCGTTGATACATTGGTGCATTCCCGGCAGCGGAGTGGAGGGGCGCCTCCCTCAAGTTCTGCAAGAAGCGCGCCACTTTGGGGAAGACGAAATGGCGTCGCCTCCCGGCTGATCCGACATGGGGATCATGCACCATGGTAGTGCACCAAGCTGGTGCACGCACTGCGAGGTCGCGCTTACTCCCGCTCGGGCGCCTTCCGAAGGTGCGCGCGCGGGTCGTGATGCGCTCGCCATGCCTCATGGTCGCGCCGGCGGCGATCGTCCCGGGGCGGATGATCGCCGCGCAACGCCTCGGCATGGCGGAAGGCGCTGCCCTCGCTCACCCGGCCGGCGTGATCGAAGGCATCGAAGCGCCCGTCGTCACGCGCCGGGGGCGGGTCACAGGGCCTCGGGGAGCCGTCCGGACACAGCGGTCGATGTGGCCGGCGAGGGGGCAGCTAATGGTTGGCGGGGTTGTTGGGATTGCTCGGCAGATTGACGCTGGCCCGCTGGACGAAGAGCGTCAGCGGCGAGGTGCGGTGGCGCACCGCGCCGGAGGCGTCGAGCAGCTCGGCCTGCACCCGGTGCTCGCCGCGGTTGAGGTTGGAGAGCAGGAAGGTGTCGGTGTGCATGGCGGACTGGCTGACCTGGCCGTCCACCAGCAGCCGCACGCGATGGTCGTCGCGCAGGTCGGGGCGGATGGCGAGCCGCACCTGGGCGTTGCCCGCGGCGCCGGTGGGCAGGGTCGTCTCCTGCTCGGGGGAGGCGATCGCGAAGACGTCGTAGGGCATGAAGGGCTGGCCGGGCTCGCCATAGCGCGTGGTGCCGTCGGCCCGCCCGGGCGAGGCACTCGACAGCGGCTGCACCGGGCGCGACGGCACCACGGTGAGCGGATCGAGCTCCATCGCCTCGCCGCCGCGCTTTGGATCGTCGGTGAAGACGACGTTGCCCTGGGCGTCGGTGGTGCGATAGATGGTCTGTGCCGCCGCCGGCAGGCTCAGCGCCAGGCTCAGCGCCAGTGTCATGACAACCTTGTGCATGTGTCTCTCCCGGGTCCGTGACGGCCGTCCATGGCGCGCCTTGCGCCTGCCGTCATCATGCTCCAAGCCTAGACCAGGGCGGCCCCGGAACGGAATCCACGTTCGCGGGCCGAGCGAATGCGAGTAGGATGATTCTGCGACACGACAAGCCAAGGAGCGAGCTGCATGGACGCGTGGGAGAAGGTGATAGCGCTGACCCTGATGGCCGGCATGGCGATGCCGCTGGGCGGCTGGGTGGCCAAGGAGGAGCGCATCCGGCCGAACTGGCTGGAAAACGAGCTGCGCCACGGCATCATCGCCTTCGGCGGTGGCGCGCTGCTCTCGGCGGTGGCCCTGGTGCTGGTGCCGAACAGCTTCGAGGCCCTGGACCTGGCGCCGGCCATGGCCTGGTTCCTCGCCGGCGGCCTGACCTTCATGGCGCTCGATATCGCCCTCTACCGCAACGGCACCCCCGCCAGCCAGCTCACCGCCATGCTCGCCGACTTCCTGCCCGAGGCCCTGGCCCTGGGCGCGGCCTTCGCCTACGGCGGCGGCAGCGGCGTGCTGCTGGCGCTGCTGATGACGCTGCAGAACCTGCCGGAGGGCTTCAACGCCTATCGCGAGCTGCGCGAGAACACCCACTACTCGACCCGGCGCCTGCTGACGATGTTCTTCGCCATGGCCTGGCTGGGGCCGCTGGCCGGCCTGAGCGGCTACTGGTGGCTGGCCGCCTACCCGTCCACGGTGGCCGCGATCATGCTGTTCGCCGCCGGCGGCATCCTCTACTCGGTGTTCCAGGACCTGGCGCCCCAGGCCCGGCTCGAGCGCCACTGGGGCCCGCCGCTGGGGGCGGTGTTCGGCTTCGCCATGGGCATCGGCGGCCATATGCTGATCTACTGATCCCGGGCGGAGGCCCCGGGAGAAAGACGCACAAAAAAAGGCACGCCCACGGGCGTGCCTTTCGCGTGCTGGAGCGCGGCGCCGGGCGCCGCGCGGCATCAGCAGCTGTAGTACATGTCGAACTCGACCGGATGAGTGGTCATGCGCAGGCGCTCGACGTCCTCTTCCTTGAGCTCGATGTAGGCATCGATCATCTCGTCGGTGAACACGCCACCCTCGGTCAGGAAGGCGCGGTCCTCGGCCAGCGCCTCGAGGGCCTGGTCCAGGCTCTCGGCGACGGTCGGGATGGACTTGCCTTCTTCCGGCGGCAGGTCATAGAGGTTCTTGTCCATGGCGTCGCCGGGATGGATCTTGTTCTTGATGCCATCGATACCGGCCATCAGCATCGCCGCGAAGCACAGGTACGGGTTGGCGGTCGGGTCGGGGAAACGAGCCTCGACGCGCTTGCCCTTGGGGCTCGCGGTGTAGGGGATGCGGATGGACGCGGAGCGGTTGCGGGCGCTGTAGGCCAGCATGACCGGCGCCTCGAAGCCCGGCACCAGACGCTTGTAGGAGTTGGTGGAGGCGTTGGTGAAGGCGTTCAGGGCACGGGCGTGCTTGATGATGCCGCCGATGTAGTAGAGCGCCATTTCGGACAGGCCGGCGTACTCGTCACCGGCGAACTGGTTCTCGCCGTCCTTCCAGAAGGACTGGTGAACGTGCATGCCGGAACCGTTGTCACCGACCAGCGGCTTGGGCATGAAGGTGGCGGTCTTGCCGTAGGCGTGGGCGACGTTGTGCACCACGTACTTCATTTCCTGAAGTTCGTCGGCCTTCTTCACCAGGGTGTTGAACTTGACGCCGATCTCGTTCTGGCCGGCGTTGGCGACCTCGTGGTGGTGCACCTCGACGGACTGGCCGATGGCCTCGAGGGTGTTGCACATGGCGCCACGGATGTCGTGGAAGCTGTCGACCGGGGGCACCGGGAAGTAGCCGCCCTTGACGCGCGGACGGTGCGCCAGGTTACCGCCCTCGACCTGACGGTCGGTGGCCCAGGCGCCTTCCTCGGAGGTGATCTTGTACATGGCGCCTTCGATGTCGGCCTTCCAGTGCACCTCGTCGAAGATGAAGAACTCGGGCTCCGGACCGAAGAAGGCGGTGTCGCCCAGGCCGGTGGACTGCAGGTAGGCCTCGGCGCGCTTGGCGATGGAGCGCGGATCACGCTCGTAGCCCTGCATGGTGGCCGGCTCGATGATGTCGCAGCGCAGGATCAGGGTGGCGTCTTCGGTGAAGGGGTCGAGGAAGCCGGTGCCGTCTTCCGGGCGCAGAATCATGTCGGACTCGTTGATGCCCTTCCAGCCGGAGATGGAGGAGCCATCGAACATCTGGCCGTTCTCGAAGAACTCTTCATCGACGTCACGGGCCGGAATGGTGACGTGCTGTTCCTTGCCTTTGGTGTCGGTGAAGCGCAGGTCGATCCACTTCACGTCGTGTTCTTCGATCAGGGCGAGAGTCTTCTCGGACATGAGGTCCTCCAGGGTACAGTGGCTGGTTATGATATTCCGCTGAATCTGTCTGTCGTCGGTCGCGGGTGTGTCCAGTCGACGTTGTAGCATGACGTCGGTGCGATGCCCACGCCGCCATGCACGACCATGGCATTGCCCCAAATAATGCAGATGGCGTGCCAAAATGGCGACATTCGCCGAAATCATTTCCATAAACGACTGAGAAGAAAGAAGAAAAAAACCTGCTTCATGAGAGTGCAGAGTCACCAATCTGCATCATGCCCGCTCATGGCGCCTTCTCGTCCGCCGGAATGCGCCCCAAGATGACGCTCGCACGCCCCCGATGCACCAAATATGTGCACATCGTCTTTTCTTGCGCACCAGCCCGACGCTTCCGCCGCCCAGCCGCCGCGCCAGGCGCCCCGCGGCGACGCGCGGGCGAAAAACACCGCGACGATCCGGATTCCGGACGCCACAAGGCTGGTAGCGTCGAGGTCCTGACCCTATAATGCCACCCCAATTTTCCCAGCAGGATCCCGTCGTGATCGAGAATCTTCGCAACATCGCCATCATCGCTCACGTCGACCACGGCAAGACCACCCTGGTCGACAAGCTCCTCCAGCAGTCCGGCACCCTGGACCGCAAGGCCGAAGGCCAGGAGCGCATCATGGACTCCAACGACCAGGAGAAGGAACGCGGCATCACCATCCTGGCCAAGAACACGGCGATCCGCTGGGATGACGGCAACGGCCGCGACTACCACATCAACATCGTGGACACCCCGGGACACGCCGACTTCGGTGGCGAAGTCGAGCGCGTGATGTCCATGGTCGACTCCGTGCTGCTGATGGTCGACGCCGTCGACGGCCCGATGCCGCAGACCCGCTTCGTGACCCAGAAGGCCTTCGACCAGGGCCTCAAGCCGATCGTCGTGGTCAACAAGATCGACCGCCCGGGCGCCCGTCCCGACTGGGTCATCGACCAGATCTTCGACCTGTTCGACAACCTCGGCGCCTCCGACGAGCAGCTCGACTTCCCGATCGTCTACTGCTCCGCGCTCAACGGCATCGCCGGCACCGAGCCGGAAGAGCTGAGCGACGACATGCGACCGATGTTCGAGGCCATCGTCGACATCGTCGAGCCGCCCAAGGTCGAGCTGGAAGCCCCGTTCCAGATGCAGGTCTCCGCGCTGGACTACAACAGCTACGTCGGCGTCATCGGCCTGGGCCGCATCACCCGCGGCAGCGTCAAGCCGAACCAGCAGGTCACCGTCGTCTCCAAGGAAGGCAACACCCGCCGCGGCAAGATCGGCCAGGTGATGACCCACCTCGGCCTCGAGCGCGTGCAGACCGACGAAGCCACCGCCGGCGACATCATCTGCATCACCGGCATCGAGGATCTGGCGATCTCCGATACGCTGTGCGACCCGGCCGCCGTCGAGGCGCTGCCGGCGCTGACCGTCGACGAGCCGACCGTGTCCATGACCTTCCAGGTCAACGACTCGCCGTTCGCCGGCAAGGACGGCAAGTTCGTCACCAGCCGCAACATCAAGGATCGCCTCGACCAGGAGCTGATCCACAACGTGGCGCTGCGCGTCGAGCAGGGCGACTCCCCGGAGAAGTTCATCGTCTCCGGCCGCGGCGAGCTGCACCTCTCGGTGCTGATCGAGAGCATGCGTCGTGAAGGCTTCGAGCTGGCCGTGGGCCGCCCCGAGGTCATCATCCGCGAGATCGACGGCCAGGAGCAGGAGCCCTACGAAGAAGTCATCATCGACTGCGAGGAGCAGCACCAGGGCGCCATCATGGAAGAGCTCGGCTACCGCAAGGGCGAGCTCAAGAACATGAACCCCGACGGCAAGGGCCGGGTGCGTCTCGACTTCATCATCCCGGCGCGCGGCCTGATCGGCTTCCGCGGTCAGTTCCTGACCCTGACCTCCGGCACCGGCATCCTGACCAGCCGCTTCGACCACTACGGCGACCTCAAGCCGGACGCCTCGGTCGAGCGTCGCAACGGCGTGCTGGTGTCCATGGTCTCCGGCAAGGCCCTGGCCTACGCGCTGTTCGCGCTGCAGGACCGCGGCAAGCTGATCATCGAGCACGGCACCGAGGTCTACGAAGGCATGCTGATCGGCATCAACAGCCGTGCCGAGGACATGGTCGTCAACCCGACCAAGGCCAAGAAGCTCGACAACATGCGCGCGTCCGGCAACGACGAGAACCTGGTGCTGACGCCGCCGATCCGCTTCACCCTGGAGCAGGCGATCGAGTTCCTCGACGACGACGAGCTGGTCGAGATCACCCCGAACCACATTCGTCTGCGCAAGAAGCTGCTGTCCGAGAACGAGCGCAAGCGTTCCAAGAAGAAGTAAGCCGCGTCGACGCACCGCGACTCGTTGCGCCCCAGAGCCCGCCATCATGGCGGGCTCTTTCGTTTCCGCCTTCTGCGTCCGTGTCGGCCACTGCGCCGTTGGCCTCGCGCCCCGGCCGGGGGCTATGCTGAGACCTCCGCTCACCAAGGAGACCGCCCGATGCACAAGCACGTCGAATGGGACGATCCCGGCAGCGCCAGCGTGCTGCGCTACTATCAGGACCATCCCCAGGACTACCCGGAGCCTCACGAGGGCAGCATCATCAGCGCCCATTTCCGCGGCTTCACCGTGCGGGTGCGGGTCGACGCCCACGTCGAGGACACCAGCATCGGCGAGGTGGTGGCGCTGATCGCCGATGACAACGGCCGCCGCGAGCAGCACGTCGGCGACCT
Organism: Halomonas sp. THAF12; assembly: GCF_009363675.1. Lineage (NCBI taxonomy): Bacteria > Pseudomonadati > Pseudomonadota > Gammaproteobacteria > Oceanospirillales > Halomonadaceae > Halomonas > Halomonas sp. THAF12. The sequence continues at coordinate 214,899 of NZ_CP045399.1, read as the reverse complement.
GGCGCTCGGCGACACCGTCCGCCTGCCCGATGCCCTGCGCGCTCTCGAGCCGCGTCACCCCGAGGCGGACGACGACCGAGACTGAGCCGGCGCCCGGATTACCATCCGCCATCGCCAACGGCTCCTAAACGCTAGCCATCTGGTCAAGGGACCCGCGTCTGGCGCACAGTGACGGCCATGGGGCATACCGCCCAGCGCAGCAACCCATGGCCCGCTCGCGAGGCCTGGGTCCGAGTCACCAGGTCGCCAACGCCGGGTACCGATGAGCACGAACAACGTCTGGACGCACAAGGGCACCTTCCTGCTTGCCGCCGTCGGCTCGGCGGTGGGGCTCGGCAACCTGTGGCGCTTTCCCTACCTGGCCGGCGAGAACGGCGGCGGCGCCTTCCTGCTGGTCTACGCCCTGACCATCGTCGCCGTCGGCATCCCGATCCTGATCGCCGAGACCATGCTCGGCCGCAACAGCCGGCGCAGCCCGATCATGGGCATGCGTTTCCTGACCCGCACCCACCGGGCATCCCGCGGCTGGGAGTCGATCGGCTGGCTGGGCGCCGCCTCGGCCTTCATCATCTTGAGCTTCTATTCGGTGATCGCCGGCTGGGCGATCCACTACACCGGGCTGATGCTCACCGGACGCCTCAGCCACGCCGGCGCCGAGGCCGTGGCCGCGAGCTTCGATGCCCTGCTGGCCTCGCCGCCGCTGCTGGCGCTCTACCACAGCCTGTTCATCGGCGCCTCGGCGCTGATGGTCGGGCTCGGCGTCCACCGCGGCATCGAGAACGGCCTGCGCATCCTGATGCCGGCACTGTTCGTGATCCTGATGGTGGTGCTGGCCTACGCGGCCATGATCGGCGACCTGGCCGGCGCCGCGGACTTCCTGTTCACCTTCAACGTCGCCGACCTGAGCCTCGAGGGCTGGCTGGAAGCCATGGGCCAGTCGTTCTTCACCCTGAGCCTCGGCATGGGCGCGATCATGGCCTACGGCGCCTACATGTCCGGCGACGCCTCGCTGACCGGCACCGCCTTCACCGTGGCCCTCGTCGACACCGCCGTGGCGCTGATCGCCGGCCTGGCGATCTTCGCCCTGGTGTTCGGCGCCGGACTGGATCCCGCCGAGGGCCCGGGGCTGATGTTCGTCACCCTGCCGCTGGCCTTCGGCGAGATGCCGGGCGGCACGCTGCTCGGCGCCATCTTCTTCCTGCTGGTGCTGGGCGCGGCGCTGAGCTCGGCGATCTCGCTGATCGAGCCGGTGGCCGCCTACCTGGTCGAGCGCTTCTCGCTCAGCCGCCCCCAGGCGGTCTCCGCCATGGTGGTGGCCAGCTGGGCGCTGGGCCTGCTGACGGTGTTCAGCTTCAACGCCTGGGCCAGCGACTCGCCCTTCCACGGCTGGTTCGGCCGCAGCCCCTTCGAGCTGCTGGAGCTGGCCACCAACATCTTCATGCCGCTGGGCGGCCTGCTGATCGCGCTGTTCGCCGGCTGGGTGCTGACCCACGGCGAGGTGATGAAGGAGATGCGCACCGGCGAGGGCTGGTTCCGGGTCTGGCGCCTGCTGGTGCGCTTCGTGGCCCCGGCCGCCGTCGCCTTCGTGTTCCTGCGCAGCCTTCCTCAGGTGCAGGGCTACTGGATACCCACCATCGGTGCGGTGGTGATCGTCGGCGCCTTCGCCGCCGGTCGCAGCTTCCTGAGCGAGCGACACGCCTCATGAGCGTCGTCGCCCGACCCATAACAACAACCCAATGCTCACAGGTGTGACATGTCAGCCATCATCGACGTCCGACACGTCAACAAGGCCTTCGGCGGCCTGCAGGTCATCAACGACTGCTCCCTCCAGGTCGAGGAAGGCTCGATCACCGGCCTGATCGGCCCCAACGGTGCCGGCAAGTCGACGCTGTTCAACATCATCGCCGGCGCCCTGCCGCTGGACACCGGCCAGATCGTCTTCGACGGCGAGGACATCACCAACCGCCCCGCCGACGCGCTGTTCCACCAGGGCCTGCTGCGCACCTTCCAGATCGCCCACGAGTTCTCGAACATGACGGCGCTGGAGAACCTGATGATGGTGCCGCCCGCCCAGGCCGGCGAGAACCTGTTCGCCACCTGGTTCAAGCCGGGCCAGGTGCGCCGCGAGGAGGCCGAGGTGCGGCGCCGGGCGCTGGAGGTGATCGACTTCGTCGGCCTGCACCACGTGCGCAACGAGCTGGCCGGCAACCTCTCCGGCGGCCAGAAGAAGCTGCTCGAGCTCGGCCGCACCATGATGACCGACGCCAAGGTGGTGCTGCTCGACGAGATCGCCGCCGGGGTCAACCGCACCCTGCTCGGCGATCTGATCGGCAACATCGAGCGCCTCAACCGCGAGATGGGCTACACCTTCCTGGTCATCGAGCACGACATGGACATGATCGCGCGGCTCTGCGACCCGGTGATCGTGCTCGCCCAGGGCAGCGTGATGGTCGAGGGCAGCATCGAGGAGATCCAGAACAACCCCGAGGTCATCGAGGCCTATTTCGGTTCACCGGCGGCCTAAGGGTCGCCGGCAGCGGCACACGACAACAACGATGGGCGGCCGGATCCCGCCCGATAACGACAACGCAGAGAGCCAGCTATGCCACTACTCGACGCACGCGACGTGCACGGCGGCTACGGCGGCATGAACATCCTCAACGGGGTGGACATGGCCATCGAAGCAGACGAGATCGGCGTCATCGTCGGCCCCAACGGGGCCGGCAAGTCGACCATGCTCAAGGCCGTTTTCGGCCTGCTCCGCGTCAGCCAGGGCGAGATCCTGCTGCGCGGCGAACCCATCCACAACCTGCCGCCCAACCGGCTCGTGCAGAAGGGCATGGGCTTCGTGCCCCAGGAATACAACGTCTTCCCCAGCCTCTCGGTGAAGGAAAACCTGCAGATGGGCGCCTACCTCAAGCCCGGCAACGTCAAGCGCATGCTGTCCCGGGTCTACGAGTTCTTTCCGCCGCTCAAGGACAAGCGCCACCAGCCCGCCGGCGAGCTCTCCGGCGGCCAGCGGCAGATGGTCGCCATGGGCCGCGCGCTGATGGCCGAACCCGAGGTGCTGCTGCTCGACGAGCCCACCGCCGGGCTCTCGCCGCGGTACATGAACGAGATCTTCGAGCGGGTGAAGGAGGTCAACGCCGCCGGCGTCGGCATCCTGATGGTCGAGCAGAACGCCAAGCAGGCGCTGGCCATCGCCGACAAGGGCTTCGTGCTGGCCGCCGGCCAGAACCGCTTCACCGACACCGGCGCGGCCCTGCTGGCCGACCCGGACGTCGCCAAGAGCTTCCTCGGCGGCTGAGCCCGCCCCGACGGCACATCGGAGAGACCCCGTGAACGAACTCGTCTTCTTCATCAACAACGTGGTGATCGCCGGCAGCGTGGCCGGCTCGATCTACGCCATCGGCGCGGTGGGCGTGACGCTGATCTTCAGCATCATGCGCTTCGCCCACTTCGCCCACGGCGACATGATGACCTTCGGCGCCTTCATGGTGCTGCTGCTGACCACCCTCTTCCCGCAGGCCGGCGCCGCCCTCGGCGTGCCCACGCCGCTGATCATGCTGCCGCTGGCGATGGCGCTGACCGCGCTGCTGGCGGTGGGCATCGACCGCACCTTCTACAAGCCGCTGCGCGCCCACGGCGTGAAGCCGATCGTCATGGTCATCGCCTCGCTGGGCGTGACCCTGATGCTGCAGGGGCTGATCCGGCTGTTCGCCGGCACCGGCGGCGAGAGCCTCTACGTCGACGACCGCAAGGAGATCTTCCGCATCCCGCTGCCCATCGAGGGCGTGCGGGTGCCGGTGGTGATCACCGAGCCGCAGCTCTACCTGTTCGCGCTGACGCTGATCAGCGTGGTGGCGCTGCACTTCTTCCTGTCGCGCTCGCGGCTGGGCAAGGCCATGCGCGCCATGTCCGACAACCCGGACCTGGCGCGGGCCTCGGGCATCAACACCAACACCATCGTCGCCGTGACCTGGGTGCTCGCCGGGGGCCTGGCCGCCATCGCCGGCACCCTGCTGTCGCTGGACGTGACCTTCAAGCCGGACCTCAGCTTCTTCCTGCTGCTGCCGATCTTCGCCGCGGCCATCGTCGGCGGCGTGGGCCACCCCTACGGCGCCATCGCCGGCGGCTTCGTGGTCGGCTTCGCCGAGACGCTGGCGGTGTTCAACTGGGGCATCCTGCTCCGGCCCTTCCGTGACAGCCTGCCCGAGTGGCTGTCGCTGCCCGGCAACCTGGCCTTCGTCGGCACCGAGTACAAGATCGTGGTGCCCTTCTTCATCCTCGTCGCCATCCTGGTGTGGCGCCCCACCGGCATCTTCAAGGGCAAGGTGATCTGATGAGCACGACACGCACCGATACCGTCGCCGCCCCGCGCCGCTTCCCGCTGCGCGAGGTGGTCATCTTCGTGGCCCTGCTGGTCGCCGTGCTCGGCGTCTACGGGATCATGGGCGCCGCCTACAGCACCCGCATGCTGGTGGAAGCCGCCTGCTACGCCATCCTGGCCCTGGGCCTGACCATCCAGTGGGGCTACGCCGGCCAGTTCAATGCCGGCGTCATGGGCTTCGTCGCCCTGGGCGGCTTCTGCGCCATGTTCTTCAGCGTGCCGGTCAACGAGGCCTTCTGGGACTCCGAACTGCCCGGCGAGCTCGCCGTGGTGCTGGGCTATATCGTCGGCGCCGCGCTGGTGGTGTTCGGCGCCTCGCGGCTCGACCGCCTCGGCGTGCCGAAGAAGCTGCGCACCGTCATCACCGTGGCGCTGGCCGTGGTGCTCTACCTGGTGGTGATCAGCGCCTTCCGCGGCGTGGCCGGGCAGATCGAGTCCCAGGCCGGCTTCGTCGGCGGCCTGGGCCTGCCGTCCTGGGTCGGCTGGATCGTCGGCGGCGTGCTGGCCGGCGGCGTGGGCTACTTCATCGGCCACGTCTGCCTGGGCCTGCGCAGCGACTACCTGGCCATCGCCACCATCGGCATCGCCGAGATCATCAAGGCGTTCCTCAAGAACTCCGACTGGCTGACCCGCGGCACCGCCACCGTCTCGCCGCTGCCCTGGCCGGTGCCCGGCCCCGCCGAGGTCGGCTTCACCCTGGCCCGCGCGCTGTACCTGTCGGTGACGGCGGTGCTGATCGCGGCGATCTTCTTCCTGCTGCACCGCGCCTACCATGCCCCCTGGGGGCGGATGATCCGCGCCATCCGCGACAACGAGATCTCGTCCGCGGCCATGGGCAAGAACATCAACCGGCGCCGGCTGGAGATCTTCGTGCTGGGCTGCATCCTGATGGGCATCGGTGGCGCCGTGCTGGCGAGCTTCAACAGCCTGTTCGACCCCCAGGGCTACCTGCCGCTGAACCACACCTTCCTGGTGCTGGTGATGGTCATCCTCGGCGGCCCCGGCAACAACCTGGGCACCATCTTCGGCGCCGTGGCGGTGTACATCATCTGGCTGATGTCGGAGCCGCTGGCGCTGTTCCTGATGGAGCTGGCGGTGAACTTCGGCGAGAGCACCTTCGGCTGGGACGCCCCGGCCAGCCTCGACAGCCGCGCGCTGCAGGCCCGGGTGTTCGTGATCGGCCTGCTGATCACCCTGGTGCTGCGCTTCGCGCCCAAGGGCCTGCTGCCCGAGAAGACCAAGCACGTGGATTGATGGGGCGGTGACGGGTGAGGGGCATACATTCCGCCCCTCGCCTACTTGCCTTCTTACCTCCTTACCTCCTGACTCCCCTACTCCCTTACCTTCTTATCTTCTTACCTCCTCGCCAATGCCAAGGCCAAGGCCGATCTTGAGTGATCGCTCAAAAATATATTGAGCGATCACTCAAAAACTTTTAGGGTGACCGTCGTCACACGCCGCAAGCCGTGACACGGCTTGCCGAAAAGCGATGCCATCGCGCAGAAGACGAGGTTGAGATGAGCCACGTGACCACCCGAATGGAAAACGTCGAGACTCGCCACGCCAGGATCGAGGGCCACCGTATTGCGTATCGGGAGATGGGCGAGGGCAGCCCCCTGATCCTGATTCACGGCATTCCGACCAACAAGCTGATGTGGCGCGACGTCATGCCCAGGCTCGCCGAGCATTACCGCGTCATCGCGCCGGACATGCTCAACTATGGCGAATCCGACATGCCGCCGGATGCCGATGTGTCCATCAACGCCCAGGCACGCATCATCGTCAAGCTGATGGATGCCCTCGGCGTGTCGAGCGCCGATATCGTGTCGCATGACATCGGCGGCGGCATCGGCCAGCTGCTCGCCGTCAACCACCCGGAGCGGGTGCGCCGCCAGGTGCTGATCGACAGCGTGTGCTTCGATTCCTGGCCGATTCCGGAGTTCAAGCGCCTGCTGGAACCGGGGGTGGAGGAAGCGACCAGCGTCGAGTCCTTCATCGGCACCATGCGCGACTTCATGCCCAAGGGCGTGCACGATCCCGAGGTGATGACCGAGGAGCTGCGCGAGACCTACGTCAAGCCGTGGAACAGCGCCGAAGGCAAGGCGGCTTTCTTCCGCAACATGCGCCGCCTCAACAAGGAATATACCGAAGCGATCGCCGGTGAGCTCAAGCATGTCCCGCACCGGACCCTGGTGCTGTGGGGCGATCAGGACAACTTCCAGAAGCCGGACTATGCGCCGATGCTGGCGGATGCCATCCCCGGTGCGGAGCTGGTCTGGGTCAAGGACGCCGGCCACTGGGTGACCGACGAGCAGCCCGAGGAGACCTCGCGCCAGATCCTGGCGTTCCTGGCCGCGTGAGACGCCACCTCGCGAAGCGGCGAAGCCAACACCGAGGGCCGGCCGCCGTGGCGCCCTACCCGGCCTGACCGTTAAGCCGCATCGCCGCAATGAAAAGCCCCCGGCGGGTCACCGCCGGGGGCTTCTTTATCGCCGTCTTTGAGGCGCCTACTCCTCGGCGTCGACGTAGCCCTGAATGGTGAAGGTGCCGTCCTCGACCAGCATCTCCTGCACCACGCCCGGCACGTCGCCGTTGTCGTCGAACTCGTGGGTGCCGGAGGCGCCCTCGTAGTTGATCTCGGTGCCGGCGGCGATCAGCTCCTTGGCCTTCTCCCACTCGCCGGGCAGGACCACCTCGCCCGGGGCGCTGGCGACGCTGCGCAGCGCCTCGTTCAGGCCCTCACGGTCGGCGCTGCCGTTCTGCTCGATGGCCAGGCCGAGCAGGAAGGCGGCGTCGTAGGCCTGGGCGGCGAACACCGCGCTGGGGTCGATGCCGGCCTCGTTGGCCTGCTGGGTGAACATCGCCGTGCCCGGCAGCTCCGGGCTGCCCGGACGGGTGGCGATCATGCCGTTGAGCACGTCGGCGCCGATGGCCTCGACCAGGCTGTCGCCGACCATGCCGTCGCCGCCCACGTACTGGGTGAACATGCCGCTCTCGTAGGCCTGGCGGACCACGGTCTGGCCGGAGGTATCGGCGTAGGCCAGCACCACCAGGGTCTGGGCGCCGGTGGCGGCCAGCGAGCCGAGCTCGGAGCGATAGTCGGCGCGGTTGTCCTCGTGGGCGAGGTTCTCCAGCACCATGCCGCCGCCGTTCTCGTAGCCGGCCACGAAGGCGTCCGCCAGGCCACGGCCGTAGTCGTTGTTGACGTAGGTGACCGCCACTTCCTGGATGCCCTTGTCGAGCAGCAGCTTGGCCAGCATCTCGCCCTGGAAGGCATCGGAGGGCACGGTGCGGAAGACCAGGTCGTTGTCGTCCAGTTCCGTGACCGCCGGCGCGGTGGAGGCCGGCGAGACCATGGTCACGCCGCCCGGGATGGCGGCATTGTTGGCCGCGGCCACGGTGGCGCCGGTGCACAGGGCGCCGACGATGGCGGTGACCTGCTCGGTGTTGACCATGCGGTCGGCCGCGTTGGAGGCCGCCGAGGCGTCGGAGCAGGTGGTGTCGCCGGTCGGCATGACGATGTCCTCGCCGTCCAGCAGCCCGCCCTGGGCGTTGATCTGCTCCACCGCCAGGTTGGCGCCGTCGAAGATCGGCGGCGTCAGGCTCTCGATGCCGCCGGTGAAGCCGCCGAGGAAGCCGATCTTGACCTCGGCCTGTGCCATGCCGGACAGGGCCAGGGTGGTCGCGGCCACCGCCGATGCTAGAACGCGTTTCTTCATGATTGTTGGTCTCGCTCTGGTTGCTCGAATCATCCACTGCGCGAATCACACCCTTCCAATCTGGAAGGCCGACGCCCAAAACACAACCCGCGGCTGCCAACGCTGGGCGGCCCCGAGCGGCTTCCAAGCCTTTGATGTCAAAGCGCCGCTTCGGATACATCGGCGTTCGAACGGGCGCTTCAACGCTGACCTCGCTCGGGCGCCTATACTGAGGGCCCTCACACCACCATCGCCGAGGACCGCATGATACGACCGCTGACGCTTCTCACCCTGGCCGCGCTGGCCGGCACCGCCCAGGCCGACGGCCGCGAGATCGACTATCGCGTCGACGACGAGGCCTTCACCGGGTACTTCGCGCCGGCCGACGACGAACCCCGCGGCACGGTGCTGATCATCCACGACTGGGACGGCCTGACCGACTACGAGCGCCGCCGCGCCGAGATGCTGGCCGAGCGGGGCTATGACGCCTTCGCCCTCGACCTCTACGGCCAGGGCAACCGCCCGGTGGAAACCGAGGCCAAGAAGGCCGAGACGGCGAAGCTCTACCAGGACCGCGAGCGCATGCGCGCGCTGACCCTGGCCGGGCTGGCCGAGGCCCGCGCCCGGGGCGCGGCGATGCCGACCGTGGTGATGGGCTACTGCTTCGGCGGCGCCGTGGTGCTGGAATTGGCACGCAGCGCCGCCGCCGAGGACGTGCACGGCTACGCCACCTTCCACGGCGGCCTGGCCACCCCCGAGGGGCAGGGCTATGCCGACGACACCGCGCCGATCCTCGTCGCCCACGGCGGCGCCGATGCGTCGATTCCGCTGGAAGACGTCACCGCGCTGTCGCGCCAGCTGGAAGACGCCGGAGTCGACTACGAGATCGAGATCTACTCCGGCGCGCCCCACGCCTTCACCGTCTTCGACAGCGACCGCTACCAGCAGCGCGCCGACGAGCGCTCCTGGTCGGCCTTCCTGTCGCTGCTCGACGAGGTGCTGCCGCGGCAGTAGTCACTGCCGCACTTACGCAAGTTTTTAATCTCTCCTTTCTGTAGAATCGCGCTCCGGCATGATTTCCTGCTACCAAGAGCCGATATAACAGAAAGGAGCCATCCCCTTGTCCGATTCCACGACGTCCGCCGGCGGCGGCCTCTGGCGGCGCATCCCGCTGTGGCAGAAGATCCTCGCCGGCCTGGCGCTCGGCGTGCTCACCGGCGCCCTGCTCGGCGAGGACGCCAGCGTGTTCAAGCCGCTCGGCGATATCTTCATCAACGCCATCAAGATGCTGATCGTGCCGCTGGTGTTCTCGACCCTGGTGGTCGGCATCACCGCCATGCGCGACCCGCAGAAGATGGGCCGCATCGGCGCCCGCACCATCGCCCTCTACCTGCTGACCACGGCCTTCGCCATCGCCATCGGCCTGTTCGCCTCGTGGCTGTTCCAGCCCGGCACCGGCCTGGAGATGAGCTTCGACTCGGCCGTCGAGGCCAAGGAAGCGCCCAGCCTGCGCGAGATCCTGGTCAACCTGGTGCCCCAGAACCCGATCGATGCGCTGGCCAGCGGCAACATCCTGCAGATCATCGTGTTCGCCATCGGGCTCGGCATCTCGCTGACCCTGATCGGTGACAAGGGCGAGCCGGTGGTGCGCGTGTTCGAGAGCTTCGCCGAGGCCATGGTCAAGCTGACCAACATCGTCATGGCCTTCGCGCCGATCGGCGTGTTCGGCCTGATCGCCCACGTCGCGGGCAGCTACGGCCTCGAGGTGCTGCTGCCCCTGGCCAAGGTGATCGGCGTGGCCTACCTGGCCAGCGCCCTGCACGTGCTGCTGGTCTACTCCGGGCTCCTGGCGCTGCTCGGCCGGCTGAACCCGCTGCGCTACCTGCAGGGCATCCTCGACGCCCTGGTGGTGGCCTACTCCTCGGCCTCGTCGTCCGGCACCCTGCCGGTCTCGCTGCGCTGCGCGCGCAACAACCTCGGCGTCTCCGAGGGCGTGTCCGGCTTCGTGCTGCCGGTGGGCGCCACCATCAACATGGACGGCACCGCCATCTATCAGGGCGTAGTCGCGGTGTTCATCGCCCAGCTGATCGGTGTCGACCTGAGCCTGGCCGACTACGGCATGATCATCGTCACCGGCACCCTGGCCTCGATCGGCACCGCCGGCGTGCCCGGCGCGGGCCTGGTGATGCTGTCCATCGTCATGGCCCAGATCGGCCTGCCGCTGGAGGCCATCGCGGTGATCGCCGGCATCGACCGCCTGCTCGACATGGCGCGCACCAGCGTCAACGTGGCCGGCGACCTGATGGTCACCACCCTGGTCGGCAAGAGCGAAGGCGAGCTGGACGAAAGCGTCTACAACGCCACGCGCAAGAGCTGAGCACTTCCCGCCATTCGGCAGGACACGGGGCGCCGGGCGAGGCTTCCGCCCGGCGCCCCTCTCGTCCCTGCTAGGCTGAGCGCATTCCCTCTCTCGCTCTGGAGGTCATCATGCTCAGCGTCTTTTCCGGCTCCCGCGCCGAGATCGGCGAGGCCCACGGCCGCACCCACGCCGCCCTGATCACCTCGAGCCTCGAGGTCTACGACCGGCTGTTCCACGACTTCGTCGGCCTGCGCTGGGCCGAGGCCCGCCGCGTCGCCGAGCGCTTCGTGCCGATGATCGAACGCGGCTTCCCCGAGATGCTCGACGAGATGGCCGGCATCGCCCGCGGCGCCGGGCTCGATCTCGAGGACATCCTCACCCTCAACTGCCGCAGCGAGATCTCGCTGACCCAGGCCAGCGGCGGCTGCACCGCGCTCTCGATCAACCGCGACGGCACCCAGTGGCTGGCCCAGAACTGGGACTGGCGCAGCGACCAGCTGCACAACGTGGTGGCGATGGAGCTGCGCCCGACGGGCGCGCCACGGCTGGTCAGCGTCGGCGAGGCGGGGATGGTGGCCAAGATCGGCCTGAACGAGCACGGGGTCGGCGTGTGCCTCAACGCCATTCGCTCGCGGACCCTGGGCGAGGGGCTGCCGATCCACGTGGCGCTGCGCAAGATCCTCGAGGCCGAGTCGTTCGACGCGGCGACCCGGGTGGTCACCCGCGACCGGGTCTGCTCCCCGGCCCACTTCCTGATCGCCAGCGGCGACGGCCGCTCCGCCGGCTTCGAGGTGCATCCCGGCCTGCCCGGCGTGCTGGAGCCCCGCGGCGGCGCGGTCACCCACACCAACCACCTCTACGCCGAGACCGCCACCTGCCAGGTGGAGGACTTCCCGCGGCCGGACTCCGGCACCCGGCTCAGCCGCATCGACCAGCTACTGCGCGAACGGCTGCCGCTGGGCGCGGCGGTCGACGCCGAGGCGCTGTTCGCCATGCTCGCCGACCACGACAACGCCCCGCTCTCGATCTGCCGCCACTTCAACCCCGACCAGCCGGCCGAGGAGCGCATGGAGACGCTGTTCGCGGTGGTCATGAACCTGCGCCAGCGGCGCCTCGTGCTGCGCCACGGCAAGCCCTGCGAGAGCGAGGACACGCTGACGGTGACGCTCGGCGACGCCTGAGCGCCGGCTCATCTAGAGCTGAAAAGTCGTCGAGCGAAGGCTAGCGCTAGGCCCTTTCCCTACGGGCCAACGCACTTCCCACTTCCATGTGGGTCGCAAGGCAAAAATCGGCGACAAATCGGCAGGGATTGCCGATTTGGGCAGCTCCGCTGCTCGAAGAGCGAGTGACAGGATGTCACGAGTCAAAAGCCGGAGTTTACGAGCTGTAAATGAGGACTTTGACCGGGCTCGCGCACGAGCCGATTTTTAACGCCGTATAGCCGAGCGCAGACACTTTTCACACACGCCGCCAGGCGCCCAATCGAGGCGCCTCGTTCAGCTCGCCCTTGAGGTAGCGCTCGGTGGTGCGCAGGAAACGGCGCAGGTGTTCGGCGATGGCCTCATCGCGACGCAGCGCGTCCAGCTCGGCCTCGTCCTCTTCCTTGCCCGACGCCATACAGGGCTGCCAGGCCATGCGCACCGAGCAGGCGCTGACATCGCAGATCTGCAGGCTGGGGGTGGTACCGCGAGACGCCGCTCGGATGTGATAGGCCATGTCACCCTCCCGATAGAGCCATTTAATGATAACGATTATCAAATGCAAATATGGGGAAGGAGGGGGCGATCTGTCAAGCGCGGGCACCGAAGGCATGACGCGGATCAGGGTCGCCGCGGTGTCACACGACTGCCAAGCCGGCGTCATCGACCGCCGTCATCCTCAGGGGTCCCCCCCTGAGGAGAGACGGATCATGCGCATGACGCGACGCGGCGTACTCAAGCTCGGCCTGGCCGGTGGCGCCACGCTGGGCACCGGCCTGGTCGCCCCCGGCATCGTGCTGGCCGAGGGCCGGCGCCCGATGGTCGACGGCGGCGTGATGAGCGGCGACATGCTCGCCGACCGCGCCATGCTGTGGTCGCGGGTCGACCGCCCGGCGCGGATGCTGCTCGAGATCGCCGACAACCCCGAGTTCCGCGCCGCCCGCCGGCTGCACGGCCCCGAGGCGCTGCCGACCGGCGGCCTCACCGCGAAGCTGGACGCCACCGGGCTCGGCGGCATGGACGAGGTGCACTACCGGGTGCGCTTCGCCGCCCTGGGCGACCACCGCGCGATCAGCGAACCGGTCACCGGCCGGCTGCGCCTGCCGCCGCAGACGCCCCGCGACGTGCGCTTCGTGTGGTCCGGCGACACCGTGGGCCAGGGCTGGGGCATCGACGAGGCGCGCGGCGGCATGACCACCTACGCCACCATGCTCGACCAGCGCCCCGACTTCTTCATCCACTCCGGCGACACCGTCTACGCCGACGGCCCGCTCGAGGAGAGCGTCGAGCTCGCCGACGGCAGCCTGTGGCGCAACCGGGTGACGCCGGAGAAGCTCAAGGTGGCCGAGACCCTGCAGGAGTTCCGCGGCCAGCACGTCTACAACCTGCTGGACGCCAACGTGCGGCGCTTCAACGCCGAGGTGCCGATGCTGGCCCAGTGGGACGACCACGAGACCACCAACAACTGGTATCCCGGCGAGCTGCTGGAAGACGACCGCTACACCGAAAAGAACGCCTCGCTGCTGGCCGCCCGCGGCCGCCAGGCCTTCCTCGAGCACATGCCGCTGCGCCAGCGCCCCGAGGCGCCCGGGCGCATCCACCGCCGCTTCGCCTACGGCCCTGGCCTGGAGGTGTTCATGCTCGACATGCGCACCTTCCGCGGCGCCAACGACCGCAACCGTCAGGCGCGCGGCGCCGACCTGCTCGGCGCGGAGCAGCTGCGCTGGCTGCTGAATGCGCTGCGCGATTCCACCGCCACCTGGAAGATCATCGCCTCCGACATGCCCATCGGCCTGGTGGTGCGCGACGGCGATCGCTTCGAGGCCGTGGCCAACGACGAGCCGGGCCAGCCGCTGGGCCGCGAGCAGGAGATCGCCAAGCTGCTCAAGGCGATCCGCGATGAAGATATCCACAACGTGGTGTGGCTGACCGCCGATGTGCACTACACCGCGGCGCACCACTACTCGCCCGAGCGCGCGAGCTTCCAGGACTTCGCCCCGTTCTGGGAGTTCGTCAGCGGCCCGCTGCACGCCGGCACCTTCGGGCCCGGCGAGCTCGACGCCACCTTCGGCCCCGAGGTGGTGTTCCACAAGGCCCCGCCGGAAGGCCAGGCCAACCTGCCGCCCTCCGACGGCTACCAGTTCTTCGGCCAGGTCGACCTGGACGGCGAGAGCGAGACGCTGACCGTGACCCTGAAGGACGCGGCGGGCCAGTCGCTGCATCGACAGGTGCTGGAGCCCCAGCGGGCCTGAGCCCTGCGCCGCCGCCGGCATGCCGGCGGCGGCGCCCCCGTGTCGACGGGCCGGCGCTCAGCCCGCCAGCGCCTCCTCCACCAGCCGCCGCGCCTCGTCGCTCATCGGCAGCGCCAGGGCCTGCTCGTGGGCCCCGGGCGACATCTTCTTCCAGGTCTTCTGCACGATGCGGATCAGGTGGTCGTGATCGACCTGTTTCGAGAAATCGGCGAAGTAGTTCTCCAGGAACACCAGGCAGGCGCAGTCCTCCACCGCCTGGGTGCCCGCGTCGCGCCCCAGGCCCTGCTTGCGGATCATCGCCGCCACCCGCTCGGCGTCTTCCTCCGCGTAGCCGGCCTCGCGCATCGCCCGGGCGGTGGTCTCGCCGGCGCGCTTGCCCTGGTCGCGGCGCCAGGTCAGGTAGCCCACCCGGCCCTCGGGATAGTCGCCGCGCGGCACCTGCCAGCGCTGCAGGTGCTGGTTGTGCACCGCCAGGCGCACCAGCTCGTCCGGCGCCTCGTCGAGCACGTTCAGCCAGTCGCTCATGCGCCCCGCATGCCACAGCTCCAGCGGCAGCGTTTCCCCCGCCACCTCCACCCGGCGCGGGTCCTCGGCGTGCAGGGCATCCAGCGCGGCCTGGGTCCGCTCATAGGGTGACGAACCGGGGGACGAACAGGGGGACGAATCGCTCATGGTGTCTCCTCGTGGTGATGGCAGGGGGATGAAAGCGTGATGGCTGGCATCGAACGGTCATCTTCCCATGGAAGCATGTCGAGACAGCGTTGACAGCCCGCGCCTCGACGGCGGTTTGCTCACTCGGGCCAGGCGCGCTACGTTATTGCACGGTCATTCAATAAAAGGATTCCCATGACGATCGCCATCCGCCTTCCCCTCGCCACCGCCCTGGCGCTCGGCCTCGCCGCCCCGCTCGCGGCCCAGGCCGACGCCCTCCAGCAGCAGCTCGACGACCTGCAGGACTTCCAGATCATCGCCCACCGCGGGGCCAGCGGCCATGCGCCGGAGCACACCTGGCCGGCCTACCAGCAGGCCCGCGAGATGGGGGCCGACTACCTCGAGCTCGACCTGCACATGAGCGCCGACGGCGAGCTGATGGTGATCCACGACGACACCCTGGACCGCACCACCGACGGCAGCGGCAAGGTGAAGGACCACACCCTGGCCGAGCTCAAGGCGCTGGACGCCGGCAGCTGGTTCAACCAGGCCCACCCCGAACACGCCGACGACGCCTACGCCTACGCCGGCGCCGAGCTGCTGACCCTCGACGAGGTGATCGACCGCTACGGCAGCGACGTTCGCTACTACATCGAGACCAAGTCGCCGGAGCGCTACCCCGAGCTGCAGCGCGCCCTGGTCGAGACCCTCGAGGCCGAAGGCCTGGTGGCCTCCGGTTCGGTGGTGATCCAGTCGTTCAGCCAGGACAGCCTCGCGCAGGTCCACGAGCTGAACGCCGACATCCCGCTGGTGCAGCTGGTGTGGTACTCCCCCGCCGAGGACGGCAGCGGCCTGACCGAATGGACCGGCGTGACCCCGCCGCCCGCCGAGATCACCGACGCCGACTTCCAGGCCATCGCCGACTACGCCGTGGGCATCGGCCCCAACGTCGTCTACGACGGCGAGGACGTGATCGACGCCGGCTTCGTGGAGCAGGCCCACGAGAACGGCCTGCTGGTGCATCCCTACACCATCAACGATCCCGAGCAGATGCAGCGCCTGCTCGACTGGGGCGTGGACGGGATGTTTACCAACTTCCCGGATCGGTTGAGTGGGCTGGTGGAGTAAGGCTGGCAGGAAAGGAAAAGCCGGAGAGGGCTGTGTGTGATGACTCTCTCCGGCGGAAACTGAAATGTGAAACCTTTCTAAAGCGACAACAGTCTCATGCAAACAAAAAACTCAAAAAAACACTCTCCATAGCTCACTATATTAGGTTCTCAGATAACCATCAATCTTTCTTTTTTGCATTTCCGTGCAACTCTTAGACTTCTTTATCTCTTCAAGCCAAAAACGATCTGATTTCCTAAAAGGAAATCTTCCAGACCCACTCAGCTCATTAACAATCTCACCAATATCGTCCTCTGTTAGCCAGTGCACCTTATTGCAAAACTCCTCCCAGGTTGCCCAACACTTCCCAATCTCGTTTGGAGATGACCAGCGAAGCACATCTACAATATGATCTATGCGTCCTTCAAAAATCTCACTCTCCAAGCCTGGCGATATCCGCAAAATATTCATAAACGGCTTACGGGCGCTGTAAAAATCCCACACACCATCCGACTTGGCACACAACTTCATGACTGACTTGTAGAAAACTTCTCTCGTATCAAGGTCTGGGTAGCCAGACTCGTTAGTCATGCAAATTATAATCTGGATAATCTGATCAATCTCGCGATACGAAATACGATTTTCTGGGGAAAGGAGCTCTCCACCAAACTCCTTATATAAAACCTGGTTAGACAAGATTTCAACAAAAGCGCTTACAGCCTGCCGTCTAGAATCTCTGTTTGCAAATGTGCCTAGGATATCATCATTTCTTATCGACTTCTTACTAAGAACTAGACCTATCAGATCCCTGAGCCTAGCCTCAATATTCCTATGTTGCTCAAAAAACCTATGGGACGACTTTCTGTACTCTTTATACTCTTCAGAAAGATCTTCCAAAAACTCCCCAATCTCAGCTATTATGATATGAATATTTTTATCCTGAAAAAGCAGCTTAGACTCTTCTAGAACCTTGTCTTCAACTGAAGGATGCACAACCATAAAAGCTGGTGGCTTTTGCTCACCTAGATGTGCATACACTTCGTCATAAAGAAAACTAATATTAGGGTCAGTAAGGCTATAACCTAGAAAAACGGGTGAAGCTTCTGAAAACAGAGTATATATTTTTCTATTAAGATATGTATCCTCCCTCTGGAAAGAGAAATACTGACTCTGCGTCACCACAATGCTTTGTGGACGACCTACATCTCCGTGTATTTTAAAAATATTCCTACCATTATTAGACACTTGAGGAGATGGATCTTTTCTCACAACCACATTTGACAAATGATCAAAAATCTCTTCGAGCTGATCATCCCAGTTCGTGGTTACAATCGTATTAGGAGCAAAACCACTAAATTTTTTAACCCAAGACGGAAAGACTCCCTCTTTTTTCTTATCCAGCAGGGACTTAGAAACCAAAGAGTTAAATGCATACTCATCATAACCATGATGATACATGGAAAATGAACACAAAAGCTCAGCTGCTTTAAGTGGGTTACCGACATCTATCTCCAGCGGATACTCAATCTCTCTCCCAACTTCATTCAAAACCTCATCCCAGCTTCCAAAACCAAAGTTGTACGAAAATCCTGACCCAATCCACAAAAAATAATTTTTAGAAAAAATGGCTGAAAAAAGCCCGCTCTTGGCTTCATCAGACAACTGCTCAATACAGCTCACAAGCGCCCCCGAAAAGTTTTAAAACCAAATCGTACTTATGGCATGAGTATAAAATATCGGCGCCATGATTAACCACTACAAATATAGTCAGTCAGGATAAATTCGCTCCATGATAAGACTGAGCGGTATGAAAAATCTTCGGACACCGGGCACGCCTGACACGTACCCCGCGTTATCCAGCAACGACCAAGCCGTCAGGAGGTATACACCACCCCGGTGGTGACCATATCGATCTCGTCGGCGTCGAAGCGTTCCACCTCGATGCAGCTGGGGAGATCGAGCCGCTCGACGAGCGTCGAGGCCATAGACCGGATCGGTGCCGGAGTCATCGTATGTCCCCGCCCAGTGGATCAACCAGGCCTGAGCCGGCATGATGCTCGCTTCCGCTTTGTCCTCTCTTAGCCATACCCCCCACGAGGAGTCTCCATGTCGACCGTGTTCGCTCGCCTCAAGGACGTCGCTTCGCCCCGCATCGGCCTGGGCGCCATGAACCTCTCCCACGGCTACGGCAGCCCGATGCCGGAGCCCGAGGCGGTGCGCGCCCTGCAGGCGGCCGTCGACATGGGCTATCGCCACGTCGATACCGCGACCCTCTACGGGGCCACGGCCAACGAGTCGCTGGTGGGCAAGGCGCTGGCGAGCCGGCGCGACGAGATCCTGCTGGCCAGCAAGTGCGGCATGGCCATCGACCCCGAGCAGGGCAAGAAGGTGATCGACGGCCGCCCGGCGACGCTGCGCCGGCAGTGCGAGGCGAGCCTCGGGCGGCTGGGCACCGATCACCTGGACCTCTACTACCTGCATCGCTGGGACAAGCGCGTGCCGATCGAGGAGAGCGTGGGCGAGCTGGGGCGCCTGGTGGAGGAAGGCAAGATCGGCGGCGTGGGCCTGTCAGAGGTGTCCGCCGCGACCCTGCGCCGGGCCCGGGCCGAGCACCCCATCGCCGCGGTGCAGTCGGAGTATTCGCTGTGGACGCGCAATCCGGAGATCGGGCTGATCGCCGCGTGCCGCGAGTCGAACACGGCGATGGTGGCGTTCAGCCCGCTGGGCCGGGGCTTCCTGTCCGGCGCGGTGGAAGACCCGGCCCGCCTGGAGGAGAGCGACATGCGCCGCAGCATGCCGCGCTTCAGCGCCGAGCATTACCCGCACAACCTGCGCCTGCTGGACGACCTCAAGGCCGTGGCGCGGGAGCTGGACACCACCTCCGGCCAGCTGGCCCTGGCCTGGCTGCTGGCCAAGGGCGACGACATCCTCCCCATCCCCGGCTCGCGCTCCGTCGCGCACATGCGCGAGAACCTGGCGGCGGCATCGCTGCGCCTGGACGCCGCGACCGTCGCCCGGCTGGACACCCTGCTGACGCCCGATCAGGTGAAAGGCGGCCGCTACGGTGCGGCCGCCCAGGCGGACGTCGACACCGAGGAATTCGGCGCCTGACGGAGCCCGGCCCGGGTACAGCAAGCGGAAACCAGGACGCGGGGCACGCCATCGGCGTGCCCCGCGTCATTCCGCCACGGCGGCGCGGTCAGGTCAGAAGGTGTAGACGACGCCGGCGGTGACCATGTCGATATCGCCGATCTCGTCGGCATCGAGGCGTTCCACCTCCACGCGGCCGGTGAGGTCGAGCAGCTCGAAGCGCGCGCCCAGGCCGTAGACAGGATCGGTGCCGGAATAGTCGCGGGTCAGGCCGCGGCCGCGACGCTCGGCGTCCCAGTCGGCCAGGCCGGCCTTGGCGTAGACGCCCAGCGGGCCGAAGCTCAGCCCGGCCACGCCCATGGCCTCGAAGGCCTCCACGTCCAGCGTGCCGGAGCGGCCGTCCACCTCGCCGTTCAGGCTGTCGCCGTTGACGTAGCCGAGCTCGGCGCCCAGGTCGAGGAACGGCAGCCAGCCGACGCTGTAGCCGGCGGTCAGCTTGACCATGTCGGCTTCGTCGTCGAAGTCGTGATCGCCGTGCATCTGGCCCAGGCCGCCGCCCAGGTAGAGGCCGGTGGCGCCGGTGGCGAAGGCGGGCACGGCGGTCACGGCCAGGCCGGTGGCCAGGGTGGCGGCGAGCAGGGAGCGCAGGGGCGTCTTGCGGGACATATCTCTCGATTCCTTTCGACACGGGATGGGGCGCGTAGTGTAGCGCGCCGGCCGCCGCCGGGTCAGGTCGCGGGCGGTGCGGTGTCCGCCGCCCGTGGCGGGCCCGGGGTGGCGCCAGGTTGCCAGGATTCAGGGGCCCCGCGCCGCGCAGGCGTCGATGCCGCGCCAGTCGCGGGATGCGGCGCTGGCGAGCCCCTCTAGTGTTATGTTATAACGCATGCCACTTTCGCGGAGATGTATCACCATGGCGCATCGCTCCCATCGCCATCGCCCCGAAGGGCCCTGCCATTTCTCGCTGATGTCGCTGTCCGCCCCGCGCCGGCTGCTGCTGGTCGCGGCCCCGCTGGCGATCCTGTGGCTGGCGGTGGCCTGGGCCACGGGAGGCTTCGCCTGATGGCACGCCTGCAACTGCACGACCTTCAGCTCGCCCGCGGCGGCCAGACGGTGCTCGAGCACCTCGACGGCCGCTTCCAGGACGGCGCGGTGACCGCGCTGATCGGCGCCAACGGCGCCGGCAAGAGCACCCTGATCGCCGCCATCATGGGCATGCTGACGCCGGTGTCCGGCCGCGTCGAGAGCCAGGTGCCCAAGGAACGCCGCGCCTGGCTGCCCCAGCAGCTGGCCCTCGACCTCTCCTTCCCGATGAGCGTGGAGGAGCTGATCATGAGCGGCACCTGGCCCAGCCACGGCGCCTTCAAGGGCTACTGCGGCCCGCACTATCGCCGCGGCCGCGAGATCATGGCCCGCCTGGGCATCTCGCACCTGGCCCACCGCCAGCTCGGCGAGCTCTCCGGCGGCCAGCGCCAGCGCGCGCTGATCGGCCGCACCCTGATGCAGGAGGCCGAGCTGCTGCTGCTCGACGAGCCCTTCGCCAACGTCGACGCCGAGACCGTCGAGGTGCTGATGGACGTGCTGCGCGACATGGCGGCCAAGGGCGCCACCCTGATCGTGGTGCTGCACGACATGGAGCAGCTCTCGCGCCTGGCCGACGACGTGCTGATGCTCTCCGGCGGCCACGGCCGCTGGGTCAGCCCCGAGGCGCTGCTGGAGTACAACGCCGGCCAGCCGGCCCGCGCCCCGCGCCTGCCCTTCGATTTCCCCGAGGTTTCCCATGCTGGCTCTGCTTGACGCCTGGCTCGCCGCTCCCTTCGACTACGGCTTCATGAAGCGCGCCCTGGTGGCGGGCATGGCGCTGTCGCTGGCCGCGCCGCCGCTGGGCGTGTTCCTGATGCTGCGGGGCATGAGCCTGATCGGCGACGCCATGTCCCACGCCATCCTGCCCGGCGTGGCGCTGGGGTTCCTGTTCGCCGGCTTCTCGCTGCCGATGATGAGCCTCGGCGGCATCCTCTCGGGGGTCCTGGTGGCGGTGATGGCCGGCAGCGTGTCGCAGATGACCGGCCACCGCGAGGACTCGGCGATGGCCAGCTTCTTCCTGATCTCGCTGGCCGCGGGGGTGATGATGGTGTCGCTGGGCGGCAGCAGCGTCGACCTGACCCACGTGCTGTTCGGCTCGATCCTGGCCGTGGACTCCACCGCGCTGCTGCTGATCACCGGCATCGCCAGCCTGATCGTGGTGTCGCTGGCGGTGATCTTCCGCGCCCTGGTGGTGGAATGCCTGGACCCGCTGTTCCTGCGCGGCCAGGGCGTGCGCGGCGGCCTGGTGCACGGCCTCTTCCTCGGGCTGGTGGTGCTCAACCTCACCGCCGGCTTCCAGACGCTGGGCACCCTGATGGCGGTGGGCCTGATGATGCTGCCGGCCACCACCGCGCGCTTCTGGAGCAATCGTCTGGAGGGCCTGATCGTCATCGCCATCGGCGTGGCCATGGTGGCCAGCGCCGGCGGCCTGCTGCTGTCGTATCACCTGAGCCTGCCCTCCGGCCCGGCGATCATCCTGATGGCCGGCGTGGCCTACGTGGCCTCGGCCCTGTTCGGCCGCCAGCACAGTCTCACCGCCCGCTATCGCCGTCGCGCCGCGCCGCTGAACGCGCCGACCGCCGACCACTGACGCCTCGCCCGTCTCTTTCCCTGCCACGGAGCCTACCGATGACCTTCGCCAAGCCCTCTGCCCTCGCCGCCGGCACCGCCGCCCTGCTGACCCTGCCCGCCGTCCAGGCCGAGGAGCGCGTGCAGGTGCTCGCCAGCTTCAGCGTGCTCGCCGACATGGTCGAGCAGATCGGCGGCGACCACGTCGAGGTCACCTCGCTGGTCGGCGCCGACAGCGACGCCCACGTCTTCACCCCGCGCCCCACCGACGCCCGCGCCCTGGCCGAGGCCGATCTGGTGGTGCTCAACGGTCTGCAGTTCGAGGGCTGGATGTCGCGGCTGGTCGAGGCCAGCGACTACGCGGGGCCGACCGTGGTGGCCACCGACGGCATCGAGCAGGCGCTCGGCGAGGCCGCCGACGCGGACGAGGCGGAGCACGACCATGACGACCACGGCCACGACGCACACGATCATGACGAGCACGACGGCCACGACGGCCACGATGCACACGATCATGAGGAGCACGGCCACGACGCGCACGATCATGACGACCACGACCACGACGCGCACGATCATGGGGAGCACGGCCACGCCGGCCATGCCCACGCTCACGAGGGCATGAACCCGCACACCTGGCTGGACCTGGGCCTCGGCGAGCTCTACGTGAACAACATCCGCGACGGCCTGATCGCCGTCGACCCGGCCCACGAGGCCGGCTACCGCGAGCGCGCGGCGGACTACCAGCAGCGCATCGATGCCCTGGACGCCGAGGTCCGCGCACTGATGGGCGAGCTGCCCGAACACACCGCGGTGATCACCGGCCACCAGTCCTTCAACCACTTCTCCCGCGCCTACGGCGTCGACTTCCTGTCGCCGGCCGGGCTCTCCACCGAGGCCGAGCCCAGCGCCGCGCGCATGGCCGAGCTGATCGAGGTGATCAACGACCAGGGCGTTCAGGCGCTGTTCCAGGAGAACATGACCAGCCCGGCGATCATCGAGCAGCTGTCCGAGGAGACCGGCCTGCCGATCGCCGGCACCCTCTACTCCGGCGCCCTGGCGTCCGAGGGCGAGGCCAGCACCTGGCTGGGCATGGTGCGCCACGACGCCTGGCTGCTGCACGACGCCCTGGCCACCGAGGACGCGGCCCACGACCACGCCGATCACGATCACGACCACGCCGACCACGACCACTGAGCCGCTTGCCAGGCTCGCTCCACACGGCGCCGCCCTCGGGTGGCGCCCTCGGGTGGCGCCGTCGTCGTTTCGGGGGCGGCCGTGCGAAGATAGCCCTTCGGCCACGCCAGGGAGCGCCCCCATGAACCTGCTGGATGCCATGACCGCCTTCGTGCGGGTTGCCGAGCTCGGCAGCTACACCCGCGCCGCCGAGGCGCTCGACCTGTCGCGCACGCGCGTCTCGCGCCAGGTGATGGAACTCGAGGATCATCTCGGCGTGCGCCTGCTCCAGCGCACCACCCGCCGGCTGCACCTCACCGAGGCCGGCGAGCGCTACCTGCTGCGCGCCCAGGGCATCCTGCAGTCGCTGGAGGAGGCCGAGGCGGAGGTCGGCAGCGGCGTCAGCGAGATGCGCGGCCGGCTGCGCCTCAACGGGCCGATGAGCTTCGGCACCCGCCACCTGACGCCGCTGGTGGCCCGCTTCATGGTCGAGCATCCCGCCCTGGAGGTGCGCCTGGACCTCAACGATCGCCGGGTCGACCTGCTCGAGGAGGGCTACGACCTGGCGATCCGCATCGGCAGCCTGCCCGACTCCACCCTGGTGGCCCGTCGCCTGACCCGCTGCAAGCTGGTGCTGTGCGCGTCCCCGGCCTACCTGGCCGAACACGGCGCCCCGCGCCGGCTGGCGGACCTGGAACGACACCGCTGCCTGCGCTATCGCACCGGCGGCCGCGGCGGCGAATGGCGGTTCGGCGGCAGCGGCGTCTCGGTCGGCGGCCCGCTGGAGAGCAACAACGGCGACGTGCTCACTCACGCCGCCGAGGCCGGGCTCGGCATCGTCCAGCAGCCGAGTTTCCTGGTCACCGACAGCATCCGCGAGGGCCGCCTGGTGCCGCTCGAGCTCGAGGAGCCGCCGTCGGCGCTCGACGTGCACGGCCTCTACCCGGCCCGCCGTCACCTCCCGGCCAAGGTCGACCGCTTCCTGTCGCTGCTCGCCGAGGCCTGGGGGGAGCCGCCCTCATGGGAGCGCGAACTGGGGCTCTAGCCGGCCAGTGCCTGGGCATACGTTTTTGCATCGCCGTTCTTTGTCACCTAAAACGCAACAGTCATGTGCCCTGGCGGCAGATTATCTCCGTTTACGTCGCGGCTAGAGTGTCACCCATACCAAGACATCGCGCTCCCCAGCGCCCCGACGGAGATTGACCATGACCACTCGAGCCACTCGCCCCGCTTCCGCTTCCGTGTCCACCGCCACCCCCTCGGCCTCGCTCGACCGCCTGCAGCCGGCGGCCATCACCCTGCTGCGCCTGTCGCTGGGCGTGATGACGCTGGCCCACGGCCTGCTCAAGGTGTTCGTGTTCACGCTGCCCGGCACCGTCGGCTACTTCGAGTCCCTCGGCCTGCCCGGCGAGTTCGCCTACCTGACGATCCTCGCCGAGGTCGGCGGCGGCCTGGCCCTGCTGCTGGGCGTCTACACCCGCTGGATCGCCCTGGCCATGATCCCGACGCTGCTCGGCGCCACCTGGGTGCACGCCGGCAACGGCTGGGTCTTCTCCAACGAGGGCGGCGGCTGGGAGTTCCCGCTGTTCTGGGCCATCGCCCTGCTGGTACAGGCCGGCCTCGGCGGCGGACGCCTGGTGATCAGCCGCCGCTTCGCCTGAGGCGATCGGCTCCCCGAACGCAGCGAGGCCGCCCCGAAGGGCGGCCTCGTCGCGTCGTGCGCTAGCGCATCGCGCCTCAGGCGTCGGGAATCTCCAGCGCCTGCTGCACCGCCGGCCAGGCCGGCTCGCCGTCGCGGGTAGTCACCCCCTCGAGGAAGGCCTCGACCCTCGCCGGGTGTTCACGCAGCCACTCCAGGGCGACCGCGTCGGGCTCGCGCTCCTCGAAGCTGAAGCCACGAATCATCGCGCTCTGCTGGTCGGCGGTGAAGCTCAGCTGGTCGAGCAGCCGGGTGGCATTGGGGTTCGCCTCGGCGAACCGGGTCGTGACCAGGGTCTTCACGTCGCTGCGGCCACCGTCCGGGCCCCACATGTCCTGGGTATCGTCGAGGTAGCGCACGTCATGCTCGATGTTCATCCAGTGCGGCGTCCAGGCGGCGAAGACGATCCATTCCTCGCGGTCGATGGCGCTGTCCACCGCGCTGAGCATGCCCGGCGTGGAGGTCTCGGAGAGCGTCCAGTCGCCCAGGCCATAGGTGTCGGCCTCTACCGCGCCATTGAGGGTGTCGCTCATCCCGGAGCCCACCTCGATGGAGTAGATGGTGCGCTCGAGCTGGTCGGCGAACTCGGGATCGTCCAGCTGCTCGGCCGACGTCAGGCCGGCCTCGTAGACATAGGTCGGCACCGCGAAGCCGAGGCGGGCCCCCTCGACGTTGTTGCCCAGGTCGACCAGGCTGCCCTCGTCGGTGGCGGTGTCGTACATGCCTTGCTGGGCGGGCAGCCAGGCGGCGAGGAAGACATCCAGCTCGTCCTGGTTCAGTGCCTGGTAGGTGATGGTGGAGCCGAGCTCTTCCGCACGGGGCTCGTAGCCCAGCGCCTCGAGCAAGATGGAGGCCAGCTCGGTCTTGACGGTCACACCGGGCCAGGCCGGTGAAGAGAAACGAACCTCGGCCGGTTCCTCGGCCTGGGCCATGCCGCTCATGGCCAGCAGGGAGCCGGCCAGCACGAGAGAGAGGGGACGACGGGACAGGGACATCGGGACTCCTTGGCGGGTTGCGCCGTGCTGTAACACGTCACAGACCCTAGTGCCCCCGGGCGATATCGACAAGCCGGGCCGTCAACGCTCGGCGACGGCCCGTGCCACGAGTCAGTCGCCCTTGCCGGCCATCTTCGCGGCCTCGACCACCTCGATCCAGTAGCCGTCCACGTCCTTGACGAAGACCACGTCCTTCATCTTGCCCTGGTCGGGGCGCTTGATGAATTCGACCTCGTTGGCGTCGAACCAGGCCACCGCGGCGCCCAGGTCCGGCACCGTGAAGCAGATGTGGCCGAAGCCCTGGGGCTCGGCGTTGCCGTCGTGATAGGCGAAGTCCGGCTGGTCCTCGGTGCCCCAGTTGTGGGTCAGTTCCAGCAGGCCCTTCTGGGAAAAGGTCCAGACGGTGCGCTCGTCGGTGTCTTCCGGCACCCGATCGCCGTCCTCGAGCTTGGCGAGGAAGTAGAGCGAGAACTGCATTTCCTCGAAGTCGAGGCGGCGCAGCACGCTCATGCCGAAGACCCGGGAGTAGAAGGCCAGCGCGGCCTCCGGGTCCTTGACCCGCAGCATGGTGTGGTTGAGGCGGAAGCCGTCGGTGTCGCCGGTCGCGGTCTTCACGCCGGGGTGTTGCTCGCCGTTGAAGCTCATGGTGTCTCCTGATGCCATGGGTGAGGTCTCGAACCGAGGGATGCCTCAGGTATGGAGGCACGCCGGCGACTTTTCCACCCCGGGGCGCCCCTTGTGCCTCGCGAATTTTCGATACACAGGTTATACACAGCGCCGCTTCCCCGTCGAACGCCCGCCCCATGGAGGCTCCGGCGAACGCCGCCCAGGGTCATGCACATTCGTCACTGGCGGGGGACGCCACCTGATTCTACATTTTCTGTACAACCCGCGATGCATCAGGAGGACGAGATGGCCACCATCGACCAGAGCCTGGGGGATCACATCACCCTCAAGGAACTCTCCCACGCCCTCGGCCACGGCTTCTCGCCGATCGTCGAGGTGGAATCCATGGACGGCATCTACACGGTGCGCTTCCACCACGCCAACGGCATCTCCACCCTCTCCGACAAGCAGGGCAAGACCTGCACCTACCTCGGCACCGGCGAGATCCGCGACCTGCTGGGCGGCCTGGGCCTGAGCCACGGCGTGCTGACCTGGGCGGACCAGTGCGGCGACGAGATGATCGGCGTGCCCGGCCATGCCATGACCCCGGACGAGATGCTGACCCACGGCACCAGAATCGCCTTCCGCTGATGTTCACAGCCGCGGGCTGGGCGGCTAGGCTGGGAACGACGAGAGGGAAAAACGGACGCCCCGCGAGATGCCCATGGCAACGACTCCAGCCTCACCCGCCCCGGCGCCCCGCGCCGCGATGCGCCTCGCGCGGCTGCTGCCGCTGGCGATGCTGCTGACGCTCGCCGGCTGCGCCGGCCCCCAGCTCGCCACCCGCGACGCCGAGGGGCTGTCGATGGACCGGGCGATGATCCTGTCCGAGGCGCGCCAGTCGCTGGGCACGCCCTACCGCTTCGGCGGCACGGACGCCAGCGGGCTGGACTGCTCGGGCTTGGTGCAGCGGGTCTATTCCCGGGCCGGCATCTCGGTGCCGCGCACCTCGCGCCGCCAGTTCGCGCGCCTGCCGCCGATCGACGAGGCGCGCCCCGGCGACCTGCTGTTCTTCGACACCGCCGGCGGCGGCGATGCCAGCCACGTCGGCATCTACCTGGGCGACGGCGAGATGATCCACGCCCCGGGGCGCGGCCGCCGGGTCAGCGTCACCTCGCTGGCGCTGGACTACTGGCAGGAGCGTTTCCTGGGCGCCGCCGCACCGGCGCCCTGAGCGGGGTCCATCCGACCTCTCCGATTGCCGGCATCGCGCCGCGATGCCGCTGACGCCATCCGACACAGCGGACTTCGAACACGATTCAGGAGGACACCATGGCACTGCGACTCGGCGATATCGCCCCGGACTTCACCCAGGAGAGCACCGAAGGCCCGATCCACTTCCACGAGTGGGCCGGCGACAGCTGGGTGATCCTGTTCTCCCACCCCAAGGACTTCACCCCGGTATGCACCACCGAGCTCGGCGAGGTCTCGCGGCTCAAGCCGGAGTTCGACCAGCGCAACACCAAGGCCATCGGCCTGTCGGTGGACCCGCTGGAGGACCACAAGGCCTGGGTCGGCGACATCCAGGAGACCCAGGGCTGCGCCCTGAACTTCCCGCTGCTGGCCGACGCCGACCGCAAGGTCAGCGACCTCTACGACATGATCCACCCCAACGCCAACGACACCCTGACGGTGCGTAGCGTCTTCATCATCGATCCGAACAGGAAGGTCCGCCTGATGCTGACCTATCCGGCCAGCACCGGCCGCCACTTCGACGAGATCCTGCGCGTGCTCGACAGCCTGCAGCTGACCGACTCGCACAAGCTGGCCACGCCGGTGAACTGGAAGCCGGGTGACGACTGCATCATCGTGCCGGCGCTCAGCAACGAGGAAGCCGCCAAGCTGTTCCCCGAGGGCTGGGACGAGCAGAAACCCTATCTGCGCCTGGTCAAGCAGCCCGGCAAGTAAGCCCGGCAGTAAGCCAGCACTCACTTCAGCGCTTCGACGCCGGCCCCGGGGCCGGCGTCGCTGCTTCCGGCCGGACGAACCGTGCCGAAAGAACATGGGAGAAAGAACATATGAGTATGAACAAATCGTCCTAACAGAGGCTTATGGAATAAGTTAATGCCGCGTAGCATCATCCTTTTACGCATCCGGTAGAGGCCCCGCATGTCCCGACACATCCGCCGCCTGGCCCTGCTGGCCGCCCTGTCCCTGGGCATGGCCGGCCAGTCCCACGCCGACGACACCACCCTCGAGGTCGGCTACATGCCGATCCTGCCCGTCGCCCAGCTGTTCGTGATGGAAGGCGAGGGCTGGACCGACGACGCCGGCCTGGACCTGGAGCTGACCCGTTTCTCCAGCGGCCCGGCCATGGTCCAGGCGCTGGCCTCCGGCGAGCTGGACGTCATGTACTTCGGCATCGGCCCGGCCATGGTCGCCCGCGCCAACGGCGTGCCGATCAAGGTGCTGGCCTCGAGCATCCGCGAGCAGATCGGCGTGGTCGCCCGCGGCCCGCTGGCCGAGCGTTTCGCCGACAGCGACGACGCCGCCCGGGCCATCGCCGACTTCACCGAGGCCGAGGGTCGCCCGCCCAAGATCGCCACCTTCCCCCAGGGCTCGGTGCCGGACACCGTGCTGCGCTACTGGCTGACCGAGCAGCTGGGCATCGACACCGACGACGTGAACATCGTCGCCATGGGCGCCGACCGCGTGCAGCAGGCGCTGCTGGCCGGCGCCGTGGACGCCGCCTCGATCCTCGAGCCGATCCTGACCACGGTGCAGCAGCGCGACGACGGCGCCCGGGTGGTGGCCCGCGCCGACGAGATGCTGCCCGGGCAGCCCGGCGCCGTGCTGGCGGCCCGCGAAGAGACGCTGGCCGAGCATCCCGAGGCGATGAAACAGCTGATGGCCCTGCACCTGCGCGCCACCGAGATGCTCACCGAGGATCCCGAGGGCGCCGCCCCGTCGGTGCGCGAATTCGTCGGCAAGCGCCTGATTCCGCTGGAAACCGTCGAGGCGGCCCTGGCCTCGCCGTCGTCGAACTACGTCGCCGACCCGCACGCCATCCGCGAGGGCACCCGGCGCATGCACGACTTCCAGCTCGAGCAGGGCTCGCTGCGCCAGGCGGTGGACCTGGACGCGCTGTTCGACACCTCACTGTATGACGCCGTGGTCGCCGAGAACGACGACTCATGAGCCGTTCCAGACACACCCTGCTGAGCCTCGGCGGCCTGGCCGGCTTCCTCGCGCTGTGGGAGCTGGCGCTGCGCAGCGGCCTGCTGCCCGGCAGCCTGGTGCCGCTGCCGTCGGTGATTCCCGGCGTGCTGTGGGCCGAGATCGCCGACGGCATCTGGCTCGAGGTGGTCACCGCCAGCCTCTCCCACTACGCCGTGGGCGTGCTGATCGGCTCGCTCCTGGGCATCGCCGTGGGCGTGGCGGCGGCGCTGCTGCCGCGCTTCAACGCCGTGCACGCCTGGCTGGCGCGGCTGCTGCGCCCGATTCCGCCGCTGGCCTGGATTCCCTTCGCCATCATCTGGTTCGGCATCAACCCCTCGGCGGCGGCCTTCATCATCAGCATCGGCGTGTTCTGGATCAATTACTTCGCCAGCCACAGCGCGGTGCGCTCGGTGGACCCGGGCTACGACGAGGTGGCCCGGGCCTTCGGCCATGTCGGTTTCCTGTCGCGGCTTACCCGGGTCAGCCTGCCGGCCGCCGCGCCGGGCATCCTGAGCGGCCTGCGCGCCGGCCTCGGCCAGGGCTGGATGACGGTGGTGGCCGCCGAGCTGTTCGGCATTCCCGGCATCGGCCAGCGCATGATGGAGGCCTCGAGCCTGCTGGCCACCGATATCGTGGTGGTCTACATGCTCACCATCGCCGGCCTCTACGCGCTGTTCGACTTCCTCTTCGTCCTGCTGCAGCGTCGGCTGCTGAGGTGGCAGCCATGAACCAGCCCGATATCGCCACGAGTCGCGAGGCCGACGACGCCCCCGTGCTGACCGCCCGCGGCATCCGCCTCGGCTTTTCCGGCACCACGGTGCTCGACGGCGTCGACCTGGCCGTTCGCCCGCGCGAGTTCATCGCCATCGTCGGCGCCTCCGGGGTCGGCAAGTCGACCCTGCTGCGCGCCCTGACCGGCCTGCTGACGCCCCAGGCCGGCCGCGTCAGCATCCCCCACGGCCGCGACGCCGACAGCCGCGCCTGGTCGATGGTGTTCCAGGCCCCGCGGCTGTTCCCCTGGCGGCGGGTGCGTGCCAACGTGGAGCTGGGCCTCGAGGGGCTGGAGCTGTCCCGCGACGAGCGCCGCCGCCGCGCGCTGGAGCCGCTGGCCCTGGTCGGGCTGGAGGACATGGCCGAGCGCTGGCCGCACACGCTGTCCGGCGGCCAGCAGCAGCGGGTCGGCATTGCCCGCGCGCTGGCGGTGCGCCCGCGGGTGCTGTTCATGGACGAACCCTTCTCGGCGCTGGACGCCATCACCCGCCGGCGCCTGCAGCAGGAGCTGATCGACCTGCGCCAGCGCACCGAGGCGGCGATCGTCTTCGTCACCCACGACATCGAGGAAGCGGTGCTGCTGGCCGACCGGGTGGTGGTGCTCGGCCGCGAGGCAGCGAACCGCCCGGCCGGCGTGGTGGCGCGCCACGAGATCACGCTGCCCGCCACCGAGCGCCGCGATCATCCCGACTTCGCCGACACCGTGCAGGCCGTCGAGGCCGCCATCGGCGAGCACTGAACGAGGAAGCCCCGATGAGCGACCTGCGCGTCCTGCTCCACGCCCCCACCGCCGATGGCCTGGCCCGGGCCCGGCGCAACGCCCGCAACCTGCTGAACGCCCGCCCCGGGGCCGAGGTGCTGATCGTCGCCAACGGCGGCGCCGTGGCCGCCGCCCTGGCCGAGCCCGACGACACCGACGCGCGGCTGCGGCTGTGCCGCAACTCGCTGAAGGCCCAGGGGCTCGAGAATCCCGACGGCATCGCCGAGGTCGAGGCCGCCGTGGTCACCCTGGCGGAACTGCAGCAGGACGGCTGGGCCTATATCCGCGCCTGAAACGACGGCACCATGACCCGCACGACGCCGGCCCTCGGGCCGGCGTTTTCGTATGCGTTTGGCGATATTAAGCGTCGGTTAAGTTACACATCCCAGACTGTCGGGGAATCGTCACGGAGACACCCCGATGTCCTTGACCGTCATACGCCCCACCCCCGAGTCGCCGATCGAGTGGCGTGAAGCCCGCCACTGGTCGGAGCGCCACCGACTGGAGCAGCTGGTCAGCCACTGCTTCGCCACCCAGCACGATGCCCGCATCACCCAGTACCTGCCGCGCCTGTTCGGCCTGTGGCAGCAGGAGCGGCCCGTGGCCGCGGTGGGCGTGCGTCGCGCCGACGAGGGCCGGCTGTTCCAGGAGGGCTATCTCGACGCCTCCGCCGAGGCCAGCCTGACCCAGGCCCTGGGCACGCCGATCGCCCGCGGCGGCATCGCCGAGATCGGCAACCTGGTGAGCAGCCGGCGCGGGCTGCAGCGGGTGCTGTTTCCCTACCTGATCGACCAGCTGGCCGAGGAAGGCCTGCACTGGGTGCTGTTCACGGCTATCCCGGCGGTGATCAACGGCATCCGCCGGCTGGGCATCGAGCTGATGCCGCTGCGCCTGGCCGATCCGGCCTGGCTGGGCCAGGACCGCGAGGCCTGGGGCCACTACTACGATCAGCACCCCTGGGTGATGGCCGGCGACCTGCGCCTGGCCCGCGAGCGGCTGCGCGCCGCCGGCCTGCTCTCGACGCTGCGGGAGGGCGACCATGTCCGACCGGCGTGAGCGCTTCCTCGACCGCCTGACCGCCCACGCCGAGCGCGCCCCCGAGGTCACGGCGCTGTGGGACGGCGCGCAGCGGCTGAGCTACGGCGAGCTGGCCGCCGCCATCGACGCGCGGCGGGCTCGGCTGGCGGCGGCCGGCGCGACCCGCGTGGGCCTGGCGCTGGACAACGGCGTCGAATGGGCGCTGTGGGACCTGGCGCTGCTGGCCGATTCGCGCGTCGCGGTGCCGGTGCCGGCCTTCTTCGACGACGCCCAGCGCCGCCATCTGGTCGCGCGCGCCGGCCTCGACGCCTGGATCGGCCCCGGCGGCAAGGCACTGGGCTTCGGCACGCCCGTTCCGGGCGGCATCGCCACCCGCCCGGTGGCGTCACCGCCGGCGCTGCATCCCGGCACCACCCGCATCACCTTCACCTCAGGCACCAGCGCCGCCCCCAAGGGCGTGTGCCTGGACACCGAGTCGATGCTGGCGGTGGCGATCAGCCTCGCCGAGGCGGTCGCCCCGGCCGATATCGAGCGCCACCTGGCGATGCTGCCGCTGGCCACCCTGCTCGAGAACCTCGGCGGGCTCTACCTGCCGCTGTGGCTCGGCGCCGGGGTGGCGCTGCCCGGCGCCGCCGAG
Source organism: Halomonas sp. THAF12 (assembly GCF_009363675.1). Classification (NCBI taxonomy): domain Bacteria; kingdom Pseudomonadati; phylum Pseudomonadota; class Gammaproteobacteria; order Oceanospirillales; family Halomonadaceae; genus Halomonas; species Halomonas sp. THAF12. Next base: position 182,606 of record NZ_CP045399.1, on the reverse strand, counting down.
CTCGGCTGGCGGGGCGCCAGCGGCTTCGACGCCGAGGCCGCGCTGGCCGCCATCGAACGCTACCGGCCGCATAGCCTGATCCTGGTGCCCCAGCAGCTCCAGGCGCTGGTGGACGCCGCCCCGAGCGCCCCCGTGGGGCTGCGGCTGGTGGCGGTGGGCGGCGCCCGGGTCGCCGCGCCGCTGCTCGAGCGAGCCCTGGCCGCCGGCTGGCCGGTGGCGGAGGGCTACGGCCTGTCCGAGTGCGCCTCGGTGGTGTGCCTCAACCGGCCCGGCGAGGCGCCCCACGGCGTCGGCCGCCCGCTGCCCCACGCCCGGGTGCGACTGAGCGCCGACGGCGAGGTCGAGGTGAGCGGCGCCACCATGCTCGGCTATCTGGGCGAGCCGCCGGTCGCCGGCTGGCACGCCACCGGCGATCTGGGCCGCTGGGAGGGCGATGCCCTGGTGCTGGAAGGCCGCCGCCGCGAGGTCTTCATCACCGCCTATGGCCGCAACGTCGATCCCCAGTGGGTCGAGGGAGTGCTCGCCACCCGGCCGGGCATCGCCCAGGCCCTGGTCCACGGCGAGGCCCTGGCCCATAACCGGGCGCTGATCGTGCCCGCCGCGGACCTGTCCGACGCGGCCATCGACGCCGAGATCACCGCCGCCAACGCCACCCTGCCGGACTACGCCCGGGTGAGCGCATGGCGCCGCTGCGCGCCCTTCACCCCGCACAACGACCAGCTGACGGCCAACGGCCGCCTGCGCCGCGCGGCCATCCTGGCCGCCTACCGGGGCTGGCTGACCCGCCCCGGTGCGGGCGACACCACGACCGACGCATCGCGTCCGCCCCATCACGACCACCGAGGAGTGACTTCATGAGTGCCTATCAACGCCTGCAGGCCGCCACCCGCGCCGAGCGCGAATGGCTGCTCGACACGCCCATGATGACCCGCGCCATGCGGGGCGAGGTCGGGCGCGACGAATACCTGGCCTTCCTCGGCCAGGCCTACCACCACGTGCGCTTCACGGTGCCGCTGATGATGGCCTGCGGCGCTCGCCTGCCCGACCGGCTGGGCTGGCTGCGCGCCGCCCTGGTGGAGTACGTCGAGGAGGAATACGGCCACGAGCAGTGGATCCTCGACGACATCCGCGCCGCCGGCGGCGACCCCGAGGCGGCGGCCGCCGCCACGCCCGACCCGGCCACGACGCTGATGGTGGCCTACGTGCGCGACCGGATCGAGCACGGCAATCCGGTGGCCTTCTTCGGCATGGTCCAGGTGCTCGAGGGCACCAGCACCGCGGTGGCCACCCGCGCCGCCGAACGGCTCCAGGCGAGCCTCGGGCTGCCCGACGACGCCGTGCGCTACCTGAGCTCCCACGGCAGCCTCGATATCGGCCATCTGGCCTTCTTCGAGACGCTGATCGACCGCCTGGAGGAGGACGACCTGAACGCGGTGATCGAGGGCGCGCGCATGGTCTATCGCCTCTACGGCGCCATGTTCCGGGGCGTCACCGCCCGCTGCACGGGGGGCGAAGCCGCCCGGGAGCTGACCGATGCGCTGGTCTGAACCGCACTATCTCACCGAGGGCTGGCCCGGCCAGCGGGTGCTGATCACCGGCGCCAGCGGCGGCATCGGCCAGGCGCTGGTCGACGAACTCGCCGCCGCCGGCGCCCGGCTGCTGGTCACCGGCCGCGACGCCGAGGCCCTGGAGCGGCTGTGCCGCCTGCATCCCGGCCAGATCACGGCCCAGCCCGCCGACCTCACCCGCGCCGAGGATCGCGCCCGGCTGGTGGCCGTCGCCGAACGGCTGGAATGCACCATGCTGATCAACGCCGCCGGCGCCAACCGCGCCGAGCTGTTCAAGGACAGCGACGACGAGGCCATCGAGCGCCTGGTGGCGATCAACCTGACCGCGACCCTGCAGCTGACCCGCGCCATGCTGCCGCCGCTGTGCCGCGCCGAGCAGGGCCTGGTGGTCAACCTGGGCTCGGCCTTCGGCCATATCGGCTACCCCAGCCAGGCCACCTACTGCGCCACCAAGTTCGCGCTCTACGGCTTCACCCAGGCGCTGCGCCGCGAGCTCGCGGATTCGCCGATCGCGGTGCATTACATCGCCCCGCGGGCCACCCGCACCGCCATGAACGCCCCGGCCATGGAGGAGATGAACCGGGCGCTGGGCAACGCCATGGACGATCCGGAGACGGTGGCCGTCCAGATCCGCCGCGCCATCGAACGCGGTCGCAAGGAGACCCGCCTGGGCCGCGCCGAGCCGGTCTTCGCCCGGCTCAACGCCCTGTGGCCGGGGCTGATCGATCGCGCCCTGCGCCGCCAGCTGCCCACCATCCGCCGCTTCATCGCTCCGCCACCCTGAACCGCCAGGGTCGACAGGCGCGGGCTTCGGGGCGAGTATCGGCATGACCGGAGCACCGACAAGGAACGCCCATGCGCATACTGCTGGTGGAGGACGATCCCAGCCTGGCGTCGGGCATTCGCCTGGCGCTGAAGCCCGAGCACTACACCGTCGACATCCTCGACGACGGCATCGAAGCCCTCAACGCCCTGCGCGACGAGGAGCCCTTCGATGCCGTCATTCTCGATCTGGGCCTGCCCCGGCTCGACGGCATCGGCCTGCTCGAACGGCTGCGCCGCGCCGGCAACCGGGTGCCGGTGCTGGTGCTGACCGCCCGCGACGGCATCGAGGAACGCATCCAGGGCCTGGATGCCGGCGCCGACGACTACCTGACCAAGCCCTTCGAGGTCGCCGAGCTCAAGGCCCGGCTGCGCGCCCTGCTGCGCCGCAGCCAGGGGCTGACCAGCAGCGAGCTCAGCCACCGCGGCGTGGTGCTCGACCCGGAGAACCGCCGCGTCACCTTCCGGGGCGAGCCGGTCACGCTGTCGCGCCGCGAGTTCACCCTGCTGCAGGAGTTTCTCAGCCACCCGGGCCACGCCTTCACCCGCGATACCCTGACCCGCCTGCTCTACGGCTGGGACGAGGACGTCGAGAGCAACGCCATCGAGGTCCACGTCCACCACCTGCGCAAGAAGCTGGCGCCCGAGCTGATCCGCACCCTGCGCGGCATCGGCTACATCATGGACAAGGCGTCGGACGAGACATGAGCTCGATCCGCCGCCGCACCCTGGGCATCGTGCTGCTGGTGGTGGCGCTGTGCATGCTGGCGATCGGCGTGACCAGCTACCGCGACGCCGCCCACGAGGTCGAGGAGCTGTTCGACGCCCGCCTGGCCCAGCAGGCCCGGCTGCTGGAGGGCCTGGTGCGCGCGCCGCTGCCCGAGGCCCGCCGCGAGGCGCTGCTGGCGAGCCTCGACGGCGCGCTGCGCCGCGACGCCCCGGGCACGGACGACGGCCACCGCTACGAGGGCAAGGTGGCCTTCCAGGCCTGGCGCGGCGAGCGACTGCTGCTGCGCTCCGCCGGCGCGCCGACCGCGCCCTTCACCGAACGCCGCACGGGCTACGGCGACGAGACCCTGAAGGGACACAAGTGGCGCGTCTTCGCCCTCGGCGACGGCGACCTGCGGGTGCTGGTCGGCGAGCGCGGCGACGTGCGCGGCGAGCTGGTCCGCGGCATCGCCCTGCGCACCCTGGTACCGGATCTGCTGGGGCTGCCGGCGCTGGGGGCGCTGCTGTGGTGGGCGATCGGCTGGGGGCTGCGGCCGCTGTCGCGGCTGGCCGCCCAGATCGAGGCCCGCGACCCTCACCGCCTCAAGCCGCTGCCCGATGACCCGCTGCCCCGCGAGCTGGCCACCATCGTCGGCGCCCTCAACGGCCTGCTGGCACGCATCCGCGCCCTGCGCTCCCGCGAGAAGCGCTTCATCGCCGACGCCGCCCACGAGCTGCGCACCCCGCTGACGGTGCTCGACCTGCACGCCCAGAACGCCCTGGCCACCGAGGATCCGGCGGATCGGCGCGAGGCGCTGACCCTGCTGCGCGACGGCCTGGCCCGCGCCACCCGGCTGGTCGGCCAGCTGCTGACCCTGGCGCGCCTGGACCCGGAGCAGGAGGGCGCCCCGGACCAGCGCATCGATCTGCTGCGCGAGGTGCGCGAGTCGCTGGCCGAGCTGATGCCGCTGGCCACCGACCACGGCCAGAGCCTGCACCTGGAGGCCGACGACGCCGACTGGACCCTGACCACCGAGCCCGGCGCCGTCACCACCCTGATCAAGAACCTGGTCGGCAACGCCATCCGCCACTCCCCCGCCGGCAGCCGCATCGATGTGGCGCTGACGGCCCAGGCCCGGGCGCTGATGCTGCAGGTGGACGACAGCGGCCCCGGCATCCCCGAGGCGAGCCGCCAGCAGGCGCTGGCGCGCTTCCACCGCGGCGGCTCGGGGGCCGGCGCCGGCCTCGGGCTCTCCATCGTCGACCGGCTGGTGCAGCGCCATGGTGGCCGCCTGACGCTGGGCGACGCCCCCGGTGGCGGGCTGCGCGTGCGGGTCTGGCTGCCCCGCGCCTGACATGGCATCGTCATGCCCGGCCCTTATCGTCGCTTAAGCCGACGGTAAGCCAAGGCCGCTACCGTGGTGACATCGATCGGACAACGACAACCCGGACAGGAGCCCGCCATGACCGCCATTGCCTCCCCCTCCCTCGACGCCGCCCTGCGCCGCCCGCTGTGGCTGGCCCTCGGCGGCGCGCTGCTGCTCGCCATCGAATGGCTGATCGGCCCCTGGAGCGTGGGCAGCCTGCCGCTGGCGCTGATCGCCCTGGCCGCCGGCGGCGCCTTGCTGCTGCGCTCCCTGAACGCCGACTCCCACCTCGAACCCGAGGAGGAAGACAGCGGCATGACCGCCGATCTGCAGACCGTCGCCCAGGCCAGCCTGCTGACCCTGATCGTGCTCCAGCTGGCCGCCTGACGCGACGCCCGCCGGCTTTACATGCCTCGGGCGAAGGGCGATAGTGAGGCCCGACGACAGGGGCGCCGTGGCGGTGATCCGCCACGGCTGAGAGGCACCCTCACCACCTGACCCGGATAATGCCGGCGGAGGGAGTCGTGCCGGCTCACTTCGCGGCCGCGCCTCCCGTCGCCAGGAGGCCCGATGCATTCCCTCGATCCCGCGCCGCATCTGGCGCGCGTGCGCCGCACCACCCCGCTGGTTCACAACATCACCAACCACGTGGCGATGAACTTCATGGCCAACGCGCTGCTGGCGCTGGGCGCCTCGCCCGCCATGGTCCACGCTCGCGAGGAGGCCGCCGAGTTCGCCGGCCTGGCCGCCGCCCTGACGCTGAACATCGGCACCCTCTCGCCCCACTGGCTCGATGCCATGGTCGACGCCGCCCGCGCCGCCAATGGCGCCGGCACGCCCTGGGTGCTCGACCCGGTGGCGGTGGGCGCCACCGGCTTTCGTCGCGAGGCCGGGGCCCGGCTGCTGGCGCTGGGGCCGACCGCGATCCGCGGCAACGCCTCGGAGATCCTGGCGCTGGCCCGGCAGGGCGGCGGCGGGCGCGGCGTGGACAGCACCGACAGCGCCGACAGCGCCGAGCGCGCCGCCGTGGCGCTGGCCCGCGAGAGCGGCGCCGTGGTGGCGGTCACCGGCGAGGTCGACCTGGTCACCGACGGCCGGCGCCTGGCGCGGGTCGCCGGCGGCCATGCGCTGATGCCCCGCGTCACCACCATGGGCTGCGCCCTGACCGGCGTGGTGGGCGCCTTCCTGGCCGGCGCCGAGGACCCGTTCGCGGCCACGGTGGCGGCGCTGGCCGCCTACGCCGCGGCCGGAGAAAGCGCCGCCGAGAGCGCCGCCGGCCCCGGCAGCTTCGCCGTGGCCTTCCTCGACGCCCTCTACGCCCTGGATCCCGACACGCTCTCCCCTTCCCCATCCACGCCGCTGGCCGACCGCCTGGAGCTCACCGATGCGCCTTGATCTGTCCCTCTACCTGGTCACCGACCCCGAGCTGTGCGCCGCCCATGGCGTCGAGCAGACCGTGCTGGCCGCGGTGCGCGGCGGCGTGAGCGTCGTCCAGCTGCGCGACAAGCACGCCAGCGACGCCGAGATGATCCCGCTGGCCCGCCGCCTGAAGGCCGCGCTGGCCGGCAGCGGCGTGCCGCTGATCATCAACGACCGCCTCGAGGTCGCGCTGGCCAGCCGGGCCGACGGCCTGCACATCGGCCAGGACGACGGCGAGGTCGCCGATGCCCGCGCCGCGCTGGGCCCGGACGCCATCCTCGGCCTCTCGGTGCAGACCCACGAACAGCTGGCCCGGCTGGACGCCGGACGCCTCGACTACCTGGGTCTCGGCCCGGTGTTCGCCACGGCCACCAAGCAGGACCACGCCGCGCCGCTGGGCGTCGACGGCCTGGCGGCGTTGGCCGCGGCCAGCCCGCTGCCCACGGTGGCGATCGGCGGGCTCAAGGTCGAGCACATCGAGGCGGTGCGCCGCGCCGGTGCCGACGGCCTGGCGGTGGTCTCGGCGATCTGCGGCACCCCGGACCCGGAGGCCGCCGCGCGGCGCTTTTCTGCCGCAACCGCGACGGGCTAGGGGGTCCGTCAGCCTCGACGCGGCAGGGGCGCCATCGGCTGGCTCATGCCGCGGTTTCGAAGACGCGGTCCGATCCAGCCCGATGCTGGAGACACACCGACGACGCCCCCGCCGCTTGGCGGAGGCGTCTGATGCTGTCGCCGAGCGTGGCGCGGAAGGTGGGGGGATCATTGCTGCCGCCGCGCCCCCTTGAGCGCGGCGGACGGCGAGGCACTCAGCCCAGGTCGTTGCCGAGCGTCTTGAGCTTCTCGGGGCTGAGGGCCAGGTCGTCGTTCCGGTTGACCCCGATGCCCTGGTCGATGATGCCCCGGGCGATCTCCTGCGCCTCCTCCAGGGAGTGCATCAGGTAGGTACCACACTGATGCTCGTTGAGCTCGGGAATCTCCTCCATGCGCTCGACGTTCAGCACATCGTGCATGGCGGCCTGCCAAGCCTCGGCAACGCTCTGCTCGCTCGGGCTGCCCAGCAGGCTCATGTAGAAACCGGTGCGACAGCCCATGGGCGAGATATCGATGATCTCGACGCCGTCGCCGTTCAGGTGCTGGCGCATGAAGCCGGCAAACAGGTGCTCCAGGGTGTGAACCCCCTTCTCGCTCATCAGGTCCTCGTTGGGCTTGTTGAAGCGCAGGTCGAAGACGGTGATGGTATCGCCCGAGGGGGAGCGCATGGTCTTGGCGACGCGCACCGCGGGGGCGCTCATGATGGTGTGGTCCACGGTAAAGCTGTCGAGTAGGGGCATGTCGGCTCCTGCAGGTCATGGGGAAGGACGCGGCCGCCTGGGCCGTGCTCGATGCGGGCATGGTAGCTCGTTGCGTCGGCGGTTCGCCAACCCCAGCGGCTGGAAAAACGCCGGGCGGGGACTAGCATGAGATCATGACGTGAAGGCTTGGCATGACACCATGGCGGCCCTGAGCACCGTGACGCCTGGCCTCGACGAGATGATACCCCCAAGGAGGTCATCATGAGCTGCGAGATCCACCGCGATCATCCCCACCAGCATGGCCCGGATTGCGGCCCCGCGCCATCCGGTGCGGGGCCGCTTGCGTCGGCGCCTCAGTGGGTGGGTCGACGGTTCAGGCTGACGCGCCGTTCCTGATAGGCGATGGCCAGGCCGCTGACGATGATCAGGCTGCCGCCGGCGAACACCCAGGGGTCCGGCATCTCGCCCCAGAAGCCCCAGCCCAGCAGGGTCGCCCACAGCAGCGCCGTGTAGTCGAAGGGCGCGGCGATGGCCGCCGGGGCGTAGCGGAAGGCCTGGGTCAGGCCCACCATGGCGCCGACGCCGAGCACGCCGGCGCCCAGGAAGCCCAGCCAGTGGATCGGCGCCGGCGTCTGCCAGACCCAGGGCAGGGTCAGGGAGGCGGCCAGGCAGGGCACCAGGGTGGTATAGAAGACCATGGCCCAGAGGTGCTCCCCCTCGCCGTAGCGGCGTGCCGTGATCATGGTCAGGGCATAGAACAGCGCCGCGGCGACCACCACCAGCATGGCGGGCTGGAAACCGGCGGCGCCGGGCCGCACCACCACCAGCACGCCGGCGAAGCCGAGCAGCGTGGCCAGCCAGGTCGGACGGTCGACCCGCTCGCCGAGCAGCGGCACCGAGAGCAGCGTCACGAACAGCGGCGCGGCGAAGGCGATCGCCGTGGCGGTGGCCAGCGGCAGCAGCACCAGGCCCCACATGAAGGTGATCATGGTGGCGGTGAAGATCAGGCCGCGCAGCAGGTGCACGCCCGGACGCCGCGTGCCGAGGGTGCGCAGGCCGCCGCTGACGCGCGCGATCAGCACGATCAGCGGCAGCGACACCAGGGTGCGGAAGAAGATGATCTGCAGCGGCGAATGCACCGCACCCAGCCACTTGGTGACGGCATCGCCCAGCGCCAGGCACAGCACGCCGCCGCACATGAACAGGATGCCTTTCAGCGAGGATGTCATGCGCGGCCTCCCTGCGCAGAGTGAAGAAAAAATCACCCCGTCGGCGGGACCGACGGGGTGATGTCTCTACGCTAGGCGATTCGCGCGACCGAGGCAACGCCGGGCGGCGTGTCGGCGGGAACGCCTCAGAGCGAGGCCTGCACCACCATGCAGTCCATGCCCTGCGACTGCAGGCGCTGGCAGGCGCTGCGGGCCTGGCTTTCGCCCAGGTCGACCAGACGCGCCCGGTAGACGCCGGCGCTCTCCGCCCAGGGCACATCGACCCGCGCCTCGTCCAGCTCGGCGGCCAGCTGGTCGGCGGCGCGGTCGGCCAGGCGACGGGCGTGATCGGCGTCGCTGAAGGCACCGACCTGCACGCCCCAGCGGCCGCCGGCCCGCTCGTCGCGGTCGATCAGTGCGGTCAGCGGATCCGCCTCGGCCGAGCCGCCGATGGGCGCGTCGGCGCTCGGTGCCGAGGCCACGATCGTCTCGTCCGGCGAGGGCGCGGCGGCGTCCTGCACCACCGGCCCCGGCGCGGCGGCGCTGGCCGGCTCGCTGGCCGCCGGCGTCGGGGCCGGTTCGGGCGCTTGGGCGGCGGCCGACGTCGCGGCCGGCGCGGCAGTGTCGCGGCTCGCCAGCATCTGCCCGGCCGGCGGCAGGGTGCGGCCCGGCAGCGGCATCAGCCGCTCGTCGGCGATCTCGGTGCGGGCCAGCCAGCCGTGGCCGTCGGCCAGGGCGGCGCGGGCGAAGCCGCGATTCAGCAGGTCGGCCATGTGCTCATCGCGGGAGGCCGCGGTGAAGCCGCCCATCACCACCGAGAGCATGCGCCGGCCGTCGTGCACCGCCGAGGTGGCGACGTTGAAGCCGGAGGCGCGGATGAAACCGGTCTTGAGGCCGTCGGCGCCCGGGTAGTTGGCCAGCAGGCGGTTGTGGCCGCGGTAGGTGTTGCCGCGCCAGGTGAAGTCCTGCAGCGAGAAGTAGTGATAGTACTGCGGGAAGTCGAGCATCAGCCGACGCGCCAGCACGGCCATGTCGCGGGCGGTGGTGACCTGGGCGTCGTCCGGCAGGCCGGAGGCGTTGCGGAAGGTGGTACGGCCCATGCCGAGCTCGCGGGCGCGCTCGGTCATCATCCGCGCGAAGTGACGCTCGCTGCCGCCCAGCGCCTCGGCGATGACCACCGCCACGTCATTGGCCGAGCGCACCACCAGCGATTCGATGGCGGTCTCCACCGGGATGCTGTCGCCCGGCTTGAGGTAGAGCTTGGTGGCCGGCATGGCCGCGGCCGCCTGCGAGACCGGCAGCGGCTGCCCCAGGCTCATGCTGCGCCCCTCGATGGCCTCGAACAGCAGGTAGAGGGTCATCATCTTGGTCAGCGAGGCCGGGAAACGCGGCGCATCGGCGTTCTCGGCGTAGAGGATCTCGTGGGTATCGGCGTCGATGACGATCCCCGCGTAGCGAGGGTTCTCGGCCTGGGCGAGCGGTGCCAGCAGCAGGCTGACCATGACGAGGACGGCAAGCAGACTCGCTCGCCAGCCGGAAATCTGAGTCGGCAGCATCGGTGTTCCCCTGAAAAATGACGCGCTTTATAAGTGCATTATGACCTAGGGGCCTGCCCTGTACAGGACGAAACGCGGCCCGCAGCGCCATTTCCACTTTTCGTTGTCGGACATCCAGCCTCGTGCTTGAGCGCTTCGATGTCCACCTCGTCGATCTGCGCCGCGGCCAGGAAGCGTGCGGCATAGTCGCGCCACACGCCGCTTTCGAGCAGCAGGGCAAAGACATCGGGGTCCAGATGGCCGTCGCGGGCCATGCCGGCCAGGATCGACAGCGAGCGCGACAGCGTCAGGCCCGGCTTGTAGGGCCGGTCGGCGGCGGTCAGCGCCTCGAAGACATCGGCCACCGCCATGATGCGCTCCTCCAGGCTGGCCTCGGCCAGCACCAGCCGGCGCGGATAGCCCTGGCCGTCCATGCGTTCGTGATGGTTGCCGGCGATGGTCGGCACCCGCCGCAGGTGCGCCGGCCAGGGCAGCGACTCGAGCATCATGACGGTCTGGACGATGTGCTCCTGGATGCGGAAGCGCTCGATGTCGTTGAGCGTGCCGCGCGCCACCCGCAGGTTGTAGAGCTCGCCCTGGTCGCCGGCCACCTCCGGCGGCTGCATGGCGAAGCCCCAGCGGTTGCGCGGGTCGTCCTCGGCCACCGGCGGCGGCGCGACGGCCCAGTCGAGGCGATGCCGGGGGCGGTCGGCCAGCAGCCGCTCCTCGGCGGGGAGCGGGGCTTCGGGCTCGCGGGCCAATCGTGCGGCCTCCTCCTCGGACACGCCGAGCCGGTCGTCGAAGTGGCGCCACCAGCGCCAGTCGGCGATCGCCTCGAGCCGCGCCAGGCCGTCCGCATCGACCGCCTGGCCGCCGCGGTTGAGCTCGGCCACCCGCCCAAAGGCCTCCTGCAGTTCGGCCTGCCGGCGCCGGCGCGCCGCGGCCAGCGTGGGCTCGTCGCCGCCCTCGGCCAGCCCGCGCCAGTAGGCGACGTCGGCGTCGCGCCACAGCACCTCGAAGCGGGTGCGGATCTCGTGGATGCGGTTGTAGCGGGTCTCCAGCTTGGTGGCCTTCTCCATGACCTCGTCGGGCGTGGTCAGCTTGCCGCAGTCGTGCAGCCAGGCCGCCAGGTGGAAGGCGGTGCGGCGCTCGTCGTCCAGCGTCTCGTCGGCGAAGGGGCCGGTGGTCATGCGATGGGCGCCCTCCAGCAGCATCTCGGCCAGCTGCGGCACCCGCGAGCAGTGGCCGCCGGTATGCGCCGACTTGGCGTCGGTGGCGCCGGCGATCAGCTCGACGATGGCATCCAGCAGGCGCTTCTCGCCCTCCAGCAGTCGACGGGTCTCGATCGCCACCGCCGCCGCGCCGGAGAGCTCCTCGACGAAGCGCCGCCAGGAGCGATCGCCGCCCTGCCCCGACTCGCGCAGCGCCAGCACCAGCAGCCCCATGCGATGGCCGCTGCGATTGCACAGCGGCTGCACCAGATAGCCGCTGGCCGCGGCCCGGCGCTCCAGCGCCGCCATGCCGCCCTCCTCGGGGGCCTTCAGGGTCAGGCACGCCGGCAGCGGATCGTCGGGATCGCCCTGGCCCCGCTCGGCCTCGCAGACGAAGCGGGTGGCGTCGTTTTCGTCCTCGAGATAGATGGCGCCGTGACGACTGTCGGTGATGTTCAGCAGGTCCTCGAGCACGGTGGCGAGCAGCGTGTCCAGCCGCGGCTCGCGGCTCAGCGTGCGGGTCATGCGCTGGAAGCCCGCGATGCCCTCGGCCATGCCCGTCAGGGCGCCGCTCAGCTGCTGCACCTCGCGCACCGGCGAGCGCACCCCGCGGCAGGCCGAGAAGTCGAAGTCGCCCAGCGCCCGGACCTGCTCGGCCAGGGCGTTCAGCGGGCGGCTGAGCCGATGCCCGACCCACACGCCCAGCGGCAGCAGCGCCAGGGCCAGCAGCACGGCCACCAGCGAACGCTGCCACAGCAGCTCGCGGGTGCCGGCGAGCAGCTCGCGCTCCGGCACCACCATCAGCAGCGTGGCCGGCTCCACGCCGGGGATGCGGAACGGCAGGCGCATGCCGAACCAGTCCTCGCCGTCGACCCGGAAGCTGGCGGAGGCGCCGAAGGCGTCGTCGCCGGAGGCCGCCTCTCCCGGGGCCGCGGCGCCCAGCGAGGCACCCTCGTCCCGGGTCAGGTGGCCGAGCCGCCGCAGCACCGGATCGTCGAGCTCGTCCAGCGTCGCCAGCCGCGGCGATCCGCCAGGCGCGGCGAGCAGCGTCTCCACGTCGGGATGCGCCAGCAGCCGGCCGTCGCGGGACACCACCGCCAGCCGGGTGCCGGGCGTGATGCCCAGCGCGTCCATTTCGCTGCCGAGATCGGCCAGCGAGGCATCCAGCCCCACCACCGACCGACCGTCGCGGCTGCGCCGGGCCAGGGTGATGCCGATCTCGCGGGTGGTGAACAAGGCATAGGGCTCGGTCAGCCAGGGGCCGCTGGCCGCCATCGCCCGCCGGTACCAGGGACGCTCCCGAGGGTCGAAGGCGTCGCCCGGCTGGAGCCGCCGGCCGAGCAGGTTCAGGTCGCGATCGTAGAGCCGCCATTCGGCCTGGACGTTGCCGCCGGCATCGCGATCGACCGCCTGCACCAGATACACCGCCTCGTCGGCCTCGGGCACCTCGGGCAGCCGCTCGTCCGGCACCCGCCCGGCCGGGCGCAGCAGCAGGAAGTCGCCGTCTTCGTAGCCCACGTAGACGGCGCTGGCCGCCGAGTGCACCTCCAGCGAGGCGGCCAGCAGCGGCAGATGGCGCAGGCGATCGACGAGCCGCTGGCGCGACGCCAGATCGTCCTGGGCCAGCAGCGCCACCACCACCCGGGCCGGGTCGATCAGCCGCCGCGCCCGCTCCTCGGTGGTCACGGCCAGCTGACGGCCGGTGTCCTCCACGGCGCGGACCATCATCTTGTCGGCACCGCGGACGCCGTGCCACAGCAGCACCCCGGCCACGATCAGCATCAGGCCGACGATCGACACGGCGGTCAGCGCGCGAAGGGAGAAGGAACGGCGCATGGGCGGCCTCGGCAGCGGCGAGTCGGGGGCCGACGAGGTGCCGGCACTGCCTTCAAGATACGCCAAGTCCGCCGAGGATGGCGGCACCTTGCGGGAACGCCTTTCAACGTGGGGAGCCGTGCGCCCGGCTCGGGTCGCCCTCTCGGAGTCTCCGCTCAGCTACCCCAGAGGCGCGAAACGCCGAGCCAGACCAGCCGCAGCGAGAGCAGCGTCAGCACCAGCCGGAAGAGATCGTCGAAGCCCCGCCGGTACCCCCCGGCGGGGCCTGTCACTCCCAAAGTGCCTGGGGATACCCCAATCAGGCTGCGCCGATCATCTTGCGCAGCACGTAGTGCAGGATGCCGCCATGGCGGTAGTACTCCAGCTCGTTGGCGGTGTCGATGCGGCACAGCGCCTCGAGGGTCTGCTCGCCCTTGTCGCTCTCGATGGTCACCTCGACCCTGCCGCCCGGGGCGAGATCGTCGAGGCCCTTGATGGAGACGCGCTCGTCGCCGGTCAGGCCCAGGGTCTCGCGGGTCTCGCCCTCGGGGAACTGCAGCGGCACCACGCCCATGCCGATCAGGTTGGAGCGGTGGATACGCTCGTAGGACTCCGCCAGCACGGCGCGCACGCCGAGCAGCCGGGTGCCCTTGGCGGCCCAGTCGCGGGAGGAGCCGGTGCCGTATTCCTTGCCGGCGATCACCACCAGGGGCGTGCCTTCCTGCTGGTACTGCATGGCCGCGTCATAGATGGCCATCTGCTGGCCGGAGGGCACGTGGCGGGTCTCGCCGCCGACCACGCCGTCGAGCATCTCGTTCTTGATGCGCACGTTGGCGAAGGTGCCGCGCATCATGATCTCGTGGTTGCCGCGCCGCGAGCCGTAGGAGTTGAAGTCCACCGGCTTGACGCCGCGCTCCTGCAGGTAGCGGCCCGCCGGGCTGTCGGGCTTGATGGCGCCGGCCGGCGAGATGTGGTCGGTGGTCACCGAGTCGCCGAGCATGGCCAGCACGTGGGCGCGGTGGACGTCCTCGGTGGGGGCGGGGTCGCGGCCCATGCCGTCGAAGAACGGCGGGTGCTGGATGTAGGTGGAGGCCTCGTCCCACTGGTACACCTCGCTCTCGGGGACGTCGATGGCCTTCCACACCTCGTCGCCCTCGAACACCTCGGCGTACTCCTTGCGGTACATCTCGGTGCGGACCTTCTCCACCGCCTCGGCGATCTCGGCCTGGGAGGGCCAGATGTCCTGCAGGTAGACCGGCTTGCCGTCGCGGTCGATGCCCAGCGGGTCGCGGGCCAGGTCCTTGCGCACGTTGCCGGCCAGGGCATAGGCCACCACCAGGGGCGGCGAGGCCAGCCAGTTGGTCTTCACCTGGGGATGGACGCGGCCCTCGAAGTTGCGGTTGCCGGACAGCACCGAGGCCACGGTCAGGTCGCCGTCGGTGATGGCCTGCTCGATCGGGCCGGGCAGCGGGCCGGAGTTGCCGATGCAGGTGGTGCAGCCGTAGCCGACCAGGTTGAAGCCCAGGGCGTCGAGGTCGTCCTGCACGCCGCCGGCGGCCAGGTAGTCGGTGACCACCTTGGAGCCGGGGGCCAGCGAGGTCTTGACCCAGGGCTTGGTGTCGAGGCCGCGCTCCCGGGCGTTACGCGCCAGCAGGCCGGCGGCCATCATCACGCTGGGGTTGGAGGTGTTGGTGCAGGAGGTGATGGCGGCGATCACCACCGCGCCGGGGTCGAGGCGGAAGGCCTCGCCCTCGAGGTCGACCTGCTGGCTGTCGTGGTGCTCGTAGCTCTCCTCGACGCCGACCGCGGTCTGGCCGCCCTCGGACATCAGCTTGCCCTTCTCGGAGGGCGCCTCGAGCGGCTTGCCGTCGTCTTCCATCACCTTGGCGAAGGCCGTCGGCATGTCGGCCAGGTTGACGCGGTCCTGGGGCCGCTTGGGGCCGGCCAGGCTGGCCTCGACGTCGCCCATGTCGAGCTCGAGGGTATCGCTGAAGACCGGCTCGGCGCCGGGTTCGCGCCACAGGCCCTGGGCCTTGCAGTAGGCCTCGACCAGGGCGATCTGCTCCTCGTCGCGGCCGGTCAGGCGCATGTAGGTGAGGGTCTCGTCGTCGACCGGGAAGAAGCCGCAGGTGGCGCCGTATTCCGGGGCCATGTTGGCGATGGTGGCGCGGTCGGCCAGCGGCAGGTCCTTGAGGCCGTCGCCGTAGAACTCGACGAACTTGCCGACCACGCCGCGGCTGCGCAGCATCTGGGTCACCGTCAGCACCAGGTCGGTGGCGGTGATGCCCTCGCGCAGCTTGCCGGTGAGCTTGAAGCCCACCACCTCGGGGATCAGCATCGACACCGGCTGGCCGAGCATGGCCGCCTCGGCCTCGATGCCGCCGACGCCCCAGCCGAGCACGCCCAGGCCGTTGATCATGGTGGTGTGGGAGTCGGTGCCGACCAGGGTGTCGGGATAGGCGAAGGTCTTGCCGTCCTCCTCCTTGGTCCACACCGTCTTGCCCAGGTACTCGAGGTTGACCTGGTGGCAGATGCCGGTGCCCGGCGGCACCACGCGGAAGTTGTCGAAGGCCTGCTGGCCCCAGCGCAGGAACTCGTAGCGTTCGCGGTTGCGCTCCATCTCGATGGCGACGTTGTCCTTGAAGGCGCTGGGATCGCCGAAGTGGTCGACCATCACCGAGTGGTCGATCACCAGGTCCACCGGCGACAGCGGGTTGATGCGCGAGGGCTGCTCGCCGAGGGTCTCGACCGCGGCGCGCATCGAGGCCAGGTCGACCACGCCGGGCACGCCGGTGAAGTCCTGCATCAGCACCCGGGCCGGGCGGTAGCCGATCTCGCGATCGGACGAGGCGGTCTTCTGCCAGTCGACCAGCGCCTGCATGTCCTCGCGCTCGACGCCTTCCTGATCGGCGAAGCGCAGCTGGTTCTCGAGCAGGATCTTCAGCGTCATCGGCAAGCGCTCGATGTCGCCCAGCGTCTCGGCGGCCTTGGGCAGGCTATGGTAGTGGAAGGTGGTGCCGGCGGCGTCGAGGGTCTGCAGCGTCTCCGGTAGGGACGAAGTGCTCATGGGGGCTCCTTTCGTGGCGCGGGCCGGCAACGCGGATGGTCGCCGGCCCACGGTAAACGTGTCAGACAGGACGTGGTCAACCGAACAGCCAGGGGTCGATCAGCCCACTCGGATAGGTCAGCGTCAGGAATTCGGCCATGCCCACCAGGAAGGCCGTGACCCCGAGCGACATGGAAACCGCCACCCAAGGCTTGAGACGCGCAATGGCCAGCAGGAAAACGAGGCTGAACAACGTCGCCGCAGTGATGAAGCCGAATAGCAGTATGGCACCTACCAGGGCAAAGAAGCCCACCAGCCAGAGGCCATGCAGGCCGATGACTTGATGCTGCCACTGGGGGCGGCGCACCAGGCAGCGGGCGATCTCCATCAAGCAGGAAACGCCGAGAATCGCGATGGCCAGCCGCGGCATGATGCCGCCGATCAAGCTCAGGTCGGCCATCTCGATCCATGCCACGATAGCCGTACCCAGCAGGGCGACGAAGAGCACCACGTCGATGCTACCCAGGGTGGGAGGTTCGGGGCGGACCGTGGCGGCGGCGCCGACCGTGGAGGCCTGGCGACGCTTGCGCCATGCACCGGTCAGCATGGGAATGAACATGGCGGCCAGGATCAACGCACCGATGATCAATACGCCGGGGCGCATGAAGGCGTCCATGCCCTGGAACTGCACCGCCTGGTAGAAATAGCCCTCCGCTCCCGGGGCCAGCACGAAACCGATCAGGAAGGCCGGGCGCGACCAGTTTGCCTGCTTGAACAGGACCCCCAGGACGCCGACCGCCCCCAGGGCGAGCAGGTCACCCGCGGAGCGCGTGGCCTGAAAGGCGGCGAACATGATCAGCACCGTGATCAAGGGGGCCAGCGTGGCGAAGGGTACCCGGGTCAGGCTAGCCACCGGACGAGCCAGCACCAGGCAGAGCGCGGCCCCCAGGATGTTGGCCAGGGCCAGCGACCAGATGATGGTGTAGGTCAGGTCGAGGTGGGTCTCGATCATGCCGACGCCGGGCTGCAGCCCGAGCAACAACAGCCCGCCCAGGAACACCGCGGCCGTGCCCGAGCCCGGCACGCCGAACAACAGGGTCGGGACCATGGCGCCACAGGCGCAGGCATTGTTGGCGGATTCGGGGGCGATGACACCACGGATATCCCCCTTGCCGAATTCGGACTTGTCCTTGGCGCTTTGCACGGCATGGCCATAGGTCAGCCAGTCGACCACCGAGCCGGCCAGGCCTGGAATGGTGCCGATCAGGCTACCGATAGCGGCACAGCGCGCCACGAGACCACGCTGTTCACGGACATCGCGGATGCCATTGCGCCAACCTTCGCCAAGATTGCATGGCTCTTCGGCGATGGCCCCCCGCTTGACCAGAAGGTCAACGATCTCGGGGAGAGCGAAGATCCCGAGCCCCACCACCACCAGCGGCAGGCCATCGTAGAGATAGTCGAGCCCGAAATTCATGCGAAATTCACCGGTGGCCGGTGCCATGCCGATGGCGCCCACCAGCAGGCCCAGGCCGCAGGCGGCCAGCCCCTTGAAGAGGTCACGTCCGGAGAGAACGGCCACCATCGACAGGCCGAGCAGGGTCAGCATGAAGAGCTCGGAGGATGAGAACGACAGCACCAGCGGACGGGCGATCAGGATAAACCCCGTCAACACGACGGCACCGATAATGCCCCCGATCATCGAGGACAGGAAGGCGCTGGACAGCGCGCGTGCGGCCTGGCCGCGCTTGGCCAGCGAGAAACCATCGATGACGGTCGCCTGGGAAGCGCTGGAGCCGGGGATACCCAGCAGCACGGAGGCGAAGGTATCACCGGTGGGGATCACGGCGACCAGGCCCATCAGCATGCCAAGGGCTACCGTCGGTTCCATGCCATAGAGGAAGGGCAACAGCAGCGACATGCCGGCGATGCCCCCGAGACCGGGGATGATGCCGACGACGAGGCCGACCAGCACGCCCAGCATCATGAAGAGCAGATGGGACAGGGTGAAGAGCTGCCCCAGGCTGGAGAGAAGGATATCGAGCATGGCGTATGGCTCTTGTATTGTGTGATCGAGAGGAGCCAGGGTTGCCGGCCCTCATGGGCCGGCAGAATCCACTGCGGGTCAGATCTTGGCGCCGTGCTCCGACTGCAGCCAGTCGGCCAGCCAGTCGCGCGTTGCGTCATCGATGGACATGGCATCTTCAAGGTGGCGCTGGACGGTCTCGCCGATGACCGGCGTATAGGGGCCAAGCTGCGCCGCGGCATCTTCCTTGAACGCGTCGGTGCCCACGAAGTCACGGGCCGCCTGGCGATAGGTCTCGATCAGGGCCTGGGGGGTGTCCTTCGGCACCATGATCAGCTTCTGCAGGGCATAGCCGGAGGCAAAGAACTTGCGGAACGCCTGGTACTCATTGCCCGTCGGTGCCTCGCCATGCCGAGCCTGGTAGACCTCATTGAAGGTGGGTAGATCAGGGAACGCCGGGTCGCGGACGATCTCGCCTTCATCGTTCAGCGCCCCAAGCGAGAACAGCGGCACCGCTTTGCCGGCCTCCACCAGCGGCGTGACGTTGCTCAGATAGGCGGAGGTGGTCTGGAAGTCGATGTCGGCTTCACCACGCTCGAATGCCAGGCGTCCTTCCCCCCGGCTGCGCATGCCGAACACGGCCTGAACGTCGGCGCCCAGCATATCCAGGGCGATCAGTACCGGCAGCTCGACGCCGGTGGGGTTCTGCGCCGCCAGCTT
This sequence comes from Halomonas sp. THAF12, assembly GCF_009363675.1. NCBI lineage: Bacteria > Pseudomonadati > Pseudomonadota > Gammaproteobacteria > Oceanospirillales > Halomonadaceae > Halomonas > Halomonas sp. THAF12. The sequence goes on along the minus strand of NZ_CP045399.1, from coordinate 163,869 downwards.
GACCGGCTGTGCCAGCAGAGCGTCCAGCGCCGTCTCGGCCGTCTCGCCGAGATCGGGCTGGGCGTAGACCACCCCACCCGTCGGTGTGGCCAGGATGGGCGTCCAATCGCTGTAGTCGTAGCGGACGCGAGGATCCTCCAGCATGGCCGGATATTGCGTCGAGGCCGAGGTTCCTAACCAGTGGCTACCATCCGACTTCGCACGCACGGCGAACAGGTTGGCACCATTGATGGAGCCACCACCGGGCACGTTATCGATCATGATGGTCGGCTCTCCCGGCAGTGACTCGCTGAGCCAGGGGGAGAAAAAGCGTGCCCAGACATCCGTACCGCCGCCGACGCCAAAGGGAATGGTCCACTTGATGTTACCGGGCACTTCAGGGTCTTGAGCCTGGGCGGAGGTCGTGAGGCCCAGGCCGGTGATAGCAAGCCCGAGCAACGCGGCTTTCTTGAGCCGCTTGAACGAGAGAGAAGCCGTCGCAGTCTTTTGGATATTCATGGCATTACTCCTGGCGTGTTGTCGTTGTCATGGCGGTTGATGGTGGAGATCCCATCATTCAGCTGGCTTTTGACGTCAGCATATCCGGGCCGGGGGCGGAAGGAAGCGAGTAGAAGATGGTCCCGCTCATGATCTTCCTGGCGGTGCGAATGAGGGAGACACGAGCAATGTCGACAGGGTTTCCGCAACGGTGCTCGACATCCAGGTCGATGAACCCGGAGGGATGTTCCAGCTTTACCTGCGGCAGCTGACCATCGGCCTCCAGTCTTCCCGCCTCCACCGCGATTCGGTTGGCCACGGTGCCCGGGACACTGACCGCGGTGGCCACGGCGATGGCTCCCGTCACGGCAATGGCCTTGTGGCAGCGGTGAGGCACGAAGTAGCGGGTGCACAGCGTACTGGTGTCATCGGCCGGTGCCGACACCAACACGGGCTTGGGCAGGACACTCTGGCTGACATCCCCCAGGCCCATTCGATGCCCGGCCTCGCGACGAATCCGCTCCAGCCGCTCCAGCATGGCGCGATGATCATCCAGTTCCGCGGGTGATTCCTGGCCGCTGAGGCCGAGGTCGGCCGCATCGATCATGATGATGGGAGTGGCGGCATCGAGACAGGTCACTTCGATGCCCTCGATCGTGTCGCTGGCTTGCCCGGTCGGCAACAGCGCACCGGTCTTGGTCCCGACGATATCGAGGAAGCTGAGCTGGATGCCGGCGGCCTCCCCCGGGACGCCGCTGATACGCGTATCGCCCTCATAGGTTACCTGACGACCCGGCGTCGGCACGTGGCACTCGATCAGGCGCTGGGTGTTGAGATTGCGTACGCGGACGATAGTGGTTCCTTCCTGGACCTCCACCAGTCCCGTCTCGATGGCATACGGCCCCACCGCGGACAGCATGTTGCCACAGTTCGGATTGAAATCGACGCGACGGCTGAGCACATCGACTTGGGCAAACAGGTAGTCGACGTCCGCCGCGAGATCGGAGGAACGTTCCACGATGGCGACCTTGCTGGTCAGCGGATCCCCTCCTCCGATGCCATCGATCTGGAGAGCATGACCCGATCCCATAAGGTTGAGAAGGATCTCGGCTTGCTCTTCCTGGCTGTCGGGAAGGTCTCTCATACGCAGGAAAGGGCCTCGAGAAGTACCACCACGCATGATCATGCAGGGAATGCTGTTCATCGTCGTCATGCCATATCGCGTCTGGAAGTTGTGATATGAGCATGTCAGGGCCCCTTTAATGCCTCAAATGCAAATAAAAGCGCCAAATAATTTGCTTTTTGCATTAATGTGCTATTGTTATCAATAGCCACTACTCCATGCAAGAGTAAGGATATGCTGCATCGCCTAGAGTTCCTTGATTTACAAGCCTTTATCCTGGTCGCAGAGCTGGGCTCCTTCCACGAGGCCGCACAACGTCTCCATCTCTCTCAACCGGCCCTATCCCGACGAGTTCAAAAGCTCGAGGAGCTGCTGGAGGTCGAACTGCTGGCACGAACCACTCGGCGCACGCGGCTGACCCCCATCGGAACGGACTTCCTTCCCCGTGCGAGGCGCATGATCGAGGAGTACGAATCATCGATCCTGGGCATTCGTGAGCTGGCCACCCACCAGAAGGGAACGGTCACCATCGCCTGCATCCCCACCGCAGCGTTCTATTTCTTGCCTAGCGTGATACGTGGCTTCAGCGAGGCATGGCCGGGAATCCGCATCAAGATCCTCGATGTCAGCGCCAAGGAAGGATTGGAGAAAGTCATCAGCGGTGAAGCCGACTTCGGCATCAATATGTTCAGCGCACAAAGCCCCGAAGTCTCTTTCACACCGCTGCTACAAGACCCGTTCGTTCTAGCGCTACGTTCCGATCATCCCCTGGCGGATAAAGACCAGATCGTATGGTCCGACCTCGAACAGGTCAGGTTGATCACCGTGAGCAGAGACAGTGGCAACAGGATGCTACTGGACAATACGCTCTCGGCTGAAGGCATCAGGTTGAATAGCTTCTACGAAGTCCAGCACCTCTCCACCTCTCTAGGCCTTGTCGAATCAGGCCTTGGCGTGGCGATCCTGCCCAAAATGACCATGCCTGGCCCCGACCATGACACCCTGTGTTCACGTGAGCTTCCTGAGCCACGCGTTCAGCGCACCATCGGACTGGTGAGAAGCAACTCGCATAGTATTTCCAGTACAGCCCAGTTGTTCATCGATATGCTGCTCGAACATTGGGGGAAATCTACATTCTCATGAGAGTTACTGGATCTGATGGTGAATGATCATGCTTAAAAAATATCGATCATGAAGAGTGCCGTCTTGCACGACGGAGGCAGAATTCGTCGGTTTTCGTCCGGCAGGAAATTCAGCCGCGAGACGTTATGGCGGGCTTGCCTGATGCAGGTGGCAGAACACGGCCAGATGTCGCCACGCAGAGTAAGGAGGCCTCCGACCGCGGTCGCGGCGATCGCTTGCAGGAGGCGCAGCGCTCTTGGACAGGGCACCTCGTTGTTGCCGGGAGAGGCCACCCGGGCTGTCATCGACAGCACTTGCGAGATCCACGATAGGCCGGTGAGAGGCGAGCTCGAGACGGCCTGGTGTGTATCCATGCCCTACACTATTCCTCCCGGCCCAATGCATAAATGACAATGGGATAGCTATTCTCATCAACGCCATGTGACGTTCCCAACAATCTCCACCCTTCTTTCAAAAGCTCATTGACTTCCTTCAAAAGTGATGAGTGCCTAACTTCAACTATGTCAAAGTGCTCTGTTAACATATCTGGACCCCTACTGTCCGCTTGCCACATGTGCTTATTGGTCGACATTTATCATGCCACACGATACTAGCATCTATCATGGAATGATCAAGATAACGCACTAGAAGCTGAAAGTAATAGCTATTTCCACCGCCTCTTGATTAAAGGAGATAAGAAAGATCCCATAGCCTATGTGCAGCATGGTTATGATACCTTGCTGCTGATGGCTTTATCTATGAAAAAGCGTACTTTCTGAACACCCATGAACCCTATGACGCCTCCTACGGTAACCGTCAACTCATCAGACACACCGAGATAGTTCATCAGGGAGTAAGACACGAAGGTCAAACAGCCACATAGCATTGCTTCAAGCAAAACCTCTAGCTTCCCTCCCCCTTTTGAGACAACTCTCAATGTTGATATGACGACAGAGACCAGCATTCCTGTGAGGAGTGAATCTCCCTTGAAGAGATCTTTTGCGACGACGATCACACTCGATATGTCCATTTTCCCGCCCTTTATAAGGTGGCGGACAAAGAGTCCGCCACCATACATCGCGCCTTCCTTATTTGGTTACCACATTGCCCATCGGAGGAATAAATCCGTAGTCGTACTCCTTGACAACATAGGTGTTGTTTCCTTCGATCTTGAGTTCCAAAGTCGGCGCCTCAGTGCCGCCGATGCGGTAGTCTTCGGTCTTGCCACCTTTCTCTACGCTATCGATAAAGGATGTCACAAGGCCATTCGGCATCACGCAGTGCGAGTATGTCTGGAACGGCTGGGAAGAGGGGTTGCCCAGCACAAGGCCTGACCCGTTCAGCGGCTCAAACGGCCCGAACAAGGAGTCACTAACAAAGCCATATACCCCATCAGGGCCATCCAGGCCATCGGAATAGGTGTACTGGTGACTGATGGTGAACAGATAGTACCTCCCATCCTTGAACACGAAGTGCGGACGCTCCAACTGGTCGTTCACGCCAACTGCGGTGACCAGCGGCGGGAGGAGCTCCCAGTTATCCCCTGTCAGGTCGGTCGCAACGGCAATGCCAACACAACCACTCTGGAAACGGGCACCGCCGACCTCCTCGAAGCCAGGCGGAACATGCCCCATGTCTTCGGTAGTGATGACATGCTCACCGATATTGCCGGCCACATTGCCTTCAAACAGCATGTACAGCTTGCCGTCATTCGGATCAATGAAGGGAGCAGGATCACGGAAGTTGGTGAGCGGATTTTGATCCATTGTCTGATAGTAGACACCATCGGCGGTGAAGAGCTCTTTTACATCATCGAAACCATGCAGCTCGACTTCCGTTTCCGTGGTGACGATACGGCCTTTGACTTTCGCCATGGTCGCCCCGGGGGTGACGGCGGTATAGTAGAGCTCCATATCACCTTTGTCGTTGAGCAAAATAGGCGTGCCAGCCCACTCTCGCGTGGTCGGGGAAACGCCTTCTTGCATTACCCGCCCGCCAAAGATCCAGCTTTTACTATCCTTAGCGTACCAGTAGCACATGCGTGCCCGCCCATGACGGTCCGTCCAGTCGGAGTCAATATCGTAACTACCATCTTCATAGGTAAACTCTTCGGGCTTACGATCAGCGGTGAGAGTGAAGATGATCGACCAGCCATCGACTGATACCACATCACCGTTCAGGTTCCGGAGCGGCATGGTATCCCAGATGAAGAGATCGTCGTCCAGCACCGGGAAGTCATAGCCGACCTCGGGTTGAGTCGTGGTCGGGTCATCGAACGTCACTTTAAGTGCATCTGCACGAGACCAGGAAGCGGTTTGAATCTTATCTTGGATAGACATTGTGTAATACTCATGTTGATGAATGAGGCTTCATAAGAACATGAGCGATTCCTTGTCGAAAGGGAAGCATGTTTGCCCACCTCTCACACAACATGCCCCCCTTTGGTAACAGGGAAATGTTGTGTGATTGATGAAAAATCACGCTCCGGTTGTGCTTGGGTTAGGGTTGGATTATAAATGCGTGAATAAGCTTTATCTTATTGATATAGACAAGAAAACTTCGGCTTATCATGCATTTTTCCATCACCAACAAAGGCACCCACTATGATGCGCTGTCCAGTATGCGAAAGTTCGGCACACACGAGAACGAGTCGCTATATCACGAGAACGATGAAGGAAGCCTATTATCAGTGCCAGAGCATTTCTTGCTCTTGTACCTTCAAGACCATAGAGAGCCTGGAGAAGATCATCAGCGCTCCTGCTTCTGAGGAAGAGATGCCAAAAAAAATGCCCGACATCAAGACACCTGTTGCTGGCTGTTAATGTCTCCATCGACACTCTGCCCCCGCCCCTTATTTTATTCTTGATAGATAGATGCATATGGCCGCGGTCATCTTTCATTGTTAGGTGGCGAAAAAATTTGGTCGGTCATCTTAATCGATTCAGATTTTGATCCCATGAATGGCCTCGACCTTGAGGCGGTGAAAGACGCTCTCGGCACAGGCGTTGTCGCCGCCGTTCGTCGTGAACTTGCGGGCTGTCTTGGCACGTAGGCCTTGCCGCAGGACGCTGGCTGTAGGCCCGGAAGTCGCGGGTACGGGTCTACTTCATCGACGTTGCTTGCCTGGCCATGGTTCACCTCGTTCAGTGTACTGACTTAACGGGGTGTCCACTGATGCCGGACGAGATCAATCAGCGTGAGGTCGAGGCCGCCGGACAGCGGCGACAGCGTATCGAGGAGAGACAGCAGCGGCATGCGGGATCCCGGTCCATGGGCGGAACCCCGTCATGGCCGAGCGCCGCCCTCGCGAGGCAAGGCGGCGCCGGAACCGGGCGCGTTGGGGCCGGCGGCTTAGCCGGCCAGCGCCTCGCGCACCGCGGCCAGCGAGGCGCGTTCCCGCTCTGCATAGAGGGTGAGCTCGTCGGTCACCGCCGCGCCCAGGTCGGCCTCGAAGGCCGCACGGTTGGCGTGGCCGGCGTAGGCCTCACCGCCGCCGTCGCCCAGGTTCGACTGAAAGATGCCCGCCGCGCTGACCGGCAGGAAGTCCTCGTAGGTGATCGGCCGGGCGACCACCAGGCCGCGCTCGATCAGCGCCTCGGGGTCCGAGGCGTCGACCGGGCCGGAGGCACGCCCGGCGTCGGTCAGCCGGTACTCGAAGAACGCCAGGCCGCGGCGGCGCAGCGTGGCCTCGTCGTCCGGGAAGTCGGCGAAGGCCTCGGCCAGGGCCCGCTGATGATCTTCATGGGCGAGCCCGGCGGTGCGCTCCCTGGAAGCGGCGAGCAGGCGATCGTAGAGCGCCCGGCCCTCGGCGGTCAGCGCCACGCCGCGCTGCTCGATCTCGCCGAAGCGCGCGGTGTGGGTACCCCGGTGATCGCCGGCGAAGCGGATCGCCTCCTCCAGCGCCTTGAAGCTGGTCTGGCGCAGCAGGATCGGGCAGTCGCGGCGCGGCGGGCCCTCGATCACCGCCTTGGGGCTCATGCCGGCCGCCGGCATGCGTCGCTGGACCTCGTCGATGTCCAGGGTGCGGGGGGTCAGGTGGTTGATGTGCGGCCCGCGGAAGCAGACCACGTCGGCGATCAGCCGGTGCTCGGCGTGCAGCGCCTCGTAGGTGGCCAAATCCACGGTGGCGTCGCGGTGCCAGCGGAAGGTCTCCAGCGCCGCGGTGACGAAGCGCTCGGCCTGCTCGTCGGTGAGCCCGCCCTGGTGCTCGGCCAGCGCGATCAGCTCCCGGGCCTCGGGGGTGAAGATGTCGCGCTGGGCCAGGATCGTCGCGGCCCGCTCGCGCAGTTCGGCGCTCTCGATCAGCTCCAGGCGCAGCAGCGAGGTGAAGAGGCGGAAGGGATTGCGCGCCAGCGCCGCGTCGTCGACCGGCCGGAAGGCGGTGGAGTGCACCGGCACGCCGGCCTCGGCGAGGTCGTAGTAGCCCACCGGATGCATGCCCATCACCGCGAACAGCCGGCGCAGCATGGAAAGCTCCTCGGCGCTGCCGACGCGGATGGCGCCGTGGCGCTCGACGCCGAGGCGGCCCAGCTCGTCAAAGGCCTCGAGGCGCTCGGCCAGGGCCGGATCGCGCGTCAGGGTCTCGCGGTTCACCTCGTCGACCAGCGCCAGCAGGGCCTCGTACTGGGGCACCTCGGCCTGGTACATGGCCGACATGGCCTTGGAGAAGCGGTCGCGGATCTCGTCGGCGGAGACGCAGGAATGAGTGGTCATGTCATCTACCTCGTTGGTCTCTTGTTGGAAGTATCACAGCGTTTTTAGTGCACGGGACCTCAGGTGGCACGTTTGAGCGCGGTCAGAAGCCCCTGCAGCGGATGGGGCAGGGCGACATCCGAGAGCCGCCTGGCCTGGCTGCGGCAGGAGTAGCCGCTGGCCAGCAGCCGACCGGCGTTGGCCGGGTCCTCGACCTTGGGCTGCCAGGACTGGGCGTAGATGGTCTTCGAGGTCTCGAGGTTGCGCGCCTCGTGACCGTAGGTGCCGGACATGCCACAGCAGCCGGTGGCGACCACCTCGAGCTCGAGGCCGAAGGCGGCGAACAGCCGCTGCCAGGCCCTGGGCGTGCCCGGGGCATTGGTTTTCTCGGTGCAGTGGGCGAGCAGCCGGTAGCCGGGATCGTCGAGGCGGGCGCCCTGCGGCGCCAGCTCGGGCGCTCGCTCTGCCAACCGCTCACTCAGCCATTCGGGCAGCAGCTGCACCTCGGGCACGGCCTCGGCGCCCAGCGCCTTCACGTACTCCTGGCGGTAGGTCAGGGTCATCGCCGGGTCGATGCCGACCAGCGGCACCCCGAAGTCGGCCAGCGTCCGCAGGCGCTCGGCCTGCTTCTCGGCGGTGCGCTCGAAGGCGCCGAGGAAGCCCTGCACGTGCAGTGGCTTGCCGTTGGGCGCGAAGGGCGCGACGAACACCCGCACGTCGAGGCGCTCGAGCAGCTCGACCACGTCCATCACCAGCCGGGACTCGAAGTGGCTGGTGAAGGCATCCTGCACCAGCACCACGCTGTTGGCCTTCTGGGCCGCGGTGAGTCGGCCAAGCGTGGTCGGCGTGGCCTCGGGCACGCCCCAGGCCTCGAGCTGCTTGTCGAGGCGCGCCCGGGACAACCGGGGGCTGTCGACCATGCCCACGGGGCCTGCCAGCAGGCGGCTGATCCAGCGGTTGCCCAGGGCGGCGTTGTAGAGCGGCGCGACGCGGGACAGCGCCGGCATCATGAACTCCAGCCCGCCGATCAGGTAGTCGCGGGGCGGACGCAGGTAGCGGCCGTGATAGACCTCGAGGAACTGCGAGCGGAAGGTCGGCACGCTGACCTTCACCGGGCACTGACCGGCGCAGGACTTGCAGGCCAGACAGCCCGCCATGGCGTCGTAGACCTCGTGGGAGAAGTCGTCCTCGCCGCGGCGTTTGGCCAGGGTGTTCTTCAGCTTGCCGGGGAAGGCCTTGAGCGCGCCCCAGACGCCGCCGCGTCGGGCGTCGCGCGAGGCCTCGAGCACGTCGACGCCGGCCTCGCCCTGCAGGCGCAGCCATTCGCGCATCAGGCTGGCGCGGCCCTTGGGCGAATGGATGCGCTGGCGGGTGGCCTTCCACGACGGGCACATGGCGTCGTCGGGATCGTAGTTGTAGCAGGCGCCGTTGCCGTTGCAGTAGACGGCGTCGCCATGGGCCTGCCAGACCCGCTCGTCGATCCGGCGGTCATGCTGGCCGCGGGTCGGCACCCCGTCGATGGCCAGAAGCCCCGGGTCGACCCACTTCACGGCCTGCTCGTCGTCGTTCTCGGCTTCTGAGGTCTCGCTCTCTGCCGAGGGAGCCGTACCCGCGTGTTCGGGCGGTTGGAAGAGAGTCGCATCGTCGGGCGGGTGGGAAAGACCCGCGGTTTCGGGCGGGATTGAGGGTGCCGCGTCTTCGGGCGGCATAGTAGCCCTACCCGCGTCTTCGGGCGGGGGAAATGAAGAGAAAGGCGTCGCGATCTTGCCCGGATTGAGCTGGTTATGCGGGTCGAAGGCGCCCTTGAGCCGCTGCAGGCTCGGGTAGAGCGGGCCGAAGAAGGCCGGGGCGTACTCCGAGCGCACGCCCTTGCCGTGCTCGCCCCACAGCAGGCCGCCGTATTTCTGCGTCAGCGCGGCGACCTCGTCGGAGATCTCGCGGATCATCGCCTCCTGGGCCGGGTCCTTCATGTCCAGCGCCGGGCGCACGTGCAGCACGCCGGCGTCGACGTGGCCGAACATGCCGTAGGCCAGGCCGCGGGCGTCGAGCAGGGCGCGGAACTCGGCGATGTAATCGGCCAGCTGCGCCGGCGGCACCGCGGTGTCCTCGACGAAGGGCAGCGGGCGCTTCTCGCCCTGGACGTTGCCGAGCAGGCCCACGGCGCGCTTGCGCATGCCGTAGACCCGGGTGATCGCCGCGCGGCCCACGGCCTGGGTGTAGCCCAGGCGGGTGACGCTGTCGTCCTCGGCGAGGTGCGCGCAGAAGGCCGCGACCCGCTCACTCAGGCGCTCGGGATCGTCGTCGTTGAACTCGACCAGGTTGATGCCGTGGGTCGGCGTGTCGCCGGTGTCAGGAAAGAACTCGCCGACGCTGTCCCACACGACGTCCTGCTGGGCCAGGCCCAGCACCTTGTCGTCCACGGTCTCGATGGAGGTGGGGGCGGCGGAGCTTGCCATCAGCGCCTTGGCGTCGCGCAGGGCGTCCATGAAGCCGGCGTAGCGCACGTTGACCAGGGTCGAATGCTTCGGGATCGGCAGCACGTTGAGCACCGCCTCGCTGGTGAAGGCCAGCGAGCCCTCGGCGCCGCACAGCACGCTGTTGAGGTCGAACTTGCCGTCCTCGGTGCGCAGATGGGCGAGATCGTAGCCGGTCAGGCAGCGGTTGAGCGGCGGGAAGGTCTCGCGGATACGCTCGCGCTCGGTGTCGATGATCTCGCGGGCCATGCGATGCACCCGGCCCACGGCGTCGTCGCGCTGGCACAGCGCCTCGAGCTCGTCGTCGTCCACCGGGCGGGTGACCAGGCGCTCGCCGCCGAGCAGCACGCTGTCGAGTTCGAGCACATGGTGGCGGGTCTTGCCGTATTCGCAGCTGCCCTGGCCGCTGGCATCGGTGGCGATCATGCCACCGAGGGTGGCGCGGTTGGAGGTGGAGAGCTCGGGGGCGAAGAACAGTCCGTGGGGCTTGAGCGCGGCATTGAGCTGGTCCTTGACCACGCCGGCCTGGACGCGCACCCGGCGCGCCTCGACGTCGATGTCGAGGATGGCGTTCATGTGCTTGGAGACGTCGACCACCAGGCCGTCGGTGAGCGACTGGCCGTTGGTGCCGGTGCCGCCGCCGCGGGGGGCGAGCGCCACCCGGCGGAACTCGTCGCGAGCGGCCAGCCGGGCCAGGCGCTCGAGATCGGTGGCGTTGCTGGGATAGATCACCGCCTGGGGCAGGCGCTGGTAGATCGAGTTGTCGGTGGCCAGCACCGTGCGGTTGGCGTAGTCGGGGGCGATCTCGCCCTCGAAGCCGGCGTCCGCGAGGGCCTCGAGGAAGTGACGATACACCTCGACGGTGGCCTGACTCGTCTCTAGCCGGGCGATCATGGCGTCAGCGTCTCCAACGCGCGGGTAATACGTGCCAAGCCTTCGTCCATGATCTCGGGCTCGATGGTCAGCGGCGCCAGCAGACGCAGCACGTTGCGCCGCCGCCCGCTGGGCATGAGCAGCACGCCGGCTTCTCGGCCGGCCGCCAGCAGCGCCGCCAGGTGCTCGGCGCCCGTGGCGTTCTCGGTATCCTCGAAGACGATGCCGCGCATGGCGCCGACCCCGGTCAAGGCACCCACCATCGGGAAGCGCTCGCGCCAGTCATCATGCGTCGCGACGATGGCCGCCTCCTGGGCCTCGCCCCACTGGTGCAGGCGATCTTCGCTCATCAGGTTCATGACCGTCCTGGCGGCGGCGCAAGCCACGGCATTGCCCGAATAGGTGCCGCCCAGCCCGCCCTTGGGCAGGGCGTCCATGAGCGATGCCTTGCCCGCCACCGCGGCCAGCGGCAGGCCTGCGGCCATGCTCTTGCCCATCAGCAGCAGGTCGGGCCCGATCCCCAGGTGGGAGAACGCGAAGCGTTGCCCCGTCCTCCCGAAGCCGGACTGGATCTCGTCGAGGATCAGCACGATGCCGTGCTCATCGCACAAAGACCGAAGGCGGCCGGCGAAGTCGGCATCGAGCAGGCGAAAGCCGCCCTCCCCCTGAACCGGCTCGACGATGATCGCCGCCACCTCGTCGCTGGGCACTTCCACCTCGAAGAGACGCGTCAGCGCCGCCATGGCCTCGCCGGCACTCACGCCGCTGTCCTGACTGGGAAACGGCAAGTGGAACACCGGCCCCGGCAGAGCGCCGAGCCGGCTCTTGTAGGGCTTGACCTTGCCATTGAGGTTGAGCGCCGCCAGGGTTCGGCCGTGAAAGCCGTCGTCGAAGGCGATCACCGCCTGGCGACCGGTGGCGGCACGGGCCACCTTGAGCGCGTTCTCGGTGGCCTCGGCGCCGCTGTTGGTGAGCATGCAGGACAGCGGGTAGTCCACCGGCACGAAGGCATCCAGGGCCTCGACCACCTCCAGGTAGCCGCGGTGCGGCAGGGCATTGAAGGCGGAATGCATCAGCGTCTCGACCTGGACCTTGACCGCCTCGACGACGGTCGGGTGACCATGTCCCAGGTTGAGCACGCCGATGCCGCCGATGAAGTCGATATAGTGCCGGCCCTGCTCGTCCCAGACCTCGGCATTACGCCCCCGCTCGATGCAGAGGGGATGCACGATGCCCAGCGAGCCACTGATGTGGGGAAAGTCCATGCGCGGTTCCTTGAATCCTCGGGAGTCGTTGTAGCGATGATGAAACCAGCGCCCCACGAGGGCTTCAAACGAAAAAAAACGCGCTATCCATTCCTTAATTTCATGATCACGAAGAAGAAAGCCGTCGAAACCGCAGCGTTACCGGCGACATGAATGCCAGATGGGAATGGTTTATCGCCCCCCCCCAACATCGGCATCAGGCCGTGCGATTGGCTAGAATGGCGCTTTTGCGCGGGAGCCGAGACCCCATGACGGCACGTCACCTGCCTTCGACCATTACCATGCAATGCTTCGAGGCGGCCGCACGGCACATGAGTTTCACCCGGGGCGCCGAGGAGCTGAGCCTGACCCAGAGCGCCATCAGCAAGCAGGTCGCCCAACTGGAGGACTACCTCCAGCACAAGCTGTTCCGGCGCGTCCGTCGCACCCTGGTGCTGACGCCTGAGGGCTCGTTGTACCTGACCGAGGTGCGCAAGATCCTCGCCCAGATCGAGATGTCGGCGAATGCCATCATGACCTACAGCGGCCACGGCGAGGTCCTGCGGGTAGCGACCCTGCCGACCTTCGGCAGCCATTGGCTGAGCGCCCAGTTGCCGGCCTTCTTCACGGCCCACCCGGGCATCCGCCTGAGCATCACCGACCGGGTACAGGCCTTCGACCTGGAGGAGCAGGACATCGACGTGGCCTTCTTCCACGGCCACGGTCGCTGGCCCAGTCTGGAGTGCCACAAGCTGTTCGATGAGGAAGTGGTGGCGGTAGGGGCGCCGGCCTATCTGGCCCGCTGGCGACTCGAACGGGCCTCGGACCTGGCCGACTGCCACCTGCTGCACCTGTCCACCCGCCCGGACGCCTGGCACCGCTGGTTCGACGATCAAGGCATCACCACCGCCCGCAGCTACCACGGCACTCGCTTCGAGACCTTCCAGATGCTGATCCGCACGGCGATGGCGGAAGGAGGCCTGGCGCTGGTGCCTCGCTTCATGGTCGACGCCGAACTCGCCACGGGGCGCCTGGGTCTCGCCTGGCCCCATGCGCTGCGCAGCCCCGACGCCTACTACCTGGTCTACCCGGAACCGCTCGGCGAGCTCGCCAAGGTCCGCCACTTCGTCTCGCATGTGCTGACCTGCGCCGAGACTGGCCTCGGATCGGGCTAGTTCGCCGGGCGGGCGCCATGAACGTGCGCCGGCGCCTCGAGATGGTCGAGGATCCAGTCGATGAACCCCCGCACCTTGGCGACCTCGCCCTTGTACTCGGGATAGGCCAGGTAATAGGCATCACGGCTGGTCAGCGCGAACGCCCAGGGAATCGTCAGTTGACCGGCCGCCAGCTCCTCCTCGACCAGGAAGCGGGGCACCAGCGCCACGCCGCAGCCCGCCCGGGCGGCGCTCACCGCCATGTAGAAGGTATCGAAACGCGGCCCGTGATAGCTGTGGACGGTATAGCAGCCCTGGGCCTCGAACCAGTCGTGCCACGCCTCGGGCCGCGTCGCGCTCTGCAGCAACACCAGCTCGGTCAAGGCCAGCGGGTTGTCGATGCCACCGACAGGCACCACCGTTGGAGCACACACCGGCACCATGGTCTCGTCGAGCAGCTTGATGCACTCCGCCTTCGGCCAGGCCCCATGGCCGAAGAAGAAGGCCACGTCGACCCGCTCTTCCTCGAGGTCGAAGGGCTCCACCCGGTTGGCGATGTTCAGGTAGACCCCAGGATGGCGGAAGCGATAACCGTTGAGCCGCGGGATCAGCCAGCGGGCACCGAAGGTCGGCAGCGTGGTGACGTTGAGCACCTCGCTCTGGCCACCGTAGGACTGCATGTAGCGGGTGGACATCTCGACCTGGGCCAGCACCTTGCGCACCTCGGTCAGGTACAGCGACCCCTCCGGGGTGACCTGCAGCCGCTTGCGAACCCGGCGAAACAGGGGATGCTCGAGTACCGACTCGAGCTGCGCGACCTGCTTGCTGACGGCGCTCTGGGTCAGGCTCAGCTCCTCGGCGGCGCGGGTGAAACTCAGGTGCCGGGCCGAAGCCTCGAAACACTGCATGGCGGAGAGGGTAGGCAGGTGGCGACGGCTCATCTCGACCCTTACAAGAAAAAATAGAATGACCTCCGTATAAAACGTCGTTTGAGGCTCGCTCGCAACCCCAGCAATACTGCTCGCGTCTCCCATCACACCCATATGAGCAGTAGGAGGAAGAATGATCGAGTCCATCATGCAGCGCCTCGGGGTCAGCGAATCCCTGTACCGGGACGGCGACTATGCCGTGACCTCACCCACCGACGGCGGCGAACTCGGCCGGGTGGCACTGGAGGGCGGCGAGCAGGTCAAGGCGCGCATCGACCGCGCCCAGTCGGCCTTCGAGGCCTGGCGCCAGGTGCCGGCCCCGCGCCGCGGCGAACTGGTGCGCCTGTTCGGCGAGCAATTGCGCCGCCACAAGGAAGATCTCGGCACCCTGGTGACCCTGGAATGCGGCAAGATCTACCAGGAAGGCCTCGGCGAAGTGCAGGAAATGATCGACATCTGCGACCTCGCCGTCGGTCAGTCCCGCCAACTGTATGGCCTGACCATCGCCTCGGAGCGCCCCGGCCACCACATGCGCGAGAGCTGGCACCCGCTGGGCCCGATCGGCCTGATCACCGCCTTCAACTTCCCGGTGGCGCCCTGGGCCTGGAACGCCGCCCTGGCGCTGGTCTGCGGCAATAGCCTGCTGTGGAAACCCTCCGAAAAGACCCCGCTGTGCGCCCTGGCCTGCCAGGCGCTGCTCGAGCGCGCCATGGCCGAGTTCGGCGACGAGGCACCGGCGGACCTCAGTCAGGTGATCATCGGCGCGCGTGAGGCCGGCGAGGTGCTCACCGACGACCCCCGCGTGCCGCTGATCAGCGCCACCGGCAGCACCCGCATGGGCCGCGAGGTCGCCCCCCGCGTGGCCACCCGCTTCGGCCGCAGCATCCTCGAGTTAGGCGGCAACAACGCCATGATCCTGGCACCCAGCGCCGATCTGGACATGGCCGTGCGCGCCATCCTGTTCTCCGCGGTGGGCACCGCCGGCCAGCGCTGCACCACCCTGCGCCGCCTGATCGTCCACGAATCCGTGCGCGATGAGGTCCTCGAGCGGGTCAAGAAGGCCTATGCCGGCGTGACCATCGGCGACCCGATGGGCGGCAGCCTGGTCGGTCCGCTGATCGACGCCCAGGCCTTCGACCAGATGCAGTCGGTGCTGGGCAAGGCCCGCGAGCAGGGTGCCAGCGTCTTCGGCGGCGAGCGGAAGCTGGCCGACGACTACCCCAATGGTTACTACGTGGCCCCGGCTATCGTCGAGGTGGAGCGCCAGGACGAGATGGTCAAGCACGAGACCTTCGCCCCGATTCTCTACGTGATGAGCTACCGCGACTTCGACGAGGCGCTGGCCCTGCAGAACGACGTCCCCCAGGGGCTCTCTTCCTGCGTGTTTACCACCGACGTGCGCGAGGCCGAGGCCTTCGTCTCCGACCAGGGCAGCGACTGCGGCATCGCCAACGTCAACATCGGCCCCAGCGGCGCCGAGATCGGTGGTGCCTTCGGCGGCGAGAAGGAGACCGGCGGCGGCCGCGAGTCCGGTTCCGATGTCTGGAAGAGCTACATGCGTCGCCAGACCAACACCGTCAACTATTCCCGCGAACTGCCGCTGGCCCAGGGCATCAAGTTCGACTGAACACGACCGCCGTTCCCGGCCTCGTCGGGGACGGCGGCAGCGTCACGCACTTCGCCGATCAGGGCTCCATCCAATGACAAGACAGGAGGCGTCATGAAGGAAGGGTGTTTGTGGCACGACACCTCCCCCGAGCCGACATTGCCGCTGGCGCCGCTGCAGGCCGACCACACCTCCGAGGTGGCGGTGATCGGCGGCGGCATCACCGGGCTGTCCACCGCCCTGCACCTTGCGGAGGCCGGGGTCGGGGTGACCCTGCTCGAGGCGGGGGAGATTCCCAGCGGTGGCTCGGGGCGCAACGTAGGCCTCGTCAATGCGGGGCTGTGGATCCCCCCGGACGACATCTGCGAGGCCCTGGGCGAGCGGGACGGTGAGCGCGCCAATGCGATCCTCGGCGGCGCCCCCGCCGAGGTCTTCTCGCTGATCGAACGCCACGCCATCGATTGCCGGGCGACGCGCAGCGGTACCCTGCATCTGGCGCACAACGCCAAGGGAGAGCAGGAACTAGCGCGCCGCGTAGACCAGTTCCAGCGGCGCGGCGCGCCCGTCGAGCTGCTGGAGGACGAGGCCTGCCGGCAGAAGACGGGCACCCAGCGCATTCGCTGCGCCCTGCTCGATCGTCGGGCCGGCACCATCAACCCCGCGGCCTACACTCGTGGGCTGGCCCGGGCTGCCGCCGCCGCAGGTGCACGGCTGCATGGCCACAGTGCGGCGACGGGGATCGCGCGACACGGCTCGGACTGGCGCGTCACCACCGCCGAGGGCAGCGTCACTGCCCCACGCCTGGTGATCGCCACCAACGCCTATACCGAAGATCACTGGAATCAGGTGCGCCGGCACTTCTTCCCCGGTCACTTCTTCCAGGTCGCCTCACATCCGCTGCCGGACGAGATCGCCGGCGATATCCTGCCCGAGCGACAAGGCGCCTGGGATACCCGCATGGTGCTCAGCAGCATGCGTCGCGACAGCGAGGGTCGACTGATCCTCGGCAGCCTGGGCAAGGGAGATGGCCGGCCTCAGGCCTATGTCCGCGGCTGGGCCGACCGCATCCAGCGCCACTACTTTCCCCAGCTGGGGCGCGTCGACTGGGAATGCACCTGGACCGGACGGATCGCCTTCACGCCCGACCACACCCTGCGGCTGTTCGAACCCGCGCCCGGGATCCTGGCCGCCTCGGGCTACAACGGACGCGGCATCACCACCGGCACGGTCGTCGGCAAGGGCTTCGCCCACTACCTGGCCAACGGCGACGACAGTCTGCTGCCGCTGCCGATCCGCACCCCGAAGCCGATACGCGCCAAGCCCCTTTGGAGCTCCGGCTACGAGAGCGGCTTCACGCTCTATCACACCGGCCAATGCCTGAGGGTATTGATCTGAGAGCCGTCGACCCTCGCCAGGAGATATGACGACCAGGATGTCACGCTTGATCGATCGCCTTTGACACGTCATCGAGACCAAGGAAAACAACATGACCGACCCAACAACAACATCGTCTGTCCATCGTCAGGCACCGGGACTGCTGCTGGCCCTGACCCCGGTGATCCTGACCCTCGTCGCCATCGGGGTACAGATCTTCCATTTCGGCGACTTCACCCCGCACATCCCGCTGGCCATCGGCCTGGCGATCACCTCCCTGGTGGGCATCAAGCTGGGCTTCTCGTGGAAGCGCATCGAGGAAGGCATCTTCCACGTCATTCACGTTTCCCTGCCGTCCGTCTCGGTGCTGATCTGTGTGGGCATGATCATCGGCGTGTGGATCGCCAGCGGCACCGTGCCATCGCTGATCTATTACGGCCTGACGCTGCTCTCGCCGACCGTGTTCCTGGCGGCAGCCATGCTGCTGTGCTCGGTGGTGTCGCTGTCGCTGGGCACCTCCTGGGGCACGGTCGGTACGGTAGGGCTGGCACTGATGGGCATCGGGGCGGGCTTCGACATCCCGATGTACTGGACCGCCGGCGCCGTGGTCTCGGGGGCCTTCTTCGGCGACAAGGTCTCGCCGCTGTCGGACACCACCAACCTCGCGCCGGCCGTCACCGGCACCGATATCTTCTCCCACATCAAGAACCTGATGCCGACGACGATCCCCGCCATGCTGATCGCCCTGGCCATCTATCTGGGGGCAGGTTTCACCCTGATCGATGACCAGAACGCCTCCTTCGACCGGATCACCGCCATCACCACGGCCCTCGAGACCAACTTCACCATCTCGCCCTGGTTGCTGCTGCCCGCGGTGCTGGTGATCGCCCTGGCGGTCAAGCGCATGCCGCCTATCCCCTCGCTGTTCGCGGGCGTCCTGGCCGGTGCGGTCACCGCCATGCTCGTCCAGGGAGCCGGCCTGCATGAAGTGGTCACCTACGCCAACTATGGCTATACGATCGACACCGGCGTCGGCGCCATCGACAGCCTGCTCAACCGCGGCGGTATCCAGTCGATGATGTGGACCATCTCGCTGGTGCTGATCGCCCTGGGCTTCGGCGGCGCCTTGGAAAAGACCGGCTGCCTCGAAGCGATCATTCGCGCCATCATGGCCCGGGTGCGCAGTTTCCGCGGCGTGCAGACCTCGGCCATGATCACTTCGCTGTCCACCAACCTGGTCGCCGGCGACCCCTACCTGTCCATCGCCCTGCCCGGCCGCATGTACGCCCCCACCTACCGAGGCCTCGGTTACTCGACCCTGAACCTGTCGCGAGCGATCGAGGAAGGCGGCACCCTGATGTCACCGCTGGTGCCCTGGAACGCCGGCGGGGCCTTCGTGATCAGCGCGCTGGGGCTGGGTATCGCCGACGGCAATGTCGAGAACCTGCTGTACATTCCGCTGGCCTTCGCCTGCTGGCTGTCGCCGATCATCGGCGTGTTCTATGCCCAGACCGGGCTGTTCTCGCCCAAGGCCAGCGCCGAGGAGCGCCGCCACTGGCAGGAGCAGGGGGAGGCCATCGCCACCGACCTAGGCGCCTGCCAGGCCGCCGCCGAAGAGAACCACCCGCGACATACCCAGCCGACCAGCTGATCCGAAACCGTCATACGAAAAAAGATAGGGTGCTCGCCTGTCCATCAGGCGGGCACTTTCATTTCATGTCTTTTCATCTCCCACCGGCGCCTCCCGGTCGTAGTGGAACTTCATGTAGGCGATGCCCGGCGCCATCACCAGGCGCCAGGCCAGCTCCTGCTCGTCGCCGCACTCGGGATCGTATTCGCGCAGCGTCGCCATCATCGTCTCCAGCCAGCGGTCGTAGAGCGCCGGGCGGATGTCCAGATGCCTGCGGCTGTGGCGGATCGCCACCCGCGCCAGGTAGTCGCCGTCGTGGCTGGCCGCGTAGAGGCTCAGCAGGTGGTAGAACGACTTCTTGAGCATCGCCTGCTGGCGCGCCATGTCGATGTCGCGGAACTTCTCGGCCACCTCCGACGAGCCGTCCAGGAAGCGCCGGTAGAAGGCATCGAAGAAGCCCTGCCCCTCGATCTCGTGGGCCAGGGCGCGCGCGTAGCTGGCATCGAAGACCTTGATGATATCCATGCCCGATTCCCCGCCGCTGCTTCGCCTGCCTTGAAGCCTAGCCGCCTGTCTCCCTCCCGGCGACGTCCGGGCAAGCCTCGGGGCGGAGCCGGATCCCGATCGGGATCGGCACGAGGCGCGACTGCGACAATCTGGACCAGGGGCCTGGGTGTTCGCCCGCCTCTTTTAGATGTAATTTAAATGCATCTTTAAGAGACGCCGCCCATCCCCAGGAGCCCGCCCATGTTGACCCACGCCCAGGAAAGCCTGATCGCCGCCACCGCTCCGGTGGTCGCCGAGCATCTCGACGCCATCACCCGGCGCTTCTACCCGCTGATGTTCGCGCGCTATCCCGAGGTCGCCTCGCTGTTCAACCAGACCCACCAGGCCAACGGCGGCCAGCCGCGGGCGCTGGCCGCCGCCGTGCTGGCCTACGTGCAGCTGCGCCAGGACCCCGAGCGGGTGCGCGAGGCGCTGGCCACGGTGGTCAGCAAGCACGTGTCGCTGGACATCCGCCCCGAGCAGTATCCGATCGTCGGCGAGTGCCTGATGGCGGCCATCGGCGAGGTGCTGGGCGACGCCGTGACGCCGGAGATCGCCGACGCCTGGGGCGCGCTCTACGAGGAGCTGGCCGGCCGGCTGATCGAGCTGGAGGAACAGCGCTACCGCGCCTTCGAACACCGTCCCGGCGGCTGGCGCGGCCCGCGCGAGTTCCGCCTCGCCGAGACGCGCCAGGAAAGCGCGGTGATCCGCTCCTTCGTGCTGGAGCCCACCGACGGCGGCGCGGTGGCCGAGCACCTCCCCGGCCAGTACATCGGCGTACGCCTGACCATCGACGGCCGTCCGGTCCATCGCCACTACAGCCTCTCGGCGCTGCCCAACGGCCGCAGCGTTCGCATCTCGGTGAAGCGCGAGGACGGCGGCGTGGCCAGCCGGCACCTGCACGATGCCATGGCCGTGGGCGACACCCTCGAGCTGCTGCCGCCCGCCGGCGAGCTGACCCTGGTGGCCGGCGACGAGCCCCTGCTGCTGGCCAGCGCTGGCGTCGGCCAGACGCCGATGCTGCCGATCGCCCGCCAGGCCCTGGCCGAGGGTCGCCGGGTGGTCTATCTGCACGCCGCCCAGGACGCCGAACAGCGCGCCTTCGCCGACGAGCTCGCGGCCCTGGCCGCCGAGCATCCCGAGCGGCTGACCGCGGTCAGCGTGCACGAGCGCGGCGACGGCGCCGATCACCTCGGCCGCGTGGACCGCGACCTGCTGGCCCGCTACCTGCCCGAGGGCGCGCGCTGCTACTTCGTCGGCCCCCGGGGCTTCATGTCCGCCGTGGATCGCTGCCTGAAGGAGCTGGGCATTCCCGACGAGCGTCGCCACTACGAGCACTTCGGCCCGGCGCGCGCCCTCGACGCCGCCTGATCGTTGCGGAAAACCAGAACGGCCCGGACGCCTTGGCGTCCGGGCCGTTGTCGTTGGTGCCCGGGGCTCGCTTAATGACCGAGAATCTGGCTCAGGAACAGCTTCGTGCGGTCCGACTCCGGATGGTTGAAGAAGGTCTCCGGCGGGGCCTGCTCGATGATCTGCCCCTGGTCCATGAAGATGACGCGGTCGGCCACGGTCTTGGCGAAGCCCATCTCGTGGGTCACGCAGAGCATGGTCATGCCGTCCTGGGCCAGCTCGACCATGACGTCGAGCACCTCCTTGATCATCTCCGGGTCCAGCGCCGAGGTCGGCTCGTCGAACAGCATCACCTCGGGGCGCATGCACAGCGCCCGGGCGATGGCCACGCGCTGCTGCTGGCCGCCGGAGAGCTGGCCCGGGTACTTGTGCGCCTGGTCGGCGATGCGCACCCGCTCGAGGAACTCCATGGCGGTCTTCTCCGCCTCGGCCCTGGGCTTCTTCTGCACCCAGGTCTGGGAGATGCAGCAGTTGTCGAGCACCGAGAGGTGCGGGAACAGGTTGAAGTGCTGGAAGACCATGCCGACGTTGCGGCGGATCTGCTCGATGCGCTTCACGTCCTGGGTCATGGTCACGCCGTCGACGACGATGCGGCCCTGCTGATGCTCCTCGAGGTGGTTGAGGCAGCGGATCAGGGTCGACTTGCCCGAGCCCGAGGGCCCGCAGATGACG
This sequence comes from Halomonas sp. THAF12, assembly GCF_009363675.1. Classification (NCBI taxonomy): domain Bacteria; kingdom Pseudomonadati; phylum Pseudomonadota; class Gammaproteobacteria; order Oceanospirillales; family Halomonadaceae; genus Halomonas; species Halomonas sp. THAF12. The sequence continues at coordinate 142,543 of NZ_CP045399.1, read as the reverse complement.
ATGCGCTCGCCCTTCGCCACTGTCAGATCGATGTCGCGCAGCACGTGGAAGTCGCCGTACCACTTGTTGAGCCCCTCGACCGAGATCATCGGGTCGGGGGCGCTGGCCGTGTTGGTGGTCGCCATGCCGGTGTTTCCTCGTTCTTGAAAGCGTGTTGTTACGTGCTTGTTATTCCATGCCTGCCGGTCAGTTCCTGTGGCCGGTATGCAGGCGCCGCTCGATATACTGGCTGTAGCGCGACATGCTGAAGCAGAAGATCCAGAACATCAGCGCCGCGAACACGTAGCCCTCGGTGGCGAAGCCCAGCCAGTTGCTGTCGGTGAGCCCGGCGCGGATGATCGCCAGCAGGTCGAACAGGCCGATGATCAGCACCAGCGAGGTGTCCTTGAACAGCGCGATGAAGGTGTTGACGATGCCGGGGATCACCAGCTTCAGCGCCTGGGGCAGCACGATCAGTCCCATGCGCCGCCAGTAGCCCATGCCCAGCGCCTTGGCGGCCTCCTCCTGGCCCTTGGGAATGGCCTGCAGCCCGCCGCGCACCACCTCGGCCATGTAGGCGCTCCAGAAGAACATGATGCCGATCAGGGCCCGCAGCAGCTTGTCGAACTCCACCTCGGTGGGCACGAACAGCGGCAGCATCACCGAGGCCATGAACAGCACCGTGATCAGCGGCACGCCGCGCCAGAACTCGATGAACACCACGCACACGCCGCGCACCAGCGGCATCCGCGAGCGACGCCCCAGCGCCAGCACCACGCCCAGCGGCAGAGAGCCGACGATGCCCACGACGGCCACCGTCAGGGTCAGCATCAGCCCGCCCCACTCGCGGGTCGGCACCGCCATCAGCCCGAAGTGGCCGCCGAGCAGCAGCACGTAGGCCACCACCGGGAAGCCGACCAGGGCGAACAGCCCCACCCAGCGCTTGGCCGGCAGCCGGGGGATCGCCAGCCAGGCGATCAGCAGCCCCAGCATCAGGAACACCGCATCGACCCGCCAGCGGGCGGCCTCGGGGTAGAAGCCGTAGACGATGGTCTCGAAGCGGGCGCTGATGAACACCCAGCAGGCGCCCTCGCCGCTGCAGGCCTCGCGGGTCGAGCCCAGCCAGTCGGCGTCGATCAGCCCCCACTGCACCAGCGGCCACAGCCCCCAGCCCAGCACCGCCAGCACGATGAGGGTGATGACGCTGTTGAGCGGCCCGTCGAAGAGGTTGGCGCGCAGCCAGCCCATCACGCCGCGGCGCAGGTCCGGCGGCCGGCGCGCCTCGATCATCTCGATTCGTGTCGCCATCTCGGCCATGTCAGCGCTCCTTCATCAGGGTGCGGGCGTTGTAGAGGTTCATCAGCGCCGACACCACCAGGCTGATCAGCAGGTAGACCGCCATGGTCATGGCGATGATCTCGATGGCCTGGCCGGTCTGGTTGAGGGTGGTGCCGGCGAACACCGCCACCAGGTCCGGATAGCCGATGGCCGTGGCCAGCGAGGAGTTCTTGATCAGGTTGAGGTACTGGCTGGTGAGCTGGGGCACGATGACCCGCATCGCCTGGGGGATGACGATCTTGCGCAGGGTGATGTTGCCGGGAAGGCTGATCGCCCTCGCGGCCTCGACCTGCCCGCTCGGCACCGACTGGATGCCCGAGCGCACGATCTCGGCGATGAAGGAGGCGGTGTAGATCGCAAGCGCCAGCCACAGCGCCATCAGCTCGGGGATGATCGTCACCCCGCCCTGGAAGTTGAAGCCGGACAGCGCCGGCACGTCCCAGGCCAGCGGCCGCCCGGTCACCAGGAACACCGCCAGCGGCAGGCCGATCAGGATCAGCGCGCCGAGCCGGTAGACCGGCAGTGCCCGGCCGGTGCGGGCCTGAAGCCGCCGCGCGTAGAGCGACAGCCCCACCACCGCGGCCACCGCCAGGGCCAGCGCCCAGAGGGTGGCGTCGAAGCCCGGCTGGGCCACCGGGGCCGGCATCACCAGGCCGCGCACGTTGAGGAACAGCGCCTCGAACAGCGACAGGCTCTGGCGCGGGCTGGGCAGCGCCTGGAGCACGGCGAAGTACCAGAACAGGATCTGCACCAGCAGCGGAATGTTGCGGAAGATCTCGACGTAGGCGGCGGCCAGCCGGGCCAGCAGCCAGTTGCTCGAGAGCCGGGCAATGCCCACCGCGAAGCCGATGACCGTCGCCGCGACGATGCCGAGGCCGGACACCAGCAGGGTGTTGAGCAGCCCCACCACGAAGGTGCGGCCGTAGGTGCTGTCGCCGCTGTAGGCGATCAGCGTCTGGGGAATGGAGAAGCCGGCCCGCTCCTGGAGGAAACCCAGGCCGGTGGTGATGCCCCGGGCCTCGAGGTTGGCCAGGGTATTGGTCACCAGCATCACGATCAGCGCCGCCAGTCCCAGCAGCAGCAGGGCCTGGATCACCAGCGCGCGCACGGCGGGGTCGCGCCACAGCGGCCCCCGCTCGGAAGACGAAGAACGCAGCATGTCGAGCCTCGAATACGGGGTAACGGCCCCTCACCCCCGGCCGGGGGTGAGGGGGAGCGGAGGTTCGATGCCGATCAGCGGATGGGCGGTGCGTAGAGGATGCCGCCCTCGTTCCACAGCGCGTTCATGCCGCGGCCGATGGCGAGCGGAGACTCCTCGCCCACGGTGGCGGCGAACACCTCACCGTAGTTGCCCACCTGGGCGATGATGTCGTAGGCCCAGTCGTTCTCGAGGCCCATCTGCTCGCCGTAGTTGCCGTCATCGCCCAGCAGGCGCGCGACCTGGGGATTGGGCGGGTTCTGCTGCATCTCGTCGACGTTGTCGCGGGTCACGCCCAGCTCCTCGGCATTGACCATGGCGAACACCGACCACTTGACGATGTCCAGCCACTGGTCGTCGCCCTGACGCACCACCGGGCCCAGCGGTTCCTTGGAGATCAGCTCGGTGAGGATCTCCACGCTGTCCGGCTCCGGCAGCTGCAGGCGCAGGGCGCTGAGCTGGGAGGTGTCGGAGGTCAGGACGTCACAGCGGCCGCTGGCGAAGCCCTGGGCCGTCTGGTCCGGGGTGTCGAAGGTCACGGTGTCGATATCGATGCCCTTCGACGGGAAGTAGTCGGCCAGGTTGAGCTCGTGGGTGGTGCCCGACTGGATGCAGATGGAGGCGCCGTTCAGATCCTCCAGGCTCTCGATGCCGAGGTCCTTGGCGACCATGAAGCCCTGGCCGTCGTAGAAGGTGGTGGTGGTGAAGTTGAGGCCCAGGGAGTTGTCGCGGGTGGCGGTCCAGGTGGTGTTGCGCGAGAGCAGGTCGATCTCGCCGGACTGCAGGGCGGTGAAGCGCTCCTTGGCGGTCAGCGGGGTGAAGACCACCTTCTCCGGGTCGCCGAAGATGGCCGAGGACACCGCGCGGCAGGTCTCGACGTCCAGCCCCTGCCAGGTGCCGTTCTCGTCCGGCGAGGAGAAGCCGGACAGCCCGACGTTGACGCCGCAGCGCAGGTTACCGCGCTCCTTCACCTCGTCGAGGGTGGCGGCCGAGGCGCTGCTGACCGCCGTCAGGCCGAGGGTCGCGACGGACAGGGCGATCAGCGTCTTGTTGTTGTAGCGCATGATCTTGACTCCATAGCTGTGGGTAGAAGGTTTGTGCTTGTTATTCGCAGGACGAACATAACAGAGCCGGACGCCGGCGCACCGGCTTGCATTTAAACGTTCGATTTGCCCTGCCCTGCTGCGTCGCGACAAGAAAGCCCCGGCATCGGCCGGGGCTGACGGTCGCGACGGGGATCGCCTCTCATCTCGCCGAGCGTTGACCGGCGAGGCGATCCGCACCCGTCAACCGCACTTGGACCAGCCGCAGCCCGAGTAGCAGGTCGGACAGCCGTCCATCATCACCAGGTCACCCGCGCATTCGGGGCACTGGCCGACCACGGTGGGCCCGCCCTGGCCGGCCTCGGCCGCGCATTCGGCGTCGGCCTGTTCCTCGGGGCCGGGCGGATGCCAGGGCCGGCCGGCCAGGCGCCGGGCGTGGCGCGCCACCAGCTCCTCCACCGGCACCTGCAGGCCGTCCTGGTCGAGGAAGCCGCGCCGGTAGAGGATCTGCTGGATCGACCAGGCGATGGCGGCGACCTCGGAGTCGTGGAACATCGGCTTGCCCCAGCGGTTCATGCCGCAGCGCACCCGGCCCTTGTCCCAGGCCACCTTGCGCAGATCGGCCACCGCCTGGGTGACGTAGCCGCCGCGGGCGGCCAGCGACAGGCTGCGCATGGTGGCGGTGATCCACTGGTGCTCGCTGGACAGCTGGCCGGAGGGCAGGAAGAACTCCACCGGGCGCTCGATGACCACCGGCTCGCCGTTCAGCACGCCCTCCACCGGCATGAAGGACACCAGCAGGTAGACCTTGCGCCGGCCCTCGGCGCCGACGTAGGAGATCTTCTCCGACACCGCCTCCAGGGTGCCCTCGGGGCGCGAGGGAATGCGCCGCGTCAGCGGGTCCTCGTCGGCCGGCGGCGGCACGTCCTGGGCCTGGCGGACGCGGGAGGAAACGATCTTCGAGGTGATCTCGACGCTCATGACGGGGCTCCTGTGAAAGCGGATGCGGTGACGGTGGACGGACGGCCGTTCACGGCCGTCGCGAGCCCTGATTTACCACTTGCCATAGGTGCCCTCCTTGAGCGCCTCGTGCAGGTTGGCCGCGGTGTGCTCCTCGCCCTCGTAGAGCACCGTCTCGTCGCCGGAGAGCTCCAGCCGCTCGCCGTTCTCCAGCTCGAAGACGTAGACGGTGTTCTTGAGGTCGTCCTCGCGTACCAGCACGCCCTGGAAGGCCTCGGGGTTGAAGCGGAAGGTGGTGCAGCCCTTGAGCCGGCTGTCGTAGGCCGTCAGGTAGAGGTTCTGGAAGTCCTCGTAGGCGAACTCGGTGGACACGTTGACCGTCTTGGAGATCGCCGAGTCGATCCAGGCCTGGGCCGCGGCCTGCACCGCCACATGCTGCTCCGGCGAGACGCCGTCGGCGGTGACGAAGTAGTCCGGCAGGTCGCTCTCCACCGCCGCCGGCGCCACCAGATGGCGATAGGCGGCCAGTTCGAAGGAGACCACCTCGATCTGCTCCTTGGTCTTGCGCCCGGCGCGGATGACGTTGCGGAAGTAGCGGTGCGAGAAGGACGGCTCGATGCCGTTGGAGGCGTTGTTGCCCAGCGACAGCGAGATGGTGCCGGTGGGCGCGATGGAGCTGTGATGGGTGAAGCGCGCGCCGTGCTCGGCGAGCTCGGCGACGAGCTCCGGCTCGACCTCGGCGATCTTCTGCATGTAGCGGCTGTAGCGGGCGTGCAGGATCCGCCCCGGCACCCGGTCGCCGGCCTGATAGCCGTCCTGCTTGAGCTCCGGGCGCTCGCGCAGCATGCGTGGCGTCAGCTCGAAGGTCTCGGCCAGCACCGGCGCCATGCCCTTCTCCCTGGCCAGCGCCAGGGCCTGTTTCCAGCCCTCGACCGCCAGCACCCGGCTGACCTCCTCGGTGAAGGCCAGCGACTCCGGCGAGCCGTAGGGCAGCTTGAGCATGGTCAGCGCCGACCCCAGCCCCAGAAAGCCCATGCCGTGGCGGCGCTTGGCCTCGATCTCGCGGCGCTGGCCGTCGAGCGGCAGGCCGCTGATCTCCACCACGTTGTCGAGCATGCGGGTGAAGATCGCCACCACTCGGCGATAGCGCTCCCAGTCGAAGCGCGGCGCCTCGCCGAAGGGCTCGAGCACGAAGCGCGTGAGGTTGATCGAGCCCAGCAGGCAGGCGCCCTCGGGCGGCAGCGGCTGCTCGCCGCAGGGGTTGGTGGCGCGGATCTCCTCGCAGAACCAGTTGTTGTTCATGCGGTTGACCTGGTCGATCAGGATGAAGCCCGGCTCGGCGAAGTCGTAGGTGGAACGCATGATGGTGTCCCACAGCGCCCGGGCGCGGACCGTCTCGACCACGCGGCAGGCCACCCGGCCCTCGGCGTCGAGGAGGTAGCCCTCCTCGATGGCCGGCCAGTCGCGATAGACCAGCTCGCCGTCGTCGACGTCGTCCTGCTCGGCGGGGTGCAGCGGGAACGCCAGCGGCCAGTCGGCGTCGGCGCGCACCGCCTCCATGAACTCGTCGGTGATCAGCAGGCTGAGGTTGAACTGGCGCAGCCGGCCGGCCTCGCGCTTGGCCTCGATGAAGCTCTTCACGTCCGGATGGCCGACGTCGAAGGTCCCCATCTGGGCGCCGCGGCGCCCGCCCGCCGAGGCCACGGTGAAGCACATCCTGTCGTAGATATCCATGAACGCCAGCGGGCCGTTGGTGCCGGCGCCGGCGCCGAACACGAAGGCGCCGCGGGGGCGCAGGGTGGAAAAGTCATAGCCGATGCCGCAGCCGGCCTTGAGGGTCATGCCGGCCTCGACCACGCCCTCGAGGATGTCGCGCATCGCATCGTGGAGGGTGCGGGACACCGTGCAGTTGATCAGGCTGACCGCCGGCTTGACGGCCTCCGCCCCGGCGTTGGCGACGATGCGCCCGGCCGGGATGGCGCCATTGTCCAGCGCCCAGCGGAACTGGGGCAGCCAGGCCTCGGCGTCGTCTTCCACCGCGGCCAGCGCCCGGGCCACCCGCTCCCGGGTGGCGCCGGGGTCGGCGTCCACCGGCCGGCCGTGACGATCCTTGAGGCGATACTTGCTGTCCCAGATATCGAGGGAAGGCGCCTGCAGCGGCACCTCGTCGACGCGGGAGGCTTCCCTGGCAGTGGTGGTGCGCATCGGGTCTCTCTCTATGTGAGGGGAACGGTCGCGGTCGCGCATCATGGATGCCCGGCCACGATGGAAGCGAGGCCATCAACCACCATATATAGACGAAAAACATTCTCAACACACATGATATGGATCATGCGTGAACTCGGCGCACAAAAGAAAGCGCCCGACCATCAGGGTCGGGCGCCAGGTGCGGCATCGGGCAACAGGCGTCAGAAGCGACCGCCGGCTCCCGAACCGGTACCACCGGCACCGCCACCTCCGCCGGCGCTGCCACCGTTGCCACCGGCTCCGGAACCACCGCCGCCGGAACTACCGCTGCCGCCGCCGGAACCACCGCCACCGCCGCCGGAACCACCACCGCCGCCGCCGGAACCACCGCCGCCGCCGCCGGAACCACCGCCGCCGCCGCCGGAACCACCACCGCCGCCGCCGGAACCACCGCCGCCGCCGGAACCACCGCCACCGCCGCCGGAACCGCCGCCGCCGCCGCCGGAACCACCGCCACCGCCGCCGGAACCACCGCCGCCACCGCCGGAACCACCGCCGCCACCGCCGGAACCACCGCCGCCGCCGCCGGCGGCGTCATCGCCGGGGTTGTCGCCGCCGTCGTCTCCGTCATCCGTCGGCGCGGTCGGCATGGTCGGCGCGGGAATCACGTCCTCGCTCGGCACGGCGGCAACCAGGCGCAGGAAGACACCATCGCATCCTTCCAGCAGCCCGCCACCGCAGCCGCCACCGCCCCCCCCGGCGGCCGGCGCCGGCAGATCCTCGAGCAGCGCATCGATCTCGGCATCGGTCAGGCCCCCCGACCCGGCCGGCTCGGTCAGTTGATCGTTGGCGACTCGCGCCATCTCGTCGTCCGAGAGCGTACCGCCCCCGGCACCCTCGACTCCCGACTGCGCCTGTACGCCGGCGGCTGACAAACAGCCCACGGCGACGACCAGGGCAGCCAATTTGAACCCTTGCATCTCGCCCTCCCCCGCCGCCGGCCATCGCCGTCGACGTGACATAACGCCATACAACATTTTGTTACACGCAAGATAAGCATCGTCACAGAGCGCAGGCTTCACCATCGGAAGGCCCGCTGATTATCGCATCGGAGGGATCAGGCAAACGGCTGCTGGATCGGTAGCAGGAAACTCGTACCGACGCGCGACGCCCCAGGAAGGACCTAGACGGTCCGCGAGTAGCGCACCGCCTCGCCGCCCAGATAGGCGTCGAAGGTCATGGCCAGATTGCGCAGCATCAGCCGCCCCGGCGGGCGCACCTCGAGGCGGCGCTGGCCCAGCGTGATCAGGCCGTCGTCGCGCATCGGCGCCAGGGCCGCGAGGGCGTCGGCGAAGTGGCTGGCGAAGTCGATGCCGTGACGCGCCTCGATGGCGTCGACGTCCACCCGACCGTGGCACATCAGGGCGTGGATGACGTCGCGGCGCAGGCGATCCTCGTCGTCGAGCCGATAGCCGCGCAGCACCGGCAGCCGCCCGGCCTCGAGGCGCTCGCGGTAGGCGGCGATCTCCTTGACGTTCTGGCTGTAGCCGTCGCCGACCTTGCCGATGGCACTGACGCCGAGCCCGATCAGGTCACAGTCGGCGTGGGTGGAGTAGCCCTGGAAGTTGCGCTGCAGGGTGCCCTCGCGCTGGGCCCGGACCAGCTCGTCGTCGGGCAATGCGAAGTGATCCATGCCGATGTAGGCGTAGCCGGCCTCGGTCAGGCGCCGAACGGTCAGCTCCAGCAGCTCGAGCTTGCGCTCGGGCGGCGGCATGTCCCGGTCGCGGATCAGCCGCTGGGCCTTGAAGCGCTCGGGCAGATGGGCATAGCTGTAGGTGGCGATGCGATCCGGCCGCAGGGCGACGATCTTGTCGAGGGTGGCCGCGAAGCTGGCCACGGTCTGGCGCGGCAGGCCGTAGATCAGATCGACGCTCACCGAGTGGAAGCCGGCGCCCCGGGCGGCTTTCATCAGGGCGGCCACCTCGGCCTCGCCCTGGACGCGGTTGACCGCCGCCTGCACCTCGGGGTCGAAGTCCTGGACGCCGACGCTCAGGCGGTTGAAGCCCAGCCCGCGCAGCTCATGCAGCTGCTCAGGGGTGACGGTGCGCGGATCCACCTCCAGCGAGAACTCCCTGTCCTCGGGCGGCGCGAAGCGAAAGGCCGCCGCCAGGGCGTCCATCAGCTCGCCGAGCTGGGCATTGTTCAGATAGGTGGGCGTGCCGCCGCCCAGGTGCAGCTGGGTCAGCGAGCGCTCACCGTCGAAGAGCGCCGCCTGCAGGGCGATCTCGCGTTTCAGCAGGGCCAGATACTCCGCCGCCCGCTCGCGGCGATGGGTGACGATCTTGTGGCAGGCGCAGTAGTAGCAGAGGCTCTCGCAGAACGGCACGTGCACGTAGACCGACAGCGGCTTGGGCGCGGCGACGCGATGGCTCAGGGCGGCCTGGTCCCGGTAGTCGTCCTCGGCGAAGGCGGCCTGGAACTGCGGGGCCGTCGGATAGGAGGTATAGCGCGGCCCGGGGCGATCGTACTTCTCGACGAGGGGGCGGATGAACGGCTGGGGCTCGGGCTGGGGCATGATCGGACCTCCGGAACGCTGGCGACGGCCCGGGCCGTCGCCGCCTGGAGGCATTATGCCAGCCCCGATCGCGGCCGTTGGCGCCTTTCCGCGCGGAGTTGATGCCGATCAATTCGACCGCTCGAGCGCGCTCCACTGCGGCAACGGACCTGCTCCGGGAGGCCGGCACGGGCGTGCTAGAATCGTCCCGAGTCCCGCCTGCCTCGCCGCGCCTGGAGAATGGAATGCGCCTGACCCACTTCACCGACTACTCCCTGCGCGTGCTGATCTACCTGGCCGTGAAGGACGACGAGCCGACGCCGGAGCCGCCAGAGGCCCGCGCCACCATCGCCGAGATCGCCGAGCGCTTCGCCATCTCGCGCAACCACCTGATGAAGGTGGTGCAGGAGCTCAACCGGCTCGGCTATCTCAGCGCCACCCGCGGCAAGCACGGTGGGCTGCGGCTGAACCGGGCGCCCGGCGAGATCTCGCTGGGCGGGCTGGTGCGCGACACCGAGCCCGACCTCGGCCTGGTGGAGTGCTTCCGCGACGACAACGCCTGCACCATCACCCCCGCCTGCCGGCTGCAGCCGATCCTCGGCGAGGCCCTGGCGGCCTTCCTGTCGGTGCTCGACCGCTACACCCTCGCCGACCTGCTGGGCCAGCGGCGCGCCGAGCTGATCCAGCTGCTGAATATCGAGGACGCCTCACAGGCCTCGTGACCTGTCGGGATATGAAGGGCGCCGGAGACAAGCCGGCGAGGAGGTCCTACGCCAGGGACGGCGTCGGTAGCGTACAGGGAAATATTCACAGCGCCTCCTCAAGGCTTGTCGCCGGATCAGCCCTGAGCCGCAGGACAGCTCTCGGAATCCCGTGCTAGTCTCCCGACGCCACGGTCATGGATGCCCGCATGCTCTCCTCACGCCCACCTGCTCTCCGCCCACGTTTTCTCCGCTCACGGTCTGGCCACCGGCTGACGCGCGGCCTGATGCCCCGCTTGCCGAGTGTCCTGCTGGCCTTCGCCCTCGCCGCCCCGGCCGCGGCCGAGACCTTCAACGTCGACGACGCCCGGGCCCACGGCGACTGGCACTCGCTGGTGCTGCGGCTGGGCGACGAACGCCACGTGCGCGCCATCGAGCAGCACAGCTATAGCGACAGCGTGTTCAGCGTCAACGCCACGCCGGGCGCCTGCGACCGCCCCTGGCTCGAGCTTCGCGTCGAGCTCGACGAGGTCCAGGCCGAGACCGGCACCGTCAACCGGGTGCCGGTGGACCTGCTGATCGATCAGGGCTGGGTCCATCAGGGCCGGGCCGAGTTCATCACCGAGCGCGGCAACAGCGGCTTCTACGCGCGCCTGGTGCTGCCCGACACCGACGAGGCGCTCGACGAGATGCGCGACGGCGAGACGCTGCGCCTGCGCATCCATCGCGCCGAGGACGACCACTGGTTCCTGGTCTTCAGCCTCAACGGCGCCGACGCCGCGCTGGCCCGCATGGAGACGCTCTGCCGCGGGGGCTGAGGACGCCCGGTTTCCTGCCACCGTTTTCCTCTCGCCCAACGCAGGACGCCCCGCCCCGCAGCGGCGAGGGCGTCGAGCCCGAACCGCGGGGCGATCAGCTGCGGATCAGGTGATCGAAGGCGCCCAGGGCGGCCTTGGAGCCCTCGCCCATGGCGATCACGATCTGCTTGTAGGGCACGGTGGTCACGTCGCCGGCGGCGAAGATGCCGGGCACCGAGGTCATGCCGCGCTCGTCGACCACGATCTCGCCGCGCTCGGAGAGCTCGATGGGCGAGTCCTTCAGCCACTCGGTGTTGGGCACCAGGCCGATCTGCACGAAGACGCCCTCGAGGGCCAGCTCGCGCAGCTCGCCGGAGGCGCGCTCCTCATAGCTCAGGCCGGTGACGCGGTTGCCGTCGCCGTTGACCTCGGTGGTGCGCGCGCCCTTGATCACCTCGACGTTGGACAGGCTTGAGAGCTTCTTCTGCAGCACCTCGTCGGCGCGCAGCTCGTCCATGAACTCGATCAGCGTGACCTCGCCGACGATGCCGGCCAGGTCGATGGCCGCCTCGACGCCGGAGTTGCCGCCGCCGATCACCGCCACGCGCTTGCCCTTGAACAGCGGACCGTCGCAGTGCGGGCAGTAGGCCACGCCCTTGTTGCGGTACTCGGCCTCGCCCGGCACGTTCATCTCGCGCCAGCGGGCGCCGGTGGCCAGTACCAGGGTCTTGCTCCTGAGGCTGGCACCGGATTCGAAGCGCACCTCGTGATCGGCGCCCGGCTCGCCCGGCACCAGCTCGACGGCGCGCTGCAGGTTCATGATGTCGACGTCGTATTCCTTGACGTGCTCCTCCAGCGCCGCGGCCAGCTTGGGGCCCTCGGTGTGGGGCACCGAGATCAGGTTCTCGATCGACAGGGTGTCCAGCACCTGGCCGCCGAAGCGCTCGGCGGCCACGCCGGTGCGGATGCCCTTGCGCGCCGCATAGACGGCCGCCGCCGCGCCGGCCGGGCCGCCGCCGATCATCAGCGTGTCGAAGGCGGGCTTGTCGTTGAGCCTGGCGGCCTCGCGCTCGACGGCGCCGGTGTCGACCTTGGCCAGGATCTGCTCGAGGCTCATGCGGCCCTGGTCGAAGGTCTCGCCGTTGAGGAACACGCTCGGCACCGACATCACCTCGCGGGCCTCGACCTCGTCCTGGAACAGGGCGCCGTCGATGGCATCGTGGGAGATGCGCGGGTTGAGGATCGCCATCAGGTTCAGCGCCTGGACCACGTCCGGGCAGTTCTGGCACGACAGCGAGAAGTAGGTCTCGAAGTGCAGGTCGGCGTCGAGGGCGCGGATCTGCTCGATGACCTCGTCGCTGGCCTTGGGCGGATGGCCACCCACCTGCAGCAGGGCCAGCACCAGCGAGGTGAACTCGTGGCCCATGGGGATGCCGGCGAAGACCACGCCGGTGGGCTCCCCGTCGCGGTGCAGGGCGAAGGACGGCACGCGCCGGTCGCCGCCCTCGGTGGACAGGGTGATCTTGTCGGAAAGGCCCGCGATCTGTTCGAGCAGAGCGTGCAGTTCCTTGGACTTGTCGCCGTCATCCAGGGTGGCGACCAGCTCAAAGGGTTGCGTGACCTTGCCGAGATAGGCTTTCAGCTGTTGCTTCAGAGAGTCGTCCAACATAACGGCGGCAATCCTTGATGATATGTGACTCGCAGACACGACTTCCCCGTGCGGGTCGCGAACGGCTCGCACCCGGAAGCGTGTCAGGAAAAACCGGAATCGGGCCCCGCCGGGACGTCGCCCCGATCTCGCTTGCGCGACTGGTTGGGCGATCGAGGCACAGCGCCTCGGCGGGGTAACGGGGCGCGGGAAAATCCCGCCGGTCAGCGATCCAATAAAGGATGCGCAGATTTATGTCGCGAGCGATGAGAGGCTGGCCGCCGCCGGAGCACAGCTCCCGGAGTGTAGCTCGCTACATGAGGAGAGCGAGCACCGCCGGCGGTCAGGATATCGAGCGCAGCAATAAATCGGCGTGTCCTTAGATCTTGCCGACCAGGTCCAGGGAAGGAGCCAGGGTCTCTTCGCCTTCTTCCCACTTGGCCGGGCAGACCTCGTTGGGGTTGGCGCGGACGTACTGGGCGGCCTTGACCTTGCGCAGCAGCTCTTCGGCGTTACGGCCGATGTTGCCGGCGTTCAGCTCGATGATCTGGATCTTGCCGTCCGGATCGACGACGAAGGTGCCGCGGTCTGCAACGCCGGCTTCCTCGATCAGCACCTCGAAGTTACGCGACACGACGTGGGTCGGGTCGGCCAGCATCGGGTACTGGAGCTTGCCGATGGTCTCGGAGCTGTCGTGCCAGGCCTTGTGGGTGAAGTGGGTGTCGGTGGACACGCCGTAGATCTCGACGCCGAGCTTCTTGAACTCGTCGTAGTTGTCGGCCAGGTCACCCAGCTCGGTCGGGCAGACGAAGGTGAAGTCGGCCGGATAGAAGAAGAAGATGCTCCACTGGCCCTTCAGGCTCTCTTCGCTGACCTCGACGAAATCGCCGTTGTGATAAGCGGTGGCGTTGAACGGTTTGACTTCGGTATTGAGCAGTGACATCGCGTCTATCTCCTGATTGAGGGGATGTGTGGTGAAGACGCGATCAGAATAACCAGTCCCCGTTCATTGGTTAAATTGAATAGGGCGATGCTGACGATAGCCAAGAGCTAATCGAGGTCCCCGCTCCACCGGCGTTCGCCTCAGGCGCCGGGCTCGGGCTCCCGCCACACCAGCTCGACGCGGCGATTGGCGGCGCGCCCCTCGGCGTCGTCGTTGGCGGCCAGGGGCCGGGTATCGGCATAGCCGATGGCCCGCAGGCTGTCCCGCGCCACGCCCGCCCCGGCCAGCGCGCGCACCACGGCGCTGGCGCGCCCGGTGGACAGCTCCCAGTTGGAGGGGAAGCGCGAGGTGGCGATCGGCAGGCTGTCGGTGTGACCCTCCACCGAGATCTCCCCGCCGAGGTCGACCAGCCGCTCGGCGAGGCGCGACAGCACCTGCCGGCCGCCCTCGGTCACCCGGGCGCGGCCGCTGTCGAACAGCAGCCGGTCCTCGATGCGCAGGGTCAGCCCCTGGTGGGTACGCTCGACGCTGACGCCGTCCATGCCGAGCCCCTGGAAGCGCGGCTGCAGTCCGGCATTGCGCGGCTGGAGCCCCTCGCCCACCGCCAGCGCGGCCCGCAGAGCCGGCGCGGCGATCTCGTTGCCCTCGCCTTCCCCCTCCCCGGTGGCCAGGCTGCTCATGGAGAGCAGCAGCACGAACAGGGTGATCAACAGGGTCAGGACGTCGAGATAGCTCATCAGCCAGCTCTCGCCCTCCTCGCCGCCCTGCCCGGGCGGCGCCAGCGCCTGGCGGGTATCGTGGTCAAGCACGCTGCCCCGCCCCCTCGCCGCCGGGAACGCTGCCCTTCGCCGGGTCGCGGATCTCGTCGTGATAGTTGGCGACGAAGGAGTTGAGCGTCTCCTCGATGAACGACGGCAGGCGCCGCTTGGTGATCAGCGAGATGCCCTCGAGCACCATGTTCATGGCGATCAGGCGCTCCTCGGTGCGCCGCTCGAGCTTCACCGCGATGGGCTTGAACACCAGGTTGGCCAGCAGGATGCCGTAGAAGGTGGTGAGCAGCGCCACCGCCATGCGCGGGCCGATGACGTTCAGGTCGCCGGCCTCCATCACCTCGAGCATGTTCACCAGCCCCACCAGGGTACCGATCATGCCGAAGGCCGGGGCATAGGTGGCCATGGTGCGGAAGATCTGCGCCTCGGCGTGCTCGCGGGCCTTGAGCCGGGCGATGCGCCAGCGCAGCAGGTCGAAGATCTCCTCCTCCTTGGTGTTGGCGATGACCAGCTGGATGCCGGTGCGCAGGAAGGGATTGCGGGCCTGCTCCAGGGCCGCTTCCACGGCCCGCACGTCGCCCTTGAACCACAGCCGCGACATGTCCACCAGCTCCTTGATGTCGTCGCGGATGTAGGTGTTCTCGCGGCGGAAGACGATGCCCACCAGGCGCACCACCCGCACCACCTCCTTGAGCGGATAGCTGATGAAGGTCGCGGCCAGAGTGCCGGCCAGCACGATGGCCAGGCCAGGCAGGTTGACGAAGCTCTGCGGCGACTCGGCGGTGAACAGCAGGACGCTCGCCAGCATCACGATGCTGGCCAGGATCCCGATCAGGGTGGACGGGTTCATGGGGGACTCCCTGTCGCGTTTCGACGGTGTGGATGAGTGACGTTCTTCGGACACGATGCGCGTTCTCCGGCGCCAAGCCTTCGCGAGGGCGCTATGAACCCTTCCCTGGGCGCTTCTTTGGCCATCCATGGCCAAAAACCCCTCGCGCCGGCTTGTCCCCGGCGCGCATCGCCGCATTACTTGAGCACATCCCGATGGATGGTTATCGGCCTGAGCGATCGCCAACTTTATGACGTGCCAGGCGTGGAGCGAAAAATCGCCGAGCGATGGCTAGACAAGGCAAGAATCGGCGAAAGCGCGGAGTTTACTAGGGTGTAAATGAGCAGTTTGGCCGGGCTCGCGCACGAGTCGATTCTTAACGCCGTATAGCCGAGCGCAGGCCTTTTTCGCCCACGTCTCAGTTGTCGCGCAGTTTTCCGCGCAACCGCCCCACGGCCTGGCTGTGCAGCTGACAGACCCGGGACTCGGTGACGCCGAGCACGGCGCCGATCTCCTTGAGGTTGAGCTCTTCCTGGTAATACAGCGCCATCAGCAGCTTCTCGCGCTTTGGCAGCGCCTCGATCGCCTCCACCAGCCTCGAGCGCTGCTGGTGATCGATCAGCCGGGCGAAGGGCGTCTCGGCGACGCCGTCCTCCAGCAGCCGGCCCTCGCCGCCCTCGGCCATCAGCTCCTCGAAGGGCAAAAGCTGGCCGCTGTTGGTGTCGCTGAGCAGCCGGCGATAGCTCTCGAGGTCCATCTCCAGGGCCGCGGCGATCTCGGTCTCCTCAGCCGGGCGCCCCAGCTCCTGCTCGAGCCGGCGGGCGGCCTCGTCGGCAGCCCGGGCGTTGCGACGCACGCTGCGCGGCAGCCAGTCGCGGCTGCGCAGCTCGTCGAGCATGGCGCCGCGGATGCGCTGGCTGGCGAAGGTGGCGAAGCTCGCGCCCTGGGCCGAGTCGAAGCGCCCCAGCGCCTCCAGCAGGCCCACGGTGCCGGCCTGGATCAGGTCGTCCAGCTCGATGCTCGCCGGCAGGCGCACCTGCAGCGCCAGCGCCTGACGGCGCACCAGCGGCAGATAGTCATCCAGCAGCGCGTCCTGTTCGATCTTGCCTTGTGCTGTGTACATGGCTCAGCCTCGCCTCTCTGCTCTCACGGGCCTAGGGCCTTACTGAAAGTTCACGATCACCTGCAGCCCCTCGACGCTCACCGGGGCCTGCCCCGGCGTCGGCGAGAAGCGAAATCTCAGCGGCTCTCCAGCGGGCAGCCCCGCCAGGGCCGTGCTGCGCCCGCGCTCGGTCGGCAGCGTCATGCAGCCGGCCGGATGGCAGAGCCGCGCGTGCCCGCCCTGGCCGGGCGGCGTGCGGAAGCGCCAACGCACCTCGCGGATGCGGCCCGCGGTGCCGGCGGGCGGCGTCAGCGCCTCGCTGGCGGTCTCCCGGCCGACGGTCGCGGCACGCACCGAGGGCGCCTGGGCCACCCAGCTGCCGGCGGCCTGGGCCGTCGGCGCGAGGCCGATCAGGGCGCCCAGCAGCAGGCCGGCGGCGTTGCGGCCTCTCATGCCATCACCAGCAGGTCGATGCCGAAGTAGTGGCGAGCGGCCTGGCGCAGGTTGTCGAGCAGCCCGCGGCGCGACATCCCCGGCGGATGGACGGCGATCAGGCGCCGCGGCCCGCCGCCTTCCGCCAGCCGGCCGAGCACACCCAGCGCGCGGCGAAAGGCCTCGCCGTCGGCCCCCACCCACAGCGCCCAGCGTGGCTGCTCGCGCGCCAGCACCGCCAGATGCGGGCTCGACGCGGCCAGCGGCACCACCTTCCAGCGCCGCGGGTCGCCGACCCAGCGCCGACCCCGCTCGGCCCAGTGGTCGAGCAGCGCGGTCACCCGTTCGGCCTGCTCCGGCGCGCTGCTCGGCAGCCCCACCACCACCAGGGTGGTCGGCGGCGCCTCGGCCGACCCGGCCGGCGACGGCTCGACGCCTACAGGCTCGCGCCGCGATGCCTCCATGTCCGATGTCACGGAGGGCGCCGGCTCGGACACGGGGTCGCTTCCGGCTTCGGCGGCCGGGCGCTCGAGACGGGCCGCCCAGGCGCGCAGCCCCGCGGCCTGATCGCCGACCATCACCGCAGTCCCTCCAGGCCGGCGGCGCCGACGTGGCGGATGGCATCGCGTGCCGTCAGCAGCTGCAGCAGCGCCTCCAGCAGGGCGCCCTCGCGACGGCGTCGACGGCCGCCCAGCAGCGCCAGCAGATCGCCGCGCAGCTGCTCGGCCTCGTCATCGGAGGACTGGTCGAGGTGGCCCGCCGCGGCGGCCAGCCCGGCGGCCAGCAGCTGGCGCAGCTCGCGATCGGTCTCCGCCGGCAGCAGCGACGCCAGGCGCTCCCAGGCCCGCCGCGCCTGACGCGGCAGGGCCTCGCCGTGGAGCTGGCCGATCAGCAGCGGCAGCACGTCGGCGCCGGCCGGCAGCGGGGTCAGCCACTGGCGCCGCGCCAGCACGCGGCCGCTCTCCGGGTCCACCAGGCTGGCGAACCAGGCGGTCATGACGCAGGAGGCCGCCGGCCCGCGGCGGCCGCCGGGGCCGGCCTCCACCGCCAGGCGCGCGAAGCGCACGCGCACGGTCTGGCCGCGGAAGCGCGCGTCGCGGGTCTCGGCGGCCTCGGCCAGCGGCTCGAGGCTCGACAGCGAGCGGCGCTCGCCGTCGTGGACGACGCGCTGGGCGGGGCGCACCTGGCACAGCCAGGGCGCGCCGGTCTCGTCCAGCCACAGCCAGGTGTCGGCGTCGGGCAGGCCGGGCAGCAGATGCACGGCCACGCCCTGCCGGTCCCGGGCCTGACCGAGCCGCGCCGGCCAGCCCGCGGGCTGGCGATGCTGCAGGTCGGGCAGCACCACCCAGCCGCCGCGGTCGTCGATGCCCAGGTCGGGCATCGCCCAGTCGGCGCCGGGCAGCGAGCGGCGCGCCGCCCACAGCATGCCGGCCCGCTCCGGCGGCGCCACCAGCAGGCGCGTGAGGCGATCCTCCTGCAGGCAGGCGGGCAGCGCGCTCAGGTCCCAGGCGGCCTCGAGGGTGGCGAAGCCGGTCAGCCGGCGACGCAACGTGGCGAGCAGGGCGCCGAGGCGACGGCCCTGGCCGAGCAGGGCGTCGGCATCGGGGCGAGCGCTCTTCACGCTGGCCGCGGGCAGATCGTCGCCGGGGCGCGCCGCCGCCAAGGCGGCCTCGACCAGCGGCGCGGTCTCGGCGGGCGCCAGATCCTCCGGCACCCGCTGGCCGGTAGAGACATAGCGCAGCCGCAGGCCGTGGCGAATCAGGGTGTCCAGGGCCGGGCCCAGCTGGCCGGCCTCGTCCTGCTTGGTCAGCAGGCAGTCGTCGAGCGCCACGCCCGCGGCCCGGGCGGCCTGGCGATAGTGAATGACCACCTCCTCCAGCGTGCCCGGCTGGCTGGCGGCGTTGAGCACCAGCAGCATGCGCACCCGCTCGGCGCCACCCTGCAGCTGGGAGGCCTGGCCGATGATGCGGCGGTCGCGCTGGCTCATGCCCACGGTGTCGATGATGATCCAGCGCCGGCCGGCGAGCTCGGCCAGCAGCGCGTCCATGGACTGCTCGGGCGACAGCGCGTGCAGCGGTACCCCGAGCAGCTCGGCGTAGATGCGCAGCTGCTCGTGGGCGCCGACGCGGAAGCCGTCGGTGGTGACCAGGGCGACGTGCTCGGCGCCGTGGCGCTGCACGCAGCGCGCGGCCAGCTTGGCGGTGGTGGTGGTCTTGCCGACCCCGGTGGGGCCGACCAGCGCCAGGATGCCGGGCGCGTCGAGGAAGGTCTCGGGGTCGATGCCCACCGGCAGGCGACCGGCCAGGCGGCGGCTCAGCCAGGCCTGGGCCTCGGCGGGACCGGCCTCGGCGCCGGCCAGCTCCGCCGGAAGCCCCTGCAACAGCTCGTCGATCACCACCCGGCCGAAGCCGGCATCGCGCAGGGTCTCGGCCAGCGCCTCGCGGCCGGCGGACGGCGGTGTCGTCGGGGCGGCGGGCGGCGCGGATCCCCGGGCCAGCAGCGCGCGCATGTCCTGCATCTCGCGCAGCAGGCGCTCGCTCATGGCCTCGAGGTCGCCGCTGTCGGGCGCGGCTGACGCCGGTGCGGGCGCCGGCTCGCTCGCCGGCCGGGAGGCGGGCTCGGCGGGCGCCGGAGTGGAAGACGCCGCCATGGCCTCGGCCGCCTCGTCGGCCATGGCCAGGATCTCGACGCCCGTCTCGGTGGGCCGGTTGGCCAGGATCAGGGCCTCGTCGCCCAGGGCGATGCGCACCTTGCGCATCGCCTCGCGGCTGGTCTCGCCGATGAATCGCATGACGCTCATGTCGCTCACTGTCCTCCGATCAGGGTGGTGACCCTGAGGGTCCGGTCATCGGGGATCTCGGCCTGGGACATCACCACCAGATGGTTCAGGCGGCGGCGCAGGAAGCGCGCCAGCACCGGGCGCAGCGAGTGCTGCACCACCAGCACCGGCGGCTCGCCGCTGGCCTCGTGGCGGCTCAGGGCCTGCTCGGCCTGGTCCATCAGCGTCTGGGCCAGGCCCGGCTCCAGGGCGCCGCTGCCGTTCATGGCCTGGTGCAGCACCTGCTCGAGCTGGCCGTCCAGGCCCAGGACGTTGAGCGTCTCGTGGCCGGCGAACCACTGCTGGGTGATGGCGCGGCCCAGCGCCACGCGGACCACGGCGGTGAGTTCGCCCGGGTCCTGCTGCTGGGGCGCGTGCTCGGCCAGGGCGTCGAGGATGGTGCGCATGTCGCGGATCGAGACGTCCTCGTCGAGCAGGTGCTGGAGGATGCGCTGCAGCACGGTGAGCGAGATCGCCTTGGGCACCACTTCCTCGACCAGCGGCTTGTGGTCCTCGCCGAGCTTGTCGAGCAGCTTCTGCACCTCCTGGCGCCCGAGCATCTCGGCGGCGTGGCGGTGCAGCAGGTGATTGAGATGGGTGGCCACCACGGTGCTGGCGTCGACCACGGTGTAGCCGTAGACCTGGGCGTGTTCGCGCTGCTCGGTGTCGATCCACACCGCCGGCAGGCCGAAGGCCGGGTCCCGGGTCGGGGTGCCGGACAGCTCGCCGGAGACCTGGCCCGGGTCGATGGCCAGCCAGCGCCCCGGATAGGCCTCGGCGCGGCCGATCTCGGCGCCCTTGAGGCTCAGCGAGTAGGCGTTGGGCGAGAGCTCCAGGTTGTCGCGGATATGCACCACCGGCGGCAGGAAGCCGACCTCCTGGGCGAACTTCTTGCGCACGCTCTTGATGCGGCCGAGCAGCTCGCCCTGCTGCTGGGCGTCGACCATGGGTATCAGCCGGTGGCCGACCTCGAGCCCCAGGGTGTCGACCAGCTGCACGTCGTCCCAGCTGGCCTCGGGTGCCTCCGGCGCCGGCGGCGGCGCGGCCTGGGTCTGCTCCTCGACCAGCTGGCGCTGCTGCTGGCGCATCATCCACCAGGCCAGGCCGCCGAGCAGCGCGGTGAACAGCAGGAACACCAGGTTGGGCATGCCCGGCACCAGGCCCAGCAGGCCCATCACGCCGGCGGCCAGGATCAGCACCCTGGGATTGACGAACAGCTGGCTGATCATCTGCTGGCCGACGTCCTGGTCGGTGGTGACCCGGGACACGGTCACGCCGGCGGCGGTGGAGATCACCAGCGCCGGGATCTGTGCCACCAGGCCGTCGCCGATGGTCAGCAGCACGTAGGTGCGGGCGGCGTCGGAGAAGGCCATGTCGTACTGCAGCAGGCCGATCATCAGGCCGCCGATGATGTTGACCACCATGATCACCAGGCCGGCCATGGCGTCGCCGCGCACGAACTTGCTGGCGCCGTCCATGGAGCCGTAGAAGTCGGCCTCCTGGGAGACGTCGGCGCGGCGCTGGCGGGCCTCGTCCTCGCCGATCAGGCCGGCGTTGAGGTCGGCGTCGATGGCCATCTGCTTGCCGGGCATGGCGTCGAGCATGAAGCGCGCGCCCACCTCGGCGATGCGCCCCGCGCCCTTGGTGATGACCATGAAGTTGATGATCACCAGGATCGCGAACACCACCAGGCCGACGGCGAAGTTGCCGCCGACCAGGAACTGGCCGAAGGCCTCGATCACCTTGCCGGCGGCGTCGCCGCCCTCGTGGCCGTTCATCAATACCACCCGGGTCGAGGCCACGTTGAGCGACAGCCGCAGCAGGGTGGTGAACAGCAGCACCGCGGGGAAGGCGGCGAAGTCCAGCGGCTTCTGGGTGAACATGCTGACCAGCAGCACCATCACCGCCATGGCGATGTTGAAGGTGAACAGCAGGTCCAGCGCGAAGGGCGGCAGCGGCAGGATCATCATCGACAGGATCATGATGATCAGCAGCGGGCCGGCCAGCAGCTTCATCGGCACGTCGGCCATCAGGTTGCGTCGCGGCAGGTATTGGCTCAGGGCCTTCATGCTCGTGCCTCGTCGGTGTCAGGGCCCGCTCCCGGCGCCGCCACGGCGTCCGGAATCGGCAGGTTCTCGGGGGTCGGCGGGGCCTCACCGCCCTCTTCGGCGACGCGCTTGAGGCCGAAGGCCCAGGCCAGCACCTCGGCCACCGCGGTGTAGAGGTCGGCGGGGATCTCGGCCTCCAGGTCCACGTGGTGGTAGAGCGAGCGGGCCAGCGGCGGCGCCTCCAGGCGCGGCACCCCGGCCTCCTCGGCCACCTCGCGGATGCGCGCCGCCACGGCGTCGGAGCCCTTGGCCACCACCCGCGGCGCGCTCATGCCGGCCTGTTCGTACTTGAGCGCCACGGCGTAGTGCGTGGGGTTGGTGATCACCACGTCGGCCTCCGGCACCTGGCTCATCATCCTTCCGCGGGCCATGGCCTGCTGCTGCTGGCGGATGCGCCCCTTGACCTGGGGGTCGCCCTCGGACTCCTTGTGCTCGCGCTTGATGTCGTCCTTCGACATGCGCAGCTGCTTGCTGTGGTTCCACAGCTGGTAGGGCACGTCGATCAGGATCACCACCAGCAGGGTCAACACCATCAGCCCGCAGGCCTCGGCGGCCATCCACATGGCATCGGCCAGCGCCATCTGGACGGGCATCCCCATCAGCGCCATGAACTCGCCGCGGTGCAGATAGAGGTAGGTCACGCCGACCCCGCCCACCAGCACCGACTTGGCGATCGCCTTGGCCAGCTCCACCAGCGCCTGGACGCCCAGCATGCGCTTGAGCCCCTTGAACGGGTTGAGCTTGCTGGCCTGGGGCTTGAGCGACTTGGCGGAGATCACCCAGCCGCCCAGCAGCGCCGGCGCCACCAGGGCGATCACGGTCAGCAGCAGGAACAGCGGCAGCAGCCCGATCAGGGTGCGCTGCCCCAGCGCCAGCGCCTGGACCAGCATCGGGATGGTCTCCATGGCCTGGCGCCGCTCGAACAGGAAGGCCTGCTCCATGACGCCGCCGACCAGCTCGAAGAGGCTCGCGCCCAGGGTGCCGAGGCCGATCACGCCGCCGAGCAGCAGCATGAAGGTCGTCAGCTCGCGGGAACGGGCGACCTGACCCTCCTCGCGCGCCTTGTCCAGGCGTCGGGCGGTGGGCTCTTCTGTCTTCTCGTCGTCGCTGCTGTCGTCGGCCATGGCCAGTCACCGGGCACTCGTGCGCACCCTGGCCATTATCCGGGGAGGAGGGAAGGAACGGTCAGGCGAAAAGGGCCGATTTTCGTGGGCTTATCCACGCGCCTCGGCCGCTTGCCGGACAGGGGAAGCGGAAGGAAAACACGGCGGTGGGGAGCGCCACGGCGCTCCCGTCACCCTATCGTCATCGGCGATATCACCAGCGCGAACGGTGTTCGGCGATGGCTCAGAAGCCCAGCTGATCGAGCAGGTCGTCGACCTGATCCTGGTCGGCCACCACGTCCTCGGCCTCGGGCTTCATCTGCGGGCCGTTGAGCAGGCCGTCCTCGTCGCGCTTCCTGGCCTCGGCCTCGCGCTGATCGTCGGCGCGGCGCTGCATGCTCTCGCGCTCGCCCGGGGGCACGCTGTCGATCAGCACCTGCACCAGCTGATGCTCGATCTCGCGGATGACGTCCATCATCTTCTTGATCACCTGGCCGGTCAGGTCCTGGAAGTCCTGGGCCATCATGATCTCGAGCAGTTCCTTGTGGGTCGCCTGGGTCGTCTGCGGCACCTCGGCCAGGTAGCCGCGGGTGTCCTTGACCAGCTCGCGGGCCTCGTCGAGCTCCTTGGGCGCGGCGAACCACTCGGCCCAGCGTGCATCCAAGGCCTCGGCCTGCTGGCTGAGGTCGTCCTGCAGCGGCTGGGCGCGGTCGATGGCGTTGAGGGCACGCTCCGCCGCCTGCTCGGTCATGGTCGCCACGTAGCTCAGGCGGTCGCGGGCATCGGGGATCGCATCCGCCGCCCGCTCGATCTCCTTGTCCAGCCCCAGCTCGCGCATGCTGTCGCGCAGCATGCGCGTGAGATGGCCAATGCGCTGGACCAGCTCGTCTCCGTTCGCCTGATGGTCGCCAGGCTGCATCTCGGTGCTCATCATCGCCTCTCCTGCATGCCGGGCCCGCGCGGGCCCGGCCGGGTATCACATGCCCAGCTTCTCGAAGATCTTGTTGAGCTTCTCCTCGAGGGTCGCCGAGGTGAAGGGCTTGACCACGTAGCCGTTGGCGCCGGCCTGGGCGGCGGCGATGATGTTCTCCTTCTTGGCCTCGGCGGTGACCATCAGCACCGGCAGCTCCTTGAGATCGTCATCGGCGCGGATCTGCTTGAGCATCTCCAGGCCGTCCAGGTTGGGCATGTTCCAGTCGGAGACCACGAACTCGAAGCCGCCGGCCTTGAGCTTGCCGAGGGCTTCCTGACCGTCCTCGGCCTCCTCGACGTTGGTGAAGCCCAGCTCCTTGAGCAGGCTGCGCACGATGCGGCGCATGGTCGGGAAGTCATCCACCACCAGGATGCTCATGTTCTTGTCCGCCATCGGGGATCCTCTTCTTTCGCTAGTCGGGGCAGTTGCGTTGCGGGGCCGGCGGCGCGCCGCCGGCCGTGTTCAGAATTCTTCCCAGTCGTCCTCGGCCGTGGTCGCCGCCCGCGGGGCGGGACGGGACGGCTCGGGCCGGGATTGAGGCGCGGCCTCGGCGCGGGGCGCCGGCGCCTGACGGGGGGCAGCGGCCGGAGCGACCGACGGCAGGGCGGCGGATTCACCGCCACTCAGCCGGAACACCGACACGGCCTGCTCCAGGCGCGTGGCCTGGGCCTCGAGCTCGGCGGCGGCGGAGGCCGCCTCCTGCACCAGGCTGGCGTTCTGCTGGGTGACCTGGTCCATCTGGCCCACCGCCTGGCCGACCTGCTCGATGCCGTCGCTCTGCTCCTGGGAGGCCGCCGAGATCTCGTCCATGATGTCGGTCACCCGGCGCACCGAGGCGACCACCTCCTGCATGGTCGAGCCGGCCTGCTCGACCAGCGCCGAGCCCTCCTGCACCTGGGTCACCGAACCGTCGATCAGCGCCTTGATCTCCTTGGCCGCCTCGGCCGAGCGGCTGGCCAGCTGGCGCACCTCGCCGGCCACCACCGCGAAGCCGCGGCCCTGCTCGCCGGCACGGGCCGCCTCCACCGAGGCGTTGAGCGCCAGGATATTGGTCTGGAAGGCGATGGAGTCGATCACGCCGGTGATGTCGGCGACCTTCTGCGAGCTGCCGGCGATGCCGTGCATGGTCTGCACCACCTGCTGGACCACCTCGCCGCCGCGCTCGGCGGTGCTGGTGGCCTCCTGGGCCAGGCCGCTGGCCTGGCGGGAGTTGTCGGCGTTCTGGCGCACCGTGGCGGTGAGCTCTTCCATGCTGGAGGCGGTCTCCTCCAGCGAGGCGGCCTGCTGCTCGGTGCGCGAGGACAGGTCGGCGTTGCCGCGGGAGATCTCCTGGGCGCGACCGTGGATGGCGCCGCTGCCCTGGCGCACGTCGCCGACGATCGCGCCCAGCTTGCCCTGCATGTCGCGCATGGCGGCGAACAGCTGGCCGATCTCGTTGCGCCCCTGCACCCTGATCTCGCGGGACAGGTCGGCCTCGGCGATGCGTTCGAGATCGCTCACCGCCTGACGCAGCGGCAGCACCAGCAGCCGGCGCAGCGCCAGATAGATCAGCACCGTCATCACCCCCGACAGCGCCAGGATGAGCGTCCCGATCACGCCGAAACGACGCTCCATGGCGTTGTAGTCGGCCATCATGGTCTCGCCGCGGTTGCCGGCGTAGTGCACGAACTCGGTCAGCGATGCCTCGAGGGCGGCCTGCGGCTCCTCCATGCGCTGACGCAGCTGCGAGAAGGCCTGGGTGTCCACCCGATTGAGGTCCTGGTAGCCCTCGCGCATCAGCGCCAGCATGGCGCCGAAGTCTTCCTCGACGCGCGCGCCCAGCGCCTCGCCCCGGGCCGTGCGCGGCTCGCTGGCGTAGTTCTGGTAGCGCGCCTCGGCGCGATCGATCTGGTCCTGCGCCGCGGCCAGGCTGTCCTCGCCCTGGCTGGTGCGGCCCATCAGGAAGTGGCCGGACGCCGACTGGAGCTCGACCAGGGCGCCGGTCAGCAGCGCATCGGCGCGGTTGATCTCGTTGAGCTGCTCGACGTTGATCTGGTCGAGGGTGGCGAGGGTCTCGTTGGCCGTGCGGCTGGCCGTCCAGCCCAGGCCCGCCACCACCACCAGGAACAGCAGGAAGCAGGCCAGCACGCCGTTGACGACCCGGCTGATCTGGAAATTGCGCAATAGGTTTAGCATCGAGGCGACTCCTGAGCCGAAATGAACGTCCTTACACTCGCTGGGCGCGACCGGAGGCGGCGACCAGCTTGAGCAGCCGCGGCGCCACCGCGTCCAGCGCCACGACCTCGCCGGCGCCGCCCAGGGCGATGGCCTCGCGCGGCATGCCGAACACCACGCAGCTGGCCTCGTCCTGGGCCAGGGTGTGGGCGCCGGCCTGGCGCATCTCCAGCAGCCCGGCGGCGCCGTCCTTGCCCATGCCGGTCAGCAGCACGCCGATGGCGTTGCGGCCGGCCTGGGTCGCCGCCGAGTGGAACAGCACGTCCACCGAGGGCCGGTGACGGTTGACCGGCGGGCCGCCATCCAGGCGCGCCACGTAGTTGGCGCCGCTGCGCGCCAGCCTGAGGTGGGTGTCCCCCGGCGCGATGTAGGCGTGCCCCGGCAGGATGCGCTCGCCGTCCTCGGCTTCCTTGACCGTGACCTGGCACAGCCGGTCGAGGCGCTCGGCGAAGGAACGCGTGAAGCCACCGGGCATGTGCTGGGTGATCAGGATCGCCGGGCTGCCCGCCGGCAGCGGCTCCAGCACGCTGCGGATGGCCTCGGTGCCGCCGGTGGAGGCGCCGATGATGATCAGCTTCTCGCTCGACACCAGCGGCGCCTCGAGGGTCTTCGGCGCCGGCGCATCGCGGCGACGGGCGCGCTGCGGCCGCGAGCGCGCCGCCGCGCGCAGCTTCTCGGCGATCTCGTCGGCATAGGCCTGCATGCCGTGGCGAATGCCCAGCGACGGCTTGGCCACGAAGTCCAGCGCGCCGAGCTCCAGGGCACGCAGGGTCACCTCCGAGCCGGCCTGGGTCAGCGACGAGACCATCAGCACCGGCATCGGGCGCAGGCGCATCAGCCGCTCCAGGAAGTCGAGGCCGTCCATGCGCGGCATCTCGACGTCCAGCGTGATGACGTCCGGGTCGTGGCGCTTGATCAGGTCGCGGGCCACCAGCGGGTCCGGCGCCACGGCCACCACTTCCATGTCGGGCTGCTGGTTGATGATCTCGGTCAGCAGGTCGCGTATCAGCGCCGAATCATCGACGCACAGCACCTTGATCCTGGGGGCACTCAAGGGGGTCTCCTCTCCATGCTGGCGAGCGGCGAACGGCATGCCACCCCCGTCGCCGGCCAATGGGCTCACTATCGGCCGGCGTTTCTGGTTCTTTAACGCGCCCGTGCTTTAACGTGCCTGTCGCACGTAGACGGTCTGCCCCCGCAGCCGGAAGGCCTGGGTGGTGTAGGAAAAGTTCTCGGAATGCCCGGCGAACAGCAGGCCGTCGGGCTTGAGCAGCGGGGCGAAGCGTTCGAGGATCCGCGCCTGGGTCTGCTTGTCGAAGTAGATCATCACGTTGCGGCAGAAGATCGCATCGAAGGGGCCCTGGACCGACCAGGACGGCGCCAGCAGGTTGAGCGGCTGGAAGTCGACCATGGCCTTGAGCTCCTGCCGCACCCGGGCCAGCCCCTCGTGGGCGCCACGGCCGCGCTGGAAGAAGCGCTTGACCCGCGCCTCGTCGAGCTTGTGGATCTGCTCCATGGCATAGACGCCGGCGCGCGCCTTCTCCAGCGCCTCGGTGTCGATGTCCGTGGCCACCACCTCGGCGTCGCCGGCCCGCGAGCCCAGCGCCTCGGCCAGTGTCATGGCGATGGAATAGGGCTCCTCGCCGGTGGACGCCGCCGAGCTCCACACCCGTATCGGGCCACGCCGCTCGCGCACGTGGGTCGCCAGCAGTGGGAAGTGGTGCGCCTCGCGGAAGAAGGCCGTGAGGTTGGTGGTCAGGGCATTGGTGAAGGCCTCCCACTCACGGGCATCGGGCTGGCGCTCGAGACGCACCAGATAGTCGCCGAAGCGCGTCAGCCCGTGATGGCGCAGCCGCTTGGCCAGCCGACTGTAGACCATCTCCCGCTTGTGCTCGGCCAGCACGATGCCGGCCCGCTGGTAGATGAGCTGGCGGATGCGGGCGAAGTCCGCATCGGTCAGTTCGAGATCGCGCTCGAACTGGCCGCCGCCCGCCCAGCTTCCCGGCCCCGGGGAGGGCAGGTCTCGTGTCACGTTAGAATTCCTCCCATTCCTCCACGGCCGCTTGCTGGGCCGTGTTGGAGTGCGTCGTGACCGGGCGAGCGGAGGCCCGTGCCGGTTCGGACGCGGCGGATGCCGCCGGCAGCGGCTGATGCGCCGGGCCGCCACGACGCTCGGCCAGCGACGGGGCGCGCTCCATGCCGGCCCCGCGCAGGCGGAAGACGGCCACGGCCTGGGCCAGGCCGGACGCCTGCTGGTCGAGTTCGACGGCCGCCTGGGCGGAGGCCTGGACGCGCTCGGCGTTCTGCTGGGTTACCCGGTCCATCTCCATCACCGCCTGGTTGATCTGGCCGATGCCGTTGCTCTGCTCGGTCGAGGCCGCGGTGATCTCGCCCATGATGTCGTTGACCCGGGTCGAGGCCTCGAGCACCTCGGACAGCGAGCTCTCGGCGCGCTTGACCAGCTGGGCACCGCCCTCGATCTGGCGGGCCGAGCCGTCGATCAGCGCCTTGATCTCCTGGGCCGCGGACGCCGAACGGCTGGCCAGCTGGCGCACCTCGCCGGCCACCACGGCGAAGCCGCGGCCCTGCTCGCCGGCACGGGCCGCCTCCACCGAGGCGTTGAGGGCCAGGATATTGGTCTGGAAGGCGATCGAATCGATGACGTCGATGATTTCCGTCATCTTCTTCGAGCCTTCGGTGATCTCGCCCATGGTGCCCACCAGCTGCTGCATCAGCTCGCCGGTCTCGGCGGTCTGGGCGGCGTTGTCCGAGGCCAGGCCGCTGGCCTGCTGGGCGTTGTCGGAGTTGTGCTGCACCGTGGTGGTCATCTCCTCCATGCTGGAGGCGGTCTGCTGCAGCGAGGCGGCCTGCTGCTCGGTGCGCGAGGCCAGCTCCTCGTTGCCGGAGGCGATGTCACGGGCGGCCGGGGCCACGCGCTCCACGCCGCTGCTGACGTCGCCGACGATGCTGCCGAGGCTCTTGCGCATCAGCTCCAGCGCGCCGAGCATGCGCCCGACCTCGTCGCGGCGGCGGCGCGGCGGGGTGACGCCGAGGTTGCCGGAGGCGATCTGCAGGGTGAAGCCCTGGGCCTCGTTGAGCGGGCGAATCAGCGCGCGCAGCTGCAGCCAGCCCAGCACCACCAGCGCCAGCAGGCCCATGCCCAGCATCATCGCCAGCACCAGGGCCATGCGCTGCTCCGCCGCCTTGGCCCGCTCGGCCAGCGCCGTGGCCGCCTGCTGCTCCTCGGCGATCAGCGTGTTGACGACGCCGGAAAGCTCGTCGCCCCAGTCGCGCATCTCCTTGGCGTGGGGCGGCAGGTTGGTGAACACCTGGAAGTTGTCGTCGGAATTGAGCAGCGATACGGCCTCGCCCAGCCCGGCCTGGCGATAGTGGTCGAGCTCCTCGCCGAAGCCTTCGACCGCCGCCGACCGGTTGCGGTCGCCGCCGTGGAATGCCTGCCACAGGGTGTCGAGTCGCGCCTCGGCCTGCTCGAGGTCGGCGATCACGCCCTCACGCTCGTTGATCAGCTCGAAGGGCTCGCGGCTGGTCAGGGCCTGATGGCTCTGGGTCACCACCTGGCCGATCTGCTGCAGCCGCGCCACGTCCTGCAGGCCGTCGCTGTTGAGGGCCTGCAGGCGCTGGCCGGCATCGTCGATGCCGAACAGTCCCATGCCGCCGGTCACGCCCAGCAGCACGCCGGACACCAGTACCATGGCCACCATCTTGGCGCGCATGCTGCCAAGGTTCAGCCGGCCCAGCGCGCCGCGCAGGCCGCGCCGCTGGAGCTGCCCCTTGTCGAGGCGATAGCCGGTCCTGTGGCCCTCGCGCATGCGCGCATAGACCGCCTCGGCCAGCTCGATGTCGGCCGGATCGGCCTTGGTGCGCATGGAGGCATGGCCCACCACCTCGCCGTCCTCGAGGATCGGCGACACGCTGGCATCGACCCAGTAATGGTCGCCGTTCTTGCAGCGATTCTTGACCAGGCCGTGCCAGGTCTCGCCGGCCGCCAGGGTCTCCCACAGGTCCTGGAAGGCCGCCGGCGGCATGTCCGGGTGGCGTACCAGGTTGTGCGGTGCCCCGATCATCTCGTCCCTGGAGAAGCCGCTGACCTCGATGAAGGCCGGGTTGGCATAGGTGATGCGCCCCTTGAGGTCGGTGCGCGAGATCAGGAAGTGGTCGTCGTCGAGGACGACCTCCCGCTGCGTGATCGGCTGATTGTTTCTCATGTCTCTGTTCCCTAAGGCGTGCCTGAATCTGGCCATTTGTTATGGAGTTGGAGCGCCGCCGGATAACGCCGGCGGCGAACCGGCCTTCAGAAGGATTCCCACTCCTCGTTCGGATCCTGATCGCGGGGCGCCGGCGTCCGGGCGCTGCGATCCTGGCGCTGCGCGCCGTCGTCCCGACCACCGGCGGCCACCAGCGACGGCATCCAGCGCGCCAGGTCGTCCTGCCCGGCGCGGTCACGGCGCGGCGCCTCGAG
Source organism: Halomonas sp. THAF12 (assembly GCF_009363675.1). Taxonomy (NCBI): domain Bacteria; kingdom Pseudomonadati; phylum Pseudomonadota; class Gammaproteobacteria; order Oceanospirillales; family Halomonadaceae; genus Halomonas; species Halomonas sp. THAF12. The sequence goes on along the minus strand of NZ_CP045399.1, from coordinate 112,366 downwards.
GCTATCCGGCAGGCGGAAGCGGCCGGTGACGTCACGCAGCCGACCGGCCTCGGCCTCGAGCTGGGTGGCCGCGCTGGCCGCCTGCTGGACCAGGGTGGCGTTCTGCTGGGTCACCTGATCCATCTGGGTGACGGCGTCGTTGACCTGGGAGATGCCGTTGCTCTGCTCGCTGGAGGCGGCGGCGATCTCGTCCATGATGTCGCTGACCCGCTGCACGGCGGCGACGATCTCGGTCATGGTCTGACCGGCCTTGTCGACGCGGGCGGTGCCGGCCTCGACCTGGCTCACCGAGGCCTCGATCAGGCCGCGGATCTCGCTGGACGCGTCCGCCGAGCGTCCGGCCAGGCTGCGGACCTCCTCGGCCACCACCGCGAAGCCGCGGCCGTGCTCGCCGGCGCGGGCCGCCTCCACCGAGGCGTTGAGCGCCAGGATGTTGGTCTGGAAGGCGATCGAGTCGATGGTGCCGATGATCTCGGCCACCCGCTGGGAGCCGTGCTGGATCTCGTGCATGGTCGAGACCACCTCGCCGACCACCTGGCCGCCCTCTTCCGCGGTGCGCGTGGCCTCGACGGCGAGACGGCTGGCCTGCTGGGCGTTGTCGGCGTTCTGGCCGACGGTGGAGGACAGCTGCTCCATGCTCGAGGCGGTCTCCTGCAGCGAGGAGGCCTGCTGCTCGGTGCGCGACGAGAGGTCGTTGTTGCCGCTGGCGATGCTCTGCGAGCCGGCGTAGATCGACTCCCCGCTGGACCGCACGCTGCCCACCGTCTCGGCCAGGCCCCGCTGCATCTCGTCCAGCGAGCGGTAGAGGCGGCCGATCTCGTTGTTGCCGCACTGCGGGATCCGCTGGGACAGGTCGCCTTCCTCCATGCGTTCGAAGTAGCCGACCAGCCGGCCGAGCGGGCGGATGACGTTGGCCGTCACGCCCCACATCACCACCGCGATGGCCAGGGCGGCGATCGCCAGCACGGCGATCATCAGGCCCTCCACCAGACCCGACAGGCTGAAGAAGTCCTCGTAGAGGGCCGCGCCGTTGGCCTCCGACGCCTCGAAGAAGGCCACGGCATCGGCGTAGAAGCCCTCGGTGAAGCGGTCGACGTCCTCGCTCAGGTCGGCGAAGGCCTGGGCGCTGCCCTCCTCCAGCGCCTGTTGCTGCGGGCGGAGCCCGTCGTTCATCAGCGCGCCGAAGCTCTCCTCGATCGGCGCGATCAGGGCGCCCTGGCCCTCCTGGCGCGGCAGCGCCAGGAAGTCCTCGAAGGTCGCCTCGACCTCGTCGAAGGTGGCACCCAGGGCGGCCGCCTCGGCCTGCACCGACTCGCGCTCCTCCGGCCATACCGCCTGACCCAGGCGGGCATGCAGGCCGCGCAGCTCCGTCTGCGCGAACAGCATCTGCGCGTTGGTGCGGTTGAGGGTGGACTGCTGGTCCACGTTGACCTCGTTGAGCGTGCGCAGCGAGGCCTCGCTGTAGCGCACCGCGTAGAGCCCCAGGGCACTGAGCACCAGGATCAGCACGGCAAACAGCGCCAGCACCAGGCTCCAACTGACCCGCACGCTCATGTTGTCGAGTAGCTTCCTCACCACACACTCCCTTTCTCTGGAGGGGCGACCCCTGCCGCCCCGAATCACGAATATCGCCGTCAGGCCATCGCCGGCTCGGTCTCGCGCGCCGAGGCCGAGGGCGCGGGGGGCGCCTCATCGCCGGCCTGAGCCGCGAAGCGGAAATGGGCCACCCGCTCGCGCAGCCCCCGCGCCCGGGCCACCAGCCGCCGCGAGGCATCACCGTTGCCCTCGACGAGGCCCGCGTTCTGCTGCGTCATGCGATCCATCTGGGTGACGGCCTCGCCGACCTGCTCGATGCCCTGACGCTGCTCGCCGGTGGCGGTGGAGATCTCCTCCACCAGGCCGGTAAGACGGCGGATGTCATCCACCATCCCGACGATCACCTCGTCGGTCTCCTTGACCCGGCGGTTTCCCGCCACGACCTGGTCGTCGGCGCGCTCGATCAGCGCCTTGATCTCCCGGGTCGCCTCGGCCGAGCGGCTGGCCAGCTGGCGCACCTCCTCGGCCACCACGGCGAAGCCGCGGCCCTGCTCCCCGGCCCGGGCCGCCTCCACCGAGGCATTGAGCGCCAGGATGTTGGTCTGGAAGGCGATCGCGTCGATGGTGTCGACGATGCCGGTCATCTCGCTGGCGCTGGCATTGATGGCGTCGATGGCGCTCACCACCTCGGCCATCGCCTGGCGCCCACGCTCGGCGCCCTGGGCGGTCTCGCCGGCCACCGCGCGCGCCTGGTCGGCGTGTTCGGCGTTGTGGCCCACGGTGGTGGTCAGCTGCTCCATGCTCGAAGCGGTCTCGGCCAGCGCCGCGGCCTGCTGCTCGGTGCGGGTGGACAGCTCGTCGTTGCCCTCGCCCAGCGCCTCCACCTCCCGATGCACCGCGTCGCTGTCGCGATGGATATCGCCGATGATGCCGGCCAGGGCCCGACGCATGCGCTCGATGTCGAACAGCAGGCTGCGCTGGTCGCCGCCACGCAGGCGCACCTCACGAGTCAGGTCGCCGTCGGCGATGGCCCGCACCGAGGCCGCGGCGTAGCGCGGATCGCCGCCCAGCGCACGGGTCACGCCGCGGATCACCCAGCCCATCAGCAGGCTGACCGGCACACCGATGATCAGCAGCGCCAGCAGCGAGCGAGCCAGCGAGGCCATGAAGGCGGCGTTCACGTCGTCGATGTAGACACCGGTGCCGATCGTCCAGCCCCAGGGCGCGAAGCGCTCGTGGTAGGACGACTTGGGTATCGGCTCGCTGCCCTCGGTATGCGGCCACAGGTAGTCGACATAGCCGTCGTCGCTGGCCACGTCCTCGGCGAACTCGCGGAACAGAATGCGACCCTCGACGTTCTCGAAGTCGCCGACGTCGGTGCCCGCGGCCAGGCGCGGATGGCTGATCATCGAGAAGTCGTCGTCGAAGACGTAGAGATAGCCGCGGCCCTGGTCGTACTGCATCTCCCGGAGCAGTGCCGCGGCGCGGGCCCTGACCTCGTCCGGGGCGATCTCGCCGGACGAGGCCCGCTCGGCCTGGCCGGCGATCAGGCTCCTGGCCAGGTCGACGGTGTCCTGGAGGGCGCCGCGGCGCTCCTCCAGCATGGTCTGGCGGTTCTCCCAGGCGCTCCAGGCCATCATCAGGCCCATGGCGAGCCAGATGATGCCCAGGGAGGCCCACAGTTTTGTTGTCGTTGTCAGCTGGCGCACGCGCTACCTCGCGATCGGGTCGTTGTTATCGGCGCCGTCCTCTGGCGATGGCGGGAGCGCCATCCCGGCGCTCATGGTTCCCGTGGTCTGGCGTTATGGCCTCGGCGTGTCGGGTCATTCGCTCACGGTGTCGACCAGCGCCATCTCCTGGCTGGTCAGCAGCTTGTCGATGTCCACCAGCACCAGCATGCGGTCCTCGAGGCTGCCGAGGCCGCTCAGGAAGTCGGAGGACAGGGTCACGCCGAACTCCGGCGCCGGCTTGATCTGCTCGGGCGTCAGGGTCATGACGTCGGAGACGCCGTCGACCACGATGCCGACGATGCGCTCGCCGACGTTGAGCACGATCACCACGGTCTGGCCGCCGTACTCGACGCTCTCCAGGTGGAACTTGATGCGCAGATCGACGATCGGCACGATCACGCCGCGCAGGTTGGTCACGCCCTTGATGAACTCGGGCGCGTTGGCGATGCGGGTAACGTTCTCGTAGCCGCGGATCTCCTGCACCTTGAGGATATCGATGGCGTATTCCTCGTCGCCCAGTGAAAACACCAGGAACTCGCGGTTCTCGGCCTCGGTGGCGGCCAGCGCCGCTTCGGTGGTCTCGATGCTCATGACGGCTCTACCTCCTTGGGATTCAGGATCGTGGTCGCGGCGGCGGAACGGGCACCGCGCCGCGCTTCCTTCTTGGCTCGGTTGAGGCGGTGCAGGTCGGTGATGTCGAGGATCAGCGCCACGCTGCCGTCGCCGAGGATGGTCGCCGCGGACACGCCGGGGACCTTGCGATAGTTGGTCTCGAGGTTCTTCACCACCACCTGCTGCTGGCCGATCAGTTCGTCCACCAGCAGCGCGTAGCGACGGCCCTCGCCCTGGACGATCACGGCGATGGTCTCGGCCAGCTCGGTCCTGGCACCGGTGACGTCCAGCGCCTCGTGGACGGGCACCACCGGCAGGTACTCGTCGCGCACCTTGAGCACCACGTCGTCGCCGGCCATGGCGTAGAGGTCGTCGGGGCTCGGCTGCAGCGATTCCAGCACCGCGGACAGCGGCAGGATGAAGACCTCGCCGCCGACCTTGATCGACATGCCGTCGAGGATCGCCAGGGTCAGCGGCAGCACGATGCGGATGGTGGTGCCCTGACCGGGCTGGGACATGATCTGGACGTTGCCGCCCATGCCCTGGATGTTGCGCTTGACCACGTCCATGCCGACGCCGCGGCCGGAGACGTCGCTGACCTCCTGAGCGGTGGAGAAGCCCGGGGCGAAGATCAGCTGCCAGACCTCGTCGTCGCTCATGCCGTCGGAGACGTTGAGCTCGCTCTCCCGCGCCTTGGCGAGGATCTTCTCGCGGTTGAGGCCGCCGCCGTCGTCGATCACCTCGATCAGGATGTTGCCGCCCTGGTGCTTGGCCGACAGCGTCAGCTTGCCGGTGCGCGGCTTGCCGGCGGCCTCGCGGGCGTCCGGCGACTCGATGCCGTGGTCCAGGCTGTTGCGCACCAGGTGGGTGAGCGGGTCGATGATGCGCTCGGTGAGGCTCTTGTCGAGCTCGGTGGCCGCGCCCTCGGTGACCAGTTCGATGTCCTTGCCCAGCTTGCCGGCGGTCTCGCGCACCACGCGGGGGAAGCGGCTGAACACGAAGTCCATGGGGATCATGCGCACCGACATCACCGCTTTCTGCAGGTCGCGGGCGTTGCGCTGCAGCAGGTTCATGCCGTTGTGCAGGCCGCTGTGATTGACGTTGTCGAGCTCGCTGACGGTCTGGTCGAGCATCGACTGGGTGATGATCAGCTCGCCGACCAGGTTGATGATCTGGTCGACCTTCTCCACCGAGACGCGGATCGAGGAGGACTCGCCGCCGCCGGCCTTGGCCTTGGGCTTGCCTGCCGCCGGCTTGGGCGCTGCTGGCCTGGCGGCTTCCTGTTTCGGGGCGTCCTGCTTGGACGAAGCCGGCTCCGCCTTCGGCGGCTCCGCGGCCGGCGACGCGGCGGCCGCCGGAACGCCGGCCGCCGGAACGCCGGCCGCCGAAGCGTCGGACCTCTCCACCTTCAGCTGGTCGGCGTCGACGATGAAGCCCATCACCGCCTCGATGTCCTCGGCGCTGACCGAGGTGGAGAGCGTGACCCGGTAGCAGGCCTCGTCCCCCGACTGGGCCTCGATCGTGCCGAGCTGCCCGAGTTCCTCCAGCAGCTGGGCGCGATCCTTGTCGCCGACCTTGAGCAGCGACACGGTCAGCCGGCGCTCGCCGGCGGCCGATGCATCACTCGCCGCGGCTTCGATCTTGAGCTGCTCGGGCTCGACGATGAAGCACATCACCGCCTCGATGTCCGCGGCGTCGACCGAGGTGGCGAGCGTCACCCGGTAGCAGGCCGCATCGCCCGCCTGGGACTCGATGGTGCCGAGCTGCTCGAGCTCCTCGACCAGGAGGGCGCGATTCTCGTCGCCGACGTTGAGCAGCGAGACCGTCAGGCGACTCTCGCCCTCCTGGGACGACGCCTCGGCGGGCGCCGGCTGGGTCTCAAGAGCGGGCTCGGGAGCCGGAGCAGGTGCCGGCTCGGCGGCCTTGGGGGCCGACTCACCGCCGTCCAGCGACTGGCCGATCTCCTCCAGCGCCAGGCGCTTGAGGGTCTCGCAGATGCGGGCGAAGGCCTCCTGGTCGGGCTCCTCGCCGTTGCGATAGGCGTCCATCTGGTCGTGCAGCATGTCCTTGGTTTCCAGAAAGGTGTCGACGATATCCCGGCGCAGCGTCAGCTCGCCCTGGCGCGCGTGATCCAGCAGGTTCTCGAACAGGTGCGTGGTGCGCTGCAGGACGTCGAAGCCGAAGGTGCCGGCGCCGCCCTTGATCGAGTGCGCCGCCCGGAAGATGGCGTTGAGCTGCTCGGCGTCCGGGTCATCGACGTCGAGCTCGAGGAGATGGCGTTCCATGTCCGCCAGCAGCTCCTCGGCCTCCTCGAAGAAGGTGTCATAGAAATCGGTGATATCCATGCGGTTCCCTACCCAGGATGTATGGCGCCTCTCAGGGCGATGATGCCGGGCCCAGGGCCTCGTTGAGTCGTTGGTTGAAACGCTCCATCGGCGATTCGGCGGGCGACGCTTCGCGGCCGCCGCCCAGCGTCGATGGCAGGCCGATGCCGTCGACCACCCGCGGCGAGCGAATGCGCTCGGCCACGGCCTCGAACAGCACCAGCAGCTCGATACGCCGGTTGATCGGGTCGCTCGCCACGGTGTCGGGCATCGTCACCTGATCGGCGAAGCCCGCCACGCGCAGCAGCTTGTCGGCATCCAGCCCGCCGGCCACCAGCTCGCGGCGCGAGGCGTTGGCGCGCGCCGAGGACAGCTCCCAGTTGCCGTAGCCGCGGTGGCCGTTGAGATAGGCCAGGCTGTCGGTGTGGCCGCTGATGCTCAGGTCGTTGTCCAGCTCGTTGAGCAGCGGCGCGATCAGGTAGAGCAGGTCGCGCATGTAGGGCGCCACCCGGGCGCTGCCGAGCTCGAACATCGGCCGCTGCTCGTTGTCCAGCAGCTGGATGCGCAGGCCTTCGGGGGTCATGTCGAAGCGCAGCTGGTCGCGCAGCTCCTTGAGGTCCGGATCGGCCTGGATCGCCGCCTCGATGCGCCGCTGCAGGTCGCGGAAGGCGCGCCGCTGCTGCTCGCTGGGACGGGTCTGCTGACGCAGGTCGATGCGTGCGCGCTCGCCCTCCTGATAGGTCGGGTCGGGCCCGCCGCCGGGAATCACGTTCTGGCTGACAGCCACGCGATCGCCGCTGGTGATCGCCGCCACCAGCGGGGTGCTGAAGTAGTCGGCCACCCCCTCGCGCTGCTCGCGGCTCGAGGAGGAGAGGATCCACATCACCAGGAACAGCGCCATCAGGGCGGTCATGAAGTCCGCCAGGGCGATCTTCCAGCTGCCGCCGTGATGCCCCTTGACGACCTTCTTGCGCCGAATGATGATCGGCCGGCGGTTGTCCCCCTGACTCATGCGCTCCCCACACCCGCCTTGGACTCACGCACGTACTCCTCGAGCTCGCTGAAGCCGGGACGCTCCTGGCTGTGCAGCGCCTTGCGGCCGAACTCCACCGCCAGCTGAGGCGCGTAGCCGTGCAGGCTGGCCAGCAGGGTCACGCGCATGCACTGCAGCACCTTCTCGACCTCCTTGGCCTGGCGCTCGATGCGGCTCGACAGCGGCAGGATGAAGCCGTAGCCGAGCAGGATGCCAAGGAAGGTGCCGACCAGGGCGTGGGCGATCATCACGCCCATCTGATCGGGATCGGCCGCCGTGGCGCTGAGCGCCTTCACCACGCCCATCACCGCGGCGACGATACCGAAGGCCGGCATGGCGTCACCGACTTTGTGGATGGCGTCGGCGGGAATGTGCGCCTCCTGCTCGAAGGCCTCGATTTCATGGAGCATCAGCTCGTCGATCTCCATGGGGTCCATGCTGCCGCTGACCATCAGGCGCAGGTAGTCGGTCAGGAAGGTCATGATGGTCGGGTCGGCGAGCACCTTGGGGTGCTCGTTGAACAGCGCGCTCTCCTGGGGATTATCGATATCGCGCTCGATGCCCAGCATGCCGTCGCGACGGATCTTGGCCAGGATCTTGTACTGCAGCGCCATCAGCTCCATGTACAGCGCCTTGTCATACTTCTTGGAGCGACGCAGCCGCGGCAGGATGCGAAACGAGGCCTTGAGCGCCTTGCCGTTGTTGGCGGCGATGAAGGCGCCGAGACCGCCGCCGCCGATCATCAGCAGCTCGGTGGGCTGGAAGAGCGGCCCGAGATGACCGCCGGCCAGCACGAAGCCGCCGAAGACCGTGATCAGGACAACCAGATAACCAATGAGGATCAGCACAACGAGTTCCTTCGCCGACACGTGAATGGTGTTACTGACGAAGGTTATCGGCCGGAAACGGCGGGGACTTGAGGGGAAGAGAGGAAAGAAAGTGGCTGCCGGAGCGGGACGATGCCCGCTCCGGTGAACGGCCTCAGGCCTGGCGCACGGCCCTGGCAGGCTCGGCGCTGGCGACGGCCGGCCTGGCGCGCGATTTACGGGTCTTGCCGGCGCGGGAAGGCGGCTGGCAGATGCCACAGACGTAATCGTGAGTGGGGCTGTGGGCATGGGCCACGAAGTGCCCGTGGCAGCGACCGCACTCGGAGAGCTGGAGCTGGTCGCTCTCGAAGAAGCGCACCAGGGTCCAGGCCCGGGTCAGCCCCAGCACGGCCTCGGCGTCGTCGATTGCCATCTGCTCCAGATACAGCCGATAGGCCTTGATGAAGGCCTCCATCCGCCCGCAGCCCAGGTCCCCCAGCAGGCGCTGGTAGATGTTGTAGAACAGCGAGGAATGGACGTTGGGCATCCAGGTGATGAACCAGTCCGTGGAGAACGGCAGCATGCCCTTGGGCGGCGACATGCCACGCACCTCCTTGAACAGGCGGATCAGCCGCGCGCGGCTGAGATCGGTCTCGGTCTCGAGCACCTGGAGACGGGCGCCCAGCTCGATCAGGTCGATGGCGAGCTGCACCTGCTCCAGCTCTTCCAGCAGGCTCTTAGCCGACATGATCCCCCCCTTCCGACAGCATCGAGCGCGAGGCCATCAGCAGCGAGGCGTGGACATGGGACAGCCCCTGATCGCGGGGGTTGTCGACCACCTGGCGCAGCTGCTCGGCGCTTTCGCCGCCGAAATGGCACAGCAGCTGATTGGTGTTCGCCAGGCGCGAGAGCTGCTGGACGTTCAGCGAGGCCAGCAGATCGGCCATCTCGTCATCGATCTTGAGACGGAACCTGGCCTCGGCACGATCGTGCTGAAGCAGTCGCTGCGCGAGCAGCAGATAGCCGAGATTCAGCTCGCGAATCTCGGAGACGTGCGGATTGATTTTCATAATTCCCTGCTTTTATTGGCTTATTCCACGTCACGGTCTTTCGCCGCGTTCGTTATAGGCAAGCCTTCGTCTGCGTAGGGCAGAGCGTAGTGCGCTTTGTTTTCATTTTCGTAACACTGCCCTCGTCGCGGGGCTTGTTCAATGCGCAGTCTCCAACGGTAGACGACGCAATACCATTGACCTAGATCAAACCCATGGAAAAGTATGAGAAAAGCTCTCACCCGCGGTGATATTGCTCGCTTGTTCAATGCATGAAAGAAGCCACTTTTTCCCCTTGTACCCATCCTCCGTCTAGTCCTGCGCCTCGGCCAGCTCGCGGACCCAGACCAGCAGCTCGGCCACGACCTGATACAGCCGCGGCGGAATCTCCTCGTCCAGATCGAGCTGCATCAGCAGCCCCACCAGTTCGGGGGAGTCGTGCACGTAGACGCCCTGCCGCCGGGCCTCATCGACGATGCGCTCGGCCAGCTCGCCGTAGCCCTGCGCGACCACCCGCGGCGCGCCCTCGGCTTCCTGATAGGCCAGCGCCACCGCCTGGCGGCGAGGCTTCCGGGGTGATCGTTCGGTCATGAAGCCCCCTCGGTGGCCAGGGTCAGCCGCAGGCGCACGTCATCGAAGCCGTGCCCCGCCAGACGCTGGCGCAGGGTCTCGAGCCCGTCCTCCAGCCGCGACCTGACGGCGACGTCCCGGACCTGCACGTCGATGTCGAGACGCACCTCGCGCATCCACAGCGAGACCTCCAGCGCCCCCAGCCCCACCACGTCCAGCGTCAGCCGCGAGCGCCAGCCGCCCGACTCGTCGCGGCCGGACTCATCGCCCTCAGCTCCCTCCTGACGCCCGTCCCGACGCCCCTGCGGCAGCTGAATCACCAGCGCCATGAACAGCCCCGACCAGACGTCGCCCTCCCAGCGCAGCTGGGGCGTGGCCAGCATCTCCAGCTGATGGCGCACCAGGTGCTGCAGGCCGTCGGCGACCGGCTCGCGGCGGCCCTCGACGACGCGTGAGGCCTCATCGGAGGCCGGCGAGATGGCCGCCCGCCCGGCCTCGGCCGCGGGCGACGATCCTCGGGCCATCGCCGCCTCGTGCCCCGCCGGCGCGGTCGCCGTGCCAGGCATCGTGGGCGCGGGTGGCGGCACCTGGGGATTCGCCCCGGCCGCGACGCTCGGCAACAGCATGGGCGCCTCGCCCCGGGGCATGGCGGTACGGATCAGGAGGGGCACCGGCGGCTGCAGCGCCTGGACACGCGCGGCCAGCGCCTCGGCATGCCCGGAGGCAGGCGCCCCGGAAGCAGGCGCGGCGGCCGTGGCCAGCGCCGCGCCGGGAGAGCCGCCGGATGCGGCAGCCACCGGCGCAAAGCGCAGCTGTTGCAGGAGCTGCAGCATCTGCGGTTCGCGGTTCAGCTGCTGGCGGGGCACGTCGCCTCGATACCAGCGCGCCAGATGGGATTCGTAGAACAGGCCGCTGTCGCGGATGCTGCCCGAGAGCCGCTGGGCGAGCTGCTCGGGCGCGGCCGTCTCGCCGGCGGCCAGCAGCGGCGCGGCCGGCGACACCGCCGAGGGCGGCGCGGGAAAGCGCCCCAGCAGGTCGGCGATGGTGCGCGCCGTGGCGCTGAAGTGGGTCAGCGCCGAACCGGGAGCGCCACCAGATGGCGCCTGTGGCGCAAGTGCCTCGCGCCCCTGCCCGCGGGCCACCTCGCCGACGGCGGGGCCGGGGGACCGCGCATCGAGGCGTGAATCGCTGTGCACGGCCCGCGCCGCATCGGAAGGCGAGGTCGGCTTGACCGGCTGGTTGAGCGGCTGAGGCGCGGGCGTATCGACCCGCTTGCCCAGCACCTGGTGCAGGAGCGTATCGATCAGCGGCGTGATCCCGCTCACGACGCACCCTGCCCGAAGCGCGAGGCCGCCGGAAGCACCCGGCCACTGCCGGCCCCTCTGCCACCGGCGCCGTAGGCCTGCTGCAGATCGCGTCGGCGCTGTGCCGTGCCAATCAGCTCACCCAGCTCATCGCGGCGCTGAACCAGATGGCGGCGAACCTCCCGGTCATTCTCGAGGATCGCCTCCAGCAGCTCGGCCTTGCGCTGCCGCTCGCCGTTCGTCGGGGCATGCTGCGCGTCCAGCTCGGCGACACGCGCCACCTGCTGCACATAGCCGGCCTCCTGATCCACGAGTGCCGACCAGTCGGCCTCTCTCGCCAGCGCCAGCATGCGCTTGCTGCGCTCCAGCAGGTCCTGATAGCCATCGATCACCGCCTCCGAAGCAGCCTCGCGAGCGCTCGTCATCTCAGCCTCCCGCGGCCTGGGGGTCGATCTCGCGCCAGGCCGAAGCGATGTCGTTCAACAGGCGCTCGGCCTCGTCGAGCTTCGTCACGTCGTTACGCAGATTGGCCGCCAGCAGCTGCCGGGCGATGTAGTCGTAGAGCGAGGCCAGGTTGCCGGCCACCTCGCCGCCCTGCTCGGCGTCCAGCGCCGCCGCCAGGCCGTTGTTGACGATATCCAGCGCCTTGGAGATCGCCTTGCCCTTCTCCGCGGTGTTGCCGGCCTCGATATGGATACGCGCCGCCCGAATGGCCGCCACCGCGCCATCGAACAGCATCACGATCAGCTGATGGGGGCTGGCGGACATCACGCCGCTCTCCACCCCGACCCTGGCATAGGCACTGGCCCCGCCCCCGTAGGCGGCGGCTCCTCGCATGGCACTCATCCTCGTTCCCCTTCGTGTTGTGGCATCGGGCTTACTGGCCCAGCTGGGCGCTCAGCGCATCGAACTGCTGAGTCAGGTAGGTACTGGTCTGGTTCATGTTGGCGATCATGCCGTCGAGCTGGCTGAACTGGCTGCGATAACGCGAGACGGTATTGGCAATGGAGTCCTCCATGCTGGCGTAGCGCTCGTCCAGCCGCTCGATGCTCGACTCCAGCCCGGAGGTGGCGTTGTCCAGGGATCCGCCGTCGTCGAGCAGGTTGCCGAGGGTGCGATCCACCACATCGGACATGCCGTCGCCGTCATCCGTACCGGCGAAGAAGTCGGACAGCGCCTGGCGATCGTTCAGGATCACGTCGTCCAGCGCCTCGTCGTCGAGGCTCAGGGTGCCGTCCAGTTCCAGGCCGATGCCGATGTCACTGAGCATGCCGCCTCCCGGCGTACCGCCGCTCAGCACGCCGCGCACCCGCGACTCGACGCTGCGCATGGTGCTGTCGCCCAGCAGCTCGCCGGCCGCGCCACTCTCCTGGTCGAAGCTGGTGAGGTCATCGGCGGTGGAGCGGTAGTCGTTGTAGGCATCGACGAAGCCGGTCACCGCCTCGCGCAGCGCCCGATTGTTGAGCTCCACCTTGACGGTGGAATCTCCCTCTTCGGCGACTTCCAGGGTCACACCCTGGATGGCCCCCTCCACGGTGTTCGACTGGCTGGTGATATCGATGCCGTTGACCGTCAGCTCGGCGTTCTCGGCGGCCACGGTCTGGCGAACGCCTTCATAGGCGGGGTCATACCCCGTCTCGCCCTCGGCTGGCGCCAGATTATTGATATCGAATGCAAAGCGCGCGTCATCCGCGCCCGCATCGCTCAGGCTCATGGAATCGATCGCCGCCTCGGTGCCGGTATCGTCGGTGGACAGCACCAGGCGATAGGGCTTGTCGGAGCCGTCGTTGACGATGCTCGCCGTGACGCCGGCATCCTGGGCGTTGATGGTGTCGCGCACATCCTCCAGCGAGCTGCCCGCCTCGATGGTGAAGGCCAGCGGCGCTTCGCCACCGACGCCGAGCGACATCTCGCCGCCGAAGGTCTCGCCCTCGGCGAACCCGGCGGTGGCGATGCTCTGGGAGCGCGCCAGGTTGGTGACGCTGACGTCGTAGGTGCCGGCCTGGGCCTCGCTGGTGGCGGTGGCCGTGGCGCTGTCGCCGCTCACCGCCGTCGACAGGCTGCGATAGAGCGAGTCATCGTTGAGCTTGGCCGCCGCGTCCTGGAACGAGGACAGCGCGCTCTCCAGCTTGCCGTAGGCGGAGATCTCCGCCTGATAGCTGGCCTTCTGCGTTTCGAGCGGTGCCAGCTGCTCGCGTTCGGCGCTTTCCAGCTGGTCGAGCAGGCCGTTGAGGTCCATGCCCGAGCCGATACCCAAAGATGAAATCGAGGCCATGACGCTTCCTTACTGTGTGCGGTGAGTCTGGCAGGAGCGAGCGCCACGCATGACGACGAGCAGCTCCCGGCAGAAGGGCTATTTCCGGCTATCGGCGGAAGCCGCGGCGACTTTAACCCCCGTCACTTCCTCGCGCGGTTCGCCGAGGCGGCGGATGACCTCGCCCTTCAACACCTCGCCCTGCAGCACCTTGTCTTCCAGCCCCGCGCGCGACACCTCATCCGCATCGGCCAGCTGCACTCGAGATGGCCGGCCGTCATCGTCCAGCCCCTGGATCCAGGCCAGCGGCCCTCCGCCGAAGCGGACCAGGCTACCGATCGGATAGAGCCCGAAGCGGGCGATGTAACGTTTGACCCAGCGCGGATCGAAGGCCTGCTCACGATCGAGCAGGTGACGATAGATGGCGCCGACGCGCCAGGCGGGGCGCTCGCCAAGCGGGCGACGCAGGGTATCCACGGCATCGACCACCGCCGCGGCGCGCTCCAGCTCGCCCAGCGCCTCGGCAGAGAGGCCGGCCGGATAGCCGCTGCCGTCCAGGCGCTCGTTGATGCGGCGCACCACCGAGGCGAAGACCGCGGAAGACAGCCACTGGCAGCCGCCCATGCGCGCCTCCAGCAGGGCAACATGTTGATGCAGCTCCGGCGAACCGCCGTCGTCGGGCATGGCAGACTGCCAGACGTCATCCGGCAGCAGCGCCTTGCCGAGGTCATGCACCATGGCGGACGCCACCAGCGCCTTGCGCAGCTCCTGGGGCACCGAGTCGCGGCCGACCAGGTCGAGCAGCCGCACCGCCACGCCCAGGCCGTGGCCCACCAGCCAGGATTCGCCATACAGGGCATCGCAGGCGAACAGCAGCCCCTCGCGATCCTCCTCGTGGAGTCGCAGCAGGCGGTCGGCATGGCGCGACAGCTGCACGCCGTCGATCTCCCCGCCTTCACGCAGCTCGAGCAGCTGGGTGTCCAGATAGCCGGCGACATGCGCCAGACGGCACGTCATCGGCGTGGCGTAACGCTGCGTCCCGCGGCGCCCCACCTTCGGCTCGGCGCCGGTCGTCCCCTGGAACAGCGGAGAAGGAGACCGCGTGGCCTCGCCGCCCTCGATATGGCGAGCCGCCTCCCGCTCGATCTCACGCACGAAATACCACAGCCGGCGCTCCTGCTCGGGCCCATGGCCCTCGAACTGGAAGCCAGCCGTCAACGTCTGGCGCTCGGTGTCCGCCCGCCGATGCCGCGCCCTGCCCCGCGCCTGAAAACAGGTTCCATCGGGAAAACACAGCTCGATGCCCAGCGGCAGCGGCGCCTCGGCCAGCAGGGCAGTGGCCGTCAACGGCAGCTCCAGCCGGCAGCCCTCGAGCGACAGATCCTTGAGATCGCCCTGGGCGCGGTTGCCCTCGGCATCGCGCAGGATGGCACCGACTTCCATGCCCAGCCGCAGCCGGGCGCGAAAGGTATCGCGGCGCTGCAACACCTCCAGGCGATGGGGGAAATCGCAGCGGCAGAGCACGCGGCCTTCGTCCTGACGACAGTGCTCCATGGTCATCTCGGGGGTGCGCACCAGCTTGCCGTGGGCCTGGCCGAGCAGGCGGAAGGCCTTGCCGCCCCTCAGCTCGCCGGCGATCTCGCTGACCGCGCTGATATCCAGTTCGAGCGCCTCGCCGGCCTCAATCCCGGCAAGCAGCACGGGCATCGGCTCGCCCTGCTCACCGATTTGCAGCGAAGCGCCGCCCGGCTCGCTGAGCGTCTCGAGCAGCGTCTCGATCTCCATGGGGTTGTCGACGCGGGTGTAACCGTCCTCTGCCATCCCTGTGCCTCTCGCAATCATTCCTTGTAGCGGATCGAGAGCTATCGGCCGTTCATGGCAAGGCTTGAGGGCGAATCCTTTACGATCGGGCGCGATCGCTCGACAGGCGCCGGATACCCTCGAAGCGACCCTCGGGTGACACAGTAAGTCGAAAGACGCCGTGCACCCCGTCACGCGTCACCACCCGCCGCAGCGCCTCGGCGGGAAACGCCACGCTGCGCCCGTCCAGGCTGCGGGTGTGCACCACACCCGCCCGGCCCTCGTAGTGGGCCAGGCAGGCGTCATGGGAAAGTTCGATAATCACATCGATGGTGGGCATGGGCACTTGGAGAGAAGAGCGGCAGGGAATAAGGAACCGGATTCTATCATCGCTCTCCTTGCCCACCGACGCCCGGGCGGCGTGGCGCCTTGCTCGGCGCCGCCCGGCAAAAAATTTCCTTCCTCGCCCTAAAGCTCCCCGCCCGGCCACCGATAAAGGGAAGTAACGGCCAACGGCGCCGTTGCGGCAGGCCCGGAGCGCCAACGTGACGGGCCCGCCAATGGAGCCCTCAACAGCTTGGAAGGAAATCACCATGTCAGTGATCAATACCAACATCACGGCCATGATCGGCCAGCAGAACCTCAACGAATCCAAGAACGCGCTGTCCACCTCCATGGAGCGCCTGAGCTCCGGCCTGCGCATCAACAGCGCCAAGGACGACGCCGCCGGCCAGGCCATCGCCAACCGCATGAGCAGCCAGATCACCGGCCTCTCCCAGGCGCAGCGGAACGCCAACGACGGTATCTCCGTCGCCCAGACCACCGAAGGTGCCCTGAACCAGGTCAACGATAATCTGCAGCGCATCCGTGAGCTGGCGGTTCAGGCGGAAAACGGCACCAATTCCCAGGAAGATTTGACCTCCATCCAGAACGAGATCAACCAGCGCCTGGATGAGATCGACCGCATCTCCGATGAAACCAGCTTCAACGGCACCAAGGTGCTGCAGGAAGATACCGGCCTGAAGATCCAAGTAGGCGCCAATGATGGTGAGGCCATCAGCGTCAACCTGAAAGAGATCACCGCCGACACCCTGGGCCTCGCGGGTTTTAACGTGGACGGTAGCGGTGAAGTCGATAATGAGGCCGCCACAGCAGATGACCTGACGCTGGCTGGCTTCACAGAGGGGGCAACCAATGCCAATGGCTCGGTGACCTATACCAAGGACACCACTACTGACAATGCACAGATGACTTCTGCTGACCTGATGAGCAAGCTGGATGACGGCGCCTCTGTCAGCCTTGCATCCACGTCTGCCACCAGTTACTCGGACAACACCAGCACTGGAATCAACTTCAGCACTGAGTCTCTTTCTTATAGTGAAGCCAACGACAACTTCACCTATGACCTGAGCTCCAACGCTGATGCGGCATCTGTTGCCTCCAACCTCACCCCCGGCGCTGGAGAAGGCCAGAAGGCCGCCACCATCGATATTGGAGGACAATCCACAGACGTCCTGATCAATGAAGATGGCAGCATTGAAAATGCCAGTGGCGAAGCACTCTACATCGATGGTTCTGGCAACCTGACCGCCACCACCAATGGCGACAACTCTACCTATGCCAACGCTACCGTCGATAACCTGACAGCCATCATGGCGGGAGATAATGATGCAGCATCAGGTGGTGGCACTGTCACCACGATAACCGCTGCCGATGGCAGTACTACTCTTGAGGTAGGCGATAACTCTACCGACATCGATGGTTCTGCCATTGGTAATGCCACTATTACCCTGACCGATTCCGGCACCAGCTATGCGGGTTCAGACGATGCCGGCATCGATGTCGATAACATCCAGGTTAGCAAAGAAAGTGTTGCCAATATGTTGGCTGCCGACGGTGGCAACATGGTTCTTGCTTCTGGCATCGACGTCACAGACGATGCAGAAGCAACTCAGACCCAGGCGGACTTTGATATTGATGCCGATGGCAATGTAACCGCTGGTGCCACAAACGGTGCCCTGACCGATGGTGATGCCATCTATGTCGATGCCGAAGGCAACCTGACGGAAGCCACGGAAACCACGGAAACCACCACCTACTATGCTCAAGAAAGCGGCATGGTGACCGATAACACCGGTGCTCAAGTTTTCAAGGATGCAGAGGGCACCCTGACCATGGATGCCGTAACCGAAGGTGAACGTACCGAAGATGCGCTGGGCGTTCTTGACTCTGCCCTTTCTCAGGTGGACTCCCTTCGCTCCGATCTTGGTGCCATTCAGAACCGTTTCGAGTCTGCCATCACCAACCTGAGCACCACCGAAACCAACCTCTCCGCCGCGCGCTCACGGATCGAAGATGCCGACTACGCCACCGAAGTGGCTAACATGACGCGCAACCAGATCCTGCAGCAGGCCGGCACCTCCGTGCTGGCACAGGCCAACCAGCTGCCGCAGAGCGCCCTGTCGCTGCTGGGCTAAGCGGCCAATCTGTCATCCTCAGGGTGATACGAGACGGGCTCCTACGGGAGCCCGTTTTTTATAAGAAGAGGTACATGTGATGACTGCGGCTCCATCCCTATCGGCCCACGATGTGGTCTTCGAGCTTATCCCCAGGCTACAGGCGACCGAGCGGCTTGTGGATAGCACACTGCAGAGCCGCATCGATCGCTGCAGCAACCAGGTCGATGCCAGCAAGCTGGAAGAGCTGAAGATCGAGTTCGAGCTGGAGATCGCGATGATCCGCATGAATCTCGAGCATCCGATGACGCGCTACTCCCGGCAGCTGGAAGCCGCCCGGCAGAACGGCAAAACAGGCAACCGCGCCCTGCTGACGCTGGATGCCCACGAGGCAGTCGCCGTCGAGAGCGCCCGCACCCTCTACCGTCGCGCCCGGGAACTGGCCACATGACCGAGGCCGAACACCGGCGGGTGATCGACGAGCTCGACGCGGTGATCCGGGATACCCGCACGCTGATGGAACGCTTCGAGGCCAGCGGCATGGATGAAGACATGGCGGGCGACTACGCGCAGCTTCACGACCTCTACTCCCGTGCCGTCAGCGACCAGAAAGCGCATACCCTGGCGTTGCTGGATGCCGTATTCGAATAACAAAGGCAAAGACAAAAAAGCATGAAAATCGATGATCACTTTGGCACATAAAATCCAGCCACCCAGAATGTTGGTAAGCGCCCACCGACAACAGAGGTACTGAAATCACGTCACTGTGATATTTAATGACAGTTCTTTCAGCACCTGAGGCATCCCAGCTTTCATAAGGCGGGGCACGATAATGCTTTCATCAGAACGAAACGAAATTTTTGCTACCGTTTACTTAAGTTAAATTTAGCGGTAGTTTAATGGCGGGGGCGCCTAAACGCACCATCGCGAAGCTATCAAGAGACAAGCAAGAAAGCCGCCTGGTAGTTTGCCCAATGGGCTTCGCAGAAAACGCAAGGGACACAGCTCATGACGCAAGGATTGCGGTCGTGGCAACGCCTGACGTTGCCTCTCCACTACTGCCGTTTCGGCACCCTCAAAGCAACACCTCCACAATGGGGAGTCGTCGCTTACCCCTTCCTACGCATAAGCAAAACGGAATCGTCATGACGCGGCTTGCCACTCTGGCACTACTCTGTGCCTGGCTTCTCTCTGGCTGCAAGACAGCCATGCTGTTGCCCTCGACCTCTACCCCGTCTTCTGCAACTGGAGCGGTTCTTACAAGTCCGGGAGCCCTGATAGAGCAGGAACATCTCGATCGCATTCATCGCATTCGCCGCCTGGCCAGGCAGTGCAATGTGCCTGCGCCAAGCGTGGATCAGCAGCTTTTGCTTCCCAAGCAGCTGTTCGGCACCGACCGTGACCTTCCCGTCATTCGAGTGGCATGGAGCGACCGTATTTTCTTCGCCACGGATAGCGCCACCCCGCTCTCGACATCAAAACCCATGCTGTGCGCAATCGCTGGCGTGATGAAGGGAGACCTACCGGATACTCATCTGGTGGTGGTGGGACACACCGATGCAAGAGGCAGTGAAGCTTACAACGAACGCCTGAGCCTGGAACGAGCTAAAAACGTGGCCCATCAACTGGTCGAACTGGGTGTACGATCCAGGCAAGTGGACTACATCGGCATGGGTGAATTGCAGCCGGTAGCCCCCAACAACACTTCCCTCGGCATGGCCAAGAACCGACGAGTCGAGTTCTTCCTGGGAGCTTACTCCAATATCACGCTGGAAGCGGTCAGCCGCGTGCCCGTGAACGAGGCGAATCGCCGACTGGCTGAAGTGCCATCTCGCGAGCGCAAGGTGGAAGAAGTGGGGCGTGAACGTTCAGTGGCCGTACATACCCCTACAACACGTCAGCCGCAGGATACCGGAAAGGTTCGCGAGGCCGACACGAACGACGTTACTCGCCAGGCGGATGCTGGCCAGCCGGAGTCTCGCGAGATCACCGTAGGTGGACGCGAACGAACGCTGGATCTGCCCGCCATTGTCTACCGAGAGCCGGCGATCGGAACTCGCCGCAGCGGTTTCTGACAGGTTTCAGCCTTAATTCGTCTTGCAGGGAGATGCTCCAATGAAGAGCAAGGAACACGAAAAGTACCGTGACGATGCCGTAACCATCGATGATGCCGAAGTCCGAAAAGTCGCAGACCAATGCTTGGCCTTTCGCTGGTCCTTCCCCGATGAAGCCACCTTTCGCAGCGAACTGAGAGAAACGGCCGCTGCAGAAGCCAAAGAATCGCAGGGCCAGATCGTGCTGTCCGAGCACGGCCATACTCCCGAGATGGAGGGACTGATCTTCTCGCGCCTGCTTCGCCAGACCGCCGACTGGGTCGAGGTCAGAACGGCTTTCTCCAATATCCTGGCACCCCACAGTGAACTGCTTCAGCAGACCGCCGATATTAAGGAAAAGAAAACTTCGCTGGAACATAGACGCGAGAACCTCACGAATCATCTGATAACGGAGTGGGAAGAGCAAAAGGCCGGCTTCAAGCAAGATCGTGAAGAGGCCGCCACGGCCGAGACACAGTACAGAGGGCTTCGCGAACGCCATAATCGCCATGCCAAGCTCGTCAAGCTGGCGCTCTACTTTCCTGCACTGGCGCTGATTGGCATGGTGGAATGGCTGATCAACTGGGAGGCTGCCAATGCTCTCTTCGCTCAGCCCTATCTCGCCGCAGGTATCGTGATCGTCGTAGCCATGGCAGTGGCAGCCGCTTCCCATGAGCACGGCACTCTGGCAAAGCAGTGGAGTCATCGCTGCGGATTCGCGGCCGACCCTGGCACACGTAACCGCAACTATACGGCGCTGGCATTCACCACCCTACTATTCATCGCTGCGATGACGCTGGTGGGATATATGCGCTACAAGCTAGCCTTCAACGACCTGATGGGAGGCTCGGCCTTCGGTGGCGACAATCCCTTCGGCGCCCGGGGCTCGATCGGCGAGGTCTACACGGCGGTTGCCATGACCCTGATGGGCAATCTGATCGTCTGGCTGCTGGGCGCCATGGTGGCCTACTGGTTCCACGACAGCGATCCGAAGTTTGCGGAAGCCCGAGTACGGCATATCAAGGCCGAACAGAAACTCAATGCCTGGTCCAAGCGCATGGCGAAGGAAAGGCATGAACGCGATCAGCACCTCACCATGCAGATCGAAGAGGAAGAGAACACACTCAATTCTCGCATGAAGCAGGGGCGCCTACTGGTGGATATGGTCGACCAGTTCCACGTCCATGAGGAGTTCCTGCATGGCCGTCTGAAGGAAACAGTGGACGAACACCTCAAGACCTATCGGCGTAATCTGCTGGGGATGGTAAAAGCCGAGGGGCTTTCCATTGCCTTCCTCGATATGGATAAAGGACAGCTGTCCCCACTGGAATATGAATCATATTCCGTGGAGGTGCCGAGCACGCTCCTCAAGAAGCGCATGGAGTTCGGTCCGATCATCGAACGTCGCGCCGCCAAGCGCCGCGAAGCCGAGGAGGCCGCCGCATGATCAAGCCGTTCAAGCACACGGGTCGGTTGAGCGCCATGCTGGCTCTGAACGCGGTTATTCTTGCCGGCGATATCGGCAACGCTCAGGCAAGTGGTCTGTTTCGCAGCGGTTCCGGCTCTATCTGCGAACAGGCCGAAGCCGCCGGCATCGACCCGATTCGACGCACCCTGGTATATGTCGACAAGCAATCACTGTCGCTGTCATCCGACGAGCAGGGCTGGTTCAGCGCCCTGAACCAGGCACTGCAGCAGACCATGACCACAGCTGAGCCACTCGAAATCATCGTGCTTGATAGCGCCGATGGTACGGCCAAGGCCCATGGCCCTGGACTCTGCTATCCGGTCATCGAGGAGCGTTACCACGGGCGCTTTGCCAATTCGGGTATCAGCGGCCTGTTGACCAACGACCTGATCGATCAACTGCCCGACCTTCAGCAGGAGATCGTGGTACAGATGCAGGACATGGTCGTCCCAGAGTATGCCGATGCGCCCGAGACGCGTCGCCAGATGGCGGCCGAACAAGTGGAGCAGCGTCACCTCCTGCGCGCCCTTCAGTCCGACTCGGCGCGCTTCGTCAGCGACACCCCCTCTCGCGTGATCCTCTACTCGGACATGCTCGAGAACTCCGATCTGGCTGAACTACCAGCCATCCTGAACGGTTCCGACGAGGATCGCCTGACACTGGCAAGCGATGCTCTGGAAAGCCTGCCACGTCTCGATTTCCAGGGTGCCATGGTCTACGGCTTCGGCACCGGCCAGAGCCTGGACGACCCCGCGGCAACGGATGCACTGAGTGAGTTCATGCAGCAGGCCGTGTATCAGGCCAATGGCTATCCGATCGCGTTCTCTCGCGAGCTGGCCGTGCGCCCGATCCGGCCGTCGATGTCGAACAGCTATGACATGACTATCAAGGTTGAAAATCGCGAGCTCAAGGGGCGCATGCAACTGATGTCCGATGCCGACGGGCGCCTGGTCGACAGCTATCTGGATCTCGGAGCCGGCAACCGAAGCTCGCATTTCGACAGTGGGCGGCTGATCTGCAGTCAGGACGATCAGTGCCAACTGGAAGGCAAGCTAGCAACGGCCCTGCTGTTCGAAGACCCCGAGAACGTTTTCCTGGAAGGCAGCCGAGAGACGCTTTCGGGCCATTTGGGATTCCGTAACGACCGGCTGGCAGATAGTGACAATCCCGCTCTCTTGCCGCTGGACGCCGAGTCACGGCCCTGATCCCGAGACTCTATAGATTGCCCCATCATGTAATGCAGGGAACAGAAAAAATGAAAATGTCCTTTCGCCCCACCTTTCTTATCGCGCTCTTGTTGGCCTCCAGCATCTTGCTGAGCGGCTGCCAGTCTCTCTCCGCCCAGCAGCGCACTGCACTGGGCACATCAATCGGCTCGGTTGCAGGCGCCCTCGTCGGCTCGACGCTTGGCGATGGCAACGGCCGTATGGTAGCCATGGCGCTGGGCGCCGTGGTGGGCGGTTTCGTCGGTAACGAATTTGCCAACTACCTGAACGAAAAAGAGCAGGAGTCGCTTGCGCGCTCCACCCAGCAGGCCCTGAATGCGAATGAAGATAGCGCCGGTTCCATGAGCTGGAGCAGTCAGCAGCGCAAAGGGGTCGATGGCGAGATCTACTATGGCCAGGCCATCGCCGCGAATGACCGCCAGGCTGGTGATTCCCTCGCCATCGTCCGCGGCTCAGAGCTGACGTCTCAGGAAGAAGCCCAGCTGGCTAGCCTGTCCAGCGGCACCCAGTGCCGTGCTACCCGCACCTCCCTCTCCGTGCAGGATCGTGACGTGGCAGACGGCGCCATCTGGTGCCGTACTCCTCAAGGCGATTACCAGCCGCTGGATGCCATGGCGGCTTGATCATCCATCGCCGTGCAAACAGCCACCTTCTGTCTTGCGAACGGGTAGTGACGGAGGATGGCCTCATCAATATCACACAAGGACGTCTTACATGATGAACAAACTACTTATCTTCGACACCATGGTCACTCCCAAGATCATTACCATTATCTACTGGCTGATGTGCTTTGGCGCCGTTATTGGTGGCATCACGCTGATGTTCTCCGGCTACAGAGGACCGACTGCAGGTACCATTTTCATGGGCCTGATCGCTATCGGGGGAGGCATCCTGAGTGCGCGCATCTGGTGTGAGCTTCTGATCGTGCTGTTCAAGATCCATGACAACCTCAAGATTATGGCCGAACGTTCCCAGAGCCAATAAAAAAACATCAAACCAACTCAAGAGACAGCACTGCAAAAGAGCTCGGTCGCCAACTCCACGAGCCGAATTGGCTTCGAAGCAGCACGATCTGAACAAAGTGCCCGTAAGAGAGCTGGATCAGCGACCTCCCCACCAAAAAGCCCGGCACATGGCCGGGCTTTTCCGTTCAGGAGAGGGAGCGAAAGCCCCCGCCACCTCAGGCCGGCGCTTCCTCCCGGTGCGTGTGCGGCAGCGCCGCCGGCCGTGCCTGGCCACCGCCGTGGGCCGGGGCGCCGCCGGTGGAGCGCTGGGCCAGGGTGAAGCCGCCGACCAGGTCGGCGAGGTGGTCGGCCTGGGCCTTGAGGTGCTCGGCGGCGGTGGTCGATTCCTCCACCAGGGCGGCGTTCTGCTGAGTCATGTTGTCCAGCTCCGAGACCGCCACGTTGACCTGGCCGATGCCGTCGCTCTGCTCGCCGGTGGCGCTGGTGATCTCGCCCAGCACGTCGGCCACGCGGGTCACGCTCTCGACCAGCTCCTCCATGGTCTCGCCGGCGGCCTTCACCTGGCGCTCGCCCTCCTCGGTGCGGGTCGCCGAGGTATCGATCAGCGCGCGGATCTGCTTGGCCGACTCGGCGCTGCGGCTGGCCAGCTGGCGCACCTCGCCGGCCACCACGGAGAAACCGCGGCCCTGCTCGCCGGCCCGGGCCGCCTCCACCGAGGCGTTGAGCGCCAGCAGGTTGGTCTGGAAGGCGATGCTGTCCATCATCTTCACGATCTCGGCGATCTGGCGCGACGACTCGGTGATGCCCTGCATGGTCTCGCGCACCTGGCCCATGGCCTCGCCGCCGCGGCGTGCCACCTCGCTGGCCGAACTCGCCAGGCCGCTGGCCTGCCGCGAGGCATCCGCGGTGTGTTCCACGGTGCCGGTGATCTCCTCCATCGAGGCCGAGGTCTGCTGCAGGCTGGAGGCGGCGTTCTCGGTGCGCCGCGACAGGTCCTGGCCGCCCTGGGCGATCTCGGTGGCCGCCACGTTGACCGACTCGCTGCTGTCGCGCACGTCGACCAGCACGTCGTTGACCTTGTCGGCGAAGGCGTTGAACTGGCGCGCCAGCTCGGCCTTCTCGTCGCGGCCGCGGATCGGCAGGCGGCGGGTCAGGTCGCCGTCGCCGGAGGCGATCTCGCGCATGCGATCGGCCAGCAGGCGCAGCGGCCGGGCGATGGCGCTGCCCATCAGCCAGCTCGCCAGCAGCCCCAGACCGGCCACGATCAGGCCCACCAGGGTCATGCCCCAGAAGTCGGCCTGGCGCTGATCGGCCAGCTGCCCTTCGAGGCTGCGCAGGCCGGCCAGCACGGCGTCCTCGGGCAGCCGGATCGCCAGCACCCAGGGGGCGGGCACATCACCGACGGTGAAGGGCCGATAGAGCTCGAAGCGTCCGGCCTGCTCGTCGAAGCGATAGACCGTCTCGCCGTTGGCGGCGGCGGCCAGCGGCTCGCGGGTCGATTCATCCAGCGAGTCGGCGGCCGCGCGGCCCAGGGCGTCGGGCGCCTGGGTCGCCGCGGCGAGCACGCCGCGCGAGGCCACCAGCGCCATGTCGCCCACGCCGTCGTAGAGCCCCCGGTTGGCCTCGGTGAGCAGGCCCTGGAGGAAGGCCACGTCGAAGTCCACGCCGGCCACGCCGCGGAACTCGCCGTCGACCTGGATCGGCACGTTGAAGGAGGTGACCAGCTTGCGTTCACCGTCGTAGTCGTAATAGTGCGGATCGATGACGCAGGTGCGGCCGGTTTCCCTCGGGCACAGGTAGTACTCGCCCTCGCGGATGCCCAGATCGTCGAGCTCCTCGCTCTCCATGCCGTCGCCCAGCGCGAGCACCCGGATCTCGTTGTCGGCGGTGCGGTACCACCAGGGCATGAAGCGGCCGTCGTCGCCGTAGCCGCCGTCCTCGATGTCGGCGAAGTAGGCGTCGGCGCCGAAGGCGTCAGGCTCCCAGCCGATGAAGGCGTCGAGCAGGTCGGGATTCTCGACCACGGCGTCGCGAGTCAGGTGGGAGAGCTCGCGGCGCCCCATGGTCAGACGCGGCCGACCCTCGTCGTCCTGCTTGCCCATCAGGGCGTTGGTGTTGGCCAGGCCGCGGGCCACCGCCAGGGCGCCCTCGAGCTCGCCCTGGATCTCCTCGCTGCGGGCCTCGGCCAGCGCCCGCAGGCGCTGCTCGGCGTTCTCCCTCAGCAGCTCGCCGGCCTGATCGGCCACCAGCGCCTGGGAGCGGGAAGCGGACACCGTGGCGTAGCCGACCAGCACCGCCGCCACCAGCAGGATGCACAGCCCCACCAGCAGGGCGACGTGGGTTCGCAGGGACTTAAACTGCATGGCCGGTCTCCTGGCGCTCTGGCGAAGAGGCACCGTCGAGACGGACGCTCGGCAGGGGGCGACGGGGCGGCCGGGCCGCCCCGTGCATCGGGACATGGCGGATCATGGGAACTCTCGCGTATCGGGACAAGGAAGTGCGATGACGGCGCGGGATGACGCCGTTCCCTGCCCCTATCGGCAGACCGCCCGGAGACTTGACGCCTCCGGGCGGAAAACCGTCGCGGCGTGTCGGCGCCGGCTCAGCGCAGGTCGCTGACCGCCTCGCGAATGTCCTCGACGCTGGCCTTGGTCAGGTCCTTGGCCAGGGAGTGGATGACCGTCTTGGCGGTGGGGCCGTCGAGCTTGTCGCGCAGCAGGCCGAGGAAGCGCGGCGGCGCCACCAGGATCAGCTTCTCCAGGGTGTTCTCGACCCGCGCGCGGTAGAGGCGGTCGGCCACCTCGCGGGCGAACAGCGCCTCGTGATGGTCGGAGGCCGTGCTCTCGCCGCCGGCGGAACGGGCGGAGGTGGCGGACGATTCATGCACGTCGCCTTCGCGGTCGGTCACCAGGTCACCCTCGTGCAGGCGCCCCTCGGCGTGCACCAGGCTGTCCTTCTCTTCGAGCTTGAGGGCATCGCGGGTGAATACCCGGGCCCGGGCCGCATCGGCCACCACGATATAGGTCGTCATCGTCGCTCCTTGTCTGGGCATGAGAGAGCGGTGAGGGGCTCGCCACTCTTCTCCCACAGCATTGGCAAGACGCCGCCCAGCGTCAAACGGCGACACCAGGAGCGAGAGCGATCGAATGAAGTCGGCCGAAGGCCCGGGGTTCGCAGTAGATCCGCGTCAAACCCGACAGGCTCCTGGGCGTCGGCATCCGCGGACACTGCCGCGCGGCCGCCGGCTGGGGTAGGATGCCGCCCTCGCCGGCACGGAGCGCCGGCACGACTGCCCGGCATCCCGACGGCCGACTCCCGGAGGACACGATATGCGCCACTTCCTGTTCCCGCGGCATCCCCTGCCGCGTCGCACCCTGCTGTTCTGCCACGCCATGCTGCAGCTCGGCCTGCTGGCGGCCGGCGGCCTGTGGCTGGCCCCGCACACGCCGTGGCTGGCCGAGTCCGGCTGGCGCGAGGCCTGGCCCGAACTGGCCCTGGGCGGCGGCGCGACGCTGCTGGCCATGGTCGCCCTGCGGCTGCTGGCCGAGCTGTGGCTGCTGCCCCATCATCTGGCCGCCCAGCGCGCCGGCTTCTCCGCCGGCTCGGTGGTCACCCGCTCGATCGAGCACCGCCCCGCGGTCCACGACCGGGAGCACGCCTGGGTCCCCGGCGCCCGCGAGGTCGACGCCGAGGACGCGGTGCTGAGCCCGGCCCGGGTGGCGGGCCAGGCGCCGCCACAGCGCCGCCACGACGAGCCGAGCCTGGACCTGGCCGGCGGCCACGCGGAACCGGCGCCGGCCAACGAGCCGCGGCTCTAGGCGCTGTCTGCCGCTCAAGGGGAATAGCCCTGAAACGACGAACCCCGGCCTTGGCCGGGGTTCGTCGTTCTACGCCTCTGCCAGACTCGCTCAGTCCGCCAGCAGCCGGCGCATGAAGGGCGGCAGCGCCAGGGCGCCGCGATGGGCCTCGACGGTGTAGTAGTCGAGCGGCATCTCGCTGGCCGCGGCCTCCACCTCGCGGAAGCTGGCCACGTCGGTCGCCTTGCCGGCCAGGGTCACGCTCCACCAGCCGGAGGGATAGACCGGCTGCGGGAAGGGCAGCGTGGCTACGCTGTCGAAGCCGGCCTTGCGCATGTCATGGCGCAGCTCGCGGATGATCGAGCCGCTGTGGTAGAGCGGCGACTCGCTCTGCTGCACCAGCACGCCGCCCGGGCGCAGCACGCGATGGCAGCGGCGCAGGAAGTCGGTCTTGAACAGGCCCTCGGCGGGGCCCACCGGGTCGGTGGAGTCGATGATCAGCACGTCGATGCTGTCGTCGTCCGCCTCCTCGATCCACTTCACCCCGTCGTCGAAGCGCAGCTCGGCGCGCGGGTCGTCGTTCGACTCGACGAGCGCCGGGAAGAAGCGCTCGGAGGCCCGGGTCACTTCCTCGTCGATATCGATCTGGGTGACCTTCTCGACCCCCGGATGGCGCAGCACCTCGCGCAGGGTGCCGCAGTCGCCGCCGCCGATGATCACCACCCGCTTCGGGTCGGCGTGGGTGAACAGCGCCGGGTGGGCGATCATCTCGTGATAGAGGAAGTTGTCGCGGTCGGTCAGCATCACGCAGCCGTCGAGCACCAGCAGGTTGCCGAAGGTCTCGGTCGCGTAGACCTCGAGGTGCTGATAGGGGCTCTGCACCTCGTGCAGCTTCTCGGAGACCTTCAGCGAGAAGGCGCTGCCGTGGCTGTCGAAGACTTCGGTGAACCAGCCGGCATCACCGGAATTGAGGCCAGCGTCGGGGCCTGAATCGAGGCCAGCGTCGGGGCCGGTATCAAGAGAGGAACTCATCGGAAACCCTCGGGGTGACGAGTGAAAGGAAACCATGGCCGCCGCGGCGGCCGTACGGGGACGTCTAGGCGCGCCCGGGCAGCAAGGCCCTCCGCAGGCCGGCCAGCACCAGCACCGCGCAAGCGGCGCCCAGGGTATTGGCCAAGATATCGGCGGGATCGCCGCCGAAGCGCCCGGGCACCGCGATCTGGGCGAACTCGATCGCCACGTCGAACAGCGCGGCCGCGGCGAAGGCCATTGTCAGGCGCAGCCCGGCCAGCCCGCCGAGCCCGGCGATGGCGGCGTAGCCGAGGAAGTGGTTGAGCTTGTCCCAGGGCAGCGAGCGCGGCAGCTCGTCGCTCGGCATCAGGCTGCCCCAGGCCACCGTCAGGGCCGCCGCCAGCGCCAGCCCGGCCCACAGGCGGCGCCGGTCGTGCCAGCGCCGCAGCAGGTCAATGAGCCGGGCGGGCTCAGTCATGGGCGATGCGTTGGTGATAGGCCGGGCTCAGCTCGTGCAGGGCGTCCATGAAGGCACTGACGCGGTCCGGGTCGGTGAACTGGCTGATGCCGTGGCCCAGGTTGAACACGTGGCCGGGGCCCTCGCCGTAGCTGTCGAGGATGCGCGCCACCTCGGCGCGGATCGCCGACGGCCGCGAGAACAGCACGTTGGGGTCCAGGTTGCCCTGCAGGGCGACCCGGTGGCCGACCCGCTCCCGGGCGACGGACAGCTCGGTGCTCCAGTCCAGCCCCAGGGCGTCGGCGCCGGAGGCCGACATCTCCTCGAGCCACTGACCGCCGTTCTTGGTGAACAGGATCACCGGCACCTTGCGCCCCTCGTGCTCGCGGATCAGCCCGGCGACGATCTGCTCCATGTAGCGCAGCGAGAACTCCAGGTAGGCCGGCGTCGAGAGCGCCCCGCCCCAGGTGTCGAAGATCTGCACCACCTGAGCGCCGGCGCGGATCTGGGCGTTGAGGTAGTCGGTGACCGCGTGGGCCAGGGTGTCGAGCAGCCGGTGCATGGTGTCCGGCGTGTCGTAGAGCATCGCCTTGACGTGGCGGAAGTCCTTGCTGGAGGCGCCCTCCACCATGTAGGTGGCCAGCGTCCAGGGGCTGCCGGAGAAGCCGATCAGCGGCACCCGGCCATTGAGCTCGCGGCGAATCGTGGAGACCGCGTTCATCACGTAGTCGAGGTCGCGCTCGGCGTCGGGCACGGTGAGCGCGTCCACCGCCTCGGCGGTGCGCACCGGCTTGCGAAACTTGGGCCCCTCGCCGGTCTCGAAGTAGAGCCCCAGGCCCATGGCGTCGGGGATGGTGAGGATGTCCGAGAACAGGATGGCGGCATCTAGCGGATAGCGCTCCAGCGGCTGCAGGGTGACCTCGCAGGCCCGATCGCGATCGCGACACAGGTCCATGAAGCTGCCGGCCTGGGCCCGCACCTCGCGGTATTCCGGCAGGTAGCGGCCGGCCTGGCGCATCATCCACACCGGGGTGCGGTCCACGGGCTGCCGCGCCAGGGCGCGCAGAAGGCGATCGTTCTTGAGTTCCATGCGGGCGCTCATCCACGGAAAATGTGGCGCCATTGTAACCCATCGGAACCGCACGGGCTGCTCGTGAGCCCGTCATCGTCCTGATAGAATGCGGGCATATCCATCGGCCACGCCATGGTCATGCATCGAGGTACATCGTGACGATTCGCTACATCGCCGCCTCCCGGCTGCCCACTCCCTGGGCCACCTTCACCATGCACGGCTTCGAAGACGAGGCCACCGGCAAGGATCACATCGCCCTGACCCTGGGCGACGTCGATGATGGCGCGCCGGTGCTGGGCCGTGTGCATTCCGAGTGCCTGACCGGCGACGCCCTGTTCTCGATGCGCTGCGACTGCGGCTATCAGCTGCAGGAAGCGCTCAAGCGCATCGCCGCCGAGGGCCGCGGCGTGCTGCTGTATCTGCGTCAGGAAGGCCGCGGCATCGGCCTGCTCAACAAGATCCGCGCCTATCACCTCCAGGACCAGGGGGCCGACACCGTGGAAGCCAACGAGCAGCTCGGCTTCGATGCCGACCTGCGCCGCTACGACCTCTGCCTGCCGATGCTCGAGCAGCTGGGCATCGGCGCGCTCCGGCTGATGACCAACAACCCACGCAAGGTCGACGCCCTGACCCAGGTCGGCGTCGAGGTCAGCGAGCGGGTGGGGCTGACCACCGGGCTCAACCCGCACAACGAGCACTACCTCTCCACCAAGGCCGGCAAGCTCGGCCACATGATGGCGCTGGACGACTTCACCCAGGCCAGCGACGTGGATATCGAGCGCAAGTCCTGATCGACTCCGCACTGATCTGACGGGAACCTCCCCTTCGACGCCGCCGTCGAAGGACAAAGGGAGGTGCCCGTCATGCCTCGACCCTCGCCCCGCGACGATCCCGGCTACTCGCTCCTCGAGGAGCTGCTGCACAGCGTCAGCCATGGCGTGGGCGCCCTGCTCAGCGTCGCCGGGCTGGTGACGCTGATCGCGCTGGGCAGCCGCGAACTGACCGGCGGCCCCTACAAGCTCACCGCGGTCTCCCTCTACGGCACCACCCTGGTGCTGCTCTACACCGCCTCCACCCTCTACCACGGCACGCGCCATCCCGGCCTCAAGCGCGCCTTCCGCCTGCTCGACCACTGCGCGATCTACGCCCTGATCGCCGGCACCTACACGCCCTTCCTGATGGTCAACCTGCGCGACTCCGTGGGCGCGCCGCTGCTGGCGGTGATCTGGACCCTGGCCGTGGCCGGCATCGGCCTGAAGGTCATGCGCCCCTTCGCGCTGGGCGGCCTGCACATGGGCAACTACCTGCTGATGGGCTGGCTGATCGTGCTCGCCGCCGGCGAACTTCCGACCGCCTTCACCGCCACCGGTCTGGCGCTGCTGGTCGGCGGCGGGCTGACCTACTCGCTGGGCCTGGTGTTCTTCGCCGTCCGCGCCATTCCCTACAACCACGCGGCCTGGCACCTGTGCGTGATGGGCGGCAGCGCCTGCCACTTCGCCGCCGTGGTCGTCGACGTGCTGCCCCATCCGGGCTGATGCCCTCCCCGCGCTCGCGCGGTCAGAGGCTCTCGCAGGCTGCTCGCGCCCCCTCGACGGCGTGGGCCGGGCCGAGATAGGCCGGCTTTATCGGCGCTATAGCTAACAGTACTCTTGTTTATCTTTAGCATGCTACTATAATTCTCCTCATCGAACGGCCCGGGACACACCGGATGCCACACGAAACAAAGACCGACCGAAAAGACCGACGAGAGAGAGGAGACACCTCATGAAGACCAAGATGATCGCCGCCAGCCTGCTGCTCGCCGCCCTGCCCCTCGCCGCCCAGGCCGACAACGCCTCCGAGCGCGCCCTGATGCTGAATCCGGAGCCGCTGTCCACCGCGACCGCCCAGGGCGCCGCGGCGCAGGACGCCAGCCAGGAAGACGTCGTCGCCACCTGGGGCGCCAGCGAGGCCATGGCCCAGGCGCGCCTGCGGCTGAACGCCCAGCGGCAGCAGACCCACATCGCCTCCAGCGGCGATGCCACCGAGCTGGCCCGCCAGGCCACTCAGGGCTGAGGAAACCACCTCACCCGCCCGGCTGACAGCCACATCGCGACCGCCTCCCGGCGTCCCGATGCAAGAAGCCCCCGACCTCGGTCGGGGGCTTCTTCGTGTTGGCGCATGCGGCCAGGCGCGATCAGGCGGCGGCCCGCTCGGCCGGCAGGCCCCAGCAGCGACGCAGCACCAGGGCCGTGGCCACCATCGCGACGGCGCCGGTGGCCCCGCCGATCGGGGCGCTGCCGGTCAGGCCGGCGACGAAGAACGCCAGGATGCCGGCCAGGCCCGCGGTGACCGCATAGGGCAGCTGGGTGCGCACGTGATCGATGTGGTCGCAGGACGACCCCGCCGAGGACAGGATGGTGGTGTCCGAGATCGGCGAGCAGTGATCGCCGAAGATGCCGCCGCTGAGCACCGCCGCGATGGCCAGCGCCAGCGGCAGGTCCATGGCCATGGCCACCGGCATGGCGATGGGGATCAGGATGGCGAAGGTGCCGTAGGAGGTGCCGGTGGTGAAGGCCACCAGGGCGCCGATCAGGAACAGCAGCACCGGCACCAGGCTCGGCGCGATGCTGGCCTCGGCCAGGGTCACCAGGTAGTCGGCGGTGCCGAGCTCGGTGGTCACGCTGCCGATCGACCAGGCCAGGGTGAGAATGATGTAGACCAGGGTCATGCTCTTGATGCCGTCGACCACGATCTCCATGGCCTCGCGGAAGTCGAACAGCTTCTGGGCCATGCCCATGACGAGCCCCACGGCCACCGCCACGAAGGTGGCGATCAGGATCGACTGGCCGCCGTCGGCCTCGCCCACCGCGGTGACCAGGTCGTTCTCGGGGAAGTTGCCGGTCCACAGGAAGAGCGGGGGAATCATCCCCACCAGCACGCCGATCGGCACCAGCATGTTGCGCTTGCGAGACTGATGTTCCGGCACCGAGACCATCTCCTCGACCTCGTGGCCGGAGGGCGGGTTGGCGCCCTCGGCCATCACCTCGCCGGTGGTGCGGGCGCGCTGCTCGGCGCGGGCCATCGGGCCGTAATCGCCCTGGGTGACGACCAGGAAGACGATCAGCCCCAGCGCCAGCCAGGCGTAGAAGTTGAGCGGGATCGACGACAGGTAGATCAGGTACTCGGAGCCCTCGAGCCCCAGGGTCGCAAGCTGGGTGCCGATCAGACCCATCACGAACACCACCCAGGTGGAGACCGGCCCCAGCAGGCACATCGGTGCCGAGGTGGAGTCCACGATATAGGCCAGCTTCTCCCGCGAGACGCGCATGCGGTCGGTGATCGGGCGCATCACGCTGCCCACGGTCAGGGCGTTGAAGTAGTCCTCGAAGAAGATCAGCACCCCGAGCCCCAGGGTCGCGCCCTGGGCGCCGCGCCGGGAGGCGACCCGGGCGGAGATCGCGCGGGCGATCGCCTGGGCGCCGCCGGTGCGCTGCAGCACGCCGATCAGCACGCCGAACAGGCCGCAGTAGATCAGCACCGTGACGCTCCATTCGTCGCCGACGCTGGGAATGATGAAGTCGCCGAAGCTGTCGTAGAGGCCGGCCGCGGGGTTGCCGCCCGCCAGCATGGTGGCGCCCAGCCAGACGCCACAGAACAGCGCCGGAATGACGTTGCGCGTCACCAGCGCCAGCAGGATGGCCAGCACGGGCGGCAGGAGGGAAAAGGCTCCGAATGACATCAGGGGAATCTCCGGGGTCGTCATGTCGTTCGCCGCGGTCACGGCGAGGCGCATCCTAGGGGGCACGGAACGATCCGGCAAGCACGATCTCGCCTCGCCTCCCGATGCAAGAAGCCCCCGACCGAGGCCGGGGGCTTCTTCGCGTTGACGCATGCTGCCAGGGGCGATCAGGCCGCGGCGCGGGCCTTGCGGATGCGCTCGTAGGCGTTGCCGATCTCGCTGGTGCGCTCCTTGGCCACCTCGCGCATGCTCTCCGGCATGCCCTTGGCGGCGAGCTTGTCGGGGTGGTTCTCGCTCATCAGGCGGCGATAGGCCTTCTTGATCTCGGCGTCGCTGGCGTCCGACGACACCCCCAGCACCCCGTAGGCCTCCTCCAGCGAGGGGCCGGACTCGGCCGCCGCGCCGGCGCCACCGCCGCCGCGAAGCATCGCCTCGATGCGGGCGATCTCCTCCTCGGAACAGCCCAGCCCGCGCATCACCCGCGTCAGCATCTCGTGCTCGGCGGGATGCAGCTGGCCGTCGGCGGCGATCGCCGCCAGCTGCACCTGCAGGAACACCTGACGCAGCGCCGGCTGGGCGCCGACGATCTGGCGCACCTTGGCCAGCTCGGCGTCGAGGTCGAAGTCCGCCGCCTTGCCGCGGTTGAAGTCGGTCCGCGCCTTGGCGCGCTGCTGCTCGTTGAGGCGCAGGCGGTCCCACAGGGTGCGCGAGGCCTCGAGCTCGTCCTCGGAGACCCGGCCGTCGGCCTTGCACAGGCAGCCCATGACCGCGAAGGTCGATTCGAGGAACTGCGCCTGCACCCCGGCCAGCTTGCCGAGCATGCTCTTGCGCAGGCGGCGCGCCAGCCAGTAGCCCAGGCCGCCGCCGATCAGCAGGCCCAGCGGCCCGCCGATCAGGAAGCCCAGCAGGGCGCCGATGAATATCATGATTCTCATGAGGCTTCTCCCGATTGGGTGGCATCGCCCGCCAGCCGGCGGCGGATCGCCGCCTCGATGCCATCGGCGTCGAGGCCGCACTCGGCCAGCAGCTCGGCGGGCTTGCCGTGTTCGACGAAGGCGTCGGGCAGCCCCAGGTTGAGCACCGCGCCGCGGTGGCCCTCCGCCATCAGCAGTTCGTTGACGCCGCTGCCGGCGCCGCCGGCGACCACGTTCTCCTCCAGGGTCACCAGCAGGTCATGCTCGGCGGCGGCGGCCAGCACCGCCGCGCGGTCCAGCGGCTTCACCGAGCGCATGTTCAGGTGGCTGGCGTCGAGCCGCTCGGCCACCTCGGCGGCCGGGACGTTGAGGCTGCCGAAGGCCAGCAGGGCGACCCTCGGGCCCCCGCCGCCGGCGCGCCGGCGGGTCTGCGCCTCGCCGATGGCGAGCGGCTCGAGGTGCGCCGGCATCTCGCTGCCCGGGCCGGTGCCGCGCGGATAGCGCACCGCGGCGGGGCCGGCGTGATGGTAGGCGGCGCTGAGCATGGCCCGGCACTCGGCCTCGTCGGCCGGCGCCAGCACCACCAGGCCCGGCACGCAGCGCAGGAAGGACAGGTCCATGGCGCCGTGGTGGGTCGGGCCGTCCTCGCCGACCAGGCCGGCGCGGTCGATGGCGAAGGTCACGTCTAGCTCCTGCACCGCCACGTCGTGGATCAGCTGGTCGTAGCCGCGCTGCAGGAAGGTGGAGTAGATCGCCACCACCGGCTTCATCGCCTCGCAGGCCATGCCGGCGGCCAGCGTCACCGCGTGCTGCTCGGCGATCGCCACGTCGAAGTAGCGCTCCGGGTATTCCTGGGAGAAGCGGATCAGGTCGGAGCCCTCGCGCATCGCCGGGGTGATGCCGATCAGCCGCTCGTCCGCCGCCGCCATGTCGCACAGCCAGTCGCCGAAGACGTTGCAGTACTTTTTCGGTTTGGGCTTAGGCCTGGGTTCCGACTCGGGCGCAGGCGCCGGCTTGAGCGGCGGCGGGGTGTCCTTCTTCTGCGGCTCGCCCTTCTCCAGCTTGGTGATCGCGTGGTAGCCGATGGGATCGGCCTCGGCGGGCAGGAAGCCGCGGCCCTTGCGGGTCTTCACGTGCAGGAACTGCGGGCCGTCCAGGTCGCGCATGTTGCGCAGGGTGTGCAGCAGCGCCGGCAGGTCGTGGCCGTCGATGGGGCCGATATAGTTGAAGCCCATCTCCTCGAACAGCGTGGCCGGGCTGACCATGCCCTTCATGTGCTCCTCGGTGCGCCGCGCCAGCTCCAGCGCCCCGGGCAGGTGCGAGAGCACCTTCTTGCCGCCCTCGCGCATGCTGGTGTAGGGCTTGCTGGCCAGTATCCGTGCCAGGTAGCTGGCCAGGCCGCCGACGTTCTCGGAGATCGACATCTCGTTGTCGTTGAGCACCACCAGCAGGTTGGCGTCGACATGACCGGCGTGGGCCAGGGCCTCGAAGGCCATGCCCGCGGTCAGGGCGCCGTCGCCGATCACCGCGCAGGCGCGGCGGTTCTCGCCGCGGGCCCGGGACGCCAGCGCCATGCCCAGCGCCGCGGAGATCGAGGTGCTGGAGTGGCCGACGCCGAAGGTGTCGTACTCGGACTCGGCGCGCCGCGGGAAGGCGGCCAGCCCGCCGTACTGGCGGATGCCGGTCATCGCCTCGCGGCGCCCGGTGAGGATCTTGTGCGGATAGGCCTGGTGGCCGACGTCCCACACCAGGCGGTCGTGGGGCGTCTCGAGGGCATGATGCAGCGCCACGGTGAGCTCCACGACGCCGAGGCCGGCACCGAAGTGCCCGCCCGAGACGCCCACGCTGTAGAGCAGGTAGGCGCGCAGTTCGTCGGCCACCCGGGCGAGCTGGGCATCGTCCATGGCGCGCAGGGCGGCCGGCGTTTCCAGGGTGTCGAGCAGCGGCGTGGCCGGGCGCTCGAGCGGAATGTCATCGAACAGCTTCATGAAGACTCTATCTGTCAGGGCGGCCGCGGGCCGCCTCAGTGGTCACGCTCGATCATGTATCGGGCCAGTTCGGCCAGGGGCGCGGCGGCCTCGCCCAGCGGCGCCAGCGACGCCACGCCCTCCTCGACCAGCTCGTCGGCCCGGGCCCGCGCGCCCTCGAGCCCCAGCAGGCTCGGATAGGTGGGCTTGGCGCGGGCGGCGTCGGCGCCGGAGGCCTTGCCCAGCGTCTCGGTGTCGCCGGTGACGTCGAGCACGTCGTCATGGACCTGGAAGGCCAGGCCGATGGCCTCGGCGTAGCGCGCCAGGGCCGCCAGCCGGGGGTCGTCGTCGGCCACCGCGACCAGGCCCCCCAGGC
The DNA here is from genome assembly GCF_009363675.1 of Halomonas sp. THAF12. NCBI lineage: Bacteria > Pseudomonadati > Pseudomonadota > Gammaproteobacteria > Oceanospirillales > Halomonadaceae > Halomonas > Halomonas sp. THAF12. Next base: position 75,825 of record NZ_CP045399.1, on the reverse strand, counting down.
GCACCGCGGCGCGGATCAGCGCGCCGGTCTTGTGGCGATGCATGGTGGCCAGCGCGGTGACATCAGGGTGGCCGCCCACCGCGGCCAGGTCCAGCGCCTGTCCGGCGACCATGCCGTCGCGGCCGGCGGCGTGGGCCAGGGTGGCGATCATCGCCGGCAGCCGCGGATGGGCGGTCTCGGCCAGCACCTCGAAGGCCAGTGCCTGGAGGGCGTCGCCGGCGAGGATCGCCGTGGCCTCGTCATAGGCGCGATGCACCGTGGGCTGGCCGCGGCGCAGGTCGTCGTCGTCCATCGCCGGCAGGTCGTCGTGGACCAGCGAGTAGGCGTGGATCAGCTCCAGGGCCGCGGCCGGGGCGTCCAGCTCGGCATCGTCGGCGCCCAGGGCGCGGCCGGCGGCGTAGACCAGCACCGGCCGCAGCCGCTTGCCACCGACCAGCACGCCGTGGCGCATCGCCGCCTCGAGGCGGGCATCGGCCACCTCCCGGCGGGCGAAGAGCGTCTCCAGGCGGGCATCGGCCCGTGCGCGATCGGCGGCCAGTCGCGCCACCAGGGTGTCAGCGTTCACCATCGTCCTCCGCGGGCGGGGCGAAGGGCTGCAGATCGATGCCGCCGCCCTCGCCTTCGGTCAGGGTGCGCACCTTGAGTTCGGCCTCGTCGAGGCGGCGCTGGGCGTCGCGGGTCAGGCGCACGCCCTTCTCGAAGGCTTCCAGCGAGCCCTCGAGGGTCAGTTCGCCGGACTCCAGCCGCTCCACCAGCGCCTCCAGACGCTCGACGGTCGCGGCGAAGTCCGCCGGTGCGGCCTCGCCTTCGGAGGGGCCGTCTGCCTCGCCCCGGGGCCGGCTTTGCTGTTCCGCCATGGCTTTCCTCGTCGGTCGCTCCCACCATGAGGGCGACAGTATACACGCTCCCCCCCGGGGGTCGTCTGCCCCGGACGTGCCGGGCCGAACGGCTCCGCACGGCACGCCGGGCGGGCCTCATCATGCATGCGGCTCAAGTCGGCGACGCAGCATTTTCATCCCGGGATTTCCGCGCTGTGGTAGCATGTGCCACCTCATATTCGAGCCGACAGCGGTTCAGGCTTCCGCCCTGGCGAAGGGCGCCAGCACCGGCCTGAGCGGCATGCGGCGCGCACCGTAGAAGGGTTGATTCGACCATGGCCAAGACGTCCCTGGACAAGAGCAAGATCAAGATCCTGCTGCTCGAGGGCATCCACCAGAGCGCGGTGGACCACTTCCTCAATGCCGGGTACACCAACATCGAGCACCTGCCGACCTCGCTGGACGAGGAAACGCTGATCGAGAAGATCCGCGACGTCCACTTCATCGGCCTCCGCTCCCGTACCCAGCTCAACGAGCGCGTGTTCAGCGCCGCCGAGAAGCTGGTGGCCGTGGGCTGCTTCTGCATCGGTACCAACCAGGTCGACCTGGACGCGGCCCTGGTGCGCGGCATCCCGGTCTTCAACGCCCCCTACTCCAACACCCGCTCGGTGGCCGAGCTGGTGCTGGCCGAATCGATCATGCTGCTGCGCGGCATCCCCGAGAAGAGCGCCCGTGCCCACGAGGGCGGCTGGCTGAAGTCGGCCAAGAACTCCCACGAGGCCCGCGGCAAGGTGCTCGGCATCGTCGGCTACGGCAGCATCGGCGCCCAGCTCTCGGTGCTGGCCGAGTCGCTCGGCTTCGACGTCATCTACTACGACGTGGTGACCAAGCTCGGCATGGGCAACGCCCGCCAGGTGGGCAGCCTCGAGGAGCTGCTGGCCCGCGCCGACATCGTCAGCCTGCACGTGCCGGACCTGCCCTCCACCCGCTGGATGATCGGCGAGGAACAGATCGCGCTGATGAAGCCGGGCAGCATCCTGATCAACGCCTCCCGCGGCAGCGTGGTGGTGATCGAGGCCCTGGCCGAGGCGCTCGAGGCCGGCCGCCTCAACGGCGCCGCCGTGGACGTCTTCCCGGTCGAGCCCAAGGGCAACAACGAGGAGTTCGTCAGCCCGCTGCGCGGCCTGTCCAACGTCATCCTCACCCCGCACATCGGCGGCTCCACCCTGGAGGCCCAGGAGAACATCGGCATCGAGGTCGCCGAGAAGCTGGTGACCTACTCCGACAACGGCACCACCATCACCTCGGTCAACTTCCCCGAGGTGGCGCTGCCGTCGCATCCGGGCAAGCATCGCCTGCTGCACATCCACGACAACGTGCCGGGCGTGATGTCCGAGATCAACCGGGTGCTGTCCGAGAACGATATCAACATCCTCGGCCAGTTCCTGCAGACCAACGAGCGCATCGGCTACGTGGTCATCGACGTCAACAAGGACTACGGCCAGAAGGCACTGGAAGCGCTGAGCCAGGTCGCCCACACCAAGCGCGTGCGGGTGCTCTACTCCGAGACCAGCTTCGAGGGCTGATCGCCCGAACGCCCTCTCGCCCCGCTGACGACCCCGGCCCCTGCGCCGGGGTCGTCGCGTTCGGGCCCGGGATGCGCCCGCATCGGCGGAGCGGTAGAATGCCGCCACCCCAACCCGGTCCGTCCTTTGCGAGGACGACAACCAGGAGATCACCATGACCGCACCTCAGACCACGGGGGGCATCGTCGTTGCCGCCCTGTACAAGTTCGTCACCCTCGACGACTTCGAAGACCTGCGCGAGCCCCTGCGCCAGGCCATGCTCGAGCACGACGTGAAGGGCACCCTGCTGCTGGCCCGCGAGGGCATCAACGGTACCGTGTCCGGCACCCGCGAGGGCATCGACGCCCTGCTGGCCTGGCTGGCCCGCGACCCGCGCCTGGCCGACGTCGATCACAAGGAATCCTACTGCGACGAGCATCCCTTCTATCGCACCAAGGTCAAGCTCAAGCGCGAGATCGTGACCATGGGCGTGGACGGCGTCGATCCCAACGACACCGTCGGCACCTATGTCGATCCCGAGCAGTGGAACGCGGTGATCAACGATCCCGAGGTGCTGGTGATCGACACCCGCAACGACTACGAGGTCGCCATCGGCTCCTTCGAGGGCGCCGTCGACCCGCAGACCAAGTCGTTCCGCGAGTTCCCCGAGTACGTGAAGGCGCACTACGACCCCAGCCGCCACAAGAAGGTGGCGATGTTCTGCACCGGCGGCATCCGCTGCGAGAAGGCCTCCAGCTTCATGCTGGGCGAGGGCTTCGAGGAGGTCTTCCACCTCAAGGGCGGCATCCTCAACTACCTCGAGAAGGTGCCCGAGGACGAATCGATGTGGCACGGCGACTGCTTCGTGTTCGACAACCGCGTGACCGTGCGCCACGACCTCAGCGAGGGCGAGTACGACCAGTGCCACGCCTGCCGCATGCCGATCTCCGCCGAGGACCAGCGCTCCGAGACCTACGAGCCCGGCGTCAGCTGCCCGCACTGCTTCGACTCGCTGCCGGAGAAGACCCGCGCCGCCGCCCGCGAACGCCAGAAGCAGATCCGCCTGGCGAAGGAACGCGGCGAGCCGCATCCGCTGGGCCGCGATCCGCGGCAGATGAAGCCGGCGCCTCGGCCGACCGCCGACGAGACCGACTGAGCCGTCACGGCGCCCCGGGCGTCGCCGGCCTCGCCCCTCGAAACCGCCGCGCCCTCGACGCGGCGGTTTTTTTGCCCGGGCGAAAACGCCAGGCTCCGTTAGACTTTCTAAGACTTTCGTCGCGAGACGGGCTCGACAGCGCCCCGTGTTGTACACAATACTGTCCTGGTCTGCGACACAGACGCCGTACACAACACAACAAAGGCACCTGAACCAAGGCCCCGCGCCGAGACCCGACGAGGCCTGGGTAACCCTTTGTTGTCCACCGCACCCTCGGGAGGACAACATGACCGCCAATGCCCAGACCCTGTGGCTCCGCCACCCCCGCGCCTGCAGCGATCCCGCCGCCGCCGGCGGGGTGGTGATCCGCGACGAACGCATCGTCGAGGCCGTGCCGGCGGGCGCCACGCCCGCCACGCCGATCGATGCCGCCTTCGACACCTCCCGGCACGTGCTACTGCCCGGATTGGTGAACACTCACCACCACTTCTATCAGACCCTGACCCGCGCCTATTCGCCGGCGCTGAACAAGGCACTGTTCCCCTGGCTGACGACGCTCTACGACGTCTGGGCCCACCTCACCGAGGAGCAGCTGGCCGTCGCCAGCGAGCTGGCCATGGTCGAGCTGCTGATGAGCGGCTGCACCACCGTGGCCGACCACCACTACGTGTTCTCCGGCGCGCTCGAACACGCCATCGACGTCCAGGTGGCGGCCGCCCGCCGGCTCGGCGTGCGCGCCGCCCTGACCCGCGGCTCGATGAGCGTGGGCCGCGACGACGGCGGCCTGCCGCCGCAGTCGGTGGTGCAGGACGAGCGCACCATCCTCGACGAGAGCGCGCGGCTGATCGGCGCCTACCACCAGCGCGGCGACGGCGCCATGACCACCATCGCCCTGGCGCCCTGCTCGCCGTTCTCGGTGAGCCGCGAGCTGATGCAGGAGAGCGCGCGGCTGGCCGAGGCCAGAGACGTGCGCCTGCACACCCACCTGGCCGAGACCGAGGACGAGACCGCCTACTGCGAGCGGCTGTTCGGGATGCGCCCGCTGGACTACCTGGAGGCCACCGGCTGGCTCTCGTCGCGCACCTGGCTGGCCCACGGCATCCACTTCGACGACGGTGAGATCGCCCGGCTCGGCGCCGCCGGCACCGGCATCGCCCACTGCCCGTCGTCGAACATGGTGCTGGGCTCGGGGCTGTGCCGCACCCTGGAGCTGGAGGCCGCCGGCTGCCCGGTGGGCCTGGCGGTGGACGGCTCGGCCTCCAACGACCACTCCAACCTCGCCGAGGAGATGCGCCAGGCGCTGCTGCTCGGCCGGCTGCGCTACTCACCGAGCGAGGTCAGCCACGACGACGCGATCCGCTGGGCGACCCGCGGCTCGGCCGCCTGCCTGGGCCGCGACGACATCGGCGGCCTCGCCCCCGGCCAGCAGGCCGACCTGGCGCTGTTCCGCCTCGACGAGGCCCGCTTCTCCGGCGCCGAGAATCCCGTCGCCGCGCTGCTGCTGTGCGGCGCCCATCGCGCCGACCGGGTGATGGTCGCCGGCCGGTGGCGAGTGGCCGAGGGCCGGCCGCTGGGCGTCGACCTCGACGAGCTGCTGGCCCGCCACGACCGCGCGGCCCGGGCGCTGAGGGCGTAGCGAACGGCAAACCGTAAAGCGACAGCACACATCACAGGGTTTCCGCTTCAACAACGACAACAGGAGCCACCACCATGTCGACCCCCGAGACCACCGAGACCGCCGGCGAGGCGGCGACGCCACGGGTGCGCAGCACCCACGACGTCAACGCCATGCCGCCCCTGCACCGGGCGATCCCGCTGGGGCTGCAGCACGTGCTGGCGATGTTCGTCGGCAACGTCACCGTGCCGATCATCATCGCCGGCGCCGCCGACCTGCCCGAGGACCAGACCGCCTTCATGATCCAGGCGGCGATGTTCGTCGCCGGCATCGCGACCCTGGTGCAGTCGCTGGGGCTGGGGCCGATCGGCGCCCGCCTGCCGATCGTCATGGGCACCAGCTTCGGCTTCGTGCCGGTGCTGATTCCCATCGCCGTGGGCATGGGCCTGCCGGCGGCGCTCGGCGCGGCCCTGTGCGGCGGCATCGCCATGGCGCTGGTGGGGCTCTTTTTGCCCTGGTTCCGCTTCCTGTTCCCGCCGGTGGTCACCGGCACCTTCGTGATCATGCTCGGCACCCTGCTGATGCCGGTGGGCTTCGCCTACGTCGGCGGCGGCTTCGGCGCCGAGGACTTCGGCGCCCTGCACAACCTGCTGCTGGCGGCGCTGGTGCTGCTGGTCACCCTCGGCCTGCACCAGTTCGGCCGCGGCATCTGGTCCGAGGCCGCGCCGCTGATCGGCCTGGTCGCGGGCTATGCGGCGGCCACCGCCTTCGGCCTGGTGGACGTCGGCCCGATCGCCTCGGCGGACTGGGTCTCGCTGCCCATGCCGCTGACCATCGGCCTGGAGTTCCACCTGGCCGCCATCCTGCCGGTGGTGCTGCTGGCGGTGGTGACCTGCGCCGAGTCGATCGGCGACATCGTCGGCACCACCGCCGGCGGCCTCGACCGCGAGCCCACGGCCAGGGAGCTCTCCGGCGGGGTGATGGCCGACGGCCTGGCCAGCGTGTTCGCCGCCGTCTTCAACGCCTTCCCGCAGATCAGCTTCAGCCAGAACGTCGGCATGGTGGCGCTGACCGGGGTGGTCAGCCGCTTCGTGGTGGCCATCGGCGGCGGCTTCCTGGTGCTGGCGGGGCTGCTGCCCAAGCTCGGCGGGCTGATCTCGAGCATCCCCAACGCCGTGCTCGGCGGCGCCGTGCTGATCATGTTCGGCATGATCGCCAGCGCCGGCATCAAGATGCTCTCCCACATCGACTTCAACCGCCGCAACATGGTGATCATCGGCGTCTCGCTGTCGGCGGCCATCGGCCTGCCGGCCCAGGAGGGCCTCTACGCCGGCCTCGCCGACAACGTCCAGGCGATCATCGAGTCCGGGCTGATTCCCGGCGCGCTGTGCGCCATCGTGCTCAACCTGGTGCTGCCCGGCCGCGACCGCGTGTTCCGCAACGACGTCTGACGCGCGAGGCCCGCTCCGGCCAGCCCGACGGCCCCCTCCCGGCCGCCTCGCCCGAGGCGGCCGTCTCGTTGGCCCCCTGCGCGCCGGCCGGCAAGTTGGAAACCATTTCCGCTGGCAAGACAGTTCCTGCCCGACGCGGTATGCTGAACGACTACTCGACCAGTCGCAGCAGGAGATCAGGCAGTGAGTGAAGGCAAGCGCAGAACGGCGGGACGCCCGGCGAGCGGCAAGGGCAGCGGCGGCCACAGCCAGTCCCTGGTGCGCGGACTCAACCTGCTGGAGCGCCTGGCGGGCAATCCCGGCGGCCTGGCGCTGTCCGAGATCGCCGAGCAGGCCGAACTCGCCCCCTCCACCACCCACCGGCTGCTCCAGGCCCTGCAGAGCCAGGGCTACATCACCCAGGACAACGAGCTCGGGCTGTGGAAGATCGACGTCAAGACCTTCCGCATCGGCAACAGCTTCCTCGAGGCCCGCGACTTCGTCGCCGCCAGCCGGCCCTTCCTGCGCCGGCTGACCGCCCAGACCGGCGAGACCGCCAACCTCGGCGTGCGCGACGGCAGCACCGCGGTGTTCCTGGCCCAGAGCGAATCGCCGCAGATGATGCGCATGATCACCCGCCTGGGCTCCCGGGCGCCGCTGCACGCCTCCGGCGTGGGCAAGGCGCTGATGGCCTGGCTGCCCGACGACGAGCTGGAGCGGGTGCTCGACGAGCGCGGCCTGGCGCGGGTGACCGTCAACACCCTCCACGACCCGTCGACGCTGCGTGAGAGCCTGGCCGAGATCCGCCGCCAGGGCTACGCCTGCGATCGCGAGGAGCACGCCATCGGCCTGCAGTGCGTGGCCGCCTGCATCCACGACGAGCAGGGCATCCCGCTGGCCGCCATCTCGGTCTCCGGCCCCAAGGCGCGGATTCCCGAGGAGCGCCTGCCCGAGCTCGGCGAGCAGATCCGCGAGGCCGCCGAGGAAATCACCGCCCGGCTGGGCGGCCGCATTCCCGCCGCCGACGAACTGCCGGCCTGATTCGAGCCCGGCACCGCCGGGCCTTTCGGCTCAAGACCTTCCTCACGCCTCCAGCTTCGTCAGCTGGCTCTCCAGCCGGCTCATCAGCTCGAACAGCTGGCGATACTCCTCGATCGACAGCGGCGCCACCAGCTCGGCCTCCCAGGCGCGCGCCTCGGGAATCAGCGCCGCCAACAGCGCCTCGCCCGCCGCGGTCAGCCTGAGCTCGTGGCGGCGCTGATCCTCCGGCGAGGGCCGCCGGCGGATCAGCTCCCGCGCCTCGAGCCCCTGCACCGCCCGCGAGACCCGCGCCTTGTCCATGCGCGTGGCCTCGCGAATCTGCTTGGCGGTCAGCTCCTCGCGATGATGCAGCCAGGCCAGCACCCGCCACTGGGCCACGGTCAGGTCGTGGCGGGTCTCGTAGAGGCGCGCCAGCGCCTGGCTGATGCGGTCGGCCAGGTGGTTGAGGCGATAGGGCAGGAACTGGTCGAGGTCGAAGCGTTCCGCGGGGGCATCATCGGGCGTCATGGGCATCTCGTCGGGGCGGTGTCGGGCGTACTACCAAGGTCGTGGGATGGTTGCATATGAAACCAAGGGGGGCTAGCCTGCCCACATAGTTTCATTTGAAACCATATCCCGCGAGGGCACCACAATGACAACATCGCTCGACCATCAGCCGGGCTTTCGCAACCACTTCGCCAGCGAGGCGCTGCCGGGCGCGCTGCCCGAGGGCCAGAACTCGCCCCAGCGCTGCCCCTACGGCCTCTACGCCGAGCAGCTCTCCGGCTCGGCCTTCACCGCGCCGCGCCCGCACAACCTGCGTAGCTGGCTGTATCGCATCCGCCCCTCGGTGGCGCAGAGCGCCTACGAGCCGCTCGATGCCGGCCGCGTGGCCACCGCGCCGCCGACGCGCCCCGCCGCCGACCCCAACCAGATGCGCTGGGACCCGCTGCCGCTGCCCGAGGCGCCCACCGACTTCCTCGACGGCCTGCTGACCGTCGCCGTCAACGGCGACGCCGCCACCCAGACCGGCTGCGGCGTGCATCTCTACGCCTGCAACCGCGACATGACCGAGCGCTTCCTCTACGACGCCGACGGCGAGCTGCTGATCGTGCCCCAGCTCGGCGCCCTGCGGCTGCGCACCGAGTTCGGCGAGCTCGAGATCGGCAACGGCGAGATCGCGGTGATCCCGCGCGGGGTCAAGTTCCAGGTGCGCCTGGCCCGGGGCTGCGAGCAGGCCCGCGGCTACGTCTGCGAGAACTACGGCAGCCCCTTCGAGCTGCCGGGCCTGGGGCCGATCGGCGCCAACGGCCTGGCCAACCCGCGCGACTTCCTGACCCCGGTGGCCGCCTATGAAGAGCTCGAGGGCGACATCGAGCTGGTGGCCAAGTTCTCGGGGCGCTTCTGGCGCACCCGGCTCGACCACTCGCCGCTGGACGTGGTGGCCTGGCACGGCAACTACGCGCCCTACAAGTACGACCTGGCCAACTTCAATACCGTCAACACGGTGAGCTTCGACCATCCCGACCCGTCGATCTTCACCGTGCTGACCTCACCGTCGGACACCGCCGGCACCGCCAATATCGACTTCGTGATCTTCCCGCCGCGCTGGATGGTGGCCGAGGACACCTTCCGCCCGCCCTACTTCCATCGCAACCTGATGAGCGAGTTCATGGGCCTGATCCACGGCGAATACGACGCCAAGGCGGAGGGCTTTTCGCCCGGCGGCGCCAGCCTGCACAACGCCATGTCGCCCCACGGCCCGGACGCCGAGACCTTCGACAAGGCCACCCAGGCCGAGCTCGAGCCCCGGTATCAGGGCGACACCCTGGCCTTCATGTTCGAGAGCCGCTACGTCTTCCAGCCCACCGAGACGGCGCTGGCGGCGGACTTCCGCCAACGCGACTACGTCGACGTGTGGCAGGGGCTGGCCTCGCACTTCGACCCGAACAAGCGCTGAGTTCCGCCGTCGCCATACCCCTGACAACGCACTCAACACGATCTCAATAACAGGAACGCCCCATGAAACTCGCCACCCTGAACGTCGGCCGCGACGGCGAACTGATCGTCGTCTCCCGTGACCTGACCCGCGCCGTGCGCGCCACCGACATCGCCGCCACCCTGCAGCAGGCGATCGAGCGCTGGGACGAACTCGCCCCGCGCCTCGAGGAGCGCTACGCGGCGCTCAACGCCGACCGCGCCGAGGGCGCCTTCGACCTCGACGTCGCCGCCCTGCACTCGCCGCTGCCGCGCACCTACCACTGGGCCGACGGCTCCGCCTACCTCAACCACGTGCAGCTGGTGCGCCGCGCCCGCGACGCCGAGATGCCCGAGACCTTCTGGACCGACCCGCTGATGTACCAGGGCGGCGGCGACAGCTTCCTGGCGCCCACCGAGGACATCGAGGCGGTCAGCGAGGACCACGGCATCGACTTCGAGGGCGAGCTCGCCGTGATCACCGACGACGTGCCGATGGCGGTGACGCCGGAGCAGGCCGCCGGCCACATCAAGCTGATCATGCTGGTCAACGACGTCAGCCTGCGCGGCCTGATCCCCGGCGAGCTGGCCAAGGGCTTCGGCTTCTTCCAGGCCAAGCCGGCCTCCAGCTTCTCGCCGATCTGCGTGACCCCGGACGAGCTGGGCGACGCCTGGCAGGACGGCCGCGTCCACCTGCCGCTGACCGTGCACCTGAACGGCGAGAAGTTCGGCGAGCCCGAGGCCGGCCCGGACATGATCTTCGGCTTCCCCGAGCTCGTCGCCCACGCCGCCCGCACCCGCCACCTGGGCGCCGGCGCCGTGGTCGGCTCGGGCACCGTGTCCAATCCCGACGCCGACGGCGGCCCCGGCAAGCCGGTCGCCGACGGCGGCGTGGGCTACAGCTGCCTGGCCGAAGTGCGCATGGTCGAGAAGATCCTCCACGGCGAGAGCCGCACCCCCTTCATGCACTTCGGCGACCGGGTGCGCATCGAGATGTTCGACCGCGAGGGCAAGAGCATCTTCGGCGCCATCGACCAGCGGGTCGTGAAGCACGAGGCGAAGTGAGGAGGCCGGCCATGACCACGCTCTACGGCTATTTCCGCTCGTCCGCCGCCTACCGGGTGCGCATCGCGCTGAACCTCAAGGGCCTGGCCTACGACCAGGCCCCGATCGACCTGGTGGCCGGCGAGCAGCGCGGCGAGGCCTATCTGGCCGACAATCCCCAGGGGCTGGTGCCGACGCTGGTCACCGACGACGGCCTGCGGCTGACCCAGTCGCTGGCCATCTGCGAGTACCTGGAGGAGGTCCACCCCGAGCCGGCGCTGCTGCCCGAGGCCCCCGCCGAGCGCGCCCGGGTACGCGCCCTGGCCCAGCTGGTGGCCTGCGAGATGCACCCGCCGAACAACCTGCGGGTGCTCAGGTACCTGACCGGCGAGCTCGGCGTCGACGAGGCGGCAAAGCTTGGCTGGTATCGCCACTGGGTCCAGGAGGGCTTCACCGCGCTGGAGGCCATGCTCAGCCGAGAGGCCGGCAGCGGCCAGTTCTGCCACGGCGACGCCCCGACCCTGGCCGACGCCTGCCTGGTGCCCCAGGTGTTCAACGCCGAGCGCTTCGACTGCGACCTCTCGGCCTACCCGCGCATCCGGCGCATCGCCGACAACGCCCGCGCCCTGGACGCCTTCCGGCGGGCGGCCCCGGGCGAGCAGCCCGACGCGCGCTGAGCGTTCGGCAGCAGCTCGCCACCTCCCATCTCATATTCCCCCGATGAAGAAGGGCGCCAACGGCGCCCTTTCCTTCGATGCGAACGCTCACTCACTTGAGCTTGCCGAGCAGCTCCCGGATCAGCTCGCGATGCTCGCCGTGGAGGCGATAGGCCACGTAGGCCCTGAGTTCGATCGGCGGCGCGTCCTCGACCAGGAACAGCCGCTCCTCCCGGCAGTGAGGCGCCACGATGTCCCGCGGCAGGTAGGCGGCGCCGCCGCACTCCAGCAGCAGGTTCAGGGCGATGCGCCCGCTGTTGACCCGGCCCCGCGCCAGCAGCCGCTGGGGGAAGTGGCCCTCGTGGACGCTGGCGAAGGCGGTGCCCCACTCGACCCGAATGTAGCCATCGCCCACCGCCTGCTCGGCGCGCTGGCCGGGGCGGCTCGACACCATCACCAGCGGAAGGGTCGCCACCTCCTCGACGCCCACCTCGCGGATGCGCGGGGTATCGTAGAGGAAGCCGACGTCGATCATGTTCTGCTCGAGCTTCTCCACCACCCGCAGCGGCGTGCTCTCCTCGGCGCGGATGCCGAGCGCCGGGTAGGCGCGATAGATGTCGGTGAGCCACGCTTGGAGGAAGATGTCCCACAGGCTGGCGACGCCGGCCACCACCAGCCGCCGCTGGTGGCGCTCGCTGAGCGCGGTGTCCTCATAGGCCCGCTCCCAGGCGTCGAGCAGGAAGCGCGCGTGGCGCTCCATGCGCTCCCCGGCGGGGGTCAGGCCGATGCGATGATGGCCGCGGCTGAACAGCGCCAGGCCCATGTGCTCCTCGAGCTGGCGGATGCGCGCGCTGACCGTGGAGGGCGAGACGCTGAGGCTCTCGGCGGCGCGGCCGAAGTTGCGCAGGCGGCTCACCTCGAGGAAGGTTTGCAGCAGTTGAGTATCCAGGGCGGTCACCTTCGGCTTTTCCGTTCATGAAGGCCAAAAAATTTTGTTTTTCAGGATAACGGCTTTTTCCTAGGCTAGCGCCTCCCATCCATCCGACATTCGAGGTTCCCCCATGGCGTCCCGACTCTCGCGTTACCTGCCGTTCCTGAGCTGGGGCCGGGACCTCGATCGCAGGATGCTCTCCGCCGACCTGATGGCCGGGCTCACCGGCGCCATCCTGGTGCTGCCCCAGGGCGTCGCCTACGCCTTCATCGCCGGCTTGCCGCCGGAGGTCGGCCTCTACACCGCCATCGTCGCCGCCACCGTCGCCGCGCTGTTCGGCAGCTCCTGGCACATGATCTCGGGGCCCACCGCGGCGCTCTCCATCGTGCTGGCCAGCGTGGTCGGCGGCCTGGGCACGCTGACGCCGGCGGAGTACCTGGGCGCGGCGATCACGGTCACGCTGCTGGTCGGGGTGATCCAGCTGGCCATGGGGCTCTTGCGGCTGGGCAGCCTGGTCAGCTTCATCTCGCACACGGTGGTGATCGGCTTCACCACCGGGGCGGCGATCCTGATCGCCACCAGCCAGATGCAGCACGTGCTCGGCATCGAGGTGCCCGGCCAGGGCTTCCTGGTCGAACTGGCCGGGCTCGTCCGCGCGCTGCCGGAGACCAATCCCTACGCGCTGGCCGTCGCCCTGATCTCGCTGATCACCTCGGTAGTCGCGCGGCGCCTCAACCGCCGCAGCCCGCACCTGCTGCTGGGCCTGGCCACGGGCAGCCTGGCCTGCTGGCTGCTGGACGGCGAGGCCCACGGCGTCGCGCTGGTCGGCGCCCTGCCCGGCACCCTGCCGCCGCTGACGCTGCCCGAGCTGTCGCCGGACAGCCTGCGCGTGCTCACCTCCGGCGCCTTCGCCATCGCCCTGCTGGGGCTGATCGAGGCGGTGTCGATCGCCCGGGCCATCGCCCTGCGCTCGCGCCAGGTGATCGACGGCAACCAGGAGTTCATCGGCCAGGGGCTGTCCAACATCGTCGGCGGCTTCTTCTCCTGCTACGCCAGCTCCGGCTCCTTCACCCGCTCCGGCGCCAACTACGACGCCGGTGCACGCACCCCGCTGGCCTCGGTGTTCGCCGCCGCGCTGCTGGTGCTGATCCTGGTCTTCGCCCCGGGCATCACCGCCTACCTGCCGCTGCCGGCCATGGCCGGCGGCATCCTGCTGATCGCCTGGAACCTGATCGACGCCCGGCACATCGTGCAGCTGGTGCGCGCCAGCCGCCACGAGGCGATGGTGCTGGCGGCCACCGTCGCCGCCACCCTGCTGGTGGCGCTGGAGTTCGCCATCTACATCGGCGTGCTGCTGTCGCTGGTGCTCTACCTCAAGCGCACCTCGCGGCCGACGGTGATGGAGGTGGCGCCGCGTCAGGATCATCCGCGCCGCCATATCCGCAACGTCCACCGCTACGAGCTCACCCAGTGCCCGCAACTGAAGATGCTGCGCATCGACGGCTCGCTGTTCTTCGGCGCCACCGACCATGTGCAGCGTCGCCTGCGGGTGTTCAGCGCCGCGCCCGGCACCCGGGTGCTGCTGATCGGCAAGGGCATCAACTTCATCGACACCGCCGGCGTCGAGCTGCTGCTGCAGGAGGCCGAGCGGCTGCGCGACCAGGGCGGCGACCTGATGATCAGTTCGCTCAAGGGCACCGTGCTCGACGAGCTGCGCCGACGAGGCGACCTGGCCCGGCTGGGCGAGGAGCGCTTCTTCGAATCGTCCGCGGAGGCGCTCGACGCCATCGTGCCGACGCTGGACCCGGAGGTATGCCGGACCTGCACCCTGCGCGTCTTCGACGAGTGCGCCCAGATGCCCGCGCCGGACGAGGATATCCTGGCGCGGGAGGGCTGATTTCGGATCAATTCGTGGCACCACAACGAAACTTCGAGGGCCCCGGGGACAAGCCGAAGAGGAGGTCCTACGCCAGGGATGGCGTCGGTAGCGTACAGGGAAGTATTCACAGCGCCTCCGGAGGGCCGGCCCCGCTCGCAGGCTTGTCGACGGGTAACGCGGCACCCATGGAAGGGCTGAAGCCAGGCGCCACGCGGAGTACACTAGCGCGCGACCCCACCGCCAGCCGAGGCCCGCGCATGAGTTCTCACCTGCTCTCCGTCGATTCCCTGTCACGAGATGACGTCGATCACCTGATGCGCGTGGCGGCGCGCATGGAGCCGATCGCCCAACGCCGCAAGGTCACCCGGGTGCTGGAGGGCGCGGTGCTCGGCAACCTGTTCTTCGAGGCCAGCACCCGGACCCGCGTCAGCTTCCATACCGCCTTCTGCCGGCTCGGCGGCAGCGTCTGCGACACCACCGGCTTCACCTTCTCGTCCATGGCCAAGGGCGAGTCGCTCTATGACACCAGCCGGGTGATGAGCGGCTACTGCGACGCCATCGTGATGCGCCACCCGGAACAGGGCGCGGTGGCCGAATTCGCCCAGGCCACCCACGTGCCGGTGGTCAACGGCGGCGACGGCCCCGGCGAGCACCCCAGCCAGGCGCTGCTCGACCTCTACACCATCGAGAAGGAGTTCGCGCGGCGCGGCAAGGCCCTGACCGGCGCCCACATCCTGCTGACCGGCGACCTGAAGTTCGGCCGCACCGTGCACTCGCTGATCAAGCTGCTGTCGCTGCACGAGCCGATGCGCCTGACCCTGGTCTCGCCCCCCGGCCTGGAGATGCCGCAGCACCTGATCGAGCTGGTCGCCTCCCGCGGCCACCGGGTCGAGACCCGCGAGAGCCTGGCCAGCGACTTCTCCGACGTCGACGTGGTCTACACCACACGTATCCAGAAGGAGCGCTTCACCGCCGAGATGAGCGAGGGCTTCAGCCTGTCGCGGGAATACAGGGTGGACAAGGCGTTCATGGACCAGCGCGTCAACGACCACGCCATCGTCATGCACCCGCTGCCCCGCGACAGCCGCCCGGACGCCAACGACCTGGACGTGGACCTCAACGGCGACCCGCGCCTGGCGATCTTCCGCCAGACCGACAACGGCATCCCGGTGCGCATGGCGATCTTCGCCACCCTGCTGAGGGTCGAGGACCAGATCGAGAAGGACCTGCGCGACGTGCGCTGGTTCGTGCCGAAGACCGTCGGCGTCGACGATCTGCGCGACTGAGCGCATGGCGCCTGGCCTCGAAACGCCAAGGGCCCGCTCATCGCGAGCGGGCCCTTGGCGTTTTTTCCCGTGTCGGCCGCATGACGGCCTGCCGCGACCGATGTGCCTCAGCGAATCGTCAGCGCGCCGTTGGTGCGCACATACAGCACCGCCGGCGCCTCGGCGCCGCCCTGGAGTTCGATGCGCTGCTCGCCGTCCCCGCCGACATAGCTGCCCGGCGCCAGCGCTTCTTCGCCATCTCCCACCCGGGGACTGCCCTTGACCACCACGGCGTGCAGGTAGTCACCCTCGCTCTCGAGCACCCCCGAGACACCGGCGGGCATCTCGATCAGGCGGCCGTTGTCCTGCCCCGGCGCGGTCTCGCCCCACAGGTAGGCGACCCGTGGCGCCTGCTCAACGTCCGAGGCGCCCTCCTGCGGCAGCCAGGCGATGTCGCCGGCATCGAGCCAGACCAGGTTGGATTCGTCCACGTTGACCGGTCGTTCGCCATTATCGAAGGCCTCGCTCGACGGCTGGACCAGATAAGGGCCGTTGTCGATTTCGATATAGGCCAGGTTCTGTTCGCCTGACGCGGCGGTGATGTGAGACTCGCCCGCCGGCTGGATCCAGAAGGAGCCGCCGGGCAGCCACTGATTGGCCGCCGCCGGGTCGTCGTTGTGGATCTCGCCACTGATGACCACGCCACGGTAGGTGATGTTGTGGATATGCTCCGGCGAGGCGAAGCCGTCCTTGAACTCGACCAGGAAACCGGCGGGACCGGAGGCCGTGGTGCGATCGCCCCACAGGGCGCCGGCCTGGGGGCTCTGGTCGCCACGGGCGGCGTTCAGCGGGCTCCATTGGACCTGATCCCGCGGCGTGATCTCCGGGCCGGCCATGGCGGCGGAACAGGACAGGGACAGCAGCAGAGCGGCAAGGGTCTTCGAGGACAGGGATGGCATGGGGCCTCCTTCGGATGACGGGGATGCACGAGGCAATAGCCGATCTATTGCCCACCCCCGCCAACGCTACCCGGCAGCCAGGCGCTTTTTTATGCATGAATCATCGAATCAGTTTCAACACGATGCAGAAGGTGTTGCGGGAACTTCGGCGGCGCGATATGGACTCAAGGCATCGGCCATGCCATACCTGTGGGGTGGCCGCGCTCGCCACGCCATCCACCGGTGCTGCAGGGCAACGCCCGGCCTCGCGCCCTCTGCGGTGAGGGCCCTGGCACAGCCCCCATGCCACTCGGGGCGTTGCTACCCCCGCGCGGTCGGCGTCCACTTTCCTACTCTTGTTGAAAGCAGGCGATGAATCTCAACCACCTTCGGCTCTTTGTGCGCCTGGCCTCGACCCACAACATCTCCCGCGCGGGGCAAGAGCTCGCGGTGTCTCCCGCCGTGGCCAGTTCCTATGTCCGCAAGCTGGAAAGCACCCTCGGCGTGCGACTGGTGCATCGCACCACGCGTCAGGTCTCACTGACGGAAGACGGCAAGGCATTTCTGCCTCATGCGGAGGCGATCCTGGCCAGTGTCGAGGCAGCGCGCGGCGCGGTCGGGGCCGGCAGCATCGCCCCCAGCGGCACGCTGAGGGTCACGGCCCCCGCCTCCTTCGGACGCATGCACCTGGTGCCGGGCCTGAAAAGCCTGCTGACCCGCTTCCCCGAGCTGAATATCGACCTGCGGCTCACCGATACCATCATCGACCTGGTCGAAGGTGGCTTCGACATCGCCATCCGCAATTCGGCGCTGGAGGACTCGAGCCTGATCGCACGGCGGCTGGCGCCGGATCGGCGCATCCTGTGTGCCGCGCCGGATTACCTGGCGCGCTTCGGCAAGCCGGATCGTCCAGCCGCACTCAAGGACCACAGCTGCCTCCATCTGATGGGGCTGGAGCACTGGACCTTCGATACCGAGACCGGGCCCATGACCGTCAAGACCCGGGCACGCCTGCGCACCGATAACGGCGAAGCGGTGCGGGATGCCTGCCTGGCGGGCCTGGGCGTGACCGTCAACTCCACCTGGAGCGTCTATCGCCACCTGGAGCGAGGGGAGCTGGTGCCGATCCTTCAGGACTATCCCTTGAGCAGCGAGACCAATATCTGGGCCGTCTACCCCAGTTCCCGCCAGCTGGCCCCCAAGGTCAGGGCGTTTCTCGACCATTTCGCCGACTACTACGGGAATCCGCCCTACTGGGATCGCCTGCTGGAGAAAGACGCCGGGGGGACACCCCCCGTGATCCCCTGAGGGACCCGACGGGGCGCCAGCCGACCTCGTCGCCATCCTGCAGCCATCAACCGGTCGTGGCACGCTTGGCAGGGGCGAGCGGGTCCGTTGAGCTGACGACATGAGTCTCGATGCCCTGCGCCGAGAGACGCGCGTGCGCCTTCTGCATCGCTTCGCTTTCGCCGGCGAAATGAAAGACTTCCCGGGCGGGCTCGACCGATGACGTCTTGTCGGTGACCGGGGCCAGCGGCGCCTGGTTGAGGTGAAGGGCGCGTTCCGCCGCGTTGTCGGCATGCGACGTCAGCGGCAGGAGGGCGAACGCCAGGGCAGCAAGGGGCAGTCGGATGTACATGGGAGGAATCCTCTCGTTGATGTGAATGACGGAGAGGAGCTTAATTGCCGCCCGACTTGCTGATAACCGGGCGAAAAAGGCAATCACTTTTTCGATCTTGATGATAATCGAGCCAGAGGCGTCGCGTCGCCTCAACGATGAGGGCCCGCCGTCCCAGGCTAGCGACAACGGGAGGCGCGGAGGCTCGCCATCCTGCGGACCGGAAATGGCAGGGGGCAAGATCAGGCCAGCGGCCTGGCGCCCCTCGCGACCGCCCCTCGCGACCGTCCTTCGCGACCGTCCCTCGCGACCGTTCCCCTCACGGCCCGAGCTCGGCATGGGCGGTCTCCCCTTCGGCCTGGCCTTCACCCCGTCGCCGATGGCCTGCCTGACACCTTCGCCGGGCCGGCCTCAGCCACCGGCGCGGCCGCCGGGCAGGCCCTCGCGGTGGGCGAGCCAGCCCTCGAGGATCAGCACCGCGGCCAGGCCGTCGACGCTGTCCTCGCGGTAGTTGCCGCGGTGCCCGGCCTCTCGGGCGATGCTCTTGGCCTCGCGGGTCGAGCCGCGCTCGTCGACCATCTCGCAGGGCACGCCGTAGCGACCGTACAGCCGCTTGCCGAACTTGCGCGCGCGGGTGCTCATCACGCTCTCGCTGCCGTCCATGTTGAGCGGCAGGCCGACCACGAACAGGTCGGGCCGCCACTCGTCCACCAGCCGCGCGACCCGGTCCCAGTCGGGAATGCCGTCGCGAGCCGGCAGCGGCTCCAGCGCCCGGGCGCTGGCGGTGAGCTCGTTGCCCACCGCCACGCCGATGCGGCGGGTGCCGAAGTCGAAGCCCAGGATCAGGCGCTGGCCCGGCTCGGCCATCAGCTGTGGCCCGCTTCGCGGGTCATCAGGTTCAGGTCGACGCCCAGCAGGTTGGCGCTGGCGCCCAGGCGCTGCTCCGGCGGCACCTCGAAGAGCACGTCGGCGCGGCCCTCCACCGTCAGCCAGGTGTTGTCCATCAGCTCCTGCTCGAGCTGGCCGGACTCCCAGCCGGCGCAGCCCAGGCAGACCAGGAACTTCTCCGGGCCGCGGCCGGCGGCCAGCGCCTCGAGCACGTCCATGGAGGTGGTCAGGGCGATGTCGTCGGTCACCTGCAGGCTGGAATCCCACTGCTGGCTGTCGCCCTCGTGGAGGATGAAGCCGCGGTCCTTGTGCACCGGGCCGCCGTAGTAGACGGGGGCATTGAGGTGCGGGCTGGCACTGCATTCCAGCTCGAGCTGCTCGAACAGCGCCTCGAGGGTCAGCTCCTCCATGGGGTGATTGACGATCACGCCCATGGTGCCCTTGTCGTCGTGGTCGCAGAGGTAGCTGAGGGTGCCGGCGAAATTGGGATCTTCCAGGTGCGGCATCGCCATCAGGAAGTGGTTTTTCAAGCTTTGCATGGGGCTCCCCAGCGGAAGGCGGCGCGCGTCGGGCGCGCCTGCCGTTTGTCTGCGCGCGCCGCCGTCGGGTAGCTAGCGCACGCCGTAATCGTTGCCTTCGCCGAACCGCCAGATGCGGCTGATGGACAGGCTGTCCAGCTCGCCCATGCCCGCATCGAAGGGGCGGTACGGCGCGGCGCCGTGGACGGTGTCCAGGGCCGCCCGATCGAGTTCGGGATGTCCCGAGGATTGTATCACTTCCGCCCGCCTGACCTGACCGTCGCGGCCGATCACCACGCGGATGCGCAGCTGGCCGGCGAGCTCGCGCGGCGCCGGGTGGACGCGATTGCCATAGTCCTCGACCCGCCGCGTCCAGTCGTCGATGTAACGGGCCTCGGCGGCCCGCTGGGCCGCCGGTCGCGCCGCGCCCGAGGCGTCGCCGGCATAGTCGGCGGACAGCCCCTGCTCGCGGATGCTGGCGGTGGCCTGGGCCAGCAGGTCACGCCCCGAGGTCGCGGGCACGCTGGCCGCCGCGATCGCCGTGGCCTCGGCCGAGCGGGGCGCACTCTCGCGCGGCTCGGGGGTGGCCGTCTGCCGCGACCGCTCGGCGGTGGCCGGCGCCTCCGGTGCCGGACGCGCCTCGGGCTCGGGGGGCGCCTGGGCCTCGGGCTCGGCCGGCGAGGCCGGGTCCACCGCCCGCTCGACCTCCGCCGGCGGGGCCGACGACTCGGCCCGGGGCGCGGCGCGGGACTCCGCCGGCGGCGCTTCCACCGCCTCGCCGGCGGCGCGCTGGGCCGACTCGGCCAGCGCCTCGGCCGCCACCGGCGCCTCGGCGTGCCGCGTCACCAGCACCACGTCGAGGCCGGTGCGCTCCGGCGGCGCCGGGGCGAACTGGCGGCTGGCCACCACGCCGATGACCGCCAGATGCAGCAGCAGCGACACGCCCCAGGCCAGCCAGTAGCGGTAGGCGCGCGTCACCGGCGCATAGCGGATCGGGTCGTTGACGGGGGCGGCCACGGCGGCGTCTCCCGGGTCAGCCCCGGCGCGCGGCGAGCCGGTCGGCGACGGCGTCCATCAGCTGGCCAGCGATGTCGGTGCCGCGCTGGTCGTCGATCTCGCGCACGCAGGTCGGGCTCGTGACGTTGATCTCGGTGATGTAGTCGCCGATCACGTCGAGGCCGACGAACATCAGGCCCTTCTCGCGGATCATCGGCTGCACCTGGCCGATCAGCCAGCGATCGCGGTCGGTCAGCTCGCGGCTGACGCCCTGGCCGCCGGCGGCCAGGTTGCCGCGGGTCTCGCCGGCGCTGGGAATGCGCGCCAGCCCGTACTCGACCGGCTCGCCGTCGACCAGCAGGATGCGGGTGTCGCCGTTCTTGATCTCCGGCAGGTAGCGCTGGGCCATGATCTGGCGCCGGCCGCCCTCGGTGAGGGTCTCGATGATCGCGCCCAGGTTACGGCCGTCCGGCTGGACGTGGAAGATGCCGCTGCCGCCCATGCCGTCGAGGGGCTTGAGGATGACGTCGCCGTGCTCGGCGTGGAAGGCGCGCAGTTCGGCATCGCGGCAGGACACCAGGGTCGGCGCGCAGCACTGCGGGAACTGCTGGGCGAACAGCTTCTCGTTGCACTCCAGCAGCGCGCGGGTGGGGTTCACCACCAGCACGCCCTCGCGCTCGGCGAAGCCCAGCAGGTGCACGGCGTTGAGGAAGTGGCCGTCCACCGGCGGGTCCTTGCGCATCAGCACCACGTCGAGCTCGGCCAGCGGGCGCGCCTCGGCCTCGCCCAGCGCGTACCAGCGCTCGGCGTCGCGGAACACCTCGAGGTCGCACATCCGGGCGTGGGCCCGGCCGTCGCGCAGGAACAGGTCCTCCTGCTCCATGTAGTGCAGCGACCAGCCGCGGTCCTGGGCGGCCCACAGCATGGCCAGGCTGGTGTCCTTCTTGAAGCTGAGGTCGGCGATGGGATCCATCACCACGCCGACCTTGAGGGGGCGTTGGCTCATCGGTCTACTCGTCTGCGCCGGGCGATCCCGGCGGGGAATGATGGCGAGCAGTATGCCGCAGGGCCGCCATGGACTCCAAGGCGCTCAGTCCTGCTCCCCGCCGGGCGCGAAGCGGATGCCGCCGCTCTCGATGGTGATGCGGCGCTGCTTGTAGAGCCGGCCGATGGCCTGCTTGAAGGCGTTCTTGCTGACCCCGAGCCGGGCCTTGATCTCGCCGGCGGGGCTGGCGTCGGACAGCGGCAGATAGCCGCCGCTCTCGCGCAGCGCCTTGAGCACCGCCTCGCCGACCACGTCGAGCCGCGCCGGGCCCGGCGGCAGCAGCGACAGATCCAGGCGGCCGTCCTCGCGGACCCGCTTCACGTGGCCCTCCAGGCGCTGGCCGCGGCGCAGCGGCCGGGTCACGTCGTCGTGATAGAGCAGGCCCCAGAAGCGGCCGTCGACCACCGCCTTGTAGCCGAGATCGGTCTGATCGGCGATCACCAGCGCCACGGCGCTGCCGGCGGCCAGGCCCTCGGCATGGTCGTCGAGGTAGCGGTCGAAGCGCTGGGTGGCGAAGGGCCGGCCGCGGTCGTCCTCGCGGATCATCACCAGCACCCGGCGCCCCACCGTGGGGCGGAAGCGCTGCTCGCCGAAGGGCAGCAGCAGGTCCCGCGAGTGGCCCCAGTCGAGGAAGGCGCCGGTCTCGTTGACCGTCACCACCGGCAGGTAGGCAACGTCGCCGACGCTGGCTCGCGGCTCGCGGGTGCGGCGCATGGGCTCACGGCGGGAATGGGCCGCCTGGGGGGCGGATCGGCGGGAGTCGGACATGATCGAGATTCCACTGCGAGTGTGCCGTCATTATGGGCGCGGCCCGACGACGGGAAAAGGCGCCGGGCGCGAGGGCGGAGCGAACGGGGCTCAGACGTCGCCGAAGCGATCCTGCAGCAGCGTCAGGGCGACCACCGGGGCGGTCTCGGTGCGCAGGATGCGTGGCCCCAGGGTCAGGGCGGCGAAGTCGGCGGCGGTGGCAGCGTCGATCTCGGCGTCCGAGAGGCCGCCCTCGGGGCCGATCAGCAGCGCCGCGCTGGCGATGGCGTCCTCGCGCTCCAGCGCGCCCGGGGTGCCGGGATGCAGCACCAGGCGCAGTGCCTCGTCGCGGCCGGCCAGCCACTCGGCGAGCGCGACCGGCGCATGCACCGGCGGCACGGTGGCACGGCCGCACTGCTCGCAGGCGCTCACCGCCACCGCCTGCCAGTGGGCCAGCTTCCTGGTCTCGCGTTCGCCCTTGAGGCGCACGTCACCGTGCTCGGTGTAGAGCGGGGTGATCTCGGCCACGCCCAGCTCCACGGCCTTCTGGATGGCGTAGTCCATGCGATCGCCCTTTGAGATCGCCTGGCCCAGGTGCACCGCCAGCGGCGATTCGCCGCGACCCTCATGGAGCGCCTCGACGCGGGCCACCACGCGCTTGCGGCCGGCCTCGACCAGCACCGCCTCGGCCTCGCTGCCGTGGCCGTCGAACAGCCTCAGGGGGGCGCCCTCGCCGAGGCGCAGCACCCGGGCCACGTGGCGGGCCGGACCTTCCGGCAGGACGACGTCGGCGCCGACGGCCAGCGCGGCATCGACATGGATACGGGGGGCCTTGATCGCCATGGGGAAGACACTCTCCTGAGGACGGTCGAAACGATAAGCGCCGGAGCAGGCCTGCGCGAGGGAGATGCCCTCGCGCCGCTCTGCCCCGGCGCGATGCTGCCGGCGACGGCCGCTTACTGCGTGGCCTGCTCGCCTTGTTGCTGCTGCTGGGCCTCGCGCTGCTTCTTCTGGGCGTAGATCGCCTCGAAGTTGACCGGCGAGAGCATCAGCGGCGGGAAGCCGCCGCGGTTGACCAGGTTGTCGATGCACTCACGCGCGTAGGGGAACAGCATGTTCGGGCAGAAGGCGCCCAGGGTGTGCTCGAGCTGGGAACCCTCGATGCCGCCGATGCGGAACAGGCCGGCCTGCTCGATCTCGGCCAGGAAGGAGGTGGTGCCTTCCTCGCTGTGGGTGACCTGGGCGGTGACCTTGATCACCACCTCGTAGAGGTCCTCGCCGACCTTCTGGTGGGTGGTGTTCAGGTCCAGGCCGACCTTCGGCTTGAACGGCTGCTGGAACACCGCCGGGGAGTTCGGCGCCTCGAAGGAGATGTCCTTGACGTAGATACGCTGCAGGGCGAACTGCACCTGGGGCTTGTCCTGCTGGCCGGCTGCCTCGCCGTTGGCGCCGCCGTTCGGGTTGTTGTCTTCCGCCATGGAAAGCAATCCTTTGGTCGTTGGAATGTTAGGAGGGCGCGATCACTTCTTGACCAGCGGCAGGCCGTCAGTCTGCCACTGGGTCATGCCGCCCTTGAGCTTGTAGACGCGCTCGAAGCCGGCCTTGGTCAGCTTGGCCATCGCCACGCCGGCGGTCTGGCCATGCTTGCAGGCCACGATGATCGGCTTGCTCTTGTACTTCTCGAGCTCGCCCAGGCGACCGTCGAGGCCGCTCTGCGGGATGTTGCGGGCGCCGGCGATATGGCCCGCCTTGAAGTCGTTCTTGTCGCGGATGTCGAGCACCACGGCGTCCTCGCGATTGACCAGCTGAGTGGCCTCGCTGGTGGTCACGCCGTTGGCCCCGCCGCTGCGGATCTCGTAGGCGATCCAGGCGACCAGCACCAGCGCGAAGGCGGCGACCAGTAGCGGGTGGTTCTGCACGAATTCGAACAGCTGATCGATCATGATTCGGAAAGACTCTTCTTCGGGTACGCGGTGAACGAAAACCGGCCGGGCCGGCGGCGCCAGTATACATGAAGCCGTGGGACCACCGGGGGCGTGCGATATGACGCCCGGCGGGACCGTGCGATATGATGCCGCAAGCAGAGGCAAGTCGCGACCCCGCCCGAGGCCACAGGGCCAGGGCGGCAACGACCCAACCAAGAGGCTTCGACGCATGACCGACTCATCGACCCCGACTCCCCGCCCGGTGGCCCTGATCATCCTCGATGGCTACGGGCACAACCCGGACCCCACCGACAACGCCATCCTGGCCGCCAACACCCCGGTGATGGACCGGCTGTGGGAGACCCGCGCCCATGCCCTGGTTCACACCGACGGTCGCTACGTGGGGCTGCCGGACGGCCAGATGGGCAATTCGGAGGTCGGCCACATGAACCTCGGCGCCGGACGCATCGTCTACCAGGACTTCACTCGCATCACCAAGGCCGTCGAGGAAGGCGAACTGGGCGACAACGCCATCCTCACCGGCCCGCTGGACGCCGCCGCCGAGGCCGGCCGCGCCGTGCACCTGCTGGGCCTGCTGTCGCCGGGCGGCGTGCACAGCCACGAGGACCACATCCTCGCCATGGCCGAGCTGGCCGCGAAGCGCGGCGCCGCGCGCATCTACGTCCATGCCTTCCTCGACGGCCGCGACACCGCGCCCAAGAGCGCCCGCGCCTCCATCGAGCGCGTCAACGCCAGGCTGGCCGAACTGGTCGGCGCCGACAACGGCTGCGTGGCCTCGCTGATCGGCCGCTACTACGCCATGGACCGCGACAACCGCTGGGATCGCGTCGAGCGGGCCTATCGCCTGGCCACCGAGGGCAGCGCCGAGCACGTCGCCCAGAGCGCCGAGGCCGGCCTGGACGCGGCCTACGACCGCGGCGAGACCGACGAATTCGTCACCGCCACCGCCATCCTCAGCGGCGACACCCCGTTGCGCATGGAGGACGGCGACGCCGCCTTCTTCATGAACTTCCGCGCCGACCGCGCCCGCGAGCTGACCCGCGCCTTCGTCGAGGACGACTTCGCCGGCTTCGAGCGCCAGGCCCGCCCGCGGCTGGCCGGCGGCAGCCTGGTGACCATGACCCAGTACGCCGCCGACATCCCGGCGCCGGCCGCCTTCCCGCCGGAAGAGCTGCACAACACCCTGGGCGAGGTGATGGAGAAGCGCGGCCTGACCCAGCTGCGCATCGCCGAGACCGAGAAGTACGCCCACGTCACCTTCTTCTTCTCCGGCGGCCGCGAGGCCGAGTACGAGGGCGAGACCCGCGTGCTGGTGCCCTCGCCCCAGGACGTGAAGACCTACGACGAGAAGCCCGAGATGAGCGCCGTCGAGGTCACCGACCGCCTGGTCGAGGCCATCGAGTCCGGCGCCCATGACCTGATCGTGTGCAACTACGCCAACGGCGACATGGTCGGCCACACCGGCGACTTCGACGCCGCGGTCAAGGCCGTCGAGGCCGTCGACGCCTGCGTCGGCCGCGTGGTCGAGGCGCTCGAGAAGGTCGGCGGCGCCTGCCTGATCACCGCCGATCACGGCAACGCCGAGCAGATGGTCCACCCCGAGACCGGTGTCGCCCAGACCGCTCACACCACCTTCGACGTGCCGCTGATCTACGTCGGCCCGCGTCCGCTGAGCCTGGCCCAGGACGGCCGGCTGTGCGACCTCGCCCCGACCCTGCTGACGCTGATGGACCAGCCGGTGCCCGAGGAAATGACCGGCCGCGTGCTGATCGAGGCGTGAGCCGACGGCGCTGCCCGGCCCGGCGGCGATGGCTGCCGGGCCTCGTGATGGCCGCCGCGCTGAGCGCCGCCCTGGGGGCCAGCCAGGCGGCGGCGGTGGACGAACGCGAGGCGCAGCAGCGCCTGGATGCCATCGGCGAGCGCATCCAGGCGGCCACCCAGGACCTCTCCGCCACCCGCGACGCGCGGGACGACGCCAACGAGGACCTGCGCGAGGTCGAGACCGCCCTGGCCGAGACCCATGCCCGGCTGGACGCGCTCCAGGCCGAGAAGCGCGACCTGGGTGACGAGGTCGCGGCGCTCGAGGACCGGCGCCAGGCCCTCGAGGACGAACGCCAGGCCCAGCTGGCGGCGATCGAGGAGCAGCTCGACGCCCTCTACCGGCTGGGGCCGACGCCGCAGCTCAAGCTGCTGCTCAACCAGGACGACCCGGCCCGCCTGGATCGCCTGCAGGCCTATCTCAACCGCCTCGCCGAGGCCCGCCGGCAGCGGCTCGACGAGCTCGAGCGGCTCGACGCGGCGCTGGCCGACAATCGCCGCGACCTCGACGAGCGCGGCGAACGCCTGGCGCAGCTGTCCGAGACCCTGCAGCAGCAGGGCGCCGAGCTCGCCCGCCGGGTCGACGAGCGCGAGGCCCTGGTGGCGAGGCTCGACGACCGCTTCGCCAGCGAGCAGGCGCGGCTGACCGAGCTCGACCAGGATCGCGCCCACGCCGAGCGGGTGCTGCGCCAGGTGCAGGAGCGCCTGGCACGCATGCAGCAGCCGCCGCCCTCCACCAACATCGCCGCCACCCAGGGCGACCTGCCGTGGCCGGTGCAGGGCGGCGTGACCTCGTCGTTCGGCCGCGGCGACGGCGTGCACCGCAACGGCCTGGTGATCCGCGCCCGCGAGGGCACGCCGGTCGAGGCGGTCCACGCCGGCCGGGTGGTATTCGCCGACTGGATGCGCGGCTTCGGCAACCTGCTGATCCTCGACCACGGCGACGGCGTGATGACCCTCCACGCCCACCTGCAGCGCTTCACGGTCGGGGTCGGCGAGGCGGTCAGCGCCGGCGAGACCCTGGGCGCGGTGGGCGCCAGCGGCGGCCAGTCGTCCGCCGGGCTCTACTTCGAGGTGCGCCGCAACGGCGAGCCCATCGATCCCAACCGCTGGATCGCCCGGCGCTAGAGTTCATACTGGGGCAATGGCACCCCGGCAGCACCCCTCGAGGAGACGCATGAATACCTCCTTGTAGCTCCCGGCGCCGTCCATGGCGCAGGAGCTCCTCTGCGGAGTACTGCCGGGATCTCCTGCGAGAGCCTCCACCCTTCCGACAGCGTCCACTACCACGCCATTCATTAGCGTCCGCCGCCACGCCATTCATTAGCGTCCGATGCCACGCTATTCCAATCGCGTCCGCCGCCACGCTATGCTGGAAACCCATCTGCGACACACCGCGAGAGAGTGCATGTTCCCGACGAACGCCCCGCTGCGGCGCCTGAAGGCGGCCCTGCTGCCGGTCGCCCTGCTGACCCTGCCGCTGCCCCTGCAGGCCGCCTCCGACGCCGAGCCGGCCGGCGACGAGCTGCCGGTGGCCGAGATCCAGGCCTTTGCCGAGGTGTTCGAGCGCATCAAGCGGGCCTACGTCGAGGAGGTCGACGACGCCACCCTGATGCGCAACGCCATGCGCGGCATGCTCAGCGAGCTCGACCCGCACTCCACCTACCTGGACGCCGAGGCCTACCGGAGCCTGCAGGAGTCCACCCAGGGCGAGTTCGGCGGCGTGGGCATCGAGGTCGGCAAGCGCGATGGCCAGCTCACCGTGATCACCCCCATCGACGACACCCCGGCCTCCCGCGCCGGCCTGCAGGCCCAGGATGTCATCCTGCGCATCGACGACACGCCCACCGAGGGCATGTCGCTGCAGGAGGCCGTCGACCTGATGCGCGGCGAGCCCGGCACCGACATCCGCCTGACCATCATGCGCGAGGGCGAGAATGCGCCCCGCGAGATGAACATCGAGCGCGAGGTGATCCGCACCGAGAGCGTCAAGCAGGAGCTGCTGGCCCCGGGCTACGGCTACCTGCGCGTCAGCCAGTTCCAGACCCGCACCGGCGAGCAGGTCGTCGATGCCCTGGACACGCTGCGCGACGAGGGCCCGCTGCAGGGCCTGGTGCTCGACCTGCGCAACAACCCCGGCGGCGTGCTGCAGGCCGCGGTCGACGTGGCCGACGCCTTCCTCGAGAGCGGCCTGGTCGTCTACACCGAGGGCCGGCTGCCGGACAGCGCCATGCGCTTCTCCGCCCACCGCGACACCGCCGCGCCGGACGTGCCGCTGGTCATCCTGATCAACGGCGGCAGCGCCTCGGCGGCGGAGATCGTCGCCGGCGCGCTGCAGGACCAGCGCCGCGGCGTGGTGATGGGCACCGAGAGCTTCGGCAAGGGCTCGGTGCAGCAGATCATGCCGCTGGGCGACGACGAGGCGCTGAAGCTGACCACCGCCCGCTACTTCACCCCCAGCGGGCGCTCCATCCAGGCGCTGGGCATCGAGCCCGACGTGCAGGTGGTGCGCGGCCGCCTCGAGGTCGCCGAGAACACCGGCATGCGGGTACGCGAGGCCGACCTGGAAGGCCACCTGGCCGGCAACGGCGAGGACGACGCCCGCGGCGAGATGAGCGAGCGGCTGCGCGACGACTACCAGCTCGGCGAGGCGCTCAACTTGCTCAAGGCGCTCAACGTGCTCGGCGAGCGCGGTGCCGCCGCCGTCGGCCGAGGCAACGACGGCTAGCGCCAAGCCGGCAGGCGCCGAGGGCTCCCAACGACCGGCGTAGCGCCCTCGGCATCGGACAAGCGCCCTCGACGGAAGGCGAGAGCCCTCAGCGCCTGAAAAGAACCCTTGCTGGCAGGCGCCTTCAGCGGAGGGCGAAGGCCCTCATTTACAAGAGCCAGGCAGCCGGCCCCGGCGCCCCGCCGCCTGCTGCATCAGCAGCCGCTTGAGCGGCGACAGCCGGTCGACGCCGGACATGCCCAGGTTGCGGACCAGGGTCAGCGCCGGATGGCGGGCCCCGAACAGCAGCCGGAAGCCGTCCATCACCTTCAGCATGGCGGCGTTGTCGCCGCGGCGGCGCCGCGCATAGCGCGACAGCCACGCCTCGCTGCCCAGCTCCACGCCGCGCCGGCGCGCCGTCAGCAGCTCCTCGGCCAGCACCGCGGCATCCATCAGCCCCAGGTTCACGCCCTGCCCGGCCAGCGGATGGATGCTGTGGGCGGCGTCGCCCACCAGCGCCAGCCCCGGCAGCACGTAGCGCTCGGCGTGGCGCTGGGTCAGCGGCACCGCCAGGGCACCGTCGACCGGCTCCACCTCGCCCAGTCGACCGTCGAAGGCCGTGGTCAGCGCCTGGCCGAGGGCCGCGGGAGAGAGGCCGCAGAGCCGTTCGGCGTGCTCCGGCGTAGTCGACCAGACGATCGAGCAGTAATGCTCGTCGCCCTCCACCGTCAGCGGCAGGAAGGCCAGCGGGCCGTCGGCCAGGAAGGCCTGACGCGCCACGCCGCCGTGGGGCTCGGCGGTATGCACCGTGGTCACCACCGCCGAATGGCCGGTCTCGCTGGCCGTCACGCCGATGCCGGCCAGCTCGCGCAGCGGCGAGCGGGCACCGTCGGCGGCCACCACCAACGGGGCGCCGAGGCGTTCGCCGCCGTCCAGCACCAGCTCGCGCCCCCCCGACCCGTCCTCGAGGCCCGTGACCCTGGCCCCGAAGCGCCGCGTCACCGTGGGCAGGCCGGCCAGCCGCGATTCCAGCGCCGCCACCACCACGTCGTTCTCGACGATATGGCCGAGCACCGGCAGGCCGGCCTCCTCGGCGGAGAACGCCACCTCGCCGGTGCCCTCGCCGTCCCACACGCGCATGCCGCGATAGGGCGTCACGCGCCGGCCCTGCATCCACGCCCAGGCGCCCAGCCCCTCGAGCAGGCGCTGGGAGACCGGCGTCAGGGCGCTGACCCGTCGCTCCGGGCGGCCGCGGCCCACGGCCTCGGCGTCCAGCGGCGCCGGGCGCGCGTCCACCAGCGTCACCGCCACGCCGGCCTCGCCCAGCAGGCAGGCCAGGGTCGCCCCGACCATGCCGCCGCCGACGATGATCGCCTCGCCGGCCGGCGTCGCGTCGCGGCGCATGCCGCTCGCCTCGTCATTCACGCCGTCGTCCTCCTTCTTGGGAACCGTCGTCATCGCTCCACCCCCATGGCCCGGCGGGCCAGGGTCCGGCGCAGCGGGCCCAGCAGGTTGAGCCCGATCAGGCCGGCGGCCCGGGCATGGGAGAGCAGGGGGCTGTCGAGGCCGAACAGCCGGATCAGGCCGTCGCTGAAGCGGATCACGTCGTGGCGATCGCCGCCGCGGCGGGCCTCGAAGTCGGCGAGGGTCTCGGCGCTGCCGGCGGTTTCGCCGCGGGCGGCGCCGGCCTCGATGGCGGCCACCAGGTCCATCACCCCGCGCAGCGCCAGGTTGAAGCCCTGGCCGGCCACCGGGTGCAGCGAGTGGGCCGCGTTGCCCATCACCGCCAGTCCCGGCCGGGTAGTCTCCCGGGCCGTGACCAGCGACAGCGGATAGGCGTGGCGCTTGCCGACCCGGCGGAAGCGCCCGGCGCGGTCGCCGAAGGCGCGCTGCAGCTGGGCCAGGAAGTCGCCGTCGGAGAGCGCCAGGCGGCCCTTCTCCTGGCCCGTCTCATGGGTCCAGACCAGCTCCATGGCCTGGCCCTTGAGCGGCAGCAGGGCGATCGGGCCGTCGCCGGTGAAGCGCTCGTAGGCCCAGCCGTCGTGGGGCCGGTCGAGCTCGACGCCGGCGATCAGCGCAACCTGATCGTAGGGCCGCGCGCGGCTCTCGATGCCGAGGCGCTCCTTGAGCCCCGAGCGGCCGCCGTCGGCCAGCACCGTCAGCCCCGCCTCCAGGCAGGCGCCGTCGGAGAGCGTCAGCCGGTGGCCGCCGGCCACGGGCCGGATCTGCTCGACCCTGGCCGGGCAGTGCCAGTCCAGCGGCAGCTCGGCCAGGCGGCGATGCAGCACGCGCCCCAGCCAGGCGTTGGGAATCACCTGGCCCAGGGCCTCGCCGCCGAGCTCCTCGGCGTTCAGCCGGGTCGCGCCCAGGCGCCCCTGCTCGCTGACATGGATGCGGCGGATCGGCGAGGCCTGTTCGGCCAGGCCGTCCCACAGCCCCAGGGTGCGGAAGTGCGCCACCGAGCCCTGGGCGATGGCGCTGGCCCGGGCATCGAAGCTCGGCTGCCAGGGCGCGTCGAGATCCGCCGCCATGGGCGCGGCCTCGATCACGGCCACCGTCAGCCCCAGCCGCTCGATCAGCGGCGCCAGGGCACAGCCCAGGCTGGCGCCCACCAGTCCTCCGCCGACGATGGCGATGTCCACGTGCCGCGGGGCCTCGCCCCCGCCCAGATCGCTCATGGCCGGCTCCTCTCATTCATCACGACTGTCATCACGGCCCTCGTCATCCGGCGCTCATGCCTCGGCGCCGGGGCGCCGATTCACGGCCCATTTTTCATAATGTACGTTACGTAACGGTAATATTTTAGCGCTTGCTAACGGTTATTCCTTGACCATCAGTCCCTCGATATCGGCCACCCGCTTGGGCACGTCGGCGGTCAATACCTCGTGACCCGCCTCGGTCACCGCCACGTCGTCCTCGATGCGGATGCCGATGCCGCGATAGGCGACGGGTATGTCGTCGTCCTCGGGCACGTAGAGCCCCGGCTCGATGGTCAGCACCATGCCCGGCACCAGCGGACGCGGTTCGCCGTCCTGGCGGTACTGGCCGACGTCGTGGACGTCGAGGCCCAGCCAGTGGGAGGTGGCGTGGAGATAGAAGCGCCGCCAGGCCTCTTGCTCGAGGCAGGCGTCCAGCTCGTCCGGCAGCAGGCCGAGCTCGATCAGCCCCTGGGTCAGGTCGCGCACCACGCCGCGATGGATGGCGGCCAGGGTGGTGCCGGGGCGCACCGCCTCGATGGCGCGCTGCTGGGCGCCGAGCACCACCTCGTAGAGCGCGCGCTGCGCGTCGCCGAAGCGGCCGCCGACCGGGAAGGTACGGGTGATGTCGCCGGCATAGAGGTCAAACTCGGCGCCGGCGTCGATCAGCACCAGGTCGCCGTCCTGCAGCGCATCGGCGTTCTCGATGTAGTGCAGCACACGGGCATTGTCGCCGCCAGCGACGATGCTGGCGTAGGCCGGGCCGCTGCCGCCCTGCCACCGGAACTCATGCTCGAGCTCGGCCTGCAGCTGGTACTCGGCGAGCCCGGGGGCACAGGCGCGCATCGCCCGGCGGTGGGCCTTGGCGCTGACCGCACCGGCATGGCGCATCAGCGCCAGCTCCGCCGGACTCTTGATCAGCCGCTGCTCGTGCAGGCGCGCGGACACGTCGGCGAAGGCCAGCGGCGGCCGCGCGCCGCGACGGGCGCCGGCCTGCAGCTCGGCGCGGATCGACTCGGCCAGGTGCAGCGCCTCGCTGTCGTCCAGCGGCAGATAGAGGGCGGTGCGGCCGTCGAGCAGCGCGGCGAGAGCCTCGTCGCGCTCGGCGTTGCCGAAGGCCTGGTCGAGGCCATGCACGCGCTCGGCCCCTTCCGCGCCCAGCCGGCGCCCGGTCCAGGCCTCCATCTCCGGGTCGCGATCCTGGCAGAACAGCACGCTCTCGCCGTCCTCCCGGCCGGGCAGCAGCAGCAGCAGGGCATCGGGCTCGGGGAAGCCGGTGAGATAGTGGAAGTCGCTGTCCTGACGGAAGGCGTATTCGCTGTCACCGGAGCGGGTGACCAGCGCGGCGCCGGGCAGCAGCACGGCGGCATCGTCGGGCAGCGTGGCCATCAGGCGGCGGCGGCGTTCGCGGAATTCATCGAGGCCGATGGCGGCGGGGCGAGGCAGGATCTCGGGCGGCATGGCAGCTCCTGGGGCAGGCGGGAGCCCCGCCGGGCGGCGGGGCGGGCATCACGCGGTACCGGGCCGGCGGCCCGGGCCGTCTCAGTGCTTGGTGTAGGACTCGGGGTCGTCGACCTTCTCGACCTGCGGCTGGCCGGGATGCTGCTCGGTATAGAGCATCATGGCGGCCATGCGGGCGTGCTCGGTGAGGGCGAAGAGGTCGTTCTCGTTCTCCGGGTCGTCATCGAGGTCGGTGTCGATGGCGGCCAGGCCCTTGAGGTCGTCGACCGCCTCGCGCAGCGGCTCGGACCATGCCTTGCGCGGCGCATCGCCGGCATCCTCGATCACCTCGAGGAAGCCCAGGGTCCAGTCCTTCAGGCCCTGGGCGCGCTCGCCGAGGGAGAACAGGTCGTCGGGCAGCAGCGGCTCGTAGTTCATCTCGCTGGCCGAGAGCGCCTCGACGGTCTGGCGGCGCCAGCCCAGCAGGCGCTCGGCGGAGGGCTCGTCGCGGGGCTGCTCGACGCTCAGGTTCTGGCACACGACTTCCAGCCAGCCCTCGGCGCTGAGGTCGTGCAGCGCCAGCGAGGCGCACAGGCGGCCGTCGAGGAAGGCCGGCGACTGCATGCTGCCGTGCAGCAGGAAGGTGTCGGCGATGTCGGAGAAATCCTGGCGTTCGTTGATCAGAGACATGGGACCATCCGGTGCGAGGGCCGCGCGGCGCGTTGACCGGCCGCAAACGGCTCTCTTATAGTGACTTGACGTACGTATACCCCACGATGTTAACGCATCGGGCCCCCATGGCGCCGCACCCCGCGTGCTCCTCCGGGCCCGCCGGAGCCCCCCATGACCGACGCCTCGCGGCCCACCACCGAGATCACCCTGCTGGAGCGCCAGTACGTCATCGCCTGTCCGCCGGACGAGCAGGACAAGCTGGAGCGCGCTGCCCGCTACCTGGACCGCGCCATGCAGGGCATCCACGCCCAGGGCAAGGTGGTCGACCGGGAGAAGGTCGCCATCATGGCGGCCCTGAACATCACCCACGAGCTGCTCGAGACCCTCGAGGAGCGCCGCGCCGGCGAGAAGAGCCTCGGCGAGCTCAGCGCGCGCCTGGAGAAGGCGCTGGCCGACGCGCCCTCGCGCTAGAGGATTCTTCGCTTTGGACGCAGGCCTCGCTCTGCTAGGATAGAGGCGTTCCCTGGGGTGTTCGCCAGTCGTTAAGTCCCTCGAGCCTATGCGCAGTACCCAGGGGGCCAACAGCTAGTCCGGACCCGTGTGCATGTCCGTGCGACGGAAAGCCTGACGGTCCGGCTGCGGCCACCCACCTTGAACCACAGGGTTCAAGGGCCAGAATGACAGCGGCACTCTGGGGAACTCCTTTCTGCATGACCGATCTGCAAGACACCGCCGCCTGCACCGTGCGTGACGACGAGCGACGCGCCCTGCGTCGCGACCTCCGCCGTCGCCGTCGCCGGCTGAGCGCGCAAGAGCAATCTCAGGCCGCCCGGCGCCTGTGCCACCAGCTGCGGCGCCTTCCCGAAGTGCAGCGCGCAAGGCGCGTGGCCCTCTACCTGCCCAACGACGGCGAGATCGACCCGACCCGCCTGATGCCCTGGCTGAACGGCCGCGGCGCCCGCGTCCATCTGCCCGTGCTGCGTCCGCTTTCGCCTAACGCCCTGTGGTTCGTGCACTACCACGCCGGCACGCCGATGGTGACCAACCGCTTCGGCATCCCCGAACCCTGCACCCGTCACGGTGCCCATCGCGCCCGCCGCACGCCGGCCTGGGCGCTGGACCTGATCCTGATGCCGCTGGTGGGCTTCGACGACGACGGGCAGCGCATCGGCATGGGCGGCGGCTTCTACGACCGCACCCTGGCCTTCACCCGCGGCCGCGGGCCGCGGCCGCGCCTGATCGGCCTGGCCCACGACTGCCAGCGCGTCGAGCGCCTGCCGGTGGCGCCCTGGGACGTGCCGCTGGATGCCATCGTCAGCGACCGGCGCGTCGTGCGCCCCTGATGGCCTCGCGGGCCATTCCGGCATGAAAAAAGCGGCCGATGCCTGAGCATCGACCGCTTTTTTTCGGGAATCGTCCTGACCGCTGGCGCCTACTGGCCGACCAGCGCCTGGGCGTAGCCGGTCGCCACGACACCGATACCGAAGATCAGCACCAGGATCATGACCAGGTCGGGCTTGCGCTTCATCGTCGACTCCCTTCGATGTGACGGCGCCGTGTCCGGATGACGTTCCGGGCATCGGCTGACGTTGACTGCTTTCGACTATACGGCGTCGAGACCGCCGCGAAAGGCGCATTTGCCCCCTCGAACACCGTTTGTTCACGGTTTCCGGCCACCCGGCCGCGAGAGCAAGGCCGGAGGCCCGTCGGGGCCGCCTCGAGCGGGGCCACAGCCTAGCCGAAGCGCCCGAGCATGACAACCGTCATGCTCGGGAATGAGAGCAAACGGCGCTGTCATGGCCGAGCGCAGCGCGCAAGCAACCGCTCACTCACGCCGCCCGGGAGCGTCACGCCATGAACAGGCGATAGGCGGGGTTGTCCGACTCCTTCCAGTAGCGATAGCCGATCTCGTCGAAGTGCTCCTCGACGTGCCCGCGATCGTCCTCCGGCAGCTGCATGCCGACCAGCACCCGGCCGTAGGCGGCGCCGTGATTGCGGTAGTGAAACAGCGAGATGTTCCAGTCGTGGGGCAGGTGGGTGAGGAAGTTCATCAGCGCGCCGGGACGCTCCGGAAACTCGAAGCGATAGACCTCCTCGTCGAAGCGCTCCTGGGGGCGACCGCCGCCGAGGTGGCGCAGGTGCAGCTTGGCCAGCTCGTTGTCGGTGAGGTCCTCCACCGGATAGCCGGCCTCGCGCAGCTTGTCGATCACCGCCTGGCGATCCTCGCCGCCCGGCTTGACCTGCACGCCGACGAAGATGTGCGCCTGCTCGGGGTCGGCATAGCGATAGCTGAACTCGGTGACCATGCGCTTGCCGATGGTGCGGCAGAACTTCTTGAAGCTGCCCGGCCGCTCGGGGATGGTCACCGCCAGGATCGCCTCGCGCTGCTCGCCCAGCTCGGTGCGCTCGGCGATGTGCTGCAGGCGATCGAAGTTGGTGTTGGCGCCGGAGTTGATGCACACCAGGGTCTCGCCGCTGGCGCCGGTCTGCTGGATGTACTTCTTGAGACCCGCCAGCGACAGGGCGCCGGAGGTCTCGGAGACCGCGCGGGTATCCTCGAAGATGTCCTTCACCGCGGCGCACATCTCGTCGGTGTTGACGGTGATGACATCGTCCACCAGGTCGCGCATCACCGCGAAGGGCGCCTCGCCGACCTGGGCCACGGCCACGCCCTCGGCGAACACGCCGACCTGGTCCAGCACCACGCGCTCGCCGCGGTCCAGGGCGGCCTTGAGGCTGGCGCTGTCCTCGGACTCCACGCCGATCACCTTGATCTCCGGGCGCAGGTACTTCACGTAGGCGGCCACGCCGGCGATCAGCCCGCCGCCGCCCACCGGCACGAAGATGGCGTCCAGCCGGCCGGGGTTCTGGCGCAGGATCTCCACCGCCACGGTGCCCTGGCCGGCGATCACGTCGATGTCGTCGAACGGCGGAATGTAGGTGTAGCCGTGCTCCTCGATCAGTTCCTGGGCGTGGGCCGCGGCCTCGCCGAAGGCATCGCCCTTGAGCACCACCCTGGCACCCCGGGCACGCACCGCGGCGACCTTGATCTCCGGGGTGATGCGCGGCATCACGATCACCGCCTTGACCCCCATCTGCCTGGCGGCCATGGCCAGCCCCTGGGCATGATTGCCCGCCGAGGCGGCGATCACGCCCTTGGCCTTCTGCTCGTCGCTGAGCTGCGCCATCTTGTTGTAGGCGCCGCGAATCTTGAAGGAGTAGACCGGCTGGAGATCTTCGCGCTTGATCAGAATCTGGTTGTCGAACCGCTTGGAGAGAAACGGCGCCGACGAGATCGGCGTTTCCCGGGCGGCCTCATAGACCCGGGCCTGGAGAATCTTCTTGACGGTATCTTCGAGCATCCTGACATTCCGATAGTAGCGCGAGGGGCCGCGTGACGCGGCGCGGAGGGAACCTCTATTGGTAGCATTCGCGCCGGCACGGCGTCCAGCACGGCGAGGCGCCATGGCCTATAATGGCGCGGCATTTCCACCCTCCAGCCAGACGAGCACTCCATGACCCAGGACGAACTCAAGGACGCCGTGGCCGCTGCCGCCATCGACGAGATCCGCCCGCTGCTCGGGCGCGACGTGGTGATCGGCGTCGGTACCGGCTCCACCGCCAATCGCTTCATCGACCAGCTGGCCGCGCTGAGCAGCGACTTCCGTGGCGCCGTGGCCA
This sequence comes from Halomonas sp. THAF12, assembly GCF_009363675.1. NCBI lineage: Bacteria > Pseudomonadati > Pseudomonadota > Gammaproteobacteria > Oceanospirillales > Halomonadaceae > Halomonas > Halomonas sp. THAF12. The sequence goes on along the minus strand of NZ_CP045399.1, from coordinate 38,759 downwards.
GCTCCGAGGCCAGCGCCGAGCGCCTGCGCAGCCACGGCATCGATGTCTTCGAGCTCAACGAGATCGGCACCGTGCCCGTCTATGTCGATGGCGCGGACGAAGTGAACGCTCACCTTCAGATGATCAAGGGCGGCGGTGCGGCCCTGACCCGGGAGAAGATCGTCGCCGCCTGCGCCCAGCGCTTCGTGTGCATCGCCGACGGCTCCAAGAAGGTGAAGCGCCTGGGCGACTTCCCGCTGCCGGTGGAGGTGATTCCCATGGCCCGCTCCTACGTGGCGCGGGAGCTGGTCAAGCTGGGCGCCGACCCGGTCTACCGCGAGGGCGTGGTCACCGACAACGGCAACCAGATCCTCGACTGCTACGAGTTCATGATCGACGACCCGGTGGCCATGGAGGCGACACTCAATGCCATCGTCGGCGTGGTTACCAACGGGCTGTTCGCCGCCCGCGGCGCCGACGTGCTGCTGCTGGGCACCGACCAGGGCGTCCAGCGCCTGACGCCGGCCTGACGTCTCCTTGCCCAGGGCCGGATATCGCCCGGCCCTGCCCCATCTCTCATACTCCCCCACGAGAAAAACCACCACAGCATAATTAGCCATTACAGGCGGTAGCGGTAGGCCCGCCCTCTTATCCTGCACCCAATAGGTTAATTTCTGTAACTGAGTAACCTTTCAGTTACGGAGATGGCAGCGGCCAGAAGAAGCCGTACGCCATGACAACACGGGGGGGTAAGGGAACATGACGCAGTTCGCCCATCGGGTGCTGGTCACCGGCGGTGCCGGTTTCATCGGCTCCCATAGCGTCGAGTTACTGCTGGCAAGGGGGTATCGAGTGCGCGTGCTGGACAACCTTTCCAGCGGCAACCTCTCCAACCTGCCTCTGCAGAACAGGCGTCTGGAGTTCGTCAAAGGCGACATTCGCGATGCATCGAGCGTGGCACAGGCCATGCGTGACGTCAGCCTCTGCCTCCACCTGGCGGCTCAGGTGTCGGTCGTACGCTCCGTCGAGGACCCGGCCGCCTCGGCCAGCCACAATATCCTCGGTACGCTCAATGTGTTTCACGCCGCAGCGTCGGCTGGCGTCGAGCGCATCGTCTATGCCTCGTCTGCGGCCGTTTACGGCATCCCCCGATATTTGCCAATACGCGAGACACTCACTCCATCTCCGATCTCGCCCTACGGGCTGGAAAAGTGGGCGGATGAACGTTACGCAGAGTTGCTGCACACCTCTCAGGGTCTGTCGAGCCTGGGGCTGCGCTACTTCAATGTCTACGGCCCTCGTCAGGACCCGCAATCGCCCTATGCGGGTGTCATTGCACGCTTCCTCGACACGCTCCTGCTCGGACAGTCCCCTCGAATCTTCGGCGATGGCCTCCAGACTCGCGATTTCATCTACGTTCGGGATGTCGCGCGGGCCAACGTGTCGGCCCTGGAAACCGGACACCAGGGCGTCTGTAACGTGGCCACGGGGCAGCGCACCAACCTGTTGGGCTTGCTGGAGACTCTCGGCTCGCTGACCCATCACCCCCCCACCCTTCAGTTTTCGCCGGCCAGGCAAGACGACATTCGCGATTCGTGCGGGCATACCCAGCGCCTCGAGCAGTGGCTCGGCATACAGGCGGAGTGGTCGCTGGAAGACGGGCTCCACGCCCTGGTGTCCAGCACGATTCAGCAGCAGCCGGCCGATGCCATCACGACGACGTCTCATGGTTGAGAGAAGCACGGCACCGCGTGCGAGGTAGAAAAGATGCGCAACATCGTTGGGCTACTCTTCATCGCGATAGCGCTGACAGCGCTTCCTGACACCGCGCGTGCGGTCACCCCGGACGGCGCCTCTTCGCCCAGCGTAGCCTTCTACTACGGGAATGACGCCCCACTGGAGTTACTGGATCAGTTCGACTGGGTGGCGATAGAAGCGGCCAATCTCGCGCCCAGGCAGCGGGAGCGGCTGGAGCGCCATGGTACGCAGGCCTTTGCTTACGTGAGTGTCGGCGAACTCGATGCCTGGCGTCCCCAGCCCTCGCATCTTCCGGACTCGGTCCTCCTCGAGGACAACCCTCACTGGAACAGCAGGGTGGCCGACCTCACCAGCGACGAGTGGCAACGCTACCTGCTGGAGGAACGCATCCAGCCACTGTGGAACGACGGCTACCGAGGACTCTTCCTCGACACCCTCGACAGCTACCGGCTGTTTGCCCCGGAGGGCAGGGCCGCTCGGCGTCAGCAGCAGGCGTTGGTCGAGCTGATCGGGGAGATACGACAACGCTTCCCCGACATGAAGCTGCTGGTCAACCGCGGTTTCGAGGTCCTCGATCGCATTCATGGCGATATCGTCGGTATCGCAGCCGAGTCCCTTTATCGTCGCTGGAACCCGGCGACCGGCATCTACGGTTCGGTGCCAGACACGGACAGTCAGTGGCTGCATGATCAGCTGAGTCGGGCGAGGGACGAATACGGCCTGCCCACCATCGCCATCGATTACGTGCCGGCCGCCGATCGTGCGCTGGCGCGCCGGACCGCCGAGCGGATAGCGGCCGAGGGGTTCATCCCTTGGGTCAGCGTGGCGCAGCTTAATCAGGTGGGCGTTGGGCTCATCGAGCCGGTGCCTCGTCGCATATTGATGTTGTATGACAAGGCCTCTACCGAGGCGGGTGAGCTGGCCAACACCAATGCCCACCGTTACCTGGCCATGCCGCTGGAATATATGGGCTATGCGGCGGAGTATCATGACGTCAACGCCGCACTGCCCGACGACGTCCTGAATGGCCGCTACGCCGGCATTGTCAGCTGGTTCGATGGTCCGATCCCCGATGGACAACGCTACGCCGACTGGCTGCTCGAACAGATGCGCGATGGCCTGCGCGTCGTCATCCTGGGTGACCCCGGGATTCCATTGAATGGCGCCTTGGGCAACCACATGGGACTCATCGAGGGCTCCGAGCAGCGCCAGCTGCGCATCGCGGACCACGACGACATGCTGGGATTCGAAGGCATGCCTTCACGCCCCGCGCCTTATCAGCACGGCTATCAGACCACACGTGCCGACATCATCCCCCACCTGACCCTGGAGGCCCCGGGGGGCCGTTCCCTGTCCCCGGTACTGAGCGGGCCCTGGGGCGGGATCGCCACCTGGCCCTGGATCCTTCAGCAGGCCGGTGAGGCGCAGCAGCGCTGGATCCTCGATCCCTTTGCGTTCCTCGAGACCGCACTGGCCCTCCCAGAGATACCCGTACCGGACCCCACCACGGAGAATGGCGCCCGCTACTGGATGACACAGATCGACGGCGACGCCTTTGTCAGTCGAGCCGATTTTCCCGGCTCGCATTTCACCGGCGAACTCATGTTGACGGAGGTCCTGCAACGCTACCGGGTACCGACCACCGTGTCGGTGATCGAGGGAGAGTTCGGACCGCACAGCATGCATCCACATCTCCGCTCACAGCTGGAACCACTCGCCCGACGCATCTTCGAGTTGCCCTGGGTCGAGATGGCCAATCACACCTTCAGTCACCCCTTCCAGTGGGAAAAGCTCGACGAAGGCGATCTCGCCGGGCAGGGCGAGACCCAGACCGGCTTCAACTACAACCTGCCGATACCAGGCTACGCGTTCTCTCTTGAGCGCGAGATCGCCGGCGCCACGGCATACATCAATGACCACCTGGCGCCGCCCGACAAGTCGGTGTCCGTGGTGCTGTGGAGCGGCAACGCCTTGCCTCCGGAAGAGGCCCTTGCGCACGCCGAACGGATCGGCCTGCGAAACATGAACGGCGGCAACACCCACATCACCGACAGCTTCCCCACCTTGACCCGGGTGTCGCCCATGCTGCGTCCCCAGGGCGACTACCTTCAGGTATACGCCCCTCAGACCAACGAGAACATCTACACCAACCACATGCGCGGCCCCCTGTGGGGCTATCGTCGTGTCATCGAAACCTACCGACTGACCGATCGTCCCCGCCGGCTCAAGCCGATCGACATCTACTACCACTTCTATTCGGCGGCGAGCCCCGCCGCACTGAAGGCGCTGCAGCAAGTCTACGACTACGTCAGCACCCAGGAGACGCTCCCGGTCTATACCAGCACGTGGAGCGATGTTGCCAGCCAGTGGTACGACCTGGGTATCGCCCGCAGGCTCGACGGTGGTTGGCAGATCCGCGCCGCCACTCGGCTTCGCACCCTGCGCCTGCCCCGGGCCCTGGGCTGGCCGGATCTGGCAGCCTCCCGGGGCGTGGCCGGCGTCAGGGACACCGACACCGGGCGCTATGTCGCCTTGAGCGGCGCCGGTGATTCCCTTCTTCAGCTGTCACCACGGCCTCCCGAGACCCCCCACCTGAGGCTGGCCAACGGCCGTATCTCCCGCTGGGAGCAACACGACGCCAAACGCCTCTCGCTGCGCCTTGCCGCCGAACAGGTCTCCTTGCGCATCGAGCTGGCCGGCATGAATGACTGCGATATCGACGCCCCCGGTGCCAGACAGCAGCAGCAAGGCGACCGGGTGATCCTGAGCTACGCTGGGAGCCACTCCGATCGCATCGAGGTGTCCTGTGACGACTGATCCCCTTCGTTCCCGACACCGGCATCCCATGCGCGCCGGTCACCTGCTCCGGCCCTTGACCCTGCGGGGGCTGGGCATCCTGCTGGCGCTCATCCTGATCGGCCTCTTCCCGGCCCGCCACTTCCTGCAGCTCGGCGCCTCACCGGAGACTGCCTACGAACGCATGGCGATCCTCTACCATCAGGCCCTGCTCAGGGTCAGCCCCGACAACGTCGGACTGCGCCTTGCCCTGACCCGCCAGCTCATGGAGATCGGCGAGCTCGCCGCCGCACGCGAGACCTTGGCGCCACTGGGCGGCGACCACGACATCGACATCCAGTGGCTGCTGCTGGAGCTGAACTGGCAGGCCTACGCGGCCCTGCCCGCAGAGGCTCCCGAGCGGGCTCGCCACCTCGAGCGGCTGACCCGGCAACTCGCTGCGCTCGAGTCGCGCGATGATCTTCCACCACCGCACCTGGCCACGATCGCCGATCACTGGCTGGCAATCGGCCATCCCGCCCGCGCGGCCCAATGCTACGAGCAGCTGGCCGAGCGTGACTCACCGAAGGGCTACCACTGGTTGACCCAGGCCGGCTACTGGTGGCTCAAGGCCGGCGCACCGGAGCGCTCGGCCAGGGCCTGGCACCGGGCCTGGCAGATCGCCGGGAATGCCCCTCACGATCTCGGCTGGCTGGGGTGGGTGATCCCCGCGGCCCATGCCCAGCAGGATTCCCTCGGCTCCGAGGACCCGCCACGCCGGGAAGCCGCCCTGGCCGCCTTGACTGCCGCCGAACAGAGCGAGAGCGGCATCGGCGTGGCGTATGCACGGGAATATCTGAGCCACTATCCCGATGATGAAACGTTGCTGACGCTCGGGATTCGCCTGGCACTGGCTCATGACGAACCGGAACAGGCATTCGAATGGTCACAGCACTATCTCGATCTGCATCCCGATGACGTGGAAGCCCTCGATCGCCACGTCTCGATCGCCCTGGGCCTCGACCGTCTGGGGTCGGCCATCGAGGGCCTGGAGCGGCTGCAGCGCCTGGAACCGAATCAGCTCGACCACCTCAAGCGCCTCGCCCACACCCAGCAGTGGGCCGACCAACACCGGCAGGCGCTGGACACTCTGGAGCGACTGGCCCGGGCCAGCGAACGGGCCGAGCATGATCGCGAGGTCGTGACCCTCGCGCTGAGTCTGCGCTATCGCACCACCGCCTTGGCCGCCCTGCGGCGCCTCAACGAGCGCGGCGAACTGACGCCTGATGAGCGCCATCTGCTGGTCGACCTGCTCGATGCCTTGGGCGAGCCGGACGCCGCCATCGCCCAGATTCGCCGCTGGGAAGCCGCCGGCGACGGCGATCGGGAACTGCGCATTCGCCTGGCCACCTGGCTGGAACAGGTCGGCCGTCTCGATGACGCACAAGATGCCTGGGCCAGGCTAGCGGGGCATTCCGGGCTGGAGGTCGAGGCGACCCGCGAGCGGAGTCGCCTTCTGACCCAGCAGTGGCGACTCGACGAGGCCCTGACCGTCCTCGGCCGCATCGACCCCGACAGCACCTCGGCCATGGCCGACGAATACTGGCGCCAGCGCGCCGAGCTGGCCTGGCAGGTCGGCGATGCGAGGAGCAGCCGGCAGGCCTATCGGGCCCTGTTCGCCCGCCGTGGCCTGGAGAACGATGAGGCGACGCGCCTCATCCGCACCGCGGGAGACAGCGGCGACCTGTCGCTGGCCATGCGGGTGACTCGCGAGCGCTGGGAAGCCGAGCGCGACACCGACGCGATCATGGAGATGCTTGACCTTGCCCAGCGTGAGTCTCGTCCCGACCTCACGCGAGCGCTTCTAGCGATGGTCGAGCAGGATCCCGCCCCCCTGGCCGACTCGCCCCACTACTGGGGGGCCCTGGGCGCCCAACGGCTGCGGGAACGGGATGCTCCCGGTGCCGTCTCGGCGTACCGGGAAGCCCTCGCCCTGGCCCCCGGCGAGCCCTACCTCCGCGCCGGGATGCTCTATGCACTGGCCGCCGACGGGGAGCACGAGAGGCTTCGCCAACGCCTCGGCGAATGGGCCGCCGCCGCCCGCGGCCATACCGACCTGATGGCCGCCATGGCCAATGGCCATCGCCAGCTGGGGGAGCTCGACCGGGCATTGAGATGGTATCGCTCGGCAGCCCGGGGTGCGCCTCGAGATACCTGGCTCCGGCTCGATCATGCCGACACCCTGGCATTGACCGGTCACGCGGCAGCCGCCTTCCGGCTACGTCATCAGGCGCTGGCCGACCTGCTGCCCCAACTCGCGGCCAACCCGAACGCCTCGACGCAGCCGGGCCGTGACAGCCGGGAAGATCGGGTCCGGGCACTGGGCACGCTGACGACGCTGGCCGGCCCCGACAGCGGCCGGGGCTGGTACCACACCCTGCTGCTGAAGGCGTTCGACGACACGCCACCGACGGTGGAAGACAGCGATTGGCTGTTCGACGCCAACCTGGCCCTGAACCGGCCGCTGCACGCCCGCTACCTGCTGCTGCGGGCCCGCGACCTGGGGCATCGCAGCCCCGACTGGCAGCGCCTGTCGGTCGCGCTGGAGAAGAATGATCGCGCCACCCTGAAGCGATTGCTCGACGATGACGCGGCCGCCCTGTCCGCGGCCGACCGGCTCGCGGCCCTCCAGCGGCTCGACCGCCGCCAGGAAGCACTGGCGCTGGCCACCGACCTGACCGCCGCCGGCCATGACCAGCGAGCCGACGCCGTGGCGCTGGCCAACGAGCTGCCCCATCGCCTCGTCACTCGTGCCTCCCACGAGGAACTCGGCGACCTGAGCATCGACGGCGGCCAGCTGAGCTACGAGCGAGCCGGCGAACGCTGGTGGGGCAGGCTCGATCTGGCGAAGCGACGGCTGGATACCGGGCATCTCGATCTCGATGCGGACGGCCTGGAAGAAGAGAGCGTCGCAGGGCTGACCCTCGGCTGGAACGGCGCACGCAGCGATACCCGGCTGCAGCTGGGCGGCGTCGAGACCGACGACGACACCCGGGTCCAGCTCCGGCTCGACCAGCGCTGGCAGGCGACATCGCGCCTGGCGGGCGGCGTCTACGGTGCGCTGGGCCAGACCTCCGAGATCGGCGACCTGATGCGAGTACTGGGGGTCGAAGACCGAGTCGGCGCCAATCTCGAATGGCAGCCCACGGCCCGTGACGTCCTGTCGTTCGATGCCAGTCACCTGATCTTCCGCAGCCGCGAGGAGCATGAACGACTGGGCGACGGCATGCGCCTGGAGGCGGATTGGAGCCACGCCCTGGTGGCGGGCGCCAGCCGGCGGCTGGAGCTGCGCCTGATGGCCAGTCACGAGCAACACGATCCGGTGGACCAATTGCCCGAGGACACCGCCGCCCGCCTGCCCGCCGGCAGCACACCGGACCGGCTGCTCGACGACAGCAACACCTTCGTGGGCGTCGGGATAGGCATTGCGCGAGGCGAGCCGGGCCACGCCTACCCCCGGGTGGCCTCTCCCAGGCTGCGTTTCGACCTGGATGCCGGCTACCACATGCCGAACGACGAGTTCGCCATCAACACCACCTTCGCTGTCGGCTCCCGGCTGCTGGGCAATGACGAGCTGGGGCTGCGGCTCACCCTCGATCAGGGCACCGAACAGGGGGCAAGCAACAGCGACGACACGCGCTTCGCCATTGCCCTGACCTATCAGTACTTCCTGGGCCGCCAAAAGGCCGCCCGCCACTAGCAAGGAGTGATGCCCATGTCCCGCTCATTCGCTTCCTCACTGGCCATGGCGACGCTCATCGGTCTCTTCGCGCTCGGCGGCTGCGCCGTGACCGACGTGCACCGCTCGGCCCCCCTGGACCCCGATGCACGCTGGGCGCTGCTGCCGATCGCCAACCACTCCGAAACGCCGTTGGCCGGACGACGCGCCGAATCCGGCCTGACCACCCTGCTGCACCAGCATGGGGTCGCGTCGCTGACCCAGGCCCCCCACCCGCCTCCCTCGGGGCTGCTCGACCTCACCGGCGGCCATGACCTGCAGGAGGCCCTGAACTGGGCCCAGCAGCAGGGTATCCGCTACGGCGTCACGGGCTCCGTGGACGAATGGCAGTACAAGACCGGCCTGGATGGCGAGCCCGCCGTGGGCCTGAGCCTGCGGGTGGTCGACGTCAACAGCGGCGAAACGCTGTGGAGCGCCAGTGGCGCACGCAGCGGCTGGGGCTTCAGCACCACCAGCGGCGTCGGCCAGGAACTGATGGCCGATCTGGTCGACGAACTGCCCCTGGAGCGCTGAGGTGAATATGGCGACGCGTTTCGAGCACATCCCGGTCGAGCCGCCACCGCGCTGGCTACGGATGCTGGAGACCCTGGTCATCAGCCTGGCGATACCCGCGCTCGGCTTCATCCTGCATCCCGAGGATCCACTGCTGCTGGAGAGCGGAACGGCCTGGCTGCTGGTGGCGGGACCGCTGTTGATCGGCATTCGTTACGGGTTTGCCTTCGGCTTCGGCAGCGCCCTGATCAGCGTCGCCCTGATCGGCGCCGAGACCTGGTGGCGAACCGGGGCGCTGGTGCCGGACCAGGCGCAGGCACTGCCCAATGCCGTGGCGGTGGTGCTGGTGGGAATGCTGTCGGGCGAAATGGCCGACACCTGGCAACGTCGGCTGCGCCAGTTGGCCACCATCAACCACGATCAGGCCACCCGGCTCGACGAGTTCGTCCGACACTATCATCTGCTACGCGTCTCGCACGATCAGCTGGCCGAGCGCCTGGCCGCCAATCCGTTCACGCTGCGCGATGCGCTGCATCGGCTCGCCCAGCGCTTTCAGCATCTGGCCGAGCACGGAGCACCGCTCCACCACCACGGTAGCGAGATCCTCAGCTTCCTGGCGCTCAACGGCCGTATCCAGCAGGCGGCGCTGATTCGCCTCGACGAACATCATCGTCCCCTGAAGGAAGCACCGGTCTGCTACGGCGGCGGGGTCGGCATCGATCACCAGGACCCGATGATCCTCGCCTGCCTCGAGCAACGCGAGATGCTCTATGCCGGCAACGCCGTCGACCCCCAGCTACCCGAACAGGGCTCGCTGCTCGCGGTGGTGCCACTGATCGATGTGCATGAGCGCATCCATGCCCTGGTGGCGGTCACGCAAATGCCCTTTCTCGACTTCCATCGCGGACAACTGCATCTGCTGGCGGTGCTCGGCGCCCAGCTCGGCGACCTGCTTCACCGGGCCGAAGCGCGTCAGGGGCATGCCTCGCCCGCCGATCTATCCGCCAGCCTGGCCCGTTGGGTCGCCCAGGCCCGACGCAACCACCTGTCTTCACTCCTCGTCACCCTGGAACTCCCGGAGGCACTGGACGAGACGCATGGTCGGACCATCATCGACGAAGCCTTTGCCCAGCTGCGCGCCCTGGATCAGGGATGGGTGTTCGGCACGAGGCTGCACACGACCTGCTTGCATATCCTGATGCCGCTGGCCGACGAGCGGGCCGCCACCGCCTTTGCCGAGCGTCTCTGGCAGCGCCTGGAGACCCAGCTGCCACAAGATCCTCGCCAGGAAGGCGTACGACTTAGCCATCGGCTCATCGACGGCCACCGCTCGGCCAGGGCACTGCTGGACGGCCTCGACCTTCAGGAGCGCCACCATGCGGCGGCTTGACGCGCCACCGCGTTCTCCGCTGCCGGTGATCATCCCGTGGCTGCTCGCCGGGCTGACCCTGGAGGGCATCGCCGCCTACTGCCTGCTGCTCACTCCCGAACTGCTCTGGTGGCGCAGCCTGCCGCAGCACCTGATGGCCAGCCTGCTGCTCGCCGTCGGCCTGTGGAAGGGACTGCCGAGGGATATCGCACACCCCATGGCCGGTACGCTGGCTTTCCTGCTGGCCTCGCTGATCCTGCTGCCAGGCATCGGTGCCGTGGGGATCGCGCTGGGGGTGCTGCCCGCCCTGCACAGCGCTCGCCGCACCAGGCCGAGGGCCTGGCGCCCGCTTCCCATCCCCGACCTGCCCTTCCGCGCCGTCCCCCTGCCGGCCGCGAACGACCCCACCCTCCGCAACGGTCTGGGCAGCGTGCTGTCGGGCGTCGGCGATCCCCAGCAGCGTCAGCAGGCGATTCTGGCCTGTCGACACCTGCCCCGGCGGCAGGCCGTCCCTTTGCTACGCCAGGGGCTGATGGATGCCAGCGACGATGTCCGCCTGCTCGCATACTCGATGCTGAATGCCATCGAACGCGAACTGGATAGCCGACTCCTCGCCTTGACCCGGACCATCGAACAGGGCGACGACCCGGCCGGCCACCGCGCCGAGGCCATCTCGACCCTGTACTGGGAGTATGCCTACCTGGGCCTGGCGCAGGGCAGCACGCTGCGTTATCTGCTCGAACAGGCCCTGGCGTTCATCGACCAGGCGCTGGAGCATCGGACAACTGCCCAGCGCTGGCTGCAGCGCGGCAGGCTGTGCGCGACGCTGGGCGATGTCGCGGATGCCGAGCGTGCCTTCGCGCATTGCGAGCGCCTGGGGATGAACGACGACGACCTGGCACCGCATCGCGCGGAGCTGGCCTTCCGGCAGCGACGTTACGCGGAAGTGCGCCGGCAGCTGGCCCGGCTCAGTGCCGCCGCTGCCGGCGATCCCACCTTGCATCCGGTGGCCAGCTTCTGGCGTGTGGACGCCGCCCCTCGGGGCGACACGGCCACGACCGCCGCCCGGGAAAGACAGGAGGCATGGCGATGACGGACGGCTGGCCGACACTCAGGCGGCGCGCGCGCCCCGCCGACATCATCCTGTTGCTCGAGGGCACCTACCCCATGGTACGCGGCGGGGTCGCCGGCTGGGTCGACCAGCTGATCCGAGGACTGCCCGACCTGCGCTTCGCCCTGGTCTTCCTGGGCGGACGACGACAGGACTACGAGGGGATCCTCTATGCACGACCGGAGAACGTGGTGCACCTCGAGTGCCACTACCTGTTCGACGACATGCTGCGGTCCGGCACGCCGCGGCAACGGCGCGGCAACAGGCGCGCCTTCGCAGCCAGTCGCGAGCTGCATGAGACCCTGCGCGCTCCCGAGGCCAGTCCGGACGCCGCCCTGTGTCAGGCCGCTCGGCTGCTGGGGCGTATCGGGGGCCTGAGTCAGGACGACTTCCTGTACAGCCAGGCCGCCTGGGAGCAGATCCTCGAGCACTACCATCGCGACTACCCTGATCCTTCCTTCATCGACTACTTCTGGTCGGTGCGCAACATGCACACCCCGCTGTTTCTGCTCTCGCGCATCGCCAGGAAGCTGCCGCCGGGACGCTGTCTGCATGCCATCTCCACCGGCTATGCCGGCTTTCTCGGAGCCCTGGCGCACCACATCACCCGACGGCCGCTGCTGGTCTCCGAGCACGGCATCTACACCAAGGAGCGCCAGATCGACCTGGTACAGGCCGACTGGATACGCGACCCGACCGATCCCCTGACCCACGGCTTCCAGACCCATACCGGTTACCTGCGGCGCATGTGGGTTCGCTTCTTCCAGAGCCTCGGGCGCATGACCTACGCCTCGGCCTGCGGCATCACCACCCTCTACGAAGGCAATCGTCAGCGTCAGCTGCTCGACGGCGCCGCCGAGGACCGCACCCGCGTGATCCCCAACGGCATCGGCATCGAGCGCTTTCGCCCCCTGCGCGATACCACAAGGAGCGCAGGGCGGCAGGTCGTGACGCTGCTCGGCCGGGTCACGCCCATCAAGGACATCAAGACCTTCATACGCGCCATGCACCAGCTGTTGTCGCGCGTTCCCCAGGCCGAGGGCTGGATCGTCGGGCCGGAGAGCGAGGATCCCGACTATGCGCGCGAGTGCCACGACCTGGTGCAGCAGCTCGGCCTCGAGACGCGGGTGCGCTTTCTCGGCTTCCAGCGCACCGAGACGATCCTCGCACAGTCCCGCCTGGTGGTGCTGACCTCCATCAGCGAGGCCCAGCCCCTGGTGGCGCTCGAGGCCATGGCCGCCGGGGTGCCGGTGGTATGCAGCGACGTCGGCGCCTGTCGTGAACTGGTGCTGGGAAGCGATCGGTCAGAGCGACCCTCGGGGCGCATCGTGCCCATCGCCAGTCCCGGCGCCACGGCGGCTGCCATGGCAGAGCTGCTGGAAGACGACCAGGCCTGGCAACAGGCTCGGGAGGCGGGAATAGCCCGCGTCGAGGCGGAATATACCGAGGCGCTGATGCTCTCCCGCTACCGGCAACTCTACGTCGATGCCGGGGCACTGCCCGGTGACGGGAAGGAGACGAGCAAAGATGGCGGGGATCGGCTTCGAACTGCGTAGGCTGCTGCGGCAGGACAGTTACCTGGGGCTGCTGCGTGCCTACAGCTACGCGGGCATCATCGGCTCCGGCCCCTGGGTGTTGTCGATCCTGGCCGTGATGGCGCTGGGGATGATCTCGGCCTCGACCCGGCAGGGTGCCAGCGGTCACGTCACCGAGTTCCTGGTTTCGGTGACCTGGCTGGTGGCCGCGTCGCTGATATTCACCGGCCTGGTGCAGCTGCTGTTCACCCGCTTCGTGGCCGATCGGCTATTCGAGCACCACGCCGAGCGGGTGCTGCCCAATCTCTTCGGACTACTGACCCTGGTGACGCTGGCGGCAGGCACGCTGGGGCTGGCGGCGATGCCCGCCTTCGCCGGCACCGGCGTGGTCTATCGACTGGAGATGGCGGTCGCCTTCGTGCTGCTGAGCAACATCTGGTGCGTGGCTGTCTTCGTGGCGGGCGTCAAGGCCTACCATCAGGTGCTAGGCGCCTTTGCCCTGGGCTATGGCGCCACACTCGGCGCGGGCCTGCTGCTGCGCGACCTGGGGCTCGAAGGGCTGCTGGGCGGTTTCGTGCTGGGTCAGGGGCTGCTGCTCTACTGCCTGCTCTTCATGGTGATCCGCCACTATCCCAGCGAGCGGCTATGGGCCTTCGACCTCCACCGTCGGGGGCAACGCCATCTCTCGCTGATCCTGATCGGCCTGAGCTACAACCTGGGCATCTGGGTCGACAAGCTGGCTTTCTGGTTCAATCCCGACACATCCGAGTCCATCATCGGCCCGCTGCGTGCCGCGCCGATTCACGACCTCCCGCTCTTCCTCGCCTACCTCTCCATCGTCCCCGGCATGGCCGTGTTCCTGATGCGCATGGAGACGGACTTCGCCGAGCGCTGCAGCGCCTATTACGAGGCCGTCCGCGGCGGCGATACCCTCGACCATATCGAGCTGCTGCGCGGCCAGATGATCACCAGCGTACGACGCGGCATCTACGATATCTTCAAGGTTCAGGGCATCACCATCCTGGCCCTGCTGATGGCCGGGCCGACCCTGCTCGACTGGCTAGGCTTCTCGGCCTGGTATCTGCCGCTGTTCAATATCTTCCTGGTGGCGGTGGGCATCCAGGTGCTGTTCATGGCGATCCTCAACGTGCTGTTCTATCTCGACCGCCTGAGGCCGGCGCTGTGCCTGTGCCTGTTGTTCGCGGGAACCAACCTGGGGCTGACGATGGTGAGCCAACAGCTGGGGCCGGCCTTCTATGGCTACGGCTATGCCCTGTCACTCCTGGTCACCTCCCTGGTCGGCCTCGGCATGCTGGATCGCGAGTTTCAGCGCCTCACGTTTCAGACCTTCATGCTGCAGCCGCCTTGCCGCCCGCCCCGGGGGCGCGCCTGACGCCGAAGGCGAGATGAAGGCAAGCACTCACTTCGCCTGGAGGAGCCGATCCAGGCCTTCCAGCGTCCGCGCCAGGGCGCCGCGGTTGGCCTCGACCACCGCCCGCCCGGCCGCGGCCAGGCGTTCACGCTCCGCCGCATCGCCGAGCAGGCGTGCGAGCGCCTCGGCGAGCGTCACGGCGTCGGTGACCTCCACCAGCGCCTGCCGCTCGCGCAGCGCCTCGGCCACGTCGGTGAAGTTGGCGAGCTCGGGGCCGGTCAGCACCGGCACGCCCATGGCGGCCGGTTCCAGCAGGTTGTGGCCGCCGATCGGCACCAGGCTGCCGCCGACGAAGGCCGCGTCCCCCGCACCGTAGAGCGCCGACAGCTCGCCCATGGTGTCGCCCAGATAGACCGCGGTCTCGCCGGTCACCGCCTCGTCCCGCGAGCGCCGCGCCAGCGGCATGCCCGCGTGGCGGCACAGCTCGGCCGCCGCCTCGAAGCGCCGTGGATGGCGCGGCACCAGGATCAGCAGCGCCTCGAAACAGCGCTCCCGCAGCCGCGCATGGGCCTCGAGCAGCGCCTCGTCCTCGCCCTCGTGGGTCGACCCCGCCACCCACACCGGCCGCTTGCCGATCTCGGCACGCAAGCGCTCACTCACGCCGAAGGCCTTGTCATCACGGGCCAGGTCGAACTTCAGCGAGCCGGTCACCTCGGTCTTCCCCGCCGCCATGCCCAGCGCCCGGAAGCGTTCGGCGTCGGCCTCGGACTTGGCCCCCAGCCAGCTCACGTGGGACAGCGCCTCGGCCATCAGCCGCCCGAGGCGACGATAGCCCCGGAAGGCCCGCGGCGAGAGCCGGCCGTTGACCACCGCCACCGGAATGCCCCGTCGCTCGCAGCCGGCCAGCAGGTTGGGCCACAGCTCGGTCTCGAAGAAGATGGCGAGATCGGGGCGCAGGCGATCGAGGAAACGCCGCGCGGCGCCGGGGAAGTCCAGCGGCACGAAGTGATGACTCACTTCGGCCACATCCGCCTCGTCCTGCAGGCGTTCGGCGACGGCATGGGCGCGCTCGGCCCCGGTGGCGGTCATGGTGGTGATCACCAGGCGGCGGTCGGGATGACGGCGCGCCAGGGCCTCGATCAGCGGGCGGGCGGCCTGCACCTCGCCCACCGAGGCGCAGTGCAGCCACAGGCTATGGGCGCCCTCCGGCGAGGCGGCGATGCGCCCCAGCCGCTCGACACGGGAGCGCCCGGGCAGGCTCTCCCGCCACACTCGCCGCCAGACCAGCGGCGAGAGCGACAGCAGCGCGGCGGAGTAGCCGCGCCGCGCCCAGGGATGGCCGGCCATCAGGCCTCGCGGTCGAGGATGGTGGAGATCATCGCCGTGGTGGAGACGCCGTCCTCGAAGCCCAGCACCTGCACCTCGCCGCCGGCCGCCCGCACGGCCTCGCCGCCGGCGATGTCCTCGGGCCGGTAGTCGCCGCCCTTGACCAGCACATCGGGCAGCACCGCCTCGATCAGCCGCTGCGGGGTGTCCTCGGCGAAGGGCACCACCCAGTCCACCGCGCCCAGCCCGGCCAGCACCTGCATGCGCCGCGCCAGCGGGTTGATCGGCCGCTTGGGCCCCTTGAGGCGGCCGATGGAGGCGTCGTCGTTGACCGCCACGATCAGCCGGTCGCCGAGCCGGCGGGCGTGCTCCAGGTAGGCCACGTGGCCGGCGTGGAGGATGTCGAAGCAGCCGTTGGTCATCACCACCCGCTCGCCGCGGGCCTGGGCGGCGCGCACCGCCTCGATCAGCGGCGCCTCGCCGATCACCCCGAATTCGGCCAGCTTGTCGCCGTGCAGGGCGGTGTAGAGCTCGGCCACGGACAGCGTGGCGGTACCGGGCTTGGCGACCACCAGGCCGGCGGCCAGGTTGGCCAGGGTCATGGCCTCGGGGAAGCCGTGGCCGGCGGCCAGCGCCAGCCCCAGCACGCCGATCACGGTGTCGCCGGCGCCGGTGACGTCGAACACCTCCCGGGCGCGGGTCGGCAGGTGCAACGGCTCGTGGCCCTCGCGGATCAGCGTCATGCCCTTCTCGCTGCGGGTGATCAGCAGCGCCTCGAGCTCCAGCTCGGCGCGCAGCGCCTCGCCGCGTTCGGACAGGGTGGCATCGTCCGGGCAGGGGCCGGCGACGGCCTCGAACTCGGCCAGGTTGGGGGTGATCACGCTGGCGCCCCGGTACTTGCGGAAGTCGCTGCCCTTGGGATCGACCAGCACCCG
The DNA here is from genome assembly GCF_009363675.1 of Halomonas sp. THAF12. Taxonomy (NCBI): domain Bacteria; kingdom Pseudomonadati; phylum Pseudomonadota; class Gammaproteobacteria; order Oceanospirillales; family Halomonadaceae; genus Halomonas; species Halomonas sp. THAF12. The sequence continues at coordinate 22,308 of NZ_CP045399.1, read as the reverse complement.
CTTGCCGGCGGCCCGCACGCGGCCGATCAGCCCCTGGACATCGGCCAGGGTGCCCTTGCCATAGTCGGAGAGGATCACCAGGTCGGCGTCTTCCAGGGCCGTCTCGACCTCCTCCGCCAGCGGGCCGGTGTCCACGTCACCGAGGCTCTGCTCGAAGTCGAGGCGGATCAGCTGCTGGTTGCGGCTCATCACACGGAGCTTGGTGATGGTGGGAATCTCGGCGCTGCGAGCGAAGTGAGTGCTTACACCGGCGTCCTCGAGGCGGCGGCTCAGCAGGTCGGCGTTGTCGTCGTCGCCGACCAGGCCGGCCAGCGCCGCCCGCGCACCCAGCGAGGCGATGTTGAGCGCCACGTTGGCGGCGCCGCCGGGACGGTCCTCGGCCTCCTCGACCCGCACCACCGGCACCGGGGCCTCGGGCGAGATCCGCGAGGTGCCCCCGTGGAAGTAGCGGTCGAGCATCACGTCGCCCACCACCAGCAGGCGTGAGTGCTCCAGGGCGGTCAGATCAAGCTTCATCGGAAGGCTCCCTTTCCTGACGGGACGCGGCGATGGCCAGCACCGCCTCGAGATTACGAATGACGTCGTCGGCCTGGATCAGCGACATGGCGTCGGGATGGCGGACCCGCTGCCCCCAGGACAGCGTCTCGGGATCCTTGTGCAGGAACTGGCGCACCGCGTCGGGATAGCGGTTCACCACGTGCTCGCGCCAGCAGTAGGGCGCGGCCCGGTCCGGGTTGGTGGTGGCGAACAGGCCGACCACGGGGGTATTCAAGGCGTTGGCCATGTGCACCGGGCCCGAGTCCGGCGCCACCACCGCCCGGGCGCCGTCGATCAGCGCCAGCAGGCCCTTCAGCGAGGAGCCGCCGATGGCGTCGATCACCGCCCCGGGCTGGGACAGCGCCTGGATGCGGCTGCCCATCTCGCGCTCCTGGGTGCTGCCGCCGCCGGTCAGCACCGTCTTCAGCCCGTGCTGGACCCAGGCGTGCTCGACCACGCTGGCGTAGCCCTCCGCCGACCAGTTGCGGAAGTTGCGCAGCCGCGGGTTGGCGCAGGGGCTCATCAGGATATAGGGCGCGTCGCCGGTCAGCGTCGCGGCCTCGTGCCGGGCGGCGTCGGGGATCGGCATGTCCCACGCCAGCGAGAGGTCCTCGACGCCCAGCAGCCGGGCGAAGTCGAGGAACGACTCGAGCACGTGGGCGCGGGGGTGCGGTGCCAGCTGGCGGTGGGTGAACCAGTGCTGGGCATCCTTGGCGCGGGCCTTGTCGTAGCCGATACGCAGGTCGGCCTTGAGGCCCAGCGAGAGCACGCTGGCACGCAGCGCCTGCTGCATGTGCAGCAGCACGTCGAAGCGCGTGTCCGCCAGCTGCCGCCACAGCTCGCGCATCCCCGAGAGGCCGGTGGCCTTGTCGTAGACGACGAACTCGACCCCCGACATACCGGCCAGTAGACTGTGCTCGCCCTTGCCGATGATCCAGGTGATGCGCGCATCGGGCCACTGACGCTGCAGCGCGCGGATCGTCGGAACCAGGTTACAGACATCGCCCAGGGCGGAAAGGCGCAGCACGCCGATATGGGCGGGGCTGGCGGGCAGAGGATGCTTCATGCGATTGGCAACGCTTCAAACGGGAAAGGTTTACATTTTATATGATGCGGACAGTTTATGTGACGCCGATGGGGCGCCACAAATCGGCCCGTCGACCTTCGATCCCGACCACTGGCGCCGTCAGGGCCTGGTCACCGGCGAGGCCCCCGGCCGCGGCGCCAGCCTGTTTCTGGCCGCCGGCGAGGCCGAGTGGGTGCTGCGCCCCTACCGCCGCGGCGGCCTGGTGGCCCGGGTCAGCGAATCGCGCTACCTGTGGACCGGCGCCGAGCGCAGCCGTTCCTTCCGCGAGCTGCGCCTGACCGCCCACCTGTTCTCGCTCGGCCTGCCGGTGCCCCGCCCGGTGGCGGCGGTCACGACCCGCCACGGCCCCGGGTACGAGGCCGCGCTGATCACCGTGCGCCTCTCCGGCGCCCGCGCCCTGGCCGAGCGGCTCCATGACGCCGACGACGCCCTGCTGGCCCGGGTCGGCGCCACGGTGCGCCGCTTCCACGACGCCGGCCTCGACCACGTGGACCTCAACGCCCGCAACCTGCTGATCGACGACGACGGCACCGTGTGGCTGATCGACTTCGACCGCTGCCGGCTGCGTGCGCCCGGCAAGTGGCAGGAGGCCAACCTCGAGCGGCTGGCCCGCTCGCTGGCCAAGTTCGACGCCGCCCCCGCCATGACCGCCATCCGTCGCGGCTACGAGGCCGGCGACGCCTGACCGGCGTACTCCGCCACCAGCGCCTCGACGTGGCGCGCCTGGGTGAAGTCCTCCAGCACCCGCGCCCGGCCCGCCGCGCCGAGCCGCTCGCGCAGCGCGCCGTCGTCGACCAGCTCGGCGAGCGCCGCGGCCCAGGCCTCGGGCGATTCGGGATCGGCCAGCCGCCCGGTGTCCGGGCTCACCAGCTCCGGGATCGCCCCGCTCGAGGCCCCCACCACCGGCCGGCCGGCGGCCATGGCCTCGATCACCGTCAGCCCGAAGGCCTCGTTGCGCGACGGCGTGCAGACCACGTCCAGCGCCTGCAGGCAGCGCGGCAGGTCGGCGCGGAAGCCGGCGAAGGTCATGCGGTCACCGAGTCCCAGCGCCTCGACGCGCTCGCGCAGCGCCTCGACGAAGGCCGCGTTGCTGCCCTCCTCGGCCGTCAGCCCGCCGATCATCACGCCGTGCCAGGCCGCGCCGTCGCGCGTTTCGGCCAGCCGCGCCAACGCCTCGACCCACACCCGCTGCCCCTTGCCCGGGGTGATGCGCCCCGGCAGGCCGATCGCCACCGCGCCCTCGGGCACGCCCAGCTCGGCGCGCAGCGTCGCGCGCTCGGCATCGGCCGGCTCGGCCACGTAGGGCGCCGGATCGATGCCGAGATAGAGCCGGCGGATGCGCTCGGCGGGCAGCGGGAAGGCCTGGAGGTTGCGGGCGCGGGTCGCCTCGCTGATCGAGAACAGCCGAGTGACCCTGCCGTAGGCCCAGCGATGGTAGACATCGCGCTTGGGCCGGGTGACGCCCATGTGGTCGGTGAAGAACAGCCGGAGCCCCGGGCGCAGCGTGGCCAGCAGCGCGCCCAGGCGCAGGTCGCTGGACTTGTGGCAGTGGATGGCCTCGATGCCGTGGGCCTTGAGGTAGGCCAGGATACGCCCGACCCGCCACAGCGCCTGGCCGCGGGACGGCACCGTCAGCGGCGTGACGCCGACGGCCTCCAGGCTCGCCGCCACCCGCGAGCCGGCGAGCGCCAGGCCGTGGGCCTCCCACCCCTGACGGGCCAGCTCGGGTATAATCCGCGCAGGATACATTTCCAGTCCGCCCCAGCCGTTCGAGAGGCAGAGCTGCATGACCTTGGGTCTCAAGGCATCCTCCATTCGGTATCGGGGCTCGGGAGCCCCATGACGAGTTTCTCCGATCAACGGCCGCCGCGCCTGCTGGTGGTTCGCAACGACAAGCTCGGCGACTTCATGCTGGCCTGGCCGGCCCTGGCGGCCCTCAAGGCCGCCTCGCCGCGCCCCCACGTCAGCGTGCTGGTGCCGAGCTACACCGCCCCGCTGGCCCGCGCCTGCCCCTGGATCGACGAGGTGATCCTCGACCCGGGCGACGACGCCGGCCGCGAGGGCCGCCGCGAGCTGCTGGCCGGGCTCAAGGCCGGCCGCTTCGATGCGCTGCTGACGCTTTACTCCACGCCGCGCATCGGCTGGCTGGGCTGGCGGGCCGGCATTCCGCTGCGCCTGGCGCCGGCCACCAAGTGGGCCCAGCTATTCTACAGCCGCCGCGTCACCCAGCGCAGGTCGCGCTCGGAGAAACCCGAGTACGTCTACAACCTGGAGCTCGCCGAGGCGCTGCTCGAGGCGCTGGGCATCACGGTGCCGACGCGGCCGGCGCCGCCCTGCTGGCCGCTGGACGACGCCGAGCACGCGCGCCAGCGCCGTCTCGTGGCCGAGGCCACCGGGCTCAGTGATGACCGCCCCTGGCTGTTCCTGCACCCCGGCAGCGGCGGCTCGGCGGTCAACCTCGCGCCCGAGGCCTATGCGCGGCTGGCCCGCGGCGTCGACGCCCGGCTGCGCGAGGCGGACACGGCGCCGGCCTGGGTGATCACGGCAGGCCCCGGCGAGACCGACAACGCCGACGCCCTGTGCGAGACGCTGCGCGAGGCCGGGCTCGAGGCCCGGCGCCTGCCGCCGAGCGCTGGGCTGGAGGCCTTCGCCCGAAGCCTCGCGGCCGCCGATGTGTTCATCGCCGGCTCCACCGGGCCGCTGCACGTCGCCGCCTGCCTGAACCGGCCCACCGCGGGCTTCTACCCCGCGCGGCGCTCGGCCACGCCGCTGCGCTGGCAGACCTGCAACGCCGAGGACCGGCGCCTGGCCTTCTGCCCGCCCGAGGGCGCCCACGAGGCGGACATGGCATCCATCGATCTGGCCGCCGCCGCCGAGGCCATCGCCGCACGCCTGACCTCCCCTTCGATCAGCGAGGCCCGCCCATGACGCCCATCTCCGGCATCATCATCACGCTCAACGAGGCCGACAACGTCACCGACTGCGTCGTCTCCCTGCAACGGGTCTGCGACGAGGTGATCGTCGTCGACTCCGGCAGCCAGGACGACACCGTGGCGCTGGCCGAGGCCGCCGGCGCCCGGGTGATCCACCAGCCCTACCTCGGCGACGGCCCGCAGAAGGCCTTCGCCGTGCCCCAGGCCGCCCACGACTGGATCCTGGCGCTGGACGCCGACGAGCGCCTCGACGACGACGCCATCGCGGCGATCCAGGGGCTGGCGCTGGACGATCCCCGGCAGGCCTACCGCTTCAGGCGCCGCAACTTCGCCGGCCGCCACTGGATCCGCGCCGCGGGCTTCTATCCCGATCCGGTCACCCGGCTCTACCACCGCACCACCTCGGGCTATCTGCCTAAAAAAGCGCACTCCTCGGTGCAGGCGCCCTCGGTGGTCGATCTGGATGCCCATATCCGCCACTTCACCTACCGCGACCTGTCGCACTGGATCAGCCGCATCGACGCGCTCTCCAGCCGCGACGCCTGGGCGATGAAGGAGCGCGGCAAGCGGCCCTCGGCGGTGCGGCCGGCGCTGCACGCGGCCACCGCCACCTTCCGCAAGCTGATCCTCAAGGGCGGCCTCTTCCAGGGCGCGGACGGTTTCACCGTGGCCATGACCACGGCATTTCACGCCTACATGAAGTACGCCAAGCTCAACGAACTCTACGAGAACGAGCGTGCCGATCATGACCCGCGCTGAGCACGCCCGGCCCATGCGATTCAGGCGCCCACGGAGATGGGCCCTGCTGACCCTCGGCCTGGCGCTGGGCTTCGCCGCCGTCACCGTGACCCGGCTACCGACGCTTGCGCTGTGGCCGATCGCCGCCGGCTGGCTGTGGCTGGCCCATCGCCTGCGCTGGGGCATCGACGCGGCCGCGTCGATGCCGCGCCGCCGCTGGCCCTGGTCGCTGCTGCCGCTGATCCTGTGGGGCATCTACGTCTACCTGGCCGACAGCTTCGGCAAGGTCGATCTCGGCGCGGTGTTCTTCCATCTGCAGGCCGGCATCAGCGATCACGGCGGCGGCGAGCGGCTGGTCGCGGCCGTGCTCTATACCCTGGCCATGCTGGCGGTGCTGGCGGCCTTCACCTGGCTGATCCGACGCGACGACCGCTGGGCCCGCCATGAACGCCTGCTGGCCGCGGTGCTGCTGCTCGGCAACCCGATGCTGCTGGGGCTCGGCCAGCGCGGCATGGCCCTGGTCACCGAGGACGGCGCCTGGCTCGATCGCCGCTATGTGGCGCCGGTGATCCAGGCGGCGCCGGCCGACCCGCCCAACCTGCTGGTGCTCTACCTGGAGAGCCTGGAGCGCACCTACGCCGATCGCGATCGCTTCGGCGACGCCTATGCGCCGCTCGCCGAGCTGGGCGAACGCGGCGTGGTCTTCGAGGGCGTGCGCCAGCTCGACAACACCGGCTGGACCATGGCCGGCATGATCGCCAGCCAGTGCGGCACGCCGCTGATGCCCGCCGGCCTGCTCCACGACAGCCAGTTCGAGCCGCTGGAGCGGGTGGTGCCGGGCGTCGACTGCCTGGGCGACCTGCTGCAGGAGCAGGGCTATGCCCTGAGCTATCTCGGCGGCGCCAGCACCCGCTTCGCCGGCAAGGGGCGCTTCTACACCGGCCACGGCGTCACGCGGGTGCGCGGCCGCGAGACCCTGTCACCGCGGCTCGAGGATCCGGACTACCTCAACAGCTGGGGGCTGTACGACGACAGCCTCTACGACTTCACCCTGGAGGAGATCCGCCGCCGCGAGGCCGAAGGCGGCCCCTGGGGCGTGATCGCGCTGAGCCTCGGCACCCATCCGCCCGCCGGCTACCCGGCCCGCGCCTGCGAGGCACGCCAGGGCGAGCACGACGGCGAGGACATCCTCTACGCGGTGGAATGCTCGGCCTGGCTGGCCCGGCGGCTGGTCGAGCGCCTGGAGGCCGAGGGGCTGCTGGACAACACCCTGGTGGTGCTCGCCAGCGATCACCTGACCATGCGCGTCTCGGCCTGGGACGAGCTGATCGCCGGCCCACGCGCCAATACCTTCATGCTGCTGCACAACGACCTGATACCGCGGCGCCTCGACCGCGAGGGGTCGACCCTCGACGTGCTGCCCACCGTGCTGGAGGCCATGGGCTTTCGCGTCGAGCACCACCGCGCGGGACTCGGCGTCTCGCTGCTGTCGCGGGAACCGACGCTGGTCGAGCGCCACGGCCTGGAGGCCATCAACGCCCGGATGCAGGAGGAGACCGCCCTGCAGCGCCGACTGTGGAAGGGGCTGGATCTGCCCCGCCCGGAGCCGGCGTCGGTTCGGGCGGAGCATTCTGGAGATTCGGTAGAGTAGCGCCTAGCCGGCCAGGATGGCCGACAGGATCTTCTCCGGCGGCTGCCGCTTGAGGCAGTGGGTGTGCCCCAGCGGGCAGGTCCGCTCGAAGCAGGGCGAGCAGTCCAGCGCCAGGTAGTGGATCTCGGCGTTGCCGGTGAGCGGCGGCGTGTAGGCCGGCGAGGAGGAGCCGTAGATCGCCTGGATGCGGGTGCCCGCGGCGGCGGCCACGTGCATCAGCCCCGAGTCGTTGGTCACCGCCTGGCGGCAGTCGGCGAGCAGGTCCACCGCGTCGGCCAGCCGGGTCTTGCCGCACAGGTTATGGGCATGCTCGAGCCCGCCGGCGATGGTCTCGCCGGCGGGTTCGTCCTTGGGCCCGCCCATCACCCGCACCTCGAAGCCCTCGGCGATCAGCGCCTCGGCCAGGCGGCGGAAATACTCGAGCGGCCACTGCTTGGCGGGACCGTACTCGGCGCCGGGCATCATGGCGATGGCCGGGCGGCCGCCGATTCCGAGCGAGGCGTGCAGCGACGCCAGATTGGCGTCGTCGCGCCGCAGCGCCGGGCGCGGGATCGGGAAGTCGCCCCGCGCCGCCTCGCCGGCCGGCAGCCCCAGCGACACGAAGCGCTTCACGGTCTGGTCGAGCACGGCCTTGTCGAGGCGGCGACGCTCGTTGAGCAGCCCGTAGCGCTGCTCGCCGTGGAAGCCGACGCGCCGCGGGATGCGCGCCAGGAAGGGCACCAGCGCCGACTTCCAGGAGCGCGGCAGCACGATGGCGCGATCGAAGCGCCCGCGCAGCGAGGCGGCCAGCCGGCGCCGCGCGGCCCAGCCGAACTCGCCGTGGCCGACTTCCAGCGCGGCCACCTCGTCGACCTCTTCCATCCGCTCGAGGATCGGCCGCGACCAGGCCGGCGCCACCACGCCGATGGTCGCCGCCGGGTCGCGTTCCTTGAGCGTCTTGAACAGGCTCTGGGCCATGACCATGTCGCCGACCCAGGACGGGCCGACGACCAGGATGCGCTCGCCCGGGTCAGGCATTCAGCCACTCCAGGTAAGCCTTCACGCCTTCGGCGACGGTGTGGAACTCGCGGTCGTAGCCGGCCTCGCGCAGCCGCGTGATGTCGGCGCGGGTGTAGCTCTGGTAGCGGCCCTTGAGCTCGTCGGGGAAATCGATGTACTCGATCTTGCCCTTGCCGTAGTAGTCGACCACCGCCTCGCCGATCGCCTTGAACGGCTCGGCGCGGCCGGTGCCGAGGTTGAAGATGCCGGAGGCCTCGGGGTGGTCGAGGAACCACAGGTTCACGTCGACCACGTCGCCGACGTAGATGAAGTCGCGGCTCTGCATGCCGGCCTCGTAGCCGTCCCAGGCGCCGAACAGCTTGAGATCCTGGCCGCCGCTGATCTGGGTGTGGTGGTGGTAGGCGACGCTGGCCATCTTGCCCTTGTGCTGCTCGCGGGGGCCGTAGACGTTGAAGTAGCGGAAGCCGACCACCTGGCTCTCGAACTCGTCGTGGCGGGCGCGCACGTACTGGTCGAAGAGCAGCTTGGAGTAGCCGTAGACGTTGAGCGGCTTCTCGTGCTCGGGCTCCTCGCGGAACACCTCGCTGCCGCCGTAGGTGGCCGCGGATGAGGCGTAGATGAAGGGAATGCCCTTGAGCTGGCAGAAGTGCAGCAGCTCCTTGGAGTACTCGAAGTTGTTCTCGAGCATGAAGCGGCCGTCCCACTCCGTGGTGTCGGAGCAGGCGCCCTCGTGGAAGATCGCCTCGATGGGCGGCAGATGCGAGGTCTCGCCGTTCAGGGCGGCCTTCACCCGGGCCAGGAAGTCGTCCTTGTCCAGGTAGTCGCCGAGGGTGCAATCGGCGAGGTTGACGAACTTGGTGCCGTCGCTCAGGTCGTCGACCACCAGCACGTCGTTGCGGCCGCGCTCGTTGAGTGCCTTGACCAGATTCGAGCCGATGAAGCCGGCTCCGCCTGTCACTACGATCATGGGGATTCCTCTCTATGCGGGCACTAGCGGGCAAGCCGTGTGCCTCCGAACGGGGCTGATCCGGCGACAGCTCTCCGAGGAGGCGCTGTGAACCCTTCCCTGGGCGCTACCGACGCCCTGCGGCGTTCTTGCATCCTGCGCCACTTGCAGGGCCGGTGCTGGCCATCCATGGCCAGCCCGTTCGGAGGAATCCTCCTCACCCCTGGCGTAGGACCTCCTCTGCGAGCTGTCCCCGGCGCCCCTCGCGATTTCCCGCAGCCCTATACCCCAGGTATTCCGGGCTGCGCCTATAACCGATCTGCCCGTGATTGTATACTTGACCGCTCGTGAATTCATGGCCAACGGTGACCCGCCAATGACACAGTCGACGCCAGACGTGACAACCTTCCAGGGCCTGATCCTGGCCCTGCAGCAGTACTGGGCCGAGCAGGGCTGTGTGGTCCTCCAGCCCCTGGACATGGAGGTCGGCGCCGGGACCTTCCACCCGGCGACCTTCCTGCGCTCCATCGGTCCCGAGACCTGGAATGCCGCCTACGTGCAGCCATCCCGCCGCCCCACCGACGGCCGCTACGGGGAAAACCCCAACCGCCTGCAGCACTACTACCAGTTCCAGGTGGTGATGAAGCCGTCCCCGGCCAATCTCCAGGAGCTCTACCTGGGCTCGCTCAAGCGTCTCGGCCTCGATCCGCTGGTTCACGACATCCGCTTCGTCGAAGACAACTGGGAATCCCCGACCCTCGGCGCCTGGGGCCTAGGCTGGGAAGTGTGGCTCAACGGCATGGAGGTGACCCAGTTCACCTACTTCCAGCAGGCCGGCGGCCTGGAGTGCTACCCGGTCACCGGCGAGCTGACCTACGGCATCGAGCGCATCGCCATGTACGTCCAGGACGTCGACAGCGTCTACGACCTGGTGTGGACCGTTGCTCCCGACGGCACCAGGGTCACCTACGGCGACGTCTTCCTGCAGAACGAGCGCGAGCAGTCGACCTACAACTTCGAGCACGCCGACGTGCCGGCGCTGTTCGCCGCCTTCGACCACCAGGAAGGCGAATGCACCAAGCTGATCAAGGCCGGCCTGCCGCTGCCCGCCTACGAGCAGGTGCTCAAGGCCTCGCACACCTTCAACCTGCTCGACGCCCGTCACGCCATCTCGGTGACCGAACGCCAGCGCTACATCCTGCGCGTCCGCACCATGGCCCGTGACGTGGCCCACGCCTACTACGAATCGCGCAAGGCCGCCGGCTTCCCGCTGGCCCCCGAAGCCCTGCGCCGCGAACTGCTTGCCGAAGGAGACGCTTGAGATGGCAGCCGATAGCTTTCTGGTCGAACTGGGCGTCGAGGAACTGCCGCCGAGTGCGATCGACAAACTCTCCGATGCCCTGGCCGAGGGCGTGTCCCGCGGGCTGGCCGACGCCGATATCGCCCACGGCGAGGTGACCGCCTACGCCTCCCCGCGCCGCCTGGCCGTGCGCGTCGAGGCGCTGGCCGACAAGCAGCCGGACCGCGAGGTCGAGCGTCGCGGCCCGGCGCTGGCCGCCGCCTTCAAGGACGGCGAGCCGACCAAGGCCGCCCAGGGCTTCGCCCGCTCCTGCGGCGTCGAGGTCGACCAGCTGATCCACCTCGAGACCGACAAGGGCACCTGGCTCGGCTACCGCGAGCAGCAGCAGGGCGAGGCCACCACCGCCCTGCTGCCCGCCATCGTCGAGAAGGCCATCGCCGGGCTGCCGGTGCCGAAGAACATGCGCTGGGGCGCCTCGCGCATCGAGTTCTCCCGCCCCGCCCACTGGCTGGTGATGCTCTACGGCAGCGACGTCGTCGAGGCCAGCGCCCTCGGCCTGAGCGCCGGCCGCACCACCCGCGGCCACCGCTACCACGCCCCCGAGCCGCTCGAGCTGGCCCACGCCGACGACTACCTCGAGGCGCTGGAACAGGCCTGGGTGCTGGCCGACCGCGACAAGCGCCGCGAGCGCATCCGCGAGCAGGTGCTGGCCGAGGCCGAGGTACAGGAGGCCCAGGCGGTCATCGACGAGGACCTGCTGGTCGAGGTCAGCGGCCTGGTGGAATGGCCGGTCGCCCTGGCCGGCGGCTTCGACGAACGTTTCCTCGAGGTGCCGGCCGAGTGCCTGGTCTCCTCCATGAAGGCCAACCAGAAGTACTTCCACCTGCTGGACGCCGAGGGCAACCTCAAGCCCGGCTTCATCACCATCTCCAACATCGACAGCGCCGAGCCGGAGCAGGTGATCCGCGGCAACGAGAAGGTGATCCACCCGCGCCTGGCCGATGCCGCCTTCTTCTACGAGACCGACCGCCAGCAGCCGCTGGCCGCCCGCGTTGAGGGCCTCGCCAGCGTGGTCTTCCAGCAGAAGCTCGGTTCGCTGGGCGACAAGTCCCACCGCAACGCCGCCGTGGCCGCCTTCATCGCCGGTCGCATCGACGGCGACGTGCATCAGGCTCGCCGCGCCGCCGAACTGGCCAAGTGCGACCTGGTCACCGAGATGGTGCTGGAGTTCCCCGAGCTGCAGGGCATCATGGGCCGCTACTATGCCACCCATGACGGCGAGGATGCCGAGGTCGCCCAGGCGCTCGAGGAGCAGTACCTGCCGCGCTTCGCCGGCGACGCCATCCCCCAGACCCGCGCCGGCCAGGCCCTGGCCCTGGCCGACCGCCTCGACACCCTGACCGGCATCTTCGGCATCGGCCAGCGCCCCACCGGCACCAAGGACCCGTTCGCCCTGCGCCGCGCCGCCATCGGCGCGCTGAACATCCTGATCCAGGGCGAGCTGGACCTGGACCTGCGCGAGCTGCTCGAGCTGGCCGCCGCCCAGCATCAGGAACTGCCCTACGCCGACGGCCTGGTCGACGAGGTACTGGCCTACATGCTCGACCGCTTCCGCGCCTGGGCCCAGGACGAAGGCATCGGCGCCGAGGTCTACCTGGCCGTGCGTGCCCGCCCGGTCACCAAGCCGCTGGACTTCGCCCGTCGCCTGCAGGCGGTGAACGCCTTCGCCCGCCGCGAGGAAGCCGCGGCCCTGGCCGCCGCCAACAAGCGGGTCTCCAACATCCTCGCCAAGCAGGGCGGCGACGTGACCGTCGAGGTCGACGCCGGCCTGCTGCAGGAAGACACCGAGAAGGCCCTGGCCGAGGCGCTGAGCGGCTGCCACCAGAAGGTCGCCCCGCTGTTCGCCGAGGCACGCTACAGCGATGCCCTGGACGTGCTGGCGACCCTGCGCGAGCCGGTCGACCGCTTCTTCGACGACGTCATGGTGATGGCCGACGACGAGGCGGTGAAGCGCAATCGTCTGGTCCTGCTGGCCAGCCTCCAGGCGCTGTTCCTCGAGGTCGCGGACATCGCCGAGCTCCAGCACTGAGCGAAGCGAGCGATGCGAAAGGGCCGGCGAGGCGACTCGCCGGCCCTTCTTTTTGTGCCGATGTTTCATGTGAAACATTGGGGCAAGGAGGGCAAGGCAAGAAAGCCTCCCGGCGACAGAAGGCGGCGACCACCGCTCCCCTCACGATCACCATGTTCCACGTGAAACATCTCGCGGTCACGGGGACTGACAGGCGTCACGAAACCACTGCTTCAACCAGGCCACCAGGGCCTCCAGCCGCTGGGGACGATAGCGATCTCTCGCCATCAGGGCATGCATGCCGGAGGACGGCGGCATGTAATCGTCCAGGGCGCTCTCCAGGACTCCCTCATCGAGAGCCGCACGAATGTCGGCAGACGACTTGAGAATCACGCCCGCGCCTTCCATGGCCCAGCGCCTCAACAGCGTCCCGGAGTTGGCCCTGAGTGAGCCGGCAACCGGCACGCTCAAAGCCTTGCCACCCTCCTGGAAGTGCCACGGGGTCTGCGGCTCCCCGTCTCGCGTCAGTACCAGACAGTCGTGCGCATGCAGTTCCCGCGGGTGCATCGGGCGACCGCGGCGCGCCCAGTAGTCTGGCGATGCCACGACCCGACGCTTGTCGTCGGCGAGCGGCACACCGATCAACGCACTATCGGTCAACGGGCCGACCCTGATGGCCAGATCGATCCCCCGACCGACGCCTCTCGATAGACCATCGCTGAGGTGCAATTCCAGCGAGACACGCGGATGGCGACGCTGGAAAGCGAGCAAGGCCGGAGCGATCCGTCGTTCACCCAGATCATGGGGAGCGGTCACCACCAGATCTCCGGACAGCGCGGCCTGGCGACGATGCATGCGATCCTCGGCCTGCTCCATGGCCGAAACGGCCTGCCGGCATCCCTGGAGGAAGGCCGCGCCCTCCTCGGTCAGCGACAGTACGCGCGTGGTTCGATTGAGCAGCGTGACGCCAAGACGATGTTCGAGGCGCTTTAATCGGTAGCTCGCCGACGACAGTGCCATGCCCTGCTGATGCGCGGCCGCCGACAGGCTGCCTGACTCTATGGTGGCAATGAAGAGTCGGTAGGTAAGAAGCTCGTCCATTATTCGACAATATTGAAGAGTGGTTTCGTCATACGAGTGTATATTGAATTCGCTACCGCGGTGAGGATGAATGCACATGCTACGCACGCGGAGGAGACGGACGCATGAAACGCTTCGATCAACAAACCCTCTTCATCGTCGGCGGCGGCTCCGGCATGGGCGCCGAGCTGGCCCGCCAGGCCAGCGCCCAGGGCGCGCGTATCGCCCTCGCGGGCCGTCGCCGCGAACGCCTGGACACCGTGGCGGCCTCCCTCGACGGCCCCGTCAGCGTTCATCCGCTGGACATCAGTCGGCGCGAATCGCTCGAGGCGGCACTGAACGAGGTCGGCCAGGTCGATCATATCGTCAGCACGGCCGCGGACCTCACCTTCAAACCGTTCATCGAGCTCACCGACGAGGATATCCAGCGCACCCTGGACAGCAAGATCTGGGCCTCGATCCAGCTCGGACGCGCCGCCCATCACTATCTGGCACCGAAGGGCAGCCTGTTGTTCTACTCCGGCGTGGCGGCCTACCGTCCGGCACCGGGAGCCAGCCTGGTCTCGTCCGCCAATCACTGGCTCGAAGGCATCATGAACGGACTGGCGGTCGAGCTCGCGCCGCGTCGAGTGAACGTCATTTCTCCTGGGGTGGTGGACTCCGCCACCTGGGACGGCATGGACGAATCCGCACGCCAGACGATGTTTGACGAGACGGCCAGGACCCTGCCGGTGGGGCGTATCGGCCAGGTACAGGATCTGGCCACCGCGGGTCTCGCGATCCTCGAGAACGGCTATATCGACGCCCAGGTACTACACGTCGACGGCGGTGGTCGTATCGCCTGATCGACGACGCATCATCCTCGCCCCTCCCCTTACCCAACATGGAGGCCCCATGAGCCAGCCCATCAAGGCCCTGATCGCCGGTGCCAGCGGCATCATCGGTCACGGCGTGCACCGCGCCCTCGATACGCCACACAACGTGGTTAGGGGGCTGGCACGCCATCCCATCGACGGCATGGACACCCTGTGCGTCGACCTCACCGATCCCGAGGCCACTCGCCGGGTGATCGCCGAGCAGGCCGCCGACACCACCCACCTGTTCTATGCGGCCCTGTCACCGGACGATGACCTCGCCGTGGAAGCGCAACGCAACGCGGCGATGCTCGAGAATCTGCTGGATGCCCTGGAGGTAGCCGAAGCGCCACTCGAACGGGTCGTCATCTACCAGGGGTTCAAGATCTACGGCATCCATCTGGGCGCCAAGGTACCGACGCCCGCTCGCGAGGACGACCCCAGCCATCTGCCGCCCAACCTGTATCAGGCTCAGGAGGCCATCCTGACGGAACGCGCCCGCAGCGCCCGCTGGGATCATGTCGTGCTGCGCCCCGACCTGATGATCGATGGCAACGTCCATGGCAACCCCATGAACATCGCCGTCGTCATCGGTGTCTTCGCGGCGCTGTCGCGTGAGCTGGGCGTGCCGATGCGCTATCCCGGTACCGAGGCCGCCTATCGCGTACTGATGCAGTTCACCGATGCCGACCTGCTCGGCGAGGCCAGCGCCTGGGCGGCGACCGCCGAGGGCATCGCCGGCGAGGCCTTCAACATTACCAACGGTGACGTCTTCCGCTGGGAACGGCTGTGGCCGGAAGCCGCCGAGCACCTGGGGTTGGAAAGCGCCTCTCCCGTGCCGATTCCGCTCACGCAGCACATGGCCGACAAGCAGCCGGTCTGGGAGCGCATCGCCAGGCGTCACGATCTGGTCGAAGCGCGGTTAGATCGACTGGTCGGCTGGGGCTTCGGTGACTTCATCTTCCGTACCGAGTGTGACGTCATCTCCGACGTCAACAAGATCTACCGGTACGGCTTCACCCCCCGCTGCGACTCCCATGAGCGGCTCCTTCATGCCCTGGATCGTCTGCGGGAACGACGCGTCATTCCTTGAATCGCCCGTCGCCGGTCACCGGGCCGATTGACGCCGCACCAAGTCGAGCGTCGGGCGCCACCCGACGCTTGGCATCTTCTGTTTCACATGAAACACTTCCGTGACCGTTCCCATTCTGCCCGGAGCCGTCATGCCGTGTGACGAGGCGCCTGCCGCCCAGCTAGTCATCCTCGACCGGGATGGCGTGATCAATCGGGATTCCGACGACTACGTGAAGTCGCTCGACGAGTTCCTGCCCTACCCTCAGGCCATCGACGCCATCGCCCGCCTGTCGAAGGCCGGCTGGACGGTGGCCGTGGCCACCAACCAGTCGGGGATCGCCCGTGGCTACTACGACGAGGCAACGCTGTCGGCGATGCATGAGCGGCTGAAGGCGCTCGTCGCCGCGGCCGGCGGCGAGATTGCCCACATCGTTCACTGCCCGCATGGCCCCGACGATAACTGCGACTGCCGCAAGCCACTGCCCGGGCTGCTCGAGCGGCTGGGGGCCGCTCTCGAACTCGAGAGCCTCACCGGCAGCTGGATGGTCGGCGACAGCCTGCGCGACCTGGAAGCCGGCGAAGCGGTCGGCTGCCGAGCGGTGCTGGTACGCACCGGCAAGGGCGAACGGACCCTGGCCAGGCATCCCGAGCGCGCGAGTGACGATCAGACACGGGTGTTCGACGACCTGGCCGGCTTCGTCGACTGGCTGCTCGAACGACAGCCGTAAGCTGCCAGTCGGCGCAGACGGGAGTCGCCCACAGCAAAAAGAAAACCCCGAAGGCTTAACCTTCGGGGTTTTCTTGTGCGCGGCGCCAGCGATGTTTCACGTGAAACATCGTGCCGGGGATCAGATATCCAGGTTGGCCACCAGGGCGTTGCGCTCGATGAAGTCGCGGCGCGGCTCGACCTCGTCACCCATCAGGGTGTTGAACATCATGTCGGCGGCCACGGCATCCTCGATGGAGACGCGCAGCATGCGCCGCGTCTCGGGATCCATGGTGGTCTCCCACAGCTGCTCCGGGTTCATCTCGCCCAGGCCCTTGTAGCGCTGGATGGACAGGCCACGCTGGGCCTCGTTCATCAGCCACTCCAGGGCATCGTAGAAGCTGCCGATCGCCTGCTGACGCTCGCCGCGGGCCACGAAGGCGCCCTCCTCGACCAGACCGTCCAGGGTCTCGCCGAGGCCGGCGATGGCGCGGTAGTCGGCGCTGGTGAAGAAGTCGACGCCCCACACGTAGTCGCTGGTGACGCCGTGGGCGAGCAGGGTCACCGCCGGCAGGTAGAAGCCTCGCTCGCTGTCTTCTTCCAGGCGGAAGTGGTAGCGCGGGCCACCCTCGTAGTCCACCAGGGCATCCATCTCGCGCTGCAGGTAGTCGATCCAGCCCTGCATCGCGGCACGGTCGCGCAGGCTCTCCTCGCCCTCGACGCGCGCGGCGTGGACGATCTTGCGTAGCACCACGTCCGGATAGACCCGCGACAGGCGCTCGATGCGGCGCATCACGTCACGATACTGATCCACCAGCGACTGCAGGTGCTCGCCGCCGATGCCCGGGGCCTCGGCGCTCACGTGCAGGCGTGCGCCGTCCAGGGCGGTGGTGGTCAGATAGTCGGTGAGCGCCTGTTCGTCCTTGAGGTAGCTCTCCTGCTTGCCGCGCTTGATCTTGTAGAGCGGCGGCTGGGCGATGTACACGTGACCGCGCTCGATCAGCTGCGACATCTGGCGGAAGAAGAAGGTCAGCAGCAGGGTCCGGATGTGGGAGCCGTCCACGTCCGCATCGGTCATGATGATGATGGAGTGGTAGCGCAGCTTGTCGGGGTTGAACTCCTCGCGCCCGATGCCGCAGCCCAGCGCGGTGATCAGGGTGCCGACCTCGGCCGAGGACAGCATCTTGTCGAAGCGCGCCTTCTCGACGTTGAGGATCTTGCCCTTGAGCGGCAGGATCGCCTGGGTACGACGATCGCGGCCTTGCTTGGCGCTGCCGCCGGCCGAGTCACCCTCGACCAGGAACAGCTCGGAGAGGCCCGGGTCCTTCTCCTGACAGTCGGCCAGCTTGCCGGGCAGGCCGGCGATGTCCAGCGCGCCCTTGCGACGGGTCATGTCGCGGGCCTTGCGCGCCGCCTCGCGGGCGCGGGCCGCGTCCAGCATCTTGTTGACGATGGACTTGGCCTCGTTCGGCTTCTCGACCAGGTACTCGGCGAACTGCCGACCCATCTCCTGCTCCACCGCGGTCTTCACCTCGGAGGAGACCAGCTTGTCCTTGGTCTGGGAGGAGAACTTCGGGTCCGGCACCTTGACCGAGATGATCGCGGTCAGGCCCTCGCGGGCGTCGTCGCCTGAGGTGCTGACCTTGGCCTTCTTGAGCAGGCCCTCGGCCTCGATGTAGTGGTTCAGCGTGCGCGTCAGCGAGGCACGGAAGCCGGCCAGGTGGGTGCCGCCATCCCGCTGGGGAATGTTGTTGGTGTAGCAGAAGATGTTCTCGGCGAAGGTGTCGTTCCACTGCATGGCGATCTCGACGCCGACACCGTCCTCGCGCTCGATGTTGAAGTGGAAGACCGGGTTGAGCACCGTCTTGTTGGTGTTCAGGTGGTCGACGAACGCCTTGAGGCCGCCCTCGTAGTGGAACAGCTCTTCCTTGCCGGTGCGCTCGTCCATCAGCCGGATGGCGACGCCGGAGTTGAGGAAGGACAGCTCGCGCAGACGCTTGGCCAGCACATCGTAGTGGAACTCGATGTTGTGGAAGGTCTCGGGCGACGGCCGGAAGTGCACCCGGCTGCCGCTCTGCTCGGTCTTGCCGACCACCGACAGCGGCGCCACGGGCACGCCATGACGGTAGACCTGCTCGTGGACCTGCTCGTTGCGCCAGATGGTCAGCTTGAGCTCCTCGGAGAGCGCGTTGACCACCGAGACCCCGACGCCGTGCAGGCCGCCGGAGACCTTGTAGGAGTTGTCGTCGAACTTGCCGCCCGCGTGCAGCACGGTCATGATCACCTCGGCCGCCGACACGCCCTCTTCCTCGTGCACGTCGGTCGGAATGCCGCGGCCGTTGTCGCTGACCGTGATCGACTCGTCCGGATGGATGATCACCCGGATCTCGCTGCAATAGCCGGCCAGGGCCTCATCGATGGAGTTGTCCACCAGCTCGAACACCATGTGGTGCAGGCCTGTGCCATCGTCGGTGTCGCCGATGTACATGCCGGGCCGCTTGCGTACCGCATCCAGGCCCTTGAGGACCTTGATGCTCGATGAGTCGTAAGCCTGTTCGCTCATTGACTACTCCGTCATGAAGTCTGTCTGTCCATTGGCAGCAGCTGCCCCTGCCCCGATTCGGTGCGTTTCACGTGAAACATCGCCACCGGCGTCTGCGCGCTCCACGCGCCGTCCAGCGCCTCCGGGTCGACACTGGTGATGAATGCCTGGCAGCGCATCCGTTCCAGCCAGGTGCAGAAGACTCGGCGGTGCGCTTCGTCCAGTTCGGCGGGAAGGTCGTCGATCAGATAGACGCAGGACTGGCCCGTGGCCTGCTCCAGCAGACGCCCCTGGGCCAGCTTCAGGGCACTCACCACCAGCTTCTGCTGGCCCCGTGAGAGCACCTCCACGGCCGGCCGCCGGTCGAGGCGAATGCCCAGGTCGGCCCGCTGCGGCCCCTGCTGCGTGAATCCCATCTGGCGATCGGTGTCCCGCCCCTGCTGCAACACCTCGGCCAGGGAGCGCTTGCGGTCCCAGCCCCGCGAATAGCGCAGGGTCAGGCCCGGCAGCTCGATCAACCCGGCCAGGGTCTCGCTGAACACCGGCTGGAAGTCCGCCATCCAGTCGCGACGCAGGGCGTCCAGTCGTTCGCCCCACAGCACCAGTTCCTGCTCCCAGGCATCCAGTGAAGCATCGTGCATTCTACCATGCCTGAGCAGGGCATTCCGATGCTTGAGGGCCCGACGATAGCGCCGCCAGGCGTCGAGAAAATCGTGTTTCACGTGAAACACGCCCCAGTCGAGGAACTCGCGGCGGCCGGCCGGCGAGCCCTCGAGCAGGCGGAAGGCGTCGGGATTGATCAGCTGCAGCGGCAGCACCTCGACCAGCCCCGAGAGGCGGTCCAGGCGCTCGCCGCCGAGACGCAGCTCGAGCTCCTCGGCGTCGCGGCGGCGGCGCACGCCGAGCGGAACGGGCGGGTCGCCCACCAGGCGACCGTGGAGAGTCAGGCTCTCGGCATCGTGGGCGATGGCGTTGGGCAGGCGGCGCGTGCGGAACGAACGCCCCATGCCCAGCACGTGGATGCCCTCGAGCAGGCTGGTCTTGCCGCTGCCGTTGGCGCCCGTGAAGAGATTGATGCCCGGCCCGGGCGCGAGCTCCAGGGCCTGCAGGTTGCGCAGGCCCTGGAAGGAGAGACGATCGAGGGGCATTCCGTCAGAGGCGCATGGGCATGACGACGTAGAGGGCGTCGCCGCCGCCCGTCTCTTCCATCAGCGCACTGCTGTTGGGATCGGCCAGGGTCATCTGCACCCGCTCCTGGTCGAGCACGTTGAGCACGTCCACCAGATAGCCGACGTTGAAACCGATCTCCATGGCCGGCCCGGCGTATTCGATGGCCACGTTCTCCTCGGCCTCTTCCTGCTCGGGATTGTTGGCCATGACCCGCAGGTTGCCCTCCTCCAGGTTGAGGCGCACGCCGCGGTACTTCTCGTTGGAGAGGATGGCGGTACGCGACAGGACCTGACGCAGCTCGGAGCGATCGGCGATGAACACCTTGTCGCCGTTGCGCGGCACCACCCGCTCGTAGTCGGGGAACTTGCCGTCCACCAGCTTGGAGGTGAAGGTGAAGTCGCCGGTGTGGGCGCGGATGTGGGTGGCGCCGAGGGTCAGGCTGACCGGCTCGTCGCTGTCGTCGAGCAGGCGCACCAGCTCGAGGATGCCCTTGCGCGGCACGATCAGCTTCTGTGACGGCTCGACCTGGATCTCGGCCGGACGCGAGCAGACCGCCAGGCGGTGGCCGTCGGTGGACACCGCGCGCACCAGGTTGCTGGCGAACTCCAGCAGCATGCCGTTGAGATAGTAGCGCACGTCCTGCTGCGCCATGGCGAAGGAGGTGGAGTCGATGAGGTGCTTGAGGGTGCCGCGCGGCAGGCTCAGCTCGACGCTGCTCTGGCCGTCCTCGATGCTCGGGAATTCGGCCACCGGCAGGGTCGAAAGCGTGAAACGCGAGCGGCCGCTGCGCAGCACCGCCCGCCCCTCTTCCAGCGACAGCTGAATCTCGGACTGGTCGGGCAGCGACTTGCAGATGTCCATCAGCTTGCGCGCCGGCACGGTGATGCCGCCCGGCTGTTCGACCTGGCTGGCCACGGTGCGCCCGATCAGCTCGACCTCGAGGTCGGTGCCGGTCAGCGAGACCTGGTCCTGCTCGACCTGAATCAGCACGTTGGACAGCACCGGCAGGGTCTGACGACGCTCCACCACGCCGGCGACCAGCGCCAGCGGGCGCAGCAGCGCTTCACGGGAGATGGAAAATTTCATGTCGACTCCACTTCTCTTGTCCTGGAGGGATGGGGGCCGGCGCCGCGCCCGGCCCTTCGCATTCGGGCAATCAGCTGGTCAGCAGACGCAGCAGATTCTTGTAGTCCTCGCGGATGTCCGCGTTCTCTTCCTGAAGCGCCTGCACCTTGCGGCAGGCGTGCAGCACGGTGGTGTGGTCGCGTCCGCCGAAGGCGTCGCCGATCTCCGGCAGGCTGTGGTTGGTCAGCTCCTTGGCCAGCGCCATGGCGACCTGGCGGGGGCGGGCCACCGAGCGCGAGCGCCGCTTGGAGAGCAGATCGGCGAGCTTGATCTTGTAGTACTCGGCGACGGTGCGCTGGATATTGTCGACCCCGACCTGCTTGTCCTGCAGGGCCAGCAGGTCCTTGAGCGATTCGCGGATGAAGTCCTGGGTGATCGGCCGCCCCATGAAGTGGGAATCGGCGATGACCTTCTTCAGGGCGCCCTCCAGCTCGCGGACGTTGGAGCGGATCTTCTGGGCGATGAAGAAGGCGGCGTCATGGGGCAGATCGACCTTGGCCTGGTCGGCCTTCTTCATCAGGATCGCCACCCGGGTCTCGAGCTCCGGCGGCTCGATGGCCACCGTCAGCCCCCAGCCGAAGCGCGACTTGAGGCGCTCCTCCACCCCGCTGATCTCCTTGGGATAGCGATCCGAGGTCAGGATCATCTGTTGGCCACCCTCGAGCAGGGCATTGAAGGTGTGGAAGAACTCCTCCTGGGAGCGCTCCTTGCCGGCGAAGAACTGGATGTCATCGATCAGCAGCGCATCGACGCTGCGGTAGAAGCGCTTGAAGTCGTTGATGGCGTTGAGCTGCAGCGCCTTGACCATGTCGGCGACGAAGCGCTCGGAGTGCAGGTAGACGACCCGCGCGTTCTCGCGCCGCCCGGCCAGGGCGTTGCCGACGGCATGCATCAGGTGGGTCTTACCGAGGCCGACGCCGCCATAGAGGAACAGCGGGTTGTAGGCGCCACCGGGATTCTCCGAGACCTGACGGGAAGCGGCCCGGGCCAGCTGGTTGGACTTGCCCTCGACGAAGGTCTCGAAGGTAAAGCTCGGGTTCAGGCCGCTGTTGTGCTTGAGGCTGCCTTCCACCTGCACCTGGCGCTCGCTGCCGGGCCGGCGGGGCACGTCGCCGCCCTCGTCACGCAGCTGGTCGATCTCGCTCTCGTCGGCCACGTCGCCGCGCGGCGGGGTCTGTACCGCCGGGGCCCGAGGCGCGGCGGAGACGGGGTCGCCCAGTTCGCGGGTCTGCGGGGCCGGCGACGCCACGCGCCGACTGCCCACGGTCACCACCACCTTGGGCGGCTTGGCCGGCGACAGTTCACGCATGAGCTCGCTGATGCGCTTGGCGAACTTGTCGCTGACCCAGTCGCGCACGAAGCGGTTGGGTGCCAGCAGACGCAGCTGGTTGGCCTCACCTTCCTCCGCCTGCAAGGGGCGAATCCAGGTGTTGAACTGCTGAGAACTCAGTTCGTCCTGCAGGGTATCCAGACATTGTTGCCAGAGAGCGAGCGACAC